>JAMLGP010000001.1 GCA_023957835.1 Homoserinimonas sp. | reverse complement strand
GGGATTGGTACGGCGCCCCCGGGATTGCCGGGCCCCCCTTCTGGATTATTACTTCTTGCCGGAGGTGTGGTTCCGCCAGCTTCCGTCCTTGATTTCAGGGTGCTTCTTTGCCATTTCTTCCCGGTAAAGGATTCCTGGCACTTTGCTCCCGTCTTCGAGCTCAACCGCACCGCGGTAGAGTCCGTCCGGTTCGCCTTCAACGACCCTCAGCAGGACATCCAGCGGCAGGGTGTACAGCTCGCCTTCGACAGCGACGCCGTCGGTCGAAACCTCGTACATACCGGGGTGTACTCCGCCGATGTCGTGCATCCGATACTTCGGAGCGGTCTTGGTGACCTTCACGAGCTCAGCTCCATCGAGGTTGGAGTGCAGGCCAAGTCCCTGCATGAGGGTGCCGTTTACGAAGAGCAGGTCATCGCTAAGTGGGATGTCCTTGTCTTTACGACCAGCCCAGCCGAAACCGGCCAGCAGCACGGCAAGGAACAGGTAACCAAGCGTCACTCCAGGCGCAGCGTTGATTCCCACGGCCACGGCGTTTATCAACCCGAAGAACGCCAGTACTGCGCAAATTACCGAGGTGATCGCGGCCGCATACATTCTCCGATCAATCACGAAGACCGTAATCGCACCGAGAAGGATTCCGACCAGCACTGCGCCAGAGCCAAACAACTGCAGGCCCTGATAGATGACACCATTTCCAGCCAGATTGTCGAACCCGACCTCGGCAGCGTTGGTGCCGGCTGCGCCCAGCGAATTGTCGATGAGGCCGGATGCCCACTGGGCAAGGCTTGGCAGCATCGCCAGGATGATCGCCGGGGCGTACCTGAGCGCACTTACACTGGTCGCCTGCGCGCCGATGACAAGTCCGATGTAAAGCAGAATCGGAACCAGAGCCTGCATCGGGAAGATGCCGAGGAACAGGCCGACCAGCCCGCTGAAGCAGACCAGCGCGACGATTATTCCGGTGGCCAGCGAATAGCCGATCCGTCCGCCTACAGCCTTCCAGCCGGGGTGCCCGATGTAGACAGCTGGCGGGAACGGCGAACCGAGGAACGAACCGACGACTGCTCCGAGACCGTCTGCGGTCAGGATCTGCCTGGCCGAGTAGCGGTCTCCTGCGGCTGCAGCAGATTCCACATTCGTCATCGCTTCAGTGAAGTTGTAGATGCCGAGAGGAATAGCCGTAGCAAGCAGCGGAGCAATGTCCTGCAGCCCGTGAAGCACATCAATCGTCGGGAACGGCAGGTACAGGCCGAGCTTCGAAACCGACTCCGCAACTGCGCTTGGCTTGAGGATGTTCGACCATCCGGCCAGTACTGCAATCCAGGCGATGGCGGTTCCGGCAATCACGGCAATCAAACCGGTGGGAATACCCAGAGGCATTTTGCGGAACGCGAGCCAGCCGACCAAAATGAAGCCGAACGTCACGAAAGCGATCCACGGGGCCTCCCACATCTGAGCGGCAGGGCTCATGGAAATGAAGGTCAGCGAGATACCGGCAAGGGCACCGAGCATCGCAGCCCTCGGGGTCCACTTCCTGATCCACGGTCCGAAGATCGCTCCAAGCAGGATGATGCAGCCGACGATAAATGCCCAGGCAAGTCCCGCTCGCCATGCTTTGATCGGGTCACCAGACTGGATGTAGATCGGCAGCATGACCACGAGCACCACAATGAACATGTGGGGCACGGATGGTCCGTAGGGCAGTGCCGCGACATCCGTTCGATTTTCCCGCCTTGCCAGTCGTCTGGCGAGGAAGGCGTACCAGATATTTCCAAGCGGCAACGCGATACCGAGTGCTGGCAGCACCCGGCCATACACGGTGCTGTCCGGAAGGTGCACGACCGCCAGGCAAAGGCCGGCCAGCACGATGACGTTCAGGAGAACATTGGTGCCGAGCCCAAACAGCCCGTTCCAGTCTCCTTTAACCCACCACTTGATCTGCACCGGTGCAGTAGTGGGAGGCGCTACAGAGGTACTGCTCATTTGCTTTCTCCATTCTCAGGGTTTGCCGCATTGACGGCGTTGAGGAGGTCTTTGGATGTCCCTACCCAGCCGACGATTCCGCCCTGGGCTTTGAACATGTCGAGTGCCGAGCGGTAAAACTCGGGGAAGTAGGAGCCGGTGCAGTCGGAGAGAATCAGGCACTCAAAGCCTCGATCGTTCGCCTCTCTCGCAGTGGACTGCACGCAGACTTCAGTAGTCACACCGGTGAGGATGAGATGGGTTTTGCCGCCTGCCCGAAGAATCGTCTCGAGGTCGGTTCCGTAGAAGGCGCCTTTGCCCGGCTTGTCGATTACCGTTTCTCCCTCGATCGGATAGAGCTCGGGGATGATGTCGTGGCCCTTTGAGCCCCTGGTCAACAGGCGACCCATCGGTCCCTCTTCGCCGATTCGAAGACTGGGATTCCCGCGATCTCGCTTGGAAGGAAATAAGTCGCTGAGATCTTCCCGATGCCCTTCCCTCGTGTGGATTACCGTCCAGCTTTCAGCGCGAAACTTGTCGAGCACCGCCCTCGTCGGTTCGATCGTTCCCCGCAAGGTCGAAACGTCGTTTCCGAGCGACTCGCCAAAGCCTCCGGCCTCAACAAAGTCGCGCTGAAAGTCGATGCAGACCAATGCGACTCGGCTCGGATCGAAGGTGTATTCGTAGGGTTCTGCGTGAACTCGTATTTCCTTACTCATCGTTTCACTCACTTTCTTTCGTTTTGGGAAGTCCTTTGGCGTTCCTCATGACGATGGTTCCGGCTGTTCCCTCCAGTGCTTCAGGCAGCCGCGCGATCGAAGTAATAATTGCCCTGCTGCCGCCAGCTTCAATGAAGTTGATCGCGGACTGCACTTTGGGCCCCATGGATCCGGCCGGGAACTGCCCTTCCGACAAGTAGCCGCTAAGTTCGTTGATACCGACCTCGCGTAAAGCCCTCTGACTTGGTTGGTTGAAGTCGACGTAAACTTCGTCGACCCCGGTAACAAGTACGAGGCTTCCGATTCCAATTTCTGCCGCAAGAAGGGCTGAAGCGCGATCCTTATCGATCACTGCATCAATCGCTCGCCAGGAGTCCCCGGTTCTCGCAACCGGAATGCCGCCGCCGCCAGCCGCTATGACGATCGCACCCGACTCGACCAGAGCGCTGATCTGGCTGGATTCGACGATCGTCTTCGGTATTGGGCTCGCGACGACTCTGCGGAAGTTGCCTTCACTGATCTCGGTAACTGCCCAGCCTTCCTCGGCAACTCGGCGCCTGGCAACATCCGGTGTGAGATAACCGCCGATGGGTTTTGTCGGGCGAGCAAAGGCTGGATCATCGACATCCACTTCCGCGTGGGTGAGAACAGCCACAGCCCTGGTATCAAGTCCTATTGAAGCAAGAGCGCTGTCGATCGCTAGGGCCAGCATGTGACCGATCCCACCCTGGGAATCCGCTACCGCCAGCCAGAGGGGCAGGGCGGGAAGCCCTTCGATGGTCGCATCCGGAGCGACAAGTTCACCTCTTCGCAGAATGTAGCCGACCTGCGGGCCATTCCCGTGGGTGACGATGACGCTCCAGCCGCTTTCGTAGAGTTCGGCCACAACCTTCGCGAATGAGGCCGCCCGCTCCAGCTGGCGTTCAACCGACCCGGCTTCGCCGTCGAGCACGAGTGCGTTTCCACCGACAGCTATCAGCGCGGTTCTCTGAGGCGAAGCAGGCTTCATCCGATCCCCCTTGCCTTAGCGAGGGCCCTGGCAGCGCTGAGGAAGACCTCTGGCGGTGCCGTGACAATTCCCGCTCCGATCTGGCCAATTCCTGCCGTCTTGTGCGCGATACCGGTATTGATCAGCGGAAGCACTCCGGTATCGAGGACTTTCAACACGTCAATTCCTGAAGGCGAGCCGGTGAAATTCATCGGGGGCAGCGGGTAAGCGGGATGCGGACCGAGAGTTATTCGCCGCATCGAGCGAGTCGCAGCGATTGCGTCAGAAGGCGTGCCGCCAACGAACTGGGTGATTGCCGGTGAGGCTGCCATCGCGAAGCCTCCGAGACCCATAGTTTCTGTAATCGCCGAGTCTCCAAGATCCGGATTCGCATCTTCAGGTCCGTAACCGGGGAAGAAGAGCCCGTCTGCCGGTCCGACGGCTGTCGTGAACCATTGCTCACCCGTTCCGGCTACCCGCAGCCCGAACTCCACCCCATTCCTGGCCATGGCGGTCACAAGAGTCGATTTGTCAATACCCAGGGCCGCATCCATTGAAAGTTTTGCTGAAGCCATCGAGATGTTCAGTGCGAAGTGATCATTTCCGGCAAGGAAATTTAGAACCGCTATCGCATCTGACGAAGGCTCGAGCGCCGCAATGGTTGGAGCGAGCCTTCGAGTCAGCAGTGAAGTCGCTGCAACGTTTCGGTTGTGCCCTTCGTCACCCATTGAGAGGGCCTGGCCGATGAGCGATGTTATGTCGATTGATCCAAAGGACTGAAGGGTGCGGTCAAGAATCGGCCCGAGGATGTCGCGCATCCAGACGAGACGCGAGATGACTTCTTCGTCGTAGGCACCGAACCGCAACACCTTTCCCAGGCCCTCGTTGAGCGAAGCGAAAGCGAATCTCCCGTCGCTCGGATCAGTTACTACGAATACCGGCATCGAAGGGGCGAGCACTCCCGCCATGGGTCCGACAGCCCCGTGATGGTGGCAGGGCTCGACCTTAATCTGACCCGAGTCAAGCAGGGACTCCGCCTCCTCAGGAGTCTCAGCCCAATTCTCAAAAAGGGTTGCTCCGATTAGAGCTCCGCGCATTGGGCCGCACATCCGCTCCCATTCAATTGGGGGGCCCGCGTGCAGAAGCATTCTGCCGTCGGCAATCCCGGGTACTACTTCTGATGCGGGACGAACCCGAGTGAGCTGCGGTCGTACTCGTTGAACGATCCCAATTGCGTTTGCGTTGGCCTCGTCCGTCTCCGGAGAATCGAGGGCCAGCGCAAGTCGGGCAACCTCTGCATCACCGAAGGCTGGCGGGCGCCAATCCAGCTGAGTGACCTGGCCGCTCGGAACCCCCTCGACGATCAAAGGCAGGCCGACATTTACTACCTGGAGCCCTTCATTGAAAATGCTCATTTCTCACCCTCCGCAGCGGCCGCTCCAGTCGCCGCAACAACGTAACGAACGGCAGAAGCATTGGTTTCCGCAACGATGATCCCCGCGTCCTTGAGGATGCTCCTCTGTCGCTCCAGCCCCTGGGGATCTCGTTTAGTTCCGCAAACCGAGGCGACGAACCGGAGTTCACGCCCCTCGGCTCTAGCTGCCTCTCGAGCCTTCATAACTGCTTGTGCAACCGGAGTTGACGGATCACTGTTTGCTCCGTGACCGAGCACGACATCCAGCAATATGACCCCAAGCCCTGGCTCGGCCGAAGCTTCCATGATCCGCTCGGCGCGAATTTGAGGTTCGATCATGGGGTGGGGTCTGCCGGCGGTGTATTGGTCGTCGCCGAGATCCAGAATCTCGTGATCAATTCCTGCCCTCTTCAGCAGTATTTTCGCCTCGGATGCGAGAGTGCCTCCCGTGTACAGCCCGAGTACTTTTCCGCGGATCGGTTCTGACCCGCTAATATCCGTGATGTCCAGCTTGTGGCCAGCGAGTCGGGCTGCAGCAATCGCGCCGCCCTCCAGGGTGCCTCTCACGACGACTCCCGTGCCTTCCGCATCCTTGTCATCCAGCCCGAGGAAGCAGGCGACAACCGGTTTGCCTGTGGCCGCTATCCGACCGAGCCGGTCGAGCAGCTTTTCGGCAACGGCAGGGGACGGGGGTTTGGAAACCACAGCTATCACGGTTGTCTCATCGTCTGCTTCCAGAAAGTCGAGTGCGACCCCGGTCATAATCCCGCCGACCTTCTCGGACAGATCGCGGCCGCCGACTCCGATTAGCTGGGAAACTCCCGCACCCGCAAGATCAAGCAGCCGGGAAACTTCCTGGGCGCCCGTTCCGGAAGCCGCGACCATCCCTACCGATCCTTGAGAGACCACATTGGCAAAACCGAGTGGAATCCCGTCGAGAATGGCGGTCCCGCAGTCCGGTCCCATTACAAGCAGCTGATCTCTGGCCGCCAGAGTCTTCAAGCGCACCTCGTCTTCGATCGAGACGTTGTCCGAGAAGCAAAAGACGTGCATTCCATTGCGGAGGGATTGCTCTACGACGATTGGAGCATAAGTACCGGCGATCGAAACCGTTGCAAGATTCGGCGTTAGCCCGTCGCGCGCTGCGTCGACGACCGTCTCTCTGATCGTCCCCGGCTTCTCGTCTTCGAGAGCTTTGCCATCCTGCACCGCGGTCAGGCCGGCTTCAGCCAGGTCCAGAGCCTTTGCGGCGGTTTCCTCATCCTCAGCACGAACGACAAAGACAAGATCATCGGGAGTGGCATCCAGCCCCTCGGGCAGCATCTGCGAATCGGCAAGAATTGTCAGGTTAGCGGGGGTAGCCATTACCGCCCCGACTCTCACGACGCCCTCCTCTTTCTCGGTAACGGATGCGATAGCCATTAGAGCAACCGAGTCCCGATAGAAGTGTTGAAGTATCCGACTGCTCAATACCGTGTCGTTGCCGGTTGATTCAGATCCCGCGGTCATGCCGCCTCCCACACTTTTTCTGCATTCTTGATTCCTGAAAGCGCGGCAACTAGTCCGTGCAACAAGTCCACTCCAGAGGTCGATCCCCATTCGGACGCGATCGCTATCGTCAATCTCGGATCTGAATCCAATTCCAGACTCCGAAGGACCTGGTGAACATGCTCACCGAAACGACCGTCGACGGCCGACCTAAGATAATGCGCTCCGGCTCGAGTCGTCCCCGAAAGAAGTGGGAGAACCCGGTCTCCAAGCCGAGCAGCTGCTTCGAAAAGCCCACCCGAATGCAAGCCTGCGAGCACACCGACAATTACGTCATCACCGCTTGGGGTTGTACCCGGCCCCGCTCCTATCATTCGGGAGAGCAGCCCAACGCTTGCGTCTTCGCGGATCGCAGAAGCTGCCAGCCGGGCAGCGAGTCGGCGAATCGGATCGGGGGAAACCAAATTTCGAACTGGCGCCAGCTCCCTCAGCTCGCGGGCCAGTTGGCCAAGAGTCTTCTGACTAAATACCCGCGGAGGCACGGAAAGGTCAATCGCCTCAAGCCCAGCGCCGGATGCAGGCCATTCGGAAAAGTCGAATCGGGCGCTCGCCAGATCGGCTACCGCCCGGCGAAGCCGCGTAAAGTCTGTTCTTTCCAGACTGATTCCGCCCGGCATTGTTCCCGCTTGATCGGTGGTGATAACCAGAAGCAGATCCTGAGAACCTGTCAGGGAAACTGGCTCGAAGACAAGCGCGGATTGTCCGAGATGGACGATTTGCTGGGCTACCTTCAGATTTCTGGCTGTCGCCATCGAGTCCAATTTCATACGACGTGGCACCGGAAGCCTTGTAACCGTCGTCATACTTACGAATAGTAGAACTCGCTCCACTTCTAGAACCCGGTCCGGATTGGACGATAATGAGAGCAAGTATTGGCCGATTTGGACAAGGAAGCTTATGAGCGCGATAACAATCGGCGAAGTTTTGACGCTCCCCGCACTTCGCGGAAACTACGTGATCGCAGGAATGCGTGGTCTAAACAGACCGGTTACCGGGATCAACGTCATGGAAGTTCCGGACATCGAATCCTTCGTGAAGCCCGGAGAATTGCTGCTAACAACCGCATACCCGCTGCGCGAACATCCGGAAGACCTCGCTGTACTCGTTCGAACTCTGGCAAGGCTCGGTTTAGCCGCCCTCGCAGTCAAGACGGGCCGCTATCTTGAGAACCTTCCGGACGAGGCTTTGAAAGCCGCCGACGAAATCGACTTTCCGGTAGTAATTCTCGCTGAGGACACTTCGTTCAATGAGGTGATCGGCGCGGTTCTTGCTGTAGTACTAACCGAGTACGGCGCCGAGCCTGCAGGAGCCGAGGCAATTCGCGAACGCCTGACCGGAGTGGCCCTCGCTGGTGGAGGCCTGATGGAAATTGCCCGCACCCTGGCCGGAGCCCTCGATCGCGAAGTGCGGATCGTGGATCGCGAGGGGACACTGCTCGGGCAGGGGGGAGAGCCGGAGCGAGAATCCGAATCCAGCCCCTGGTTGTTCCCGGTTACAGTAGGCGGCATCGAACGCGGTCGAATTGAAGTGGACGGACGGACAGAACCGACTCTGGGACAGCGGCGACTGGTTCGTCAGGCATGCTTCGCCGCAGGAATGCACATAGCTCAGGCACTCGCGAGTCTTGAGCTCGACCGTCAGATGCGAGTGTTGTTTCTGGAAGAACTGGTAACCGGCAAGGCAGTTGACGATTCCCTGTTGCGTGAGCGTTCTCGCCTGTTCGGCTGGGACTTCCGCTCGCCTCATGCGGTAGTGCTCGCGCGGGTTGAATCGGAGATTCCGGATGCGGCAGTCGCCAAAGCTGCCTTGACCGAGCTTCCTCGAGGCGCCCTCTCCTGGGCTCGAGGTCGTGAAGTGGTCGCGATAGTTCCGGTCGCCAAGCTCCCGGATGACGGACAGCCCTGGAAAACTGCCGCAAGATGGCGTGAGGCTTTGCACGGACTGGGCGGCGGAAACGTGACCATAGCGACGGGTAGCCTTGCGAACTCCGCTCACGAATTGAACGCCTCACACACGGCGGCCTGGGAGTCCCTGGCAATTGCACAGGCCACAGGAAGAATCAACGTCCGACACGATTTGCTGACTCTTGAACGACTGATCCTCTCGGTTCCGCCGGATCTACTGCAGGAGCACATTGAGCGGGAACTCGGCCCCATCATCGACGCAGACAAGTCGAATGGCTCCGACCTTTGTTCAACCCTGGAAATGTTTCTCGGTACCGGAAATGCAGCCGACGCCGCCCGCAGGCTTTACATTCACTACAACACAATGAAGCACCGAATGGCTCGAATAGCGGAACTAATCGCGGTTGACCTGCACGATCCGAGGGCCAGACTCAGGCTGAGCTTCGCTCTTCAGGCCAGGAAGCTCATTACTGAATCCGGAACCTACAGTTCCTTGATCCCCCAGGGCTGACCGTAGCCGCCTTCAGCCTCCGGGGCGGCCATTAGATCGAGGAACGGCTTCGCGTCGAAGGCTTCCGGACCCAGCACCCCTGTTCCCGACCACACTCCGGTCGAAAGCAGCTCGAGCGCGATTACCGGGTTGATGGCGGTTTGCCAGACGACGCACTGACTCTCGTACTCGGCCATGGTCCACTCGTTGTCGCTCACGTGGTAGAGGTAGCTTGAGCGGGGCTTGCCGTCCTTTCCGGTTCCGGTGACCCAGACTCCGGCGCAGGTTTTGCCGGTCATTCTCGGGCCGATCGTTGCCGGATCAGGCAGGGCGGCTGCCACGACATCCCGAGGCGCGACCATTACCGGCCCGTCTGCAGAGCGCACTCTGATCGGCACAGTTTTGTCGAGGCCGAGCTGATTGAGAGTCTTGAGGATGCCGATGAACTCGTTGCCGAGTCCGTACTTGAAGGTCACTCGCTTTGCCGGCAGCCAGCGAGGCATGAGCAGCACTTCTTCATGCTCGACATTGACGCATTCGACTACGCCGATGCCCTCGGGGAATTCGAAGTTCTCCGGCTCGCTGAACGGCTCAGTTGTGTACCAGCCGCGCTCCTTCTCCCAAATGACCGGCGGGTTGAGGCACTCTTCGATCGTGGTCCAGATGCTGAACGACGGCGCGAAGATTTCGTTGCCGGCGTCATCCCGAACCACAAGGTTCGCCCCGTCTCTGACTCCGAGCTCTTCGACTTCGCTGAACAGATGGTCGACGGCGTATCTGGCGAAGACGTCTGACATTCCGGGCTCCACGCCGATGCCGACTAGAGCGAGCCGCCCCTCCTTCTCCCAATCAGAGCCCTGAGCGAACTGGTCATCGCCGAGCTTGACTCCTGTTTCCTGATAAGGATTGCTCGGGTGGGGCTCTGAGAGGCTCATCGCCATGTCGAGGTAATCGGCCCCCGCCGCGATGGCACCAGCGAAAATCGACGGCACAAACTTCGGCTCTACCGCATTCATCACGTGGCTGGCGCTGTGTTGCCTTGCGACTTCGGAGACGCTGTCCGGGTCGGATGCGTCTATTCGAGCGGCCACGAATCGCCCGTTCTGCGGTCCGTGCTTTGACTCGATCCAGGCAATCGTGGACTCGGCCCTGGCGAGGTCGTAGTCGCTCACGATCATGGTCTCAAAGAAGGATCGCCGCGCCGCGATCTTGGCGATAGCGTTGCCGACGCCGCCTGCTCCAACCAGAAGTATTCTCATTGCTCGAAGCTATCGCACGAGGGGTGGCACCGTCCACGGTCGCACAACAAGCCAAATGGAAATTACCGAGACTGCGGCGGTTACCGCCATTACCGAACCCATCGGAATCGCAGATTGAATTCCCAACACCCCGACAATCGGTGAGATCGCTCCGGCGAGTCCGAAGTTCAGTGCACCCAGAACGGATGCTGCGGTCCCCGCCTCTTTCGGGTGATTTGCGAGGGCGAGAACCTGCACGAGCGGAAAGATGAAACCGCAGGTTGTGATGAACAGCCAAAGTGGAATAAGCACCGCGATCAGGCCAAGCTCCATCGAGTCGGTCACCACAATGGCTATTGCAGTCAGCACGAGCAAGCCGGTCGCGACTGCGAGAATCCACTGCGGTCCGACATACTTGGCGAGCCTCGCGCTCACCTGCACTCCGGCAACCACACCGATCGAGTTGATGCCGAAGAGCAGGCCGAACTCCTGCGCGGACATCCCGTATACCTGCTGGAACAGGAATGAGGACGACGACAGGTAGGCGAAAAGCCCCGAGAAGGTCATCCCGGAAATTATCGCGACCCCAATGAAGACCCGGTCCTTCAATATCGCCCGGTATCTTTCGAACACGGTTGCGTGTCCGCGGTCTGCCCGGCGCGCGGGAGGCAGGGTCTCAACGATGAAGAGGATCGTCGCTACGACGACGAGAATTCCGTACCCGGCAAGGAACCAGAAGATTCCGCGCCAGTCGAAGATCCTCAGAAGCTGCGAGCCGATCACGGGAGCGAGGATGGGAGCGAGGCCGTTTACGAGCGAAAGCCGGGAGAGCATCCGCACCAGTGGAAGTCCTCCGAAGAGGTCGCGAACCAGCGCCATGGCCACTACTCCGCCGGCGGCAGCTCCGAAGCCTTGAAGGACCCGGCAGACACCTAGCCAGACGAGGTTTGGCGAAATTGCGACCGCCACGCTCGCGAAGACGTGCAGCGTGGTTGCCAAGATCAGCGGGAGTCTGCGTCCCACCCGATCGCTCCACGGGCCCACGATGAGCTGGCCGAATCCGAAGCCGACCGCGGTAGCTGTGAGGGTCAGCTGGATCGCCGCGCTTGAAGCGGAGAACTCATGCTCGAGCACCGGGAAGGCCGGCAGGTAGAGATCGACGGTGAACGGGCCCAAAGCGGTCAGCGCCCCGAGTACGAGGATGTAAACCAGTCGCTGCCTGATCGAAAGCGAGTCGCCGGGATGAACTACTACAGTCATCCGCGGCTCCGCACTTTCTTGAAGACAGTGACCGCAATCGCGGCGAGAGCCAACCCGACCGGAATGAGCAGGTTCCAGCCGGCCAGGATCAGCAGCCCTAGAACGAGGATGCAGGATACGACCGCCATCCACCAGCCGAGGGAATAGCGATCGAGCAGTCGAACAGCCGCGAGCATGCCGACGGCATAGATCGCGATCATGCAGCTCGTGTGAATAAGCACGAATGGAGCAAGGGTCAGGTCGCTCAGGACGATCGCGAGAAAGTAGCAGAGAATTACCGCACCGACCGCGAACAGGCTCCTGCGGGCGATCCCGCCGGAATCGGCGCCCCTGGCGAACCACTTCGGCAAGTCGCCGTCTCTGCCGAGCGAAGCACCGAGCTTGGCGAAGGCGCCCAGATAGGTATTCAGTACTCCAAGGGAGACGACTCCTGCGACAATAGCGATCGCGATCGGACCGACCCCTGGAGCGGCATCCTTCACGAGATCAAGCAGCGGCACCGGACCGGAACCGGCCCGCTCTCCGAGCACAGCGATCGTCACGATCTGCAGCGCGAGATAGGCCGCGCCGACGACCACGATCGCGATCGCGGTCGCGAGAGGGATGATTCTTCGAGGATCTTTGAACTCGGCGGCTATGTGGGTCACGGCCTCCCACCCGGCGAAAGCCCAGACGAAGAGGCTTATCGCCGCGCCGACTCCCGCCCAGCCGTGGGGCATGAACGGCTCGAAGTTCGACCCGTCGGCATAGGGAGCAGCAACGATGATGACTCCGACCACGATCGCGACCAGCAGTGCGGTCAGAAACAGCTGCATTGCCCCCGAAACTCTGAGCCCGAACAAATTGGAGATGAATGGCGGGATGAAAATGAGAGCGGAAATCAGCACGACCACCCAGCGCTCAACCCCGAGCACTTCGCCAATATACGAGGCACCGAGTACCGAAACAATCGCGGCTCCGACGCACACTCCCAGATAAAACCAATAGCCGGCCATTCTCGCGGCAGTGGGACCCAGTGCAAGCCGCACGTAGTGGGCTACCCCGCCGGGATCCGGATGCCTAGCCGCGAGTGCAGCGAAGGTTCCTGCGAGCGGAATAGAAAGCAGAAATACAGCAACCACGGCGAGAATCGAAGCCGGCCCTGCGACTTCTGCAGCCAGTGCGGGCAGCACCAGAATTCCGGTGCCAAGCACGGAGGCTATGTAGAGCGAGGAACCCTGTAGCAGTCCGACACTGCCTGCCGGCAGCACCTCTGCAACGGTACGGTTGCTCAAGCTTCAACTCCCCAATCTTCGCCCCCGGAGCAAGCCAGAGCCAGCTAAACGAGATCGCCTCTGGCCGGACTGCCCTAGTCATTCTTTCACCAAGTTGAGCCGCTGTTTGAACGCCGAATCTCGAATGCGAAGCGGGTGGTCTGAGAGGGCATAGTGTCTATCTGTGAGCGGAAGCAGGGATCGTGCAACCGGGGCGGCAACCCTCGCCGCGGCGGAAGTAAGCATCAGTTTCGGTTCCTCGATAGCCGGCATCCTCATCCCGATCGTCGGAAGCCTTGTCGTGGTTGCGGTGCGCCAGCTCGTTACCGCCGTATTGCTGGTTCCCACGGTTCGCCCAAAGCTCAAGGGCCGGAGTTTCAGATCGCTACTGCCGGTCATCGGCCTCGGAGTAGTTCTCGCGGTAATGAACCTCTCCTTCTACGAATCGGTGGGACGAATCGGACTCGGACTTGCCGTAACAGTCGAGTTCATGGGTCCACTGGCCATCGCTCTTTTCACTTCGAGACGCCTGCTGGATGTCGCCTGCGCCATCGCAGTCGGAATCGGCGTCTACCTGCTGGCCGACGGAGAGAAGAAGCTCGATCCAATTGGCTTCGCTCTGGCAATCGTCGCCGGGGCGAGCTGGGCCTGCTACATTTTGCTGGCTCGAACGGTGGCGCGCAGGTTCAAGGGGCTCGAAGGCTTGAGCATGGCGAGCGTACTTGCGCTGGCAATCGTGGGGCCTGCTGCGCTGTTCGTTCTCGACTGGTCGAAGATGAATTGGCAGGTTGCGGGCTTGCTGCTGGCTACCGGCGTTCTTTGCTCCGCAATTCCCTACAGCCTGGATGCCTTCATCCTCAGGCGGATCACCGCGAGGCTCTACTCGATAGTTCTTAGCTGTGCGCCGGCAATCGCTGCACTGTTCGGCTGGCTGATTCTCGGCCAGCAACTGAGCTGGGTTCAGATTCTCGCGATCCTCCTGGTCACTGCGGCCGCGAGCATAACCTTCGCGACCCAGCGAGACGATCCCAAAACAAACCTCGAGACGGCGGCTACCGTAACCCCTTGAGCGCTTCGAGCGCGTCCTCGATGAGATCTTTCGGGTCTTCGAGCCCCACAGAAAGTCGAACAAGGTTTGTCGGTACTTCGAGTTCGGTACCCCGAACCGATGCGTGGGTCATTTCCGACGGATAGTTCACGAGCGATTCCACTCCGCCGAGCGACTCGGCCAACTGGAACAGCTTCGTCGATTCGGCGAACTTTTTCGCAGCGGCTTCACCAGACTTGAAAGTGATCGAAAGCATCCCGCCAAACCCGCGCATTTGCCTGGATGCCAGTTCGTGGCCGGGGTGATCTTCAAGTCCGGGATAGAGCACGGATTCAATCGCCGGATGCCCGACGAGCGCTTCCGCGAGCGCCTGGGCGTTCGAGCAGTGTCGAGGCATTCGAAGGGCGAGAGTCTTAATTCCCCTGGTGGTGAGCCAGGCATCCATGGGCCCGGAAACCGCACCGGCCGCGAACTGGATGAACCCGATTTTCTCCGCGAGCTCCTCGTCGTTCAGGACCACCGCACCGCCGAGCACATCGGAATGCCCTCCGAGATACTTCGTGGTCGAGTGCACGACGACATCCGCTCCGAGAGCAAGCGGATTCTGCAGGAAGGGCGTCGCAAAAGTATTGTCGACAACTGCGATCGCTCCCTGCTCGTGGGCGAGATTTGCGATCGCGGCTATATCCGTGATTTTCATGAGCGGGTTGCTCGGAGTCTCAACCCAGACCACGCGAGTTGACGGCCTCAAGCCTGCGGCAATTGCATCCAGACTGGAGAAATCTGCAACGCTCAACTCGATTCCCCAGGAGGCATAGATTCGATTTACGAGCCTGTGTGTTCCGCCGTAGACGTCATTGGCCATGAGGACGTGATCGCCCGGCTTCAGAGCAGAGCGAAGCAGGGCGTCTTCAGCAGCGAGCCCGGAGGCGAAGCTGAATGCGAACCGGCCGCCCTCGAGGCTTGCGAGCTGGGCCTGCAGTCCGTCTCTCGTAGGGTTGCCCCCGCGAGCGTATTCATAACCGCCGCGCAGCTTGCCGATCGACTCCTGGACGAAAGTTGAAGTCAGATAGAGCGGCGGGATGACCGCTCCGGTGGTCGGGTCAAACTCCTGACCGTCGTGAATCGCCCTGGTTCCAAACTCGTGCGCCAATTGAGTGCCTCAGTTCTCGATCGCAAAGCCGTTGCTCTGCATCCAATCATCGTTGAAAACTTTCCCCAGATAGCCGCGGCCGCCGTCCGGTAGCAGCACGACCACCACTGCCTCTGCGGGCAGGTCTTGGGCAACCTTCAATGCGGCGGCGACCGCCATTCCGCTTGAGCCGCCTACCAGTAGGCCCTCTTCTCTGGCGAGCCGACGAGTAAGACTGAAGGATTCGGCATCCGAAATTGTCAGAATCTCGTCCACCGCCTTCGGATCGTAGGCTTCCGGCCAGAAGTCCTCGCCGACCCCTTCGACGAAATAGCTGTGAACCGGACCGCCGCCGTAAATCGAACCCACCGGCTCCGCGCCGATAATCCTGACCTTGTCTTCTGAAGCCTGCCTCAGGTATCTACCCGTGCCTGTGATGGTGCCCCCGGTTCCGACACCGGCAACAAAGTGGCTGACTTTTCCATCGGTGTCGCGCCAGATCTCCGGGCCGGTCGTCTCGAAGTGGCTTCGCGGCCCATTCTGGTTCGCGTATTGATTCGGTTTGAATGCCCCGGGGATCTCAGCGGCGAGCCGGTCCGAAACGCTGTAGTAGGACTGGGGATCGGCCGGATCCACATCGGTCGGGGTGACTACGACTTCCGCACCGTAGGCGGTGAGTACGTTCCTCTTGTCGATTCCCACTTTGTCGGGCAGAACGAAAATGCAGCGATAGCCGCGCTGTTGGGCAACCAGTGCGAGTCCGACGCCGGTATTGCCGCTAGTGGGTTCGACGATGGTTCCCCCCGGTTTCAGGAGTCCGTCGCGCTCGGCCGCTTCGATGATTCGGCCGGCAATCCGATCCTTTGACGAACCGCCTGGGTTCAGGTATTCGACCTTGGCCAGTACTGTCGCCGCAATCCCATCGGTTACCCGATTTAGCTTCACGAGTGGCGTATTCCCCACCAGGTCCAGGACGCTTTCTGCAATGTTCATCGCAGCCAAACTACCAGCGGCAAGTTGTCGATTACCGAGCGAACGCAGTCAGAGCTCAGGAGGAGTAGTGGTCTTCCGGACGCTCATTGAGGCCCCGTTCGCTGAGCTTGGCCGCGGTGGCGGAGCGACGGCGGTCGATCTCTTTGCCGACTTCGAGCGCAAACTCCGGGTTTGAGTCGACCAGGCGATCCAGCACGGAGTGTGGTACCAGCAGTACCGCGAGGTCTGTTACGGCCGTGATCCTCGAAGTGGCAGCCTGCCTTGTGAGAGTGCCGAGCCCGATGAGTTCGAGAGCGTTCAATTCCATGACTTCCAGTTCAGGACCCTCTGCAGAAAGCACAGAAAGTGCGGCTACTCCATCGGTGATTACGCGCATTCCGCCGGATACCGATCCGAGCTGCTGAACAGTCTCTCCCTGACCGTACCTCTCGAGCTTAACTTCCGACCTCAGAGCCCTGGCCTGATCCGAGGTGATTCGAAGAACCGGCGCCACCCTGTCCAGTGCCTCCCGGTAATTGGCCTCGGTCTGGAACGCGTCGGTGGTGTCCCTGTCATAGGCGAGACCGGCGCGCCTGGCTGCGTACCACATCCTGGTCTTGAACAGCCTCGGTGCGCTGAAGCGATCCGAGATCGAATTCAGAGTCAGGAACACGGTGTAGTGGCCCTTTGGCTGGGGCGTAACAAGGGTTTCCTCGTCCTGCTTTATTTGAGGAAGCCCTCTCGCCACCTCCCGGCAAAGCGCGGCTACTTCCTGCGGGGGATCGTCTGTGCTGAATCTCACCAGAGTAGAGACGCCGAAGGGCACGCCACTCTTGGTCAGATTGACAAAGGAGCTTCCTGCAAGATTCGCATTCGGGACAATCCGGATGCCGTCGTCAGTCTCAATGTGCACCGATCGCCAGTTGACTTCGACCACCTGCCCGATCACCCCGTCGGCATCCAGCCAGTCGCCGAGTTCGAATGGTTGCTCGAAAAGCAGCAGCAACCCGGAAACTACGGAGCCGACTGCGTTCTGCAGCGCGAGTCCGATTACGATCGATCCGACTCCCAGGGCGGTGAAGAGCCCGCCTATATCGGCTCCCCAGACGAAACCGAAGAGCATCGCGACGAATACCACGATCAGGACCACTCGGATGAGCTCTACGAAGATCGAAGGCACCCTCTGCCGCCAGGTCCCCCGCTTTGCCGTCTCGAAGAAGGCGAGGTTGAACCCGTTGATCAGGAGCAGAATTACGAGGAACCCGAAGAGCGTGGCAATGATCCTCGTCCAGTTCCAGTCGACCTTAAGGTAGGCAGCCTGGCTAAGCAGAAGCAGAAGGGCCCCAACCGGAACTACGAAGTTCCGCAGCAGCGCAACTATCTTGCTCGCCGGGTTCTGCCGAACGACGAGAGCGTTATAGATCTCGGTGAGCACGATCAGGGTCAGCGGCAATCCAAGTGCAAGGATTACCCCCGGCCAGAACCAGGGTTGGCTTACAAACTCAGCCATCGCTGCTCGAGAGGTCTATCCGCCAAACCTGCTGCACAGAGCCTCCCGTCTCGATCACTCCCGAAGGAGTCGTCGGATGGCCGACCGGTAGCTGGTTCTTGACGTTCTGGGTCAGCAGGATCCCCGGATCTCTGGAGTTCTGGCGCAACCGAAGCGCGAGGCTTACAGCATCGCCCCACAAGTCGTAAACGAGCTTGGTACGGCCGATCAGGCCGCTCGAAACCATTCCATTGTCGATTCCGGCTCGAAGCGAGAGCGGCGTGCCGAGCTGCCTGCCGAACCGGTCGAGAATTTGCTGCAACTCGATAGCGAACTCCACGATTCGCCTCGCATTGTCGACTCTAGGAACGGTCAGACCGCAGCAGGCGAGATAACCGTCTCTGGTAGTTCTAACTCGCTCAACACCGTGCCGATCTGCCGCTTCGTCGAAGTTCTTGAGGATCTCATTTAGCTTGTCGAGCGCAGCATCCGAACTCAGGTTTCGACTGTAGGCATCGAAGCCCATGATCTCGGCATAAATCACCGAGACTTCCTGATGGTCCTCGACTATGTTCTGATCGCCGTCCCGGAATCTCTTTGCTACCTGCTGGGGCATTAGCGTCAGCAGCAGCCGTTCGTTTTCGGCAATCTGATCATCGAGCAGGGTCGCCTTGACCTGCAGAGCCTTACTCATGTCATTGAATGCCGCCCCGACATCCGCAAGTTCATCGCTGCGACCGGCATCCACGAGCACTCCCTCTTCACCAGCCGCAATCTTTCCTGCCGCAACCTTGAGCCTCTTTAGCGGCCGCACGATTATCTGCGCGAGCAGGAGGGAAAGCAGCGACACGAAGACTATGAGGGCGGCCGTAGAGAAGAACAGGTTCTTGTTGAAGGTCTGGACTGGAGCAAACGCTTCAGAAGAGCCGATCTCGGCAACGATCACCCAATTGAGTCCTTCGACCTTTAGCGGACTGAAGGCCGCCATTGAATCGATCCCCAGATAGTTCGGGCCGACTACAGTCCCCTTGTCACCGGCGAACGCCTGATTGACCGCGCTCGTATCAACTCGCTGTTCAAGCAGAGTGTCTCCGGTCTCGGCGATTCGGCTGGCGGTCTCGGCATCCAGCCCGGCCTTCACTGCGAGCTTCACGAATTCTTGCGGATTTTCGATCGCTTCGCGGGAACTCGATCGCATGTAGCGATCTTCACCTACAAGATAGGTCTCTCCGGTCTGTCCGAGCCCCTTGGCACTCCACTCGAAGTCTCCGGTCATTACCGAATTGATCGAATCAATGGGAAGCTCAACTGCGATGGCGCCCACCGCCTGACCGTCGGAACCGACTGGAGAAACCGCCCAGGCCGCCGGCTTGTCGACCGAAGGCGGATAGTCGCCGAAGTCAGTGAACTGGATCGAATCGAGCAGGTTTGCTCCCATGGTCTTGCGGTAGGCCGTCGCCAGATTCCCCAGCGCATAGGGCCCGGTCAGCAGATTTGTTCCCAGATCGATGCCCTTGTAGGCCGAGTAGATGACGTTGCCCTGAGTATCGACCAGGAGCAGATCCTCAAGATTTAGCAGTTCGGTTACCCTTCGGAACTGTTCGTGGAATCTCGAGTGCACTTCGCTCCAGGTGCTGCCGTCGCCTGCATCCACCGTCTCAATCGACTTGCTGAAGTCTTCGAACGGGATCGTATAGTGCAACTGCAGGTAGCTTTCGGCGGCCGAGCTCGGCATGAAACTCGAAGTATCAACGCTGTGACCAACCTCTTTGGCAATCCGGTCTGCAAACGGCCCGGAGAAGTATGACTTGATGGCGTTCTGGTCTTCTTCGGAGATTTCTTTGTCCGCCAATTCGGCAAATGCCGCGGTGAACTGAGTAGTGGCTTCAATCGCATCCGCACTTCTGCTTTCCAGCAGAACCGCGTTCTTGACAGACTCGAACAGGCTGGTTATTTCTCTGGCTCTCGAGTCGCGCACGCCGACAAGTCGATCGAAGGCGGCATCCCGAAGTGAATCCGATCCGTTCACATAGCCAATGAGTCCGACCACGACGCTGGAGAGCAGGCTCACCACAAGGAGCATGATCAGCAGGGTGGACTGAACGCTCAGGCCAGCCTTCCGCTTCGGCGTCGCCCCGCTTTGGTCAGCGTGCTTCCTCGATGACACGGGCATTCTCCTGTCAGTGTCTGTGTCGCGACCCCCGAATGGTGGTGGCACTCACTGTAGTGAACTGTGTTGCTTCGCACCACTTGCAACCTCTGGCCACTGCCCGTCCGCTACTATCCACCCATGCGAATCACAATTTCGGCTATTCGGTTTCTTGTCGCGGTTCTGGGTGCAGTGGCAATTGTTGCGACCTTCCTCGACACGGCGAGCAGGGCAACAATCAACCCGTTCAACTTCTTCGGCTACTTCACGATGCAATCGAATATCCTCACGGTACTTATGCTTCTGGGCACCGCGCTCATAGGCTTTGCGGGAAAGTCGAGCGGAAAACTCTGGACTCTGTTCCGCGCGTGCGTCACTACCTACATAGTGATCGTAGGCGTTGTCTACAACACGCTACTTACCGATGTCGAAGGCGGAATTTCGCTCGACTGGGCAAACACGATTCTGCACCTGGTGATTCCGATCTATGTCGCCATTGACTGGATTCTCATCGGAGACCGCGAGCCGATCCCGTGGTCGAGGCTTTGGGCCGTCGCCATTTACCCGATTGTCTGGATAGTCGTCGTGCTGGTCAGGGGAGCAACCGACGGATGGGTGCCCTACCCGTTCCTCGACCCCTCGCTCGGCTACTCGGTGGTGGCGATCTATTGCGTCGGAATCGCGGTCGCAATCGTCATTGTCGGCGCCCTGGTTTGGGCAATCAGTCGACTGCGGCTGGTGAAGTTCAGCCGGTAGCGGCGACCTGCTCGTGGTACAGGCGGCTGTAAGCGCCTTCCGCGGCCAGAAGCTCGGCGTGAGTTCCGGATTCGACGATCCTGCCTTTTTCAAGAACGAAGATTACGTCGGCATCGACAATTGTTGAAAGCCGATGGGCGATCGCGATAGTGGTGCGGCCTCTTGAGGCTGCATCGAGCGCCTTTTGCACGCTCCGCTCTGAAATGGAGTCGAGAGCGCTCGTCGCCTCGTCGAGGATTAGCACCGGCGGGTCCTTGAGCAGCACCCTCGCAATTGCGATCCGCTGCTTTTCCCCGCCGCTGAGTCGATAGCCGCGCTCCCCGACAACCGTGTTGTAGCCGTCAGGGAAGGCAGCGATCGAATCATGGATGTTGGCCGCTTTGCAGGCGCGCTCGATCTCTTCCTGACTAGCCCCCGGCTTTGCATAACGCAGGTTCTCCAGAATCGTCGAGTGGAACAGGTAGGTCTCCTGGCTGACTATGCCGATGTTCTGCTGCAGCGATTCCATGGTGAGTGCTTTGACATCAGAGTCCGCAAAGAGCACTGTGCCGCTCGAGGCGTCGTGGAACCTCGGAATCAAATAGGCAATCGTCGTCTTTCCTGCCCCGGAAGGTCCGACGAAGGCGGCGAATTGGCCCGGGCGGATGTTGAAGGAAACCTTGCGCAGGATCGGGTCGAGGTTGTCGGTCTGATCCGGGTACCTGAAGTCGACTTTGCGGAATTCGACCTGGCCTAGCGGGGCGCCGAATCGAATCGGGGCGGCATCCGGGGCATTTGAAATAGCAGGCTTCAGATCGAGATACTCGAAGATTCTCGAGAAAAGGGCTCCTGAAGTCTGAAGATCCAGAGCGAGTCTGAGCAGGCCCATTAGCGGCGACATGAGGCGAGCCTGAACCGTGGTGAAGGCGACGACGGTGCCGGCGGTCACCGGGACATCCTGAAGAATGAGCCAGGCGGCAGAGACATAAATGATCGCCGGGATGACGGCGAGGAAGATCTGCACAAGGGCGAAAAACCACTGGCCGCTCATCTGGAGCTGCACCTGGAGGCCAACCTGGGTCTCGTTCTCTTTCGCGTAGCGCCTGATCTCTGCATCCTGCTGACCGAAGCTCTTGGCGAGCAGGATTCCAGAAACCGAGAGCGACTCCTGAGTTATCGCGGTCAGTTCGCTTAGCGACTCCTGGGTTTTGGTTGCGATTCGCGCTCGCACCTGGCCGACGCGCCTTTGAACAATGACGAGCAGCGGCATTAGCACTACTGCTACCAGGGTCAACTGCCAGGAAAGCAGAATCATTGCAACAAGAGCCGCGGCAACCGTCACGGTATTGCCGAGCACACTTGACACAGTATTGGTGAGCACACCGGCGACTCCGCCGACGTCGTTTTGCAGGCGAGACTGGATGACCCCGGTGCGGGTTCGAGTGAAGAAGGCGAACTCCATGCCCTGAAGGTGGGTGAAGAGGCGCACTCTCAGTGCGCTCATGACCTTGTTGCCTACCGTCGCGGTAAGCCTCGTTCTGAGCACGCTGACTGCTCCGGATGCGATGTAGATCGCAACCATGAGACTCACTATCCCGATGAGCACGGGCAGATTCGGACCGCCTTTCGGGAAGAGCCCACGGTCAAAAGCCTGCTGCGTCAGGAGCGGCGGCAAAACGGATAGCGCTGCCCCGACTACGACGAGAATCGCGGTTACTGTAAGGGCGGTCTTGTGCGGCTTGAAAAGTTCAACTATCCGGCGGAACAAGCCCGCAATCTTTGGGGCAGCGAGGTTTGCCTCGCGCTGTGCCTTCGCATCGGCACTGCCAACTCGCCCTCTGCCCCGGCCACCATCCATGCTCACCGGATAAAGGTTAGTCTCACTCGAGATTGAAAAATGTTGCGCAATATTGCAAACAGGAACAAGGATTGTGGTTTGATAGTTCGCGCGGCCAATCGAGCCAACCCGAACCCGGTATGTGATTCGATTAACTCTCTTTGAACGCGTGCAAGAGCCAGAAAGACCCCACCGTCTGGGTCTTTCTTTGATTGAAGACGGGGAGGTTCGTCCCTGATCCCGAATTTCCCGGTTAAGACGGAAAGGTGCGGGGTATGACTTTGGTCAAGTCATACCCCGCACCACTGCTTTAGGCGGAGAACCTACTTGAGGGTTACCGTTGCGCCAGCCTCTTCAAGCTGGGCCTTGGCCTTCTCAGCGGTCTCCTTGTTGACGCCCTCGAGCACCTTGCTCGGAGCACCGTCAACGAGAGCCTTCGCCTCGCCGAGACCGAGGCTCGTGAGGGCGCGCACCTCCTTGATGACCTGGATCTTCTTGTCGCCGGAAGCGTCGAGCATGACATCAAAACTGTCCTTCTCTTCGACCTCTTCAGCGGCAGCTCCGCCACCGCCAGCCGCTGGAGCGGCAGCAGCAACTGCAACCGGTGCAGCAGCGGTGACCTCGAAGGTCTCCTCGAACTTCTTCACGAATTCACTGAGCTCGATGAGGGTGAGCTCCTTGAACGCGTCGAGCAGCTGATCAGTGGTCAGCTTCGCCATGATTTTCTCCTTTTGGTTTTGGTTTTGCTTCCAGCCTTCGGCCTGCCGAGGGCTCGTGGTCTTTAAGCGGCTTGCTTCTCGCGCAAAGCGTCGACCGTGCGAACGGCCTTCGATAGCGGAGCGTTGAACAGGTAGGCAGCACCGAACATGGATGCCTTCATCGCGCCCGCGAGCTTCGCAAGCAGCACTTCGCGGCTCTCAAGATCGGCGAGTTTGATGACCTCTTCGGCGCTGATGTATGCACCGTCGAAGTAACCGCCCTTGACCACCAGTAGTGGGTTCGCCTTGGCGAAGTCACGCAGTGCCTTGGCAACGGCGACAGTGTCCCCGTGCACAAATGCGATCGCGGATGGGCCAGCTAGCTGGTCATCTAGAGCGCTGATTCCGGCCGCGTTGGCCGCAATCTTGGTCAGCGTGTTCTTCACCACGGCGTAGCTCGCGTGCTCCGCGATCGACCGGCGCAATTCCTTGAGCTGGGCAACCGTGAGTCCGCGGTACTCGGTCAGCAGTGCGGCGCTCGAGTTGCGGAAATTTTCCGTAAGCTCGGCGACGGATGCTTCCTTGTTCGCCATGGCACTCCTTCTGGTTTATCGCCGGAATCCTGGCCTGGGCAAAATAAAAGCTCCGGCGCAGGGCACGGAGCTAGAAATCCGAAATCGGAATCAAGTCACATTCACCTGCGCGGGCGTTCGCTTTCGCTCATCCTTCGCGGCGACTGCGGGAGTCGCCGTACCGGCGGTCTTTGGCGCGAACTACTCTACCAGAGTTTGAAGAGCGGTCGATCGCAAGCCAGATTCCAAGCGCACCTACCCAGGCGAGGGCGATAGTCGTTGCGACGAGTTCGCAAACGCTGCCAACGTTGGTAGCAAACCTTGCGAGGGAAAGAATGCCGCCGAGGCCGGCGATCAGAGCAACCGAGAGTCCCGCTGCGACCGAGAAAATTCGCAAAGTGCGGTGCCCGACCGAGAATGCGCACTGAAGCATCGCGATGCACGCGGCTGCAAAGGCGAGCACGGCCAGGCTCGTGTGGATGAAGTCCTGCCAGGTGAAGCTCGGCCCATAGGGGATCGGGCAGCCTTTGGTGCAGGTGACCTGAGACGCCACGAGGAAGAATCCGCAGCCTATCCAAAGCGATACAGCCGGGCTCCACAGACCGAGCAGCGGGAGGGTTGACCGCAAGCTGCGGCCGGCCCAGGCGATGAGTGATCCGCCGGCGACTATGAGCAGCAGCGCAGCCTTGAACCAGTCGGCGGTTGACTCCCCCGGCGCGCCGAGCTCGCTCACATACATTTCCCGCGGAATCGAAAGCCTTGCAAGCCAAATAATCGCGAGGGCGACTGCAACAAGTGCACTGCCGGCCGCAGCCATGATCGGATCGATTCGGGAGAGGATTCGAACGCGCAGGCTCGCCCCCGCAGCAGCCGCAACCGAGGGCACACTGCGTTCAGTCACGCGCTCAATGCTATGGGTCGAAGCACCCGCAATCGCAATCGAACGCGGCTTTTGCCCGCGGCGATTAGCGTGGGTACGTGGACACAATGCTTGCAGCAGTAATGACCAGGCCGGGTGGACCGGAAGTGCTCGAGCTGCGCGAGGTTCCGCGCCCTGCGCCGGCAATTGCCGAAGCCGTGGTGAGGGTTCGCGGTGCAGGAGTGAATCCGATCGACGCGAAGACTCGAGCTGGCGGAGGAGCATCGGCTCTCATTCGCGACTATCCCGCGGTTCTCGGGGTAGATTTCTGCGGAGTTATCGAGCGACCGGCCTTCGACTCCCACGATTTTCAGCCGGGGGATGTCGTGTACGGGTTGCTCCCGGTACCCAGAGTCAGCGGGAGCTACGCGCAGTTCGCAACCGCGCACGTTGCCATGATTGCCCGCGCACCCCGGTCGCTGACTGCGCTTGAGGCGGGGGCTCTGCCCTGTGCAGCGCTGACCGCATGGGGTTGCGTGGTAACTACCGGGCGAATCGAGGCCGGTCAGCGAGTGCTCATTCACGCGGGAGCAGGAGGAGTAGGGCATCTGGCGGTGCAGCTTGCCGCCCTAGCCGGAGCGCATGTTATTACGACTTCCTCCGCCGACAATTCGGAATGGCTGCGCTCCCTCGGTGCTGCCGAGGTAATCGACTACCGGAACGAACGATTTGAGGATGTTACCGGCGAGATTGATGTCGTGATCGACCTCATCGGCAATGTTCGCGACAACACCGGTTCCCGATCACTCGAAGTACTGCGAAAGGGCGGGCTGCTGATCAGCGTTCCGACCGGAAGCTGGTCGACCTTCCGCGAGGAGTGCGCAGCTGCCGCAGTCCGGTCCACCGACATAAAGGCGATCTCAAGCACCGCGGTTCTGACCGAGATCGCGAACCTCGTAGATGCCGGCTCCCTGAAAATCCGACTAGAGAAGACTTTCCCGCTTTCTGAAGCACGGGCAGCTCACGAACTCATTGAAACCGGACACTCGAAGGGAAAGATAGCTCTGGAGATTCCGTGAGCGGAAATCGCGGAGAGCCCTACTCGCCTGAAACTCGCGCATAGCGGTGACCGTCACGCTCGGCAAAGAGCGTCCGCCCGCCTTCAACCACCTCGAACCGAATCCGCTCCGGGAGGCGCGGATCCTGCCCGACTCTGAACTCACCCTCGCCCATGGGCACGAGTTGCATTTCACTTGTCGGAGCTTCCACTCCGCCGGTCGCGTCGAGGTAGAGCTTTCCGCCTCGCTGATAGACCCTGAAATTGCTAAACCACGGTGAGTAGGAGCGGTAGTGCCCCTCAAATTGCTGCCAGACCAAATCGCGGTCTTTGGGGTGGTCGTCACTTGCCCGAAACTCGATGTCGCCATAAATCCAGGTCGGCACTCCAGACTCCTCGGAAAAGACAAGTCGATGCAGCCTGAAATCAGGATGCCCGCTCGTGACGCCTTCTGAGAGCGTTCGAAATATCCGTTCGCTCCCGCGGTCGTCCTCAATCCGAACTTCGCCATTGTCGGAGCGAATGGAAATGCTACGCCCGTTGCTCTCAAAGCGCCCGAGCATCTTCTCTTGCGGATTCCAGCGGGAAGGGTCGAGTTCGAATTTCTGTTCCGCAGCGATGCCGACCAGTTGTGCGTGCACCTCACGGGCAACCAGCTCTGCAATCGGCGAGTCTCCATTGGAGTTGGTGAGAACCACTACCCCCAGTTCGTTTTCCATATCGACAAGCAGGAAAGTCGCGAAGCCCACCATGCCGCCGCCGTGGCTCAACTGGATGCCGAAGCGGGTTTGCTCGACATTGATCCCAAGCCCGTAGCGGCTCGAGCTAACCGGAACCAGGTTCCCGCGCTGCAGGATCTCTTCGCCCTCAGGAGCAAGA
Organism: Homoserinimonas sp.; assembly: GCA_023957835.1. Lineage (GTDB taxonomy): Bacteria > Actinomycetota > Actinomycetes > Actinomycetales > Microbacteriaceae > Terrimesophilobacter. The sequence goes on along the minus strand of JAMLGP010000001.1, from coordinate 2,048,211 downwards.
CTCGAAATCATCTGGTTGAAGTAGCCTTGCGGAATTATCGTCCTGCCTTCAAGCTCACCACGGCCGATTAGTACTCGCGCAAACCTGAGCATGTCTTCCACGGTGGAGGCGACGTGGCCGTCTCCCGCGGTGGTTTCAAGCCACGTGGCTGGAGCGATAGGCTCACCCGGAATCCAAAGCCGGTCATCTTCGGCCGGTGCATAACCGACCGCGAACGACTGTCGGTCACGATTGCTGATCTCTGCTCGAGTCGAGAGCATCCCCGCCGGTCTTAGGAATCTGGAATTCGTCGCCTCGGCGAGTGATTCGTCCGCTACTGCCGCGGCGACCAGACCTAGAATCTGAAATCCGGCATTCGAATAGTGGAAAAACTCACCCGGGCTGCTCCCAGTGGAAGTGTTTCTAAGAAACCAGGCCTGAGCCCTCTCGTCGGCCAGGCCGTCAGAGCCGCAAATTATCCCCGCAGTGTGCTGAAGCAAGTGCCGCAGCGTCGCAGTGCTCGAAGGACCCGGCAACTCAAGCCACGGCAGGTATTTCGAAGCCGGCTCGTCCAGATCCAATAGTCCCTCGTGCTCGAGGTTCCCAATGACGATCGAGGTGACAATCTTACTGATCGATCCGATTTCGAACAGATGGCCTGGAGCTACCGGAACACGGGAATCGATGTTCGCCATCCCGAAGGTCTCAACCCACCGACTCGAATCGCCTCTTACGACTCCAACTGCGCCTCCTCCAAGCGGCCAATTCTTCACAAGGTCCAGAAGTCGTGAACCGAGACCGAGATCGGCGGCAGGAATCAAGTCCATTTCAGTCGAGTACTTCCCGTGCGAGCAGCTCGGCCAAAGTCTGCCTCCTTACCGCAGGCTTTGACTTCCCGTCCCGGCAGAAGACAACGGGCAAACCAAGGGCTGCATTGTAGTTGTTGTGCATCGTGTAGCAATAGGCACCCGTGACTGGAACCGCGACCAGGTCGCCGATCTCCGGTGCCGCAACCTCGATATCGCGCACGAGGGTGTCTCCGGATTCGCAGTGCTGGCCGACTATGTCGACGACTTCCGCGGCGGCATCCTTGTCAATGATTGCCGGTTCGAATGGCTGCCCGTAAAGCGAGACTTCAAGGTTGTCGCTCATTCCGCCGTCGACCGCAACATGGGTGCGCAATCCCCGCTTGACTGTGACGACCCGATAGACGGTAAGAGCGTTTCTGGCGACCATCGACCGGCCTGGCTCAACCATGATTTTCAGATTCGATCCCAGAAGTCGGTGAACTGTCGTGACAATCCGCTCGGCGTATTCATCAACGCTCGGAACCCGGTCTGCACTTGTGTAGCGCACACCCAGGCCCCCGCCGAAGTTGTAGACGGGGAATCTCTCGAGGTGGCTCAACGCCTCAACTTCCGCCTCGAACTGATCGAGATCGGTGATCTGAGAGCCGATGTGCGCGTGCAGACCCTGCAAATCGAGCAGCGGTTCGTTGCGAATTCGGCCGATCACTTCTTCGATTTGAAACGAGGGAATGCCGAATTTGGATGAATCGTGGCCGGTCATCATTGCAGCGTGGGTCGAGGCTGCAACAGCCGGACTGACTCGAAGCAGCACCGGAACCGGCTCAGAGGCGAGTCTCGCAATTCTCTCCACGTCATCCAGACTGTCAATGACGATATGACCCAATCGAGCCTTAAGTGCGGCTTCAATATCATCGTCCCGTTTGGCGTTGCCGTGAAGCACCATGCCCTTTGGATCCGCCGAGGCCGCGAGCGCTATCGCAAGCTCCCCGCCCGAAGCCACGTCGACTCCGCAGCCCTCTTCAGTGAGAACCCTGATTACGGATGCCGCAGGGAACGACTTGCTTGCGAACAAGACTTCGGTTTGGGGATGCCGCGACCTGAATGCGTTCAGGTACTCTCTGGCCCGACTCCTGAGCGCCGCTTCGTCGATAATCATTGCCGGAGTTCCAAACTCCTCCGCAACATCCCGGGCCCGGCAACCGCCGATTCTGAGCTTGCCTTCGTCATCGATCGAAGTGTTTTCTGGGTACAGCGTGAGATCAATCAAGTGCGCGGTCCTCTCCCGAAAGCAGCAGCCTGAAGTGTTCGTGTCGTGCTTCGATTTGCCGCCAGTCGGATTCTCGATCCGGATTCGGCGAATGAATCTCGAACTCCGAAGTCAAAGCAAGTTCTCTTGAATCTACGGCCTTCGCCGCAAAGGCAGCCGCCCCGATTGAAGAGTGGTCGCTCTCACCGTCCCTGGCGCTGTAGACCGGAAGTCCGGTAACATCTGCGAGATCCTGGCGGAATGTCGGCGATGAAGTACCAGAGCCGCTTGCGAGAATGCGCGAAGCACTCTGCGGGTTCAGGCCTCGCAGGATTTCAATGCACCTTCTGGACTCCACGAGGATCCCATTCAGCAGGGATCTCGCGATTTGCCCACCGGTGCTCGCAAGTGTAAGTCCCAGGATGTTGCCGCGAAGGTCAGTTGACCATAGTGCGCCTTGTTCCCCCGGCGCGAGGTAGGGAAGGAAGGCACCGGCCTCACCGATTGGAACCCGCGCCGCAGCCTCCAGTAATGAATCGACATCCTTGAACTGCAGCAAATTTGAGAGCCACTGAATTGCAGACCCGGTGGAAAGCAGGTCCATTTCGTTTCCAAAGCCGCCTTCGGCAAGTGGAGTAACAAGGAATCGGCTGAGCGGATCGGGAATGAAACGTTCGCTGATTCCGAGCATCACTGTGCTCGTTCCCGCGACATAAACCACGTCCTCCTGCGAGCGGGCTCCAAGTCCGAACGCACCCATGACTGAATCGGCGGCCCCGAGCACCACCGGAGTTCCTGCGGGAATTCCAACTACCTCGGAAATTGACCGGGTCAGCGCCCGCGTCAGTGAAGAAGGGGCGATTTCCGGGACACCTGGAAGCTCGCTTACCGCGGCGTCCCAGGTTCCGGTTACGAGATCGAAGCAGCCGAAGCCGGTTGCAGTGCTCGGATCAGTCAGTAACTCTCCGGTAAGTACGAAAAACAAGTAATCCTTGGCACCGATTACTTTCGCGGCGATTGAGTCCAGCCCGATCTCTTCGAACTTTCGCCGAAGATACATTGGAAGCAGGTACCGACCATCGACTCGCTGTCCGGTGCGTTCATAAAGGTCGGAGCCTCTCCGAGCCCGAAATTCCACGGCGATCGCTTCGGCCCTCGCGTCCTCCCAGGTTACGGCCGGCCCCAACGGCTGGTTATCTGCATCCAGAACCACGAGAGTCGGCAACATTCCGGAGAGCCCGATCGCCCTCCAGGAATCGGCAGGGACGAGGGTCGACAATTCCTTGAGAGCACCGACTACCGCACTGACCCAATCGCCCGGCGACTGTTCTGCCGCTCCAGCGGCCGGTCGCGCGGTTGCATACCCGCGCTTTGAGCGCGCAATGACTTTGCCTGCCGCATCGAGCCCAACTACCTTGACACTCGAGGTGCCCAGATCGATCCCGACGAAAGTCCCAGGCCCGGCTGCCATCCTGGCTCCCTCTATCGATTCAGGCCGCTACCATTTCGCGTGCAAGTATCTTCATCGCTTCCGCGGCCGCGTTGAGCGTGAGATCAATGTCCTGATCATCATGCACGAGAGACACGAAAAGGTTCTCAAACTGGAGCGGATGGAACAAGACCCCGCGCAGAGCCATTTCCTGGAACCAGCGGGTGAAAGCCGCCTCATTGGCGTACTGCTCGGCTTCACGCCAGTTTCGAATCGGGTGGTTCGCGAACCAAAGCTGGAACACCGTTCCGAGGCCTTCGACGTAAGCGTCCACTCCATTTTCATCAGCGATTGATTTGAGTCCTTCGGCAAGTCGGTTGCCAAGTGCTCGCTGGCGCTCATAGAGTCCCGGCTCGGCGAGGACATCCATCGTTGCCGAGACCGCAGCACACTGGATCATGTTGGCGTTGTAGGTGCCGGAATGCGAATACTTGCCTTCGGCGATTAGTCTCATCGCCTCTTTCGTCCCGCCGATTGCGGCGACAGGGAATCCGCCACCCAGGCCCTTGGCAAGAGTCGTAAGGTCGGGCATAACTCCGAAGTGCGCCTGAGCTCCGCCGCGATTGAACCTGAATCCGGTAATCACCTCGTCAAAAATGAGCATCGCGCCGTACTTCTTGGTTTCGCTTCTGAGCAGTTCCAGATATCCGGGTTCCGGAAGGATGCAGCCGGTGTTGAATACTGCAGGTTCCGTGATGACCGCGGCTACTTCATCTCCACGCTCCGCCATAAGGCGAACGAAGCTCTCCGGATCGTTCCAGGTCAAAACCGCAAGCGTGCCTTCAAGCTCTGCTGGGATGCCCGGGCCCATTGCTACCGGCCGCGGGTGATCGGCGGGTCCGGCAAGTGCCGGATCAACGTGATTCGACCAGTAGACCGTATCCTGCCAACCGTGATACTGACCTTCGAAGCGGACTAGGAGCCTTCTGCCGGTGGTTGCCCTGGCGAGTCGAACAGCAGTTCCCACCGCTTCTGAGCCGGAGTTGGTGAACCGAACCTGCTCGATTCCAGGGACTGCTTCTACAACTTTTTCCGCGGCTTCGATTTCAATCTCATAAGGCAAACCGAAGCAGGTACCGTAGTCGGTGATTGCCTTGCTGACCGCCGCTGTGACCTCCGGGTGGCGGTGGCCCAGAATCATCGGGCCAAGTCCGAGCAGGTAGTCAATGTACTCGTTCCCGTCCACGTCGGTGATTCGGGATCCCTTGCCGTCGGCGATGAACAACGGATACGGCTCCCAGCCGTTCCGCGGAAGACGGGCGGTGCTTCCGGCTCCGCCTGGAATACTCCTGCAGGCTCTTTCGAACAACTCTGCTGAGCGTCTGGTTCGCGCATCGAAGTCGGTCTCAAATGTCATGCTCAGCACTCCAATTCATAGTAAATATGCTTAGTATACTAAGTTCGCTTTAGAATACCTGCAGCTATTCCAGATCAGCAAGGAAGCGAACCAGCGCCCTGACGGGAGAGCCGGTAGGGCCGACCCGCCACGGAAAAAGATCGAATTCCTGCCACGCAGTCGAACCGTTGTCGATATGTATCCAGGGCTGCGGCCCGACGAATCCCCTCAGGAAAGTAGCAGCAGTCAGCCCAATATCCGGCCGGTCGAGGGGAGCATTTATCGAGTCGGCAATCCTCGATTCGAGTATCGAAGCATAGGAATCCCGCAACGGCAGGTGCCAGCCAGGCTCCCCCGCCGTCTGACCGCTTTCCAGCAGTTTGGGAAGGAACTGTTCCGCCGATGCCGACCAGCATCCCCAAAGCTCCGGTCCCACTCCTCCCCCGTCGGTGAGAGTGCCGACATCCACAATGAGGTCGAGACTTTGGCTGCAAAGCCAGTCAATGGCATCCGCAAGGATTATTCGCCCTTCCGAGTCGGTGTCTGCGACTTCGGTGGTTCGACCTCTCGGGTGGGAGATAACGTCTCCGGGTCGAACTGCTCCCGGCCCGATCATGTTTTCCGCAATCGGAATCACTGCAGTCAGATTCAAGCCCGGGTTGCGCCGAATCGCTTCGATCGAAGAAGCCGCGACCGCGGCGCCGGCAGCCATATCGGACTTCATCCAGACCAGCTCGGAAGGATTCTTCTTCAGATTTATCCCGCCCGAATCGAAGGTGATCCCCTTACCGGTGAGACCTATCTTTGTCTTGCTGCTGCCCTCATTTGAGATAACTACTGCACACGGTTCGAACGGACTCGCGGCGCCCACCGCGAGGGTTCCGCCGAAACCTCGCTGGCGGAGTGCCTTTGCGTCCCACAGCTCGGCTCGAACATTCGCATTCTCGGCGAGTTGCAGGATCGCATCGGCAAACTTCGGCGGTGTCAATTCGCCGGGAGGCGAATCAACCAGGCTTCTCACCCAATTGACGGTCCTTGCTGAATCTGTCGCGCGAGTGATCGTCTCAGGTGCGATTTTCTCGGGATTTGCAGTAACTACTTTTAGCTTTGAATCAGCATCAGCTCCAGGACGACCTGGGCGATACCTGCCAATCAGATAACCTTCGACAATTGCGTGTACAGCCTCATCCTCATTGGGAGCCTCCAGCGCGAGAGTAGAGATTACCTCCCCGTACGCAGACGCAAGCATGGAGGTCTTGCCAAGCAACACCGCATCCGGTTTGTCGCCGAGGCCGACGAAGAGAACCCTGCGGATGGATCCGTTGGAAAGGGCGATTGCCGCCTTTCCGATTGAACCGGGTGAACCGTCGCAATCGGAAGCCGCAAGCAGAGACTCAATCGGAATGCTCAGCTCGGTTGCGACCAGTTCGGCTCCGCGACCCGGCGCCTTCTCGTTCGCGATATTTAGAACACCGATTATTACCGGCAATATCGCGTCTGAAAGGGCACCGGGGCCGCAGATTTCCACCGTCGAGATCAAGGCACCCTGTGTACGCCGAGGAGAGTCAGCGTGGACAGGTTGTTGACCGATCCCACAAGCGGGGAGAGCACGAAGCCGTCCCACTTGGGGCTGTGCGCCTCAATCACTTCCGGGTAGGCGTAGACGATGTACGGACGATCATCGAAGAGCACTTGCTGCATTTCATTGATCTTCGCACGCCTGGCGTCCGGATCCGTGAGGACGCCCTGGTCCAGCCACATCTGGTCGTACGCCGGGTTGCAGTATCCGCTGTCGCTGTTGTTCCCCCACTGATCGCAGGTCAGCGCGCTCAGGATGAAGTCCGGATCCACCGGAGGAGTCCAGTTCCACATCGCCAGATCGTAGGTCGTGTAGTCCTCGTCCGGACCGACGATTGCATCCCAGGCTGCATCAGGATCCATCTTCCGCTGCTTGATCTCGATACCGATCTCCTTGAAGCCGTTCTGCATGATCTGGAACGCGCGGTCCGGAGCTCCATTTTCCTCGGTCGGGAATATCAACTCGTAGGACATCGGGTGGTCATCCGCGATCCTGATGCCATCAGCACCCTTCGCGTATCCGGCTGCATCAAGCAGTTCGTTAGCCTTCGACAGATCAAAAGGCAGCGGTTCAATGCTTTCATCGTGGTAGCCGGATGCCGGGGTAACGACCGTCGAGCCCGGTTGCGCAAATCCCAGCCATGCAGTGTCGATGATCTGCTGCCGGTCGATCGCGTAGTCCAGAGCCAGTCGAACGTTCGGATCTAGCAACTCGCGGTTTGCAACCTTCTCGGGATTCGTGTTGATGATGAGCATCTTAATTGTCACGCTCGGACCGACCAGAACATCCATTCCGGCGTTCTTGAGCGTGCTCACCGCCGTCGGCGGAGTCATCTGACCGGTCATGTCCAGCTCTCCGGCCATTAGCGCACTCACCATGGCGTCATCATTCGCGAAGAACTGGAATCCGAAGCCGGCAATCTTGGGCTGAGTCTTTCCCCACCAGTTTGGATTTGCGGAGAACAGGGCCAGTTGATCCTTCTTGTAGCTATCGAGCTTGAACGGGCCGCCCGAAACCATGGGCGCACCGTTCTCGAAGGTCGTTATCTCTTCGCCGTCACCCTCAGATAACGGCGCCCATACGTGCTCAGGCAGAATGTGCAAAGCCTGCATTTGAGTAAGGACATTCGAAACCGGGGTTTCGTAAGTCACGACGAGAGTATTGTCATCCGTTGCCTCGGCCGAAACCATGTGCGCGACCCATCCCGCGAGAATTCCAGTCGGCCCGTCGGCGTGATCCATGATCATCGTCATGGTGAAAGCTGCGTCCTGAGCCGAAAGCTTCTTGCCGTCTGACCACTTGGCATTGGGTACGGTGTGGAATGTCCAGGTCGTTCCGTCATCCGACATTTCCCAATCGGTCGCGAAGGCCGGAACGATGTTCAGATCCGCATCGTATTCAGTCAGGTGCGGATACACGTACTGGTACATGACGCTGCTGTAATCGGAGTCCGAAACGAACGGATTCAGAGAGTCAATCGGCGAAGTCGTCCCGATCCTCAGGACATCTTCATTATGAGTGGTGCCTGAACTGCAAGCGCCGAGAACGCCCACTACGGCAATTGCCGCAATCAGCGCGACTGGTCTGAGCAGCTTCCTCATCTCACTTCCTTTCCTCATCCGGGAGACGGGCCCCCGGGCTCTAAGGCCTCAGTCGGTGAGCGCCGGGATACTATGATCCGGCAAGGCCTGGTCCACACCGACCGCAATGCAATGCCGAAAGCTGTGCGGCATTGCTTTAGCTTATTGCGCTTAGTATGAGGACTGCAATAGATTCAACGTGTTTCTCAGAGAGGAGGAGCTCAGTGGGGAGAGCGAGCTACCTCTGGAAGAGAACCGGATTCGCGCTAATGACGGTTTTCGTCGCGATCACCTTCAACTTCATTCTCTTCAGGGTCCTGCCCGGCTCAGCTATCACCAGAATCTCAAGGGTGCCAAATGCTTCCCCTGCACTTAAGAAAGCGCTCGAAGAGCAATTCGGACTGGACAGGCCGATCTGGGATCAGTACCTCCTCTACCTCAAGGGCCTATTCACCGGGAATCTCGGAATTTCCTATTCGAATCGCCAGCCGGTATTTGACAACCTCATGGAAGCGTTCGGCAACACGCTTCCCATGGTCTCGATAGGCACGATTCTGGCAATCATTCTCGGCATCGCTGTAGGCATCCACTCTGCCGTGCGAAGGGGCACCGTCGCCGATCACGTCTCAACGAATCTTGCGGTCCTGTTCTATGCCTTCCCCACCCAGTTTCTGGGCATGATGCTGCTCATTCTCTTTGCAGGCGTACTGCCGTCAGCCGGTCTCCACGATCCATTCGCAATCGGAATGACTCCCTGGGAAGAATTCCTCGATCGCGCGAAACATATGATCCTGCCTGTACTGACTCTCATTCTTACGCTCTATGCCGAGAACGCTCTGATTGTGCGGTCTTCAATGCTTGAAACCCTCGGCGAAGACTACGTACTAACCGCCCGCGCGAAAGGACTCAGCCGCGGGAAGATCATCAGCTCCTACGCCCTTAGGAATGCGATGCTCCCCATCGTCACAATGGTTGCTCTGGCCCTGGGTGCAATCGTGAGCGGCGCCATCCTGATCGAGGTCATCTTCTCCTGGCCGGGCATCGGCCGGGCCCTGTACGACGCGGTTCTGCAGCGGGACTACCCAATGCTCCAGGGCGGATTCCTGATCATCACGGTTGTGGTCGTCGTTCTCAACTACATTGCGGACCTCATTTATTTCAAACTCGACCCGAGAGTTGTGGATTGAGGGATCAAGAATGATTACTCCATTGCCTGTCAGTCCCGCATCGGGAGAAACACGCCGAAGCGGCTGGTTGACGATTCTCGGGGTCTTGCGCGAACCGACTGCGGCAATCGGACTGGGAATCCTCGCACTGTTCAGCTTGATTTCACTGCTCTCGCCGTGGCTCAAACCGTATTCGAGCAGAGTTGCGAGTTGCGCAGTGTTCGAGCCGCCGTCTCCAGCACACTGGCTGGGCTGCGACGACGGAGGAATCGATGTACTCAGCCTCGTTCTGGAGGGCGGCCAGGTCTCGATGTACGTCGGATTCACCGCCGCCGCGATCACTATTGGCATAGGCGCAACAATCGGAATAGTCTCCGGCTACTTCGGAGGCTGGATCGACACGGTCCTCATGCGAATCACCGACTACTTCCTTGTGATTCCACAAATAGTGCTCATGATCGTCGTGGCAGCCGTTTGGGGCCCGAGCCTCGAACACGTCATTGTCGTGATCGGGGTTCTCATGTGGACCTACACAGCTCGAATCGTCAGGGCTCAAGTGAAGTCTCTTAGAGAACGCATCTATATAAAGCGGGTTATCGCTCTGGGATCGGGTCATCTCAGGATCATCTGGCGGCACATCCTTCCCCAGGTGGGGCCCCTGCTGGTAGCGAGCGCGGTACTCGCGATCACGGTTGCAATCTTCAATGAGACTGCACTCGCCTTCCTGGGACTGTCCGATCCGACAGCAATAACCTGGGGCACGATCATGGAGCACGCGTTCAACCGCGCTGCTGTAAGTACTGGCGCCTGGTGGGCGATAGTTCCGGCGGGATTCGCAGTCGCCTTCCTGATCATGGGCTGCTATTTGTTCGGGCGCTCAATCGAGGATGCGCTAAACCCGCGACTCAAGGTTTCCTACCTTTCGCCGTTCGGATGGCAACTCAGACCGCTCGTGGGACGCGGAAAGGATGCGCTGTGAGCAGGAAGACAACAGCATCCACAGATCCCGCACTCGAGTTTCGAAATCTGAATGTGTGGTTCGGCTCCAGAGAACACAAGGGCCGATTCGAGACGCACACCATTCGGGACGTGAGCTTCGCAGTTATGCCGGGCGAAAGAATTGGTCTGGTCGGCGAGAGCGGATGCGGAAAGACGACCACCATTCTCGCCGCGATGGGTCTGCTCCCCGCTTCGGCGGATGTTGCAGGTGAAGTGCTTCTCGACGGCGTAGACATCATTTCAAAAGGCGAAGCTGGCCTGAATCCTTATCGCTGGAAGGACATTGCGATGGTCTTTCAGGGGGCGATGAGCGCGTTCAACCCGGTGAAGACCATAGGCTGGCAAATCAGCGAGGCTCTTGAAGTACACCGAATCACATCGGGAACCCAAACAAGACAGCGAGTCGCAGAACTACTGGAAATGGTCGGACTATCACCAGAAGTTGCGGGCCAGTTCCCCCACCAGCTATCGGGAGGCATGAAACAGCGGGCTGTAATTGCGATGGCGCTTTCGTGCAACCCTAAGGTCCTGCTCGCCGACGAACCGACAACCGCGCTGGACGTGGTGGTTCAGGATCAAATTTTGCAACTGCTCGTTCAGCTGTCGATCGATTTGAATCTCACACTGGTTCTCGTCACGCACGATCTCGGCGTCGTTGCTCAAAGCTGCACCAGAGCCGCGGTAATGCTAAACGGTGAAATAGTTGAAGATGGCCCCGTTGACCAGCTCTACCGAGAGCCCAGGCATGAATACACGAAGTCGCTTTTCGAGGCCACTCCGAACATCGCCGACATCATGGCAAGGCCAATCGAAAAGAAGGTACCAAAGCCCAATCTGCTGGAAGTTCGCGACTTAACCGTTCGCTACGGTAATTCAGCCGGGTCGCTCTCCCGCTCAGACTCGCGACCCGCTGCAGTCGACTCAATTAGTTTCAGTCTGGCTGCGGGAGAACTCGTTGCTCTCGTCGGTCAGTCTGGCTGCGGCAAGACGACCACGGTACAGGCCATCATGGGGATGATCGACGTGGCCGCGGGATCTGTATTGGTGAACGGGAGCGAAACAGTCGGCATTCCGGATCGCAAGCGGCGCCCGTTGCGACGAACTATGCAAATGATCTATCAGGATCCATACGAGGCCCTGGATGTCCGGTTCACTGTGAGAGACACGATCGAGGAGCCCCTGCTCATCCATAAAGTCGGCGAGTCCAGAGCGAAGCGGCAGGAGATGATCGAAGCGTCTCTCGAAGAAGTCGGACTCACTCCGGCTTCGCGTTACCTGAACCGCTACCCGCATGAACTTTCCGGAGGCCAGCGTCAGCGAGTGGCAATCGCCGCGAGCATTGTGCTTCGTCCTGCGATCCTGCTGGCCGATGAGCCCGTCTCGATGCTCGATGTGACTTTGCGAAGCGGCGTTCTCGATTTGCTTGACGAACTTCGCCACAGCCACGAAATGGGCATTCTCATGATCACCCACGATCTTTCAACCGCTGCGGAACATGCCGATCGAATCATCGTCATGCGGGAAGGAAAGATCGTCGAAGACGGTGCTCCGAAGAGCATTATCGATTCACCGAAATCCGACTACACGAAACTGCTGCTGGATAGCGTGCCGAGCCCCGACCCTTCGGTGAAGAGAAGAGTGTAAAGCTATCCGGCTGTCGGCGTGCCGTTGCCGCCCAGAGGCTTGATGCTCCATCGCCCACCGTCGCCTGGGCTAAGCAAAGTTGGAGTCTGACTTCCGGACACATAGAACACGAAATCGTGGGCACGGTAGGACTGCTGGTAACTATCAAACGCGACACCGTCCGAAGTGAAGCTCACACCGCGGATGCGAACGACGCTGTCTTTGGCATCCAGTCCAAGATGTTCCCGTTCCCACTGAGTCGGCTGATCCACTTTGAGAGACTGCTCCACGAACGCCTCGGTCAATCCGAAACTCTCCTCCAGAATGCCGTACAGCGACTCGCCTGAAGAAAGTCTCTCTTCATCCAGACTGGGAACCCTGGTCAGCGGCATAACTGCTCGCTCGAGTACTTTCGGAACCGAGTCGAGAGACCTCAGTCGGCAGACTTCCCATACAGGTTGCCCCTCACTGATTCCAAGAGCCTCTGCGTGGTTCGTACTGGGCAGGCCGACCATTATCGAAATCAGTTCAGTTGTGAACTCAATGTCTTCGCTTACCCCGGAGAGGGTTTCAAGCAGCGCTCCTGGTTTGGAAGGCTCACTGACGAGGCGCTGCGGAGCGACGAAAGTGCCCACGCCCTGATGCCGGACGATCTTTCCAGCGTGGCTCAGCTCATCAAGCGCCCTGCGCACGGAAATGACGCTCACATTTGCTAGCTCGGCAAGCTCATTAGTGCTCGGCAACTTCGCGCCCGGCCTCAAGTCGCCTTCCTCAATCAAGTCAAGGACGAGATCGTAAACAAGCTGGTAGCGCAATTGCCTGGGCTGGGATTGTCCCGCAGGGGCCGCCGATTGACTCTGAGCCTGCACTGTTCCCCTCCCTATCGCAATCCGGACGAGATTACTGCTACACCGAGCACGGTACCAGTCTGTGGTGCTGCCCCGACGGATTCGTCAGGGCAACACCTTAGCGACTAGAGCGAAGCCACATCCAGTGGGATGCCGGGGCCGAAGGTCGTCGAAACCGTCGCCTTGATCACGTAGCGTCCCTTGGACGAGCTCGGCTTTGAGCGCTGAATCTCATCCAGAGCGGCCTTCGCGTTCTCGGTGAGCTGGTCCTCGCTGAACGAAGCCTTGCCGACAATGAAGTGCACGTTGGCGTGCTTGTCGACGCGGAACTCGATCTTGCCGCCCTTGATGTCGCTGACAGCCTTGGCCGGGTCCGGGGTGACGGTGCCGGTCTTGGGGTTCGGCATGAGGCCGCGCGGGCCGAGCACCTTTCCGAGTCGACCAACCTGCCCCATGAGCTCAGGGGTAGAAACTGCGGAGTCGAAGTTCGTGTAACCGCCGGCGACCTTCTCGATAAGCTCGGGACCGCCGACCTCGTCAGCACCGGCTGCAATCGCTGCCTCAGCAGCGGCTCCGGTCGCGAACACGATTACTCGCGCGGTCTTGCCGGTTCCGTGCGGCAGGATTACGGTTCCCCGTACCATCTGGTCTGCCTTGCGCGGGTCGACCCCGAGCTTCAAGGCGACCTCTACGGTCGAGTCGAACTTCTTCGAGCCGGTCTCCCTGGCCAGCCCCATGGCTTCGCGAGGGGTGTAGTAGCGGCCTTCCTGAATGCGCTCTTTGGCGGCGCGGTACGCCTTGGATTTTGTCGACATGTCAGCTCTCCACCGTGATCCCCATCGAGCGGGCAGTGCCCGCGATGATCTTTTCCGCCGCCTCAACGTCATTGGCGTTGAGGTCCTGGAGTTTGGTCTCAGCGATCTGGCGCAGAGCATCCTTTGAGAGCTTGCCAACCTTCACTGTGTGCGGAGTGCCGGAGCCCTTGGGAACTCCCGCGGCCTTCTTGATCATCTCAGCGGCCGGCGGAGTCTTGAGGACGAACGTGAACGAGCGGTCTTCGTAAACGGTGATCTCTACCGGGATCACGTTCCCGCGCTGGCTCTCTGTCGCGGCGTTGTACGCCTTGCAGAACTCCATGATGTTGACACCGTGCTGCGCGAGAGCCGGGCCGATAGGCGGCGCCGGGTTCGCAGCACCAGCCTGGATCTGGAGCTTTATCAGCCCAGATACCTTCTTCTTTGCTGCCATGTTTTTTCCTTTGAATCGAACGAGGCTATTGCCTCACTCTCCCGACATCCGATCGGATGCGGTAGTTGGTTGCGCGGGCACGCCAGAGCGCGCGGGCAACCTGACAATCATACGCGATTCCCACATTGCAAAGTAATCGGGTCTCGCGAAGACTAAGGGCTGCTAGAGCTTGGTCACCTGGTCGAAGCTCAATTCAACCGGGGTCTCGCGCTCGAAGAGAGAAACCAGAACGGTGAGCTTGCCGCTCTCCGGCTTGATTTCGCTGATCGAACCGGGAAGACCGGCGAACGAACCTTCTTTGATGGTGATGGTCTCGCCAATTTCGAAGTCGATCTCCTGTGGGATGACGCGGGCAGCGGCCTTGCCGCCCTTGACTGCGCCGCCCTTGACCGGAGCGTCTACCACCTGAACGAGGCTCTGCAGCATCGAGAACGCCTCCTCGAACCGCAGCGGGGTCGGGTTGTGGGCGTTGCCGACAAAGCCGGTGACTCCAGGGGTGTGCCGAACGACCGACCAGCTGTCCTCATTGAGGTCCATGCGCACAAGCACGTAGCCGGGGATGCGAACCCGGTTGACGAGCTTGCGCTGGCCGTTCTTGATCTCGACGACATCCTCCATGGGGACCTGGACCTCGAAGACGTAGTCCTCCATGCCCATGCTCACGCGGCGGTTTTCGATGTTCGACTTCACTCGCTTCTCGAATCCGGCATATGAGTGGATTACGTACCACTTGCCGGGCTTCGCCTTGAGCTCGGCGCGGAACTCGGCGTAGGGATCGAACTCGTCATCACCTGAAGCCTCTGCGACCTCGGGGGCGGACTCTTCGGTCGGAACGTCGGTCACGTCATCCGTCGACTCTTCCTTCGCTTCGTCGACCAGTTCTTCGGTCAACTCTTCGGCAGCCTCTGCTTCGGCTTCTTCCTCGGAACGCTGTGCGGCATCCAGAGCCGCTTCCAGCTCAGCCTCGAATTCACTCTCAGGCACTGATTCTCATTTCATTGTCTGCGCTGAACTCCCGTTCAGCACCGCGGTAATAGCGAACTTGACCGTCGCTAGTTGGTTGGTCCATTTCCGAAGATGTAGCCGATTCCGGTTCCGAAAAGCAGGTCGAGCAGTGAAACGATCGCCATCATGAAGACGACGAAGACGAGTACCACGACGGTGTAACTGACCAGCTCCTTGCGAGTGGGGACAATGACCTTCTTCAGTTCATTCATCACCTGACGCAGGAAGAGCGCAATAGCCGCGAACGGTCCGCGCTTTTGGGCGCGATCGGACTTCGCTACTGCGACGAGATCCTCGCTGGGTTCGTCGTCTACTCTTCTGGCCACTTCGGTTGCCTTCCGGTTTTGGTTCGACCTGTATCGGTCATTGCTGGAGGGGAACACCACTTCCAGTCGCAGGGCGGACAGGACTCGAACCTGCAACCTGCGGTTTTGGAGACCGCTGCTCTACCAATTGAGCCACCGCCCTAAGCAGCGCCAACAGTCATTCTCTCGCTTAATCACCGGGATTCGCGCCGCTTAATGGGCGCACGAAAGTATGGCTCTTGTCAACCGCCGGCTTCAAGTGTAAGGCACCAGCCCGAGCGGGGCAAAGCGGCCCGCGATCCTGGTCAATGCCGTGCCCTGAGGATGTCACCTGTGCTTCAAGAGCATAGGCTTCTGCTGTGAGTTCGGAATCTCGATTGTCCCCAAGAATCGCTGGCATCACCGAATCGGCAACCCTTAAGGTGGATTCCAGGGCCAAGGCGCTAAAGGCGCAGGGCCGCCCGATCATTTCCTACGCGGCCGGAGAGCCCGACTTTCCCACGCCGCCGAATGTGGTCGAGGCAGCCGTTGCCGCTGTCCGCGACCCGAAGAATCACCGCTATACCCAGGCGGTCGGGCTGCCGGAGTTGCGCGAGGCGATCGCGGCAAAGACCCTGCGCGACAGCGGACTCAAAGTCGACCCGAGTCAGGTGATTGTTACCAACGGCGGAAAGCACGCGGTTTTCCAGTCGATCGCCGCGATTGTGGGCGAGGGCGACGAAGTCATCCTGCCAACTCCGTACTGGACTACCTATCCGGAAGTTGTGAAGATCGTCGGCGGAGTTCCGGTCGAAGTTTTCGCGGGAGCAGACCAGGGCTACAAGGTCACCGTCGAGCAGCTTGAGGCAGTCAGGACTCCGCGCACCAGGATGCTGATTTTTGTTTCCCCTTCAAACCCGACCGGTGCCGTCTACAGCGCAGAAGAGACCGCCGCGATCGGCCGCTGGGCGCTCGACAACGGCGTCTGGGTCATGTCGGATGAGATCTACCAGAACCTCGTCTACGAAGGCGTGAAGGCGGTCTCGATAGTTGAAGCGGTTCCCGAGCTTGCCAACCAGACCCTGCTGGTCAACGGGGTCGCCAAGAGCTACGCAATGACCGGATGGCGACTCGGCTGGATGGTCGGCCCCGCCGATGCAATAAAGGGCGCTGCAAACCTGCAGTCCCACCTGACCTCCAACGTCTCCAACATCTCGCAGCGGGCTGCGCTCGAAGCGCTCACCGGCCCCCAGGAGACCGTGGAGCTCATGCGCCAGGCCTTTGAACGCAGGCGGAACGTGATCATTTCCGAGCTGAACAAGATCGAGGGCCTGCACGCGCCGATGCCGCAGGGCGCGTTCTACGCCTACGCCGATGTCACCGGTCTGCTGGGTCGGCAGTGGTCGGGGGTGTGCCCGCAGACTTCGCTTGAACTTGCCGACCTGATCCTCGAGAAGGCGGAAGTAGCGGCGGTTCCGGGAGAAGCCTTTGGACCCAGCGGTTACCTGCGGTTTTCGTACGCGCTCGGCGATGAGCCTCTGCTGGAAGGCATCCAGCGACTGCAGACCTTGTTCGCCTAAGCCAGACCGATCCTCGAGGAAAGCGCGGGAAACCCTTATGGCTACTGAGGCAGTGGTCAGTGTGCGCGACTTGCGCAAGTCCTATGGCGACGTCGTGGGGCTCGCCGGGGTGAGTTTCGAGATCCACCGCGGAGAGATCTTCGCCATGCTCGGCCCCAATGGAGCGGGCAAGTCCACAACGATCGAAATTCTCGAGGGCTACCGCGACCGCACGGGCGGAGAGGCGACTGTGCTGGGGGTTGACCCGCAGCGCGGCGGCATCAACTGGAAGGCGCGGCTCGGGATCGTCCTGCAAAGCACGGGCGAAAGCGGGGACGTGACCGTCAAGGAACAACTGAGTCACTTCGCCGCCTACTATCCGAACCCGAGAAACGTGGACGAGGTCATCGAAGCCGTAGGACTAACCGAGAAAGCGAAGACGAGAATCGCCAGGCTATCCGGCGGTCAGCGTAGACGAGTGGATGTCGCACTCGGCATGATCGGCCGGCCAGAGCTGCTCTTTCTCGACGAACCGACTACCGGGTTCGACCCGGAGGCCCGAAGGCAGTTCTGGACCCTGATCGAGAGTCTCAAGGCCGAAGGCACGACGATCCTGCTCACGACCCACTATTTGGACGAAGCCGCGAAACTCGCCGACCGCGCAGCGGTAATCAATGGCGGGCGGATCATCGAGATCGGGCCGGTAGACGAACTCGGAGGCAAAGAAGCGCGGGTGCCGATTGTACGGTGGCGCACGGGCGGCAGACTGAACGAGCAGCGGACGCCCGAACCCGCGGCTCTGGTCTCAAAGCTGCACCGGGAACTCGGGGGGGAGCCCGAGGGTCTGGAGGTCATCCGACCGAGCCTTGAGGATATCTACCTGGAGCTGCTCGGACTCGATCGGGCTGGCGCGGAAGCCGAGCCTGTGCTGGGAGAGGTCGGCGAATGAGTACCAGGACCGGCGCAACTGCCACCCCGAAAGTCGGCTCCATGGGCCGCACCCTCAGGCTGGGCGTATCGCGAATCTGGTACGAGCTTCGGGTTTACTCCCGCCGCGGGGACTCGGTGTTCTTCACCTTTCTGTTCCCGATTCTCATGCTCTCGATTTTCGCCGTCGCATTCAGCGGAATGGGAAACCTGGGAGCCGCGCCCGACAGCAGCGGCGGAATAACCTGGGCCGCCTACTACTTGCCAGGAATGGTGGCCGCCGGAATGCTGCTTAGCGGAGTGCAGAACCTCGGAGTGGATATCGCCGGGGAGAAGAGTGACGGTACCCTCAAGCGCCTCGGCGGCTCTCCCCTGCCCCTTATTTCGTATTTCATCGGCAAGATCGGCATGGTGCTTGTGAGTGCGATCCTGCAGGTCGCTCTCCTGTTAGTTGTGGCGCGCTTCGCCTTCGACGTCGAACTGCCGACGGATGCCGAAAAGTGGTGGCTCTTCACCTGGGTCTTCCTGCTGGGCGTAGTCACGAGCTGTGTTCTCAGGATTGCCCTTTCGGCACTGCCTCGAAGCGGCAAAAGCGCGACCGCGGTGGTGATTCCGATCGTGCTGCTGCTTCAGTTCATTTCCGGCGTCTACCTGCAGTTCACAATGCTGCCTGAGTGGCTGCAGAACTTCGCGGGCATCTTCCCGCTCAAGTGGATGGCTCAGGGAATGCGAGCGGTATTTCTGCCTGAGAGCTTCGCAGCGCTCGAGCAAACCGGAGGCTGGGATCTCGGCTGGGTAGCGATCGTAATGCTGATCTGGTTTGTCGTGGGGCTGTTCCTGTGCCGAATTACCTTCCGCTGGATTCGCAAGGATTCCTGAGGCTGCCGGCGCTAACCCGACCCTTGCGAACGCTAAAGTGAGAGCCCGACGAGAATCGGCTCGGGCTGCAGCAGGACGCCGAAATCGTTCAGCACTCGAAGGTGGATGTACCGGGCGAGTTCCACGATTTGTTCGGCGGTGGCCCCTCCCGTGTTCACTATCGCGAGGGTGTGCTTTGAGCTGATCGCCGCCGCTGAGCCGGGGAGCGAAAAGCCGCGGCGGATTCCCGCCTTCTCGATCAGCCAGGCTGCGCTGAGTTTGACATCCGACTCCGGGGCATCGGGGTCGATGAGCCAGCGCGGAGCTTCGGCCGGCAGACTGCGGGCGAAGTTCTCACTGACGATCGGATTGGTGAAGAAGGAGCCCACGCTCACCGAATCGGGATCACTCGGATCAAGGAGCATTCCCTTTGAGGCGCGAAGCCTGAGCACCGCCTCGCGAACCGAGGCGAGCGCGACCCTCTCGCCAATCTCGACTCCGAGTGCAGAAGCGAGCTGCGCGTATCTAACCGGCGCGCTTGACCCACCCTGCTCCAGCTTCAGGTCGATCGAGAGCAGGATCCCGCGCCGCCCCTGCTTGAGCGTCGAGGTGCGGTAGCCGAGCTCGAGCTCTTCGGCGCGAAGCCGCTGCCTCTCGCCGGTTATTTCATCCAGAAAGTCGATCGAATCAAGGCACTCCGCTATCTCCTGGCCGTAGGCTCCGATGTTCTGAACCGGCCCCGCCCCGGCAGAGCCAGGGATGCCGGAGAGCGCTTCAATCCCCGCGAGCCCGTGTTCGATGGCGAAGGCCACCACGTCATCCCAGTTCTCCCCCGCCTGAACGCGCAGCGCGCCCCCGCCGAGCTGCTCAATGCCGCGATTGAGGACGCGAATCACCGTCCCGTCGAAGCCGCCATCGGAGATCACGAGATTCGAACCTCCGCCGAGCGCGAGCCACGGCTGGCCCTCTGCCCAGGTGCTCCTGGCCAGTTGGATCAGTTCGTCCGCGGTCGAACCGGAAACCAGCTCTCTCGCCTCCCCGCCTACACGCAGGGTTGTGAGTTCTGCGAGTTTCATGGGCGCCCCGCTGCCGGTTGTGCGCTCACTGCGCCCTGGCGGCGATTCGCACCTGGGCCTTGCCGAGTACGGATTCGTCCGCAAACAGGACGGTCAGATCGATCCGGGCTCCGGTCTCGTCAACTGCGCCGACTTTCGCGCTCACCCGGACATCCGCACCGCCTTCAGCATCGACCAGTACCGGCCGGGTGAACCGCACCTGGTAGTCGCTGATCTCAAACCAAGCCGGCAGCCAGTCGACGACCGGCTGGACGGCAATGCCCATGGTGAGCATTCCGTGCGCGAGCACTCCGGGCAGGCCGACCGACTGGGCGAAGTCGTCGCGGTAGTGGATCGGGTTGAAGTCTCCGCTGGCACCCGCATAGCGAACGAGACTGTCTCGGGTGAGGTGGAAATCGCGCTCGGCAACGACCTGACCGATTTCAAGTCTCTGAGGGGTCAGTAACTGCTCTTCGCGCGAACTCTGGGGAGCATCTACTGACCCCTCGGGGGAGGAAAGGTTGGTGTTCATTGCTCGTCTCCTCGAACTACGAGGGTGGATGTCGCAGTCACCACGTGCGCGCCGGTCGAGTCGGTGATCACAGACTCTGAGGTCACCATGCTGTGGCCGCCGAGAGACTTGACACTGGTCACGGTCAGAGTTGCGGTCAGTTCGTCGCCGGCGACTATCGGCCGCGAATAGCTGAAGCGCTGGTCGCCGTGGACGACGCGGCTGAAGTCGATTCCGGCATCCGGTTCTGCGAGCAACTGGGCGAGAGTGCGCTCCTGGACGACGATCGGGAAGGTCGGGGGAGCCACAACATCCGTGTACCCTGCTGCCTTCGCCGCCGCGGGGTCGTGATTGATTGGATTCTCAGACTGGACCGCACGAGCGAATTCTCGGATCTTCTCCCTGCCGACAAGATACGGCTCTACCGGCGGAAACTCGCGCCCTGCCAGATCGGGGTTCACTGCCATTCGCCCATCTTCTCATGCCCGCGAATCCAACTGCGCGTGCCGGGTGTTCCTCAGGGGAAGCGAACTGATTGCAAGCGGGCATGATTGAGGCCCCGAACAAAGGGGGTGTGTTCGGGGCCTCGGAGTCCTGAAGTGGGGCTGCCTACTGGCAGCTGTCGCACTGCAGAAGATCCATCGGGTCGACGGGAACTGCGTAACCGCCGACGTTGTCGGTTTCGTTGTCCATTTTGACCTCCTTAAGTCTTCTTGATCCGAAATCTCCCAAGAACCGGGATTCCGGAACCTGCGTGGGCCTCTACTATATAACAGGAATCACACGGATGTCATTCCCCTACATATTGTGTTTTCGGCGTGTCACGATTTTTTTCAGGCTACACGCCGCCTCAGACATTCCCAGCCGCCAGGCGTAACCTGAAAAGTGACCGTTCTTCACCTATGCGGTCACGAAAATCAAGAATTTGGAGAAGAAAATGGCCGATCAGTGGCTTCCAAGCCTCATAACCAAGACCCCGGAAGAGGGCTTCCAGCTTGCGATCACCCTCTCAAGGCGCGGCGTGAAGTTCACCCAGCCCGATGTCGAGGTGCTGAAGAAGCTGCGCCCGGACTACTCGAACAACGCAGACAGCCTCACCGCGGCATCCCACGTCGTCGCAATCAACTTCCAGACGGTGGCCGCCGCCAACAACTACTGGCGCTAGACCAGCGCCCCAAAAGGTTCGGCCAGGGCAAAGCCTGCCCGGGCCGAACTATCGCGGTTGCCCGCTATTTCGACTTTTCCGAACCAACCGGCGGGTTCATTGCCAGCAGCACGGCGAATCCGGCGAGCACTGTCGTGATCGCCATCGCGGTGTCCTTACCGTTCCAGATCGATGACTGCCACATGGCAAACCACTCGGAGCCGATGACGATGAAGCCGAAGAACCAGATCACGAAGCCGAGGCCGTAGGCTGCGTAGCCCCACTTCCTCGCACTGTCATAGCTGGCGGCATCCCCGTCTCGGCGAAGGTAGCACTTCACTCCGCCGATGAGGCCGAGAGCGGCGAAGACTCCTTCTGCGGTGATGATTCCGATGTAGGCGATCGTATGCAGCACCGGGCTGTCAATCGCTCGCCACATGAGGGCGTTGCCCTCGAAGGTCGTATCCATCGACAGCACGTGTCTGACGAACTGGTAGTTGGAGTCGTAATCCATGAGGTTTCCTGCAAAGACAAACAACCCGTACAGTCCCGCCAGGAACAGGGTTAGCGCCTGCAGCACCCGAAGCGGATTCTTCATTGAACTCAGCCTTTCCGTTTGAAAACCAGGTCGATGCGCGGTTCGACGTGCCCTTCAAGCGGAATCGCCTGGACGAACTCCCAACCCTCTTCGGCCTGCTGCGAAATGACTTCCCGATAGTCCTCTACAAGAGCCAGCCCGTCTCGGTAGCGCACGATCCCAATGCTGATGAAGGAATACTCGAACACTCGGCACCTCCCTGCCGTCCGCCGCAGAGGGCGGTTTAAACGAGACTATCGAGCCCGCACGCTCGAGCATAGAGCGAAGGCCATTTCTGGCCTTCGCTGCGACTCCAGCGCCGACCCCCGTCTCGGCGGTCGAAAAACCGTGGCTCTCCTACACCGCCAGCACGGCCTCCGACCAGTCATCCGGGTTTCCGAAGCGGTGGGCGGTGATTGCGACCGCCTGCTCGCGCAGGAACGGCAGCAGTTCGATCCGCCCGGCTTCGGTGACCTCGTCCGAGTAGATCGCGATGTCGGGGCTGCCGCCAAGTGCGACAGCGAGTTCGCGGTGCCCTCCTCCGACCAGTCGAACCCTCGAGGTCTTGATCTTCTCGGCGGATGCCAGCCACTCTTCATCGCTCTGCACGACCAGCTTGACCCCGGCCTTGTCGAGCGCGCGATCGAGTTCTTCCGGCAACGCAGTGGGAACACTCGCGGTCAGCAGCTTCCCGCCCGCTTCGCCTCCAGCACGCACTCCCGCGACCATAACTCGCACGAAGTCTTCGAGCTTGCCGGCCTCATTCTGCCGAACCGTAATCGGCAGAGGAAGATAGCGGAAGACATCCCGCTCCACACCGAGTGCGCTCACATCCCTGGCGATTCCGAATTCGCGTTCCCACTCCGCCTGATCGCTGCGAGCAGCGCGGTCGACGAAGTCAGATCCGCTTGCCGCGACAATGCTCGAAACGAGAGGCGTCGGACCGGTGCCGACCTTTGCTTTGGTTCGGTTCCAGCTTCCGAGGTGAACTAGATAGTTCGGACCGCCGGCTTTGGTGCTCGTGCCTACGACCGATCGCTTCCAGCCGCCGAAGGGCTGGCGGCGCACGATCGCGCCGGTGATTCCACGGTTTACGTAGAGGTTCCCGGCTTCGACCGAGGCGAGCCAGATGGCGAGTTCGTCCGGGTCCAGCGAGTGCAGCCCGGCGGTGAGTCCGTAGTCGGTCTGGTTCTGAAGCTTGATCGCCTCTTCAAGAGTTGAGGCTCTCATGATCCCGAGGACCGGCCCGAAGAACTCGGTCAGGTGGAAGTAGCTGCCGGGAGCAACTCCGGTGCGAATTCCGGGCGACCAGAGTCTGCCGCTCTCGTCGAGCTGTTCTGGCTTCAGCACCCAGCGCTCGCCGGGAGCCAGTTCGGTGAGGGCGTTCTTTAGCTTGCCCTTCGCCGCCTCGATTACCGGCCCCATTTGGGTGGTTGGATCGCTCGGGTAGCCAACCCGGAGAGTCGTCGCGGCATCCACCAGCTGCTTTTCGAACCGCTCCGAGCGAGCGACCGATCCGACGAGAATTACCAGGCTCGCCGCCGAGCACTTCTGACCAGCGTGGCCGAACGCACTCTTGACTACATCCGAGACAGCGAGATCGAGATCTGCAGAGGGGGTGACAATAATCGCGTTCTTGCCGCTGGTTTCAGCCAGAATGTTCAGCTCCGGCCTCCACGACCTGAACAGTTCCGCGGTCTCGTAGCCGCCGGTGAGGATGACCCGGTCGACTTCCGGCCGACCGACGAGCCTTTCACCGAGGCTGCGATCCTTCAGGTCAACCAGGACGAGGACATCCTTCGGCACACCCGCGCGCCAGAGCGCGTCGACCATTACAGCGCCTGAACGCTGAGCCTGCCGAGCAGGCTTTACGATTACCGCGGCTCCTGAAGCGAGGGCGGCAAGAGTTGAACCTGCGGAAATCGCCACCGGGAAGTTCCACGGCGGGGTCACGACGATGAGCCTCGACGGGGTGTACCTCGCACCGTCGACCTGATCGAGTTGCTCGGCGAGGTCGGCGTAGTAGCGGGCGAAGTCGATTGCTTCGCTGACTTCAGGGTCACCCTCGGAGATAGTCTTGCCGGTTTCTGAGGCCATGACTTCGAGCAGGGTTCCGCGGCTGTTTTCGAGAACATCTGCCGCCTTGCGCAGGATCGCCGCGCGGCCCTTGCCGCCGAGGGCAGCCCAGGCAGGGCCGGCTGAGAGAGAGCGCTTGAACACTGCATCCAGTTGCTTTTCGTCCTTGATGGCTGCGGCCGCAATCAGGTCGTTGCCGAGCTTGCTCTTCTCGATCGCGCCGAGAACTTTCGCACCCCAGGCGCGGTTTGCCGGCAGTGCGGGGTCGGTGTCCGGGGTGTTCGAGAACTCGGGGCCGTAGGTCTTGTGGGCTGCGAACCGGGACTGTTTGCGGTTCGGTCCCGGAACCTCGAGGTCCACGTCGGCGAGGGCAGACTCGAAGCGTTCCTTCTCGCGGTTCCAGAGCTTCTCACTGGAAACGAGCTCGAACACCGCTGACATGAAGTTCTCCTGGCTCGCGTTTTCTTCGAGGCGGCGGATGAGGTAGCCGATCGCGACGTCGAACTCTTCCGGCTGCACGACCGGGGTGTAGAGCAGGAGTCCGCCGACATCCTCTCGCACCGCCTCAGCCTGACCCTCTGCCATGCCGAGGAGCATCTCAAACTCGACGTGGTCGGAAACCCCGCGAGCTTCTGCCAGCAGATGTGCGAAGGCGACGTCGAAAAGGTTGTGCCCGGCGATGCCGATCCGCACCGCAGAAGTGTGAGCCGGGTCCAGGGCCCAGTCGAGGATCCGCTTGTAGTTGGTGTCGGTCGCCTGCTTGCTGTGCCAGGTAGCGAGCTCCCATCCGTGCATGGTCGCCTCGACTGTTTCCATCGCGAGGTTCGCGCCCTTGACCAGGCGGATCTTGATTGGCGCACCGCCCCTGGCAACCCGGGCGGTTGACCACTCGACGAGCCGCTTGTAGGCAGCGAAGGAGTCCGGCAGGTAAGCCTGAAGCACTATCCCAGCCTCGAGCTTTAGCAACTGCGGCTGGTTCATGATGCTCTCGAAGGCCGCAATCGTCAGGTCGAGGTCCCGGTACTCCTCCATGTCCATGTTGATGAACTTGGGGGTCGGGGATGCAGCGGCAAGTTCATAGAGCGGGGTCAGCCGCCTGGTAACCCGCTCGATCGTCTCGTCGAAAGCCCACATGTTGAGCTGACTCTCGATCGAGGAAACCTTGATCGACACATAGTCGACGTCTGGCCGCTGCAGCAGAGTCCTGGTGCCTTCGAGGCGGCGCTCAGCTTCGGCCTTGCCGAGAACGATCTCGCCAAGCAGGTTGATGTTGAGTCGGATGCCGGGCTTGCGCAGCTTTGCAATGCTCTTTCCGAGCTTGGCGGGCCTTGCATCAACAATGAGGTGCGCGACCATTTGCCGTACGACCTGGCGCGCAATCGGCACTACCGGCCACGGCAGGATCGGCGCAACGAATCCGCCGATGCGCACCGCCCAGCGCAGGTACCAGGGCAGGAAGGCCGGAGTCTGCTTCGAAAGCTCCTTGAGATCGCGGGCGGCGACTCGCAGGTCTTCCGGGCGAATTACCCGGTCGACGAAGCCGATTGTGAAGTCGAGCCCGTTCTGGTCTTTGAGCACGTGGGCGAGCAGAGCGGCCGAGCCGCTTGAGCCGAATTTGGCTCCCTTTACAGCCCAATCGTGGGCGAGTTTGACCGCGTCGGCGGCGATGCCTGCGGGCAGGTTTGTTTTGACGGTAGAAGTCTTGGCCATAGCGAAAGAATACCGCTAAAACCTTGCCAAGTGGCAAGTTTATTTCAGAGCTTGTCGAGCTCTTCCAGAGGTACCGAAACCAGCGTGCTCAGGAACAACTTCAGGCTCTCTGCGACTCGAACGTCATCCCGGTCATAGAGCCATTGAAGCTGCAGCCCGTCCATCATTCCGAGGATCGCGCGCGCTGCCGTTTCAGCGGTCCAGCCTTCGCGCAACAACCCCCTGTCGGATGCACGCTGCAGATACCGAGAAGTCGAGGCAATGATGCTTTCGTAGAACTCGGCGTAGTAGCCGTGCGCGGGGTGCTCAGAATTAGTCGCCTCGGCAGAGGCCATGTTGTAAAGCTCGATCACGCCGGGGGTTTTGACATTGTCTTTGGCGAGGGAAATAAGCTCCGAGATCGACATGCCGCCCTCGTCATCGAAGTGCCGCCGCAATCGCTCATCGCGCCGCCGCAGTACTGCCATGAGCAGTTCGTTCTTGGTCGGGAAGTAGTGCATGAGCGACTGGTGACTGACCCCCACCCGGCTCGCGATCTCCCGCAGCGAAGCCCCGTGCAGCCCGACCTCGCCGAACACCGCGAGCGCCGCCTCGAGAATCGCCTCCCGCTTCGCACTGCCTTTCGGCGTGCGACCAGTCGCTGGTTTTGGCATCGATTCCCCTCGCGCTCGGCCTCAAGCCTATTCCGCGAAATCTGGAATGTTGACCCCTGGGCGTCCTGAGAGGGGATATCTTTAGCCAAACGCCTCGACGCCGAAAGCGAGAGGAGCTGCATGTATATCCAGATGTCAATACTCAGTCCGAAGCCGGAATTCGATCGAGAGGTCGTCGAGTCGATGCACCGCTTCGAGCGGGCGCTTGTCGGAGCACCTGGCCTGATCAGCACCCAGACGGCTCGGGATGCCGACTCCGGCAATCTGGTCGGCCTCGTCTTCTGGGCAAGCGAGCAATCGATGAGGGATTCCGCCCACCTGGCTCAAAGTGCCATAGCGGATGACCCCTTCGACCTGTGGCTCACCCGCGAGATCCAGGACCTCCACCTCGAACCGGTCACCCACGACCTCGGGATGTAGCGCGAATCGCGCACACTTGAGTCAACAGGTGCGCAGGCGGCTAGGCTTTCAGCCCAAGTAGCCGATCGATCTCCCCGAACACTTCCAGTCCTGCGGCAGCAGCGGTCCCCTCGAGCAGCACCGCACCGCCCCGGTCAAGGTGCCTGAACCGGATGCTCGCATCCAGCGTTTCCTCAACCCGCTGGTGCATAGCGGTTCGCAGTGGTGCGTGCAGAAGTCCACCGCGCACTCGTTCGGCCTCCAGCTCGAGGGTGCCGTCTCGCCCTTCGAGCACCCAGCGAACACCGTGGTCGTCAATTTCCAGCGTCCGTTCCCGGGCCCGATTGTAGGTCGTCCATTTGTATAGCCGACCGCCGTGCCTGAAGCCGACTATGAAGCCGCGAAACGCCCGACCAACCCACGGAATGATCGCGACCGATGCGGTCAGAGAGGCTGTCGCATCCGAGTCAATATTGTTGCTTGCCATCCAGACGTAGCCAGCGGGAAAGGCACGTCCCCAGTCCTTTTCGATGTAACCGCGACCGCCTTCGAAGCTCGCGGCTTTGCCCTCGATGCTGAGGCTGCCAGCGAGGGAATGCCCGAACGAGATCACGCCGTGGAAGCACTCCATAAACGGCACGAGTCCGTACCAGCCCATGATCCCAGGTTCGCGCAGAGTTACAGGCCAGGGTTCGACGGGCGTCGAGTAGCTTAGCGTCCCGCTGAGTTCCGGCAGGTCGAGGCGCACGCCATGCGAGTCAAACCGATTACCGCCAACTTCGACTTCGAATCTGGAGTCGAGCGCTTTGAAGTCGCCCGGTTCGAACCGGTGATACCAGCTTCTCCCGGTGAGGCCATCCAGCACCTGCACAAAGGCCTCGTCATGCTCACCATCGTCGCCCGAGAGACCGCGAAATTCTCCGGGGATTACCGCCCAGCGTTGCCCCAGATCTTCCGAAATGAGTTTTATATACCAGCCTTCGAAGTAGGCGTCCTTGACGCCCCTCCCGTGAAAGGCCTCCGGATGCCACACTCCCCGCAAATAGTCAACCGGAGTCCGCATCCCGACATTGTAAACAAAGCAGGGTATTCCCCATCGAGTTACCCGGCTCCAATCAGGACAGGTCTTAAACCGAGATCAATTCTCGGGACGTGATGTCAGCATTGAAAGGGGTCGCAAGCTTCGACGACCGCACCTCTGGTTCTTCAGATTTGTAGTTCCCGCCGGTTGCTGTGACAACGTCTTGAATGTAGTAGTTCGCCAGAGCCTCAGCTTCGCGTTGCGTTCTAGCCTCCGTAGTCACCGCTATCTCAATGACCCTGAGGCCCAAATCAATAGACACAGAGTGATCCAGGAGGGAAGACTTGTCGCCTTGACGCTCCATAAGTTCGCTTCCGAGCAGGTCAAACAGCGCTGATAGCTGTTCGCGGTTTAGGCCAACTACGGCGAGCTTCACTGTCGACGATGCGCGGAACATCAGCTACTCCCGTTCTTATAGCACTCTTGGCGAAACAGCCACTTTAGCGCGTCATTTGCATAATTTGGATTGCTTGGCGTCAGATGAATCTGCCTCATGTGATCACCACAAGGACATTTCACTGTGTAGCACTGAGGTGGATCTTCAATTTTCCATCCGGCTTCATGGAACTCACCTAGAAGCGCTTCAAGTTCCTTTTTCGGATGCTTCCTCCAGTATCGCCCCAATGTCGGTCCGCCGTCCAACGCTGGCGATCACTATATAAAGTCGAGGCTCGACCCAATTTAGGTAATCCACAACAAGATGGGGTCAAGAAAGACCTGCTACTCGGTAGCTGGGGCGGGACTCGAACCCGCGACCTCACGATTATGAGTCGTGCGCTCTCACCTACTGAGCTACCCAGCCGCGTCATCCGGTGGGATGATCGAGCCCCCTGTGGGAATCGGACCCACCACCTCTTCCTTACCAAGGAAGTGCTCTACCAATGAGCTAAGGGGGCGCTTTGGTTCCGCCAGACGGCGAAACGCGCACCGTAAGAGACTAGCATCCAACCGGACCGCTCAGATCGCAAGAAGGTTTCGGGATGACGCATCCAGAAACAGCAGGCACCTTAGCTAGTAAGAGTTCTCTTTCAGCCACTCGAACGGATCGACTGGCACCCCATCCACGTGGATCTCCAGGTGCAGGTGCGCGCCCGTGGACTGACCGGTACTGCCAACAAGTCCGAGCTCGTCGCCGGGCATGACGTGGTCGCCAACTTTGACTCTGAAGGAGTTGTCCATCATGTGCGCATAGACAATTTGAATCAGGTGGCCCTTCCACTGCGAGTCAACGATGACGTGGTTTCCGAGCCCGGCGTGAGAGGCGTCAACCATGCTGACTACACCCTCCATGACATTGCCGATAATCGCACCGACGCCGGGGGTGAAGTCGGTTCCCTTGTGCCAGGTGGAACATCCAGCGCAGGGGGAGGCGCGCCAGCCAAAGCCGTCGCTAATCGGAACCGCGATCGGGAACGGCCAGCGAATGGTTCCGTTCGGGTTCGGAGTGTATGCCCAACTTCTTCCGTAGCGCAGGAAGACTTGCTCTTTCCAGGAGGTGGCAGTGTAGGAGTCTCGCACAAGCGTCAGCGATCCTGAATCCGCGGAGACCATCACTTCCTGAGTGGCCTGCTTGGCGGCGACAGACTCTGTCGGCAGGGATGCCAGCGGATCGACTTTGAAGAAAGCGTTGGCCGGAATAGAGGTGGAAATCATCATGAGTCCGACACCTACCATTGCGCCGAGGCTCATTAGCTTTGAAAGCATCCTCCTGCGCATCGACTGCTTTGAAGCCGCAGCGCGAGCGGCGACTCTGGTTGTCGGACGAGTTGATACGGCGGTGCCGAACGAGACTCTGCGCCGGCGGGAACGGGGAACCTTGGTTGACTGCCCACGCTTGATTCGCCTGCCGGCCCGGCCCGCGGGCTGCTCATAGGTGGCCGTCTGGCTAACCTGAATCATGAACGGAGTTGGTGCCGTGAATTCGGGTACAGAAGAAACCGCTTCAGCGGCCCTTTCCCTTTCCCTCAACTCCCTCCTGGTCAGGGCCTGAGCAGGGTTTGCAGCTGGAGCCGGACCGAGACTGGCGAAGCCGGAATCGGGGCTCGAGTAGTCACTCTCGCCCCTGCTGTCGGCCCAGTCAAACTCTTCCACTCAGCTGCCAATCTCCGTTTTCGGGTATGCCGAACGAACTCTGGCGCTCAATTTCTGAACAAATTCCAATTCTCGGCACCCTTCAACAGCCAGCACGTCTGCAGTTTCCCGCTGGCCTGAACCCACCTTTGCGAACGCGCTCGAAGCGCATCCATATAACGGATTCGTAAAGACTAGCCCATTTTGCTGTGAGTTCACCACCCGGAATTTCCAGTTAATCGACCAGAACAAGACTCCTAAGTTCGTCATGGATGCTCGGTGCCGCGGCAATGAAAATCCGGGAATCAGGTGGCTCTTCTCCGATCCCCGAGACCACTGCTCCCGCTTCTCTCGCGATGAGCCCGGCCGCCGCGTGATCCCACGGTTTCAGCTCCCGTTCGAAATACCCGTTCAGCCTGCCGCAGGCCACGGCGCAAAGATCCAGCGCTGAAGAACCCATCCTTCGGATGTCCCGAACCCGTGTGATCAGTCTGGCCAGGACTTCCGCCTGCTCGGCCCGCACTCCGGAGAGATAGGAGAAGCCGATGCCGATTAGCGACTGCGAGAAGCCTGCAGGTTCCACAACTGCAATCTGTGAACCGTTTAACTTCGCCCCGGTTCCCGAAGTTGCACTGAACACCTCTGAAGAAGACGGATTGACGACTGCACCGGCGAGGGTTCGCCAGGTGGCCGGATTCGGTTCGCCCTCCACTACCGCGAGGCTTACCGCGAACTGCGGGATGCCATAGAGATAGTTGACGGTTCCATCAATCGGGTCCGCTACCCAGGTGAGCCCGCTTGTGCCGGTGCTGCTTCCGCCCTCTTCGCCCAGAAATCCGTCGTTTGGCCGCAACTCCGAAAGCATCGATCGAATCAGGCTCTCGGACTCCCGATCGGCGTCAGTAACCACGTCTTCGAGAGAAGACTTGCTCGCCGCTACCCGAACGCCTTCGTGCCTACGCTGGAGGATTAAGTCACCGGCGGCCGTTGCCACTCGAGTGGCAATTTGGCCCAGTTCTTCCAGTGATTCCATTTGGTGGCAAGTGAGGGATTCGAACCCCCGAAGGCAACGCCAGCTGATTTACAGTCAGATCCCTTTGGCCGCTTGGGTAACTTGCCGAGCTGCTCCGGCCACGTGTATTCACCTGACCGGAGACAGGATTCAAGAATAGCGTGCTTCGAGGCTCTTCATTGCCACAGTTCGCGGACGAAACAGCCAGCGGGGTTGCGTCACTGCTGCGAGTCTGCGAGGTAGCGGTTTGCGACATCCGCAACTAGCTGCACATATGCGTCGGAGGAGTTGTAGGCGCCAACCCCGGCCCGCCAGCCCGACTCGGATTTCATGTCACCGCTCGCCCGGCAGAGGTAGTTGGATGTCGCAACCACCGAGTCGTCGATGTTCTGCGGATCCTCTACCCCGTCTCCGCTGCCGTCGACGTGCCAGTTGCGCCAGGTCTGCGGGATCAGTTGCATGGGTCCGACCGCGCGATCAAATTCTTTGTCTCCGTCGATTGCCCCGGCATCCGAATCCGGGATGTGCGCTGTGGACTGCCCGTCGAGGCTCGCTCCGTAGATTGGCGGGGAAACCGAGCCGTCATCTGCGAGCACCGCACCGCCATGCCTGGCGTGGTCACTCTCCACGTACCCGATTGCGGCAAGAGTTGTCCAGCCGAGTCCGCAGCTCGGCATGCCTTCCGCTTTGACGATAGCCGCCCCCGCGTAGGCTGCGAGCGCTCTGGCAGGGATTCCAGTTTTCGCAGCAACCTCTTCAACCCAGTCAGCGTCCACCAGACCGGAAACCCCCGGCCTGGTTGCTGCTTCAGCCCTCGGAGGGTCGGCGACTGAGAGCGCGTAACCAGGGCCGCGCTGAGCCGCGTCGGCTGTTGGTTGCCCCTGTGACTTGAATCGCGGCGAGAGCACGACGAACAATGCCCCGACGATCATGGCAAGAACGAGGATGCCGAGCGTCGAAAACAGGAAGGTGCGTACACGAAGACTCATCAATGCAATCAGATCACGAACACCTGAGAATCAAGGATGCTATCGTTTCCGTTGACTGCTATCATTCGAGTATGAAGCAGCTTCTGCTAAGAGTCCCGGAGGATCTCCACACCCGCCTGGCCGAGCAGGCGCGCGCCTCCGGAACCTCCGTCAATGCGCTCGCCACCCGCATTCTCGGGCTCGGCATTGACCCGTCGTCGCTCTCGCGGCGCGATCGGCTGCGCCTGAAATTGATTGCGATCGGAACAGTTGGCCGCAACCGGCCGCAACCGAAGGAACCGGAACGGCCACCACTGACTCCCGAGGAGCGGGACGCCATTCGTCAGCGTGCCCTCGACTCGATGCGAGGAGTGGGGCCGATCCTGGACGAAATAGAGGCGGACTGGCGGGAAGTTCTGTGATCGTCTACGTCGAGTCTTCTATTCTCAGTCGGTTCTACCTGACTGATGAACTCGGACACGAGAGAGCTTTGGCGGTCTTGCGCAACACGGAGCACCAGTTCATTACCGGGTCCTGGACAAGGATTGAAGTCAGCGGGGCGCTGGTCCGGGCGGCCAGACGCGGAGAGCGCAACTCGCAGAGCCTGCTGGACGCACTCGACACAGACCTTTCAGAAACCGAGGGAATCGTATCGGTGATCGACGCTGAGCAAACCGAGATCGAGCGAATTGCCCTCGAACTCGTGCGTTCATTCGGCATCCGATCTATGGACGCCTGGCATCTCGCCTGCGCTCGCCTGGCTCTCGACGAGCTCCACGAGCCGGGAGAGGAGTGCGGCTTCGCCACCCGCGACGAGGAGCAGGCCGCAGTCGCTAAAGAGATGGGCTTCACGATCGTCTAAGGGGCCCGCAGGTCGACCCTCGCGAATGAGCCGGGCTAGCATTGCGGCATGGCTGATTCAACCTTTGACATTGTTAGCAAGGTCGACAAGATGGAGCTCGACAACGCGCTCCACCAGACGCAAAAGGAAATTGCGCAGCGCTACGACTTCAAGAATGTCGGTGCCGACATCGACTACAGCGGCGAGAAGATCCTGATCAAGGCGAACACCGAGGAGCGAGTCAAGGCGATCCTGGATGTCTTTGAATCCAGGCTCATCAAGCGCGGCATTTCGCTGCGCAGCCTCGACACCGGCTCCGCCTACGCCTCCGGAAAGGAGTACCGCCTCGAAGCTTCGATCAAGTAGGGAATCAGTTCGGAAGACGCCAAGAAAATCAGCAAGATCATTCGAGATGAGGCTCCAAAGTCGGTGAAGTCTCAAATCCAGGGAGACGAGCTGCGGGTCAGTTCGAAGAGCAGGGATGACTTGCAGGCGACGATTTCACTGCTCAAAGAGTCGAAGCTGGATGTCGACCTGCAGTTCGTAAACTTCCGCTAGAAAGCCTCCCAAGGCCCTCTCTCGATACCGGACTAGTCGGTACCCCACTCCATTGCGGCCCGGTCCAGGGATGCTTCTTCGTCGCTCGTGACTTCGCCGCCGGCGATCTCGTCCGCTCCGCCAGAGGCCAGCTCGCCCATCAGCTTCGCGGTCTCTCCGGTCACAACGCCCTGAGCGACATACTGTTCGAGCCGGGAACGCGAATCCGCAATGTCGAGGTTTCGCATTGTCAACTGGCCGATCCGATCTTCCGGGCCGAAAGCGGCATCCTCGACTCTCTCCATTGAGAGCTTGTCGGGGTGGTAGCTCAGGGCCGGTCCGCGAGTGTCGACTATCGAGTAGTCGTCTCCGCGGCGCAGCTTGAGGGTGACCTCGCCGGTTACCGCCGAACCGACCCAGCGCACGAGGGACTCCCTGAGCATGAGCGATTGCGGGTCCAGCCACCTGCCCTCGTACATGAGCCGGCCGAGCCTGCGCCCCTCAAGGTGGTAATTGGCCAGGGTGTCTTCATTGTGGATCGCAGCGAGCAGCCGCTCGTAAACGATGTGCAGGAGCGCCATTCCAGGAGCTTCGTAGATTCCGCGGCTCTTGGCCTCGATGATCCGGTTCTCGATCTGGTCGGAAATTCCAAGGCCGTGCCTGCCGCCGATTTCATTCGCTTCCAGGACGAGAGCGACGGGATCGGAATAGCTCTTTCCATTGATCGAAACCGGCCGGCCGGAGTTGAATCCGACGGTCACCAGTTCGGTACCAATCGCCACAGTCTCGTCCCATGGTGCGACTCCCATGATCGGTTCGACAATCTCCACTCCGTTGTCGAGCTGCTCGAGCTTCTTCGCCTCGTGGGTGGCTCCCCAGATGTTCGAATCTGTACTGTATGCACGTTCGGTCGGATCCCGGTAGGGGTACCCCTTTGATACGAGCCACTCCGACATTTCCTTTCGACCGCCAAGCTGGGTCACGAAGTCAGAGTCCAGCCAGGGCTTGTAGATCCTCAGGCTCGGGTTCGCCAGCAGTCCGTAGCGATAGAACCGCTCGATGTCGTTGCCCTTATAAGTAGAACCGTCTCCCCAGATGTCGACGCCGTCATCCTTCATTGCCCGAACCAGCATGGTTCCGGTGACCGCTCGTCCGAGTGGGGTGGAGTTAAAGTAGGTCTTTCCCGCGCTGCGGATGTGGAAGGCTCCACATTGAAGCGCTACCAGTCCCTCTTCCACGAGGGCGGTCCGGCAGTCGACGAGTCTGGCCAGTTCTGCGCCGTACTGCTTGGCTCTATCCGGAACCGATTCGACATCCGGCTCATCGGGCTGGCCGATGTTCGCGGTGTAGGTGCAGGGCAGAGCCCCGCTCTCTCGCATCCAGGCGACCGCAACAGAGGTGTCGAGCCCGCCCGAGAACGCGATCCCTATCCGCTCTCCCACCGGCAATTTCGACAAGACTTTGGACACTAGTTTTCTCCCCCCGAATTCAACACTGTTTCGGCTACCGACCCAAAGCGCTCGCCTCTTGAGATTGCGGTCATTTCCTCTCGGGAGATCACTTTGATTCTCTCCCGTCCTTCAGCCACTCCAAGCGCGAGCTCGTGCTGGTCGAGCCGGTGCCAGCCCTCTACTCCCGTGTACCGGATGCCCCGCTCATCCAGCATTTTGAGCACCGAATCAGGATCAGGTTCGCTCGGTGTCCACCAGTCCGCCTGATCGCCCAGCAGGCTCTGCACGGTTTCCATGGCGTCACTCTTGGTAGCGCCGATCAGCCCTACCGGACCGCGCTTGATCCAGCCGCTCGCATACACTCCGTGAACGAGTTGGTCGTTGTCGTCGATCGCGCGCCCCGCCCGATTCGGAATTACCCCGCGGTGCTCATCGAACGGAATCCCGGCTAGAGCGGAACCGAAGTACCCGACCGCGTGGTAGACCGCATCCACTTCGATCTGGTCGAACTTTCCGGTGCCCTTCGCTCCCCCCGCACCGTCCGATTCGGTGCGCTCGAACTTGAGGGCTTCGACCCTGTCAGTGCCGAGAATTTCCACCGGACGGGAGTGGAAGTGGAAGTGAACCCTGCGCTTGGCTCCGGTTGGCTGCCGCGAGCGCCAGGCGGTTAGCACCCGGTCGACTACCTGGGTTTGCTTGTTGGTTGACCTGGCGAGTTCACCGGCCGGGTCGGGCCCGAAGTCTCGCTCGTCCAGAATGATGTCGACCTCCGGCAGTTCGCCGAGCTCCCGCAGTTCGAGCGGAGTGAACTTCACCTGCAGCGGACCACGCCGGCCAAACACGTGGATGTCGGTCACCCGAGAGCGTTCGAACTGCTCGAGAATCGAGTTCGGCATCTCGGTTAGTCGAAGCTCTTCCGGCCGCCTCGCGAGCATTCTGGTTACGTCGAGTGCGACGTTGCCATTGCCGATTACCGCGACGACCCTGTGGTCGAGATTCCATTCGCGGGGAACATCCGGATGTCCGTCATACCAGCTCACAAATGACCCGGCCCCAAAACTGCCGGGCAGGTCGATGCCGGGAAGTCTCAGCTCCGCATCCCTGATTGCCCCCGTCGTGAAGACGACCGCGTGATAGTGCCGCTTCAAGTCGGCGAGGTCGATGTCTTTGCCGAATTCGACGTTTCCGATCAGTCGGATTCCAGGCTGATCAATAACCTGGCGAAGCGAATTGACTATCCCCTTGATTCTCGGATGGTCGGGGGCCACTCCGTAGCGCACGAGCCCGTATGGGGCGGGAATCCGGTCGAACAAGTCCACCGTCACGTCGAAGTGGTGCTCGGAGTTGCGGAGCAGGTCCGCTGTGAAGATTCCGGCAGGACCGGCACCAATTATCGCCACGCGCAGGGTAGTCAAAACTCCACCCCTTAGCTGGAACGCTCGACCAGGGTCTCCGTAAAGCGTGTAAGAGCTTTGCGAACCGGTCCTTTCGGCAGTGCTTCGAGGGCGTCCACTCCTTCGTGGGCCCAGCGCTTTGCTTCTTCGAGAGTTTTCTTCGTGACCTGATGTTCCCTCAGATCGACTACCGCTGCCTCGAATTCGGGATCGTCCTTCGACTCAGAGTAAATACCCTTTTCGATGCGATCGAGCAGCTTCTGCGCGGAAGGGTCCTCCGGAGCCAGCCGCCGCAGATAAAGCAGTGGCAGAGTTGCGACCCCGGATCTGAGATCGGTGCCTGGAGTCTTGCCGGTCTCCTCAAGTTCACCTGAAAGATCGAGCACATCATCGATCAGCTGGAAGGCGACGCCGATTTTCTCACCAAACTCGTGCAGCGGCTCCTGATACTCGACCGGGGCGTCGGAGAAGATAGCCCCTACTTGGGCGGCCGCTGAGATCAGGGAGCCGGTCTTGTCTGAAAGCACCTGAAGATAGTGCTCGATCGGGTCGTCCTCCGGACGGGGACCGATGGTCTCGTGAAGCTGACCGAGACAGAGCCGCTCGAAAGTCATAGATTGCAACTCGATCGCGCGATCGCCAAGTCCGGAAATCAATCTTCCCGCTCTTGCGAAAAGCAGATCCCCGGTTAGGATCGCTACCGAATTCCCCCAGACCGACTGGGCACTGGGAACTCCCCGGCGAACCTCTGCATCGTCCATCACGTCGTCGTGATAGAGGGAGGCGAGGTGAGTGATTTCCATCGCCTGTGCGGCAATGATCACTTCGGGGGTGTTGCCCCGACCGAGTTGTGCGGTAAGCAGGGCCAGAGCGGGCCGTACTCTCTTTCCGCCTGCCTCAAACAGGTATCGTGCAGTGACGTCGGCGAGCGGGTCGGCGAAAGTCATTTCCTTGCGCAATCCCTCTTCTACCAGTCGCAGACCGTCTTCCAGTGCGAGCGCAAACTTGCGCTCTTCTGCGGACGCAAAGAGGGTTTCGCCGAGTCCGAGGGTGGACTTGAGCTTGTGACGGCGTCTCAATTGCCGGGAATCCAGATCGGTGCTCAACTCGCCGCCTTTCGCGAAAGTCCGGCGATTCGCGGCTTCCTGTCTGGCTTGTGCCCGCGATGCAGCGCGACTATGCCGTAGCTGAGATTTCGATAGGCAACCCTCGTGAAGCCCGCCCCTCTCATCCACTGGCAAACCGTCAGTTGGTCCGGCCACTCGTCAATGGATTCGGCGAGATAGCCGTAGGCGCCATTGTTGAGTCCGGCAAGGCCGACGATTTTCGGCATGACGTGCTGCAAATAGAAACCGTAACTCGCCTTGAGAATCGCCCGCGGGGGCTTCGAGAACTCGCAGATCACCACTCGACCACCGGGTTTTAGAACGCGGTGCATTTCCTTGAGACCCTTTCGCGGATCCTCGAAATTACGCAGACCGAATGAGACCGTGACCGCGTCGAAGGATCCCGACTTGAACGGCAGATCCAGAGCGTCACCCTGCACGAATTCCAGATTCGGATGCCGCTTCTTTCCCTCCTCGATCATCCCTTCAGAAAAGTCCAGAGCCACGACCTCTGCCCCAGACTTTGCGATCGCCGCGGAACTCGTACCTGTACCGGCGGCGATATCCAGAATCCGCTCTCCCCTGACCGGGGCGATCGCGCGAACAGTCTGGATGCGCCACAGAACATCGTTCCCAGCCGAGAGCAAAGTGTTTGCCCGGTCGTATCTGCGCGCAACGTGATCGAACATGGTAGCCACCACTTCAGGCTCTTTGCTCAAATCTGCCCCAGACACCAGTCCAGTCTATTGGGGGAAGGCGATGGCCTTCCGGAATGGGTCGGGCCGGTGGGCGGCTCTCAGGGCGGCTACTCTGGATAGGTGATTGAAGCGGCGACCGCGACTGCGTCAATGGGTTCGACAGTCGACGCACTGCCCGTGTTGAAAGTCACCACCAGACGAATCGACGACCCAGGCAGTCTGCTCTCCCTCTTGCCGACCAGAGAACTGCTGATCTGGACCCGAAGGGGCGAAGGAATCGTCGGCTTCGGCGAGACCCTAAGGCTCAACTTCAGCGGACCGAACCGAATCAGCGAAGCATCGAACTTGTGGCGCGAACTTGCAGCGAAAAGCAGAACCGAGCTTGAGCTTGAAGAACCCGGATGCGGCCTTGTCGGCTTTGGCAGTTTCAGCTTCGCAGATGAGTCGCCGACTCCGAGCGTACTCATAATCCCGAACCGTATCGTCGGCGGGCGGAATTCTCTGGCCTGGATGACGACTATTGAAATCGAGACCCCTGGAGTTCCCGAAGGCAGGGCCGATTCGGTCGAGGCACAGCGACTCCACTTCAAGAAGTCCGGTCTGTCAGAAGACGGTTATCGCGCCGCGGTTTCGACTGCGCTTGAAAAGATTCGCAATGGCGAACTGGAGAAGGTGGTACTCGCCCGCGACCTTCTTGGTCGGATCGACGAGGACTTCTCGCTGCGAAGCGCGGTGGATTCCCTCGCCCACGGATACCCGGACTGCTGGACCTTTGCGGTCGACGATTTCTTCGGATCCAGCCCGGAGACCCTGGTTCAGGTCAGGGAGGGAGCGGTCTCTGCCCGCGTTCTCGCCGGGAGCATCGCGAGGGGGGCCGACAGTTCCGCAGATACCCAGGCTTCGGTGAACCTCGTCACTTCGACAAAAGATCAGGATGAGCACGAGTTCGCGGTTCAAAGCGTCGTCGCTGCCTTGCAGCCGCACTGCAGTGCGGTCAGAGCCAGCGAGACCCCGTTCACGATTCGGCTGCCAAACCTATGGCACCTCGCAAGCGATGTCTCTGGGGAGCTCGCCGATAACTCAAGCAGCCTCGATCTCGCGGCCGCTCTGCATCCAACGGCCGCAGTTGCGGGGTCCCCGACGGCGAGCGCGCTGGATGTGATTCGCGAACTCGAGCCGTTCGACCGTGGACGGTATGCGGGACCGGTCGGCTGGATCGACGCCTCCGGCGACGGCGAATGGGCAATTGCCCTGCGTTGCGCCCAAATAGATGCGGATGGCGCGGTCAGGGCCATAGCTGGCGCCGGGATCGTGGAGGGATCGGTTCCCGAAAACGAGCTCGCCGAAAC
The DNA here is from genome assembly GCA_023957835.1 of Homoserinimonas sp. Classification (GTDB taxonomy): domain Bacteria; phylum Actinomycetota; class Actinomycetes; order Actinomycetales; family Microbacteriaceae; genus Terrimesophilobacter. Next base: position 2,009,044 of record JAMLGP010000001.1, on the reverse strand, counting down.
CTCCCTCAAGTTCCGCCCCATAGTCGAGGCGCTCGGCGGAGTATTCGGTTAGTCGCGCTCCAGCGGGACTTCGATAATGATCTGTCCTTCGGTGAGGCTTAGCGCTTCATCAAGTTCCCCGCGAGTCTTCGCAAGTCGATAATCCCAGCCGTTAGCTGCCGCAAGTTCGGCGAGCTTGACTTTGTGACCGGCGTAGACCACCCGATCGAAAGCCTCTTTCTGTGCGGTTCCGGCGACTTCGAGTAGGTCGAACAGGCTGCCGCCCTCGTCATTGCCGACGACAATCTGAATCCTCGGTCGAGTCTCGCCTGCCGGGAAAAACAGCGAACCCGAATCGTGCAGAAAGGCGAGGTCACCGGTAACCAGCCTCGTCATTCCGTTGGCTGCATTCGGTCCGCTGGAGGCCGAAACCTGCGACTGGCTCGCAATGGCGATGCCAAGGGCCGTCGCGTTGTTTCCATCGATTCCGGCGAGCCCGCGATTTGAATGGACCCGGAGCTTCTTGCCCGGCACTTGCGAATCTGCCTCCCGAATCAGGCGGGATGAGGCGAAGACTAGCCGGTCATGCGGCCAGGTTTTTTGCCAGACCGACTCGACGAGCATCCGCCTGGTTACCGGTTCCCGGAATACGCCGAGCTGGGTCTGACCGTAGGCTGCGACGAGTTTGCTGTCGTCGGTCCGGCTTGCAGAAAGATCAAGCTTCGACTCGGTTTCAAGCAGCTTGCGGCTCGCAATCACCCAGGAGCCCACCCAGGGCTTGGCCCAGTCGCCGGGGGAACCGACTGCCTCGACCGCGTCCACAATCCGCTCTGCCCGCCGCCCCGGGTTGTAGGTTTCTGCTCCTCTGCCTCGAACGATGATCACCTCGACCTGTTCGCTCTCGAGGAGTTCCGGCACGACGCGGCTCAGAGTCGGATGTCCGAACACAACCGCCCGCCCGATCCCGTTTCGAAGTTCGGGTTCGTGCAGCAAGTCGCGGTAGGCAACAACGAGGTTTGGCCCGAACCTCGCGCCGCTTGAAACCTCCGCAAAAAGAGGCGCTCCAAGTTCACGGGCGGCAGTCTCGGCCTCTTCACCGGCATCGTGACCGGCAATGACCACAGTGCCGGCTTCAGGGTTGAGCTTTGCAACCTCAAGTCGAAGTCCCCGCTCCGGAGAAATCACCCTGTCGTTGCCGAGTCCAGCCTGTGCGATGCGTTCTGGAATCCCCGCTTTGTGCGGGCCGGAAAGCGGTTCCCTGAAGGCAAGGTTCAGTTGGATAGGTCCTGGTGTACCCGACTTGCCGACCGCAGCGCCGACGGCTTCTGCTGCGAGCGACCGAAGGTATGCGGCATCCTGCCCCCCTTTGGCCGGGACCGAAACGTCTCTGGCTATTCGAACGAACTTGCCGAAGATTCCGAACTGATCGGTGGTCTGATTTGCGCCGATTCCCCTCAGCTCGGTCGGCCGGTCTGCCGTCAGCAGAATCATCGGCACTCCGGAGTGGTGAGCTTCAAGCACGCTCGGCATCAGTTCCGCGACGGCCGTCCCCGAAGTTGTGATTACTACTGCCGGGAGCCCCGACTCGATTGCGGAACCCAGAGCAAGAAAGCCGGAACTCCGCTCGTCGATTCGCACCGAGAGGGTTGCGAGCCCCGCTCGTTCAAATTCTGCAGCGGCGAGGGCAAGAGCCTGCGATCTTGATCCGGGGCTAACCACAAAGTGCCTGACTCCATGGCTGAGAAACTCGCCAAGCAACCCAAAGGCAACTTCGGTCGCGCCGGAATCGGTGCTCACTTATCGGGAGAGTCTTCGTCTAGCTCGGCGATTTCGCGCTCGAGTTCCCTGATTCTCTCGTCCTGATCCATTTCGTTTCCGAGTTTTCGAATGAAGGTCGGATCATCTTCAGGAGCGGTTACTCGGATTTGCTCGCTCGAGCCAGCCGAACGGTCCTTTCCGATAATCAGCCAGAGAGCGCCGCCGATTACGTTGAAGACGATCACGACCAGAATCCAGGCCGGCTTTGGAATGCCGCGAGCCCGGCGGGCATCCGTCAGTGAACAATCCACGACGGTGTATACCCAGAAGCCGATTATCAGGGCGCCTGCGGCGAGAGTCAGGAAAGCCCGCATGACTAGATTCTAAGCCAGCGGCCGCCGGATTGTCTGGGAAGATGCGTTCGGCTGGCTGCCAGCCGGTCGACTTACACTAAAGGCATGAGTCCGTGGCGCAAGATCCTGATCTTTACGATTCTCCGACTCGCTTTCCTGATAGTGCCTTTTGTCGTGCTCATGCTGCTTGGCATTCCGTGGTGGGCATCCGCGCTGATCGCAACGGTGGTCGGACTTTGCCTCTCCTACCTGTTCCTGCACCGTCAGAGGAGCGAGGTCTCAGAGGCCATCGAGGAAATCCGCCTCAGTCCGAAGAAGGATGCCGATAACGACCTTGAGAACGAAGTGCTGGATCGCGAAGAGTCCGAAGCTAAAAAGCGATAGTCAGTGCGAGTCCCACTCCGTAAATCAGAGCAAGCAGGCTGGTTAGCTTGAGTGCGAGCAGAAACTCCTTCGAGGTCTTCGAGGTAAGCACAATCAGGGCGCACGGAATCGCCAGCAGTAGTGCGAAAAAGACCAGATACGCCTTCACGTAGAACAGTGAGAAGAATCCGACCGCGACGAAGGGCAGGAGTACTAGCACTGTGTAGAGGATCCTCGAGGTCAGCGAACCGAAGATCACCGCAAGAGTTCGCTTGCCTGCTGCTCGATCCTGGTCGATGTCTCGCAGGTTGTTGGTGATGAGCACAGCGCAGGCGAGCATCCCGGCAGCAGCACCAGCCACCCAGCTTTCGATATTCACCCTCCCCACCTGAACGAAAGTGGTTCCTGCGGTGGCGACCACTCCAAAGAAGATGAAGACGAACAGTTCGCCGAGCCCGATGTAGCCATAAGGGTATTTGCCGCCGGTGTAGAACCAGGCGGCGAGCACGCAAAGCACTCCGACTGCGAACAGCCAGTAGTGTCCGCTGAGAATAATCACCGCAACTCCAGCGGCGGCAGCCAGCGCAAAGAAGACCAAAGCAACCGCGAGCACTGTCCGCGGTTTGGCGGCACCGGAACCGGTGAGTCTTGATGGGCCCACCCGGTAGGCATCGGTACCTCGAACACCGTCCGAGTAATCGTTGGCGAAGTTCACTGCGAGTTGAAGTCCGACTGCAACGGCAAGGCAAAGCAGGGCCCGAACCCAGTGCCAGCCGTGGAAACCGTCTGCGGCGAAGGCAGCGGCGGTGCCCAGCGCCACCGGTGAAATCGAGAGCGACAGGGTGCGAATCCTGGCCGCGCCAATCCAGTCGCCCAGCCCAGCCTTCTTCACTACCGGAACCGGAGATCGTCCCCCCGGTCGGCCGCCCTTTCGCTTCCTGGTAGCCTGCTTCTTCTTCTCGTAAGTGGGGGTCGGAGCGATCGTCTGCTTCCTGGATTGCTTGACCGGTTCCCTCAGCTCCGACTTCACTCTCGTCTTCGCCGAATTGAGACCCTGCTGTTTCGATCGATTGCTTGCCACCACTGAATCCTAGCGAGAGCGCAGGGCTTGCCGGTCTGGTTTGCCGCTGTCGAGCATGGGTATCGACTCAAGAATTTCGATGCGCTCAGGTCTGGCTTCCGGCCCGAGCCGCACTTCTACTGCTCTTCGCAATTGCGTCAGATCCAGCCCGCTACGGGTAGTGAAAACCACCGGAACCTCTCCCCAGCGCTCACTGGACTCACCGATTACGACCGCGTCTTCAAAGCCGGGCAGGCTCCGTACCAATTGTTCCAGGGCCCCGAGCGGCACCTTGATTCCTCCGGAGATGATCACGTCATCCATTCTGCCCAGCACCTGAAGCAGACCGTCGTCGAGCCTCCCGGAATCACCGGTACGGAACCACCTGATTCCGGCTTCGCTGTGGAATCGATCAGCCGTTCGCTCCGGATCGTCGAGGTAGCCGTTTGCGAGAGTTGGGCCGCCAAGTTCGATCTCACCGGACTTTCCCTCCTTCAGTCGCACGAGGGTGCCGGGCAACGGAACTCCGTCGTAGACGCAGCCCCCGCAGGTTTCGGATGACCCATAGGTTCTAGTGACCGAAATCCCAAGTTCACCCGCCTCGGCCAGCAGAGCGGAGGGCACCGACTGCCCTCCGACCAGAATCCGATTGAAGGACCTGAGGCGGCTGAGGTCAGCGGTACCGGTGGCCCTGGCGGTGTCGATAAGTCGCTGAAGCTGATTCGGAACGAGAGAAGTGAACCTCGGCTCCGAGCCCAGTTCATCGACGAGTTCCAGAAAGCCTCGAGGATCGAAGTTCCCTTCCTGAATTACCGGCTCGGTTCCGGAAACTATCGATCTGACCAGGACATTGATCCCCGCTATATAGCTAACCGGGAGAGCGAGCAGCCACTGCCCCTGCCCGCCGAGAGCACTTGCACTCGAGTGAGCGCTGGCAGCGATCGCCTCTGCGCTCAAGGCAACCCGCTTGGGTCTTCCGGTTGAACCGCTGGACTCGATTACTACGGCGATCGAGTCTTCCACTTCTGCCGGAAATCCAGGTGCCTCTATTGCGCTCTTAACCGGTGCAATCGCGAGTTCGCCGCTCAGAGCCTTCTGCAATGCCGAGTAGACCTTCAGGGGCCGGTCGGCTAATACCTCGAGCTTCAGCATCTTCTGCTCAGCCTGCCGCGATCTAGAACGGCCAGGGGAAAGCCGACCAGTCTGGATCGCGCTTTTGAAGGAATGAGTCTTTTCCTTCTTTAGCTTCGTCGGTTCCGTAGGCGAGCCTCGTAGCTTCCCCTGCGAAAAGCTGCTGACCGACAAGACCGTCATCCACCGCGTTGAAGGCGTACTTGAGCATTCGGATCGCAGTAGGAGACTTCGTGAGGATGGTCTGCGCCCACCGATAGGCGATCTTCTCAAGCTCCTCGTGCCGAACGGCCGCATTTACTGCTCCGGCCTCGAGCGCGCGCTGTGCCGAATACTCCTCGGCTAGGAAGAACACTTCGCGCGCGAACTTCTGTCCGACTTGACGGGCGAAGTAGGCACTGCCGTAGCCGGCGTCGAAGGAGCCGACGTCGGCATCCGTCTGCTTGAACCTGGCGTGCTCGGCGCTGGCGATGGTCAGATCGCAAACCACGTGCAGAGAGTGTCCGCCGCCGGCAGCCCAGCCGGGGACTACGGCAATCACGACTTTCGGCATGAATCTGATGAGCCTTTGCACCTCGAGAATGTGCAGCCTGCCGTGCGAGGCGCCGTCGCCGTACTCGTAACCGCTCGAGCCGCGAACCCTCTGGTCGCCGCCGCTGCAGAACGCCCAGCCGCCATCCTTCGGACTCGGGCCGTTTCCGGTCAGAAGGACGACGCCTAGTTTCGGATTCTGTCTTGAATCCTCCATTGCCCGGAAGAGTTCATCCACGGTTTGGGGTCGGAAGGCGTTTCGCACTTCCGGACGATTGAAGGCGATCCTGGCTACCTGCCCGGCCTGATCCAGGTGGTAGGTCACGTCGGTCAGGTCCTCGAAGCCCGGAGCCTGCCTCCAAATCTTTTCGTCGAATAGTTCCGAGACCACTGCCATGGATCGAGCCTATCTTTCAGTCGGTTCTTCCAGTCAGCGACTGCTGAAGAGATTCATGAGTTGGGTCAGCAGGAACGGATTGGCCACGAGCGACATTAGAACGCCGGCAAACCCCAGCTTTCTCTGCTTGCCGAAGATCATCGCGAGCACTCCGAGGAGCAAAGGCAGGATAGTTGCCCAGTTCAGGATGACGGCAAGAGTCGTCGCGGGAGCCGGCTTTTGGGTGTTCGCAAGGACAATTGCGACCGCTTCGAGGATGAGCATGATTACGGCCAACACCACCGAGATCGCCCCGAGCGGCCAGAAACCACGCGGCGGGCGCAGGGACTTCTGTTCTGCGCCTTCGCCGGCCTCGGAGATAGCGACAGTTTCCGCCGTCGGATCGGAAGGCTCGACCTCCTGCAGGGGAATCGTCAATTGATCCGGGGTCGGGCGCTCTGGTGCAGGCTCGGACATTCCACCTCGATTCAATTCAGACTCAGGATATTCGCAAGCTGGCCTGAACGGGCAGACTTGGAGAATGGACAGGGCTGCGACGAAACCGGACCTCGGCGAACTCATCGACTCCAGCCTTGTTGCTTCGATCCCGATGAAGACGAGGTTTCGCGGGGTAACGCTCCGCGAAGTCATGCTGCTCAAGGGACCTTTCGGCTGGAGCGAGTTCTCCCCCTTTCTCGAGTACGAAGATCGGGAGGCAAGCGCCTGGCTGAGAGCCGCAATTGAGTTCGGTTGGAGCGAGTCGCAGCGCGTTCTTCGGGAATCGATTCCGGTGAACGCCACTCTGCCTGCGGTGCCCGCCGAGAGGGTTGCAGAGATCCTCGACAACTTCCCAGGCTGCAGAACAGTGAAGGTCAAGGTTGCAGAACCTGGGCAGAGTCTTGAGGAGGAAACAGCGCGGGTTGCTGCAGCTCGCAAATACCTCGGTCCTCAAGGGCGGTTGAGAGTTGATGCGAACGGAGGGTGGAGCGTAAGCGAGGCCGAAAGGGCGATCAGAGAGCTCGCCGGGTTCGATCTCGAATATGCGGAGCAGCCCTGCAGGAGTGTTGGAGAGCTCGTGCAACTGCGCTCGAGAATCGAGCCTCTCGGAGTGAAGATCGCCGCCGACGAGAGCGTTCGGAAGGCCGAGGATCCTCTCGCCGTCGCGAAGGCCGGGGCAGCAGACCTGCTGGTGATCAAGGCACAGCCGCTTGGGGGCATCCGAGCTGCCTTGAAGATAGTCGAGGAGGCCGGACTGCCTGTCGTCGTTTCGAGTGCTCTCGACTCTTCGATTGGGATTGCGATGGGAGCGCACCTCGCCGCCGCCCTGCCCGAGTTGCCTTTTGATTGCGGGCTTGGAACTGCGGCTTTGCTTCAAAGCGATGTCGTCGCCGATCCGCTGCTGCCTGCGAACGGGCAGATCTCAGTTTCGCGCCCCGAGGTCGATGAGGCCGCGTTCAATGCGGTTCGGGTCGGCAAAGAACGGGAGCAATGGTGGCGGACCAGACTCGAGCGCTGCTACCGACTGCTTTCCTAGACCGCGACTGGCCTGCGTCTGGCCTGCGTCCGGTCTGCATTTAGTCGGTGCCGGTCGACGCTTAGTCCTTGTTTCGGCCGGGTACGGGAGCGATGTGGCCCTTGTAGGGTTCCGCCCTGCGCTCGAATTCTGCACGGTCCTTTTCGCTCAGCAGAAAGTCGCCGTGGAAGCCGATCGAGAGGTACTCCGTTTCCCAGCCGAGCGCAGAGACTGCGGCTTCCGACTGGGCGTGAAGCATCCCCGTGCGATCCTGGTCCAGATCCAGAATCGTGAAATTCAGACTCCCCCGGCTGATTTCAGGCGGAGCTCCGCTCAGCAGCCAGCGCCCCTGATCCTCGAGAGTGAATCCGCCGAATTCGGCTATGCCTTCAGGGCCCGGCAGGTTTTGCAGAGTAGGCTCGCCAAAGCCGAGTTTCGACATGATTTCGCTCACGATCGAGACTGCGCGCTGCTTGTCTGCGACAGTTCGCAAAGTACCGACCGACTGCCAAAGGTCGCTGTCCCAGACATTGAGAAGCGATTCACCGTGATAGCGATTAGACTCCCTGACCGCCAAAGCATCCGAGACTTTTCGCCATTCGAAGCCGAACTCCCGGGTGAGGGCGCTCCGAATTTCGGCCATCGCCTCATTCACTCTCGGTTCGAGTTGCTCAATCGACTGATTTTTCAGGACCTGATCGGTAGACACCTGCGGAACTCCGGGAAATTTACTCCACGGTTCAGGAGCGGGCGAAAAAGTTCGAGCGAGCCAGATTCCGGATGCCGTGCAGACGATTGCTGCGACGACGACGAAGACCAGCCAGCCCCTCCAGCCTCGCCACCAGCGCCAGGCGAGAAAGCGCCCGACCGGGCCTTTTCTCACCAATCAGAGTCCTGAATAGGTGTGCAGGCCCTTGAAGAACAGGTTGACGATCGTGTAGTTGAAGGCGACCGCTCCCATTCCAACAAGGGCAAGCCAGGCCGATCTGGTTCCTCTCCAGCCTCTTGTTGCCCTCGCGTGGATATAGCCCGCAAAGAGCACCCAGATGATGAAGGTCCAGACTTCCTTCGTGTCCCAGCCCCAGAATCGACCCCAGGCCCTCTCCGCCCAAATGGCGCCGGCGATGAGGGTGAATGACCAGAGCACGAAGCCGACCACGATCACCCGATAGGCGAGGTTTTCAAGCTTCGCCGAGTCCTGCATGGTCGCGAGGAACTTCCAGCTCTTCAGCCGACCAGCCTCTCTTGAAGTCTGCAGGAGTTGAATGAGCGAAAGCCCGGCGCCGACTCCGAAGAACGCGGTCGCGAGGGTCGCGAGGAATACGTGAATCACAAGCCAATAGGACTGGAGTGCCGGCGGCAGCGGCGCTACCGGAACGTAGAACAGTACGGTTCCGACTCCGAGCACCACGAGAGTGAAGCCTGCGACATAAGTTCCGAGGAACCTCAGGTCCTGCCAGAACTGAATGAACAGGAACACACCCACGATGATCCCCGAGGAAATCATCGAGAACTCGAACATGTTCGACCAGGGAACGTGGCCATCCGCCAACCCGCGAAGCACCGCTCCCGCAACATGAAGGATCCATGCGATCGCGGTGAGCGCCATTCCGGTTCGCTCGAGTCTGCGGGTGGGCGGAGCTTCTGTTTGCCTTACCGTCCGCTCGAGGGTCGCTATGACCCCCTGTTGCTGTCTGGCCGAAACCGCGACTTCTTCAGCGGACTCTCCCGCCTCCGCGGAGCGCTTTGCGAGGTCCATTGCGAAGAAGACGAAGGCGATCGCATAGACGCTCATTGCGGAATAGATAGCGATCAGAGCAAAGGTATCGAAGCTGATTGTCACGCCTAAAGCCTAAGCCTTGAGTTCTGAAGCGTGGCGGCTGGCGAATTCCTCGAGGGCGGCCTCGAGTCGCGGGTCTTCACCTCTCGCAAGCGCCGCGTACTCGATTTCAGCGGCCTTCTTCGAGAGCGAGACTCGCACCCAGACTCGGCGCCGCGGAACGAAGAGCGAAGCAAGCAGTCCGGCGATTGCGATGAGCACGAAAGCCAGCACCCAGCCCTGAGCCGGATCGTGGTGGATGTCCAGCGACGCGAACCGCGGAACGGAACCTGTCCAGTCGCTTTCGTTCGCACCCGGAACAGCCGACTCGAACGTGATAGTGCCAAGTCCGCCCGGCAGTTCTGCGCTCTGCCCGGGGGTGAGCTCGATCGCCGGTTCTGCGGCATCCCCGCCCGCAACCGGAGTCAGCCCGGTCGGATCCAAAGCGTAGACATTCTGCGGAATTCCGCTGTCGAGCCCAAGGTCGCCCTTGAAAACCCTGAGGGTGAGTACCGGGTTCCGAAGATCCGGATGGATGGAGGTTAACGCTCCGCTTGGCAGACTTGCGGCCGTGGGGTAGAAGAAGCCGATCATCGCGAGCTGCTCTGGCTTGGCATCCGGAACTCTAATCACCCCGGTGGAGGTCAGGTTCGCATCCTGGGGTAGGAACGGCACCGATGCCCGGTAGGCGACGTTTCCCTCTCCGTCCCTAACGGTCACGGTTGGCGCGTAGCCATTGCCGAGCAGGTAGATGTTGGTTCCGCCGATTGAGAGCGGCTCGTTGACCTTGATTGTTGCTGGCTTGCTTTCGCTGCTGTCCGAGCCTTCCCAGGTGCTGAGGGTGGCGGTGTAGTCGATCGGCTTTCCGTAGCTGAGCAGATCGTTTTCTTCGTAGGTTGCGCTGAAGCCGTCGAGCTTCAGCCGGAAGGGCGCGAGATCGGAATCGGTGAAGAAGCGGCCCGGGCTGAACGAGTCGTAGTTGCCTTTGACGTTAGCGAAGGACTGGCCCTCCGCGAGTACCTTCTGTCCGGTGTAGCCGAATCCGCCGCCGAGGCCGACGGTAATCAGCACTCCGATCAACGCCGTGTGGAATACGAGGTTTCCGGTTTCGCGCAGGTAGCCGCGCTCTGCGGAAACCGACAGCGACTTCTCATTGTCGTAGCGCTCTACCCGATAACCGCCGCGCTTCAGGATCTTCTGGGCCGCGTCGATCGCCTGAACCGCATCCGCCTCGCCAAGGGGAGCAGTCAGGTGCGCCTGGAGCCGCTCGAATCTGGCTGGAGTCCTCGGCGGCCGCGCGCGAAGCGACTTGAGGTGGTGAATAGTTCGCGGAAGCACACAGCCGATGAGCGAGATGAACAGAAGCAGGTAGATCGCAGAGAACCAGACCGATGTGTAGACATCGAAAAGCTGCAGCTTGTCGAGCACCGGAGCCAAATCCGGATTCTGGCTGAAGAACTGGATTACGCCATTCGGGTCTGAACTTCTCTGGGGCCACATCGAACCCGGAACTGCCGCAATTGCCAGCAGCAGCAGCAGGATGATTGCGGTTCGCATGCTCGTGAGCTGCCGCCAGAAGAAGCGCAGGTAGCCTCCGGTGCCGAGCTTCGGCTGGTTGATCGAATCAGCCGAGCTTTCTACGTGATCAAAGGGACGGCTCAAAAGCTGTAATCACCGCCCCGAGAGAAGAAATTATCGATTGCCAGACTCCCGTTACCATCAGGATCCCAATCAGAATAAGCAGCGCTCCGCCGATTATGTTCACGAGTCGGATGTTCCGCCTGAGCCACTTGACCGACCCGCTGACCCAGCCGAATCCGAGGGCAACCAGCAGGAACGGGATGCCGAGGCCGAGACAATAGACCGCCCCGAGGATCGCGCCTCTCGCCGGAGATCCTCCGTCAAGACTCAGTGAGAGCACCGCGGCAAGGGTTGGGCCAATGCATGGGGCCCAGCCGAGCCCGAAGACAACCCCGAGAATGGGAGCTCCGATGAGCCCGGTTGCGACCTTCCAGCCGGGCTTGAACGAACGTTGCATGAAGTTGAAAGCGCCAACGAAAACCAGACCGAGGAGAATGATCACCACTCCCGCGATTCTCGTGATCAAATCGTGCCAGGGCTTGAGCAGCAGCCCGGCGACCCCGAACAGCAATCCGAAAGTCACGAACACGACGCTGAATCCGAGAATGAACAGTGCCACCCCGAGCAGGAGTCTTCGCCTGCCGGCTTTCTCTCTGCCTTCCGCTGTTTCGGTGAACCCGCCTACATAGCCGAGATAACCGGGAACGAGAGGCAGAACACAGGGAGAGGCGAAGGAAATGATCCCGGCCAGGAGGGCGATCGGCACGGCAACAAGCAGACTGCCACTGAGAACCAGCTCTCCGATTGGATTAGTCACTCGGAATCCTCGTTGGCGAGGCTCTCAATGATCGAATCGAGAATGGACTTGGCCTGAATCTGGCCGAGGATCCTTGCCGCGATCCTGCCCTGTCGATCGAGCACGATCGTTGTCGGCAGGGCGCTGGGGGCGACTGTTCCGGCAAAGGCGAGCTGAACCGCGCCGTTGTCCACATCAATCACCGAGGGGTAGGTGACACCGTAAGTTCGGGCAAAGGCTTTGGCGGTTTCCGGGCCATCGTTCGTATTCACCCCGAGAAATGCCACCCCGTCATCCGCCCACTTTTGAGACAAAGCCTCAAGCTCCGGTGCCTCCACTCGGCACGGGGCGCAATAGCCCGCCCAAAAGTTCACAACCAGCACTTTGCCGTCGAAGTCGGATCGCGAAACGACTGCCCCGGAATCGGTAGTACCGGTGAAGCTAATCGGCTTGGTGCGCTGAGCGGGAGCAATTTCGAGCACGGCCCCGTCTCCGGCAACGTAGTTCTTGTTGCCGCCGGACCCGTACTCTGCTGCCAGAGGATCGGAACTGCAGCCGGCGAGGGCGACGAGTCCGACCAGCACAATGGCCAAGGCGGGAAGGCGTCGCTTCATCACACTGCCCCGCTGTCAATCGAGTCGGCGAGCAATTGGCTGCTCGGCTCCTGATAGCCCACTTCGACGAAAGTTTCACCGCTTCGCTCAAGAGTCGTAATGCTTGAGAGGCTACAGCGGCGCTTTCGAGGATCGTGCCAGAGATTGCGGCCGGAGAGGTAGTTGACAAGAGTCCAGATCGGCATCTGGTGGCTCACCAGAACGACGTCTCCGCTTTCGGTATCTGCCCAGGCCGCTTCGACTGCCGCGAGCATCCTGTCAGCTACCGAGACGTAAGGTTCCCCCCAACTCGGACGGAAAGGGTTGAGCACCCACGGCCAGGAGCGGGGCCGAAATATCACCTGCGGGCCGAATTCGAAAGTACGACCCTCGAACTTGTTGGTTGGTTCGATGAGCCTTTCATCGGTTTCGATCTTCAGCTCGAACTCGGCTGCAAAAGGCTCTGCAGACTCCTGAGCTCTCTGCAGCGGCGAAGCAACCAATCTGGACACCGGCCTGTCCATAGCTTTCACGGCCGCTGCCGCCGATCTGGCCATCTTCTTTCCGAGAGCAGACAAGCCGAACCCGGGCAGCCTTCCATAGAGGATGCCGTCGGGGTTGTGGACCTCACCATGGCGGACCAGGTGGATCTGACTTGCGGGCACCCATCCAGTCTAGATAGCCGACACCTGCGAAACGGATGGGTGCCGATCGGCCCGTAAACTTGGGGGGTGAGCGCGCGAACCAGAATCAAGGACCTTGCCCCCCTGCCAGACGGACCGGTTGAGGTTTCCGGCTGGGTGGAGACGGTTCGCGATCAGAAGAAGGTTCAGTTCGTCATCCTTCGTGATGAGACTTCAGCCGTTCAGCTGGTTCACCCGAGGCTCGAAGGCGAGGATGCGCTCGCGGACTTGATCTCTGGGCTGGGCCTTGGCAGCTTCATCTCGGTTTCGGGAGAACTCAAGCACGATGAGCGAGTAAAGCTCGGCGGCCTCGAAGTCAGGATTGAAGACCTCAGGATCGTAACCACCGCCCTAGAATCGCCAATTGCGGAAGACACCGGAATCGACAAGCGGATGGACTGGCGCTTTCTCGACCTTAGGGTGCCCAGAAACAACCTCATTTTCCGGGTGCAGACGACTCTCGAACATGCGTGGCGCAGCTACTGGGTTGAGAACGACTTCATCGAGATCCACACTCCGAAACTCATGGCGAGCGCGAGCGAGTCCAGGGCGGAGCTCTTCGAGGTCAAGTACTTCGAAGGCAAGGCCTACCTTGCTCAAAGCCCGCAATTCTTCAAACAAATGGCGCAGCCGGCAGGCTTCGGCAGAGTCTTCGAGATCGCTCCGGCATTCAGAGCGGACCCCAGTTTTACCAGTCGGCACGCTACCGAGTTCACGAGCGTCGACATGGAGTTGAGCTGGATCGACAGCCATGAAAACGTCATGCGCATCCACGAAGACCTTATGGTTGCCGGGCTTTCTGCGGTGAAGGAGAAACACGGTTCGGCGATCGAGGAGCTCTTCGGAATCGAGCTTCGGGTTCCGACCACCCCGTTCCCCCGAATTCCTCTGGCAGAGGCAAAACGAATCGTCGCCGAGCGAGGCTACGAAGTCCCGCGGCAGGACGAGGACATGGATCCGGAAGGCGAGCGGAGAATCGCGGCTTACGTGAAAGAGAAATTCGATCACGATTTCGTGTTCCTGACCGACTACGCCTCAAGCATCCGTCCGTTCTATCACATGCGCCATGCAGATAACCCGCAGCTCACAAACAGCTACGACCTGGTGTACGGCGGGGTCGAGATTTCGACCGGCGCCCAGCGCGAGCATCGAATCGAAGTGCTCGAAGCTCAGGCGCGCGAAAAAGGGTTGGACCCGGAAGAGCTGAGCTTCTATCTCGACTTCTTCCGCTACGGAGTTCCCCCGCATGGCGGCTTCGGAATGGGCCTGACGAGGGTGCTCATGATCATGCTCGGGCTGGGCAATGTGCGGGAGAGCACATACCTGTTCCGCGGGCCTACCAGGTTATTGCCCTAAGAGCGGGCAAAGCCGTTTAGGTGAGGTCTTCGACCTTTGCGCCGACGGCGTTCTTGATGACCGACTCGACTGCGCTCTTGGCCGAAGCCTTGGAAACGTAGTTCTCACTCACCGCGAGGGTCTGGCCGTTCGCGGCCACAATCCTCCAGAAATACGGCTGCTTGGCGGACTTGCCTTTTACGATTTGAAACTTCACTGCCTGCTCCTTGCGATCCGGCGATGGGTTAAAGCGTAACCGAAGGCTGAGAAGTCTTCGCATTCAGTCGAACCGCCAGTCTCTCGAACTATACGAGGTAGTCGACCGCGCAACGGTCGGCAACTACCCGATCAATCAGGCTGAGCACCTTTTGGTGTGCGGGGTGAACCCGATAGGCCTCAAGGGAGTCGGCATCCGCGAATTCGACTTCGAGAGCCAGATCCCAGTTTCCGGGCCTGAATACCGAATTCACGCCGACCCTAAGGCTGAGGACTTCCGAAATGAAGCCGGGGAGCGCTTCGAGCGCCTCTTTGAGTCTGCCCAGGTCGTCCGACCGCTCGGCTTGTGTTTCGGCACCCATTCTCAGCAAGACGACGTGTCTAAGCATTACTCGCCTCCGAGGATCGCGGACTTCAAGTCTTCGCGCTTAACCCGCCAGTGCGCGTGCTCGGCTCCGTTGATCAAAATCACCGGAATCTGCTCCCAGTACTTCTCATAAAGCGACTGATCGTCGAGGATAGAGAGTCTCTTCAGGTCCACTTGAACTTCACCGGAAAGCTCGCTTGCAACTTCGGCAATCGTTTCTTCCGCCACGTCGCAAAGGTGGCATTCCGGCTTGCCGATTACGGTGAGTTCTACGGACCGCACGCCGCTACTTCTTGTTGCGACGCTGGTGACGAGTCTTGCGAAGCAGCTTGCGGTGCTTCTTCTTCGCCATGCGCTTGCGGCGCTTTTTGATGACTGAACCCATGAATACCTCAATAGTTGTCGATCCGCGTACTTTGGCGGATCCTGGTGACCGGCCCCGATTGGAGCACCGGAAGAATATCCCGAGACAGTCTAGCGGAACTGCCTCGGCGCAAAACGCCTCAGCCTGCGGCTTCCTCGCCGACTTCGAAGTGCGAACCCGCAGCGGCCTGCACTGCAGACTCCGGCACTCGGAATGAGTGGCCGAATCTAATTGCCGGCAGTTCACCGGCGTGAATCAGCCGATAAACCGTCATCTTGGAAACACGCATGGTTTCTGCGACTTCAGCGACCGTGAGAAACTTCACGTCGGACAGATTGCGAGCCATCGCACTGAACCCCTTGATCCGCACTCCATCGGGTGTTACTGGAGTGCTGATTCGATACTCTAGGGGCGGATGTGAAAATTGTCTATATCTCGAATCAAAGCAGACTCAAACGTGCTCTAATTGTTGCTTCCCTTGATTCTGCGCCGGATCGGTTCGATTACCTTCTCCTCGACCTTCGACGTTGCCTCCTCGACTGCGTGGACCGCTCCCTCAATTACGGTGCGAACCTGGTGTGAGGCCTCGGCAACGGTGCGTCCGACAGCCGCACCGGCATCCCCAGAGTGCTCGATTCGATCAGCGACCTTGCGAATGGGGGCGGGCAACTCCGACCCCGACCAGGCGGCAAATACGGTCTGGTCCGCACCTGATCTGCTTCCCTGCTCCACGTGCGATCCAGGCATCAGGGAATCCAGCCAGTCTTCGAGCTGCTCGAGAGGGCCGACATCCAGCCGGTAATAGCGGTGCTGCCCGTCTTCCCTCACCGCGACCAGTCCGGCTTCTCTGAGTACCTTCAGGTGCTTGGAAACAGTCGGCTGACTCAGTTCAAGCGAGTCGACGAGAGCATTGACACTCAACTCCGAATCTGCAGACTTGGCCCTGGCCGCCGCCGAATGGAGCCGGCTAAGGATGTCCCGCCTGGTTGAATCCGCAATCACGTCGAAAATGTCTGGCATTCAAACAGGCTACCGACCTTAGCTGAGTAGTACCATGGCAGGTTGCACGCGACTTGCGTCCGAGCCGGTTCACAAAGGAGATGGGATGCGAGTGAAAGTTCGGGATCGCCGCCCCTGGTGGGTGAAGACCCGCGACTTCTTTGACTTCTTCGCATCGAGCTCCCCGGCTCGATTCGCGATTCTCGCGTTCACTTCGCCGGTTCTCATCCTCACCGCGATTCTCTCCCTGCCGATTGCGACAGTGGATCGAACCGTCACTCCCCTGGCTGATGCGTTCTTCACGGCGATGTCCACGATTTGCGTGACCGGACTCTCCACGGTGAACATGGCCACCCACTGGTCGACCTTCGGCAACGTAGCAATCCTCATCGGGCTGGAAATCGGCGGAATCGGAGTGCTGACGCTTGCAAGCCTGCTTGGTCTTATCGCCTCCAAGCGACTTGGGCTGAGAGCAAAACTGCTCGCGGCAAGCGACTCGAATCCTCTTCGACTGCACGCCGGACCGGTATCGGAGAGCCAGGCAGTCGGACTCGGTGAAATCGGCGGCCTGCTCGCGACGGTCGCAATCAGCGTGCTGGCAATCGAAACCCTAATCACCGCCATGATCACCCCGCGCCTGCTGCTGGCTGGCAGCGATCCCTGGTCGGCAATCTGGCAGGGCTTCTATTACGCGACCTCCGCCTTCACCAATACCGGCTTCATTCCAACTCCTGAGGGGCTGACCCCGTTCACTAACGATGCCTGGATGCTCGGCGCGCTGAGCATCGCCGTAATCCTCGGCAGCCTCGGCTACCCGGTCATCTTCGCCCTGAGTCGAGCCATCCGAGGGCGGCACCGGCTCTCACTGCACGTCAAGCTCACCCTCGTCACCTCGCTCGTGCTGCTGGTCGTCGGGGCGATCGCGATCTACGCCCTCGAGTGGAACAACTCCGCCACTCTCGGAGCGCAGGATCCGCTTACCCGGCCGATGACCGCCGGCTTCCTCTCGGTAATGACGAGGTCGGGCGGCTTCTCGACCGTGGACGTGAGCCAAATGCACGATTCGAGCCTCATGGTTATGGACATGCTCATGTTCGTAGGCGGAGGCTCAGCGTCGACTTCCGGAGGAATCAAGGTCACTACCCTCGCCGTGCTGTTCCTTGCCGCTCTGGCCGAAGCGAGAGGCGACAATGACATCCAGGTCTTCTCGAGGCGAATTCCGCCGGATGTCCTGCGCCTGTCCGTGAGCGTCGTCCTTTGGGGAGCGACGATCGTCGCAGTAGCGACTATCGCACTGATCACCGTCACCCATGCGCCGTTCCAGTTCGCGCTGTTCGACGTGATCTCGGCCTTCGGTACCTGCGGACTCTCCACCGGAGTGGCCGCAGACTCCAATGAGGCCGGAAAATACATCCTCGCGGCCACCATGTGGGCGGGCCGGGTTGGTACAGTGACCCTTGCCGCCGCTCTTGCCGCAAGCCAGAGAAAGCAACTGTTCACTCGAGCAGAAGAGAGGGTAATCGTTGGTTGAGAAAATTCCACACAACGTTCCGGTACTCGTAATAGGGCTCGGCCGCTTCGGCGCAGGAGCTGCGGGCCAGCTTGACCGGCTTGGCCGTGAAGTGCTCGCGGTTGATGAGAACATCAGCCTCGTTCAAAAATGGTCTGACCGAATCACGCATACCGTTCAGGCGGACGCAAGAAACATCGACGCCCTCAGGCAAATCGGAGCCCAGGACTTCAGCGTCGCGATCGTCGCGGTGGGTTCATCGATCGAGGCGAGCGTGCTCATTACCGCGAACCTCGTGGACCTTGAAATTCCGCAGATCTGGGCGAAGGCAATCAGCCAGTCGCACGGAAAGATCCTCGCCAGAATCGGAGCGAACCACATCATCTATCCGGAAGCAGAAGCAGGAGAGCGGGTGGCGCACCTGGTTTCCGGGCGGATGCTCGACTTCATCCAGTTCGATGACGATTTCGCAATGGTCAAGATGTACCCGCCGAAATCGGTGCGCGACATGCCTCTTTCAGAGTCGGACATCCGCAAGAAGTACGGAATCACAGTCGTAGGCGTCAAGTCGCCGGGGGATGACTTCACCTATGCAACCCCTGAGACCGTGATCACCAATCGCGACCTGATCATCGTGAGCGGCAACCTCGGGGCGATCGAGAAGTTTGCCGCCCTTTCGAGTTAGGGCTCTGCCGAGCCAAAGTGCTGCCTGGCTTGCGTTGCCGGAGCGTTGCCGAGCCAGCGCGCTACCGAGCCAGACACGCGGATGACCACCCCGCCCCGTCTGCCTATCCCGCTGCGAGCTCTCTGGCTCTGGCAAGGGCAGCAGCAGTTGCCCGGTCGAAGATCGACTTGAGGTCGGCTGCCTGCAGTTCGGCGATCGCTCGTTCGGTCG
This sequence comes from Homoserinimonas sp., assembly GCA_023957835.1. Lineage (GTDB taxonomy): Bacteria > Actinomycetota > Actinomycetes > Actinomycetales > Microbacteriaceae > Terrimesophilobacter. Next base: position 1,990,822 of record JAMLGP010000001.1, on the reverse strand, counting down.
TGCCTTTCGGACTCGTCACCTGGCGGCGAAGCTCGGCCGGTTCAGTGCCGGTTGCAGCCAGCAGGCTTGTTGCTCCGATGAAGGTCTGATTCACGAGCAGAGCGGCGGTTTCGGAATCAAAGCCGAGTCCAACGGCAGTCTTCGTGAGCTCCTCGATCAGAAAGTACACATAGGCCGGTCCGGAACCCGAGATTGTGCTCAAGACATCGATCTGTGACTCTGGCACCACCACTACCGTGCCGACGGTGCCGAAAAGGGCCCGCAATTGCTCCAGTTGCTCCTGAATTCCCCGTGAACCAGCGGCCAGTCCGGTGACGGCAGAGCGAACGAGAGCAGGAGTGTTCGGCATTGCCCTGAACACAGAAACGCCTTTCGGAACCAGAGACTCCATGGTTGCGATCGTGACTCCAGCGGCAACGCTGACCAGTACCGTTCCGGGTTCAAGGCTCTCGCCGATTTCACGCAGCAAGTCAGGGACCATCGCCGGTTTGACTGCGACAAGCACGATTCCCGCGCCATCTACCGCGCGAAGGTTCGCTTGAGGCTCAGACTCAAGGGCGAGACTTGAAACTCCCGGATAGTCGATCGCCTCAGCTTTTGCGGCAGAGCGATTGGTTACCCTGATTCCGCCTTCCACCTCGACTCCGGGGGTTGCGAGTCCGCCGAGAATCGCGCCTCCCATTGATCCTGCGCCGAGAATCGCCACTGCCGGAAGAGTCACCATGGGTCCATCCTAGGATTGAGTGGTGGATGCGGAACTGGAGGACCAATGAGCGCTGGCGGAGGAAAGAAGGCGATCATCGCCGCGCTGCTGGCGAACACCGGCATTGCGGTGACCAAGTTCGTGGCGTGGGCGATTTCCGGTTCAGCCTCGATGCTCGCCGAGGCAGTCCACTCGGTTGCCGACACGGGAAACCAGGGGCTGCTGCTGCTCGGATCTCAGCAGGCGAAACGCAAACCGGATAAGGAGCATCCGTTCGGCTACGGCCGGGAGCGCTACGTCTACGCGTTCGTCGTCGCAATCATCCTGTTTTCAATTGGCGGCGTGTTTTCAATCTACGAAGCGATCGACAAGTTCCGCGAACCGCATGAGATCACGAATGCCTGGCTGCCGATAGCCGTGCTCGTGATCGCGATCGGTCTCGAGGGCTTCTCTCTTCGGACCGCGGTTCACGAGACCAACAAAGTGCGGGGAGAGGATAGCTGGTTTGGCTTCATTCGGCATGCCAAATCCCCTGAACTGCCGGTGGTGCTGCTCGAGGACACCGCGGCGCTGGCCGGGCTGGTGTTTGCCTTCCTCGGAGTCGGACTCACGGTGATTACCGGCAACAGCGTCTGGGATGCCGCGGGAACCCTCGCGATCGGGTTGCTGCTGGTTCTCGTGGCGGTCATCCTCGGAATCGAAACCAAGAGCCTGCTCGTCGGTGAAGGCGCAAAGCCCAAGGATCTCGCGGCAATCGTCGAGGCGATCAACGCGGACCCGCAGGTAGAAGCCCTAATTCACATCAAAACCCTCTACCTCGGTCCGGACGAACTCATGGTCGCGGCGAAGGTCGGATTCTCACCAAGGACCAAACTTGCGGATGTCGCGAACTCGATCAATTCGCTCGAGAAGCGAATCCGCAGCGACGTACCGGCAGCGAGGGTCATCTATATTGAACCGGACGTGTACCACAAGCCTGGAAAGGGCAATCCGCCAACCGAATCGATAGTGATTAAGGCATCCGACTAATGAGCCAGACCGTCAGGCGCGCAATCGTCTTCCAGCACCACGACCACATAACCCTCGGCAATCTGGAACCGGTGCTCAAAGAGCACGGCTACGAGATCCAGATCGTGGACGCGACCGGTCCCGAGCTCGATTCCGTGCGGGCCGAAGACGGCGACTTGCTCATCGTGCTCGGCGGGCACCAGGGCGCCTACGAGACCGACATCCACCCGCACCTGCAGCGCGAGCTTGACCTGATTCGCGAGCGGATCGGTGCCAGGAAGCCGATCTTCGGAGTCTGCCTCGGCGCCCAGCTCATGGCGGGGGCGCTGGGCGGAGACAACTTCAAGAGCGAAAAGCCCGACCTCGGCTATCAATCACTTTCGCTCACCGAGGCGGGTGAGAACTCGGTGATCAGGCACGCGGCGGGAGTCGGGATGCTCGAGTGGCACGGTGACCACTTCACTTTGCCTGAGGCTGCGACCCTGCTCGCCACTTCGGAGGCTTCACCGAACGAAGCCTTCGCCATCGGCGATTTCGGACTCGCTGTGCAGTTCCACCCGGAAGTCACTGATGAAATGCACGAGCTCTGGTCAGAGGACACAGATGGTCTTCTGGCGCGCGAAGGAATCTCCCGCGAGCAGTGGCGCTCACTTCGCCTTGAGCACAATGATGCGATGCAGGAGGTGTCGAGGGCCATGTTCGGCGAGTGGCTTGAAGGACTAGAGAACCGGGCTTAGTTTTCGCGGCGTTCGGCGAAGAAGTCGCGAAGCAGCATTGCGCTTTCTTCCTCGAGAATTCCGCCGGTGACTTCAACTCGGTGTGGAAGTCTGCGATCCCGGAGCAGGTCGTGAACGCTGCCGGCTGCCCCGGCTTTCTCGTCCCAGGCTCCGAAAGCAACCGCGGGGATTCGGGCCGCAAGAATCGCACCAGCGCACATCGCGCAGGGCTCGAGGGTGACCACGAGCGTCAGGTCGGTCAGCTGCCAGTCGCCAATCTCCTGCGCCGCCCGCCGAATTGCGACAATCTCGGCGTGCGCGGTCGGGTCGCCGTTTGCCTCCCTCTCGTTTCTGCCGGTCGCGACGATCGCCCCACTTCGGTCGACGAGCACCGCGCCTACCGGAACATCACCGGTAAGCAGGGCGCGCTCTGCCTCAGCAAGCGCCGCCCGCATGAGGCTTTCCAGATTCAGCACGATCTACTCCGGTTAGTTCAGGTGGCAGGGCAGTTCAATCCGGTACCTGAGTCGAATGGCCGGTCAGTTCTGTCGGTCGATTAACTCAAGTAGATTGAGCCTATGCGAGTCCACGTAGCAGACCACCCGCTCGTCACCCACAAGCTCACGGTACTCCGCGACAAACGCACTCCCTCTCCGGTCTTCAGGGCTCTCGCCGAGGAGCTCGTCACCCTGCTGGCCTACGAGGCGACTCGGAATGTGCGAGTCGAGAAGGTGAGTGTCGAGACTCCGGTTGCTGCGACATCCGGCCTCGCGATCAGCAAGCCGAGGCCGCTCGTCGTGCCGATCCTTCGCGCAGGGCTCGGGATGCTCGAAGGAATGGTCAAGCTAGTCCCGACCGCAGAAGTCGGCTTTCTCGGGCTGGTCCGCGACGAGCAGACCCTCCAGCCGACCACTTACGCCAAGCGCCTGCCGGAAGACCTCTCGAACCGCCAGTGCTTCGTCCTCGACCCCATGCTCGCAACCGGCGGCTCCCTTCTGGCCGCGATCAACTACCTCTTCGAACGCGGAGCGGTGGATGTCACCGCGGTTTGCCTCATCGGCGCTCCGGAGGGCCTCAGGATGATCGAAGAGGCCACTCAGGGGCGCGAAGTCACGATCGTTCTCGGCGCCCTCGACGAGAAGCTAAACGACGTCGGCTACATCGTCCCGGGCCTTGGCGACGCCGGCGACCGGCTGTACGGGACGGTTGACTGAGTTTTCACCGGTTCGACGGCCAATCTGCAATAGCGCGGTGCCCATTTCGCGCGATTTCACGGCGAATCCGTGCCATTAAGGCTCAGTTGAGGCTCACGGTAATTTTCACGGTGCTCTGGAGAGACTGCGGAATTAGGCTGAGCGAGGATTATTCAGGTCGCAATCAGGGACTTTGAAGATCGATTCGCGAACGAAGGAGTTCAGCCGTGAAGTACGTAGCCGAGCCATTCAAGATCAAGATGGTCGAGCCGGTGAGGATCACCACCCCCGAGTACCGCCGGGAAGCAATTGCGAAGGCGAACTTCAACGGCTTTTCACTCTCTTCAGATGACGTCTACATCGACCTGCAGACCGACTCCGGCACGGGCGCCATGAGCGATGCCCAGTGGGCGGGGATGCTGCGCGGCGACGAGGCATACTCCGGCGGGCGCAGCTACTTCAAGCTCCTGGAAACCGCGAAGGAGCTGTTCGGCTACGAGTACATCCAGCCGGTACACCAGGGCCGAGCAGCCGAAAAGGTGCTCCTGCCGATCCTGATCAAGCCTGGTCAGTACGTGATTTCGAACACCCTCTTCGATACGACCAGAGGGCACGTGACTATCGCCGGCGGCCGGGCGGTCGATCTGGCCAGCCCGATCGCGAAATCCACGACCGAATACGCCGATTTCAAGGGCGATCTGGATGTCGATGCGCTTGGCAGCTTCCTTTCCGAACACGAGGCGAGCGAGGTCGCCGCAATAGTCATGACCGTTACCAACAACTCGGTTGGCGGCCAGCCGGTGTCGATCGCGAACCTGCGGGAGGTCTACCGGATCGCGAGTGACGCGGGAATTCCGGTCGTGATCGACGCCGCGCGCTTCGCCGAGAATGCCTTCTTCGTAAAGCAGCGGGAGAAGGAGTTTGCCGCTTCCAGCATCCGGGAAATCATCCTCGCAATGTTCGAGTGCGGCGATGCCTTCACCATGAGTGCGAAGAAGGACGGGATCGTCAACATGGGCGGGCTCGTCGGGGTGCGAAGCAATCAGGAGCTGGTCGAAAAGATCGGCATGAACGTGATTCCGAACGAGGGCTATCTGAGCTACGGCGGCCTTGCCGGCCGCGACCTCGAAGCGCTTGCAATCGGGCTGACCGAGAGCATAGAAGAAGACTACCTCCGCTACCGGATCGGCCAGAGCGAATACCTCGCAGCCAGACTCGACGAATTCGGAGTGCCGCACCAGAGGCCGGTCGGCGGCCACGGCGTCTACGTCGACGCCGGTGCCCTGCTGCCGCACATTCCCTGGAATCAGTACCCTGGCCACGCCCTGGCGATCGAGCTCTACCTTGAGGCGGGAGTGCGCAGTTGCGACATCGGCTCCCTGCTGATGGACCGCAACCCGGAGACCGGCGAGCAGCAGCGCGCGGCAAACGAATTCACGAGGCTCGCGATCCCGCGGAGGGTCTACACCCAGGCCCACCTCGACGTCGTCGCAGAAGCGCTGGGCGCGATCAAACAGCGCGCCTCGGAAGTGCCCGGCTACGAAATCCTCTGGGAGACGAAAGTCATGCGGCACTTCACCGCTAAGCTGCGCCCCGTCGCCAAATGACCGCCCCGGGGTCAGGGCTCGGTTTGACAAACTGCGCCGGATTGCCCCATAGTTTCTCCATGACCGCGAACACCCGCACCCTCGCAGCCTTCTCGGCACGATGGTTTACCGGCACGATGATGCCGGTGGGTGCCGTCGCCTGTTGTCGAATGCACGCCTAATCGGCCAAACTCTCGCCGAGCGCGACCAGAGGTCCGCTCCCGTGCGTCAGTCCTCATCGCGACTGTTCGCGCGCTACGCAAAGTAGTAACCGAAGGCAGGATCTCCTCATTAGAGAGCCTTCAACCTCATCCCACGGGATTTCGACAAATGTCAATTGCAAACCTTGTGCTGGAGAACACCATTCACCAGCCGATCTCAGCCCCACGACCGGCCGAACCAATTTCCGCACCCAGAATCCGCGCAATACCGGATGGCCCTGAAGCCAGAGGCTTCGTCCTTTATGTAGGACTCGACGAAGCAAAGGCCATCGAGGCGGGCACCGATCTCGGCAGCCTCGTCAAAGCCCTGCGCGAGCTCACTTCCACAATCGCACCGCAGGCCGAGACCTATGCCGCAGTTGCCTTCGCACCAAGGGGTTCCGGTGGCCGGGATGTCGACGTCGTAAGACTCGCACTCCAGGATCCCGCGGCTCTCGCGAGGCAGCGTCAGGAGGAGGAAGTCGACGAGTTCGAGCCTCGAAGCCCCGGGGTGGTGATAGACCTCTCCCGCAAGCGAGTCCAGCTTGAAGATGCGGTGGCGCCTCTGACCTATCTCGAGTTCGAACTGCTGCAGTTCCTGGTCCTTCGCGAGGGGCGCACTATCTCGAGGAAAGAACTCATCGAGTCGATCTGGAGCGGCTGCGAACAGGAGGCTCCTAACGAGCGAACGATCGACGTTCATATTCGAAGGCTGCGCTCCAAGCTCGGTGGCTACGAGGACATTGTGATCACGGTCCGGGGAATCGGCTACCGCTTTGATCGCCATGCCGACGTTTCGGTGCGGTTTGCGTCGACTCCGAGCCCGGATTTTTGATCGCGATTTCGAGCCCGGTCCTCCACAAGTAGCGCGAAGGTACTGGATAGGGTTTCCTCAGGAGGGAAACCGGATTGCTCACCATCCCCGCCGAAGATGAAGCGGAACTTGTAGATCGTTTGCGCGAGGCAGGCAATGCGTTCGCCGAAGAGGATGTCAGGTTCCTGCTTTCTGCCTCGACCTCCGAAAGCCAGTTGCGAGAGTTCGTCCAGCGCCGGTGCCTGGGGGAGCCCATCGAGCAAATTACCGGCTGGTTCGATTTCTTCGGACTGCGGCTTGCAATCGAGCCGGGGGTGGAGATTCCCGGACTGCAGGAAAGAGCTCTCGTGCGAGAAGCAATAGCCCGGACGCGAGCCGGCAGTACCGTCGTCGAACTCGGCTGCGAAAGCGGTGCAGTCGGGATAGCGATTTGCTCCTCTACCGCTTCTGCCGAACTTTACGCGACTGAGTCCGACCCCGCCGCCGCGAATTGCGCGGCACGCAACTTCGCACGCTTCGGGGGCAAGCTCCTGCAGGGCGATTCCATTTCCGATCTTCCGGAATATCTAAGAGGCGAGATTGACATTCTCATCGCCAGCTCCGTATTCGAACTCAATCGTGAAGTCACTCTGCCGGGATGGACAGCGCCGATAGATCTTGAACCCAGACGGCCGAATCCGAATTCCCCCGTCGAAGAGTTCTTTTCGGAGGCCGCGTTCTGGCTTTCACCGGAAGGCTGCCTGCTTGCGGCGGTCGATGAAGCTCTGGCCGATACCGTTGCTCAGGCAGGGCCCGGTCTCGGCTTCAGAATCCAGTTCGCCAACTCCGAAAGCACCGCAGTCAGAATCCTTGTCGGCCACAGGGGTGTCGGCTGATCGCGGGTGGTTCAGGCTCTCAACCGGAGTAGCGGCTGCTGGCGACTGTGAAATTCACCATCTGGACAGCGTTACCAAACTGTTATATAGTTCAAGAGCCGGAATTGTTTGCTGTGGCAGTTCCAGTTGAATGTGATTGCAGGACACTCTTGGTGCAAGGGAATGAGGGCTCGTCGCCAGCCTCTGCGACGGGCCCTCAGAGCATTTAAGGCGAGCCGCCAGTTCCGCTCCGCCGCAGCGGTTGGCGTCGAAAGCTCGCCCGGCAGTCGGCTCAGCGACTGGCGCTGTGCGGCCGCGCGCCTACCTGCGCGACGACCCTCGCGGCAACTTCCTGACCGAGAGCCACAGAGGCTTCGATGTTCGGCTGGTCTCGCCAGGAGGCAAGGAATCCCGCGACGAAAGCATCTCCTGCGCCAGTCGGGTCCACGGCATCCGTTTCGATTGCCTCGAAGCGCCTCGGCTCTGAACCGTCTTTAACTACAACTATCCCGTCCCGTCCGATCGTCAGCACGGTCAGCGGGAAAGTTTTGCCGAGTGCGGCAGCGATCTCAAGCGGCTCACCCAGTCCGGTGAGTACACGCCCCTCATCGAGGTTCGGAAAAAACATGTCGACCCCGGAAGTCAGTTCGAGAAACCTCTCGACTCCGAAGTCCTCGACCCCGCCCGCAGACGCGGGGTCCAGGCTGATCACGGCTCCGGCTCTTCGGGTTCGTGCATACAGCTCAAGTATCGGCTCGTGGTTGTCGGTGTGGAAGATCGAGTAGCCGGTGAAGTGGACAATGCCGGCCGTGAGCAACAGCTCGTCGGTCACCTCGCGCGCGGTGAAGTGCTTGTTCGCTCCACGCTCGGTGAGCATGGAGCGGTCATCGCCATTGACCAGAACCACGATTGATCCGGTTGGTAGAACCGGATCGGCGGATAGGTGCGCCTCGACCCCGACTTCGGCAAAGAGCGACTGCTGAACCTTCTGATCGCCAGAACCTACCCTGCCGACGAAGTCGACCGGAGCGCCAAGAACTCCGAGCCAGGAAGCGACATTGGAAGCGGATCCCCCTGGCCGCTGGGTGATCGAACTCGGAGTGTCGGTGTTCGCTCGAATCGGGCCGACCGGGACCACGACGATGTCATTGATCACATCGCCGAAGACGACGATTCGATTCGCCTGCTCGTCGAAGGACTCTTTCATTTGAATTCGATCCTATTCTCGGGTGCGGAGTTCGGACCGGGATTGCGGGCCGGTCGCAGTCCTGCACTCAAACCAGGCAGTCGGCCGGTAGCTCAAACCAGCGAAGCTGTTCGAAATCTTCGCCGAGAATGCCGGCGACGCTATCCGAGCCAGGGTCGACATCCGGAATTCCGGCGAACAGTTCCTTCGCCGCCCTGAGTGCTTCGGCATAGATTCCTGGAGTTGACCGGTCTTCGTGCCGTTCGAAATTGAGTCTGCCGTCCTCGCCGTAATTCAGCCCCGAGAATCGCAGCGGCGGCTCGGTCGGGCCGTCGCGATGCCGCCACAGCCCGGAATCCGGATCGAAGCGATAGTCGGGCAGGAGCTTGTGACCGTGGTCGGCAATCAGGGTCACCGCCTCGACGATGTAGCGGAAGACCTCTTCGCTCAGGAAGTAGTTGAAGTTCACCCGAACCCAGCCCGGCTTAATGCCCTCGCAGCCCTTTTGGATTTCGGCATCCAGTTCAAGCGAGCGCTGGGCGTCGATCCCGAGCAGTCGGTGTCCGTAGGGCCCGGCGCAGGAACAGCCGCCGCGGCTCTGGATGCCGAAAACATCATTGAGCATTGCAACGACCGCATTGTGGTGAAGGTACCTGCCGTCCGGGCGCTTGACTACAAAGGAGACGATCGAGAGCCGCTCGGCTTCTGGATTGCCGAGCACTTCAATCGACGGATGCGCACTCCAGGCCCCGATGGCGCGCCTGAGAAAATCCTTCTCGAGTTCGTGAATCGTCTCAACCCCGACAGCTTCCTTCAATTGGAAAACGAGCCCGGCCCGGATCGACTCGATGATCGCAGGGGTTCCGGCTTCTTCGCGGTGTTCCGGGTTGCTCAGGTAGCGGTGTTTGTCGGCGTTGACGTAACTGACCGTGCCGCCGCCTACGACGTACGGCACCGCGTTTCGAAGCAACTTGCGATCGACCACGAGCACGCCAGGGGTACCTGGGCCGCCAATGAACTTGTGCGGCGAAATGAAAATCGCGTCCTTGCGCTCAATCGGCTCGCCGCCTCGGCGGTTGAACTCAATGTCGACGTAAGGCGCGGAGGCCGCGAAGTCCCAGAAGGCCAGGGCACCGTTCTCGTGCAGCAATCGGGTGATCGCGTGGGTGTCGCTGATGATTCCGGTGACATTGCTCGCCGCGCTGAACGAGCCGATCTTGAGCGGGCGGTCGGCATATAGTTTGAGTTCCGCTTCGAGCTGGGCCTGGTCGATGTGGCCGTCGGCGTCTTCGTGAATCGTTACGACATCCGCTATCGACTCGCGCCATGGCAGTTCATTGCTGTGATGCTCGTAGGGGCCGATGAACACGACGGGGCGCTGCTCTTTCGGGATTCGCGAATCGAGATCGTAGTTCTTGTCGAGTTCGTGCGAGATCCTCAGTCCCAGAATTCCGACCAGCTTGTCGATGGCCCCGGTCGATCCGCTGCCGGTGAAGATCACCATTGTGTCTTCGTCGCCGTTGACTGCCCTGCGGATGGTGCCCCTGGCATCCTCGCGAAGCCTCGTAGTCTGCAGCCCGGTTCCGCTCGACTCGGTGTGAGTATTCGCGTACCTCGGCAGCACCTCGTCGCGGATGAAGTCTTCGATGAAGCTCAGCGATCGCCCGCTCGCCGTGTAGTCGGCGTAGGTGATTGGCTTCTTGCCGTAAGGGCCGTCCATGAGCCGGTCATCGCCGATTACGCACTCCCGAATTCGGGCGACGATAGGCAAGTCCGTTAACGTTCTTGACCGCTCAGGAATGACGCAATCTGCAACCTGCTGCATGCTGAGAGACTAGCCTGAACCCGCCGCCATCGGATAGCGAGGGGCGCTGGCCGCTGGAAAGGAAACCGCTAATGACCAACACCCTAAGCCCGGAAGAGTTTCTTGCGGCGTGCTCGATCGAACCCGCGGTTTTCGAGCTGCGCCCCGACTATCGGGCGATGCTTATCGTGGTTGACGGCCTCTCCCCCTCGCTTGCCACGAGCGAGACCGAGCAACTGCTGCGAGCTGCAGAAGAACACGCAAGAACCCTTCTGGCTTCCACTCCCGTAGCAGAACTGCCCCATGTCGCCGCCTGGCGGGAAACCTTCCGCGCATTCGGTGCGAGGCCCCAGCGCACCCGCAATAGCCTCGAAGCGCTGACCCGTCGCGCCGAGCAGGAACTGCCGCGAGTGAATGCTCTCACCGATATCTACAATGCGATTTCCGTTCTGCATCAGATCCCCTTCGGCGGAGAGGACTTCGCGAACTACGACGGCCCGGCGCGGCTCGTTCGCGCCACCGGCGATGAGGACTTCGATACCGTCGCCGACGGTGCTGCCGCGATCGAGCACCCAGAGCCGGGTGAAGTCGTCTGGCGCGATGACACCGGAGTGACCTGCCGCCGCTGGAACTGGCGACAGTGCCGGCGCACTGCCCTCAGCGATTCAACGCGCACGGCGCTGTTCATCCTCGATGTTCTCGATCCGGTATCTGACAGTGAGATCGAGGCTGCGGCGGATGCGCTGGAGACGGAGCTGGGACGGCTCGGCGAGATTGCTGTGAAACGTCGCCTGATCCGCGCGAGCGCCTGACGCGGTACCGCCGGTGAGCCTTGCCCTCGCAGGATTCGCCTTACGATTCAAGGGTGAGTGCGCAAGGGCCAATGACCGGATCAGGTGCTGCACCTCGGCTTTCTGCGAGCGTGCTGCTCCTAAAGGATGATCCCTTCGAGGTACTCATGGTTCAGCGCTCTGCACGCGGAGCCTTCCCTTCTGCTCTCGTGTTTCCGGGAGGAGTGATCGAAGCCTCCGACGGTGACGACTCATGGGCAAGGCTCGCGGCCGATTTCGACTCCTTCGGGAGTGATCAGAGGGCGGTGCGAATCGGCGCAATTCGGGAAGTGTGGGAAGAGACCGGGATCCTCATTGGCGCTGGAGGGGCTGGCACTCGAGTGGCCGGTGCTCGGGAAGCCGACGATCGTGGACCTGGCTCGGTGCAAAGCGGGGGCGAGGTGGAGCGGGGGGATTTCGGGGCGGCGATTGGGGCATCCGGAAGTGCACTCAGTCTCGCCTCACTTACCCACTTCGCTCACTGGATTACCCCAGTCGTTGAGCCCCGCCGGTTCGATACCCACTTCTATCTAGCGATGGCAGATCCGAACCAAAGCGCCATTCCCGATCTGGTTGAAACTACGACCGCGGAGTGGGTCAGTCCTGCTGTTGCGCTCGACTGGGCGCAAACCGGCAGTCGGCAGATCATCTTTCCGACCATGGTCAACCTGGCAAGGCTCGTCGAAAGCGGCAGCGCTGTCGAGGCGATCAAGGCAGCGCTCGAGCACGAGGTGCACCCGGTTCAGCCTGAGATCGAATTGCTCGAAAGCGGAGTCCGCAGGATCACGATTAGGGGAGAAAGCGATCTTCCGATAACCGAATGGACTCAATTTCCCACTGCTGGAAAGTAGGCCCTTCAGTGTTCAGAGGGCGCGAAAGGGATTGTAGGTGTGGTCGCCTTGGCTGATCTGGCGATTCAACTCGGTTAGCCTTCGCACAAGTTCGGGAGCATCCTGTGCTACGGACTTTGGCCACCCGTATGCTGCGGCAACTGACTCATCCAGCCTGCGGTGCAGTGTCGCCAGGTCGGTAAAAGCGCCGTCATCCATCAGGTTGTACAACCTGGTCAGCCCGATTTCGTGCTCAATGCACAAGGCACTGCGACGTGAATAAAGGTCCGCGGATGCCGCGGCAATTTCTTCGCGATGCGCCTGAGTGATTGGGGCCGGCCAGGGGAAAGTTTCGAAAACGGTCGACGGCGTGTATCGAAGGCGCGTTTCCAGAGTGGATGACTGCGCCCACGCCCAGGCATCGTGCGCTCGCGAGAGCAAGATTCCCATTGAATAGTCGTCGTCGAATGCGAATACCACATTCGCATCGCTAGCCATGGTTCGTGGGTCTTGCCAAGTCACGAACAATCTCTTTCCGGTTCGGGCCGCGACTGCCACGCGAGCTAATCCTCTAACTGCCCTGCGCAGTCCGGGTCGAATCTCACCGTGCAGCCACCACCGCAAGCGGTACAGTTCTCTGTGGTTTCTATCCCTTTCCGGTTTAACAAGCGACCTGACGCGATTGAGTTCAACCTTATGCACCATTGCTTGTTCAAGGGTTAAGTCATCGAAGTCAATGACAAATCGGCTTGGCTGCTGATCTTGCGACTGAGTGATATCTCGACCGTCAAGAAATGGCCGCACTACCGGACTTTGTTCGAGTTCGAGAGATCTGACCTCCTCAACTTCAAGTCGGAATCCTCCACCGTGAAGACTCGCGCCTATAAACGCGCGACCCTCATTGGCCGCGAGAGCCAACAGTCGCCATGAGTCCCCTGAATCTGCAGTCAGCGACGAGGTGATCCCGGAAACGTCCTTGCCGTCGAGGTCGAACTCGGTCGGAACATCCTTTGGCTGCTTGATCCAATTGACAATGCTGACGTGCACTTTGGCCTCGCCCGGCCACTTTTGAGTGGAAACGGCATTCGTGATTATCCCGCCGTTGGCAATTATGTAATCCAGAGATGCTTCACGCCCCCGGTTTTGCATAATCGAATTGGTGCCAACCAGTCCCGCCCTTTGACCCGGCTTGAGGACATCCTGAGTCTTGCGAAACCAATAAACACACAGATCGCGAATGCCGACGCCGAAATGGGAACCGAGCCATTCGACGTACGAACCACCAAGACTCGCTCTCAGCAGTTGCGAACCGAGGAATGGCGGATTCCCGATGATTGCGTCGACCTCTGGCCATTCAGCGTGCAAGGCATCCGCTCTTCGGATTCCAGTCAGATCGACCAGCGGCAGCACTGGCTCGGCTTCTCCATAGCGATCGATCATTTGACGGTGCCCCATCCAGAGAGTCACCCTCGCGATCAATACGGCGATCCCTTCGATGTCGATACCGTGCACATTGGTGAGCGGAAAATAAGGCAGCGAACCAGCGGGTGATGGTGTGCCCTCGGACTTTGAGAACGAAGCAATGCGTTGTTTGAGTTCAAACTCGAGACCCCGAAGTTCGCGGTAGGCGACGTAGAGGAAGTTCCCGCAGCCGCAGGCTGGGTCGAGTACTCTAAATGCGCACAACTCATCAAGCAAAGCCCGTGCCTCTACCGCCTTTGACGTTGCAGCGATCCGTTCGCGCCAGGGTCGGACGATTGTCGGAATGACAATCTTCATGATGTCTGACTCGTGGGTGTAATGAGCACCAAGCTTGTCACGCCTCTCCTCGCCAAGCACTCCCTCCATGAGAGAACCGAAGATTGTCGGGTCGACTGCACGCCAGTTGAACTCTGCGGCGGCACGCAAGTGCTCCAACTCGGTTCTATTAAGCAGAACCGCTGCCGGTCGCCTGAATAAGTCGCCATTCACGTAATGAGTGCCGAGGTATCTGCCCTGGCGATTGTGGTCGCCCTTTTGGTTCAACAGAGAAAAGAGATAGCCGATGTCCCGAGCTGAATCAGGTTCCCTCTGCTTTAGCAGGTCGTCAACGGTGTTTTGCAGCGGATAACCATCCAGATTTCCGAGATCCTCTGCAAACAGACACCAAACCACCTGCATGGTGAACTGTTGAACGACATCAATCGGCGCAGCAGACCTATCGGCAAGCGAGTTGTACAACTCAGCAATGTGAGTTGCGGCCTCCGTAGTGAGTTCCCGGCGATGCTCGGAGAAGATCGGTTCCACGTTGTCGGATTGCAAGAACAGTAGCGCGTCATATCGGTCAGGTAATTCGGACAACGGAAATCTGGCGCGAGCTTCATTGGGAAATCGACCCGGCTCCCAGATCTCGAACTCACCAAAGTTGCACGCCACCACAAAACGCGCCGCCGGGACATCATTAGCTGAATCCGAAGACTCCTGCCAATATCGGTTCCGCTGCTCCTTCGCTTTCTCAAGCGGGACTTGCGGCGCCTTCATCTCGACAATGAGGTGACCAGGCCAAAAAAGATCCATGAATCCGGCGGATGCCGCGAAGTGTTCGAACTCGGCGCCGACTTCTTTGCGGTCCGAGCCGTAGCAGGCGAAAAGTTCATTCAGAAAAGTCTGCGCCTCTGACCTTTCCGTACCGGAGTAATCGTTCCATTTCTGGACAAACTTCGAGAGCGCGGCCTGAATCTCGAGTCCGCTGCGAACGGAAGGCCCGGACGCCATGCTCAGATCAACCGAACGGAATCGCCAGCGTAATAGGTGTCCTGCATGAGCCTCTTGTGGACTCGCTGCAAATCCGCGAGAGCCTCGACTAGAGCGATCTCAACATTCGAATCCCCGCCAGCCTTGCGGACCCGGGCCAGGGCCTTTTTCGATCGGTCGATCGTGTGTTCAAGGTTTAGGAGAACATCCGAAATTTCACCCAAGGCATTCTCGTGTGCGATTTGTTGAGGCGACCGCTGACCGGGTGCCGATGCGCTTGCAGGAATGCTCACCTCGACCTCCCGTATTGATTGCCTTGACTTGATCTTCCCCAAGTGTATTCGTCGCCGTTGACAATCCGACAACGAAAGGGGTGGGTGTGGAATTCCTATCGGCGAGGGCTCTGTGGCGGAGCAAGAATGACACAGGGATGAGTTGTTTACTAACTGACCCGTCAACTAGTAGCCTTTCGACACTGTGACAACTTATAAGAAGTATCGCCAGCTCATTTCCACGGGCGGCAGCACCGAAAGACTCGTGTTCTTCAGCGATGCGGTCTTCGCAATTGCCATGACCCTGCTCGTGGTGGAGCTCAAGGTGCCGCAGGTGCCGCACGAGGAACTCGGCGCCGCTCTGGTCGAGATGATTCCGGAGTTTGGGAGCTTTGTGCTGAGCTTCGTCGTGGTTGGAATGATCTGGATGTCCCACCACCGCAAATTCCGCGCCATCACCGGCTACACTCAGACCCTCATTCGAATCAACCTGCTAATGCTGCTGGTAGTCGCATCCCTTCCGTTCACAACTTCGCTGCTCGGCCGCTACGGCGATGACCGGTTAAGCGTCTACGTCTACGGAGCAACGATCGCGGCGATCGGCTTTCTTATGAGCGCCCTCTGGATCTACGCCTGGCACAAGAAGCTCGTTTCCCCCGAAGTCACGGTCGACGTCTTCAGGTACGTTCTCGTGCAGTCCTTCTCGATTCCCGGGATCTTCCTGCTGTCGATTCCGGTAGCGGTATTCGCCGGGGCGACGGTAGCCGAGATCACCTGGATCGCCGCAGTTCCGGTCTCGCTGATCATAAATCGCATCTATCGGGCCACTACGGCCTGATGCAGCAAAAGCAGTTCAAGTACGAACCCGAAAGGCCCCAAGAATGAAGCGCTACCCTCTCATCACCTTTTTCGTCCTCGCCTTCCTGCTCACATGGTTCGTCTGGGGTACGAGCATCGCCGAACAGCAGGGGATGATCTCCTGGCACATTCCGCAGGCGCTCGCGTTCTGGCTCGGGCTGCCGATCGCGACCTTCGGAACCGCGGCTCTCACCGGAGGCTGGCCGGCGGTCAAGGACCTGCTGCTGCGGATAATCCGAGTAGTCGTGAATCCGGTCTGGTACGCAGCAGCGCTATTGATCCCCGCGATCCTCGTGACTCTGGGCGTACTCATCGCCCCGCTGTTCGGGAGCGCGGCCGGAGTCGGCGTCGAGGTGCCGATCGGCTCGCTGCTCGGCCTGTTCGCATTCAACGCCTGGATGTGGCTGATAACAGAAGAAACCGCGTGGCGAGGCTTCGCCCTGCCAAGGCTGCAGAACAAGTTCAACCCGCTAACGGCATCCGTCATTCTCGGAGTGATCTGGGCGGTCTGGCACTTGCCGCTGTTTTTCATTAAGGATTCATTCCAGTCCCAAATCTCGTTCGTCGGCTTCCTGATTTCGACGGTTGCGACTTCGGTTCTGATCGGGTGGCTGTTCAACCGGGCGAAGGGCAGCGTGCTAATCGCCGCGCTCTTCCACGCGACAATGGATGTCGGAATCGCCTTCACCGGAGTCATGACTTCGGGCGACGCGCTCTTCTGGGCCTTCATCGGACTGCAGGTCATTGCAGCGATAGCAGTCTCGTTCGACCTCGCAAAGCTGAAGAAGTTCGAGCGGTATCCGGCTCAGACTGAGGCGTGAAGTGACGATTCACGAAGCGCGCCCGGAGGGATTTGAACCCCCGACCTATTGATCCGTAGTCAATTGCTCTATCCGCTGAGCTACGGGCGCAAGTCGGTAATGCCGACCAATGAACTATACCAGTGCAGTACGTTTCAAAAATGTGGCGTTGACACGTGAAGCCCGAACAGAACCGATGCACTGCTGAGGAAGTGCAAGGTACTTACGCGGAAGCACTCGGTATTCGAATCCTTTAAGTGGCGGTACCGGTGGGATTTGAACCCACGGTGGGCTTTCACCCACACAACTTTTCGAGAGTTGCACCTTCGGCCGCTCGGACACGGTACCGGGAGAGAGTCTATTACAAGAGCGCGTGCCTGAGTTCAGCACCGGGGTCTGGCCAGACGGTCGCGAAGCTCCGCCCACCGCCGGCAGATACGACTCAGCGCAGCGGGCGGGGCAGGGCGGCGCGGACGGCTTCCCTCGCGCCCTCGGCGGTGCTCGCGGCAAGAGCTGCGGCGGCAAGCTCTCGCACCTCGTCGCTGCTGAATCTCGCGAGGGTTGCGCGGACATCCCGAAGCGCCTTCGGGGTCATTGAGAGGCTCGTCACTCCGAGGCCGACAAGTACGAGCGCAAGTACGGGGTCGGATGCTGCCTCGCCGCAAACGCTCAGCGGCTTCTTCGAGGCGGTAGCCGCCTTGCCGACCATGCCGATCAGGCGCAGCACCGCCGGATGCCAGGCATCCTGATAGGCGGCCACCGCCCCGTTCTGGCGATCCGCAGCCATTGTGTACTGGGTGAGGTCATTGGTGCCGATGCTCACGAAGTCGACAACTTCGTAGACCTGTTCTGCGACTACCGCACAGGATGGCACCTCGATCATGACTCCGACGGTCTTGAGGCCAGCTTCGCGGGCGAGCGAGACGAACCACTCGGCCTCGGCGGCATCCGAAATCATCGGGGCCATTACCCAAAGCTCGCCGACGTCCGCCGCCTGGGTGCGGGCGAGAGCTTCGAGCTGGTCCTTCAGGAGCTTCTCGTCCTTGCGGCCGGTGCGAATTCCGCGCACTCCGAGCGCCGGATTGTCTTCGTGGCCGAGGTCGAGGAAGGCAAGGGGCTTGTCGGCGCCGGCGTCGAGGGTGCGCGCTGTGACTTTGCGGCCCTCAAGGGCGGCAACGATCTCTGTGTATTCAGCGGCCTGGGTTTCAACACTCGGCGCCTCGGCCGCATCGAGAAACAGAAACTCTGTGCGAAGCAGCCCCACGCCTTCCGCTCCTTTTGCGGTCGCTTCGCGCGCGTCCGAAACCGATCCGATGTTGGCAAGAAGCGGAATCGCAGTTCCGTCGGAGAGCCTTCCGGGCGAGGCCGGGGAATCATCCTCCACGGCAATCTGCGCGGCCTTCGCTTCAGCGATTCGGGCTGAGGTCGGCTCAGAGTCGACTGTCCCGGCAGCAGCATCGACCACAACCACGGTGTCGTCCGGAATGTCGAGCACTCCCGGCGCAGAAACGACTGCGGTGAGTCCGCGGGCCCGGGCAAGGATCGCGGTGTGGGCGGTCGGGCTTCCGCCGGAGGTAACGAGCGCAACCACCTGATCCAGGTCCAGCACCGCGGTATCGGCAGGCGAAAGGTCATCCGCTACGAGCACGAACGGTTCGTCAGCTACCGGAATCACCCCGTAAGGCACACCGGTGAGATTCGCGACAGTTCTCCAGCCGATGTCCTCAAGGTCCGCCGCGCGCTCGGCCTGGGTTCCGCCGAGCGACTTGAGCAGTTCCGCCATACCACGGAAGGCGAGAAACGCTGCGCGCTCAGATGAGAGCCCCTCGGAAATCGAGGCTTCGATCTCGTCCCAGACATCCGGATCCCGAACCATGAGAACCTGAGCGGAAAGCACTTCTGCGGCCGGACCGCCTGCTCGCTGAGCTCGGTGCTCAAGCTCGGCCGCTACCGCATCAAGAGCCCGCTTCGCACGCTCCAGCTCAACTTCCCTGCTGAGTGCCGACGGACCGGCATCCGGCTCGTGAACGGTGTGCGCCATCCTTCGAACCGGGCCGACCGCGACACTCAGCCCAACACCTAAACCGGTGTAAATCATGAATTGCTGCCTGTCAGATCAGTCGGATTCAGAGTCGAGTTCCTGGGCAATCAGTTCGACCATTTGGCGAACCGACTCCTCAGCTCCCTCACCCTGAGATTCGACGACGACCAGATCCCCGTGACTGAAGTTCTGCGAAAGCACCTTGACGATGCTCTTCGCATTCACCGCCACGCCTTCCGGTTTGCGCAGAGTTACCGCAGGCTCGAGACGTCCGGCAAGCTCCACCACCGCCGCGGCAGGGCGCGCGTGCAGACCCGCTTTGGAGCCCACAATCACTTCCTGACTGACGATCGAGTCTTCCTGCACTGATTCAGTATTCATGTTTCACCAACTTGTTCGGCCTGTTCAATCGCGGTTAGTCGCCATTGGTTCTCGTGAAGATGTTCTTGGTTTGAAGATACTTCTCGATTCCAACTCCTCCAAGTCCGCTCGTCTTGTAACCCTGCGCCGGCGCCTGCATGCCGCCTCCGAACCACTGGTTCACATAGACTGCCCCGGCCTGAAGCTCGCGAGAGGCCTTCTCGGCGTTCTCCACGGTTGAAGTGAAGATTCCGGATGCGAGCCCGAAGGTCGTGTCATTGGCAATCGCGAGCGCCTCGTCGAGAGTGTCGAACGGAGTCAGCGTCACCACCGGCCCGAAGATCTCCTCCTTTTCGATAACGCATCCCGGAGTCACACCTCCGAACACGGTCGGCGGAACGTACCATCCGCCAGCGCGGGTGTCATCGGTGTAGCGCTCTCCTCCGACGAGCAATTCGCCCTCGCCGTTCTTGATCGCGTGGTCGATATAGCCCCACACCTTCTCGAAGTGGACTTCGCCGACAACCGGGCCCATCTGGGTGGTCTCAAGCAGCGGGTCTCCGACTACCTGTGCCTTTGCGGCCTCAACCATGCCCTTCGCGAACTCCTCGTAGACAGGTCTCTGAACCAGGATCCTGGAACCGCAGACGCAAATCTGCCCGGAGTTCGAGAACCCGCCCATGGCACTCCACCTGATCGCGTTCTCCAGATCGGCGTCGGCCATGACGATGTTCGGGTTCTTGCCGCCGAGCTCAAGCGAAACCCGCTTGACCTGAGCCGCCGTGTCCTGCAGCACTCGAACGCCGGTCTCCACGCCGCCGGTGAGCGAAACCATCGCGACATCCGGGTGGGTGACCAGGTGCGAGCCGACTACCGAACCCTTTCCGTTCAGCACGGTGAGCACTCCGGGGGGAAGCACGTCCGCAATCAGAGAAGCCAGATAACTGAAGGATGCCGAAGCAAGCTCAGAAGGCTTCATGATCGCGACATTTCCCGCAGCCAGGATCGCGGCCATCCGTTGCACGCCGGTCCAAAGCGGCCCGTTCCAGGGGAGGACTTCCAGTACCACCCCGTATGGCTCGAGTCTCGCGCGGTGGCTGACGTGCGGGTCGCCGAGATCTGCGCTTCTACTGCTCAGATCCTGCCCTCGACCGGCAAAATATGCCAGGGCCGAAAGCGAGACCGGCATGTCGCTGTAGCGGACCGCGGTCAGCGGCTTTCCGATGTCTACAGCATCCAGAAACTCGAAGTCGGCCGCGTGCGATTCCATGATCTCGGCGATCTTGACCAGGTACTTGCCCCGCTCGTATCCGCTTAGACCCGCCCAGCCTGGTGCTGCTTTGCGGGCCGCGGCCACCGCCTTGTCTGAAATCGCAGCATCCGCCACCGCGAACTTGCCGACAACCTTGCGGTTGCGGGAAGAAACGATATCGGAGGTGGGGCCGTCGGTTACCAGCTTTCCGTCGATGAGCATCGGCAGGGTAGAACTTAGCAAGGACCAGCGAGGGTCCTTCTCCACGTCAGCCATTACTTCGCCGCCGATACAGCCTGCTCGACGCTCGCACCTTCGTGCAGGATCGCGTTGAGCCCGCGAACCACCCCGCCCGGGTTCTTGGAGGTCCAGATGTTGGTTCCGACCGCAACGCCGACTACTCCGGCATTGTTGATCGCGTCCCAGATCGGGCCGTAGAACTCTTCGAGGGTGTCCTTTGCGTGACCGCCGAGGATGATCACCGGGACTCCGGCGTAGTCAACGACCTTGCGCATCGACTTCGGATCCCCCGTGTAGAAGGTCTTGATCATATCCGCGCCGGTCTCTGCTGCAACTCGGGCTCCTGCGGCGATGATGTCCGGGGTCCGCATGTCCGCAGCGGAGAATCCACCGGGAACCGGCTCGGCAAGGTAGGGCAGGCCGACAGCGGATGCCTGAGCAGCGAGAGCGGCCGACTGGTTTACCCAGTCGTCATTTGCAAATGGGTAAACCATCGCCTTGATTCCGTCTGCTCCAATGGCGAGCGCCCTGGCGACCGCTTCAGAGCCGAAGGGGGCGCGAGTGTCGACGCTGGCAACGACCGATGCACGGCCGAACTCTTCGTCATAGCGACCGGCAGAGCCGATCGGCGAAAGGAATGCATCAGCTCCCGCTGCCACCGCTGCCTTGATCGTCTCGCCGTAGTTTACGAGTCCATCGACCGGCTCGTTGAGGAAGGCGGTGTGGTCCATTGCGACCATCAGCATCCGGCCGTCTGAGCCGAAGATCTGCTTCATTCTGCGTTTCATTTCGATATCTCCTTGATTTTGGTTAGTTGGCTTTTTGGCCCAGTTCTGGTTCGATCCCTACTTGGTTTCGACCACAATCCGGTAGGTTCCCGGAAGGATTGCCTCATCAAGAGCGGCGCCGAGCTTGCTGAGCGGGTACTTGTTCTGGATTAACGGCTTCAGGTCCACCTGACCCTGCCGAATCAACTTGGTTGCGATGTAGAAGTCTTCCTTCTCACTGGAGAGCACTCCGAGGATGCGGTGCTCCTGATTGTGCATAGTGTTCGGGGAAACCTCGATAGGGGTTTCGGGGTGCGCGGCTGCGAACACGACGAAGGTGCCGCGAGGGGCGATCATTTTCATTCCCTGCTCGTTGGCGACCTTGTGGCCGATTGCAGCCAGAACGATGTCTGCCCCGCGGCCGTCGGTGAGCTTCTTGACCGCTTCAATCGGGTCTTCCTTTGACGCATCGATGATCACGTCTGCGCCGATCTGCTTCGCCTTCTCGAGGCGAACTGCGTCGATCTCGGAGACGATAACCCGGGCGCCGTGCTTCTTCATTGCGATTACATTGAGCAGGCCCATGACTCCCGCACCGAGGATCACCACATCCATTCCGACGCCAGCTCCTGAAAGCCTCGCGGCGTGCAGGGCGCAGGAAAGCGGCTCTGAGAGGGCGGCGACATCCGCCGCCACATCGCCAACTGCAAACAGCCCGTCTGCAGGGTGAATCTTGTACTCGGCGAATCCGCCGGGCCCCCAGCCCTGTTCGTATTCGACCTGTCCGCCGTAGTGCTGTTCGCAAACCCGGTCCTTACCGGTGTAGCACCAGTGGCAACTTCCACAGGAGCTCGCGCCGACGGCAACGCGATCTCCGACCTTGAGAGATCCCTTGTATCCGGGGCCGAAGGAAACGATCTTGCCGGCGATTTCGTGTCCGCCCAGGAATGGAAGCCGGTTGCTCTGAGCGCCGGAGTAGGTGCGCTGCTCCCACGTGCAAATTGCAGTCGCTTCGATCTGAACTAGCGCTTCGCCGTATCCCGGCTCCGGCAAGGGAACATCTACCAGTTCAACCTCGCCGACTGCCGTGATTACGCCTGCCTTGAATGTGCTGGACATTAGCCTTGTGCCTACTTTCTTCTGTTTCTAAGCGCTTGCGCTGCTGGTAACTTCGATTTGCTCTTCGACCTCGACCGCTGGGCCGGATCCGGAGGACTTGGATTTCTTGAGTGTGGTTAGTACGCCGAGGATGATCACTGCGGCTCCGATGAACACCGCGGCGGCAATTTCCTCGTGGAACACAGTCCAGGCGATGACGACCCCGAAAACTATTACGAGGCTGCCGAGTGCGCTGACTATGGTGACGGTCGTGAAGCGGACTGCGAGGGTTATCGAACCGATTGCAACCGCATTGACGAGACCGGCAAGAAGGATGATCAGGATTTGCGAGCCGGTCAGCTCCTGATAGACAAGATCGAACCTCCAGCCGCTGCGGATGCCGACCGCAATGATCAGTGCGAGCACGCCCCCGATATTGGTCAGAGCAAGGGCTGTGATGAAGGTGTGCGGCCGACGCTGAACCGTTCGGCTGGCCGCGCTTGCAATCGTGTAGCAAATTCCGGCTCCGAGGCTCAACAGGAAGCCGATCGCAGCCATGCCGTTGATCTCAACAGAGCCGAAGGAGGGCGATGCGACGAAGACGAGCCCGACCAGAACGATCAGGATCCCGACTACTTGCCAGCGGGTTGGAGGCTCCTTCAGGAAAGCCGCGGAAACCAGCGCCCCGCCGATCACCATCCCGCCCTGGCTCGCCGCGGTAGCCACCGCGAGGCCAACGAAATTGAGTCCTGAAAACAGAAGGACATTGCCGACCAGAAAGCTGATCGAGCCTGCGACCATCAGGACGACGATCATCTTCGCGCCGATGAACTCGATCGACCTTGGCCTTACCGGCTGCGGCCGCAAGACCAGCAGCGCCGTTGTGGTGATCAGTATGAGTGGAACCTGCCGGATCAGCGACCCCGCGAACGGGTCTACTTCTGCCGCGACTGAACGCAGGAGAGCGTTTACGATCGCGTAGCAAGCCGCCGCGAGCACGGCGAGGGAGGCGCCGATGCTCGCCAGTGAAGCGGCGCGTCTGGCCACTTCACTTGCGGGTCGCTGATCCGACATGGTCACTTATTCCTTGCTGCTATTCGCCGTCAGTTGAGGTATCTGCCGGCGGCTGGCAAGGACCGTACGGCTGCAGGATCGAGGATCCGCAGGCGTCGGTGATGTACTGCGGCTGCGGGCCCATGAATGGGATTGCACCGAGGATGCAAACCACGACATAGACGAGCAACAGCTTGATCGGGTGGAAGCCCTTCATTAGCAGCCACCAGGTAAGAATCACCAGGCCGAGCGGCAGGAGCCCCGGAAGGATCTTGTCGAGCACATCCTGTTGAATTCGTACCGTGGTGTCGCCGATGTTCACCGTCCAGCCGACATAGACCATGACGAACTGAGCGGTAAGGGCACCCAGGACAATGTTTCCAAGGACGCTCGCGCCCATGATCACCTTGTCCATGAGCCCGGACTTCAACACCGTAGTTACGAAACTTCGACCCTGCTTGTAGCCCTGGGTATAGAAGAAGTACCCGATGGCTATGGTCGCGATCGAGGCGAGGATGAAGTAGAGGATCGGACCGAGCACGTTACCCGTGATTCCAGTCAGGTCTCCTGTCTTCTGCGCCTCGGTTCCGAGCCCGGTGATGCTGATTCCGAGCGCGAGCAGCAGCGGTGTGATGATGCCCTGGCTGATCGTGTCACCGATTCCAGCCATCGGTCCCATCAGACCGGTCTTGGTGGAAGTGATGGCGTTGTCGGTGACGTCTTCACCGTTGGCCTTCTGCTCCTCCATTGCGATCGTGATTCCGTGGATCACACCACCGATGTCCGGTGCGGTGTTGAAGAAGACCAGGTGGCGCTGAAGCGCTTCGCGGGTCTGCTCCTTGTCTCCGCCGTACAACCTCTTGATTACCGGGGTCATGGCGTGGGCGAATGCCGAAGCCTGGAGCCTCTCATAGTTGTAGTTGGAGTGTGAGAAGAAGGTCCAGATCACATAAGAAATGAACAGGTCTTTTCTCGTGATCCGCTTTTCGCCGGAAGTCTTCGCGGCGCTTTCTGAAGCACTCATCGAGTCGCCTCCTTTTCCTGAGCCTTGGCTTTGGTGAGCTTGGCGCTCTCCGGCTTGGCTGCTGTCTTCACCCGGTCACCGAGGAATGCGACGTGCAGGAAGGCAAGCGCGACTCCGATGACAGCGAGCACCATGATCGATACCTGGTTGCCGAGCACCACCATGACGAGGTAGCCGACAAAGAAGTACGGGATCGCGGTTCCCATGAAGATGAACTTCATGTTCATTGCAATACCGATTGCGGGAAGAACTCCACCCGCGATTGCGAGGCCGCCGAGCAACCAGACCGGGAAGCCGTTGATGACATCACCGATGAAGGATGCTCCGAGGTAGACCGCAATTGTGACCGGTACGAAGGTGATCAGGAACAGCCAGATCTGCGGGTAGAGGATGTTCGCTCTGACCACACCGCCGATATCCGCCTTATCAGCGGCACGGTCGGCCATGTGCATGAATGCGGCATCCACCGTCATCCTCGCGTTCCAGATGACCGTCCCGAGCAACCCGATCGGAACCGCGAGCGCCAGTGCTGCACCGTAGTTCAAGTTGCCTGCAAGGGCGATTGTGGTACCAACCCAACCTGCTAGTCCCGGGTCGCCGGGGATTGCTCCACCGGCAGAGATGAACCCGAGGTAGATCAGGTTGATGGCTGCACCCAGGAGCGCACCTTGAGCCGGGTCACCGAGGATAAGTCCTACGAAGAGGCCGGCCACGAGCGGGCGATACAGGGTGACGAATCCCAGACCGGCAAGCCACGGACCTTGTGACAGGTAGTAGCCGAGACCAATCAGGATCGACTGGAACAGTGAAATGGTGACCGACTCCGAGGGGGCGGTCTCCGTGAGCGTCATAGACTGGACCGCCGTCGGGATCCCGATTATGACGAGCATGGTGGAGATTGTCAGGGCTATCTTCGCTTGTCGAGATAGCTGCAACCCCACTCTCTGCTTCTTGAACATACTTCAGACTCCATTCGAGTTGGTTGCCGGAGGGGCAACTGATGAGAAGGCAACGACGGGGTCGTCCGCGACGATGCGGATCTCCACCTTCGTTCCCTTTCGTTCAAGCTCCCATAGCGAGTCGATCTCGGCGGGACTGGCCGAGATGTTCTTGTACAGGGTTGAACGATCTTTTGTCGCACCCATTCCGCCGATGTTGAGCACCGGAATGGGCACACCGAGTTCGACCATGCGCAGTGCCGTTTCCGGTTTGCGCATCAGTACGAACGCCCGGTCGGTCGACTCAGCCAGCTCCTTTATGCGAGCTATCGAGTCATCCACCGAATAAACCTCGACGTTCACCCCTGGAGGCGCCGCGAGGACGAGTACATCGCTTAGGAACTCATCGGCGGCCGTTTCATCGTCTGCAACGACGATGACATCGGTTCCGAGAGCGCGATACCAGACTGCGATGACCTGACCGTGAATCAGCCGATCATCGATTCGAACCAGCGAAAGGGTCATACTTCAGTGCCTCCTTGCACTTGGGACTCTGTCAAGGAACTCTTCACTTAGCGTCCGGCTTCGAGTAGCGAATCTGCGCTGCCGTGTCTTCAAGTGCAGCCTGCGGGTTGAATTCGCTTCCAGCGGGCATTAGCGCGGCTTCAAGGAGCAGGGGCAGGCTTGCTCCGGAGATGATCCAGCGAACTTCGGGATGTCCTCCGCTTTTCACCACGAGATTGGCGACATTATCCGGAGTTCCACCCGCCAGATCGGTGAGAATTAGTTCTATGTCTGCGCTTTGGAGAGCTTCGAGCATCCGATCTCTGAAGTCCTGCGGAGTCTCGCCGGGAAACAGGCCAATCGAACTCACGTGGCTCAATTCGCCGCCTATCATTCGAGCACTGCTCAGGAGAGATGCCGGAAGTTCACCATGTCCTGCGAGAAGAATCTCCATAAGTTTCTTGACTTTCACTTGATTCTGCAAAACTTTTCACTGTAAGATTTTCATCTAACCCTGTGTCTAGCAGGATTCCGAGACCTTTGTCAAGGGTTCCAGCGGCCACGGGAAGCAGTTGCGGAAGAACGTCACCTCAAGGAAGCGGAGACGACCATGGGACGAAGAGCCTCAAACCCGGAAGACTCGATGCTGAGACTCGTAGCGCACCTCTACTACATCCGCGGATTGAATCTTGCAGAAATCAGCGAAATCACTTCTCTATCCCCCGCGACCATCTCCCGAATGAACCGACTGGCCAGAGAGCGCAAGGTCGTGACCATCAGCGTCGCAACTTCCGATGTCGACTTCGACGATCTCGCGGTCCAGTTGAGCGCGCAGCTCGGCAGCACCTTCATCGTCACTCCTGGACACCGTGTTGACCTGGTGAAGCAATCGAGAATCTGCGGAGCGGCGGCGGGACCCTACGTACTTGAGCGGCTGCCGATGGAGGGAATCGTCGGGGTCGCCGCCGGCCATACCCTCCACGGGCTGCTTTCTTCAGTCAGGAAGACGCCTCGGCCGAGGCTGAGCATCCTGCCCCTCATGGGCGGCTGGAACGCGAACTACCCGCACCTGGATGCGAACACTATGGTGCGCAGTTTCGCGGAGCGATTTGCGGCAAGAAGTTTTCCGCTCGCCGGTCCGGCCATTTGCGAATCGGCAGAGTCCCGTCGCACGATCATGCTCAATGAGACAGTCCGACTGACCACCGAAAAGTGGGATCACCTGAGCGCCGCGATTTACGGGGTAGGGGCTTTCCTTCCGAGCCGGGCAGCAACAAATGCCTGGACTGGAAGCACCGAACTGGAAATGCTCAAAGAGTTCGCCGAAATCGGAGTTGTCGGTAACATTCTCGGGCACGTCTACGCGCTCGACGGAAGAATCATTGAAACCGACTGGACCGAGAGAATCATCGCGGTGAGCCTCGAGCAGCTAAGGCGCACCCCGACTTCCATCGCAATCCTCTGCGGTGAAGACAAGGTCAAAGCTCTCGTCGGCCTTGCCAGAACCGAAGTCCCTACTCTCATAATCACCGACGATCTGACTGCAACCGCAACTCTCGACTACCTCAGGCGAAGCAAAGAGGGCACCGAACCGGAGCAGTGATGACGGTGCCTTCGCATACGCTTTGAGAATGGCCCGCCAGACTGCAGACTTCCAGTGCACCGAGTGCGGCTGGACCACGATCAAGTGGGTCGGCAGGTGCGGGGAATGCCAGGCCTGGGGAACAGTAGTTGCGCCGACTGAGAAGACCGGAATCACCCGCTCGATCAGCCCGATTGCGCCGGACAGTTCGAGGCTTGCCCGGCCGATCACCTCAATCGACAGTGCGGAGGCGAAGCATCGCCCGACCGGAATCGGCGAATTCGATCGGGTGCTCGGCGGCGGGATCGTGGCCGGAGCAACCATTCTGCTTAGCGGCGAACCGGGGGTTGGAAAGTCGACTTTGCTGTTGGAGGTGGCCGCGAAGGCTGCTACACAGGGGCAGAGGGTGCTTTACGTTTCGGCCGAGGAGTCGACGAGCCAGGTTCGACTTCGGGCGGGCCGAACCGGGGCGCTCACCGAGGAGCTGCATCTGGCATCCGAAACCGATCTTGCGGCGATTCTCGGGCAGGTCGATCAGCTCGAGCCCGCACTTCTCATAATCGACTCAGTGCAAACCATCACGAGTTCGCTGAGCGAGGGCTTCGCCGGCGGACCCTCCCAGGTTCGGGAGGTCGCCGGCACCCTGATTCGAGTCGCGAAGGACCGCAATCTGCCGGTACTCCTGGTCGGCCACGTGACCAAGGACGGCTCGATCGCCGGTCCGCGGATGCTCGAACACCTCGTGGATGTCGTCTGCCAATTCGAAGGCGACCGGCAAAGCGCACTCAGATTCGTTCGCGCCCTCAAGAACCGGTTTGGCCCGACCGACGAAGTCGGCTGCTTCGAAATGACCGGAGAGGGAATCGCAGAGGTGCCAGACCCCAGCGGACTGTTCCTCAGCCGCACCGGCTCGCCGGTGAGCGGGACCTGCGTGACGGTTGCGATTGAGGGCCGCCGCGCACTGCCGGTTGAGATTCAGGCGCTAATAGTTTCTTCATCCTCCCCCCAGCCCCGCAGGGTGGTTAGCGGGGTCGACTCGGCGAGAGTCGCGATGCTGCTTGCTGTTCTGGAGCGCAGGGTCAGGCTCGGCTTCGGCGATAAGGATGTCTACGTCTCGACAGTGGGAGGCATCAGAGTCACCGAGCCGGGGGCGGATCTGGCAATCGCTCTGGCGCTTGCAAGCGCGCACCGCGACAAGCCGATAGCGGCGACTACCGCTGCGATAGGTGAAGTTAGCCTTTCGGGGGATATTCGGTCGGCAACTGTTGCCAAGCGCCGAATTGCGGAGGCGAAGCGGCTTGGTTTCAGCACAGTGCTCGATGCAGACTGCGGCCAGCTCAGGGAAGCCGTGCGGCTGGCGCTGCCTAGCGGACCCGGCACCGTGGAAGAGCCTCCCGCCTTCTGACCGGCCCCTGCCCCTGGAATTCAGTTCAGAAGGAACTGCACATCATTGGACTCGAGATCTCCGAGAGTGATTACGAGGTGGTAGCTCGCTCCCCCGGCGGGCACCTGCTGGCGGTTCGAGTCGCAAGTTGTGGGCGAAGAACGAACACGCTCCCAGGCGAGCGGAGTTGTTGACTGTGGAATGTTCGGCTCAAGAACCACGCTTGCATCGACTGCTCCAGTCTGGCAGTCGGTCGATTTCCAGTAGGTTTCGCTGCCGCTGGTAATGGTGAAGACCTGCTGGGTGGTTCCGGCGTTTATCGTGCACGGAACCGCTCCCTCGTTTGTTAGCGTCAAAGTCATTTGGGGATTCTCACCCGAGGCGTAATTGGACTTGTCGGTAGAAGCTGTGAGCTCAACTACTCCGGGAGCGCAGGCAGCGCTCGGGTCGACCGACTGGCTCACCTGCGGATTCGGCTGCTTGTTGCCGGAATCGGACTTCGAGTCGCCCCTTGGCTGGACGATGATCAGGACCACTATCGCGATTACTGCAATTAGCAGGAGGGCGACAACGAGCCTGCGTCTCCAATAGACGCTCGCTGGCTGGGGGCCAACCGGGTTCCGGAAGGTCGACATGCTTCAAGAGTAAATTGCCCCGCCGACTGAGCTCTGACCGCACTCGGCGAGCCGTGGTGTCGGGCGGGCGCGGGTTACGCTCAGAGGAGCTTGAGCATCCTCGTGTTGCCGAGGGTGTTTGGCTTCACTCTCGCGAGGTCGAGGAACTCGGCGACCCCCTCATCCGGAGACCTGACCAGCTCTGAATAGACCTCGGTGTCGATCGAATCCTCGCTCATTACTTCGAAACCGTGGCGGGCGAAGAAGTCGACTTCGAAGGTCAGGCAAAACAGGCGGCTCAGTCCGAGCTGCCTGGCGTCGGCTTCAAGCTGCTCAAGCAGCGCGTGGCCGACCCCCCTGCGCCGCGAATCCTCGGCGGCCGCGAGTGTGCGGATCTCGCCGAGGTCCTCCCACATGACGTGAAGGGCCCCGCAGCCGACTCGATTGCCGTCGGTGTCTTCTGCGATCCGGAATTCCTGGATCGACTCGAAGTAGACGACCGTCTCCTTGCCGAGCAGAATCCTGCGCTGAACCAGCGGACCTACAAGCTCGCGGATGAACCATACGTCCGAAGTGCGCGCGGGCCTCACCCGATAAGTCATTCTTCGATCCTATTGGCGCGCCGAGCGCCCTCCCGCACTGGGGAGACCGCCGCCGCCTAAGGCCGAGATCGGGTGCTACCGGCCCTGGTTCAACCCCTGCTCAGGAAGCGACTTCCGCCTTCTCGAGCTCGTCGATCTGCTCGCGGCCCGGCTGGCGAGTCGTCGTGAACTGGAACTCGCCATCCTTGAAGTCGACGTGCACATGATCGCCGGCGTTGAGCTCGCCCTGCAGGATCCGCTCGCTCAGCCGGTCCTCGACCTCGCGCTGCATGGCGCGGCGCAGCGGCCGTGCTCCGAGCGCCGGGTCGAAGCCGAGCTCGATGAGCTGCTCCTTCGCGGCCTGGGTCAGTTCGACAGTGAGGTCTCGATCCATCATCCGGTCAGCGAGTCGCCTGGTGAACAGGTCGACGATCTGCAGCAGTTCGGACTTGCTGAGCTGCGGGAAGACGATTGTCTCGTCCACGCGGTTGAGGAACTCGGGCTTGAAGTGCTTCTTGAGCTCTTCGACGACCTTCGCGCGCATCCGGTCGTAGCCGGTAGCGGTGTCGCCTTCGACCTGGAATCCGACCGGCCCGCCGGCGATGTCCTTCGTGCCGAGGTTTGTGGTCATGATGATCACGGTGTTCTTGAAGTCGACTACTCGGCCCTGACCGTCGGTAAGCCGGCCTTCTTCCAGAATCTGCAGGAGCGAGTTGAAGATGTCCGGGTGGGCCTTCTCGATCTCGTCGAACAGGACCACGCTGAACGGCTTGCGGCGCACCTTCTCGGTGAGCTGTCCGCCATCTTCAAAACCGACGAATCCTGGAGGGGCACCGAACAGTCGCGAGACCGTGTGCTTCTCGCCGTATTCGCTCATGTCCAGCGAGATCAGGGCATCCTCGTCGTCGAACAGGAACTCGGCGAGCGCCTTGGCGAGTTCGGTCTTTCCGACTCCGGTGGGTCCGGCGAAAATGAACGAACCGCTCGGCCGCTTCGGGTCCTTGAGCCCGGCGCGGGTGCGGCGAATCGTCTTCGCAAGCACCGATACCGCCTCGTCCTGGCCGATGACGCGCTCGTGCAGAGCCTTCTCCATGAAGACGAGCCTTGCGGTCTCCTCCTCGGTGAGCTTGAACACCGGGATGCCGGTTGCAGCCGCGAGAACCTCTGCGATTACGCCCTCGTCGACGACTCCGGTCGAACCGGCCTCGCCGTTCTTCCACTGCTTTTCGAGGCGCAGCCTCTCGCCGAGCAGCTTCTTTTCGTCGTCGCGCAGGTTCGCGGCCTTCTCGAAGTCCTGCTCCTCGATCGCGGCTTCCTTCTGCGAGCGCACTCCGGCAATCTTCTCGTCGAGTTCGCGCAGCTCCGGCGGCGAGGAGAGAATCGAAAGCCGAAGTCTTGCCCCAGCCTCATCGATCAGATCGATTGCCTTGTCCGGCAGGAACCGGTCGCTCACGTAGCGGTCGGCCAGATTCGCCGCCGAAACCAGAGCGCCATCGGTAATCGATACCTTGTGGAAAGACTCGTACTTGTCGCGCAGTCCCTTAAGGATGTTGATCGTGTGCGGGATCGTCGGCTCGTGCACCTGCACCGGCTGGAAGCGGCGCTCAAGAGCGGCGTCCTTCTCGAAGTGCTTGCGGTACTCGTCGAGAGTGGTGGCACCGATCGTCTGCAGCTCTCCGCGGGCAAGCAGAGGCTTGAGGATGCTCGCAGCATCAATCGCGCCCTCCGCGGCTCCCGCGCCGACGAGGGTGTGGATCTCGTCGATGAAAGTGATGATGTCGCCCCTCGTGCGGATCTCCTTGGTGACCTTCTTGAGGCGCTCCTCGAAGTCTCCGCGGTAGCGGCTGCCCGCAATTAGCGAGCCGAGGTCGAGAGTGTAAAGCTGCTTGTCTTTGAGGGTCTCCGGGACATCCCCTCGAACGATCGCCTGAGCGAGGCCCTCGACGACAGCGGTCTTGCCGACTCCCGGCTCGCCGATGAGCACGGGGTTGTTCTTCGAGCGGCGGGAGAGGATCTGCATGACCCGCTCCATTTCCTTCTCGCGCCCGATCACCGGGTCGAGCTTGCCTTCGCGGGCAGCCTGGGTGAGGTTGCGGCCGAACTGGTCGAGAATCTGGCTGCCGGCCTGGGCCGCTGCCTGCTCGTTGGCGCCGACCTGAACCTGCTCCTTGCCCTGGTAGCCGGAGAGCTGCTGGATGACCTGCTGGCGAACCCGATTGAGGTCCGCTCCGAGCTTGACGAGCACCTGGGCGGCGACGCCCTCGCCCTCGCGAATGAGGCCAAGCAGTACGTGCTCGGTGCCGATGTAGTTGTGGCCGAGCTGCAGGGCCTCGCGCAGGCTAAGCTCGAGCACCTTTTTGGCGCGGGGAGTGAACGGGATGTGCCCGGTGGGTTGCTGCTGTCCCTGGCCGATGGTGTCCTGCACCTGCTCGCGCACAGCATCCAGCGAGATTCCAAGCGACTCGAGCGCCTTGGCCGCGGCTCCCTCACCCTCGTGGATGAGGCCGAGCAGCAGGTGCTCCGTGCCGATGTAATTGTGATTGAGCATCTTGGCTTCTTCCTGGGCCAGCACAATCACCCGACGGGCTCGGTCGGTGAATCTTTCAAACATCTCGCAACTCCTTGACGGCATCCGTGTCGATGGATGTCGCTACATCGAGAGTAACGACGCGCACCCCCTGAAACTGCCCCTGTTCGCCACAGGCGTTACGGGTTTGCGGAGGAGAAGGTGACACAAATTCCCGCGGAATCCTGTGGAACAGGGATGCCAGCAGAGGCGAGATCTGCGATGAGCTCGCGGTCATCCGGTGTCGGCGGGCTGACTTCCGCACACTCGCCGAAGTGGAGGTACGCCTCTTTGATACTGTCGGCCTTGTAGGCCTGGACGCCGATCTGAAACTCCGGCAATTGTGCTGCGAGCGCTGCG
This sequence comes from Homoserinimonas sp., assembly GCA_023957835.1. Taxonomy (GTDB): domain Bacteria; phylum Actinomycetota; class Actinomycetes; order Actinomycetales; family Microbacteriaceae; genus Terrimesophilobacter. The sequence continues at coordinate 1,958,071 of JAMLGP010000001.1, read as the reverse complement.
CGGGTGAGTGTTAGCGTTTGGGTCCAAGCGAAAGCCTCGTCAACCGGTTCGCCGGGCGCATTTTCGACGAGGGTAAACCGCGGAGGAAAGTCCTGACCGCTTCCGGGAAGAGTGACAAAGACTCCCGGTGGCTTTTCCTGTACCGAGTCGTCGAGCAAGTTGCTATCGCCAGCCATGGCGGCCAGAACCGAGAGCACCCCTTGCTGCGGCAGCGGACCTAGCCAGTCTGCATACCCGTAAATGCCGGGCAGCCGCCAGTTGGTTTCGAAACCCGCAGGCGCTTCAATTGCAAGTACCGTGTCGTAATGCTGTGCGATAGCCAGCACCGTCGCGTCGGTGTGGGTTGAGAAGATCCGCTCGAAGTTGCCTTCACGATCTGCACCCAGGGTCAGTTCCAGGTCAGCATTGATTTCCTGAAGGACCGCCCGCCAATAGGCAAGTTCAGCTTCATAGTCCACGGGATCGCCGTCAAGATCGGTTTGCCGAATCTCAACCCCGCCTTCGCTGACCGTGAACTCTCGCTTGAATGGCTGCAGCTTGGGTCCACGCAAAGCGGTGTCGACCAGCGCCGTGACTTCGCCCAATGCGGCAGGAGTTGCAGTCGGCCGCATCACTACAGAAACGCTCGCGCTCATGGTGATTGGAACCGCGCTCGATTCGGCGGACTCGACGTCGTCGCGAGCACGGAGACTCTCGGTCAACTCCGAGAGCACTTCGTTCGCAGCGGCTCCCTGTTGCCACTGCCCGACGATCTTCTCGCCGTACTTCCAAAGCGAGCAGGAAGAAAGAGAAAGAGCCGCGACCACTGCCAGGGTCGCTGCGACAAGAAGTCTTCGCAATCTGAATCCCCTCTTGGATCCCCGACCTAACCTAGCTTGCGACCAATGGCCGTGAAGGGTCAACAGGTGCGCTAAATCTACCCTGGGAAGAACAAGAGGTGACCCCTCGCGGGTTGGGTGGGAGGTCCTCCACAGTAGCCACTGGTTGCGCTACCGCACAGTAGTTGGTTCGATCTCTGGTGCTAGCGGCGGCTTCCCGGAGACTTGTAGTGGAACTAAGTTTGCATGCAAGTTTGGCTCGTCGCATGCAAAGCTCGGTAAACTCAATTCATGGGAGTAACTGTGCAGGTGCGCAATTTGGATGCTGCAGTCCAGGACAGGCTGCAGAGGTCGGCCAGACAGGAAGGGCTCTCGCTCTCGGCTTTTCTGCGCCGGGAACTCACCACGCTGGCACGCGAACTTGAGGTTCAGGAGCGCGCAGGATATGGGGTAACCCTTCAGTCAATTCTCGGTGCTCCGCTTCGGGGACTGGAGAACGTGTCAACTCAGGACATTGTTGATGCCATCCACGAAGGAAGAGCGGAGCGAATGTGAGTCAGGTAATTGATTGCTCTGCCGTGATAGCCGCGCTCAAACCCGGTTCGGATCCAATAACGCTGAAGGGCTCAAGAATTTATGCCCCAGAACTCATCGACGTCGAGTATTTGAGCGCGCTTCGGCGTTTGACTGCCAAAGGAGAGTTAACTCCGGCCGAGGTGCTAGCCCATTTAACCAATTGGCGCAACGCGCCAGTTCGACGTTGCAAGCATAAGCTGGATCTGCTGCAGATCTGGGAAATGAGAGACAACATTAGCGCCTACGACGCAGCGTATGTTGCTCTGGCAATCCGACTTGGCGTGCCGCTGGTTACTGCTGACCTGCGGCTGGCTCGGGCGGCGTCTGCCTACTGCGAGGTCGTTACCGTCGGCGCCGCCTGACTTGCGCAGTAGTTGACGGAACCCGACCGATGCCGACTCCGCCGGGCTAGCATGCCGCTATGAGCAATCTCGAGGTCGAGCCGCAGGAGATCGTCTGCGAAGCGGACTCTAGCGCACTTTCCGGCGTTGAGATTCTCGAACCAAGGCTCGTGCCGCTGGGCGGCCCGCGAGCGATGACCGTGCGGCGTACGCTTCCGCAGCGGGGGCGATCACTTGTCGGCGCGTGGTGCTTCGCCGACCACTACGGGCCGGATGACGTGGCAGCGACTGGCGGAATGGACGTGCCGCCGCATCCGCACACCGGCCTTCAAACGGTGAGCTGGCTCTTCGCGGGCGAGATCGAGCATCGCGACTCGACCGGAGCACACGCGATAGTGCGACCGGGAGAACTAAACCTTATGACGGCCGGAAGGGGCATCCAGCACTCGGAAGTCTCGATGCCCGACACGAGTACCCTGCACGGAGTGCAGCTCTGGACCGCCCTGCCGGAGTCTGCGCGAAACGGCGCGCCGTTCTTCGAGCGCTTCGTGCCGGAAGTCTATGATCACGAGGGTGCGAGAGTGAGCGTATTTCTGGGCAGCCTGCTCGGTCGCAGTTCGAAGGCGAGCGCATTCACCCCGATCGTGGGGGCTCAGCTCGACCTGCCGGCCGGGACGAGGATTCAGATTCCGGTCGAGACAAGCTTTGAACACGGACTGCTCGTGGACTCCGGCACCGCCTTCCTCGACGGCGCGCTCGTGCCGGTTGGAAGCATCGGCTATCGCGCTCCTGGCGTTGACCGCATTGAACTTTCCGCAGGCAGCGAGCCGGTTCGGGCAGTACTAATTGGAGGGGAGCCCTTCCCCGAAGCGATCGTCATGTGGTGGAACTTCGTCGGTCGAAGTCACGATGAGATCGTCGCCTCCAGATCCCGATGGATGTCCGAAGTCATTGAAGACGGCGACCCGGCAGGTCTGTTCGGCGAAGTCAATGGCTACGACGGGTCCGCGCTCAGGGCACCGGAACTGCCGCTCGGCAGACTGCGTCCGCGAGGTCAGCCCGGGGTCTAGTTAGTGCTTTGCCGAAGCTTCGAGCTTCGCGCGCTCTTCGGCTTCGATCTTCGCGTAGGTCTTGCGCTCTGTGCGATCCGCGCGAACGATCGAGCGCATGACGAGCCAGAAGACCAGCCCGATGAAAACGGTGGGGATGAGCGAGTAGATCGCGTTCGCCCAAAACTCTGTCGGCACCCTTCTACCGTACTTCTACTTAACCAGAGGGAACAGAATCGTCTCCCGAATCCCGAGCCCGGTAATCGCCATGAGCAGCCGGTCGATGCCCATGCCCATTCCGCCGCTGGGCGGCATTCCGTGTTCGAGCGCGGTGAGGAACTCTTCGTCCAGCCGCATGGCTTCGACATCCCCCTTCGCCGCGAGGACGGCCTGGGCGACGAAGCGCTCGCGCTGGATGACCGGGTCGACGAGCTCCGAATAGCCGGTTGCGAGTTCGAAGCCCCGGACATACAGGTCCCACTTTTCGACCACCCCGGGCTTTGAGCGGTGCTCGCGCACGAGCGGCGAAGTCTCGACCGGAAAATCCGAAACGAAGGTCGGCCGCTCGAGACTCCCCTTCACGAAGTGCTCCCACAACTCCTCAACGAGCTTGCCTGCGGTCGCGTGCTGCACCTCGAGTTCGAGCTTGTCGGCCATCGCCTGCAGTTCGGCCTGACTCGACTGCGGGGTGATCTCGACCCCGGCCGCTTCACTAAGCGAGTCGTACATCGACAGCCACGCCCATTCGCCGCCGAGGTCATATTCTGTTCCGTCCGCCCAGGTGACCACGTGCGAACCCGCGACCGCGAGAGCCGCGTTCTGCACGAGCTCCTGAGTGAGCTCGGCCATCTGGTTGTAGTTGCCGTATGCCTGGTAAGCCTCGAGCATCGCGAACTCCGGGGAGTGGGTTGAGTCGGCTCCCTCGTTGCGGAAGTTGCGATTGATCTCGAATACCCGCTCAAGACCGCCGACTACCGCGCGCTTGAGGAACAGCTCTGGAGCGATTCGCAAATACAGCTCGGTATCGAAAGCGTTGCTGTGGGTCACGAACGGCCTCGCGCTCGCGCCGCCGTGCATGGTCTGGAGCATGGGGGTTTCGACTTCGATGTAGTCGTGGCTCGCGAAGGTCTGCCGCAGGGAGGCATTCACCGCGGCCCTCGACTTCACGTTCTCGCGCGCCGCCGGCCGCACGATCAGGTCCAGATAGCGCTGGCGCATGCGGGTCTCTTCGCTCAGCTCGCTGTGCAGATTGGGCAGGGGCCGAATCGCCTTGGCGGCAATCTGCCACTGCCCCACGAGCACCGAAAGCTCGCCGCGCTTGCTCGAAATCACCTCTCCGCTGACAAACAAGTGGTCGCCGAGGTCGACGAGGTCCTTCCACTCTTCCAGCGAGTCCTCTCCGACTTCGGCGAGAGAAACCATGGCCTGGATGCGCGACCCGTCTCCACTTTGGAGCGCAGCGAAGCAGAGCTTGCCGGTATTGCGAAGGTGGACTACCCGGCCGGCGAGGCCGACAGTCTCACCTGTTGCGGCATCCGCTTCGAGGTCGCCGAAGCGGGCGCGAGTCTCCGCGATTGTCGTCGTGATAGGCAGCACAACCGGGTAGGCGCCGACGCCGGAGGCGATTAGTCGATCGCGCTTGCCGAGACGCACGGCCTTCTGCTCGCTGACTTCCTCTTCGGTAAGTTCAGCTTCGGCTTGAGGCTCACTTGGCCCGGTCTTCTCGGTCATTCTTCGCTCCTAAAGTCTTGGCAAGTTTACCGAGAGCGCACGGCGGCAATTCAGCCGATGACGACCGGCGCGTTATCGATCAGCCGCGTGCTGCCGAGCTTTGCAGCCACGATCGCCGTCGCCTCACCTTTGAAGCCCGATGCGATCGGACGAAAGCTCTTCGGGTCGACAAGCTCGAAGTAGTCGAGATCGATGCCGCGGGCGGAGTCCAATATGCCTCTCGCGGCATCCATTGCGGAGTTGCGGCTGGTCGCCGCCGACTGCGCGGCTCGAAGCGCGCGGCTCAGCGCGAGCGAATCACTGCGCTCCGCCCCACTCAGGAATCGGTTGCGGCTCGACAGAGCGAGACCGTCGGGCTCGCGCACGGTCTCGACGACGTCGATTTCGAGGTCGAAGTTGAGGTCCCTGACCATTCGCCGGACCAGAAAGACCTGCTGGGCATCCTTCTGTCCGAAGACCGCGAACTGAGGTTCGACAATGTTGAAGAGCTTGGCAACCACTGTGAGCATCCCGTCGAAGTGGCCGGGCCGGCTCGCCCCCTCGAAGGTTTCGCCGGCCGCTCCCGCGCTGATTCTGGTTTCGGAGTCGCCCTCCGGGTAGAGCTCTTCCGCATCCGGGGCGAAGACGAGGACCTTCTCCGGCAGTTTGTTCAGGTCGCCTTCGAGGTCTCGCGGGTAGCGGCCGAGGTCTTCCTTCTCGCCGAACTGCAGCGGGTTGACAAAGATAGAGACCACTACCGATTCGGCGAGCAATGCCGCACGATTCACCAGTGCGATATGGCCCTCGTGCAAAGCCCCCATGGTCGGCACGAAGGCGACAGTTCCAAGTTCGCGCCGCGCACGCCGAAACTCCGAAACGGTTCGGGCAACCCTCGCCATTCAATCCTCCAGTCTCGACTGCTCGCTGCCCGGAAAATCATCCCTGTCAAGTTCGGGCAGTTCAATCATTGGTCCGGCTGCCGCATTGAGCGCATTGTCCACGGTAGACCGAATGAGGGATGCCAGCACGGCTCCGGGAGCCTCGACCCCAATTCCGTCCAGCAGCCCGAGCGCCTGACCCACGATCGCGGTCGAGAACGAAGTAGCTGTTGCTATAGATTCTCCGTAGGCGGCTCGGTCTTCTTCCGCCACGACGAGCGGTTCCGCGCCGATTTCAACCGCGAGCGCCTGGGCGATCGTGAGCACCGGCCCGGGTGCGGTAACTGCGCAGTAGGACTCGCGCAGCCTCTGCAGGTCGACGCTCGTTCCGGTGAAGGCGAGAGCGGGGTGGAGTGCGAGCGGAATCGCTCCGGCTGAAGTCGCGGCGGCGAGCACCCCTACGCCGAGCCCCGCGACGGTGTGCAGAACCAGCTGTCCGGCCTGCCAGGCGCCGACCTTCGCGAGTCCCTCAACCATCGACTTCAATTGCGACTCCGGGATCGCAAGCACGACCAGTTCGCTGCACTCGACCAGTTCGGGAATCTCGAGGATCGGAACTCCCGGCAAAATCGCCTCTACTCGATCGATGCTCTCCTGATCGGAGGCAGATATTCCGATAATGGCATGTCCGGCTCCGGCAAGGGCAGCGCCGAGTACCGGACCCACTTTTCCGGACCCGATTATTCCGACTCCGAGCCGGCCGGAGCGCGGAGTCATTTGGTCGGCTCCGGAGCCGGTTCGCTGCCCGCCCGACGCTCCGACGCCGGTTCTGCACTCGCCTGAGGCTCCGAGTCGTGCCAGCGGTGGGTGCGGTCCGACTCGACGGCCTGCACGGTCGCGGCCGAGACATCCCTGAAGAAGCTTTCTGCGTCCCGAGCAGCAACCGCACCCAGATCGGCCGAGATCGGGCCAGCTACCGTGTGCAGCTGCACTTCGGCAAGATTCAATGCCCTCTCCAGCGGGCCCTGCTTCATCGAAACACTCTGAATTCGCGCCTGGGGGACTATCACCGACTGCCGCCAGATGGCACCCTTTCGAAGCACTACCGAGCGCTCGGTGATTCCGAATCCGTTCCGCCGCCAGGAGAATGGCCGCAGCACCATCGCGCGCCTTGGCGAAGTGGTGAAACCGTCGCCTTCCGCACCAACAGAACCGAAGCTGTCCTGTAGCAGCTTCACGGTCCTCGAATCATCGGACTGCTCGCGCAGATCGGGCAGGGCCAGTTCGAGCACCTTGCGGACATCCTGAGAGTTTCCAACCGGAAGTAAAGTCGTCGCGCCCTGGCCGTCGGCGCCCTTGTTCGCTCTCGAGTGTGAAGCGACATTGACCTTGATTTCCCACCATCCGACCGGCCGCCAAAGCAGCGGCTGGTTGACCTTGATCGAGTGGATTCGGCCCGGCGGCAGAGTCTCGTTGCCGGTGGAAAGCAGCCCGTAGCCGACTCGGATGCCGTCGGCGGTGTTCGCAATGCTGTAGCGCAGGTACTTGCTGACTTTGCGAACGTAGAAACTCCCGAATCCGATGATCATCGGGATGATTCCAAGCAGCACATAGAACTCGCCGGTAGTCACGATCACGACCGTCGCCGCGATTGCCACGAGCAGGAGCACGATCGTCGTGTCGCTCAGCGCGAGCGAACCGATCAGGCGACCCATGTGCAGCTTGACTACCGATTCCGGCGGTGCGAGGTTCGGATCGAGTTCCGGAGCGAGCAGCTCGTTTACTCTGCGTTCGATGAGCGAGTCGGCTCCGACTGGAACAGCGGCGGCCTCAGCTCGCGACCCCGAAGCGAGTCGCAGAATCTCGGCTCGAAGCACGTCGGCAGAGGACGAGCCGAGGTAGGAAAGGAGCACGTTGGCATCCTGTCCGGCCTGCGAGATCTCGAGTTTGGCGGCGCCGAACAGCCGGGCGAACATCGGCCGGACGATATTGATGCCCTGAATGCGATCGAGCCTCGCCTTGCGGTTCGTTCGGAAGAGGATTCCGCTTCGCACCTCCACCGCCTCGCCGGTGATCCGGAAGGTGTGCATGCGCCAGGAAAGGTAGGAGCCGGCGATCAGCAGTACGAGGACGACCACTATCCCGAGCAGCGCCCAGCCGATCAGGCCGTTTTGAATCACGAAGTCGACCGGGTCGCCTTCATCGCCAGGGAACTCCGGCACGAACAAGTGCAGAATTCGTTCGCGAAGGTTTGCCACGACTACGCCGAGGATTCCGAGGAGAAGGAGTCCGCCCTTGAGCAGCGGGGTTGCCGGGTGCAGCCGGTGCCACTGCCCGTCGGTGAGGCTGGAGCTGTTCCTGGTCTCACGGCCCGCGCCGGGGCTCGAGTTTTCCTTTGCTTCACGCTCCGAATCAGGGCCGGAGCTGTCCACCGAACTCACAGGCCTGCACGCCGGGTTTCTGCGAGCGCGACGATCCGATCGCGCAGCTCTTCGGCATCCGCTTCGAGCATTCCCGGGATGGTGACTCCGGTCGAGGCCGCGGCGGTCACGAACTTCAGCTCGCTGAGTCCGAGCGCTCGAAGCAGCGGCCCCCGGTTGATGTCAACGAGCTGCATGCGCCCGTAAGGCACCGCTACGAAGCGCTGAAACATGATCCCGCGCCGAAACAGCAGGTCGTCCTCCCGCAACTGGTAGCCGATAGCGTGCACTCGCCTGGGAATGAGCACAAGCGCAATCAAGACAGCTACCGCGATCGCAATGAAAAGCCAGGGGAACAGCCAGGGCGCCACGAACTGGGGGAAGAACCAGGATGCGACCAGGAAGATCGCGCTCGGAATGATCCCACCGACGTATTCGGCGACGATGAGCTTGGGGGATACCCGCTGCCAGTTCGCTTCTGGCAGGTCCAGTCGCGCAGTCGAGTCCAGTCGCGCAGTCGAGTCCAGTTGTTCAGTCAAAGTCATCCTCGTTTCGGTTCGGCGCTGCGGATGTCCCCCAGCAAAGTCTTCAGGCCCCCGCCGCGTGCTCCCCGGCCTCGTCGTCGTCCTCACCGGGTGGAACGCGGCAAAGATGCTCAGCGACGAGCCCTCCGGCCAGAAGAACACCCGCGCCAAGAATAGTCGCAGCGCTCTGCCAGGTCACCCCGGTGCTCACGACCGTTCGGGTGAGCAAATAAACGACCGCGCCGATTCCGACCCCGAACATGAGCGCCCCGGTAATCGAGCAGGCCTTGGCGAGCATGAGGATTCTCGTCGCGTAGAACGGGTCGACCTTGGGAGCCTTTGCCACTTTGGTCATCCGTCGAATTGGAACCGCAAGACTCACGATGATTCCGCCGAGCGCTGCAAGGGCTATCGCCAGGGTGATCGGCAGAATGATCACCGGCCGTCCGCTCGCGGCGAGGCCAAATTCGACCAGCGCCCCGACCGCGATCCCTGCCACGGCCAGCGCGACTATGGTCGTAGGTTTCGTCGTGGTGATCGGGGACATCTTGGTCACCGGGCGTCCCCTGCGGGAAGCAGCGGCTCTGCTGGGAACTCGGTCACCCGATCGGTGGTCTTTGCGAGCAAGTCGGCGACCTTCCCCTGGCCGGCCAGTTCAGCCTCAGGGTCGATCTGCAGCCAGGGCGCGAGGACGAAAGCGCGCTCCTGCGCCCGCGGGTGCGGCAGGGTGATCGACTCAGTGTTTCGAGTGAGCCCGTCGAAGTCGATCAGGTCGAGGTCGATCGTGCGATCGCCCCAGCGCTCTGTACGCACTCGGCCGAGACTCGCCTCTATTCCGTGCAGGGCTCCGAGCAGCATCTCGGGCTCGAGGATCGACTCAAGCTTGACGGCCGCATTGAGATAGCTCGGCGCACTCTCGTCGACTCCGTCCAGGCGCAGCGCGGGGGTTTCGAAGAGCCCGGATGCCGCAACAACTCGCACCCCCGGCAAGGCCCGCAGCGCAGCGACGGCCTGCCGCAAGTACTCCTCGCGATCGCCCTGGTTGCTGCCGAGAGCGACGATCGCCCGATGGTTGGTGCGCTTTCGCATCAGCCGTGCCCCCTGTCTCGACCGAAGACGCGCATCAGTTGCTCGCGGTTGCGGGCGCGCATCAGTTCCGCTCCCTGCGAATCACTACCGAAACATCCGCGAACGGAACCGTGATCGGCGCACTCGGCTTGTGCACCGTTACGGTAACCGCCTGCGCGGTAGGGAATTCGAGCACGAGATCGGCGATGCGCTCAGCGAGGGTTTCGATAAGGTCGACCGGGTCGCGCTCGATCGCAGCAACCACCTGCTCGGCGAGGATCCCGTAGTGCAGGGTCTTACCGAGATCATCGCTACCCGCGGCGGCGCGCAAATCGGTTTCGACTTCGAGGTCGACTACGAACTCCTGACCGTCGCGCCGCTCATGATCGAAGACTCCGTGGTGGCCGATGCCGCGAAGCCCGTTCAGCCGCAGCAGGTCCGGCGTGCCGCTCACTTGACCCCGCCCTTCAATTCGGCCCCGCCAGGCTGCCGACCGCTCACTTGCCCTGCCCTTCGGAGCCGAGCGACCAGGACTTGTCCGGTGCAACTACCGCGGGCCGCGGAGTGTTCCCCCGCCTCGCATACAGCGGCGTCGGCGCAGTCGCCGCAACCCCGCCGAGCGCAAGCGGCGCCGGCGCCCGGCCGTTGTTCCAGCGGTACCAGACTTCGAGGGCCGAGAGGGTGGCTGCAACATCGTGTACTCGAACGCCCCAGACCCCGGACTCCGCAGCCAGCGCGCTCACCGTCGCGGTGTCGGGATCGCGATCGCTCGTCGGCGCACCCTCAGGCTGAAGCTCGCCGAGAAAGCGCTTGCGGCTCGCGCCGATTAGAACGCGGTGGCCGAGCGTCTCGAGTTCCCGCAGCCGGCCGAGCAACTGCCAGTTGTGGGCGGAGGTTTTGGCGAAGCCGAGACCCGGGTCGAGGATCACCTTGGCGGGGTCGACGCCGGCCACAATCAAAGCCGCGATCCTGTGTTTGAGCTCGTTGCGGACATCCCGAACGACGTCGTTGTAGGTCGCGAGCTTATCCATGCTCGAACTGTGGCCGCGCCAGTGCATCGCTACGTAGTCGATGCCGCTCTCTGCGATCAGCCGCGGCATGGCTTTGTCGGCAAGCCCGCCCGAAACGTCATTGACGAGCATCGCCCCGAGGTCCAGGGCTGCCGCGGCCGTAGAAGCGTTCATGGTGTCGATGCTCACTCGGATGCCGCGGTCGATCAGTTCGCGAATCACCGGCAATACTCTGCCCTGCTCCTTCTTGGGCGGAACCCGCTCCGCGCCCGGCCGCGTCGACTCCCCGCCGACGTCGATCAGGTCGGCTCCGGCTTCGACGAGCCTCGAAGCCTGCTCGATCGCATCATCGAAGTCGTGATAGCGGCCGCCATCACTGAACGAGTCAGGGGTGACGTTCAGAATCCCGATGATTACCGGTCGCCTCGACGGGGGAACGCGGCCGTTGGTCAAATCCACTCCGCTCTCTCAGTTCCAGCACTCTCGGATGAGTCAATTATCCCGAGTCGCCCGCGAGGCCGCGATACCTTCCTGCTTCAATTACTTGCGACTGAGCCTCAGCCCGCCGCTGCACTCAGCCAGCCGCTGCACTCAGGCGGTCGCGATCCCCGGTGCCTTGCGGGGAGCGCGGCGTCTGGGCTTGGCGGGAGTCGAGTCGATGTCGCCGTCAACGAGCCCCTCGGAGACCTCTGCCTTCTCGGGCAGAGCCACCGGCGGCCGCTTCGAGACCGGGCGGTCCTTGCTCGAAAGCCACTGCGGGCGCTCCGGGAGCTTCTTGACCTTCGCGAAAATCTCGGCGAGCTGCAGGTGGTCGAGAGTCTCCTTCTCAAGCAGTGCGGTTGCCAGATTGTCGAGGATGTCCCGGTTCTCGTTGAGCACCTTCCAGGCTTCATCGTGCGCCTGTTCGATGAGCTTGCGCACTTCAACGTCAACCTTCTCGGCGATGTTCTCCGAGTAGTCGCGCTGGTGTCCCATGTCGCGGCCGAGGAAGACCTCGCCGCTGGACTGGCCGAGCTTGACGGCTCCGACATCCGCGCTCATTCCGTATTCGGTGACCATCTTGCGCGCGATCGCCGTTGCCTTCTCGATGTCGTTGCTCGCGCCGGTTGTCGGGTCGTGGAAGACGATTTCTTCCGCAACCCGGCCGCCCATCGCGTAGGTGAGCTGGTCGAGCAGTTCGTTGCGAGTGACGGAGTAGCGATCTTCGAGCGGGAGCACCATGGTGTAGCCGAGGGCGCGGCCGCGGGGCAGGATCGTGACCTTGGTCACCGGATCGGTGTGCCGCATGGATGCCGCGGCCAGAGCGTGGCCGCCCTCGTGGTAGGCGGTGATTAGCTTCTCCTGGTCGCGCATGACGCGAGTGCGCCGCTGCGGTCCGGCCATCACCCGATCGACCGCCTCGTCGAGGGCGCGGTTGTCGATGAGCTGCGCGTTGGAGCGCGCGGTGAGCAGGGCGGCCTCGTTGAGCACGTTCGCAAGGTCGGCTCCGGTGAAGCCGGGGGTCTTGCGGGCGAGCACTTCGAGGTCGACGCTCTTGGCCATGGGCTTGCCCTTGGCGTGGACTTCGAGAATCTTCTCCCGGCCCTTGAGGTCGGGTGCGTCCACTCCGATCTGCCGGTCGAAGCGGCCCGGGCGAAGCAGTGCCGGGTCGAGGATGTCCGGCCGGTTGGTTGCAGCGATCAGGATGACGTTGGTCTTGACATCGAACCCGTCCATCTCGACGAGGAGCTGGTTGAGGGTCTGTTCGCGCTCGTCGTGACCGCCGCCCATTCCGGCTCCGCGGTGGCGGCCGACCGCATCGATCTCGTCGACGAAGATGATCGCGGGAGCGTTCTGCTTCGCCTGCTCGAACAGGTCGCGCACCCTGCTCGCACCGACGCCAACGAACATCTCGACGAAGTCGGAACCGCTTATGGAATAGAAGGGAACCCCCGCCTCGCCGGCGACTGCGCGAGCAAGCAGGGTCTTTCCGGTCCCAGGAGGGCCGTAGAGCAGCACGCCCTTCGGAATGCGAGCACCCACCGCCTGGAATTTCGCCGGGTCCTTGAGGAAGTCCTTTATCTCCTGAAGTTCCTCGACTGCCTCGTCGGCGCCAGCGACATCCTCAAAAGTCACCTTGGGGCTCTCTTTGGAGATGAGCTTCGCGCGCGACTTGCCGAACTGCATGACCCGGTTGCCGCCGCCCTGCATTGAGGCGAGCAGCCACCAGAAAAGCAGGCCGATGATGACGAACGGGATCAGCAATCCGAGCATCGAGGTGAACCAGTTGCCCTTGTCGACCTTGTCTGTGTAGGTCTTTAGTCCGGCATCCGTTACTGCCTTGACGACTTCGGTGCCGCGCGGGGAGGCGTAGTAGAACTGCACGTTCTTGCCGTCCTTGCTGTCGGCCTTGAGGATCAGGTCGACCCGCTGCTCGGCGTCGACGATCGTCGCCGACTCGACCTTGCTCGTCGAGAGCAGCTCGAGACCCTTCTGGGTGCTGATCTCCTTGTAGCCGGTGTTGGTGAGCAGGCTGAAGGCCACCACCACGAGAATCACCGCGAGCGAAATATAAAGGAACGGCCCCCGAAGGATGCGTTTAAAGTCCATGCGCGTTCCGGGCTCGAAACCCGGCACCTTTCTGCGGTTAAGGCTACCGGAGCGTTTCTAGGTGCCCGCTCAGTGTTTGCTGGGGGCGTAACTGCGCGCTTGCGCGCTGGAGCTATAAGCGAAGGCCATTTCTGGCCTTCGCCGCGACGCCAGCGCCGACGCCCGTCCCGGGAGTCGGATTACCTCATGAATTGCAATGATTGACATTGCACAACGTCACACTTTCTGTGACGATTGTAACTATGAATCTGCAAGCAGAAGCCTCCCCTCGAGCTCCCCAGCTTGCCGACTGGGCCCTTTCTCAGGGAATTACCGCACTGACCAACCTCCAGATCGCTAATCTGCTTTCAATTCCGGCGGACCAGGTGAGGCGGCGCTTGCATGCCCCGATGAAGCGAAGCGAATGGGTTACGCCGACTAGAGGGCTTTGGATCCCGGTCGCACCGGAGTATCGAACCTGGGGAGCACCTCCTGGTATCGAAATCGTCGATCAGATCATGCTCCATCGAGGGATCAACTACTACGTTGGCTGGCTGAGTGCGGCCGCGCTTCTGGGTGCGAGCCATCAGGCACCTCAGGAAATCCAGGTCGCCGTGGATCGACAAATACGAAACCGAGGGCTTGGTCGAACAAGATTTGTCTTTGTCCAACGCAAATTGAACGACCTGCCGACCTGGTCCCATCTCACCCGAACCGGGTACGCAAGGGTATCGACCGTCGAGTTGACAGTGCTTGACGTTGCTGCCGACATCGAACAGGTCGGGGGAATTGATAATGCTGCAACTGTGATCCTCGAGCTTGTGGAAAACAATGAGATTGATTGGGTGATGCTGGCTAAGCTTTCCGAACGTTATCCGGCATCCGTCGCACGACGAGTCGGCTTTCTGATCGAGCGATTCGGCAATCAAGTTGAATCTGAACTTGAGCCGCTCAGGTTGAGAGCAAAGAATGCGGCAGCCACGGCATCGATTCTCGACCCATTGTCAGTCGCGAGGGGGCCGCTGGACAGTTCGTGGATGATTCGGATCAATAGCGAGGTTCAGGAGGAGACTTGATTCCAGCCGCGGCGGTTACCGCATGGAGCGTGAAAAGACCGTGGCCGACCGTGGAGCAGGTTGAACAAGACCTTCTCCTTTCTCGTGCAATTTGCGCGATTTCCTCCGACGAAGTCCTATCCGACGAACTGGCATTCAGAGGAGGAACGGCCCTGCACAAACTGCACCTGGACATCCCATATCGGTACAGCGAAGATCTCGACTATGTCCGTCTAACCAGCGGGGGAATCGGTGAAATTGCCAACAGACTTACAAGCCTCGGCAGAAGTTTGGGATTTGACGTTCGAACTCAAACCCGGACGGAGCATCCGAAGATCTATTGGCGCACGACGTCACAAGCGGGCATCCCGCTAAAGATAAAGATTGAGATAAATACTCGCGAACGCAGATCAGCTTTTCCGCTCATTCACATTCGACACGGAATTGACTCGGATTGGTGGTCCGGTACCGCCTCTATCAAGACTTTCGAGCCCGAAGAGCCTGTCGTATCAAAGGTTCGCGCGCTCTTTCAAAGATCCAAAGGACGTGATCTGTTCGATCTCTGGCTTTCTCTCACGATCCTTGATTTAGACATCGACAAGATACTGGAAGCCTTCACAACCTACCGACCGGAAGGGCCGACCGGATCCGCTGCCATAGCCAACCTCGCGCGAAAATTGAATGATGGTGGATTTCGCGCCGACCTCAGACCCCTGGTCAGCAGTTGGCCCGACGGGTACAGCATTGATTCAGCTGCGGAGCTGGTAACCAATCGATTGCTGGACAAATTGGACTGATTCCTTTGACACCGCAAGGCATCTGCGAGCATCCGTCACAGATTTGTCGAATTAAGTCAGGGCTCTCACTCAACAATTAGCTCGTCTGGCGCTGGAAACGACAACTCAAAGGTGTCAGCGTTGCTGCCGACAGCGGATGCCATGCCCCACTCGTCTGCGATCACCACGATCCGGGTCGTGTTGACCTCGCTGATCCGCACCGGCCTTTCGGTTCCGTCTGGGACACGAAGTCGGTGCCTGCCCGCGAGAAATCCGATGCCTCGTTGCTCAAGGGCCTCCTCGGCCGCGACCCAATCGAGTTCGCCGTCTCCGACTGGACGACCAAGGATGTCCCAGGCGAGGAACCCTTCCCCAGAAGGCTCGATCCAGCCGACCAATTCGCGGTCACTCGGGCGACGGTGTTCGATCCAGTCTGGCGGGAGCATTTGGAAAGTTTAGCTGCGCCGACAAGTCATTGACCATCGAAAGTGCCAACCACCCTGGGAAGCGGCTCCTTGCGGCAACTGCGCGGCCCCGACCCGGGTGACCGATACGACGACACTCACCTAAGGCGAAAGCTCACCGAGGTCGCTGAGCAAACCAAGCCACACCCCTTCATCGTGAGGGTGACGTCTCGGCGAAGTCCAACCGAAGCTGAGCCCGAGCGGAGGCCGCGCGACACCTTCCGCCGCACCATGACCCCCCAGCTAACCGCCACCGGCAAGCTCCGCATCGGCGCCCGCGGCAAGCCCGCCGAACTATTCAGGCGCTGAGGTCGCTGCCGCTATCGAGCAACTTCCTTGTAATTATGGAAGAGTATGTTACGTAATTTTGGAAGAGTAGATCTTGTAATCTTGGAAGAGTAGAATCAACAGATCTAATCCAGAAGAGGGCTGGAGGAACCACGTTCACCTATAACCGCAGGCTTATCGATACCGAGCTAGACCAGCTATTGCAGGATATTGCGGCGATAAGCATCGATGGACCGAAAGGGGTCGGGAAGACCGCAACTGCGCTTCAGCGCGCATCAACCGTCTTTCAACTAGACGATGACGCGGTTGTGGAGGTTCTTCGTGCTGCCCCGGAGCAGATTCTCGCGGCAAAGCCCCCGGTTGTAATTGATGAGTGGCAACGCGTTCCTCAGGTGTGGGATCGGGTGCGCAGAGCCGTGGACGATGGCGCAAACCCGGGTACATACATCCTTACTGGAAGCGCTGTACCCGCCGACCTTCCAGTACACACCGGAGCGGGGAGAATCCTATCCCTGCGAATGCGTCCACTCTCGTTTGCAGAGCGTCTGATTGAACCTCCAACCGTGAGTCTGAGGCAAATGCTTTCAAGCGATGCAGAGATTTCCGGGGCAAGCAGATTGAAGTTGCAGGACTACGTCGCAGAAATTGTCGCATCTGGTTTTCCGGGCATCCGACAACTTTCAGGAAGAGCAAGACGCGCCCAACTTGACGGCTATCTGACAAGGATCATCGAGCGGGAATTTCCTGAACAGGGTCTTCGAGTACGAAGACCTGAAACTCTCCGATCCTGGATGTCTGCCTATGCTGCCGCAACCGGAACCACGGCGTCGTATTCGAGGATCCTGAGTACGGCAAGTGCCGGACTGAACGAGCAACCAGCAAAGGACACTGCACTCGTTTATCGAGATGTCCTATCCCAATTGTGGTTGCTGGACCAAGTTAGTGCCTGGCAGCCGCGGAACGCTTTCACCCGTTTCGGTACCACCCCTAAGCACTATCTGGCAGATCCGGCGTTGTCGGCTCGATTACTTGGTCTTGACGAGCAACGTCTGCTCAGCGGCCAGGGCGAACGGATAACCGCCAACGACAAGACTGTCCTGGGTTCATTATTCGAAGCTCTCGTCGCGCTGAGCCTGCAAACGTATGCACAAGTGGCCGAAGCTCGGGTCTCTCATTTCCGCACGAGCCGCGGCGACCATGAGGTCGACTTCATAATTCACGGGGTGGACGGAGCGACAATCGCTCTGGAGGTCAAGCTCGACCGGACTGTCGAAGATCGGGATGTCCGACATCTACTTTGGCTTCGGAACAACTTCGACCCAGGTCTGAATGATGTTGCAGTGATCTACACCGGTGAATACGCATATCGTCGTCAGGACGGCGTCGCAGTTATTCCCCTCTCACTACTGGGCGCTTAAAACAGCGCCCGCTCCAGAACCCTAGTCAATCCGCAGCGACTGCCCCGCTCCGTGAGTTGCGGCTGCCCGAGCACCGGCTGCATTCGCCCGCCTGCCGATTCCCGCCGGATCCTCTCCGTCCAGCACGGCAAGGATCGCGCCGGCGGCAAAACTGTCTCCCGCGCCGGTGGTGTCCACTACCTCTACCTTCTCGGCCGGAACGGCAGTGTCGTCCGCGCTCGTCAGAATGCGGCATCCGAGAGACCCTCGCTTGAGCGCTACCACCTCGCAACCGTCCGCGACCAGCTCGCGCGGTTCGGAGACGATCGACGCCGCGCCTCGCTCGCTGATCAGCAGTAGTGCGAGCTTCGGCGCGAGCTCGAGAATGCTTTCGGGAGCGCTCTGCCACTGCACGGTCGGCACGTCCATGCTCAGGCGCACTCCGCGCTCGCGAGCAAGTTCGACGGCGCGAAGCGCGGCTCCTCGCTGCGGGTCGCGCAATAACGCATAGCCGGAAAGGTGAAGCCAGTCGACGCCCTCAAGCGCGGCATCCGAAATGTTCTGCTCGGCCAGTACCGCGCTCGCGCCGCGGTAGGCGAACATGGTTCTCTCCCCGCCCGGAGTGAGAATCACGACGTTCGTCGAAGTTGGCTCGTCGTCGCTGCGGACGATTGAACTCGTGTCGACGCCCAGCTCGCCAAGCACCTCGACCGCGGTATCGCCCGCAGCATCCCGACCCACGCAGGCCACGAGTCGCGACTGGGCGCCGAGAAGCTGCAACATGATCGCGGTGTTGGATGCCGACCCGCCCAGTTGCGAGCGCTGTTCGCTGGCGAGAGCTTCGCCTCCAATCTCTGGATACGCGTCAACGGTTAGGAGCAAGTCATTGTTGAGGTCGCCAAGAACGGCGATCCGAAACGTCATCGCTTGCCCCCGAGCCGTAGGTTGTGGTGTTGCTGCATATTCAGTCTATAATCAAGTGGTAATACTGCACCTGGAGATGTCGAATTGAACTTTAGTGGCACCGCTCGATTGCGTGCAGCGCTCGACTCCTTCAGCGACTCTGAAGCCGACGTTGCCAACTGGATTCTGAGCGATCCGCGCCGCATCCTCCCGCTCTCAATGGCCGAAGTTGCCGAGGCCTGCAACGTCAGCGACACGACCGTCTTGCGCTGCGCCCGCCGCGCAGGCTTCGCCGGCTACACCGAGCTCAAACTCGCGGTCGCACAGGACGCGGTCTCCGACAGCGAGATCATTCAGGGCGAGGTCACGGCAGAAGACGATGCAGCCTCGGTAGTGCGCAAAGTCTTCGCGGCATCCGCTCAGGCGCTGCAGGACACGCAGGTCCTGCTGCAGGCGCAGGCCGTCGACACGGTCGCGAAAAGACTCGAAACCGCGACCGCCGTGAGTATTGCCGGAGTCGGCATGTCTTCCCTCGTCGCCCAGGCGCTGTATCAGCGGCTCGCGCGGCTGGGCATTCGGGCGGATGCCCCGCAGGACTCCCAATTGCAGGCCATGCACGCCTCCATGCTCGGCAAGGGCGATCTGCTGTTTGTCATTTCGCGCACCGGCGTGACCAGGGACATCCTCACGATCGCAAGGAAAGCGCGGGAAAGCGGCGTAACGGTGGTCTGCATCTCCGGCAACTCGCGCTCGCCGCTCGCGCTTGAAAGCGACATTGTTCTGGTCGCGGCAAGCGGCGGTTTTCAAAGCGAGCCCATGGCATCCCTCGTAGCGATGCTCGCGCTAGTGGATGCCGTGCTCGTCCGGTTCGCCCAGCAACACCCCGATCAGGCCCGCAGCTTCGACAGCAGGTTCGCCCAGGCAATCGTCCCCAAGTCCCTATAAATCGCAACAATCAAAGGCAGGAAAAATGCACACCCAGATCTACACCGCCCAGTCCGTGGAAGAGGCTCTCGCGCTAGTCGAAGCCGGAGCCGACATCGTCGGAATCACGCCGTCACCGAGGCCGCTGCCAGGAATCGTGACCGAAGAATTGGCGGCCCAGATTGTCGAGGCGATCGGTTCGAGCGCGCTCACTTCCGCGATCTCGGTCGAGGAGGACGAGGACGATATCGTGCGGATGGTCTCGGTTGTCAAGCCGGACATCCTGCATCTCTGCGGCGACATCACGAAAGTCGACCCTGAAATGGTCGGCCGAATCCGCGCCCGCATCGGCGACGTCAAGATCGACCAGGCGATCCCCATGACCGGGCCCGAGGCGGTGGATGCCGCCCTGGCTTTCGCCCCAGTCGTCGACTACCTGCTCCTCGACTCGTACTCGCCCGAAATCGGCGGAGTCGGCGCCGCCGGCTTCACCCACGACTGGTCGATCTCCCGCAAGATCGTCGAATCGGTGGATGTCCCGGTGATCCTCGCCGGCGGCCTGTCCGCCGAGAACGTCGCAGAAGCAATCGCAACCGTGCAGCCCTGGGGAGTCGACAGCCTCACCCGCACAAACGCCTACCGCGAAGACGGAACCTTCCGCAAAGACCTCGACAAGGTCAGGGCGTTCATCGCAGCCGCGCACGGGGCGGCTAGCAACTAGCAGTTCGAGAGCCGGAGAGCATCCTGCTATAAAACAGGGGGATGCTCCGCCCCAGATATTTGAACGCATCTAGGTGAGTCGTAGCCAATCTGCGACACTTGACTCATGAACCGTAAGGTCGCTCTCGACATTGAGGCAATTCGTCGCGCCTGCGATCAGTATGGCGTGAAACGGCTTCGAGTCTTCGGATCTGCTCTTAGCGACCGTTTCGACCCGGAGACGAGCGATGTCGACTTCCTGATCGACTTCCTCCCGAATCGGAAGAACCTCTTCCACGACTACTTTGACCTCAAGTCGGAGTTGGAGCAGATTCTGGGTCGCAAAGTCGATTTGATAATGGAGCGTTCGGTGAAGAATCCGTTCTTCAAGGCGACAGCTTTCAGCGAAGCACAGGAAGTCTATGCAGCCTGAGGCGGGCGCTCAGTCAACACCCGTTCTCGGCGAACTACTTGATGAAGCTAAGAGGCCCGGATATCTGCCGCCAACTCACGCGCCCCAGCAAATATCCTCTGACACAAGGCCAGTCTCAGGCCCGCCGACTAACAAGTGCCACCGGCTTTCGCGCTGACCTTTCCGACCCGCGCGGGCCGAGACGCAAGCGAATCGGCTCTCCCGCTCCCCCGATACGGCGGCGTATCGAGTTGCACTCCGGGGACGAGTCCGGCGTCGCGGATCTGGGTGAGCACCTCCTGCCAGGCGGCCGAAACCCGGGCTATGGGCAGCATCCGTCCCTGTCCGCCGGGGGATTGGCGCGACATCGGGTTTACGAGCCCCGGCAGCTCGATCGCCGGGCGCCTGAATCTCGCGGGCGCTCCCCGCTCGACTTGCGCTGGAACGAAGGAGAACATCCCCTCCACCGGGTCTTCGACGGTTGCGCCCTGGTGCACGACGAAGGGGTCGTCGTAGTGGTCAAGCTGCCGCACGGTGCAGGTTGTGAAGGCGTCGTCGAGGTGGCCGGTCTCGTCCTGCATCGGGATGCTGCCGCCGACAACAAAGCAAGTGTCGAGCACGAACTCGCTGCCGATTGCGCTCCCGAAGAGCACCACAGACCCTGCAGGGAGTTTGCGTAGTGCCGCAGACCAGGCTTGCTTGCAGTTGCTGTAACGGAACCGATCGCCGAAAACCCACGGGTCGGTGTTTTGCACTTCCCCCGGTCGAGGCTCGCGCCAGTAGGGTTCGTGCAACCAGGTCGGTTCCGGAAACTTCGACTTCCACTCGTGCACGACGGTCGAAGGTGACTCCCACTCTCCCCAAAAGTCGAGAGTGCCGCGCTGCAGCGAGCCGTCACCCGCCAGATAACTGCCGGGCGAGCGCAGGAACTTGCGCCTGTGCGAACCGGGGTTCCACGGAAAGTCGGTAATGCCTTTGGCGTTGTGCTCGGGCCCCGGATGCGGGAACTGGACGACTGCTGCTCTGGCTACATCCATGCCCCGACCTCCTCTTCTACACGGGCGGCGATCGCGGCCCGCAGTTCTCTGGTCACTCCGAACGAGCTCTGAAGGTTGATCGTCCAGGCCACGAAGTGGGTGCCGAATGCTCTGGCGGTAGCAATCCCGGACTTCTTGCCTGGCGCGAGCGCGTCCGCCTTCCAGTGGAATCTGATGCCGAGTGCCCGCTCAAGCTGGCTTTGTGCCCCGCGACCGTTGATCAGCACTGCGGCGAAGTTCTCTGAGTTGAGCTGTTGGATCAAAAACTCGCGGTCATCCCGCAGCAGTCTCTCTCGCACCCCCGGCTCGTTGATCTTTCCCCACACCGGGTCGGTCGCCCACTGCACGAGATCGATGTGGCAAGCCGTGCCGTCAAAATAGGATGCCCCGAGCCCGCTCCCGATCAACTGCTCCATCGGCTTGAACCACCGCAAGTAAGGGTTTCCGTGAAAGTAGTTAGCGCAATCCGCGATCACCTTCGCCACCTGCTCATCGCTCGCTTCGCTGAGCCTGCCCGCACCAATCGACTCCAGCGTGGCGAACCGGCGGCTGCGGCCAGCGAGCATGCCGCCCTCTGGTGTAGTGAACTCATGCCGACTCGGGTTCAGTCCGAGGGTCGCGACCTTGGCCTTGAAGCTGTCGCCAAACGAGATGACCGGCGTAGAACCAGCAACCACGCCGCACCCTTCCGGCGGATCGCGGCGAATGCGGGTTGCGACGTATTCGGGTATTTGCATTTGTCTCTCCGCTAGTCAATTCGGCAACGGATTCAGAATAGTGAGTAGTTGAGACAAGAGAATGCCTTCACTCAAAGACACCGAGAGTCGCTAATCATAATTTGCAATGAGCCGATCCAGCCAATAGTCGAGCCACGCTTGCCATCCAGGATCACATACGCGCAAACCAGTAGGAATTTCAACCCCTGTTCAAGGGGAAAACTGCCCGCATACACAACATGAAGTAATGGATACTCTCACTTTGTGGGACTTTCAAACATGTGTGTACTAGACAAAATAAGCGAATTGCTCGGAGGCGGCTTCAGGGTCGACGTCCAAGCAGGATCAATACTGGGCATATTAGCAGCCACATTCTCTTGAATCGTTGAAACTCGAGCTGACTCAGACCAAAAGAAAGGGATGCGCTTAAAGCCCATGCGCGTTCCTAGCTCGAAACCATGCAACTTTCCGCGGTCAAGGCCACCACAGCGTTTCTAGGTGCCCACTCCTTGTTTGTTGGAGCGTAACTAACTCAATCACCAACTAGTCTGGCGCAGGGAATGGCACCTAGGAAGTGTCGGCGTTGCTCCCGATAGCGGATACCCTGTCTCATTGGTCTGCGATCAGAACGACCCGAGTCGTGTTGACTTCGCCGATCCGCGCAAGCCGTACGGTCCCACCCCGAAGGCGAAGCCGGCCGCTGCCTGAAAGAAAGCCGATGCCACGTTGCACAAGCGCTTCCTCTGCAACGACCCAGTCAAACTCATCATCGCCAACTGGACGCTCGAGCATGTTTCCATGCCAAAAACCCCTCCCGCACTGCTGGACTCGGCCGACCAACTCGCGACCACTCGGGTGGCTGTGCTCAATTCAGTCTGAAGGGAGCATTTGTGAAGTCTAGCTGGAGGGAATTGTCGCGTTGAAGATGCAACCCGCCTGCAGGTTTTCACCTCTCGGGATCGACTACTGTCGATTCGAAATCTGGCAGATTTCCTGGATTGATCAGGGGAATCGAGGCCTAGACCTCACATCAAGTCTTTCGGCTCATCTCGATTCGCAGAGCAACCTCTCGATCGGTAAGTGGAAAGTTTGTGGCAGGAACTATCGCTTGGACCGGTCCGGCTACTCCCCGCTCCCCTGGCCGTCCGCGTCGCGTGCACTGGCTCGTACTTGCATCTCCGCTACAAGCCCAGAAGCAACATCGCTAAGAAACCAGCGTTCCACTCGTGTAAGGCGGCGAAGGATCCCCTGGTCCGCAGCCATCCGACCGAGTTGCGTCACCACCTCCTCAATCGTGGCTCCTCGCAGACCCATACCCGAGAGCTTGAGAGCGATCGGCATTGGGAGCCCATAGTCCTCGAGCTCCACCATGAAGGAAGGCAGGTAGAGAGATTCGATCTCCCGCAGCACGAACTCGTAGTTGCCGCGCTGCTGAGCTGAGCGATCCGCTGCGACCTCGGACTGGATTGCACTTAGCGCCCGCAGCATGAACGGGATCTTGAACCCCATCCAGTTCCGTTGAAAGGCGAGCACGTCATCAACGACGTCGCTCCGAGTCTGAGTGGGGTAGCGATACGGAAGCTGGCGTTCGACCATCTCGCGAATGCTGCCGCCGGAGGATCGAACATTACTTAGCCGCGCCATGATCGAACCGGGGTTTACTCCGCTTCGTTCGGTTCCTTGAAGAAGCTCGTTGTAGCCAAGCTCAATCACCGAACGAAGTTGGTCGTTCGTCGGAATTCCATTCCAGGACCAGTTCGCAAACTCGGCATCGGAGGCTTGTCTCATCCGGATCGCAGCGGCGATCTGCCGTTCGGGATCCAGACCTCGGTTACGACGAATGGTGTCCAGCGATAGTTCACGCTGTTCTAGGACTGGGGCGAGACGCTCCACGGAGTCCGAAGACAGCTCCTCGGGCCTCAGCTGAACGAGTGTGGCCAGCGAGGCAGCGGACGATTGCGATTCAATCGGTACATCGACTAGAGCTTCTTGTCGATCGGGCGGCGGCCCATACGAGATCACGCGTCCTACAAAGTGCTTAAACATGCGCCCCGCGCGGCCACGGATGTTTGAGAAAGTAAAGAAGTCAATGGGCCGACGATTGATCTTTTTGTCATAGAGGATGACGTTTCGGGCGACAGTGTTGACGCCCTCGATCAACGTCGTTGTGCATACAAGCCGATCAATTCTCCGTTGCGCAAAAAGCCGGATCATCGCCCGCTGGATGCTGCGTGGCATCGGGCCGGTGTGAGTACCGACACCATGACTAAGCGCGGTCGCAACGTGCCAGTCCGGATCGTAATTCTCTCCGATCCATGCTGCGACCTCCTCTACGAATGCATCCACGTTCTGGGCAGGGATTTCATTTGCGAGTTGCCCCGCTCTGCTGGGCGAACTTACGAAGACAAGCGTGGCGCCGTCCGCCTCGCCATCGAGGAACGCTCTGATGTCCCCCATCACGTCCTCGACATCGGACCTGTCCTCGACATCGACTACCACCGTGTTGTAATCCGAGACGGTCAGGGCCCTGTTCAGTTCAGCAACTACGCCGTCCTGGACGGCGTCAATACTCGGCCCAATCAGGTAATACTGTGCTCCAGTGTTCTTCAGTTGTCGCCAAGCAATATTCAATGTCGAACGCCGTATATGGTCGGTTTCCCCTGAACCAAGCTTGTAAAACTCATCGATCACGAAGAAGTCCGTAGCCGGCGCTGGATCGAGTTCTAGAAACCTCTCCTGCGTGAGCACGAAAACGTTTCGAGCGCCCCTCTGCTGCTGAGGATGCGAGACAATTGTGTAGTCGCTCTTTAGCTGAACGAGGCGTCGGCGGGTCTCATCAATGAGAGCGATGGTAGGAACGATGAGGACAATGTTCGACCATCGTTCCGACAGCACAAGGGCGTCAATGACCGCAGACTTACCGAAGGACGTCGGGGCCGATAGCACGATGCTCTCCCCGTCCATGAGGCGCTCATAGACCTTCTGCTGCTCCGAGTGAAAAACGAAGCCGCGATCATGCAAAGCGACCGGCGTGTGATACGCGATCAGAAGTGCCTCGGCTTCGCTGAGCCCTTGAGGCTCTTGGTCTACATAGGGATAAAGGCCGAGCCGGATCGCAATGGAGTCGACAACTGCAGCGAACTGATCCGCGCCCCCGTATCCATCGAGGAAACGGATGAAGCGGTCACGGGCCTCCTTCTCTCGCTCTGTGTCGAGCAGGAGCGTCGCGATTTCGCGCAGGTTGCCGAACTGCTCAGGCATTATATCTCCTGCAGCTTCTTAAGCTTCTCGTGCATCAGCCTGACCAAATCTTCTTTACTCTTGAGCGGAACGAGGATCACCCGGATTTCCACATCGAGCGGCTTCGTCAACCCTCGCTCGAACGAACTCAGCGCTTCCTCGGCCTCCTGGGTGATTGCCTCAATATATGAGGGGTCGACGACATCGCTCTGGCCGACAGCCTCACTGTCGTAGGTGAGGAAGATGGGCATGACAATCGAAGCTGCTATCTCATCGAGGCTACGCGCCCGTGAGATCAGAGCCTTGAATGTGTCGGCATCCGGCCAGGTTTGGTCTACCTTTCGCGCGATAAATATGAACTCTTTGCGAAGGAAGTCCGCGGCGAGGTGTTTCTCGATATCTTCTAAAGCACTCCGCATTGCAGCGCCAAGTTCGTTATAGAACTTTGCTTCACCGAGCCAAATATGGACGCTCTCGCCTTCCGCGACGAGATGCACACTGTCGAAACCTTTGACGACATCATTTGCCGAGTCTTCGTAATAGATCTTGCTCACCACCGGCGCTGCCCCGTAGAAATCGATCAGTGCGCCGTGAAGCAACATCTCGCCGAATTCTCCTCGAAGTCGGTACTTGTCTGAGGCGTAGACAGACATCGCGGCATCACGGATCGACTGCATCGCCGTGGCACCGTTGACAGACTCATGCTCGCTATAGCTCAGCGCAAAGGACAGCAGGTGTCGGTCAAACAGGTCTCCTACGAGCGCCTCCGCACGCCATTCGCGCAACTCGTAGCCCGCACACAGAACGTCCAGAGGCACATGCTCCCCCGTGATGCGAACTCGGAACTGCAATACGGGCAACGCCATCGCTCCTGCTTCATTACGACAAGGAGGCTGTCCCCCATAGTCAGCGACCAGTTTTGTTCAGGTTAGCGACCCAAGGGGATGATTTCGACGTACCCGGTTGATACGCATCACGGTGTGTCTGAAGGCGCATCAAATGCAAGCGTCAGTCTGCGAGGCTTCGGCATCACCAACTCACGTTCCGCCACTTCTCCCGAACTTTCATCAGGGGCCTAGAGAGTCGTTATTCGGAACGTGCAAGCGCTCACTTTGGAGAGCTACCCCAAGCACGCTGACGACCACTCACCTTCCCTAGTTATGTCGCCGGACTTCTCTAGAGTGAGTCTTGTGAAAGACCTGATTCTCCAGGCCAGTGGTGACCTGGTGACGCGTCTAGCGCGTGAACGCGATCCGATCCGCGCAGTTGTTGAGCTGGTCTGGAACTCGATCGACGGCGAAGCCGACAATGTCCGCGTTCTCTTTCGGAGATCGGATCTGGGCGCTATTGAGGCCGTCATCGTCGAAGACGACGGCCATGGCATCAGCTCCGACGAGGTCGAGCCGACTTTCGGGCGAATCGGCGGCTCGTGGAAGGCGCTAAGCACCACGACGAAGAACGGCAAGCGTGGCCTTCACGGCAAGTTAGGCGAGGGGCGCCTCCGCGCCTTCGCGCTCGGCTCGCGAGTGACGTGGGTTTGCGAGAGCGTGAACACCGCCGGGGCACATGAGACGGTGACTATCGAAGGCAACCGTGACAGTGGGCATGTCTTCCACTGGGATGCCCAACCGTCGACCGCGGCCAAGACGGGTACACGCGTTTCGGCGCACAACGAGCAGGAGCGCAGCCTCAATGTGCTCTCGTCGGAAGGCGCGCTGCCGACGCTGCGTGCCCACTTCGCGCCGGCATTGCTGAACGACACCGGCCTCTCCGTGACTTACGACGGTGCGACCTTGGACCCGGCGCAGGAAATTCTCCACGACACGACCCTGACAGTTGCTTTCGACGACAAACCGCCCGAGACCTTCACCCTCCGCATCATCGAGTGGCGAACAGGGAAGCACCGCGCTCTGTACTTCGGGAAAGACGATCATCACTTCCTTCACGAAGCACCGGGCAGCGAGATCGAGAGTCTCCTGCCGTACTCGGCCTACATTACCTGGCCGGGCTTCGATGACGAGTCGCTCTCAATGCTCGGACTTGGAGACCTCGCAGACGATGTCTCGGGTAGCATCTGGCGCTCGGCACAGACAGCTATTCGGGAGCATTTTGCCACGAGGCGTCGGGACAAGCGTCGAGAGCAGGTCCAGCAGTGGAAGCAGACCGGCGTCTACCCATACAAGGGCGAGGCCAAGACGGGAGCTGAGAAGGCCGAGCGAGCGGTATTCGACGTGGTTTCGAGCGCAATCGTGCCGCAGATCTCCAAGGGCAAATCCGGCGCGCAAGTAGTTCTCACATTGGTACGCGATGCGCTGCGGACCGACCCTGACAACCTCGGGGCGCTGCTTAGTGAGTATGTCGCGCTCTCGGAGGTCGACCGCAATGCGCTGACCCGCCTGCTGAGTGAGACGACCCTGGCGAGCATTATCCGCTCGGCCAACTTGGTCACAGGTCGGAACAAGTTCTTGGCCGGCCTTGAGCACCTGCTCTTCGACCCCGACGAGTCCGGCGAGGTTGGCGAGCGCGACCACCTCCACAAGCTCCTAGAACGCGAGCTCTGGATTTTCGGCGAGGAGTACCACCTCATGAACAGCGAGCGTGGGCTGACCGAGTTGCTGCGCACGCACCTCAAGCTTGAAGGACTGCCGGTCAAGGGAGTCGAGCCTGTCAAGCGCTGGGATGGCAAGACCGGCCGCGCCGACCTCCACCTCGCGGCCAAGTTCCAGGAGCACGATCGGCATCCGGCATCTTGTCGTAGAACTCAAGGCGCCGGACATCACGGCAGGGCGTAGGGAGCGCGATCAGGTCGAGGACTACGCCAACGCCGTCGCAGTCAACGCGGCGTTTGCCAGCGACCAGGCAATCTACGACTTCATCCTTGTTGTGACCGACTTCGACGAAGTCGTGAACAACAGCATCAAGAACGAGAATCGTGAACTCGGGTTGCTGTTCGAGGCTGAGAAAAAGGCCGGACACCCGCTCGTTCGCACCTATGTGCGTCGCTGGCGCGACATCATCGACGAGAACAAGCGTCGGCTCGAGTTTGTCACCTCCGCGCTGGAGCATGACCCCTCGCTACCCGAAGGGCTCGCGTTCCTCCGTGAGCAGTATTCCGATCTCTTGCCACCTATTGAGGTCGAAAACTGACTCTCGGGTCTGCGCTCGGCAATCAAAATACTCCGCACCCCTTCGGGAGAATCTGCAAGTGACCGCTTGGTGTTCGGGAGTTGAGGCGGTGACCACTCCTGAAGAACTCACGCGAGCTGACCTGCTCGCTCGGGTTCATCAGATGCCGGTTTACGAGGCGATTGGGTGCTTCTAGGACGTTCCCAAGCCTGTCGGTCTGGCGATGGCACACCCTCACGAGCGGCTAAACACCCTCTTACGTTCATGAACACCAAGTAGCGGGTCAACAATCATCACTACAACGTCGATCAGAGCCGCGAGCTGCTCGACCTCATATCGAGAAGGCCAAGAGCACGCAGGCAGCACTGAAGCGCATCGGCACCAAGTTGACACTCCGGAACCACTACCAAGCAAACCTGGACTATGCCTTCCTCCTGACCCGCTCTGGCGAGAGCACGATCCGTTACGACTTCACAGGCATCAACGTCGATGAGCACGAGCCGGTGCCGGTGTTCGCCAGCTCTGAGACGCACGTCTTGCTGGCCGGCTGCCGTCAGCGTGTCCGGCCCAAGATGGTTGGCGAGGGGGCGTTCGCCCACGTCTACAGCTACACCGAGCCCGAGTACGACGAAAGTTCGCGATCAAACGAAGCACGTCGAATCCCGACTCGAAAGGGCTTGTGCGCTTCCTGCAGGAGTTCGACGTTCTTAATGGCCTGAACTTTCCCTATATCCTTTAGGTCTAGTCGCCTTCTTCTGTATGACAGCTTGTTATTTTTCCTGCTCCCCCCGAGACGCAGCCAGAGTACTCTCTTTGGTCGCGGCCCTGCGCCCCAACTCGGCACGCTTCTTCTTGACCGCAATGGCTGCATTCTCGTAACGATCAGCGTCTCTCAACTTGCTCTGAATCGTTGAAGACAATCCCGGGCGAGTTGCCTGAGCCCTAGCATCTGCCTCCGACTTGCGCTTGCTCGCAACGGTACTCGACTCCTCGCTGATCTGCTCGCGGAGCTTGACCAGTTCGTCACGGAGACGCCTTACCTCTGGCTCGGCACTCGTGCTGTCCCTCCTCGAGGTCGGGGGCGGGCAATTCGCAAGTCCTCGATACGTGTCAGGAGTGCCTCAATATTCTCGATCGCAGTCTCCAGAGACTCAACCGACCACACCATTCGTGAAGTTCGTGTCCCGTCTGGCGCGCGTTCCAGGAGTGCGACCATCGCCGCTGGGCTCCCGTGGGTTAGCCCGCTCGTCGACCGCCAGACGTGCAGCCCCGTGAGCGCAGCGCGTTGCTCAAAGTGCTGCTCTACCGCCAAGATTATGTTCGTCGCCTGCACCGACTTATCAACGTCAGAGCTATCAATCCCGCTTAGGGCGTCATGCCGCTCGCGCGCCCGGCCCTGCATTTCGTCAGTGTCCCACATAGAATCACCGAGGGCTTTGAAAAGTTTCCGAGCGTTCTCTTGGTCCACGCGCGCGATCCGGAGCGTCCTCGAAGCAGCCGCCTGTTGCTTCCCGGCCAACACCCAAAGGCCATATGACGTGGCTTCGATGGCGGATCGGATCAGCCCGTAGTGAGCCAGCATTGGCAACTCGTTGGTCTTCTTGAAATAGCGGAAGAAAGTGAACAGGTTGTCGATACCAACGTTGAGATTTGAAATCACTAACTCCGAAGTCTTGAACGGCGTAGTCATCTCATCGAGGCGCGCCAGCGGGCTGCCCTCTTCCGGTTCCAGAGGCACCTTAACCTTGTTCATAACGCGCAGAAGTCGTGCACTCAGTGGCTCGATCTTCGCTTTGGCATCAGCAACCTGTTCAGGCGTCTCCCGCGTATCGGCCTCGGCCAACGACCCCACTAGTCACACCCCCACGAGCTGCAGGAGCTTGTCGTACGAATCAACGACACCGTACTTCACACCCTCGTGCCCGGCCTTGTTATTTAGCGAAGCAAAGAACTTGCGGGCGCACTCGATCTTGGCCTGCTCAATGCCTTTGAGCTGGAGAGTCGACATGGAGCCTTTAGTCTCGGCAACGAAGTACACATGTTTAATCTTCGTAGTGTCGTCGCGGAAGGCAATGGCCCAGTCGGGGTTGTAGTCGCCAACCGGGGTCGGGATGAAGAACCCACGGGGTAACTTCGAATACACGACGACCTCGTCGCTGACATCGAGTTTCTCGACGAATGACCGTTCGACCTTCGAGTCGGTGACGACGTACTCGTAAACACTCTTCTTCAGCTTCTCGCCCGCGTTCGCAAGGTCTTGGGCAGTCTGGTTCTCTGTGAAGATCGCGGAGTCGTAACGACCGTCGAGCGGATCGTAGCTGAGGTGCTCCACAATCACAGTGGCCTTCTGCTCGTTGATAAGCCGGGCAGCCTCTGTTATGAACTGTTCAGGATTCTGCTTGAACTTTGTGAAGGTGTCGGGGTTGATGCCGGTGAGAATCGCCGCGCAAGTGCGCCGCGTGAGTTGCGTTTTCTCCGCAACCTCACCGAGGAGGTCGTACTTGACGGTCGAGCCCGCCGAAACGGCCGAGTGTTCAACTCTTGTTTCAGACACCTTGAAACCCGTGCCTGCCTGAAGCTGCTCCACTTCGAGACCGACAATCTGCTTGCCGCTCTCGACGAGGTACTGCATAACGGTGACATGAAGCGACGTGTCGAGCACACGGATACAGTTGGCGATCAGCTCGGCGGAATCGAACTCGACTTGGTAGACAGCCTTGTGGTTGATTCGGCCCCACAGCTCCTGAAACTCGCGCTTCTTGAAGTTCACCTCATTGAACGGAATCTTCTTCGGCTTGCGACCGTCGGTCGGTTTCGGCACATTGAGCCGCAGCGAGTCAATAAGTTCCGCGACCTGATAGTGGTACTCCTCCAGCCCAGCGGGCATCGGCGGCATCTCAATCTCAGCGCGAGCGTCCCACTTCTCGGTGAGGTGCTGCTCGTAATCGATGAATTCATTTACGGTGAGCCAATGTTGGAGCTGCTTCGCCTGATCGAGCGAGATGGCAACCTTCTCCCCAGTTGCGGGATGCTCGACGGTACGACCGGCGAAGAACTCCGCTGTAGCCTTCTGCGGTCGTGCCGACAGCGACTCGATGATCTCCTTCTGCAGCGCCGTAACGAACTCGGTGTACGACTCGTCGGTGACGACGGTCAGCTCGTTGATGTCGTGCACGGTTACCGGGTTGTCCATGCGCTCACCGTGCTGATCGACCGACAGGCGCAGCCCTCGGCCGATCTCCTGCCGCCGCGTTGTCGTGTTGTCGCTCTTCTTGAGCATTCCCATTACGAACACGTTCGGGTTGTCCCAGCCCTCACGCAGCGCCGAGTGCGACCAGATGAACCGCACCGGCTCTTCGAACGACAGCAGCCGCTCCTTGTCTTTCAGGATCAGGTCGTAGGCATCGACATCATCCGAGAGCCCAGCGGTTTCTCCGGTCTTCTTCACAGATCCATCGACCTGACGACCGGATTTCTTATCGATCGAGAAGTAGCCTTCGTGCGTCCGTCGCACCGAGATTGCCTCGACATGCGCGCGGTACCGCTTGGCGGCCTCATCGAGATCGAGGTGGCTGAGGTAGTCAGCGAGCACCGCGTCGTACTCCTCCTCAAACACACGCGCGTATTCGCCGAGGGTGTCCTCCCGGTCATAGTCACGGTATTTGGCGACCTCATCGATGAAGAACAGTGACAGTACCTTGATGCCTTGCGCGAATAGCTCGCGCTCTTTGTCGAGGTGGGCGCGAATTACCTCTCGGATTTGGATCCGCCGCTTCTGATCCTCAGACACATCCTCGGTGACTTCGCCTGCACCGATTGTGCTGCCGTTGCTCAGTTCGATGATGTCGCGGTTGGCGTCAATGTCCCGGATGAATAAGCCCTTGTATGCTTCGATCCCGCCGGAGATGTCGTGCAAGTTCATGCCTTGGCTCAGCCGCTTCACCTGCCGCTTGATGCCCTGGCTGGTCTGCACCTCCAGCTCGACGCGTGCCTTCGGGAAGTCCGCGCCCTTGCCGACTTCCAGCCCGTCAACGTACAAGTAGGCGGTGCTTCCGGCCAAGTGTTTGACCGTAATGCCGCGCACCGCGATCTTCTTCACGAGCTTCTGGTTGTATGCGTCAACCGCATCAAGACGGTGCACCTTGGTGCGCTCGATCTTGTGCGTCGCGGAGTAACGAAGCGCGAAGAGCGCGTTGAAGCGCGCGAGTGCTTCGAGTGACCTCGACGGCTTCTTGAAATCACCTTCGATCTTCTGCGGTTCGTCGATGATCAGGATCGGTCGGTTCGCTGCAATCACGTCGATCGGCTTGCGTGACTGGAAGTCGTCGAGAACCTCGTAGATACGGCGGGCGTCGTTACCGGTGGCATTGAATGCCTGGATGTTAATGATCATCACCTGCACGCCTGAGTCGGACGAGAACCGCTCTAACTCGTGCAGCCGCGAAGAGTTGTAGATAAACGTGCGAGGCTTGGTGCCGTAAAGCTGCTGAAAGTGTTCTGCGGTGATGTCGAACGACTTCTTCACACCCTCGCGAATCGCGATCGACGGCACGACAACGATGTACTTCGACCACCCGTACCGCTTGTGCAACTCCATGATCGTCTTGATGTAGACGTAGGTCTTGCCGGTGCCCGTCTCCATCTCGATGTCGAGATTGATCGGAGCCGCTGACACCTTCACCGGGTCTTTGAGTCCTTTCGACAGCGTCAACCCCCGCGCTCGCTGCACTCCGTGTACGTTCTCCAGGAGCTGTGCGGATGTGAGGGCAAGCTCCGCATTACGCAGACCAGCGTCATCCAGCAGTGTCAGCTCGGCTTCCTTACCGGGGTCGATGCGGTACTTCACCCCGTCGGCATATGGCTGCCCGGTGAACACATCGACGACCGCGTCGACTGCCTCCGTCTGATACTGCTGAACCTTGAACTGGAGCTTCATGCCAGCACCTGAACCGCTTGATATCCGGCGGAATCGAGCATCTCGCGAACACCTTTCGCGGATGCCGAGTAAGAGCGAACAGGCACGCGCGGAGGCCGGACCTTACGAAGCGGGAGCGGCCCAGACCCAGTGGTGGACGAAGTCACTTGAAGGAAACGAACGAACTCATCACCCCGGACACGCATGCTGACGGGTGTTTCGGACAGCGATGCTCGACCGAAGAGCCTGACTTCTTGCTCGACTCGCCAGGGCTCAGACTTCAGATATGCAGCGCCGCGCACGATGAGTTCGTATGCTGCTTTCGCAATCGCCTCAGCGTTGGCACAAGTGTTGTCCCTGGCCAGTTCTTCCAGCGCAGCAACTACCTTGCTCGCGTGCACCAGGCCGTCCGGGATGCCGTAGATGACTCTCCTCCATCCGGACGCGAACCGCGGGTCCTGCCAGGCCGTGGTCGCAGCCAAGTTCGATGTCGCGGGTTGCTTAGTGAGCTCGGTCGCCGCATCAAATCCGAGCACATATGCGCCGTAGCTATCGCGCAGGTGCTCAGAGTCTCCGTCGATGCTCGCGCTCACGACGAACGAGTCAGCAAGAACCTGAGCAGCGAGCTCCTCAGACATTCCGCCGACCCATCTCTGTGCATCCTTCGACGCATCCCGGACCGAACCGCGAATGAGATCGATACCGAAGAGAATCTCCTGGTCATCATTGAGCGACTGCACGCAGGACGCCCAGATCGCGTGCGCCTCAAGAATCCCCTTGAGCGCCTCGGCGTTCGCGTAGTGCCAGACCAGTCCGCCATCGTGTCTTGGTGGCATGACCTCGTCGCGATCCTTGTCCGTCAGCACGTCAGATCGCCCGCACTTCGGTCTCGGGTGAAAGCTCGCGGAAGACCTGGTCGGCGTTGATCCGCGCCGCGTCGTCGGGAAAGCCGGAGTCCTTGAAAACCGCCCGGAGCGGTTGGCGCTTCGCAATGGCGCGAATGACCGAGTCCGTGACCTCGTCGGCGAAGCACGCAATGAGCGCGTCGTCGTCCACTGAGTAGACCTCGGCGCCATCGATCATTTCGCGGGTGATCGGCAGGGACAGGTCAAGAGCCCAGTCGAGGAGAACCTGGAAGAGCAGGTCCTCAGCTGACCGATCCGACTTGATGTTCCCCGTCATCTCGACGAGCGATGCCTGAACGAGGTCGCCAGGCGTGCGGAGCGTGTCGGCGAAGCTCGTCGTGTCGACTCGGAAGGCACGGAAGCCGGTGTCGAGTCCACCAGCGAGAACGCGTGCCGAATGCATCACGGATTCGGCCGCCCGTCGAACTCGATCCCGCGAGAGCGCCGCAATGGTCCCGTAGCCGGCCTTTGCTGCGGCCGAGCCGCGATCGATCGCTTCCGGGATCTGCACAAGGACGAATCGCCTGTCGCCACCATCCTTCGCGTTCACGTGCATCACCGCGTGCGCGGTCGTCCCAGAACCGGCAAAGAAGTCGACGACAATGTGCTGTTCCGAGGGCCGCGTCGCAAGTTGCACGACCCGCTCGATTAGTCGCACCGGCTTGGGGAAGTCGAAGTACGTTTCGCCGTCTCTGTCGAAGAGTGCACGAACCTCGCGGGTGCCTTCCTGGGTGTGACCTACCTCAGCGTTCGGCCACCACGTCCAGGCGGACTTGCCGTTTCGCTCCGCCAGGTAGGTCTTGCGGCGCGGGACACCGTCGCCCTTTGGCCCGTACCAAAATCGCCCCTCAGCGGCCTGCCGGAGGTACTCGTCTTCCAGGTTCATCCAGCACCGACCTGGTGGTGGATCGACGACCGCCCCTGAGGGTGTCGTGATCTTGTACATCTGGTTGGGGCGGAACCCCGGAGCAGTGAAGTCGGAAGACCCCCAGGGGCCGCGCGGATCCCCATCAGGGTTGGAGAACGCTTCGCGATCCTTATCCTCGAGCGGGAGTGGCGAGAGCGCCTCTTCGGTCATACTGCTGTCACGCGTGTAAACAATGACGTACTCGTGACCTGCCGCGAGACGTTTCCGCGCTTCCGGGGATGTTCGCTTCTGCCAGATCGCGGCGGCGACGAAATTGCCCTCCCCGAACACTTCGTCGGCAACCTTCCGCAGAGAGGCGACCTCGTGGTCGTCGATCGAGATGAAGATCAGCCCATCTGGCGCAAGAAGCATGCGAGCCAGCTTGAGCCGCGGCAGGATCATGCTCAGCCAGTCGGAGTGAAAGCGGCCGTTCGACTCGACGTTTGCGACGAAGCGGGCGCCGTCTACCCCGATCTGGCCTGAAGCGGCGAGGTAGTCCCTCGTCGTGACGCCGAAGTCGTCTTCGTAGACGAAGTCCGAGCCGGTGTTGTAGGGCGGGTCGATGTAAATAAGCTTCACCTTGCCGAGGTACGACTCCTGCAAGAGTTTGAGCGCGTCGAGGTTGTCGCCTTCGATGAAGAGGTTCTTTGTGGTGTCGAAGTTCACGGACTCCTCACGCACCGGGCGGAGGGTCTTCGCGATGGGTGCGTTTGCAGCGAACGCCGCCGCACGTTTGCCGGGCCAGTCGAGCTGATATCGCTCCTGCGGGCCCTCGACAATGTGGTCGGAGAGTTCCTGACGGAGCAAGTCGAAGTCAACGGCGGGAGTCACGTTGCCCTCCGCGTCTCTCGACTCCGTGATGACCTGCGGGAACAGCTCGGCGATGCGTTCGATATTGTGTGCCGTTTGGTCGGGCGAGTGTAGTGCGCGCTTTTCCATCACGCACCACAGCCCATAATTGCGAGGTCATATGGTCTTGACCTCGGTGCCCGGCGACAATTCGCGGAATAGTTGCTCGGCGTTGATGCGAACCGCGTCCGACTTGAAGGCTGAGTCACGGAATACTGCACGCAGCGGCTGAAGCTTTGCGATTTCGGTGACCACATCAGCGGACACCTCCTCGCTGAAGCACGCGATGAGCGCGTCGTCGGCGATGCGGAAGTACTCTCGGACGCCCCCCCCCCGCTCGATTTTCAGACTCAGGTCAAGACCCCAGTCAATGAGTACCTGGAAGAGCAAGTCTTCATCAGTCCGGTCCGACTTCACGCTGCTCACCATCCCGACGAGCTCCCGCTGCCCGAGCGCGTCAGCCGTCGCGCTGACGTCGGCGATGTTCGTCGTATCGACCCGAAGCGACCGGAACCCGATGTCCTGCCAGTTCCCGTCGAGAAGGCCCTGCGCAGCGGTTTCTTTTCCAGCCGCTCGAATACGCGCACGCGCAACCTCCGCAATCGTCTGATATCCAAGTCGCCGTGCTTCAGAATCCGACGAGGTCTCTTCAGGTGCCTGAATAACGATGAAGCTACGTTTGCCGCTATCTGCTGCGTTCAACGTCATGACCGCGTGCGCAGCGGTCGCGGAACCAGCGAATAGTTCGAGCACTACCGAATCACCACTCGTGCAAATCAGGATGAGGTCTTCAAGCAGAGCTAATGGCTTGGGGTTATCAAACACTTTTGCGCCGCCGAACAGGCGCTTCACCACCGCTGTCCCATTGCCACTGCTGTATTCCGGCTTGTAGAACGTAGATTTGGGCTTCGCGCTCGGAAGTTCCCCAAGAGCAGGTCGCTGCTTCTTGTATAACGTGAAGCTGCTTCCAGCCGGCACAATGATCACATCATCTAGCTCGTTGAGGAACTTCTGCTTGCTCCACCTCCAGGACATCTCCGCGCCATCCGTTACGGGCAGGAGTTCGGCCCAACCTGGTACGGCTTCCAGGGAGAGCTGTTGCTGCGGGCCCACATAGATCGGGAAGTACAAATTCGGGCGTTTGGTACGTGGGGCGTTCCCGCCAGTTGCCTTGAGCGCCGCGCCGCGCTTAAAGGGACCTCGTTCGTCCTCTTCCCAGTCGCCCATTTCGTCGTCGTCTAGAGGGAACTGGTTCAGAGTGAGAACACTGCTGTCACGTGCGTAGATCAGCGTGTATTCGTGAGTACCTGCAAACCCGAACTGGTCATTGTTCCCCTTGAGGTTCATCACCGTGGGTAGCTGAGCAACGAAATTGCCCGGCCCGAAGACTTCTGCACAGAGCTCCTTAATATTGGCCTGTTCGTTGTCGTCGATCGAGATCACAGCAACCCCGTCCGGCGCCAGCAAGCTCCGAGCAACCTTCAGGCGCGGGAACATCATAGATAGCCAGTCGGAGTGGAACCGCCCATTCGAATTCAGATTCGAGACGAACTTCTCGCCAGCTTCGGTGATTTGTGAGCTTTCCGTAAGGTAGTCGTGCGTTGAGACCGAGAAATCGTCCCGGTAAACGAAGTCCTTGCCTGTGTTATACGGTGGGTCGATGTAGATGAGCTTGACCTTGCCGACGTAGGACTCCTGGAGCAGTTTGAGGGCGTCAAGGTTGTCGCCCTCGATGAATAGGTTCTTGGTCGTATCGAAGTTCACCGACTCCTCACGCACCGGGCGTAGCGTCTTCGCAATCGGCGCATTCGCAGCGAACGCCGCGGTACGCTTTCCGGGCCAGTCGAGCTGGTACCTCTCTTGCGGTCCCTCGACGATATGGTCGGAGAGTTCCTGGCGGAGGAGGTCGAAATCGACGGCGCGGGTCACGTTGCCGTCGACGTCGAGCGATTCGGTGATTACGGTCGGGAACAGCTCCGCGATACGGTCCACGTTCGCCTGGGTCAGGTCTGGCGAGTGCATCTTCAGCTTCTCCATCGTCATCCTTTGAGGTGGGGGTATTGTTCAAGCCAGCGCCGCGAGCGCTGCCCGGTGTTCCTTTAGTGCTTTGCGTAGCTCGACTTTGCGGTTGAACTGCGGCTCATTGCGGAGCTTCCGCTCCAGTGCTGCGATCTCGCGCTCGAGCTTCTTGGTTCGCTCCATTCTCGCGGTGGCTTC
Source organism: Homoserinimonas sp. (assembly GCA_023957835.1). Classification (GTDB taxonomy): domain Bacteria; phylum Actinomycetota; class Actinomycetes; order Actinomycetales; family Microbacteriaceae; genus Terrimesophilobacter. The sequence goes on along the minus strand of JAMLGP010000001.1, from coordinate 1,920,279 downwards.
CGACACAGACTCCCCGCGGCGTGTCGCCACAGGGAGCAATGACGCGAGCAGCAACTCATAGAGTGCTGCAAGGTCGATGGCTGCTGGCAGCGGCTGACGCTCGACGGTGATGGGAAGCCATGACGTCGTGAAGTAGGTGCCGACCTTTGGAGCGCTGCCGCCGAGCGACTTCTGCGCCGCGACCATGCGCACATCCTTGCCTTTGCTGACCTCAAAGAGGATCGGGAAGTGCACGGACTTATCGATCGCGGAGAGCACATCGTCGGGGATATCGCTGCCCTTGGTCTCGACGGCGAAGATCTGGATCTCGGGTACGGCGTCTGTGCCCTTCAGACGGATAGTCGACTCGGCGAGCTTGTAGGCCCAGGTGATGCGCTGGACATCTTCGACAAACTTTTCTCGTAGTGCAGTACGTATTTTGCCGTGTTCGTAGAACTTTGTCTTGGGCACAGTCCGACCGAACTCCGCGCTCCCCGGCCAGCGATACAGGATGTCATTCACTCGGCGGGCTCCTCGACTATGGCGAGGAAGGCGATCAGTTCGAAGTCATCAAGGCCTGCAATCGTCTGTTGTAGCGCAGTGGTGTGGCCGGGGCTGAAGAGGCTATCGAGGTCGCGCTCCTCGGTGACGTCGATCATGGTTCGGATCGCCCCTGTAAGCAAGCTGCTGTATTTGTCCATCACGACCCCGTCCTGCGTGGCAGCGTTGAAAACGCGACACACCTCCCAGGCGGGCTCGTCACGATTGCGGCATCCGGCGCGAATAAGGTCGAGCAGGCACTTGACCTCGGTGTGATCGGCGATGACATTGCCCTCGGTGTCGAGGTAAACCAAGTAGTGCGGGTGAAGGCGGTTGCCCCGGTTGAGCATCTCGTCGGCGTTGATGTTCCTGAGTGCGAAGAGCGCACCGGGCTTCAACCCCTTCTCCGGCTGTGCCGGAACGACCGCATGGATGCCCTTCGGGGAAGTCACGATGGTCGGGTCGTCTTTGATATAGCCGAGCAGGTCCATCCGGAAATCGTTCAAGCCGAGGTCAGTGATACTGATGCCGGTGCGGACGTCCTCCAACTCAATAACCTCGTCCTGAAGCCGACGGAGCTGCTCTTTGCGAAATGCCGCTTCGCTGGACTCCTGAATGAGAAGGTTATCGTCAGCGGTCGCGGTGATGTCAGCGATGACCATCCGGTTCTCGACACGCTCCTTGAGGTTGATGTACTCGTCAAGCGAGATGTCGGGCCAGAAGTTCACGAGCTGGATGCACTCGTTGGTAGAGCCGATCCGATCGATACGGCCGAACCGCTGGATGATGCGCACCGGATTCCAGTGGATGTCGTAGTTGACTAGGTAGTCGCAGTCCTGAAGGTTCTGGCCCTCGCTGATGCAGTCGGTGCCGATGAGCACCTCGATTTCGGCGACCTCATTCCGCATAGTCAGATGGCGCTGCTTCGACCGGGGCGAGAACAGGGTAAGAGTTTGCTGGAAGCCGTAACCCTTGCCGAGAGTCGTCTTCGGGTTTCCCTGACCGGTGACCAAAGCGCTGTCGTAGCCGCTTTGCTTCAGCAGCGGGGAAAGCTCCCGATACAGGTACTCAGCCGTGTCCGCGAAGGCGGAGAAGATCAACACCTTGCGGTTGCCAGGGTTGATTGGGGCGACGAACTTCGCCTCGACCCGCTCCTTCAAGGCGCGAAGTTTCAAGTCGTGCTCCGGGGAAATTCGCGAGACTGCCTCCAAGAGGTTTTCGATGACCTGTCCGTCGTGCATGAGATCGCGACTCCAGGACTCGACGTCGACGTCAGCCAGATCGACCTGCACTTTCTTGCCAACCGTGCCACTCGTTGGCACCTCGAAGTCATCGTCGTCGGCATCCAGGTTGTCGAATCCTGCGGTGACGTCAGTGATGGAAGTCGCATTACTGTCGATCGCATCAAGTGCCTCTTCGACAGTGGCCTCCAAGCGGCCGAGGGTCATCCGGAACGCCTCGACGCTCGACTCTAGGCGTTTGAGCAGGTTGACCGTCATGAGTCGTTGTATGCCCTTTTCGCGGTTCGCTGCACCCAGATTCGCCGTGGAGCCCCCTGCCCGGTTCTTAGCACCACCAAGGTTCCCGTAGAGCATCTCGTACTTCTCGATGCGGCTCGGAAATACGTAAGATAGCGGCGCGTAAACCCCGAGCGTAAGCGACTGGAGCTGATTGAAGATCTCATTGAATGTGGGCGCGTTTGGCAGATCTGTGAGGGGCGATCTGATCGAGACCGGCTGGAGCCGTTCTGGGAACCCGCCGATGTCGGCGGTGTCGTAAAAAGCCTGAATGTGCTTGCGGGAACGAGCAATCGTCACCGAGTCAAGCAGCTCAAAGAAGTCGAAGTCAAGACGTTCGAGAATTGCTTCGGTTGTGCGCTTCTCGGGTGGAAGTTCGGACCACTCGTTGAAGACGCGTTGCGCCTGCCGAAAGACTTCCTCGACACTGGTAGAGAGGTTGAGCTTAGCGGCCAGCTGACCAGATTCGCCTTCATAAGCGAGAGCCAACTGGTTACGGAGGTCGTTGAAACGGTTGTTAACCGGCGTCGCCGAGAGCATCAGAACTTTGGTCTTCACTCCCTCACGGATGACCTTCCGCATGAGGCGTTGATAGCGGGTTTCGCGCTCTTCCATGAACTCGGCGTTACGGAAATTGTGCGACTCGTCGATGACGACGAGATCGTAGTTTCCCCAGTTCACCCGGTCGAGCGGAATGCCGAGCGACTCTCCCGACTCACGCGACAGGTCAGTATGGGCGAGCACGTCATAATTGAAGCGGTCTTTCGCAAAGATGTTTGTCGTCAAGTTTGCGTTGTAGTTCGTCCAGTTCTCAGTGAGCTTCTTCGGCGCGAGCACTAGCACCGACTTATTTCGCAGCTCGTAGTACTTGATGACGGCGAGCGCGGTGAAAGTCTTACCCAACCCAACGCTGTCGGCGAGGATGCACCCGTTGTAAGTTTCCAACTTGTTTATGATGCCGATCGCGGCATCCCGCTGGAAGTTGTATAGGGCACTCCAGATTGACGTGTCCTGATAGCCCGTCAAATCGTTGGGGAGAACATCCTCGTTAATGTCATTGAGGAACTCACTGAAGAGGTTGTAGAGGATCAGGAAATAGACACGCTGCGGCGAGTTCTCAGCGTAGACGCTCCCAATGTGGTCGTACACCTCTTGAGTGACATCCTCGAGGTGGTCCGGATTGTGCCAGATCTGATCGAAGAGCTGGACAAATTGTCGCGTCTCACTGGGTCCCTCGAACTTCGTGACATAGTTCGATACCGCTGGTCCCCGCTCGTAACCAAGGTCGGTGGTTGTGAAGCCCTGGATCGGAAAGTATGCGACACTCTCATCGACCGCGGCCACGGGCTGCATCGGAGCGCCCGTGCGGTTCGATCTAAACGTCACCTTCTGCCGTACCCACTCCGCGCACTCGCGGGCGATCGCGCGCTGAGTCAGCTTATTCCGCAAATGGATCTCGAATTCCGACCCATAAAGTGTCGACTCCGTGTCGTGTTTGATATCGAACAGACGACGTTCAGGAGCCGGCTTATCCGTCGCCTTGGTCGTGCTAAATGAGCGGGAAGTGAATATGAACTCCAGCTCCTTGATCTCGCCAAGCTCCTTCTTGAGCGCATCGAAGGCATAGATGGAGAATGTCGACGCTGCGATACGCAGTTTGGACCCGACTCGGGCCTCGTTTTTGAGGTCGTCGCCAAGCAATTCGTTGACATTATCGATGATGCGCATTTCAAGGATTCCTTGAGGTCAGGCTACCCGGCACTTCGGGAGTTCCAAAGGTCTCAAACGTACCGCGATCAGGGCACACCACCCCGGCTCGACATCGGCGCAAGAACTGATCCGCTTTGAGCGAAACCAACGATCACAAAAATTTCCTTGCTTTGGCCCGCAAGCGGGGTTCTACTTGTGAGCATGCGATCTCGACCTTCTGGTTCCTCGAAAGAAGAATCCAAAAAGCGGCAACAGAAGGACGACGAGGATCGGGTTCGCCGCATGTCGTCTGAGCTACAAGCTCTATTTTCGGCCTTTGAGACACACGAGGGCCGCGTTAGGAAGGGAAGCCTGCTCCTCGACGTCCGCGAGAGTTTTCGGGAGCTCGATCATCGAATAGCTGAATTTCAGTCCTTCGTGCGGGCAGCATCCCTTTCGAAAGAGGATCGGGATGCATTCGGAGTCAGTGCGCGAAGGCTTCGGCTCCGATTTGAGGAGTGGGTCAACGCCTCCCGGAGCCAAGACATTGAATCGAGTATTGAGTCTCCGGCGCATTCGGTGCTGCCAGCCAAAGTCTTAGGGCCAACCCAAGTTGGGCCACGATCCGACAATTACTATGACACCCCACTGTCCAGCAAGTAGATCGAACTTCGGGTTTCCTCCGAAAGGGCAATTCATCACCATATCCATTTTTGCATTGCAAGGGACTCGACTGCGGGCACCCGTTGCCGAGTCGCACGTATGATTCTCGCGAGGAGGCGCCTCTAGCGATGAAGGTCTACGTTGGAGTGACGGACAGTAATTGGATCCGTCAGCTCTCTACCCACTCAGAACTCGACCAAGTCAACTTCTGGTTGCCGAGTCCGAAACAGGGATTCGCTGCGCTTGAGCACGGAGGTCTCTTCCTTTTCAAGTCGAAGGCCGGTGAAGGGAATCAGATTGTCGGTGCTGGCATCTTCGATGACTTCGTCCGCGCACGGGTGCTAGACGCGTGGGAGTGGTTCGGGGCTGGTAACGGCGTAAAAAGTCTCGATGAGCTAGTTGCCCGAGTGCGCAAGTATCGACATGTGCAGGAGGCTCTGCCTTATGACACCGAAATCGGTTGTGTCTTGCTACGGATGACAGAGTTCTTCCCGATGAACGAGAGGTTACCCGCACCTACAGATTGGAGCCCCGAGATCGTCCGGGGTCGAGGCTATGACACAGATCAGCTGGCCGCCGACCACCCGGTCGTGCGAGCTGTTGGCCAGTATCTACGCACGGGAGAAAAGCTCCCTGAAACCTTGCCCGAGCATATTCGCGCACAGATGTTCGGCGATGCGAAACTGGTGATCCCTCGACTCGGTCAAGCAGCCTTCAAAGCGGTCATCGCCAACAACTACGGGTACCACTGCGCCATAACCGGCGACAAGGTTAGACCCGTGCTCGAGGCAGCTCATATTCTCCCGGTTGCCGCGGGTGGGGTTCACCGTCCCGACAACGGATTGTTGCTCCGCTCAGACATGCACACGCTTTTTGATCGCGGCTACATCGCGGTTGACTCGAAACTGCGGCTCGCTGTTAGCCCGCGGCTTCGAGAAGAGTTCGGGAATGGGGACGCTCTATACGCAAAGGCTGGCACCGAAATCGCCCGCCCGGAGCGCCGAGCGGACCGCCCCAACCGCGAATTCCTTGAATGGCACATGGAGGCGGTGTTCAAGAAGACAGCGTGAAGGGTTACGAACCACGCCGTCGAAGTGTTCGGGCCTCCCCTCCTATGCGGGGGTTCGCCCGTCGGTGGCAGCCTCTAGCGTGGGTGTTATGAGCGGACGTAAGAACCCGACAGCAACCCTGGTAAAACTCTGGCTCCTGGCTGCGCTCGTGGGCGGCACATGGATCTGGCTCTCCGGCATGGATGGCAGGTGCACTGACGGACTCACCAACCCGTCGTGTGTCACTGATATCTACGGTCACACATTCGCACCGTTCGTAGGATGGATAGCGCTGTTTCTTGGTGCTCTCGCCGTCATCGCAACACTTGTCACGCTGGTCCGGCGGTCGTTCCACTAGTCAGGCCGAGCGGAACCTCGCTTCGATTCTTTTCGCGACCTCTTCGACATCCACACGCTCAGGGCCCGTAGCCGTGAGCAGCGCCACGAGCTTCCTCGGCCACAACACCTCGACACCGCCCACCTTGAATGGGGCGGCCATCAGTGGCCAGTCCGCATCCACAAAGCACAGCACTCCTCGCACCGGTGCATTTGGCACGACCTCGAGTACTCTCTGGATCTGGCCCAGTACGCCGCCCACGAGTTTCGTGTGGTCACGCCCGCCGACGAAAAGTCTCTCGACGCGCGGGCGGAAGAGCCCGCCTTCAACTCGCAGACTCGGGGTGCCCTTGTAGCGCTTCGTGTCGACGACCCACACACCCACTGGCGTCACCACGATGTGGTCGATGTTTCCCTTCGACCCCGGGATGCGGCGATCGTGCAACACCCGGATGCGCTCAGACGCGATGCGGTCAAGCCGCGCCCCGACCAGCTCTTCGCCCAGCGCGCCCGTGCTCCAGGCGCGCGTGCTTTGACGTTCCGGGGTCAGCGCAACGGCTATGTTGCCAAAACGCCCCCATTGCTCTCGAATTCGCGCCTCGTCCTTCGCCTTGCGGCGCTCATGCTGGCGCCGCGCGGACGCACCCGCGACGCCGTTCCCATCGGCCAAGACTGCACCCCCACATTCCGCAGTCGCCATCGGCGACACACTTCAGACTTCCACAGGGATGCGGCGCCGGGAAGCCCGCGTGCGGGGGGCGTTCATAGCGAAGACAATAATGACGGATAGCGTCGTCATAATCGACAATAATGCCTATTAACACCGCCGCAAGAGGAGGCTAAATGGCCGGCTACGACATTCGTGACGAGGCACGCCTCGCTGGTGAATACCTGCATGGCTGGCGCATGGTTCTTGGGCTCACCGCCCAACAGATCTCCGAGCGTGCCGGGATCAGCCGAGACACGCTCCGGAAACTGGAGACAGGCAACCCGACGGTCGGCTTCGATGTCGTCCTGCGCGTTGCCCGCGCACTCGGGGTTGCTGACGTCCTGACCGGATCGCTCGACCCGCTGCAGACCGATCTCGGACGAGCACGGGCGGCTCTGCTGAACAGGAAGCGCGCACGATGACCGACATCTAAGTGCACGTCGGCCATCGGCGCACGGCGTCTTTCCGAGGAACCGCCCACTTCACTCGTCAGAGACGTCAGATATTAACCGCAGACGCTCGGTGATACGCGAACAAGTAGTGCGGCTGCCCAAAGGATTCGGGCAAGGCAATACAAACTACACATAAAGAAGGCACCAGCGAGCAGGGAGATCCTTCCCTGAACATCCAAGTGCTGCTGTCCCCGCCTCGCGATACCATCATTGACTCGGCGGACTAATCGGGGGTGAATAGACGGGATCATGTACCTTCTTGACAGTTCTGCTTTCGCGCCCGCCCTCGTGACCAGCGCGAGTGATCTGACGCTTGCGAGTGACTGCGAGTTTGCGCTGCTGCGGGTGCTTGACTACCGGCTCGGCTGGAACACTGAGCCGCTGCCGCCGGATGACGCGATGCTTGAGAGGGCGGCGGAACTTGGCGGGGTGCACGAGAAGCGGATGCTTGAGAAGTTTCGGGCAGAAAACCCCGGCGGGGTGGTCGAGTTCGAGCAGCCGCCTCGGAGGGATGCTGAAACGCTGCGCGATTTCGCCAAGCGCACCCGCGAGGCGCTCGAGGCGAAGACTCCGGTTGTGTACCAGGGGGTGTTCTTCGACGAGAGCGACCCGGCGTTGCCGTTCGTCGGCTACGCGGACTTTCTAGTGCTGCAGCCGGACGGCCGGTACCGGGTGGTGGATACGAAACTGGCCCGGCACGTGAAGGTCACCGCGCTTATGCAGTTGGCGGCATATTACGAGCAGCTCGAGAAGCTGGGCATTCCGGTCGATGAGACCGTGGAGCTGATCCTCGGCAATGACCGGAGTGAGACCGCGCTCATTCAGGATGTCCGCCCGGTGTTCCAGTTGCGGCGAGCGCGAATGCACGAAGTCATTGCAGAGCATCGCGCGGAAGGCACTGCGGCGGGCACCGCAGACGGCCAGTCCGCGGGCACCCCAGGCGGCACCGCAGGCAAACCCATCACCTGGGGCGACGATCGCTACTTCGCCTGTGGTCACTGCAAATACTGCGAGGGTCCGGCCGCCGAGGCCGACGATCTGGTCACGGTTGCCGGCATGCGCATGGTTCAGCGCTCGAAGCTGCTGGCGGCGGGCATCACGACCCTCACCGAGCTGGCTACGGCCGCCGAGAAACCGGAGGACCTCAAGTTCACCGGCTCCGCCTGGCAGAAGCTCCACGAGCAGGCGGCGCTGCAACTGAAAGCCCGCGAGAACCCCGAAGCGCAGCCTCCGTTCGAAGTGATCAATCCGCTGCCGATTGTGGGGCTGCCGCAGCCGAGCCCAGGCGACATGTTCTTCGACTTTGAGGGCGACCCGATGTATTCAGAAACGCAGTATTCAGAGGTGCAGGCCGACGGCAGTCAGCGCTGGGGACTCGACTACTTGTTCGGCTGGGTTGATGCGAGAGGCAAATTCGACAAGCTCTGGGCGCACGACCAGGCGAGCGAGGCCGAGGCGCTTTTGCGCTTTCTGGAGGTAGTCGCTGAGAAGCGGCAGCGGCATCCGGAAATGCACATCTACCACTATGCCGCCTACGAGAAGACCCACCTGCTCTCGATCGCGGCGCGGCACGGAAAGGGCGAGGCGGCCGTCGACGATCTGCTGCGGGCGGGGGTGCTCGTAGATTTATACCCGATCGTGGCTTCGGCGCTGCGCATCGGCGTGCCCTCCTATTCGATCAAGAAGCTCGAGCCGCTCTACATGGGTGCGAGCGAGCGCGAGGGGGTTGCGAACGCCGCCGACTCGGTGATTCAGTACGTCGCATACCGGGCAGCTCGGGATGCCGACCAGGCCCAAGAGGCGCAGCAAATCCTCGACGACATCGCCCAGTACAACGCCTACGACTGCCTCTCGACCCTGCGCCTTCGCGACTGGATGCGGTCTCTGCTGCAGAACCTGCCCGAGGTTGGCCGCGAGCAAGTGCAGCCGAAACCCCACTTGCCGGATGTCGCCGCCTTCGTAGAGAGCCAACTCGACCTCGACCTCCAGGCGCTCGCCGCGAACGCGGAAGGGGCCGGGCGGCCGGAAGGAGCTCTCGCCTATCGCCTAGCCGCGGCAGCCATCGACTACTACCGCCGCGAGCGCAAGAGCTTCTGGTGGGAGCACTACGACCGGCTCGAACAGCCCGCCGATGAATGGCTCGACACTCGCGGAGTCCTCGAGATCGAGAGTCTGCCGACGATCGGGAACTGGAGTGCTCCCGGACCGCGAGGCGGCGCACCGAAGCGGCTGCTAACTATCGAGGGCAACTGGGCGTCAGGCAGTACCCAGCCGAAGCCCGATGACAAAGTCTTCCTCGTCTACAACGAACCCGTACCTTACGAGCCACCCGGGTATCGGCCGGGGTTGCGCGTGGCGACTGGCGCGAAAATCATCGGCGTCGACTCGGACGAGCGCATTGTGGTCGAGGAGCAACTTCCGAAGGACGAGTCCGAGTGGCTCGACGTTCCGGCGTACCTCACACCTGGACCCCCACCAAGGTCGACGAACCTCGACGCTGCGATCGAAGCCTGGGGCGCGAAGGTTCGAAACGCCGCGCCCGCCTGGCCGAGCGACGCCATGTCGAACCTGCTGTTGCGCAAAGCCCCGGGCGACGCCGGGCTGCTCGAGCCCATGTCCGACCCGGATGACGCGGTTCGCGCGATCTACACCTCGCTAATCGGCATGCAGCAGGACTACCTTGCAGTCCAGGGCCCTCCCGGCACCGGTAAGACCTACGTCGCAGCCCACGTCATCAAGCGGCTCATTGAGGAACAGCACTGGAGGGTTGGCGTCACTGCGCAATCGCACAAGGTGATCGAGAACGTGCTCGACGCGGCAGTGACCGCGGGGCTTGATCCGGCGCTCGTCGCGAAGCACAAGGTGAGCGACCCGGCCGCGCGGTTCACCGTGATCAGCGACAGCGCCTACCCGGAGTTCGCCCGATTGCGCGCAGAGACCGGCTATGTGATCGGCGGCACCGCCTGGGACATGACCAACCGCAAGCGCGTGCAGGAGCAGCAGCTCGACCTGCTCGTGATCGACGAGGCCGGCCAGTTCTCGCTCGCCCACACGATCGCCTGCGCCCCGAGCGCGAAGCGAATTCTGCTGCTCGGCGACCCGCAGCAGCTCCCGCAAGTCAGCCAGGGCATCCACCCCGCCCCCGTCGACGGTTCCGCCCTCGGCTACGTCATCGGCAACAACGCGGTCCTGCCGGAACGCTACGGCTACTTCCTGCCGGTCAGTCGCAGAATGGATGCCGCGGTCGCTTCCCGAGTCTCCGACCTCTCCTATGAGGGTAAGCTCCACTCCCACGCCACCACTGCCGGCCGCAAACTGCAAGGCGTCGAACCCGGACTGCACTCGGTCGCAGTCGAACACTCAGGCAATTCGACCTCGAGCGCCGAGGAAGCAAGCGCGGTAGTCGAGCTCGTGCGCGCACACCTCGGGCTGCCCTGGGTCGAGGACGAGTCCGAACCGGCCCGACCCCTCGAGCAGGCCGATGTCATCGTCGTGACTCCGTACAACGCGCAAGTTCAGCTGCTTCGGGAAACCCTCGATCTGGCCGGGCTTGCCGAGGTTCCGGTCGGCACGGTGGACAAGTTCCAGGGGCGGGAGGCCGTGATTTCAATCGTGAGCCTTGCGGCTTCAAGCGCGATCGCCGCCCCGCGAGGCATGGACTTTCTGCTGAATCGAAACCGGCTCAACGTTTCGATTTCGCGAGCGAAGTGGGCGGCTTATCTCGTCTACTCGCCAGACCTCATAAACTACCTGCCGCACACCCCGGAGGGGCTCGCGACACTAAGCCGGTTTGTGAATCTGGCTGTTTCGTGACCCGAACTGCTGAGACTGGCCGCCCGCGTGACCATGCCACCGCGCCACCCCGGCGCGCCCCGACCCACTGATAATCTGCCGGTATTTCCGTCCACTTGCTCTCGGGTCTGCTGGCAATAGTCTTCGGCGCGGTGATCGCGGTCGCGACCTTCGTTCCGCTCGGCTTTCTGCTCCGCACGATGTATCGCCGCGGAGTCGTCTTCGCAACGATCACCGGTTTTTGCGTTTCGCTGCTGATCGAGCTCACCCAGCTCACCGGTGTCTGGTGGCTCTTCCCTTGCGCCTACCGCCTGTTCGACTTCACCGACCTCGCGATGAATACCGTGGGCGCGGCCATCGGCTCGCTGCTCGCGATCGCCTTCACGCGCCACCAGCGCAAGACTTCAACGGATGCCGCCCCGCGCGTGTCTGCCGGTCGCCGGCTTCTCGGCATGGTTAGCGACGTGCTCTTCCTCGCCCTCGTCGGCGGAACCCTCGGCGTCTTCTGGCGCCTCGCAGTCATCACGCTCTCCGGGCGCGAGGCCCCGACTTCCTGGAGCCCGGTTGAAGCCCTTGATCAGTGGATGCCGGTTGAAGCCGTTCTCGTCTCCTGGCTCCCGCTGGCCATCCAGTTCGTCTTCGTAATGGTCACCGGCACAACTATCGGCGAGCGGGTCGTACTGCTTCAGCCCGCCACCACCCGCCTGCCGGTCATCCCGACGCGGCTGCTGCGCTTCATCGGCGGAATCGGCCTCTACGGAATCCTCAGCGCGGTCGAGTTCCCGCTAAGCGACTTCCTGCTGTTCGCCTTCGTTGTCGCCTCGATCATCATGGTCTTCACGACGAAGAACCACCGCGGCCTCTCCTACGTCGTTTCGGCGGCCGAACTCGAGGCCGGGAGTTCCGTAAACGCTGACTCGCCCGTGTCGGCGCGTCCGACCTAGACCCCTGCCCTGGGATTGTCAGACAGTGCCGGTTGCGGCCGCGGCGGATTCAGGCGTAAACATGGGGTGCGAGCACCGCGACCCCGCGCAGGTTCCGGTAGCGCTCCGCGTAATCCAGGCCGTAACCAACGACGAAGCGGCTGGGGATTTCGAAGCCGACGTACTTGACTTCGACGTCGACTTTGGCGGCATCCGGCTTTCTTAGTAGTGCGAGGATGTCTACCGATTTCGCACCGCGGCTGCGCAGGTTGGCAAGCAGCCAGGAAAGGGTTAGTCCGGAATCGATAATGTCCTCAACTATCAATACCCGCCTGCCAATCAAGTCGGTATCGAGGTCTTTTAGAATTCGCACGACTCCTGAAGATTGAGTGCCGGAACCGTATGAGGAAACGGCCATCCAGTCCATCTCTATCGGCATCCGCAATTCTTTGGCGAGGTCGGCCATGACCATTACCGCACCCTTGAGCACCCCGACCAGCAGCGGGGTCTCGCCTTCGTAATCCTTCTCGATCTGGCGGCTGAGCTCGGCGAGCCGCTCGTGGATCTGATCTTCGGTTAGCAGTACTTCTTCGAGGTCGGCGCTGACATCGTCGAGTTTCATGCGGTTTGGGTCCTTCGCTCAGTACTTAGCTCTTGTGACAGTCGATTCACCGTTGCCGGTCGCAACCCGGCACGCTAGCCAATCGGCTCGCTTTGCGCCCGAAACTCAATCCGGGCACCCCGCCTCACCACTCTAATGCCGGGCAGGTCGAGCGGACCCTGACCGCGCCAGTCGGTAACGAGCCTTGCGACCTCGAGCGTTTGCGCGCGGCTGAGCGAGACCCCAAATTCAGACGTCACGGCAAGTCGGATGATGCGCTGCCTGAGCGCGGCCGGATTGCTCGCAAGCCCAGGCACGCTCAGCGATAGCCCCGCCTCGGCGTGCTCAGCGAGCTCTTCCGCCTGTTCGGCGGCAAACAGATCCAGCGCTTCCGAATCCTCTCTGGCCAGCTCCGCGGTTCTTGCGAGCGCCTCGGTTACTCCAGGACCCAGCTCGTTTTCGAGCATCGGCAGGACGACTTCCCGAACGCGAACCCTCGCGAAGCGCTGCTGGCTGTTGTGCGGGTCGATCCAGGGTTCGAGGCCGGAGTCTTTGCAGAACCGAACGGTAGTTTCGCGGCGAATGCCAAGCAGCGGGCGCAGGTAGGTGGTCCCTCCCTTTGTGCGCTGTGCTAGTCCGGTGCTTCGCTGGGCCATTCCGCTGATGCTCGCGGTGCCGCTGCCTCGCGCAAGACCAAGCAGCACAGTTTCCGCCTGGTCGTCGAGGGTGTGGCCGAGAAGTACCGCGGCTGCTCCGGTCTCGGTCGCCGACTCTGCGAGCGCCGCGTACCGTGCCTCGCGGGCTGCGGCCTCCGGGCCGCCTTCCCCATCGACCGAAACCGCTCGCACGAGCACCGGGTCGAGACCGAGGGCTTTCGCCTGTTCGGCGGCGCGCGCGGCTACTTCGGCGGATCCGGCCTGCAGGCCGTGGTCGACGACCACGGCCCCCGCGCGAAAGCGCGCGCGCGGCGCCTCGAACGCGGTGGCTGCTGCGAGGGCGAGAGAGTCGGGGCCGCCGCTCAGTGCGACGAGGAGCAGGGGAGCCGGCACGGCATCCGCCCTCTTCTCGGACTCAAGCGCTTCAAGGCAGTCCCGCACCGCCCGGCGAACATCCGCAATGGCGGGCGTCAATCTCGGACGAGTGCTCATCCAGTAACGTTATTCCAGCAAGCAGGTCGGAAAGGAATGCAGATGGGAAACTATGACGCCGTGATCGAGATCCCGCGCGGCAGTCGCAACAAGTTCGAGGTTGATCACGAGACCGGTCGGGTCACCCTCGACCGCGTGCTCTACACCGCGTTCGGCTATCCGACCGACTACGGCTTCTTCGACAAGACCCTCGGCCTGGACGGCGACCCGCTGGATGTCCTGCTGCTGAGCGAATACCCGCTCTTCCCTGGAGTCGGCGCGCTCGTGCGGCCGGTCGGCGTATTCAACATGACCGACGATGCCGGCCCCGACGCCAAGATCATCGCCGTGATCGCCAAGGACCCCCGCTGGAACCACATTCAGGATGTCACCGACATCGACGAATTCAAGCGCAGGGAGATTGAGCACTTCTTCGAGCACTACAAGGACCTCGAGCCGGGCAAGTGGGTAAAGACCGAAGGCTGGGGCAGTGCCGCAGAAGCCGAGAAGCTAGTGGTCGAGGCGATCGAGCGGTTCAAGACCGAAGGACACTAAGGGCCGCGTTCGACCCTGCACGGTCTCGAAAGGGGTAGCGCAGGTTCGGCCCCGTTCGGCAGTCGCAGCAACTGCTACTGAATGACGATTCCGCGCGCCCGCATGAACGGGACCGGGTCGATGACCGAGCCGTACTGGCGAATCTCAAAGTGCAGGTGGCATCCGGTTGAAGCCCCGGTCGTACCGACCTTCGCAATGAGTTGCCCTACGACGACCTCCTGGCCGTTGTGCACGAGGATTCCGCCGTTGACGATGTGCCCGTAGCCGCTCGTGACGTCACCCTCGTGCTGAATCCGGATGTAGTTGCCGAGGTTTCCGTACCAGGCAGCGTAGATGACGGTGCCGCTGTGCGCCGCGTAAATCGGGGCCCCACAGCCGGCGCCAATGTCGACACCGTGGTGGAAGGAGGCCACTCCGGCCACCGGCGGTACTCTCGCGCCGAAACTGCTGGTTACTCGACCGGTTGCCGGCCGCGCCCAGCCTTGCGAACTGATCTCGACCACTCCGGATCCGCTTCCGTACGACTCCTGCACGCCCTTTACGTACTCGGACTCGGTGTGCCTGAGGCCGGTCTGCAGAGTTGCAAGCTGGGCCTGAAGGGTCGCGTTGTTGTCCTGCTGTTCCTTTAGCGCGGCAGCTGCGGCGTCCGCCGCCGCCTGAGCCTTGATTCGCGCGTCCTCGGCGATGTCCCTGAGCCGCTCCAGCTCGTCACGGGCGACGTTCGCCTGATCTGTCAGAGCCTGAGCGGTTTTCTGGTCGCGAATAGCACGGTCGTAGAGTCCCTTCGACTGCTCGGAGATCTTGCTGGCCATTCCGAGCTGGGAGAGCAGATTGGAGGCGTCTGCTCCGTTGAAGAAGAGATTGGTGGTGAAGTCGCCTCCTCCGACGCGGGAGAGCCTTGCTGCAAGCTGGCCTGCGCGCTTGAGTGAGTCGTCAGCCTTCGCCTGAGCCTCATCCGCCTGCTTTTGATATTCCTGAGTCTTCATGTCCTGGACGTCGAACGCGTCCTGAGCCTTCTGGTAGGCATCCCCAGCCCGAATCGCCTCGGCTTCTGTGTCCTGCTTCGCTTTTTCGAGCTGAGCCAGCAGGGCCTGCAGCTTGGCGATCTCGGCCTTCTTCTTGGCGACGTCATTGCGGGCGGCCAGGACATCCGCCCAGCTCGGGTAGTCGGTGGCTGAGGCGGACTGGGCCGGCGCGAGACTGAAGCCCGTGATCAGAAGAGTGAATACGGCAATCGTTACGAGGACTCGGCTGCGCCAGATTCCGGATGCCCCGCTCGCGAGCGCGACTCCGCCGGGAGCAAAGGCTCCCCGCCTGGTTGGCCTAGTCATGATTCCCCAGTCCCCTGAGTTCGGATCCTCCACTGGCGAGCGCAAAGTTAACGCCAGTAACACTGTTAACAACTGTCACAATAACAAGCCGATCTTGAAATAACCAGCAACTTCGAACTTAAAGCGTCAGTTGAAGGTTTCGCCTGGTTTGCGGCTTCGGGCGTGGCGGATTCACGCTTTCGGTCGGGGCTTGCTCTCCGGATGTCCCGAGAGCGTGGGCTGCATCCGTCGCCTTGAGAGTCGCGGCGTTTGTCAAAATCGCGTTGTCCCCTTATGCTTGAACGTCGGTAGCCACGAAGGCACAACCTTCCGGCCCCATCGTTTAGTGGCCTAGGACACCGCCCTTTCACGGCGGCGGCACGGGTTCGAATCCCGTTGGGGTCACCACACGATAATTGAATAGTTAGGCCCTGTAGCGCAGTTGGTTAGCGCGCCGCCCTGTCACGGCGGAGGTCGCCGGTTCAAGTCCGGTCAGGGTCGCAAGGCACGGCCACTCTCGCCAGTGGCTGTGCCTTACTACCCTCGGGTAGGGCTCTGTAGCTCAGTTGGTAGAGCGTTCGACTGAAAATCGAAAGGTCAGCGGATCGATGCCGCTCGGAGCCACCACTGGCTCTGCCACGTTTTCTTCGATCGGCTGATCACTTCCTAGGTTCGCTAGCCTAGGCAACAAGCAGGTGTTTCTGCGGCCCGGCAACGAAGGAGGGGGTGCCTCGATGGCAAATGTTCCGAACTGGCTCGTCCCGCTCATCATCCGCGCGACAGGGCGAAACAAGGTGTTCGTGACCGAGGCAGGCGCACTCGAGCGCATCCGGGAACGAGTCGCCAGGCCGGAGCCCTTTGAGCCGCCGAAGAAGCTGCGCACAGACGTCGAAGTCAAGCGCGAGGATGCCGCTGGCTGGCCGGTCTTCACGATCACGCCGACCGGCGGCAAGGCCAGAGGCAGCGTCGTCTACCTTCACGGCGGTGGCTGGGTCAACGAGATAGTCGCGCTGCAGTGGCAGTTTGCGGCGCAGATCGCCGCGGAAGCGTCCACGGTCGTGACAGTTCCGATCTACCCGCTCGTGCCGAAGGGTACTGCGGCCGAGGCCCTGCGGGGAGCGCGAGAGATCGCGGAGTCAAGCCTCAAAGCGCACGGATCGGTCGTGCTCGTGGGCGATTCGGCCGGCGGCCAGATCTCGCTTTCCACCGCGCAGGTGCTTAGGGATGCCGGGGTCGCCCTTCCGCTGACCGTGCTGGTTTCGCCCGCGGTCGATCAGACCTTCAACAACCCGCGCATCCCCGGAGTTCAGCCGAGCGACCCCTGGCTTGCGGTGCCAGGCGGCAGGGTGCTCGCAGACAAGTGGCGCGGCGAGCTCAAACTGACCGACCCGGTGGTAAGTCCGCTCTTCGGCAAGTTCAAGGGTCTCGGACCGCTCGCCATCTACACCGGCACCCGCGACGTCCTGAACCCGGATGCCCACCTCCTTGCCGAGAAGGCGACGGATGCCGGGGTCGAGGTCAGCTTCACCGAGCAGGTCGGGCAACTACATGTCTACCCTCTGCTGCCAACCAAAATCGGCGCCGCTGCCAGGCGCGATATTGCGGAGCGGATCAAGAGCGCGCTGAGTTGATCAGACCCACGGCCAGCTCAGCGCCCAGTTGCCCGCGCCGAAGGCGAGGATCACGAGGGCGAAGGCGATCATGATTATGTCGTATTCCCAGCCGCCCTTTTGAGCCCAGTACTTGCTGTGCCACTTGACGACGTGCATGAACGTTGTCGCGATCATAAGCAGAATCAACCCGATGGCCGCCCACTGCGAAAGGAATCCGGTGGCGAAGGAAACAGCCGCCGCCATCTCCGCAATAGCCACGAACCAGCCAACCGGCACCGGAACGCCGTCGTTCTTGGCAAAGGCCTTCATGTCCTTCATCTTGAGCCACGACTCGTGAGCCAGAGCAATGGCCACCATGAGGCGCACGACCAACAGGGCGATGTCCTGAACGTATTCAGGAAGTACAAAGGTAAACATGTCTGAATCGTACGCCCACCGTCAACTCCTGCGACGTCGCGGACTCTTGTCAACGCCGCGGACGCTGGAACATCCGCGCGCTTGACAAGAGTCCGCGGCGTTGATCATACGGGGGCAGACCGTGGCAGGCAGGGGCGCGGCGGTCGGGCGCAGTGACTGCGCCTACCCGAGCAGGGCCTTCATTTGCTTTGCGATGAAACCGGTCGCCTTCTTCGGGGCGAGCCGGGACAGGCGGTCCATGAACTTGGCGTCTGCGCCGATTCGAACCCGGAACGCACCCTGCTCGAGGCCTTCGATGATCTGGCGGCCGGCATCCGCGGGGCTCGTGGTCTTCGGCGCCTTGCCCTTTGCCAATTCCTCGGCATTTGGAATGTCAACCCCGGAGTTCTGAGTGATGTTCGTCCCGACTCCGCCGGGGAACACGACCGTCACCTGAAGATTGCTGCCCTGCGACTCCGCGTAGAGCGCCTCGGTGAAGAGCTTGACTGCGGCCTTGCTCGCACCGTAGGCGGCCTGGCCGGGAACCGGAAGGAAGCCGCCCATGCTCGATACGTTGAGCACTGCCGCGCTCGGTCGGGCCAGCAGTTCCGGCAGGAACGCCTTGGTGACGTTGACTACCCCCCAGAAGTTGACGTTCATGACCCGTTCGATGTCCTCGAAGCTGAGCTCCTTGATTCGAACGAACTTCTGGATGATGCCGGCGACATTGAGCACACCGTCGACCTGGCCGTGGGCGTCGATTACGGCTTTCGGCAGGGCGAGGACCGCTTTGCGATCCGTGACATCCAGAGCGTGGGTAGTAAGCCGTTTGCCCGCGTCCTTTGCAAGTTCGACCGTTCCTTTGAGACCGTCCTCGCGCAAGTCGACGGCGGCGACTTTCGCACCCCGCTCAAGCAAACCAAGAACGACTTCCCGGCCCATTCCATTGCCTCCGCCGGTTACGACGAAGACTTTGTCCTTGATCTCCATTGCTGATCCTCTTCCCAGGGCGGTCTTTACCCCATCCTCAATTCTCCAACCAAACGCCAATCGGCGCTGAAAAAACAGCAGTGAGAAAAGGCGGATGCCCAGGAAGCTTCAGCAGGCTGCTAGTCGTCGTACTGCTGGTACTGCTCCCAGTCCGGGCAACCCTGGGTCACGAAAGTGACCGCCTCCTTGACGTCACTCATCGAGGCATAGGACCCCTGATTTTCGATGTACACGTCACCGTCCGCATCGATAATCGACCAGGTGCATCCGGCTGGCAGCGAATCCGGCTCGCCCTTCAACCGGTAGGCACCATAAGGGGCCTCCGTTCCAATTTCGTACCTTCCTGTTCCGGGTAAGGTCACCGTTGGGCCCTGAACGCTGCCGGAGTCGGAGTCGGAACCGGGGTCCTGTGGAGTACCGGGGTCGGGCAGCGGAGCGCAGGCCGCCAGAACGGTCGCAACCCCTGCAGCAACCAGCGCCAGTCGGGTTAGTCGGGTGCTGTGCAAGTTCATTTGGATGCCTCTCGTGTTCGGTTTGCCAACCGCAATTCCCGATAGGCAGGCACTCTGGTCGGGAGGCCGCCTAACGGGAATCGCGGCACTGCCGAGCATAGGTTTACCCGCGGAGCGCGACTATAAGGGTTTCGTCTTATTCACGATCAGAAGCGTCGCCGTACTCCGGGCAACCCGCGACCGTACACTGATCGAATGAACCGCGAGGACGCCTTTGATCTTGTCCTGCGGCGAGCCCTGCGAACCGACAAGAGCCCTTACCATGCAGAGGGGGGCGAGGCTGGCTTCTGGGTGGAAAGAGACCCCTTTTTCGAAGCACTGCGAGCGGTGGCATCTTTTCTGGAAGGCGACTTTGAGGCAACAGTTCGTCACGCTCGATCGGCAATCGCGAACGCGGCGGATCCGGATGCGGTCGCGCTTGCGAGGGCTGCAGCCGGCCTGGGCGTCGCAGGGGATCCTCATGCGACGATCGACGAAAGCCTGCGCGATCCGGCAACCGGAGTCGACGCCCTGGTGGCGGCATCCGAAGAAGAATCTCCGCTCACCGAGTCGCTTCGACCGATCATTCTCCACTTTCTTGCCGAGGCGGCGATCGCCTGCGCGCGGCTGGATCTTGCAGTCGGATTCATCGACCAGTCGGGGCCGCTGCCCGAGTCTCTCTTTGGAAGAAACCACCCGTACCTCACGGTAATGATCGTTCAGCGTGCTCGGATTCTCGCCTTCCACGGGAGGATCTCCGCGGCCGCGAGCCTCGCACAGAAGGCGGTTGAGACCAGCGAGGCTCCGCTTTGCGAACTCTTCGCGAAAGCGGCCGCCGCACTCGTCCACGGGAATGCGGCTGAACGGCAAAAGGCGAGGTCGCTAATCGAACTTGTCGATTCCAGCGGCCTGCAGCCGGTCAACGCGATCTCTCGCGGCTGTTACCTGCTTGCTGCTTTCGGAGCGGTTGCAATCGGTGAGATTCCTACCGCCACCCGGCTCGTCCTGAGGGCGGATGACAACCCGGCGCTCTCGAGACTGACCATCATCGACCGCGCCTTGAGTCTCGAATTGCTAATCGCGCAGGCAGTGGAAGCAAACGACCTGGATGCCGCCCAGGCCTGGCTATCCCGCCTTACACCCCTCGAAGACCACCCGATTGCCGCAAGCACGGTGCTTCGTGCCAGATCAAGAGTTGCACTGCTCGAAGGAGAGCCGGCCTGCGCAGTTGAACTCGCACGGCTCGCCTCGGACCGAGCCCTCGCCGATGGGCGCAATATCGAGCGTGCGGAAGCGGAGATTCTGCTGGCGAGAGCGCGGATCGCACTCGCCGAACCCGGAAGGGCCGCCTCGGAGCTTGAAGAGCTCGCGCGCATTTCGAACGAGAACGGACACCGAGCCGCAATTCGAAGTGCCAACCGCGAGTTGCGAAGAATAGGCCGCCGACTGGGGCCGAGGGCTTCGAGCAGGCTCGAGGGCCTCTCAGCCAGAGAGCGTGAGGTTGCAAGGCTAATAGCAAGCGGAATGTCCAACGACCAGATCGCGCAGGAGCTCTATCTCTCTCCGCACACCGTGCGCAGCCACGTTTCCAGAGTGCTGCACGCGTTCGGAGTGGCGACCAGAATCGGCGTGGTTTCGAGTTTCGAGACTGCCGAACTTGACCTGCCGAACCTGTCTCCGCCCGCATTGACCCCTCGCCAGCTCGAAGTCGCTGAACTAATCGCCACCGGTTCGAGCAATGCCCAGATCGCCGCAACCCTCGGCATCGGGCTCAAGACCGTCGAGCGGCACGTCACCGACATTCTCAAGCGCTGGCGGATTGATTCGCGCAGTGCAATAGCCACGATTATGGTTTCAAGCAGGACCAGGGCCGACAGCGCTTTGAACTCGAACTAAGGAATTACTCGAATGACTCTCCACCTGGCCGGCTCCGAGGACGCCGACAAGCTATTGACCGAAAACTCGTTCGCCCTGCTAATCGGGATGCTGCTCGATCAACAGGTTCCGATGGAAACCGCGTTTTCCGGACCGCAAAAGCTGCTCGAACGCCTCGGACACCTTGATCCCGGAAAGATCGCGACCATGGACCCTGCAAAGCTCGAAGAGGTATTCAAGATCTCGCCGGCAGTCCACCGATTCCCAGGCTCGATGGCAGCTAGAGTTCAGTCCCTCGCAGAGATCGTGCATCGCGACTGGGCCGACGACGGGGCGGCGATCTGGACATCCGGAAACCCGACCGGCGCCGAAGTGCTAGCCCGACTGAAGAAACTTCCCGGCTTCGGAGAGCAAAAAGCCGCGATCTTCCTCGCCCTGCTCGGCAAGCAGCTCGGCCTGAATGCGCCCGGCTGGCAGGAAGCCAGCGGCCACTTCGGCGAACCGGGCAGTTTCAAATCGGTCGCCGATATTCGGGATGACGAATCCCTCGCGAAGGTGCGCGAAGCAAAGAAGGCAATGAAGGCGGCCGCAAAGGCTGCGAAGTAGGAAGACGGACTCTGCGAGCAGTCACCGGATTCTCGTCACCCGCCGCGGACCCGGAATAGATAGCCGACCAGAACAGTTGCACTCAACTGAACCCGCGCAAACGTAAGGAAACGCAAATGCCAACCGTCGCCCTGACTGCAGACGACTTCGAGAAGACAGTCACCGCCCCCGGAATCACTCTGGTCGACTTCTGGGCCGCCTGGTGCGGACCGTGCCGCCAGTTCGCGCCGATCTTCGACAAGGCGAGCGAAGCCCACGAGGACATTACGTTTGCGAAGGTGGACACGGATGCCGAGCAGGCTCTCGCAGGCGCAGCCGGCATTACCTCGATCCCGACTCTCATGGCGTTCCGCGACGGAGTGCTCGTCTTCTCGCAGCCGGGAGCCCTGCCGTCGAGCGCCCTGGAGCAGGTAATCACCGCGGTGCGCGAACTCGACATGGAAGAAATCCACGCCAAGATCGCCGAGCAGGAAGCTCAGGGTTCAGGCGAGAGCGCCTAGAGCGATCCGAGCGCTTGACTTCAGCCGGAGCGCCGATTCAACCCGTGCGCACCCCGACTCAACCGGGGCGCTGACCAAACCAGCCCGCGATTACAGATCGCCGCTGAAGGTATTGCAGGCGGTCGGACCGCTCTTGAAGCCGACCGAGAACCACTTGACCCGCTCCGCACTCGACCCGTGAGTCCAGCTTTCCGGGTTCACCTGGCCGGTTGCCTGCTCCTGAATCCGGTCATCGCCGATTACCGAGGCTGCGTTGAGCGCATCGTTGATCTGGTCCTGAGTGATCGGCTCAAGGAAAGGCACTCCGCTTGAGTCGGGCACTGTCGAAGCGTCCTTAGCCCACGACCCGCCGTAGCAGTCCGCCTGCAGCTCGAGCCGAACGGAGTCTGACTCCGGTCCGGTCGCCTGCAGGTTCAGATTGTCCATGGTGCCGAGCACGTTCTGGATGTGGTGGCCCCATTCGTGGGCAACCACATACATCTCGGCGAGAGGTCCGCCGTTGGCTCCGAACTGAGTGCGGAGCTCGTCGAAGAAGCTCGTGTCGACGTAGATGGTTTCATCGTTTGGGCAGTAGAACGGGCCGGTCGCGCTCGAAGCGGTTCCGCATCCGGTGCTCGTTGAACCGGTGAAGAGCACGAAGTCCGCCGGAGAGCGGTAAGAGATGCCCTGCTGAGCGAACTTTCCCGACCAATAGGCGTCGAGGGATGCCGCAGCCCCCTTCATGAGGCAGGCGACATTCGAGTTCGCATCGGCCCCGGTCTGGCACTCCTCGAGATTGTCGACCGGACCGGTCTGGCTCTGGCCGCTGTCGCCGCCGAACATTCCGGACAGCGGTGTGAGGTCAACCCCGAGCAGCGGAGAGGCAATCGCAAGAATGAGGGCGAGGATTCCGCCGCCGCCGACTGCGAGGCCGGCACCGCGTCCCCGCTGGCTGATCTTGCCGCCGCCGATGTTGGAATCCGGGTTGAAAGTCATGCAATGAAGTTACTACGATTGCCAGCGCTTTCGCGTGCCGTCATTAATCAGCTCAATGAGCGCGTCCCTGAGTTCCTGGGGGTGTGAGACTGTCGGGAAGACTTCCGCTTCGAGGTGCTTGGCTGAATCCCACGCCTTTTCTCCTTCGACGGTCCTGGACACGACGTGCCTGCGGGCATCCTTCGGATCGCGAGAGCGGCGAATGAAACCGTCGCGCTCGAGCTTGTCGAGAGTGCGCGACATGGTCTGAGCTTCGACCTTGGCCTGCGATGCCAGCTCCGTCTGGCTTGGCGAACCTGTGCCTATGAGGTGCAGCGCGATGAACCCCGCGTGTGAGAGTCCGTGGTCGGCGAGAGCTGCAATCCAGGCCTGTTCGACGAGTCGGCCGGCGATAGAGAGCAGCCTTCCGGTTGGCCAGTTCGCCATCGGGCCGTGATCGCCCTCTTCGGGCTCTGGCAAACTGGGCTGGACCATGCTCCAAGTGTAGCCTCAAAAGGAGAATTAGTAAGCATGCTGACAATATGCTAAGCTTGCTGACTAATGAATACTTCAACTAAGAAATCGGCTTCCGCTGGCCCGGAACAGGGCGAACAATCGCGACTGGCGAAATGGCTCGGACTCGTCGCGGTCTCGCTCGCAGTCGCTCTCATCATCGTGGACACGACGATCGTAAATGTCGCGATTCCGTCGATCGTAGATGAGCTCGGGATCAATTCCGCGCAGGTGCAATGGGTGCAGGAGAGCTACACCCTCGTCTTCGCGGCGCTGCTGCTGGTCTTCGGTACTGTCGCTGACAAAATCGGCCGACGCAGACTGCTGCAGATCGGCGTAGTGATCTTCGCGGCATCCTCAATCTTCGCCGCCCTCGCCCCGACCGGAGACCTGCTCATTTTCGCCAGAGTCCTGCAGGGAATCGGCGGGGCCATGATCCTGCCCTCGACGCTTTCCCTGATCAACGCGAACTTCGTCGGTCGCGATCGCGCAATCGCCTTCGCAGTCTGGGGCTCAACTATCGGCGGAATGGCCGCCGTGGGTCCGATACTCGGCGGATGGCTCACGACCTACTTCTCATGGCGCTGGGCTTTCGGAATCAACGTTCCGGTCGGGCTGATCATCATCATCGGCGTGATCATGTTCGTGCTGGAATCCCGCGAACCGGACAATCCGGGAATTGACCTGCTCGGAGCGGCGCTCTCCGTGGTGGTCAGCGGAACCCTCGTTTTCGGGCTCATCGAAGGCCGCAACCTCGGCTGGTGGCTCACCGATACTCCGCTCAAGATCGGCGACTGGACCTGGCCATTCGATCTTTCTCCGGTTCCGATCGGATTCGCAATCGGAGCGATAGCTCTCGCCGGATTCATCGTTCGAGGGATAGTTCGCGAGCGCGCCGGAAAGAGCACAATGCTCGCCTTCGGTTTGTTCCGGATCGCTTCATTCCGAAATGGGAATATAGCTGCGCTGATTGTTGCCCTCGGTGAATACGGGCTCGTACTTTCGCTGCCGCTTTGGCTGCAGAACGTACTCAACTACGACGCCCTGCAAACGGGACTTGTGATTCTGGCTCTGGCCATCGGCTCGTTCTTTGCCAGCGGTTTTGCCGGCGGGTTCGGCAACAAGGTACCGGCGGTCTGGATAGTCCGATTCGGCATCCTGTTCGAGCTAATCGGCGTATTCCTTGGCGCCATTTTCATTTCGGCGACGACGCCGTGGTGGGCGATTCCGGTCGCGCTCTTCATCTACGGTTTCGGAATCGGGCTCGCCTCTGCGCAGCTCACGAGCGTGATCCTCAGGGATGTCCCGATCGCCCAGTCCGGTCAGGGCTCTGGGACTCAAAGCACTTCGCGCCAGATCGGCAGCGCCCTCGGCATCGCGATCCTCGGCACCGTGCTGTTCAGCGGCACCGGGATGGTTCTCGAAGCCAAGCTCGCCGACTCCGCTCTGCCCGACTCGGTCAAGGAGCAGGTGGTCAACGCCGTGGTCGACAGCGCTGGCAACGCCATTCCGGGTCTAGACGAGCGCAGTCCGGAAGTAGCCGCTGCGGCCCGTGAAGCCTTCAGTGAGGGCACTCGCTACTCCGCCTTCGGAGCAGCCGCCTTCCTGGCTCTCGGACTGCTTGCCACGCTGCGACTTGAGGCGAGAAAGCCGGAGCATTCCGAGGACCCAGAGTCCGACGGTTCAGGGTCCGAGGCGGCAGAGTCTCAGTTGAAGATTGCGGCCGCTGGCGACTGATCTGAGAGCAGCTCAAGCAACTCGGCGCCGTATCGCTCGAGCTTGGATTCGCCGATGCCGGTGACATCCCGCAGCTCGTCGATCGTGCGCGGGTGCCTTGTGGCGAGTTCCCGAAGGGTCGTGTCGTGGAATACGACGTAGGCGGGAACGTTCTGCCGGGAGGCCTGATCTGCCCGCCAGTTTCGCAGTCGCTCGAACAGCGGCTCGGCCGAAGCTGGCAGCACCGCTGACTGCGAGGAGACCTTTCGGCTTTTACCGGTCTTGATTCGCTCAGGTTCGCGCCTAAGGTGAACCCGCCGAGTGCCCTTGAGCACCTCGTTGCTGGATTCGGTAATCACAAGGGTGCCGTAGCCGTCGCCTCGAACCGCGAGCAGCCCCTGGGCAAGCAACTGCCTGACTACTCCGCGCCACTCGGCTTCGCTCAGTTCACTGCCGATTCCGAAAGTGCTCAGGTCGTCGTGCGAATACTGGTCAATCCTCGGCGTCTGGCGGCCGAGGAGAATGTCGATGAGGTGACCTGCGCCGAAGTGCTGATTGCGCTCACGCTCCAGTCGCACGATCGTCGACAGGAGCTTCTGCGCAGGAATCGTCCCGTCCCAGCTCTCGGCCGGGTTCAGACAGTTGTCGCAATTGCCGCAGTCTCCTGAAGTCTCTCCGAAATAGGCGAGCAGCTGCTTTCGTCGGCACTGCACGGTTTCGCAGAGCGCGAGCATGGCGTCCAGGTGCAGGCTCAGGCGGCGTCGGTGAGTCGCGTCGCCCTCTGACTGGTCGATCATTCTGCGCTGCTGCACGACATCCTGAAGCCCGTAGGCGAGCCAGGCGGTGGATGCTTCACCGTCTCTGCCCGCCCGCCCGGTCTCCTGGTAGTAGCCCTCTACCGACTTAGGCAAGTCGAGGTGGGCGACGAATCGCACGTCGGGCTTGTCGATTCCCATTCCGAAGGCAATCGTCGCGACCATGACGACTCCGTCTTCACGCAGGAACCTTGCCTGGTTTGCGGCGCGAACCGGAGTGCTCAGGCCCGCGTGATACGGCAGCGCGTGGATCCCTTCTTCAACCAGAAACTCTGCGGTCTTTTCCACCGAGGCCCTCGAAAGGCAATACACGATTCCCGCCTGTCCGGGGTGTTCTTCGCGAATCAACTGCAGTAACTGCTTAAGCGGCTGATTCTTCTGGGCAATTCGATACTGGATGTTCGGCCGGTCGAAGCTGGAAACAAACAGCTTCGCCTGCTTCAGACCCAGTCTTTGCTGAATCTCCTCCTGGGTTTGCTTCGTAGCGGTCGCGGTAAGCGCAATTCTCGGAACCTGCGGCCAGCGCTCGTGCAGCATCGAGAGTGCGAGGTAGTCGGGGCGAAAGTCGTGCCCCCACTGCGAAACACAGTGCGCCTCGTCGATGGCGAACAGTGCAATCCGTCCACGGTCAAGCAGCGCAGCCGTCGACGGCATTGTCAGCCTTTCAGGGGCGAGATAGAGCAAGTCGAGTTCTCCGGCGAGGAAAGCCGCTTCGACCTGCGCCCTCTGCTCTGCCGACTGGGTCGAGTTCAGGAAGGCGGCCCGGACCCCGATCCCGGCCAAACTGTCCACCTGGTCCTGCATTAGCGCGATTAGCGGTGAAATGACTATTCCGGTACCCGGTCTTGCCAGCGCTGGAATCTGGTAGCAAAGCGATTTGCCGCCGCCGGTAGGCATGAGCACCACAGCGTCCCCGCCGCCGATGACGTGATCGATGATCTCCGACTGCTCGCCGCGGAACGCGTCGTAGCCGAACACCCTGTGCAGGATGCCCCCCGCTGTTTCCGACCCAATCACAATCGCGACCATAGCGCGGCCCCGCGACACTTGCCCGCCGCGGCGCAGAAGGGGGTGGGGAAAATAGCCTTCACAGCGCGGAGGCTTGCGCATGTATCGTGTTTGTCGTGGCAACCGAACGACGGACACCCGGGTCGCAGACTTCATTACGTGAAGCCAACCGGCGCAGAGTCGTCGAAGCAATCAAGAAGCACGGCGGCCTGACCCAGGTCGAACTGGCGGGGGTCACCGGCCTTTCCCCTGCCAGCGTTTCCAACATCGTCAAGGCGCTTTCGGCGAGCGGAGTGCTTCACACCAGTCCAACGACCCAGAGCGGACGCCGAGCGCAATACGTGACTCTTGCGCACGCTCTGGGGCTGGTCGCCGGGGTTCACTTTTCGACCAGACACATGCGAGTCGCCCTCGCCGATGTCACCCAGACTGTAGTCGCCGAGCACCACCTGCCACTGGCAAAGGACCACCGCGCCGACAACGAACTGGATCGGACAACCCTGCTCATTGCCGACATGCTTGAGACTCTCAAATCGAGCATGAGCGAAGTCCAGGCGGTCGGGATCGCGCTGCCTGCTCCCCTCGATCGCAGAACCGGAACCACTGCCCGAAGCGGTATCTTCAGGGGCTGGGACGGCATCGCGGTGGCCGAGGTTATGGAGCGCAGACTCGGTCGACCGGTCTTCGTTGACAACGCCTCAAATCTTGCCGCTCTCGCGGAGCTGCGAATGGGCGCAGCCCGCGGAAAAACCGAAGTTATCTATATAGACATTGGGGACAAGATCGGTTCCGGGCTGATCCTGGGCGGGCAGGTCTATCGTGGATTCAATGGTGCTGCGGGTGAGTTCGGCCACACCACGATCGTTGAGAACGGACCGCTTTGCAGGTGCGGAAACCGCGGCTGCCTCGAGACGATCGCCGGCGGCTATGCGATTCTCGACAACCTGAAACCGACCTACGGCAACCTCAAGCTCAACGACATAGTGACCAAGGCCATGAGCGGAGACGCGGGCGTCACTCGCGCTCTCGCAGAGGCCGGGCGCCACATCGGAATTGCCGCTGCCAACTTCAGCAATTTGTTCGATCCGGAGCGGCTGGTCATTGGCGGCGAACTCGCCAGAGCGGGGGAAATTCTGCTCGGTCCGATCCGCCACGCTCTCGAGCGAGCGGTCATTGTCGACGAGGCTTCGACTCCGGATGTCGTCCAGGGCCAGCTCGGCCCGCGGGCTTCAACTCTCGGCGCGATCGCCTTCGCCATCGACCATGTAGCGATTGGCGGAAGCTCAACGCCCGATTAGAACTTTCTGAAACCTTGAGTTCAAGACTTGACGCCAAGACCGAGAAGTGTCATGCTCAGCACAGCCGTCGTTGAAGACGGACCACTACGGAGGTTTTTCAATGAAGATCGCCACCATGAGAGCGGTTACCATTTCGGCCGCGCTCCTGCTAACAGCAGGAACACTCGCAGGGTGTTCCAACGGCGCCGAAACACCGGGAGGCGGCGGAGACAATTCCGGCGCCAAGATCGGGTTGCTTTTGCCCGACTCGGTCACGGCTCGCTACGAAAGCGCCGACCGTCCATACTTCGAAGCCAAGGTCAAGGACCTTTGCTCTGACTGCGAAGTGCTTTACGCAAACGCCGATGGCGATGCGGCAAAGCAGCAGCAGCAAGCAGAGTCCATGATCACCCAGGGAGTCAAGGTGCTCGTCCTGGACCCATTTGACGGAGAGGCCGCCGCGGCAATTGTTGCAAGTGCCAAGGCTCAAAACATTCCGGTAATTTCCTACGACAGGCTGATCAACAGCGCCGACCTGAGCTACTACATCTCCTTCGACAACGAGAAGGTAGGAGAGCTTCAGGCAACTGCACTTGTTCAGAAGCTCAAGGATGACGGCGTCCAGCCTGGCGACGGCGGCATTCTGATGGTCAACGGTTCGCCTACCGACAACAACGCGAGCCAGTTCAAGGCCGGTGCTCACAAGATCATCGACGCGAGCGGCTACACCGTGCTCGCTGAGTTCGACACACCCGGTTGGGACCCCGCAAAGGCCCAGGACTGGGTGACCGGCCAGATCACCCAGTTCGGCAACCAGATCAAGGCCGTTTACGCTGCTAACGACGGAACCGGCGGCGCCGCCATCGCGGCCATGAAGGCAGCAGGGTTCAACCCGATGCCTCCGGTAACCGGTCAGGATGCGGAGCTCGCTGGAATCCAGCGCATCCTCGCGGGTGACCAGTTCATGACCGTTTACAAGGCGCTGAAGCCGGAAGCAGAGCGGGCAGCTCAGCTTGCGGTGGATCTGGTGAATGGCAAGGCCGACAAGGGCGACACCACGGTGACCACTAAGGGCGGAGCCGACATCCAGTCGTTCCTGCTCACACCGGTAGCCGTGACGGTCGACAACATCGAGAGCACCGTCGTAGCCGACGGGTTCTACAAGGCGAGCGACATCTGCACGGCAGATTACGCAGCCGCCTGCGAAACGGCAGGAATCAAGTAAGCAATGTCACCCGACCGGGGTCGCTTAACCGCGAGCCCGGTCGGGTGTACGTTCGCTTCTAGGCGGGCGAACCGTCCGATTCAAAGGAGACATCGTGACAATTCAAGCCCCTGCGGCTGCCGAACAGACCGTACCGAGGGAACCCGTTCTGAGCCTTAGAGGGATCTCGAAGAATTTCGGTGCGGTTCAGGCGCTCTCTGACGTGGACCTGGATATCTACCCCGGCGAGGTCGTCGCGATAGTCGGCGACAACGGTGCCGGCAAATCGACTCTCGTCAAAATTCTCGCGGGAGTTCACGGCGCAGACGGCGGAACCATTACCGCGGACGGCCGTCGAGTTTCCATTCCAACTCCCGCTGCGGCCCGCGCGCACGGAATCGCCACCGTCTTTCAGGACCTCTCGCTTTGCGACAATCTGGATGTCGTCTCCAATCTCTTTCTCGGTCACGAAATCGGCAACTTCACCCTCAATGAAGAGGAAATGGAGAAGCAGTCCTGGACCCTGCTCCGACAACTCTCCGCGAAGATTCCGTCGGTGCGGATCGCCGTCGCTTCTCTTTCCGGCGGTCAGCGTCAGACAGTGGCGATCGCCCGCTCGCTAATCGGCGAGCCGCAGGTGGTGATCCTCGACGAACCGACCGCAGCCCTCGGGGTAGCGCAGACGGCCGAAGTGCTCAATCTCATCGAAAACCTCAGAGAGAACGGGCTCGGAGTGGTTCTGATCAGCCACAATATGGCGGATGTCCAGGCCGTGGCAGACCGGGTCGTGGTCCTCAGGCTCGGCCGCAATAACGGAGACTTCCGAATTCCGGACGTGAGCTATGAGGAGATCATCTCAGCAATCACCGGAGCTACCGACAACGCAGTCACCCGCAGAGCTTCCGGTCGGCCATCGCACGAAACTGAAGGCGACGACAAATGAGCAACAGCAAATCCGAAAAGGGCGACGAGCTCGCCGCAGATCTGCAGGATGAGCGCCTGATTCACTACGAGGGAATCGGCGGTTCGGTTCGCGCCTTCATCCAGAAGGTGAGAGGCGGCGACCTCGGCTCTCTGCCAGTAATCATCGGACTGATTCTGATCTGGGCGGTCTTTCAGTTCCTCAACCCCAATTTCCTCTCCTCCCGAAACCTCGTCGACCTGACTATGCAAAGCGCGGCGACCGGAACCATCGCCATCGGCGTGGTTCTGGTGCTGCTGATCGCACAGATCGACCTGTCAGTCGGATCGATCAGCGGCCTTGCCGCGGCGATAGTCGCGGTCGGCTGGATGCAGCTCGGCTGGCCGGCCTGGCTTGCGATCGTCGTTGCAATCCTCGCCGCACTGGTCATCGGCTTTCTGTACGGGATTCTCTACACGCGGTTCGGCGTGCCCACCTTCGTGATCACCCTCGCCGGACTGCTTGCCATCCTCGGCCTGCAATTGAAAGTGCTCGGCGCCCACGGATCGATAAACCTGCCCTTCGACTCCTGGTTCGTGCAATTGGGAACCACGCTCTTTCTGCCGCCGTGGGCCGCTTATGCCCTGGCGGTGATTGCGGGACTCGGAATGTTCTTCTCCAACTGGTCGCGTTCTCGGCGGCGGGTTCAGGCGGGGCTGACCGGGGCATCCATGTCGGCGATGATTCTGAAGTCGGCATTGCTGCTCGTGCTGCTGCTTGTGGTCGTCTGGTATCTGGCCATGACTCGCGGAGTCGGCGTCATGTTCGTGCTCTTCGTGCTGTTCGTGGTGATCATGAATTTCTTCCTCACCAGAACTCGCTGGGGCAGAGCGGTCTACGCGGTGGGCGGAAACGTCGAGGCGGCGAGGAGGTCCGGAATCAAAGTCGACCGGATCGTCATTTCGGTGCTCATGCTCGGAACGCTGTTCGCGGCAATCGGAGGCCTGTTCGCAACGGCGAAGCTCACCGCGGCGACCCTTTCAAGCGGAGGCGGAGACACCAACCTCATGGCAATCGCAGCCGCGGTAATCGGAGGTACGAGTCTGTTCGGCGGTCGCGGAAGCGCCTACTCTGCCCTGCTCGGAATCTTCGTGCTTCAGTCGATTTCGAACGGGCTCTCGCTGCTGAACCTCGACTCTTCAGTGCGCTACATGATCACGGGAGCGGTGCTGCTGCTCGCGGTAATCATCGACGCCCTGTCTCGCAGGTCGCGGGCAGCTCACGGTCAGGCCTAGCCGAGAACCCCTGGGGGCCCCTCGCTTGCTCGCGAGCGCGATCTGCGAATAGCGGGTTCTAGGGCTTCTTCTCCGGAATCGGCGCTGCACCTGATTCCTGAAGCGCGCGGAAATAGTCCGCAGCTTCCTGCTGCCTGACGGCCTCAGCGCCGGTAGCAATAGGAGCGCGCAAGTGCTCCTGTTCGAACCCGAATGCGTCCACGAGCCCCTGCAGGTGAGGGCGGAGCCTCGCGAGCAGGCGATCGATGTAGGCGCTGATCGCCTGGGCGCGCTGCGGGGAGAGTCGACCGTGGATGAGGTACCAGGCCAGGTGCTTTTCGATCAGTCCGAGGCCGAAGACATCGTGCAGCCAGGAAATGACCTGCCTGGTTCCGGGATCCTGAACCTTCTCGATTCCACGCGTGAAGGCCTCCCACTGCAGCAGCTCCGCGTGCGCGCGGGCCGCCTCTATCAGCTCGTTCTGCTGGCTGTTGAACAGCTCCGCGGCGTCCTGCTTCGACATTCTCGAGGCGGGTCGCAGTTTGCCGGCGAGCTCTGCCACCATCGCCTCGACCCGATCGGTCAGCAGCTCGCGCTGAACATTCGTCTCGCGAAGCTCTTTCACGCTGCGGGCCGTTGAACCGAAGTCCCTGATTGTCTGGGCGACGGTTCGAAGGCCGCTGCCGTGGTAGGCAGCATCCGCGGCTTTGGAAACCACGAAGGCCGCGAGCGCTCCGGCGTCAGCGTTCCTGAACTTCTCGCTGTAATCAGTGAGCAGCCTCTTGGCGACCAGTTGCAGGAGCACATTGTTGTCGCCCTCGAAAGTCACGTAGACATCCAGATCAGCGCGTAGCCCGGTAAGGCGATTCTCGGCCATGAACCCGGCGCCGCCGCAGGCCTCTCTGGCCTCCTGCAAAGTCTCGAGAGCGTGCCAGGTTGAAAGCGGTTTGAGGGATGCCGCGAGAGTTTCGAGGTCCTGTCTCGATTCGTCGGTGTCGTCGGCTCCGCTGAAGACCGCATCGAACTTGCGCAGCAATTCGTCGTGAGCAAAAACCTGCGCGTAGGTGGTTGCAAGCTTTGGAATGAGCCTTCGCTGGTGGCGCTGGTAGTCGAGCAGCACCTGATCGCCTTCGCCGCCGGAGGGGAACTGCCTGCGCTCATTTCCGTAGCGGATCGCGATCGCAAGCCCCATCGCCGCGGCCGTCGTTGAAGTGCCGTCAAGGGACACCCTGCCCTGAACCAGAGTGCCGAGCATCGTGAAGAATCGCCTGCCGGGGCTCGGAATCGGCGAGCTGTAGCTGCCGTCTTCTGCGACATCTCCGTAGCGGTTGAGCAGGTTCTCACGCGGCACCTTCACGTGCTCGAAGGCGAGCGTGCCGTTGTCGATTCCGTTCAGTCCGCCCTTCCAGCCGTCGTCCTCGCCGCTGACTCCGGGCAGGAATCCATTGTCGTCACGAATCGGAACGAAGAACGCGTGAACTCCGTGGCTGACCCCGAGAGTGATCAACTGGGCGAAAACGACTGCCGCCTTGCCGTGCAGACCGGCGTTGCCGAGGAACTGCTTGTGGGCAGCGGCGAACGGGGTGTGGATGTCGAACTGCTTAGTCTGCGGGTCGTAAGTCGCGGTGGTGGCCAGGTTTGCCACATCCGACCCGTGCCCGATCTCGGTCATCGCGAAGGCGCCGGGGAGCTTGAGGCTCATGACGTCAGGCAGCAGGTATTCGTGCCGCTTGGTGCCGAGCTGAATCAGCGCCCCGCCGAATAGTCCCCACTGCACCCCGCTCTTGATCTGAAGTGAAGGGTCAGCGCTCACCATCTCCTCAAAGCCGACAATGTTTCCGCCGTTGTCGCCGCGGCCGCCAACCGAGCGAGGAAAGCCGCGGTGCACGACCCCGTTTTCCACCAGAAGGTGCAATTGCTCAAGTACTCTCGCCCTCTGTTCGGCCAGCGGAAGGCCCACGATCTTGTGCAGCGCAGGGTTCTTCACGAACTCCCTCGCGTCCTTGCGCACCCCGGACCATGATCCCAGGAGGATTTTCCCAAGTTCATCGACATCGACCGACACCGAGTCGAGCGAGTCCGCAGCGTCGAGGTGGCGCTCAATCTCCTTCTCGAGAGCCGAACCGGAGCGGCTGGACTCGACACCCGTCTGACCGTCTAATTTGCTAGCCAATGTTCGATTCCTTTCAACCAGACCAGTCAACGCTAGAACGCAATCGACGCCCTGCAAAGAGCTAAGTGCGGCATCCACAATTCAAGCCCTCAAACCTGCGAGATCTCCTGTTGCTACGGTCAAATCCTGAGCTCCAATAGCGATTAGGCTGAGGACTCCTTAGGTTTCTGGATTGGCTGCGATGCTCACGGTTCTGGTCGGACTTTCCGCCGCCCTCATCTTCGGAGCAGCCGATTTTCTCGGGGGACTGTCTTCAAAGCGAATCAGCCCGATTAACGCAACGGTGATCAGCGCCTTCGCGGGACTCGCGGTGTTGCTCGTCGCGGCTCTGGTGATTCCCGGCAGATGGTCCGCCGAGGCACTCTTCTATGGCGGCCTATCCGGAATCACCGGTGCGATAGCGATCAGTCTGCTTTATGCGTGCCTCGCAATCGGACCGATGAGCATTCTCTCCCCGCTTACCGCTCTCGTCTCGGCTTTCATCCCGCTAATGGCCGGAGCAATCCGCGGAGAGAGACTCTCAATCCTCGGCTATGTCGCGATTGGAATCGCGCTCGTGGCGGTAGTAATGGTCGGTTTCGTCAAGGACGAGGAGGCCGTACGACCGAGCCTCAAGGCACTGCTTATGGCGATCGGCTCGGGCGCGGCAATCGGAGCGTTCCTGATTCTGATCGATCTGACCCCGGATGATGCCGGTCTCGTTCCGCTTATCGCAAACCGCGCCGTCAACGGCGTCATCATGCTCGCAGTGGTCGGACTGCTCGCCTTCGCCGGCCTGTTCCGATCGAAAAAGTCCGCGCCAAAGGCCGCGAGCTGGAAGCTTGGACTCACATTCGCGCTGATTTGCGGTGGTATTGACGCGACCGCAAACGCTCTGCTGCTGCTCGGGCTCAGGCTCGGCGACCTCTCGGTCATGTCTGTGCTGACCGCGCTCTACCCCGCAGGGACGATAATTTTGGCGGCCTTCGTATTACGCGAAAGAATCAGCCTCACCCAGTGGATTGGGCTGATTCTTGCTCTCATAGCCGCCGGAATGCTTGCGCTGGCCTGAACTGAATAGTCCCTCATGGACGAAGAGTTCCGCGGTTGGCTCCAATTCCCACTTGAGACGATCAAACAGTGCGACGCTCCTGAACCCGGGCCAGTCCTTCGGCAGAGCATTCGGCTGAAGTCCGGGATCGATGTAGGGAATGATCCTCCAAGAGTCGAGCACGGTCACGTATTTCGAAAAGGCCTCCGCCGGATCCTCCACTGAAGTCCAGTCCTCAAATCTCGAAAGAAAGTCGAGGTGGCAGGAGGCGATTCTGTCGAGATCCCACCAGGCACTGATTGCGGACTTGAGACTAAGCGACATTTGCGGAGTATCGGTGATGAACACGATCACCGAATCCTGTACTTTCAGTTCGCGCAAAATGTCTTCGACTTCGTGGGTCAGAAAGGCCGGGCAGATCCAGAGTCCGGTTGATACCGTTCCGCAACCGACAAGGCTCAGGTGCTTTCGCAACTGGTGTCGCAGCGCTCGCTGTGCCTCAGGAAACGAGAAGGAAATGAGGCACCATGCGCCGCCGTTTCGCTGCTGTCTGAACTTGAAGATCCTCCGGTCGCCTCGCTCGAGCATTGGAATTGCCTCCGGGTTCAACCGGTAGCCGCTTACCGAATCCAGAGAACTTGACTGCAGGAGCCCTTTGGCCTTGACTCTCTGGACCGCCGTTCTGGCGTGCGAAGCGGGAACGCCAACCGCCTCCATGAGTCGGATGAGTTCGGCAATCGAAATCCAGCCGCCGAGACCCCGCAGATAGGCACCGACAATTGTCCTCAATAGCGAGGTCGCACTGCCCGGTCGCGAATCGAAATCGTCGGGAATCACTGCAGCCCTGCTTCGATCGCCCGAACCCCCGTTTCAACCTCCTGAAAACTCGTGCTTAGAGGAGACAGTCCCAGCCGGATCCCGTTTGGTCGGCGGAAGTCCGGGATGATCCCCTGCGTCCAGAGCTTCGCATTTACTTCGGCGAATGAGTCGTGATCGATCGTCACGTGACTCCCGCGCCTTGCCGGGTCCCTGGGAGAAGCGAGCACGACAGATTTGGGAGCGAGCAGCTTGTCGAAAAGTTCTACTGCGAACTCGGTCAGCTTCTCGGACTTGGCTCTAACACCGGCCATGCCCACTTCTTCGATGAGGTCGAGCATGTCCTGCATTGCGAGCATCCCAATCACCGAAGGAGTACCGCTAATGAAGCGGCGGATGCCATCGTGCGGCTCGTAGGCGGGCCCCATTTCGAAAGGATTGCTCGTCCCCATCCACCCCTGAATCGGCTGGCGGAACGAGTCCTGGTGCTCCTTCCGCACATAGCCGAAAGCCGGAGATCCCGGTCCGCCGTTCAGGTATTTGTACGTACAACCGGCAGCAAGGTCTACTCCCCACTCATCCAGAGAGATTGGAACCGAACCTACGGAGTGGCACAGGTCCCAAAGCACGAGGGCGCCGGCCTCGTGCGCGATCTTGGTTATCGCTTCGGCATCCGCAAGATAGCCGGAGCGGTAGGCAACGTGGCTCAGAACCACGAGAGCGGTCTTCGGCCCGAGCGCCTGTGCGATCTGAGCTTCGGTTGCCCCGGCATCGTGCTCTGGCGTGATCCAGCGAAGCTTCTTTCCGCGCTCTGCTGCTATGCCTTCGAGCAGGTAGCGGTCGGTCGGAAAGTTGTCGGTGTCGACGATGATCTCGTCCCGATCCGGTCTTGCGTCAAGGGCAGTCCTGATGAGCTTGTAAAGGATCACTGTGGTCGAATCGCCAATGAAGACCTGGCCCGCCGCGGCTCCAAGAGTCACGGCTCCAACGCGATCTCCCACTTTGAGCGGCAAGTCGTACCACTGCTCATCCCAGCCGCGAATCAGTCTCGATCCCCACTGCTCGGTTGCAAAGCTTGCGAGCCGTTCAACACTCGCTCTGGTGGGACGACCCAGAGAGTTGCCATCGAGATAGGCGACTACTTCCTCCGTTCGATAGAACTTGTCGAGGTATCCGCTTAGCGGATCCGCGGCGTCCAGTTCGGCTGCAGTTGTCATTGGCGCTCCTTCGTGAGGCTTAGGTTTCGGCCGGTCACCCGATTCGGGTTCTCACTTCAAACAATTCGGGGAAGAAGGTAAGGTCGAGCGCCTTCCAGAGGAACGCGACTCCGCTGGAGCCTCCGGTACCGCGCTTCATTCCGATAATTCTCTGGACTGTCTTCACGTGGCGGAATCTCCAAAGCTGGAAGTTGTCCTCAAGGTCGACGAACTCTTCGCAGGTTTCGTACTCGAGCCAGTACTTGTTCGGTTCGGCGTAAATGCGGCGGAAGGTTTCGACGAGCTCCTCGTTCATCGAGTAGCCCTTCGTGACATCCCGATCCAGAACTTCCCTGGGAACCTCGTGGCCGTGTCGGGAGAGATACCTGAGGAATTCGTCGTAGACGGTTGGTTCGTTGAGGATCTTCTCGAGCATTTCGTGAGCCACAGGGTTCGACTCGAATACTTTGAGCATTCCGGCGTTCTTATTGCCGAGCAGGAATTCGACCGCCCGGTATTGGTAGGACTGAAAGCCGGACGAGTTGCCCAAATTACCTCGGAATTCTGCGTATTCGGTGGGGGTAAGAGTCGCGAGCACGGACCACTGATCGGTCAGTTGTTTCTGGATGTGCTTGACCCGCGCGATTCGCTTGAGTGCGACCTGCAGTTCGTCGTTTGCAATCAGCTCTCTCGCCGAGAGCAGTTCGTGAATTACGAGCTTGAGCCAGAGCTCGCTCGTTTGATGCTGGATGATGAAGAGCAGTTCATCGTGGTGTTCGGGATCGGTGATCGGCACCTGCGCGGCAAGCAGCCTGTCGAGCTGCAAATAGGAGCCGTAGCTCATCCGGTCTCGAAAATCAGTGACAATATCGGTTTCGATCTCGCGTTCGTGCGTTACTGCATCAGCCATAGGCAAACGCTATAACAGAATCAGAACGCTCGCCACAGTTAAGTTATAGGTGATGTATTTCCCTATTCTCCTTCCCGGGAGTACAATTCGATTCCAGCAAAAGTCTTTGCATGCATCAATGAATCCAAAACAATTACCCGGAAGTGGTTTCAAAATGAATGGGTCGAGAGTCCTAAACCGAGGTTCCATAATTGGCAGCGTGGCGGCGTTCTCCGCCAGTTTCCTACTCGTGCTCTCTAGTGCCGTATCGGCGTCAGCCGCTGATGTCACTATTTACGACTCGATGCCGAGTGCGCTTGCCTCAACGTATCCAAGTGAAGGCTTTCAGGCTACCCAGTCGGCCGAATTCGGAGACCAGATCACTCTCGGAGGAACCAACCGCGATCTCTCGAGTGTGGAAGTCGTCCTGGTTGACTGGGCGTGCCAAAATGGGCACTGGACCGGTACCCCGGCACTTTGCACCACCACTCCAGGAGCTACCTTCACGCATGACATGACTTTGAACATTTACAACGTAAACACGGTCGACCCGACAAAGCCTGGGACGTTGATCGGTTATCGAACTCAGACTGTGACGGTGCCTTTCCGACCCAGTTCCGACGTCACGAATTGCCCAGGCCCGAACCAGTCACAGCAGTGGTGGGATGGCACGAAGTGCAACTACGGGTTGGCATTCACAACCACCTGGGATTTCAGCTCCCTGAATCTCGTCCTCCCCGACAGCGTGATTGTGACAATTACCTATAACACAACAACATACGGACCGAACCCGATCGGCGGAACTGATTCCCCTTACGACTCGCTGAACATTGGGGTGACGAACGTGCCTCCAACAGTGGGCACAGAGGATCCGCACAGAATCTTCTGGAACACCTTGAACACCACTTACGGCGGAGACGGAACCCTGAAGGAGATCGTAGACAGTCCCGAGCTGGCCTCACAGCCTCCGTATGGAAGCATGTTCATGCGAATTAACGCAAAAGCTGCTTTGGCTTCTACTGGAATTGACTCTCAGGCTCTCGTTACCGGGGCCGGGATCGCAGGAACGCTCCTCGTGATCGGTCTGGCTCTGGCAGTACTGGCAGCTTCCCGTCGGAGAAGGGCCGCTATTTCAGAGCGCGGCTAGCTGCTCCAGCACCTCGTCGCCCGGGTGGAC
The DNA here is from genome assembly GCA_023957835.1 of Homoserinimonas sp. GTDB lineage: Bacteria > Actinomycetota > Actinomycetes > Actinomycetales > Microbacteriaceae > Terrimesophilobacter. Next base: position 1,881,623 of record JAMLGP010000001.1, on the reverse strand, counting down.
GAAGTCTGCCCGGGCGGAGATTTGCGCCCTGCCCAGCAGGTCATCCATCTTCCTGCGCCGACGCGAGTTCACGAGAGTGACTACCGTTCCCGTCTGGCCGGCGCGGCCGGTTCTGCCCGAGCGGTGCAGGTAGGTCTTGTAGTCATCCGGCGGATCGGCCTGGATAACGAGCGAAATGTCATCGACGTGGATGCCGCGGGCGGCCACATCGGTCGCAACGAGCACGTTGACTCGACCGCTGGTCAGCTTCTCGAGGTTTCTGGTGCGCTTGGCCTGATTGAGATCGCCATGGAGGCTCACGCTTCGAATCCCGGCATCCTCGAGCTCATCGGCAAGCTCCTCAGCGAAGACGCGGGTTCTCGCGAAGATCAGGGTTTTGCCAGGGCCGGCGGAAAGCTCGCGAATAATCTCGCGCTTCTCCCGCTGATCAATCAGCAGCAGGCGGTGATCGATGGTCGAACTGGCCTGGTCTTCGCCGGCGACCTCGTAAACGCTCGGATTGACCAGAAACTCATCGACGAGCGAGGCGACCGCGGTGTCGAGAGTCGCAGAGTAGAGCAGTTTCTGACCCTTGGGTGCGGTAAGTCGAAGGATGCGCTGAACCGGCTCGAGGAAGCCCAGTTCGCACATGTGATCGGCTTCGTCGATGACCGTGATCGTCACTTCTGATAGATCGAGTCTGCGCTGCTCCACGAGATCTTCGATGCGGCCGGGAGTTCCGATCACAATGTCGACCCCGCGCTGAACAGCGGTGACCTGGCGACCCTGAGGTACGCCTCCATAGATCTGGGTGGTGAATAGTCCGACGCTTCTGGCAATCGGCTGGATCGTCCGGTCGATCTGCAGAGCGAGCTCACGAGTAGGAGCGAGAATCAGCGCCCTTGGATTACGCCCCTGCTTGCGGTCCTTTGCTCCCCAGTTGAGCAGCAGCCGCTCCACGAGGGGAGCGCCGAATGCGATTGTCTTGCCGGAGCCGGTGCGGCCGCGACCCAGGACATCCAGTCCCCTGAGAACATCCGGAATAGTGGCTGCCTGAATCGGGAACGGAGTCATTGCGCCCTGAAGGCTCAACTCCCGCACAATGTTTTGGCCAAGCCCGAGATCGGCGAAGCCGAGACCATCGACCTGCTCAGCGGCAATCGCCCTGGCTTCGAGCTTCTCAAGCACTACATCCTCGGTTGGCTTCCATTCCGAGTGCGCTTTGCCGACTCGTTGTTCACGGTTCTGGAACTCGCGCTGTCCGCGCTTCGCGGTCTGTCGGTCCGCCTGCTTCGAGCGACGGCCCTCGGGATGCCAATCTGGGCGGCGGTCCGGTCTGGAGCGCTTCACTGGAGTTTCGGAATCAGCACCGCGCACAGCACGGCGGTCGGCAGATTGAGCACTCGCACCACGTTTGCTAATTTCCCGCTTCCCTGGTCTGGCAGCGCGCTCATCCGCACTCCAGCGCTTCTTGGGCTTTGCTGCGCCCGGCTCCTCGGGCCGATAGCCGCGGTGTTTCGGGCTGCGCGATCCCGGCTTCCGAGTCGCCGAACCGGCACCGGACCTTCCCGCGGTTCCGGCGTGAGACTTCGAATTGGCGCGCGTGGGCGCATTGGACTTATTGAAATTCGGCATGATGCCTTCCGGCTTGCCGCTAGAGGCAAGACTGTCGTGTCTGTTCGTGTCCCGGCGACATTGTTCGGGGTCGGTTCAGAAGTGAAATCCCCATTCGACGATTCTCGGGTGAGAATCAGGGGAACCGGCCCAGCGGACATACAAAACTGATTGCTTCAGGAAGCGGCGTCCAGAGCCGACCTGACAACGATACAGCATCGGCTGTGCAATTGACTGATTCAGGCGGTGGCTTTTTCCGCGGTTGCCTTCGCAGTCCTGGCCGCACGCCGATCCAGCCGGCGCTCCTTAGCCCCTTCGACCAGGTAGTAGAGGGCTGGCAGCACTACGAGAGTCAACAGGGTCGAGGAGACAAGTCCTCCAATAACGACGATCGCCAGCGGCTGGGAAATGAATCCGCCGTGGCCGGTTAGCCCGATTGCCATAGGCAGCAGCGCGAAAATCGTAGCGAGCGCGGTCATGAGAATCGGACGAAGACGCCTGCTCGCACCATGAACTATTGCATCCGTGACGCGCATCCCGCGCTCCCGATACTGGTTCACAAGGTCGATGAGCACAATCGCATTGGTTACGACGATTCCGATGAGCATGAGCGCGCCGACAAGCGACGCCACCCCGAGCGGGACTCCGGAGAGCACCTGGAGGATGATTCCACCGGTCGCCGCGAACGGCACCGACACCATGAGCAGCAGCGGCTGCCTAAGACTCTTGAAGGTCGCGACCATGACGACGTAGACAATGAGCATTGCAATCAGCAGCGCGAGGCCGAGCTGATTGAACGCATCGGCCTGCTGGGAGGTGACTCCGCCGAGTTCTGCGGAAACTCCGGCCGGCAGATCGAGCTCGGTGACGGCATCCTGAACTGCGATTGAGGCGCTGCCGAGATCGGCGAGGTTCGGGGTGACGCTGATCGTTGCGGCTCTGAGCCCGCGAATCGTCGTGATGCTCGCCGGTCCGTCGGATTCCTGAACACTCGCGAGATCCTCAAGCTTCTTCGGCCCCAGCATCGTAGGAATCTCAAGGTCCCGCAACGCCTGAATGGTGGTCGGCGGGTCCTCGCTTTGAAGGTAGACCGACGTCGAGGCGGAATCGACCTGGATGGTTCCGATAATTTTCGGCTGTACCGCCTGAGAGACGAGAGTCCCTATCCCGATCTCGCTCAATCCGACTTCTGCTGCCTTCGCCCGGTCGACAACTACGGCAATGTACGGCTGGGTCTCGGCGAGGTTGCTGCTGGCTTCCGCGGTGACCGAGAGGCCCTTGACGGCGGAGAGCACTTTGGCTGCCGCGACGTTCAGATCCGTCTGATTCGTCGCGGTGATATTGACTTCGATGTCGGTCGAGGCGAAGCCGGAGTCCGCACTTGCGATCGAAACCGTGCCGACTCCGCTGAGACTCTCGATCTTGTCGCGAATCGCATCCTGCAGCTCGTCCTGGTTCTTGCTCTCATCGGTCATTATTGAAAACAGAATGCCTCCGCCGCCCCCGAAGGCCTGGGCAAGATCGCTGCCTCCGCCGATCGTGAGCTGCACCGTATCTACACCGGGAATCTGCATTAGCGCGTCTTCCACCTTGCTTGCCGCGGCATCCTGCGCTTCGAGGCTCGTGCCCTTTGGCAGAGTTTGCGAGACGTTGATGGTGTTGCGCCCGCTGCTGCCCAGGAAGTTGGTGGTCATGTGCGGAATGAGCGCAACCGTGCCGCCGAGTACCAGCAGGGCTACCAGAATCGTCACGATCGGGCGCTTAAGAGTCCAGCGGATTACCGGCAGGTAGCCGCGCTGCAAAGCAGTCGGCTTGGCAAGTTCCTCTTCAGCTGACTTGACCCCCTCGTGCCGGTGGGACTTAACCTTGCCGAGGAACCAGTAGGCCAGCACCGGCACTATCGTGAGCGCGACGAACAGCGATGCCGCGAGCGCAATCGTGACGGTCAGGGCGAAGGGCCGGAAGAGTTCCCCCGTGATATCGCCAACGAGAGCAAGCGGCAGGAAAACGGCCACTGTGGTAACGGTCGAGGCGCTGATTGCTGCGGCGACCTCGCGAACCCCCTTGAGTATCGCTTCGGTCTTTTCTTCACCGAGGCCGAGGTGCCGCTTTATGTTCTCAATCACCACGATCGAGTCATCGACAACTCGACCGATGGCAATCGTCAGTGCGCCGAGGGTGAGGATGTTCAGCGAATAGTTGGTCACCTGCAGGCCGATAAAAGTAATTAGCACTGATGCCGGAATCGAGATCGCGGTCACGAGAGTCGACCTCACCGAAAGCAGGAAGAGCAGAATCACCACCACTGCAAACAGGAGCCCCAGCGCACCTTCGGTAGCGAGCGAATTGATTGAGCGCTGAATAAACGGAGCCTGATCGAAGACGACAGTGAACTTGGTGTTGTGTCCAACCGCGGCTGCGAGGTCCGGAAGCGCGCTGTTGATTTCCTGCGAGACCGCGACTGTGTTCCCGTCCGGCTTCTTGGTGATCGCAATCGTGATTGCCGGCTCGCCGTTGACTCTCGCAATGCTCGTTACCGGGTTGTCAACCAGTTCGACGGTTGCAACGTCCGAGAGTTTGAAGCTGCCGAGCGGGGAGCCGAGCAGGGGCAGGTCGGAGAGCTGGTCGATGCTCGTGATTCTCGAGCCGGACTGAACGGTCAGAGTCGAATCGTCCTCGGTGATTTCACCGCCGGGAAGAAGAATTCCGTTCGTGCTCAGTGCCTGCCGGATTGCGTTCGTGGTCAGTCCGGTCTGCAGGAGTTTCGCGTCATCCGGAGTAATCGTGATCCGCTGACCTACCGCTCCCCTGATCGCCGCCTCTCTGACTCCGTCAAGTTTCTGCAGATCGAGCACAGTCGAGTCGCTAAGAATGGAAACGAGCTGGTCCTCCGACAAATCACTCGTCACGGCGAGCTGGACTACCGGAAAGTCATCGATCGATCCGGTGAGGATCCTCGGGTCTGAACCTTCCGGCAAAGTGCTCTTGATTCGGTTGATAGCCTGCTGAACCTTCTGCTCGGCGGTTGCGAGGTCGGTTCCATAACTGAACTTTGCGGTGACCGAGGACAGGTTGGCGACGGATGTCGCGGTGGTGCTGTCCAGCCCGGCAACTCCCTGAATCGAGGTCTCGATCGGCGTGCTCAGGTCCTGATTCACAACCTCTGGCGCGGCCCCCGGATAGCTCGTCACGATGACCATTTGCGGGAAAGTCACCGAGGGGATGAGTTCCTGTTTGAGCGAAGTGAGGGCGAATCCGCCGAATACTCCGACGACGATCGTGACCAGTGCAATGAGCGCACGGTTTCTGAGGCTGAAGACTGAAAGCAAGTGCACTCTTGAGGCTCCTTAGGATTTCGCCGCCAACCGAGTGAATTCACCTGACTACCGGTACTGACGCCTGACTGTAAGTATCGCATTTACACTTGAACGGAATGCTCGACTCGAAGAGCGGCAGTCATTACGACCGTTCCACAAGCCGGCCGGTAATGAGGCGGAGTCCCGTGGAATTGGAATCGCAAATGCAGGCTGTGCTCAATCTGACCAGACGCTGGTTCCAGTTGCTGTTCGGGTTATTCCTGTACGGCATCGCCATCGCGATGATGATTAGGGGAGCTATCGGAATCTCGCCCTGGGACGTACTTGCACAGGGAATCTCGATTCACACCGGAATCTCCTTCGGGCTTGCTTCGGTGCTGGTCAGCGGGGTGGTGCTGCTGCTTTGGATTCCGATCAGGCAGCGGCTCGGAATCGGCACAGTGCTCAATGCCATCCTGATCGGCCCGGCGGCAGAATTCGGACTCTGGCTCATTCCCGCCCAGCACGACCTGCTCGTGCAAATCCTGCTGTTCGGAATGGGACTGCTGATTCTGGGGATCGCTACCGGCCTCTACATCGGTGCAAGATTCGGACCAGGGCCGAGAGACGGGCTAATGACCGGAATCCACAACCGCTGGGGAGTTCGGATCTGGGTTGTGCGAACGAGTATCGAGGTGACAGTCCTGGTAATCGGCTGGATTCTCGGCGGGAACTTCGGAGTCGGAACACTCGTTTTCGCGGTGACCGTCGGGCCGCTGGTCCACTTCACCATGCCGCTGCTGAGAGTTCCGGAGCTCAGGCCCCGGTCTGCTGACTTGCCGGAAGAGTCAAATCGGCTTGAGAAGACGGAGCAGCCGGCGCGTCCGGGTCAGGAGGAGCAGGCCGCCGCCGGGCCCTCACCGAGCCAATAAGCACCAGACCGATTGCCACGAGCACTATCCCGAAAATCGATCTGGCATCCAGAACTTCGTGAAGCAGGAATACCCCGAGCAGGCTCGCAGTCAGCGGCTCCGCAAGGCCGAGAGTTGCCACGGTGGATGCCGCGAGCACTTTGAGTCCGTAGGCCAGAAACAGGCAGGCGATCGTGATGGTCGCGATTCCGAGCCAGAGAGCCATGACCGCGCCGGAGGCAGTCGCCATCCAGCTGAAGTCGGTAGAAAGCAGTATCGGCACGGCTCCGATTGCTGCCGCGCCGAAAATCAGTGCCACCGATCCGACCGGACTCCAGCCGTCGACCAGTAATTGCTTGGCGGAAAGAGCGTAGAAGGCGTAGCAGACCCCGGCGGTAAGCGAAAGCAGAATTCCGGTCGAATTCGCTCCTCCCGCCTCGCCGATTTCGGACAGCAGCCAGATTCCGGCGACCGCGATCACTGTTGCCGCGAGCCAGATCAGCCCCGGGAACCTGCGGTTGAGCAGCCACTCGAAAAGTCCGGTGAAGATCGGACCGGAGCCGATCGCAATCACGGTGCCGACCGCTACTCCGTTCATTGCAGTTCCAAGAAAGAAGGCCGGCTGGTATCCGATGAGCGCAACAGCGCCGATGATCACTACCCAGACTGTCCGGCCGGTGCGCGGCCGCAAGTCTGGCTGCCCGGGTTGCCAAAGGGCGCTTCGATTCCTAAGCCACATCACGAGCGCAACCACAGCCAGACCCGCACCGCCGATGGTAATCCGGGCGGAACCTACCGAGATCGAACTGAAGCCTTCGGGTCCGAGAGCCTGAGCCGTTCCGGTAGTTCCAAAGAGCACAGCGGCAATGAAGGCGAAAAGCACGAAGCGCACAAGCAAATAGTCGCACAACTATCGGGTGCCGATTTTCACCTCAACCTGCGTACCGACAGGGGCAGAATCGGTCGGCAGTCTCAGGCGCAGAATTGGTTGGCAGTCTCAGGCGCAGAACTGCCTGATCGTTCCCTCAAGCACCGAGGTCAGGGTCTGAATCGATTCCGTTGTCGCCCACTCAACGTCTGCATGTGCCCCTCCGCCATCAACCCCGATCAGCAGGCACGGGATGCCCGCCTCGAGAATGAGTCCGGCATCCGTCCAGAACGGTTCCCCCCTGGTTGTCGCCGGGCGACCGGCGGCAGCCTCGAAGGCGCCGAGCACGGTTCGCAGAATCTCCGAGTCGGGATTTGCTTCAAGCGGCCCGCGGGCAACCAGCCGGGTCAGCCGATAGTTGAAATCCTGCACCCTGACCGCGACCTCGTCGAGCACCTCTCGAAGCTCCGCCTCCACCGAGTCGGGGGATTCGCCGGGGACGCTTCGCCGCTCTATTGTCAGCCTGCAGCTTTCGGCGACCGTTGCGGCATCCGAACCGCCTGAAATCATCGAGACCCGCACGCTGCTTGGCGGCAGAAGTTCGTGAGTTCGCTCCGTCCTGAGTCGAAGGCCGTAGTCGCGCAGGGCGAGCATAACTTCGGTCGCATGCGCGATTGCATCCACGCCCTGCTCAGGCATCGACCCATGGGCCGCTTTGCCCTGCAGTTCGATCTCGAACCAGGCGAAACCGCGATGCGCCACGACGACATTCAGTTCAGTCGGCTCTGTGACGATAGCTGCGTCCGCACTGAACTCGGCGAGCGCATCCTCGGTGCCAAGACTGCCGAACTCCTCGTCAGCAACGAGGGTCAAAATGACATCGCCGCGAAGACCGGTGACACGGCTCGCAGCGGCCATGATGGCAGCCATCCCGGCCTTCATGTCGAAGGCACCGCGGCCGAAGAGCTTGCCGTCCCGGCGTTCGGCAGAGAACGGATCCCCCAGATAGCTCTCAACGCCGACCGTGTCGTAATGCCCGTTGAGCATTATCGACCTGCCGCCGCCTGATCCCCGGCGAAGACCGACCACCGTTGGCCTGGACGCGGACCCGACCGTGCTCACTTCAAAGCCCTGACATTCAAGCCAGGCGCGGCAATAGCCGGAGATCTCAACTTCTCCGGGAGCCCCGGGAACCAGGTCGGGATTGATCGAATTGATCCGCAGCAATTCGACCGCGAGCTCTACCGGATCGGTCGGGAACTTCGATGATCCCCCCGCAGGACCCTTTTTGATTTCGCGTGCGCGCTCCGTCAGGTTCGAATCACTGCCCATTCCCCGAATCTAGTTCGCACGGATACTTGCGCAAACTCACATCACGATATATCGTGTTTTCTGAAGTCGCGATATAGCGTGAGTTTTGAATCCGAGGGAGACAAAATGGAAGCCGAAAAATGGCTCGTCGACAAAGAGAGGACGATCGAAGTCGAAGGGGTGCGAAAGCTCAAGATCGCACTCATCCGGGGCAAAGTAGACGTGATCGGCCATGACGAGCCGACCACGAGAGTAGAGATTCGATCGGTGAGAGGCAAAGCCCTCAAGATCACCCTCGACGGAGACAGCCTGGAAATTGATCACCCGCAAATCAGGTGGGACGACTTCCTGGATGTCTTCAGCACCTTCAAGGGAAGCGCAAGTGCCGACGTGAGCATCCTCGTTCCGAAGGATGTCGCCCTGAGCCTAAACGTGGTTTCCGCAGACGGCCTGGTCAGCGGGATTACCGAGGACGCGAGGGTCAACACGGTTAGTGGAGACATTGTGATCGACGGACTCTACGGAGATCTCGATCTGGGCACCGTGAGCGGCGAAATCACCATCCGAAACCACTACGGCAATGTCGCTGCGAAATCGGTGAGCGGCGACCTGACCGCGAGCGGCGAGATCATGGAACTGGTCTCCCGCGGAGTCTCCGGCGATGTATTTGTGGACCTCAAGGGAATCCCAGACAAGGTCAACATCAAGTCGGTCTCTGGGAGCATTACCGCAAGGTTCGAGCCGGAAGTGCCCGCCCAGTACAAGGTCTCGATGCTCAGCGGCCGGCTGCAGCTTGACGATTCCGAGATAGTCGGGGTTCGCGGCAGCTACTCCGGAAAGTACGGCGAACTTGACCGCAGGTGGGTCGAATTCACCGCCAATACGGTTTCCGGAAACGTGAGCGTCATGCACCTCAAGCCGAGCGAAAAATGAGCCCGGCAATCTTCGCTCACGGTCACCTTCGCCTGTACCTGCTGAACCTGCTCGCCGAGGGACCCAAACACGGATACGAGCTGATTCTCGCCCTGGAAAATCGCTTCGGCGGCACCTATACGCCCAGCGCCGGAACCATCTATCCGAGGCTTGCAAAACTCGAGGAAGAAGGACTGGTCGAAAAGGAAGCCGAGGGTCGAAAGACGATCTACCGCATCACAAAGGCGGGTGAGAGCGAACTGCAATCTCGCAGGCATGAGATCGAAGACATTGAGGATGACGTCACCGACTCGATCCGAAAGCTCGCGGACGATGTCCGCCAGACTGTCGACCACGCGATGAAGAGCCTGCGTGCAGACCTCGCCGCGGCCGCCCGCGAAGCGCGAGCTGAAGCAAGAGAAGCCGAGCGCCAGATCAGGGTCGACTCCAGACAGGGAGGGCTCATCGAGCTTCGCGAAGCCGAGATCGCCCTGAACGAGTTCCGATCCCAGGTTCGGGTTCAGTTCAGAAGTCTCGCTTCCTCAAACAAGCTGACCGCTGAGAAGGTCGCAGAACTCAAGTCTGGCCTGAGTGAACTTCGCTCGAAACTCGGCGGCTGAGGTTCCCGAAACCAACAACTCCAGCCGGAATCAGGGCAGGGTCACGGTTACCTGAGAGGCGATAACAGATTTCGCCAACAGGTGTATTGTTACACCTTGTGACTTCTGAAGTCCGCTCTCCAAAACGCTGGCTAATTGGGGAACCTCTACCCTCTGAAAAGCTCGAAAGCCAGCTGCTTTCAAAGCGTCTAGCCCTTCCGATCTTTGCAAGCGACGCACTCTCCTCAGTGGCCTACGGCCCCCAGGAATTGTTAATGATCCTGAGCCTCGGCGGACTTAGCTTCATTAGCTTCGCCCCGTGGATAGCCGTTTGCGTAGTGGTCGTCTTGATTACTGTGGTTGCCTCTTACAGGCAACTAATCAATGCATACCCATCTGGCGGCGGTGACTTTGAAGTAGCGCACAAGAACCTCGGAGAGAAGGCCGGTCTCGTTGTCGCGAGCGCTCTATTGATCGACTACATCCTCACGGTCGCGGTTTCGGTAGCGAGTGGTGTCGACAACATTATCTCCGCTCTGCCGATGTTGAACCCTTGGCGAGTCGAACTCGCAATTGCGTTCGTCGCCTTGCTCATTGCTGTGAATTTGCGTGGGGTCAGGGAGTCCGGAAAGGCATTCGCTCTGCCTACCTACCTCTTTATCGCGAGCGTTCTTCTGATGATTGTTGTGGGACTGGTCCGAATTGCTGTCGGAGATATCCCCAGTGCTGAATCTGCACAGTATCCAATTCGCGCCGAGCAGTTTACTCAAGCCGCAATTGTGTTGCTGCTACTGCGCTCCTTCGCAAGCGGGTGCAGCGCCTTGACCGGAGTTGAAGCAGTCGCAAACGGCGTCCCCGCATTCCGCGTGCCGAAGATACGCAACGCAAAGACGACTTTGGTAATGATGGGGTCGATCGCAATCGTGCTATTCGCCGGGGTTGTGCTTCTGGCCCTGGTTACCAGAGTTCACTACGTTGAGTCACCTTGTGATTTGATCGGCTGGACAGCATGCAAGACCGAGCCTCAACGGAGTGTAATCGCGCAGGTCGGGGCTGCAGTGTTTGGCGGTGACCAACAAGTTCTGTTCTTTGTCCTTCAGGCCACGGCAGCATCTGTTCTGCTTCTCGCCGCAAATACCGCTTTTAATGGGTTTCCGCTCCTTGGCTCTGTCCTGGCCAAGAACTCCTATGCGCCGAAGTCACTTTCGACACGCGGAGATCGACTCGTTTATTCAAATGGAGTATTAGCTCTGGGCCTGGCTGCGTCAGTCTTGCTCGTCGCCTATCAGGCCAATGTAACCTCGCTAATTCAGCTCTATATCATCGGCGTATTCGTGTCCTTTACCCTCGGCCAAACCGGGATGGTTAGACACTGGGTGCAATCCCTGCGGGCGGGCGCCAAGAATCGTGGGCAGATTTTCCGCAGCCTTTCGATCAATTCCTTCGGAGCCCTGCTTACCGGAACTGTTCTGATAGTTGTAACTGTTACCAAATTCACCCATGGCGCCTATTTGGTGTTCCTCCTCATGCCAATACTTTTTGTCCTGATGCTAGGAACAAACCGCTATTACCGAAAAGTGGAGAGTGACCTTGCTCTGGACGGCATAACGGTTTTCGGGTCAAGTGGTGACCATGCGATAGTTCTGGTGGGTGAGTTGCAGAAGCCAACCCTCAAAGCACTTGATTACGCAATCGCCGCCAGACACCTGAGCCTCGAAGCTGTCCACTGTTCAATCGATGACGAACAAACCAAGAGGCTCCGAAAACTTTGGAAAGAGCTGAAGATCAACGTGCCTCTTCGAGTACTCACTTCTCCATATCGAGACATCAGCTTTCCGCTGATTCGCTACATCAAGTCGAGACGAAAAAAGCATGGCGCGGAGGTAATCACCATCTACCTGCCACAGTTCGTTGTGGGCCACTGGTGGGAACGACTACTTCACAACCACAAGTCCCGAAGAATTCGCCACAAGCTCATGCTTTGCCACGGTGTCACGGTCAGTTTGGTCCCATGGCTGCTCGACTCGTCGCAGTACCTCTACGCAAGACCTCGCAGACCTTTCCCCGGGGAATCCCGAAGAGGGGAACCAATTCGACCGCCAGTGGTCAGGAAGTCGCTGCCTCCTGAGACTCCGAAAACTGCAATGGATCCACGCCACGAATCGGAATCTCGTCGGAGTTCGAGCCTTTCGCAAGGTGAAGGTAGATTCGTTGAATGAGCTATGACGTCGAGCGAATTCGGGCAGACTTTCCGGCACTCAAGAACGGTTCAGCACACTTCGATGGTCCGGGCGGAACTCAAACCCCGATCCAGGTTGCGGAAGCCGTTGCGAAAGCCCTCCGCGAGCCTCTCTCAAATCGCGGAACGGTCACCGTAGGCGAATCGAATGCGGAAGGTTATGTTCATGCCGCGAGGCAGGCGATAGCCGCCCTCGTTGGGGGAAAACCTGAGGGAGTCGTGTTCGGGCGCAGTGCGACCCAGCTCTGCTACGACTTCTCGCGGTGGATCTCGCGTGACTGGAAAGCCGGGGACGAAGTGGTCGTGACCAGACTGGATCACGATTCGAACATCCGCCCCTGGGCCCAGGCCGCCGAGCGAACCGGCGCCACCGTTTACTGGCTGAACTTCGACCCGGAAACCGGTGAACTGGATCCGATCGAATCGGTACTGACCGAGAAGACCAGACTGGTCGCAGTCACTGCGGCTTCGAACCTGATCGGAACCCGACCCCCGGTGGCGGAAATCAGCAAGGCTGCCCGCTCCGTTGGCGCGCTCACTTATGTAGACGGAGTCCACTACACCGCTCACTGCCTGCCCGATGTCGAAGCGCTCGGCGCCGACTTCTACAGTTGCTCGCCGTATAAGTTTCTCGGCCCGCACCTCGGAGCCCTGCACGCAGATCCCGGACTTCTCGAGTCGCTTTGGCCGGACAAGCTCCTGCCATCGACCAATGTCATACCGGAGAGGTTCGAGTTCGGCACCCTCCCCTACGAGTTGCTCGCGGGAGTCGCGGCTGCGGTCGAGTATCTGGCTGACCTGAACCCCGCCGCGGGCAAGGACCTGCGATCAAGGCTCGTCCGGTCAATCGAGGCACTTGAGGAGCACGAGAACGAACTGCTGGCCGACCTCCAATCGAAACTCGCCGGGCTGAAGGGAGTGACAGTCCACTCCAGAGCGCAGCTGCGCACGCCGACTCTCCTGCTCACTTTCGAGGGCCGAGACACGATGGACGCCTACAAATTCCTGGCCGCGCGAGGAGTGGATGCCCCCTCATCAAACTTTTACGCCCTCGAGGCGAGCAGGCGGCTGGGCCTCGGCAGCGAAGGCGGGCTGAGAGTCGGCCTCGCTCCGTACACGAACTCGGCCGACATTAATCGCCTCGTGGAAGGACTCTCCGCTTTTCTGGGGAGCTGAACGACAGAGCTGGAGGGCCGAGCGCGGAACGGCCGAGCGCTTAAGCTTCGCTTAACTGCGTCACGACCTGGCGTGCGATTCGACGACCGGCCCGATTCGCGCCGATCGTGCTTGCCTGGGGACCGTAGCCGGCAAAGAAGATTCTCGCGTCCTTCCAGGAAGCTCCTTCGCCTACAGTGACCCCTCCCGCCTTCTCCCGCAACTTCAGCGGCGCGAGATGGCGAAGCTCGGGTCTGAAGCCGGTGGCCCAAATGATGGTGTCCGCCCTTTGAAAGCTCCCGTCTTCGAACCGGACCCCGTCCTTCTCGATTGAGGCGAACATCGGTTTTGCAACCAGCAGTCCGCGGTCAATGGCGGCCTGGATCCGCCGAGTTCTCGGAATTCCGGTTCCACTTACGATGCTCGGCAGCGCCCTGCCTTCCCTTGCGGCCTCGTCCTGCAGGGCAACCGCGGCCGCCCGCGCTTCAAGATCGAGTTCGGTCGCATCGAGAAAGTCCGGTTCCCTGCGGGTTACCCAGGTGAGCTCGCCAGCGATTCCCTCCAGTTCGAGCATGAATCCTATGGCGGAAGTACCGCCGCCTACTACGACAACGCTCTGCCCCCTGAGTGCCTCGGCGGAAACATAGTCCGAGGTGTGGAGGTGGGTGCCCTCGAAGCCGTCCATCCCCGGATACCACGGGATGAACGGTGCTCCCCAGGTTCCGGTTGCATTGATCAGAATCTCGGTTTCGACTTCAACCCTCGCTCCGGTCTCGTCCCGAAAGCCGACGACCATTCCGAGGCCGCGGTTCTCTACCGAGTCGACATCCACCGGGCGAAAAATGTGGAATCCGTAGTGCTCTTCGTACTGCCGGTAGTAGTCGGCCACGACGAATTTCGCAGGGGTGGTACGGTCGGCTGTCTCAAAGCTCAGACCCAGCTCATCGAGCCCCGGTAGGTCGTTGATGTGGTGTGAGACCCCGACTTTCAGAGCCTCCCAGCGGAACTGCCAGGCTCCACCCGGCCCCGGACCTCGATCCAGCACTACGAAGTCGGTTCCGGCTTCAAGTCCGAACCGCTGCAGGTAGTAGGAAACAGACAGACCGGCCTGCCCCGCGCCGACGACGACCACCTTGGTCTGGGCCGGCATAGTATCCACACGATTACGTTACCTGCCCAACTGCCAAGTCCCTTCGGGGCCTACCATGCTAAAGTTGCAACTTAGGTTTGGAATCCAAACAGGATGATTCTGTGCGCCTCCAGATACCCTGAGAATTGGCGTGTTCAGATTTGGATTAGAGGGGGTAGCCCATGGGACGTGGTCGGCAGAAAGCCAAGCACACCAAGGTTGCCAGGGAGCTGAAGTACTACAGCCCCGACACTAACTACGACGCGCTCGAGCGCGAGCTTTCCGGCGGCGGACGCCAGGAAGATCTCGACCGCTGGCCGGAGTACAGCCACGCGGGCGAAGACTCAGAGCACGAATCCAAGTAATTAACCCCGTGAGGGGTCAATAGGTGCGCTTCACAAGTGTTCAGGAGCTCAAGTACTAACCCTTCACGTCTCTTGGGGTTAGCGATGCCGGCCGATCAGGCGGACCGCACCGCCGGTTACTCCTTTTGCTCCATGCTCAAATCCGCTGAGATTCCGCTCGGCCGTTGAGACTATTCCGGCAATCCAGGCCGGGATGCCAGCCGCACTCCACTGCGCGACGAGCGGGGCCGCGGCGTCCGGGTCGACCGAGGCAATCATGCCGATTCCGAGGTTCCAGGTTCCTTCCGCCTGTTCGAGGCTCAGCCCGCCCCAGCCCGCAAGAACCTGGAAGACGTCAGGCACGGTCCAGCTCGATCGATCGATTTCTGCCCAGGCTCCTTCCGGCAGCACGCGGGCGAGGTTTGCGGCTATCCCGCCGCCGGTGATGTGGCTGAGCGCGTGGATTGCTCGGGGGTGCGAATCAAGAGCTTCGAGAATGGCTGCCGTATAAAGCCGCGTGGGCTCAAGCAACACGTCCGCGAGCGAGTCAAACTCCGGCACCTGCGCGTCGTAGTCCAGTTTGCGATCGGCAAGGATCCTGCGCACGAGGGAGTAGCCGTTGCTGTGCAGTCCCGACGAGGCGAGCGCAACCAGGACATCCCCGTCTTCAACCCGCTCGGGTCCGAGCAGCGAGTCAGCTTCGACGGCTCCGACGACCGCCCCCGCCAGGTCGTACTCGTCGACACCGAGCAGCCCCGGATGCTCTGCTGTTTCGCCGCCGACGAGAGCAGTACCGGTCGCTTCGCAGGCTCTGGCAATTCCTGAGACGATTGCCGCAATTCGCTCCGGTACGACCCGGTCGCAGGCGATGTAATCGGTCATGAACAGCGGCTTCGCCCCGACGACGACAATGTCATCGACGACCATTCCGACAAGATCCTGACCGATCGTGTCGTGCCGGTCAAGTGCGCTCGCTATCGCAACTTTGGTTCCGACTCCGTCGGTGGAGCTTGCAAGCAGCGGGCGCGAGTAGTTCTTAAGCGAGCTCGCATCGAACAGGCCGGCGAACCCGCCGACTCCGCCAAGTACTTGCGGACCGTGGGTGCGCCGAATCGAGTCCTTCATCAGTTCAACCGCCAGGTCCCCGGCTTTCGTGTCTACGCCGGCGGCAGCGTAGGGGTCTATCCCGGTCCCCGCCTTCGGGTCCGAACTCACTCCTGCCGCCCCGGATCGCCGAATACCGTTCCGGCGAACTCTTCGGCTGCGAACTCCCGCTCAAGCAGGTTCTTGCCGATCAGGCGCTCTTCGGGGATCGGAATCGGATACTTGCCGGTGAAGCAGGCCGTGCAAAGGCTGGATCGGGGCTGTCTCGTGGCGGCGATCATCCCGTCGAGAGAGAGGTAGCCGAGGCTGTCCGCCCCGATGGCCTGCCGAACCTCGTCGACTTCCAGTCCGGTAGCCAGCAGTTCCGCTCTCGAGGCGAAGTCGATTCCGTAGAAGCACGGCCAGGTGATCGGCGGGCTCGAAATCCGAACGTGAACTTCCGCCGCCCCGGCCTCACGCAGCATGGCGACGAGAGCCCGCTGGGTGTTGCCTCGAACGATCGAATCGTCGACCACTACTAGCCTCTTGCCGCGAATCACTTCGCGCAGCGGATTGAGCTTGAGTTTGATTCCGCGCTGACGAATGGTTTGCGAAGGCTGAATGAAGGTCCTGCCGACATAGGCGTTCTTGACGAGCCCCTGTCCGTAGGGGATTCCAGAGGCTTCCGCATAGCCGATCGCAGCCGGTGTGCCAGAGTCGGGGGTCGGAATCACGAGGTCGGCCTCCACCGGGTACTCTTTGGCGAGCGTTCTGCCCATTTCAACCCGTGACTCGTAAACTCCGCGGCCGGCTATCGTCGTGTCCGGTCGAGCGAGGTAGACGTATTCGAAAACGCAGCCTGCCCGCTTTGGGGCGGCGAATTGCCTGGATCGCAGTCCGTTCTCGTCGATAGCGATGAGTTCGCCGGGCTCGACTTCGCGAACGAAGGATGCCCCGACGATATCGAGCGCGGCCGTCTCGCTGGCGACCACCCATCCTCGCTCCAGTCGGCCCAGAACCAGCGGCCGAACCCCCTGCGGATCCCTCGCGGCGTAGAGGGTCGACTCGTCCATGAACACGAGGCAGAAGGCACCGCGAAGCTTCGGCAGCACGTCCAGCGCGGTGGCCTCCAGGGTGTGGTCGAGGTCCCCGGAAAGCAGTGCGGTGATTACGGCAGTGTCGGTGGTGTTTCCGCGGGCTAGCTCGCCGTCAGACTCGGGGTGCAGCTCCCGAACGAGTCCAAGCAGTTCGGCCGTATTGGTGAGGTTGCCGTTGTGGCCAAGCGCCACCGTTCCAGCCGCGGTGCGGCCGAGAGTCGGCTGGGCGTTTTGCCAGCTTGAAGATCCGGTGGTCGAATACCTCGTGTGGCCAATGGCCAGGTGGCCGACAAGGGTATTGAGGGCCGATTCGTTGAACACCTGGGAAACCAGACCCATGTCCTTGTAGACCAGAATCTTCGAACCGTCGCTGGTCGCGATTCCCGCGGATTCCTGGCCGCGATGCTGCAGAGCGTAGATGCCGAAGTAGGCGAGCTTGGCTACCTCTTCGCCCGGAGCCCAGACTCCGAAGACCCCGCAGGCATCCTGTGGACCTTTTTCGCCGGGGAGCAATTCATGACTAAGCCGACCATCGCCTCCGGCCAATAGCGTCCCTCACTCGTTGTTACTGGGATTTTGCGCGTCATCCACGTGCACCTCCAGCTTACCGGCGACTACCCTGACGGCGCGTTTAGTCGAGACCCGATCGATAATGATCGCAACCAGGGCACCGAGAACCAGCCCGAGCGGAATGACGAAGAGAGCGAAATAGCCGAAGGTGGCTCCGTATCCGACATTGGGATCAATCGGATTCAGACCGACAAGCACGAAAGAGGCAATGAGCCCGAGCGCCGCACCGCAAAGCATGAACACCGAAAAACGAGGAGCTCGCCGGATGCGAACCGTCTCCCGGTTCTCCTCATCGGCATCGCGCGGAATATTGGTCATGGCTCAATTCTCTCCCACGCCAGCGGCACCAGGTCGTCGAGACTGGCCCGAGCCCCTGAAGCGGATGCCGCTCCCGACTCCAGCGAGGCTCTCCAGCTCAGTGAACCGGTAGCCAGCGCGAGCCAGGAATCGGGGTCGATTTCGATCACGTTCGGCGGAGTGCCCCTCGTGTGCCTGGGCCCTTCGCCAAACTGGACTGCTCCCAGCGGCGGCACCCGCAATTCAATGCTGTGGCCGGGGTGGGAATCCTCGAGCAATTGGAGCAGCCAGCGCACCGCGAGGGCTCTCGCATCGGCAGAGTCCGAGCCGGCGAGTACAGATGCGACCGCCGACCTTCCCTCTGTGGGGTCTATTCGCCGTCTGCCCATGTGTTCCAAGTTATTGCACCGCCGATAACCTCACCGCCGATAACCTTTGGGTGTGCGAATCCTCATTCTCGGCTCCGGAGCGAGGGAACACGCCCTCCTCGACCGTCTGCTTTTCGAGCAGCCTTCACTCGAGGTTTTCGTCGGGCCCGGCAATGCCGGCATGGCGGACCATTCGGTTGAGCTTGATCCGCTGGATGCGGCGGCTGTTTGCGAATTCGCCTCAGCCCGCGGGATCGACCTCGTCGTCGTCGGGCCGGAAGCACCACTGGCCGCCGGAGTCACCGATGCTCTTCGAGCTCAGGGGACCCCCGTCTTCGGTCCGAGTCGGGCCGCGGCGAGACTCGAATCCAGCAAGAACTTCGCGAAGGAAGTAATGATTGCAGCCGGGGTGCCCACCGGGGCATCCGTAGAAACCTCGACCATTGAAGAAGTTGAGGCCGCCCTGAACGCGATCGGCTCCCCGTTCGTCGTAAAGGCCGACGGGCTGGCAGCCGGTAAGGGCGTAATCGTCACCGAGGATCGACAGGCCGCGCTCGACCACGCTCGAGAGTATCTGGGATCTGGGTCGGTCCTAGTCGAAGAATTCCTCGCTGGTCCGGAAGTTTCGCTCTTCGTGGTTACCGACGGCACCGAAGCGTATCCGCTGGTGCCCGCCCAGGACTTCAAGCGCGTTGGCGACGGCGACACCGGCCCGAACACCGGCGGAATGGGCTCGTATTCTCCGCTCAACTGGCTCCCGGCCGGCTTCGAGGACGAAGTGATGGATCGAATCGCGCTCCCGGTGATTCGCGAACTCGCCGCTCGCGGTACGCCATTTTGCGGACTGCTCTACTGCGGGCTCGTCCTCACCTCCGGCGGAACCAAAGTTATCGAGTTCAATGTGAGATTCGGCGACCCAGAAACTCAGGTAATTTTGCCCAGGCTTACTTCACCGCTGAGCGAATTGCTGTTTGCGAGCGCGACCGGAACGCTCGCGAGCATTGCAGCCCCAGAGTTCAGTCCGGAGGCCGCCGTATGCGTGGTACTGGCAAGCGAAGGCTACCCGGCCTCACCGAAGACCGGGCGCCCGATTCGAGGGCTGGATGCCGCAGCGGCTGCCGGCGCGAAAGTTCTGCACGCTGCGACAAGGCTTTCTGGCGGCGAAATCCTGGCCACCGGCGGCCGGGTTCTGAGCGTGGTGGGAACCGGTCCGACCATCGAAGACGCCAGAGGCAGAGCCTACGATGCGATCGGCAAGATCGAACTCGAAGGCTCCCACTACCGCACCGATATAGCCAGGGGCCGAAGTTGAGCGGAGGCGAAGCCGAAGTGAGCGAGTTCGAAGACTGGAAACCGGTCTATTCCGGAAAGGTGCGGGAGCTGTATCGGTCTAAGTCGCGGCCGGGCCAGTTGCTCGTGGTTGCCACCGACCGGGTTAGCGCGTTTGACTTTATTCTCGAGCCGGACATCCCGGGCAAAGGCGCGGTGCTCAACTCGCTTAGCCTCTGGTGGTTTGGCGAACTGAAGAGCATCCCGAACCATCTGGTTGAGAATCCGGACCCCGGGGCATTTCCCGCGCACCTCGCGGGTCGCTCGATGCTGGTTCGCGAACTCGAAATGTTTCCGATCGAGTGCGTAGTCCGCGGCTATCTCGCTGGCAGCGCCTGGGCGGAATATGAACAGTCCGGTCGCGTTAGCGAATTCGACCTGCCCGCGGGGCTTGCGTTCGGCGATCGACTGCCGCAGCCGATCTACACCCCGGCATTCAAGGCTCCGCTCGGAGAGCACGATGAGAACATCAGTTTCGCCAGAACGGTCGAACTCGTCGGTTCTGATGAGGCTGAAAAATTGAGGGAGCTCAGCCTGCAGATCTATTCGACGGCCGCCGGTATCGCCGAGGGCCGCGGGCTCATTCTCGCCGACACCAAGTTCGAGTTTGGAAGGTCTGCAGATGGTGTCATCCGGCTCGCAGACGAGGTGCTTACCAGCGACAGCAGCCGCTATTGGGATCGACAGCAGTGGGAGTCGGGGAATCGCAGTGACAGCTTCGACAAGCAGCTCATTCGCAACTGGCTAAAGGCCAACTGGTCGGGAGAGGGGAAGCCTCCTGAGTTGCCGCAGGAGATCGTCGAACTCACCACGAGCAGGTACCGCGAACTGTATTCGCGGCTTACCGGGCTGGGGCTCAACCTGGGCGCTGCCAGCGACTGAGCCCACGCCAGGCCGTCGAGTCGGCGCTCCTGCCGGAATAAAGGGCAGCCGGTTCTCGTTGGCTATTCCGGAGGATCAATGGCCCGAAACGCACAGGATTTGCTAGCCGCCGAAACCGGAATGGGCGCGGTCACGCTGCTGGTTGCCGATCTCGACAGGATGATCGCCTTCTACCGCGACGGAGTGGGGCTGACCTTGCTTGAGCAATCAGGCGATACCGCCACTCTCGGCCGGCCCGGCAGACCCTCAATCCTGCTCAAGCTGTCTCGCGAACTCAGCCATGCGCCGGAAAGCGCTGCCGGTCTCTACCACACGGCCATCGTCTTCGACGAGAAGTCCGATCTGGCTTCCGCCGTCTATTCGGTAGCCAGAAAGTACCCGAACAGCTTCACTGGCAGCGCAGACCATTTCGTGAGCAACGCCTTCTACTTCGACGACCCGGAAGGAAACGGAGTCGAGCTGTATTGGGATACCGACCGCAAGCTTTGGCAGTGGACGGAAGGCGCGGTTCGAATGGGAACCGCCTATCTGGATCCGAACCGCTTTCTGGAGGAGAACCTCAGCGAGGAGGGGGCGCTCGCGGCCAGCGACGGGGAAGCGGGAGTCGGACACGTCCACCTGAAGGTGGGCGACATCCAGACTGCGAGCGATTTCTATGTGGACACTCTCGGTTTCGAAACGACGTTCCGATTCGGTTCTCAGGCGCTCTTTGTGAGTGCCGGCGGCTACCACCATCATCTCGGGATGAACACCTGGCAAAGCGCCGGTGCCCTCGCCCGGACTCCTGCTCTAGGCCTCGGTCAGGTTTCGATCGATGTGCCGGGAGCCGACGACCTTGGTGCCCTCGGCGAGAGGCTCAGGCACGCAGGGGTGGAGTTCAGGAGTGGGCACAACGAACTCGAATTCAACGATCCCTGGTCGAATCTCGTCAAGGTCAGGGTCGGCTCCGCCGGACGCTGATCACCTCAGAACCGAGCTCAGCAGCAGGCTCGTTTCGCTGTTGATCACTCCGGAGATTGCGCGAATCTGCCCGAGCACCCGATCGAAGTGGGCGAGGGACTCGGCGCCGAGTTCCGCGACCAGATCCCAGGCGCCGTTGGTCGAGTGCAGGGCGCGAATCTCGGGGATCCCCCTGAGTTCCCGGATGACGTTGTCGGTCGTTCTGCCTTCAACTTCAATGAAGGTGATGGCCCGCACGTCGAGAGGGTCGACTTCATCCCGAACCCTTACCGTGAACCCGATGATGGTTCCGGCCGCCACTAGCCGGTCGATTCGGGAATTGACCGTTGCCCTCGCGACTCCGAGGCGCCTGGAGAGTTCAGCGACCGACATTCGACCGTCTTCGCGCAGAGCTGACAGCAGCGATCGATCGACTTCATCGAGACCGGAATTAGCCATATTGCTAATTTAGCTCTTTCATTTCGTGCGCAACTTGAGCAGATCGTTGACAGTTCATACATTGAGTTTGCATATCGACTAGCTCTAATTTGAATTTGAGCACTAGAAAGGCACCCAAATGACGACTTTTGTCGACGTGCACAACATGGTTCGCTGGATCGGACACCACGGTCCGGTGGCGATCATGAGCGGAATGGTTGACTACCTCGAATCAGACTTCAAGCGCTGGCCGATCTTTGAAAAGTCCCCCAGAGTTGCGAGCCACACTCCGTTCGGAGTCATCGAACTCATGCCGACCAGCGATACCGAGACCTTCTCGTTCAAGTATGTGAACGGCCACCCTTCAAACCCGGCGCGGGGCTTCCAGACGGTGACGGCGTTCGGAGTGCTCGCAGACGTTCAAAACGGCTACCCGGTGTTCCTCGCCGAAATGACGGTACTCACCGCTCTACGCACCGCGGCGACTTCCGCGATGGTTGCGAAGACCCTCGCCCGTCCAGACAGCCAGACCATGGCGCTCATCGGGGCCGGCAGCCAGGCAGAGTTCCAGTCCCTGGCCATTCGCTCTGCGACCGGAGTGAACAAGCTGCGGGTCTGGGATACCGACCCGAACGCGGTAGCGAAATTCGTTCGCAACCTGAGTCCTCTCGGCTTCGAGATCCACGTCGCAACTTCCGGCGAAGACGCAGTAGGCGGAGCAGACATCGTCACCACCTGCACTGCGGACAAGACGAACGCGACCGTGCTGCTCAACGAGTGGGTAAAGCCGGGAATGCACATCAACGCTATCGGCGGAGACTGCCCTGGCAAGACTGAACTTGACCCGGACATCCTCGACCGGGGAAGGGTCTTCGTTGAGTTCACCCCGCAGACCAGGATCGAAGGCGAAATCCAGAACAAGGCGCCCGACTTTCCGGTGACCGAATTCTGGCAAGTTCTCACCGGCGCGAGCCTCGGCCGACAGTCGGCTGAAGAAGTCACGATCTTCGACTCTGTCGGCTTCGCGATTGAAGACTTCACCGGCCTTCGCTATCTTCGCGATTCGGTTGAAGGTTCGGAGTTCTGCGAGCAGATCGACCTTGTAGCCAACCCTGACGACCCGAAGGACCTGTTCGGCTTCGTCGGCGCATTCTCACCGGTCGGCTGAGTTGAACGCCCAGGCTCCCTCTGCGGTAATCCTCGTCAGACCGCACCACTTCGGAGTGAACCCGGTCACGGCCGCCGATAACAGCTTCCAGAAGCAAAGCACCCTCAGCGCGGAGGAGACGGCAAAGGCCGCCTTCGCGGAAACCACTGCCCTGGCCGAAGCGCTCGAAGCCGAAGGAGTTCGCGTCCACGTTTTCGAGGACGAGCAAAGCGATCGGCCGGACAGCGTCTTTCCGAACAACTGGATGTCCACCCACATCGGCGGCCACGTCGCCGTCTACCCCATGTTCGCTCCGAATCGCAGGCTCGAACGTCGCTGGGATGTCCTGGAGACCCTCAAGAAGGAGTACCGGGTTCAGGACATAATCGACTACTCGGGGCTCGAGGTAGACGGAATCTACCTCGAAGGCACCGGAGCCATGGTGCTCGACAATGATGAGCGAGTCGCCTACGTCGTGCGATCTAACCGCGCAGATCCGATCGCGCTGGAGCGGTTCTGCACCAATTTCGGCTACGAGCCGATGGTCTTCGACGCGGCGGATCCGGGCGGAACCCCGATTTACCACACCAATGTGCTCATGTGCATTGCGACCGAGTTTGCTCTCGCCGGCACTTCGATGATTCTTCCCGAGGCAAGACGCCAGGAGATCATCGAGCGGCTGACCGCAGGCGGCAAGACGGTTATCGATCTGAGCTTCGAGCAAATCGCCAACTTCGCCGGAAACGCCCTCGAACTCACCGGCTCCAACGGCCGGATCCTGGCAATGTCGACGAGAGCCAGGGAGAGCCTGCGGCCCGATCAAATCGAGGTGATCGAGCGCAGCGCAAAGATCGTCGCGGTCCCGGTTCCAACCATCGAACTTTCCGGAGGGTCCGTGCGCTGCATGATCGCCGGAATCCACCTGACAGCACGCAAGAGCTGAAAGAGTTCGGTTCTTAGCTCACCGGAATCTCTGCCGGCTCCTCGCCGGGTGCAAAGTCGGACTTAGCCGGGCCATTTTGGCTGGTCCAGGCCACCGTCTGCTTCGGTTTCGCGAAGAACAGGACTATTAGCGCGCAAACCAGAGCTATTCCGGCCGGCAACAGCAGCGACTGGGCCATGGCATTGCTGAAGCCGGCGTGCAGAAATTCCGGAAGAGTCCCTCCAAATTTCTGATCAGTCGGGGCACCGGCAGGCATTTCAGCGGTAAGGCGTACTTGAATTAGCGCCGCGACTGCCGCGCTGCCGAGCACCGACCCTACTTGCCTCGTCGTGTTGTAAACCCCTGAGCCTGCTCCCGCCTGGCTCTGCGGAAGGTTGCGGGTTGCAGTCGTTGAGATCGGCGACCAGATGCAGGCATTGGCCACACCCATTAGTGCGCTGGGCAGGAGCAGCCAGCCAAACGCCATTTTGGGCTCCATAAGCAGCGAGTACCAAACGAGAGAGGCCGCGAGCAGCACGCTGCCGGTCACCGCGATGTATCTCGGGTTGATCGTGTCAACCAGGCGGCCCACCGGCTGGGCGAGTCCTGCGGTAATCACCGCCATTGGAACAAGCATCAAAGCCGATTCGGTCGGAGTGAAGCCGAGGACGAGCTGAAAATAAAACACAAGCGGCAGCGACATGCTCGTAACGGTGAACCCTACTGCGCTGATCGCAGCATTGGACAATGCAAAGTTGCGGTCGCGGAATAGAGCCAGCGGCAGGAGTGGCTCACCCTTCTTGTTGAGCGCCTGCCAGACAACGAAAATACCGAGCACAACGACTCCGGCAATGATCAGGCTCCAGACTGAGATCGGTCCGGTGATGGTTCCCCAGTCGTAGGTCTCACCTTCCTGCAGTCCGAAGACGAGAAGGAACATTCCGATGGCGCTCAAAACGACACCGACTACGTCGAAGCGGTGCGGGTGCGTCTGCAATTGCGGAACCAGTCGAAGCGCCATGACGAAGGCGACTACCCCGACTGGCAGATTTACGAAGAAAATCCATTCCCAGCCGAGCCAGTCGACTAGTACGCCGCCGAGCACCGGTCCGACGAGCATTGCCACCCCGGAAGTGGCTCCCCAAAGCCCCATGGCCGGACCGCGCTCTTGGGGCGGAAAGATTCGGGTGATGATTGCCATCGTCTGCGGCGTCATCATCGACGCTCCCAGCCCCTGGAACACCCGGGCGGTGATCAACTGACTAATGTCTCCGGAGATTCCACACCATCCGGAAGCGAGAGTGAAAACTACCAGCCCGATCAGGTAAAGGTTCTTCGGGCCGAATCGGTCGCCGAGCCGACCGGTGATGAGCAGCGGAACCGCGTAGGCGAGAAGATAGGCGCTCGTTACCCAGATCACCGAGTTGATATCGGTCTTGAGCCCCTCCATGATTCGCGGGTTTGCGACCGAGACAATTGTCGTGTCGATGAGGATCATGAAGAAGCCCAGAACCAGCGCCCAGAGCGCAGGCCAGGGCCGATAGGTTCTGTTCATAGGGGTATGAATCTACGCCTGCCGAAACCTATCGCCAAACTGCCGCAAACTAGACTGGGGACATTCCCAGATTCAGGGTCGACAGGAGTTGCAATTGCCGGTAATCGTGGTCGAAGTAATGCCAAAGGCCGAGTTGCTGGACCCCGCAGGCAAGGCGGTGGCCTCGGCTCTGGCCAGAACCGGTCGGCTCGAATTCAGCGGAGTGCGGATTGGAAAGCGCTTCGAATTGACCTTCGGGGGGCCGGCGGATGCCGCACTGGAGTCCGCGAAGCAACTTGCGGCCGAGTTGCTCTCCAACTCCGTCATTGAGGACGTAGTGAGCGTGCGACTCCAGCGAAACGGAACCCCCGAATGACCCGGATCGGCGTAATCACCTTCCCTGGTTCCCTCGACGACCGCGATGCCCTGAGGGCAGTCAGGCGGGCAGGGGCTGAACCGGTCTCGCTCTGGCACGGGGATCACGACCTGCAGGGAGTTGATGCGCTGATTCTCCCGGGGGGTTTCAGCTATGGCGACTATCTGCGCTGCGGCGCAATCGCTGGGCTCTCTCCGATCATGGCCGAGGTCAGGGAAGCAGCAGGTCGCGGGCTGCCCATTCTCGGAATCTGCAATGGCTTCCAGATGCTCGTCGAGGCGCACCTGCTGCCGGGTGGCCTGGTGCGAAACGATCGCGGAACCTTCATTTGCCGTGACCAGAAACTTCGGGTCGAAAACACCTCCACCGCCTGGACCAACAAGTTCAGTCAGGGTCAGGAGATCATAATTCCGCTAAAGAATGGCGAGGGCGGTTACATCGCCGACCAGGAAACTCTCGACCGACTCGAAGGTGAAGGTCGCGTCGTGTTCCGGTATCTCGAGGTCAATCCCAACGGATCCATGAACGACATTGCCGGGATTACGAACGAGGCGGGGAATGTTGTGGGGCTCATGCCGCATCCGGAGCACGCGACCGAAGAGGGGTTCGGCCCGGACACTCCGGCCGCGATGAGAAACGGGACTGACGGGCTCACTTTCTTTGCAAGCGCCATTGCTGCTCTCGCATTAGCCTGACCGGGCACTACGGGGGTAATCTACGAAACACTCACTATCGAAGGAGATAGAAAGTGTTCAAAAGCCCTTATCCCGACGTCGAAATCCCGAACAAGAGCATCTACGACTACCTCTTCACCGGCCTGACTGACAGCGAACTCGACGGAATCGCGTTCATTGACGGTATGAGCGGTGCCGAGACCAGCTACCGTTCCCTGATTGCACAAATCAACGGGGTTGCGGGAGCGCTGGCCTCCAGAGGTGTCGGTCTGGACAGTATTGTGGCTTTGCTCTGCCCGAACGTCCCTGCATTCGGCAGCGTCTTCCACGGCATCCTCAGAGCCGGTGCCACGATCACGACAGTCAATTCGCTCTATACCGCGGAAGAAATCGAGAAGCAGCTTCGCGACTCCAGGGCGAGCTGGTTCTTCACCATTTCGCCGCTGCTCGCCGGAGTGAAGGCCGCCTGTCAGGCGGTCGGGATTCCGGACGATCACCTCATCGTCATGGATGGCGCAGAGGGCCACCCCTCGCTCAAAGACCTGCTTTCCGAGGGGGCAACTCCCCCGGAAGTGAGCTTCGATCCGGCAACCCACCTCGCGGTGCTGCCGTACTCCTCCGGCACGACCGGGATTCCGAAGGGGGTCATGCTGAGCCACCGGAACCTGGTTGCCAACGTTGAGCAGTCCAGACAAATGCTCTCACTCAAGCCTTCCGATCGGGTGCTCGCGTTCTTGCCGTTCTTCCACATCTATGGGTTGACCGTCCTGCTGAACCTCGCGATCAAAGAACGCGCTGCGCTGGTTACGATGCCGAAGTTCGACTTCGTAGAGTTCCTGAGAATCATGCAGGACCACAAATGCACCTTCGTCTTCATTGCTCCTCCGGTAGCGGTCGGCCTCGCCAAGCACCCGCTTGTCGAGCAGTACGACCTCTCAACTGTTCGCATGGTGTTCAGCGGCGCAGCCCCGCTCGACGGCAGCCTCGCGAGCGCGGTCGCAGCGAGAATCGGATGCCAGGTCAAGCAAGGCTATGGGATGACAGAGCTTAGCCCGGTCAGCCAGGTAATTCCGGAAGATCGGGATGACATCGACCTGAGCTCTGTCGGATTCACGATTCCAAACATGGAGTGCAAGATCCTCGATCCGGCCACTGGGGAAGAGATTCCGGTCCCGGCCAGCGGAGTGAGCGAGCCGGGCGAACTGGTCTGCAAGGGCCCTAACGTCATGCTTGGCTATCTCGGAAACGAGAAGGCGACGAAGGAGATGATCGACGAGGACGGCTTCCTGCACACCGGAGACATCGCCACAGTCAACCATGAAGGCGTCATCTCGATCGTCGACCGGCTCAAGGAGCTCATCAAGTACAAGGGCTACCAGATCGCACCGGCCGAACTTGAGGCGCTGCTGCTGACCAACCCGGCGATCGCCGACGCTGCCGTCATCGGAGTCCCGGACGAGGAAGGCGGAGAAATCCCGAAAGCCTTCGTGGTGCTTCAGGCGGGGAAGGAACTGACCGAAGACGAAGTCATGGGCTTCGTTTCGGAGCACGTCGCCCCGTTCAAGAAGGTGCGCAGGGTCGCGTTCGTCGAGGCGATTCCGAAGTCGAGCTCCGGGAAGATCCTGCGCAAGGACCTCAGGGCGGCAGAGAAGGTCTGAACCTCCTCGGCTTTCAGGGGCGCTGGGACCTGCGCCACTCATCCTGCAGGATCGCGTAGTGGCAGAAGGTCATCCAGCGCCCCTTGCTCCATTTGACCTCTCTTAGCTCTGCCTCTTTGCGCATGCCGAGACGGCTCATCAGCAGTGCAGACCGCTCATTCAGCACGTCGCAGACGCCGTGGACCCGATGCCAGTTGAACTGCTCGAATGCGACCTTGAGCCCTGCGGCTACAGCCTCAGTCGGGATTCCGGTTCCGTGCACCTTCGGGTGAAATACGTAGCCGATCTCACCGGACCTCGGCTCGTCGCGATCCCACTTGAGCAGAACTTCGCCGATTGCGCGAGAACCCGATTCGACAGGCTCTGATGCAGCGATCTCTGAATCCGCACTGCCCGAGTCAGCACCGCCTGAGTCAGCACTGCCTGAATCAGTACCGCCTGGTGCGAGCTCTACCGCGAAGTCGATCCAGCTTCCAGGCTCCGCCAGGGCGGACTGCTCGATCATCCTGTTGATCGTTGCCTTCGTGTCCTCCATGCTGTGCGGCTCGTGCGGCAGATACTCCGCGACCGCGGGAATCGATCGGTAGGCATTCACCGCTTCGAGGTCTTTGAGGGCGATTGGGCGCATTCTCAGCCGAGCGGTCCGAATCGGATACTCGGGCTGCGTCAGGGGACTAAATTCAACTTGCTCTTCGGAATGTTCCACCTTGCGGTCTTGCGAGCCCAAGCTGCCTCCCTCTTTGAAGATCTTCCCGCCAGCCTCGATGCCAGCTTTGTTGCCGAACTCAGCTGCAAACCTCGAAACCGACGAGGCTCATCGTAGCGCCCGGTTTCCTGCTCTTACGGCTCGATAGACTTGGACCGTTCTCGCCCACGCTTCTCCCAGACACCCTGGAGCCCAAACGCAGTGACCGATACCGTCGCCCACGCCGCCGCAACGCCAGAAGTCGAACAGCCCTTCGAGGCGCTCGGCCTAAAGCCAGACGAGTATCAGCGGATCAGGGAGATTCTCGGTCGCAGACCGACGAGCGGCGAGCTCGCAATGTATTCGGTCATGTGGAGCGAGCATTGCTCCTACAAAAGCTCCAAGGTGCACTTGAGGCAGTTCGGCCAAAAGACCACCGAAGCCATGCGCAGCAAACTGCTCGCCGGAATGGGTGAAAATGCTGGGGTCGTGGATGTCGGCGAAGGCTGGGCGGTCACCTTCAAGGTTGAGTCGCACAATCACCCCTCCTTCATTGAGCCGTACCAGGGGGCGGCGACCGGAGTCGGCGGAATCGTTCGCGACATCATCTCAATGGGCGCCCGCCCGGTCGCGGTCATGGACCAGTTGCGCTTCGGCGCTATCGACCACCCGGACACCGCGAGAGTCGTGCACGGGGTAGTCGGCGGAATCAGCTTCTACGGCAATTGCCTTGGACTGCCCAATATCGGCGGCGAGACCTGGTTTGATTCCTGCTACCAGGACAATCCGCTCGTGAATGCACTCGCGGTGGGAGTGCTTCGGCACGAAGACTTGCACCTGGCCAATGCTCGGGGCGCCGGAAACAAGGTCGTGCTGTTCGGGGCGCGCACCGGCGGAGACGGGATCGGCGGGGCATCCATTCTCGCTTCAGACACTTTCTCTGAAGGCGGCCCCACCAAGCGTCCCGCTGTGCAGGTCGGCGACCCGTTTGCCGAGAAGGTGCTCATCGAGTGCTGCCTCGAATTGTTCAGGGGTGACCTCGTGGAAGGCATCCAGGACCTCGGCGCCGCTGGGATAAGTTGCGCAACGAGCGAACTCGCGGCCGCCGGCGACGGCGGAATGCAGGTCGAGCTTGACCGGGTGCTGCTTCGCGACCCGACCCTGACGGCAGAGGAAATCCTCATGTCAGAGAGTCAGGAGCGGATGATGGCGATCGTCCGCCCCGAGAAGCTCGAGGACTTTCTGAAGGTCACCGCCAAGTGGGAAGTAGAGTCGAGCGTGCTCGGCGAGGTCACCGATACCGGCCGGCTCGTGATCAACTGGCACGGAGAGGAGATCGTCAACGTCGACCCCTCAACGGTCGCAATCGACGGCCCGGTGTACGAGCGGCCCATGCGGCGGCCGGACTGGCTGGATGCCCTTCAGGCCGATTCCGCAAGCGCGCTTCCCAGATCTGCCGACCCGACAGAGCTGCGCACCCAGTTCCTGAAACTGCTCGGTTCTGCGAATCTCGCCTCCAAGTCCTGGATTACCGACCAGTACGACCGCTACGTCGGCGGCGACACGGCACTGGCCTTCCCCGACGATGCCGGAATGCTCAGGATCGACGAGCAATCCGGGCTCGGGGTCGCCCTGGCGAGCGACGCGAACGGCAGGTACGCCCAACTCGATCCCTACGCCGGAGCGCAGCTCGCTCTCGCAGAGGCCTACCGGAATGTCGCGGTGAGCGGTGCGAGCCCTGCGGCAGTTTCGGACTGTCTCAACTTCGGCTCCCCCGAGGACCCGGAGGTCATGTGGCAATTCGCCCAGGCGGTCACCGGGCTCGCCGACGGCTGCCTGCAGCTTGGCATTCCCGTGACGGGAGGCAACGTGAGCCTCTACAACCAGACCGGCGGCAAGGCGATCCACCCGACTCCTGTGGTCGCGGTGCTCGGCATTATCGATGACGTCGGCAGGCGCGTGCCGAGCGGCTGGCAGGACGAGGGCGAGAATATCTATCTGCTCGGGACGACATCCGAAGAACTCGACGGATCCGCCTGGGCGGGCACGATCCACAACCACCTCGGCGGCAGACCCCCTGCCGTAGATCTGGATGCCGAAGCACGACTCGCCGGACTGCTCTCAGCAGCCGCGCACGAATCTCTCGTGAGTTCCGCCCACGATCTCTCAGACGGCGGGCTCGCCCAGTCTCTGGCAGAGGCAGTGCTCAGATTCGGCGTCGGGGCCAGGGTCTGGCTTGGCGAGCTAATGGAGCGAGACGGGATCGATCAGACCGCCGCGCTCTTCTCTGAGTCGACCGGCAGGGTGATTGTTTCGGTTCCGCGGGAGGACGACGTGAAGTTTCGCGGACTGTGCGAAGCTCGCGGCTATCCGGTGCTTCGAATCGGAGTGACGGATGCCGAATCCGACTCCCTCGAAATTCAGGACCTCTTCAGTTGCCGGGTTTCCGAACTGCGCGAGACACACGCCGGAACACTGCCGAACTATTTCGGCTAGACGGTTCCGCACGTACCTGCCGCTGTCAACCTCGCGCAAGCCGCTCGTGGTGGTGGATCACTTCAGCGACCACGAAATTGAACCACTTCTCCGCGAACTCTGGGTCGAGGTGGCTTTCTTCCGCCAGGGCGCGAAGCCGGGCGAGCTGGACCTTCTCCCGATCGGGGTCGGCGGCCGGCATCCCGTTGGCGGCCTTCAGTCGGCCGACCTCCTGAGTGAAACGGAATCGCTCCGCGAGCAGGTGCACGAGTGCGGCATCGATATTGTCGATGCTCTGCCGAATCGATTGGAGTCTTTCGGTAGCCGCCTGTTCATCCGTCATGTATCGAGGTTACTTGAGGTTAGTTGTCGAGAGCGGGCCGCGATCTCTTGAATCGAATTCTCTCCTGAGTGAACAGAATGCCGATGAGAACCAGCACTGCCCCTGCCGGTTCGTGCCAGGAGAGGGTTTCGCCGAGCACGAGAATTCCGAGTACCACCGCGACGACCGGGATCAGGTAGGTCACGGTTGAAACGTTAGTCGGGCCCCAGGCGCGAAGTACGGAAATGTTCCAGATGTAGGCGAAGCCGGTGCCGAAGATTCCGAGCAGCAGCAGGCTGCCGACTATCTCGAAATTGAGCTGAACCGGGCCGACTGCAAGCACTGGGGTTAGCAGAAGCATGACTACCGCTGCCGTCCCCACAGTCATGAATGAAATTGCGGTGCCGCTGATCGGTCTGGGGCTCACGAATTTGCGGGTGTAGGAGATTGCGATTCCGTAGCTGATTGCGGCCACGAGGCAGGCCATTTGCCCCCAGAAGTCGCCGCTGAGGTCGTTGAACTGCCAGGGCGCGATAATCACGATCACTCCGACCACGCCAAGGAGTACACCTATAATCTGGCCGCGCTTAAGGACTTCAACCCTGAAAGCCACCGCGGCTAGCACCGCTGTCGCGATCGGCGTGATGGAGTTGTAAATCGCGGCGAGCCCCGAAGAAACGTGCTGTTCCGCCCAGGCGAATAGCAGGTGCGGCAGCGCGCAGTTGAGCACTCCGATCACGAGGAAATGCAGGTAGAGGATCTTATCGCGCGGCAGCTTGTGCCGGCCGACGATCATGACAATGCCGAGAGCTAGAGAACCGAGCACCTCTCTGGACCAGGCGATCTGACCGTAGGAGACGCCTCCCAGGGCGACCTTCATGAACAGGAAGCTCGCACCCCAAATCAAGCCCATGGCGATGAACTGAATGATAGGGCCGAAGGCTCCCCCGCCTCCGACACTTTGTTTCACAAATCGACACTACTCGCGAGCGGGGACCCCGAATGAATAACGGATCGAACTGAACCCGATTCCAGTCTCAGGACCAGGCTGCGAGCCTCGACTCGATCTTCTTTCTAACTTCCGGCCAGTCGTCAATGATGATCGCGTACTGTGCCGTGTCGCGCCAGGTTCCATCCGCTCGAGGCTGTTCCCGGCGAACCACGCCTTCGAAGGTCGCGCCGAGCTTTTCGATTGCCGCGCAGGAGTGCAGGTTCAGGACATCCGTCTGAATCTTGACCCGGCCGAACCCGCTGCCGAACGCGCAATCCAGCAGGAGCAGCTTCGCCTCAGGGTTTACTGCCGTGCCCCAGACCTCCGGCGCGTACGCCGTCCAGCCGATGTGGGTCGCTTCGCGACGGATGTCGAAGTCGCCAAGCGTCGTCGTCCCCACGATCTTCCCGGCATCCGGCCCCGAGTTCAGGATGACGGTGTAGATGTTGTTCTCCGGCCTGCGCCGACCGGCACTCCAGTTCGCGAATTCGGCTTCGTCCCTCGGCAGTGCCGCAAGCCCGCCGCCGTAGCCGAACTCGAACACTTCCGGCTTAGCTATCGCCTCGAACAGCCCCGGCAAGTGGGCGTCCTCAAACGGCTCAAGCCTTACAAAACGCCCGCTCAGAATCGCCGGCTCAGGTCTGCTAGCAGTCACTCGTAGATTCTTGCACCCTGTCGTCAGGTTTAGTGGTCTAATTCTTCTGTGCCGCTGATCGTCAGATATCTCGCGTTTGTCGGGTCCTGGCTCGTTTTCGTTGCCTCGTTCACCGCGCTCTTCTTGTCGATGAGAGCGGTGCTGGCGGTCGGCGGGTATTGCGCGGAAGGCGGACCGTACCAGATAGAGACCCACTGCCCCGGCAATACCGGGTGGCTGACCCCGGTAAGCATTTGGACTGGACTCGCGGCGGTCGCACTCTACATCTGGGTCGCGAAGGGACTCGGCGCCTCGCTCACGCTGCTTGCCTGGCCGATCCTCTTCATCTTCCTTTCTTTCAACTTCCTACAGGCCGGTATCGATCCGCAGGGCGCCGGGCTAACCGGCATTCTGCTCGGAGTGATGTTTTTGGTCATGGGCGCCGTGCCGCTATTCGCGTGGATGTTCCAACCGGGCAATCTCTCCGCCGCTGTTGCCGGGACATCCCACATTGACGGGCGTTCTATCGGGAACGTCTCGCTCGACTTTAAGCGCAGACCGGAGCCGGATGGGCCCATCCATCTGGACGTACGCGATTACCTCGTGCTCGTACCGCTTTGGCTGCTGGTCGTACTCGCCGGAATCTGGGCAGGAGTCGCCGTCTTTCAGGCCTGAACTAGCCGACCAGGTCGTGACGCACAACGATCGCGTCACGGCCGGGGCCGACTCCGATCGCCGAGATTCGCGAATTGCTCATGCTCTCGAGGGCAAGCACGTAGTCCTGCGCGTTCTTAGGCAGGTCCTCAAACTTTCGCACTCCGGTGAGGTCTTCGGTCCAGCCGGGGAAGTTCTCGTAGATCGGCTTTGCGTGGTGGAAGTCGGTCTGGTTGATCGGCACCTCATCGATGCGCTTGCCGTCAACCTCGTAGGCGACGCAAACCGGAATTGACTCGATGCCGGTTAGAACATCCAGCTTGGTCAGCACGAAATCGGTGATCCCGTTGACCCTCGTCGCATACCTCGAGATCGGAGCGTCGTACCAGCCGGTGCGGCGCTTGCGGCCGGTGGTCGTGCCGAACTCGAATCCCTTCTCGGTGAGGAATTCACCCCACTCGTCGAAGAGCTCGGTCGGGAACGGTCCTGCTCCGACGCGAGTCGTGTAGGCCTTGATCACGCCGATCACCCGCTCGAAGCGCGTCGGCGCGACTCCGGAACCGGTCGCCGCACCGCCGCTCGTCGGGTTTGAAGAGGTCACGAACGGGTAGGTACCGTGATCGACGTCGAGCATCGTCGCCTGGCCGCCTTCGAAAAGCACGGTCTTCCCGGCATCCAGAGCCTGATTCAGTTCAAGCGCAGTGTCGCCGACCATGGGGGCCAGCCGCTCAACGTAACTCAGCAGTTCGCTAACGACCTCATCGACCGAAACGGCCCTGCGGTTGTAGATCTTGGTCAGAACCTGGTTCTTCTGCTCAAGCGAGGCTTCGATCTTTTGCCGCAGGATGTTCTCGTCGAACAGGTCCTGAATCCGGATGCCCACCCGGCTGATCTTGTCGGCATAAGTCGGCCCGATTCCCCGCCCGGTAGTGCCGATCTGCCTCTTGCCGAGGAAGCGCTCCGTCACCTTGTCGAGAGTGCGGTGATAGCTCGTGATTACGTGGGCGTTCGCGCTCACCCGCAGCCTCGAAACATCAAGCCCGCGAGCCTGAAGTCCGTCGATCTCCTCGAACAGCACCGAGAGATCGATGACCACGCCGTTCGCGATTACCGGAATGACCCCTTCGGTCAGAATCCCGGAGGGCAGCAGGTGCAGGGCGTACTTCTCGCTGCCTACGACCACGGTGTGACCGGCGTTATTGCCGCCGTTGAACTTGACGACGTAGTCGATTCGACTGCTCAGCAGGTCAGTGGCCTTGCCTTTTCCTTCGTCGCCCCATTGGGCGCCGACGAGCACGATTGCGGGCATGCCAAACATCCCTTCGATTGGTGGGGGATTACACCCAATCATATCGCGAGGGTGCTGCTACCCCTTGCCTGCCCCGAATTTCACGTGCTGGGTAATCCAGCAGTGCATTGCGATGGCGGCAGCCGCTGAGGCGTTAATCGATCTGGTCGACCCGAACTGCGTGATTTCGACCACGACCTGCGACGCTTCGACCGCTTCAGCGGAAAGGCCAGGCCCTTCCTGGCCGAACAGGAGCACGCAGCGCTCCGGAAAGCTGAACGTCTCGATCGGGACACTGCCTTCGATATTGTCGATGCCGATCACGGGAATCTGCTCGGACGCGGCCCAGGCGGCGAAGGCGGCGACATCCTCGTGATGCTGCACGTGCTGATAGCGATCGGTAACCATCGCCCCGCGCCGGTTCCAGCGTCGTCGGCCAATAATGTGAACCGACTCTGCAGCGAAGGCGTTTGCGGTTCGCACTATCGACCCGATGTTCAAATCGTGCTGCCAGTTCTCGATCGCAACCTGAAACGGATGCCGTCTGGAGTCCAGATCGGCGACTATCGCATCCATTCGCCAGTAGCGGTATCGGTCGATGACGTTGCGAGTGTCTCCGGCGCGAAGCAGCTCGGGATCGAAGCGCGGATCGTCCGGCCATTCACCTTCCCACGGCCCAACCCCGTGGGTGGTGAATTCCGGACTGTCCACCCCTAAAAACTACTGCGCTTCTGGATGCCGGATCTTTCGCCTGCGAACGAACCAGCCGCCGATCATCGCCAACCCGCCGCCAAACACCAACCCGAGTCCGAGTCCGAGTCCGTCACTCGGGTTGCCTGCAACACCGGTGAAGGCGAGGCTGAACGAGTTTGTGAAGGCCACCTGATTGGGCACCTGATCTCCAGTCCAGCGGAGCGGATCCATCACGACCCTTACCCCAACAACAGTCGGTCCTGAAGTTCCGTCGGCCTGCATGAGTTCAGTAGTGGTTTTTGTTGCTCCACCAGTCTTCGTCTCGGTTATCGTGCAGTCCGCACCTTCGGCAAGCTCAGTCCAGGTCACGACCTGACCCGCGTTGATGCTTGCCACCGAAGGTTCGGCCGGATCGATCTCGCGCCCGTCAAGGGTGCAGGCGAGGGTCAATTCGAACGGACCCTTATTGCCCTTTGCCGACACCACCGCCTTGCTGGCTGCGACTGAGGCGAATCGGAACTGGTTCTCAATCGTCAGATCTTCCTGAGCCTGATCGTCAGCCGAAAGTACCGTGTTGTCCACGTCAATCGTGAACTCGCCGCCCGGCACTTCGGTTCCCGTGGAATCAAGGATTCGGGTCTGGCTTGCACCGCCGTCGCGAGTTTCGCTAAGCACGCAATCAGCGCCTGAAGCGATGCCGGTGTAGTCGGCAATCGGGGATGCCGCCGTAACGATCCTCGTTCCGCCTCCTGGAATCACTACGGCGACTCCGTCTCGCGTGCAGTCGAGCTGGAACTCGAACTCGATCGCTGGAACCGGGTCCACCGCGAACTTGTCGATTGCTCCCTGATCTCCAACGAACGTCTTGGTCACTTGTACAGAGCCAGTCAGATACCAGTTGGTAACCGAAATATCGACAATCGGGGACGGCTCTTCGTCACTCGGTCCTGGCACAACCAGAACACCCGTAGTTGTATCCGTTCCATCATTCGGGGTTATCACTACCGCATCCGCACCCTGCAGTCCGGTTTCTGTAAAAGTGCAGTCCGAATCAGCGATGATGTTCTCCAGAATCACCTGCCATGCGTTGCCTGCATTCAACTCAACGTCATCGTCATACTGAGTGGTGTCCCCGAAGGTACACAACACGTGCACGGTGAATGTCTTCGTCGAACCGAACTGGTCGCTGCCGCCGCCTTCCAGGTGCTTGGTAACGACCAATGCCGCTGGCGCGTCGAACCTGTTGTTGGCGGTAGCGGTGTTGGTGACTCCCGCGATCGTGTCCGGACTCAACCGCGTGAAGGTTGCCGTGCGCGCAGTGTTGTTCACCACTACTGAAGAACCGCTGTTCGAAGTGTCGGTAGTCGCTGACATCAGGGTCGCATCCGCACCCTTGGGGTCGGTTTCAGTTAGTACACAGTCTGAGTTCGCAGGAATACCCGTGATGGTCTTCGACTCTCCATCGTCCAGAACGAACGCCGCGTCTCCAGCGGCCAGCGGAACCGCAACTCCGAGGAAGGTGCAGCTTAGAGTGAAAGCGAAGTCATCCGGGTAGACCGGAGCCGTTGTGGTTACAGTCTTCGTCACCATGATTCCGGCCAACTGGTAATCGTTGGTGAGAGTCACGTTAGGCAGACTTGTCGGATCAGCCAGCGGATTCACAATTACTGTGGTTGCCGAGTACCCGGTCTGTCCGCTCGCGCTTGTTTCGGTGACGGTACAACTGGCCCCACCTGGCAGGTCGTCGAACTGTTCCTCGGTGACGGTTATCGGATCGGTCGAAGTGTCGGCCGTAAGCGTCCACGGGTAGCTTGCGGTTTCACCCAGAGAGGTGCAGACAAGATTGCCGGTGAAGGTCTGGCCGTCGGGAATGAACGATGCTGCCGGACCTGTAATGGACTTGGTTAGCGTCACACTTCCGGTTGCCAAAGCTACCGACACCACCGAGTAGTCGAGCGCGGTCACGATCGTGTCGGTCGTGCCGGTTCGCGTAATTGATGAGGCCGAGAGCGAGTTGTTCGCTGTCGTGTTCGCGCCCGGAGTCGCAGAGAGCGCTGCGGTTCTGGTCACGACATCTATCGTCAGAGTTTCCGCTGGGGCCCAAAGATGGTCGTCCGGGAAGTCGATTACGAACTGCAGTCCGGTAACGACAGTCGGATCGGCCAGAGTGCCGGCGCTCCAGGGCGCCCAACCGGTTGCAGGGTCACTGCCACAGGCGTTAAGGTTCATCGGATCCTGAAGCACGAGCTTGCACGGGTTAGTGGCAGTCGTGTAGTAGACCGATAGCGTCGCGCCAGGGACGCCGAGGTTTGCCGTAATCTCATCAGCGAAACCGGCATCCCAGCTGGAGTTGCGGATGAAGTTGTCGAGGATCGTCTTATCCGATACCTCCGGCAGCCTTGTAGCCAGCACGAGTCGTGGCATATAGGTAGTGCCGGTGTTCTGGGCGAACAGACGCCAGGTCTCGGACTGGCCCGGAAGGGTCAGCGGAATACAGGGCAGTCTGGAGAACCCGTCAGCCTCAACTTCCGTATCGCAATCGCTCGCGCCGATGTAACCGAGGTCGGTCGGATAGCTGGCGTCGAGATTTGCCTTCACAGTCATGCGGGCGCGAAGTGCAGCCTGTTCCGACGGTCTGACCGTCGTTGAGGTGGAGCATTCTCCGGTCACAGGATCATAGGTAGCAGTCTTGCCTGCTGGAGCGGTACAGGCGTCGAATAGTCGATCACCCTTGATTCCAAAGCTGTTCGTGACGATCGTGTCATTTATCAGGCCCGGCCTGAACATCATAGGAATCGTGATCGTGAATGACTGGCCAACTTCAAGCACCGATCCGGCAGGGAAGGTGAACGTGAGCTTTGTCGGTCCGAATGCGTCGGATTCATCCACAACGGTGGCTCCTGTGGTTCCGGTGGGCAATGCCGTCCCGTTGGCAGGGCTGGGTGCGGCACCGGTCAGCGCATAGTGGTAGTCCCAGGCATTGTCCGGATCGAAGATCAACATCGCACCGGTTCCATCACTTGGCAAATAGTCGGTGATCACCGGATTCATGATCGGCCAGTTGCCGTTGTTTGTGACCTTGAGCGTGTAGTCGAAGGTCCTGCCCGGGGCCTTGATTCCGGCAGGCGACTTCTCCACCTGCACTGCATTCTCCGCGTGCTCATAGAGGTAGCTCGCGTTGTTTGTCGCATCCGCGGTCTTGCCCCAAATCCCGACGACGTGCGCAGACAACGAGTTGGAGGTGACTCCGGCTGTGGTTTCGCCTGGAGACGGGTCATTCCCCGGGTAGTCAGTCAATACCGGGTCACCGCTGCGCAGATTTTCTCTGCGCTGAACGGTAATCGGAATTGAAATCGCGGGAGCCTGCGGGTTCTCCCACTGAGAATCATTTGCCCTCTTGATGGTGAGGCGCACACCGGTCACATCGCTGGCCGAGACTCCAGTCGGAAGGAAGTTCGCCCTGGCCTGTGCCTGGGTTTTCCAAGTGCCGGCTCCGACCCAGGCTCCACCTCGATCGGTACAGCTCATGGCCGGAGCGGTCTCGATATCAGTCGCGTCCCAGGTGCCGCCTACGCAAACTTCGATCTGAATTACAGTCCCCGCACCGTTCGGGTTAGGACTGAAATTAGGAAGGGTTGGCGAGTTGGCCGGGTTCCCGACGAAATCGAAGGCGTTCCAGAAGGTCGCCCGGTCATCAGTAATAGTCAGACTCTGTACTCGCTCACTGCCGGATGGCGTGGCTCGCAGAGTGAGACTGAACTGGCTACGGTTAGGTTCGACTTCACTGGTCTTGGCGAAGGTCTTGGAGGTTGAAACTCCAATGTTGGAGTTGACCAGTTGGATGTTCGCTCCATCAAGGTCACCGAGCTCGGCATCCTTGAAGGTTGGAGCAGTCACCGAACTGGAGCTATCCCACCTGGTATCAGCAACCAGTGCCTGAGTGGAGTTGTAAACAGTGCCGGAAGCAACGGCGGTTCCCGAAGTGCGGGTGACGTCCTGAAGCTCCAGATCGAAAACGATCTGTGCGGCAGTTAAAGAGCCAACTCCGTTGATTCGACCGGTGTACTCGAAAGTGAATCCGGTGGCATCTGCGAGAGCGGCAGAGGTCCAGGCGAGAACGGTGGTTGCTACTGACGCGGGAGTTCCGGTAGCAGTCAAGTCGCCGTCATTCGGCCGGTAAACCGTTACGGTCAGTCCGGTTGCACCCGCAGGATGGGAAATCGACTGGAAGCGGAACAGTTTGAACTGCTCGAACGGTGAATCGTTCGGAGTCGCAACGGTCGTATTCGGTTCGTTTATCGTAAGTGAATCGACCTTTCCGACGGTCTGGTTTGTCGCCGAAATGGTTACCCTGCTGGTCGGGAAAGGCGAGACCGTGCTGTCTGGAATCGGCAGCGACCCTCCTGCCCAGGACTTGGTGACGTTGACCGCGAGATTCGGATCCCGAAGCTCTATCGTGTCGGCTGCCTGATCTTCGTAGACATCTCCACTGCTAAGCGTCGCGGTTGAGTGCGCATCGTTGCGAATGATGCTGTGGCCTGCAACGGAAACGGCCTGGTTGTACTGGTATCCGTCAACCACAGGCCACGCAGCATTGCTCCGGAGGCTGTCGCGCATTTGGAAAACGAGGTCAATGCGTCGATTGTGCGAAACCGAGTCAGCGACTCCACTTCCTGGTGCCGGATCGATCCCGGTTCGGTTTGAGCCTTCGGAGAAGACAAACCTGATCGCGATGGTCTGAGCCTGCTCCGTGGTTGTCAGGTTGTAGCTGGGAGTTGATCCTTCGCAGGGAGCCAGCATGGTGCAAATTCCGGTCGAGACCCACGAATTGCTAACACTGCTATAAAGCTGGATATAAACCTTGTCGTATTGCATCAGTGGATCAAGTGCACTGTT
Source organism: Homoserinimonas sp. (assembly GCA_023957835.1). Classification (GTDB taxonomy): domain Bacteria; phylum Actinomycetota; class Actinomycetes; order Actinomycetales; family Microbacteriaceae; genus Terrimesophilobacter. The sequence goes on along the minus strand of JAMLGP010000001.1, from coordinate 1,841,314 downwards.
GATCGCCGGGATTCGAACCAGATTGAAGGCGTCCCAGGTGCCGAGACTGTATGCGGTTGGTGAAGGATCACCCGATCCATCGAGCGCGCCGTCGTAAATTTCCATCGTGTCAACACCGGTGTAGCCACCCGTCGACCAGGAGAGTCTCGCCCGAGTCTGTTCGGAGTTGCGAGTGTTCATGATCTCTTGATCATTGGTGTTTCCAGTGTTGATAAATCTCTTATCAAGCAGGTCGGCGCCACCGCCACCGGTTCTATCAAGCAGGTCGGCGCCACCGCCACCGGTTCCGCCAGCAGTCGGAATCAACTCGACAGTCGGGCAAGGATCAGAAGTTGCGAGGTTCGAGTTGATCGAGTCGGGAGAAAACGTGCTCGTCCCGCTTGAGGAGCTGCAATTCTCGAGTTCGATCGCCGCATTCGGCAGAGGAGTGTCATCAGCGCGCAGATTCGATCGAAGTGAGTAGTTGACATTTGCAACCAGAGTTTGTCCAGGTACGAATCCTGCAGGAGAGTTCCATTCGAGTTTCAGTCCATGAATATCGTCGCGAACCCCGGCGGGGATTGCATAGGTATTCGTGCCTGCTGGAAGAGTCGTCAGTAACGTGTAGTTGCCAAGTGCGTCGCGATAGTAAACCGAGAGGGTTGCCCCACCCGGAACCTGAGTGAGCGTAAGTCCCGTGGCGTCAAAGTAGTTGTACCAGTCGGTAGTACCGGTTTGGCTATCCGGGTCGTACATGACTATTTGGGCAAGGTTCCGGGTTGAATCCGGGTAGCCTGCGACAGTTGTCGTAAGGGTAGCGATCGTCGACTGACCTGCACTCGCGTTGAGTTCACTGCGGGTAAGCGACTTGGTTGTTGAAAGGTTGATCTGGTCAGTCAGTACAGTAACCGTGTCTGTTGCTGTTGCAGGACCGACATTCTGGTTGAAGGAATCGATCCCGGTCACCGAAGTTTCGTTCGTGTAAAGCTGTGAAAGATTGGGGGCAACCTGAGCGGGATTCGCCTGAATAGTGAACGGGAGTGTTGCCGTTGAACCCTGAGCCATTGCTCCGGTGAAGGTGACACTGAAGCCTGTTACCCGCTTGAGCGAGTCCGCCGCCGGTAGCCCGGGAGCTGTTGCCACCAGACTCTCCGAAGTCCCATCGGAGTAGTAATAGGTAATGCTTGCCGCTGTTGCACCGGCTGGCCAGGAGACCCCCGAATCGAAGCCGGAGAAGATTAGACCAAATCCGTCATGTGCAGGAGCGAATGGGTTCGAACCGCTCAGATCTGCAGGGTTGCTGGGCTCTGCGATCGTCATCGAAGTCAAATTGAGAGTTCCGGAATTTGTCCCGGTGAGAGTCACGTTTCCGTGGGTCAGATCAGAACTGCCGTAGGCAACTGTCGAGAGACGATCCGGAGTGATGATCTTTGTAGCAGAAACCGCACTGGTAGCTGCCTGAACCGTGTAAGTCGCCGTTGCGGTATCGCTTGCCGAAAGGCTGTCTCTTGAGACAGCCGAAGTCGAAGTATTGGAGTGCGCTCCGGTAGAAATTCCCGCCCGGTTGGCCAGGCTGACCACAAATGAAGCACTCGCCGAACGCGGGATCGTGGCACCGCTACTGGACGAAAACTCGATCCTGACTCCGCCAATATCCGAGAGCGCAACCCCCGAAGGCAAAGACAATGGGTTGCCTGAGGCAACAAGGGGCGCAGTTACCCAGGCCGGAGTCGCCAGTGAGGTATCCCATACCGCCACAGTCGCGCCGTCAGCTCCAGCTGGCCAGCTAACTGCTCCAAGAGACTGCACCGCAAGAGCGTTCTGGAAGATGTTTCCCCCTGCTGCGGGGTTCTGCGGGTCCTGAATTGTCAGCTTCTCAACCGGAGCGTTCGAAGTATTACTACCACCGAGGGTCAAATCAGTAGTCAATCCCGCAACCGCGAGATTTGAATTCGGGCTGAATGACTTTGTCGCGTCAGTCGACAACTCCAGCGGGACTTCAACTGAAACGCTCGCGCTGCTGTCAACTTCTGGCGCATTGTCGGCGACCATAGCCGAAGTGTTGGTGACGGTGATTGGAGTCGGAGTGTAGTCAAGATCGGAACGAACGGTGACCGGAATAGTGACAGTGACCGTACCGTTGGTTAGCCCAACATCCCCAACCGGTCTAACCAGATTCTGTTTGAAATCGATGGTTACCGTCTGACCCGAGATAGTGACCACCTTCTCGGATGACGTGAGATCAGGGGTAAAGAGAATGTCCCCCGCTGCCGGCGGAATGAATTCCGGTGGGATCACGTCGGTTAGGGTCGCATTCACACACTCATCTGTAAGGACCGAACAACCGACCTCAATCATCCAGTTAAATGTGTCTCCCGGGTGGACGAGAGTGGCCGAAGTCGACTTGACATTACGAACGGCTGCCGGGTCAGCTGCAAACGCAGCTGTCGCCGGAACAATTACCGATGCGATGACCGCAACCACACTCGCGATAGAAGTGAAGAATTTAGCGGTTCTGCGGTACTTCGAACCTTCACTGCCGAAATGCAGGTGTTCGTATCTCTTGGATGACATAGTTTCGGGCTCCAGTTTGCCAACCCATCAATACTCGAAACTCCGACAATCGGGTACTCGTCGGATCGAGGACTAAATGAGAATTCTCGACGTTGAGTTTAGCCGGTGAATATCGCGATTTGCAATCTGACCTGAGAATGTTATTTAGTCTCATCCGCATTTTCTGTGGAGTGCCCGCGCTGCAATTGGCATCTGAGGCTTGATCCGGGTTTGCTCGGCCGAACTAGGCTCTCATCATGACAAGTGCGCAGGGAATCGTGATTATTGGAGGTGGCCACAACGGGTTGGTTGCTGCCGCCTATCTGGCCAGAGCCGGAAAGAAGGTCACCGTACTGGAGCGGCTTTCGGAGGTCGGAGGTGCCGCCATTTCCTCCTGGGCGTTCAAAGGCGTCGAGGCCAGGCTCTCCCGATACTCCTATCTGGTCAGCCTCCTGCCAAAGAAAATCATCAGGGATCTCGACCTGAATCTTCAGCTCGCCAGGCGCAGATATTCCTCCTACACGCCTCTCCCGGGCACTGATCGCGGCCTGCTCGTTGACAATGGCGACTCCGGTGCCACCGCGGAATCCTTCAAGTCCATAGGTGCAGAAAGTGATGCCGCCGCATGGGATCCCTTTTATCAATCCACCAGAAAACTTGCAGCGACAATATTCCCGAGCCTTTGCGAACCCCTAATGACTCGGTCTGAACTCAAGCGAGCAGTCGGCGACGACACTGCCTGGACTCAGCTCCTGGAAAACCCGCTCGGCCAGGTGATCGAGTCCACCTTCAAGAACGATCTGGTGCGCGGGGTCGTACTGACTGACGGTCTCATCGGCACTTTTGCGGGGGCCAATGATCCCGGCCTTGCCGCCAATCGCTGCTTCCTCTACCACGTAATCGGCAACGGAACCGGCGACTGGGATGTCCCAGTCGGCGGAATGGGAGCAGTCACCAGCGCTATGGCGAAGTCAGCCAGGGACTACGGTGCAAACCTTGTTACCGGGGCGGAGGTGACCTCAATTAGCCCGGACGGCGAAGTGAAATACCTCAAAGACGGCGTCGATCAGACGATTTCCGGCGATACTATCCTCGCGAATGTCTCACCAACCGAATTGCAGCGGCTCATTACCGGAGAGCCCCCGAAAACCCCGATAGAGGGCGCTCAGGTAAAGGTCAATCTCATGCTTGACCGACTACCTAAACTAAAGGACTCTGCTCTCGATCCGGCGGCGGCTTTCGGCGGAACTTTCCACATCAATGAGCTCTACAGCCAGCTTCAGTCCGCCTTCGAGCGAGCATCAGGCGGCAGCCTGCCAGAGCCGATTCCTGCTGAAATCTATTGCCACTCGCTGACCGACCCGAGCATCCTCTCTCCCGAGCTTCAGGCCAGCGGCGCGCAGACTCTCACCGTCTTCGCGCTCCACCTGCCGAGCCGACTGGTCAATTCCGAGAACAACGAAGAAATGCGTTCAAAGCTTCAGGATGCCGTGCTCGATTCGCTGGATTCCGTGCTGGATGAACCCATCCGCTCCGTGCTCATGAAGGATGCCGACGGCGAACTCTGTGTCGAAACCAAGACGACCTTCGACCTCGAACAGGGCCTTCGCCTGCCGGGTGGAAACATCTTCCATGCCCCTCTGGACTGGCCCTTCCTTGAGGACGGGGAGCAGCTTTCCACTCCCGCCGAGCGCTGGGGAGTGCAGACCGAGTGGGAGAAGATTCTGATCTGCGGTTCGGGTGCCAGACGCGGTGGAGCGGTCAGCGGAATCGGCGGCCAGAATGCCGCCATGGCAGTCCTCGAATCAGAATGAACCCTTAACTATTTCGGCCAGCGGGTCTATCGTGTGGGGATGCTCGAGAACAGTGAAATTCAAGAACTCGAAAGCAAACTAACCGGCAGCCTGCTCCGACCGGGCGATTCGAACTTCCCGTCCACCGTAACCGGCTTCAACCTCGCCTCCAGCTACTCACCGGAACTCGCGCTGGTTGCAGGCGGTGAAGAAGATGTGGCCGAAGCGGTGAAGTTTGCTGCCAAACACAAACTGCCGATTCGAATCCTCGGAACCGGCCACGGGCCAACCGTACATATTTCCGACGGCATGCTCATTGTCACCCGCAATCTGAATCGACTGTCGATCAATCCGGAAACCGGAGTGGCCACAATCGGTGCGGGACTGAAGTGGGAGGCCGTGCAGGCAGCCGCTGCTCCCATGGGACTCACCGCCATTACCGGCTCGTCTCCGGACGTCGGTGCGATAGGGCTGACCCTCGGTGGGGGCCTCGGGCCGCTGGGACGAAGCCACGGAGCGACATCCGATTATGTAAAGTCTTTCCGGGTTGTCACCGGGGATGGCGAACTCAGGACCGCGAGCGCGGAAGAGAATCCGGATCTGTTCTGGGCGCTTCGAGGCGGCAAGGGCGGGTTCGGTGTCGTCACTGAGATGGAAATTCAGCTCGTAGAGCTGCCCGTGATCTACGCTGGAGCCCTCATTTTCGGTACTGATCAGATCGAGCCGGCGCTTCGCGGCTGGATCGACTGGACTGGTTCCGCACCCGAAGAGGTCACTACTTCGGTTGCTGTAATGAGGTTGCCGGATCTCGAGCAACTTCCCGAACCTATGCGCGGACTGCACGGTCTCGCTGTGCGCTTCGCCTATCCCGGGGATGCGGAAACCGGTGAAGCACTCGCAAAGCCTCTTAGAGACCTCGGCACTGCAATGGCCGACATGATCAGTGAACTGCCCACCTCAATGATGGGCCTAATCCACAACGACCCGACCGATCCGATGCCGGCCAACGACATAGGCCGGCTCCTTAGCGGAGTTGATCAGGACCTTGCTACCGCGGTGCTAAGTCAGGTGGGGGCAGGGACGACCTCGCCTCTGGTGGTTACCGAGATTCGCCAGCTCGGCGGGCGACTGGATGTGGATGTTCCGGAAGGATCTTCCTACGGCGGCAGGGGAGCGAAGTTTTCGCTCTACTCGGTCGGCGCACCGGATCCCAGACTGGCAGAGAGTGTTATTCCTCAGGCTCTTGGCTCACTTCTGTCTGCGGTTGAACCGTGGATTTCGAATCAAAACACCGTCAATTTCGCCGGGAAATTCGAGTCGTGGGATCACTTCAGGAGCGCCTGGCCGCCGGAGATTTTTGACCGGCTTCAGAAATTGCGGGGAAAGTTCGACCCGCAGGGACTCTTTACCTACGGTCCGACCCCTGACTAGAATTTGTAGCCTGCCCGAAGAGGGGCATGAATTCAGGGGAGGAGTTCGCGATGGCTGACTTCGACCCTTTCGAAAATCAGGGTGGCGGCTCCGCGCTTGACCCCGACCAGGCCGCTGAAATCAAGAAGCTTGCTGAGAAGTTCCTCGAAGACTTGAAGGACCTCGACGACGAGCCGGGCAGCGGACCGGCCGATTTCAGCAACGGCGAGTCGACAGACAGCCCGACATAGAGGGCGCCTGCTCTCCTACTGGTACACGGGTCGGTCAAAGCCGGCACCCGGATTGCACCAAGATTGAATCATGTCAATCGGAATCCTCACCAGCGGCGGAGACGCTCCGGGCCTGAATGCGGTTATTCGCGCAGTAGTCTTCAGCGGAACCCAGATTCATGACCTGGACTTTCTCGGGGTTCGCTACGGCTGGAAGGGCCTTGTCGAAAACGACATCCGACCGCTAGTTCGCCACGACATTATGGGAATCAGTAAGCAGGGCGGCACGATTCTCGGGACATCCAGGACCAACCCGTTCGAGCACGGCGGGGTGGAGAGAGTCCGCGAAGTGATGGCCGCTAACAACATGGATGCTCTGATCGCGATCGGCGGCGAAGGTACCCTGGCAGCAGCCAAACGCCTCTCTGACCAGGGGCTGCCGATAGTCGGGGTACCCAAGACGGTAGACAACGACCTGGATGCCACCGATTACACCTTCGGTTTCGATACCGCTGTGCAGATTGCAACCGAAGCGATGGACAGGCTGCGCACCACCGGCGACTCCCACCAGCGGTGCATGGTCGCAGAAGTCATGGGCCGCTACGTAGGCTGGATTGCGCTGCACTCCGGAGTGGCAGCAGGTGCCCACGCGATTCTCATTCCGGAACGAAAAACTTCTATCGATCAAATTTGCGAATGGGTCACCAAGGCGAAGGATCGGGGTCGCGCTCCCCTGGTCGCGGTCGCTGAGGGCTTTCTGCTCGACACCATGACCGATGCCCACAGCGCCCGCGGACTTGACGCGTTCGGCCGTCCGAGACTCGGCGGAATCGGAGAGCTCCTCGCGCCCATGATTGAGGAGCGCACCGGAATCGAGACTCGAGCGACCACTCTCGGCCACATCCAGAGGGGCGGAACCCCCACTGCCTACGATCGGGTGCTCGCAACCAGGCTCGGCTGGGGGGCACTCAAAATGGTGCTGGAAGAGCGCTGGGGATACATGGTTGCACTGCGCGGAACCGAAATCGTGGATGTTCCGTTCGAGGCCGCGCTCGGCTCTCTCAAAGTCGTTCCCCAGGAGCGATACGAAGAAGTAATGGCCCTGTTCGGCTAAGAACCTGCCGAAATCCCGTCTGAATCGCAATCAAGCCTGATAGCGCCAACCGGCGAGCCGTGCCACACTATCGCCATGGCTACTACCTTGCAGATCCTTCTGGCGGTCTTCGCCAGCATCGCAGCTATCATCCATGTCGCAATCTTCGTGATGGAGAGCATCCTTTGGCCGAAACCTTCAATCTGGAAGCGATTCGGCGTGAAGTCGCAGGCTGATGCGGATGTTCTCGAGCAGATGGCCTTCAATCAGGGCTTCTACAATCTGTTTCTTGCTGTAGGCACCGGAATCGGACTTTTTCTGCTCGTCTACGGAAACGTGATGGGCGGCAAGTGGGTGCTGCTGGTGACCTTATCTTCAATGGTTCTGGCCGCAGTAGTACTGACTCTCACCAATCGAAAGTTCTGGCGCGCGGCTTTGTTCCAGGGACTGATTCCTCTGCTCGGAATTGTCGTGCTGCTTTGGGCGGTCGCAATTCACGTACCGCTAATGGTGCTCTAGTACCCTGAGCGAGGTTTTCAGTCGTCGTCGCTGATTGCCCAGGCGATGATTCCGCCGATTGCGATCGCCCCTGCGACTGCGCCGATGATCCACGGCAAAGGGTTAGCCTGCCAGGACTTAGCCGCCGTTTCCCGCAACTCCCCGAATCTCTTTGGGACATTGAGCTTGTCCTCGATTGCATCGAGGGTTTCCTGAAGTTCGAGTCTGGCTCTTTCGCTTCTGTCGCGCTCCGAGGTCATGAGTCTCTCCGTTTCGCCGTTCCGCGGATTACCCGAACGTCCTTCTGGACACTGGCAATCGTCTCTTTCGGCTCCGGATTGCCCTTCTTCATCTCTTTCACCCCGAGCAGAATCAGCAATCCGACAATTACCAGGAGCACGACTCCGACGATGAGCGCCGACAGCCAGGCGGGAAGAACTACAGCAAGCCCCATGATCGCCGCAGCCACGAAGACCCCGACTGCGAACACCGCAACTACCGCTGCCCCGAGAAAGAGGCCTATTCCGATTCCCGCATGCTTGAGCTTTCTTAGCAGCTCCGTCTTCAACTGATCCAGTTCGCTCCGGATCAACTCAGAAAGCTGGGACGGGATGCTGCCAATGAGTGAAAAAAGGGAACGCTTCTTTCCCGCCCCGGGCTTGCCGGAGGCAGAGGTCGACTCAGAACCGGAACTCATTTGTCGGTGGAGCTCGACTTGCCGGCGCTCGACTTGGTGGAAGCTGACTTTGCAGAACCTGACTTTCCTGCACCTGCGGCATCCCCGCGCTTGATCACCTTCTTGGCGGTGTCGCCCAGAAAGTCGACCACTTCGGGAGTCTTCTCTCTGGCGAAATCCTCAACCACCTTGACCTGCTGCTTTACCCGCGGGTCTTCCCAGAATCCCTTGAAAGTGCGCTTGATTTGCTCAAAGCGCTCGCGGCCCGCTCGAGCACCGAGAATATAGCCGATGCCGAATCCGATTAGCAGAACCAGCTTGCCTCGCATTTTCACTCCGTTCGGTGAACGCGATTTTCACGTTCAAATCTTGTCGCTTCAGGCGACTTGGGTCTCGGTCAAGGTTAGCGCCGTACTTTCCCGGATGGTTCAGTGAATTCTCAGAATCACGATCGCGGTGTATTCAATGTACGGCTTCGAGAATATCGAGTCCGACCGTCTTTAGGGCCTCCAGTACCTTCAGGCGCATTGCCATCGACTCGTCCAGAAAGCTCACCGTTACCGCGTAGCCGACCGAGGTTCTGGGACCGCGAAGGATTCCGACTTCACTTCGAACCCCCAGATCGGTGCCCGTCTTGTTCATGAGCTGGATCTCGTGATCAACGTGGCGGTGAGCCAGGGGATCCAATCCAAACGCGGAGGCCACCAGGGAAAGATCCGTGTTCAGTCCCAGCCAGCCGAGCACCCTGCGACTGGTGTGCTGGTCGACGATCTGGCCCCGATAGAGGGCACCCATTAGCCAGCTGAGTTCTGCGGTCGTTCCGACCGAGAACTGCGGGGCATCATCCGGCCCTCTCTTGTCCCTTACCGAGTCGAGCAAAGCGGTGCGCGACAGCCCCAGACCTTCGCTGCGTCTGCGAACCCTTTCAATGCCGATCTGTTTCAGCAGCAGGTTAGTAGCGAGGTTATCGCTCGAGGAGGCCACCAGAGTAGCGAGATCCGCGACCGGAAGCGCGGGAGCCTGCAGGTGCTGCCAGATTCCGGAGTCGCCGACGTCATCCTCCGGGGTCTTATCGATCAGGGTGTAGTCCGAAAGCTCTCCGCTCGTGATCTGAGCTGCGACTTCGATCAGCAGCAGCACCTTGCCAACGCTCGCGGTTGGCAGGGCAATCTTCTCGTCGATCGCGCAAAGTACCTTTCCGCCGATCAGGTCCAGAACGCTTGCCGAGACCTGCGCCCCTTCGTAGGCGAGGTGGCCAAGTGCGTGGAAAGTCGCGTTGAAATTCTCCTTGTACTCAGTCCCCAAATGGCGCGCCGCTCGAGGCGTTCGAACTCTCTCCCGCCGAAACTCCCCCTGAGCAGTAGTCACCAAATAGTCACCCTCTCCTCTGGGGCGAGCCACAGCCCGTCTTCCGGAGTGACCCTGAAGGTCTCGTGAAATACGTCAAGGTTTCGCACGATTTGGTTGCAGCGGAACTCGTTCGGCGAGTGCGGATCGATCGCCAGAAGACGAATGACTTCTTCGTCTCGAATCTTCATTTGCCAGGCCTGCGCCCAGGAGAGGAAGAAACGCTCTGCAGCGGTCATTCCGTCTATTACCGGAGGCTCGGCTCCGTTGAGCGAAAGCAGATACGCCTTCCACGCGATTCCAAGTCCGCCGAGGTCTCCGATGTTCTCGCCGATCGTCAGAGCGCCGTTTACGTGATGTTCTGGAACCTGCGCGGGGGCCAGAGCGTTGTATTGCGCAATCAGCGACCCGGTTAGCTTCTCGAAAGCCTCACGATCTTTCGCGGTCCACCAATCGGTGAGTCGGCCGTCGCCGTCGAACTTCGAACCCTGATCATCGAAGCCGTGTCCGATCTCGTGGCCGATCACCGCTCCGATCGCTCCGAAATTGGCTGCAGCCTCTCGATTCGGATCGAAGAACGGGTACTGCAGGATCGCCGCCGGAAAAACGATTTCATTGAATCCCGGGTTGTAATAGGCGTTGATCGTCTGCGGAGTCATGAACCACTCGTCGCGATCCAGCGGCTTTCCGATCTTGCCGAGCTCGCGGCGAAACTCGAACTCGCTGCCCGCGCGCACATTGCCGAGCAGGTCGCCGGCATCCACCTCGAGGCTTGAATAATCTCGCCACTTGACCGGGTAGCCGATCTTGGGTGTGAACTTCGAAAGCTTCTCGAGGGCTCGCTTCCTTGTGGTTTCGGTCATCCAGGGCAGGTTGGAGATGCTCTCCCGATAAGCCTCGACGAGGTATCCGACGAGCGAGTCCATCTCGGATTTCGACTCAGGCGGAAAGTGCAACTCGACGTACTTCCTGCCGACCGCCTCACCCATATTGCCTTCAACAAAGGAAACACCGCGCTTCCACCGCTCACGCAACTGAGGCGTGCCGGTTAGGGTTTTGCCGTAGAACTCGAAGTTCGCGTTGACGAAGTCGCTTGAGAGATAGGCGGCTGAGGAGCGGATGATTTGCCAGCGCAGCCAGTCCTTCCAGTCCTCGAGGCGGTCCTCTTCAAGCAGTTCTGCGAGACCGGTGAGGAAGCTCGGCTGTCTGACCACGACTTCGTCGAAGGATCCCTTCGGCGGATCCATGGCTTTCAGCCAGCCGCTCAGATCCGGACTGTCTAGCTCTGACCACTTGCGCAGGTTGTAAGTGCGCTCGCTGTCGCGGCTCGCAACATTGTCCCAGTGCTTCGTCGCGATCTCGGTCTCCAGCGCGAACACCCGGCGAGCGCGCTCGGCGGCCGAGTCGAAACCGGCCAGTTCGAACATGCGCTCAAGGAAGGACAGGTAGGCGTTTCGAACCTGGGCGAATCGCTCTTCGCGATAGTAGGACTCGTCTGGCAGCCCAAGCCCAGCCTGTTCGAAGAAGACGAGGTAGCGCTCCGGATTGCCTGGGTCGTTGTCCACGAACAACTGGGCAAAGCCGGTGATTCCGGTGCGCTCAAGCCGCCCGAGCAGACTGAGCGCCTGTTCGATCGACTGAACCGGCTCGACTTCGGCGAGCATCGGTTTCAGTGGTTCTCCGCCGAGTTCTTCGGCCCTGGCCTCGTTCATGAAGCTCGAGTAGAGGTCGCCGACCTTTCGCTCCTCGCTGCCGGGCCCGGCCTTCTGGGCCGCTTCGATAATCTCTCGAACAGCTTTCTCCGCCTCTTCAGCGAGGATCATGAACGAGCCGTACCTGGCCTTATCCTCGGGAATCTGGGTGCGCGCGATCCAGCGGCCGTTGACGTGGCGGAACAAGTCATCCTGCGGCCGAACCTCAGAATCAAGTTCTGCCTGATTGATACCGGATGTTTCGAGGTTGTTTGAGCCCATTGCTCAAGCCTACGAGCAAACCCTCTTCAGTCGGAAAGCTCCGGGAGGGCCTGGTGGGTAGTCACAGCCAGCCGATTCCAGACGTTGATCGCACAAATCGCGAACAACAGCGCAACGATCTCCTTCTCTGTGAAAGCCTTCCGCACTGCCGACCAGGTCTCTTCCGAGACGCCAGCCTGGCCGATGAGCGTCACTTCTTCGGTCAGGGCGATAGCCGCCACCTCCCGTTCGGAGTAGATGGACTTCGCTTCGCGCCAGCCGGCAATCACATCGATTCGACGGTCGTCGACACCTGCCTTGCGGGCCTCGCGCCCGTGCATGTCCAGGCAATAGGCGCAGCCGTTGAGCTGGGATGCGCGCATCTTCACCAGGGCAAGCAAGGGCTCGCCCAAATCGCTCGCGTGAATGTACTTTTCCATCGCATACATCGGCTCGTACGCCTTGGGGTCGACGTCGCGAATTAACATTCTCTGTTCTTCAGTCATCGCTCTAACTCTCTTCGGCGCAAAGTTGAATGCGCCTCAGTTAAAGCGTAGGACTTTGCGCCCTGCTATTTCCGACGCCGCGGACTCTTGTGAATGGCACGGTGGTTCCTGCCTACGCCGCGTTGACAAAAGTCGGCGACGTAGAAAGGGGGAGGGATGTCGGCAACAGTTTGCGGCATCCCTCACCCTTGTTGGGTCTTGCTTAGTCGTCGAGAACGAACGTCACTTCGAGGACAACCCGCCAACTGACGACGTTGCCTCCCGAAACCTCGACCTTCTGCTCCTTGACCCAGGCTCCGGTGACTCCGCGAAGCGTTTTGTTTGCCCTCGCGAGCCCCGCTTGAATTGCGTCATCGAATGATTTGTCCGAGCTCGCGCTCAAGGTTGTGATGCGTGCTACCGATGCCATTTGCCCTCCTCGGCTTTGAGTACGGTCCTCTGAGTCTCTCGCTAATCCTCCGGACTGTCGAGTCCGGGCCTGCCTATTAGTCTCGGATTGTGCGCCTTGTGATTGCCCGCTGTTCGGTGGATTATGCCGGGCGGCTTTCGGCGCACCTGCCGCTTGCGACGAGGCTGCTGCTGGTCAAAGCTGACGGCAGTGTGCTCGTGCACTCAGACTCCCTGAGCTACAAGCCGCTCAACTGGATGAGTCCGCCCTGCACCTTCACGGTGATTGAGCCTGAACCAGAGCAGGCGGAAGCAGGAGTCATTGAGCTTTGGAAGGTAAGCCAGGTCAAGACTGCCGACCTGCTTATGATCTCCATCCATGAGGTTCTGCACGACAGCAATCACGAACTGGGAATCGATCCGGGGCTTCAGAAGGATGGTGTCGAGGCCGATCTGCAGCGGCTGCTTGCAGAGCAAATCGAATTGCTCGGCGAAGGGTTCCAGTTCGTGCGGCGCGAGTACCTGACCGCGATCGGCCCGGTCGACATCCTCGCGAAAGACGCGGAGGGGCGCAGTGTCGCGGTCGAGATCAAGCGCCGGGGCGAAATCGACGGAGTCGAGCAGCTCACCCGCTACCTCGAGCTCATGAATCGGGATCCGCTGCTGGCGCCGGTTACAGGCGTGTTTGCGGCACAGGAAATCAAGCCTCAGGCTCGGACTCTTGCGGAGGATCGCGGCATCCGTTGCGTGCTGCTCGACTACGACGCCATGCGCGGCATGGACGACTCCGACCACCGCCTGTTCTGACCAACTCTGTGCCCGATTCCGCGAAAACTCGTAGGCTCGGAGGGTGCAAAAGCCGTGGACCTGCGTGCTGTTCGACCTGGACGGCACTATTGCCGATTCGGCGCCCGGCATCACTGCAACCCTGGTTCTCATGTTCAAGGAACTCGGGATGCCCGTTCCGCCATCAAACGAATTGCTGCGTTACGTGGGCCCCCCGATTCTCGACGCGTTTCACGACTTCGCAGGAATGAACAAGGAAAAGGCCGAGCGGGCGCTGGAAATCTACCGACGCTTCTACCTGGAGAACGGAACCAAGGGGGTAAGGATTTATCGGGGCATCCCGAGCCTGCTTCGCGCTCTGCACAACAGTGAACTCAAGATCTCGCTCGCGACATCCAAGCCGGAAAAGCCCGCCCGTGCTCTGCTGGACGCGAACGACCTAACCAAGTATTTCGACGTTATCGCCGGGGCCTCGGTTGATGAAACTCGGAGTACAAAGGCGGATGTCGTCGCGGTCGCTCTGCAGCGACTACATCGCGCGGGCGCGGACCTTTCCCGCCCGGTCATGGTCGGAGATCGCGATTACGACATTGAGGGGGCCGCCGAGCACGATGTGCCGACGATCTTCGTCGAATGGGGATACGGCGTTCCGTCTGAAGCAAGGCAAGCGATCGCTTCGGTGGAGAGTGTTGCCGAATTGCGCGGTCTGCTGCTGCCGTGAAGGCCGCAGAGTCGCCTGCTTCGGCCAGAGTCGATTCCTGGCTCTGGGCAGTTCGCGTCTATCGCACGAGGTCAGAGGCCACTTCTGCCTGCCGCGCAGGCCACGTGCAAATTGGTGGAGACCGCGCGAAGGCGGCTCAGCCGGTGCGAGTCGGTACAGAGGTGCGGGCGAGAATCGCCGGTTTCGACCGGATTTTGCGGGTGGAGAAACTGATTGTAAAGCGCGTTTCTGCCGCCGAAGCCGCACTTTGCTACACCGACCTGACTCCGGCCAAGCCACCCCGAGAACACTCCTATCAGCCGCCGGTTCGCGAGCGCGGCGCTGGCAGGCCAACCAAGCGCGAGCGCCGAGAAATAGATCGCCTGCGCGGGCGCTAAATCTGCTGACTCGCTGAGGCTCCTGGTCAGCCCGCGATCCGCATTGCGGTCAGTTCAATCTCAATCCGCGCATCAAGTGGCAGTCCCGCTACCGCCACTGTCGTGCGAGCAGGGTACGGCGGCTCGAATACGCTCGCATAGACCTCGTTCATTGCAGCGAAATCGTTCATGTCCCTGAGGTAGACGTTCACTTTCACGACATCCGCCATAGTCAGGCCGCCAGCCTCAAGCACTGCCCCAAGATTCGCAAACGCCTGCCGCGCCTGAGCGCCGATGTCGCCCTCAACGAGCTTCCCAGTAGCAGGATCGACCGGCGTCTGACCGGAAAGATACACGAACTCCCCGGATGCTGAAACCCCCTGCGAATACGGCCCGAGTGCCGCGGGCGCTTTGGCGGATGTGATGGGAGAGCGGTTCGTTTCCACTTTGTGCGCGAGGGGGGACTTGAACCCCCACACCCTTGCGAGTACTGGCACCTGAAGCCAGCGCGTCTACCAATTCCGCCACTCGCGCGACTAAGTGAGATTATCACAGCGCGACGAGGTCGAGACAGTCCGGGAAGGCATCCGGGAGCCTCTTTATGGTAGAACCGAAAGTTCAGCGGCTAACATCGACTCAGTAGTGAGGAGGGCCGCCTTGGGTCTGCTTGATCGCTTTGAGAAGGGACTGGAGCGGGTCGTCAACGGCACGTTCGCAAAAACCTTTAGGAGCGAACTTGAGCCGGTTGAGATCACTGCCGCGCTCAGGCGGGAGCTCGACACCAAAGCCGCCGTCGTAGCACGAGACAGGGTTCTTGTTCCAAACAAGTTCGTTGTCGACTTGAGCCCATCCGATTTTAAGCGCATGTCTCAGCTCGGTCCCTCACTAATCGACGAGTTGACCCAGCTCGTTCAGACTCACGCCACCGCGCAGCATTACCGGTTCGCCGGCGGCATAGAGATTAAGCTGCGCTCGAGCGAGTCCCTCAGTGAAGGGATGCTCGAAATAGAGTCCTCAAACGTCAAGGGCGAGATCGCCTGGACTCCGGTGCTCGACGTGGACGGAAAGCGTTATCCGATCAGGAGAGGGCACACGATTCTCGGCCGCGGGGCGGAAGCCGACATCACGATCGATGACCCCGGAATCTCGAGAAAGCACGTCGAGATACTCTGGGACGGTCGCCGCGCCCAGGTCAACGACCTCGGTTCGACAAACGGCACCGAACTGGATGGCCGCCCGGTGCGAAAGGCGGCTCTCGAATCCGATTCGATCATTTCAATCGGAAAGACCCGCATCATCTTCAGGGTTTTGGCGCAGTCCGCCAACGTGGCTCGGCTTGCCGAGCAGGGGTTCGATGGTGAAAACTATGGTGACTCATGAGCGAACTCACCCTATTGGTACTCAGGTTTGGCTTTCTGGCCTTGCTGTGGATATTTGTGTTTTCCGTCGTCTATGCGCTTAGAACCGATCTCTTCGGCCAAAGAGTGCGCAGGGTTCCGGAAGCGGCAGGCTCGGTCGCTCCGGCGAGCGCAACCGCGACCCCTAGGAGTAAGCCGGTAAAGCGCGAGATCGCCACCGCAGAGAACGCAAGACGGCTGGTGATCACCTCCGGCGCGAAAGAGGGGCTCGAGATCGAACTCGGCTCCGAACCGCTAACGATTGGCCGATCTGCGGACAGTGGCTTGATCATCCGAGACGACTACACCTCGACTCATCACGCGAGGCTATTTCTCTGGGGCGAAGAGTGGGCCATCCAGGATCTCGACTCCACCAACGGAACCTTCCTCGACGACATGAAGGTGGGAGTCCCGACCGCGATTCCGCTAAACGTCCCGGTTCGAATCGGCACGACTACCTTCGAACTCAGAAGGTGAACTGATGGGAGTCTCCGGAAAGAGCGCAGCCGTATCCCACGTGGGTCGGATTCGAGCCAGCAACCAGGACTCCGGATATGTCGGTCAGCACCTCTTCGTAATTGCCGACGGAATGGGCGGGCACGCTGGCGGTGACGTCGCTTCGGCCATAGCTGTGAAGAGGATCATCCAGGTAGATCAGAAGTATGCGAGCGCAAGGGATGCCGAATTCGCTTTGAAGTCAGCCCTGCTGGCCGCAAACACCGAGCTCGCAGAGACCGCCTTCGACCACCCGGAACTAACCGGAATGGGAACAACAGTGAGCGCCCTGATCCGAGTCGGCGATCAAATGGCTCTTGCCCACATAGGCGACTCGCGAATTTATCTGCTTCGAGACGGCGTCTTCGAGCAGGTTTCGGTAGATCACACCTTCGTCCAGCGGCTGGTTGACAGTGGAAGGATCACCCAGGAGGAAGCCGCTGTCCACCCGAGGCGGTCGGTAATCATGAGGGTGCTCGGTGACATCGACTCTTCCCCTGAGATTGATACCGCGATTCTCGAGACCCGCCCCGGCGATCGCTGGCTGATTTGCTCAGACGGATTGAGCAGTTACGTCTCGGACGAAAAGATCTCCACGATCCTCTCCACCTTCAAGGGCACGAAAGATGCCACGAATCGTCTGGTTCGGGAAAGTCTCGATCAGGGGGCACCAGACAACGTGACGGTTGCTGTAGTCGATGTCGGAACGGGTCCTGAGTCACCTTCGTCCCCTCCGACGATCGTCGGGTCTGCCGCGCTGCCGCTCACTTACGAAGCCGACAACGCCAGACGTGCCCTTAGGCTGCCGACTTTGCTGCTGCATCCGCTCAAGTCCACAATGCACGAAGACACCCACTTCGAGCCGGAGTCAGAGGAGTACCTCGACGAACTCATTCTCGAGGACAAGCGCCGCGCGCTC
Source organism: Homoserinimonas sp. (assembly GCA_023957835.1). Classification (GTDB taxonomy): domain Bacteria; phylum Actinomycetota; class Actinomycetes; order Actinomycetales; family Microbacteriaceae; genus Terrimesophilobacter. Next base: position 1,824,216 of record JAMLGP010000001.1, on the reverse strand, counting down.
AGGCGACGCATTACCTGGCTGGTCGGAGTAGTTCTGGTCATCGCAGCAATTATGGTTGCCGCCATGTTCGCCTACCGCTGGACCCAAACCCACTACTACGTTGGCGCGAATGGTGAAACGGTCGCGATATTCCAGGGAGTGCAGCAGGATCTGGGGCCGATCAGCCTGCACAGCGTTTATCAGCAGACGAGCATCAAGCTCGAAGACCTAAGCCCGTTCACTCGGGAAACCGTCGAAGAAACCATTAGCGCAAAAGACCTCGCGGATGCGGAAGCGATCATAAAACGACTCGCGGACTCGATAAATGGCTAGCCCCGAAGCAGCAGCCATCGCAGCGGAGTCGCCGGAGGAGACGCGAACTCCGCGCTCGATGAAACTCCGCCTTCACCTGCCTGCAAAGCTTCGCAATCTGGAACTCGCCCTCCTGATTTTCGCCTGTGCAATCAACGGTGCGGCAGTAATACTGGTCCAGCTCGGAGCACTCGGCAAGATCCTTCCGGAGATCATCTGGATGGGCGGCGGACTCGCCGCTCTGGCAGTCGGCCTGCACATGACACTTCGGTTTCTGGCTCCTCAGGCAGATCCGTTCATCCTGCCCCTTGCAACCCTGCTCAACGGACTGGGCATCGCCGAAATCTATCGGCTGGACCTCGCAAGGGGAGTCAGTGGATGGCAGGCATTCAGCATCCGGCAAATCGCCTGGACGGGGATAGCCATCGCAGTGGCGATCGTGGTTGTAGTGGCAATTCGGAATCACCGTGTTCTGCAGCGCTACCGCTATATAGCGATGTTCGTCGGAATCCTTTTGCTGCTGCTGCCTATGCTCCCGGGAATCGGGGTCGAGCAGTTCGGAGCCAGACTGTGGGTGAATCTCGGGTTCTTCTCGTTTCAGCCTGGCGAGCTCGCAAAGATCGCTCTGGCAATCTTCTTCGCCGGCTACCTTGTTGAGGCTCGCGACAGCCTGTCGCTGGTCGGAAAGCACCTGCTCGGCATGCAGTTGCCGCGAGTGCGGGACTTCGGGCCGATTTTGATCATCTGGCTAGCCGCGATGCTCGTGCTCATCATCCAGCGAGACCTCGGGACCTCCCTGCTCTATTTCGGGCTCTTTCTGGTCATGCTTTATGTCGCCACCGGCAGGGTCGGCTGGGTTGTGTTCGGACTGCTTCTCTTCGTTGGCGGCGCCGTTCTCGCAAGTCAGTTCTTCAGCTATGTCGGTGCACGTTTCCACGGCTGGCTGGATGCTTTCAATCCGGATGTCTACAACGCCGTCGGCGGCAGCTACCAGCTAGTTCAGGGGCTTTTCGGTCTCGCTCACGGTGGACTCATCGGCACGGGCCTTGGACAGGGCAGACCGGGGATTGTTCCCCTGGCCGAAAGCGACTACATCGTTGCGAGCCTGGGCGAAGAGCTCGGGCTAGCCGGTCTGTTCGCGATCTTCGCGCTCTATTTGCTGTTTGTTTCCCGCGGCATCCGAATCGGGATCGCCGGGCAGGATGATTTCGGCCGCCTGCTCGGAATAGGACTATCCTTCGTAATCGCCCTCCAAATCTTCATAGTCGTAGGCGGGGTAACCAGACTGATTCCGCTAACCGGTCTAACCACTCCGTTCCTGGCTGCAGGCGGATCCTCACTCGTCGCAAACTGGGTCATCGTTGGGATGCTGCTTAGGCTCTCTGATTCAGTCCGCCAGCAACCGCGGCTGGTGGTGACGCCGTGAATCGGGAACTCAAGAGGCTGAGCGTTGCTATCCTGGCGATGTTTACCGCCCTGCTTTGCTCTAGCACAACGATTGCGGTTCTTCAGGTGGATAACCTCCGGGCCGACCCGAGAAATGTTAGAACCCTCTATGACAGCTACTCGGCAGAGCGCGGGCCGATTCTCGTTGCGGGAAAGCCGATCGCGCAATCCTCTCCCGTAGACGATGAATACAAGTACCTGCGGACATATCTGGAGCCGTATCTTTATGCACCGGTAACCGGCTACTTCACCCTGAATCAGGGAAATACCGGCATCGAAGGCACGATGAACGCATACCTGAGCGGCACCGCGAACGATCAGTTCCTCGCTCAGGTCAATGCGATCCTCACCGGCCAGACCCCGAAGGGGGCGGCCGTTCAGCTCACTATCGACCCGGAGATTCAACAGGTTGCCTGGGATGCACTCGGTGACCACAAGGGTGCAGTGGTGGCAATCGACCCGAAGACCGGCGCAATTCTGGCAATGGTTTCAAAGCCCTCCTTCGACCCCAACACCCTCGCCGGCCACGACACCGATCTGGTCATCTCGACCTACAACAAGCTGCTCTCCGACCCCACCGATCCGCTGATCAACCGTGCAATCTCGGGGGATCTCTATCACCCCGGCTCAACGTTCAAGCTGATTGTTGCCTCCGCCGCGATCGACAGCGGACAGTTCGAACCGTCGAGCGAATTTCCAAACCCGTCCTCTCTGCAATTGCCGCAAAGCACCTCGGTAATCCACAATTCCGGGAATGGAACCTGCGGGCCCGGCGAAACGGTGACAATCGCGGACGCCCTCCGGCTAAGTTGCAACATCCCCTTCGCAGAACTCGGGGAGGCTTTGGGGCAGGACCTTCTGCTGAAGTACACGGAAAAGTTTGGGTTCGGTCAGGATCTTGGCGTGCCCATGACGGTAACCCCCAGCCAGATTCCAGACGACCTGGATGACCCTCAACTCATGCTCTCTTCCTTCGGGCAGGCAAACGTGCTGGTCACTCCGTTGCAGATGGCCATGGTTTCGGCTGCCATCGCAAACAAAGGCGTGATGATGAAGCCAACCCTGATCAATTCGATCATTGCGCCCGACCTGACGATCCTCCAGCCCTTCAGCCCCGAGGTTTTCGCTCAGCCGATCGGCCAGGGTACCAGCGAAACCATGACGACTCTCATGGTCGCCAACGTCGCCAATGGGGCTGCCAGCAATGGCAGAATAGGGGGAGTTGACGTGGCGGGGAAGACGGGCACAGCACAAAATGGCGAGGGCCAGCTTCTGACCCTCTGGTTCACCGGTTTCGCCCCCGCGGACAACCCGAAGGTTGCAGTGGCGGTGGTGGTTGAGGACAGCACGAGTTTCGGTAACGCGGTCGCAGCGCCAATCGCGCAGAAAGTCATGGAGGCGGTGCTGAAGCAATGAGACCCACAAGCGGCCTCACATTCGGTGGGCGCTACCAACTCTCCAATCGAATTGCGATCGGCGGGATGGGTGAGGTCTGGCAGGCGACGGATCTGGTGATCGGTCGAACTGTAGCAATCAAGATCCTCAAAGACGAATATATGGGTGACCCCGGTTTTCTCGAGCGGTTCAGAGCCGAAGCTCGGCACGCGGCCCTGGTTAACCACGAGGGAATCGCGAACGTCTTCGACTATGGGGAAGAAAACGGCAGTGCCTACCTGGTGATGGAACTGGTACCGGGTGAGGCGCTCTCAACCATTCTGGATCGCGAGAAAGTTCTGGCCACCGACCGAGTTCTCGATATCGTCGCCCAGACCGCGGCGGCCCTGCACGCAGCGCACTCAGCTGGTCTCGTACACCGCGACATCAAGCCGGGAAATCTGCTGATTACGCCCGACGGACGGGTCAAGATCACCGACTTCGGCATTGCACGGATCGCAGACCAGGTGCCGCTCACTGCAACCGGCCAGGTCATGGGCACAGTGCAGTACCTCTCGCCCGAGCAGGCAAGCGGTCATACCGCCTCCCCGTCAACGGATATTTATTCACTTGGAATCGTGGCCTTCGAGGCTCTGGCTGGCAGGCGACCCTTCACCGGTGAGTCGCAGGTTGCGATCGCGATGGCGCAAATCAACGAGGAGCCTCCCGATCTTCCGGTAAGCGTCTCTGAACCTGTCCGGAATCTTGTCTATGCCTGCATTGCCAAGAAGCCTTCCGATCGGCCAGCTTCTGCGGCTCACCTTTCAAGAGCCGCTCAGGCCCTCCGGCGGGGGGATGTCGCCGCAGCGATCGCCGCGGTCCCGGAAGTTGCCGGAGATGGCCTGCTTCTTGAAGGGCTCGAGACCGGCGCAACCAGAGTCCTGCCTTCCATGGACTCGCCAAGGGGACAGTTGATCAGTGCCGAGTCGAAGCGCCGCAATCCCTGGACCTGGCCTCTAATAGCCCTCATCGCACTGCTTGCAGTAGTACTTGTTGGCGCAATCATTTCGCTAATGGGCAAGCCGCAGCCGGTCACACCCCCACCGCATTCCAACAGCCCCAGCCAGCACCAGTCCATCGAACCGACCGCACCGATTACCCCGACTGACACTTTGGTGAATATCAAACTCGCAGATTTTGAAGGAATGACTCAGAACGAGGTTCAGGATGCACTTGATGAACTCGGTCTTTCCTACTCGGTCTCTACCGGCTCAATCGCCCCGACAAAGGCCGACGAGGGCCGGGTTTATCGAATAGAACCAGCCGGAAACGTTCGCAAGGGTACGACGATTTTTGTGACTATTTATGCCCCAATTCCGGCCCTGTCCAAGCCGGGACCGCTGGTTGCGACTCCTGCCGGGCCCTATGCTGCAAGCGATGAAGTCACAATCAACTGGCCCGCTTACGCATGTCCCGCCGGCATGACTCTGAGCGGATACGCGATCGCGATTGAGAACGGAACGATCAACGGCGGCAACCCGGTGTCTCCAGGCACACTCTCGGCTTCGATAACTCTTAGATCGGATTCAGGCGACACGAAAGTCAGTTACACGGCATCCTGCTCCGGAACGCCTTCTCCGGTGTCGGATGTGTTGATACTTACAGTTCCCTGAATGGGAGAAACCAGCAGGTACACTTTCTAGGGATCGAAAGCACTCTGGAGAATCGCACGTGACTGAGGGTAAGAGTCTGCTTGCCGGCCGCTATGAAGTGGGCCCGCTCATCGGGCACGGCGGAATGGCTGATGTGCACCTCGGCAGGGACACTCGACTCGGCCGCAAAGTGGCTATCAAGTTGCTCCACTCCACTCTTTCTACTGACCCGAAGTTTCGACTGCTGTTCAGAGAAGAGGCGCAAAAGGCTTCGAGGATGACGCATCCGACGATAGTCAAGGTGCTCGACGCTGGAGAAGAAACAGTCAAAGACTCACTGGGTTTCGAAACCCAGCTGCCCTTTATCGTCATGGAGTACATAGACGGGAGGACGCTTAAAGACATAATTGCCGAAGGCCCTCTGGAACCAAGAGAAGCTGTTCGAATCACCATTCAGGTTTTGACTGCGCTTGAGTATGCACACAAGGCGCTCCTGGTGCACCGGGACATCAAACCGGGAAACATCATGATCACCCAGTCCGGTCAGGTAAAGGTCATGGACTTCGGCATTGCTCGGGCGGTTTCGGACAATGCCGCAACCGTCGCCGACACGAGCACCATGCTCGGAACTGCTCAGTACTTCTCACCGGAGCAGGCGAGAGGTGAAACCGTGGATTCCCGCACGGATCTCTACTCGACGGGGATCGTGCTTTTCGAACTGCTCACCGGTCGTGCACCGTTTCAAGCAGAAAAGCCAGTCGCGGTCGCTTACCAGCACATTAGCGAGGCGCCGCCGACACCTAGTTCGATCAATCCCCGGGTTCCGAAACTACTTGACTCAGTGGTACTCAAGGCCCTTGCAAAGGACAAGCTTTCTCGCTATCAGACCGCGGCGGAATTTCGCGAAGACCTTGAGAAAATCGCCACGGCTTTGACTCCCACTGATGGGTCAACGGCCGCGAGGAAGCCGAGTGCTGCCGGCCTGCCGACAATTCAAACTGCAGCAGCTCAGGATGACTTCAATGCGACCCTCTTCGGCAGCGCACCGGGGACTCAAACCGGACAGGCTTCGACGGTTCGGCAGGTTTCTGCACAGGAAAACGACCTCGTTTCCCACACTCAGTCCAGACCGCCGGTGGCCTGGATCTGGGGCGGCGTGGCCATCATGGCGGTCATTCTCGCAGGTGTGGCCTTTTGGCTCGTGAACCTGCAACCGCCGAAGTTGAATGTAGATCTCTCCGTCCAGATCCCCGACGTTGTGGGTCAGACTTACGAATCCGGGGCTGCAGAGCTCACCAAGCTCACCCTGGTTCCAACTCGATTGAGCGAACCCAGCGACACCATCCCATCCGGAACAATTACCCGAATCGATCCCCCGGTTGGAACCAAGGTTGCCAAGAATTTCGGAGTCAAGGTTTGGGTGTCTTCCGGGCGAAGCGTTATCGAAGTTCCGATCGTGACAAACCTGACCCAGGATGCTGCGATCAAGGCGCTCACTGATGCCGGCCTGGTCTATGGAACCAGTTCGACGGCCCATTCAGCAACGATTGCAAAGGATGTCGTCTTGGGTTCGAGTCCCGCAGGCGGCACTCAGATTCGGCAGGGTGAAACTGTGGATCTGCTGATCTCAGACGGATTGATCACAGTGCCCAAAGTAGTTGGACTCGCCATAACGGACGCAAACAAGCAACTTTCCGCTTTGAACTTGCCGATCACACTGATCGCGGATTCCTCCTGCAGCGGTGGAGCTGTTACGGCTCAGTCTTTGACTGTCGGGGACCATCCTCAGGGTTCGCCGATCACCCTCACCTACTGCTCTGGATCCTGAGCTCTAACCGAGGGTTCCCCCGAGCGGGTTGAACTTTCCTGCAAGTTCCCGGGCTGACCGCAGGCCCGCAACTGCCAGCCAGTTGCCGAGTAGCTGGTAACCGCCTTCGGTCAGCACAGACTCTGGATGAAACTGAACTCCGTAGATCGGAGCATCGCGGTGCTTGAGGGCCATGATCACTCCGTCTCCGGTGGTGGCTGTCACAATTAGTTCCTGCGGAACAGTATCCGGAACTACTGCGAGGGAGTGGTATCGCGTAGCCGCAAAGTCCTGATGGATTGACTCGAAGAGTTCACTCGAGTCGTGGTTGATTCTGGAAGTTTTCCCGTGCATCAACTGTTCTGCTACTTCTACCTTCCCTCCCAGGGCTTCGGCAATTGCCTGATGCCCGAGGCACACTCCGAGCAGAGGTTTCTTCGCCTCGATCGCCGCTTTTACAATCGGGATTGAGGCTCCTGCTTCTGCGGGGGTTCCGGGTCCCGGCGAAATCAGGATTCCGTCATACAACTCGATCGCAGCTTCCGGATCCTCGAGCTGCTCATTGTTGTTTCGAAGCACTACGGTCTCTGCGCCAAGCTGCCTTAAGTAGCCGTTAATGGTGTAAACGAAGCTGTCGAAATTGTCGACCACCAAAATCCTGGTCATCATTCAACTGTCACGTCAGGCAGCGGAAGCAAAGTGTTTACCCAGGGGAAAATCCACTCGACAAGGCAGAACAGCAGTGCGGTGATCAGCACCAGCAAGATCAAGAGTTTTACCCACCAGGGTCCGGGAAGCACTCTCCAAAGCGCGGCATACAACTCAGGGTTTCGCATTCACTAGCGGCGCGATTTCGGCAGGAGGCCCTGCAGTAATTGGACGCCATGATTCATAGACGGCATAAGCAATAATCCGCTCCGCTGTGGACCAAACCGGATTGCAGCTCATGATCGTCATGACTCTGGCGGTCGGGTCTTTTCCTTCGGTCTGCGGGACTTTGTAAAGTACTCCGACTCCATGACGATCCACATATTCAAGGTTTCTTACCACGTAGGTGTAATAGCCCTTCTCGGTCTTGACGTACACCTTGTCTCCGGCTCTTAGGAGATTGATGTCCTTAAACGGTGCGCCGTAAGTCAGCCGGTGGGCGGCTACCGCGAAGTTGCCGATTTCCCCGGGCATTTGCGAGTTGTCATAGTGCCCGATCCGTCGAGTGTTTAGTACGTCAGTTAGGCCAGTGCCTTCTGCAATCTCGCGAACCCAATCCTTGCCGAACCTCGGGACGTACATGACCGCAAAGGTCTTGCCTTCCGCGGGTGCAGTACTGACGACCGGGTCTCCGTAGTCCTTTGTCGTTATCTGGGGCTCGTCGTCGGTGAAGTTGTTGGTCGTGTCCCAGACCTTCGAAAGCTCTGCGGCATCCTTATTGTCGACTGCACCGAGAATCAGGTCATTGAGCCAGAGCTGCCAGCCGAGAAAGAGAAAGACGAGCACGCCGCAGGTAATGAGCAGCTCACCGAAAATGCCGACGATGCTGATCCTGCGCTCCCGCTTCTTGCGGGCGTTGCGCAGACTCCGGCGAGTGACAACCGGCGGCTCGGACATAACCTCGATTCTAAGCATTTTGAATCACCCAGTCTGAGTCTTTACCGGTGCTCAGATAGAATTCAAGGCATGGTAAGAACAGGATCTAAGCCCGAAGCTCCCGAAGAACACCGCTCTGGCGACGACGCCCCCAACGCAGTCTGGTTCAAACCGATCATGTTCGGCCTGATGTTGCTCGGGCTTGCGTGGATCATCGTCTTTTACGTCAGTCAGGGAACTTTGCCGGTCGCAGACCTCAAGGACTGGAACATTCTCGTTGGTTTCGGAATCCTGTTTGTCGGGTTCCTGATGACCACCCGCTGGAGGTCCTGAACCAAACCCTTGTGAGGGTTGGACAATTACAACTCTGTAATTATCCCCACTGTGGATAAGTTTGTGGAGAACTCTCGACTGCGGTCAAGCGAATCGACTCGGCAGTATTGAAACGCCAATCACGGTTATGACGATCAAGCCGATCAGCACTCCTGCAAGTAGCAAAATCTGTTCATTCCGCTGATTCTGTCTTCTGGTTCGCAGGTATACCAGGGCGACGATTCCTCCGGTGATTAGGCCGCCGATGTGGGCCTGCCAGGCGATGTTCGGGATCACGAAACCGATCACGAGGTTCAATCCGATCACAATCAGCAACTGGAGATTGTTTCCGCCTAGGTGCCGGTTGATGATGAAGAATGCGCCGAGCAGGCCGAAGATTGCACCGGAAGCCCCCAAAACCCCGATCCTCGGGTCTATCAGCAGGACCGCTATCGATCCGCCCAGTCCACTGAGCAGGTAGAGGGCGAGAAACCTCAAGTGCCCTACAGCACGCTCCAGCAGCGGGCCAATCACCAGCAGAGAATACATATTGAAGATGATGTGCAGAAAAGAGCTTTCGGAATGCACAAAGAGCGAGGTGATCATCCGCCAGGGCTGAGTCTCGGTATACAGCGGGTGGTAGAACAGCGCGTCTCCAACCGCGCCTCGACTGACTAGTTGGGCGATATAGACCACGATGCAAATCCCGATGATGGTCCAGGTGACTACCGGTGCTTCGGTTCCTCTTCGAAAAGCCGTCACAACAGCGGGCTTTGTGCGGGGGGCTGAGGCTCTGGCTTCCTTCATGCACTCCGGGCAGTGCACCCCGACTGCTGCCGGAGTCTGGCAATCGCTGCAAATTGTTCGACCGCACCTCTGGCAAAGCACAAAGCTCTGCCGCTTAGGGTGCCGGTAGCAGTAGTTGTCAGGGTTTTCGGAAGCGTCGCTCACTTAGGGATTCCGGTGTCTAGAGTTCCTGAATGTCTATGCTCTGGATGACTACCGGCTCGATCGGACGATCTCTCTGATCCTTCTTAACCGATTCGATCTTCTTGACCGTCGCCTTCGAGTCCTCGTCTTCAACCAGGCCGAAGATCGTGTGCTTTCCCTGCAGCCATTTAGTTGGAACCGTAGTGATGAAGAACTGGGAACCGTTGGTGCCCTTGCCATTTTGTATTCCGGCGTTTGCCATTGCCAGTACGTAGGGCTCATTGAAGTTCAATTCGGGGTGAATCTCATCGTCGAACTGATACCCCGGTCCGCCGATTCCCTGACCCAGCGGGTCCCCTCCCTGAATCATGAAGTCATCAATAATCCGGTGGAAGATCACACCGTCATAGAGCGGACGATTCGTCATCTGCCTCGTCGCAGGATCAAGCCACTCAATAGTTCCGGTCGCGAGGCCGATAAAGTTCGCCACTGTGCGAGGGGCATGGTTGGCGAGAAGGTTGACCGAGATATCGCCGAGGTTGGTGTGGATGGTTGCTTTGTGGGTAGCTGCTGGCATCCGTCAATTGTTTCATACAGGGAGGTATCCGGGCTCGCGTCGGATTCAGGTTTCGTTCAGTCCCACCATGTTGGCTTGTCGTGCGGCATGGGAAGATTGGATAAGAATGTCCGACCTGCCGCACGGAGGTGAATGATGGGACTTTCCAGAAAGAGACAGCGAGAGTTGGCCAAATTGAAGCGTGGTGCCGCAGATCTGTGGGAAGACCAGAAGGACGTGCTCGAGCACGCGACGAAAGTTGTTCGTGAAGCCAGGCGCCAGCTGGCCAACGTCAGCCGAGAAGAGGTAATGCCTCGAGTTCGGGATGTCTACGAGTCGAAAATCCGGCCAGGAGTGGAAAGCGGTTTTGAAGCTGGCAGGCAGTTTGCGGACGCGACCAGCCGCAAGGTCAGCCGGGACCTTCTTCCGGCCGTCTCTTCAGCGCTGGGTACAGCCCTCGCAGCTCTGGAAGTTGTAAAGAACCCGAAGGTGCGCGAAGCCCTCGGCAAAGTAGCCAAGGCTCCGGTCAAGGCAGCCCCGCCCGCTAAGTCAGGCGGCGCATTGCGGTATTTCCTCATTGGAGTCGGTGTCGTGGCCGCCGCAGGGGTTGCCTATGCTGCCTGGCAGACTCTCCGTGCGGACGACGAGCTGTGGGTTGCCGACGAGGAAGAATCGCCAGAGAGCGACTAGCTGTTTCGCAGCGGGTGGCGCAGCCGATCAAGATATAGCCAGGCCAATGCCGCTATTATCAGCGTGCCGTCTAGTGCATGCAGGAAGCCGTACCACTTGCTGACTTCGAATCCGAGCCCGACAAGCAGTCCCTGAACGAAGTAGAGCAGCCCGAAGAGCACGAGTGGGATCAACCACACCTTCCAGTTGGATCTGGCCAGAATGCCAAGGACGAATAGCAGGGCGGCCAGTCCGTAGAGGACCATCCCCATGATGGCGTGCGGTTCGAATGCCGCCATTCCCCATGCCTGATCTCCCGGCTTTTCTTCTGCTCCCCAGAAGCCGAGTGCTGCCAAAGCCACCTGCACGAGGCTGCAAATCAGGGCAAGCAAAGCCACCCACTTGAAGATTGCATCGCAGGTGATTCGCCATCCGGCGACTGTGCCGGGAGCGGTTGAGGTTGATGTTTGAGTTTGACTCATAAGAGACCCTTCCCTTGCGCCGGCCGCGCTCAGGGTGTGGTCGGCCCAATTGTTTCTTCCAGTTCGTCGGTAGTTCCGGCGGGCCGTTGTGGACTTTACTCTCGCCAAGACAGCTATCGCAAGTTCTTTCAGACGAGGCCGCGCGGCCCCTCGCCGGCAAATTGGAGTCCGATGTCAACCAGTGCGACCTTCTTCAACGATCGAACTTCTGCCAACTCAAACCAGTTCGCTTCGTCGGTGCTTCCATCAATTTGGTTGCGCAACTCGCCGCCGATCACTTCTGCCCGATATACGATCCTCAGGGCGTGCATGGGACCGTTGCCGCCTCGAAGCCGATCTTCTGCAGGCACGACACGAGAGTCGATACCGATCAATTCGCCTAATTTGACCGTGTAGCCGGTCTCCTCCTCGACCTCCCGGCGTGCGGCATCCGCAGGGTCTTCGCCGGGCTCCAGTCCTCCTCCCGGGAGAGTCCATGCAGCTAGTCCCGCTTCCTTCCAATGTGAAAGCAGGATTCGTCCATCCCGGATCACGATGCAGTAGGCGGCGATTCGAATGTCCACCTGGCTACCCTACCTATCGAGGATTGCGGCTTTGAGCGTATCGGTGAGCCAGGTCTGATATCTGGCAGGATCGTAACCGCCGTAGTCCAGAAGCAGGATGTAACTGTCCGGGCTGGCAATCGCCCAAACCGTGTCGGCGAGATTTTCCTCAGTCAAACCTCTCCTAACTGCCTCCTTCGGCAACTTTGAGACCAAAGCGCGCAGTGTTCCCAGGCGCCTGGTCTGAAGCTGGTGCCAGTCCTCGGCGATTTCCGGATCAATCGGGGCGGCATCCCTGTAGATTCGCCATGCTTTTGAGGCGCGGCTGGCAGCTTCGACGAAGATCGTGACGATCCGCTCCAGAGCATCTTCAGCCGTGAGGGGCTTTGCATCTTCAAGCTCCTTCTGAAAGTGAACAGTCGGATCGTCGTCACCCACAAGCTGATTGCTTAGGTAGGCCCGCAACAGTTCGCGCTTGCTTCCCCACGCCAGATAGAGAGTCTGGACGGTGACCCCGGCTCGCTTCGCGATGTTTGCAACCGTTGTTTTCAGGTAGCCGATTGACTCGAACTCGGCGGCTGCGGCCCCCAGCAGCACCCGCCTGGTTTCGGAACGAATTCGCTCTCCGGTTAGCTTCTGACGGGAGGTTGTCATGGACAAAAGCATATCCGATGTTTTAGAGTGAGACTCTAAAGCTATTGAATGTAGTTCTAATCCTTGGTTTTGATATCGCCCACCGCAGGGTTCGTCGAAAAGGATCTTTGATTCAAAGCCATGAGAATTCTAAGTCTGGAGGAGAAATGACGATCGATCGGCCCTGGAAGCGACCGGGAGCACGCGAATACGCAAAGCAAAGAATCGGTCTCGTCCTGCACCCGCCGGTCAGGGTTACCGATGTTCCTCCTGAAATGCGCAAACTGTCCGATTTGCCAGTGGCGACCCGAGACGGTACGAAGCTCCGCGTCAATGTCTATCTGCCTGACGGAGACGGTCCGTTCCCCGTGATTCTCTCTGCACACCCCTACGGCAAGGACGCCACACTGCCTAAGCACCGCAGGAATTCCTGGAAGCCGAATTTTCAGTATCGGCTCATGCGCCAGCCGACCGAGGTTTCGTTCTCAAGCGAAACCGGCTGGGAGGCTCCGGATCCCGCGTGGTGGACTTCCAAGGGTTATGCGGTCGTGAATGCCGATCTTCGAGGAGCCGGCACGTCGGAGGGCAAAGCCTCACTGCTCTCAGATCAGGAAGGCGAGGATGTTTTCGACCTGATCCAGTGGGCCGGCTCGCAGCCCTGGTCGACTGGAGCGGTTGGGATGCTCGGGGTCTCCTATCTCGCAATCACCCAATTCAAGGCAGCCGCGCTACAGCCGGCTGCACTCAAGGCAATTTGCCCCTGGGAAGGTTTCACCGACGCCTACCGGGACTTCTTCGCACCCGGTGGAGTCATCGAGCGGGGCTTCACCAGTCTGTGGTTGCGCGGAGTCGGTCGCACGGTCCGCATGGCCGCGAACATGTCGAGGGAGCGGGACGAGCATCCACTGAGGGACGATTGGTGGAAGGCACTGGCGCCCGCACTCGAGAAGATCGAGGTGCCGATGCTCGTTTGCACGAGCTTCTCCGACCACAATCTGCACAGTCGCGGCTCGTGGCGGGCGTTTGAGAGAGCATCTTCGGCCGAAAAGTTCGCCTGGACCCACCGCGGCGGAAAGTGGGCGACCTTCTACGGTGAAGAAGCCAAACAGGTTCAGCTCGACTTCTTCGACCGCTATCTCAAGGGTTCGGATGCTCCGCCGCCTCCAAGAGTCAGGCTTGAAGTCCGAGAAAGTCGAGACGTCATTGCCGAAGTGCGCGAGGAGAAGGAGTGGCCTCTCGCGAGGACAAACTGGACGCGGCTTTACCTTGGAGAGGATGGGGCGCTCGTGGCCGCGGCGGCTTCGAACGGCGGCACGGCCAGGTTTCGCTCCCGCCGGAACGGGCTTTCCTTCGACTATCGGTTCGATCGTGACACCGAACTGAGCGGCCCGGCGAGCCTCAAGCTTTCCGTCTCTCTCAAGGGGGCAGAGGATGCAAACCTCTTCGCAGGGATCGAAAAGTGGACCGATGGAAAGTATGTTCCGTTTGAAGGCTCCTACGGCTATGGCCGAGACCGGATCGCCGTCGGCTGGCAGCGACTTGCCCTGCGAAGGATCGATCCCGAGCTTTCAACAGAGTTCGCTCCGGTTCCAAGCCTCGACACTCTCGAGCCACTTAGTCCTGGCGAATCGGTCCCGGTACAGATCGCATTGAGCTCTTCTTCGACGCTGTTTCGAGCCGGCGACACCCTCCGACTCGTAATCGCCGGGCGCTGGCTCGCGCCGCACAATCCGCTTACCGGCCACTTTCCGGCCTGGTATGAAGCAAGTCCGCGTGGAACCTGCGAAGTGCACTGGGGCGGTGAGAGCGGCTCCTCACTGCTGGTACCAATAATTCCCTGAGAACGAGCCCGAGCGGAGGATCCCCGCCTGCCAGCCATTCTTTGCTCGCCTAGGCTGGCCAGATGGACCCGATGATCACTCAACTCGAGACCTTTATGCGCACTATGCGCCGCACCGGCAGCGCACTGCTTCAACACGATATGTGGGAGCACTTTGCCAGCTACCACGCGAGCGACGAAGAGAATACAGCGCACGCGCGCGAATTTGCGAAGTCGAAAGATCTCTATAAAGAGGCATCGGAGGGGCTCGAAAAGCTCGTTGAAGAATTGCGCAGCACTTCACCCGAATCCGTTAGGGCGTGGGCGCTGGCTCACCACAAGATTCTTGAGGACCTGATCGCCGATTACGAAGGTGTCGAGAATCGAGGAACCGAGGTCTTCGTAGCCCGCGAAGAGCAAGAGAAGTGGATGCTCGTTCACGACGGCAAGGCAGACTGCGTCGACGAGAACACCTTCTACATTTCCGTCAACCCGGAGCGCTACAGGCTGGCGTTCGGCATCGATCCCTAAACAGTCAAGGTTCGAAAATTGTGGAGCCTAGGGGAATCGAACCCCTGACCTCCTGCTTGCAAAGCAGGCGCTCTACCAATTGAGCTAAGGCCCCGCGCGCGCTGGAGCTAAAAGCGAAGGCCATTTCTGGCCTTCGCCGCGACGCCAGCGCCGAGAGCCGTCCCGGCTCTCGGAATACGTCGCAATCAGTTTTCAGTTGAAGGTAGTCGAACGTGGGGATACCAGGACTTGAACCTGGGACCTCTTCGTTATCAGCGAAGCGCTCTAACCGCCTGAGCTATATCCCCGAATAGGCAGATACGAGACTATCGCACCGGCCCGGTTTTCGACCAATCAGATCAATTGTTCGTGAAGCCTACGAGCAATCCTCCGGTCAGCCGCACGCTCAGGTTATAGAGCAGCGAAGCAATTGCTCCAAGGAAGGTGCCTATGACTGCGGTGAGCAGGCCCAGGATTGCCGAGAAGATCATGACCTTCGATATGGAGAAAGTATCAAAGACGCTGAAGGACTCATCTCCGAGGATGTCGGAGAGAATGCTGTTGAGCTGAGTAAAGATTCCAGTCGAGTTGAGTACCATCCAGACCAGAAAGGCCACTACAACTTCTGCAATGCCAATGCACAGCGAAACCAGAAAAGACAGCTTCACTGCCGACCAGAAGTCGATGTAAACCAGTCGCAGCCGTACTTGCTTCGAATTCGCAGATTGCGCTCTGGGTCTGCGTTCTGACTTACGCTGGAGCTTCTCCGCAACACTACTCATTTGATATTTCGTCCTTCTCAAGTTCATCTGCTTCGACCTCGGGGTTGCCCTGGTCCTCATCTGAAGTTTGGCTCTCCAGATTGCGCTCGCTGTTCTTTGCTAAAGCGATAATGCGGTCTTCGTCTGGGAATCTGGCGAAAACCACTCCCATCGTGTCTCGTCCCTTTGCTGGAACTTCGGCCACGGCAGAGCGTACCACCTTGCCGCTGGCAAGAACCACAAGGACCTCGTCCTCTTCCTCGACGATGAGCGCTCCCACAAGATCACCTCTGGCATCCTGCAGCTTTGCAACCTTGATTCCGAGGCCGCCCCTGCCCTGCGGTCGATACTGATCTACCGAAGTGCGCTTGGCGTAGCCGCCTTCGGTTACCACGAAAACGAAGCCGCTGTCGGAGACCACCGAAGCGCCCAGCAGCATGTCACCCCCGCGGAAGTGCATTCCGATGACCCCGGAGGTCGCGCGGCCCATCGGTCGGAGAGCCCCGTTGTCTGCCTTGAAGCGCAGCGACATCCCCTTGCGGGAGACAAGCAGGATCTCCGAGTCCTCCTCGACGAGCATTGCGGAAACCAGTTCGTCGTCTTCCCTGAGGTTGATCGCAATGATTCCGCCGGTGCGGTTCGTGTCGTACTCGGTGAGCAGGGTCTTCTTGACCATGCCGTCTCTGGTAGCCAAAGCCAGGAAGGTAGCCGACTTGTAATCTGTGATATCCAGAATCTGCGCAATTTCCTCATCCGGCTGCAAAGCAAGCAGGTTGGCGACGTGCTGGCCCTTTGCATCGCGACCGGCTTCCTGCAGTTCGTAGGTTTTCGCGCGGTAGACCCGCCCCTTGTTCGTGAAGAAAAGCAGCCAGTGGTGGGTAGTGGTCACGAAGAAGTGCTCCACTACGTCATCCGCCCGCAGTTGGGCACCTCGAACTCCCTTGCCTCCGCGGTGCTGGCTGCGGTAGTTGTCACTGCGAGTTCGCTTGACATATCCGTCGCGAGTGACCGTCACCACCATTTCCTCTTCAGGGATCAGATCCTCGATCGAGACGTCGCCGTCGAATCCGGGCATGATTTGGGTGCGCCGGTCGTCGCCGAAGCGATCGATGATCTCCCGGAGCTCTTCACTTACGATCCGCCTCTGGCGCTCCGGCTTGACCAGGATGTCGTTGTACTCGGCGATGAGCCGCTCGAGCTCTTCCGCCTGTTCGTGGATCTTCTGGCGCTCCAGCGCCGCGAGCCTGCGCAACTGCAGGTTCAGAATCGCGCTGGCCTGAGCCTCATCGACTCCGAGCAGCTTCATGAGGCCGTCCCGGGCTTCTTCCACAGTCGCAGAGCGGCGGATCAGCGCAATGACCTCATCGAGAGCATCAAGGGCTTTGAGGTAGCCGCGCAAAATGTGAGCATCGGCTTCCGCCTTGGCGAGCCGGAACCTAGTTCGCCTTACGATCACCTCGATCTGGTGCGTTACCCAGAGAGAAATGAAGCTGTCGATCGGCAGAGTTCTCGGAACCCCGTCGACGATAGCGAGCATGTTGGCGCCGAAGTTCTCCTGCAGCTGGGTGTGCTTGTAAAGGTTGTTGAGCACGACTTTGGCCACGGCATCGCGCTTTAGAACGATCACCAGTCGCTGACCGGTGCGACCGGAAGTTTCATCCCGGATGTCGGCGATCCCGCCGAGTCTGCCTTCCTTTACCAGCTCGGCGATCTTCAAAGCGAGGTTGTCCGGGTTCACCTGGTAGGGCAACTCTGTGACAACCAGACATTGCCTGCCGTGGATCTCCTCCACGTTCACCACGGCCCGCATCGTTATCGAGCCGCGGCCCGTGCGATAGGCCTCCTGGATGCCCTTGGTTCCAAGAATCTGCGCTCCGGTCGGGAAGTCCGGTCCGGCCACTCGCTGGATTATTGCCTCGAGCAGTTCTTCTCTCGAAGCCTCGTGGTTCTCGAGGTGCCAAAGGGCCGCTTCCCCGACCTCGCGCAGGTTGTGCGGAGGAATATTGGTTGCCATTCCAACCGCGATTCCGACCGAGCCGTTGACCAGCAGGTTCGGAAATCTGCTCGGAAGTACAGAAGGCTCCTGGGTGCGGCCGTCGTAGTTGTCCTGAAAGTCGACTGTTTCTTCTTCAATGTCCCGCACCATTTCCATTGCGAGCGGGGCCATCTTGGTCTCGGTATACCTCGGTGCGGCAGCACCATCGTTTCCGGGCGAGCCGAAGTTTCCCTGGCCGAGCGCCAGAGGGTAGCGAAGGCTCCACGGCTGTACGAGTCGAACGAGCGTGTCGTAGATCGAGCTGTCGCCGTGGGGGTGGAACTGGCCCATCACTTCTCCGACAACGCGAGTGCTCTTGGAGAAAGCCTTGTCCGGCCGGTACCCGCCGTCGTACATCGCATAGATCACCCTGCGGTGCACCGGCTTGAGTCCGTCGCGAATGTCGGGCAGTGCACGGCCGACTATGACGCTCATCGCATAGTCGAGGTAGCTGCGCTGCATCTCGAGCTGCAGGTCTACCTGTTCGATTCGGTCCAGGGCAGCTGATGGCTCGCCGGCCGCCTCCGCCGATTCCGGCGTGGTGGTCGGTTCGTTCTCGTCTGCCATTGGTTCCTCTGTTTCAGTAAATTCGTGTCTTGCTTAAGGGGTTTAGGCGCCCGTGCGCCCGGGTTCAGATGTCAAGGAAGCGAACGTCCTTGGCGTTCTTCTGGATGAAGCTCCTGCGCGACTCGACATCATCGCCCATCAAAGTCGAGAAGATCTCGTCGGCGGCGAGCGCGTCATCCAGAGTGACCTGCAGCAGGGTTCTGGTTTCGGGGTTCATCGTGGTCTCCCACAACTCCTCGTAGTCCATCTCGCCCAGTCCCTTGTAACGCTGGATGCCGTTCTCCTTCGGCAGGCGCTTTCCGTTTGCAAGGCCGTCTTCGAGCAGGGCGTCCCGCTCCCGATCGGAATAGACGTACTGATGTTCGGCATTGCTCCACTTGAGTCGGTAGAGCGGAGGCTGTGCCAGATAGACATAGCCGAGCTCAATCAGCGGCCGCATGTAGCGGAACAGGAGAGTCAGCAGCAGGGTCGTAATGTGCTGTCCGTCAACATCGGCGTCCGCCATGAGAATGATCTTGTGGTAGCGCGCCTTCTCTGGCGTGAAGTCTTCTCCGATTCCAGCTCCGAAAGCCGTGATCATCGCCTGGATTTCGTTATTGGCCAGGGCGCGATCGAGCCTTGCCTTTTCGACATTGAGGATCTTTCCGCGAAGCGGCAAAATCGCCTGAGTCTCAGGGTTCCGGCCCTGTACTGCTGATCCGCCTGCAGAGTCTCCCTCGACCATGAAGATCTCGGAAACGGTCGGATCGCTACTTGAGCAGTCCCGCAACTTTCCGGGCATTCCGCCTGATTCGAGCAGGCCCTTGCGCCTGGTCTGTTCCCGGGCGCGCCTGGCCGCCATCCTTGCGGCTGCAGCCTGAATCGATTTGCGGACTATGTCTTTGGCTTGAGAAGGGTTGCGGTCAAACCAGTCGGTGAGCTGATCGCCGACTATCCGCTGCACGAAGCTTTTTGCCTCGGTGTTTCCGAGCTTGGTCTTGGTCTGCCCCTCGAACTGAGGTTCGGCCAGTTTGATTGAAACCACGGCGGTGAGACCTTCGCGGATGTCATCTCCGGTCAGATTCTCATCCTTGTCCTTGAGCAGCGCCTTTTCTCTTGCGTACTTGTTGACGAGAGTGGTCAGAGCTGCTCTGAAACCCTCTTCGTGGGTGCCGCCCTCGTGAGTGTTGATGGTGTTCGCGTAGGTGTGAACGCTCTCCTGGTAGGCGTTCGTCCACTGCATCGCGATCTCAACCGAGATAACCCGCTCAGTGTCCTCGGATTCGAAAGAGATTATCTCCTCGTGCAGCGGTTCGATTTTCTTGGCCGAGTTCAGGTATTCGACGTAATCAACCAGACCCTTTTCGTAGTGATAGGTGACCGAGGTTGCCTCGCCCTGGGTGGCAATATCGCGCTCATCGATGAGAGTTATCGACAGCCCCTTGTTTAGGAATGCGACCTGCTGGAACCTGACCCTAAGTGTCTCGAAGTCGAAATCAACGGTTTCAAAGGTCTCCGGGCTCGGCCAGAAAGTGATGATGGTTCCGGTTCCTTCAACTTCTTCTTCTTGCCTAAGCGGGGCCTGAGGTACACCGTGCCGATATTCCTGGCGCCAGGCGTGACCTTTGCGGTGAACCTCGACATCGAGTCGACTCGAAAGCGCATTGACGACCGAAACTCCCACGCCGTGCAGTCCACCGGAGACTGCATAGCCGCCGCCGCCGAACTTGCCGCCGGCGTGCAGGATGGTCAGGACCACTTCAACGGTCGACTTCTTTTCCTGCTTATTTTGGGCCACCGGGATGCCGCGCCCGTTGTCGACGACTCGAACACCGCCGTCCGCGAGAATCGTCACAGTGATTTGATCGCAAAACCCGGCGAGAGCCTCATCCACCGAATTATCGACTACCTCGTAAACGAGGTGGTGCAGGCCCCTCGGACCGGTGGATCCGATATACATTCCGGGCCGCTTGCGTACCGCCTCCAGTCCCTCCAGCACTTGAATCTGATCAGCACCGTAGGATTCTTCTGACTGACTGGGTGCTGAATTCAAAGACATTGCCTTATGGGCTCCTGACTGGGTTTATTCGGGCCATTGCCCCGGGCTATTACTCCGGTCAGCAGTTGCCGCGACGACTGGTCAATTCTATCAAGTGCGGGAGTCGCGAAAGTCGGATTCGCCGATCTGGGGACTTAGTGATTCGATTTTGACTGGATTTGTCGATTTAGCCGTAGGTATCGCGTGGACCACGGCCTGGAGTCGATCTCAGACCCCTTTTCCATGAAGGAACGTCCGGTCCGCGGAATCTCAACTCGGTGATTCCCGATTCGGGCTGGGTTTCGAGGATTCTGGAAAGCAGTTCTTCGCGAAGAAGTCTGAGCTGAGTCGCCCAGGCCGTCGAATCACATCCTACTGTCAGCACGCCCTCCTGGATGCTGATCGCACTCGAGTGGGCGGCAAGGTCTGGTCCCACTATTTCCGGCCATGAGTCGAGAATTTCCGATTGAGCAAGGGTTTGGTTCCAGCCCAGTTCGGTCGCAAGTCCGGTGAGAACCTCCGCCACTCCTTTGGGTTCCCTGCCCAACCCGTACGGTTCGCTGGATTCAGAATCCCGCTTTGCTTTTCTTGACGTACGGCTGGCTCCGAACAGCTTCTTTAGTCTCAAATAGACGCGGGAGGATTCGCTCTGGGTTTCCATCTCAATCACCCGCTTCCGTAGCCGGTGGATTCAGAATCGTTCCGGCTTCAATCGAGATCTTCCGTGCCGCGAGGCTCTTTGGCACATCTCTGGCCACCGCTGCCGTAACAAGTATCTGCTCGAAATCAGAGATCGATTCTGAAAGTCTCTCTCTTCGCCTTTCATCAAGCTCCGCGAAGACGTCATCGAGAATCAATATCGGATCTCCGATTCTTGATTCAGTCTTGAGCAGTCTTGCGGAAGAGAGCCTAAGCGAAAGGGCCAGCGACCAGGACTCTCCGTGACTCGAATATCCTCTTGCCGGCATTCCATTTAGCTCAATCAGCAGATCATCTCTGTGCGGTCCGACTAGAGTCACTCCCCGTTCGAGTTCAGACTTTCGCAATTCTGCGAGCCGTCCCGCAAACCTCGATTCGACTTCGGCCGGGCTGAAGACTGCGAAGCCCGGCAAAGCAGTGGCTTCGCCGTCCGGATCATCTGCGAGCAGGCTCAACTGGGGTTCGAGTCGGACCGAATGGGCGGATCCCGCAACCGCCAAATAGGCTGCGGAAATTTCCGGCTGAAGTTGCTCAATCAAAGCGATTCGAGCGAGGATGATTTCAGTCCCCAGGCTGATTAGCTTCTCATCCCAAATCTCAAGAGTGCTTTCGCCTCCGCTCGGGATCCTTCCCCGGCTCGACTTGAGCAGAGAGTTTCGCTGCCTGAGAACCCGATCGTAGTCTGCGAATACCGAAGAGAATCTGGGGTTTCGAAGGGTCAACAGTTCGTCCAGAAACCTCCTTCTTGACGATGGTTCACCGCGAATCAGACTCAGGTCTTCCGGAGCAAAGACGATGCTCGAAGAGTACCTGGGGAGTTCTCTCGTCCGCACTTCGTTTCCGTTTACTCTTGCCTTGTTGGGCCCGGACCGATTCAGTTGAATTTCAACCAGATTGGTACGATCCTCAACTCTTAGCATCGCCCGAATTATTGAAAAGTCCGATCCCTGCCGGATCAGAGCCTGAACGGTTGAAGCTCTGTGCGAACCGAGGGTGCCCAGGTAATTGATCGCTTCCACCAGGTTCGTCTTTCCCTGGCCGTTGCTGCCAACAAGCAAAGTGGGTCCAGCTTCAAATTCCAGTTGGGCGGTTGAGTAGTTTCGAAAGTCAGTCAGCTCGATTCTGCTGATCATCACTGAGCATCAACTACCCGAATTGCGGAACCTCTGCCGGCGGACAGAATTCAGTCCGCCTTCTTCACCGCATGACCGCCAAACTGGTGCCGTAGAGCAGCAACTGCCTTCATGGCTGGCGACTCATCACCCTGTCTCGACACGAATCTGGCAAAAATGGATGCGGAAATTACCGGCATGGGAACGGCGTTGTCGATCGCCTCCTCGATTGTCCATCTGCCTTCACCCGAATCATCGACGTAGCCTTCGATTTGCTCAAATTCCGGATCCTGTTCCAGTGCACGGACCAGCAACTCGAGCAGCCAGGATCTGACCACTGTTCCTCGCTGCCAGGCCTTGAAGGTTCCGGTCAGATCTTTTATGAGATCTTCTCGCTTATTCATCAGTTCGTAGCCTTCGGCAAACGCCTGCATGATTCCGTATTCGATACCATTGTGAACCATCTTCGCGTAGTGGCCCGCTCCTACCGGACCCGCGTGAACGAATCCCTCAGTTCTGGGTCCTTCCGGTCGCAGGGCGTCAAAGATTGGCATCGCTCGCTTGACCTGCTTGTCGGTGCCGCCGACCATGAGGCCGTAGCCGTTCTTGAGTCCCCAAATACCACCGGAGACTCCGGCATCCATGAATTCAATCGATTTTTTCGAAGCCAGTTCGGCATGACGAGCATCTTCGGTAAAACGCGAATTGCCGCCGTCGATAATCAAGTCTCCCTTTTCGAGGAGATCGACCAGTTCGCTGACCACAGAGTCGGTGATTTCACCGGCCGGCACCATTACCCAGACAATTCGCGGGGCAGGCAAAGCGGCCACCAATTCATTGAGGCTGGATACATCGGTCACTTCGGGATTCTTGTCGTAGCCGGTTACTTTGATGCCGTGCTTTTCGATTCGGGTTCGCATATTGCTTCCCATTCGACCAAGCCCGACGAGCCCGATGTGCATTTGATAAACTCCTTCCGCCTCAGCGCAGGAGAAGGTTCGGCTGCAAGAGGTACTTGAAATTGTCGGCGGTAGCCTGATCCTTCGAGGTCTGACTTGTGATTAGAACCGGACCAGGTTTGTTCGGGTTATCCGTTCTGGTGAAGGCTATACGCACAAACTCGGAATGAACTGCACCCAATCCATCCAGCAGGAACTGAGGTTTCAGAGAGACCACGGTGTCTTCTCCATTCAGGTGCCCGTCGATCGTTTCAGAGGCCTGTGCCTGTTCAGATCCGATCGCTTCGAGAGTTACTCCGTCCACTGAGAACGAGAATCGAAGAGCAGCCTCGCGCTCCAAAACCAGTGAAACCCGCCTTACGGCATCAACCAGCTCTGCAGTGTTCATAACTGCGTAGTTTTCGACGCTCTCTGGAAAGAGCTTTTTGACAGGTGGAAAGTTTCCTTTGATCAGCAGAGAGGTGACCACCTTGTTGTCTGCTGAAAATGCTATGAGCTCTCGATCATCGTTAGAGGAGATCGAAACCGATACGCTTCCGCTGTGGCTGAAGGTCTTTCCAATTTCAGAGAGGGTCCTGGCGGGAATTAGAGCGGCCGAGGGGGAGCCTTCGCCTTTGCCCTCCCAACCGATTTCTCTAACCGCGACCCGATACCGGTCGGTAGCAACGAGACTGAGGCTGTCAGAAGTGGTTTCCAGCTGCACTCCGGTGATTACGGGAGTTACATCATCGCGACTTGCCGCCACCGCTACCTGTGAAACTGCCTCCGCGAAGTCTTCTGCCGGCAGCACTCCGGTTGGATCTGAGACTTGCGGAAGAGTCGGATACTCTTCGATCGGCATGCTCGGCAGGGAAAAGTTTGCAGACCCGCAGCTGACCAGGACTTTGGATCCATCAGTCTCTATAGTTACCGGCGCACTCGGAAGCCGACTGGCGATCTCAGCCAAGAGCCGTCCAAGTACCAGTGCACTTCCAGCTTCATCAACTTCGGCAGCCACTGTCGACTGGGTGGATACTTCGTAGTCGAAGGATGAGAGCTTTAGTCCAGACTCACCCGCTTCAATCAGCACTCCACCAAGAATTGGCATGGTGGTTCGCTGAGGAAGCATCTTTACGGCGAATGTAACCGCTTCACTGAAAACGTCACGATTGACTTGAAACTTCATGGTCACCTCTGTCGCGTAGGTCAGTATCCAATACTGGCACAGGAGTCTGGGGTCGAGGAAAGGTTAACTATCGACCCATTAATAGTTAACTGACTTAATCGTATTAACGGCTGTGGATACTGTGGAGAGCTGATCGAGAACCCAGTGTTCTACTGGAAACTACAAGGTTGAAAGATGTGCAGAGCCTGTGGCTCAACCTTCAAAGTCGAATGAATGAAAGACGAACGAAGTTGGAGCTGCTAACAGCCGAGTCGAAAAAACTCACAAGTCGTCAACCAACTATCCACAGATTATCCACAAGCTGTTTTACTACCTCGAATATCGCTGGTTCTGTTTGATTCGACTTGTGAGTTCTGTCACCTGGTTATAGATCGACCTGCGCTCCTTCATAAGGTCACTTATCTTCTTGTTCGCGTGGATAACCGTCGTGTGATCGCGATTTCCAAATAGCTGTCCGATCTTCGGCAGCGAAAGATTGGTCAGCTCGCGGCAAAGGTACATTGCGATTTGCCTTGCGGTTGCAACAGCCTGAGATCTTGATGGCCCGTAGAGGTCGTCCACCGACAGCAGGAAGTACTGCGCGGTCTGATTGATGATGTCTACCGGAGCCACGACATTGTCGTCACCTACTGAGATGAGATCTTTAAGCACGGTTTGGACCATTGCCATGTCCACCGGAGTCTTATTCAAACTGGAGAAGGCCATGACTCTGATCAATGTTCCTTCGAGTTCGCGAATGTTCGAAGAAACCTTGGATGCCATGTACTCCAGGATTTCATCCGGCACCTGGAGTCTTTCGCTTTGAGCCTTCTTTCTGAGAATGGCAATTCGGGTTTCGAGGTCCGGAGTCTGCACGTCGGTGATGAGGCCCCACTCGAATCGAGACCGCATCCGATCTTCGAATCCGGTCAATTGCTTTGGGGGAAGATCACTCGTGATTACGACCTGCTTGTTGTGATCGTGCAGGGTATTGAAGGTGTGGAAGAAGGCCTCCTGAGTCGAGCCTTTTCCTTGCAGGAACTGGATATCGTCTATCAGGAGCACATCAATATCGCGGTACCTGGACTGGAACACCGAAGCCCTGTTATTGGCGATCGAGTTTATGAAGTCGTTGGTGAATTCTTCCGAGCTGACGTAGCGAATGCGGATCCCGGAGTAGAGGCTTTCCGCGTAGTGTCCGATCGCGTGCAGCAGGTGGGTCTTGCCGAGTCCGGACTCGCCGTATATGAAGAGGGGGTTGTACGCCTTGGCGGGCGCCTCCGCAACTGCGAATGCCGCAGCATGCGCGAACCGGTTTGAACCGCCGATGACGAAGTTATCGAAACTGTACTTGGGATTGAGCCTCGAGTCCGGTCTCTTGCCACTTTCCAGGACCTGCACCGGTTGCTCGACGTAGGTCGACTCAACCTCTTCCGTCTCGGCTTGCGGCTGAGCGATTTCCGGATTGACCACGATCGCAAAAGTGGATACGACCTGATCTTCATCCAGAGTCGCAATCGCATTGAGGATGGGAAGTCGAATCCGCTGCTCCAGCATCCCCCTGGTCAGCTCGTTTGGAACTTCAAGATAGAGGGTTCCGGCCATGACGCCTTTTGGAACTACGAGCGAAAGAAAGCCCTGAAGCTGGGGAGAGATCCTGTCGTCCTGTCGAAGTGAAGACAGGATTGCCTGCCAAAGATCCTGGACGGGGTCGGAACTCTCAGGCATCCGCCAACTCCATCCTCGGAAAAGTTACTAACAGGGTTATCCACTGATCTTTCAGTGACACCACCTTAGTTTGATTTGCTGATCTGAGCGAAAATTGTCGTAAAGCAGTGGTGGAAAGTTTCAGTTCAGTCGTAGCCGCGTTTGACCGGGAGAGATAATCCCCGTACCTTTAATCAGTTGACTTCTGCCTTTTGGCACCCTACGACTTCCAGGGCAATCATCTTGCTTGCACCTGAAGCAAAGACCCTGACATGGAGACACCAAGATGACTAAGAGAACCTTTCAGCCGAGCAACCGCAAGCGTTCGCGGGTCCACGGATTCCGGGCGAGAATGCGCACCCGCGCCGGTCGCGCGATCCTGAGCGCTCGCCGCCGCAAGGGCCGCAGCGAACTGTCGGCCTGAACAAATTGTGCTCGCGAGAGCTAATCGACTTCGTACCGGGGCAGAGTTCAGGCGAACTCTGCGATTGGGAAGGAAGGTCAGCGGGAAGTACCTTTCCGTCAGCATTCTTCGTACGGATGATGCCTCGCCGGCAAGGTTCGGCTTCATCGTTTCGAGAAAGGTGGGTAAAGCAGTGACAAGGAACCTGCTTACCCGCAGGCTTAGAGCAGCATCCAGACAACTGGTGGACGCGGGAGTTTCGGGCCGGGATGTGGTGGTGAGAGTAAATCCTTCGGCAGTCGAATCGACCTGGGATTCACTCAGAGAAGACTTCCAAAAGAGCACGGCGGACGGTGCAAAGAAGTGAACTTTCTGCGTTCGGTGATTCTGCTTCCGCGAAATATTTGCGTGCTCATTCTTCGGGGTTACCGGGCTGTAATTTCACCGTTGTATGGCGACGTTTGCAGGTATTACCCGACCTGCTCCCACTACGCGTTGATTGCCATCCAGAAGTATGGCGTGATTCGGGGGGTCTGGCTTGGGACTAAGAGAATTGCCAGATGCCACCCCTGGGCCGCCGGCGGAGTAGATGATGTTCCGGAGCCATCCGGCTTTAGGTATTCGATAACGAAGTTCGGATTCGTGGTTCCGATCGAGCGAAGGGTTCAAGTGTAAATGGACGTCATTGGCGCCATCCTCTGGCCGATCAAATGGATAATCGAGGCGATACTCGTCGCCTTCCACTGGGTATTCACCTGGGTTGGAATGGACCCTGATTCCGGCTTTACCTGGGTCCTCTCGATCGTCGGCCTTGTGCTGGTAATCCGTGCTCTTTTGATTCCGATCTTTGTGCGCCAAATCAAGAGCCAACGCAAGATGCTCGAGGTAGCGCCGGAGCTAAAGAAGATTCAGGCCAAGTACAAGGGCAAGAAGGATCAGTTCTCGAGGGAGGCAATGTCCCGCGAGACCATGGAAATGTACAAGAAGGCGGGAACCAACCCCCTGTCATCCTGCCTTCCGCTGCTGCTGCAAATGCCGATCTTCTTCGGTCTCTATTCGGTGTTGCTGAACGCGCAGCATGAAGGAGTTGGCGTTGGACTTCTTAACAAGACCCTTTCGCACTCGTTCGGCGAATCGATCTTTCTCGGTGCGCCTCTGAAACTTGCAATCAGCACATCCTCTGAGGCAGCGAACATCGCCGGAGGCAGCACTGTTGCGGTCGTGGTCATCGCCTCGATCATGGTCGTACTCATGAGCGCTTCGCAGTTCATCACCCAGCTGCAGATTATGTCGAAGAACCAGTCGCCGGAAATGAAGACGAGCCCGATGTACAAACAGCAGCGGATGCTGCTTTATGTACTTCCGCTCGTTTTCGCCTTCTCCGGCTTTACCTTCCCTCTCGGCGTTATGTTCTACTGGCTGGTTTCGAACTTCTGGACCATGGGTCAGCAGTTCATAGTCATTCGCAATATGCCTACTCCCGGCAGCGAGGCGGCCCTGGCGCGGGAAGCCAGAATTGCAAAGCGCAACCAGCGTCGCGGGATTGTCATTGTCGAGGACGAGCCGGAGAAGGAGCCGGAACCTCCCAAGACCACCCAGCGCAGTCAGCCGGTTAACCCCAGGAACCGTAAGAAGAAAAAGAGGTAGAGAGTGTCGACTGAGGATGCCAAAGAGGTTGAGACACCTCTCGAAGCCGAAGACTCGCTCGGAGAAGATTCCGAGAGCGGTCGTTCCATCGCCCAGCTTGAGGAGGAGGGCGATATTGCGGCGGACTACATCGAGGAGCTTCTGGATATCACTGATCTCGATGGTGACATCGACATCGATGCTCGGGATGGCCGCGCTTACATTTCAGTCAATTCTGGAGACAACGATCAACTTCGACTGCTCTCCAGGGGCGACACTGTCGCTGCCCTGCAGGAGCTGACCCGGATCGCGGTTCAGGTTCGAACGGGCTCGTACTCGAGGTTGATTCTTGACATCGGCGGTTCAAGGCAGGCGAGGCAGACTGAGCTCGATCGACTCGTGACGAGAGCGGCCGAGAGAATTGAGGCTGGCGCAAGTTCGGTTTCCCTTCCGCCCATGTCGTCTTATGAGCGAAAGCTTGTGCACGATCTTGTCGCAGAGAAGGGATTGCATTCGGAGTCCTCCGGCGAGGGCAAGGAAAGACACACCGTCATCTCGAGCCGGTGATGTTTCACGTGAAACATTCGGCCGGGAGAGTGGATTGACCGAGCCAGAGGCAACCGAGGCGATGCCGGAATCCTCGAGAGCTATCTTCGGATCCAGCATTTTCAGGATCGAAGAGTTCGCACGCAATCTCTCTGAGCGCGGTCCGCTTCTCGGTTTGATCGGACCTTCTGAGCTTTCAAGAATTTGGACCAGGCACATCGAAAACTGCGGGCTAATAGCAGGACAGATTGGCTCGGGGAGAATTGCCGACATTGGAAGTGGCGCTGGATTGCCCGGTCTGGTCGTGGCGATCATGAGGCCAGAGTCGCAGTTCGTTCTTATTGAGCCTATGGAGCGCAGGGTTGAATGGCTGCGTTCCCAGGTTGAAGAGCTCGGGCTGGAGAACG
Organism: Homoserinimonas sp.; assembly: GCA_023957835.1. Classification (GTDB taxonomy): domain Bacteria; phylum Actinomycetota; class Actinomycetes; order Actinomycetales; family Microbacteriaceae; genus Terrimesophilobacter. The sequence goes on along the minus strand of JAMLGP010000001.1, from coordinate 1,795,626 downwards.
TGGAGGTCTTCAGGGGACGAGCGGAAGAAGCAGCGGCGGGGGAGTTCGATCAGGTCACTGCCAGGGCGGTCGGGTCGATTTCAAAGCTAATTCCGCTGGCTGTGCGACTCCTGAAGTCAGGAGGGGAAATGCTCTTCATGAAGGGGGAGCGAGTTCTTGAGGAACTTGAGGCCGCCCGAAAGGTCATTGGAAAATTCCGGCTGAGCGGAATTGAAGTACTTACTCTGGGGCCCGAGTACGGTACTGAGTCCACCAGATTATTTCGGGCTAAAGTGGACTGACCGCTAGTTGGCCCGGCACCCCCGTTCGCTCTATCAATTGAGGTTTCACGTGAAACATCCGGAAGTCGATTCCGAGAATCGACCGATTGACGCCGATGAGTCGACCCCTCTGGCGCGTGAAATCGCGGAGCTGACCAGACGCAGACGGGCACTGGCCGAAGACCAGCTGCCACTTCCAAAGAAAACCAGAATCCTAACCGTCGCCAACCAAAAGGGCGGGGTGGGAAAGACGACCACGACTGTGAATCTCGCGGTAGCTTTGGCGCGCTCCGGGGCCCGAGTGCTCGTGATCGACCTCGATCCTCAGGGGAACGCTTCAACTGCCCTTGGGGTCGAGCATCGGGCAGAGACCGCGAGCGTCTACGATGTGATCATCAACGACGCTCCCGTGGCTTCGGTAATCCAGCGCAGTCCCGAATTTGAAACCCTCGATTGCGTTCCGGCAACTATCCATCTGGCGGGGGCAGAGATTGAACTGGTCTCGATGGTCGCCAGAGAGCAGAGACTTAGGTCGGCTCTTGAGGTGCTCCTGGGTTCAGAAGGAACGACCTACCATTACGTCTTTATCGACTGTCCGCCTTCTCTCGGGCTCCTGACCATAAACGCCTTCGTGGCTGCGACCGAAGTGCTGATCCCGATTCAGTGCGAATACTACGCACTTGAGGGACTCAGCCAGCTCATGAACACCATCCAACTCATCGAGCGGCACCTGAACCCCAGGCTCAAGGTTTCGACCATCCTCCTGACCATGTACGATCAGCGGACCAATCTGGCTAATCAGGTGGTTCAGGATGTTCGAGAGCACTTTCCTGCTGAAACCCTCGATACTCTGATCCCGAGATCGGTGAGGATTTCCGAAGCGCCCAGCTACGGGCAGAGCGTTATCAGTTATGACGCCAACTCAAGCGGCTCGCTTTCCTATCAGGAGGCGGCGGCCGAAATTGCGCACCGAGGAGCTCCGAAATAATGGCAACAAAACGTACCGGACTGGGCAGGGGCATTGGAGCCCTCATTCCGACCGAGGATCCCGCGATCGATCGCCCGGTTGATGTCTTCTTCCCCGTGGACCCGGCGGCCGGACTCAGAAATGTGCCGGGAGCCAGGCTCGCCGATCTGCCTTTAAGTCAGATCATTCCGAATGCCTCTCAGCCGCGGCAGGAGTTCGACCAGGAGAAGCTGGAAGAGCTCAAAGTCTCAATCCGCGAAGTCGGAGTGCTGCAGCCGATCGTGGTCAGGCAAGTCGAAGGCGCCGGCAAGCCAAAGTACGAACTCGTTATGGGCGAGCGCAGATTGAGGGCGAGCAAAGCTCTTGGACTGAAGACCATCCCGGCAGTTGTCAAGAACACTGCTGATGATGAAATGCTCCGGGATGCGCTCCTGGAGAATCTGCACCGGGCTGACCTGAATCCGCTTGAGGAGGCATCCGCCTATCAGCAATTGCTTGCCGACTTCGGAATTACTCAGGACCAGCTCGCTTCGAGAATCGGTCGCTCCCGACCTCAAATAACCAATACCCTAAGGCTCCTGAAGTTGCCTCCTTCAGTGCAGAAGAAAGTCGCTGCAGGGGTCATCTCTGCGGGACATGCGAGGGCGATTCTCGGGGCAGGAAGCTCTGAAGCAATGGAGCGACTTGCCCAGAAAATCGTGAACGAGGAGCTGACGGTTCGCGCAGCCGAGGCGGCCGCCGGTGTCTCAAAGGTTCCTTCGAATCGTAAGCAGAAACCGACAGCGGGCGGTCGGCAAGCTCAATTGGCTGAAATCGCAGAGCGGCTCGGAGACCGGCTCAACACGAGGGTGAGAATTAGCCTCGGTTCAAGCAAGGGAACCCTGTCGATCGACTTTGGGAGCGTCTCGGACCTGAATCGGATTCTGCAGGAAATCGGCGAACCGACTTTCGGCAGCAGTTCCTGAGCGGTTCGGCTGATTCGCTGCGATCCTGCAGATTTGCCGTCGCCCCCGCGATGGAATCGGATGACGGCGCGCCCGACAACTAATCTGAGGATTGCTCAAGTACCTGTGACTTGAGCACCTGTCAAGACTTCAGTTCAGGAACTCTGCGAGCTTAGCTTCGAGAGCAGGCTTTGGCATTGCGCCCACCATCGACAGGGCGACTTCCCCGCCGCGGAAGACCTTCATGGCTGGGATAGAAGTTATCTGGTACTTCATTGCCAGTTGTGGGTTGGCATCCACATCGACCTTGACGAGTCGGATCTTGTCCGGGTTCTCCTCGGCAATCTGGTCAAGAATCGGGGAGACAGCGCGGCACGGGCCACACCATTCTGCCCAGAAGTCGACGAGTGTGGTCTTGTCGGAAGCCAGCACCTCGGTCTCAAAGGTGTCGTCAGTTACGTCAGTTGCGATCGACATTTGGAATTTCCTTCCCTCGGATTGATTTAGTTCAGACTGCGGCGGTTTGCTTGCTTGCCTCCGCAAGCAGCTCCCTGGGCAATGCAGCCAAATAGTGTTGAGCGTCAAGCGCGGCTACCGTTCCTGAACCGGCCGCTGTCACTGCCTGCCGATAGGTCGGGTCCAGAACGTCTCCCGCGGCGAAGACTCCTTCAAGGGAAGTCCGTGAAGTGCGGCCGTCTACCTTGATGGTGCCGTCTGCGGTCAACTCCAGTTGTCCGTGCACCAGGTGAACTCTGGGGTCGCTGCCGATGGCGACAAAGACTCCGTTCACCTCGAGTTCGGATTCCGATCCGTCCGTGGTGTCGGAAAGAATTAGCTTCGACACGAGCTCGTCGCCTTCGATTCGAGAAACGGTCTTGTTGAAGCGGAACTCGATTTTCGGATTGCTCTTAGCGCGCTCCTGCATGATTTCCGAAGCGCGCAAATTTTCGCTCCGATGAATCAGGTAAACCTTGGAGGCGAATCGAGTCAGAAAAGTCGCTTCCTCCATCGCAGAGTCTCCGCCGCCTACGACTGCCACTACTTTCTCGCGGAAGAAGAAGCCGTCACAAGTGGCACACCAGGAGACGCCGTGACCGCTAAGCCGATCTTCTCCTTCAACTCCAAGCTTGCGATAGGCCGATCCGGTGGCGTAGATAACCGCGAGGGCTTCCTCCACCTTGCCGGAGCCGAGAGTGACCTTCTTGATTTGAGATTTCAGGTCGAGTTCGACCACGTCATCCAGTACGACTTCCGTGCCAAACTTTTCGGCCTGCGCCTGAATCTTCGCCATTAGATCCGGTCCCTGGATTGCCTCGGGAAAGCCTGGGAAGTTCTCAACTTCGGTGGTTTGCATTAGCTCGCCGCCGGCATCCACTGAACTGGCGATCAGTAGTGGTTCCAGGTTTGCTCTGGCCGCGTAAATTGCGGCCGTAAAGCCCGCAGGGCCAGAGCCGATGATTATGAGTTGACGCACTGCTTTCCCCTCGGTTGCTCTGGATACAACCAATCCTAAGCCGGGGCTATTCCACCCTGGTTCTGGTGAAACGCCCTCGAACGGTAGAAATCACCGAATGCAGTTCCTGGTTTCTGCTGACCCAAAGCAAACCCAGGTAGATGAGCGCCATGAATACGGTGGCGGCGAGGATTGTCAGGCAGGCCTGAAAAATTCCGGACTGGCCGAAGCCGGTCGGATCGAACCCTCCAAGGACGGCAACCACTCCCAGTCCGAATACTCCGGAGATCGCAGAGAGAAGCAGGAACTGCAAGTGGCGAACGAGCACTCGGCCGCCGATTTGCCCGCCAAGGCGGCGACGGATGATGAAGAGCCCGACTATCGACTGACTGCTGCCGGCAACACTGGTTGCGATTGCGATTCCCACCGCAATGAGCCCGGTAGGCAGCAAAATGCAGGCCAGGCAGCCGGCGGCAAAGAGCACCGACTGCAGTGTCTGCAGATAGAAGGGCGTCCTGGTGTCGCCAAGGGAGTAGAAAACCCGTTGAATCACGAACAGCACGCTGAAAAGAATCAGTCCCGGCAGGAAGGCGAGAATCACGTTTCCCATTGCCACGACGTTTGGGTACTCCCTCTCGAAGATCCTCGCGAACGGGTAGGCCACCACCGCCAGCCCAACGCTCGCAAACACCATTAGCAGCCCTATGCCTCTGAGTGAAGAGGACAAGTCAGAACGAAGTTCCTCAAGGCTTCCGCGGCTTGCGTGGCCGCTCATCCGGGTGAAATAGGCCGTGGCGATTGAAACGGCTACAACCGAGTGCGGAAGCATGAAGATCAGCCAGGAATTCTGTAGTGCCTGAACGGAGGCTGCGGTGCCGCTGGCCATGGTTGCGACTCTGCTTTGAACTATCGCAGCAAGCTGAGTCACGATGATCATTCCGAATAGCCAGCCGGCGGCCTTTCCGGTGGTCGAAAGTCCTACTCCGCGCCATTTGAAATCTGGCCGATACTTGAGTCCGGCTTTGCGCCAGAAGAGCGTTACAACCAGCGCCTGCGCTACAACTCCGAGGGTCACGGTTTCGGCCAGAAGCAAAATGCGGTCGGTACCGAAAGCTTCCACAAAGCGGTTTTGCTGAGCGGAACCAAACAGGATCATGAAAACGGTTAACCCTGCGATCGATACGACGTTATTGACTACCGGCGCCCAGGCGAACGGCCCGAAGATATTTCGGGCATTGAGGGTTTCACTCAGCAGGCTGTACAGCGCGTAGAAGAAGATCTGCGGCAGACACAGATAGGCGAAAGTTGTTGCCAGAGCAAATGCTTCCGGAGAAAAACCCCTGCCTGAACTGGATGATTGCGAATACAGGGCCACGAGGGCAGGTGCCGCAATAACCGCTGCTACTGTGACGATGGCGAAGAAAGTGATTCCTACGGTCACGATCTTGTTGATGTAGCTACTGCCCCCATCAGCGTCTCTGGCCGATCGAACGATTTGCGGCACGAGAACAGCGCTGAGCAGCCCGCCCACCGTGAGGGTGTAAATGCTGTTCGGCAGCTGGTTGGCGATTGCGAAGGCATCTGCTGCCGCGCTGCCTACTTGCCCTATCGCCGCGGCGAGGATGGCAACTCGAACGAAACCGAGAACTCTGGAAACAATCGTTCCTGCGGCCAGTACAGTGCTGGCCCTGCCCACTCCGGCTATTGCTCCTGCTTCCTCGGTATCGCTGCTCAACTTTCCCGCCCGCTCTGCGCTGATCGGCGCCGTCTCAATACCGTTCGCCAGATGCCGGCAACGAAGATGAGCAGGATGGCTATCGCCAGAACAATTGTCGCCGCAGTTTCCCAGCCCGCCTGAACGTTGAGTTCCACGAAAGTTGGGGCTGAAATCTCCACCCCGGAACGTGATTCAAGGCTCAATCTGGTCAAGACTGTTCCGTTTGCTATTGATTGAACCGGTACAGCTGCCTTGGCCTGCGAATTCGCCTCAATCTTGAGTTCCACCCGATCTTCAAGCACATCCAGAATTGCCCGATCCGGCTTTGCTCTGATGAAGACGGTCACCGGAAAGGAAAGCTCATTGGCGACCGCAATCGGCAGGTTCCCCTTTTCCTGAAGCAGGGTGATCGTGCTTCCGTCGGGAATGTGAACAGAGTTCAGGATGTCCGCACTGTCGTCAAGAAATTGCTCGGTTGCGGTAGTCCATCCGGCCTCGCTTGAGGCCCAGGATTGGGAGAACAACGCCAGCAGAGCGAGCCGCCTCGGCCAGTTGAGCAACTCCGGCTGATCGACGACAGTTGAAAACGAGGTAACTTGCGCTTCTGCTTCGAGTATCGCTTTGGCTGCAGAAACTCGTTTGGGATCCAGCTCCTTCGATACGAAGGTCGATTCGCCCGACGGCGCGGCAATTACCGTTGAAAGCGGAGCCAGCGAGGCGAGAGGAATGGATTCGATGGCACCCAGAGCTTCCTCGACCCGAGCCCCGAGCCCAGAGTCATCCCGGTTCAGAGCGATTATGAACTGGCCAACTCCGGATTCCACTTTCGCCGCAAGGTAGGCGCCGAACCTTGCGAGAGCATCATTTTGCTCCGCCATCGTATTTGCCCTGGCAGCCAGATCGACGAGCTGGGAAAGAGTGTGGTCAACCAGGCTCGCATTCAGACCATCCAGATCCTTGAACTGGACGTTCGCGGTGTCGGCTGAGGAGGACTTTGATTGGCGGTCGTCCAGAAGCAGTCGCTGCACTCCTACTTTAGCCAGCAGGCGGGCATCCTCGCTTCTGAGAGAAACCGGAGCGGGCCAGCTCAGGTCTGAAATCGAAAAACTCCACTCGGTGAGCACTCCAAGCGAACCAGAAGTTGAGGGTGCAGTCGCGCTTGAGTCGTCGCCGGAAGAATCGGCGCCCTCGAGCGGAGACCGGATGCCGAGTGGACTCAACGGAGTTCCAGCGCCTGCCTGAAGGGCCAGCCCCTGATTCGCATCCGCGTAGCTGAGGGCAAAGCTGTCATTGGGCAGGGCCGCCATCGCCTCGAGCCAGTTCGTCGCAGCTTCAGGAGCATCGTCGCCGAGAATTCGGATTGAAGCAAGAACCATCGGGTCGATGCCAAGAGCCAGATTGTGACCCGAAGCAATTTCCAGCTGCCGGTACAGTGCGCCGCCCGGGGAGGTAAGCAATTCCAACTGCTCAGCACTGAGCAGCCCCGACTTGTCCGGTGGGGCAGTGACCGGAGTGACAATGCTGAGCGAGACGGCAGTCGGCGTCTGGCCAATGAGAGTCGCAGTGGTCTTCCAGGAGGCAATAACCACCTCGCCACTTGTTACTTGAACTATCACCGGCAGGATAACAGTGCCGGCTCCGTAACCCTCCAGAGCATCAGCCGGAATCGAGAGCCCGAAGGAGCGGATCTGGCCCATCCCAAGATCGCCGAGTGGTGTGCTGGCAAGAGCATTGCCTAGATTCTCATCACCCGCGGAGGTTGCGTCTTCAAGCCACGAATCCAGATCCTCTGCGTCTTTGAGTTCAGTTTTCGGAAGGTAGGCGGCTGCGACAGCGGCTTCTATTACCTGCTGTGAAGAATTGGTCACCGACCCGGTCAGTTGCAGGGATTCCGCCGAACGGACAACGCCCGATCTAATCGCTCCGGCTGTCAATTGCACGCTGCCGACATCAGGTTGTGGATCGACAGTGGGCGCAATTGAGCCCCCAAGCGCGATGGCGCCTGCAAGCAGCAAAGGCAGGATTTTCATGATTGAAGTTGAGTCTGGCCATTCCCGACTCGTTCAGATTCTATTGGGGAAGGCTCTCGGTAGTCTTGAGGCCATGAAGAGCGCCGCCGCTGCGATCCAGCAATTGGCCGATCTGGCGGCATCCGAAGAGGTTTCGAGTCTGTCCAGAGCCTTTGCGGAAGCAGGCAGGGAGCTTGCCCTTGTCGGAGGTTGCGTTCGGGACGCCTTCATCGGTCGCCCGATTCACGACCTGGACTTCACAACTGATGCAGACCCGGATTCGATTCTCAAGATCGTCTCCAGCCTGACCCGGGCATTTTGGGATGTCGGCAGGGCTTTCGGCACCATCGGCGCGAAAATCGGGGACACAACTGTAGAAATCACCACCTACCGAGCGGACTCGTACAACGGGGAGACCAGAAAGCCCGAAGTAGAGTTCGGCGACAGTCTCGAAATTGACCTGCTGAGAAGAGACTTTCGGGTCAACGCCATGGCGCTCAGGCTGCCTGAGCTCAAGCTCGTGGACCCGTCTGGAGGGATTGAGGATCTCCTGGCCGAGCGGCTGGAGACTCCGGGACCAGCCGAGGTGTCCTTCACCGACGATCCGCTTCGAATGATGAGAGCCGCCAGATTTACCTCTCAGCTTGGTTTCACGGTGAGCGATTCGGTCAGAGCTGCGATCGAGCAGCTTGCGCCGAGGATCGAAATTGTTTCCGCCGAGCGAGTCAGAGACGAGCTTTCCAGGCTGCTTTGCACTCCTGCCCCAGCGGCCGGACTGCAATTGCTGGTGGATACCGGACTGGCCGAATTCGTCCTGCCGGAACTTCCGGCACTGCGGCTGCAGATAGACGAGCATCACCATCACAAGGACGTCTACGAACACACCCTCACCGTGCTCGATCAGGCGATCGAACTCGAGTCCAGTCGGCATCCGGATTCAGAGCCGGACCTGGTGCTGAGACTGGCGGCTTTGCTTCACGACATAGGGAAGCCTGCAACCCGCAGGCTTGAACCTGGAGGTGCAGTCTCATTCCACCACCATGACGTAGTCGGTGCGAAGCTTGCCTCAAAGCGGCTGAGAGAGTTGCGGTTCGACAAGCAGACGATCAGCGAAGTTTCCAGACTCATAGAGCTTCACTTGAGGTTCTTCGGCTATTCCGATTCGGCCTGGACCGACTCCGCGGTTCGCCGGTATGTGCGTGACGCGGGTGACTTGCTCGAACGCCTGCACATTCTTACCCGGGCGGATGTGACCACAAGAAACCGCAGGAAGGCCGAGCGGCTCGAGTTCGCCTACGACGACCTCGAGTCGAGGATTGCGGCCCTTGCCGAAGAAGAAGAGCTTGCCGCAATCAGACCTGACCTGGATGGCGAGCAGATCATGAAACTGCTTGAACTAAAGCCCGGCCGGGAGGTTGGCGAGGCGTATCGCTTCTTGCTCGAGCTCAGGCTCAATGAGGGCCCGCTTGGTGAGCAGGAGGCCTCCCGCAGGCTACTCGAGTGGAAGGCCGGAGCCGGAAATACTTAAGCTGCCGGCCTTGCGAGCTCTGCCACGAATTTTTCAAGCAGTGCGCGGGCTTCGTCTTCCGGATGCTGAACCGGAGGCGACTTCATTAAGTAGGCGGATGCCGCAACCAGCGGCCCGCCGACTTTCGCATCCAAAGCGAGCTTCGCAATTCGAATCGCGTCTATCACCACTCCGGCCGAGTTCGGGGAGTCCCACACTTCGAGCTTGTATTCGAGGGAAGTCGGGGCATTTCCGAAGCCGTGACCTTCAAGTCTTACGAACGCGAACTTGCGATCGATGAGCCACGGCACGTGGTCGCTGGGTCCGACGTGCACATTCCTGGGGTCCATTTGCTGTTCGAGATTGCTCGTGACAGCTCTCGTCTTGGAGATCTTCTTGGACTCGAGTCTGGAGCGCTCAAGCATGTTCTTGAAGTCCATGTTGCCGCCGACGTTCAGCTGGTAAGTACGATCCAGAACCAGCCCTCGCTGCTCGAACAGTCGGGCAAGAACGCGATGAGTGATTGTCGCGCCGAGCTGGCTCTTAACGTCATCCCCGATGATCGGAAGGTTGGCCTTTGCAAACTTGCTTGCCCATTCGGGATCGCTTGCCACGAACACCGGGAGCGCATTTACAAAGGCGATGCCCGCGTCGATTGCGCACTGGGCGTAGAACTTGACTGCAGCATCCGAGCCGACAGGCAGATAGCACACGAGCACATCAGCTTTCGAGTCCCTGAGAATCTGTACCACATCCACCACCGGTGCAGGGGATTCTTCTATGACCTGTCGGTAATACTCGCCAAGCCCATCCAGAGTCGGCCCCCGCTGAACGATTACTTCAGTCGGTGAGACTTCGGCGAAGCGCAAAGTGTCGTTCTGGCTTGCCCACATTGCTTTGGAGAGCTCGGTGCCGACTTTGAGTGCATCCACATCGAAGGCAGAAACGAATTCAAGGTCGGACACCGCGAATCCGCCCAATCGATTGTGCATGAGGCCCGGGATAGTCTCAGTTTCGGCTGCATCGTTATAGAAGGTGACGCCTTGGATTAGTGCATTTGCGCAGTTTCCCACTCCGGCGATTGCGACCCTGATGGGCATAAATATCCGACTCCTTGTCAGTTTCTTGGTCAATGACTAGACTAAGCAGGTTGTCCGTGGTCTGCTGACCATCGGGCAAATTGCAAATACCCTCCTGTTGCAGACCGTCTGCAACCGTTCTAGTCCGAAGGAGGCGGGTTAGTTATGCACAAATACGAGCTCATGGTGATTCTCGATCCCGAGATCGACGAGCGCACCGTTGCTCCGAGCCTGGACAAGTTCCTTGGTGTCATTCGCGCCGATGGTGGAACCATCGACAGCGTCGACATCTGGGGCAAGCGCCGGCTGGCTTATGAGATCAACAAGAAGTCGGAAGGTATCTACGCGGTAGTCAACATGACCGCGAGTTCCGATTCGACAATCGAACTGGATCGGCAGCTGAAACTGAGCGAAGCTGTAATGCGCACCAAGGTTCTGCGCGCCGAAGAGGCGATCGCACAGGTTGCAGAGGCCGAGCGCTACGCGGCGAAGAAGGCTGCCCGCAAGGCAGGTTCCGCCGCGGCTGGCGCTCCGAAGACTGCGAAGTCGGCCGTGAAACAAACTGCCGAAAAGGAAGCTGAATAGCCATGGCTGGTGAAACCGTAATCACGGTTGTGGGAAACCTCACCGCAGATCCGGAACTGCGTTACACGCAAAACGGGCTGGCAGTTGCAAACTTCACCATCGCTTCTACTCCCCGCAGCTTCGACCGGGCAACCAACGACTGGAAGGACGGAGAGGCGCTTTTCTTGCGGGCTTCAGTCTGGCGTGAATTCGCCGAGCACGTAGCAGGTTCGCTTGCAAAGGGGACGAGGGTGATTGCCACCGGCCGACTGAAGCAGCGCAGCTACGAGACCAAAGAGGGCGAGAAGCGCACAAGCTTCGAGATCGAGGTCGATGAAATCGGACCCAGCCTGAGATACGCGACCGCAAAGGTGGAGCGCGCCTCGGGTGGAAGTCGCGATCAGGGTGACGGCGGATGGTCGGGTGGAAGCTCTGCGGTTTCCGAGCCGTGGGACAACTCAACTTCATTCAACGACGAGACGCCTTTTTAGTCTCAATCGAACTTAGGAAAGCAGGAAGAAATGGCAGGAAAGTCAAGCACCGATCGCCGCAAAGCATTGCGGGGTGCAAAGACTGCGAAGAACGCGGCGCCGGCAAAGGCGATTCGCGTTGGGGTTATCGACTACAAGGATGTCGCAACTCTCCGCAAATTCATCTCTGAGCGCGGCAAGATCCGCGCGCGTCGGATCACCGGCGTTTCAGTACAGGAGCAGCGTCTGATTGCCCGTGCGGTAAAGAACGCACGGGAAATGGCCCTGCTCCCCTACGCCGGTTCAGGCAGATAGGGGCAGGTCGAATGGCAAAGTTGATTCTTACCCACGAGGTCACCGGTCTTGGTGCCCCTGGTGACGTGGTGGATGTCAGGGATGGCTACGCTCGCAACTATCTGGTTCCTCAGGGCTGGGCCGTGCACTGGACCAGAGGCGGAGCCAAGCAGGTAGAGCAGATCAAGTCCGCGAGGGCCGCCAGAGAGCACGCAACCTTTGAAGAAGCACAGGATCTCAAGGCGAAGCTGCAGGCTGCTCCAGTCACCCTTACGGTGAAGGCCGGGACCAGCGGAAGGCTCTTCGGTTCTGTCAAGACTTCGGATGTCGCGGACGCGGTAGCTGCCGCCGGCATTGGAATTCTGGACAAGCGCAAGATCGAGATCGTAAGTCCGATCAAGGCTCTCGGAGAACACGAAGCAACGGTGAGATTGCGCGACGAACTGGTTGCAACAATCAAGCTCAAAGTGGTCGCTGGCAAGTAGTTTCAAGAGATCGGCGGGAGGGGATTGACACCCTTTCCGCCGATTTTTTGTTGGGACTCATCAATTTTCTGATTCGCTCCTCTGCCGGAGTTCTCCCCAGCAGGTCGAGCCTGAAGCAAACTCTCAACCAGAACTATAAACAACTTTCTACACACAAGGTGTGAACAACAAAATCCCTGATCAGAGCGCAGATTTGGTCAAAAATTCGCCATGTTCCACACAGCGTTGTCCACAGTTTGCTAACATCCGGGTCGGCGTTTCGCGCAAACTATCCACAGAACTGCCAACAGGCGCAGTTGAGCCGACCGACCTGAAATCCATAGGGTGGATGGACACCAGCCCGAGCCGCAGAGCAGCCAGTTGGCCGCCTTGATGTCGCTGGTGTCAGGTAGTAGTTAAGCGTGGTTTTGAAGACAGGCGAGACAGGCTGCGCATGATCGGCACGCTCGGTGCAAGGCGGGTTCCGTCGTGCCGTTCTTGCGCGCAGAAAAATTGGAGGCGAAGGTGTCGATAGCTCAGTTGGGGCTCGCTGGGGATCAAAGACAGCCTTCCGAACCCAGAGGCGCAGAGCGCACTCCGCCGCATGACCTGCTCGCAGAGCAGAGTGCCCTTGGCGGAATGCTGCTTAGCAAAGACGCGGTCGCCGACGTCATGGAAGTGGCAAGCGGCGTCGACTTCTATATGCCAAAGCACGAGACGATCTTCGACGCAATTTTCAATCTCTACTCCCGAGGCGAGCCAACCGATGTCATCACTGTCACGGACGAGCTGACCAAGAGCGGCGAGTTGTCGAAAGCTGGTGGTGCGGAGTATCTCCACACTCTGACCAGCCTGGTGCCCACTGCCGCAAATGCCGGGTTCTACGCCGAAATCGTGGCTGAGAAGGCGGTGCTTAGAAGACTCGTGGAAGCCGGCACCAGAATCGTCCAAATGGGCTACGCGAGCGAGGGCGAAGTTGTCGACCTTGTGAACAACGCCCAGGCGGAGATTTATCGCGTTACGAGCAGTTCGGAATCCGAAGACTTCGTACCTCTCAACGACGCGGTAGGCAGTGCCATCGATGAGATCGAGGCGACCAAGAGCCGCGGCGGAATCATGACGGGGGTACCGACCGGATTTGTTGAGCTGGACGAACTCACAAACGGCCTGCACCCGGGACAGTTGATCATTGTTGCTGCTCGCCCTGCCCTCGGAAAATCTACCCTTGCACTGGACTTTGCCAGGGCCGCATCCATCAAACACAATCTGCCGTCGATAGTGTTTTCTCTTGAAATGGGCCGCAGCGAAATTGCCATGAGATTGCTTTCGGCAGAGGCGTCCGTTCCGTTGCACAACATGCGAAAGGGCACCGTTGATAGCCGGGACTGGACCACGATCGCCCAGACCAGGGGCCGGATAAATGATGCCCCGCTCTACATTGATGACAGCCCGAACCTCACTCTGGTTGAGATCAGGGCCAAGTGCCGCAGGCTCAAGCAGCGATACGGGCTCAAGCTAGTTGTCATCGACTACCTGCAGCTCATGACCTCTGGAAAGCGGGTCGAGTCCAGGCAGCAGGAAGTCAGCGAGTTCTCCCGGGCGCTGAAGTTGCTTGCTAAGGAACTTCAGGTTCCGGTGGTAGCGCTCTCGCAGCTCAACCGCGGTCCCGAGCAGCGTTCCGACAAGATGCCGGCACTTTCTGACCTTCGCGAATCGGGGTCTCTCGAGCAGGACGCGGATGTCGTGATTCTGCTTCACCGCGAGAGTGCCTATGAGAAAGACAGTCCCCGTGCCGGAGAGGCCGACTTCATCGTGGCCAAGCACCGCAACGGCCCTACCCGCACTGTGACCGTCGCCTTCCAGGGTCACTTCTCTCGCTTCCAGGACATGGCAACCATCTAGATCTTGCAGTCGGAAGTTTCGACTTGCAGTTTTAGACTACCAGTCTAGACTGGTGGTCTAAAGGTTCAAGATCGCGAGGCTGAATATGAAGGTTCTTGTTTCCGGTGCGGGGATTGCCGGACCAACTCTGGCCTACTGGCTCGCTCGGGCCGGCCACGAAGTCACCATCGTTGAGCAATCACTCGAACTAAGAACCGGTGGATATCTGGTTGATTTCTGGGGTGCTGGTTTCGAAGTCGCTGGCCGCATGGGGATTGTTCCTGAGTTGCGCAAGCGCGGTTACATCTTCGACAAGCTCGAGGCGCTTCGCTCAGACGGGAGCCACGTTGCGACGGCAAAGACCGCAAAGATCCTAAAGGCGGGAGAGAACTACGTCTCGATCGAGAGGTCCGAGCTTGCGTCGGTTATCTACGGGTCGCTGAATGGTGGAGCAGAGCTTGTCCTTGGCGATTCAGTGAAGAGCCTTAACCAAAATGCCTCTATAGTCGAGATCGAGTTTGAAAGCGGATCGACCAGAGAGTTCGATTTGGTCGTCGGGGCAGATGGTCTCCATTCAAGAATTCGCGAACTCAGCTTTGGCCCTGAGACTGAATTCGAGAGGTATCTGGGAATCGTATTCGCGGCTTTTCAAGTGCAGGGGTATGAGCAGCGAGACGAGGGTGTCGCATTCCTTTGCGCGGGTCTCGGTTACCAGGTTCTTCGTCTTACTCTCGACCGCGACCGCACTCTCATGCTCATCTCGGCCGGCTACGACGGAGAGCGGCCCAGGGATCGAGCAGATCAGGAGGAGATCTTCCGCGATGCGCTTCATGATGGGGGATGGGAGATTCCAGCAATTCTCGATGCCATGACTGGTTCCACCGACTACTTCTTCGACTCTGTGAGTCAAATCCGAATGCCCAGTTGGTCATCGGGTCGTGTAGTTCTTGTCGGAGATGCTGGAGCGGCTCCCTCCTTCATGGCGGGCCAGGGATCTGCCCTGGCTATGATCGAGGCGTATGTTCTCGCCTCGCAGATTGCAGGCGCTTCGAACTACACCGAGGCTTTCCTGGGCTACGAGAACTACCTCAAGAAGTTCATCCTTTCGAAGCAGGATGCCGCTACCAAGTTGCGCCTGGCGTTTGCCTCCCGGAATCACTGGGAGCTCTTTGTCCGCAATAGCGCTATGCGAATAATGGCGATTCCAGGACTGTCAGATCTGGTGATGGGCAAGAGTTTCCATGACCGGATTCGGCTCCCCGACTTCAAGAAGGCCGAATCGTTACGCTAAATGCATGACCAGGCCACGCTTCGCGAAGCTCCCCGCAGTTCAACAGGAAAAAATCCTTCGGGTCGCGCTGACGGAGTTTGGAAGTCGCGGCTTTCATGAAGCCTCTTTGAATCGAATCATCGACGAATCCGGAATCTCCAAGGGATCGATGTACTACTACTTCGAGGGCAAAGGGGACTTGTTCGCGCACGTTATCGCGACGGAACTCGAAAAGTTGATCGCACGACTTGGGACCTTCCCGGATCTTGACTCTGGTGATGCCGATCACTTCTGGAAGGAGCTGGGGGGCTACTTTCTTGCGAGTCAACTGGCGCTAGCCAAGTCCCCGCAATTGGCCTCCATTCTTCGCGAGTGGGAAAGTGCGTCTAGATCCCCATCGTTTCAACAATCGACCAGGGAAATGATTGAGTCTCGCGCGATTCCCTGGATAGTCCGGGTCGTCGAGGCGGGTCAGAATGTCGGTGCTATTCGGAGTGATGTACCGAACTCGCTATTGATCGCCGTGGCTATGGGGTTGGGACAGGCGATCGACATGTGGCTTCTTTCACAGCGGGTGGAGGAACTAGATCTTCCCGAACTGACGGACTCGATTATGGGCATGCTTCGCGGCGCGGTGGGACCTTCAGCGTAGGCTTGTTAGGTCTGGTTTTGGAAGGGCAGTTCAGGTGTCGGAATCTACAACTCGAAACAGGGTGTGGCTGCCACAGTTGAGCCGCAGCCTGATTCTGCTGATCGCCGGACTTTTCATTACGTTTTCGCCGAATCATGATTCCTTGCTGGGATTGCTTTCGCTGGGCGCAATTGCACTGGCCGTCGGCTTCGTGATCGCATGGGAGGCGATTGCGGCAGGGGGTGGTCCTGGCAGGGACCTTGGCCTCGCGGAAGCTGTGGCCGCTCTGGTATCGGGAGTTCTGGCGCTGATCTTCAGCGGAACTGGAGCGGGAACGCTGTTGCTTATCACCGCGATCTTCGCCGGGTCCACCGGAATTCTGGAATTGCTGCGAGGCATTCTCTCCAGGGGGAAGCATCCCGCTTCGAGGGACTGGCTGACCGTCGGTGCAATGGCTGCGATCCTGGCGGTGATCATGGTGTTGCTGCCCGCGGATCTGGCCAGGAGCTGGGAAGTCGTTGATCATGGCGAGTCCGTCAGCGGCATCCTGACTTCGCAGATTATTGCGGTTGGGCTGATCGGGGCCTGGGCGATCCTCAGCGGAGTTTTCCTGTTCATCGCCGCGCTTTCAAACAAGTGGGCTGGAGAGGGCAAAGGCTCCGATCAGGTTGAGAAGAAAGGGGCCTCAATTGCACAAGCCAACTCTTAGGGAGCGATTGCGACCGGCTGAACTCGTAGGACTGTCGGCGATACTCGGGGTTTTTGCCGGATTGGTGATTTTGCTCACGACGAGAGAATGGTGGTTTGCAGGGATCGGGTTCGGGGTGACGTTCATAGTCGCCGCTATGACGATCGCGCTGCTGGCTCTCTCCATCAAGCCGGATTCTTCAGAACTGGAGGACCTGGCAGAGCAGGATCAGAAGCAGAAGGATCGCAAGTAGCCTCAGGCTTCTTCGTAAACAGAACTTCAGTCGAGAAAATCGACCAGTTTGTCAGCGAGTCCTGTGTATGAATTCGGAGCGAGAGCCAGCAGGCGCGCTTTCGCATCCGCTCCAATGTCCAGACCGGTGATGAAGTCTCTTAGTTGCTCGGCGTCCAGTCGCTTGCCCCTAGTGAGCTCCTTGAGCAGCGCATAGGGGTCGCTGATCTTGCTTCGGCCCTGAGTAATCTCCGCCCGAATGATGGTTTGAATCGCCTCGGCCAGGACTTCCCAGTTTTCATCGAGATCCCGACGGAGCTTCGACTCGTCGACGTGCAGTTCCTTCAGGCCCGAAATGATGTTCTCGATGGCAACCAGAGAGTGCCCGAACCCGACCCCGATATTTCTTTGGCTGCTCGAGTCGGTCAGATCCCGCTGAAGCCGACTGGTCACGAGAGTGGCCGCGAGCGAATCGAGGATTGCGCAGGAAAGCTCCAGATTCGCCTCCGCATTCTCGAACCTGATCGGATTTACCTTATGGGGCATGGTTGAAGAACCGGTCGCACCAGGTTGCGGAACCTGAGTGAAATACCCGATCGAGATGTAGGTCCAGAAGTCGGTGCAGAGATTGTGCAGAATCCGGTTCAGGTGTGCGATTCGCCCGTAGAGTTCGACCTGCCAGTCGTGCGACTCGATCTGGGTGGTTAGTGGATTCCACTCCAGACCGAGAGACTCAACAAATTCTCTGGACAGCGAAACCCAGTCCTGATCGGGATCTGCAGCCAGGTGTGCGGAGAAGGTGCCCGTCGCGCCATTGAATTTTCCAAGGAATTGCGAGTTGCCTATCCGACTGGCGACCCTCTCCAGGCGATGCGCAAACACCGCCAGTTCTTTTCCGAGAGTCGTGGGCGTTGCGGGCTGCCCATGGGTGTGGGAGAGCATGGCAACCACGCGGCTGGCTCTGGCCCAGTCTTTCAATTGGGTGATAAGCGCATCCACTCTCGGCAGCCAGATTTTCAACGTCGCCGCCCGAATCGTCAGGGCGTAGCTCAGGTTGTTTATATCCTCGCTCGTGGCCGCGAAGTGAACCAGCTCATCCAGACCAGCAATTCCGAATTGCTTGAGCTTGTCGCGAAGGTAATACTCGACTGCTTTGACGTCGTGTCGAGTCTTTGCCTCATGAGTTGCGACTAGTTGCGCTTCTGCTTCATTGAACTCGGCCGAGAGTGAGCGGAGTTTTTCCTTGTGTTCGGCAGTCATTGCCTTCGACCCGAACAGTCCCCGATCGGTCAGGAAAATCAGCCACTCGACTTCGACGAGGATCCGAGTGCGATTGAGACCGAATTCGGAGAGCTGGGTTGCCAGCGGTGCAACCGCCTCCCGGTAGCGACCGTCAAGAGGGCTCAGCGGCCAGACAGGTGTCTTTTCCAAGTTGCTCTCCTACGGATGCCAAACTCCAACAAAGCGAACCGGCCAGCTCAATAAGGGCTCACCCTTCTATTCTTCCCCAGCTTTAGAGTTCCACCCAACGATTGCGGCTTCCGTGGCCACCGCGGCTCCATCGAAATTCAAAGGTATCCGGGTTGTCCACTACTTCGGGCGCTCCGGAATTTGAAACACAAAGTTCGATTGAAAATCTGCAGTACGCGAGTTCCGCTAGCAGCCGGGGAGGCAATCCAATGCACGATTTCGATCCTGGAAATGCTGAGGTCCTTCGGACTCTGCTGGAGCAGCAGGCGAATCAACTTCGAGATTTGGCGAACAGGCTTAGGTCTGAAGTGACCAAACGCACGAGCGACATTCCGAGCGAAGAATGGAGAGGGCTGGCAAGGATTGCATTTGACCAATTGCGAGGCAGAGTCCTTGACTTGACGACTCGGGCTGCCTCGGGGCTGGAAGAAGCCGCCAGTGAGAGTTTTAAGGCTTCGCTAACTCTGGCTGGTCGTGTCTGACGAACTAATCGTCGGCGGAGCCGAGCGAATTTCGGTACTTGTTTCCAGTCTGGTGGAGCAATCAATTCAGTTCGAAATCCTTCGCAGGGCGATTGAGGTATTCAAGGCCGATCTGGCCGCTGTGGATCGAATCATCGGACCGGGTATCCTGAGCGCTGCCGATGCGCCGAGAAGCGCGATGCTTGCTGAGCGGGAAATAGACAGCGTTCTCGGATTGCTTTCCAAAACCGCGAAAGACTGCGAGCTGCTCAGTTGGGGATTGAGAAACGCGGCTGCGGCCTATGAGTTAGTGGAGCTCGAGATCGGCCGCTTCTGGCAGGAATTCATGGGCCAGGCCGCCTACCTGCTCGGATTCGCGGTTCCGGAGCTGGCGGTTCTCATGGGGCCGCTATGGGGTGGGGCTGCCGGCGCTGCGGTGGCATACATGCTACTAACAGATGAGCAGAAGAAGGAACTGGCAGTCAGGGCAAAGGCCTGGCTGTTGGAGAACAACTCACTGCTTTCGAACCCGACGTTCGTTGATGCGGTAAGGCGGACCGCCATGTCCGGTGACGATTTTCTGAGCGGGTTTCTGCGAGTGCCGTCAGCAGAAGCAAGTCTCATTGGTGACAGAGGGATTGGGCTAACAGGAATTGACACCACGGTGGCCGCGGGAGTTGTAACCGCTTCCGCGGTCGGGATTCTCTCCAGGACGGGAGCCTCGGTGTTTCCGGCGCAGACCGGAATCAAGTCGAATCCGGTTTCAGGAATGGAACAGCGGGTGGAAAGAGTGCCGGAAGGCCCCGAGCAGGTTCGGATCGACCGCTACGTGCTTCCGGACGGATCAGAGAGCTTCGAGGTGTATATCGCCGGGACCGCGGAGCTCTCAACCTCTGCTTCCGACGAGCCCTGGGATATGACCAGCAATCTTGTGGCCGTCGGTAACGGGAGTTCCGCTTCTTATCGTGCGGTGGAGGAAGCCATGGAACTGGCCGGAATCGATTCGCATTCGAAGGTGGTACTGACTGGGTACTCTCAGGGTGGACTGCTTGCTGCACAACTTGCGGCATCCGGAAAGTACGAGATCAGCGGGCTGATCACCATTGGCGCACCGGCTGGTCAGGTTGCGGTGCCCCACGAGATTCCGTATCTGGCCATTGAGCACACCAACGATCTGGTCCCGGCGCTAGGCGGAGACTTTGCCAGTTCAGAACCACTGCTGGTTAGAAGGCAGATTTTCGATGGTGAACCGCCTCACGGGGAGGTTGTACTTCCGGCTCACGACATTGACAGGTATCAGGACACGGCGAGGTTGATTGACGCTTCTAACGATCCGAGGGTTCAGGCCCTGATTGAAAAGCTTGCCGCACCCGAGGCGGCAGCGGTCTCAACTTCCTACTATCTGGCGAAGAGAAGCTGAATCTGCGTTCAGCGGCGCTTAACGAAAGGCCGAAGGACTATGCCGATGAGCCAGCTAAGCAGCGCGAGCACGACCGCACCGAGTACACCAGCCCAGAGGAAACTCTCAACGTGCAATCCGAATCCGAGCAGCCCGGTGATCCAGCTCACCAGCAGCAGGAGCAGTGCGTTTACAACGAGTGCAATCAAACCGAGAGTGAGAATGTAAATCGGAAAGGCGACTATCCGAATGAAGTTGCCGATTACCCCGTTGACCACGCCGAAGATCAGGGCGACCAGCAAATAGGTGAGTACTACTGCGAGGGTGTCCCCGGGTGGGAATGCAGTGACGGTAACCCCTGGCACAATCAGGGTGGTCAGCCACAGGGCGATCGCGTTAATGACCAGACGCAATAACAATCTCGACATTCCACTAACTATGCACGTCCCGTACGGAGGATGCAATCGCGAATCGGTGAACTTTCGCTAAACAGTTGTGAGGCAGCAATAGGCTGTAATTCGTGAAAGAGGCAAACTCAGGCACTCGCGTGCAGCTAAGGTCCGAAATTCTCGCAACAGCGCCGTATCGTCAGGGAAAGCCCGCTCCCGCCAGCTCATTCAAGCTTTCCTCCAATGAGAACCCCTTCGAACCGCTGCCCGAAATCGTTAGCGCCATTTCCGGAGCATCGATCAACAGATATCCGGATGCTTCAGCATCGGTACTGAGCGGTCGACTTGCCGAAAGGTTCGGAGTTTCAAAGGGAGAAGTGCACATTGGCTCCGGATCAGTTTCGATACTGGCCCAATTAATAGCCGCCGCCGCCAGACCGGGAGAAGAAGTCCTTTATTCGTGGCGATCTTTCGAGGCCTATCCGGGGCTGGTTACCGTGGCCGGAGCTACCAGCACCAGAGTGCCGAATCGGACTGATCACAGTCACGACCTCGTTGCAATGGCAGCCGCAATAACCGACAAAACCAGGGTCGCGATAGTCTGCACGCCGAACAACCCGACCGGCACCACGGTTTCCAAAGCTGACTTCGAGAACTTCATGGAGAGAGTTCGCGATGACCTGCTCGTAATCCTCGACGAGGCCTATGTCGAGTTCGTTACCGATCCGGAAGCCGTGAACGGACATGGCCTGCTCGGAAGGTATCCGAATCTGGTAATTCTCAGGACGTTCTCGAAGGCATTCGGTCTCGCAGGACTTCGAGTCGGATACGCAATCGGTGCCGAAAAGATTCTGGATGCCGCGAGAGTTTCGGCTATTCCGCTTTCGGTTACCGAGGCTGCACAGGCCGGGGCCATGGCCGCTCTTGATCACGAGGATGAATTACTGCTTCGAGTCGCCGAAATCGTCAAGCGCAGGGAGCGTGTGGCCGACGCTTTCGAAGAGATAGGGCTGTCGGTTCCGCGCTCGCAGGCCAATTTCATTTGGCTGCCAAGCGGCGAACAGACCGAAGCCGTCAACGAGATCCTGCTTTCCCACGGACTGGTCGGCAGGGTGCTTGCCCCCGATGGAATCAGGGTCTCAATCGGAGAAGAAGAGTCGATTGCTCCGCTCATTGAGGCTGCGAGGGAGATCAAGTCCAGATTCGGCTCGCTCTAAGCGGCCAGCTGGCCGATCGAAGCGGTCGAACTGTCTCGATAGCGCGTTCGCATTTTTCCAGCACCGCATCCGTTTGCCATTTCCAGGCCCGCCACACTAATTGACAATGATTATCAATAGCATTTAGTGTATAACCAGCTACCTGCGACAACGGATTCACCAATTACCCAGACAAGAGGATCGGCCCTGAAGACTATCCGATTAGTTTCAATCGTCGGACTGCTCGCCGTGCTCTCAGGCTGTACAGGCGTAGCGCGGGAACCGGAGTCGATTCGAATCGTTGCTTCGACAAACGTGTACGGGAGCATTGCCAAAGCCATTGCCGGCGATCGCGCAGAAGTCACGAGCATCATTTACAAAACGGGTCAGGATCCGCACTCCTTTGAAGCCAGTGCGAGAGTTCGACTCGAACTGGATCGCGCAAACCTGGTGATAGAAAACGGCGGAGGTTATGACGACTTCATTGACAACCTGCTGAAAGCAGGGAAAGTCCGAGATCGACGTGTCATCAATGTCGTAGATCTGGCAGTCGAACCGGGTGAGAGTTCGAGCCCCGATTTCAATGAGCACCTCTGGTATGACCTGAGAGCGATGAAGCTACTGGCAGCCAAAGTCGAATCCTCCCTGATCAGTCTGGATCCGGCGGGAGCCCAATACTTTGCGGACAGGTCCTCAAAGCTGAAAGCCGAGTTGGAAGAACTCCAGTCTGAAGTGACTTCTTTTTCGCAAACCGGGCAGGGTGGCCATGTCATCAGCACCGAACCGGTCTCCGGTCGATTATTGGAAGCCATGGGGATTGCGGATCTAACCCCAGTGGCCGTCGGTCAGGAACTTGAGGAGGGGCTCGGAGTCCCAATTCGCGAGCTGTCCAGGTTGCTAAAGCTCCTCGGCGATCACGAAGCGGATGCCCTGGTCGTCAACACGCAGACCTACGGTCCTGAAGTTGGGCTACTGATCGAAAAAGCCAAAGAGGTCGGAACTCCAGTCGTTGAAGTCGGCGAGCTGTTGCCGGAGAGCGCAGACGGCTATATCGAATGGATCGGCAAGACAATCAGTGAACTCGAGTCAGCCGTGAGGCAGGGGAGCAAATGAGCGAGAAAGTTCTGGAAATCCAAAGGGCGACACTGACCCTGGGAGAGCGAACCATCTGGTCGGGCCTTGATCTGAGCCTGGAGCCGGGAGAGTTTCTTGCCGTAATTGGCCCCAACGGAAGCGGCAAGACGAGTCTGTTGAAGGCAATTCTGGGTCGGCTCGAGATCAACCCCGGAAGCATTTCCGTTTTTGGCGGGCCGGTGGCGAAAGCAAGAAGCAGAATAGGCTACATTCCTCAGCAGCGCACTGCAGAGCAGTCGGCGGGATTGCGTGGGCAGGATCTGGTTGCCCTCGGAATTGACGGGCATGTATGGGGACCTCCGATTCGGTCGAGGAAGAATCGGGAGCGGGTTGCCAAAGCGCTTGAACAAATCGGTGCCGAGGAACTGGCGAAGATTCCGGTTGGGCTGCTTTCCGGAGGGCAGCAGCAAAGGCTCCGGGTTGCTCAGGCTCTTGTTGGTGCGCCCGGGCTTCTGCTTTGCGACGAGCCTTTTCTGTCCCTGGACCTGAAATACCAGCAGAAACTCATCGAGGTGATTCAGGCTCATCGTCGGCAATCCGCAATGTCCGTCGTGTTCGTAACCCACGATGTGAATCCGATCCTGGGGATGGTAGATCGAATCCTGTACTTCACCGGAGGCAAATTCCTGCTCGGAACTCCAGCCGAAGTGCTTGACTCCGGAGTGCTTTCCGAGGTTTACGACACGAAAGTTGAAGTCCTGCGCGAAAAGGGTCGCGTTAACGTAATCGGACTGCCGACTGAGGCAATCCATCACCACGAATTCGAAGGAGAAGGACTGTGAACCCGGCATTGGGAGTAGCCACCGGCTTCTGGGACCAGATTTTCGATTTCTCCGACTACGGAGAGCTGATCTCTCTGGTAAGCAATACCCTGCTGGCAGGACTTGCCCTTGGGCTCATGGGCGGACTCGTTGGGATTTTCGTCATGACCAGAGACCTCGCCTTTGCCGTGCACGGAATCAGCGAACTTTCCTTTGCGGGAGCTGCGGCTGCTCTGCTGCTTGGGGCAAGCGTCGTCGTCGGATCGATTACCGGATCGCTCCTGGCCGCAATCCTGTTCGGTCTGCTCGGATCTAAAGCGCGCGATCGAAACTCCATAGTCGCAGTCCTCATGCCGTTCGGGCTGGGGTTGGGCATCCTGTTTCTCGCGCTTTATGAGGGTCGGGCGGCAAATAAATTCGGCCTGCTCATCGGACAGATAGTCGCCGTTGACGGTCCTGAGCTCGGCTGGCTGATTCTAGTTAGCGCACTCGCGATTGCCGGACTGCTTGCAATCTGGCGGCCGCTGACCTTCGCGACGGCAGACGAAGAGGTTGCCGCAGCCCGAGGAGTACCGGTGACTTTGGTCTCGGTTCTGTTCATGGTGATTCTCGGCCTTGCCACCGCGGTGTCAGTGCAGATCGTCGGGGCACTGCTCGTGCTCGCCCTGCTCGTCACCCCGGCAGCCGCTGCCCTTCGCGTGACCTCCTCCCCGGTGCTTGCTCCGGTGCTCAGCATGCTCTTCGCAGTGGTTTCGGTGGTCGGCGGGACGCTGCTGGCGCTCGGCGGCAGCATGCCGATCAGCCCCTACATCACCACGGTTTCCTTTCTCATCTATCTCGCCTGCCGGTTACTTGCCGCCCCAGCTTCCCGGCGCCTAAAGTCCCGCCTAAACGCAAGTTCCGCATCCTAGGATTCAGTTATGAAGAGAAATACTTGGCAGAGAGAAGCGGTAAAGACCGCCCTCGACGGCCAGGAAGCCTTCGTCAGCGCGCAGGATCTGCATTCCGTGCTGCGCAAAAAAGGTACCGGCATCGGGCTCGCAACCGTGTATCGGGCGCTCGCCGATCTGGCTTTGGAAGGGGATGCCGATACCCTGCAATCTGTCGAAGGCGAGGCACTCTATCGAGCCTGCGCAACCAGCCACCACCACCATCACCTGATTTGCCGCGAGTGCGGAGCGACAGTGGAGATTGCGGCTACCGACATCGAACAGTGGGCCCAGAAAGTGGCTGCGGAAAACGGCTACAGCAACCCCGAACACGTAGTGGACGTGTTTGGAACCTGTGCGGACTGCTCCGGAAAGCCCAGCTGACCTCGAGTGAGCCTGCGTTCGCGCGGAGACGCCCGTTTACTGTTGCTTCAGTTGCGAGGCGAATAGCTTCGCGGCGAGTTTGGCTCTGCGAAGCGAACCTTCCCCGGTGACCAGATCCCTGATCGTCCTGAGCGCGAGCGCCGGTCCCTGAACGAGCATTGTCGTAACGACCGATTCCTCCCAGGCGGCCAGCTCATCCCGAATCTTCTCCGGCGGACCGATGAGCGCGATCTCCTCGACCAGGGCGGTCGGGACTGCCGCAATGGCCTCTTTCTTATTGCCGTCCAGGTAGAGGTCCTGAATCCGATCGCAGGCCTCCGAGTAGCCAAGCCGATCGATCACGTTTCGGTGAAAGTTTGCCGATTTGGCACCCATTCCGCCGATATAGAGGGCGAGCATCGGGCGAACCAGATCGGCTGCCGCTTCGATATCCGGATGCGGGATCACCGGCACCTGAACTGCAACTTCAAATTCTCCGGCTGGTCGCAGCGAAGGATCCCGCAGCGCGAAACCCTCCGCGAGATAGCCTGCGAACTCGGAGCTCGCCTTTGGAGAGAACAGAAACGGCAGCCAGCCGTCTGCAATCTCTGCCGCGAGGGCAATGTTCTTCGGACCCTCGGCGGCGAGGTAGATCGGCAAATCCGCGCGGAGCGGGTGCACCGTCGACTTGAGCGGTTTTCCAAGCCCGGTCGTACCCGGCCCGAGGTTCGGCAGAGGCAATTGCGGTCCGGGGGCGGTCACCGGCTCTTGCCGCGCGAGAACTTTCCTGACGATCGAAACGTATTCGCGGGTCCTCGCGAGCGGCCTGGGGAATGGCTGGCCATACCAGCCTTCAACCACCTGCGGACCGGAAGCCCCGAGCCCGAGAATCACCCTTCCACTGGAAAGATGATCCAGAGTGAGAGCGGCCATCGCGGTCGCAGTCGGGGTTCTCGCCGAGAGCTGAGCGATAGCGGTGCCGAGCTTGACCCGCGAAGTCCGCGAACCCCACCAGGCCAGAGGCGTGAAAACATCCGAGCCGTAAGCTTCAGAAGTCCAGATCGAGTCAAATCCGAGCCGCTCGGCGGCGCGGATTGCCTTCTCAACGCCTTTCGACGGCCCCTGTTTCCAATACCCCGTTGCAAAGCCGATCCGCATGCGCCAAGAGTATCCCGCATTGCGGGGTTGGGCCTTATCGACTATCCTCAATAGGTCAGGCGGAACATCCGCCTTTCTTTGTGCGCCTTCGAGTGCCCCTGCGGGTTTCTCGAACTGGCGTGCCGACAAGTGACTTTGGGTGGGGCGATCGTCCCACGGTAGATACGGAGGAAGACCATGGCCGCAGTGTGCCAGGTGACCGGAGCCACTCCAGGCTTCGGACACAACATCTCGCACTCGCACCGGCGCACCAAGCGTCGGTTCGATCCGAATATCCAGAAGAAGACCTACTACGTTCCTTCCCTGAAGCGCAACGTAACCCTGAATGTGAGCGTCAAGGGGATGAAGGTAATCGACGCTCGTGGAGTTGAGTCGGTCGTCAAAGACCTGCTCGCCAGAGGGGAGAAGATCTAATGGCAAAGCAGCAGGACATCCGCCCGATCATCAAACTCCGCTCCACCGCCGGAACCGGGTACACCTATGTGACCCGCAAGAATCGGCGCAACGACCCGGACCGACTGGTCCTCAAGAAGTACGACCCTGTAGTGCGCAAGCACGTTGAATTCCGTGAGGAGCGCTAGGAATGGCGAAGAAGAGCAAGATTGCCAGAAACGAGCAGCGTGAAGCTGTGGTGGCCCGGTATGCGGCCAGGAGACTTGAGCTTAAGAAGGCTCTCGTCGACCCGAAGTCGACCGATGAGCAGCGTGAGGCGGCAAGGCTCGGCCTGCAGAAGCTTCCTCGGGATGCGTCCCCGGTGAGACTGCGCGGCCGGGACGCGATCGACGGTCGTCCCCGCGGATTCCTGCGCCAATTTGGTGTTTCCAGGGTTAGATTCCGCGAAATGGCACACCGAGGCGAATTGCCGGGAATTACGAAGTCAAGCTGGTAGATTCTCTACACCGCATTAACGACGTCCTAGGAGGACTCTCAATGGCTGACAAGTCACAAAACCGTACCGAGCTCGTCGCGGCCATTGCCGCAGCGTCCGGACAGACCCAGACCACGGTCAACGCCGTGCTCGACTCGTTCTTCGACTCGCTTGCCAAGGCAGTGAGCTCGGGAACCAAGGTTACGATCCCCGGCTGGCTCTCCGTTGAGCGTACTCAGCGTGCAGCCAGGACTGGCCGTAACCCAGCCACCGGTGCAACCATTCAGATTGCAGCCGGCTACGGAGTAAAGGTGAGCGCAGGCAGCAAGCTTAAGGGCGCCGCAAAGGGCTGAACAAGTTAAGTATTGGGCGCAGGCAGTTGCTGTCTGCGCCCAATGCATTTAACGGCTTGAGTCTTTGCGCGGATGACTGCGGGCCTCTAAACCGGCGGGGCGCCTTAGGCTGGTAACGTGCCACGGTTGGTGAAGATAGCGGGTCCCGCAGTTCTGCTCACCGTAGGATTTATTTCCCTGCTTGTCGGTCTGGCTCTGGGCGGTGGAGCGGCAGCCTCACCTCTTGCCGATCCGGGTGCGGTAGTTCGGTACGGCTTGCCGACGGCCCAGTTGTTGTTCAATATCTCGGCGGCGGCAACTATCGGCACTCTCGCCATGGTGTGCTTCGCTCTGGATGATTCCAGGAAGGAATACGCGGCGGCTCTGGATTTTGCTGCTGGCGCAGCGGCAGTCTGGACGGTAGCCAGCCTCTTCACGGGCTTCCTCACTTTTCTGAGTGTCTACCTGCAGCCGGTGACTTTCGATGATCGATTCGGGCAGATTCTGGGGAGTTATCTCACAACCGTTCCACTCGGCCAGGCTTCGCTTGTGAGCACCGTCATTCCGGCGGTAGTCACGGTGCTTTGCTTTGCCGTCCGCAATCACACCGCAATGTTCTTCATAACAGTCCTGGCGGTGGCGGGGCTCATTCCGCTGGCCCTTCAGGGACACGCAGCAGGTTCTGCGGGTCACGACATGGCTGTCAGCTCGCTCGGCCTCCACGTCGTCTTTGCAGCCATTTGGCTGGGCGGTCTCGCGATGATCGTTGCGCTCAAACGCGAGCTGGAGCCGGACCGGCTGGGTCCGGTACTGAGCCGATTTTCAACTCTCGCGCTGTTTAGTTTTGTGGTTGTTGCCGCATCCGGAATCGCCAATGCGCAATTGCGAATCGGCACTCTGAATAACCTGCTGACGCCCTACGGTCTGCTTGTGATTCTCAAAGTGGTCGCGATTTGCGGACTCGGACTGTTCGGCGCGATTCAGAGGAAATACCTGATCGCGAAGATAAGTTCTTCAGGCACGACGCGCAGCGGACATTTCTGGTGGTTTGTGTTTGCAGAGCTTGCGGTCATGGGCTTCGCCTCGGGGATCGCCGCCGCGCTCGCAAGAACCCGCACTCCGATTCCGCAGGAGCTGGTAACAACAACCCCGGCCTATATTCTCACCGGCGAGCCCCTGCCGCCTGAGCTGACTCCGATTCGATTCATCACAGAGTGGAAGTTCGACATTCTGTGGATGCTCATAGTCGCCTTTGCGGCCTTCTTCTACCTCGCCGGAGTAAGACGACTTCACAAGAGAGGCGATCGCTGGTCCTGGCTCAAGACGACATCCTTCATGACCGGACTGGCCGTGCTGTTTTATGTCACGAATGGCGGAGTTAACGCCTACGAGAAGTACCTGTTCAGCGTGCACATGCTCGCCCACATGACTCTCGGGATGATCATCCCAGTACTGCTTGCGCCGGGCGCTCCGATAACTCTGGCTGTTCGAACAATCAAGAAGCGGACCGACGGCTCAAGGGGAATTCGGGAGTGGATTCTGCTCGCCGTGCACTCGGGGGTAGCAAAGGTCATGTCCAGGCCGGTCGTGGCGGCAATCTTCTTCGCCGGATCGCTCTGGGTTTTCTATTATTCGCCGCTGTTCAGGTGGGCGACCCAGGACCACATTGGCCACACGTTCATGATCTTCCACTTCCTGCTGAGCGGCTATCTGTTCGTTCAGACTCTCGTCGGCACCGATCCGCTTCCTTACCGGGCGCCATATCCGATGCGGCTCGTGATTCTGCTTGCCACCCTGGCTTTCCACGCCTTCTTCGGAGTGACGCTAATGACCGGGACCGGCCTGCTGCTGGCCGACTGGTACGGCGCGATGGGCAGGCCCTGGGGGGCGGATGCGATTACCGACCAGCAAACGGGTGGGGGAATCGCCTGGAGCATCGGTGAAATTCCGACGCTCGCCCTTGCCATTTTCGTGCTCATCATGTGGGCAAGAAGCGACTCCAAACTGGCCAGACGGCTTGACCGCAAGGCGGCGAGAGACGGCGATTCCGAACTTGAAGAATACAACTCGATGCTCGCCAAACTTCAGAATCGACCCTAGGCTCCTATTCCTGCTGGCTGAATGCGACCTGGTCTCCGTTGATGGTCATAGACCAGCTAAGGGAGAAGTCAACGTCTTCATCGAGAGTGGACACGGAGCCGTCGAAAAGCGAGCGCACCTCAACAGTCAGGTGTGCGATGCCGTTCGTTTCCGGAACTATCCAGGTGTCGGGTCGAGCTCCGGGGCTGATGGTGATCTGCGGGTAGGAGATAATCATCCAGGCCGGGTCGCTCTCTACTCGATCGTTTATTGCCAGGCCGAAGGGACATCCGGTGGGAAACAGCACCTTTTGGATCGCGCATTCGTCCAGATAACTGTCGACCTCCTTCTGCACCGCCTGCACAAACTCGGGCTTCGCCTTCATTTCCACGTTAACTTCTGCTTTCGATCCCGGTTCGGTCAGCGAGAGCGGCTGCGAATTCGCAAACAAGTAAGTCGAATCGTGCGCGAGCTTGTAGATTCCGGGTACCGGAACTAGGTACGGGACGGGGGCATCGCTTCCCGCGCGAGAGGTAACCGAGATTCCGTTCACGCTGAACGAGGCATCGTGAAGAGGTGTGATGATCAGGGTTGCAAGTGGCGAGTGCTCGAACTTCCAGGTTGAGAAGAAGCCGAAGTTCGAACCGGTCGACTCGATCAGAAACGTGCTTCTGGCATCCGACCCGGCGAGTTTGAATTCGAAGGTGACGGTGTGCAGTCCTCCGCCCTCATCCCGGTCTGCAACCAGACTGACGTCGCTCAACTCTCCCAGGAATTCCGGCTTAAGCAGATCGGTCCTGACCCCCGGTGCAAGGTTCACCCCGGGAGTGGACAGAGCTTCGCTTAGGTCGTGACGCTCCAGAGCCGCAAGGTAGCCGGATACGAACCCGCCCGCGCTGAAGACGGTCGAATTCAGGATGAACACCGTGACTGCGAACCCGAAAATAATCAAAGCGAGTCCGAGCCCCCAGCCGATTGCGGGGTGCACCTCGTGCTTGTGCGTCTCGGTTTCGCCCGACATGCCCACAATCCTAAGAGGCGCAGGGCTTGCTTCGATGGCAGCGGATAGATTTGGAACTCCAGATTCATCGCGCGAAACCCGAAGGGGAGACAATTGCCGTCGTTCGAGCTCTCGCCGGAACAGGCCGCGGTCTTCAGCGCGATCGAAAACACCAGAGAGCACGTGTTTGTGACGGGGCGGGCAGGTACCGGCAAGTCGACTCTGCTGAATCACCTGTCCTGGAACACGTCAAAGCAAGTGGTGATTTCCGCCCCAACGGGAGTCGCCGCCCTGAATGTCGGCGGCCAGACGATTCATTCGCTGCTGAGACTGACGATCGGCGTGATCGCAGATCACGAACTCGAGCAGTCTCCTGAACTCAGGAAGCTCCTGAACTCGATCGACACCCTCGTGATCGACGAGGTTTCTATGGTCAACGCGGATCTGATGGATGCGATCGATCGGAGCCTGAGACAGGCCAGGCAGCGAAAGACGGAACCCTTCGGCGGCGTGCAGCTGGTGCTGTTTGGCGATCCGTTCCAGCTCGCTCCGGTTCCGGGGGACGCAGACGAGCGTGCGTATTTCCAGCACAACTACCGATCCATGTGGTTTTTCGATGCGAAGGTCTGGGCTGAAGCTGACCTCGTGATTTACGAACTGAGCACAATTCATCGGCAGCGTGAAGAGGAATTCAAGCGGATGCTCGACGCAGTTCGCAGAGGAGAGGTCACCGAAGAGATCGCGGAGCGCCTCAATGAGGTGGGAGCCAGACCGGCTCCGGAAGAAGGGGCGATCACGCTCGCCATCAGAAACGACACCGTGAACAGGATCAACTCGGCGGCTCTGGCCAGACTCCCCGGGACGGTGAAGGTCTCCAATGCGGAGATCGAGGGCGACTTCGGCGGCAGGGCATTCCCGGCAGACGAAGTGCTGGAACTCAAGGTGGGAGCCAGGGTCATGTTCCTGAAGAACGATCCCGACCAGCGTTGGGTGAACGGCACGATTGGGGTCGTGAAGAAGATCACCAGAACCGTCTTCGTTGAAGTTGACGGACAGGATCATGAAGTCGACCCGACGATTTGGGAAAAGTACAAGTACTCGTACTCCGCTGCCACGAGAAAACTGACCCGCGAAGTTGTCGCCGAGTTCAGACAATTCCCACTTCGGCTTGCCTGGGCGGTGACCATTCACAAGTCCCAGGGCAAGACCTACGACCAGGTGATCATAGATCTCGGTCAGAGGTCATTCGCTCCCGGTCAAACCTATGTGGCGCTGAGCAGGGTGACCACACTGAGCGGTCTCTACCTGACCCGGCCGCTTCGCCCTTCGGATGTCATTGTCGACGAGAACGTGAAGCGGTTTATGGCCGCCGCCAAACCGATCGAGGCCTGAAAGCATGACTGTCGCCTGCCGAGGCTAGACTCTGAGCAAATTGGGGCCGGACAATTCGCAGCAATCCGCGAAGTTGTTCTAAACAGGGGGTCCAATGCAGGTAACTGCTCTTGATCAGCGATTCTGGCAGATCAGCGTCGACGGCCAGGTGGTCGGTTACGTAGACGAAATCGAAGTATCAGGTGAGGTCCGCTATCGGGTGCGGCGCCTGCAGTATCCGGATGGAAAGTGGACGCTCATCGGCGAGTGGTGGGAACTGGATTCAGCGCTTGCCGCATGCGCGGATGTCCCGGTAAAGGCGGCGAGAGTACGAAAGCTTGTAGTTCCGCCACAAACCCGCTGGTTCTAGATTGTCGGTTCAGCGGGGCTCGGCGCGGCTCTCAAAGGTAGCCTTGGAGAACCAGTAACGAGCGGAGCTCAGTTGACTTCCAAGAAGCCTCTACCGAGGGATCCCATTGCCGAAGCACACCGGCAGTGGCGCCAGCACGGCTGGTCCGCGGAAGCAGATGGGATGGCGGCGGTCACATCGATAATGCGCGCACAGCAAATCATGCTCGCGCGGGTCGAGAAACTCCTCGCTCCGTTCAAGCTGACCTTCGCCAGATACGAACTGCTGCGGCTGCTGAGCTTCACTCGCGAAGGCGCCATGCCCATGGCGAGTGCGAGCTCGCGGCTTCAGGTGCACCCCACGAGCGTTACCAACACGACCGATCGACTCGAAGAGGCAGGGCTGCTGAAGCGAACCGCGCACCCGACCGACGGCCGCGCAACCCTGATTCGGATCACCCCGGAGGGCCGCGATGTCGTAGACCGCGCCACCGAGGTAATCAACCGCGAATTCTTCACGGATGTCGGACTCTCTCCCGAAGACCGCGACACCCTCGTGCAGATTCTCGCCCGCTTCCGCCACCGCGCCGGCGACTTCGAGCCCGCGACGCGATAGCGTCGCGCGAGACGCAAGCGAACCACCTGGAGAAGTTAGGGCGGCAAGCTAGCGTGCGGCAATGCCCAACGCCGCGGTGTTTTGTCAATGTCGCACAGGTTCTTGCGTCCGCGGGGTTTACAAAACTCCGCGGCGTAGGAATTGGGGTGGAGCGAGTGACGGGAATCGAACCCCGCGACGCGATAGCGTCGCGCGAGACGCTAGGTGACCATCTCAGGAAGTTAGGTCGGCGATTTGGAGCGAGTGACGGGAATCGAACCCGCGCCGTCAGCTTGGGAAGCTGAAGTTCTGCCATTGAACTACACTCGCGTCGCCTCGATAGAGGCTGGTGGCAATCTTAGCAACTCGCCTCGAGCCAGAGGGTCGGAGAGGTGGCTGTTGGGGTCGAGGCCGGCGCCTCAGTACGATGTGAGAATGCTTTTGTCTGACGGGGACATCCGAGCGGAACTCGAAGCCGGTCGGGTGGGTCTCGATCCGCTGGATCTGGCGATGATTCAGCCCTCGAGCATTGACGTGCGACTCGATCGCTACTTTCGCCTCTTCGACAATCACCGATATCCGTTCATCGATCCGGCCGAAGAGCAGCCCGAGCTCACGCGCCTCGTCGAGGCTCAGGATGACGAGCCGTTCATCCTGCACCCCGGCGAGTTCGCCCTCGCCTCGACCTTCGAACTTGTCACCCTTCCGGATGACATAGCGGCCCGACTTGAAGGCAAGAGTTCACTGGGGCGGCTCGGTCTGCTGACCCACTCGACCGCCGGATTCATCGACCCTGGATTTACTGGCCACGTGACTCTGGAACTCAGCAACGTAGCGACACTGCCGATCAAGCTTTGGCCGGGAATGAAGATCGGGCAGCTTTGCTTCTTCAGACTCTCTTCGCCGGCACAGCACCCTTACGGTTCGAGCGAATACGGCTCGAGATATCAGGGTCAGCGCGGGCCGACCGCCAGCCGCTCTTTCCAAAATTTCCATCGAACGAGTACCGGGCAATCGAAGTAGCCTCAAGTGGATCGGCGGCAGTTCCTGGGCGGGCTGGCTTCAACTTTCGCGCTCTCGCTCACAGGGTGCGCGGCTGCCGGAAATGCTACGATCCCAACCCCCACCCCCACAGTCAAATACGGTCCGGCTCCGTACCCGATTCCGGAGTACGTGCCGCCGATCACCCCGAGGCCGCTTCCTCCCCCGGTCCTCACAAAGATTCAGCGACCAAACAAGACCCTCTACGAACTACCCGGCGAAGGCAGTCTCATGGCCTGGACGGTAGATGACGGTGCAAGTTCCGAGACGGTAGCTGGTTACGCAAAGTTCGCGAAAGAAAGTGGGATTCGGCTCACCTTCTTCATGAATGGCAGTTATTCATCTTGGTCCGACAACGCGGCAGCGCTTCGCCCGCTTGTGGAAAGCGGCCAGGTGCAAATCGGCAATCACACCTATTCGCACCCATGGCTCACGAAAATCTCAGACAGCGCGATCGTGAACGAGCTGCAGAAAAATGCGAAGATCATCCGGGATCTCTTCGGGGTGGATGCCGCCCCGTATTACCGCCCTCCCTACGGCGCGATAGATGCTCGGGTTCGCTCCGTGGCCTCAAGCATCGGATACACAGCGCCGGTCATGTGGTACGGATCGCTTTCCGACTCCGGAAGAATTACCCCGGAACAGGTGGTTGACTTTGCGGACAAGTGGTTCCTGCCGCAGCACATAGTAATTGGCCATGCCAACTTTCCGAGCGTCACGGAAGTGTTTCCAAAGCTGCGATTGATTCTGGCTCAACGGGGTCTTCAAACCGTCACCTTCAATGACGTATTCCTTTAGTCAGCGCAACTGTTTCAGTTCTGAGTTCTGCAGCACAAACCACGGGCTGAAGGCGAAGGATGCTGCGGCGACAGCCCTACTGACCTGATCCGGCTCGGCCCAGGCCCACTCGCAGACTTCTTCCGGATTGGGTCGGACTTCATCTTCAGTTACGGCGCTGAAGACCGGGCAAATCTCGTTCTCGACGATCCCGCTTGCGTCAACGGCGCGATAACTGAAGTTGGGCAGCAGCGGTTCAATCCGGTCGAGTCTGACTCCAAGCTCAAAACTCGCACGGCGACGGAGAGCGTCTTCCATAGATTCACCTGGAGCAGGATGTCCGCAAAAGGAATTAGTCCAGACTCCCGGCCAGGTGCGCTTGGTTAGGGCTCTTCGCGTCACCAGGAACTGTCCTTCGGAGTTATAGACGTGGCAGGAGAAGGCGAGGTGCAACGGCGTATCAGTCGAGTGCACCTCGAGCTTGTCCGCAGTGCCTATCGGCTCTCGATTCGCGTCAAGCAGCACTACCTGCTCAGATTCAGTCGTCACTTCAAGCACGATACCTTCAGGCGGCCGGAATTCTCTGATAATTCAGGAACGCCGGGTGAATCACCGGGAGCACCCGCCCTAGGCGGCATCCTTCGCGGCGGACAGATCGTGGAATAGCTCGGTATTGAGTCGGTAGGCGAGAAGAACCTCTTCGATTACCCGCTCGCGCTCAGAGTCATCCCAGTCGACGGCGTCGAGTTGCTCGCGGTAGGTGTTCTTGAACTCGGTGGGACTTGCGATCTGATCAAAGAGGTAGAAGCCGATTCCGTTGGTGTCAAAGCCGAAGCGCTTCTGCATGACTTTGTAGATGTGCTGGCCGCCGGAGAGGTCGCCGAGATAACGAGTGTAGTGGTGAGCTACGAAGCCGCCGCTCCAGCCGTTGACTTCGCGGATTCGGGAAACGTACCGGTTCGTTGCAGGGAGCGGCTCGCACACTTCGCGCCAGTCTGCCCCAACCAGAAACTCCAGATCGGCCTCAAGCGCAGGCAGGCGGGTGAGCTGATCGGTAATGAACAGCCCTGCAATCGGGTCTTTCGCCATGTCCCGGGCGACCGACTCGAGTGCTTCGTAAATGAAATAGTGCTGGACCACAAGCGCGACATAGTCGTCTCGAGTTCCTTTGCCGATCATGAGATCGTGCATGAACGTTGCACCCTCGGATTCATCGTGATTGGCCCAGGTGCGCTCGCGCAGGGATTGGGAAAACGGGAAGACAGCCAAGGGGAGACTCAATTCGATGGTCGATTAGGTAAGCCTAAACTTACCCGATTCAACCCCTGATTTGAATGTGAATCAGTCGTGAGCTCTTGGCTCGAGCCCGAGCAGCTCGCATGCGCGATCGTAGAGCACCACGATCTCGCGCCGGATTTCAGGCCGTTCTGCGATCGGCTTCGACCAGGAAACTTCGAGATCAGTGGGCTCGCCTTCAAGCTGAAACTGCCACTGACCCGCTTTCTCGGAGAGGCCGACCATTACCGCCGATTCGGCATCCGGATGTCCGAACGCCCTCGCAATCAGCAGGTTGTCAGCAGCGTGGTCGCCGTTCATGTGCGCAAGAACCGCGGCAACGACTTCTGGAGGAAATGCCGACACAGGTTCAACGTTAGCTTGCCGGGTCAATAGTCGAAGCCGAGCTCTGCCGGGTACTCGCCGAGCTCGGTGAGGACCGCGGCCGCATCCCTCAGGTGGCTCAATGTAAGTCCAAGCGGTCTGCCACCGAAACTCACCCGGCACACTCCCAGTTCGGCCAGGCGCCTCAACGGCACGGACTTGGGCCCTGCTATTACGGAGAGCTTTCCGTTGATCTCGGCAACTGCCCGCTCAATCTTCTCCTCGGTATCCAGCCCGAACATGAAGATCACATCGGCGCCGGCCTCAAGATAGGCGTTCGATCTGTCTCTGGCTTCTGCCCAGTCGCCATTTCCGAGGAACGAGTCCACTCGGGCGTTGATTACGGCAGGTACTCCGGTCTCCTCGCAGGCTGCGCGAGCGGCTGCAACCCGAGCGGCCGCCTGTCGAAGCTCAAATTGGCCCTGCGCGATCGATGCGGGGCTGTCCTCGATGTTGAATCCCGCCGCACCGGCTTCGAGGAGCCGCCGCACGCTCGATCGCACCTCGACCGGGTCCTTTCCGTAGCCCTTCTCGAAGTCGACGGTTACCGGCAGCTCTACCGCGTCGATAATCAACTTCGCCGCATTAATCGCTCCTTCAAGTCCCAGCCCGCCACCGTCGGCGACATCCCGGCTTGCACTGATCGCGTGACTGGCCGTAGCGATTGCCTTCACTCCCGGTGCGCTCGCCACCACTTTTGCCGCTATCGCATCCCATACGTTCACGAGAATTAGCGGTGAGCCGGGCACGTGCAGAGCGCGGAGGGTCTCGGCCTTCGCGGCCGTTATTGATTCGTCAGTCACAGATACAACTGTGCGCCTATTCGACCTCGATTGCATTTTCGCGATCCCCATATGTATGCGAAGGTGTGCACATATTTATGCGCCTTCGATAAGCTAAGAGCATGCGAACGACTGTCGACCTGCCTGATGAGTTATTTCACCGGCTCAAAGAGCGTGCGCTGCAGGAGGAGCTTTCGCTCAAACTCCTGCTTGAGAAAAGCGGGTACGAGTACCTGAAAACGCCTCTCAAACGCCTGCGCCCGGAGGAGATCGACCTCCCCTTAAGCGGGGACGGCACCGGCAAGGTGATTGCCGATCCGGCTACCTGGTGGTCTGACCTGAATGAGCGTTCATGAAAGCGGTCGACACGAATATTCTCGTCTATGCCTTTCATGCCGACTTCGAGCAGCATCCCACAGCTCTCAAAATCCTGAAAGAACTTATCGGGCAAGGTGAAGCCTGGGGAATCCCCTCGCCTTGCATACACGAATTCCTATCCAAGGTGACTCGCAAGTCGTATCTTTCGAATCCAGCGAGGATGACCGATGCAGTTTCCTTCATTGAGGTTTTGTTTGAGCGTTACGGGGCATTCATTCTGGATGAGAGCGTTCGGCACTTTCAATCTCTGGCCGAGATTCTTCTTCAAAGCGGCGTAACCGGAGCAAAGGTTCATGACGCACGAATTGCGGCGATTTGTCGTGACCACGGCATTCGGGAACTGCTCACTGCCGATCGTGACTTCAGCTACTTTCCGTGGCTGAACTCTCGAAATCCGCTAATCGGGTGATCGCTATTTATCGGGAAGCTTCTCCGAGGTGCCGTTGGTCTTTACGAAGTACATCAGTCCGAATCCGATAGCGAGGATCAGGACGATTCCGAGGATGCCCCAGGCGGTCGAACCGAAAATCGCGATTCCGGCAGACCAGGCCAAGGGTGACAGGAAGCTAGCCGCCCGCCCCGTGGTTGCATACAGGCCGAAGATCTCGCCTTCGCGCCCGGCGGGGGTGACCCTCGCGAGGAAGGATCGCGCCGCGGCCTGCGCCGGTCCGACGAACAGGCAGAGTATAAGGCCGAAAATCCAGAACACCGTCGCACCGAGGTCGCGAGCGAAGAACACTACCAGGCCCGCAGCAACCAGGCCGCCGAGCGACCAAAGGATGATTGCCCGCGCACCAAGGCGGTCATCCAGCCGACCGGCGATGATTGTGCTGACTCCGGCGACGAGGTTGGCCGCTACGCCGAACAGGATCACCTGGATTGCCGAGAAGTGGAAGACCGTTGCCGCGATAATCGCGCCGAAAGTGAACACCCCGGCAAGTCCGTCACGGAAGACCGCGCTTGCAAGCAGGAACCAGAAGGTGGGCTTGGACTGACGGAACAGTCTCGCGATGTCGCGGCCGAGTTCCACGTAGCTGCCGAAGAATCCGACCTTCTTTCTGCCCGGCCCGGGAGGGGCCTCGGGAACGTTTAGGAAGATCGGTATTGCAAAGATGACCGTCCATACGGCGCAGCCGAGAGCGACTATTCGAAAGTTGAGACCGCCCTCGGTTGGGATCCCGAACCAGTTGCTCTGCTGCATGATGATGACGATCACCAGGGCGACGATTCCGCCGAGGTAGCCGAATCCCCAGCCTAGGCCGCTGATTCGGCCGACGGTCTTGGGGGTGGAAACCTGAACGAGCATCGCGTTGTAGTTGACGCCGGCGAGTTCACTGAAGACGCTGCCTATCGCGATCAAGGCCGCCCCGAACCAGAAGAACGAGTAGTCCGCCTCAACGAAAAACATCAGAGCCGTGATGATTACAAGTGCACCTGTAGAAACGCCCAGCCACAGCTTGCGGCGGCCAGCGGCATCCGACCTCTGACCCATCACCGGAGCCAGCAGCGCGATAAGGATTCCGGCGGCGCCTACCATCCAGCCGAGACCGGAAGTCAGGATTGCATTCTCGCCACTTTCATCCGGCTTGACTCCGGCAGGCAGGAACAGGTCACTCACCAGATAAACCGAGAATACAAAGGTGATGATGACCGAGTTGAACGGCTGCGTCGCCCAGTCCCAGAGAGCCCACGAGAGTACCTGCTTTCGGGGAATCACCTTCCCCTCCTGGAGGTCCAGTCCCACGGCTGCGATTGCGCCGGTGTTTGCGACTACTGGGACGTGCTTGCTGGTCGGGTTTTCGACAACGCTGTCGGACTCATTCGTCATGGTGAAAGGTTAGTGGGCAAACGGCCCAAAGCGCGATCGAAAAACTTGAGTCGAGTTAGCTCAATTTTTGCTGAGAAAGCTTGACAAGTGTTCCGGCACCGTTCAAACTTGAGTGAGGTGGACTCAAGTCCACCGATCCCGAAATATCTAAGGAGTAAAGAGCTTATGGCTCGAGCAGTAGGAATTGACCTCGGAACGACCAACTCGGTTGTCTCCGTTCTGGAAGGTGGAGAGCCCACCGTAATCGCCAATGCTGAAGGCTTCCGGACCACCCCTTCCGTGGTCGCCTTCACCAAGGACGGCGAAGTTCTGGTAGGGGAAACCGCAAAGCGTCAGGCAGTTACCAACGTCGATCGCACGATCTCCAGTGTCAAGCGCCACATGGGCACCGACTGGAAGGTCAAGATCGACGACAAGCAATACACTCCGCAGGAGATTTCTGCTCGCATCCTCGCAAAATTGAAGCGGGATGCCGAACAGTACCTGGGCGACACGGTCACCGATGCGGTCATCACCGTTCCCGCTTACTTCAATGACGCAGAGCGTCAGGCAACCAAGGAAGCCGGCGAAATCGCAGGTCTCAACGTTCTGCGAATCATTAACGAGCCCACCGCAGCCGCTCTGGCTTACGGCCTCGACAAGGGCAAGGAAGACGAACTGATTCTGGTCTTCGACCTCGGAGGTGGAACCTTCGACGTTTCGCTGCTGGAAGTCGGCAAGGACGAAGGCTTCTCGACCATCCAGGTTCGCGCAACGGCCGGTGACAACCGACTCGGTGGAGACGACTGGGACCAGAGGATTGTCGATCACCTGATCAAGAAATTCAAGGACACCACCGGGGTGGATGTTTCCAAGGACAAGATTGCGAGGCAGCGTCTCAAGGAGGCCGCTGAGCAGGCGAAGAAGGAGCTCAGCTCTTCAACCAGCACGAGCATCCAGCTGCCTTACCTTTCACTCACAGAGAGTGGTCCGGCAAACCTCGACGAGACCCTCACGAGGGCCCAGTTTGAGAAGATGACGAGTGATCTGCTCGAGCGCACTCGCAAGCCCTTCCAGGATGTCATCAAGGAAGCCGGGATCAAGGTTGCCGATATCGATCACGTAGTGCTTGTCGGCGGTTCCACCCGCATGCCTGCTGTGGTTGAGCTTCTCAAGAAGGAGACCGGAGGCAAGGAGCCTAACAAGGGTGTGAACCCGGACGAGGTGGTTGCCGTTGGAGCCGCCCTTCAGGCGGGCGTTCTCAAGGGTGAGCGCAAGGATGTTCTGCTCATCGATGTGACTCCGCTTTCGCTCGGAATCGAAACCAAGGGCGGAATCATGACCAAGCTCATCGAGCGCAACACCGCTATTCCGACCAAGAGAAGCGAGACCTTCACTACCGCCGACGACAATCAGCCCTCTGTAGCGATTCAAGTCTTCCAGGGAGAGCGCGAATTCACGAAGGACAACAAGCCGCTCGGCACATTCGAACTCACCGGAATCGCTCCGGCCCCGCGCGGAGTTCCGCAGATCGAGGTCACTTTCGACATCGATGCAAACGGAATAGTCCACGTGTCTGCCAAGGATAAGGGAACCGGCAAGGAGCAGTCGATGACAATTACTGGCGGATCTGCGCTGGTGAAGGAAGACATTGACCGCATGGTCCGGGAGGCCGAGGAGCACGCAGCGGAAGACAAGGTGCGGCGCGAAGCGGCAGAGCTTCGAAATGGAGCAGAGCAGTTGGTCTTCTCGACTGAGAAGCTGCTCACCGAAAACGCAGAGAAGCTGCCGGAGGACGTTAAGACCGGTGTTCAGGCGGACGTAGACGAGTTGAAGTCTGCGCTCGCAGGCGAAGACGATGATGCGGTGAACAAGGCCTTCGAAAAGCTCAGCGAGAGTCAAAGCAAGATCGGCGAGGCTCTCTATCAGCAGAGCGAAACTGCCAGTGCAACCGCTGCGGACTCTTCGACTGGCGAACCCGCCTCGGCTGATGACGAAGACATAGTGGACGCCGAAGTTGTAGAGGACGAGCCAGAAGGCGGCAAGAAGTAGTGGCAACAGCTAAGGACAAGTCGAAAGGCCACGAGGAAGAGCACGAGGAACCGGTCGTTCGCGATAAGCGGCGAATTGATCCGGAAACCGGGGAGGCCAGGAAACCTGCGAAGGCCGGATCAAAGTCGGAGTCTGAGACTGAACTCGGGGGCGAGACTCTCACTGATGAGGACGTCCAGAAGCTGCTTGATTCGAGCGAGGATCCGAAAGCCGATTCGAGTGATAGCGAGCACCTCGATGATCTGAAGCGGATTCAGGCGGAGTACGCAAACTATCGAAAGCGAGTTGAGCGGGATCGAATGCTCGCTCACGAGCTTGCGATCGCAGAAGTCTTCCTGGGGTTCCTGCCGGTACTCGACGATCTGGATCTTGCGGATGCGCACGGTGATCTGGTTGGCGGGCCGCTGGATCTGGTTGCGCAGAAGATCAGGGTCTTCGCGGAACGTTACGGCCTTGAGAAGGTCGGTGAGATCGGGGATCAGTTCGATCCGCGAATTCACGAAGCCATCGCTCAGGTTCCGGCTGAGTCGACGGAAGCAAACGATCGCATAGTCGAAGTCGTTCAGTACGGCTACCGGATAGGCGAAAGGCTGCTTAGGCCGGCAAAGGTTGCAGTCTCCACAAGCGGGGATTAGCAATGGCAAGCCAGGACTGGTTTGAGAAGGACTTCTATAAGGTTCTTGGCGTATCTAAGGATGTTTCGCAGGCGGACCTGAAGAAGACCTATCGAAAGCTGGCAAGAAAGTATCACCCTGACTCGAATCCGGGGGATGCCGCGGCCGAGGCGAAGTTCAAGGAGATCAGCGAAGCGAACGCGGTGCTCTCCGACCCAAAGTCACGCGAGGAATACGACCAGATGCGGGCCATGGGACCGGGGATGCCGAGATTCACTTCTGGAGGCGGTGCCGGAGGCTTCGAGGACGTGTTCGGCGGAATGTTCGGTGGAGGCCAATCGGGGTATCGCACCGCAGGATTCGAAGATCTTCTCGGCGGAATGTTCGGCGGAGGAGGCTTCGGCCATTCTTCCGGCGGGTTCCGCGGCCGCGGCGGACCAACCAAAGGTCGAGACATTAACGCGAGTACCACTCTGGATTTCATGACGGCAATCCGCGGCGACACCGCCAGATTGCAGGCGGCTGGCGGAAAACCGATCAGCGTGCGGATTCCGGCGGGAGTTGCCGATGGTCAGAAGATTCGACTCAAGGGCAAAGGTGAGCCGAGTCCTGACGGCGGTGCTCCGGGTGATCTGAATCTGACGGTTACTGTGCGCAAGCATCCGGTCTTCGAGCGAGATGGATTGAACCTGCGGCTTGAGGTACCGGTCACCTTCACCGAGGCGGTCTTCGGAGCCACGATCGAAGTCCCGACCCTCGGCGGCGAACCGGTCAAGCTCAAAATCGCTCCCGGCACGCCGAATGGAAGAGTGCTGCGGGTCAAGGGTCGGGGAGTGACCACTTCCAAAGGAACTGGCGATTTGCTTGCCGAAGTGGTCATTGCTGTTCCGAGTCACCTGACTGCAGATGCGAAGGAATCGCTCGAGGCGTTCCAGAAGGCAATGCCCAGTGAGGATCCGCGTGCGGAACTGATCAAGAAAGCGAGAGCGGGATGAACGAAGACGCACCGGTATTTGCCATCGCGATGGCCGCGGAGCTCGCCGGAATGCATCCGCAGACGCTGAGGCAGTACGACCGACTCGGTTTGGTGAGCCCGAGGCGAACTTCAGGACAATCGAGACGCTACTCGATGAGGGATGTCGCCCAGCTCAGGGAAGTGGCCAGACTCGGCGGAGAGGGAGTGAGCCTCGAGGGAATCCGCCGCGTGCTCGAGCTGGAGAACCATGTCGCGGCACTCCAATTGCGAGTGCGAGAACTTGAAAGCGCGCTTGCAGACGAGCTTCTCAAAAGGTCTGGAAGGCGGATCTTCGCAGCTGGCGAGTCGGGGGATGTGATTTCTCTCATAGCGGGTACTCGAGCCCGAAAGAACACTCAACTGGTCGTTTGGCGACCGCAGAATCAATAGGAACTGGAGTTTCAATGGCCAATATGCAGGGTGCCCCCGCATCCGACGAGGAGCAGAAGACCGCGCTTGAGCAGTACGGCGTCGACCTGACCGCCATTGCCCGCACTGGAAAACTTGATCCCGTAATCGGTCGAGATGCCGAAATCCGTCGGGTAAGCCAGGTGC
Organism: Homoserinimonas sp.; assembly: GCA_023957835.1. Lineage (GTDB taxonomy): Bacteria > Actinomycetota > Actinomycetes > Actinomycetales > Microbacteriaceae > Terrimesophilobacter. The sequence continues at coordinate 1,752,664 of JAMLGP010000001.1, read as the reverse complement.
TTACCAGGCGCACCAAGAACAACCCGGTGTTGATCGGCGAGCCCGGCGTAGGCAAGACGGCCGTAGTCGAAGGACTTGCCCAGCGGATAGTCGCCGGCGACGTTGCGGAGTCGCTAAAGGGCAAGCGCCTGGTCGCTCTCGATCTGGCTGCTCTAGTGGCGGGCGCGAAATACCGCGGCGAGTTCGAAGAGCGCCTCAAGGCTGTGCTCAAGGAAATCAACGACGCGGACGGCCAGATAATCACCTTCGTCGACGAATTGCACACTCTCATGGGAGCAGGTGGAGGAGAAGGCTCGGTGGCGGCCGCAAACATGCTAAAGCCAATGCTCGCCCGCGGTGAGCTCAGACTCATCGGTGCGACGACCCTCGACGAGTACCGGGAATTCATTGAAAAGGATGCCGCGCTCGAGCGCAGATTCCAGCAGGTTTATGTGGGTGAGCCGAGTGTAGAGGACACGATCGCGATTCTGCGCGGACTCAAGGAGCGCTATGAAGCCCACCACAAGGTCGCGATTGCCGACACCGCTCTCGTTGCCGCAGCGGCCCTTAGCAATCGTTACATTTCGGGGCGCCAGTTGCCTGACAAGGCGATCGACCTGATTGATGAAGCCGCGAGCCGGCTGCGGATGGAGATCGACTCTGCTCCGGTCGAAATCGATGAGCTGCGTCGAAGCGTCGACAGGCTCAAGCTCGAAGAACTCGCGCTCAAGAAGGAGAAAGATGAGGCGAGCAAGGCGAGACTGCAAAAGTTGCGCGACGATCTCAAGGAGAAGAGCGCCGCTCTCGATGAACTGCAGAGGCGCTGGGAGCGCGAGCGGGCATCCCTCAACCGGGTCGGTGAGCTCAAGGGCAAGCTCGACACCCTTCGGATGGAGGCTGATCGTGCGCAGCGCGAAGGAAATCTCGAACGGGCGTCAAGACTGCTCTACGGCGAAATCCCGGTGATCGAGCGTGAGCTTGCGGACGCTGAAAAATCCGAGGCCGAAACTCCGATGATGGTCAATGACCAGGTGACGGCTGAAGATATCGCCGCAGTAATTTCCGCCTGGACCGGCATTCCCGTCGGCAGACTGCTTCAGGGGGAGAGCGAAAAGCTGCTTCACCTCGAGTCTGAACTTGCCAAGCGAATAGTCGGTCAGAAGCCGGCTGTGCAGACGGTTGCCGATGCGGTTCGGCGCAGCCGGGCCGGAATCGCAGACCCCGACCGGCCGACGGGTTCCTTCCTGTTCCTTGGGCCAACCGGAGTTGGAAAGACCGAACTAGCCAAGGCGCTCGCGGAGTTCCTGTTCGATGATGAGCGGGCGATGATCCGGATCGACATGAGTGAATACGGTGAGCGCCACTCGGTGGCCAGGCTGCTCGGTGCCCCTCCCGGCTACATCGGATTCGAGCAGGGCGGACAGCTGACCGAAGCGGTTCGCCGCAGACCCTACTCCGTCGTGCTCATGGACGAAGTCGAGAAGGCTCACCCGGACGTGTTCGACGTGCTCCTTCAGGTGCTCGATGACGGCCGGCTAACCGATGGTCAGGGCCGAACAGTCGACTTCAGGAACGTCATCCTGATTTTGACCTCGAACCTCGGCAGCCAGTTCCTGGTCGACCCGGAACTCAACTGGGAGCAGAAGAAGGAAGCGGTAACTGCCACGGTTCGGCAGGTATTCAAGCCGGAGTTCATAAACCGTCTGGATGACATTGTCATCTTCAGTCCGCTGAGCGAGGAAGAGCTGGCTCAGATAGTTGAGCTCTATGTTGACCGGCTGCAGAAGCGACTGGCGGAGCGCCGACTCGACCTTGCGGTTACCGCCAGCGCTCGAACCTGGCTCGCCGAGCGCGGCTACGATCCGATCTTCGGAGCCAGGCCCCTGCGACGGCTCATGCAGCAGGAGATTGACGATCGACTTGCTACCGCCCTGCTTGCCGGGACCATTCGCGATGGCGACACCGTGCTGGTTGATCTCGACTCGGAGAAAGATGAATTGACTGTAGAGAGTAATTGATACTCTGAACCGTGCCCAAGCAGCGGAAACCAGTCGAACGACCGGCAAAATCCGCGCACTTCATGCCTCACGTGCAGGGGTTGCGAGCGGTCGCTGTCTTGCTTGTCGTCATCTATCACGTCTGGCCAGGCAGACTAACCGGCGGCTATGTCGGAGTCGACGTCTTCTTTGTGATCTCAGGATTCCTGATCACCGGACAGCTCTCCAGGGAGCTGGATCGCACCGGCCGGATCGACCTGCCGAGCTTTTGGGCCAAGCGCGCCCGGCGTCTGCTCCCGGCTGCGATCACCGTGCTGATTTTCTGCTCTCTCGCCGTGATTTTCCTTTTGCCCCTGTCGAGCCTGCTGGCCGAAACCCGCGGCATTCTCGCAAGTACCCTGTATGTAGAAAACTGGGATCTAGCCCTCGGTGCAGTCGACTACCTGGCCTCCCATGACGCGACCACAGTTCAGCATTATTGGTCTCTGTCCCTCGAGGAGCAGTTCTACCTGATCTGGCCGCTCCTGCTGCTCGGGGCAACCTGGTTCGGGGTTAAGTTCTATGCCGCGAGGCGCTGGCTACCGATGGTCGGGGTCGCGGTGCTGGTTGTCGTAGTCTCGCTGCTCGGTTCTATCCTCTATACCGCGAGCAATCCATCGGAGGCCTACTTCGTTACCTGGACGAGGCTTTGGGAATTCGGATTCGGAGCGATTCTGGCACTGCTGCCAAGGCTAAGACCGAAAGGCGCCTGGGCGAACAATCTCGTGGGGTATGCGGGGCTCGCAATGGTACTTGCAGCCGGATGGTTCTTCGACCGCGAAACCCCCTTCCCCGGCTATACAGCGGTACTTCCGGTGCTCGGTTCGGCGCTGGTAATTGCAAGCGACCGCGCAGAAAAGTGGTGGGACATTGGAAAGGTCCTCGGAGGTCCCCCGCAGCGGTTCGTTGGCGACATCTCCTACTCGCTCTACCTCTGGCACTGGCCGCTGATCATAATCGCACCTTATGTTCCGGGCTGGGGACTGACCGGCGCTCACCGCGTTGCGCTAATCGCGATCTGCTTCCTCCTCGCCTGGCTCACCAAGAAGTACATTGAAGACCCGTTCCGCAACTTCAAGGCCCTGACCACTCGAAAGCCCCGGTTCAGCTATTTAGGCGTGGTGGCCCTCATGGGCATATCGAGTCTTGTAGTCGGAATTGCATTTGCCGTTGGCCAGCCGAAGTACGAAGCGCAGGCTCAGGAACTCGAGCAGATCAGGGCGAACCTGCCCGACTGCTTCGGCGCTATGGCTGGCCCGGACTGTCAGAATCCGGAGCTACAGGGCCAGGTCATTCCGTCTCCGGGATTTGGAAACGCAGACTCTCCGGAAGAATCTCAGTGCCTCGTGCAGTTGAACGAATCCACAGTAAAGTCCTGCTCTTTCGGCTCGGTTGACCCGGGCGCTCCGCGGATCGCACTGATCGGCGACAGCCATGCTTACCAGTACATTGACACCCTCATTCAGCTTGCCGAAAAGAACGGATGGTCGCTCACGACCTACCTCAAGGGCGCATGCCCGTGGACCACGGCCCCGGTGAGCGGACCGAGCCCAGCATTCACGGCATCCTGCGTCGACTGGCGGAGGAACCTGAAACAGGAGCTCGAATCAGCCGAACCCTTCGACGTAATCTTCACCGCGGCGCTCGCGCACACTCCTTACCTCGTCTCGGCTTCTGAACATGACGAGGTGCTTGCTGCGGGATTCGAAGAGGCCTGGAAGCAGGCAGCGGGGGCAAAAATCATAACGATCGTCGACAACCCCGACTTCGAAGAAGACCCGAACAAGTGCCTGAGGCTCAATGATCCCGGAGACTGCACCGAGCCCAGAGCGAAAGTTCTGGATCAGGTCGATCCGCTCTCAATAGCCGCAGCCAACTCGGGAGCGCTAATTCTGGACTTCAGCGACATCTATTGCGACGAGACAGACTGCTTCAGCGTGATCGGCGCAGCCAACGTCTATCGCGATCAGGATCACCTGACCAGGACGTTCGCTTTGACTCTGGGGCCTGCCATTGAGAAGGCGATCAAGTCCAGGCTTGAAAACTAGCCGAGGTCGGTCAGTTCGACAAACCGGCAACTAAGGCACACGGGGCATCGGATTCTAGGAGAGAGCCGGGATGATCTCAGACTCGATCTGGTCCAGAACGCTTTGATCCCAGGCGACTTCCGGACTGTAGAGAATCGAATAGTCCAGCCCGAGTTGCTTGAGTTCCAGCAGGCGCTCGATCACCTGCTCCGAGGTGCCCACTCCTGCCGTACCGCGATACTCCTCCATGTAGTCTGTAGCGGCCTTTTCGCCGACGTGGGGAGCGAGGGCAGCCTGAATGCTGGCCAGCCGCCGCTCGACATCCGCCTCGTTCTCACCCAGAACCACCTTGATGTTCGTCGACTTGACGATTCGGTCGTAATCTCGATCCAGTCGCTCGCAGTGCGCCTTGAGGATTTCGCTCTTCGCTGCGAAAACCTCCGCCTTGCCGTCGGCGAAGTTCGTGCACTCCGCGAATTGCGCAGCTATTCGCAGGGTCACCTTTTCCCCGCCGCCAGCGACCCAGAGCGGTATTCCACCTTCTTGCAGGGGTAGCGGCTGGCAGATCGCGCCTTCGACCTGGTAGTACTTTCCATTGAGCGTCGCCTCGCCGAGAGTCCAGGCCTGCTTCATGATCTGGACGCCCTCGTCGAGCCGTGCGAGCCGCTCCGGCGCCGGCGGGAAACCGTAGCCGTAAGCGAGCCATTCGTGCTCGTACCAGCCTGCTCCGATCCCCATCTCTGTGCGGCCACCGGAGATTATGTCCACGGTTGCAGCGACCTTGGCCAGATAGGCGGGGTTGCGGTAGGAAATGCAGGTGCACATTTGACCGAGCCGAACTCTGCTGGTGGATGCAGCAAAGGCCGCCATGAGAGTCCAGGCTTCATGAGTCGCCTGATCTGTTGCGACCGGAACCGTGTGGAAGTGGTCGAAGACCCAAATCGACTCCCAAGGTCCGCGGTCCGCTCTGGCAGCGATACTGTTCATGACGCTCCACTGTTCGGCCGGATCTATTCCGACCAGATCGTGGCGCCAGCCCTGAGGAATGAACAATCCGAATTTCATGCGGCCAGCTCCCTCGTGATTGCCTCTACGAAGGCGTCGATATCGCCCTCTGTTGTGTCGAACGAACACATCCAGCGGACTTCTCCCGTCGCCTGATTCCAGTCGTAGAACCGGAAGCTTTCGCGCAGTTTGTCTGCAACTCCGGGCGGAAGCACCGCAAACAGGGCATTGGATTGCGTTTCCTGCGAAAAGGAGAGCCCGCTGATTCGGCCGTCCGCGATCCGCTCGTCCAGTGCAGAGCGCAGCTTTGCGGCCATTGCGTTGGCGTGACTTGCGGAACGCAGCCACAGGTCGTCCTCGAACAGGGCGAGGAACTGGGCGGAAACGAAGCGCATCTTGGAGGCGAGCTGCATATTCAGCTTGCGAAGGTAGTTCATCCCGGGCGCTGCCTTCGGATTCAGCACGACTATGGCTTCCCCGTAGAGCAGGCCGTTCTTGGTTCCGCCGAGGCTGAGTACATCGACCCCAACTCCGGTCGTGAGTTCGCCCAGTCCGACTCCGAGGTGAGCCGCGGCATTGGCGATTCTTGCTCCGTCGACGTGTACCGTCATCCCCTTTGAATGCGCGTGATCACAAATCGCCTTGAGCTCGTCGATGCTGTAGCAGGTTCCAAGTTCAGTTGATTGGGTGATGCTCACCGCCAGCGGCTGTGCACGGTGCTCGTCTCCCCAGCCCCACGCTTCCTGGTCGATGAGCTGAGGAGTGAGCTTTCCATTGGGGGTCTGAACAGTCAGGAGTTTCAGTCCACTGACCCGTTCCGGAGCCGCGTTCTCGTCGGTGTGGATGTGTGCAGTGGAGCTCGCGACCACGGCGCCCCAGCGAGGCAGCATTGCGGTGAGCCCGGTTACGTTCGCCCCGGTGCCGTTGAATACCGGATAGATCTCTGCCTGATTGCCGAAGATCTCTTTCGCTCGGGATTGAAGGCGCTGCGTGTAGACGTCGCCGCCGTAGGCGATTTGGTGGCCGCCGTTCGCTTCGGAAATTGCCTGCAGTACTTCCGGTTGAATTCCCGCGTAGTTGTCGCTCGCGAAACCGCGCTGAGCCGGATCATGAAGTTGAGTCACTGCCCTATTCTCGCACCGGCTCTAACCGGCGAGCGCCTCGGAAAGCTTCATCCGACTACCGGTGCGCAGCAGAGCGTTGGAATAGATCCTCGCACCGACCAGGATTACGACCGCTGTGGTTGCCAGAAGAATCAGCAGCGAGAGCACCGGTTCCCACCACTGAGCCTGACCGAGGAAGATCCTCATCGGCATCCCAACTGGGGCGGAGAACGGAATATAGGACATGATTCCGAGTACCAGGGGGTTGCTGTTGAAGCTGATTACGAGGATGTAGGGAAGCATCACCAGAATCATGACGGGGGAAGTTGCACTGCCGACGTCTTCCTGGCGCGAAACCAGGGAAGCGGTTGCCGCATACATGGCGGCAAGCATGACGAATCCGAAAGCGAAGAACACCACAAACCAGGCGATTGAGGGGCCGAATTGTCCGAGCAGGCTCAATTGTCCTGTAGCTGCAAGCCCAATCGAGGCCAGTGCGGCGATTGCGGCAATTTGGGCAAAGGCGAGGATGCTGTTGCCGATTACCTTTCCGGTAAGCAGCGTTCGGACGGGGATTGCCGAAATGAGGATCTCCACGATTCGGGTTTGCTTCTCCTCAACGACGCTTTGCGCGATAGTCGTTCCGAAAGTCATTGCCGAAATGAAGAAAACAAGACCGAAAGCAATCGCCGCAAAATAGGCGAGCAAAGGGTTGATCTTCTGCGGGTGCAGCACTTGCAGTTCAGGGAACACTCCCAATTGCGCGAGCAGAGTCTCCGGAGCCGAATCCTTCGCTACGACTTTGAAGCCCAGACCTGGAGTCGCGGTCGGTACGAGGGCAGCCTCGACCCTTCCTTCCTCCACGAGCTGGATCGCGGCCTCGGCAGAATCGCTCACTGTAACTAGCAGGTTCTCGTAGGCTTCTGCGACTTGAACCGCGCTGCCGGTGGCCGCCACTTCGGTCTTCGACTGGTTTGAGCCGAAAATGCCGGCAGCCACTATTGATGCCAGAACCGAGAGCATGAGAATTGCGGTCGAGATCAGGAACGCCTTCGAGCGCAGTTTCATCCTGATTTCTCTCATTGCCACGAGGGCAATTCGGGAGCCGGCCACGGGCATCCGATTGGAGCTCACTCGATTACCTCCCTGAATATTTCGGCAAGAGTCGGCTCGACCGGAGTGAAGCGATCAACCGCGCCTAGTGCGGTTGCCTGCTTCAGCACCTCCTGGGCCATCTCGGCGTTCGCCTTGAAAACGAGCGAGCGTCCTTCAGCGGAGACGATTTCCAGACCCGGGTTGCTTTTGACTCTCGCCGGATCAAGATCGGAAATCAGTTCCCAGTTTGAGGATCCGAACTCTGATCGGAGGGCTTCCCTCGATCCGGCCGCTCGAATTCGACCGTCAGCGATCACCACGAGGTTGTCGCAGAGCCGCTCAACAATATCCAGTTGGTGCGAAGAGAAGAGCACCGGAATGCCTTCGGCCGCCCGCGACTTCAGCACGCCCTGAACGTTCTCGACCGCGATCGGATCCAGCCCGGAGAACGGCTCATCCAGTACGAGGATTTCCGGATCGTGAACCAGGGAGGCGGCGATTTGCGCTCTCTGCTGATTCCCGAGCGACAGGCTCTCGATTGTCTTGTCGGCCTTGTCGTCAAGTCCGAGCCTTTCAATCAGCGCTTGAGCGTTCGATCTCGCGCGTTCGGGAGTCAGACCGTGAAGTTGAGCCAAATAGCTTAGCTGCTCAGCTACTCGCATCTTCGGGTAAAGGCCCCGCTCCTCCGGCATGTATCCGGTCCGATGCCTGACCGAATCGTCGAGTTGCTTTCCGTTGAAGTACACCTCTCCGGAGTCGGCTGCGAGTACTCCCAGGATGATCCGCATGGTCGTCGTCTTGCCGGCGCCATTTGCGCCGACAAAGCCAGTCAGTTTCCCCGTTTCAACTTCGAAACTGACATCATGCAGAACCCGACGACCGGAAAACGAACGGTTGACTCCCCTAATCTCGAGCACTTGCCCACCCTAAACCATCAAAATCCGGTGAGGCAGACTAACTGAGGATCAAGCGGTAGTTGCTGTGATTCCGGAGGTCGATTCGATTACGTCCTTCATTTTGCGGGAGAGAGCTTCGTAGAACATGGACAGCGGAAACTCATCATCCATCACGAGATCGGTCAGCTCGCGAGGAGTGCCATCCAGCGGCAGGTCCCTCGTCGCCCACTTCGAAGCCGGATGCGGAGCGAGGGTTCCCGAGACCAGATCGTAAGCGGCGAGCCAGTGCGCGACTTTCGGCCGGTCAATCGAGCGCCAGTAGAGATCGCTGATTTCATCGCCCAGGGCATTGACGACTGCTGGCACTTCTTCCCAGTCCAGGCTCAGAGTGGTATCTGTCCAGTGCAACACCCGGCGCTGGTGCAGCCAGGCGAAAAGCAATTGCCCGCCGAGTCCGTCGTAGTTTCGAGTTCGGCTTCCGGTTAGAGCGAAGCGGAAAATCCGGTCGAAAAGCACCGTGTACTGCACGAGCTTCGCGTGCTTTCTCGTTACCGGGTCGGTTTCCCTGGCGTTTTCGAGTTTGACCGATTCTGCGAAGGCGGTCAGGTCGCAGCGCAGTTCTTCGAGAGAGTAGAGGAAGTAGGGCATCCGCTGTTTGATCATGAACGGATCGAAAGGCAGGTCGCCTCGCATGTGGGTGCGGTCGTGAATTAGGTCCCACATTACGAAAGTCTCTTCCGCAAGGTGCTGGTCTTCGAGCAGTTCGATTGCGTCTGCCGGCAGTTCGAGTCCTGTAATCTCGGATGCGGCTTTCACTACGCGCCTGAATCTGGCTGCTTCACGGTCGGCGAAGATCGCTCCCCAGGTGAACTTCGGAGTCTCGCGCACCGCGACAGTCTCCGGAAAGAGGACGGCAGCGTTCGTGTCATACCCCTCGGTGAAGTCTAGGAACCTGATCGGAACGAACATCTTGTTCGAATACTCTCCGGCCTCCAACTCGGCCACGAAGTCCGGCCAGATGACTTCGATTAGCACCGCTTCAACGAGACGGTCGGAACTGCCATTTTGGGTGTACATCGGGAAAACCACGAGGTGCCGGAGACCGTTCACGCGATGAAGTTCGGGCCGAAATGCCACGAGCGAATCATGAAAGTCGGGAACACCGAAACCCTCCGCAGACCACCGCTCGAAATCTGTCACAAGCAGCTCAAGGTAATCGCGGTCGTGCTCAAACCTAGGTGCCAGATCCGCAATGGCTCTCGTGATTACACTCGTGAGCTCGCTGGCGCGCCTATGATTCGACTTTTCCGGGATGCTGCCGTCCTGAATCTGAAAACGGCGGAACTCGCCAACAGCTTCCTTGAGGGACGTCCAGGCTAGGTCTTCAGCAAGATTCCCAGAAGTCGCCGATTCTGCTGGAATCTGCTTTCTTCCCGTATCCGTAGTGGTAGTCATTTGAGTCCCTTCACCTGCGTACCGTGCAAATTAAAGGGTACCCAGACACAGGCAGAATTTGATTGCGCCAATTCGGCGAGAACTTGCGCAGCTAAGGAGCAGTCGCAACTTTGAGTCCTTGAAACGGCGAAATTCGCCGAAAGTCAACTCTCCTGGGGAATCCTGATGTAGCGGATGATCTGGATCGCTTCGTTTGCAAGCGCGGGGTCGTTCCGCTCGAGGCTTTCGAGGAACATTTTCTGGGCCCGACCCAACTCGTCGAAGTCAATGTAATCGGGCAAATGCAGGCTGCCCAGTTGAATTCTGTGCACCACCGAACTTAAGGCTTTGATCAATAGCGAGTTCTCTACTGCGACCATCGGGCGGGCGAAGAACGAGAGATTGGCAATCGCTACCGACTGCATGTCTGATCTTGAGACCGCCTCGAGAAACTTCTCGTGGTCCTGCACCATTAGTTCACGGCTCTCTCTGCTGATCCTGGAATGGGCTTCATCAATGAGAGCGTCGTAAAGCGCAGTCCAGACGACCAGTGCATCCGCGGTTTCTTTCGGCGTGACCACGGCTACGCGGGTGTACCTGCTCGCGGACGCTTCGACTACGCCAAGTTCGCGCAGACGCTGAAGCGCCTCACGAACCGGAGTCCTTGAAACCCCGAATTCCTGGGCCAGTACGTGATCCACGATTCTCTCACCGGGTTCGAGTTTGCCCAGATGGATTTCCTCGAGGATGCGGTCGAATACCCTCGCAACCACCTTGCTGGTTTCCAAATCCCCAGCCCGTCGCAGATTGGCGGAGTTGGACGTTGGCGGAAAGTCGGTCACCACACCAATACTAGGTTCGAAATCCGCCTAGAAAACCATCGGCCGGTCCAGGTCTTCCTCAGTTCCGAGATCGAAATCCACAGTCACCGGAACATGGTCGCTTGGCGCGTCTCCCTTTCGCTCTTCACGGTGAATCCGGGCGGCTGTGGCCCAAGACGCGAGAGCGGCCGAGCTGAGGATGAAGTCGATTCTCATTCCCTCATTTCGCGGAAACTTGAGCTGCTTGTAGTCCCAGTAGGTATAGCCATCAGGAACAAACCCCCTGACCGTATCGGCCATTCCGAGTTCCAGAAACTGTTGGAATGCCGCTCTCTCTCCAGGGGAGACGTGGGTTGACTGGCCTTCAACGAAGTCCGGATCGCCCATGTCCGACGCTGTTGGGGCGACATTCCAGTCGCCCATAAGCGCAAGCTTCAGGTCCGGGTTGTGAGCCAGCCAGTTCCGGCTTGTTGAAGCGAGAGCGTTCAACCAGTTGAGCTTGTATTCCATATGGGGGTCGTCGAGGCCGCGACCGTTGGGCACATAGAGGCTCCATAGGTTCACTCCCTCTACTTCGACTCCGAGCGCGCGCGCCTCGAGAGGAGGGTTAGGACCATCGAATCCTTTCTTGAATCCAGGCTGACCAGGGAAGCTCTTCCCCAATTCCGTCATGGGTCTCCTGCTGGCGAAGGCGACTCCGTTCCACTGATCCAGTCCGTGGGCGAGGATGTCGTATCCGGCTCGCTCGAATTCTTCCGCCGGAAACTGCTCGGGTTTGCACTTGATTTCCTGCATTCCGAGAACATCGACGTCTTCCCGCAGAAGCCAGTCGACTACTCTGCCGACTCTCGTTCGAATCGAGTTGACATTCCAGGTTGCCACACGCATGGCTAAACGCTACCCGGACAATTCATCCAGACCGGAAAGATCAACCTTGAAAGCCGAAATCGGGAAACTCTGACATGGATGGGTATTTGCGCTGAGCCGTCGTTTTCATGAATAGGCTTGACCCCGTGAAGGATGCCCGAAGCGCGCTCATCGAGTACATCTCGAAAGAAGCGGTGTTTCATGGTGATTTCGTACTCACCAGCGGGGCGAAGGCATCCTTCTATGTGGATTTGAGACGCGTCAGTCTGGACCATCGAGTGGCACCGCTCATAGGCGAAGTAATGACTGAGCTGATAGCTCACTTACCCGGCGTTTCGGCAGTTGGAGGCATGACTATGGGCGCAGACCCAATCGCGACCTCTATGCTTCATTCGAGCATCGCCACGGGCCGTCCTCTTGATGCGTTCGTGGTGCGCAAACAGCCGAAAGATCACGGTCGGGGAAAGCAAATCGAAGGTCCGGAATTGAAGGGCAAGCGAGTAGTGGTAGTCGAGGACACCTCCACAACCGGAGGCTCGCCTTTGGCTGCAATCGCTGCGGTTGAAAAGGCGGGGGCGAAAGTTGCCGCAGTTGCGGTAGTTGTAGATCGAAACACCGGTGCCAGGCAGGCCATCGAGAGTGCCGGCTATCAGTATCTGGCCGCCATTGACCTGAACGATCTCGGGCTGGGATCATGACTGACGACAGGGACACTCCCGACCAGTCCGACGACGGACTCGACGCGTGGTTTGCCTCCAACTTTGGAACCGCCAGGCAGTCCGAATCCGCACCCCGAACTGATCCGGCTGTCGACGCAGCACCAAATCCGGACCCTGACCCTGCGGAGAACGCGACACCACGGCCCGAACTTCCCTCCTGGCCGCCGCAGGCCGAGCCGCTTCCTCCGACTCAGGCTTCACCTGAGGAGAACCCCTTTGCGAATTTCCCTCCGCCGGCAACCTTCCCCGATCTGACTCTCCCCCCTCCAGGCCAGTTCCCTGCGACCTCCCCGACCTCGCAGTCCCCGGAGGAGCCCGCTACTCCCGCTACTCCTGCGACGCCCGCTCCACCCGCTCCGCAGTGGCCGACCCAGTCGCAACCGATCACTGAAGCCTGGACTCCGACTGGTCTTACTCCCGGAATCAACCCGGAGGCCCCGGAGGCCCCGGCGACACCGATGCCGTCCGAGCCGACTCAGGCCTGGCCAATCCCGCCGGTAGCGCCCGGGCTGGCGGGCGCACCGCCGGAACCTAACGTTCCCGCAGATCCGACCGAGGTCTTTGCCCAGGGCGAGGCGCTCGACAAGCTTTTTGGTGAATCCCAGTTTCAGGAGTATGAAGCTGAACCTCTCATTGGACGGATGCCGGCAAGCAGCAGGCAAAGACCCGCCAGACCGGGCCTGGCCAGTGCCGGTATTGGCAAGACTCAAAAGGTGCTCATGTGGGTGGCCGGGGGACTGGTCGCGGCACTTGCTCTCGTTGTCCTTTTCTACTTCGGCACGAAGCTTCCCGGACTTCTGGGACCTTCTCCGGTGGATGTCGCACTGCCGACCAATACTCCGACACCTACTCCGACTGAAAAACCAGTCGGACCGCTGCCCCCAGGGGAGTACCGCTGGGACGAGTTGCTCGGTGGCGAGTGCCTGGATCCGTACAACGGACCCTGGGTGGAGAAGTTCACGGTCGTAGACTGCTCGCAGCCGCATCCGGCGCAGCTTGTGGCAAGGGGCGAGTTCACAGAAGACGACGGATTCAGCACCCCCTACCCCGGAATCGATTCGCTTCAAGCACAGGCAACCGGACTGCTTTGCACGAGCGCGTCGGTAATTGATTACAGCAAGGCCTCGGCTTATACCGATATCCAGTACGAGGCGAGTTTCGCAGTGAATGCGACCGACTGGGCCAAGGGTGATCGAGACTACTACTGCTTCGTCTCGCGATCTTCGGGAGGAGCCATTTCGGAATCGCTTGCGGTTCCACCTCCAGTTGAGACCGCCGCCCCCGAACCTGAAGAGTGAAAGTTCTCCGCCGGTTTGCGGCGAATCAGTTCGCCTCCGCAGCTGAATAGACTCGCTGTCCGCCGACGAAAGTCTGCTCTACCCTGGTGAGGCCGATCTCGTTCTTGGGCCCCTCGAACGGGTTTCGGTCCAGAACCACGAGGTCGGCGAACTTGCCCGTCTCGATCGAACCCGCCTCGTCGCAGTGATTCAGCCAGGCGGAGCCCGCTGTGTAAGCCGTGATCGAGGTTGAGAGGTCCAGAGCCTGGTCGGGGAGGAAGGCTTCGAATTCGTCTTCTTCCTGACCGGGGGCGGCCTTGCGGTTTACCGCAACGTGAATCGCCGCGAAGGGATCAGGAGTGCTCACCGACCAGTCGCTGCCTGCAGCGAGAGTGGCACCGCTTCGGAAGAGGTCTCCGAACGGGTATTGCCAGGAACTTCGCGGCTCGCCGAGGAAGGGCAGGGTGAGCTCCACCATTTGAGGTTCGAGTGCCGCCCAGAGGGATTGCATGTTCGCAATTACAGCGAGCTGTCGAAAACGCGGGATGTCTTCGGGGTGGATTACCTGCAAATGGGCGATGTGGTGCCGATTGTCATTGAAGTCGTTCTTCATTCGAGCTGCCTGGATAGCGTCCAGTGCCTCGCGTACTCCCCGGTCTCCGATTGCGTGGAAGTGAACCTGAAACCCGAGAGAATCCAACTGGGGCACCGCCAAGGTGAGAATCTTTGGATCGACAAATGAGATTCCTGAGTTGTCGGTGTGGCCGCCATGACCGTCGCAATATGGCTCCAGCATGGCAGCGGTGAAGTTTTCCGCCACTCCGTCCTGCATGATCTTCACGCTCGTCGCCGCGAACCTGCCGGCTTTGCCTGCGTTCCTGCGTTCCACGAGTTCCGGGATCTGCTCGAGGCCCCTGGTTCGATCCCACCAAAGTGCGCCTACCACTCTTGCAGTCAATTGCCCGGAGCCTGCCGCCTCGAGATAGGCGGGGGTTGCGTCCCCGGCGTCGCCGTAATCCCCGAGAATCGCATCCTGCCAGCCGGTCACACCGAGGGAATGCAAGTACTGCTGTCCCATTAGCAGAGCTCGCAAATAGTCTTCCGGTGAAGTCGGCGGAAGCAGGCGATTCACCAGGTTCATTGCTCCTTCGTGGAGAGTGCCGGACGGCGAGCCGTCGGGATCTCTCTCGATGCGGCCATCCGCCGGGTCGGGAGAGTTCGCATCCAGTCCGGCGAGTTCCAAAGCCCGGGAATTCACCCATGCGCCGTGGCCGTCTCGGTTGGGCAGGAAGACCGGTCGATCGGGGATTATCGCATCCAGGTCTTCTTTGACCGGGGTTCCGCCGGGAAAAACGGCCATGCTCCAGCCTCCGCCGAGAATCCACTCCTTTTCCGGATTGGCCTTCGCGTATTGGGTGAGTTTCGACAGGTAACCTTCCTTCGTCGACTCAGTCGACAGATCGCAGCGGATCATGTCGAGCCCGCCCCAGACCGCGTGCACGTGAGAGTCCTGAAAACCCGGGGTCAGGAGCTTGCCGTCGAGATTGATGATCTCAGTTTGCGGTCCGGTAAGGTCAAGCAATTCATCATTGCCGACAGCGACGATGCGCTCTCCGGACACCGCAACTGCGGTAGCAGGGCGGCGAACTGCGGTGGAGGTGAAAACCTTCCCGCCTCTGAAAAGGAAATCTGCCTTGTTCAATTGCAACTCCAATGCTGCCTTGCTTAACCCGCCAAAGTTCGCGCAATCTGGGTAGCGGAATCCCCCGCCTTCTTGAGTACGACCACCACAAGTCCGATAGCTCCGAGAGTCAGCACGAGCATTACGACCGACATGGATGCAATATCGGGTCGAAGTCCTGATCGCACCGCGCTCAGGACATAGACCGGCCACGGAGTCGTTCCGGACACCTGAACGAATGAAGCGACGATTGTGTTGTCGAGGCCCAGAGTAAAGGACAGGAGCGCACCGGCGAGAACGGCGGGCATCGCGAGAGGCAGAGTGATCTTCCAGAAGGTCTTCGTCGGTGAAGCATACAAATCCGCCGACGCCTCCTCGAGGTTTTCATTCAGCCCTACGAGCCTCGATCGCACGATGTAGGTGACCACTGCGGTTGAAAACAGGGACTGACCGACAACCAGTCTGACGATTCCATCGTTGAAGATTCCAAGGCCGAGATCCTGGCCGAGGAAGACGAGCCAGGGAAGCAGTGATACGGCATCCACAATCTCCGGGGTAATCGCAACAAACAGCAAGAGCGCGGAAAACCAGATCACCCATTTTCCGGGCCTTCTGGCCATTGCCACACCGGCGAGAGTCCCAAGCAGAGTCGCAAGTACAGAAGAAAGCACCCCCGCTCTGAGGCTCACCCAGACTGAGCTTGTGACTGCCGGTTTCGCGATCATCGCCTCGTATCCCTGGAAGCCGAAGCCGTCCCAGGAGGTAAGGAGTCGTCCTGAGTTGAAAGAGTAGATGAAGATCACGACGATCGGGGCGAACAGGAAGATGAAGACGATTACTCCCCATACGCCCAGCCCGGCTTCAACCAGATTTAGCGGCTTGCGGTTCTTCCGCGGCGCCGCAATGGCACCTGAACTCGTCACTTTGCAACCCCGATCACTAGCCGCCTTGATCGGTTGAAGGGAAGCAGCAGCAGCCAGATTATGAGCCCGGCCAGAGCGGCGGAAACCAGAATCAGCAGGATGAGTAGCACTGCCATCGCCGAGCCCAGAGCCCAGTTCTGTGCAGTCTGGAACTGGCTGGCAACGAGCACGCCGGCCATGTTGCCTTTGGCTCCTCCAAGGACGGTGGCAGTGATGTAGTCGCCCATGAGCGGAATGTAGACCAGCAGGGTTCCGACGATAATTCCCGGCATTGCAAGCGGGATTGTTACTCGCAATAGCGTCGCGATTCTGCCGGCGCCGAGGTCTTTGCTTGCTTCTCGCATGTCCTGACTAACCCGATCGAAGGCGACATAGAGCGGCAGAATCATTAGGGGCAGATAGTTGTAGACAACGCCGAGCAGCACTGCGCTTCGGGTGTAGAGGATGTCGAGCGAGCCGTCTATCAGTCCAAGCCAGTTGAGAGCTGCGCTGAGCCACCCGTGCGGAGCGAGAATGATTTGCCACCCGATGGTTCGAACCAGGAAGTTGGTCCAGTACGGGACCATGACCAGGGCGATGAGCAGTCCGCGATAGCGGGAGGGAATCTTCGCCGCCATCCAGTAGGCGACCGGAAATGCGATGATCAGGCAAAGCAAAGTGCCAGCCACTCCCACCCAGAGGGTATTCCAGAAGGTCGTGAAGAAAGTCGGGTTGAGAGCTTCCGCGTACCGATCGAATGAAAGCTTGTCGTTCGCGTGAGTCTGGAAGACCCCAGGCTTGTAACCGAAGCTGAACCAGAGCACCAGCAATACCGGTGCCACAAAGAAGATCAGCAGCCAGCCAATGGCCGGAAAGGCCAGAATCGGTCGCGGAAGTCTCAACCTGCTCACATCAGGCGCCCGCTGCGGCCTTCATCTTGTTCCAGATGTCGACCGTTCTTTCCTGCGCCTCGTTTACTTCGGCGTCCTTCATGGTCGCAATCTGGTCAGGAGTGAAGAACACCATATCGAGCATCTCAAGCCCTTCATCCTTCGCCTTTTGCTCAATATCGATCGCTCCGGTGTGGTAGCCGATGTAGTCGAGCTCGGCGAGAGAGTTCGCCGGTTCGAGGACGTAGTTGATGAAGGCGTGTGCGGCCTTCGGGTGCGGCGCGCCCTCTGCAATCGACCAGTTGTCCATCCACAATTCGGTCGTTGGAGCACCGAGTCTCCAGACCCACTTGTCGGGATCATCGCTCTCGGAGATTCCAAGCCTCGCATCCCCGTTCCAGATCTGAATGAGAGCCTGCAGATCCTGCGGCACCGCGTCAGAGCCAGGATAGGAGTTGAAGGCTGCCACGTGCGGGGCGAGCTTGTTGACCAGAAAGTCTTCGGCCGCGTCGATATCTTCCTTCTTTGTCGTGTTCCAGTCGATTCCGTTGGCCCAATAGAACATTCCGGTGATTTCGCCCGGGTCATCGAGAATGCTCACACTGCCGCTCGCTTCATTCATTGCAGCGTCGAAGAAGTCGTTCCAGGTGAAAAGATCACGGGTGATCACTGTCTTGTCGTAGACAAACCCGGTAGTTCCCCAGGCCTTGCAGATCGAGTATGCGTTGGTCGGATCCCAGTCGCGGCCCAGAAATGCGGGGTCCATGTACTTCAGGTTCGGAATCTGTCTGTGGTCGAGCTTCATCAGCAGGTTGTTTTCCACCATCTGGGGGATGTACGGGCCGGTGGGTACGACAATGTCATATCCGCTGGTTCCCTTGGTTCCGACGAGCTTCGAAATCATCTCTTCATTCGAACCGAAAGAGTCCACGGTGAGCTTTGGACCCAGGTCCTTGGTGAAGGCGGTGAGTACTTCCGGTGCGTCGTAGTCGCCCCATGAGTACATGGACAGCTGGGATTCGAGCCCGTTTGAGAGCGTCGACTCCGGCGAACTGCAGGCAGCAAGGAAAGCCGCTCCTCCCGCGGCTGCAGCGAAACCGAGGAATCTGCGTCGATTCAGTTCTCTCGCGATGATTCTCGCTGCCGGTGCGCTGGCCAGAATCTTGATGTGGCTGTTCTCTGTTGGCATTTCACTCCTCCGGTGAATCGTGCGAGCCTGGCGACTCTTCATGGGCATGGAACATAAGCACGCTTTCCGGGGTCCACGTGCACCAAACTTTCGACTTGAGTTCGAGTCTCGGGGCTCCGGGCCTTGGCCGCCTGGCGAGCACCGTGTGGCCGCCTCCCACGTCAACCAGATACTGCAGAGTCTCGCCAAGGTGGGAGATGCTGACGAGGCTCCCGGAAATCGCATTGATTTGCGGACCCGGCTCCTTTGAATCAATGGTGATGTCTTCGGGCCTGATGGCTGCTCTGACTGCCGTTCCGGTCTGAGCCGAAAGCGGAATTGCGGCGCGGATCTTTCCTCCGGAGTTCTCCAGATTGCCGTCCTTGTTGAGGGTGCCTTCGAAGAAGTTCTGCTGGCCTATGAAGCCTGCCACATAGGCGGAGGTCGGTGAACTGTAAATCGTCTCGGCATCCGCCAGTTGCTCGATCTTTCCCTCTCTCATGATTGCGATTCGATCGCTCATCGAGAGCGCTTCACCCTGATCGTGGGTGACAAAGATGAAGGTGATGCCCAACTGCGATTGGAGCAACTTCAATTCAAGCTGCATTTCCTCACGCAACTGCCGGTCCAGTGCTCCAAGCGGCTCGTCGAGCAGCAGCACCGCCGGCTGATTCACCAGCGCGCGGGCAAGTGCGATTCGCTGCTGCTGTCCGCCGGAAAGCTGCGTCGGTTTCCGATCGGCGAAACTGCGCATCTTGACCATTTCGAGAGCGGAAACCACCTTTTCCCGGACCTCCGCCTTCGGAACCTTCTTCTGTTGCAGGCCGTAAGCGACGTTTTCCGCGACGCTCAGGTGCGGAAAGAGGGCGTATGCCTGAAAAACGGTATTCACATTGCGCTTGTACGGCGGAATTCCGAGCACGTCTTCGCCGGAAATCCGGATGGATCCCGAGTTCGGAGTTTCGAATCCGGCAAGCATTCTGAGAGTGGTCGTCTTGCCGCATCCTGATGGACCCAGCAGCGACAGAAACTCACCGGGCTCGACTCTCAGGGATATGTTGTCGACCGCGGTTGATTCGCCGAAGATCTTGGTTACGGAATCGAGCACCACTGTGCCGGCGGGCTCGTCTGGCCGCTTCTCGACTGCAATAGCCCCAGAGGTTGTGGTCACGGCCCTGTGTACCTTCCGATTTCGTGCACTTCGACTCACGGATTCTTCGAAGTCAAGCGGAAATCCGAGCCTTTTGCAACGTTTTCGGCATCAGTTGCAAGATTTTGCCAACGATTTCGCAATTGCAGACGCTATTTGCCCGTCAAATCCGCAGTCTCTGATGCATACGGTTGTTGGCGTATTCTTCGAAAGTGAATCTAATTTGGCGAACCCTGCTCCACTACTTCCGTACGAGTCAAAAGATCGCGAGCACCAGGGAAGTCAGCTACAGCAGATTCCGTGTACTTCCCACTGATCTTGACCTAAACGGTCACATGAACAACGGTCGTTATCTCTCAATCTCGGACATCGGAAGGATCGAACTACTTCAAGCACGCGGACTCTGGAAACCGATGAGGAAGAAAGGCTGGTATCCGGTTGTAGTGAGCTCGACCATTAGTTTCCGAAAGTCGCTAAGACCCTGGCGGCGCTTCGAACTGGAGAGCAGATTCGCAGGAGCTGGTGAAAAGAATGTCTTTCTGGAACATAGATTCACTGTCGGCGGGGAGATCTACGCCAAAATGATGGTCGCCCTCAGATTCCTTAAGGATTCCGGCGGCAATGCACCAATGGATGAACTGACCGAATTTCTAGAGCTGGAGAATTCGATGCAGGCGATTCCCAGGTGGGCTGCGCGATGGGCGGAAGACGTGAAACTGCCCTCTACCAGAGATGCGGCGGTCAGCGACTGGAAATGAGTTTGGGGCGCCGCTTCAAATTTCAACTACTCATAGTTGCGATGAATTAGCTTCGAGAGCACGATTGCCGAGCGGGTGTGGTCGACGTTCGGCGCCAGCCGAACCCGCTCAAGCGCCACTTCCAGACTCGCAATGTCTCTTGAGCGCATGTGCATGATTGCATCGGCACTGCCGGTAACCGTGCCGGCGTCCACGACTTCCGGAACTGATGCGAGGATTCGCCTGAGTTCATCCGGAGACACAGTGCCTCGGCAGAAGAGTTCTACGTAGGCTTCCGTTGCAAGCCCGTCGACATTCGGATCGACCTGGATCGTGAACCCTCGGATCACCTTGTCCGCAACCAGCCGATCGACTCTTCGCTTGACCGCTGAAGCAGAAAGGCCTATTACCTCGCCGATATCGCCGTATCCGGCTCTGGCGTTCTGACGCAACAAATCGATGATTCGATAATCAAGGTTGTCCACTTGCACACTCTATGGCGAAAACTTGTGTAAACACTAGTGATCACGCAGGAATAGTGCGCATTGCGGCAAGCACTACTCGGGTCCTTGGTGAAAACTTGAATCGGCGTCCCCTGAGGGGCTCGAGTGAGTGACCTGGTCCGCCGCACCCAACCGGAGGCGAAATGACTCAAACCTTTGTCGACGATCAGGCTTCAACAATTGATCGTCATCCTTCTCATCGCACAGTGCTTATGTGCAGACCCGACTACTACACGGTGTCGTACCGAATCAACCCGTGGATGCACCCTGAGGACCCGACCGATACCGGTCTTGCGGTCAGACAGTGGCAGGTTCTCTTCGACACCTACAAGAATCTCGGCTTCGATGTCGAACTAATCGACCCGATCGACGGTCTTCCGGATATGGTCTATTCGGCCAACGGCGGCTTCGTGCTCGACAACATAGCTTATGGAGCGAGCTTCACCTACCCTCAGCGCCAGCCGGAGGGTCCCGCTTACATGGACTGGTTCAGAGAGCACGGATTCGACGTGCGCGTTCCCCGCGAGGTCAACGAGGGCGAAGGCGACTTCCTGCTCGTTGGCGATGCAATCCTCGCCGGAACCGGATTCCGCAGCGACTCCAACAGCCACAAGGAGGTAGCCGAGATCTTCGGGCGCGAGGTCGTGACTCTCGAACTCGTAAACCCGAGCTTCTACCACCTGGACACTGCAATTGCGGTTCTCGACCCTGCTCCTGCACCGGGGGAGGCTGCGAACATCGCGTACCTTCCGTCTGCGTTCAGTGAAGCGAGTCTCTCAATTCTTCAGAAGAGATATCCGGATGCGATTCTGGTCAGCGAACAGGATGCTTCAGTGCTCGGCCTGAACTCCTATTCAGACGGGAAGAACATAGTCATTGCTTCCCGCGCCACTGGCTTTGAGAAGCAATTGCGCGAGCGCGGGTACAACCCGATCGGCGTCGACCTTTCAGAGTTGCTGCTCGGCGGCGGCGGAGTGAAGTGCTGCACTCTCGAGTTGAGGCGCTGACGACGATTCCGGACTAGCGTGGAGGCGTGCCAACGCACGAAGTTCTGAATCAGACTCCGCCGAGAGCAGGAGTTGACGAGTTCGCGGAAAACACCGTTCTCGTCGAGTCGGTGAGGAGGCTGGATGCGGAATGGTCGATACCGACTCTCCACGAAATAGGGAGACTCGTCGGGACTGAGCAATTCCAGTCGGATGCCAAAGCGGCAAACGAGCATACGCCGGTGTTGAAGACCCATGACCGCTACGGAAACCGGATCGACGAAGTCGAATACGACGAGTCGTACCACCGGATAATCGGCTCGGCTCTGAGCTATGGAGCCCATTCGGCCGCCTGGGCAGATCCTCGCCCGGGAGCCAACATCGCGAGAGCTGCCGCCTTCATGCTCTTCGCCCAGATTGAGCCAGGGCACGCCTGCCCGGTTTCAATGACTCACGCCGTGGTCCCTGCCCTGGTCAATTCCGCAGAGCTAAGCAGCAAATGGCTGCCGAAAATTCTCAGCCGCGAGTATCATCCCGAACTTGATTCCGAGAAGCCGTCAGCGATTTTCGGCATGGGAATGACCGAAAAACAGGGCGGTTCTGACGTCAGGTCGAATACGACCACGGCAAAGCGCAGCGCCGACGGAAGCTATCGGCTAACAGGTCACAAATGGTTCTGCAGCGCTCCAATGTCGGACGCGTTCTTGGTCCTGGCGCAGACCCCGAAAGGTCTCAGTTGCTTCCTCCTGCCGCGAGTACTGGATGACGGGACCCGGAACACCTTCAATCTGCAAAGACTCAAGGACAAGCTTGGCAATCGCTCGAACGCCTCGGCAGAGGTGGAGTTCAGCGACACCGTTGCCTTCCTCGTGGGGGAAGAAGGCCGCGGGATCGCGACCATTATCGAGATGGTCGCCGCGACCCGATTCGACTGCGTTCTCGGCACCGCGGCCGGAATGCGCGAATCGGTTGCAGAAGCACTTTGGCACGTTCGGCACCGCAAAGCCTTCGGCAAACTCCTTATCGATCAAGCCGCGATGGCATCGGTCGTCGCTGATCTGGCACTGGAAGCGGAAGCCGCCACTCTGGCAGGCATGAGACTTGCAAGGGCCATGGATGAGGACGCGAGCGAAGAGGAAATTGCCTTCCGCCGACTTGCTACTGCAGTGACAAAGTACTGGGTCTGCAAACGAGGGCCCGGCCACGCCTATGAAGCCATGGAGTGCCTCGGAGGAAACGGCTACATCCTGGACTTTCCGATCGCCCGCAGATTCAGGGAGCAGCCGGTACTGGCGATCTGGGAAGGTTCAGGGAATGTCATCGCGCTTGATGTGCTCAGAGCGATAGCGAAGGAGCCGGCGACGGTTGAAGCATTCATGGCCGAAGTTGCCCTCGCGGACGGAGAAAACCCGCAGTTCGACTCCTACCTTGCCAGCACTAGACAATTGCTGGCTTCGGGACCGGATGAGCGCAGCGCTCGCAGGCTGACCGAAAGGCTGGCCCTGCTGCTTGAGGCCTCTCTCATGATCCGCTGGTCGCCTAGCCCGGTATCGGAGGCATTTGTCGCTGCTCGGCTTGGAGACCAGACTTCCGGACTCTACGGCTCTCTTCCGAGCGGATGCGACCTCAATTCGATCCTCGAGAGGCACTGATTCGACCTATTTTTTCGGAGTTTCGGCCCAATCGTCACAGGACAACGAATCAGTAGAGTAGAAGCGCCGCGCCGATTAGTCCTCCATCATCGTCAAGGGTCGACTGGACTATTCGGGTTGTTTCGCGCGAGGGAGACAGAGCACTGGTTGCTATGGCTTGTTGAGCGCGGTTAAGCCACTCAGGGTGTGCTCTCGCGACCGAGCCGCCTACGACGATGAGCTCAGAGTTGAACAAATTGGCGAAATCAACCATTGCGCTTGCGAACTCCACCTTCGCCGAGTCAAGAATCTGCACCGCGAGCGGATCGCCCTTTGCGGCCTGGGCTGATACGTAGGCACCATCATTTTGCAAAGTGCCCTGTCCCGTCTCCTTCACGATCTCCGACTCTACTTTCGCAATCTCGAGCCGTCTCGCAAGCGCAGGGCCCGAAATCAAGGCTTCAAGGCACCCTCTTCGTCCGCAACCGCATTCTGGCCCGGCTGGATTTACCGAGATGTGCCCTAACTCGCCCGCGCAACCGCCGGAACCGAGCAAAATTCGTCCGTCGGAAACAATGCTCCCGCCGACGCCGGTTGAAATTGTGACATACACGAAGTCGGCGACGCCAATTGCTGCCCCGTAGGCCGCTTCAGCAAGTGCAATCACATTGGTGTCCTTGCCGACAGCTACGCGAATTCCGCCCAGTGATTTGGATATCTCCGAACTCAGCGACAGGCCCGAAAGGCCTTCGCCAGCATTGGGTGGGCTGTAAAGCGTTCCGGTGTTCGGATCTACCGGTCCGGTGACGCTCACACCCACTGCCTCGATTTCCAGGGACGCCTTGGCAGCAACCTCTCGAAGGAGCTCAACGCAGTCCTGCACGATTCGCGCGCCACTGCGATTCGACAGGGTTTTACGTTGCCCTCTGGATAGAAGCCTGCCGTCTACACCCACGACCGCCGCCCTACACCAGGTCCCACCTATATCAAGAGCAAGCGCAGGCGCATCGATTTTCGGGGATTGTTCCCGATTGTGAGTCATGGCTCACTATAACATCGTGTAAATAAGTTATAAGAACTCTTGACACACATTCGACTCTGCTTCATACTTCCTCATAATCGAATTGTGATTACTTATACGAATTTGAGCTCTCGTCGCAGGTATCGGGAAAGGTCGCTAATGAAGGCGAATCAAGGCAAGGATGCAACCGGTTCAGTTCGGGGTGCCAAATCGGCACGATCTATACCCCTGTATCAGAAGGTCTATTTGTCGATTCGCTCGGATCTCGAATCGAGTAAATGGGGCCCGAGCGAGGCGATGCCGACCGAGCGTGCGTTTGCTGACGAATATTCGTGCAGTCTGATAACTATCAGGCGGGCACTCGATGAGCTTTCCAGAGAACGCCGAGTGATCCGCATCCGCGGCAAAGGTACATTTGCGTCATCGAATCCAGTCGATCGAGATCTCGTGGCCTTGTCGAGTTTCACCGATGAGATGACCGAGCGCCGACTTTCACCGAGAACCGTCGTCGTAAGTCTTGCTCTGGCCGAGGCCTCTCCTGCAGCCGCCATCGGACTGGAGCTCGCGACCGGGACCGCGGTGTACAGGCTCGAACGAGTTCGCTTTGCCGACGAAAGCCCGCTTCTGCTGGAAGAAGTGGAGCTCCCCGCGCACATGTTCCCAGGGTTTCTGGAAAAGGATGTAGAGAATCGGTCACTTTACGACATCCTCGCGACGGACTACGGCAAGGAGGTCACTCAGGGCCGGGAAATCATAGAGCCCGTGTTGCCAAGCAAGCGTGAGGCCACCTTGCTGGAACAGGATCCAAGCCACCCGGCGATGCTCATTGAGCTCGTCTCGCGTCTCGTTGACGGAACTCCGGTTGAGTACTGTCGCACGATCGCCAGAGGCGACAGAGCCAGATATCACCTGGAGTTGCGCCGGAACAAGGCGTCTCTGGCGTTCATTCGAGGCGGAGTCTCTTCGACGCTCGCTTCGGAGACAGAGGGCTACGTCGCTTTATAACGAACAACCAAGTTTCACTAGAGAGGTGGAAAACCATGAAAAAGAAATCACAATTGATGCTGATGGGTGCGGCCCTTTCCGCCGTTGCTCTTGTGGCATCCGGATGTACGAATGCTGGTGACGGAGCCAGTGGCGATCAGGTAACACTCGTGGTTTGGGATTACTACGGATCCGCGTCGCCTATTGTTGCGGCAGTTCCGGAATTCGAGAAAACACACTCCAATATCAAGATCAAGGTAGAACCGCTCGACTGGGATTCCATGCTCGACAAGTTCCCGGTCGCCGTTTCTTCAGGAGCTGCACCAGATCTCGCGACACTCGATATGACCTGGCTGCCTACCTTCGCTTCCGGCGGACTCCTCACCGAACTAGACGAGGTTTCCAACGGAGCGATCAACGGCCAGGCTCTTTCGGAGGTCTATAACGAGGGCGCTCTAAATGCGATGAAGTACGAAGGCAAGTATGTAGCCGCTCTGTACGACTTCGACGCATATTGCCTGTACTACCGTTCAGACATTCTGCAGGAGAAGGGATTGAGTGTTCCGACCACCTGGGCTGAAATGCTCGAGACTGCAAAAGCGATGGCGGAAGACACGAATGGGGATGGAAATGCTGACAAGTATGCGATGCAGATCCTCCCCGATTCGTTCCATTTCGCCCAGTATCTGAATCAGAATGGCGGCAGTTTCCTGAACTCGGATTGGACGGAAGCAAAGTTCAACGACGCTGCCGGAGTCGGGGCTCTTGAGTACATGAAGCAATTGCTCGCTGCTGGCGGAATTTACTGGGGCCCGGATCAGGGCGATTCGACCGGAATGCCGGGCATAAAGGATGAGCGGATCGGCATGTTCGTCAATGGCCCTTACATGATGGGAGTTATAAAGGACGGAGCACCGGAACAGTCCGGTAAGTGGGCGATCGCTCCAGCCCCGGAGGGGAAGCAACAGGGAAGCTACCTTGGAGGTACCGGCCTGGCAATTCCTACCGGGGCAAAGCACGCTGATGCTGCCTGGGAGTTCCTGCAGTTCCTCCTTGAGCCCGAGAATCAGGAGCTTCTGTTCACTGTGGCAGGTGCCGCACCGGCTACCATCGCAGGAATCGAGCGACCAGCACTGACTGCACCGGATCCCTACTTCGGTGGACAGTCCCCCTTTGAGTACTTCGAAGAGGCAATGTCGACGGCAACACCATTCCCATATGTGGCTCAGTGGGACGACATTGACTCGAGAGTCAGCGAGGCTCTTGAGGGTGCGCTACTCGGGGCATCTACCGTTCAGGATGCGCTTGATGGCGCGGCGAAGCCCGTGAACAGTGAGCTCTCCAAATAGCCTCGATCTGGTCGAGGCTCGAGGTCGGCGGGAAGCGGCTATCGCACCCCGCCGACCTCGAAGCAAGCTGAGCCGCGCCCAATGGTGGGCGGGGTACGGAATGATCGCCCCCGCGGTAATCATCCTTGGAGCTATGTCGCTTTGGCCAATGCTTCAGTCGCTCATCTGGAGCTTCACCAAGTACAGCGGGCTCGGGGACGCAACGTGGGTCGGACTGAATAACTACCTGGATCTATTTCAGGATGCGCGGTTTCAGCAGGCCACTCTCAATACGGTGATTTTCGCTGTGGTTACGATGGCAATCGGCCCGGCTCTCGGTCTGGGGGCGGCGATTCTCCTCAACCGAAAGATGAAAGGAAGAGCCTTTTATCGGGCGGCTTTCTTCATTCCTGTGACGACAGCTCTCGTAGCGGTAGCAACAGTCTGGAAGCTATTGCTTAACGACTCAGGAGTAATCAATCTGGTTCTTGAGCTAATCGGGCTCGAGGGTCACCAGTGGCTTGGAGATCCGAATACCGCTTTGCTCGCGGTTTGTGCGGCGAGTATCTGGCAGGGTTTCGGATTCGAGATGGTGATCTTCCTTGCTGCTCTGCAGAGTGTGCCGGTCGAGCTTCTGGAGGCCGCGAGTCTCGATGGTGCAGGTCCCTGGCGGCGGTTCTGGCACGTTGTTCTACCGTCGTTGAGACCGACCTTCATTTTCGTGTACGTGATCGGGTTGATCGGAGGTTTTCAGGTATTCGATCAGGTATATGTGATGACGCAGGGTGGACCAGTAAATTCGACCCTAACTATCGTCTACTACCTCATAGATCGATTCCGCGGACTTGATCTTGGGCATGCTTCAGCGGTCGCTTATGTCCTGGTACTCATCCTGGTCGCACTTTCCTACCTGCAGATTCGACTTGCGAGGAGATGGGCGTGAGGTTCTCGAATCAAGTTGCTCCAGTCGCGAGAGGGCGCAGGGGAGGTATCAGTGTCCTGCCCCGGAAATTCGTTCTGCATTCTCTGCTAATCATCAGCTCGCTGCTGATGCTGTTCCCCTTTATTTGGGCTCTAAGCACTTCGTTGAAGGAAGCGAAGGATGTCTTCGACCCCTCAGGTGGTGTCATTCCCAACCCGATCTCGTTCGATGCCTACGTCAACGTCTTCACAAAGATCGCTTTTTCTCAGTACTTCCTGAACAGCGTCATCGTCACAGTGCTAATTGTCGGCCTAAATGTTCTGTTTGATACGCTCGCCGCTTACGCGTTCGCAAAACTGAAGTTCCCAGGTCGAGACGTGATTTTCGGCGTCCTGTTGATTACGCTAATGATCCCATCTCAAGTCAATCTGGTCCCGCTTTACCGATTCATGGTCTGGCTCCACCAGGTGTTTCCGTTCCTGGGCGTGGACACGCTGTCAGGAATAGTGATGCCCACAATGGTTCAGGTCTTTGGCATCTTCCTGCTTCGGCAATTCTTCGCAAGCATTCCAGACAGCGTGGTTGAGGCCGCTCGACTGGACGGCGCCGGCGAATGGCGAATCCTTTGGAGAATGATCTTCCCGATTGCCGCACCGGCAATTGCAACTCTCGTGATCTTCACGTTCCTGAGTGCCTGGAACGACTTCCTTTGGCCACTTCTGATTTCCAACAGTGAAGCCAGTCGCACTCTCCCAGTCGGACTTACTTTGCTATCCCGAAAGAACACAGTCAATTGGCCGGAAACTATGGCCGGATCAGTAGTCACAATCGTGCCGATGATCATTGTCTTCCTCGTTCTGCAGCGGAGATTCATTGAAGGAATCGCCGCAGGAGTGACGAAGTAGTAGAAAGAACCCAGCTAATGAGCAATGCAGTAGTTCAGATAGAGGCCGATCCCTTCCTGAAAGAAATCCAAGAGCAACCGGGAATACTTTTGACCACTGGCTCCCGCCTGGAGTTACAGCGCGAGGCGCTGACCTACTTGCGGGATCTCTTGCTTCAAGACGCCCCTCTGGTCCTCACCGGAATGGGGAGTTCGCTGGCCGCTCTGACTGCATTTGCCAGTGTCCTGAATCGACGAGGCAAGGTTGCGATGCTGGTTAACTCTGCGGAACTCCTCCACTTCGGGTTGCCCTTGCTTAAGGAGGGGAGCGTAGTAGTGGCAGTTAGTCAGTCTGGCTACAGCGCGGAGATCGTGAGGTTGGCAAGCCTGAGCAAAGGTCTCGGAGTAAGACTTGTGTCGCTAACTAACGGCCTGGAAAATCCGCTTGCGCGAGCCGCGGAAGTTGCACTTGATATGGGCGCAGGGGTAGAGACCGGTCCTTCCACCAAGAGTTTTTCGGCAACGCTGGTAATGCTCGCCACAATCGACCGACTGCTTGAAGGAGCTGGCGTTGATGTCGCAATTCGACAGGTATCGGATCGGGCGGAACAGGCGGCACTCCTTATTTCGAAGACACTCGAGGAAGGAAGACAGATCGGACGGTCAATCTCCGACTGGAGTTCTGGCCACATGACGATGGCATTCGTTGGCAGAGGAGCAGGAGTTGCAGCCGCAAGCGTGGGGGCTTTGATAATGAAGGAAGCCGCGCAGAATCCAGTAATTGGAATGGGAACCGCTGAGTTCAGGCATGGCCCATTCGAGCTGGCAGGTCCTGACCTGGCAGTGGTTGTGGTTTCAATCGAGGATGCCACCGTTCAATTCGACCTCGACACTGTTAAAGATCTCAAACGAGCCGGTGGCGCCGTAATGACGATAGGCCCAAGCCAGCTCGGCTCCGATTACCACATGCAAACCGAGGCAATCGAGCCTCTGTTTGACGCAATTCAAGCAGTCGTGCCATTGCAGCTTCTTGCCTGGGCGCAGGCTTCGGACCGGCACGACGTACCTGGCCTATTCAAGATTGGATCGAAGGTGACGGTAAAAGAATGACTTTAGATAGATTCTCCATTGATCCAGCCGCCAGGTTCATTCAACGCGAAGGCAATTCGGTCCTGCCCATCGGCACTCACTTCGTTCCGACATCCGGACCTGACTGGCCCTGGCGGGTAGGGGTGGAAGAATTTGATGCTGCATTCGCGCGAATGGCGAGCGCCAAACTGAACACGGTGAGAATCGACCTGATTTGGTCCGCCATTGAACCAAGACCGGGAGAGTTCGATGAAGCGCATCTCAAAGTGATTGATGCGATCTTCGATTCTGCCGAAGAACACGGCTTGAGCCTGCATCCGACGCTCTTTGTCGGAGGCGAAGTGGGAGACGCTTACTGGGACTTGCCATGGGCAATGGGTCGGAACCCGCACGTGGATAAGGAATTGCTCGACTACCAGGCGGCACACGCGGCCTTTCTGGCGAGGCGGTGGCGTGATCGGGACTCCCTAATCGCGTGGGACCTGACAGATGAACCCCCATTCTGGCCCTACGGAAGTTCTACGACTGATGACGATGCTCGGGAATGGACGAGAAGAATTGTTGAAGCGATTCGATCCTCGGATCCGCACCACTTGATCACTATTGGAACCGCATCACAGGAGATCGATCACGGACCCTTTCGCAGCGACGTGACAGCGGAGTATCTGGACTTTTGCAGTGTTCATCCCTATCCGATCTACTCCCCAAACCTCTATCCGGATTCATTGCTGAGTATGAGAATGACGCTGGCTGCGCCTTTTGAAATTCAGCTCGCTGCGGGCTCCGGCAAGTCGGTCATGATGCATGAGTACGGTGCCTCTAACACCCAGTTCTCCTCTGATCGAATTGCAGACTTCGATCGGGTTTCCAGCTGGGGTGCTTTCGGTTCGGGAAGTGTGGGCTTCTACAGCTGGTGCTGGACGGATGCTGATACTGGGGCTTATGGGAGGGCACCTTACGTACGCTCACCTCATGAAACTCAATTTGGAATGACGGGCGCAAGCGGTGAGGCCAGACCCAGGCTTCGGGTGATGAGTGGCATGGCGGAGGTAGTTGCCAAATTGGACTTGGAAGGGAGAGCTTCCTTCGGTCAGAAGACCTCTGCTGCAATTCCCGTGCCTCACGAATTTGTACGACCGTTTGACTCTCAGTGGTTCGGTCTGGAGGATTCCCCATCAGGGACATACACGCCTTCGGAACTCGCGTGGAATCCAGAAAGAAATGCAGAACTACTGATCAAAGGCTGGTTGAATTCGTTCGTACTCGCGCGTCGCGCGGGCATACCGGTGTCATTCCCACGGGAAGAAGCGGATGGCGAATGGCCGGAGGCAAGTCTCGTACTGGTACCGGCTCCGCTGACCACGACTTCAAACTCCCTGATTCATTTGAGAACAGTGACTTTGACCGGCATCAAGGATTTGCACAAGGAGGGCAGGATGCTCTATCTCTCCTGTAACTCCGAGACGGCCATTCCTGAACTCAAGGAGCTTGCAGGAGTGCGTGTTCTTGACAGAGCCGAAGCCGTCTCTGAATTGGAGCTAACTTTCGTTTCAGACTTCGGAAGTCTCACGAAGGGTTCTCGAATTCAACTTCGAGGCTTCTCGGCCGATCCAATGCATCGCGGAGTGCTTCTCGAAGTTGCAGACGCAGAGGTTCTTGCGGTCGACGGAGGCGGAAGGCCCGTTATTACCAAATCGAAGATCGATTCCGGTACCACCGTTCTTTGTGCCTATCCGATAGAGCTTGGCCTCGCCGCCAGAGCAGATGCACACGATCCCTCAGACGACTCCTGGCGGATCTACGAAGCGCTCGCTGATGAGTCAGGTGCATTGCCGGAATCGAGAGTTTTCGACTCGGAGATTATCGGGTACGAGTTGCACGGACCGAAGGGTGGGATTCTGGTTGCCGCCAATCACCATCACCACTCCAGAACCGCGCGAGTTGAATTTCCAGGGGGAATCCGCAACCTTGAGTTACTGGTTCCGGAAGGGCTGGAAGTGCAGTTTGATTCGAACATGGTCACCATGCCGCCCTTCGCTGTTGCTGTATTCACCTGGGAGAACGAGGCAGGCCGCAGCTGACGCAAAGACGCAAAAAGGAGGCAGAGGCCTTCAATACGACCAGCAGCCTAAGAGCCCTTTTGAGCTTCGGTCTCAATGATTGCGATTTCGGTAGTAGCAAGTTCCTTCGCGCTGCCTTCCCCGGCAAAACCTAATCGCACCTGCGGCCAGGACCTCGAGTAGCGGACCCGCACCCTCTTGAATCGGGCGAGCCAGTAACCGCAAAGGGCCGCGGCGATGATTCCGGATGCCGCTCCCACAGCCAGGCCCCAGCGCGGCCCGAACTGGTTAACCACCCAGCCGACGAGGGGAGCCCCAACCGGTGTTCCACCGACAAAGATTGCCATGTAGAGAGCCATTACCCGGCCGCGCATCATCGGCTTGACTGTGGTCTGCACAAATGAGTTTGCGGTCGTCATGAACACGAGCGAAGAGAAGCCAATGAGAATGAGCGAGACCGCGAAGGCCTCAAAAGTAGGCATGAGTGCGGATATGGAGCAGGCGATTCCGAACGAAAGTGAAGCCAGGAAAATGGTTCGCATTTTGGGTCGGGCCTGCCTGGCCGAAGTGAGCGCCCCTGCGACCGAACCTATAGCCATTACCGAACTGAGCATCCCGAATTCACCAGCGCCCCGGTGGAACTCGATAGTCGTCATGGTTGAAGTGAAGATCGCGAAGTTCATTCCGAAAGTGCCGATTACGAAAACCATGAAGAGGATCACCATGATCGCCGGAACCTGCCGCACGTACTTGAAGCCGGCGACAATCTGACCGCGCTCCCTGGACGCGCGAGGCTGCTCGTACAGATCCTTTACCCGGATCGCCTTTAGGGCGATTAGGGTGCCGGCGAAAGTCAGCGAGTTGAGAATGAAGACCGGACCTGCTCCGACTACCGCGGTGAGCACTCCGGCGACGGCCGGCCCGATGAGCCTCGCTGCGTGGAAGGAAACGGAATTCAGCGAGACAGCGTTGGTCAGGTCGTTGGTCTCGACTAGTTCTGCAACGAAGGTCTGACGAACCGGAGCGTCAAATGTCGCCACTATTCCAAGCAGCAAGGCGAACAGGTAGACGTGCCAGAGCTGCGCTACTCCGGTTATCACTATGATCCCGAGCCCAAGGGCGAGGAATCCCATTAGTGCCTGGGTGAGCATGAGCAGTCGTCTCACGTTGACCCGGTCTGCAACCAGCCCGGTCAGCGGGGCGAGAAAGAGTTGCGGTCCGAACTGCAGGGCCATTGTTATTCCGACCGCCGCCGCGTCGTTGTTGCTCAGTTCGGTGAGTACGATCCAGTCCTGGGCGGTTCTCTGCATCCAGGTACCTATGTTGGAAGTAAGACCCCCGATGAACCAGAGCAGGTAGTTGTGCACTCCGAGGGAGCGAAAGGTGGGACTCAACTCTCGGCCAGCTCCTTGAGAATCGGCGTCGCGAGTTCGAGAATGCGCCGCTGCTCGGCGCTCAGGCCGCCGAGTTGCTTGGTAAACCAGGCGTCTCTTCTGCGTCTTGTTTCCTCGATGAATGCTTCGCCCTTGCCCGACAAGCCGATTTCAAGCCTGCGGGCATCGTCCTCGGCGCTCGTGCTCGATACATACCCGGAGGAAACCAGCGCACTTACCGTTCGCGTCATGGTGGGCGGGGTCACTTGCTCGTGCTCGCTAAGAGAACCAAGGGACTGGGTTCCGTGGTTGGCGAGAGTGAACAGGACCGAACGCTGCGCTTCAGAAAGCTCCTCATCGGCAGAACTGGCGCGAATGCGCCTTGCCAGTTTCTGAATGGCAAAGCGCAGTTGCTGATTAACTTCGCTTGTCATAGTTGTTTAGCCTAACAAACTATTTCGCGTCATTGATCAGTGGTTCGACCTACCGTCCCGCAATAGACTCAAGCCGAGGAGGCAAAGTGGCCAGCAATCGAAGCACCTACGAGGAAAGCAGCTTTGTAGATGCGGGGGGAGTGCGCATCCACTACTACCTTTGGCGAACGAGCAAACCCAAAGCCGTAGTCCAGATCGTGCATGGCCTCGGCGAGCACGCACTCAGATACAACTGGCTCGCCGGAAAACTGACTGATGCCGGATATCTGGTCTACTCGGACGACCATCGAGGGCACGGAAAGACCGGGTCTGAGCAAACCGGCGGAGATCTCTCCAGGCTGGGGAAGATGGGACCTGGCGGTCTACGAGGAGCGATCGCTTCGGTGCTCGAGTTCACTCAGCTCATCAAGAAGGAGAACCCGAAACTGCCGGTCATTCTCCTGGGCCATAGCTGGGGTTCGCTCATGGCCCAGATTCTGCTGAACTCGCACTCTAAGGAATATGCGTTCGCAATTCTGAGCGGAACTGCTCTCAGAACCCCACTGCACATGAATCCAGGCGACCTGAACGCAAAGTTCCGCAAGCTGGGTGATCCGAAATACGAGTGGCTTAGTCGGGACAAGGAGATCGTAAAGGCTGCAGCAGCCGATCCGTACATGTTCGTCGCCAAGGGGCTGAAGCTCTTCGGAGTTGCAGACAGCATGCGGCTGCTTGGCAAGCCTGCCAAAGATCTGGAGCACGACATCCCGATCCTGATTCTTGCCGGCAGCGAAGACTCTCTCGGAGGAGAGCGAAGTGTTGAGCTGCTCGCCAGAAACTATCTCAAGCGCAGCGGACTAACCGACGTTAAGGTCATCGTCTACAACGGCGCGAGGCACGAGGTCTATAACGAGACCAATCGCGAAGAGGTAGTCGCGGATGCCCTGAGCTGGATCAAGGATCATCTGGACTGAGTCCAGAAACTGCTCCTCGCTTGATTAGGCTTGCCTTGGTGCAAGTGGAAGGTTGCTGAAGGTGCACGGAGAATTCAAAGTTCCTGGCGGAAAACTCGTTGTAGTCGATCTGGAAGTAAAGGAGGGAAAACTAGCCGAATTTCGGCTCGCAGGAGACTTCTTTCTGGAACCCGACTCCGCGCTCGAAGCCATAAACTCCGCAGTCAACGGATTGCCGGCAGACAGCGATCTCGACAGGATCACTTCGGCAGTGAAATCCGCCCTGCCGGAAGACGCGCTATTGCTCGGCTTCGGACCGGACTCGGTGGCGATTGCCATTCGCAGAGCTTTGTCGAAGGCGAGCAGCTGGACCGATTACGACTGGCAACTTATACACGGCACTGCGTATCCGCCCATGCTGCAAATGGCACTTGATCAGGTTTTGGCCGAAGAGGTAGGCGCGGGCAGGAGAAAGCCGACTCTGCGAATCTGGGAATGGGACGAGCCGGGAGTGGTCATCGGGAGCTTCCAGTCGGTGAAGAACGAAGTCGACCTTGAAATTGCAGAGAAGTACGGAATGCAGGTTGTGCGCAGAATCAGCGGCGGCGGCGCCATGTTCATGGAGGCCGGCAGCGTCGTAACCTATTCGATCTATGCTCCGAGTGAACTGGTCCAGGGCATGTCTTTCGCAGACTCATACGCTTTTCTGGACGAATGGGTAATCACCGCATTGAAGGGGCTCGGGATCGATGCCTTCTATCAGCCGCTCAATGACATAACGAGTCCGAAGGGAAAGATCGGCGGAGCCGCCCAAAAGAGGCTTGGAAGCGGAGCCGTGCTTCATCACGTGACCATGAGCTATGACATGGACGGCGAGCGGATGGTCGAAGTCCTGCGCATTGGTCGCGAGAAGCTCAGCGACAAGGGAACGAAGAGCGCCGCGAAGCGAGTCGACCCTCTCAGGAGCCAGACGGGCCTAAGCAGAGCCGAGGTGATTTCTGCGATGGAGGGAACTTTCCGAAAGCTCTATGGGCTCACGGAGGGAGAAATCACCGAAGCTGAACTGCAGAGAGCACAGGAGCTTGTCGAGTCGAAATTCTCCACCCGGGAGTGGCTATATCGTGTCCCTTGATTCGGGGGATCTGAAAGAGAATCTCGTCGTTCAGGGAGACAGCCTGGAGATAGCCAGAAAACTGCCCGACTCGGCATTCACCCTCATCTATTTGGACCCTCCTTTCAATACCGGTCGCGCACAGGTAAAGAGCACCACTCGAAGCGTTCGCCGGGTCGACGGAGCAGTCACCGGATTCAAGGGGATGCAATACGAGCGGATTCTCGAGGATCTCAAGCGCTACGACGACAGATTCGATGATTACTGGGGCTTTCTGGAGCCGAGACTCAAAGAGTGCTGGCGACTCCTTGCCGAAGACGGAACACTGTACCTGCACCTTGACTACCGCGAAGCCCACTACGCGAAGGTGGCGCTGGATGCTCTGTTCGGTCGGCAGTGCTTTCTCAACGAGATCATCTGGGCCTACGACTACGGAGGAAAGTCGAACCGTCGCTGGCCGACCAAGCACGACACGATTCTGGTCTACGTGAGAAATCCAAACAGTTACTACTTCGACTCAAGCTCGGTAGACCGCGAACCTTATATGGCACCTGGGTTGGTAACTCCGGAAAAGGCGGCAAGAGGAAAACTTCCTACCGATGTCTGGTGGCACACGATCGTCTCACCAACCGGTGCCGAAAAGACCGGGTACCCAAGTCAAAAGCCGGCTGGGATTCTTCGCAGGATCATCCAGGCTTCAAGCAGGCCCGGAGACTGGGTACTCGACTTTTTTTCCGGCAGCGGTACAACCGCGGCGGTTGCCGCTGAACTAGGTCGGCAATTCGTAATCGCAGACCTCAACCACGAAGCGATTTCGGTTGCATCCGCACGACTCAAAAGCGCGGGAGTCGACTTCGAGATTCAGGAATCGACAGACGGCAGCAGTTAGTATCTAGTTCGTGCCCGGATTGAACATGCGTAGAGTTGTCGCCGCTCTTGTCGCCGGTGCGGTTGTCGTTTCTCTCGCAGCCTGCGCACCAGAGCGCGTCCCCGTTGCTCCGGCCACTACTGCACCCGTCATCCTCCCCTCCCCGATCGCCAAGGTTAAGTCGTTCTTCGACAAGCACAAGTATTCGATCGATGATCCTCTGAGCATTTGGGTGATCAATGACAAACTCCGCCCGCTGAATCCGATCAACTACGCGCCACCGGACATGGTTCAGGCCAAGGTTCGATCGATATTTACTCCGCTCATGCGGCCGGAAGCTGCAGCCGCGATCGAGAAAATGTTCGCGGCGGCAAAGGCTGAGGGTGCGGGTGAGATGCTCATCCAGAACTCCTACCGCTCCTACCAAACCCAGGTGAATGTCCACCAGAACTGGGTGAACCAGCTTGGCGAGAAAGGCGCGGATGCCCAAAGTGCTCGAGCGGGATACAGCGAGCATCAGACGGGGTGGACTGCAGACGTGGGGGCATACCCCGCCAAGTGTTCGATAACTCAGTGCTTCGGCGACACACCACAGGGCAAGTGGCTTGCAGCTAACGCCTGGCGATTCGGATTCGTGATTCGCTATCCCGAAGGCAAGCAGGATGTAACCGGATACATCTACGAGCCCTGGCATGTGCGCTATGTCGGTACCTACCTGTCGACGGAAATGCACGAAACCGGAATTCTCACTCTTGAGGAGTTTTTCGACCTTCCTCCTGCACCCGACTACGCGAACTGAATCGGCGTCACCGAAGTGAGCTGACGACTTGTCGGGTCTTAGACTCGAATCCATGTCCGCGTCTAGCCAGTCCGATTCCTACAGCTACCTTGGGCCCGCCGGCACTTTTACCGAATCCGCCCTAAAGCAGGTTCCGGACGCGGCAGGCAAGAATTGGCGTCCGGTAAGCAATGTAGGCGAGGCCCTCGATGATGTAGTGAGCGGGCGCAGTTACGCCGCAATGATTGCGATTGAGAACTCTGTCGAAGGCGGAGTGAGTGCGACTCAGGATGCCCTCGCGAGCATCCCCGGTTTGAGAATCATCGGCGAATATCTGGTGCCGGTGAGTTTTGTACTCGTGGCGAGACCGGGAACGAAGCTGAGCGCAGTTCGCGTTGTTTATGCTCATCCGGTCGCCTACGCTCAATGCCACAAATGGCTTGAGCAGCAGTTGCCGAATCACGAGCACCTGCCGGCAACCTCGAACGTTTCTGCCGCAGCAGAGCTGCTATCGGAGGACAGCATTGCAGACGCGGCGATCGCACCGCCGGGAATAACCGCGCATCATCCGCTCGAAGTCCTCGCTGAAGACATTGGCGACAACCCGAACGCTGTAACGAGGTTTGTGCTCGTCGGAAAGAACGTTCCAGTCCCCCCGGCAACCGGAGCTGACAAAACGAGCATCATCGCCGAGCTGCCGACCGACGCTCCCGGCGCTCTACTGGAAATGCTTGAGCAGTTCGCGACTCGAGGAGTGAACCTTTGCCTGATTCAGTCTCGACCGATTGGTGACATGCTCGGTAGGTATCGGTTCGTAATCGACCTTGAGGGCCACGTTCTGGATGAGAGAGTTGCGGATGCTCTGCTCGGCCTCAAGAGATTCAGTCCGAAAGTCATCTTCCTGGGTTCGTATCCCAGAGCGGACAAGGTGCCGACTCAGATCAGGAACCGCTACGCCAACGACATTTTCGTTGAAGCCCGGGATTGGCTGCGGGGCCTGATTTCGGGCGAGCCGGCCGGGCTCTGACGAACCGCCCAGCCAGCGTTCAATAGACTTGACGGGTGATTGACCCGGTACTGCTTAGAGAAGCACCAGAACGTTTCCGTGCATCCCAGGCGGCCCGCGGAGAGTCGGTGGACCTCGTAGACGATGCTCTTGCAGTGGATCTTGATCGCAGAGCCGCCATAGCCGAGTTCGAGCGTCTTCGGGCAGAGCAAAATGCCTTCAACAAGAAGGTGTCTTCCGCAAGCAAGGATGAAAAGAATCAGTTGATCGCGGAAGTTCAGCAGCTTGCTGAGAAGGTCAAGATCGCGGGTCAGGCGGTGTCAGACGCAGAGTCGCGATTCGAATCGGTAGTCGGCTCGATCGGAAACCTGATTATCGACGGAGTCCCGTCCGGCGGCG
This sequence comes from Homoserinimonas sp., assembly GCA_023957835.1. Lineage (GTDB taxonomy): Bacteria > Actinomycetota > Actinomycetes > Actinomycetales > Microbacteriaceae > Terrimesophilobacter. Next base: position 1,714,569 of record JAMLGP010000001.1, on the reverse strand, counting down.
AAGACGATTTCGTAACCCTGCGCACTTTCGGCGAGCCGAAGACCTTCGATTTCGAGCCCCGCGATCACGTCGAGCTAGGCGAAATGCTCGGAGCGATCGACATCCAGCGAGGAACCAAGATCTCCGGCAGCAGGTTCTACTTCCTGACTGGAATCGGTGCCCGGCTAGAGCTCGCTCTCATGATGCTGGCTCTCGACAAGGCCCTGGCTCAGGGCTTCACGCCGATGATCACACCTACCCTGGTTCGACCGGAGATCATGGCCGGCACCGGGTTTCTGGGTGCGCATTCCGATGAGATTTACTACCTGCCGGCGGATGAGCTTTACCTCGTTGGTACGAGCGAGGTGGCGCTCGCCGGCTACCATTCCGACGAGATCATCGACCTGACGAATGGGCCGCTTAGGTACGCCGGCTGGTCAAGTTGCTACCGCCGGGAAGCCGGAGCTGCAGGCAAGGACAATCGCGGCATCCTGCGTGTGCACCAGTTCAACAAGCTGGAGATGTTCAGCTATGCGCTGCCGGAAGATGCCGAAGCCGAACACGAGCACCTTGTCGGTCTTCAGGAGGAGATGCTTCGGGCCTGCGAGCTGAGCTACCGCGTGATTGATATTGCCGCGGGTGACCTCGGCAGCAGCGCCGCCCGCAAGTTCGACATCGAGGCCTGGGTTCCAACCCAGCAGACTTATCGAGAGCTGACCAGCACGAGCAACTGCACGACATATCAGGCCCGGCGGCTCAACATCCGCCATCGCTCCGAATCGGGAAAGACGGCACCGGTCGCAACTCTCAACGGAACTTTGGCCACAACAAGGTGGATCGTCGCGATTCTCGAGACTCATCAGCAGGAGGACGGTTCAGTGAAGGTGCCCCGGGCTCTCAGACCATACCTGGGCGGGCTGGAACTGATTGAACCGGTGGTTTGAATGCCCAAAGCTGACAAGTGGCTCGTCGCTCTCGATATCGACGGAACTGTAATTCACGAGGACGAAACCCTGACCGAGCCGGTGCGAGAGGCAATCGGAAGGGTCCGCGACGCGGGACACGAAGTCACTCTTGCGACCGGTCGCTCGTGGGAAATGACGAAGGTCATTCTCGAAGCGCTCGAATTGAGCCCAGAATACGTGGTCTGCGCAAATGGGGCGATAACGATGAAGAAAGATCCGGATGCCCCGACCGGGTACAGACGAGATCTCGTCGAGACCTTCGACCCCGGCCCGGTCCTTTCGAAAATTCGAGCCGGTCTCCCCGACGGCAGGTTCATGGTCGAAGACGCAACCGGTCATCGTCTGTATACCGAAGGAATGAACGACTGGAACTTGAGCAACGCGACCAAGGTCGAGTTTGAAGACCTCGCAAAACAGCCGGTAACCAGAGTCGTTGCGATCTCACCAAACCATGCCAGAAACGACTTCATCGAATTGATCAACAATCTCGGGCTGCACCAGGTCAGCTATGCCATCGGGTTCACGTCGTGGCTCGACATCGCGCCCGACGGAATCAACAAGGGAACCGCCCTCAAACGGATTCAGGAGATCATGGGTTTCCCTCTTGAGCGGGTCTTCGTAGCCGGTGACGGGCTCAACGACATAGAGATGTTCAGGTGGGTTTCCACCGCGGGAAGAGCCGTTGCAATGGGCCAGGCTTCCGACGCGGTAAAGGAAGTTGCCAACGAAGTGACTCTGGATGTCACCGACGATGGCCTGGTTCCTGCTCTCGAATCACTGCTCGGCTGACTCTCAGCGGAATAAGTTACCGTCTCCGGTAGAATCGCTCGGGCAAGCAAATCAGGAGGGCTGTCCGAGCGGCCGATGGAGCCAGTCTTGAAAACTGGTGAGGTGAAAGCCTTCGTGGGTTCGAATCCCACGCCCTCCGCGCAATACCAACAACTATTGGAGAGACGTGAGTAACGCCCCCCAACGAACGAGAGGCTCGCGATTTCGCACGATCGCGAGGCACGGTCGGCTGAAGAAGAGCCGTCCGTGGCTGTCCGTACTCCGACTGTTTTCGATCGCCATGGCAGTAGTCCTGGTGAGCGCAGTGACTGTGGCCGGCTACGCGGTCTGGAAGATCGAGAGTGACATAAAGACCGTCTCGATCATTGGGGAGACTGAGGGCCCTCCTCCTGAACTGGGTTCCTATGAGGGCGGGTTCAACATCCTTCTCGTCGGCAGCGACCGGTGCGAAGACCCTAAAGGCTGCAAGGACCGAAGCACGAATCTCAACGATGTGACGATTCTGCTGCATGTTGCAGAGGATCAAACCAATGCAGTTGCTGTGAGCTTTCCGCGCGACCTCGTCGTGCCGATCCCGTCCTGCCCCAACCCGGATGGCGGCAGCTACTACGCCATGTCTGCACAGCCGATCAACGTGACGCTTTTCTACGGCGGACTGCCTTGTACTGTGCTCACGGTATCGAAACTCACCGGTCTGACGATCCAGTTCGCCGCCGAAGTGACGTTCTCCGGAGTAGCGCGAATTTCGAGCGCAATCGGCGGAGTGAAGGTTTGCGTCAATGGGCCAATGGTCGACCACTATTCAGGCATCAATCTCCCGAAAGCCGGCGAGTACACCCTCTCGGGATGGGACGCTCTGGCATTCCTTCGATCCAGACACGGAGTCGGGGACGGCAGCGACCTTGGTCGAATCAGTAATCAGCAGGTGTTCATGTCGTCACTGGTTCGAACCGTCAAGGACGGTGGAGTGCTTACCGACCTGGCCAAGCTATACAGTATCGCGAGCGTGGCTAGCCAGAACCTGACGGTCTCCAACAGCCTCAAGAACATCAACACCATGATCTCGATGGCTCAGGTTTTCAAGAACATCCCGCTGGATCGCGTCATGTTTGTGCAATACCCGGGAGTGACCGGCCAGCCAGGAGTCTATGCCGGCAAGGTAGCTCCGGTGAAGGCGGCGGCGGATGCATTGTTCGCAAAGATCCGTGCCGACGAGCCTTTCGCCCTGCAAGCGGGCAACACCGGTATCGGGTCAGTAAAGGATCCGAATGCACCCGACGCGAGCACTAACCCGGATGGATTGCCGGTGCTTCAGGGGGTAAAAGGGCAAAGCGCAGCAGACTACACCTGCACTAAGGTCAATTAGCATCTGGTCAGAGTTGGTTCGACTCCCGGGAATGACCGGCTAAGATTGCTCAGGAACTATGGAGACGTCGCATAGTCCGGCCTAGTGCACCACCCTGCTAAGGTGGAGTTCCCGTAAGGGAACCGAGGGTTCAAATCCCTCCGTCTCCGCCATCATTATTTGCGATCTCACGAGCACTGTTACCAGTAGAATCGCTCAGTCGACTGCATTGGACACGGTCAGGTCGGCGCCGATTTTCGAAAGGGTCGACGATGACTGAAGTTGCAGAAGTAGTGGACGTACAACGGGCACGCAGGCGAGTTCTTGCCTCTGGTTTCATGGGCAGCACGGTCGAGTTCTACGACTTCATCCTGTATGCGACTGCTTCGGCGGTCGTTTTCAATCGGTTGTTCTTCGCAAACCTTGACCCGACGATGGGGACGATTGCGTCATTCGCAACGCTCGCGATCGGTTACCTTGCTCGGCCGATAGGTGGAATCCTTTTCGGCCACTTTGGTGATCGATACGGCAGAAAGCAAATGTTGATTCTCTCACTGGTGGTGATGGGAGTTGCTTCCACTCTTATCGGTCTTCTGCCGACCGAGCCAATGGTTGGAGCGCTTGCCCCGATCCTGTTGATCACCCTGCGTGTGGTTCAGGGGCTCTCCATGGCCGGCGAGTGGGGCGGGGCGACGATCATGGCTATGGAACACGCGGACGAACGCAAGCGAGCAACGGCATCCGCAGTGATATCGGCAGGTGCACCCATGGGCTCACTGCTGGCCTCAGGAATGCTCGCACTGTTCTCAATGCTCCCGACAGAAGACTTCCTCTCCTGGGGGTGGCGGGTTCCGTTCTTGCTTTCGGCTGTGCTACTCGTCATTGCTCTTTGGATAAGGCTCAAGGTTGAGGAGTCCCCGCTTTACCTGAAAGTCGTGAAGGAGGCAACGAAGGAGCGAAAGCCGAAACTGCCGATCGGAACAGTGCTTAGGCAGTGGAAAACTGTTGTCCTGACTGTCCTGGCTGGCTTTGGTCCGCAAGCACATCGCACCCTTATGACTGCGTTTCTGATAAGCATCGCAATTGCCGGCGGGATAACCAGGGCGGACACTCTATGGGTCTCCGCGGCATCCGGGGTACTCAGTCTGATAATGATTGTTCCCTTCGGGCGAATGGTGGATCGATTCGGCCGCAAGCGAATGATGTACATTGCTCTCGCAGTGGCAATTGTCACGGCATGGCCTACCTTCGTTTTTGCGACCAGCGGAAACGTGTGGCTTGCCTTCATCGCCTTTGCAGTCACAAGTCTTTGCGGCACCGGAGTTTTGTTGCCTACTCTCGGCACCCTGATAATCGAGCAGTTCCGCACGGGGGTTCGCTACACCGGGGCTTCGGTCGGATATCAAATCGCGGCATCCCTCGGTGGAGGGCTTGCTCCGGTCATTGCCGCATCAATAATGGCGACGACAGGGGGGGACTACTTGCTCCTGTCGGTAATTGTCATTGCGACTCTTCTAGTAAGCGGGCTGGCAGTGGCGGCACTTCAGGAAATGAGCAAGCGCTCTATCGCGAGCTGAACTCATCCGGAGACGCTAGATAATGCCCTTCGGCCGCTCAAGTTGCGCCTGAAGCTGTCTGGCCACCTCCGCTCTGAGCGGTTTGCCCGTCTCGCTTCTCGGCACTCGAGCGATGCGCATAATCAAACTCGGCTGGATGCCGCCGAGCGGTCCGCGCAGACTTCTGGCAAACTCCGCCGGGTCTTCAATCGCCTTTCCGACGATCGCTATGGCAAGTTGTCTGATACCCAGTCGATCGGTAACCGCACAGGCAACCGCGTCCTCAATACCTGGTTGCTGGAGGATAACTTCTTCCACCCTTTGAGGCAATATTTTCTGTCCGCCGATGTTCATAAGCTCATCTTCACGACCGACGACGACAAGTTCATTGTTGATAAGCACACCAAGGTCTCCGGAAAGGAACCAATCGTCGTGGAATCCTTTGCCAGGTCCGAGGTCGGGATTGCCGAAGTAGCCAGTCGCCATGCCGGGAGCGCGCATTCGAATCAAACCGAGTTCGCCATCCGGTAGCCGGGTTCCGTCGGGGTCGACTATTTCTACCTGCACGTCATCGGCGATTGTGCCCCCACGAGGCTTGTCCGGGGCATCGTCCACCCGCTTTGAAGCAACAAATCCGACTTCACTTGATCCGTATCCCTCATAAACCTCCGCACCGAACCAGTCGGCGAGTGCACCGGCAAGTCCGGGCGAAAGCGGAGCGCCTGCAGAGCGGATCTCTCGCAGTGACCCCAGTTGCTCTCCCTGGCTTCTGGCAACGGTGAGCAATTGATCCAGTTGGAAAGGGGACCCTTCAACGATCTCTATATCGTGGTCCAGCATCAATTGAAGATTCTCACTTGCATCACCTGCAGTTAGATAAGTGCGTCGGGTTGCCAGAGCGGCGAGGAAAGCGGAAGTCGCCCCTGAAACTATCCCCGGCTGGAGTGAGAAGTAGCGCGATTTAGCGAGATCGAGTCGTCTGGGAGTCACCAGAGCATCCATCGAGCTTGCCGTGCGCAAAATTGCCTTGGGGGTGCCGGTCGTCCCACTCGAGTAAAACTGCCAGACGACTTCGCTGGGATCCCGGTTCGCGATCGTGACTGTTCCGGGATCGATCTTCGACATATCTGCAAGTGCCTGATCGTCGAACAGCAATTGCGATTCGGGTCTGATAGAAGCTCTCTTTCTGCCCATGACGATGAGGCGCTGTAATGCGAACTCCGGACCAACTTCGATTTCGCCGGAAACTATGGAGCCAACTCCCCCTCTTGCCAGCAATCCCATCATGAAGGCGGGATGCAGTTTCGGGAGTACGGCGGCTCCAACCGCTTCCGAGTCGTCAACTCCGCTTTGGCGCAGCCAGCCGGTGATTCGGATCGCTGCATCCCAGAGTTCACCAGCGGTGAAGTCGAAATCAGGACCCTTTACGGCAACATCATCCGGAGCTTCGGATGCCCATGATCTGAGCGACTCAATTATCTGGAAGTCGCTCATAGATTGAGCATCTCCGATAGCTCTACGCCTTGCGGCTACGGCGGCGCATTACTCCGGCGGTTGCCAGAAGTGCGGCTCCGCCCACTGCGGCCGCGGCACCGATTGCGATGGCCGCTGTAGAGTCACTGCCGGTTTCTGCAAGACCGGGCTCTGCCGCGTAGCGGATAATAACCACACCATCAGATCCGGCGGCGGATTCGGGGATATTCTCGTCCAGGTCCGAGTCATACGAAACAACGGCGGAGCCTCCAGTGCACGTGTTTGCAGGCACCGGAGCAATCGAAATATCGTCATCCCAGTCCGCGGTTCCACCTTTGCCATATTCAACTCCACCGTTTGCGGAGGCGGGGAACAGCGTTGCGCTCACCCCTGGGAAGGTCGAAAGAAGGTATCCAGGACCCGGAAGGTAATCATCGGGAGTATTACCCGCGGCACCTCCACCAGACAGGCCCGAAGAAGTGTGCCCGTTGCCGCTGTCGCCGCCAAACCAGCCATCTGAATCAACAGGTGCTTTGCCTCCCCTTGCAGTGGTAGCACCAAATAGGGTGTCGTCACCGTCTGTGGCTAGAGCTTCGTTTGCTCCTGCAGCGCCACCGGCACCGATGACGACATTGATCGGTGTATCCAAGGCCACACTGTCTACGTACAAGACTTCGCCGCCGCCGCCGCCGTATGGTCCGTCGCTGGGGCCTTCGAATTGGTATTCGTAGTATCCACCGCCACCCGCGCCCACAATGATTGCGGATACTTTGGTGAGACTCGAGGGGAAGGTGAACGTTCCGTCGGCCGTAATTACGAGCTGGCAGACTCCTGGGACTACAGCAGTAGATCCCGGGTAGGAGCAGTCACCGGGGGGCGGCCATTGCCGCGGCCCCTCCCAGCAGCGAAGCGCTGCCAAGCCCCAGGGCTCCGGTTACTGCCATTCCTCTGGATAGTGCAACGTTGACCATTAGGTTCACCAATCGGTTTTGTGGGCGTGCATTAAGCGGGGCTAAATAAGCTTGGAGAAACATTAGCAGTAGGAGACCGCGGTGAATAGCAAAAGTTTGCGCCGTGGCTTTCTTGTAATCCAAACGGTGGAAACCGGCGGTTCATCGAGTGCGAGCTAGTGATTGGTGGATTTGTTTGCAATCGCTTCGGCGCGCTCTGCGAGCTTGCGCTGCACCCGGTCCTGCGCGGCGGAAACCATCTCGGCATCCAGCTCTGTGTTCTTGAAATCTGTGCTGCCGTTGTACCTGGCAATGTAACTGTCAAGCTCGGGACCGCTCTCCCAGGACGTGATGAGGCTGTAGCGTGGCTCGATTCCCGAGTGCCAGGTGGCGTGCCAGAAGCGCTGAGTGTCAACTATTACCTGCATCCCCGCGGGAAGGGGAATGCGCAATTCAGTTGCAGGGTCGTATCGGTCCTCGCGGAGCAGCAGGAACGAGTCAGGGTCGTCGGTGAGGTTGTAGTAGCCGCGAACTACCCAGCCGGTGCCCTGCGGATTTAGCCGGTTATTGTCATCCTGATGGAGGTTGTAGATAGCGTCCGCGTAAGTGTTCGGCTGCAATTCGATTACCCTGCAGCGACCGACGTTCGCACCGGGTTCCTTCGCCCGCGCTGCCAGCACCGGCGCTTTCTCGACCTGAGATTGAATCCACACTCCGTCCTTGTCGGCGCGCGGTGGTTCGTGGCTCCAGAATCCGTCCACCTCAATTGCTCCTGTCGCTGAAGCGAGCGGCGCAAAGCGGGTGTCGCCGGATGACTTCCAGTTCACATATTCAAGGTCCAGCCATTCCTTCGGATCCTTTGACTGATCATGCCGATCGAGGATCACAAAGCCGCGCTCGCGTAGCAGGCTTGAAGTGATGTAGTTCAACTCAACCCTTTCAATACCAGCGCCGAATCGGAGGGGTGAACGTTCCCGGCCACACTAACACTTGCCCCACATCCCCCTATTACTTTGCTGGGCAAGTTTCTCCGCTTCGCGCAATTGGGGCCAGTAGTAGTCATTGGGAGCTATGCGCAGGGCGGTTGCGTAGCCCTCTTCCACGAGATCCAGATTGACGAACTCGCCTGAAGCTGTCCACAAATACATGAGATTGCGATCGTACTTGTCGAAATGGCCCTCATCGTAGGTGTACCAGACGGTAGAGCCGACGGGGAGTACGGATCGAAGATAGTCCCTCGCTTCGAGCCCGAAACACTCAACCGTCGGATTGATTTCGGGAGTGTCCAGTCCGATTAGCCTCACTGTAAGTTCATCTGCTCTGCTGCTGGTTCCGGGCGGCTGCAGATAGAGAGTGTCTCCATCGTGAACGTAAGCCACTGTCGCCTGTTCCGCGTTGGCTGGTCGGGGAATCGGATCAACTTCCGTGCCGGGTTCGATCGGCTTTGGTTGTAGTGGCCTAAGAGTCGACGGCGCAGTTGGCTGAGAGCTCGCCTCAGGCTGCGTCGTGCCACTGTCGTCCCCGACTTCAGTGGTAGAGGTGGCGGGTTGCTGTGAATAGAAATAGACGAGTAGGCCAATTATGCAAATGGCGACAGGTATTAACAGGAGCTTCTTCATCGGATTGATCCAGTTAGTATCCTTCGGAACTCAATACTGCCTGGCAATGAATTCGTGAACATCCGCAATTTCCTCCGTCGTGACCGAGTGTGCGACGCCTTCGTAGATCCGCTCAGTCAGCGACGAATGCTCCGGCAGCCAGTCGATCGTATGGTTCACGAGCGAATCCGGAATGACCTCGTCCGCAGTTCCCCTGCCCCAGAATACCGGCGGCTTGAGTTGGGCCAGCTTGGCATCGCCCGGCTGTTCGGTCGGCACCGTGAACCCGCTCAACTGCACCGCGTAGTCAAAGCGGCCGGGAGCGGCCCGCATTAACTCGAGCGACATCGCGCCGCCCTGTGAGAAGCCGAGCAGGCCGACGCTTCTGGAGTTGAGGGTGTCCAGCCAGGCGAGCAGGGCATCCGTCGACTCGTCTATTTCGGCCAGCCGAACGCTCGCATCCGTGTGGCCGGCAGGCGGGAACCAGGCCCAGCCGCCGCCCAAGTCGATCGGCGCGCGAACGGATGCGACCACCGGCTCAAGAGGCAGGTACCGCGCAAGCGAAAACAGATCGCCTTCGTGGGAGCCGTAACCGTGCATGAGCACCAGGAGCGGGCGATTTGCGCGCTCTCGCTCCGGGGCCGACCAGAGAATCGCTTCGGTGTCTATCTTCAAGAGTTCTCCACCTTTCCGGTCAATCCTCGCACCTGGCGGCCTCCGCTCGGCCAGAATGGGAGCATGAGCTCGGTAGGAACGCCCGATCCGCACGCCGGCTGGCTCTCTGACGAAGAGCTAGCTTCGATCCGCAGACGGCTGCCGCTGCTCTATGTCGAAGCTGTTCCGGTGCGAATCGACGGGCTTAGCCAGGTAACCGAAGTAGGGCTGCTGCTTCGGGCCAGCGCAGAGGGCGAGATCGTTCGCACTCTCGTCTCCGGCAGGGTCATGTACGGCGAGACCCTGCGCGAGGCGCTGTTCCGCCACCTTGAGAAAGACCTCGGCCCGATGGCCTTCCCGCAATTGCCGGCCAGCCCCGTGCCGTTCACCGTCGCCGAGTACTTTCCAATGCCGGGGATCGGCCCGTATTTCGATGAGCGCCAGCACGCGGTTTCGCTCGTCTTCGTGGTCCCGGTGACCGGTACCTGCGAACCGAGGCAGGACGCTCTCGAGGTGACCTGGCTGACGCCGGAGCAGGCGGCGAATCCTGAAGTGGGACTGGAGATGGAAGGCGGCCGCGGGGCGATCGTTCGAGCCGCTCTGGCATCCGTCGGCCGACTGCCTTAGGAAGGGGATTTTGCTCCGCATTAGCGGAAAGTTAAGTTGCGTTACCGGCAGCGACTCTAGGCTTTGCCGCGGTGGGTAACCTCGAATTGTGGATGCCGTCAAGCAGGGTCAATATCAGGTGCGCTTTGGCAGCGTGGCCGATTCGACTCTTGTTGAAGCCGGTGACCTCGATCTGCTGATTCGCGCAAGCGCCTTCGAGTCGGCGGCCGGGCAAATCGGCGGCTCTGCGCCAGTTATTCGCAGTAGCCTCAGGAACCGCAGCGCGGTGGCAAAGCTGGTGCTTGAGAAACAGACCGAGAAGCAGGGCCGGTTCGTGGTCGCAGTCCTCGTGGATTCAGATCTCCAAACCGGAACCGCCGTCGGCGACTTTCTCGCTGCGGGAGCCGTAATAGATGCGCTCGCAGGGCTCGGGATCGACTACAGCTCGCCCGAAGCCGCGGCCGCCTGCGTGGCGTTCCAGGGACTCAAGTCTTCAATTGGCCATATTCTGAGTGCCTCGGTCGAGGGCCGGGCGCTTTCTGAATCCGGGAGGGCGGCAGAGCTCGAGAGCGCGAGTCGGATCGACTCGAGCGGCGAGGTAGTTCTGGAACGGGAATAGTCGAGGGTCGCGGCCGGTTCCAAAAAGCGAGGAGGAATCATGAAAGCTGTGCTCAACGGAACTGTCATTGCCGAAGCTCCGGAAGAAGACCTGATCAGGATCGAAGGTAATTGGTACTTTCCGCCCGCCGCGGTGCGCGAAGATCTGCTCTCCAAGTCTCCGACTCCCTACACCTGCCCGTGGAAAGGCGAATGCCAGTACTTCAACGTCTCCGACGGGACCGATACCCTCGCCGATCGGGCGTGGGGCTACCCGCAGCCGATGCCGAGCTCTTTCGATAAGGTCGGCAAGGACTACAGCAACTACGTCGCATTCTGGAAGGAAGTCAGCGTCGTCGGCTGAGGCAGAGCGGCTGGCACTGAGGTCGGCGGCTACACCCCCGAATGCGGCAGCAACTGAGGTTGCGCCTGCGCGCGTGATGTGCCTTTAGGCAGTGCTGTCCAGGTAATCAGGTGTGCCCGGCTGAAGCCGCGGGCGCACTTTCCGCACGACACGGCTCGCTTTGGTTTGCGGAACCTCACTATCGTGTGGCCGGCAGGGCAGGTTCCGATCCAGTTCGCGAACTCCTCGGCTACGGGTCCGTCGTGGGTGCGCTTTCCGACGTAGCCGAGTTCCCGCGCGGTCGCCAGCCACTTTCGCCCGTGCGCTGCCCGCGGACCGGCGATTGCGTGCGCCACCTCGTGCAGCAGGATCTGGTGGATCTCATCGTCGTCGAATCTCGCGGCAAGATACTTCGAAACCGTGATTTCCCGCTTCGAGTGGTTGCACTGGCCGGCTCGGGTTTTGGCATTGTCGAAGCGAAAGGTCCAGCCGCCGCCAGCCAAGTGCAGTCTGATGAGGGCATCCGCCCACACCCGCACCCGATCAAGTTCAGCCACGAATCGACCATAACGCCGGCCGCCGTCAAACCCGCTTAGCGAGCCCGCCGCGGTGCCGCTTTCCAGTACCGACTCAGCCCTCCAGACCGAGCGGGCCCCGGCACCGACTCAGCCTTCCCGCAGCGGTTCGAGCCGCACCTGCAGCAGCCGGTCGTCTCCCGCCTTGGGCGAGCCGCGGCCGTCGGTGTTGTTGGTCAGCAGCCAGAGCGTGCCATCGGGACCGGCAACGGCATCCCGCAGCCTGCCATATTCGCCTGCGAACCACTCAGTCGCCGAGATCGGGTCGGACTGGATCACCCAGAGCCGCCTGCCGCCGAGGGCGGCCATGAAGAACGTGCCGTCGATCCAGACCAGGCCGCTCGGGCTTGCCACGTCAGTGCTCCACTGCAGCACCGGATCGACGAAGCCCGCCTTGCCGCCCTTGCCCTCGACAGTCGGCCAGCCGTAGTTGCTCCCGGCCACGATTCGATTGAACTCGTCCCAGGTGTTCTGCCCGAATTCGGATGCCCAAAGCTGTCCGCTTGAATCCCACGCGAGCCCCTGCGGGTTGCGATGGCCGAGCGTGTAGATGAGCGAACCGGGGAAGGGGTTATCGCTTGGAACCGACCCGTCCGGGTTCATCCGCAGAATCTTGCCATTGAGCGAATCCATCGATTGCGATCGGTCCGGCTCGCCCGCGTCGCCGACCGTCGCATAGAGCTTGCCGTCTGGCCCGAATGCGATCCGGCCGCCATTGTGATTTCCGGCCTTTGCAAGCCCGGTGAGCACGTTCTGCTCTTGCCCGAGTCTGTAACTGCCAGGTCCGCCGAGCAGTCGCGCCCGCACGATTCGGTTGTCACTAGCCGAGGTGTAGTAGGCATAAAGCCAGAGGCCGCCCGCGTCTTCCAGGGTTGCAAGGCCCAGCAGTCCGCCTTCGCCGCTGTGCACCGAGCCGGTGATCTTGGCGACGATCCTCGAGACTCCGTTCGAGTATTCGATCACCTGTCCGGCATCGCGAAGACTAATCAGAATGGTTCCCGAATCGAGTCGAACCACCGACCATGGTGCCGAGAGTCCGGTCAGGACGGATGTCGGGGTGCCGACCGGTGTGACCCCCTGCGGCTCCGGCGCGGCTGGCTCGGTAGTGGCCGAAGGCTGCGGCGTCGCACTCGCACTCGGGCTCGAACTGGGGATGCCCGGCTCACCTCCCGCGCATCCGGCAAGGGCGAGCACCGTCAGCATCGCCAGTCCCGCCACCAATCGCGACTTCACCTTTTCAAGTTTCGCAGGTTGGGGCTTTCAACGGAATCTAAACAAATTCGGAGTTGGCGGCGGTGATGGCACAGCCGACTCGTCGCTCACCGGTGTCGCGTCTGCGATCCAGGTTTCCAGTTCCGCGCCGGTGAGCACTTTCGCGGGGTGCGGGCCGGTCGCGTTCAGCCGCGAAACCCACTCGCCGTCGAAGTCGCGGGGCGAGGCGATGAGCACGATGTTTCCGTAGCGGCGGCCGAGGATCACTCCCTCCTCACCGGTGACGATCAGGTCGGCGAAGACGCCGCGCATCGTCGCGGCCTGGCTGCGGGCGAAGTTGAGAGGCGGGCCATCCGAGGCGTTCACGAGCACGGCGCCTCCGGGATTCAACAGCCCCGCGACGAGATTGTAGAACGGGGTGCTCGTGACGTGCGCTGGGATTCGGGAACCGGAGTAGACATCCACGATCACGAGGTCGAACTTGCTGCCCTCTGCTGCCAACTCGGTGATCGCCTGCCGGGCATCGTTGATCCGGATGTCCGCGAGCCCCTCAGTCCACGGCAGCTCCCTGCGCACGAACTCGACGAGGTCCCGCTCAAGCTCCACCACGATCTGGGTCGAGCCGGGTCTGGTCGACTCGATATAACGCGGAAGGGTGAGCGCGCCGGCTCCCAGGTGCAGCACGGAGATGGGCGCGCCGGGGGATGCGACCAGATTGATCGCGCAGCCCATTCGCCGGATGTATTCGAAAAACAGTTCGGTCGGGTCGACGAGGTTGACGTGCGATTGCGGAGTTCCATCAACCACGAGAGTGAAAGCACCGGGTACCCAGCGGTCGGGTTCGATCACCGCGCGGTGGCCGCTGAGCCCGAGCACGACAGTTGGGTACTGCTGCATAAACCGACACTGGCACAAGTCGCCCGATGGCGCACCGGGTGTTTCGCACCGGAAGTCTTTACCGGGCTCCTGCACACAGCATGGCGAGGCGGATTCGTCCACAGATTCGAAGCCGACTCGAAACCTGTGCATCGATGGTTCTCATTGTTGACTCGCCTGCGCGACAATAGAGAGGTGCTGAGCGTGACCGAACCGCAAGTGTGGACCCTGATCGGAGTCTTCGCGGCCGCTTTCTTCGGCATGCTTACGATCGTGTCCACTCTGTTCGTTCGAGTAGTCCGGGCGGAGATCGGCGGGCTGCGAAACGAGATGAACGCGAAGTTTGACGGCATAAACACCAGGTTTGAAAGCATGAACACTCGGCTTGACGGGCTCGATCGGGATGTACAGGCACTAATGCGCCGCGAGTTCGGCATCGACCGCGACTAGCCTGAGTCGAAACTTCCCAGAACCGGCCTGAAGAACCACCGGTCCCACCCCACCGCTCGCGAGTAATCTCGAAGGCATGACCAACGCACCAAAGCGCGACCTCCCGCCCGGAATGCGCGCCCAGCTTGAGGCCTCATCCTTTCAGGGGCCGGCCACTTTCGGCATGCGTCCGCTCCTGACCGAACCGGAGCAGCTCGACGAGTGGCAGCCCGATGTCGCAATAGTCGGCGCACCCTGGGACGACAACACGACCAACCGGCCCGGTGCCCGCTTCGGACCGCGCGCAATGCGAGCCGACGCCTACGACCCCGGCACCTACCACCTCGATCTCAAGGTTGAAATGTTCGACCACCTCGAGGTGATCGACTACGGCGACGCGATCATGAGCCACGGCATGTGGGAACCGTCGAAGAAGGCCATCCACGATCGAGTCTGGGAAGTCGCAAGTCGCGGAATCGTTCCTATTATTCTCGGCGGCGATCACTCGATCACCTGGCCGGCAGCGACCGCGGTCGCAGAGCATCACGGCTTCGGAAAAGTCGGAATGATCCACTTCGACGCCCACGCCGACACCGCTGAGCACATCGACGGAAACCTCGCGAGCCACGGCTCTCCCATGCGCAGGCTCATCGAGTCCGGTGCGATCCCCGGCAAGAACTTCATTCAGGTCGGGCTTCGCGGCTACTGGCCGGGCGAGGAAGACCAGAAGTGGATGCGGGAGAACGGCCTTAGGCATCATCCGATGCAGGAAATCTGGGAGCGCGGAGCGAAGGCCGTCATGAAAGATGTGATCGCAGAAGCCCTCGACGGTCCGGAAGTCATCTACCTCTCTATAGATATAGATGTACTGGACCCGGGTTTTGCGCCGGCAACCGGCACCCCCGCGCCCGGCGGCTTCGCGCCGATCGATCTGCTGCGAATCGTCCGCCAGATCGTGCTCGACACCCCGGTAGTTGCGATGGATGTCATGGAGGTTGCGCCGGCCTACGATCACGCCGATCTGACGATCAACAACGCACACGGGCTCATCTGGGAGGCGCTCGCCGCCATGGCCTTCAAAAACGCAAACAGGGCGACCGGCTAGGCTTATACCCCAGAACCGAATCCCGGTCAAGAAACTTCTGGACAAAGTCGCGAAATCGTCCTATAGTTGTTCTTTGCGCTTCCAGATAATCTGTGCCTTCATATTGCGGTCGGCTGCGCATGCCCGAAACTAACAATTTCGCGCGTGACCCTTTGAGTTTCTGGATAGCGGAAAAGTCCACCACCCAACGCAAACTGCCATAGATCGATGGCACCGGAGGTAACTTCCTTGGCTGCTGCGCGCAACGCATCCAACACCAATTCATCCAGGAAAAACCCAAAGAATGGCCGCTCGGCTCAGCGGCTGTCCTTCGCGAAGATCACCGACACTCTGACTGTCCCGGATCTTCTCTCCCTTCAGACTGAGAGCTTCGACTGGCTGGTCGGCAGCGACCAGTGGACCGAGCGGGCCGCCGAAGCCAAGGCAGCCGGCCGTCAGGACCTGCCTGCCAACAGCGGCCTCGAGGAGATCTTCGAAGAGATCTCGCCTATCGAGGACCTTGGCGAGACCATGCAGCTCTCCTTCACCAATCCGTTCCTCGAAGAGCGCAAGTACTCGATCGACGAGTGCAAGGAGAAGGGCAAGACCTACTCCGCTCCGCTCTACGTCGAGGCCGAGTTCATGAACCACCAGACCGGTGAGATCAAGACCCAGACCGTGTTCATGGGCGACTTCCCGCTCATGACCCCGAAGGGCACCTTCGTGATCAACGGCACGGAGCGCGTCGTCGTGTCGCAGCTCGTGCGCTCACCGGGTGTCTACTTCGACAAGGCCGCGGAGAAGGCTTCCGACAAGGACATCTACTCCGCCCGCATCATCCCGAGCCGCGGCGCCTGGCTCGAGTTCGAAATCGACCGCCGCGACCAGGTCGGCGTTCGAATCGACCGCAAGCGCAAGCAGTCGGTAACAGTGTTCCTCAAGGCCCTCGGAATGACGAGCGAGGAGATCCTCGAGACCTTCAAAGGCTACGCGTCGATCGAGGCGACCCTTGAGAAGGATGCGATCCTGACCAAGGAAGACGCCCTCAAGGACATCTACCGCAAGCTTCGCCCGGGCGAGCAGGTTGCAGCAGAAGCCGCCCGTGCGCTGCTCGACAACTTCTACTTCAACCCGAAGCGCTACGATCTCGCCAAGGTCGGTCGCTACAAGATCAACCGCAAGCTCGGTCTTGAGGCTCCGATCTCCACTTCGGTGCTGACCCAGGAGGACATCCTCGCGACCATCAAGTACCTCGTTGCTCTGCACGAGGGCCAGACGACGATCGCCGGAACTCGCGGAGGCAAGAAGGTCGACATTCGACTCGACGTCGACGATATCGACCACTTCGGCAACCGCCGCATCCGCTCGGTCGGCGAGCTCATCCAGAACCAGGTGCGCACCGGGCTTTCCCGCATGGAGCGCGTGGTTCGCGAGCGCATGACCACTCAGGACATCGAGGCGATCACCCCGCAGACCCTGATCAACGTTCGCCCGGTGGTGGCGGCGATCAAGGAGTTCTTCGGAACCAGCCAGCTCTCGCAGTTCATGGACCAGAACAACCCGCTCGCCGGGCTCACCCACAAGCGCAGGCTGAACGCGCTTGGCCCGGGTGGACTCAGCCGCGAACGCGCGGGCGTCGAGGTGCGCGACGTGCACCCGAGCCACTACGGCCGCATGTGCCCGATCGAATCCCCTGAAGGGCCGAACATCGGCCTTATCGGTTCGCTCGCATCGTTCGCGCGAATCAACTCCTTCGGCTTCATCGAGACCCCGTACCGCAGGGTCAACAAGGGCAAGGTCACCGACACGATCGACTACCTAACCGCCAGTGAGGAAGACGAGTTCGTGGTCGCACAGGCCAACGCTCCGCTCACCGCAGACGGCCACTTCGCCGAAGACCGGGTGCTCGCCCGCTCCAAGGGCGGCGAGGTCGACCTGTTCCCGGTTGAGGAAATCGGCTACATGGATGTCTCTCCCCGCCAGATGGTCTCGGTTGCGACATCCCTCATCCCCTTCCTCGAGCACGACGATGCGAACCGCGCACTCATGGGCGCGAACATGCAGCGTCAGGCCGTGCCGCTGCTGCTTAGCGAGTCACCGCTTGTAGGAACCGGAATGGAAGGCTACGCAGCGGTCGATGCCGGTGACGTGGTCACCGCAGACAAGGCCGGCGTGGTTTCCGAAGTTTCGGCCGACGTCGTCACGGTAATGCTCGACGAGGGCGGAACCCAGGACTACTACCTGCGCAAGTTCGATCGCTCCAACCAGGGCACGAGCTACAACAACCGCGTGATCGTCAACGTCGGCGACCGGGTGGAAGTCGGCGAAGTGATCGCCGACGGCCCCGCGACCGACAACGGCGAGCTCGCCCTCGGCAAGAACCTGCTGGTCGCGTTCATGCCGTGGGAAGGTCACAACTTCGAAGACGCGATCATCCTGAGCCAGAACCTGGTCAAGGACGATGTGCTCTCCTCGATTCACATTGAGGAGTACGAAGTTGACGCCCGCGACACCAAGCTCGGCAAGGAAGAGATCACCCGCGACCTGCCGAACGTGAGCCCCGAACTGCTCGCCGACCTCGACGAGCGCGGAATCATCCGAATCGGCGCCGAGGTTCGCCCGGGCGACATTCTCGTCGGAAAGGTCACCCCTAAGGGCGAGACCGAGCTTTCGGCAGAGGAGCGCCTGCTTCGCGCGATCTTCAACGAGAAGAGCCGCGAGGTTCGAGACACTAGCCTCAAGGTCCCGCACGGTGAAGAGGGAACCGTCATCGGCGTCAAGGTCTTCGACAACGAAGAAGGGGATGACGAACTCGGCTCCGGAGTGAACCAGCGCGTTGTCGTCTTCATCGCCCAGAAGCGCAAGATCACAGAAGGCGACAAGCTCGCCGGTCGTCACGGAAACAAGGGCGTGATCTCCAAGATCCTCCCGGTCGAAGACATGCCGTTCCTTGAGGACGGGACTCCGGTCGATGTGATCCTGAACCCGCTTGGAATCCCGGGCCGCATGAACTTCGGCCAGGTGCTCGAAACTCACCTAGGCTGGGCTGCGAAGCAGGGCTGGGAAATAAAGGGCAACCCGAAGTGGGCCGCGAGCCTTCCGGAAGGCGCGCACTCTGTTGCTCCCGGCACCAAGCTCGCCACCCCGGTC
This sequence comes from Homoserinimonas sp., assembly GCA_023957835.1. Taxonomy (GTDB): domain Bacteria; phylum Actinomycetota; class Actinomycetes; order Actinomycetales; family Microbacteriaceae; genus Terrimesophilobacter. The sequence goes on along the minus strand of JAMLGP010000001.1, from coordinate 1,696,388 downwards.
TTCGACGGAGCCAGCGAAGAGGAAATCATCGGCCTTCTCGAGTCGACCAACCCGACTCGCGACGGCAACCACCTCATCGGCGGCACTGGAAAGACGAGGCTCTTCGATGGCCGCAGCGGGGAGCCGTTCCCCGACCCGGTCTCAGTCGGCTACATGTACATCCTCAAGCTGCACCACCTGGTCGACGACAAGATCCACGCTCGCTCGACCGGACCGTACTCGATGATCACCCAGCAGCCGCTCGGTGGAAAGGCGCAGTTCGGCGGTCAGCGATTCGGCGAGATGGAAGTCTGGGCGCTCGAAGCCTATGGAGCCGCTTACGCGCTCCAGGAGTTGCTCACGATCAAGTCCGACGACATCCTCGGCCGAGTCAAGGTCTACGAGGCGATCGTCAAGGGCGAGAACATCCAGGAGCCCGGCATCCCCGAATCGTTCAAGGTGCTCATGAAGGAAATGCAGTCGCTCTGTCTGAACGTCGAGGTGCTCTCGGCAGATGGCCAGACTGTGAGCCTCAAGGACACCGATGATGAGGTATTCCGCGCTGCCGAAGAGCTCGGCATCAACATTTCCGCTCGGTTCGAGAACTCGTCGATTGACGAGATCTGAACCGGGGCGACAGAGAATTCAACGGCAACAAGGCACTAGGAGAGAAATTGCTCGACGCCACAACTTTTGATGAGCTTCGAATCGGACTTGCAACCGCGGATGACATTCGCCGCTGGTCGCACGGTGAGGTCAAGAAGCCGGAGACGATCAACTACCGCACCCTCAAGCCGGAGCGGGACGGCCTTTTCGGAGAGCAGATCTTCGGACCGAGCCGCGACTGGGAGTGCTCCTGCGGCAAGTACAAGCGCGTGCGCTTCAAGGGAATCGTCTGCGAGCGCTGTGGAGTAGAGGTCACCAAGTCCTCTGTCCGCCGCGAGCGGATGGGCCACATTGAGCTCGCAGCTCCGGTCACCCACATCTGGTACTTCAAGGGAGTTCCGAGCCGCCTGGGCTACCTGCTTGACATGGCTCCGAAGGACCTCGAGAAGGTCATCTACTTCGCCGCCTACATGGTCATTTCGGTCGACGAGGAGGGCCGTCACGACGACCTGCCCGGTCTCGAGAACGAGATGAACCTCGAGATCCGCACTCTTGAGAGCGAGCGGGATGCCCGCATCGCCGAGCGCATGCAGCGCCTGGAAGAGGAGACTGCGGCTCTCGAAGCCGAGGGGGCCAAGTCCGACCAGAAGCGCAGGGTAAAGGACTCCGCCGAGAAGGAACTGGGCCAGATCCGCAAGGGCTACGACGACCAGATCAAGCAGCTCCAGCAGGTCTGGGAAGACTTCCGCAACCTCAAGGTCGGCGACCTGAAGGCTGAGGATGCCGTATTCCACGAGTTGCAGGACCGCTACAGCACCTACTTCGAGGCCTATATGGGTGCAGAGGCGATCCAGCGCAGGCTTCAGGCCTTCGACCTCCAGGCGGAGTCGGACAGCCTGCACGACGAGATCGCCACCGGCAAGGGCCAGAAGAAGATCCGCGCGATCAAGCGCCTGCGGGTAGTCAACTCCTTCCTGCAGACCGGCAATTCCCCCGACGCCATGGTGCTCGAGGTGGTTCCGGTGATTCCGCCGGAGCTTCGCCCGATGGTTCAGCTCGACGGCGGCCGGTTTGCAACCAGCGACCTCAACGACCTCTACCGCCGCGTGATCAACCGCAACAACCGCCTGCGCCGCCTGCTCGACCTCGGCGCTCCGGAGATCATCGTCAACAACGAGAAGCGCATGCTTCAGGAGGCTGTCGACGCCCTGTTCGACAACGGCCGCCGCGGCCGCCCGGTCACCGGTACCGGAAACCGCGCGCTCAAGTCGCTCTCCGACATGCTCAAGGGCAAGCAGGGCCGATTCCGTCAGAACCTGCTCGGCAAGCGCGTGGACTACTCCGGCCGCTCGGTCATCGTCGTCGGCCCGCAGCTCAAGCTGCACCAGTGTGGTCTGCCGAAGCAAATGGCGCTCGAGCTGTTCAAGCCGTTCGTGATCAAGAAGCTAATCGACCTCGGTCACGCTCAGAACATCAAGAGCGCAAAGCGCATGGTCGAGCGCAGCCGCCCGCAGGTTTGGGATGTCCTCGAAGACATCATCCGCGAGCGCCCAGTTCTGCTAAACCGCGCTCCAACCCTGCACCGCCTCGGAATCCAGGCCTTCGAGCCGCAGCTCGTTGAAGGCAAGGCGATCCAGCTTCACCCGCTGGTTTGCGCGGCCTTCAACGCCGACTTCGACGGCGACCAGATGGCTGTTCACCTGCCGCTTTCGGTGGAGGCGCAGGCCGAGGCGCGGGTTCTCATGCTCGCTTCCAACAACATCCTCAAGCCCTCCGATGGCCGGCCGGTTACCCTGCCGACTCAAGACATGATCATCGGACTGCACCACCTGACTTCAGTCAAGGAGGGCGTGGTCGGCGAGGGTCGCGCGTTCTCGAGTGTCGCCGAGGCGATACTCGCGAAGGATCAGGGCAGCCTGCACCTGAATGCCAGGGTCAGGATCCGCATGAACGACGTCGTGTTCGAAGAGGGCAAGGCTCCCGAGGGCTACGAAAGTGGACCGGTACTAGTCGAGACGACTCTCGGTCGTGCCCTGTTCAACGAGGCGCTTCCGGATGACTACCCATACGTCGAGGCAGTAGCTGACAAGGGCAAGCTCTCGGTAATCGTCAACGACCTCGCCGAGCGCTACCAGAAGGTGGATGTCGCGGCGACTCTCGACCGGATCAAGGACGCCGGATTCCACTGGGCAACTCGCTCCGGGGTCACGGTCGCTCTTTCCGACGTGCTCACTCCGTCGAACAAGCGCCAGATCATCGAAGGCTACGAGAAGCAGGCTTCGAAGGTTCAGAGCCAGTTCGAGAAGGGCCTCACGACCGACGCTGAGCGTCGTCAGGAGCTAATCGAGATCTGGAACAAGGCTACCGCTGAGGTTGCAAAGGCCATGGAAGACAACTTCCCTGCCGACAACAACATCTTCCGAATGGTCACTTCAGGTGCTCGAGGCAACTGGATGCAGGTGCGCCAGATCGCCGGTATGCGCGGTCTCGTGTCGAACCCGAAGGGCGAGATTATCCCGCGCCCGATCATCTCGAGCTATCGCGAGGGACTCTCGGTTGCCGAGTACTTCATCGCGACCCACGGAGCGAGAAAGGGAATCGCAGACACCGCGCTTCGCACGGCAGACTCCGGTTACCTGACTCGCCGCCTGGTCGATGTCTCTCAGGATGTCATCATCCGCGAGGACGACTGCGGCACTACCAAGGGCCTAGAACTCGGAGTTGCAACACCGAATGCCGAAGGCGTTCTGGTTCGCGACCCGAACATCGAGAACTCGGTGTTTGCTCGCAACCTTGCAGAGGACGCAGCGGACGCCAAGGGCAAGGTTGTGGCTTCTGCCGGTGAGGACGTTGGAGACGTCATGATCGACAAGCTCATCGATGCCGGAATCACCAAGGTCAAGGTGCGTTCGGTTCTGACCTGTGAGTCTGCTGTCGGAGTTTGCGCCGCCTGCTACGGACGCTCGCTGGCCACCGGAAAGCTCGTCGACATCGGAGAGGCGGTAGGAATCATCGCCGCCCAGTCGATCGGCGAGCCCGGAACGCAGCTCACGATGCGCACCTTCCACACCGGTGGAGTCGCATCCGCTGATGACATCACCCAGGGTCTGCCGCGTGTCACCGAGTTGTTCGAAGCGCGCTCTCCCAAGGGCGCGAGCCCGATCGCTGAGGCAGCCGGAAAGATTCGGATCGAAGAGTCTGACCGCGGCCGCAAGGTGATCCTGATTCCGGACAACGGAGATGACGAGGTTGCCTACCCCGTGCTCAAGCGCGCGACTCTGCTGGTCGAGGACGGCCAGCACGTCGAACTCGGCGAGCAGTTGCACGTCGGAGCCGTCGACCCGAAGGAGGTCCTGAGGGTCCGCGGAATGCGGGCGGTTCAGGAGCACCTGGTCGGCGGGGTTCAGGGCGTCTACCGCTCGCAGGGAGTGCCGATCCACGACAAGCACATCGAGGTGATCGTTCGCCAAATGCTGCGCAAGGTGACCGTAGTCGATCACGGCGACACCGGACTTCTTCCGGGAGAACTCGTCGACCGCTCGCGCTACAACGAGTTGAACCGCGCCGCGCTGACCGAAGGTCGCAAGACCGCCTCGGCTCGCCAGGAAGTCATGGGAATCACCAAGGCTTCGCTTGCAACCGAGTCGTGGCTGTCCGCTGCTTCATTCCAGGAAACCACCCGGGTTCTCACCCAGGCGGCAATGGAAGGAAAGTCGGACCCGCTAGTCGGGCTCAAGGAGAACGTCATCATTGGAAAGCTCATTCCGGCTGGCACCGGTCTGCCGCTCTATCGGAACGTCTCAGTTGAGGCGACCGAAGAGGCGAAGGCAGAGCGCTACCCGAACCGGATCTTCACGGATGACTCGAGCTTCAGCGAGGGCGATCTCTCCTTCGTGGACTTCGACACCTTCACGAGCGACGACTACACCCCGGGAAACTATTCCTAACAGGGTGGAATTCGGGTATACCCCCAGTTCGGGAGAGTAGCGGTAAGACACGCCGAGGGGTTAGATTAAACCTTCGGTGTTGTAATTTCCGACGACCCGAGTCGGGGCACCGAGGTTGGAACAACTTTAGGGGGGAGTTCCGTGGCTTCATTGACCGAAATTCTGATCCTTCGTGGGGTCATGCCGATCGAGGCTCTCGACAGCATGCCAGGCGGCTGGGGCGAAGAAGAAATGTCCGTCCGAAAACTCGTTGAGGAAGGCGTTCTTACCGAGGCTCAGGTCGCGTCCGCACGTGCAGCTCAAATGGGGCTCCCATTTGTCGAGCTGCTTGAATACCCGGTCGATCGCACTGCAGTTTCGATGGTTGCAGCGTCACTGTGCCGTCGTCATGAAGTATTGCCTATTGCCATGAACGAGGACTCCCTAACCCTTGCCATGGTAGACCCGGGCAATGTCTTCGCCATTGACGACGTGCGAGCGGCGACGAGAATGCAAATTCATCTGGTTGTTGCCGAGCGCAACGACCTGCTCAGTGCGATCGACCGTTTCCACCGCGCAGACGGCGAGTTGAGCGACCTTACCACCGAGCTCGAGCAGGAGAGTTCCGGCGCGGAGGTCGCCCTTGCCGGCCAGAACGAGCCCCAGCAGGATGACGCGCCGATTGTGCGATTCGTCAATCTGCTGATCAGCCAGGCGATTCAGGACCGCGCTTCCGACATCCACATCGAGCCGGCCGAGCGTCACTTCAACGTCCGCTACCGCATTGACGGCGTGCTGCACGAGATGCAGGAAGCTCCAAAGGCGATTCAAAACGGCGTTATCTCGCGGCTCAAAATCATGAGCGACATTGACATCGCAGAACGGCGCAAGCCTCAGGACGGTCGAATGTCGGTTAGCCACGGCGGCCGCAAGATCGACCTTCGTGTTGCGACGCTACCCACCGTGTGGGGCGAGAAGGTCGTTATGCGTATTCTCGACAACGCAGAATCGTCAATGTCGATCAACGACCTTGCCATGCTCGATGAGAACCTGGAAGCATTCCGGACTTCGTACACAAAGCCGTACGGCATGATCCTAGTCACCGGACCGACCGGTTCTGGAAAGTCGACGACTCTGTACACGACCCTGCACGCAATCGCCAGGCCGGAGATCAACGTCATCACAGTTGAGGACCCGGTCGAATATCGCATGCCGGGGATCAACCAGGTGCAGGTCAACCCGAAGGCGGGCTTGACCTTTGCGAGTGCTTTGCGCAGCATCCTTCGATCTGACCCCGACGTTGTGCTCATTGGTGAGATTCGTGACCACGAGACGGCGCAGATTGCAGTTGAAGCCGCACTCACCGGCCACCTTGTTCTTTCAACTTTGCACACCAACGACGCACCGAGCGCCGTTACGCGACTCACCGAAATGGAGATCGAACCGTTCCTCGTCGGCTCCGCCCTCGATTGCGTTGTGGCTCAGCGACTTGCCCGCAGGCTTTGCGATCGCTGCAAGGAGGCCTACCAGCCTTCATCGGCGGAACTCATGTCTATGCGCGTCGGGTTCGAGCCGACTCAGCCGATTCCGACTCTGTTCCGGCCAGTCGGCTGCCAGACCTGTTCTGGCACCGGTTATCGTGGTCGAATCGCAGTTCACGAAGTAATGACGGTTACCGAAGAGATCGAGAGACTCGCGGTTGAGCGCGCAGCAGCCGCCGAGATTTCTCGAACCGCCCAATCGCAGGGGATGTTACCGTTGCGAGCGGACGGATGGCGCAAAGTTCAAATGGGGTTGACTTCACTTGAGGAAATACTCAGGGTTGTTGCCTGAGTCCGAATAGGTTCTGGGGGGATCCTAATGAGTAAGCAAGTACACGAGATTCCGGTTCTCGGAGATGGTGAAGGCTTCCCAATTGGCAAGCAGGTCTCCGGGGCAAAGGCCGCTCCTGCCCCTGCTCCCGCCCCCGCAGCCGTCCCTGCAGGCTATGAAAGCGCGCCCGCGCCCGGTGTACCGGTAGTCGCGGCTCCGGCCCCGGCGGCAATGCCTGCCGCTCCGGCCGAGACTCCGCTTCAGGTCGCGCCGCCACCGCCAGCTCCGGCCACTTCGGGACCACTGCCGATGATGCCTCCGCCTATGGCACCTGCCGGTGCGACCGCGATGCCGGCAGCACCTGCGCAATCTGCCGCAACTCCAACCGGAGGAGCACAGCCTGTTCCGTCCGTCGCCGACTTCCCGCCGCCCACCGGGCTTCCGCAAATGGCGCCACCGTTCAGGGACACGTTGCTGACCGACATCGATCCTTCCGGCAAGGTTGAGACTGGGTACGCGCCGCACGCCCAGGCGAATCCGGACCTGATCGCCGCGTTGCAGGAGGTAGTGCGGCTGACCGCATCCGACCTTCACGTGACTTCGAACGCTCCGCCCATGCTCAGGATCGACGGTTCGCTCACTCCGGTTGAGGGCGCAGAGGTGTGGGGACGCAAGCGCGTTTCCGACGCGCTGCTCAGTCTGCTTACCGAGTCGCAGCGTTCGCGCTTTGAGAAGGAGCTTGAGCTCGACTTCGGGTTCGCGATCTCGGAGAATGCCAGATTCAGGGTCAACTACTACCGCCAGCGCGACGCTATCGGCGGCGCGTTCCGCCTCATCCCGACCGAGATCAAGCCGCTTGAGGCGCTAGGAGTGCCGGACACAGTCGCGCGCTTTGCGACTCTCGCCCGCGGGCTGGTTCTCATCACCGGTCCTACCGGTTCCGGCAAGTCGACGACTCTTGCGGCCCTGATCGACCTCGTGAACCGTACCCGCACCGACCACATCGTTACGGTCGAGGACCCGATCGAGTTCATGCATGCCAATAAGCGTTCGCTCATCAACCAGCGCGAGGTCGGCAGCGACACCACGAGCTTCAACTCTGCGCTCAAGCACGTTCTTCGGCAAGACCCGGATGTGATCCTGATCGGTGAGCTCCGCGACCTCGAGACCATCCAGGTCGCCCTGACCGCAGCCGAGACCGGTCACCTGGTGTTTGCGACCCTGCACACTCAGGATGCTCCGCAGACGGTTGACCGGGTCATTGACGTGTTCCCGCCGCATCAGCAGGACCAGGTTCGCGTTCAACTCGCGGCGACTCTGCAGGGCGTCGTATGTCAGACGCTCATCAAGTCGGCAAGCGGAAAGGGTCGGGTGGTTGCGACCGAGGTCATGGTCATGACTCCGGCCATCTCGAACCTGATTCGCGAAGGCAAGACCTACCAGATTCCGACCGCCCTTCAGGCCGGCCGCGATCTCGGCATGTTCACGATGGACCAGCACTTGGCGGAACTCGTCGACCGCGGAAAGATCACTCACGCAGCAGCCATCGAGAAGGCGCACGATCTGGATGCCCTTAGGCACCTCATTCACCGTTCCGACCCCGGCATGGGCGACATTGCGAGCCAAATGGCGGCCGCCGCCGCTGAGTTCGGCGAAGGCTTCACCCGAAAGGGTCGCTGAAATGGCAGCCACCGCAACCTACGCCTACAAGGGTAAGGATGCCGAAGGCAAGGTCGTCAAAGGACGGATTGATGCCGCGACCGAGAGCGCGGTGACCAATCGCCTCAAGATGATGGGCATCTCGCCGACCTCGATTCAGGAGACGAGCGGTGGCACCGGCCTCCAGATGGAGATCAATCTCGGGGCCATCGGAAATAGGGTTAAGCTCAAGGACCTCGCGGTTATGACTCGCCAGATGTCAACCATGATCACTTCTGGGCTGTCCTTGCTGCGTTCACTGACGATCATCACCGAGCAAACTGCAAGTAAGGAACTCAAGAGAATCCTTGCGTCAGTTAGTCGCGAGGTTGAGTCTGGATCCTCCCTCTCGGATGCTCTGGCAACCCACTCACGAGTGTTCCCGCCGATCATGATCAGCCTCGTTCGCGCGGGTGAGACCGGTGGATTCCTGGATAACGCGCTGTTGTCGGTGGCCAAGAACTTCGAGAATGAAGTCAAGCTCCGCCAGACGATCAAATCCGCCATGACCTACCCGGTGATCGTGTTCTTCATGGCGATCCTTGCGGTAGTTGCGATGCTGGTCTTCATAGTCCCGATCTTCAAGAAGATGTTCGAAGGGTTTGGAGGGGAATTGCCTCTACCAACCATGGTTCTAGTTTGGCTATCCAGTATCATGTGGTGGTTGCTGCCGCTCCTGACTGTGATTGTGGTCGTCTTCTCGATTTGGTGGAACAAGAACAAGAACACTGAGCGGGTTCGCAAGGCGGTTGACCCCTGGAAGCTAAAGATCCCGGTATTCGGCAACCTGTTCAAGAAGATCGCGATTGCCAGATTCAGCCGAAACTTCGCGGCGATGATGGCCGCCGGAGTCCCGATCCTTCAGGCGCTCAAGATTGTTGGAGAAACCTCTGGAAACTGGGTAATTGAGGATGCGCTTCGTGATGTTGCCGAGTCGGTTCGGCAAGGACGCACAGTTGCGGAGCCGCTTGCCAATAAGCCGGTCTTCCCTTCGATGGTGACTCAGATGATTTCGGTCGGCGAAGATGCTGGCGCGATGGAGCAAATGCTTGAAAAGATTGCGGATTTCTACGACGACGAAGTCTCCGCGGCGACCGAGCAATTGACCGCGTCGATTGAGCCACTCATGATTGCTTTTCTCGGGCTCGTAGTCGGTGGAATGATCGTGGCGCTTTACCTGCCAATCTTCAACATCTTCACCTTGCTCAACAAATAGAGCGGAATCCGGTACATTTGTCCCCCGTTTTGGGGGTGTGTGGAACCGGCTTGTACCCTCTTTGCGGGATTATGCGAATTGGCAGTTTTGCGGGAATATGGTCTGGGGGTCGATTGGGGGCCCTGTCCTTAACCTTTTACAAAAGACAGGAATAGAAATGTTGCTTCGAGCCAACAAGGCGCTGAATGATCGGCGCGCCGGCCTCAAGCGCGAAGAGGGCTTCACCCTCATCGAGCTCCTGGTCGTAGTTATCATTATCGGAATCCTCGCTGCTATCGCGATCCCGATTTACATCGGTGTTCAGAACAGCTCCAAGGACTCGGCGGTCAAGACGGACCTCGCAAACGCGAAGATCGCGGTCATCGCATACGGCACTGATATTCCGTCCGCGACAGCAGTTCCGACGCTTGACGTAGCGACGCTTGGCAAGTATGGCTTCACGAAGAGTGAATTCACAACCAGCTTCACCGCTGGTGCCGCTGCAACCTACGCTTGGCCCAGTTTCTGTATTCAGGCGCCAAAGGCAAGTGATAGCACAAAGAACTTCAAAGTCACCGATGCGGGTGGTGTCGTGGACGGCGACTGCTAACTCGGATAGCTCAATTCAACACTGGGTGGGGCGCCCCGAAGAGGGTGCGCCCCACTTTAGTTCATTAAGTGAAATTATTGACCCGCTCAGCAGACAGTAGTTCAATATTTCTAAGGGATTTGGGGGGAAGGCAAGTGAAGTTCATTCGAAGGCGACTTGCTACCCGCGTTAGTGATGCCGGATTCGGCATTATCGAAATCATCGTGGCGATGTTGGTCTTCGCAATCATCGCAACCGGAATCGCCTACACGATGGTCGCCTCCCTCGACTTGACCCGGGACTCAACAGCCCGTGAACAGGCCGCGAATCTCGCCGCCCAGGAGATTGACCTCGCAAGATCGATTGACAACTTGTTCAATCTGCAATCAAAGACCACGACCACCACAATCAACGGGACCACTTTCACCATCACCCGTACCGCAAAGTGGGTGTCCGACCCGAACGTAGACCAGCGCTGCGGAATCGGTGGCGGCATCCTTCGGTACAAGCGAGTGAATGTTACCGTCGGCTGGGTAGGCATGACGAGTCTGCTTCCCCCGGTCCACGCAGATACCCTCATTGACCCGGGTGTTCGGATTAACGATCCGGATCTTGGAACTGTTCTCATTTCAGTGACTGACTCCAGTGGGAATGGTGTTTCAGGAGTCTCGGTCCAGGTCACGCCGAGCACGCCGGCAAATGGTGCCACTTCGCTAGATGCACAACCAGACGCCACTGACTCTGAAGGTTGCACCTATGCGCTGAAAGTTCAGCCGGGCAATTACGACGTAACCGTATCCAAGTCTGGCTATGTCGACGTAAACCAAAACGCCTCACCCTCGGCCGTGGTAAGCGTTGAGAAGAGTGCTTCTTCCGCAGCGATGCTGAGTCTGGATTTGGGCTCGACCTTCCCAATTGATTACCAGACCAATTACCCTGGTTACACGGTTCAGGTCCCGAGCAATCTGGACGTGAGCTTCTTGAGTACCTACGGGACCAGTATCGCCGAAGACGCTCCTGGAAGCGTCGTCCGCTACCCATTCCCCGCTGGCTACACGGTGCTCGCAGGCATGTACAACGATCCTGAAACTCCTGCCAATTTCTGCAAGGCAGTTGACCCGCAGGAGTGGTTAGCGGGTACGACCGACGGCGTGGATTACGACAATGGGATTAGGCCCGCGCCGGTGGCAGCCTTGCCCGGGGATACTGCCGACACTTCGAATCTGGGGATGGGAGTGGTCGGGTTCACCGTTCCGAATCGTTCAGGCGGGACGTATTGGTATGTGCTCGCCGTGTCTCAGGGAACACCGCCGCCAGGTAGCGGGGACCCGGGTTGCGGAATTTCCATTACCTATAATCTGGGTCAGTTCCGGGAGGGTACTTCGACTCTGGACTTCACCGTGCCATACGGCTCCTGGAAGTTCTATTCCGCATCAAATGCGGGCGGATCCAGCTCGCAATTGATCCCGACCGCGAGCATGCACTTCCACACGACCGCTCATGTTTCCGGTGATGTAGTCACTTTCGACCCTCGACCGGTGATCCCATGAGAAAAAACGATCCAGCACTTGTCGAAACGGACTCGAAGATTTCGAGAGACGAAATGGGTCTTACCCTGACAGAATTGCTTGTCTCGATGCTCGTCCTTTCGATCATTATGGTGATCGCGACCGGTGTATTCATCAATACGGGTCGCGCGGCGGGGATTGGAAACTCTGTCAATACCAGCACGAAAGCCGCATCGCTGGGGCTAAACGAGTTGGCGAGCGCTATTCGGTTTGCGGCCAGCAATCCTGTTTCCGGGCAGGCGATAGATGACCCGGCACTAGTTGTGGCCAAAGACGACCTCCTAACCGTGATTTCATATCTGGATGTTGATGCTTCCTCCCCACAGCCTGTAAAGATCGCTTTCACAATCGACGCTCAAGGCCGCCTCATCGAGGTAAGGTACGACTCGTATGAATTGAGCAAGGGTTTCTGGGGATTCAAGACCACTCCAGCATCAACGCAGATACTAACCGGTGCCCTTGTTGAACCGGAGACCGGGGAAGCCGAGCTCTTTACCTACCTAAACTCAGACAATGAGGCTCTAACAGTGCCTACCAGCGGGCTTTCTCTGGCTCAGCGACAATCAGTTGCCGCCGTAAAGATTTCAATCAAGTTGAAGTCTGACGATGCTTCGGCCGGAAGTCCGGTGAAGTTCGAGAGCATAGTGGGTATCCCGAATCTGGGCATTAACAGGACGGGGCAGTGAGGTGTTGAAACTACTACGAGCCCGTTTGGGAGACACCGAGCGCGGGGTCGCAATTATTGTCGTAATGGGCATCGGAATGGTACTTCTGATTCTTGCAACTGTTGCGGCGACTGCGGCAATTAGCGGGACCATGAAGGCCCGGCAAGATCAGGCTTGGGGTGCGGCGCTTTCTGCCGCATATGCGGGTATCGACGAGTATCAGAGTCGGTTGTCCAATGACAGCTTCTATGTTCAATACGGGAATCCTGACGCCGAGTTCAGCGATGGCAGCAGTGTGACGCTGCCAACAGGGACGCAGGAAAATGAAGCGTTCGGGATTGGTACCGACGGTACCTGGGCGACGGTGGCCGGAAGCGGCGGCAAGGCAAAGTTCCGCTACGAGGTCAACACGACTGATTACCTCAATACGGGAGTTATTCGAGTGCGCTCAACCGGCCTGGTGAACGGCGTAACCAGGAGCATTGTCGCCGACTTGCGCCAGACGGGGTTCATCGACTTCCTGTATTTCACCGACTATGAAATTCAGGATCCGCAAATCAGCGGTGAGAGCAGTTCTTGTGTCAAGTATGAGTGGGCCGGTCGAGATGAATCAGACTGTACCGGGATTCAGTTCGGAAAGAATGACGTTGTGAATGGGCCGTTGCACTCAAACGACACTCTGCTGATTTGCGAATCAACGTTCAATGGTGCCGTAACTACATCCAACAGCTTCAATAAAGGTGGCGGTCGACTATACGAGATCCCGTCTGGTTGCGGCACCGCGAACTTTGCTAGTGGAATCGCATATTCCCCGACAGTTGGAATGCCTTCAACCAATGCGAAGATGAAGCGGGAAACCAGATCCGATCTCTCGACGGACGGTGTACCCAACCCTGGTTGCCTATATACCGGCCCGACCTCGATCGTCCTTAACTCAAATGGAACCATGACTATCAAGTCTCCATGGACCAAGAAGACCCAAATTGCTGGAGATCCGGCTACCAGCGGAACCACGCCTTCAGACTGCGGATCCATCACTGCACTTCATTCTTCCTCCGGAGCGACAATTACCGTTCCGGACAAGAACATGGTCTACGTACAAAATGTCCCGACGGTAAGTACCGATCCGAATTACTGGAAGAGCTCGGAGTCCGGCAGACCGAATTGCCCAACCAAGGGGAACAATCTCGGCTACCCGATCAGCAATGAGTATGTCTCGAGCGATGCGTATGGGTGCCGGAATGGAGACCTGTTCGTGAAGGGCACTTTGAATGGCAAAGTCACTCTTGCGGCTGAAAACTACGTATACGTCGTCGGAGACATCACTTACAAGGATTCGAGCTCAGACATCCTCGGTCTCGTCGGAAACAACGCGGTCTGGGTCTGGAACCCTATGAACAGCTCGGGAACCAAGCTGCTTAGCGGCAGCAATCGCGAAATCGACGCCGCGATTCTTTCCGTTGCCCATACCTTCCAGGTGCAGAACTACAAATACACGGGGGTCAGAGGCACGCTGACAGTGAAAGGCGCGATCGCCCAGAAATTCCGTGGCCCGGTGGGTACCTCCAGTGGCGGTGTAATTGTCAACGGCTACAACAAGGACTACAACTACGATCCACGGTTCAAGTACACGGCTCCACCGAAGTTCCTGAACCCCGACACAACTACTTACGGAGTGACCACCTGGATGGATACTCAGACCGCAATGAACCCGGACGGCAGTTATCGCTGAACTTGACGGCGGGTTCGCGGTTCTGATCGCCATTCTCGTCGGCATCCTTGGCCTTGCGGTCGGGTCGTTTCTTAACGTCCTGATCTGGCGCCTTCCGCAGGGGCTTTCGCTTTCGAAGCCGCCGAGTTCCTGCCCCAAGTGTGGCCATGCGATTCGCTGGTACGACAACGTTCCAATAATCTCGTGGCTGGCACTCCGCGGAGAGTGCCGTGACTGCAAAGACCGTATTTCGCTCCGTTATCCGCTTGTTGAACTAGGTGTCGGGCTCGGGTTTTTCTTGCTCGCCTGGTGGCAATTTTCAAAGGTGGGCGGTTACTGGCTCCTGCCTGCGCTGCTCTATTTCCTCGCGATCTCGATCGCCCTTGCTCTGATTGATCTGGATTCCAGAAAACTCCCGAACAAGATCGTTCTGCCGTCAATGGCTGTAGTGCTAGTTCTGCTGGCCCTCGCGAGCTTTGGTACCGATGACTGGTGGGCACTGCTTTGGGCAGTGGTTAGCGGAGCTATCTTGTTTGTCTTCTATCTGCTGCTCGCTTTGATCTACCCAGCGGGAATGGGGTTGGGTGATGTGAAACTGGCAGGAGTGATCGGGTTAGTCCTTGGTTACTTTGGATGGGGGGCTTTGATAGTTGGCGCTTTTGCTGCATTCTTACTTGGGGGGGTGTTCTCGATCGGCTTGCTTTTCACCGGAAAGGCGACTCGAAAGTCGGGGATTCCTTTTGGCCCGTGGATGCTTCTAGGCGCATGGGTTGGGATTATCTTTGGACGTGAGATCTCAAGTTGGTATCTCGCACTGGTCGGAATTGGTTAGGGGAATTGATGGCCAGCACACAGCTAGTTGGAATCGACATAGGCGATACGAGCCTTCGGGGTGTCGAAGTCTCCGGTATCGGCGGCAAGAGGCCGAATGTGGTCCGCTACTTCTCCATGCCCATCCCCTCGGGGGCAGTCCGCAATGGCGAGGTCATTGAAATCAACACAGTATCCGCGGCACTCAAGCAACTCTGGAGTGCCGCCAGATTCAGCAGCAAGGAAGTAGTTCTCGGAGTCGGAAACTCCAAAGTGCTGGTTCGCGACCTCACGGTTCCGAAACTCAACTATCAGGAGATTCGCGAGTCTCTGCCTACTCATGTGCAGGAAATGCTGCCGGTGCCTGTCGCGGATGCGCTCCTCGACTTCTACCCTGCCTCCGAAGCGATGGCCGAAGCAGGGCCGGTGGTAAACGGCCTGCTGGTTGCTGCGATCAAAGATCCGGTGCTTGCCAATGTGAAGGCAGTGCAATTGGCAGGACTGACCCCGGTTGCAGTTGACCTCATCCCGTTCGCACTTACCAGACTGACTCCACCTTCTCGGCTGGTCGGGAATGTCGCGCACATCGACATCGGTGCGAAAACCACGAATGTTATCGTCACTTCAAACGGAGTGCCACAGTTCGTTCGCATCATCGGCAATGGCGGCAATGATCTGACCACCGCACTGGCAGAGCGAATGGGCATTCCGGAATCCGAAGCGGAGAGCCTGAAGCGCACCATCGGGCTCGGCGGGGCGGCGGTCGCGGCAGAGAATAATCAGGCCGTGGGGATCATTCGAGAAGTAACCGGAACTTTCCTGACCAGTCTCCGGAACACTCTCGGCTTTTTTGCGTCGAGCCGACAAAACGAGCCCTTCGCGGGCATCATCCTCAGTGGCGGAGGAGCGCAGCTTTCCGGTCTTGCGGATGCGCTCTCTGAGATGACGCGAATTCCCGTCGCGCTAATGGACACTTTCGCCAACGTCGATGTTGCTAGGGATGCCGCCAGGGGCACTCAATCGCAGTTCGGAATGAACATAGCCCTCGGTCTGGCTTTGGGAGGTGCAGCATGAGCCGCGAGAACCCTAGAAGTAGTTCTGGTCTCGTAATCGGTGCTCCACCGAAGGCGAATCTACTTCCGCCAGAAGTTGGCGCAATGGCGAAGGGCAAAATCGCTAGGCGAAACGCAATCGCAATCGTGATTCTCGCGGTTCTCGTGGTGATTGCTGGCTATGCCGGAGCCGCTTTCCTCGCGAGTAGCGCCCAGGCTCAGCTAGATGAAGCTAATGTTCGCACTCAATCGTTGTTAGTGGAGCAGCAGAAGTATTCTCAGGTATCGCAGGTCAAAAATCTGCTTGCTTCCGCAGAAGCTGCAAAACAAGTTGGAATGTCGACAGAGGTCGACTGGAAAACCTATCTGGACGACATCCAACAAAGTCTGCCTGCCGGAACCTTAGTCACGAACGTCGTCGCCGAAGTTGCAACACCACTTAACGACTTCGGGCAGCCGACGGTGCCGTTGCAGGGGGATCGAATTGGCGAGTTGACCTTCACTGCAACGAGCCCCTCACTCCCGGATGTTGAAGCGTGGCTTCGCGCTCTCAGCAAGCTTGACGGCTATGTTGATGCTTCCCCGGGCTCAATTACGCTCGACAACACGTCCAAGCTGTACCAAGTTTCGATAAAGATGCACATTGATACCGGCGCTCTTTGGTTACGATTCGATGACACCGCCCGAGAGGCCAAGGACAAGGTCCTCGAAGAAAAGAGGGCTCAGCAGGAGAAAGAAGAAGCCGAAAAGCAAACTCCGAGTCCATCGCCGAGTCCAAGTGAAGACGACGCGGACGGAGGTGCATGATGAATAGCAAGACTTGGCTCCTTCTGGCCGCGCTCGTAAGCGTAGGAATCCTTGCTCTCGGCTGGTTCCTCGGCGTATCGCCGAAGCTCACTGAAATGGGTGACGCTAATCAGCAGCGCGAAGCCGTCGAAGCTGGCAACAAAGCTCAGGAGGCAAGGCTTGCTCAGCTAAAGTCCGAGTTCGCGAAAATAGACGACTTCAAAGCGCAGCTCGCCGAAGCCCAGCTCGGATTGCCACCCGGAGATGACCTACCTACCTTCCTGGGACAGCTCCACAAACTTGAGGCTGCGAGCGGGGTAGTGCTCACCAAGTTCACCGCGAGCGATGGCCAGCAATACATTCCCGCCCCAGGCATGAAGCCGAACACGCTCGTAACCGCGGACAATTTCGTTGCCATCACGATTCAGCTGACTGTCGAGGGCAGCAGGGAACAGATCATCAACTTCGTTAGCGACCTCCAGAGCGGTCAGAGGCTGTTCCTGGTCAGCAAGTTGAGCGTCGAGAACAAGGCAGAAGGAACAACCAGCGACACCGACGGCAATGCAATCTCCGGCTACACGGGTTCGATAACCGGCTACGTTTACGTGCTTGTCGACCCGTCGGCTCCGCCGCCCACGCCGACTCCGGTCGGATCGCTCGACGTGCAGCCATCGCCTAGCCCGACGCCGTAACGAGAGCGCGTCCCTGTTACCGATTGGGGCAGATTGCTAGAGTTGCCCTGATCGAACCTTTAGATCGTGTCCACGGGAGGAAGCAATGAACGCAAAGGCCGAAACACCAGCCGAAGGCGCGGCCGAGGCGGCCGAAGCCGCGAACGAAGCGGCTGGTACCGCTGAAGCCGCAGTTGCGGACGCCGCTGATAGTGCAGCCGCAGCCGCTTCCGGTGCCACAACTGATATGTCGGCGCTCGCAGATGAGATGGCGGTAGCCGACGAGGCTCTTGGGGCCAGCGAAGGCGACACCGGAGCACAGACCCCTGTTGAGGCATCGGCGCCGGTGCAGACTGTTTACGTTCACGCACCGCAGCCTCCGAAGCAAAAGGGAAATCGCGGGTTCGGCATCCTCTTTGCTTTCATCGCGACGATAGTCATGGCCTCTGCTTTTGCCGGAATCGCGTTCCTCGCTACCTCGGCTATCGGACTCGGCGAACACGGATCTTCGTCGGTTGCCTTCCTGCTTGACCCGAACTTCTACGTTCCGGTTCTGGCTTTCCTTGTCTTCATGATCCTTTGGGCCCTGCTCGTCAACCGTGCAGGTTGGTGGTCCTGGGTGCTCGGCTCGTTCGTGGTCGCCGTCTTGACTTACGGTGCCTCGATCGGCATTCTCATGGTTCTGCGCGGGGGATTCGGAATGACCCAGTCGGTGGCCGCGGCAACCTTTTCATTGCTGCTGGTAAACCCGGCACTCATCGTGGCCGCGTTGCTCGGTCGTGAGTCGGCGCTCTGGTTCGGAGGCGCTGTGGCGAAGCGCGGTCGCAAGGTGCGTGAGCGCAATTACGAAGCGTGGCAGGCCTTCGAACAGGAGCAGGCCGCTAAGCGGGCGTAGCTTGACAGAGCCTCAATCGCCCTACCGGCCAAAGTCGCAACCCTTCACCAGGGGAATACTCGTGGCGCTCGCCGGGACGGTGATTTTCGGCGCACTGCTTGTAGCAGTGGACGGGGTATTGAGCCTCGTGCTCGATCTGGATGTCGTCTCCGAACCGGATGCCGGCCCGCTCATCGGTCCCCTCATGGCGGTCGTCGCTCTGGCAGTGGTCTTCTTCGCGATCCTCATTGCCATGAGGCCGACCGCAAAGAGGGCAAAACTGCCAATCGCCGCCGCCATAGTGGGAGCGATTTTCGTCTACTTGCTCGGACCGATTTCGGGGGCGGTACTGTATTTCATTGCCCGCGAACAATTGGCCGCCGGTGCGCTGTTCCTCGCGAAATACCTGTCCAGTCCCTTCGTGCTCGCCTCGGTGGCTCTGGCCTTTGTCGTCATCCTCGTGTTGCCGCCGCTTTCGCGAGTCGGGACGAGAGCTCACAGCTGAAGAAACGTTTGACCTTGCGCCCCGCAGCGACTAAAGTTGATGCGGTGTGCGCCCAGGCGCGCGCCTTCTTGCGCCTTGGCGTGGCGGGCGGGCACTGAAGCACCAACCGGAATTGGGCTCGACTACCGGATTCTGAATCCGGGCCGGACCCCACGGCATACTCATCACAGTTTTCTGGGACTTCAGTCCGCGATGAGTCAAGTCAATCGGCAGAGCAGCAAAGCCATGCGGATTGCAACGAGAACCACTGTCACCGTGCAGTCAATTCAAGGAGTAAATCAGTGCCAACAATTCAGCAGTTGGTCCGAAAGGGTCGCAGCCCCAAGGTCTCGAAGACCAAGGCGCCGGCCCTCAAGTCCAACCCGCAGCAGCGCGGAGTTTGCACCCGCGTCTATACAACCACCCCGAAGAAGCCGAACTCGGCGCTTCGCAAGGTTGCCCGTGTCAAGCTCAGCAACGGAACCGAAGTCACCGCCTACATCCCAGGCGAGGGCCACAACCTGCAGGAGCACTCGATGGTGCTCGTCCGCGGTGGCCGCGTTAAGGACCTCCCGGGCGTGCGCTACAAGATCGTTCGCGGCGCCCTCGACACTCAGGCCGTCAAGAACCGCAAGCAGGCTCGCAGCCGTTACGGCGCGAAGATGGAGAAGAAGTAATGCCAAGGAAGGGACCAGCGCCTAAGCGCCCAGTGGTCGCAGACCCGGTATACGGAGCTCCGATCGTCAGCCAGCTCGTCAACAAGATCCTCATGCAGGGCAAGAAGGGCCTCGCCGAGCGAATCGTCTATGACGCACTCGCCGGAGTAAGTGCCAAGACCGGCGGGGATGCCGTCGTGACCTTGAAGAAGGCTCTTGACAACATCCGCCCGACCCTCGAGGTCAAGAGCCGCCGAGTCGGCGGCTCGACCTACCAGGTGCCGGTCGAAGTCAAGCCTCACCGTGCGAACACCCTCGCGCTCCGTTGGCTCACGAGCTACGCGAAGGGCCGCCGCGAGAAGACCATGACTGAGCGGCTGACCAATGAGATTTTGGATGC
Organism: Homoserinimonas sp.; assembly: GCA_023957835.1. Classification (GTDB taxonomy): domain Bacteria; phylum Actinomycetota; class Actinomycetes; order Actinomycetales; family Microbacteriaceae; genus Terrimesophilobacter. The sequence goes on along the minus strand of JAMLGP010000001.1, from coordinate 1,676,906 downwards.
CTCAAACGGACTTGGCGCAGCGGTCAAGCGCCGCGAAGACACCCACAAGATGGCCCAGTCCAACCAGGCCTTCGCACACTATAGGTGGTAAACCTCGGCTATTGAGAGCGGTGCGTACTGAATAGCTCTCGACGGTTGAGCATGCGAATTTAGACCAAAGACCAAATACAGATAGGAAACCAAAGTGGCACAGGAAGTGCTCACCGACCTGAGCAAGGTCCGCAATATCGGCATCATGGCCCACATCGATGCCGGTAAGACGACGACGACCGAGCGCATCCTCTTCTACACCGGTGTGAACCACAAGATCGGTGAGACCCACGATGGTGCTTCGACTACCGACTGGATGGAGCAGGAACAGGAGCGTGGAATCACCATTACCTCCGCGGCCGTTACCTGTTTCTGGAACAAGAACCAGATCAACATCATTGACACCCCAGGCCACGTCGACTTCACGGTCGAGGTCGAGCGCTCGCTTCGAGTTCTCGATGGCGCGGTCGCCGTCTTCGACGGCAAGGAAGGTGTCGAGCCTCAGTCGGAGACTGTTTGGCGTCAGGCCGACAAGTACGACGTTCCCCGCATTTGCTTCGTCAACAAGATGGACAAGCTCGGAGCCGACTTCTACTTCACGGTAGACACCATCGTCAAGAAGCTCGGTGCGAAGCCTCTCGTTCTGCAGTTGCCGATCGGGTCTGAGAGCGAGTTCGTCGGGGTCGTCGATCTCGTAGAGATGCGCGCGCTGGTTTGGCCGGCGGATGCCAAGGGTGACGTAACCATGGGCGCCAAGTACGAGGTCGAGGAGATCCCAGAGAACCTCAAGGAGAAAGCCGAGGAGTACCGCCAGCAACTGCTGGAGGCCGTCGCCGAAACCGATGACGCACTGCTTGAGAAGTACTTCGGCGGAGAAGAGCTCACGGTTGCCGAGATCAAGGCGGGAATCCGCAAGCTCACCGTGACCAGCGCCATGTACCCGGTGCTTTGCGGTTCGGCGTTCAAGAACCGCGGAGTGCAGCCGATGCTGGATGCCGTGGTCGACTACCTGCCGAACCCGCTGGACATCGGCGCGATCGATGGCCGCGACCCCCGCAACGAAGAGACCATCATCGAGCGCCACCCGGACCCGAAGGATCCGTTCGCGGCGCTCGCGTTCAAGGTTGCGGTTCACCCGTTCTTCGGTCGACTCACCTATGTTCGGGTTTACTCCGGCCACCTCGACAGCGGTGCCCAGGTCATCAACTCGACCAAGGGCCGCAAGGAGCGCATCGGAAAGATCTTCCAGATGCACGCCAACAAGGAGAACCCGGTTCCTTCAGTTACCGCCGGCCACATCTACGCGGTCATCGGCCTCAAGGACACGACGACTGGAGACACCCTGTGCGACCCGGATAACCAGGTTGTACTCGAGTCGATGTCGTTCCCGGAGCCGGTTATTGAGGTTGCAATCGAGCCGAAGACCAAAGCCGACCAGGAGAAGCTGGGTGTTGCCATCCAGAAGCTCGCTGAAGAAGACCCGACCTTCCGCACCGAGCAGAACCAGGAAACCGGCCAGACCGTCATCAAGGGGATGGGCGAACTGCACCTGGACATCCTCGTTGACCGGATGAAGCGCGAGTTCAACGTCGAGGCGAATGTCGGCAAGCCGCAGGTTGCCTATCGCGAAACGATCAAGCGCGCGGTCGAAAAGCACGACTACACCCACAAGAAGCAGACCGGTGGTTCCGGTCAGTATGCAAAGGTGCAGATTTCGATCGAGCCGCTCGAGCTTTCAGCGGAGCACACCTACGAGTTCAGCAATGTCGTCACCGGTGGACGCGTTCCGAGGGAATACATTCCTTCGGTCGACGCTGGAATCCAGGATGCCATGCAGGTCGGCGTTCTGGCCGGCTACCCGATGGTTGGAGTCAAAGCCACTCTTGTGGACGGCGCCTACCACGACGTTGACTCGTCGGAAATGGCCTTCAAGATCGCAGGCTCAATGGCGTTCAAGGAGGCAGCAAGAAAAGCCAATCCTGTACTTCTTGAGCCGCTAATGGCTGTGGAGGTAAGAACTCCGGAAGAGTACATGGGTGATGTGATCGGTGACCTGAACTCCAGGCGCGGGCAGATCCAGTCAATGGATGATGCCACCGGCGTCAAGGTAGTGAAGGCGCTGGTTCCACTGTCGGAGATGTTTGGTTACGTCGGGGACTTGAGGTCTAAGACTTCCGGTCGTGCGGTGTACTCGATGAGCTTCGACAGCTACTCAGAGGTGCCGCGTGCGGTTTCCGACGAGATCGTACAGAAGAGTAAAGGCGAGTAACCCAAATTCTGAACACCGTCCCGGTGTTCGGTACCAGCAAGACAACTGAATCCCGTAACATAAAACAATCCCGTAGTTGTACCGTGCGCAATCCTGCGTTCGGAGCTTCTACTCGACAAGTCCTGAGGAGGACCCACAGTGGCTAAGGCCAAGTTCGAGCGGACCAAGCCGCACGTAAACATAGGAACCATCGGTCACGTTGACCACGGCAAGACGACGCTAACCGCGGCGATCTCGAAGGTGCTTTCAGACAAGTACCCCTCGGCCGTAAACGTCAAGCGTGACTTCGCGTCGATCGACTCCGCTCCGGAAGAGCGTCAGCGCGGTATCACCATCAACATCTCGCACGTCGAGTACGAGACCCCGAAGCGCCACTACGCGCACGTTGATGCCCCCGGTCACGCCGACTACATCAAGAACATGATCACCGGTGCCGCTCAGATGGATGGCGCAATCCTCGTGGTTGCCGCTACCGACGGTCCGATGGCTCAGACTCGCGAGCACGTTCTGCTCGCCAAGCAGGTTGGTGTTCCTTACCTGCTGGTTGCCCTCAACAAGGCCGACATGGTCGACGACCCCGAGATTCTCGAGCTCGTTGAGCTTGAGGTTCGCGAGCTGCTCTCGAGCCAGGGCTTCGACGGCGAGAACGCTCCGGTCGTCAAGGTCTCCGGACTCAAGGCGCTCGAAGGCGACGAGAAGTGGGCTGAGAGCATTCTCGAGCTCATGGACGCCGTTGACAACAGCATCCCCGACCCGGTTCGCGACAAGGACAAGCCGTTCCTCATGCCGATTGAGGACGTCTTCACGATCACCGGTCGTGGAACGGTCGTTACCGGCCGTGCCGAGCGCGGTACCCTCGCGATCAACTCTGAAGTTGAGATCGTTGGACTCCGCCCGACCCAGAAGACCACCGTCACTGGAATCGAAATGTTCCACAAGCAGCTCGACGAGGCTTGGGCAGGCGAGAACTGTGGACTTCTGCTCCGCGGTACCAAGCGCGAAGACGTTGAGCGCGGCCAGGTCGTAGTCAAGCCCGGTTCGGTTACCCCGCACACCCAGTTCGAGGGAACCGCTTACATCCTCTCCAAGGATGAGGGTGGCCGCCACAACCCGTTCTACGCGAACTACCGTCCGCAGTTCTACTTCCGCACCACCGACGTCACCGGCGTCATCACTCTGCCGGAAGGCACCGAGATGGTCATGCCTGGCGACACCACGGAGATGACGGTTGAGCTCATCCAGCCAATCGCCATGGAAGAGGGACTCGGCTTCGCGATCCGTGAAGGTGGCCGCACCGTCGGCGCCGGCAAGGTCGTGAAGATCCTCAAGTAGGTTCGATACTTCACTCTGAAGGCCGCCCGGAATCCGCACCTGGTGTGGATGTCCGGGCGGTTCTACTTTTCTCCCGCGAGTTCAGAGAGAAAGTCTTCAGAAGGCGGCTGGAATTTGGAAATGTCGGCTTGCGGCACCCGAAGCGGCAATTTCGAATCCGCCACCGGCGACTCCAGTTGAGGCTGGTTGCGAGGCGGCCGAACCTTCGAGACTTCGACACCAATCGGTGCGGCTGGCCCGCCCAATGAACCTGTTCCGGAGAGCATCATTGATGCTCCGGCAACCGCCATGCTCTGGCAGGCCGGTTCGAGTTCGTCGATCAAGTTCGGTGGCACCGTTCTTGAGATGCCTTTAATGCAGTTGTCTCTCGCCGGAGCGGCTTCGGTCGAGATGTTTGCGAGGATTGCGTCTTCGCCGAATTCGTTGCTGTCAAACTGATTTCCGGATGCGGTGATATCGCCGTCGTTTTCAAGAAGGATCGCCGCTTGGGGGTTTCCGCTAATGCGGTTGTTGAAAAAGCCGTTTGTCTGGCCTCCCGAAATCTGGATCCCGATTCCAAACCGACCCTTGACCTGCGCAGGAGAATCGGATTCGTCGTTATTCGAAATCAGATTCCCCATGAAGAGGTTTCCGTGCTGCGGTGCGAAAGCTGCATTCGAATTCGATCGCAATACAACGCCGATCCGGTTGCTGGAAAAACGATTGCCAACCACGACCACGGTGTCGTTCGCATTCGAGACTTCAAACCCAACCGCATTTCGTTCAGCAATGTTTCCATTGATGACTGCGTCGCACTGCTCGCACTTGCTGAGCAGGAACCCGCTTGCCCCAGAGCCAGACGCGTAGGAGTTCTTGATTTCGCCGTGCTGGGCGAACACCGCTGCAATTCCGTAATTGCCGTTGTTAGCCGCAGTCACATGGTCGACGAGGTACCGTCGAAGCGGGGTGTACATGCTTGGGGGCAGCCACTGACCCAGGTCGTCTTTACCGGAGCTTTCAAGTTCGCTCAGATCCTGGATGCCGGTGATGATCACTCCGTAAATCGTGGCTCCGGTGACGGTCAGGTTCTCGAGTCGAACACCGTCCGCGGTAACTGCAATCCCGAAAGAGCGGATGCCTTCCCCCGTCGATGATCGTCAGGTTGCGGTCTTCACCGCGGATAGTGACATCAGGTTTGTTGATCTCCACCTGCTCCAGGTAGCGGCCGGGAGCCACCATAATCACACCACCCGGAGTAACCAGTCGTAGTGCTTCGGTGATTGTGCTCGCATCCCCGGGAACCTTGACCAGTTCCATCATGGTCGGCTCAGGTGCCTCGCAGGCACTCAGGCCCAAGATTGAGGCGGTCGCGATGAGCAGCATGCTCAGGAGTCTGCGCATCCTGCAAGTATAAGAAGGCACCGGGACAGGCCCCGGGGCGATGTCGCCAATTAGTGGGAGCCCGGACGTAATACTTACCTACGCCGACCGAGGGCCGGGACGGCCCTCGGGGCGTGTCGCTCACGAAGGCCGGACGGCCTTCGGTTTTGAGCGACATCCTCGCCCGAGACGGGCTCGGGGCGTGTCGCAGTGAAGGCCAGAAATGGCCTTCACGGCTGAGCGACACGCCCGGGTTGCAAGGAATGCGTTGGTGTGGCAGACTCTTGTAGTTCAATATTTCGCTTCAGTTTTGAAGTGAATCACTGTCAGGCAGTGCATAGGCTGCGCCCGTTCTAGGGTGCGAGTTTAGGCGGCAGGCAGCAGAACGGCCGCTCGAATCGAGACTTCGAGTTCAAGCGCGCGAATCATCAGTCAATTCGATCCGTAGTGAAGTGTGTGCCGCGGGGAGTCTGCCTGGTGATGGATTAACCCAAAACGTTGTGTCTGCGGGAACGCAGGCATGTGAAACAAAAACAGTGGTGCGAAAGCGAAAGAGCTTTCTGCGGATCCGGGCAATTGCTCGGGTTGGCGAGTGCAGAGCTGAAAGCAGCATAGCTGGAAACAGCAAAGCTGCGAAAGACTAGAGAGAGAGTCAGGCCATGGCGGGACAGAAGATCCGCATCCGACTGAAGTCATATGACCACGAGGTCATCGACAGTTCGGCGCGCAAGATCGTTGACACAGTCACCCGTGCCGGTGCGAGCGTAGTCGGCCCAGTGCCGCTGCCGACCGAAAAGAACGTTGTAGTCGTCATCCGGTCCCCACACAAGTACAAGGACAGCAGAGAGCACTTCGAGAAGCGCACCCACAAGCGACTTATCGACATTGTTGACCCGACCCCTAAGGCGGTCGACTCGCTAATGCGCCTCGACTTGCCGGCCGACGTCAACATCGAGATCAAGCTCTGAGAGTCGAGAAGGAACTTAGCGAGGAATCATGGCTACCAAGACAACCACGAAGGGACTGCTGGGCACCAAGCTCGGCATGACCCAGGTGTGGGATTCGAACAACAGGCTCATTCCGGTCACAGTGATCGAAATGTCCCCGAACGTTGTTACCCAAATCCGCACCCCGGAAATCGACGGCTACAACGCGGTCCAGATCGCCTACGGAGGAATCGACCCGCGCAAGGTCAACAAGCCTGCTTCGGGCCACTTTGAGAAGGCCGGCGTGACCCCTAGACGCCATCTCACAGAGGTGCGCACAGAGGATGCCGCAAGCTACAGCCTCGGTCAGGAGCTCACGGTCGACCTCTTCGAAGCCGGAAAGCACGTCGACGTCGTCGGAACCAGTAAGGGTAAGGGCTTCGCCGGAGTCATGAAGCGCCACAACTTCCAGGGAGTTAGCTCCAGCCACGGTGCACACCGCAACCACCGCAAGCCCGGTTCGATCGGCGCATCCTCAACCCCGAGCCGGGTATTCAAGGGAATGCGCATGGCCGGCCGCATGGGCGGCGACCGAGTGACCGTCCTCGGCCTCACTGTTCACGCGGTTGACGCAGAGAAGGGCCTGCTCCTGGTCAAGGGAGCGGTTCCAGGCGCCCGCGGCCGTCTCGTCTTCGTTCGTACTTCTGTGAAGGAGGCCTAGACCATGGCTACTGAAACTTTGGATGTCGTGAACGAAAAGGGCACAAAGGTCAGCTCGGTGGAGCTTCCTTCGGAATTGTTCGATATCCAGACCAATGTCCCGCTCATTCACCAGGTCGTTAACGCGCAGCGCGCCTCCGCAAGGCAGGGAACCCACAGTGTTCTCGGCCGCGGAGAGGTCTCCGGCTCCGGCCGCAAGCCGTTCAAGCAAAAGGGGACCGGTCGCGCTCGTCAGGGATCGATCCGCGCCCCCCAGATGACCGGCGGTGGAGTTGTCCACGGTCCACAGCCGCGTGACTATTCGCAGCGCACCCCCAAGAAGATGATTGCCGCCGCTTTGCTCGGAGTGCTCTCCGATCGCGCTCGCGGCGGCCGCATTCACGTTATTGAGGCTCTCGGAGACGGCAAGGCCCCTTCGACCAAGTCCGCGTCAGCACAGCTCGCCGAACTTGCTCCAGGTCGCCGTGTTCTCGTGGTCCTCGATCGCAGTGATGACTTCGGGTTCAAGAGCGTTCGCAATCTGCAGTTTGTTCACGTTCTTCCCTTTGATCAGTTGAACGCCTACGACGTGGTCCTGAGCGACGACGTCGTTTTCACGAAGGCCGCATTTGATGGCTTCGTATCGTCGAGAACTTCGACCGAAGCGACGTCCGGTAGTGAGGAGACCAGCAAGTGAGCTCATTGAACAAGGACCCTCGCGACGTAATTCTCGCGCCGGTCGTTTCTGAGAAGAGCTACGGGCTCATCGATCAGGGAAAGTACACCTTCGAGGTTGACCCCAGGTCGAACAAGACCGAGATCAAGCTCGCGGTCGAGAAGATTTTCGGAGTGAAAGTCGCCTCGATCAACACCATGAACAAGCAGGGCAAGACCCGCCGCACGAGGTTCGGCATTGGCCAGCGCAAGAACACCAAGCGGGCAATCGTCACGCTCAAGTCCGGTTCGATCGACATCTTCACGGCTGTCGGCTGAAATCCAGGAGATTAGAGAATGTCTATTCGTAAGTACAAGCCGACTACGCCGGGTCGCCGCGGGTCATCCGTTGCAGACTTCGCGGAGATCACCCGCTCGACTCCGGAAAAGTCTCTGCTGAGGCCGCTGCCGAAGACCGGTGGCCGCAACAACGCCGGACGGATCACAACTCGCCACATCGGCGGTGGCCACAAGCGCCAGTATCGGGTTATCGACTTCAGGCGCAACGACAAGGACGGCGTAAACGCGAAGGTTGCCCACATCGAGTACGATCCGAACCGCACGGCGAGGATCGCCCTCCTTCACTTCGTGGACGGCACCAAGCGCTACATCATCGCTCCAGACAAGCTCAAGCAGGGCGACATCGTGGAATCGGGGCCTTCGGCCGACATCAAGCCGGGCAACAACCTGCCGCTGCGCAACATTCCGGTTGGAACTGTTGTGCACGCGATCGAGCTCAAGCCGGGCGGAGGAGCAAAGCTCTCCCGTTCAGCAGGTTCGAGCGTTCGACTGGTTGCCAAGGACGGCCCCTACGCGCAGTTGAGACTGCCGTCAGGTGAGATCCGCAACGTCGACGCCCGCTGCCGTGCAACGATCGGCGAGGTCGGAAACGCCGAGCAGTCAAACATCAACTGGGGAAAGGCCGGCCGCATGCGCTGGAAGGGCGTTCGCCCGACCGTCCGCGGTGTCGCGATGAACCCGGTCGACCACCCGCACGGTGGTGGAGAAGGCAAGACCTCCGGCGGTCGCCACCCGGTTACCCCCTGGGGTCAGCCGGAGGGCCGCACGCGGAAGCCGAACCTCGAAAGTGACAAGTTGATCGTCCGTCGCCGCACCGTCGGCAAGAAGCGCAAGTAGGAGTCGATAGAAGATGCCACGCAGTTTGAAAAAGGGCCCGTTCGTTGACGACCACCTGCTTCGCAAGATCGTCAGCCAGAACACGGCCAAGACCAAGAACGTAGTCAAGACCTGGTCTCGCCGATCGATGATCGTTCCGGCCATGCTCGGCCACACGATCGCCGTTCACGACGGCCGCAAGCACATTCCGGTATTCATCACCGAAACCATGGTTGGTCACAAGCTCGGCGAGTTCGCACCGACTCGCACCTTCCGCGGTCACGTGAAGGACGACAAGAAGGGCCGTCGCCGCTAACGCGGTGACGTGAAGGAGGAAAAGAAATGGTGGAGTCGATCGCCAGAGTGCGACACATCCGCGTTACGCCTCAGAAGGCTCGTCGAGTTGTCGACATGATTCGCGGCAAGCAGGCCGCAGAGGCCCTTGCGATTCTGAAGTTCGCGCCTCAGGGAGCGAGCGAGCCGGTTTACAAGCTCGTCGCATCCGCTATGGCCAACGCGAGAGTCAAGGCAGACAATGAGAACAGCTTTCTGGATGAGGAAGACCTCTTCGTCTCGAGGGCTTTCGTTGACGAGGGAACGACTTTGAAGCGGTTCCAGCCCAGAGCGCAGGGCCGCGGATTCAAGATCCTCAAGCGCACGAGTCATATCACGATCGTGCTCTCAACCCCGACCGATGCCCACGTCGAGCAGGCCTCGAAGAAGGCAGGGAAGAAGTAATGGGACAGAAAGTAAATCCATACGGGTTCCGACTCGGCATTACGACCGATCACGTTTCCCGCTGGTTCTCCGACTCTACAAAGCCTGGCCAGCGCTATCGCGACTTCGTCGCTGAGGATGTCAAGATCCGCAACCTGCTCAAGTCGAATCTCGACCGCGCCGGTGTTGCCAGGATCGAGATTGAGCGCACTCGCGACCGGGTTCGCGTCGACATTCACACCGCTCGCCCCGGCATCGTCATCGGCCGCCGCGGCGCGGAAGCCGAGCGGATTCGCTCCGACCTCGAAAAGCTCACCGGCAAGCAGATTCAGCTCAACATCCTAGAGGTCAAGAACCCCGAGGCTGAAGCCCAACTGGTAGCTCAGGGAATCGCCGAGCAGCTTAGCGCTCGCGTTGCGTTCCGCCGCGCCATGCGCAAAGGACTCCAGGGAGCTCAGCGCGCAGGTGCCAAGGGAGTTCGGGTTCAGGTTTCCGGTCGACTCGGCGGTGCTGAAATGAGCCGCTCAGAGTTCTACCGCGAAGGCCGCGTTCCGCTGCACACTCTGCGGGCGAACATCGACTACGGCTTCTATGAGGCGCGCACGACCTTCGGTCGCATCGGCGTAAAGGTCTGGATCTACAAGGGCGACATCACCAACCGGGAGCTCGCTCGCGAGCAGGCGGCAGCGAAGTCGCAGCGGCCGGAGCGCCGTGACGGCGATCGTCCGCGTCGCGGCTCGAGAACAGAAGCTGCCCCGGCAGCAGCGGGAGCGGAGGCCTGAAATGCTGATTCCACGTAAAGTCAAGCACCGCAAGCAGCACCACCCAACCCGAAGCGGCCACGCTACGGGGGGTACCAAGGTGACCTTCGGTGAGTACGGCATCCAGGCTACGACCCCGGCCTATCTGACCAACCGTCAGATTGAGGCGGCTCGTATTGCCATGACGAGGCACATCAAGCGTGGCGGAAAGGTCTGGATCAACGTGTTCCCTGACCGTCCTATCACCAAGAAGCCGGCCGAAACCCGAATGGGTTCCGGAAAGGGTTCGCCGGAATGGTGGGTCGCGAATATCAAGCCGGGTCGAGTCATTTTCGAACTGAGCGGAGTGAACGAAACCATCGCTCGTGAGGCCCTGACCAGGGCGATCCACAAACTGCCGCTCAAGGCACGGATTATCAAGCGCGAGGAGGGTGACGCATAATGATCGGTTCCAAGGAACTTCGCCCGGACGAGCTAGATACTTTCGAGGACAAGCGCCTCGTTGAGGAACTTCGCAAGGCAAAGGAAGAGTTGTTCAATCTCCGCTTCCAGTCCGCAACCGGACAGCTCGAGAGCCACGGAAGACTGCGCGCAGTAAAGCGCGACATCGCCAGGATTTATACGGTAATTCGCGAGCGCGAGCTCGGAATTAGGGCCACCCCTGCGTCGGCGGAAATCCCGGCAAAGAGCACCGCGAAGTCGAAGAAGAAGACAGCGGAGGATTCAGCGGAAACTGAAGCTCCGGAAACCACGGAAGAGGAGGCCAGCTAATGGCCAAAGAAGAGGCAGTGAAAGCCACAGAGCGCGGCTATCGCAAGACTCGCCGCGGTTACGTCTCAAGCGACAAGATGGACAAGACCATCGTCGTCGACGTTGAAGACCGCGTAAAGCACCCGCTTTATGGCAAGGTCATCCGACGCACTTCGAAGGTCAAGGTGCATGACGAGTCGAACTCGGCCGGCGTCGGCGACCTCGTCGTAATCAGTGAGACAAGGCCGCTGAGCGCAACCAAGCGCTGGCGACTCGTCGAGATCGTTGAAAAGGCCAAGTAAGCCGAGAGGCCTACTTCAAACTAAGGAAGAATCATGCTTCAACAGGAATCCCGCCTGAAAGTCGCGGACAACACGGGAGCGAAGGAATTGCTCACCATCCGCGTTCTTGGCGGCTCCGGAAGGCGATACGCGGGCCTTGGCGATGTGATCGTTGCGACGGTCAAGGACGCCATCCCGGGCGGCAACGTCAAGAAGGGCGAGGTCGTAAAGGCCGTAATCGTCCGCACCCGCAAGGAGACCAGGCGCCCTGACGGCTCGTACATCAAGTTCGACGAGAACGCGGCCGTACTCCTCAAGAACGATGGTGACCCCCGCGGCACCCGCATCTTCGGCCCGGTTGGCCGCGAACTTCGTGACCGCAAATTCATGAAGATCATTTCTCTCGCACCGGAGGTGATTTGACGATGGCCAAGATCAAGAAGGGCGACCTCGTCCAGGTAATCAGCGGCCCGACCCAGGCGCGCGGTGGAGATCGTGGAAAGCAGGGCAAGGTCAAGGAGGTTCTGGTTGACCAGAACCGCGTGATCGTTGAGGGAATCAACTTCGTCACCAAGCACAGCCGCGTCGGTCAGACTGCCCGCGGCACGAGGACCGGTGGACTCGAGACCTTCGAGGCCCCCATTCACATCTCGAACATCGCCCTGGTTGACCCCAAGACCAAGAAGCCGACTCGGGTTGGCTTCCGTGTAGAGAAGAACTCAGAGGGCAAGACGGTTCGCGTTCGCTACTCGAAGAGTTCAGGTGAGGACTTCTGATGACAGATACCGCAACTCGAATCCTTCCGCGCCTCAAGCAGAAGTATCGTGCCGAGATTTCACCGAAGCTCAAGGCAGATTTCGGCTTCGAGAACATCCATCAGGTTCCGGGGCTCGTGAAGATCGTTGTCAACACCGGTGTCGGTGAGGCGGCCAGGGATGGCAAAGTAATCGAGGGAGCTATTCGCGACCTCTCGCTGATCACCGGCCAGAAGCCGAAGGTTACTCCGGCTAAGAAGTCGATCGCCCAGTTCAAGCTGCGCGAAGGACAGCCGATCGGTGCCCATGTCACCCTCCGCGGAGACCGCGCCTGGGAGTTCCTTGACCGGCTGCTGACTTTGTCGCTGCCGAGAATCCGCGACTTCCGCGGGCTCTCCGATCGCCAGTTCGACGGTCATGGCAACTACACTTTCGGTCTCACCGAGCAATCGATGTTCCACGAGATCAACCAGGACAACATCGATCGCGTCCGCGGTTTCGACATCACAGTCGTGACCTCGGCCAGGAACGATGAAGAAGGCAGGGCGCTGCTTCGCGCTCTCGGCTTCCCGTTCAAGTCGAACGAAACCACAACTGAATAACACCAATCGAATAGGTCGGCATTCGAGAAACGGATGTCGAAACCAGACGAAAGCCAGGGAAACAAAATGACAATGACAGATCCGGTAGCAGACTTGCTAACCAGACTGCGCAACGCCAGCTCGGCATTCCACGACAGCGTGTCGATGCCCAGCAGCAAACTCAAGACCCACATTTCGGAGATCTTGAAGGTCGAGGGTTACATCAACGACTGGAAGGTGGAGCCGGCCAGGGTTGGTTCAACTCTCACCATCAGCCTGAAGTACGGCCCGAACCGCGAGCGAGCGCTCGCCGGGATCAAGCGGGTTTCAAAGCCCGGACTTCGCGTCTACACGCGCGCCAATGAGATCCCGAAGGTTCTCGGCGGACTGGGTGTAGCGATTCTTTCGACTTCGTCGGGGCTGCTAACCGACCGTCAGGCAACTGAGAAGGGCGTGGGTGGGGAAGTCCTCGCCTACGTTTGGTGATCTGAAATGTCAAGAATTGGAAGACTTCCGATCGACGTTCCAGCGGGCGTCGACGTCAACATCAGCGGATCAGAAGTTACCGTCAAGGGGCCGAAGGGCGAGCTCAGGCTCTCCGTTGCAAGCCCCATCGAGGTGAAGCTCGAAGACGGCCAGGTACTGGTGAGCAGGCCGGACGACGAGCGCGAATCGCGGTCGCTACACGGACTCACTCGCACCCTCATCAACAACCAAATCATCGGCGTGACCGAGGGTTACTCGAAGGGCCTGGAAATCGTGGGCACCGGTTATCGCGTTGCCCAGAAGGGGAACTCGCTTGAGTTCGCTCTCGGCTATTCGCACTCGATCACCGTCGACCCGCCGGCCGGAATCACTTTCTCGGTCGAGGGAAACAACAAGCTTGCGGTTCACGGAATCGACAAGCAGCAAGTCGGAGAAGTGGCTGCGAACATCCGCAAGCTGCGCAAGCCGGAACCCTATAAGGGCAAGGGAGTGCGCTACGCGGGCGAGGTAGTGCGCCGCAAGGCCGGAAAGGCTGGTAAGAAGTAATGGCCACTGCAACTATTGGCAAGAGCAATGCCGCGGCGCGTGCACGCAGGCACGATCGCCTGCGCAAAAAGATTGCCGGATCGAGCGCTCGCCCGAGGCTCGTCGTGACCAGATCGGCGCGCCACGTCTTCGTGCAGATCGTCGACGACAGCAAGGGTCACACTCTGGCCTCCGCCTCTACCATGGAGGCCGAGCTTCGGAGCATGTCCGCAGACAAGACGGCCAAGGCGCGCAAGGTCGGCGAACTGCTCGCCGAGCGTGCGAAGAAAGCCGGAATCAAGGCAGTAGTTTTCGATCGTGGCGGCAACCGCTACGCAGGAAGGGTTGCGGCAATCGCAGACGGAGCCCGTGAAGGTGGGTTGGAACTGTGAGCGAAGCAAACGACAAGGAGCAGCAGGTGACTGCAGAGTCGAGCCAGGTTGAGACCGAGCAGGTCGCAGCGGCGAGCGTTGCTGTAGAGGAACCCTCGAATGAGCCCCGCGAAGCCCGCAGGGGCGGTCGCGAGCGCAACCCGAATCAGCAGAAGGGCTCGAGGGACTCCGAGAAGGGCCAGTTCCTGGAGCGCGTAGTCACGATCAACCGCGTTTCCAAGGTCGTGAAGGGTGGTCGCAGGTTCAGCTTCACCGCCCTCGTGGTTGTCGGAGATGGAAACGGTCTCGTCGGCGTCGGCTACGGCAAGGCGCGAGAGGTTCCAACCGCAATTTCCAAGGGAGTCGAAGAGGCAAAGAAGAACTTCTTCCGCGTTCCCCGAGTCGGAAACAGCATTCCGCATCCGGTGCAGGGAGAGGATGCTGCGGGCGTCGTTCTGCTGAGGCCGGCTGCCGCAGGTACCGGTGTTATCGCAGGAGGACCGGTTCGCGCGGTCCTGGAGTGTGCTGGCATTCATGATGTGCTCAGCAAGTCGCTCGGCTCTTCGAACACCTTGAACATCGTCCATGCAACCGTGGCCGCACTTCAGCAGCTCGAAGACCCTGCGGTTGTCGCTGGTCGCCGTGGAATGCCGATCGATCATGTTGTTCCGGCGCAGATTCTTCGAATTCAGTCGGAGGCCGCCAAGAACGCAGAAGCTAAGGCAGGTGTCTGATGGCCAGACTCAAGGTTACCCAAATCAAGTCCCGAATCAGCGAGAAGAAGGACCAGCGCGACACTTTGCGCAGCCTTGGACTCAAGCGAATCGGAGATGTCGTTGTTCGTGAGGACAATGCCCAGAATCGCGGGTACGTGCGCGCAGTCGCACACCTGGTAAAAGTCGAGGAGATTGACTAATGGCTGAGGAAGCCGAGAAGAAGACCGCCAAGGCGCCGAGTAAGTCGGTAGCTGCGGCAAAGCCTGCCGCCAAGGCTCCAGCCAAGTCGACGGCGGCAAAGCCTGCCGCTAAGCCTGCTGTGAAACCGGCTGCAAAGCCGGCCGCGAAGGCCGCAGATAAAGCGGAGCCCATGCCCGCCGCAAAGACCGCTGCTAAGTCAACGGGTTCGAGCGCAACTGCCAAGGCGGAGGAGAAGCCCGAAGCGAAGTCGACCGCGAAGTCGGCTGCCAAGCCGCAGGCGAAGAAGGCCAAGCCTGAACAGGAATCCAGACCCCAGGTGCTCAAGATGCACCACTTGCGTCCGGCTCCGGGATCCAGGACCGCAAAGACCAGAGTCGGTCGAGGCGAAGGCTCGAAGGGCAAGACTGCCGGTCGCGGGACCAAGGGCACCAAGGCTCGCTACCAGGTGCGCCCGGGCCTTGAAGGTGGAAATCTCAACAGCGTCATGCGCACTCCGAAGCTTCGCGGGTTCAAGAACCCGTTCCGGGTTGATTACCAGGTAGTCAACCTTGAGCGGCTCGCCGAGCTATACCCGAAGGGCGGAGAGGTAACCGTAAGCGACCTCGTTGCCAAGGGTGCAGTTCGAAAGAACGAGAAGGTCAAGGTGCTCGGCACTGGAGAGATTGACGTTAAGCTGAATGTTGCAGTTGACAAGGTCTCCGGTTCGGCAGAGCAGAAGATCTTGGCTGCGGGTGGTTCCGTAAAGTAGTCAGAATCCCGCTTCGAGATTCTGAACCACTTTGCGGGCCGGGTTAAAGCCGGGCTCCGCAAGCGGATAGCATCCAGAGACAACACCCGAAGATTCAGGAGGCCCAGTGTTCGGCGCAATAATGCGGATCTTCCGCACACCCGATCTTCGGCGAAAGATCGGCTTCACGCTGGGCATTATCGCGCTGTTCAGGCTCGGATCATTCGTTCCCACCCCGTTTATCGACTACGTGAACGTGCAGATCTGCCTCAGCAGCAACGCGGGAACCACCGGACTCTACGACCTCGTCAACTTGTTCAGCGGCGGTGCCCTGCTTCAACTTTCGGTGTTTGCACTCGGAATCATGCCCTACATCACGGCCTCGATCATCGTGCAGTTGCTGAGGGTGGTAATCCCACACTTCGACACCCTGTACAAGGAGGGCCAGGCGGGGCAGGCGAAGCTGACCCAGTACACCCGCTACCTCACAATCGGCCTTGCTGTTTTGCAGTCGACGACTCTGGTGACCGTTGCGCGAAGTGGCCAGCTATTCCCGAGCTCAACCGGTACCCCAGAATGCAGCCAGCTACTAAGCGACGACTCCTGGTACGCAATCCTCCTCATGGTCATCACCATGACCGCCGGAACCGGCCTCATCATGTGGATGGGCGAGCTCATCACCGAGAAGGGAATCGGCAATGGAATGTCGTTGCTGATCTTCATCTCGATCGCAGCTACCTTCCCGACCGCGCTGTGGAGCATCAACCTTGCGAAGGGCTTCGACCTCTTCCTGTTCGTCCTCGTCATCGGCTTGATAATCATGACGGCAGTGGTCTTCGTCGAGCAGTCACAACGGCGAATTCCTGTGCAATATGCCAAGCGAATGGTTGGCCGTCGCACCTACGGCGGAAACAACACCTACATTCCGATCAAGGTGAACATGGCTGGAGTCATCCCGGTCATCTTCGCATCGAGCCTGCTCTACCTGCCGATGCTTATCGCCCAGTTCAACCAGCCTGCGCCCGGTGAGGCGCCGGCGCCCTGGGTCACTTTCATCAACGACAATCTGCGCTCCGGCGACAGTCTGCTCTACATGCTCGTTTACTTCCTGCTCAACATCGGTTTCACCTACTTCTATGTTGCGATCACCTTCAACCCGGAGGAAGTTGCCGACAATATGAAGAAGTACGGCGGCTTCATTCCGGGAATTCGAGCCGGACGACCAACCGCTGAGTATCTCGATTATGTTCTGACCAGAATCACTCTCCCCGGCTCGCTTTACCTGGGATTTGTGGCATTGATCCCACTGTTTGCGCTGAGTCTGTTCGGAGCAAACCAGAACTTCCCCTTCGGCGGCGCGAGCATCCTGATTATCGTTGGAGTCGGTCTTGAGACCGTGAAGCAAATCGACGCTCAACTTCAGCAGCGGCACTACGAAGGACTCTTGCGATGACCGGTCGGTTCCTTATTATCGGCCCTCCCGGTGCCGGTAAGGGAACCCAGGCGGCTCTGTTGGCCGGCAGGTTCGGAATTCCGGCAATCGCTACCGGCGACATTTTCAGGGAAAACATCAAGAACGAGACTCCGCTCGGACTTGAAGTCAAGAGCATTGTCGATGCCGGTGATTATGTCCCGGACGCGCTGACCAATGAACTCGTCAAGGATCGGCTGGCTAAGCCGGACGCAACCGACGGGTTCCTGCTCGACGGCTATCCGAGAACCCTTTCCCAGGTGGCCTTTCTGGACGCCCTGCTCGCGCAGGAAGGGCAGAAGCTGGATGCCGTGATTCGACTCGTAGTCGACGTAGAAGTGGTCGTCGAACGGCTTAGAAAGCGCGCAGCCCAGCAGGGCAGATCAGACGACACCGAGGAAGCGATCCGGCACCGCCAGGAAGTCTTCAAGCGGGAGACCGCTCCCCTCCTCGAGGTATATGAAGCTGCCGGCCTGCTGGTCACGATCGACGGCATCGGCGAGGTGGGGGAAATCGCCGAGAGGATCCTCGACGGCCTGCGGAGTCGCGCCATTGAAGTGCCTTCCGCTGCCGGGCAA
Source organism: Homoserinimonas sp. (assembly GCA_023957835.1). Taxonomy (GTDB): domain Bacteria; phylum Actinomycetota; class Actinomycetes; order Actinomycetales; family Microbacteriaceae; genus Terrimesophilobacter. The sequence continues at coordinate 1,659,541 of JAMLGP010000001.1, read as the reverse complement.
AATTAGCACTCCGACTTGGCGCGCAGGCGGATTTTAACCTAAGATAGATCTTTGGTGTCTTGGCGCAGGCTTTAGCGTGCAACTGACACCGCAACAATCCCCGCAAGACCAGCAGCCGAAGCTCGCTTGAGCCGCGGCAGACGATAGTGAGTTATGGCAAAGAAAGACGGTGTCATCGAGATCGAGGGCGCAGTGGTTGAGGCTCTGCCCAACGCGATGTTTCGTGTTGAGTTGACCAACGGCCACAAGGTCCTCGCCCACATTTCGGGAAAGATGCGCCAGCACTACATCCGAATCCTCCCTGAGGACAAGGTGATCGTAGAGCTAAGTCCCTATGACCTGACTCGCGGCAGAATCATCTACCGCTATCGGTGACTGGAAAGTAACGGCCCTTCGTCGGGCACGAGGACAGCGAGAGTGAAATGAAAGTAAACCCAAGCGTTAAGAAGATCTGCGACAAGTGCAAGGTGATCCGCCGGCACGGTCGCGTCATGGTCATTTGCGAAAACCCGAGGCACAAGCAGCGCCAGGGCTAAATCGCCTTCCGCACTAGCGGCAAACACAACTAAATAGCTATCAAGGCAAGATCAGAAGTTTCGAACTCGGTGGGTTCGAAGCGGACACCTCGGGTTGGAGGCCCGGGCACCGATCTTGCTGAAGACCTCCAATACACGCAGGAGCACCAAAATGGCTCGACTTGCCGGGGTAGATATTCCCCGCGAAAAGAGGGTGGAAGTCGCTTTAACTTACATCTACGGAGTTGGCAGGACCAGGGCGAACAAGACTCTGGCAGACACCGGAATCAATCCGGACACCCGAGTAAAGGATCTGAGCGATGAGCAGTTGATCGCACTTCGGGACTACATCGAGGGAAACTTCAAGGTCGAAGGCGACTTGCGACGTGAAGTTGCAGCCGACATTCGCCGCAAGGTTGAAATCGGAAGTTACCAGGGCATCCGTCACCGCAAGGGGCTGCCGGTTCACGGCCAGCGTACCAAGACGAATGCGCGCACCCGTAAGGGACCCAAGCGCACCGTGGCCGGCAAGAAGAAGGCCCGCTAATCGCCGCATCGGCACTTAGACCAACTCGACAGGAGTAGAACCAAATGGCAGCACCCAAGGCCGCAGCTCGCAAGCCGCGCCGCAAGGAAAAGAAGAACATTGCTGTGGGCCAGGCTCACATCAAGTCCACCTTCAACAACACAATCGTCACCATCACCGACCCGAGTGGAGCGGTGATCAGCTGGTCGTCATCCGGCGTAGTCGGATTCAAGGGATCGAGAAAGTCGACCCCGTATGCAGCGCAGATGTCAGCAGAGTCCGCCGCCCGCGCTGCTCAGGAGCACGGGGTCAAGAAGGTGGATGTCTTCGTAAAGGGACCGGGTTCCGGTCGCGAGACTGCAATCCGCTCGCTTCAGGCGGCAGGCCTCGAGGTCGGCTCGATCAGCGACGTAACGCCTCAGGCTCACAACGGATGCCGTCCCCCGAAGCGCCGTCGCGTCTAATTCCCAAATCCGTCCAATAACTGAACAGACCGGTTGCCCAGCCAAACAACCGTGAATCAAGTGTCATATAGCGGACACTTCGCCGAAAGGAACCAATAGTGCTAATTGCACAGCGCCCAACCCTCGCCGAGGAGAACATTTCGGAGTTTCGTTCCAGGTTCGTAATCGAACCGCTGGAGCCGGGATTCGGATACACTCTCGGAAACTCTCTGCGCCGCACCCTACTCTCCTCGATCCCGGGAGCGGCGGTTACCAGCATCCGCATCGACGGAGTGCTGCACGAATTCAGCACCATCCCGGGTGTCAAGGAGGATGTCACAGAGATCATCCTCAACATCAAGGGACTCGTAGTCTCCAGCGAGCATGACGAGCCGATTACCGCTTACCTGCGCAAGCGGGGAGCCGGGCTCGTCACCGCCGCCGACATCTCCGCTCCTGCCGGAGTTGAGATTCACAACCCGGAGCTGGTGATCGCGACCCTCAATGACAAGGCGAGCTTCGAGCTCGAGCTGACTATCGAACGCGGTCGCGGCTACGTCTCGGCGACCCAGAACCGTAGCGAGTTCAGCGAAGCGGGGCAGATCCCGATTGACTCGATCTACTCTCCCGTGCTCAAGGTCACCTACCGCGTTGAGGCAACCCGCGCCGGTGAGCGAACCGACTTCGACCGGCTCGTGGTCGATGTAGAGACCAAGCCCGCGATCAGCCCGAGGGATGCTATCGCTTCGGCCGGCCGCACTCTTACCGAGCTGTTCGGACTTGCCCGCGAACTCAACACCGCCGCAGAGGGGATCGAAATCGGTCCCGCTCCGGTGGATGCCGCGCTTTCCAGCGAACTGAGCATGCCGATCGAGGATCTGGATCTCTCGGTACGCAGCTACAACTGCCTGAAGCGCGAAGGTATCAACTCGGTCAGCGAGCTGGTTGCACTTTCGGAAAATCAGCTCATGAACATCCGGAACTTCGGTCAGAAGTCGGTAGATGAAGTGAAGGACAAGCTCGTGGAAATGGGTCTTTCCCTTAAGGATTCGGTTCCCGGTTTCGACGGCGCCCACTTCTACAGCGGCTACGACGACGAGTCCAACTGACCTGACCACCTTTAAGAAACTGCTGGAGAACTAATATGCCCAAGCCAACAAAGGGCCCTCGACTCGGTGGCGGACCCGCTCACGAGCGGCTGCTCCTGGCGAACCTCGCCGCCGCCTTGTTTACCCACAAGAGCATCAAGACCACAGAAACCAAGGCGAAGCGGCTTCGCCCGCTGGCCGAGCGCCTGATCACCTTCGCGAAGCGCGGGGATCTGCACTCCCGCCGCCGGGTAATTTCGGTGATCAGCGACCGCACGGTAGTGCACGAGCTCTTCACCCAGATCGCTCCCTTGGTAGCTGACCGTGAGGGTGGCTACACGAGGATCACCAAGCTCGGCTTCCGCAAGGGAGACAACGCCCCAATGGCTCAGATCGAGCTGGTACTCGAGCCGGTGGTTGCAAAGCCGAAGCAGAAGTCGGCCAAGGCCGAGAGGACCGCTCCGAAGTCGACCGCGAAGGTCGAGGAGGTCGTCGCTGAAGAGGCCGAGGAAGCAACTGCAGAAGCCGATGAGCAGGCAGAAGCCCCTGTCGAGACTGAGGTCGAAGCTGCAGCGGAGGCAACTGCTGGAGAATCTGAAGAGGTTGCAGAGGCCGCCGATGAAGCCGAAGCGGCCGAGGAGGATCAGGCCGGGGATGACACGGCTGATTCCGAGGACAAGTAAAGCCAACTGATAAAGGGGCTTGGCGCTTGCGCCGAGTCCCTTTATTGTTTAACAGCCGCACCGCCATCATCACTCCTCCCCGATCAACAAGGAACCCTCATGAGCCAGCCAGGACCTTTGTCTGCCCGGGTTAGCGCGCCTGCGACTTTGCCCATTCCCGTGTCCGACTCGGAGCTCACCTGGCGATCGGTCAGGCTCGAAGACGTGAAGGGAATTATGGACTGCCAGTGGGAGTCCGACCGGGTAGAGCATCCGGAATATCTGCTGCCGGAAGAAGACATGGAAGACGAACTGAAGCACTCCTACTTCAACCTCGAGTTGGATTCCCTGATCGCACTGGATTCGAGCGGCTCTGTAGTCGGATACGGACTTGCGATTCAGGATCCCGGCCAGCAGACGCTGGTTCGAGTGATTCTCGAGGGCACAGTCCGGCCCTCGCAACGAGGCAGGGGAATAGGCAGGCAAATTCTGGCCTGGCAAGAGGCGAGGGCACTGCAGATGTTTGCGGCCAGCAGCAAGGAACTTCCCGGCTGGATGGTCGTCTTCGCCGAAGATCGCGCCCCGGAAACTCAAAGACTCGCGCTGCGCTCGAGCTTCGAACTATCGAGACACTTCCTTTCGATGAACCGGGACCTGTCTCAGCCGGTCCCGGAGGTCGCATCCGACTGGTTCGAAGTAGTGCCGTTTGATGAGTCCCTGTCGAAGCTCGTTTTCGAGGCGAGGAACGACTCATTTCAGGATCACTGGGGTTCCCAGCCGCTGACTCTCGAGCGCTGGAACGAGGTAATCGTCAGGTCCAGCTTCCGGGGCGATCTGAGTCGCATAGCGCTGACCCCGGATGGCAAAATAGCGGGCTTCGTGCTCAGCGAAGTGAATCCGGATGACTTCGTGACTCAGGGCTTCAGCTCCGCCTACATTTTGCTGGTCGGAGTGCCGAGAGCCTTCCGTCGGCGCGGAGTTGCCCGAGTCCTGCTCGCTTCTGCGCTTCAGGCGTACTCGCAAGCCGGACTGGAGAAAGCGGTGCTGGATGTCGACTCAGCCAGTCCGACCGGAGCAGACGGGCTCTACGGCGCGCTCGGATTTGAGACCGTGAATAGCTCGGTAGCTCTCGTAAAGGAATACTGAGCCTCGCAAAGCGCGCTGCGCGAGTTCAGGAGGGGTGCGGAGCCAGTCCGTATTCCTTTGCCGAAAGCAGTGGTGGCAACTCGGCCAGGCGCTGGAGTGCTTCATCCACGGTGCCTGCATAGATCTTCGCTCCAGTGGGACCGGCATGGATCTGATCTCTCGCCAGCAAGTCCAGATGCGGTGCAATTGCATCCCGCCAATTGGCGATTTCTACGTTTCGGTACTTCCGCGCGAACTGGAAGAGAATGGCGTTCACCCCCGCTGTCCAGTATCTCGGTGCCTGAACACTGACAAGAATCAGCAGTCGATCCGGGCCTAGCGTGTTCCTTATATCTTCGAGGGACTTTCGATCGATCGGGCCGTTTGTGCCAAGGCCCAGAAGAAGGATGGGTCTGAGGGCCCCCGACTTTGCCAGAGCCCTCACCATATCGGGGCCCGAATACATCGATCGGGAAACTTGGGCGTCGATCTTGATTCCCGGGAACTGATTTATAAGAGCCGGAGCCGCAGCGAGCATCACCGAGTCTCCGATCGCATAGATCTGACTCCCGGACGGAAGTTGCTCGCTTGAGGCTTCTTCGGACACTCGAGTTGGAACCGCCGGGATCTCCGGCGGCGCCAGAGCGGCGATTCCCGCCTCGATTACCTCTTTCGCGTCATCCGTTTGCGGAGCACTGTTGATTGCTATCGTGGATTGCTGGATTCCGGCGGCGATGAGACAAATCGCGGTGATCCCGATTGTCAGGCGGGGGAACGATTCCCACCAGCCACTGAGCCAGCCGGAAAGGGTTTTCCTGAATCCGTTCTTGCGGATCGGCTGCTCCAGGAACCCGTAGGACGCGGCGCAGGCGATCAAAGAGATGGCCAGGGCGACTCCTCCGATTAGCCAGGTACCCGTCTCACTAGTCGCGAGGTTTGGGGCGATTGCGACAGTGAGTACGAATACCGGCCAGTGCCACAAGTAGAGTCCGTATGAGCGCTCGCCAATCCATTTGAACGGCGGATTGTCAAGCGCCTTGCCGAGCCACGAGCCAGGGATTACCGAGCCGATGATTGCCAGACCGGTCAGGATTGCGACCAACTGCAACCCGCCCTGATAGGTGAATGCTGAGTCATCCGCCATGATTGCAGCCAGGAGCAGAATCCCGGCTATTCCGAGCAGTCCTGCCCACTGCAGACCGATTCGAAGCAATCGCGGCCAGTCCCCAATTCGAGTTGGCCACCTCTGGCTCGCGAAAGCGAGAGCCGCACCGAGAGCAAGACCGAAGCTGTGGGTGTCGGTTCCGTAGTAAACCCTCGAAGCGTCTGCTCCCGGAACGAAAATCAGCGCCATTGTCAGTCCGGAAGCCACAGCAACGCCGGCAAGGAGAACCCACCTTAACCGCCGGTAAGGAAGCAACAGCAGCAAGAGCAGTGCAAGCGGCCAGATCAGGTAGAACTGTTCTTCGACTGCGAGCGACCACAGGTTCCGAAAAAGCTCCGGGTTCGACTCGGTGAAGTAGCTGTGCTCCGAAAGGATCGAGAGCCAGTTGCTGCTGAAAGTCACCGCTCCCAGAATCTGGCGACCCAGATCGATGAGTACGTTTCCTCCAACCATTGCTGCGACGGAACAAATCACTATCAACAAGAGGAAAAGCGCGGGAAGCAGTCTCCTCGCTCGGCGAACCCAAAACCCTTTGAGGTCGATCTTGCCAAGGGATTCCTTTTGACGCAGGAGCAGGGCGGTGATCAGAAAGCCGCTGATTACAAAGAACAAGTCGACGCCGATGTATCCGCCGATCAGAGTCCCGGGGAACAAGTGATAGGCGACAACACTGAGCACTGCGATTGCCCGCAGGCCGTCGAGACCGGCGAATCTCGGTGGGGGCTTGGGAGCAGCCTTGGGCTTTGAGCCCTTCGTCCGCCTGGCATTGGCGGCTTTGCTGTTCTTGGCGCTGGCAGCGCTAGTGTTCTTCGCGGGAAGGGCCGCGGCCTTTCTTGCCGCAGCCGGTTTCGGGCTCTTAGCGGGCGGCGGATTCGGACTCATCAGCACCTAGATTTGCCGAGAAATGCCTTCCGGTCAATTCGACACCGGCCTTCTGACGCCCGGTTAGACTCGGCCTGTGGCCGGCGAACCAGATCCAGAGCTGAGTAGAGTTCGCCTCGGCATCGCCTATGACGGTACGGACTTTCACGGCTGGGGTCGTCAGAGCGGTCTGAGAACTGTTCAGGGTGAGCTGGAGGCCGCCCTCGAAACCATCTTTGGCAGGTTCGGGCCTCCGCCAAAGCTCACCGTAGCTGGCCGCACCGACGCGGGAGTTCATGCCATCGGGCAGGTAGCCCATTTGGATCTGACCGCAAGACAACTGGACAAGTTTTCGAGAGCATCAAACGGGGGCAATATCTCGGATCTGGCGCACCGACTGAATGGCATAGCGGGGCTGGAATCGGATGTCCGGGTACTGACAGCAGAGCTGGTTTCAGCCGACTTTGATGCCCGCTTCTCTGCAGTCTTCAGAAGTTACCGGTATCGAATTGCCGATGCGGCCTCGGTCTGGAATCCGGTGACCAGAAGAATGACGCTGTTTGTTCCGGGTCAGCTCGATCTAGGCAGAATGTCTGAGGCATCCGAGACTCTGCTGGGACTTCACGACTGGACTGCTTTTTGCAAATCTCGGGAAGAATCAACCAACATCCGCACTCTGCAGCGCTTCGAGTGGAAGCGAGATGAGGATCAAACTTTGGTTGCGACCGTACAGGCCGACGCCTTTTGCCACAGTATGGTTAGGGCCCTGGTCGGCGCAGTGGCAGCCGTTGGGGAGGGGAAGCTCGAACCGGCAGACCTCGTGAGAATCAGGGACGGCAAGGTTCGAACCAGTGATTTCAAAGTTTTGCCGGCGAAGGGACTTGTACTCCTGGGTGTCGGATACCCGCCTGAGTCGGAATGGGCGAGCCGCTCACAGAAGACCCGCGCTAAGCGCGAGCTCGACGAGCGGCTTTGACCGTAGCGCGCGGATTCGACTATAGTTGACCGTTGGTGCCTGCAAAGCGGGTGCCCGAAGATGAGCCCTCCACCGGTTGAGTCGCTGCGAATCTCGCAGAGAATCGCCACGGAGCGGGATTCACGAACAACTCCCTTCGAAAGAGAGCAGTTTCATGCGCACCTATTCTCCTAAAGCCAGCGAGATCACTCGCGAGTGGCTGGTAATCGACGCGACCGACATCGTACTCGGCCGACTGGCAAGCCACGTTGCAGTTTTGCTGCGTGGAAAGCACAAGCCGATTTTCGCTCCGCACGTTGACACCGGCGACTTCGTAATCGTCGTGAATGCCGACAAGGTAGTACTTACCGGTTCGAAGCTCGAACAGAAGAAGGCCTACACGCACTCGGGTTACCCGGGCGGTCTTACCGGGACCAAGTACTCGCAGGTACTTGAAAAGCACCCGACGAGAGCGCTCGAGCGCGCGGTTCGCGGAATGCTCCCGAAGAACTCTCTCGGCAGAGCTCAGTTCGGAAAGCTGAAGGTTTACGCGGGACCGGAACACCCGCACGCTGCTCAGCAGCCCAAGCCCTATTCACTCAGCCAGGTCGCCCAGTAGCGGCTCGAAACAAAGGACTTCAAGATAATGGCAAAGATCGCAGATTCGATCGAAGAGAACCCGCTTGACGAGAGTGTGGAAGAAGCCCAATCGGTGGAAAGCTACTCGACAGAGTCAGCAAGCAAGCCGGCCGCCCGCAAGCCAAGGCCCGCGCTGAACGTACCCGGATCGGGAGTCGGTCGCCGCAAGCAGGCCATTGCCCGGGTTCGGCTGACCCCGGGGTCGGGAGAGATCAAGGTGAATGGCCGCGAGTTCGCGGACTACTTCCCAAACAAGCTCCATCAGCAGCTCATTACCGACCCGTTCAAGATCCTCGACCTGCTCGGAAGCTATGACGTCGTGGCCAGGATCACCGGTGGCGGACCCTCCGGTCAGGCCGGCGCTCTGCGCCTCGGAATTGCTCGTGCGCTCAACGAAATCGATCGCGAGAACAATCGTCCGGAACTCAAGAAGGCCGGCTTCCTCAGCCGCGACTCGAGGGTAATCGAACGCAAGAAGGCGGGTCTGAAGAAGGCCCGCAAGGCTCCACAGTTCTCGAAGCGCTAATCGACGAAATCGCTGGGTCATGCCGCGGCTATTCGGTACCGATGGAGTCCGAGGACTTGCCAATAAGACTCTGACGGTCGAACTTTCCCTGCGACTGGCTCAGGCCGCCGCGGTGGTTCTCGGAAAAGGCAAGTACGCCGAAGAAAGGCGGGCAACCGGCCACAGACCGGTAGCAGTACTCGCGAGGGATCCCAGAGTTTCCGGCGAATTCATTGCGGCAGCGGTGGCCGCAGGTCTTGCAAGCTCGGGAGTCGACGTATTTGATGCCGGAGTGATTCCAACCCCTGCTCTGGCGTTCCTCGTGGCCGACTTCGATGCCGACTTCGGCGTGATGGTTTCCGCTTCGCACAATCCGGCCCCCGACAACGGAATCAAGTTTTTTGCCTCCGGCGGGGTGAAATTGCCCGACGAGGTCGAAGACCGAATCGAAGCCGCATTGAACGACCCGCCAATCGCCCCAATTGGCGGCGAAGTCGGCAGGATCCAGCGCTTCGCAGACGCCGAGGACCGATACCTGCTGCACCTGCTCGGCACCCTGCACAACAGGCTCGACGGGCTCAAAGTCGTGCTGGACTGCGCGAACGGGGCGGCATCCGGAGTTTCGCCGGACGCGTTCCGCAACGCGGGAGCAGAAGTAATTCTCATCGGTGCAAACCCGGACGGCCTCAACATCAATGACGGTGTCGGCTCGACCCATCTGGAACACTTGACGGCCGCCGTTCTCGAACACAAGGCGAACCTTGGAATTGCCCATGACGGCGACGCGGACCGAGCTTTGGCAATTGACGCAGAGGGCAATCAGATCGACGGCGATCAGATCATGGCGATTCTTGCCCTGGCCCTCAAAGAACAGGGGGAACTTGCCGAAGACACTCTGGTAGCCACGGTCATGAGCAACCTCGGTCTTAAGAAGGCGATGGCTGAGCACGGGATCCGGGTAGTCGAAACCAAGGTCGGCGACCGGTACGTGCTAGAGGCGCTGGTCGAGAAGAATCTGAGCCTCGGTGGAGAGCAATCCGGTCATTTGATTATGACGAGGCATGCAACCACGGGCGACGGCCTGCTGACTGGCCTGCACCTTGCTGCCGAGCTTGTCAGAACCGGGAAGTCGCTCAAGGAGCTCGCTTCGGTAATGACGATTTATCCGCAGACGATGGTCAACGTGAAGGACGTGGATCATGAGTCTCTCGGCGATGACGATGCGATAGCCGCCGCGGTGGTGGTTGCCCAGGAAAAGCTCGGAAATCGGGGCCGAGTGCTGCTTCGCCCTTCGGGGACTGAACCCCTGGTTCGAGTCATGGTCGAGGCTTCAGATCAGGAGCTTGCCGATGAAATCGCGAACTCTCTTGCTTCGGTAGTTCGCAAGCGCCTTTCCCGCTGAACCATCAGATCTTTCGCAGCAGGACGCTGCTCACCGAGTGCTGGGTCTCCTTGCGGAGGACGAGGGTCGCCCTCGAGCGGGTAGGCAGAATGTTCTGGATCAGGTTTGGTTCGTTAATTGTTTTCCAGATTCCTCTCGCGCGCTCGATCGCCTCGGCTTCACTTAGGTTCGCGTAGCGATGGAAGAAGGACTGAGGGTTCTGGAATGCGCTGCGTTGCAGGGTCAGGAAGCGCTCTTCGTACCACCGGGCTATGTCAGAAGTTCTCGCATCCACATAGATCGTGAAGTCGAACAAATCGCTCAACGCCAGAGTGTGTCCGGCCGGTGCCGGTTGCAGCACATTGAGGCCCTCGACGATGAGGATGTCCGGCTTGCTGACTTCGACCTGCTCTCCCGGAACAATGTCGTAGCTGAGATGCGAATACATGGGTGCCCTAACCCTGGCCGCCCCACTCTTGACTGCGGTAACGAAACGCAGAAGGCTGCGACGATCGTAGGACTCTGGAAAACCCTTGCGCTCCATTAGCCCGCGGCGATCAAGTTCGGCATTCGGCCACAGGAAGCCGTCGGTAGTGACGAGCTCCACTCTGGGGGTTTCCTCCCAGCGGGAGAGCAATTCTCTAAGGACTCTAGCGATAGTGGACTTTCCGACCGCGACGGAACCTGCGATTCCTATTACAAACGGCGTCGATTGACTGCTTTGCCGAAGGAAGCTGCTGGTTGCCGCATGAAGTTTCTTTGCGCCGACAGCATACAGATTTATAAGTCGGCTTAGCGGAAGGTAAACCTCCGCAACTTCGTCGGGATTCAGCACATCGCCGAGTCCCTGCAGTTCGATCAATTGGGCTGTGCTCAGCGGCTGCCTGGCGCTAGAGGCAAGTTCGGCCCAGGTGGCTCGGTCGATTTCGAGGAACGGCGTCGGATGCCCGTTCTGCTGTACTTGCTCAGCCATCCAGAACAGCCTAGCGGCGCGGGAGGCGCCCAGTCGGTTGGCCTAGAATTCACCTCATGTGTGGAATCGTGGGTTACGTTGGCGACAAGAAGACCACCGAGGTCCTCCTCGGCGGTCTGAAGCGGCTGGAGTACCGCGGTTACGACTCGGCTGGTGTGGCGATAATCGGTGCAGATGGACAATTGCGCTCCCGCAAACACGCAGGAAAGCTCCAGATTCTCATTGACGATCTCGAGGCAGATCCGATTCCAGAAGGGCGAACCGGGATCGGACACACCAGGTGGGCCACTCACGGCGGTCCTACCGATGAGAATGCACATCCGCATCTCGGCGACGACGGCAAGCTCGCACTGATCCACAACGGCATAATCGAGAACTTCCAGGAGCTAAAGGCGAGACTCCTCACCGAGCATCCTGAGACCGAGTTCACGAGCGAGACAGACACTGAAATCGCGGCTCACATGGTCGGCTACGCGTTCTGCGAGACGGGAGATCTGACTGAGGCGCTGCGCCAGGTGGTCGGCAGACTTCACGGCGCCTTCACTTTGCTTGCGATTCATAGCGATCAGCCGGGAGTTGTCGTCGGCGCCCGAAGGAACTCCCCCCTGGTAATCGGACTGGGCGAGGGCGAAAACTTCCTCGGTTCCGACGTTGCCGCCTTTGTCGAGCACACCAGGCGAGCTCTGGCAATCGGGCAGGATCAGATCGTCACGATCACCGACCATTCGGTAGCGGTTGTTGATTTCGAAGGGAATTCTGTTCCCACTGAAGAATTCGAAGTGACCTGGGATGCCTCCGCGGCCGAGAAGGGTGGCTGGCCGAGTTTCATGGCCAAGGAGATCACCGAGCAGCCGGAGGCGGTCGCGAACACGCTAATGGGCAGGGTTGTTGACGGAGCCGTAAGTCTGCCGGAGCTAGCCGGGCACGAGGAGATGCTCAGGGGCATCCGGAGGATTGTGATCATCGGCTGCGGTACTGCTTCTTACGCGGGGATGATCGGCAAGTACGCGATTGAGCGCTGGGCGAGGATTCCGGTCGAAGTAGATTTGTCGCACGAGTTCCGGTATCGAGAACCGGTAATCGACGATTCCACTCTCGTCGTGTCGATCAGCCAGTCCGGTGAAACAATGGACACACTCATGGCGGTCAAGTTTGCAATCGCTGCCGGCGCCAAAACGCTTTCGATTTGCAATACCCAGGGCGCGACCATCGCCCGAGAGTCCGACGCGGTGATTTACACCCATGCGGGCCCAGAGGTCGCCGTCGCGTCAACCAAGGCTCTGGGTGCGCAAGTCACAGCGATCTATTTGCTCGGTCTGCAACTGGCCAGCCTGCGCGGCACTCTCGAGCCTTCTGAGATTGCGGAGTTACTGGCTGAATTGCAGGCTGCTCCAGAGAAGATTCGAACCGTCCTTGAACAGCACGACGAGATTCGCGAGCTTGCAAAGTGGATGTCCGACACCCGCTCCGTGCTCTTCCTCGGTCGTCATGTCGGCTACCCGGTAGCTCTCGAAGGCGCCCTAAAGCTCAAGGAGCTTGCTTACATTCACGCGGAAGGGTTTGCCGCCGGCGAGCTCAAGCACGGGCCGATTGCCCTCATCGAACCCGGCCAGCCAGTGTTTGTCGTAGTACCGAGCCCGAGAAGTTCCGACTCCATGCACCCGAAGGTGGTTTCGAACATTCAGGAAATCCGCGCGAGAGGCGCGAGAGTGCTCGCGATTGCCGAGGGAGGCGACGCTTCGGTGCTACCGTTTGCCGACCAGGTTTTCGCAATCCCGCCTGCCTCCACCTTCGTCGAGCCCCTGCTCGCCTTCATTCCGCTGCAGCTCTTCGCCATGGAGCTTGCCGCTGCCAAGGGGCTGGATGTTGATCAACCGCGCAACCTCGCGAAATCAGTGACGGTTGAGTGAGCAAATGATTGTTGGCATCGGGGTAGATGTCGTGGAAATCGCCCGTTTTGAGCGCGCGGTTTCGAGAACCCCGAACCTGCTTCACCGGCTGTTCGCTGAGAGTGAACAGGTGCAGGGGGATCACAAGTTGGCATTGCATTCTCTCGCCGCGAGATTTGCCGCAAAGGAAGCTCTTATCAAGGCACTCGGCGACTCTGAGGGAATGACCTGGCACGATATGCCGGTGGTTTCAGACGGGCTGCGAAACCCGTCCTTTGCCCCCAGGGGAGGAGTAGCCGAGTTGTTCGCGCGGCGAGGAATAACCAGAACGCATTTGTCGATGAGCCACGATGCCGGAATAGCAATCGCCTACGTGATCGCGGAGAGCGCATGAACTCCGCCTCGCTAAGGGAAGCGGTAATCGACATTTCGGCCATTTCGGCAAATGTGGAACTCATTTCCGACCTGACCGAGACCGATCACTTTCTCGCGGTGGTAAAGGCAGACGGATACGGTCATGGAGCGGCAGTAGCCGCAAGGGCTGCGATGGAGGGTGGCGCGGACTGGCTTGGAGTCATCGACGGCAACGAGGCGGCGGAACTGAGAGCCGCCGGGATAGAGGCCCCCATTCTGACCTGGCTGCACTCGCCGTTTGAAGACTTCGCTACCCACGCCGAGCTTGGGCTGGATGTCGGAGTCTCCTCGATCGATGAGCTAAACCGGGCGGCAGCGGCAGGAGTCAGCAATGTGCAGATCAAGGTCGACACCGGGCTTAGCAGGAACGGAGTAGTCGAACCCGAATGGGACTCGATGTTTGAGCTTGCGGCGAGCCTGCAATCTAGCGGCGGTCCCAGAATCCGGGGCATCTTCAGCCACCTTGCTAACGCCGGAGTCGAGGCTGATTCGATTCAGCTTGCGGCTTTCGAGCGGGCTTCAGGCACAGCATCCGCCCACGGAATCGAACCGGAGTTGCTGCACCTGGCCGCAACCGCCGGCGCGATCGGCTTTCCGGCATCCCGGTTCAACCTCGTTCGAGTAGGGATCGGCTGCTACGGTCTCTCGCCGTTTTCCGGGGTGCCTTCCGCCGAGCTGGGCCTGAAGCCTGCGATGCAATTGCGCACGAGCGTGGTCTCGGTGCGCAGGGTCCCCTCCGGAAGCGGCGTCTCTTATGGCCACAGATACAGAACCGATAGGGAGACCAGCCTTGCGCTGATTCCACTTGGCTACGTCGACGGACTGCCGCGGAGCGCTTCGAATCGTGCGAAAGTCTGGATAAACGAGGAGAAGTTCAAGGTCAGCGGAACCATCGCAATGGACCAGCTCGTGGTTGATGTCGGGGACTCCACGGTCCGCACTGGTGACCAGGCGGTAATCTTCGGCGACCCGCTGGAGGGCTACCCTTCGGCAGATGACTGGGCGGATGCCGCGGAGACAATCAACTACGAGATCGTCGCTAGAGTCGGCTCTCGAGTTCAGCGTCGCCTTCGGGAGAGCTGAATGATCCGATTGCAAATTGACACCGCGGAATCGATGGAAGCTCTCGGGGAGAAGATTGCGGAACAGCTCCGACCGGGGGATCTCGTGGGACTGGACGGCGAGCTCGGCGCGGGAAAGACCACTCTGGTGCGCGGAATCGGCCGCGCTCTCGGAGTTCGAGGCACGGTGACGAGTCCGACTTTCGTTCTCGCCAGAACCCATCCGAGTCCGAAGGGACCACTAGTTCACGTGGACGCCTATCGGCTTTCCTCCGCTGCAGAACTCGATGACCTTGATCTCGACCTCGATCAGTCGATCGTGATAGTTGAGTGGGCAGAGGGAATGATCGAGGAGCTTGCAGATTCTCGACTGGAGATCCGAATTGATCGTTCCAGTTCAGCCTCCGACGAGCCCGATGAGGTGCGAACCGTCACCATGATCGGGCACGGCCAGCGGTTTGAAGATTTCAGGATCGAATCGTGATCCTCGCGATAGACAGTTCGATCGGGACGAGTGTCGCACTCGTTGCCGACGGAGCAGTGCTCGCTGAAGCTGAGTCGATGGATTCCAGAGGTCATGCAGAGTGGATCGGCTTGCTAATCCGCAGCTGCCTCACCGAGGTTGCGGTGGAACCCGAAGCTGTCACTGAGGTGGCGGTGGGGATGGGCCCGGGTCCTTTTACCGGGCTCCGAGTGGGAATTGCTGCCGCAAACGCGTTCGCCTTCTCGCAGGGAATCCCGCTGCTTCGAGCTTCGAGCCACGATGCGATCGCCCTTGACACTTACTCGAATGGGGTTAGCGGCCCGCTACTCGTGACTACCGAGGCTCGGCGCAGGGAACGCTACTGGAGCTCGTATCAGGGCTTAAGCGCGATCGGGGCCCCAATCCGGGTTGGTGGACCGGGACTCGCGAAACCCGGCGAAATTCCCCTGCCTGAGGAGGGCGCGGAAATCCTTCGAACTCTCGAGGCTGACCGAGTTTCTGCCGCCTGGCTGGGACTGCTTGCCGAGAGGCTACAGTCCGGTCGCGGAGAGCTTCTCGGACCCGAGCCGCTTTACCTGCGCTCTCCCGATGTGACCCTTTCAGCCGGTCCGAAGAGGGTGACCCGATGAGCTGGCAGTTGCAGGAGGCCGGTCCGGCCAATCTTGAGCAGATCATGAAGATCGAAAGGGTGACCTTTCCGGAGGACGCCTGGTCGCAGGAGACCATGCTCGCCGAAATTTCGAGCCCCCACACCTATTACCTGATTTGCTTCGATCCGCGGCAGCCGGAGGAGCTGATCGGTTACGGCGGAGTGCTAGCGCCGAAAGGATCCCTGCAGGCCGACATTCAGACGGTTGCGGTCGCCCAGGAATTGAGAAATAGGGGAATCGGCAGGGTTCTGCTCGAGCGGCTGATTGCCGGAGCGCGTTCCAGGGGAGCAGAGGAAGTGTTTCTTGAAGTCAGAGCAGACAACCCGGTGGCCATCGGACTGTATCGAAAGCTCGGATTCGAGCAGGTCGACTTGCGACGCGGCTACTACCAGCCCGCGGGAGTCGACGCGATCGTAATGAGAGCGCCGATTCTCCAGCCCCTCCCGGTGCTTGCAGAGGGAGGCGAGTCTTGAACAGGAAAGACCCGCTGGTTCTTGGAATCGAAACGAGCTGCGATGAGACCGGAATCGGAATTGTTCGAGGTGACCGGCTGCTGGCAAATGTCATCGCATCTTCGATGGAAGAGCACGCGCGCTACGGCGGAGTGGTTCCAGAAATCGCAGCCCGCGCCCACCTGGAAGCTCTCACTCCGAGCCTCAGTCAGGCACTGAGCGAAGCGAAGATCGAGCTCTCCGAGATCGACGCGGTCGCAGTTACAAGCGGACCGGGACTGGCCGGAGCCCTCATGGTGGGAATAGGTGCGGCCAAGGCGCTCGCTGTGGCTCTCGCCAAGCCTGTTTATGCGGTGAATCACCTTGTCGGCCACATAGGAGCGGATGTCCTCTCCGGGGATCCGATCGAGTTTCCGACTGTCGCCCTCCTGGTATCAGGCGGGCACACTTCGCTCCTTCTGGTTCGAGATCTTGTCTCGGATGTCGAGCTACTTGGCGAGACGATCGACGATGCAGCCGGAGAGGCCTTCGACAAGATCGCCCGAATCCTCGGATTGCCCTATCCCGGAGGGCCGCAAATCGACCTTGCGGCGAGCGGCAGCGATCCGAACAAAATCAGGTTTCCGAGGGGCCTGAGCCTGCCCAAAGATCTGGAAAAGCACCGCTACGATTTTTCGTTCTCCGGGCTGAAAACCGCTGTAGCCAGACACGTTGAAACTGCCGAGACTCCGGATGTGGGGGCGATTGCCGCAGGTTTCCGAGAGGCGGTGGTCGATGTTCTGTTGACTAAGGCGCTCGCCGCCTGCCGCGATCTGGAAGTTCCGAGGCTGCTGCTTGGAGGGGGAGTAGTTGCAAACGCTCGACTGCGCGGGGAAGCGGAATTGCGCTGCGCTAAAGAGAAAGTCGAACTTCGCATCCCTCCTCTTAGTCTCTGCACCGATAACGGTGCAATGATCGCTGCTCTTGCCGCCCAGCTAATCATGGCTGGCTTCGAGCCTTCCAATTTGAGCTTCGGCGCCGATTCGACTCTGCCGGTTACAGAAATTCAGCCAGACCGCGCAGATTAGGCCCGGTTTGAGCCAACCGGTATATCGCAAGCCCAGTTGACACCCTCGGCAAGCAGTGAGACTATGGCACCGCTGGACGATAGTCCACCCTAGAAATCGGAGAACAAATGACTGACGCCCCACCCCCTGCCCCGGCTCCCTACTCGGCAGCTCCGGCGGCAAAGCCGACCAACACTCTGGCAATCATCGCCCTGATCGGTGCTTTCGTGTTCGCTCCTGCCGGCATCATTTGCGGTCACATCGCACTTGGCCAGATCAAGAAGACCGGAGAGGGCGGACAGCCGCTCGCTCTCTGGGGAACCATCCTCGGTTATGTCTTCACCGCGCTTTGGATCCTGATCATGGTCTTCGCCATTGTGTTGCCGATGATCATTCTGGGCTCGAGCACAGCCATCCTTAGCAACATTCCAAACTACTGATCAGAAGTTGCTGGTCAGTTAATCATTGATCAGTACTGATCATTGGAGATCGCTCTTGAGCGGGTCACGGTTCGCCGTGGCCCGCTCAATTCATTTCGGGCTGCTCGCGATTGGCGAGGATCGCAACTCGCTTGCCAGCCAGCCTCGTCAGGATCAGGGTCGCGCTCTCGGCTCCGCGCAGTTTCAGACTCTCCCGCAACTGGGCCGGGTCAACGTCAATCCCGCGCTTCTTGATCTCGAGTTCGCCAATCTGAAGCTCAGCGAGCCTCTTCTTCAGGCTCGCAATCTTGAAGCCCTGCACTTCGAGCACTTTGAATCTAGAGGCGAAAGGCGAGTCCACCTTGAGCTCAGAGCTCATCCATGCGATATCGGGGCTGATCATGTTCGCGCTAAGGCTGCGAGCAAGATCCCCGATTAGTCGAGCCCGGATGACCGCGCCGTCTGGTTCGTACAAGTAGGTTCCGAGATCGCCGAGTTCGGCATCCTCGCTGTCGCCAGAGCTGGTCAGTTCGTTGCTTCGGCCGTCGCGAATCACCAGGGCGGACCTGCGAACTCGGTCTCTGGCAAGTTCGCCGAACCACAAGACGAGCTCCACGACTGTTCCTTCTGCCGAGATCCACTGTGCTTCTGCGTCATCGGGTATCAGGTCGCGGTCCAGACCGGGGGCGAGCTTGACGCCTGTGGGAAGTTGCTTCGACAACTCGAATACGAATTCGAGCGAAGGCGACCACTGTTCGGGATCGGAGAAGCGCCTGCTTTCACTTCGTCTCGCAGGATCCAGCCAGAGCGCATCGAAGTCTCTTATTGAAGCCTCCTCGGCTCTCTCGCAAAGCACTCTCGCATTCGGCCAGGGCGCAAGATTGTAGGTGGCTATTGCTGCGGTTACTTCATCCTGCTCAATTGCCGTGACCTCGAGGCCGAGGGCGGCAAAGGCCATGGAATCCCCTCCGATTCCCGAGCCGAGGTCAGCAAGCCGGGAAACTTTCGCATCCAGGAACCTTTTGGCGTGAATCGCCGCTACCGAGAGCCTTGTCGCCTGCTCCAGTCCGGCCTCGGTAAACAACATTCGACCGGCGAATTCCCCGAACTTAGCCTTCGCCCGCTTTCTCAGCTTTGCCTGGCTCAGCACGACGGCAATTCGCTCTGCGGAATGCCCTGCAGCCCGAAGCCGGCTCACAGTTCGAACCACGTCACTGCCGGATTGCCAGTCAGGTAGCGATTCGAGCAGGTCGATGCTCTCGGGATTGAGCAACTCGACGAGATCTTCCCGGTTCACCGGAACATCTTCTCATTAGAGTCGCGGCGGCAATCAGATTCGACAAACCGCCGACGGACGTACCGATGGCCGACTGTGATCGGTGATCGCCAGTGCGGCTGAGGTCGACTGCTGGCACTCGTCTTGCGAGAGTGCCAACTGCACGGGTAAAGTTGATCTGGCACACTCCGAGTGAGAGTGCTAATCCCACGAATTTTGAACTGTAAGAAAGCAGAGGTCAACCGTGTCGGTGTCCATCAAGCCGCTCGAGGATCGAATTGTCGTAAAGCAGGTAGACGCGGAGCAGGTGACAGCTTCCGGGCTCGTCATTCCCGACACCGCGAAAGAGAAGCCGCAAGAAGGCGAAGTAGTGGCAGTAGGCCCGGGTCGCATCGACGACAACGGCAACCGAGTGCCACTCGACATCGCCGTGGGCGACAAGGTCATTTACTCCAAGTACGGCGGAACCGAGGTGAAGTTCGGCGGGGATGACCTGCTCGTGCTATCGGCTCGCGACGTGCTCGCAATCGTCGTTCGCTGAAGTTTCCAACTTCGACTGAAGCCCGTAAGGCACCGCCC
Organism: Homoserinimonas sp.; assembly: GCA_023957835.1. GTDB lineage: Bacteria > Actinomycetota > Actinomycetes > Actinomycetales > Microbacteriaceae > Terrimesophilobacter. The sequence continues at coordinate 1,640,433 of JAMLGP010000001.1, read as the reverse complement.
TTGCGGGCTTTGGCCTTCTTAACTGCGAATAGAGTTGAGCAGTGACGGAGACTGGTCAAAAGCAATCGGAAAGTCCTGGGAGCACAAGCTCCGGAATCTTGTTTGCGCTCGGTGCATATGGTCTTTGGGGGTTCCTGCCGGCCTACTTTCTTGTTCTGGCTCCGGCAGGCGCAATTGAGATTGTCGCCTGGCGCATTCTCTTCTCGCTGGTCTTCTGCGCGATTCTTCTTACTCTTTCCAGGCGCTGGATCAAGGCCGCGAAGGTGGTGCGAGACAAGCGGACTTTCTACGGCCTCGGGCTCGCCGCCCTGTTCATCATCATCAACTGGCAGATTTACGTATTTGCGACTCTAAACGAGCAGGTAAATGAGGCTGCTCTTGGTTATTTCATCAACCCGATTGTCACCGTGCTCCTGGGGGTGCTCGTTCTAAAGGAGCGGCTTCGCCCTGCGCAGTGGGTGGCGGTCGCAATCAGCGCAATCGCCGTTCTGGTTCTCGCTTTCAACTATGGAGTCTTTCCCTGGATTTCGCTTTCTCTGGCCTTCTCCTTCGGACTGTACGGCTTGATCAAGAAGCGCGTCGGACCGAAAGTGGATGCCGTTACCGGGCTGACGATCGAAACCGCATGGCTCATCCCGGTCGGCATCGGCCAGTTGGTCCTCGTCGGCGCGACTACCGGAATAGTCTTCGGAAATGCGGGTCCGTTGAACACCTTCCTGCTTGCGCTGGCCGGAATAGTCACGGCCATACCGCTAATCCTGTTCGCCTCGGCAGCCAGGCGGCTGCCTCTCGTCTACGTAGGGCTGATTCAGTTCCTGACTCCGATTCTCCAGTTCATTTTCGGAACGTTCGTAATGCACGAGGCAATGCCTCCGGAGCGCTGGATCGGATTCGGACTGGTCTGGGTCGCCCTGATCGTGCTAAGCGGCGACATGATTGCCAATGCGAGGTCGATTCGCCGATCCAACCCTCTCCCGAGTTGAAGCTCGCAATTCGCGAGCTTTCCCAATTGGCCAAAGAAGCCGGTTGAGGTCACGGAAAGTAACAATTGCGTTGTGTTATCGCCCTGTGACCCCTCAATGTGGAGAACCGGCGGGATTGCCAATACCCTTACAAGATCGTCGGAATCATTCCGGCTTGTCAGTAATTACCAAACACAAGGAGCAACATGAGCGCATTCGCGAAGGCTAAGGCCTCCCGCTCAAAGTATGTTCGTTCGGTCCTGAGTGGCGTCGCCATCATTGGCGCTGGCGCACTCGTCCTCAGCGGTTGTGCACCAACCGATGACGGCGGCTCAAGCGGACCGGCGAAGGACCTCGTCCTTAAGATCGGAACTCTGCTTCCAGAGACTGGAGCCCTCGCGTTCCTCGGCCCGCCTGAAGAGGCTGGCGTCGCTCTGGCGGCGAAGGAGATCAACGAGGCCAAGATGGGCATCACTGTCGAGGTCACCTACGGTGACTCTGGTGACGCGGACAATAAGGCCTATGCCACCACTGTCCCGAACCTACTCGCCAAGGGTGTTGACGTCGTATTCGGAGCAGCCTCATCTGGTGTTTCCAAGCTGGTCATCGACCAGATTGTTGGAGCTGACACCATCGAGTTCTCCCCGGCAAACACTTCTCCGGACTTCACCAACTGGGATGACCACAACCTCTACTGGAGGACTGCGCCGTCTGACCTGCTTCAGGGTGAAGTTCTTGGAAACCTGATCGCGAAGGATGGTGCAAGCACCCTCGGAATGATCTCGTTGAACGACGCTTACGGCACCGGCCTCGAGAAGGTCACCCGTGAGGTCTTCGAAGGTGCCGGCGGTAAGGTTGTTGCCTCGAAGTTCTTCAACGCTGGTGACACCACCTTCGATGCTCAGATCGCTGCAGTTACAGCCGAGAACCCGGACGCAATTGCAATCGTCTCCTTCGACGAGATCTACACGATCGCTCCGGCCCTCAAGGCGACCGGATTCGACATGTCCCACCTCTACCTGGTTGATGGAAACCTCAAGCAGTTCGGTGACGAACTGCCTGCTGGCACCCTCACCGGTGCCAAGGGTACGACTCCTGGCCCGGTCCTCTCGGATGACTTCCAGCAGCGTCTGCAGGATGTCTACAAGGAGCAGTGGGGCGGAGAGCTCGAGGACTACAGCTACGCTGCCGAGTCCTACGACGGAGTAATCCTGCTGGCCCTGGCCGCTCTTGCAGCCAAGTCCACCAAGGCGACCGACATCGCGACTAAGCTTCGCGAGGTCTCCGGTGGTACTGGAAACGGCGAGAAGGTTACCGACTTCAAGTCCGGTGCCCAAGTCATCGCCGATGGCGGCGTCGTCGACTACGACGGTGCCTCCGGACCGGTTACCTTTGACGAGTTCGGTGACCCCACCGAAGCGACCATTGGTATCTTCCAGTACGGCGCAGACAACAGGTTCACGCGGCTCAACTAATTTGATCCGCTAGGAGCAGAACCAAGTTGGGCCCCGGTCGCAAGACCGGGGCCCAACCCTTTAAGCGAACACGGGCGCTTAGCCAGGACGCAAGCGCTACGGGGCTCTCTCAACACGGGGCAGCAAACGGCTTCGAGTCGGTCATGTGCCCGGCGCAGACCGGTCGCCCAACCGGCTTTTCCGACGCTCGGTTCCGAGGTTGACGCAAATCGAACCAGCCCGCCGCCCGCTGTGCGCCCCGTAGAGAGCCTTAAACACTTGAAGGGGGCCGGTAGCCCCCTTCAAGCCTTCTAAAGCCCTCTAGGCGGCTTCTCCGTCTGCACCCAGAGTGCCGAGGTAGAGGCTGATGACCTTGGGGTCGTGCAGCATCTCTCGCCCGGTACCGGTGTAGGCATCCTTGCCCTGATCGAGAACATAGCCTCGGTCGCAAATCTGGAGGCAACGCCTTGCATTCTGCTCTACCATGATGGTCGTTACTCCGGCCTTGTTGATTTCAGATACCCGGATGAACGCTTCATCCTGACGTATCGGCGAAAGACCAGCAGAAGGCTCATCCAGGAGCAACACGTGCGGGTCCATCATGAGGGCCCTCGACATTGCTACCATTTGACGCTCTCCACCTGAGAGGGAGCCTGCCCGCTGCTTGAGTCTGGAACCGAGTTCCTTGAACAGCGAAAGCACGAACTCAAGCCGCTCCGGGTAGATCTTCGGGTTCTGGAACAAGCCCATCTGCAGATTCTCCTCGACGCTGAGCGAAGGGAAGACGTTGTTGTTCTGCGGAACCATCGCGACTTGCTTGGCAACGAGCTTGTGGGCCGGCAGGAAGGTGATGTCCTCCCCGAAGAGGGTGATCTCACCGCCACGCACCTCAACCTGACCGAAGATCGCCTTTAGGAGAGTCGACTTTCCGGCCCCGTTAGGACCGATGATTCCGATGAGCTCGCCTTTGTTCGCGACGATGCTGCAGCCGTTCAGGATGTTGATTCCCGGCAGATAGCCCGCGACAAGGTCCTTCACCTCGACTACCGGCTCGGCGGTCTTTTCTTTACTCATTTTGAACCTTTCGACTTGCTCAGGTCTGGGAGGTCAATGCGACCGGTCACTACTCCGAGGTCGGTTCCCTGGTGACTCCCGAGGTACGCATCGATAACCGCGGGGTCCTTCATCACGGCAGAGGGTGGACCTTCCGCTACGACCTTGCCTTCCGCCATTACGACTACCCAATCGGCGATGTGGCTCACCATCTGCATGTCGTGCTCGACGAACAGCACGGACATCCCGTGTTTCTTCAGATCCACGATGTGCTCGAGTAGAGACTCGGTCAGCGCCGGATTCACTCCAGCCATCGGCTCATCGAGCATGATGAGACTAGGGTCGCTCATTAGCGCCCTTGCCATTTCGAGCAGCTTTCGCTGGCCACCGGAAAGGCTCGCTGCAAAGTCGTCCGCCTTGGTGTCGAGTTTGAACCTTGCGAGGAGATCCATGGCCTTTGCCTCAATCTCATCGTCCTGCTTCCGCCAGGTCCACGGGAGAATCGAAGACCAGAGTCGCTCTCCTGACTGGCCCTTTGCACCGAGCTTCATGTTCTCAAGTACCGAGAGCATGCTCAGTGCCTTGGTCAGCTGGAAGGTGCGAACCTGGCCCATTTGGGAGACCTTGAATGAAGGAATCCCGGCCAGAGCCGTGCCATCGAAGGACCACTTGCCGCTGTTCGGTGAATCGAATCCGGACAGCAGGTTGAACAGGGTGGTCTTTCCAGCTCCGTTCGGCCCGATGAGCGCGGTAATGATTCCGCGCTGAATCTCGAGGTGTTCGACATCCACGGCCATGAGACCACCGAAGTGGCGGGTCACATTGTCGGCGATGATGATCGGATCGGTTTTGGGCACTCCAGGTGCGTTGGGACCGGTTGCGATCTTTGACTTCGTCTCGTTGCTACTTGCGGGCATTGAATGACAGCTCCCTCTTGTCGCCGAGTATGCCTTGCGGGCGGAATATGACTATGAGCATCAAAGCGACGCCCACGAGGATGAATCGAACTACTCCCATTTGGGAAGGCGTGACTCCCGGAATCCAGCCTGCGTTGACCATTTCCGGAAGGAACAGCCCGAGGAACGAGTAGACGATCCAGAAGATCACGGTTCCAAGCACCGGTCCCCAGATGGTGGCTGCACCACCGAGCAGGAGGATCGTCCAAAGGAAGAACGTTAGCGACGGCAGGTAAACCTGCGGCACCACGGCTGACGGAAGCACGAGCACCACTCCACCGAGGGTTCCGAGAATTCCGCCGATGATGAGCGACTGCATCTTGTAGGCAAAGACGTTCTTGCCTAGCGCGCGAACCGCATCCTCGTCTTCGCGGATGCCGCGAAGCACTCGTCCCCAGGGACTGCGCATTAGCGCCCAGACTCCCCAAATTGCGAGTCCGAGCAGAATCAGGCCGAACACCCGAATCCAAAGCTCGGCTTCGTTATAGGTCCATGGGCCAAATCCGTAAGTTCCAGGAGGGAACGGGTTGGCCGAGCGGAAACCCTCGTGGTAACCGCCGAGCCCATCCGCAGAGTTGGTTACGTCATCCAGCATTGTTGACTGGACAATTAGCCGCAGCGCCTCCGCAAGAGCGATAGTTGCAATTGCCAGATAGTCTGCGCGCAACCGCAGGGTCGGAAGACCGAGGATGAAGGCGAAGATTATCGATGCGCCGATTCCAACCAGGATTCCTGCCCACCACGGCCAGCCGAGCGAAAGAATGCTGATCGCATAGCCGTAACCACCGATGAGCATGAAGCCGGCCTGGCCGAAGTTGAGCAGACCGCCGTAACCGAAGTGCACCGCGAGGCCCATTGTGGCGAGCGCGTAGGCAATGGTTTCCGGTCGCAGAATCCATGAAGCCGTCTGGCTGAGTATTCCGAGGAAATCCATTATCCTACCCTCTCTTTCTTACCTAGCAAACCTTGCGGTCGGAACAGCAGAACCACAATCAGCACCACTAGCGCCCCTACGTACTTGATGTCCGCACTCAACCAAAGTGGAGTGAGCTCGACCAACAGGCCGATAATGATCGATCCGACGAGGGCGCCGAAGGCGGTTCCGAGTCCACCCAGAACTACCGCGGCGAAGATGAGCAGCAGCAATTGCCAGCCCATGTCCCACTTGATTCCTGGTCTGAAGTACGCCCAGAGCACGCCGGAAAGCCCCGCGAGCACCGAGCCGAGGACCCAGACCAGCCTGACCACCTTGTCGACATCGATTCCCGAGGCGGCAGACAGCGACTCGTTGTCGTTGATCGCTCGAGTTGCCTTCCCGGTTCTCGTGTAGAGGAGCCAGAATGCAACTGCTGCCAGGACGACGATCGAGATCGCCATGCTCACCATGTCGACGATCGACAGGTGAATCGGCCCCAGAATGTTGAGCTTCGAGGTCGTATCCGGGTTAGTTGGCAACAGCGTGGTGCCGCCGCCAATGAAGAACTGGAACAGATAGCGCAGCGCGAGCGAGAATCCAATGCTCACGATCATTAGCTGCACGATACTGAGCCCGCGTTTTCGCAGCGGCCTCCATATTGCCATGTCCTGGGTGTAACCGGCGGCGGCCGAAAGTATCAACGCGAGCGGAATACCGATCCAGATCGGCCAGCCGAGGAAGACGCTGAAGAAGAATGCTCCAACCGCACCGAGGGTGACCATTTCAGCGTGGGAGAAGATCGCGATTCCGGTAGTTCCGTAAATGAGCGAAAGGCCGATCGAGGCGAGAGCGAGCATGAGACCGAAGTTCAGTCCGTTCATAATGCTGCCCATTAGCCGATCTATGAACGGTGTTACTTTTCGGACTCCTTCACCGAGAAAAAAGTTCACCGACTTGTCTTTTGTAAGACCGAATTCGGCCTCGACGGTTGCGCCCTTCTCGCTGATCGTGATCCGGCCTTCTTCATCCGGCGCGACGATGACTCCCTTCGGGAGAGTGCTCTCCACGAGGGTTATGTTGTACTTCGCTTTTTCGGGTACGCCGACTTCCCAGTGCCCCTTTTCGTCTGTGACGACTTCGGCCGAATAGCCGTTTCCGTCGACCAGGAGCTGGACTCCTTCAAGCGGCTCGTCGTTGTACTTGACGTTTCCGCTGAAGATGTAGTCGTATTTGTCGGTGTTTGTCTCGTCTGCATGAGCCGGAGAAATGGCTAATGATGCAAGAGCGAGGGAAGCGACAAGCATTGCAAATAGAAGCAGGGCGGGTCGCTTTATGAGCGACCAAAATCCTTGAGCTGTGACCACAAGACCTCCAAGACGGACCAGTTTTGAGACTTGGGGTCTTCGTAATCTGGTTGCCGTCGACGTTGACAGTACTTGCCGATTATGGCGCATGCTTGGCTGTTTGTGCCACATCGTTGCCGTATCCGGGCGAATTGAGCACTCCGGATTGCGGGGAGGATACGATTAAACACCGGAATCAAAGTCGCCTTCGGTCCCAGGAGAACCTCAATAACAATTAGGAGACTTTATGGAGCAGCAGGATCCCTTCGGTTTTATCGGGCTCACTTACGACGACGTAATGTTACTGCCCGGGCATACCGATGTAATTCCCAGTGAAGCCGACACCTCCTCAAGGCTCACCAGGAATATACGGTTGAGCACTCCACTGGTTTCGGCGGCCATGGACACTGTCACCGAATCAAGGATGGCCATCTCAATGGCCAGACACGGGGGCCTCGGGATCCTGCATCGGAATCTGTCAATTGAAGATCAGGCGGTTCTCACCGACAAGGTCAAGCGCAGCGAATCTGGGATGATCACCAACCCGGTCACTACGACCCCGGATGCGACAGTTGCCGAAGTAGACGCGCTGTGCGGGCAGTTCCGGGTCTCCGGTCTGCCGGTAGTCGAAGGCGACGGAAAGCTCGTCGGAATCATCACCAATCGCGACATGCGGTTCGTCTCACAGTTCGAGAAGCAATCGACTCTCGTACGGGACGTCATGACGAAGATGCCGCTCATCACCGCTCCGACCGGAATCGATCCGGATGGCGCGATCTCGATTTTCGCCCAGCACAAGATCGAAAAACTCCCGCTCGTTGATGAAGATGGAAAGCTAACCGGACTCATCACGGTCAAGGATTTCGATAAGACGGAGAAGTATCCGAACGCAACCAAGGATGCCGAGGGACGGCTGAGGGTGGGGGCGGCCATCGGCTTCTACGGCGATGCCTGGCAGCGTGCAGGTGCGCTTGCTGATGCAGGAGTCGACGCGATTGTAGTTGACACCGCCAACGGAGACTCGGCGGGCGAGATCGGAATCATAAAGAGGCTCAAGGCCGACAAGGCTTTCAAGTCGATCGACATTATCGGCGGAAACGTAGCGACCCGTTCGGGAGCCCAGGCTCTGATTGATGCGGGTGCAGACGCGATAAAGGTCGGGGTGGGTCCCGGCTCGATTTGCACCACGAGAGTCGTCGCGGGAGTCGGAGTTCCGCAGGTTACCGCCGTCTACGAAGCCTGGCTTGCAGCGAAGGAAGCTGGAATCCCCGTGATTGCGGATGGCGGCCTGCAATACTCCGGCGACATCGCGAAGGCGTTCGTGGCGGGAGCGGAGAGCGTAATGCTCGGCTCGCTGCTTGCCGGAACCGATGAGAGTCCCGGTGACCTGCTGTTCATCAACGGAAAGCAGTTCAAGTCCTATCGGGGCATGGGCTCTCTGGGTGCAATGCAAACGAGGGGTCAGAAGACCTCGTACTCTCGGGACCGCTACTTTCAGGCAGACGTACCTCGGGACGACGAGCTCATCGCAGAAGGAATCGAAGGCAAGGTCGCCTATCGCGGCCCTGTCGGTTCGGTCGTCTACCAACTCGTCGGAGGACTCAGACAGTCCATGTTCTACGTCGGCGCCCACAATATCGACGAACTGCGCTCAAAGGGTCGATTCGTTCGAATTACAGCGGCCGGCCTCAAAGAATCGCACCCGCACGATATCCAGATGGTGGTCGAGGCCCCCAACTATCGGCGCTGAGCTTCGCGCCGATTCAGACACATTCTGATCCCCACCTGAATAGGGGATCAGGAAAGCAAGAAACGGAAGCCCGATGGGATTCATTGATGTCAACGGGGTGTCGCTCACCCTTCCCGATGGCAGGCCCCTCCTCGACGAGGTGAGCTTTCGAGTCGGCGAAGGAACCGTCAGCGCGCTGATTGGAGCTAATGGGGCGGGCAAGTCGACCCTGCTTCGCATCATTCGCGGAGAGACCGCGGCAGAATCGGGTGCGATTTCCCTCGGCGGGACCCTCGGAGTCATGGAGCAGTTCGTCGGTCACATTCGTGATTCCTCAACCGTCCACGACCTGCTGATTTCGGTCGCTCCGGCCAGAATCAGGCAGGCCGCCCTGGCTTTGAAGCGCGCCGAACTCGCGATTCAGGCAAGAGATGAACTCGACTCCCAACTCAAATTCGCGACCGCAATCAGCGAATATGCCGAGGCGGGAGGCTACGAGTTCGAGACGGTCTGGGATCAGTGCATAATGGCCGCTTTGGGTTCCCCCTTCGAAGCCGTGCGGGCGCGAGAAGTCCGCTCGCTCTCGGGCGGCGAGCAGAAGAGGCTGGCTCTCGAAGCGCTCTTTCGGGGGACCGATGAGGTTCTGGTTCTCGACGAGCCGGACAACTATCTGGATGTCCCCGCCAAGCGCTGGCTCGAAGAAACGCTGAAGAGCACTCGCAAGACCGTATTGCTGGTCAGCCACGATCGGGAACTGCTGGCTAGCGCAGCGGATCGAATCATCACGCTCGAACTGGGCCCCGCCGGAGCAACTGCCTGGACCCACGGTGGAAACTTCTCCAACTACCACGAGGCGAGGGCGGCGAGAATGGAGCGCCTCGATGAGTTGCGCCGACGCTGGGACGAACAGCACTCGAAGTTGAAAGCGCTCGTCCAGGCGATGAAGGCTAAGGCAACCGCGAGTGATGAATTCGCTTCCAGGTATCAGGCGGCGCTCACCAGACTCCGAAAGTTCGAGGAAGCCGGCCCTCCGCTCGAGCGCCCGGTAGAGCAGAAGATCCAGATGCGACTCGGTGGTGATCGAACCGGCAAGAAGGTTCTGGTTTGCGAGAAGCTAGAGCTCGTGGGGCTCATGTCCCCGTTCGATCTTGAGGTCTGGTTCGGCGATCGGGTTGCGATCCTCGGTTCGAACGGTTCTGGAAAGTCACACTTCCTTAGGCTCCTCGCGCAGGGCGGATCAGATCCGGATCCTAGCTCCGGCCACCTGACCTCGGTTGGGGCGTCGCTGGCTCCGGTAGAACATCGTGGTGTCGCGAAGCTTGGCGCGCGAGTTGTGCCGGGCTGGTTTGCTCAAATGCACGAGCATCCGCAATTGCTGGGCAGGACCCTGCTTGAGATCCTGCATCGCGGAAACGAGGATCGGGACGGAATGCCGAGAGAAGCTGCTTCGAGGATCCTGGATCGATACGGACTAGCAGGAGCAGCCGAACAGGATTTCGGAACTTTGTCAGGAGGGCAGCAGGCCAGATTTCAGATACTCCTGCTTGAAGCCACCGGCGTGACTTTGTTGCTGCTTGATGAGCCGACGGACAATCTGGACCTGGTGTCGGCGGAGGCGCTGCAGTCTGCGCTCGAGCGATTTGAAGGGACCGTCATGGCGGTGACCCACGATCGCTGGTTTGCACGGTCGTGCTCGCGCTTTCTAGTCTTCGGATCCGATGGCCGAGTTTACGAGTCGACCGAGCCGGTCTGGGACGAATCGAGGGTGGTTCGCAACCGCTGAGCCGGAACTAACCGGCGGCTTTCGCGAGCCGATCGACTGCTTCGCGCAGGATGTCCGGGCTGCAGGCGAGGTTCAACCGCGCGAATCCCGTTCCCTGCTTTCCAAACGGCGGCCCGTTGCTGAGTGCGACCCTGGCTTGCTCGAGAGCGTAAACCGCGGGGTCGGGACCCCAGTCGAGTTCTCGGAAGTCGAGCCAGGCGAGGTAGGTGGCGTCCGGCATCCGATACTTGACAGCCGGGAGCTGGGCGGTGAGCAACTCGGCCAGCAGCCTGCGATTTGCATCGAGGCTCTCGATGATTCCATCGAGCCAGTCTCCGCCATCGCGATAGCCGGCGATGCTCGCCTTGAGCCCGAGCAGTCCGGTGCGCCAGTAGACCTCCATCGGCATCGTGCCGACGATCTTCTCGAGGCGCTCGTCGGCAGTGACCATTAGGGCGCACTTTAGGCCCGCGAGGTTCCAGGCTTTGCTCGCAGCGGTTACGCAAACTCCGACTCGCCTTGCGGCGTCGGAGACGGAGAGAAAAGGAGTGAATTTGGAATCCGGGTAGGTCAGCGGGCCGTGGATTTCATCGCTCACGACGATTGCGGAATACTTCTCGGCGAGTTCAGCGACGGCCGCGAGTTCTTCGGCGGAGTGAACCCGACCGACCGGATTGTGAGGATTGCAAAGCAGGTACGCTTTCGCACCGTTCTTGAATGCGGCTTCCATGCCGTCCAAGTCCAGCGACCAGCCTTCGGTGATTCCGCCGGCGAGCGGCACTTCGACCACTTTCGCCCCGGACTCCTCCACGAGATCGAAGAACGGAAAGTAGACGGGAGTGTTGATGATTACGCCCTCACCTGGCCGGGTCAGACGGCGGAGGGTTTCCACGATTGCCATTCCGACATCCGTTGTCGTCCAAACTTGTGAAGTATCGACCTCCCAGCCCCAGCGGGAACCGGCAAAGCTCGCAAAGGCGGCGGGCAGGTCGGAGTTCGGCGGAGCGTAACCGGTGTCCGAGTTCTTTACCGCGAGCGCGAGAGTGCTCGAAATTGCCGGAGCGAGAGGAAAGTCGGTTTCTGCCACGAACAGCGGAAGTACATCCTCTGGAAAGGCTCGCCACTTCATGCTCGATCTGGCTCGGAGGGTCTCAATTGGGTCAGAATTTACGGCCATACTCACAGCCTGCCACTTTCCAGACGCAGAGGGTACGAGCAGAAGGTTAGGAGCCGAAGGAGTTCGGATAGCTAGGCTTAACTCGTGAGTGATATCGAGATCGGCCGGGCAAAGCGCGGTCGTCGTGTTTTTGCATTCGACGACATAGCGGTGGTTCCGAACAGGCGAACCCGCAATCCGGAAGACGTTTCAGTGAGCTGGACCATTGACGCCTACCAATTCGAGATTCCGGTGCTCGCCGCGCCGATGGATTCGGTCGTTTCGCCGGAGACAGCGATTCTGGTTGGCCGACTTGGCGGCCTCGGAGTGCTCAACCTCGAAGGGCTTTGGACCAGATACGAAGACCCGAAGCCGCTCCTCGCTGAGATCAGAGAGTTGCCCGATTCAGAGGCCACCGCTCGAATGCAGAAGATTTACGCCGAGCCGATCAAGCCTGAACTCGTAACTTCGAGGCTTGCCGAAATCCGGGCAGCCGGAGTTACCGTTGCCGGTGCGCTCTCCCCGCAGCGAACCCAGGAGCTTTACAAGACCGTTGTTGACGCCGGGGTCGATATTTTCGTCATCCGCGGAAGTACCGTGAGCGCGGAGCACGTGTCGAAGGATCAGGAGCCGCTCAACCTCAAGAAGTTCATTTACGAACTGGATGTTCCGGTGATCGTCGGCGGCGCGGCCGGATACACCCCTGCCCTGCACCTCATGCGCACCGGAGCCGCCGGAGTGCTGGTGGGCTTCGGCGGTGGAGCCGCCTCGACTACGAGAGTGAATCTCGGAATTCACGCTCCGATGGCCACGGCGGTAGCGGATGTTGCCGGAGCCCGCCGGGACTACCTCGACGAATCGGGCGGACGCTACGTGCACGTGATTGCAGACGGCGGGCTCGGGACTTCGGGCGATATCGTCAAGGCGATCTCGGTCGGTGCCGATGCGGTAATGCTCGGAAGTGCCCTCGCTCGGGCGACTGATGCTCCAGGCGGCGGCGCGCACTGGGGAGCGGAAGCCCATCACCCGCAATTGCCGAGGGGGCACCGGGTTCAGGTAGGAACAGTTGCCCCGATGGAGCAAGTTCTTTTCGGACCTTCCTCGGTTGCAGACGGCACCGTCAACCTGATTGGTGCCCTGCGTAAGGCAATGGCCACCACCGGTTACCTCGACCTCAAGGAGTTCCAGCGGGTCGAAGTCGTACTGGCTTCGTACAAGGAGTAAGCGGTGCAGAACCAGTCAGTCAGCAGGTCATCCAAACTCGGACCGGAAGAGCGCGCCGCCGCGATCGAAGCGCTCAAGAACAAGGAACTCGACATTCTCGTAATCGGCGGCGGGATTGTCGGCACCGGCAGTGCAATGGATGCCGTGACCAGAGGGCTTCGAGTCGGCCTGGTTGAAGCGCGCGACTTCGCCAGCGGCACCTCAAGCCGCTCGTCCAAACTCGTTCATGGCGGCATCCGGTATCTCGAGCAATTGAACTTTCGGCTCGTGAGGGAGGCCCTGATCGAGCGCGGCCTGCTGCTGCAGCGAATCGCGCCGCACTTGGTCAAGCCGGTCAGGTTTCTCTATCCGCTCAAGAAGCCGATCTTCGAGCGGCTCTACATCGGCGCTGGAATGCTGCTCTACGATCTGTTCAGCTACACGGGAGGCAGGCCGCCGGGAGTTCCGCACCACAGGCACCTGAGCAAGAGGCAGGTGCACCGGCTCATGCCGAGCCTGCGCCAGGACGCACTCGTCGGCGGCATTACCTATTACGACGCCCAGGTCGATGACGCCCGCTATGTGGCAAGTCTCGCCCGCACGGCATCCTTCTACGGAGCTCACGTGGCAAGCAGAGTGCGAGTCGAGGGATTCCTGAAGGTCGGCGAGCGGGTAGTCGGTGTTCGCGCCCACGACCTGCTAACCGGCGAGTTCTTCGAAATCAAGGCGCGCCAGGTCGTGAACGCGACCGGAGTCTGGACGGACGACACCCAGGCCATGGTCGGCGAGCGCGGCCAGTTCAAGGTGCGCGCCTCAAAGGGCATCCACCTCGTTGTTCCGCGGGACCGCTTCCAGTCAAAGGTCGGACTGCTGCTTCGAACCGAGAAGAGCGTGCTCTTTGTAATCCCGTGGGGGCGGCACTGGCTCATCGGCACTACCGATACCGACTGGAATCTCGACAAGGCCCACCCGGCAGCCACCGCGGCGGACATCGACTATCTGCTCGAGCACGTGAACAAGGTCATAAATCTGCCCCTGACTCGGGAAGATGTCGAAGGCGTCTACGCCGGTCTACGCCCGCTGCTTGCCGGCGAGAGCGATGAGACCTCAAAGCTCTCGAGAGAGCACATCGTCGCCCACAGCGTGCCTGGCCTCGTTGTCATCGCCGGAGGCAAATGGACCACCTATCGAGTCATGGCGAAGGACGCGATTGACGAGGCGGTGGCCGCCCTCGACGGTGCGGCGCCGGCGAGCATCACCGAGGACGTGGCCCTGCTCGGCGCCGAGGGTTATCGGGCCGCCTGGAACAAGCGCTCCAAAATCGCGAGGGCTTTCGGAGTCCACAAGGTGCGGATTGAGCACCTGCTCAACCGGTACGGAACTCTTACCGACGAGCTGCTCGACCTCATGCGGGATCGACCCGAACTGAACAATCCGCTGCCCGGAGCGGACGACTATCTCGAGGCGGAGGTTGTCTACGCCTGCACCCATGAGGGGGCGCTCCATCTGGATGATGTTCTGGCTCGCCGCACCCGAATCTCGATTGAGGCCTGGGACCGTGGAGTCTCGGCCGCTCCGGTAGCGGCACGGCTCATGGGCGCGGAACTCGGCTGGGACAAGGCTCGAGTCGAGCAGGAGATCCAGTTCTATTTGAAGCGGGTCACCGCCGAGCGCACGAGCCAGGAGCAGCCGGATGACGCATCCGCCGATCGAGCCCGGCTCGAGGCACCGGACATCTCGGTTTCCAAATAGTGGCTCAGGTCGGGTCTGCTCCCGACGAGTAAATAGTTGTCGACAATAGCCCGCCAAATAATTAGCATTTCTTCATGGGGAAGGCCGGGGGGCTCTCACTGCGATCGTTTGCGTTCGCAGTGACTACTGTGCTCGTTTCAGCCATCGGGGTGCTTGGAATAGCAGCTCCAGCTCAGGCTTATGGGGAGAGCACGATTCTTGCTCTGGTGAACAAGGATCGAGCGGCAAACGGACGTGGCCCGCTGAAACTGAATTCAGCGATGAACGCAGTCGCACTTGCCTGGGCGAATCAAATGGCGGCAAACGGGGCAATGACCCACAATCCGAACTATTCCAGTCAGATTCCGGGAGGCTGGAGCAGAGCCGCAGAGAATGTTGCTCAAGGCTTTGGCTCTCCGACTGCGGTTCACAACGGTTGGATGAATTCTTCTGGCCACCGGGCCAACATCCTCGGTGACTACACAGACATAGGCATCGCTTTCATAGAGGCGAACGGGACAACCTGGGCAGTTGAAAACTTCGCCAAGTACGGTGCAAGCGTTCCCCCGCCAAATCCGCCGGACCCGCCGTCGCCTTCACCTTCTCCTTCGCCGTCGCCTTTGGTTACTCCGACTCCTTCGCCGTCACCGTCTGCTTCAACTCCGTCGTCACCCCCAGGATCGAACCCGCAAAGGCTCAAAATCCAAAGCCGGGCGGCTCTGGAAGCCAGTCCAATTCTCCCCCTGCCGCTGATTCGCCTTCTACTCAGGATGATCCCGGTTCCGATCAGGAAGATGGGGCCGCCACAGAAACACCCTCGGCAGAACCGCCTCAGAGTGGCTCAGGCACGAACGAGGAAGTGAAACAACTGGATCTGGACTCCTCGGACCGTCCAATTTCGGGTGGTCGAGATGGAGAATTCACTTCGATCGGATTGCTCGCCGTGCTCGCCGCACTCGGCCTGTCCGGCGCGACAGCATTCCTGCTGCACAGGCGGTGGTTTTAGAGCCTGCTGGTTGCGCGCGAGACGCCGACCTCGTTGATTGGTGAACTGGCAGACAAGCCAGGTAGTGCGGACAGGATGTTCGTTCAGACCTGCTCCGGGGGTGGGGATTGTTAGAATCGATCTCTGCACCCCGTAGCGAATGTGACCCCTGATTCCATGTGGAAAGTAGCCGTACGACCGCGCTGGATCGCGGCGTTGCTGCTGGCGCTCGCAGTTGCAGCAGGATTCGTGCTCCTGAGCCAGTGGCAGTTGTCCCGCAGTGTTTCCACCGGGACGGTAGTGGAGCGGCCGACCGAGAAGGCGGTGGAGCTTTCGAGCGTCGCCGAACCTCAGCAGCCGATCAGGACCGAAGCGGACGGCCAAATGGTGACGGTGACCGGCGCATTTGATGGTGCGGACACCGTCATCCTCGAGTCCAGGCTAAATGACGGCACCCTGGGTTATTGGGTGGTTTCTCACCTGCAGACTCCCGAGGGAGCAGGACTGGCCGTAGCTCTCGGCTGGAGTTCAACGAAAGCTGAGGCAGAAGCCGTAGGGGCTCCGACCGGGGAAGTCCAGCTCCTCGGAAGGTACATGGCCGATGAGGCTCCGCAATCCAGCGACTTCGAAAAGGGCAGGCTCACTGCCCTGTCGACCGCTGACCTCGTTAATGTTTGGAGTGGGACGGATCCGCTCGGCACGTTTAACGGTTTCCTCGTGCTTTCGAATCCGCCGGCCGGGTTGACCGCGATTTCGGCTCCAGCTCCGGAAAAGGGCGTTGAACTGAACCTGCTGAACCTGTTTTACGCGGCGGAGTGGGTTATCTTCGCCGGGTTTGCAGTATTTCTTTGGTGGAGGCTCGTGAAGGACGCCTGGCTCAGGGAACAACATCCCTAGACTTGAAACATGTCTGATTTGCCGAGGGAGAGCGATCTTCCGCGAATTCGCAAAACTGTTCGCGTCTACAAAATCTCCGCGATCATCACCGGGAGTTTTCTGCTGCTGCTGTGCCTGATGATGGTGTTCCGATACATCATGGGGGTGGACATTGAACTCGGCGGACCGGCGGGATTCTTGGCCCTGACTCCGCGGGAAATGCTCGTCGGCTTCAACCTTTCAACCCTCATCCTCATCATTCACGGCTGGCTATATGTCTTTTATCTGGGCTGCAACTTCGTGCTTTGGAGGCTCATGGGCTGGTCCTTCGGGCGTTTCCTCCTGATTGCTCTTGGCGGGGTGATTCCGCTCCTTTCCTTCTTCTTTGAACACTCGGTACCCAAAATGGTGGAATCAGGAATTCAGGCCTCAACTGCGGCGAAGGTGCAGTCCAAAGCGTGAGCGCGCGCGAACTGGTTCTCGTCGTCGACTTCGGGGCGCAGTATTCCCAGCTGATCGCACGCAGGGTCAGGGAAGCTGGCGTCTATTCCGAGATCGTTCCGCACACCGTGACCGCGGACGAGATTGCCGGCCGCGCTCCTTCGGCGGTGATTCTCTCAGGCGGGCCGGCGAGCGTGTACGAGGATGGCGCACCGAGCCTTGATCAAAGAATCCTCGAGCTGGATATTCCGGTGCTCGGAATTTGCTACGGCTTTCAGGTTATGGCCAGGCAACTCGGCGGCGAAGTAGCGCAGACCGGAGTGCGGGAGTACGGCGCAACGGCGATCAATCGACTGGATGCCGACTCGCTGCTCGAAGACCAGCCTGAGCGCCAGGTGGCCTGGATGAGCCACGGCGATTCGGTGGTTCAGGCTCCGGAAGGATTCAGCGTGCTCGCCTCGACCGATGCAATTCCGGTTGCCGCCTTCGCGAGCGAGGGTCGGGGACTCTACGGCGTCCAGTGGCATCCGGAAGTGAAGCACTCCGAATACGGTCAGCGCCTGCTGGAGAACTTTCTGCACAAGGCGGCCGGGCTCGGTACCTCCTGGAACAGCGACAGCGTAATCGCGGATCAGGTCGCAAAGATACGCGAACAGGTCGGCGGGTCCAGAGTGATCTGCGGACTCTCTGGTGGCGTCGATTCGGCGGTAGCCGCCGCTCTGGTTCACCGTGCCGTCGGCGACCAGCTAACCTGCATCTTCGTCGATCACGGACTGCTCAGAGCCGGAGAGCGAAGTCAGGTTGAGAAGGACTTTGTCGCCTCCACCGGAGTGCGGCTGGTCACGGTCGACGCCGAGGAGCAGTTCCTGAGTGCGCTTTCCGGAGTGACCGACCCTGAACTAAAGCGCAAGGCGATCGGCCGGGAGTTCATCCGCAGCTTTGAGGGTGCGGCGGAAAAGCTCGTGGCTGAAGCCGCGGCTGAGGGGGAGCCGATCAAATTCCTCGTACAGGGAACGCTCTACCCGGATGTCGTGGAATCCGGCGGCGGTAGCGGTACCGCCAACATCAAGAGCCACCACAACGTCGGCGGCCTGCCGGAGGACCTGCAGTTCGAACTCGTCGAGCCGCTGCGCACCCTGTTCAAGGATGAGGTGCGAGCCATCGGCCGCGAGCTTGGCCTGCCGGAGGCGATCGTCGCAAGGCAGCCGTTCCCCGGTCCCGGGCTCGGGATTCGCATTGTCGGCGAAGTCACGAAGGAGCGGCTCGACCTGCTTCGAACCGCGGACGAAATCGTGCGCACCGAACTGACCGCGGCCGGCATGGATTCGGAAATCTGGCAGTGCCCGGTCGTACTCCTTGCTGATGTCCGCTCGGTAGGCGTGCAGGGCGACGGAAGGACTTACGGCCACCCGATCGTGCTCAGGCCGGTTTCGTCCGAAGACGCCATGACCGCCGACTGGTCGCGCCTGCCCTGGGAACTGCTCGCGAAAATCTCCAACCGGATCACCAACGAAGCCCCCGGAGTAAACCGAGTCGTCCTCGACGTAACCTCAAAGCCCCCGGGAACTATTGAGTGGGAGTGAAAACACATAGGGCGAAGGCCATTTCTGGCCTTCGCGTGTTTTCACTCCTAGGCCGTCTCGGCCTAGGCACATAGGGCGAAGGCCATTTCTGGCCTTCGCGTGTTTTCACTCCGCGCGCTGGAGCTGAGAGCGAAGACCATTTCTGGTCTTCGCTGCGACGCCAGCGCCGGCTGCCGTCTCAGCAGCCGGTTACCTAGTCTCTGAGAATCGCCAGCAAGCGCAGAATCTCCAGGTACAGCCAGACGACCGTAACCATGATTCCGAAGGCGGCACTCCAGCCGTAAATCCGGGGTGCTCCGCGCTCAACCCCGACCTTAATGCTGTCGAAGTCCATTACGAGCGAGTAGGCGCAAAGCAGGATCACGAGAATGCCAAGCACCACCCCGAGAGGCACCCCGGGAAGGATCTCGATGCTGCGCATCCCCCAGGGCTGGGTGTTTAGTCCGGTCCACATGAGTACGAGGTTGATGACCGAAAACGCGAGGTAGCCGATCATTGCGATCATGAACACCTTGGTGGCTTTGGCTGAAGCCCTAACCTTGCCGCTTGCAAAAAGCCCGAGCGTCACAGCGATCACGACGAAGGTTCCGAGCACCGCCTGGAAGGCGATTCCGGGGTAGGCGATTTCGAACAGGTGAGCAAGTGCGCCGACGAGTGCGCCCTCTACAGCCGCGTAGCTGAGAATGAGAACCGGTGAAGGCTTCTTCTTGAAGATGTTCACGAGTGCGAGCACGAAGCCGATCACGAGCGCCGGAATCATCAGGATGGGGAAGAACCAGCCGATTGCCGCACCGACAAGCAGCACTGCAAAGCTTGCCACGATCTTGAGGATCGTGTCCTCGTAGGTCATCCGGTCAGTTTCGAGCGCACCTGCAGACGGCTGCGAGTAAAGCTCCTCGAGCTCCTGTCCGGTCATGGTCGGCTGGCTCAATTTGGCCAGTTGCGCGGTGCCTGCGGCCGAGAAAGCCGGTGAGTTGCGGAACGCGGGGTTTGATGACGCCATGGTCTCCTCCGTTGGTATCTGCTTTCCTAAAACCTATCGTGATCCGGCTGTGAATCTCCCCCGGATTACGGCGGCAAACCTGGCCAGCCAGGCGGAAAGTACAAGAACAGCGATCATGATTGCGACCAGCAGCGGATAGTCGCCGTACTCGGGAAAGGCTCGAACCAGAGGGATGCTCGCGAGCAGCGGGATCGGCAGCACGAGATAGCTCCATAGCGGCCGCTCTCGGCAAAGCAGCCAGCCGAACAGCGGCACGGCGAGGAAGACTGTTGCGCTCGATCCGTTGAGCAAAACCATCATCACGAAGAGGCTCGCAAGCGCCGAGACCACTCGCCGCCAGCCAACCGAAGGAAGAATGCACCAGCCGAGCACGTGAATGAACAGTCCGATAGGCAGGGCGATTAGCGAGTATGCCGAGGTGAGCTGCACTGTGAGCCCGCCGGCGAGCATGAGCACGAGACCGCCGGAGTACCGGAACCGGTACCCGCCCCACCGAAGGGGCAGAGCGCGGTTTGGTTCAGTCCAGGAACTCTCGCTCACCCGACCCGCCACCTGGTGAATTGGCGCGGAGTTCCGGACCGCAGCAGACTCGGGCTCGCGGCAGATCGGACTGAGCAATCCATGGGGGCACAATATCAATTCGGCTCAATCGCGTAGCGTTGTAGGGTGAATGCTCCAGCGCGACGGCCGATCGTGATTGCGCACCGCGGTGCGAGCGGCTATCGACCTGAGCACAGCATCCTCTCCTACGAGCTCGCGATCGAGCTCGGCGCGGACGCGATCGAGCCGGATGTCGTCGCGAGTTCCGACGGAGTGCTCGTGCTGCGCCACGACAATGAGCTTTCAACCACGACGGATGTCGCAGATCATCCGGAGTTCGCCTCAAGGCGCACTTCGAAGCAGATCGACGGCAGGAAATACACCGGCTGGTTCACCGAAGACTTCACCTGGGCGGAACTGCAGTCCCTTCACGCGCGCGAGCGGATCCCGAAGATTCGCGGACGGGAGTTCGATGACCTGGCCGGCATCCTGAGGCTTTCCGATTTGTTCAAACTGCTCGAGGGAACTGAAGTAGGGCTCGTGGTTGAAATCAAACACGCCACCTATTTCGAGTCTCTCGGACTGCACATGGACGAACTTCTCCTGAGCGAAATCTCCGGCACGGTCTGGGCTGATAGCTCCCGGCTCACGGTCGAGTGCTTCGAGACCAGAGTGCTCGAAAAGCTCAGCCGAAAAGGGCTCAAGGCCAGCACGATCTTTCTCGTCGAATCCTCCGGCAGTCCGGCCGACGAGGTGGCGATTGCGGGCAAGGCCGCGCGGAGCTTCGCGGACTTCATGACCGACAAGGGACTCGCGGGGCTCGCCGAGTCTGGAATAGACGGCATTGGTGTCGACAAGCAGTTGCTGCTGAAGAAAGACAAGGCCGGTCGAGTAACCGGGGTGACCGATCTGGTCGAGCGCGCCCACGCGACCGGACTGCTCGTCTACTGCTGGACTCTGCGGGCCGAGAATGCCTTTCTGGCGAAGAATCTCCAGCTTTCCGGAGGCGATCGCGAATTCGGCCAGTGGAGGGAAGAGTTCAGCCTGCTCATGAAGAGCGGACTCGACGGGGTGTTCGCCGACCAGCCCGATCTCGCTCTCGAAGTGCGGCGAGGACTCTGAACCGGCCGCGGTCCTGAGGTCCGAGCCGCGACCTAGAATTGGGAAGCCATGTCTTCCGTTCCAGCCAGTCAGGATTCGCCCCCGGAGTCGCGATTGCTTGAGGGTCTGAATCCTCAGCAGCGGGAGGCCGTGGAGTTTCGCGGGCAGGCGCTGCTCATTGTTGCCGGCGCCGGTTCCGGCAAGACGAGCGTTCTCACTCGCAGGATCGCGCACCTCATTCAAAGCAGGGATGCCTGGCCAAGCCAGATTCTCGCCATCACCTTCACCAACAAAGCGGCCGGCGAAATGCGGGAGCGAGTAGAAGGTCTGCTCGGCCAGGTCGCGGACGGGATGTGGATTTCCACCTTCCACTCGGCCTGCGTGCGTATTCTTCGGCGCGAAGCTGAAGCTCTCGGCTATCAGAAGAGCTTCACGATTTACGACAGCGCAGACTCCCGCGCCCTGCTAAAGCGGATCATCAAGGAGCTCGACGCCGACCGATTCTCCATCACGGTGAGCAAAGCCGCTTCCCGGATTTCGAGAGCGAAGAACGACCTCATGGATGTCGACGGCTTTGCTCGGGCCGCCAATCCGCAGGACCCCGCGGACGAGCTCTATACCGCGATCTTCAGACGCTATTCGGCCGAACTGGCCAGGGCGAACGCCCTCGACTTCGACGATTTGATCGCCCAGACCGTCTACCTTTTCAGGGCGTTCCCGAAGATCGCCGCCCTTTACCAGCGGCGATTCCGGCACATTCTCGTCGATGAGTATCAGGACACGAATCATGCCCAGTACGCGCTTATTCGCGAGTTGACGAGAGCTCCAAAGCCAGAAGACCTCAAGGGCGCGATCGGCTTCGACGGGTTGCCGCTCAAAGAGTTCGACTCCGCCCTGCCCGGTTCTTCGCTCACCGTGGTTGGCGACTCGGACCAGTCGATTTATGCGTTCCGCGGGGCGGACATCCGGAACATCATCGAGTTTGAGCGCGACTTTCCCAACTGCTCGGTGATTTTGCTCGAACAGAACTACCGCTCGACCCAGAACATTCTGGATGCCGCCAATGCGGTGATTGCGCACAATTTTGACCGCAAAGAAAAGAACCTGTTCACGACGATCGGCGGCGGAGAGAAGATAGTCGGCTTCACCGGCTACAGCCAGCACGACGAGGCTCAGTTCATTGCCGACGAGATCGTCGAGCTGCGCGAGTCCGGACTCGAATATCGGGATATTGCGGTCTTCTATCGAACCAACGCCCAGACGAGGGCTCTGGAAGAAGTGTTCATCAGGTCGGCGATTCCGTACCGGGTAATCGGCGGCACCAAGTTCTACGAACGCGCCGAGATCAAGGACGCGATGGCCTATTTGATCACGGCAGCGAACCCGGCTGACGCGCTCTCCCTGCGTCGGATCCTCAACGTGCCCAGGCGCGGCATCGGCCAGGCGACGGAAGCGGCGCTGCAAAGCTACGCCGACCGCGAGGGAATCACCCTGCGGGAGGCGCTTCGCGACCCTTCCTCTCTCGGTCTCGGGCCGAAGGTAGCCGCAGCAGTGCAGGAGCTTGTGGAGATTCTGGATGAGGCAACGGCCCGTGCGGACTCGGCAGCCCCCGGGGACATCCTGATCGAGCTGCTTTCCAGGACCGGATATCTCGAGGCGCTCAAGGCGAGTCGTGACCCTCAGGACGACGCTCGGGTAGAGAACGTGGAGGAGCTCATCGCCCACACGAGGGAGTTCAGGCACAACAATCCGGAAGGCTCCCTGCTCGACTTTCTGACCGAAGTCGCCCTGGTTGCCGCTGCCGACGAGCTGGATGATTCGCAGGGAACCGTTTCCCTCATGACCCTGCACACCGCGAAGGGACTCGAGTACGACGCGGTGTTCCTCACCGGGGTCGAGGAAGGGCTCCTGCCGCACCAGATGTCGGCGGGAGAGCCGGGCGGACCGGCAGAGGAACGCAGGCTTTTCTATGTCGGGATCACGAGAGCCAGGCGCCGGCTCTACCTGTCTCTTGCGATGACCCGCTCCCAGTTCGGCGACGTGAACATCGCCATGCCGAGCCGGTACCTGCAGGAGATCCCGGCCGAGCTCATCGACTGGAGGCAGTCTCCCGGAATGGCCAATTCGAGAGGCGGAACCGAACCGCGCGCGCTCAACGCGAGGCGCGGAGGATTCGGGATCGAAGCTTCGGCTGCTGGCCCCGGCCGAATTCAGACGGGGTCGACGACTCCCGGCAACGGCGGTGCCGCGAGCGATCCCTGGAAGAGTCGGGTAACGAGCACGGTCAGGGACAACGGTGATCTCACTCTTGTAGCCGGAGAGCGAATCAACCATTCCGACTTCGGCGACGGGACGGTGACCGCGGTCACCGGAGTCGGGCCGAAATCCGTTGCCGAGGTGCAGTTCGATTCGGCCGGTCGAAAGAGGCTCCTGATCAAGATCGCGCCGATCAGCAAGATCCAATGATCCTTTCGAGAGTGCAGGTCTCTGCCGACAATCCCGCGGTGCTGTCGGCGCTGGATACGATCAGAGAACGGCTCG
The DNA here is from genome assembly GCA_023957835.1 of Homoserinimonas sp. Lineage (GTDB taxonomy): Bacteria > Actinomycetota > Actinomycetes > Actinomycetales > Microbacteriaceae > Terrimesophilobacter. The sequence continues at coordinate 1,617,098 of JAMLGP010000001.1, read as the reverse complement.
GCCTGAGCACAGGCTTCCCGGCAGAAGCGGAAGCAGAGGCGCTCGCCGCAATTGAAGCCGTCGAGCTCCCGGCGGAGTCGATGCTCGAGGTTCCCTTCTTCACTATCGATCCGAAAGAGTCGATGGATCTCGACCAGGCGATGCACCTGGAAAGCAGGGGTTCTGGCTATCTCGTTCGATACGCGATTGCCGACCTGGCGAACTTCGTGCTGCCCGGCGGGGCGATCGACCTCGAAGCCAGACGCCGAGGTCAGACGATGTACCCGCCCCGCGGGCCCATCCCGCTGCACCCACTGAGCATTAGCGAGGGGGCGGCTTCGCTCTTGCCCGACCAGGAACGCGGAGCATTTGTATGGACGTTCGAACTTGACTCCGAGGCGAGAGTTCAAAGCACGACCCTGCGTCGGGCGAGAGTTCGCAGCCGCAACAAGCTTTCCTACCAGAAAGCCCAGTTCCTGATCGATTCCGGTACGGCACTTGACGGGCTCCACTTGCTGAGGGAAATCGGCGAAAAGCGGTTGTTGCTGGAGCAAGAACGCGGAGGGGCGAGCCTCGGCAGGCCGGATCAGGAAGTCAGAGAAAAGGCCGGCCGGTTTGAGTTGCTGAGACGAATTCCTCTCGCGGTGGAAAGCTGGAATGCACAGATTTCACTTCTGGCGGGAATTGAAGCTTCGAAGATAATACTCGAAGGCGGAATAGGCATTCTCCGAACCATGCCTGAGCCCGACACAGCGTCAATCGAATGGTTTCGGCGTCGAGCCAGAGCGCTTGGAGTGCCGTGGGGTCAGGAGCAGAGTTACGGCGAATTCCTGAGGCAACTCGACCCGAAGGATCCAAAGCATCTTGCGCTAATGCACGCCGCGGCATCCCTGTTCCGGGGTGCCAGCTACACGGTCTTCGACGGGGAACTGCCACAGGACAAAACCCAGTGGGCGGTGGCCTCAACCTATGCGCACGCGACAGCTCCGCTAAGAAGACTCGTCGACAGGTTCGCTCTGGTCATTTGCGAAGCCCTCAGCAATGGGCGACCGGTACCTGACTGGGCGAGAGCCGCGCTGCCCGAACTGCCAAAACTAATGGCGAGTTCGGATGGAATATCGGGCCAGCTCGACAGTGCGGTAATTTCCTGCATCGAGGCCGCGGTGCTCTCCAGCAGAATTGGGGAGCACTTTGAAGGCACGGTGTTGAGTGCCAATGGCGACTCCGGCGAAATCGTGCTGAGCGACCTCGCGGTTACTGCCAAATGCAGCGGAAAGCTCGAAGTAGGCACAGTCGTCAACGCAGTGCTCAAGGTTGCGGACATAGCCACAGGAGAGGTTCAATTCCAGCTCGATTCGACAGCAGGGGGCGTGGACGCGGGGCCCGCTGCGAAAACAGAGCCGACTAATGAGCGGTAGAGTTTTCGATGGCAATCCGATCGAGCAGCTTTGCTTTCGTAGCCCTCAAGTCGCCCAAAGGCGCAATCCAATTCGAGTGGGATAGAAAATAGTGGATCTTTTCGAATATCAGGCAAGAGACCTTTTTGAGTCTTACGGAGTTCCGGTACTCCGCGGAATCGTGGTCGATACTCCGCAGGAAGCGCGCGCCGCAGCCGAGCAACTCGGCGGCACCGTAGTGGTCAAGGCTCAGGTCAAGACCGGGGGGCGCGGCAAGGCCGGCGGAGTGAAGGTAGTCCATAACCCGGAGGACGCCGAGTCGGCCGCGGCGCAAATCCTCGGAATGGACATCAAGGGCCACAAGGTCCGCAAAGTGATGATTGCCGCCGGAGCGAAGATCGAACGCGAGTTCTACTTCTCGGTGCTGCTGGATCGCGCCAACCGCTCTTACCTTTCACTGTGCAGCGTTGAGGGCGGAATGGAAATCGAAGTACTCGCGGTCGAGCGACCGGAGGCTCTCGCGAGGGTCGAGGTCGAGCCAACCGTCGGCATCGACGACTCTAAAGCCAGAGAGATCCTGAGGGCGGCGAAGTTCCCTGATGACTTGATCGACAAGGCGGCCGCAGTCCTGATCCGGCTATACGAGGTTTACAAGGGCGAGGATGCAACCCTGGTTGAAGTCAACCCGCTGGTTCTGACGGCGGAGGGCGAAATCGTCGCTCTCGACGGAAAGATAACTCTGGACGACAACGCGGCTTTCCGTCATCCCGGGCACGAAGCTCTCGAAGACACCGCTTCGGAAGACCCACTCGAGGCGAAGGCCAAGGCCGCAGACCTCAATTACGTCAAGCTCGACGGATCGGTCGGAATCATTGGCAACGGCGCCGGACTGGTAATGAGCACCCTCGACGTGGTCGCCTACGCGGGTGAGCGGCACGGCAACGTCAAGCCGGCCAACTTCCTCGACATCGGCGGCGGTGCCTCCGCAGAGGTCATGGCCGCTGGACTCGACGTGATCCTCGGCGACAGCCAGGTGAAGGCGGTATTCGTCAACGTCTTCGGCGGGATCACCGCCTGCGACGCGGTCGCAAACGGAATCGTTGGAGCGCTTGCGAGCCTCGGAGACAGCGCGAACAAGCCGCTGGTTGTGCGACTCGACGGCAACAACGTCGAAGAGGGAAGGCGCATTCTCAAGGCGGCGAATCATCCGCTGGTCACTCTCGCCGACACCATGGACGAGGGCGCGGACCTCGCTGCAAAGCTAGCGGCGGCTGCTTGAGCCGGCCAATCGAGTCGAAGAAAGCATTTGAAGGAACGGGATCGAAGCAATGTCAATTTTCCTGAACAAGGACTCGAAAGTGATCGTCCAGGGCATCACCGGGAGCGAAGGAACCAAGCACACCGCCCTCATGCTCGCAGCCGGCACTCAGGTGGTGGGCGGGGTCAACGCACGCAAGGCCGGAACCACGGTCACCCACGGCGAAAAGGAACTGCCGGTCTTTGCAACAGTTGCAGAGGCCATGGCACAGACCGGAGCGGATGTTTCGATCATTTTCGTTCCGCCTGCACACGCGAAAGAAGCCATGATCGAGGCGATCGACGCCGAGATCGGACTGCTCGTGGTGATCACTGAAGGAGTGCCGGTTCAGGACTCTGCCGAAGCCTGGGCTCACGCAAAGGCGAAGGGCAACCGAACTCGAATCATCGGCCCGAACTGCCCCGGGATCATCACTCCCGACGAATCCCTCGTCGGAATCACCCCGGCGACCATCACCCACAAGGGGCCGATCGGCCTGGTTTCAAAGTCCGGGACCCTGACCTATCAGATGATGTTCGAGCTTCGCGATCTCGGCTTCTCCACCGCGATCGGAATCGGCGGGGACCCGATTATCGGCACTACCCACATTGACGCTCTTGCCGCATTCGAAGCGGACCCGGAAACCAAAGCGGTGGTCATGATCGGTGAAATCGGCGGGGATGCCGAGGAGCGTGCCGCGGACTACATCAGGGCAAACATGACAAAGCCGGTCGTCGGCTACGTTGCCGGTTTCACCGCCCCAGAAGGCAAGACCATGGGGCATGCCGGGGCAATAGTCTCCGGATCTGCCGGGACAGCACAGGCCAAGAAGGAAGCTCTTGAGGCCGCCGGAGTGAAGGTCGGAAAGTCGCCATCTGAGACCGCAACTCTTCTTAGAGAAGTACTTTCTTCCCTCTAGAACAGTCCCGCTCGGCACTGGCGAGTGTGGCACCCTGTTGCCGTGCTTACTCGACGGTAGGCTCCCTCCCGTATGAATCGTCCAACTTCAGCGCTGTTCGCCGCTCTCGAGGCGGTGCTGGTTGCCGGAACCGGGCTCGGGATTGCGATCGTTCCGCTGAGCGCGGTCTGGGCGATTCAGTACGGATTTCAGCCTGACTGGCTGATCTTCTGGAGGGCGGCCGCCGATTTCTGGCTAATCGGGCACGGAGTCGATTTCAGCTTCACGATCTCGCAGGCGATTCCGGATCTGCAGGGTGCAGAGCAGCCGTTTCCGGTCACCATTGCCCTTCTCGGAGTCGCACTGCTCACTTTGCTGCTGTCGATTCGAACCGGTCGCAGGCTCGACCAGCTGCGTTTCTCAAGACTGGCAACTTTGGTTGCGGTTCTAACTTTCGGGCTGCTGAGCCTCGGTGTCGTGTTTTCAGTCAGGCATGATCTGGCTCTGCCCTCCCGATTTCAGGGAGTGCTGCTTCCCACGGCAGTCTTCGCTCTTGGGATGTTCATTGGGAGGCTGCGATCCGGGCTGCGATCCGGGCGCGGCTCGAAGCGCGTCCCGGGACAAAAAACAGCGGATGGTGCGAGCCGCCTCCGAGGCTGGTGGCTGAACCAGCCGGCCCTGCATCGAGCGGTGCTGGTCGAAGGTGTGCGGGGAGGAGTTGCAGCCATCCTCCTGCTGCTGGCTGCATCCGCGATCGTTCTGGCTGTTTCTATCGGAGTCAATTTCGGTCGAATAGTTGCCCTGTATGAGGCGGTGCACGGCGAGGTCTTTGGCGGGATAGCCTTGACGGTCGGCCAGATCTTCCTGCTGCCGAACCTGATTGTCTGGGCGGCATCCTGGCTCATCGGACCGGGCTTCGCGATCGGCGTCGGGTCGAGCGTTGGACCGCTTGGAGTGAATCTCGGCCCCCTGCCCGCGCTGCCGCTGTTCGGTGCGATCCCGGAGGGTCAGAACGAAGTTGGCTATTTCGTGCTGGCGGTTCCGCTGTTGATTGCATTCCTTGTTGGAGTACTCGTGCGAAGGAGGATCGAAGCTCGCGACATTCAGGCTCCTGGGACCGTGCACTTTCTATCGACAGGGCTGGTGATGGCCATCAGCGGAGGGCTGCTTGCCGCCCTGCTTTCGCTTTGGTCCGGCGGAGCTGCGGGCCCGGGCCGCCTGCAGCAAGTGGGGCCGGATTTCCTTCAAGTACTGATCTGGATGACACTTGAACTCGCGATAGCCGGGACTCTGGGAGTGCTGTCCGGCCGAACCCGTCCGAGCAAATAGGCTGGGCACATGCTCTCTCTGGCCGTTCTCATTTCGGGAGAGGGCTCCAACCTTCGCGCTCTGCTCGAGTCAACTGCGAACCCCGCCTTTCCAGCCAGAGTCAGCGTAGTCGGCTCCGAGCGGGAGGCCGCAGGCCTGCGGTTTGCGAGGACTTTCGGGGTTCCCGCCTTCTGCCTGCCCTGGGATGCATTTCCGAGCAGGGAAGCGTGGGGGAAGGCGCTACTTGTCCAGCTGGACATCTGGAAGCCGGACTTGCTGGTTCTAAGCGGATTCATGAAACTGCTGCCGGCCGAGGTGGTCAGGGCGCTCTCTCCGCGAATCCTGAACACGCACCCCGCGTACCTGCCTGAGTTCCCCGGAGCGCACGCGGTGAGGGATGCGATCGAAGCCTCCGTTACAGAAACCGGGGCGAGCGTAATTGTCGTCGACGAAGGGGAGGACACGGGTCCGGTGCTTCTTCAGGAGAGAGTAGCCGTTCTGCCCGATGACACCGAGGAAACCCTGCACCGGCGGATCAAGGTAGTCGAGCGCCGACTATTGACGACCGTGCTTGCAGAGATTGCTTATGGCCGCATGGACTTGAAGGAGCTTTGATGGACGGCAACAGCCGGTCGCGCATTCCGATCAGGAGGGCGCTCGTTTCGGTGAGCGACAAGTCGGGACTTGAGAGCCTCGCGAGCGGACTCGCTGAGGCGGGAGTGGAGATTGTTTCCACCGGATCAACTGCAAAGCTCATTTCCAGTTTCGGGTTGCCGGTTACCGAGGTCAGCGAGCTCACCGGCTTTCCCGAGTCGCTCGGAGGCCGCGTGAAAACCCTGCACCCGGCGGTTCACGCGGGGATACTCGCGGATTTGAGGCTCGATTCACATCGTGAAGAGCTCTCCGCTCTGGGGATCAGCCCGTTTGAACTCATAGTCGTGAACCTGTATCCGTTCGTTGAAACTGTTGCCAGCGGGGCGGCTCCGGCAGAAGTCATTGAGCAAATTGACATCGGCGGGCCGGCCATGGTCAGGTCCGCTGCCAAGAATCACGCGAACGTCGCGATCGTAACTTCGCCGGAGAGTTATCCGCAGATCCTGTCTGCGCTTGCCGCCGGGGGTACGACTCTTGATGAACGAACGGCTCTGGCCGCGAGAGCCTTCGCGCACACGGCAGCCTATGACATGGCGGTCGCGAGCTATTTTCGGGAGAACCTGAATCCGGCAACTTCCAAAGAACCCCCGAAGCTCAAACTGGAATTCGGCTCGCCGACAGCTTTGCGGTACGGGGAGAACTCTCACCAAAAGGCAACTCTTTACCGCGCCGCTGACGGCCACGGCATCGCCCAGGCAAAGCAGCTCTCCGGCAAGGAAATGAGCTACAACAACTACCTCGATGCCGATGCTGCGCTTCGGGCGGCTTTCGATTTCGAAGAGCCCGCTGTGGCGGTAGTCAAGCACAACAACCCCTGCGGAATAGCGGTGGGCGAGACGATTGCCGCTGCACATCGGCTGGCCCATGAATGCGATCCGGTTTCGGCATACGGGGGAGTGATCGCCGCCAACTGCTCGATCGATCTGGATGCTGCAAACTCGATCAGGGACATCTTCACCGAGGTCGTAGTCGCGCCCGACTTCTCGCCCGAAGCACTCGAGTTACTGTCGGCAAAGAAGAACCTGAGAATCCTGAAACTCCCGTCGGGCTTCGAAAGAGAAGCGATGGAACTAAGGCAAGTCTCCGGTGGAATGCTAAGGCAGGATGCCGATCGGCACTTTGCCGCATTCGAAACCTGGAGGCTCGTTTCCGGGGCACCAGCAGGCGCTGAGATCAGGCGCGACCTGGAGTTCGCCTGGAGGGCTGTTCGGGCGGTCAAGTCGAACGCGATCCTGCTTGCGAAGGGCGGAGCATCAATCGGAGTGGGAATGGGTCAGGTAAACCGGGTCGATTCCTGCAGACTCGCAGTCTCGCGTGCGGGCGACCGAGTGCCGGGCAGCGTGGCGGCGTCGGATGCCTTCTTCCCCTTTGCGGACGGACTTTCGATCCTCATCGACGCTGGGGTGACCGCGGTGGTCCAGCCCGGCGGATCGATCAGAGATGAAGAAGTAGTTGAGGCTGCATCCAGGGCGGGAATCACGATGTACTTCACTTCGGAGAGGCACTTCAATCATTAGCTGGCGTGGTGCAGGAATGGCGGATCATCGGTTGGGTCACGCTCTGAGTCCTTTTCGGCAAAGACTTCAAACATCCAATAGTCTCGGCTCATGAGTACTGCGGCATTGAACTGGGTTCGCAAGATTGCAGCGGCCATCGTCGCCGCTTTGGTATCGGCGCTGATTGCGCATGCAGCCACCGTGTTGCTGTTCTTCACGGCCAATAATGCGAACTCTGCAGTCTTCGGGCAATTGGGTGAATACTTCCTCCCGGCGTCCTTGTTGCTGTTCGTTCTGCTCGCCATTGTTATCGGCTTCGACGGATTCCGGCGCTGGTACGCGGCGGTTCCGCTGGCCGTGCTGGTCTCAATGCTTTCCGGCCTCTTCGGCAGCTTCAGCTTCATCGTCAATCAGGGCACCGAGTTCAACTCTCAGGCTCTCAACTATCTGTTCAGCTCTCTCGTCGGGCCCTGGCTGATCTTCATGATCGTCTCCGCTCTGGTCGCCTTCTTCGTGGGCCGCAGAATCTGGAGCCTCATTTCCGGAGTGAAGCTCGACGCGCCTCTGGAAAGGGATCGCAGGATCGCGCTCGTTCGGTTGCCGGCATCCAATCTCTCGGAGGGACAGGTAACTCACATCGCCCGCTCGCTCATCAGCACCGACACAGCGGACGAACAGTGGGACGGATACGTCGAAGCGCTGATTGAAAACGGCTGGGATGTCGTGGAAGTCCCCGTCGCCGCAGAGGCCCCCGACTCGGTCTTCGTTGAAGACGCGGTAGTCATCTTCGGCAATACGGCCGTCATTACCAGCCCCGGCCACGAGTCGCGCCGATCGGAGACCGCCGCAGTTGCTACTACGGTTCGGGAACTCGGACTCAAGGTGGAGCAGATCAGCCTTCCGGGAACCCTTGACGGCGGGGATGTGCTCAAGGTCGGCAAGACCGTCTATGTGGGCCGGAGCGGGCGAACCAATTCCGAGGGAATCCGCCAGCTTCGCGCAATCGTCACAAAGCTCGGATATCAGGTAGTGCCGGTCATGGTGACCAAAGTGCTGCACCTCAAGAGCGCGGTCACGGCCCTGCCAGACGGGACGGTAATCGGCTACCCGAAGAACGTTGACAATCCGGAAGTTTTCGGCAGATTCCTCGCCGTGCCCGAAGAGGCGGGTACAGCCGTTGTGGTACTGGACGATGAGACTCTGCTCATTTCGGCGGCCGCTCCGAAGACTGCCGCAATGCTCGGCGAGTTCGGCTATCGAATGGTTCCGGTCGAGATTTCAGAGTTCGAGAAGCTTGAAGGCTGCGTAACCTGCCTCTCGGTGCGAATCCGCTGAGTTCGGCGGTCCTCAGTCCGATATGCCGATTTGTCGGCGGACTGGCAGTTCTTCAGGCAGCGCCTGATGAAGCTCCGGCTCCTCTGTTGGCGAGCCAGGTGCGGATTCCCGCAATTATCGAAATGGTGATGACGATTCCGGCGATGACGTAGGCGACGCTCTTGACCCCTGGAATGAATGCTGCGAAATAGCCGGTAAGGGTGAGCCCCACTCCCCAGGCCAGGGCACCGACGAGATTGCTGCTTAGGAACCTGTAGTAGTTCATGCGGCCGACTCCCGCGATTACCGGAATGAATACCCGGCCCCAGGGGATGAACCTGGCGACAACAATCGACCACCAGCCGTATCGGTCATAGAACACCTCCGCCGCGTGGATCGCCTTCTGGGTTCTCCTGCCGCCGTGTCGATCGAGGTATCCCCTGCCATAATGCCTCCCGAGCAGAAAGCCGACCTGATCGCCGAGAAAAGCCGCGATTCCGACTCCGACCGCGAGGATCACAATATTGAGACTCGCCGCAGATGCGGTAATGATTCCCGCCGCGAAAAGCAGGGAGTCTCCAGTGATGAACGGAATGAACAGTCCCAGGAAGATTGCGGTTCCCGCGAAGACAAGCCCCCAGACAATGAGATAGAAGATGATCGGTCCGACAGTGGAAAGCAGGTCGCTCATTTCTGAGCCGAGATTCGAAGTGGCCAGCTGCAGCAATTTAGTTCACCAATAACGCTTTTACGGAAAATACGTCGGGGCCGAATACCCGCGGACACTCTCATCCTAGGTTGATCGAGCCGAGAGCGCTCAGAGAGTTGCGTTGGAGCTTCAACGGGCATAGCCTGTAAGGCTGCGCTCGCGAACGGGAGCTTCGCACCGGCCCCTCCGTTCAAGATTGCGCGGGGCCGGTCAAATTACCGACCCGGATTTCAGATCTCAACACCAAGCAGGAAGCACCGTTGTCTAAAGACGTGAAGAAAAAGGCAGGAACTCTCGCCTCGATAATGCGCGTCTACCCCTACGCGAAACCTGCAATGGGCAGGATCTACCTTGGGATGGTCGCAGCGATGCTGGCCGCCCTGGTTGCGCTCGCGATTCCCCAGGTGCTCAGAGAAATCGTCGACGGCCCGCTCAAGGACGGGAAGGCCGATCAGATCTGGTGGCCGGTCGGGCTCGTGCTGCTGCTGGGCATTGCCGAGGCGGCGATGATCTGGTTCCGCCGCTGGTTCGTCCTGCAGCCTGGCACCCACATAGAAGCGCGGATGCGCAACGGGCTCTACAACCAGCTTCAGGATCTGCCGGTCGCCTTCCATGACCGCTGGCCGAGCGGCCAGTTGCTTTCCCGAGCAATGAGCGACCTCAACCTGATCAGGCGCTGGTTCTCGTTCGGTCTAGTACTTTTCGTTGTGAACGTCATCACGATCGTCGTCGGTCTGGCTGTTCTCGTGAGCATTAACTGGATGCTCGGGTTGCTGTTCACGGTTTGCTCGATTCCACTGTGGATCTATGGCTATGTCTTCGAGCGCAAGTACTCGGTCGTCGCGAGGCGAAGCCAGGATCAGGCCGGGGATCTCGCGACCGCAGTTGAGGAGTCGGTTCACGGCATCCGGGTGCTCAAGGCGTTCGGCCGAGGCAAGTTCGCGCTGCGCAACTTCGCGGCTCAGGCAGAGCAGCTTCGCGGAACCGAAATCGAAAAGGCAAAGGCGATCGCAGGAATCTGGCTCTGGCTGATTCTGGTGCCCGATGTCTCCTTTGCGCTGTGTCTTGCCGGCGGAGTATGGCTCGCCTCACTCGGCCAGGTCTCGGTCGGAGCTCTCGTGGCATTCTTTGCTACCGCCACAGTGCTGAGGTTCCCGATCGAGTCGATCGGCTTCCTGCTTTCGATGACCTTCGATACGAGGACCGCTTCGGACCGGTTCTTCGAGGTTCTCGATGAAGTGAACACGATCACCGACCCGGCTTCGCCGAAGCAAATCGCAAAGCCGAAGGGGCGACTGGTTTTCGAGAAGGTCGACTTCAGGTATCCGGATACCCCGGAGAGCTTCCCGGGGCTGCTTCGCGATGTGAATCTCGAGCTAAAGCCGGGCGAGACCATGGCGATCGTCGGCCTCACCGGCAGCGGAAAGTCGACCCTGACCGCGCTCACGACAAGGCTCTACGAGGTGACCGGGGGTCGGATCACTCTGGATGGCGTGGACATCCGCGACCTGACCAGACAGGACCTGCGCACCGAGATTGCCATGGCGTTCGAGGACGCGACCCTGTTCTCCGCTTCGGTGAGGGACAACGTGCTGCTCGGCAGGCCGGAGTCGACGGAAGAAGAACTCAGGCGAGCCCTGGAAATAGCTCAGGCGGACTTCGTTTACGAACTGCCGGAGGGACTCGACACCAAGGTCGGCGAAGAGGGGCTGAGCCTCTCCGGCGGTCAGCGCCAGCGACTGGCTCTCGCCCGCGCGGTGGCGGCCCAGCCAAAGGTGCTCGTTCTCGACGACCCGCTGTCTGCTCTCGACGTGGACACCGAGGCGATGGTCGAGGCGGCGCTTCGCCAGGTGCTGGCTTCGACCACTGCGATGATCGTTGCGCACCGCCCTTCCACGGTCATGCTCGCCGATCGGGTCGCCTTGCTTCAGGATGGAACCATTACCGCTGTCGGCAAGCACTCTGAGCTGCTCGCAAAGAACGAGCACTACCGCTTTGTGATTTCCAGCCTCGACGAGCCGCAGGGATCTCGACCCGTTGTTGCGGGACCGCCGACTACCCCCATCCCGATAGTTAGAAGCGGGGTCGGCCGGCCGAGCACGGAGGTGGGAACATGACCGTCTCCGGAGTCGAGGGAGAAGAGCGGCAGGATTACACCAGAGCCGAAAGCCGACAGATCAGGGCGCGTTCGATTCGCCTGCTTGGGTCGCTAATCCGGCCGCTGCGGGCGCGGATCGTGCTCACGATCCTTGTAGTGCTCGTCAGCACTGCAGCTCAGGTTGCCGGCCCTACCTTCGTTGCGCTCGGAATCGACAGCGGCCTGCCGGCACTGCTCAAGCAGGACTGGCTGCCGCTGAGTTTTGCGGTAGTCGGCTTCCTGCTTACCGGCACGATCGGTGCCCTGTTGATCGCCTGGTACACGGTGCTCACTGCAAGAATCAGCCAGGCGATCCTGATCGATCTGCGCAAGCGCGTGTTCCTCCATACCCAGCGGCTGAGTCTTGAGTTCCACGAAAGCTACACCTCGGGAAAGATCATCGCGAGGCAAACGAGCGATCTGGATGCCATCCGCGAACTGCTCGACTCCGGGCTCAGCCAGTTAGTCCAGGGCGGCCTCTACATGCTCTTCACCGCGATCGCGCTGTTCTCGATCGACTGGCTGAGCGGACTAATGCTGCTCGGTTCAATGATTCCGCTGTACTTCCTCACCCGCTGGTTCCAGATCGCCTCCCAGAAGGCGTTCCGCGAAACCCGAACGGCCTCGGCGAGAGTCATCGTGCAGTTTGTCGAGACCATGACCGGAATCCGGGCGGTCAAGGCGTTCCGCAAGGAAAAGCGCAACGAGCTCGAGTTCGGCGATCTGGTCGAGAAGTACCGCTACGCCAACGAGCGCACAATCAACTTGTTTGGAATCTTCGACCCGGCTCTGGTTCTGATCGGAAACGTCACCCTCGCCGTGGTGCTGCTGGTCGGCGGACTGCGGGTCGCCACCGGCGGGCTCGCAATCGGAGTGCTGCTTGCGACCCTGCTCTACACCCGGTCGTTCTATGCTCCAGCGCCTGAAATCGCCATGTTCTACAACTCGTATCAGTCCGCGGCCGCCGCGCTCGAGAAGATCTCCGGAGTGCTCGAAGAAACGCCGAGCGTTCCCGACCCGACAGGGCCGATCGCCCTGCTCAAGGCGAGGGGGACGGTGGAATTCAGGGAAGTCGAGTTCGCCTACAAGGAGGATCGGATCGTACTGCCGAAGTTCAACCTGAAGATTCCGTCCGGTCAGATCATCGCCCTCGTCGGTTCGACCGGTGCTGGAAAGTCGACTCTCGCAAAGCTCATCGCGAGGTTCTACGATCCGACCGTCGGCTCGGTCACCCTCGACGGAGTGGACTTGCGGCAACTGCACCCCAAGGATCTTCGCCGCGCGATAGTTATGGTCACTCAGGAGGCATACCTGTTCTCCGGAACCGTGGCCGACAATATTTCGCTCGGAAAACCAGAAGCCACTCGCGAAGAAGTGATCGCGGCTGCCAGGGCGGTCGGTGCCCACGAGTTCATTTCGGCGCTGCCCAACGGCTACGACACGGATGTCAACAAGCGCGGCGGCAGGGTCTCGGCCGGCCAAAGACAGCTGATCTCGTTCGCGAGGGCGTTCATTGCAGACCCGGTCGTTCTGATTCTGGATGAAGCCACCGCCTCCCTCGACATCCCGAGTGAGCGGCTGGTGCAGGAGGGGCTGCAGACCCTGCTCGCGGACCGGACCGCCGTAATCATCGCGCACCGGCTCTCCACCGTCGCGATCGCCGACCGGGTGCTCGTCATGGAGCACGGGCGGATCGTCGAGGACGGCGCTCCGGCAGACCTCATCGCCGGCACCGGTCGCTTCGCCCAGCTTCACGCAGCCTGGCGTGACTCGCTCGTCTGACGCGTCACCCCCTGTCCCCTGTCCCCTCTCCTCTTTCCCTTGAGGGGTCACTTGTTGCTCTTCCATGAGGTTGGGAAACGCAATAACTGACCCCTCGCAAAGAGGTGGATTGTTGAGGGGTCACTTGTTGCTCTTCCATTGGGTTGGGAAGCGCAATAACTGACCCCTCACGGGAGGTTACGGGCGATGGCGGGCGAGCCGAAGGTTGATTCGATAGCCGTCTGCTGATTTCACGAGCGGCGTGCCCTCCTCCTCGTAGTGCGGCAAAGCCTGATCCTCGTGGCACTGCGGAGGCCGTCCGCTCGCGCGAATGACCCGCCACCACGGCAGGTCCTCTCCGTATAGCGCCATTACGCGCCCGACCGCTCGGGGGGCCCGCGAACCGACGGCGGCGGCAACTTCGCCGTAGGGCATTACCTTGCCGGGGGGAATCGACTCTACGACTTCGATCACGCTCCCGACGAAGTCGAAATCACTCACAGGGTCAGCACGCCGAACTTCTCGCCGTACTGGGTCTCACCTTCAACCTTGAAGCCGATATTGGTGAAGAACAGTTCGGGGCCGTCATCGCCGGGCTCCCACAGGGCGGTTAGCCTCGAAAAACCGCGCTGCCGCGCCTCGTCGGCGAGGGCGAGCACCGCGAAAGTTCCTACTCCCTGACCCTGCTGGTCCGCGGCGACGTGCACTCTCCAGACGCAACTTTTGAACTCGTCTTCTGCGGCATCCGGGTCAAAATTGCCTCTGATAAAGCCGACCACCTGGTCGTCCTTGAGGACCACTCGCGGCCAGCTCGTGGTGGGATCCAGGTAGGCATCTGCGATCGCGTAGCTCGGCGGGACTACGAATTGTTCCTGGCCGCGGCGAAGAGTCAGCTTGTTTGCTGCCAGGGCGGTTCCTGCGGAAAGTTCTTCAAGTCGCAACGTAGCCATTTATACAGGCTAGTCAGATCGCAAGGATTAAGCCTAGAAATATCTCGACATCAAGATATTGCGACCCGACCTGTAAGATTGTCAACGGCCGCGTTCAATCGCCGCCGACCCGTTCCCGCCCAGTTCTCAGGCACCCAGGAGACAGAATGTCGAAGATCAAGGTTTCAGGCACAGTCGTCGAGCTCGACGGCGATGAGATGACTCGAATCATCTGGCAGGCGATCAAGGACACGCTCATCCATCCCTACCTCGACGTCAATCTCGAGTATTACGACCTGGGAATTGAAAAGCGCGACGAGACCGAGGATCAGATCACTATCGACGCCGCGCACGCCATCCAGAAGCACGGAGTCGGCGTCAAGTGTGCGACGATCACTCCGGATGAGGCGCGAGTTGCCGAGTTTGGCCTCAAGAAGATGTGGAAGAGCCCGAACGGAACGATCCGCAACATTCTCGGCGGCACGATCTTCCGCGAGCCGATCATTATTTCAAACATCCCGAGGCTCGTTCCCGGCTGGAACAAGCCGATCATCATCGGCCGCCACGCTTTCGGCGACCAGTACCGCGCGACCGACTTCCGGTTCGAGGGCAAGGGCACCCTCACTATGACCTTCACTCCGGAGGACGGTTCTGAGCCGCAGTCCTTCGAGGTTTTCCAGGCGCCCGGCTCCGGAGTGGCCATGGGGATGTACAACCTCGATGAGTCGATTCGCGACTTTGCGAGGGCCTCGTTCAGCTACGCGCTCGACCGCGGCTACCCGCTCTACCTTTCGACCAAGAACACGATCCTCAAGGCCTATGACGGCCGGTTCAAGGATCTCTTCGCCGAAGTCTTCGCGCAGGAGTTCCAGTCGAAGTTCGAAGCGGCCGGGCTGACCTATGAGCACCGGCTGATCGACGACATGGTCGCATCCAGCCTCAAGTGGGAGGGCGGCTACGTCTGGGCCTGCAAGAACTACGACGGGGATGTTCAGTCCGACACGGTCGCCCAGGGCTTCGGTTCGCTCGGACTCATGACGAGCGTGCTCACCACTCCGGACGGCAAGATCGTCGAGGCGGAGGCCGCGCACGGCACCGTCACTCGGCACTACCGGCTGCACCAGCAGGGCAAGCCGACTTCGACCAACCCGATCGCCTCGATTTTCGCCTGGACCAGGGCGCTTTCCCACCGCGGTAAGCTCGACGGAAATCAGGAGCTCATCGACTTCTCGCACACCCTTGAGCATGTCGTGATCAAGACGGTTGAGTCCGGCAAGATGACCAAGGACCTCGCCCTGCTCGTGAGCGCTGACCAGGCTTACCTCACGACCGAGGAGTTCCTCGCCGCGATCGCGGAAAACCTCAAGGCTCGCCTGGGCTGAAGCTAAGCCGACTGCGGCGGGTTTGCCGGAAGGTCAGGCTCAAGCGGGTTTGCCGGAAGGTCAGGCTCAAGCCGGCCCACAGGAAGGTCAGGCTCACCTTGCTGGAATCTGCGGGGGTATCGGGCTAGTAATGAAGTCATGACTAGGCTCATTGCCGCCGTTCGACGGTACCCGATAGTGGCAATTACGCTGCTGGTCGGAATCGCGGGCCTCGCTCTGGCTTTTGCCGGCCAGGAAACGTTCGCGCGCTGGCTCGTGAGCGCCTTCGCGCTCGTCGTTGCCGCGATTCAGGCGTGGTCGATGCTGCGGCAGCTCGCTCGCGGCCAGGTTGGCCTCGATGTCCTCGCGATCATCGCAATCGTCTCTACCGTCATTGTCGGCGAATACTGGGCGAGTCTGATCATCGTCCTCATGATTTCCGGCGGTGAAGCCCTCGAGGACTACGCCGCCGGGCGAGCAGAGCGCGACCTGAAATCGCTGCTGGATCGGGTTCCGCTGCAGGCACACCGCTACGACGCGAACGGGGAAATAGAGGATGTCCCGGTCGACGAAGTCGCGGTCGGCGATCGCCTGCTCCTTAGGCCCGCCGAGATAGTCCCGGTGGATGCCGTACTCGAAAGCGCAGAATCGAGCCTCGACGAATCCTCGCTCACCGGTGAGAGCCTCCCGGTCGACAAGGTGCACGGCGACCAGATCTGGAGCGGATCGGTAAACGGCCACAGCGCCGTGGATATCCGCGCGAGTGCGATCGCGAGCGAGAGCCAGTACCAACTCATAATCAAACTCGTCGAGGAGGCTTCGGCAAGCAGGGCCCCGATGGTGCGCCTCGCTGATCGCTATTCGATTCCGTTCACGATTGCCGCGCTCATCATTGCGGGAGCCGCCTGGGCGATCACCGGCGACCCGGTCCGCTTCGCAGAGGTACTCGTGGTCGCCACCCCTTGTCCGCTGCTGCTTGCCGCCCCGATCGCGTTCATGTCGGGAATGAGCAGGGCGTCGAAGGCCGGAGTCGTGGTCAAGGGAGCCTCTGCCATTGAGCAACTGGCAGCCGCCTGCACTGTCGCCTTCGACAAGACCGGCACCCTGACGAGCGGTGTTCCGGTTGTGATTCGGATCCAGGCGGATGCGGCTGCCGGCTTGAGCGAGAACGATCTGCTCGGGCTGGTCGCCTCTGCAGAGCAATATTCCTCACACGTGCTCGCCGCCTCGCTGCGGCAGGCGGCATCCGACCGGGGTCTGGTTTTGCAGGAAGCCAGCAGTGCGAGCGAAATCGCAACCCACGGGGTAGAGGCGACAATAGGCGGCCGCGAGATCGTCGTCGGAAAGCCCGCCTTTATTGAGCAGCGCGCGACCGGACTCGAGCGCACGAACCTGTCGAGCGGTGAGGCCGCGGTCTACGCCGCGATCGACGGCAGATTTGCCGGGACCATAGTGCTCAGGGACGAATTGCGCGAAGAGGCCCCTGAGACTCTGGCCAGGCTTCGCCGTGCAGGCATCAAACGATTCATGCTCGTGACCGGTGACGTGCACCAGACCGCGGAGCCGATCGCGCGGGAATTGGGCATTCACGATGTCCACGCCGAGGTGCTGCCTCAGGGCAAGGTCGACCTCGTGAAGTCCGCCGAGCTGAAGCCGGTGATCATGGTCGGGGACGGAGTGAACGATGCTCCGGTTCTTGCGGCAGCGGATGTCGGAATTGCGCTAGGGGCTAGAGGATCAACCGCCGCGAGCGAGTCGGCGGATGTCGTCATCCTTGTCGATGACGTCTCGAAAGTCGCAACTGCCGTGGAGATCGGCAATCGCACGGTCCGGATAGCGCTTGAGAGCATTTGGATCGGCATTGCGATCAGCGTCGGACTGATGCTGGTTGCCGCGTTCGGATTTCTGCCCGCGATCGTCGGAGCCGCCCTGCAGGAGGTTGTGGATCTCGTCTCGATTCTGAATGCCCTGCGCGCTCTCCTGCCGGGGAAGAATCGTCAGCTAAAGCTTAAATAGCAGCGGCACCCCGTCCCTCTCGCGAATTGAAGTTCGCGATCGGCGAGGTGCCGCCGGCTGAGCCGCTCAGGAAGCGGTGACTTCGACGGGCTTTGAATTGTCCGCCGACTGGATGGCCACCTTGCGGGGCTTGGCTTTCTCGCTCACCGGGATCATGACGCTCAGCACGCCATTGTCGTAGGTTGCGCTGATGTGCTCGGTGTCGATTCCGTCGCCAAGGTTGAGCTGGCGAAGGAAAGAGCCGCTCGGACGCTCGTGGGCGAGCCACTTTACGTCTTCGCTTCTCGGGGTGCGCTCAGCGCGAATCGTAAGCAGTTGGCCGTCGATGTCTACGTCGACCGAACCCGGGTCGATTCCGGGAAGGTCTGCATTGAGGATGTAGAGATCGCCGTCCTTGTGCAGGTCGATCGGCATGAGGCGCGGGCCCTGATGCGAGTCGAGCAGGTTCGATGCCACTCGATCAAGGGCGCGGAACGGGTCGAAATACATTGCCATTTTGTCCTCCTTCAAACTTGATTCAACTCGACTCAAGTAACTCAAATTTAGCACTCTATACGTGAGAGTGCTAACTCTGGAGGTTCGCTTTGCGCGAATTCACAGGCAGGGATAACGAGACAGTTCAGATTGGCAGTCAGCCGAATTCAGCCAGCGGCCGCCGGTGCGGCGTGGCGGCCCCTGCGATCCTCCGATAGAGTCAGTCGACCGTCGTGCAGGTCGAGCACATTGTGCGCCCTGGCCACCAGCAGCGGGTCGTGGGTCGAGACTACGGCTGCGATATTGCGCTGTTTTACGAGTTGTTCGATGAGGTCCATCATGGTTTCCGCGGTGCGAGAATCCAGCTGACCGGTTGGCTCGTCGGCAAGCAGAATCTGCGGTTCGCCGACGAGCGCTCTGGCAATGCCGACCCTTTGCTGCTGGCCGCCGGAAAGCTCGTAGGGACGCTGGGCGGCGTGATCGGAGAGGCCGACCAGGTCTAGCATCTCGGCGACCTTTGAGTTTCGCTCTGAAGGGTCCATTCCTCGAATCCGAAGCGGGACTTCGATGTTTTCGGCAGCAGAGAGTACCGGGATCAGGCCGAAGGTCTGAAACACGTAGCCGATTCTGCCGCGGCGAGCCTCCGCGAGCTTCGAGTCGCTCAGCGAGGTCAGCTCCTGGTCGCCGAACCAGACCCTGCCGGAAGTCGGACGGTCGAGGCCGCCGAGAATGTTGAGTAGGGTCGTCTTGCCGCTGCCGCTCTTGCCGCGGACCACCATGAGCTCTCCCGCGTGGACCTCGAGGCTGATGTCGGTGCAGGCGTGAACTTCGCGGGCACCGGAGCCGAAAATGCGAGTCACATTCTCCGCGCGGAGTGCAGCACTAGGCTCGATCAGATCTTCGATCTCGGTCATGGCGCTCATGATTCTGCTCCGGGAGGGGGCGGCAATTCAACCGGCGGTGTTGTCGGCGCGGGGGCGTTTGCCAGGTCGAGGTCTTCGACTGTCGGCGGAGCGGGTGGGTCGGGGATTGCCGGGTGGGCCGCGTCTTCGGGAACGTCTGCAACCGGAATCACCGGCGGTACAGCGACCGGCGGCACAGTATAAGGTGGCACGGCATCCGTTGGAGCAGCATCCTGCGGCCTGGGTTTTGCTTTTCGGTTGCCCGGCCAGACCCCGACGTGGTCCGGTTCGAGGGCAAGGCGCACCCGCTCCTTGAGGTCGAGGGCCTTTGTGAAGTCCTCCGGAAGCTGCAGCCTGCCGACGCGGTCGAGGACCGCGAACTCCTCGGCCACGTGCCGCTCCATTCCGTGCTCGTCGACTTCGCGGCGGCGCAGCACTTCGGTCGAGGTGCGGCCGTCGCGAATCTGAACCGTGCGACCTACGTGCTCGGAAACGGCAGGGTCGTGGGTGACTATGAGAGTCGTGATTCCGAGGCCCTCGTTGACTCCGCGCATGGCCTCGAGTACATCCGAGGATGTCGCCTCGTCGAGCTCTCCAGTCGGCTCGTCTGCGAGCAGTACCTGCGGGTTGTTCGCGAGAGCGACCGCGATCGCCGTGCGCTGCTGCTCGCCGCCGGAAAGCTCAGTCGGGCGGCGGTGGGCGCAATAGCCGACCTCGAGCAGATCGAGCAGGTCCTGAATGTACTTGCGCCGATCCTTCGTCTTGTTTCCGGCGACCGCCATCGCCATTGCGACGTTTTCGGAAGCAGTGAGATAAGGCAGGAGGTTTCGGGAAGTCTGTTGCCAGACGAAGCCGACGCTGTGCCTCTGATACTGCACGCGCTCCTTGCGGTTCATGGCCAGCAGGTCGCTGCCGGCGCAGCGGGCCACTCCCGCGGTCGGGGTGTCCAGGCCGGAGAGGATCGTGAGCAGGGTCGACTTTCCAGAGCCGCTCGCCCCAACCAGTGCGACCATTTCCCCTTTGTCGACTCGGAGATTGAGCCCCTGCAGGGCCTGAACTTCAACTCCCTCGGCTGCGAAGATTCGCACGAGGTCTGCGCACAGGATGTGCGGCTCGGCGCTCGCGGCATCTGCGCCGGGAGGCGCTTCCGGCGCTGTGACTGCGGTTTCAGCATCAGTCATGGTTTCATCCTTCCTCAGAAGTCCTGAGCGAGCGAGCCAGGCTCACCCTTCGAGCGGCGGCCATCGCGATTCCGGTGGCGAGGATCACCAGCAGAGCAAAACCGCCGATTACCGCTCCGAGCAATACCGGATCCAGCGAGACGCTCGGCTGGAGCACTCCGCCGGTGAAGGGCCTCAAATCCACTCCGGCGAGCACGAGTTGCGGCAGCACGAAGCCCAGCGCACTGCCAACGAAAATCGAAACGACTGCGGTTGGAATGATCTCCCAGGCCGTGATCCCCCGAGCCTGCGACCGATTGAGACCTAGTGTGCGAAGCAGGGCGAGCAGCCGCTCCCTCACCGGGGCATTGATCATGAGCGCAAGCACCACGGTCCCAGCGCAAAGCAGAGCGACTACGACGATGAGAGCCAGCAGGGCGAACTGGAGCCCGCCGGTAATCGGGGAATGATTGAGCATGCTCGCGGCATCCGCCGGGCTTTCGATCGTTGCCTGCTCGCCCACGATCTTCGCCAGTTCGGCCTTGACTTTCGGGATGCTGGTTCCCGGCTCGAGCTTGAGCAAAGTGATCTTCGGCAGGAACTTCGGAATATCGAAGGCCGCTGAATTCGCCCGATCGATTAGCACCCAGTCTTCGACTCCGCTGAGCGAAGGAGAGGTGTTCGAGGTTCCAGCCGAAACGATGCCGATCCCGGCGAGGGTTGAATCTGCGGTGATCCGATACTGCGATTCGAGATCAGGCGACAGCAGGACCGGAATGCTCTCACCAGCCGGCTTTGTCATGTCGAGGTCGATTTTCGCCGCCCCCGGAACGCCCGACTGGACGCGCTCGAGTTCGGCGGTGTCGGTAACCATTACCGGGATCGAGAGATTGTCCTGAACCGAGAGGTTCTGCAACTGGGTGTACTGGTAGAGCGAGGCGGACGCTTCCACGCCGTCCACCGCGGCGATCGCCTCGAGCTGCTCCTCGGTGAGAATTCCCGAATCAATCCGCAGGTCGGCTCCGACTTTGGAATGGGCGGCGGTTGCGACTCCCTGGGTGACAGTGCCGAGAAGAATGCCGGAGAAGGCGGCAACGGCAAGCCCGACGACCATCGCGAGCACCGGGGCAAGACCGGCGGCGGGATCCCGGATGCTGCGATTCGCCCCGAGAAAGCCAACTATCTTGCGCCCCCGCTTAGCCGCGCCCGCAAGCGCAATGAGCGGCAGCGGGTAGAGCCGCAGCACTATGAGCCCCGCGGAAATTGACAGCAGCAGAGGGGTCGCGGCAAGCAGCGGATCGAGCCCGGCGGTTCCCGCATTGGTTGTCAGTCCACGCTGCAGCAGCAGCCAGACGGCCAGCCCGGTCAGGGCAAAGGTAATGAGCTCGAAGACCCAGCGGTAACGGTTGGAGCGGTTAATCCCCAGATCGGATCGTGCCGTCCGAAGGCTCCTGTGAGTCACCGCGAGCAACGTCAGCAGGCCGGGGAGGAGCGCGACCGCGACCCCGAACCACAGGGCGATCGGACTGGCAGAGTCGGGAAAAAGGAAATAGCCGATAGCGCAGCCGAGTGCCGCGGACGGAATAGAAACCAGCAGCACCTGGGCTGCCTGCACCGCTCTAATCTGGGTGTCGCTCGCGCCTCTGGCCGAAGAAAGGGCAACCGAATCTCGACGGCGAAGAACAATCAACCTGGTCAGGAGCCAGAGCGCGGCAATGGCCACCCCGATCGGTCCCGAAGCGGCCATGACGAGCACGATCATTGCAATCGCCGCTCGGGAAAGAGCGGTGCCGAGCACGTCCCCGGCTTCGGAACTGAACAGCAGTGAACTCACGGTGTCGACCGCCGCGACATTGGTTACCGACTTGTTGGTGCTAAGAAAGTTGCTCAATTGCGGGCCGAGTTGGGCATCCTCTTCAACGCTCAGCCCTTTGGTGGTGAACGGAATGACGACATTGGTGACCACCGGCAGATTGGTCTCCTTCGCCATAACCGGCCACGACCCCGGATCGATAAAGGCCGCACTCTGCACGATTCGGGTGTTCGAGCCTGAAAAGGAGGTCGCCGCAATCCCCGGCTCGAGGGCCGATCGGGATGCCGCCCAGAATCCGTCATTCGGGTTGAGGGCCTCGAAAGTGCCGCTTAGCTTCGCATAAAACCCCCGGTCCTGGTTCCAGGCGACCCAGCGCTCCTCGCCGACTTCCCAGCCGGCTTCCTTCGCGGTCTTTACCGAAAGCACGATCTCGATTTGGGGATCTCTCGGGTCTCGCTCAAACGGGGTGAACAGTCTCGGTGACTGAGAATTGTTGGTCGGGTCGATTACGGTGCTGAACGGCGCGGGCAGGCTGCCTTCTGTCATTCGAACGTGGTCGGCCAGTCCGGGCGCCACATTGATCGTGATCGGGGTCAGCGGGTCGTTCCATTCCACGTTCTTGCGGGAGACATCCAGTTCACCCGTGGCGATCGAGAACTCCGCGGTTGAAAGGCTTTTCCTCAGCGGAAGCGGGGCGCTGTCCCTGATGATCCGGAGAGCAGCCTCAAAGGTCGAAAATGGCTCCTTGCCTGCCTGAAATTGCGGACTGCCGGGGGCGATTGCCACGAGGTCGCGCCTGACCGCGGGAAAATTGTCGAACTGGTAAGCCACTTCGGCCGAAGTTAGGCTGCGCAGGGCCAGAGGAGCTGAACTGGCAAGGGTCGCAATCACGAGAACGATTGCGGCCATGGCAACCATGACTCCCAAATCGGAGCGGAACTGCCTGGCAATGAGACCGAGGGCGGAGGTTCTGGATCGGCGGCTCATCGGGTCTCGATCCGCTCGTCGGTGTCGAGGGCCTGACGCCTGACTGAAGCGGCAGAGACAATGCCGATCAGCAGCATTGCCAGGAGCGCGGCGGCAAGCAGCACTCCGCCGTAGGTCAGATTGAAAACCAGACCGGGATTGAGTCCCGGAGGCAGATTGAGAATTGCGGATTTTGCGAGAGGCAAGACTGTAAGTGCCGAGACCGCGATCCCTCCGGCAAGCCCGAACAGCACCGAGAGTGCCATCACTGCGATGAGTTCGCCGAGTCTGGATTTGGATTGCTGACCGGCGGAAAGTCCAACCGCTCGAAGCACGGGGACCTCGACTTTTCGTGCGCGGCCGATGGTAATCGTTACCGCGCCCAGCGAAATGAGTGCGAGCAAGAGGCTGCCGATGGCGCAAATCCAAAGGGCGATCTCGGCCGGAGTTGAAAACGCATCCTGAATGAGGTCGGTCGGAAGGGTGAGGCTAGCCCCCTCGGGGAGTGCCTCGCGGATGTCCGCGGCGAGCTTCGACTGATCCGCCGGGGATGTTGCATTGGTTGCGAGCCAGATCTGGTTGGCGGAAGGCGCTATTGAACTGTTTCGCAGGATGTAGTCGTTGAGTTTGTTCAAGTCGACGAGCGCCTGATTTTTTGCCTGAACTCCGGGGAGTACCGGTACGACCGCGGCGACTATCGTCTTGACCGAGAGCCCTGATCCTTCGAAGCGCAGGTCTACCGTTCCGCCGGGTTTCAGGTTGTATGCCTTTGCAAACTCTTCAGTAACTGCAACCGGAACCGGGTCGTCGCCGTAGTTGTACTGAAACCCGTTTGGTGTTATCGAAGCGTCCACGTACATCATCCGCAATTTATTGCCTACAACCCGGGTTGCCGGCAGCCCAAGGCTCAGTCCGTCGGTGTCGGGAACGGTCGAAGACGCGAAGGAGAAGAACTGGAGGTTTCCCCATTTGCTCGTGTCCAGGGGAACTTTCTGAGTGCCCGAACTGGTTACGGCTTCGAGCGAATCGTAGTGAACCTGAACCCAGCTGTTGAAGTTGTCCGCGCTCACCGAGTAGTCGATCCCAACCAGCCAGCGGTCGTAGCTGCTCTCGCCAAGTTCCACCGTGAAATTGGCAGGTGCCTTGTCGTCACTGCTGAGGGCTCCCAGGTCGATAGCAGGCAGGGTGTTCGAACTCAGCACGCCGACATAGTCCTGGAACCACAGGGTTGTTTCCGCATAGCCGGTCGTGGTTGCGGGTTCGCCCATGACGTCCTGAACGTCGATTGCGACATTCAGCTTCACTGCCGTGGTCCCGGCGGGCAGCGGAATCCCCATTTGCTCAAAAGTGCCGAGTTTCTTGGCAAGGGCGACGGTGTCGATATTGCCGCCGATGCGATCGACCACCGACTGGATGGCGTTGGCGGGGATTGCGGTGAGCTGGCCGCCGTCACTATCCCCTATTGAAAGCGGAGTGGTGAAGACCGGCGCGACCGCCTTGACTCCCGGAACAGTCAGGTACTCCGACCCGGTGACCGCGAGCGAACCGGCGGGCGGAAAGTCCGACTTTGTGAGTGCTATTTGAGCCGAGCCTCCGGTCGAAAGTCTGGCATTGCGGTCGCCGAGATCGCGCCAAGATCCCGAGTAGCCTGCGGCCACCGCGAGCCCGCCGATCGCGAGAGTTACAACCAGAACCGCAACTGCGAATCCGGCGATCCCACGAGCAACCTGACGGGCGGAAAATGAAGGCTGCAGCTTCTTCCGAGCGGTGGCCAGTTGCTGCCAAAGGGAAGTCAGCGGTCCGAAGATCAGCAGAAAGACGAGTGCGAGTGCGATTAGCGACAGTGCTGGAGCAATCACCGCAAGCGGATTGAGTGCAGTGCCCCCGCTGGCGGTGGCAACCACGGGGGAGCCGTAGAGCAGCAATTGCCAGACCGAGACTCCCGCGGCGGCAAGAGCCAGAACAGTAGCCCCCACCGTGGCAGCCGATCTGACCCGACCGGAGTCGTCAACGGCATCCCTCTTGGCGATTCGGGCGGCGTCCCTCGATGCGACTACCCCGAAAATCACCACCACCGCTGCCGCGACTAGTGCTCCGAACTCCCAGACCACAAAACCGAGCGAGCTTTCGCCGAAAAGCGCGACGAGCGACAGTGCCGCCGCGACAACACCGAGCCCGCAGCCAATCAAGGCAACCAGCAGAGCCTCGCCGAGACCGGCGAGAGTCAGCCAGTTGGCGGAGGCGCCCCTTGATCGAAGTAGCGCGATCTCGGGACGGCGGGCAAGCGACAGGAGTCTCGCAAGCTGAGCCAGCGAGATCAACCCGATGAGCGAAACAAGCAGGATTCCAATCGGGGTAACGCCGCGGACCGAGTTCAGGCCGCGCTCGACGGTGGCGGCAGTATCGGTGAGCGTTCCGTAAACGACTACCTGATTCTTTTCCAGGCCCTCAAGGTCAACCAGATTTTGAGTCAGCTTGGTAGCCACCGTTCCGAGCTGTGCCAGCGTTTCGGGATCGACACGATCGGTCTCGACCGAGATGGTCCAGTGCACTGACGGAGTCGGACCGAAGGACGGCAATGCGCGCTCGTCAACTATGAGCGGCCCAAAACTCGGCGTACCGTCTCCGGCCGGCTTTGCGACGCCGGTTGCAACTCCCGGGTCGGAAAACCATCGAGGATCGTTCGGATCGGTAGGCAGCCAGGTTCCGACAATCTTTACCTTTATGGCGTGACCGGTCAGGCCAAGCTCAAGGATGTCGCCAACCTTCAGTCCGAGCTGTTCCGCCGCTTTCGACTGCAGTACGCCCTGAACGGTTCCATCGGGCTCGGCTCCCGACTCTGCGGCGATCCAGCTTCCAGCAGTGAGTCGAGCGTGCAAGTCAAGCTCAGCATCCGAGGCTGGGGTTATCCTCGCTTCGTGGCCGTTCTCGAGCTCGAGCGGGGTGCTGGTGCCACTGGGATCCTGTGATTCCGTATCTTGGGATTCGGGATTCTGTGATTTCGAATTCTGGGACTGGGAACCCCGCGACTCGGAATTCTGCGAGTCCGAAACTTCCGGATTCACAATCGCAGCCGGAATCGGATAATCGGTCAGCGACCTCGAGATTTCGACCGGAAGGCCGTCGAATAATTCGCCGAAGAGCTTGTCGGCGATCCCGGACTGAGCTGCAGGATCGGCATCGAGCTTGGCTTCGACCTGGAGTGCTCGAGCAGTGGGAGGAGCTTCGGCGACGAAGCGCCTGGTATTTGCCAGATCAGAAATGCTCAGATAGCCAACGCAACCCACGATCAGGGCGCTGAGCACGAGCGAAACCGCGCCGATTGCGGTCAGCAGCCCTGATTGGGCAGCCGATCTCCGAATCGCCAGTCTCAGACTTTGCATGGGTTCCTTCGCTGAAGCAATAAACATTACCAACCGGCCCGCGGATTTCAGTGGAGGTAACAGATTGATAAAAACCGGCAGGAAACTGGACAAGAGTTTGTTTGTACGCTTTACTAACAAAATGACTGCAGCGGGAGTGCAGCGAAGCCTTCCCACCAGTGGGCCGAGATCGGCTCGCGGTGCGGCTTTTGCCGAGAACTCGAACCAGGGATTCAACTCTGGTCGTGCGCTGCGCCCGAGCGCGAAGATCCTCCCCGAATACGCTCGCAGTCACAATCGTTCTCTCGTCCTCCAGACCCTCTATCAGGTGGGGGTTCTCTCCAGGGCGGACATTGCCCGAAGCACGGGACTAACCCGAGTTACAGTCTCGGATCTCGTGGCCGAATTGATTTCAGAGGGCCTCGTCGTCGAAACCGGTCAGAGAGAGGATGTCCGACCGGGCAAACCGGCAACCCTGCTTCAAATAAACCCCTCCGCCTTCCAAATAATCGGAATCGACCTGAGCGACTCTTCGGTTTTCAAAGGAGCCCTGCTTGACCTCGACGGGGCAATTCTCGAACGTCGCGAAGTCGCGCTTGACGGCAGCACCGGAGGCAAGGCGACCGCCAAAGTATTGGATCTAATTGCGGGACTGGTTCCGCTTGCAACGAGCCCGCTGCTTGGAATCGGGGTCGGCTCGCCGGGTGTTGTCGACCTCGCAGGCACCGTTCTTTCGGCGCCGAACCTCGGCTGGAAGAACGAGGACCTTCAGGCGCAAATAGCCGCCAGATTCCACGTGCCGGTCGTAGTAGGAAACGACGCGAATGCAGCAGTGCTCGCTGAGCACAGTTTCGGTCGGGCGCACGGCGACATGATGCTCGTGAAAGTCGGTCACGGTGTCGGCGCCGGACTGCTTCTTGACGGAAGCCCGCTGTTTGGCAGCCGATTCGCGGCCGGTGAAATCGGCCATGTGATGGTAGGCACTCAGGGTGGGTTGCCCTGCGTCTGCGGAAAGGTCGGCTGCCTGGAAACCTGGCTTTCCGTCCCCAGGCTGGATGCCGCACTTGCTGAAGCCAGGAAGGCGGGGGTTCCGGAGACTGAGGTCCTCGCAGAGGCGGGCAGGCACCTCGGAATAGCCCTGGCCGCAATTGTCGGAGCACTCAATCTGGCGGAAATCGTCCTGAGTGGTCCGACTCGACTACTTGATGGTCCGCTTGCAGAAGCGACTATCGACACGCTCCGCAGCAGAACGATGGCCGAATTCCACGGCGATCTGAATCTGCGGATGACAACGCTCGGTGAAGACATCGTGCTGCGGGGAGCCGCAGTCATGGTGTTGTCCGGGCAACTCGGGGTCTCGTGATCCCGCGCACCACGGGGTGTCCTGCAACTAGCTGACACCATCGCCCTAGGAAAGGAATACACAATGAGGAAACTCAGCTTTGCGGCCATAGCTGCCGTAGCTGCGATTACCCTCGCGGGTTGTGCCGGTGGGGGCTCGAATGACGCCCCTGAGGCAGAGAAGCCCGGCAACATCCGAGTCTGGCTGGTTGGAACCGATACGCCTCAGGCGGCTCGCGACCTGCTCAAGACTCAGTTTGAGGAGCAGAACCCAGGTTCAACCCTGACGATTGAAGAGCAGTCCTGGACTGGACTCGTCGACAAGCTGACGACGAGCCTTTCCGGCAGCGACAGCCCGGACATCGTCGAGGTTGGAAACACCCAGGCGGCCGCGTTTACCTCCGCAGGCGCATTCCTCGACCTCACTAAGTACTACAAGGAGCTCGGCGGCGACGACCTGCTCCCCGGCTTCGTTGAGGCAGGAAGCTACGACGGAAAGTTCTACGCTGCACCGCTCTACTCAGGCTCTCGCCTCGTGTTCTACAAGAAGGACGCGCTTGCCGCTGCCGGACTTTCAGTTCCGACGACCCTGAGCGAGTACATCTCGAACGCAGAGACCCTTGCTGCCGACAACCCCGGAAAGTCGGGACTGTGGTGGCCAGGACAGGACTGGTACAACGCCCTCCCCTTCATCTGGGAGAACGGTGGCCAGGTTGCGGTCTTCAAGGACGGCAAGTGGGACGCACAGTTCAACTCTGCCGCTTCCCAGAAGGGGCTCGCTCAGATCCAGGAGCTCATGACCAAGGCGTCTAACGCTCCGAAGGACGGAAACGAAACCAACCCGCAGGTCGGATTCTGTGATGGAACAACCCTGCAGTTGTCCGCGCCGAGCTGGGTCAAGTGGTCGATCCTGGCTCCGACCGACGCCGACACCCCGGGTTGCCCCGATCAGGAGTCGAACCTCGGTGTTTACGCTCTGCCGGGAGTCAACGGCGGTGCCGCTCAGGTGTTCGCCGGTGGATCCAACATCGGAATCTCGGCCAAGTCTGCTCACCCGCAGTTGGCCCTGAAGGCACTCAAGATCATCCTGGGCAAGGAGTTCCAGACGATCTACGGCACCAACGGACTGGTTCCGGCTCTTAAGTCGCTTGCGAGCACTCTCGGAACTGATGAAGTTGCGAAAGCGATTTCGTCGGCAGCCGGCAACGCCAGACTGACGCCAGCTTCACCGAAGTGGGCTGAAGTCGAGGCCTCCGGCGCTCTGACCGACTTCTTCGTTCAGATAGCTCAGGGCGGAGATATCGACTCTCTGTCCAAGGCTTTGGACGAGAAGATCGAGAGCATCCTCAACGGCTAAAAGCCAAAAACGGGTGGGCCGGTTTCGGGATCGGCCCACCCAGCCTCCATGGTGAGAAAAAGATGCTCGGCGCGACCGTGCATGTCGCGCCGAGCATCCACCATGCAATACCCATCGCCCCAGGAATGGACGGGGCACAGACCAATACTAAGTGGGAGGGACGAGCATGTCTGCACCAACGATCGCACCTTCTCCAGCTCTTGACGGAAAGGTGAGAGGGAAGAAGCCCCGGTTTCAACTGACGCCATACTCGCTGCTCGTTCCGGCGACCGTGGTGCTGCTGATTATCGTCGGCTGGCCCCTCATTCAGCTCTTCGTGATCTCTTTCCAGGAGTTCGGCAGACCTCAGGTATTCGGGGCTCCGGCGCCGTTCGTCGGATTCAAGAACTACCTGAAAGTACTCACTGATCCGAGCTTCTGGAACGTAATGGTCAGAAGCATCCTGTTTTGCCTCGTGAACGTCGCGGTGACGATGGTAGGGGGAACGCTCGTCGCCATTCTCATGACGAAGCTCAACAAGTTCTTCAGAGTGCTCATGTCAACAGGGCTATTGCTCGCCTGGGCAATGCCTGCGCTTACCGCCACTATCGTCTGGGGCTGGATCTTCGATACCTCTTACGGAGTCGTCAACTATATTTTCACTCACGTCTTCGGACTCGACTACCAGGGTCACTCCTGGTTGATCAACCCTCTGAGCTTCTTCCTCGTGGCGACGATCATCGTCGTCTGGGGAGCAATTCCTTTCGTCGCATTCACGGTCTACGCGGGTCTTACCCAGATTCCCGATGAGATCCTCGAGGCCGCGCAACTTGACGGCGCACGCGGAACACAGCGCTTCAGGCTCATTACTCTTCCGTACCTGCGCTCGATCTTCCTCGTGGTGACGATCCTCCAGGTCATTTGGGACCTTCGGGTCTTCACTCAGATTTATGCGCTCCAGGGGATCGGCGGCATCCGGGATCAGACTTCCACTCTCGGCGTCTACATCTATCAGACGGCTTTGAGCTCAGG
The DNA here is from genome assembly GCA_023957835.1 of Homoserinimonas sp. Classification (GTDB taxonomy): domain Bacteria; phylum Actinomycetota; class Actinomycetes; order Actinomycetales; family Microbacteriaceae; genus Terrimesophilobacter. The sequence goes on along the minus strand of JAMLGP010000001.1, from coordinate 1,587,456 downwards.
GAACTTTGGAATGGGCGGCGCGATTGCCGTTATCACCGTGTTCTTCATGATGGCGATCTCGCTCTATTACGTTCGCCAGTCCCTCAAGGAGGAGCAACTGTGACCGCTGCAACCGTTGCCAGACCCACCGGTACGGCTGATGCGCAGCCGACGATCAGGCGCAGGAATTCGAGAGCGAAGCGCCGTGCGGTATCTATTCTCCTCAGCGCCATCTCGGTGCTCGTCTTCATCGGCTCGGTATTTCCGGTCTATTGGATGGTCCAGACCTCTTTTCAGCCCAACAACGAGATCATCGGGGCAGAGGTCAACTTCTGGCCGAAGAACTTCACCTTCAAGAACTATGGAACGGTGCTGCTCGAGTCGGACCGCGCGCAGTTTCTGCCAGCACTCGGGAACTCGCTCATGGTCACCCTGCTTACCGTAGTTGTTTCTCTGCTCTTCGCGTTTCTTGCTGCGCTGGCAGTTACTCGGTTCAGGTTCAGGAGCCGCAGGGCATTCATCATCACGATCCTGATCATCCAGATGATTCCCGGCGAAGCGATGATCGTCTCGATCTATCGAGTTCTCGATGGCTGGGCGCTGCTCAACACGATCATCGGCCTGACGCTCGTCTATTGCGCCTCTGTGCTGCCTTTCACAATCTGGACCCTGCGCGGGTTCGTAAACGGCGTGCCCGTCGATCTGGAGGAAGCGGGGATGATCGACGGGCTTTCTCGTGCCGGCGCGTTCTGGAGAATCACCTTTCCACTGCTCGCGCCGGGCCTGGTCGCTACCGGAGTATTCGGATTCATCCAGGCCTGGAATGAGTTCCTGCTCGCCCTCGTGGTCATGGCCAGACCGGAGATGATGACGCTGCCGGTTTGGCTGAGAACCTTCCAGGTTGCAAACGGAACCACCAACTGGGCTGCGATCATGGCCGGGTCCACCCTCATGTCGATTCCGGTGATCGTCTTCTTCCTTCTGATTCAGGGCCGAATGACCCAGGGACTGGTAAGCGGAGCGGTAAAGGGATGACCAAAATCTTTGCGATCGGGAATGCCTCTGCGGTGCGGAAGGCAGGCTTCAATGGCCGCTGAAGAGCTTTCAATGCACCTGGGAATTGACATTGGCGGAACCAAAACCGATGCGGTGGCGATTGATCAAACCGGCGAGGTACTCGTCCAGTTCCGGTTGAGCACTGCCTATGGAGCTAGTGGAGTCCTCTCGAGCGCGGAGGAGGCGGTTAGGGGGCTCGCAGAGCGCCTAAATTCGCCCATTTCGCAAATCTCGAGTATTGGCGTCGGAGTTCCGGGTCGAGTCGACTCGACGACGGGCAGAGTTGTTCACGCGGTGAATCTGGGCGTCGAGGATCTGAATCTGGGATCAGAACTTTCGAGAGTGCTCGAACACGAGGTGCATGCGGAAAACGACGTTAATGCCGCTGCTCTCGGGGCCTACCACCTCCTGAGCGCGAGAGGCTGGCCGGAAACAGGATGGCCCGCCTCGGCGATCGGTGACAGCTCTCGGCACTCCATGGCATACCTGAACCTCGGTACCGGACTCGCGGCGGGAATCGTGATCGGCGGTGCGCTTTGGCGAGGCTCGCGTGGTACGGCAGGTGAGATCGGCCACATTCCGATAGATCCTCTGGGACCTGTCTGCAGTTGCGGTCAGTCCGGCTGCCTTGAAGTACTTGCTTCGGGTTCCGCGCTTGCCCGGCAGTGGCCGACCGAACACCCGAACCCGATACAGCACTTGTTCGAGGCCGCGGCGGGCGGAGATTCTGCAGCAATGCGAATCAAGTCGAAGCTACTCGAGAGCATCGCCTCAGCGGTTCGGATTCTCGTGCTCGCAGTCGACGTCGAAGTGGTGGTCATCGGCGGCGGGATTGCCGCGGCCGGAGATCCTCTGCTTGAGGGGGTTCGGGCTGTGCTTAAAGAGCGAGCGCAGCACTCTCCGTTTCTGGGCTCGCTCGAGCTGGCCGAGCGCGTTTGCCTGGTTCCGGCAGGAGCGCCGATTTCGGCTCTGGGAGCCGCGTTCTCAGGCATGAAAAGCACGACGATCAGGGGCGAGCAGATTAGGGTGGCTTAGTGGCCGAAGTCGTAATAGTCAAAGATTCGATCGAGGGCGGGAGCGTCGCCGCGGGTCTGATTGCGAGGCTTGTTAGGAGAAAGCCGGATGCTGTGCTCGGTCTCGCAACCGGCTCCACTCCGCTTTCAACCTGGCAGGCCCTCGCGAAGCTCAACCTCGACCTCTCGAAGGTGCGCGGATTCGCGCTCGACGAGTATGTCGGACTGCCGGTCGGACATCCCCAGTCTTATCGCTCGGTAATTTCCAGAGAAGTTGTAGGCCCGTTGCGGTTGACCCCGGAGTTCGTTCGCGTGCCCGCGGACAGCGGTCCGCTTGAAACTGCGGGAGACGACTATGAGCAGGCAATCCGCGATGCGGGCGGAGTGGACCTGCAGGTTCTCGGAATAGGCAGAACGGGGCACATTGGCTTTAATGAACCAGGTTCGTCACTGGCTTCACTTACCAGGGTCAAGACCCTGACCGAAGCGACGAGGACGGACAACGCGCGATTCTTCGACTCCCCAGATCAAGTACCTACCCACTGCATAACTCAGGGTCTCGGCACGATCCTTCGGGCGAAGCACCTTGTATTGCTCGCGTTCGGTGCTGCGAAGGCGCCGGCGCTTGCCGGGGCGGTCGAGGGCCCGGTCACGTCAAGCCTTCCCGGTTCGGTAATCCAGCTTCACCCGAACGTGACTGTGATTGCAGACGAGGCGGCTGCCGCCGAACTCAAATTCGCGGACTACTACCGAAACGCCTGGAACAGCCGCCTCGACTGGGAGCGGGACTAGGCCCTCCTCAACCGCCTGGTTGCTTCGAGCGCGGCCGCACCTGAAATAAGGAGGAAGATCGCCACTCCAAGAGGCAATCCGAAATCCACGCCCGTGTCGGCCAGAATCGGTCCGAGCTCCACCGCTCCCATATCGAGCCGTCCGACCACCCGAGCCTGACCGCGCTGATCGGTCGCCAATCCGGAGAAGAGCGGGTCACCCGCCTCGAGAACGGGACTGTTGTCGTGGGGGAGCCTCGTGAGAGTAGAACCGCCGTTGTTCGCCAGGGCGGCGAGGTTCGGGCTGACTCCCGTGAGGTTTCCGATTCCGGATGCTATTGCCGAAGTGAGCGTGCCGTCTTCGCTCTGGATTAGAGAGTAGTTGATACTTACCGTGGAGTCTTCCTCACCGATATCTGCGTAGTTCGATCCCGAAAGAATGCTGTTTTCTACCAACGCATTTACGTGCTGCAGAATTACGGAAGGAGAATAGGGCGGGGTTGCCCCGGTGTTCAGACTCGTATTGTCGCTAATCGTACTGTTGAGCAGACGCATATTCGGAGCCGCTGCAAGATCGGTCGAACCGTCCTGAAGGAATAGCCCAGGGGCTAGAGCTGTGTTGTTCGAGATTGTGACGCTTTGAATGAGCGCAGATCCGTTGAAGTTCCCAGGCGGTGTCTGAGGGCCGGCAGCTATTGCGATGCCTGAAATGAACTGCGCGGAGTTGCGCGCTACCGTCGAATTGGTAATTGTCGCTTTGGCGGAGTCCGAAAGATACACCACGAGTCCTGAGAAGACGGAGGTAGACGAAGTGTTATCCAGAACACTGACCTGATCCAGGTTGATTTCTCCGCTTCCGTCGCCCCCCAGGAATATTGCGCCGAAGAGACCACTCGCCGAAGTCTGATCAGCGACCGTGGTCTCGCTGATGTTGAGCTTGCCGAGGATTCCTGCGGGACCCCCGAACGGAATAGCCGCCAAGATTCCTCCGGTGGCATTCCTCCGAACTTCGAAACCGGAAAGCGAGATTTCGGCACCGGCGTCCACGTTTTCAATTGCAACTCCAATTCCATCACCGTCGTTTGCAGTTGCACCGGTGATTTCGATGCTGGAGGTATCCAGCGTGGAGAGCGCGAAGCCCGTGTCTGAGTTCTCATCTGCGTGAAGTCCGGATGCGTTCAAACCGGTGTCGCCCTCGATTTCGAGTACGAATCCGGATTCCCCGTTTGAATTTGCAGTTGAGCTGCTGATCGAGACCGTTCCGCCGGTCCAGCCGAGCAGGACTCCGTCGATATCGTTCGTGGATGAGTTGAGGTTGTCAATTACCAGATTGCCGAAGCTGCTGTTGCCAAATTCGAGCCCGCTGGAACCTCGGTTTGAAATCGTCACGCCGTTCAGGACGGCGGTACCGCCATTGAGTTCTACGTAGATCCCGTCATCCGCGCCGTCCTCGACGGTTACCGAGGAAAGACTGAGACTACTCGCGGCGTTGGCCCCGACGAAGCTGATTTGACCGCCACCTGTGATCGGATCTCCGGAAACGAAATCAGAGACGTTGAGGCTTGCCAAGCCGCTTGCGTCTATCGCCTTTGCCGGCGCATTGACGCGCATTCCGCTGATCTTGACCTTTGCATTGCTAATGGTAAATGCGGTGGAGAAGGCATTGACGGTGAGCTGCCCGGAGCCCGGACCGGTGATCGTCAAGTCTTCGCTGATCGTCGGAAAATCGGTTGCACCGGCCGCGATCGTTCCGGTGTAGGTGATAGTAATAGTGTCGGGACCGGGGTTTATATCGGCCTGGATCATCGCCCAGCGCAGAGTTCCCACTGTTGATCCGTCATCTGAGCCGGAATTCACGATGTAAGTCGCGGCGAAAGCGGGAGCCGGAACGAGCGCGACCATTGCTGCTCCGATTGCAATTGCGGAGACCATGGAAACCGACTTAACTGATCGCCTCATAGGTTTAGCACCTTGCCTCTAAATGGGAATGCGTTTCCAATTGAATTGCCGGAAACAAAAAATCTTTTGCAGATACTACGCCCTTTTTCGGGGCAAATTCAATCGATTACGCGCGATCCCGCAATCCAGACTGACTTCACATTGAACTCAGAATCCAGGGCGACCGCGTCGGCGAACAGCCCCTCCCTTAAAAAGCCGAAGTCTTCATCAACTCCCAGTGCGCGGGCTGGCGCAACTGTGGCGGCGGTAATGGCGGCCACTGGAGTGAGATTCAACTCGAATATGGCATTTTTCACCGCTTTATCCAGGGTCAGAGTAGAGCCCGCGATGGTCTCGCCGCCGGCAATCGTCGCCCTGCCGTCCCTGACCGTGACGTTTAGCGAGCCGAGTCGGTATTCACCGTCATCCGAACCGGCGGCTGCCATGGCATCCGTGACCAGCGCAATCCGGTCTCCTGCCGTCTCGAAAGCTATTTTCGCAACCGCGGGATGCACGTGCAGTCCGTCAAGTATCAGTTCGACCGTGACCCGAGGGTCGTTTAGAGCAGCGGGTACAGGGCCGGGGGCACGGTGGCCTATCCCGTTCATTGCGTTGAAAGCGTGAGTCAGGATGCTTGCCCCGCGGTCGAAAGCTTCGAGAGTCAGGCTGTAGTCGGCATCGGAGTGGCCGATTGCCACTTTCACTCCCGCCGCCGCGAACTGGTCGATCGCGGCCATCGCTCCGGGTAGCTCTGGTGCGATCGTCACCTGACGCAGAGAATCGCCTGCCGCCCCAAGCAGTTCTTCGACGAGGTCCGGGGTGGGATCAGTCAAGTAAACCGGATTGTGTGCTCCGCGTTTCTCGTTCGACAGGAACGGGCCCTCAAGGTGAGAACCGAGAATCGTCGGGTCGGATTCCGCTAGATCGGAAATCTGTTCGAGGCTGTGTACCAGGCTTGCGATCGGGTTCGAAACGAGGCTGAGCACGGATCTGGTGGTTCCGTAAGACCGGTGGGTTGCAATAGCGGCTCTGATCTCCTGTTCGCTGTCATCGAAGGAGTGTCCGCCGCCGCCGTGGCAGTGCAGGTCGATGAAACCCGGAGTCAGATAGTCACCGCCGAGGTCTACTCGCTCTGCTCGTTCGATTTCTGCAGAATCGGGGGCGGCTCCGACGCCAGTGGCAGTTATTCGACCTTCCCGGACGAGCATCCAGAATCCATCGACCTGACCGGAAGCGTCAATCTTCCTCGCATTGTGGAAAAGCAATCCTTCGCTATTACCGGACTGGCTGTTCTCCACTCCCTCAGCCTACCGAGTAGCGAGTTTTCGCCTCACTGCCAAGAGCAGAGGTTAAGTTCTGACAATCAACTTCGGTAGGGGCAGGAATCGAAATTCCCTAGCTGAAAATGATTGTTCTCTTGCCATCCAGAAGCACGCGGTGCTGGGCGAACCAATTGACGGCCTGGCTGAGGGTTCTGCTCTCTTCGTTCTGGCCGATCACTCGGAGTTCTTCGGGGCTCCTCGCGTGACTTACCCGCACGACATTCTGTTCAATGATCGGACCCTCATCCAAATCTTCAGTAACGAAGTGCGCGGTCGCTCCAATTAGCTTCACCCCTCTCGAATGGGCCTGGCGGTAAGGGTTGGCTCCCTTGAATCCGGGCAGAAAGGAGTGGTGGATGTTGATCATTCTTCCTGCGAGCTTCTCACAGGTCTTCGAGGAGAAGATCCTCATGAATCTGGCAAGTACCACGAGCTCAATATCGAGTTCTTCGACGAGGCCGAGCAGTCGGCTTTCGAATTGCGTCATTCCGTCGTCGTCCCGGATGGGAATTAGTTCGAACGGTACCTTGTGAAAGTCTGCCAGCTCCTTCAACTGCGGATGGTTGGAGAGGATGAGCGGGATCTCCACCTGGAGCTGCCCTGCACTCTTGCGGTAGAGCAAGTCGGAAAGGCAGTGACCAACCCTGGATGCGAGCACAAGAGTGCGCACCGGCCTGCCGACGACATCCAGAATCAGTTGCATTTTGAAACGAGAGGCCACCGGGGCGAGTTTCGCTTCCAGGGTTTTTCGATCTGTCTGCGACTCAACCTGAACTCGCATGAAGAACCGTCCCGTGTCCAGGCTCGCGAACTGCTGGGACTCGGTGATGTTTCCGCCAGCCTCCACAATGGCCCCGCTAATTGCGTGCACAATTCCGGGCTGATCAACGCAAACGAGAGTGATCAGCCAGTGAGTCGAAGCAGGGTCTCCCATAGAACCTCAAGCGTATTGGATTCAGTGAGTACGCTTTAGAGGATGACGGAATCCCGGCATCCAGCGGCGGCTTGACGCAAGAGTGGGAGTCGCGGGCGTGCAAGAAGCTGCAAATCGAGTGAAGTTTCCGTGGCCGGGGCTGCTGACTCTCTCGGGTGCGATCTTCGTCTGCGTTACCAGCGAGTTTCTGCCCACCGGCTTGCTGCCCGAAATGGCAGAGGGACTTGGCGTCTCGCAATCCCAGGTGGGCTTGCTCGTCACCTTTTTTGCGGCGACGGTAGTTGCAACAGCAACTCCGCTGACCGCGGTTACTCGAAGATTTCAGCGCAAACCGCTGGTACTGGGAGTTCTGGCCGTGTTCGCCCTGGCAAACTTTGTCGGCGCGATTGCTCCGAGCTACGAAGTTATGGCTGCAACCCGGGTGCTCGGTGGCCTCGCGCACGGGCTTTTCTGGGCAGTGGTTGGAGCGTATCCCGCGCACCTCGTGCCAAGAGGACAACTAGCCAGGGCGGTAGCGGTTACATCCGCCGGCGGATCGGCGGCTTTCGTTCTCGGTGTTCCCGCTGGAACCGCGCTCGGCCACCTGCTTGGCTGGCGTCTGGCGTTCACCGTAGTTGGAGTCGCGATCATCTTCCTTGGCCTGCTGGCGATCAAGTTTCTTCCACCGGTTGATCACCTCAGGATCGAGACCTCTGAAATTGCGACACTCACTCCCGGTCCTCTTCGTCGAGACCGAACCTTCCCCGGGGTTCTTCTAATATGCCTGTTCATCCTGCTCATGATGATCGGACACAACCTCCTGTACACCTATGTCGTTCCCTATTTCACCGAAGTGAACGGTTTCTCTGTGGACAGTGTGAGCATCCTGTTGCTGATCTATGGGATTTCCGGAGCATTTGGCCTGCTGGCTGTTGGCATGGTCGGCAACCGCTATCCGCGCGCCGGTCTTGCAGCCGGGATGCTCCTGGTCGCAATCGCAGTGCTCGCACTCGGGCTGGTTCCCCAGGTGCCGCCTGTCGTGATTGTGATGCTCGTTATCTGGGGTGCCGCATTCGGCGGTGTTCCCGCGCTTTTTCAAACTAGAGTGCTGCAGACTGCCTCAGTTCGAATCCGCGATGTCTCGGCGGCCCTGGTTACCACTTCCTTCAATGTCGGAATCGGGGGCGGTGCTCTGATCGGCTCGCTACTGCTTGACGGAGTGGGTCTTCAGCTGCTGCCCTTTGCAGATGTTGCCATTACCGCACTCTGCCTCGTGCTGGTCGTAGTCACGGATCAACTTTCAGGCAGCAGGCGCTCAACACCTAGGCTTTGACTACACCGAGTCGGCCGGAGGAGCTGATGAGCGCTGATTACATAGCTGCCATTGATCAGGGGACAACTTCGAGCAGGTGCATGATTTTCGATCGTGATTCGCAAATTGTCGCGGTCGCACAAAAGGAGCACGTGCAGCACTTTCCGAAACCCGGTTGGGTCGAGCACGATGCAGCCGAAATTTGGCGGAACGTCGAAGAGGTTGCCGGAGGTGCCCTGGAAAGGGCCGGAATCGACAGTTCGAGAATTGCGGCAGTCGGGATCACGAATCAACGGGAAACCGCGGTGCTTTGGGACCGCGTTACCGGTAAGCCGGCGACTCCCGCAATCGTTTGGCAGGACACTCGGACCGACCGGATCGTCCAGGGGCTAATCGAAGTCAGGGATCTCGATTGGTATCGGGAGAAGACCGGTTTGATTCCAGCGACCTATTTCTCCGGTCCGAAACTCTCCTGGGTTTTCCAGAATCAACCCGAGTTGCTCGAGCGGGCAAGGGCGGGCGAACTCGCTTTTGGAACCATGGACTCCTGGCTCATTTGGAACTTAACTGGGGGGCCGGACGGCGGCCGCCACTTGACCGATGTGACCAATGCGAGCCGCACCCTGCTTATGAATATCAGAACACTCGAGTGGGATCCGGAATTGCTTGAAGCGCAGGGTATACCGAGGGAGGTTCTGCCCAAGATCGTCTCTTCTTCGCAGGTCTACGGCACTGCAAACGGAGTTCTCGAAGGGGTTCCGGTGGCAGGCGCCCTCGGCGATCAACAGGCAGCACTTGTAGGTCAGGTGGGCTTTGATGCTGGCGAGCTCAAGAGCACCTATGGAACCGGTGCCTTTCTGTTGCTCAATACCGGTACCGAGCCGGTTATGTCGAGCCACGGCCTGCTGACCACTCTCGCCTACCGATTCGGCGAAGAACCGGCCAGATTCGCACTCGAAGGTTCGATCGCGGTTAGCGGGGCTCTCGTCCAGTGGTTCAGGGATCAGCTCGGGATGATCGCAAGCTCCTCCGAAATTGAAGGCTTAGCTTCCACGGTTCCGGATAATGGCGGCGCCTACATCGTCCCCACGTTCTCCGGTCTCTTCGCGCCCTACTGGGAGAGCGATGCGAGGGGAGTTATCGCCGGGCTCACCGGCTTCGTTACTCGAGCGCACCTGGCCAGAGCGGTGCTCGAAGCCTCAGTCTGGCAAACCCGGGATCTGGTTGAAGCGATGGCCGCTGAAACCGGCACGCGAATGGCCGAGCTTCGGGTTGACGGGGGCATGGCGGCGAACAACCTGTTTCTGCAACTGCTCGCCGATGGGCTGGATGTCGAGGTCATCCGCCCGGTCGTCACAGAGACCACTTGCCTCGGCGCGGCCTATGCCGCCGGTCTCGCAGTCGGGTTCTGGAGCGGGATCGACGAGTTGCGCTCGCAGTGGAAGCAGGATCGGAGATGGAAACCGGGGAGGGATGCAGTCAGACGCGAGTCGGAGTACGCCCAGTGGCTCAAGGCAATCGAACGCTCGAAAGGATGGCTTACCGGGGACGCCGGATAGCTCGCTTCGCCATTTACGCCGACCTGAGTTCCCTTAGCGGTCGAAGTCTGAACAGTCTGACCACTCGGCCGGACTCCCGTTCGTAAGCTCGGTATCCCGGCCACTGTGCCTGAATGAGTTCCCACGCTTCATCGCGCTCATCGTCGCCGATGAGCTCCGCCCGAACCTCGAGCAGCCTGCCTCGAACGTCGATATACGCGTCGGGATTTTCCAGCAGGTTGTAGGTCCAGGAAGGGTGGTGCTGCCGGCCGAAGCTCGTGCCGGCGACGATCGCGCAGCCGTTTCCATCCGGGGTGTACATGAGGGAGGTGATCCGCTCTGTCCCGGTTTTTGCGCCGAAGCTGTGCAATTGCAGCGAGTGCACGAGTAGCCCGCTCACTTGAACGTGGCCGGAGCTGAGCCCCCTGGTCAGATCCTCGAAGATCGGCAGCAGCCTTGGGGCCAGCCATCTGAACAGCCTGGTTCTGGTCACGGGCGCGACAACGTGTCGAACGGCGGAGACTACGGGGTCGGGTTTCAATCTGGTTCACCCTTTTTCGTCAGATCGAAAATCAAGACAATGAGCATGATGCCATTTGCAAGCCAGGCAAGCGTAATGACTGGCACAAGGCTACCGAGGAAAATTAGCCCCAGTGCGCAGATCGCTCCCACGACGTGAAAGAGGGGGAGTCTGAATCCGGTTGCCGCTCTGAACAGGGCGGAACCGACCAGAAACAGTGCGCAACTGAGGCCAAGCAACATGGCGGTGAAGAAGTCGGCTTTTAGCGGCTCGTCAAGCAGGAAATGGTCAACCACCGCGGAGAGGACAATCCCCAGAACCATGAGGAGCGGCACGTAGGTATACGCGGTCTGAGCAATCATGCCCCGCTCTTCGGCGGCGTCGATGTAGCGGCTCCCGGCTCGTTCGCTGCGGCTGAAGTAAAGGAACCACATGAGGACGCTCCCGGTGAAGGCGCAAAGGAAATTGATCCCCGTGCTCCAGTTCAGCTCCAGCGACGCGAAGGCTGATGCGGAAACCACCACAGTTTCGCCGAGGGCGATGATGATGAAAAGGCTCATCCGCTCTGCCATGTGGGCGCCTGCGACATCCCAGGTTTCCAGCGGAGATCTGCCGAGTCCCGGAGTCCAGAACCTGGCGCGCGGACCGGCGTAGTCGATAACCAGAGCCAACAGCCAAATCCAGAGTCGGGCATCCGGGAACAGGGCGCCGAGAATCCAAAGGACTCCGGATGCCGCGAGCCAGATCGCAATCCGCACGAAGTTGAGCGCGTGGCCGGGCTTCTCTTTCGCGAAGGCGGCAACCGCAGCCAGACTCCTGCCGACCTGGAACACTACGAGCGCGACAGCGAAAAGCAGTGCGCTCTCGCCGAAAGCACGCGGAATCGAGGCGCTCAACACCACCCCGACGATCATGAGCAGGAGCAGCAATACCCTGATCGGGTTTGCTTCCGGGTTTAGCCAGTTCGTCACCCACGCGGTATAGACCCACACCCACCAGACGATCGCACCGATCATGATTGCCTGAAGGACCGCGTAAATCGTGTGGTTTCCGATGAGCAGGTGGGAAACCTGGGTCACTGCGAAGACGAAAACCAGATCAAAGAACAATTCGGCGTAGCTGACCCTGTGGGCGTCTTCACCCTTGCTCGGTCTCAGCAGTGAGCGAATCGCTACTTCCATGGAACCCCCGGTGTTCGCTTGAAATTGATTCCTGCGGCTTCCATATATACCCCGAAGGTCGCCAGTCTCGGGGCGAATTCTTCGAAACTGCGGTCGGCGTTTGGTGACCAGCCGATTTCAGCGATCGCGACAATTCGCGGGAAAGCCATATATTCGATTTCCTGCATATTGTGGACCGTTTCGGTCCACAGGGGGGCTTCAACTCCGAGAAAGGATTCCTCGGGATAGCTCGGGAAAACTCCGGTTGGATCCCAGCCGTAGGATTCCTGAATCGTGAGCGGCGGCTCCGCCCACTTGGTTCCTATGGTCTCGGACAGCGAATACTTCTGGTCTACATATGCCACGTTCGAAGGGGCCATGACCAGTTGCCCGCCGGCTTTCAGAATCCATCTGGTGAGCGAAGGAGAACCACCTCGCGGAGTCGTATAGTCCCAGTACTCGCCTACGGTGCCGGCAGGAATGTTCGGGGCGTAGCCGATATCGTGCCAGCCCATGGGAGTCTTGCCGGCATCCGCAATGATCTTAAGCACCCGGTCGACGAAGTACTTGTAGTCGGCGAGGCTCGTCGCAGAAGATTCATCCCCGCCGAGGTGGAACCAGGGGCCGGGGTTCAGAGCGGCAACTTGCTGAACAATATCTGCAACGAACTTGTAGGTGATTTCCTTGTGGACGCAAAGAGAGGAAAACCCGACGCTGTAGCCGTAGTAGGGCTTGCGGGCGATTCCGCTGCAATTGAGTTCGGCATAGGAGGCGAGCGCGGCATTGGTGTGACCCGGCATGTCGAACTCCGGGACGATGGTCACGAACCTGCTCGCTGCGTAAGCAACGATCTCGCTGAATTGCGCCTGAGTGTAGTAGCCGCCGGGTGTTCCGCCGGCCTCGGTTACACCGCCTATCTGAGTGAGCTTCGGCCAGCCCTTGATTTCCAGTCGCCAGCCCTGATCGTCGCTCAAGTGCAGGTGGAGGACGTTGAGTTTGATTGCGGCGATCTCGTCGATGTAGCGCTTGACCTCGGCGACCGTGAAGAAGTGCCTCGCGACGTCGAGCATTGCTCCGCGATAGCTGAATCGCGGAAAGTCGGTGATGTCGGTTGCCGCTATCGCCCAGGTCGTGACTCCCGCCACCGGCGGAGGCAGGAGCTGCCGAAGAGTCTGAATTCCAAGAAACAGCCCGGCTGGATCATTGGCCGCGATCCAGATTCCGGAAGAGCGGACTCTCAGGTCGTAGCCTCCTGCTGGATGCCCCGGTTCAACCACGAGGACTATGTCGCCTTTGGGGTTCATCGGCAGCAATTCACCGGTAAGCGGTCGCAGCAAATTAGCAAGGTATTCGCCAACTGGTCGGGCATCACCGGTTGCAGCAATGGCCGAGCCATCGCCGAAGCGATACGAGCCCTGAGAGTCTATGCGCTGGACCGGCTTGGGAACCAGCGTTCTAACTGTGACGTTCACACTTTCCGGCGGGGGCGGTGAACCGGCCGGGGTGAAGTTCGTGACGCTCGTGGCACCGGCCAGCAGGATGGCGAGGGTGCCATACCAGCCCATCCGGTGGATCAGCGCCATGAGTTCGTCCTCAATCCCGGGAGCGGTCGCAACTGCACCGACCGCGACTGAGCCGACTGCGATTGAGCCGGCCGCGAGCGTTGACTCAGCCCAAGCCTATGAGTTGAGGGTGGCTTCTAGTGCCAGGAGATTCCGGCTGCGCGCTCGAACTTGATTCCTTCGCGCTCAAGGACCGACCCCAGATTGCGCAGCTGTTCGGTGAATTCGGCGAACTCCGGTCGGGTTTTCGACGACCAGGCAATTTGGGCTGCGGAGGCGATTCGGGGGAACGCCATCGTCTCGATCTCGCTAATTGAAGTGATCGTTTCGGTCCAGAGTGGTGCTTCGATTCCGAGCAGATCGCCTTCTGCGGCGCCCGGAACGACCTCAAGAGGCTCCCACTCGTAGGATCTCCTGACCGAGGTCGGGCCGTCAGCCCAGTTCAGGCCGAGGGGGCTCGATTCCTCATACTTCATGTCGAGGTAGATGGCATTTGCCGGTGAGAGAATCAGCTTTCCGCCCGAAGCGAGGAATTGCCTCGCGCGCTCCGCGGCATCCTCTCTCGGGGTCGTATAGCTCCAATACTGGCCGACGGTTCCGGTGGGCAGCTCGGCGCTCTTTCCCATCTCGTGCCAGCCGACGACGGTCTTGCCGGTGGATGCAGCGATTTTGCTCGCGCGCGCAATGAACTTCAGATAGTCGGCCTCTGGAGTCGAGTGGGCTTCGTCGCCGCCAATGTGCAGCCAGGGTCCGGGAGTGAGGGTGGCGACCTGGCCCAGTACATCCTCGAGGAACTTGTAGGTGAGCTTCTTGTCGACGCAAAGGCTCGAAAATCCGACCTCGATTCCTTCGTACAGAGCGGGGGCTTTATCGTCGCAATTGAGCTCTGGATACGAGGCGAGCGCAGCATTGGTGTGGCCAGGCAGGTCGATTTCGGGAACGACGGTAACGAATCTGCTGGCTGCATAGGCGACGATTTCCCGGTAGTCGCCCTGAGTGTAATAGCCACCGCCTCCGCCGCCGACCTGGGTCGATGCGCCATGCTCTGTTAGGTTCGGCCAGCCCTCAATTTCGATTCGCCAGCCCTGATCGTCGGTCAGGTGCAGGTGCAGCACATTGAGCTTCAACAGGACGATGTCGTCTATGTAGCGTTTGACGTCGGCGACCGAAAAGAAGTGCCGAGCAACGTCGAGCATCGCCCCTCGGTAGCTGAACCTCGGGTAGTCCTCAATTCGGGTCTGCGGCAGCGACCAGTGCTCCCCGTCTTTCTTCAGCAACTGCCGAATCGACTGGATGCCCCAAAACAGCCCGGCCTCACTGCCCGCCTCAAGCTCGACCCCGCTTTCACTAACTCGAAGCAGGTAGCCTTCCGCGGGCTGGCTGCCGCCGAGGTGCAGCCGAAAGTCGCCGGAGTCGTTTGCGGCGGCGGACATCCCAAGAGCGGAAAGCATCGAAGCCAGGTATTCACCAACTGCCGCCGAGCCGGGGTCGGTCTGGATTCGCACCGAGTCGGGCATCGTCCACAGCCCTTGAGAGTCGGTACGCGAAACGGGTTCCGGGGTGATCGTATTGATTAGGCAATTCTGGCAGAGCTTGCGGATTCGCTACACGCCAATCGAGAAACAAGAATCTGGACTCGCGATCGAACGCTACACGCCGCAGCCAGCGAGCTTGGAATTTCCTTTGCCGGTTAGACTTGCCGCATCGCAACTGGCGTCAGGGTGGAGAACCACCGGGGAGCGAAACAAGTAAAACGGCCGCACGCCTGGGCCGCAAGCGGATACCTTTGAGACATCCCTTGAGCTTGTTAGGAGCTACCTGTGTCAGATCGTCTTCCCTCAACCTTTACCGAGCCGCTTTCGAAGGTGGACCCGGAGATCGCCGAGGTCCTGAAGCTTGAGCTTGGCCGCCAGCGCGACTACCTCGAAATGATCGCGAGCGAGAACTTCGTCCCCCGCGCAGTTCTCGAGTCTGCCGGCAGCGTGCTCACCAACAAGTACGCCGAAGGCTACCCCGGTCGGCGCTACTACGGCGGCTGCGAATTCGTGGATGTCGCTGAAGAGCTGGCAAGGTCCCGCGCGAAGTCACTGTTCGGCGCTGAATACGCGAATGTCCAGCCGCACTCCGGAGCCTCTGCAAACGCGGCGGTGCTCGCTGCGATCGCTACCCCCGGCGACACTATCCTCGGGCTCGAACTCTCCCACGGCGGTCATCTCACTCACGGCATGAAGCTCAACTTCTCCGGCAAGCTCTACAACGCGGTTAGCTACGGTGTCGACCCGAAGACCTTCCTGATCGATATGAACACGGTCAGAGACAAGGCGCTCGAACACAAGCCGAAGGTGATTATCGCCGGCTGGTCGGCGTACCCCAGGCAACTCGACTTCGCGGCCTTCAGGCAGATCGCCGACGAAGTGGGAGCCCTGCTCTGGGTCGACATGGCGCACTTTGCAGGGCTAGTGGCCACCGGGCTGCACCCGAGTCCCGTGCCTCACGCAGATGTGGTTTCAAGCACCGTTCACAAGACTCTCGCGGGCCCGCGCTCGGGGTTCATCCTCTCCAGAGACGCAGAACTCGGAAAGAAGCTCAACTCGAATGTGTTCCCCGGCCAGCAGGGCGGTCCGCTAATGCACATCATCGCCGCAAAGGCTACGGCCTTCCTGCTTGCAGGCACCGACGAGTTCAGGGACCGTCAGGAGCGCACAGTCCGCGGAGCGAAGATTCTCGCAGAGCGACTCATGGCAGCCGATGCCAGAGCCGAAGGGATCGACGTGCTGACCGGCGGCACCGACGTTCACCTGATTCTCGCCGACCTGCGCGAATCGCCGATCGACGGCAAGCAGGCGGAAGATCTGCTGCACGAGGTCGGCATCACCGTCAACCGCAATGCGGTTCCGTTCGACCCGAGGCCGCCGATGGTGACTTCCGGCCTTCGAATCGGCACTCCGGCTCTTGCGACGCGGGGCTTCGGGGATGAAGAGTTCACCGAGGTTGCCGACATCATTGCCGGGGCGCTCAAACCGAACCCTGACACCGAACAGCTGCGGACGCGGGTGAGCAAGCTCGCCCAGGCACTGCCGCTGTATCCAGGCCTGGAACAGTGGTAGCAATCGGATGACCGCGGGAGTTCTCGACGGAAGGGCGACCGCCCGGGCGATCAAGTCCGAGCTGCTCGAGCGCGTTGCCGCACTAAAAGCCAACGGCCTGACTCCGGGCCTTGGCACGGTGCTCGTCGGGGACGATCCGGCATCGAAGCAGTACGTAGCCGGAAAGCACCGGGACTGCGCAGAAGTCGGGATCGCATCCATTCGCCGGGATCTGCCGGAACAGACCACCCAGGAGCAACTTGAAGCGGTAATCGACGAGTTGAATTCCGATCCGGCAACGACCGGCTACATAGTGCAGCTGCCTCTGCCGCCGCACATAGACACCAATTCGATTCTCGAGCGGATCGATCCGGCTAAGGATGCAGATGGTCTGCATCCGACCAATCTCGGTCGACTTGTGCTGAATGTCAATCACCCGATTGCAACTCCACTGCCATGCACACCCCGCGGGATTATCGAACTGGTCGAGCGGCACGGAGTGAGCTGGAACGGAAAGAACGTGGTCGTGGTCGGCCGCGGCGTTACCGTCGGCAGGGCGCTTGGGCCGCTGCTCACGAGGCGAGAGCACAACGCGACAGTGACCCTCACCCACACCGGGACCGAAGACCTGGCCAGGCATGTGAGGGCTGCCGATGTAGTGGTCGCGGCTGCCGGAGTGCCGGGGGTGATTCGGGCTCGAGACGTGGCACCGGGAGCGATCGTTCTTGATGTGGGGGTAAGCCGGGTTCAGGATGGCGAACGCAGCAGAATAGTCGGCGATGTGGAACCGGAAGTCGCAGAGGTAGCGGGCTGGCTCTCGCCGAACCCCGGCGGAGTTGGCCCGATGACTCGGGCGATGTTGCTGAGCAATGTGGTCGAGCTTGCCGAACGGTTCGAGCTGCCCTGATCCCGGGCCCGGATCCTGGCTACTCTCCCTGATAGCCGATCACGCAGGAGACTCCGTCACCGGCGAGGTTTGGGTCCCAGCCCTGCACGGAGTCGAGCACGTTGCCGACGAGGTCGGTCAGGGTTACTCGGCAGGCCTCGATGGTCGCACCGGAACTGGGGTCTATCGAGAAGCCGTAGAAGCCGTAAATCCACTGGCTGACATCCGGGACTCCATCCGGGTTCTCAAAGTCTGCGATCCCCTGGGCGGTCCCCGATTTCGACCAGTCGAACCCGTAGTAGCAGGCCTGGCCCCCAGGCTGCGGAGTGATGCCGTCGCCTAACGCTGCATGGGCGTAGTACTGACTGCCGAAGTGCAGTCCAATCGGCGATGCGAAAGTCAGGTCTGGGGTGTTCGAGGTGAAGTCGATCGACATTAGCGTGCTGCCGTTGTCTCGAAGATAGTTTTCGTCGATCGGCTGGGTGCCCCCGCTTTGAGAACAAACGCTCACGAATTTGTCTCGCAATCCCGCAGCCGCCGAATCAGTGCTGGCAACGGGAGAGTGTGCAGCCATTGAAATTCCGATTGTCCTGCCGTCAACTGCGCGCACATTTGCCGTAATTGTGAAGAGCACGTCGGCCATCGGATCTGGACCTGAGGGGGTAGTTTCCGTCGGCGAAGGTTCGGGTTTTCCACTGGGAGTATTTACAGCAGAGCCTTGTTCCCCGCAGGCCGAAAGGGTTGCAGCGAGACAAAACGCGAGTGCTGCTGCGGTAATTAGTTGTTGCCTTGGCACACTCATGGTGCACCCTCTCCTCTTAGTAGGTAAACAACCGAAATGGCAGCGAACCCCGCAGCCAGCGACGGGGGAAGCCGCCTATCTCGAAGATACCAGCGCGCAGAAAGTCAGCGGTCGAATTTCGGCTTTGATAGCAAGTCGTAACTAAGTCGTCTACCCGAGATCGAGAGGTGCGTGATCCGCGCCAAAGAATATGCTGGGCACGTGCGCAAACCCACTGGAGAACAGTTTGAATTGGCCCTCGACAAGGGAGGCAAGCACCTCCGAGCCGTTGTAACTGAAGCCGCCGCCGGCCTTCGAGTATTCCAGGTTGACGGAGCCGAAGTTGTGGATTCGTATCCGGAGTCAGAGATTCCGCCGTACGGCTCTGGAATAGTGCTCGCCCCGTGGCCCAATCGGGTTCGGGACGGCGTTTGGCTGCTTGACGGAAAGCCTCAGCAACTTGATCTGACCGAGCCGGAGAAGAACAATGCAATTCACGGCCTGCTGAGAAATCACGCCTTTCGGGTGATCGAACGAGCACCGCACGTGATCACTCTTGCCGCTACGGTGTTCCCACAGCACGGCTATCCCTTTCTGGTCGAAGTGACAGTGCGTTACGAGCTCGTCGAGAGCGGAATCGTAGTTACCCACGGGTTCCGAAACGATGGTGCAGCTAAGGCTCCGGTTGCGGTCGGATCGCACCCATTCTTCAGGGTGGGGGATGTTCCGATCGGGGAATTGACTCTCAAGATCGCTGCCGAAGAAAGATTCGTTGCGGATGACCGGCTCAACCCGATCGGACAAGTCCCGGTCGACGGCACCGAATTCGACCTGCGTGCCGGGGCCAGAGTTGGCGACCTTAACCTCGATGTCGCCTTCGGAGCGGTCATGCACGGCGATGACGGCCTGGCCCGGCATCGGCTCACCGCGCCGGACGGCAGGTTTACCGAAGTCTGGCAGAGTCGCGACTTCGGCTACGTTCAGACTTTCACTCCGCACACCTATCCGCGCCCTGTGGAGGGAGCGCCGGAGGCCCTCGGTCAGGCGGTGGCCATCGAGCCGATGACCGCTCCACCGGACGCGCTCAACAGCGGGCTCGGACTCATTTGGCTCGGCGAAGGCGAGAGCTGGAGCGGTAACTGGGGAGTGAACTTTGGCACCGGCTGAGCCAACTTCGGCCGAGGTGAAGCTCTGGCGCAAGTACCTTGCCAATGAGAGGGCGGAGGCCGCGGTCTATCGCGATCTGGCATCGCGGCGAGAAGGCGAAGAGAAGAAAATCCTCCTTGCTCTCGCCGAGGCTGAACGCCGTCATGAACAGCACTGGCTATCACTGCTCGGCGATCAGGCGGGAGAGCCGATTCCCGGCCAGCTTCGAACTCGGATTCTCGGCTGGTTCGCCCGCAGGTTCGGCTCAGTTTTCGTGCTGGCCCTCGCCCAGCGCGCAGAGGCCAGATCGCCCTACGAGACCGATACTTCGGCAACCCCGGCCATGGCCGCCGACGAGCGGATTCACGAGGAAGTCATTCGAGGACTTGCCGCACAAGGCAGAGCGCGAATCTCTGGTACCTTCAGGGCCGCCGTTTTCGGCGCCAATGACGGACTAGTCAGCAATTTCGCTCTCGTGCTCGGGATCGGAGCCACCGGAGTTTCGAATCAGTTCGTGATCCTCACCGGCCTTGCGGGCCTGCTGGCAGGGGCACTCTCGATGGCTGCCGGTGAATTCGTTTCGGTGAGTTCCCAGCGCGAACTGCTCGAGGCGAGCGCCCCGCAGCGGGGTCGGGGCAGCACGCTTGCGGACCTCGATGTGAACTCGAATGAGCTTGCTCTGGTCTACCGTGCGAGAGGGATGACCGAGGAGGAAGCCAGGGAGCGCGCCGCCTCCATGCTCGGAGACTTCTCGAAGGACGACGCGGACCTCGTGGACGAACACGAGGAGGTCGGCTCTGCGAGGTCGGCCGCCCTCTCAAGTTTTGTCTTTTTTGCGATCGGAGCGGCCATCCCGCTATTGCCTCATCTATTTGGAGCGGAAGGTCTGGTCGCAACGATTGTTTCGGCTGCTCTCGTCGGGGTGATTCTGCTGATTACCGGTGCGATCGTAGGGCTGGTCTCGGGAGCATCGCCGTGGCGGAGGGCCCTGAGGCAACTAGCTATCGGCTACGGAGCGGCAGCAGTGACTTATTTACTCGGCTCGTTGGTAGCGGTCTGGCTCGATTGAACCTCGATCGACGTGGTGTCCGGCGCCATTCCACCTTCGAAGCCCTCGCCGGATTTTCTGCCGGAAATGAGCCGCCTGAACCATTCGAAGTCCGGGAAGCGGGTCAGGATCGAGCCGAGAATGATCGTCACCAGTACGTAGGCGGTCGCAAACGGCGCGAGCCCCGGCTCCACCCCGGCACTGACCGCCAGGCCTGCGATGACGATCGAGAACTCACCTCTCGGAGTGAGGGCGAGCCCGGTACGCCAGCGGCCGAGTTTTCCGATTCCGGCTCGCTTTGCGGCGAGGTATCCGCTTAGCGTCTTGGTGAAGATTGTTCCGACTGCCAGAAGCACAGCCGGCAACAGCACCGGCCAGATGTCGTTCGGGTTGGTGGCGAGACCGAAGAAGACGAAGAAGATCGCGGCGAACAAGTCGCGCAGCGGGGTGAGGAGTTGCGCGGCATTGTGCGCGACCGGTCCGGAGAGGGCGAGCCCAACCAGGAACGCACCGACCGCGGCGGAAACGCTGACCCGATCGGCGAGACCGGCAACTAACATCGTCAAACCGAGCACACCGAGCAGCAGGGGCTCGGCGTGTTCGGCCGGGAAGAGCCTTGAGAGGAACCGGCCCCAGCGCATTGCGGCGAAGAGAATTACGATCACCGCAGTGACCGCAATCACGAGAGTGAGTGCTCCTTGAAGCAGTCCTGCACCGATCACGAGGGCGGAGAGGATCGGCAGGTAGAACGCCATTGCCAGATCTTCGATGACGAGAATGGAGAGGATCACCGGGGTCTCGCGGTTGCCGACCCTGCCTAGATCTCGCAGCAGTTTCGCAACCACTCCGGATGAAGTGACCCAGGTTATTCCTGCCAGGGCAAGGGCGGCGATCGGCCCCCAGCCGAGTACGAACGCGATTGCCGCTCCGGGGATCGCATTCAGGATGAGGTCGTAAATTCCCGCGATCTTGGATTTCTTGAGGCTCGCCATAAGTTCTGTCGCGGAATATTCAAGACCGAGCATGACCAGCAGGAGAATTACGCCGATCTCGGAGCCCGCTTCAAAGAATTCAGTGCTCGCATTCAGCGGCAGGGCACCGCCGGCGCCGAAGGCGAGGCCTGCGAGCAGATACAGCGGGACCGGGGAGATGCCGAATCTCGTGCCCAATCTGCCGAGCAGGCTCAATCCGAGCAATAGTGCACCGACTTCGATCAGCAGGACCGTAGTCTCGTGTACTTGCTCGGGCATAAGTTCAGCCCGAAGCAGAGACGATTAAATCGTTCAGGGAGTCGAGGCCTTCTCTCGTGCCCACCGCGACGAGCGTGTCGCCCGCCTCAAGCTGGAAGTCTGGCCTTGGGGAAGGGATCGCCTTCTTGTTGCGGACCACGGCCACTATGGATACGCCGGTTCTGGTTCTGGCTCGCGTGTCGCCGAGTGGGCGTCCGGAGTATTGGGAGTCTGCCGGGATCAGCAGTTTTTCGGTGAAAAGCCCGGGAGCGTCATCCGAAAGCTTGTTGAGCTTGCTCATTACCACCGAGGCGCCGAGCAACTCTGCGAGGGTAGCCGATTCTGCGTCGGTCATCGGGATTGCGGCGATTGTGCAGTCCGGGTCATCCAGCCGGTAGATGCTCAGTTCTCTCGTGCCGTCGCGCATGTCGACGACGCCGATCCGGCGGCCCCGTGCAGTGACGAGGTCGTGCCGCACCCCGATACCGGGCAGATCGGCTTTCTCAACGCGAACACTCATGAAGGCAAAAATATCAGTAACCTGCCCTCTCCCGCTCGCAAGAGCCCCCGACCATCGGATTACCGGATGCTGCGGTCAGTCTCAGACCCTGCTCAGGAACTCTTGCACCCGTGTCATTAGCAGGGCGGCTGCCGCCGGATCCCAGGCGTCGAGGGAAGAGTCGGCAAAGAGGTGCTCACTTCCCGGGTAGACGAAAAGCTCTGCATCCGGGGTTGAGGCGGCAAGCCGCCTCGCTGAAGGCAAGTCCTCTTCGAAGAATTCGTCGCCTTCTTTTCCGTGAATCTGAACCGGTACTCCAGTGGGCCAGGAGTCGCTGAATTCGGTGAACGGAAAGCACGAGTACATGAGCAGAGCGCCGCAGGCGCCGGTGCGAGTCTGGGCGAGTCGCTGAGCGATCGAGACTCCAAAAGAGAAGCCGGCATAAACGAGATCGCTTCCAAGCTCTTCGGCGCTGGCGAGACCGCGAGTCTCGAGAGCATCGAAACCAAATTCGCTTGCGAACTTGAACCCTTCCTCGATGCTCGGGAAAGTCTCGCCTTCAAAGAGATCCGGCGTGTGGACGGTGTGGCCCGCCTGTCGCAACTCCTCTGCAAAAGCCTTCACGCCATCCGTCAGCCCCTGGATGTGGTGGTAGAGCAATACTTTGGCCATGGTCGTTCCTCGTTTCGATTCGGTGGGGCCAAGGATATGGGATGTCCTTTGGCGTCATCGCGTGGCTCCAGATGTCGGCGTCCGCGCGCTCATTCCGAATCCATGCCTGGAGGAGCAAGCATTTCTTACGGGCGAGTGGATGACCACGGGCTCGCACCCTATGCCGCCTTGCCCAGTGGGTGTAACTAGCTGCCTGGAGTGACGGCAGATGCAGGCACATATGGTTCGGACTGGTGCGAAAGCCACACGAACGACGGTCTCAGGGAAACGATGCGCCGTTGACCTTCGGATTGCGGTTCGTCGAGTTCGCCTGACCACACTGCTGTATCACCGGCGATGATGACTTCGCCGTCTAGAGTCTCTACGGCGACGACTTGCGATCCACGAGTGTGCCCAGGTGTCGACAGCAGTCGCACACCTGGGAGGAGTTCGACATCACCGTCGACGGGAACGTAGTTGAGCTTGTGGCTCGGTGGATCAATCCATTCCGGGATCGTGTAGTCGGGTTGAGTGCGGGCGTCGTCAAGCTCTTGCTGCTGCACAAAGATTCGAGCTTTCGGAAAGAGCCGATTGCCACCGCAATGGTCGAAGTGGAGATGAGTGTTGACAACTATGTAGACACTGTCGAGATCGAACCCTTGCTGATCCAGCGGCTCGATGATCGGTTGCATGTCTTCAATGAGCGGATGCAATTCAGCGAGCCCGGTGTCAACGAGGATGCGGCCAGCCGGGTGATCGACAACGTGCACGTAAATCGGCATTTCGACGGCGCGGAGCTCGCCGACTTTGATTGGCGTGACGGTTATCGGCTTGGTGTCATTCATGGTGCCTCCACGGATAACTCGAAGTGCGAGGCGATCTCGAACCCGAGGATGATCATTCAGGAGGTTTCCGCACGACGGCTCGCCGAGCCGCTATTAGGGCACCTCAACCATGCGTTGCTAAATATAAACAAAGACGGCCCCGTCGTCGAGGCCGTCGGACTGCGCTTCTTACAAAACGCAGCGTGGTATGTCCACAAGTGTAGCGTGGATCGCCGACGTTGGCGTCTGAGGTCGTCGATACTGTTTCGGACATGAATGAGCGGCTGATCGTCTACGTGGACGGATTCAACTTATATCACGGGATGCATCAGCGATTCCAGCGCCGGTATCTGTGGCTCGACGTTCCTTTCAAGAAGTCCATATTCGGCAGCAGGATCGGGATGCCAATTCTGTGGGGAGTGATGGAAGCTCTGAGGGTCCACAAATCCTTCAGCTGAGTTGGATTACCGCAGCAATTGCATAGAGCGCGAATGAGATCCCTGCCGCCGTGGAGCGCAGTACGTCAATACGCTCCCAAAGGGTAACCAGACTGCGCCAATTTGCAGGGGGTTCGGTCGGGCCCCAGTTGTTAACCCCAATGTTTATTGGAACGGTACCCAGAAACGAAGCCAATATGAACACGATAAGAGCGGCTGTCGCCGCGATCCGCCAGGCTAGACCATTCGCACTTGCGGTAGCAACGAGAAGAGCTATAGACACTATGACGGCAGGAACCATGAGTATCGGAACGACTAGTTTCAGTTTCTTTACCAAAGCGATCCGAGCTCGAATGTGGGCATCGTCCGGTAGAGAGGACAGAGCGGGTTGGACGCCCCAGCGCACGATGAACTCTTCTCCAGCGATCAGGCCGACTAGAACAAGCTGCACAATTAGCAACACGGCCATTTGAACCATCCCTTATCAATGCGAAAGTCCAGCTACCCATGACCAAGGTGGGCCCCGTGGGGCTCGAACCCACGACCCAAGGATTAAAAGTCCTTTGCTCTACCAACTGAGCTAGAGGCCCGCGCGTTTAATCTACCTTGCATTCGGTCAATGGTTGAGTCGGGCGTTGTCGCATACTCTGGATGCGATGGCTGAGCGGTTCCATAAACCAACCAAGTTCTCGGGATCGATGTTCGAGTCTTACGAGGGTGGGCCGGACCCTGCCGAGATCAGCTCTATCGCCCATGACACAGCCAGAGCGCTCCTGGCGAAAGTCCGCGAGAATCCGAGCCCGGAGGTCGTGGAGAGACTGCTCCACTACACCGATCAGCACGGAATGGATGCAGTGGCCGAGCTCTGGGCGCTGGCCAACCCCAGAACGCTCCCCGGCTCGCTCTGGCGGATCTACCTGCTGAGGGCGGCGGTTCGGGATGACCCGCACTCTTCAAGCCTTTGCTTCCAGCGCGGAACCGAAACCGTGCACAGCACAGATCAGGCGATGGCGGGAGCACCGAGCCCGACCGGACCCGAACAGCTGATCGCCCTCGCCGACGAGATTTTGCGCGGAGTGTTCGAGGGCGACTTTGCGATCGCCCTGGAACGCGCTGCCGCCTTCTGCCGACTGTCCTCCGCGGGGGCCGCGAGCATCGCCGACGATCTGGAAGGCACAGAGCCCGAGAGAGCCAAAGAACTCACGACGAGAGCCCTGCGACTGCACCAGACCGCGACCGAGCTCTCCTCCTGCTCGAGGCTCTGGCGGCAGGGAGTGCTCGACTGACTCAGGCTCGGCGACATCCAGCCGCTGCGGTTAGAATCATTCAGGTCCTTCGGGACCCCGGTGGGCCGCAGTAACCCCGGGCTCCAATATTCGCCGCTTCGAGCGGCCTTGCGCCGAGAGGCGTTCTGCGGCCCTCCATTGCGACTAGGCACAGGGCCTGCCGCAAGTCGCCGCAGCCAAGCCGCAGATCTGACGCGAGATCAGCCGCAGCCCGACAGCAATCAGCCGAACTTGCCAGAGACGTAGTCTTCAGTCGCCTGAATCGATGGCTTGGAGAAGATCGTCGTCGTGTCGTCGTATTCGATGAGCTTTCCTGGCTGGCCGGTGCCGGCAATGTTGAAAAAGGCAGTGCGGTCGGAGACTCTGGATGCCTGCTGCATATTGTGGGTAACGATCACGATCGTGTAGTCGACCTTCAATTCCTCGATCAGGTCCTCGATTGCCAGAGTCGAGATGGGATCCAGAGCCGAGCACGGCTCATCCATCAGCAGCACGTCCGGCTGCACGGCAATGGCCCTGGCAATGCAGAGCCTCTGCTGCTGACCGCCGGAAAGCCCGGATCCGGGCAGGGCGAGGCGATCCTTCACTTCGTTCCAAAGGTTCGCCCCGCGGAGTGCCCGCTCAACCAGCTCGTCAGCGTCGGACCTGGAGATCCTGCGGTTGTTGAGTTTCACCCCGGCCAGCACATTGTCGCGGATCGACATGGTCGGGAACGGATTCGGCCGCTGGAAAACCATTCCCACCTGCCTTCGCACGAGCACTGGGTCAACTCCGGCGCCGTAGAGATTATTGCCGTCGATCAGCACCTCGCCCTGAACATAGGCACCGGGAATGACTTCGTGCATCCGGTTGAGGGTGCGCAGGAAGGTCGATTTGCCGCAGCCGCTCGGGCCGATGAACGCCGTCACCGTTCGAGGTTCGATCGTGAGCGAGACATCCTCGACCGCCTTGAACTTGCCGTAATAGACATTGAGGTCGTTGACTTCAATTCGTTTTGACACGTTGCTTTCCTTGCTTATCCTTGGGCTCAGCGGCCCGATTTCGGGGCGAAGATCTTCGCGATCAACCGGGCGATCAGGTTGAGGGCCATGACGATGAGAATGAGTGTCAGCGCGCCCGCCCACGCCCGGTCGAGGTAGGGCTGCACATCGGTGCCTGGGATCGAATACTGGGTGTAGACGAAGAGCGGCAGAGCCATCATCCTGCCTTCGAACAGGTTGTAGTTCATGCTCGTGGTGAATCCGGCGATGACCAGCAGGGGCGCGGTCTCGCCGATCACTCTGGCGATCGCGAGGGTGATTCCGGTTGTGATTCCGGCAATCGAAGTAGGGATTACGACTTTGACGATCGTCAACCACTTTGGCACCCCGAGCGCGTAGGAGGCCTCCCGTAGCTCATTCGGGACGAGCTTTAGCATTTCCTCGCTTGAGCGCACGACGGTGGGGATCATGAGCAGGGTCAGTGCGACCGCGCCGCCGAAGCCGAAGCGAATGCCCGGGTTGTCGAAAATGAGCGCAAAGAAGGCGAAGGCGAAGAGCCCGGCGACGATTGACGGGATGCCGGTCATGACATCCACGAAGAAGGTGATCGCGCGAGCAAGTCGGCCCCGACCGTACTCGACCAGATAGATGGCGCTCAGCAGCCCAACCGGCACCGAAATGAGGGTAGCCACTCCGGTGATTTCCAGAGTTCCGACGATTGCATGCAATGCTCCGCCGGGGAACTGTTCAGTGCCCGCGCCGATAATGTTGCGCATCGACTGGGTGAAGAACGCTATGTCAAAGCGCTTCCAGCCGTCGGCAATCACGGTGTAGGTGAGAGAAATCAGGGGCAGCAGCGCTATTACGAAGGCGGTCGAGACGAGCGAAGTCACGAACCTGTCTCGCGCTTTGCGAGCTCCTTCGACGAGCGACGAAATTGTCACCAGCAGAACATCGAAGAGGATCGTTCCGAGAAACACGACCCCGACGATGTTGAATTCCTGGCTGTCGGATGCCGCCTGAACCAGTCCGAACAGTGTCGCAATCACTCCCCAGCTTCCCGCCAGCAGGGCCCAGGGTACCCACTTCGGCAGCCTCGCCGTTGTGAAGCTGTTTGTCAGCGAACTTGCGGTCGTCATCCGTTTGCCCCCGAGAAGGCCTTGCGACGATTGATTACTACTCGCGCCGCAGAGTTGACGATGAGAGTGATGATGAACAGGATGAGCCCGGTTGCGATGAGTGCGTTGACTCCGACCCCGTGAGCTTCAGGAAAGTTGAGGGCGATATTGCCGGCAATTGTCGGCGGGTTGGCCGATCCGGTCAGAACGAAGTGGATGACCATGGCGGGGGAAAGCACCATTGCAACGACCATGGTTTCGCCGAGGGCGCGGCCCAGGCCGAGCATGGCCGCGGAGATGATCCCGGGCATGCCGAACGGCAATACGGCGGTATGAATCATCTCCCACCTGGTAGCGCCCAGAGCCAGAGCGGCCTCCTCGTGCAGCCTCGGGGTCTGCAGAAAGACTTCTCGGCACACGGCGGTGATGATCGGGAGCACCATGACGGCGAGCACGATTGCAACAGTGAGAATCGTGCGACCTGTGCCGGAAACCGGAGGAGTGAACAGCGGGATCCAGCCGAAGTTGTCCACGAGCCAGGCATAGAAGGGCTGTACGAACGGGGCAAGTACCTTGATCCCCCAGAGCCCGAACACCACCGACGGAACCGCGGCCAGCAGGTCGACGATGTAGCCGAGCACCTGGGCGATGCGCCGCGGGGCGTAGTGGGAGATGAAGAGGGCGATGCCGAGCGATACCGGCAGAGCCATCAGCAGGGCGAGAGCTGCCGCCCAGACCGTACCGAATGCCAGAGGGGCAACGTATTCCCAAAAGCTCGAGGGTGAGGTTGGCAGTTCTTCGGGGTTTGCAACCAGCGCCGGGATGCTTTGGGCGATCAGAAAGACTGCAACCGCCGCGAGGGCGGTAAGGATGAGGACTCCCGCAGCGAGCGTGCTTCCTGAGAAAATCCGATCTGCGGGCCGGGACTTTGCTCGCAGCACAGGGGTGGTCTTCGATGTCGAGGTCACTTTCCTGCGTTACCATCCCTTTCGCTCGAAGTTGTTCGGTTTAGTTTGACCGACCCCGACCGGCCGGTGCAATCCGAAGGTCGGGGTCGGTCCTTTGGCTATTTGATTGTTGCTATTGCGGCTGCAACTCTCGCCGAGAGTTCGGCCGAGAGCGGAGCTGCTCCTGCTGATTTCGCGGCTTCGATTTGACCTGCAGGGCTCGCCACGTAGCCGGCGTAAGCCTTCACGAGGGCGCCCGCTGCTGGGTCAGCGTATTCCTGACACACGATGAGGTAGCTCACGAGCACAAGGGGGTAATGGGCTGGGTCGGTGGTGTTGCGGTCAAGCGCGATTGCAATATCGCTTGCTTCGCGACCCTGGACCAGGGGCGAGCCCTCGACTACCGCGGCTGCAGCCGCCGCCGAGTACTCGACGAACTTGTCGCCGACTTTGACGGCTGCCGTGCTGAGCGATCCGGCCTTTGAGGCATCCGCGTAGCCGATAGTGTTCTTGCCGCTTGTGACCGCATCGATCACGCCGGTGGTTCCCTGGGCCGCCTCGCCGCCGGTGTACGGGAAGGCATCGGCCGGCTTGGCCGTCCAAACTTCCGGAGCAACCTTGTTCAGGTAGTCGGCGAAATTCTTCGTCGTTCCCGAGTCATCGGAGCGGTGCACCGCGGTGATGGTTGCCGAAGGCAGCTCGGTACCGGGGTTGAGGGCGACAATTGCCGGGTCATCCCAGGTTGTAATTTCACCCTTGAAGATCTTCGCGATGGTCGCGGCATCCAGATTGAGCTTGCTAACGCCGTCAATGTTGAAGATGAGAGCAATCGGGGAGATGTAGACCGGAAGGTCGATCGCCTTGGTCCCGGGAACGCAGGCTGCAAATTCTCCAGCCAGTTCCTCATCGCTTAGCGCGGAATCGGAGCCGGCGTAGGAAACGCCTCCGCTCATGAAAGCCTTGCGGCCAGCGCCGGAGCCTTCGGGAGAGTAGTTGATTGTCACCGACTTGTTTGCCAGTTGAAAGGCTGCAATCCAGGCATCGGATGCGCTGGCCTGAGAGGTTGCCCCCGAACCGTTTAGCTCACCCGAAAGCTCCTGACTGGAATCGCCGGGCTGGCTAATTTCATTTGTCGCGCAAGAAGACAAGAGCAGCGCCCCCGTCGCCGCGATTGCGGCGAACAGGACGGGCCGGAATGGTGTCACTGTGATTTCCCTTCGATTTGAATGTGGGCCGAATCGGCTCTCGCTTTGAAGGCTAGAAAGACACAGTGAACAGCTTGGCCGGGAATGGTAAACGAGAGGTTAACGCTCGTGGAAGGTTCCGGCCCGGTCTCAATCGAAGAGTGGAGGAGAGTAAGTCTCTGCAGAAATGAGAACGGGCAAGTCGTTCTCTATGGCGATGTGCATGACGGTGAATTCCGCGGTGGAGAGCATTCCCGAGCGCCTGAGATCGGAGCCCAATTGGGTCCTGGTGACCTTTGCGACCGCTTCCACTATGTCCGGGATGATTGGTGAGTGGCTGCAAAGCAGCGCACCTTTCGCCTCTTTGACAATTCCCTTGATCAGAGGGCGAACCCTGGCCTCGTCCTCTTCGAAGGCGTCCTGACCGAGAGCCTTCTTCTTGCGGATCGAAAGCCCGGTCAGTTTCCCGAGCGGCGCAACCGTTGCCAGGCAGCGCGCGGCCGGGCTGCTGAGGATCTTCGCGGGACCGAAGGCTGCGAGTGCCGCGGCGATCGCGGATGCCTGATCCATTCCCCGATGCAGCAGCGGCCTGGTCGCATCCGGGCCATCCCACGCGCCAGGCGGAATCGCCTTCGCATGCCTCAAAGCGATGATCGGGAACGTACTCGCCCCTCCCGTTTCGTGGAGCTTCGCGAACAGATCGAGCAGCTCGCGGTCGCGGGGGTAGCTGAGAAGCTCCTTTGCTTTGGCTATCGAGTGCCAGCTCAATTTG
Source organism: Homoserinimonas sp. (assembly GCA_023957835.1). Taxonomy (GTDB): domain Bacteria; phylum Actinomycetota; class Actinomycetes; order Actinomycetales; family Microbacteriaceae; genus Terrimesophilobacter. The sequence continues at coordinate 1,557,499 of JAMLGP010000001.1, read as the reverse complement.
GCGATTTCCGCATTGGGAGAGAAGGTCGAAGCTTTCACCGACTCTTCGCTTACCTCGGCGGCCCAGTAATAGACGATCTTCTGACGACCGTCGCCGATCGTGTACTCGATCGAGCCGAGAGATGGGCCGAGCCTGATTGAGAGTCCTGTTTCTTCCGCGACTTCCCTTACAGCGGTTTGAGGGGGAGTCTCCCCCGGATCGAGCTTTCCCTTTGGCAGTCCGACGTCGGCTCTGGTTTCCCGATGCACGAGCAGCACTCGAACCTTTCCGCCTTCAACTCGCCAGCAGACTGCTCCGGCCGCGATAACTTTCGCCGCGTTCGAAATATCGCTCAACCGTTCACTCCTCGTTTGCGAGAGGATACCCGACGCATCACCACGCTCTGCAAATCGCGAAGAGCCGTCCCGTTCTCCGAAACCGAGTGCCGAGTCCACTCTCCACTGCCGTCGAGCCACCAGGAGGAGGTCGAATCGGACATTGCCAAATCGAGCAGGGACTTGATCTGCGCCAGGTGCGGAGGGTCGACGAGCCGCACGAGAGCTTCGATTCTTCGGTCAAGATTGCGGTGCATGAGGTCCGCTGATCCGATGAAAACCTGGGGATCGCCGGAGTTGTGGAACCAGAAGATCCGCGAGTGCTCAAGGTAGCGGCCGAGGACGGATCGGACTCTAATGTTTTCGCTAAGCCCCTTGATGCCCGGCCTGACGCTGCAGATTCCGCGCACCCAGAGATCTATTGGCACTCCGGCGCTGCTCGCTCGGTAGAGAGCGTCGATTATCGCCTCATCCACGATCGAGTTGACCTTGATTCTGATTCCGGAAGGGCCGCCGGCCAGGGCGTTTTCGGTCTCGACCCTGATCCGCTTGAGCAGTCCCTTGCGTAAGTGCAGCGGAGCAACCAGCAGCCGCTTGAACTTCTTTTCGATCGCGTAGCCGGAAAGCTCATTGAACAGCCGGGTGAGGTCCTTGCCGATTTGCGGGTCGGTAGTCAGGAGTCCCAGGTCTTCGTAAATTCGACTGGTCTTCGGGTTGTAGTTGCCGGTGCCGATGTGGCTGTAGTGCCGCAACTCTCCGCCCTCGCTGCGGACGATGAGCGCGAGCTTACAGTGGGTTTTGAGCCCGACCATTCCATAAACGACGTGAACTCCGGCCCGCTCAAGCTGTCTGGCCCAATTGATGTTGGCCGATTCATCGAACCGCGCCTTGATCTCGACCACTGCCAGGACGGCCTTTCCGGCATCCGCCGCCCTGATGAGCGCTTCGACTATCGGACTGTCTCCGCTCGTGCGGTAGAGGGTGAGCTTGATCGCGAGCACGTTCGGGTCCGAGGCCGCCTGATCAAGGAGCGCCTGGATGCTCGTGGCGAACGACTCGTACGGATGGTGAACGAGCACGTTTCCTCTTGAGATCGCAGAGAACAAGTCCGTTTCACCATGCGGATCAGCGGGGAGCAAAGCAACGCTCGTTGTAGGCACGTGCTTTCGGTACTTGAGTTCCGGCCGCTCGATCCTGAACACCTCGAACAGCCCGCCCAAATCCAGCGGAGCCGGGAGCCGGTAAACCTCCTGCTCGGTGATTCCCAGCTCCCGCACCAGCAGGTCGAGAGTCCGCTCGTCCATGTCATCGGTGATTTCCAGGCGAATCGGAGGGCCGAATCTGCGTCGAAGCAGCTCACGTTCGAGCGACTGGATGAGGTTCTCGGTTTCGTCTTCCTCGATTTCGACGTCTTCGTTTCTGGTTACCCGAAACTCGTGGTGTTCGAGGATTTCCATTCCCGGAAAGAGTTCTTCGAGGTGATTGGAAATTAGGTCCTCGAGAGGGATGAAGCGCAGAAGTCCGCTTTCGTCATCCGGCAACTGAACGAACCTCGGCAGGATCGACGGGACCTTGAGTCTTGCGAACTCTTCCTTGCCTGTCTTGGAGTTTCGCACTCGTACCGAGAGGTTGAGCGAGAGACCGGAAATGTAGGGGAAGGGATGCGCTGGATCGACCGCGAGCGGGGTCAGTACCGGAAAAATCTGGTTTGTGAAGATGTCGTCGATTCGCTCCCGGTCGACATCATTGAGATCCGCCCGGCCCTCAATGTGGATTCCTGCCCGCTCGAGCTCGGGCTTGACCGATTCCTGAAACACTCTCGCGTGCCTCGCCTGCAGTTCGTGGGCGCGCTCGCTAATCGCTGCGAGCACTTCAGTCGGTGCGGTTCCGGTATTGGTCGGCACTGCGAGCCCGGTCATGATACGGCGCTTTAGGCCAGCAACCCTGACCATGAAGAACTCATCGAGATTGCTCGCGAAGATCGCCAGGAAGTTCACTCGCTCAAGCAGAGGCAGGGTTTCGTCTTCCGCCAGTTCGAGGACTCTCTGGTTGAAGGCGAGCCAGCTCAGTTCCCGATCGAGAAACCTGTCTTTGGGCAGAGTCCCGTCGTCGATCCAGACCGGCCAGTCATCGTCATCCAGAGTGTCGGTGGCCAGACCGGAGTCGTCGATTACCCCATCCGCGTCCATTCGTCGATTTTGCCACCAGCCGGGGCTTACTGCTTACGCCTGCGCTTCGCTGAGGACTCGATCCCGTCGATACTGGACGTCTCTGGAGTGTTCCTCAAAGCCGAATTTACGATAGAGAGTCAATGCAGGCAGATTGTCCGCCTCGACATACAGCTCGGCAATCTGCACCCTCCGCGCTCGCAGTCTCGCAAATCCCGCGACCATCAGGCGGAATCCGATTCCGGCTCCCTGAAGGACCGGATCGACTCCAACCGCATAGAACTCGCCGACTTCGCCTGCGACCTTGAGCCAGCAGAACCCGACGAGACTTTCGCCTCGGAACAGGAGCAGAAAGTCCTCAGGATCGAACCAGTCTTCAGTTTGTCTTGCCGCAAGATCCGCGAGGGTCATTTTCCCCTGCTCAGGGTGGTTCGCGAAGGCTCTCGCGTTCAGATCGAGCCATGCCTGATCATCGATCCCCGGCTGGAATGATCGAAGGGTTAGCGAGTCAGGGCTCAGTTCGATCGCGACCGGGTTCAACTCTGAGGTTCTCAACTGCAGCAGCACCCGGATCGGCTTGAAGCCGAACTTCGAGGCCAGGGTCCGGGCGGCGGGGTGGTCTCCGTGCGCCCAGGCTAGAGAAGACTTCGGATGCTCGGTGGTCACTCTTCGAAGCAGTTCCGTTCCGAGTCCCGCGTTCCTACTGGCGGGGGCTACCGCGAGCTCGAACTCGGTTGGAGAGACCAGCGCCGCGGAGTGCTCGCCCCCCAGCAACAGCCGGTCGCCGGAAAGAAGCTCTACCAGACTCTGGTCGGAAAAGGGCGGCTGGCCGTCGACTTCCAGGCAGCGGTCAATCAGCTCAGCCAGCGGCTTCGGCAGCGCCGAACTGGGGTTTGGCTCAGACTCCGATTGCGGTGCTGACACGGTCGCCCTCATCCACTTCGTAGACATTGAACCGGTAGCCAACGTTGCGCACCGTGCCGATGACCGACTCGAGATCGCCGAGCTTTGCGCGCAGTCGCCGCACGTGAACGTCCACCGTTCTGGTTCCGCCGTAGTAGTCGTAGCCCCAGACTTCTTCGAGGAGCTGTTCGCGGGTGAAGACCCTGCTCGGGTGCGCGACCAGAAACCGCAGAAGTTCGAACTCCTTGAAAGTCAGGTCGAGGGTTCTGCCTTTGACTTTGGCGGAGTAGTTGGCTTCGTCGATCACCACTCCACTCGCGCTGACTCGCTCCACACCCGGCGTCTTTTTGGAGAGAGAAAGCCGGATTCTGGCGTCGACTTCAGCCGGACCCGCCGAGCAAAGAACGAAATCGTCGATGCCCCAGTCTTCCGCAATCGCTACCAGCCCAGGCTCGTCGACGATGAGAATGAGGGGGACCGAAAGGCCGGTGGCTCGAAGAATGCGGCAAAGCGACCGTGCGGCCGAAAGCTCGGAAGTCGCATCAAGCAGGATCACATCCCAGTCTCCGGCACTTACGAGTCTCGCCGGTTCGGCGGGGATGGTTCGAACCTGATGGCGCAGGAATTCGAGGGCGGGCAGGACTTCGAGCTCGCTGTTCGAGCTCAAAAGCAGCAGTCGCGCCAAGTGTTTTCCTTCGGGGTGCCGGTTTTGCCTCAGGCCCATATTCTACGCGGGTCGGAATTGGGGCAGGATTGAACTGTGACAGATACCGAGCAGTCCTGGGAATTGCGGTTTGGAACCGTAATTCCGGTTTGGGGGCTCAGTCTGCTGTCCGGATTGGTGATCTGGCTGCTTTCAACTCCGGAGAACTTCCTCACCTGGATTTCGCTCGCGCTTTCCGGAGCGATATTGCTAACCTTCTGCATTCAGCTCTCGATCCAGATCAAGGACGGCTTCGTCCAGCGTTCAATGGCCTCGATCGGAGGGTCGCTGCTCGTGTTCGTTCTGGCTGCCGGAGTGTTCGAGCTCGGGCAGTTGCTTAGGTTGTTCGCTCCGCTCGGTGGTTAGGATGGGAGCATGATTCTCGGTTTAGAGCTCTTCTTTGTGGGCCTGCTTATTCTTGCCGTCCTGGGAATCGGCTATGTCGCGGTAGTGACCGTTTACAACCTGTTTCGCGGGCAGAGCTAGTCGAAAGTGCACACCGGGGCGGCGACATCCGCGCTATTTCGTGCTGGAGCGGTTGAAGCGCTTGAGCCGGATGTCGGGGTGGCTGCCCACTACGGTAATCCGCTTGCCGAACAGCGAGAGCTGAGTTCGGGTCGCTCGATAGTAGATCTGTCCAATCGCGGAGTAGTCGAAATCCGCGGAGCCGATCGGCTGAGCTGGCTGGAGTCGATGACCTCACAGCAACTGGCTCGGCTTGAACCCGGCGCCTCCACCGAGGCTTTGCTGCTGGGCCCTACCGGGCGAATCGAGCATGTGCTCAAGATAGTCGAGGACGGCATTTCGACCTGGCTGCTCGTCGAAGCTTCGGAACTATCGCCGGTAATCGAATGGCTGAACTCCATGCGGTTCATGCTTCGGGTGGAAGTCTTCGACCGGACAGCGGTCTTCGCAACCGTCGGCTGGTTCGAGCGAGACGGGTCCGCAATGAACTTGCCGGTCGCCGCGCCGAATGGGGTCGAGTTGAATTGGCGGGACCCATGGAATCAGGTGGCGACTGGAGGGCATCAGTATTCGAAAGCCGCTTCCGACCACTACGAGGACTGGACCTGGCGGGAGAGCCTTGTAGCCAGAGATCAACTGGGCGACTTGACCAACTTGCCACTTGCCGGGGTGCTCGCAGCGGAGGCACTTCGAATCGCGGCCTGGCGGCCCCGGTTTGCAACTGAGGTTGACGAAAAATCGATCCCGCACGAACTCGACTGGCTTCGAACAGCGGTGCACCTGAGCAAGGGCTGCTACCGGGGTCAGGAAACGGTCGCCAAGGTGCACAATCTCGGACATCCGCCGCGCAGGCTGGTGATGCTGCAACTTGACGGTTCTGAGTCCGCCCTGCCGATCCCGGGTGCTGAGGTCTTGCTGGAGGATCGCGTGGCAGGCCACGTGACGAGCAGTGCCGTGCATTTCGAACTTGGCCCCATTGCGCTGGCGGTTCTCAAGCGGAATACGGATCCGGAAGCAGTACTCACCGTGCAAGCAGAAGGTCGCAAAGTTTCTGCCGCTCAGGAGATCATCGTGCCGATGGATGCGGGAGCGACCGCTCCGGCCCCGAAGTTGCCGAGGCTGGGCGCTCGCTAGGCTGAAGCCATGCCGCACAATCTCATTCTTCTTCGACACGGTCAAAGCGAATGGAATCAGAAGAATCTGTTCACCGGCTGGGTTGATGTCGCACTAACCGAGCTCGGCAGGGCCGAGGCCAGTAGGGCGGGCGAGCTCATTGCCGAGTTAGGGCTGCTTCCGGACGTCGTCTTCACGAGTGTGCTCAAGCGCGCCATCCACACCGCGAACGAGGCGCTGGCTGCCGCAGATCGGGACTGGATTCCGGTGTCGCGAAGCTGGCGACTGAACGAACGCCACTATGGAGCCCTTCAGGGCAAGGACAAGGCCCAGACTTTAGAAGAGTACGGAGAAGAGCAGTTCATGGCCTGGCGCAGGTCGTTCGACGTACCGCCGCCGCCCATCGCCGATGACAGCGAGTTCTCTCAGGCCGGCGACCCGCGCTACGCCGGTCTCGGCGATGAACTGCCGAGAACCGAGTGTCTGAAGGATGTCATCGCCCGGTTGCTTCCTTACTGGAAGTCGGATCTGACCCCGGCTTTGGCAAGCGGCCGCACGGTACTCGTGGTTGCCCACGGCAATTCGCTCAGGGCTCTCGTGAAGCACCTTGACGGAATTTCCGACGAGGACATCGCCGAGCTGAACATTCCAACCGGAATTCCCCTGGTTTACGAACTCGACGCCAACTTCACTCCGAGTTCGCCCGGCCGCTACCTGGATCCCGAGGCTGCTGCGGCGGGAGCCGCGGCGGTTTCAGCCCAGGGTCGCAAGTAGACGTCCGCAGTCAGACAGCAGCGAGCAGGCTACTGCCAGCGAGAGGATCGTTGCCTAGTTCTGGGGAGTATTGGGAACTTGCCAGTCGCCGGTTGCGAGGTATTGCACCTTTTTCGCGATTGAAACTGCATGATCTGCGAAGCGCTCGTGGTATCTGGAGGCGAGGGTCGCATCCACCGTGTCCTCTGCCCCGCCCTTCCAGCTGTCGCCGAGCACCTTGTCGAAAACGCTCTGGTGTAGTTGGTCCATCCTGTCGTCGTCCGCCCGGATCTGCTCCGCGACCTTGACATCTTCGGTCTTGAGCAAAATCGTCAGCTTCTTTGCGACTTCGACATCGAGCTTGCCCATTTCACCGAAGATCTCTCTGAGCGGTTTTGGTACCACTTTCTCGGGGAAGCGGTAGCGGGCGAGCTGGGCGATGTGCTCGCTCATGTCTCCCATCCGCTCAAGTGAAGCGGAGATTCGAAGGGCGCTCACGACGATCCGCAGATCCCGCGCCACCGGCTGTTGCCTCGCGAGGATGTTGATCGCCAGCTCGTCGAGACTCACCGTGAGCTCGTCTATCTTGTTGTCGTCGGAGATGACCTTTTCGGCAAGCTTCACGTCGGATTCCCCGAACGCGCGCGTCGCATTCTCGATAGAGGCTTCGACCAGGCTGGCGATTTCAACAAGCCTTTCCCGGACCTCTTTCAGTTCTTGCTGGAAGACCTCGCGCATTCCCGGATTCCCTTCGAATTTCTTTATCCAAGTGTCCTATTTGCAGGTGAACAGTTGGTGACGGAACGCTGAACAATTTCGGCTCAACCGTTCTGAGTCGGGGAAGAAACTAATCTAGTCGCTATGGACCCGGTCTGGCTTGTTCTCGGTGCCGTGGCCTTTGGCGCGGTTCTCGGTGCCGGCGTGGTTCTGATAGTCAGTCTCGCCGGGCGCAGGGGAGATCGCGCGGTATCGGTAGTTACCCCTTCGGTGCCGGACGGGGTTGACGAGGTCATAGAGGCTCTGGATTCGGCAGCGCTCGTTCTTGATCCGTCGAACAATGTGCTCAGGGCCAGCGAGGCTGCTCTGGCTTTCGGTCTGGTCAGGAACAACCTGCTTGAAAACGAAGACCTCGTGAAATTGGCCGATGAAACCAGGCGCAGCGGCGAATCAGTCACCCGGGAGGTTGAGCTGCCGCGGCGTTTCGGCGAAGCGGCTCAGGTGCTGCGGGTCAGAGCCGCAATGCTCGGCACTCGCTACACCCTCCTTCTTGCAGAGGACCGAACAGAGAGCCACCGGCTGGATGCGGTGCGCCGCGACTTCGTTGCCAATATCAGCCACGAGCTAAAGACTCCGATTGGGGCGGTGAGCCTGCTTGCGGAAGCCCTGCAGGCCGCCGCGAAGGATCCGGAGCAAGTAAAGAAGTTTGCGAAACGACTGACCAAGGAATCTGATCGCCTGGGTCGAATCACTGAGGAGATCATCGAACTATCCAGACTTCAGGCAGAAGACGCTCTGAAGACCCCGCAAGTGGTGGAAGTCGATGCAGTCGTAGCGGCCGCGGTTGACCAGAACCGGGTTGCTGCCGAGTCGAGAAGAATCACGGTAGCCAGTGGCGGCACCGAAGGGCTCAAGGTCTACGGCGACAAGGAATTGCTGATCGTCGCTCTGCAGAACCTCGTTTCGAACGCCATCATCTATTCGCCCAAAGACTCTCGGGTCGGAGTTGGAGTGAGCGCGCAGGATGGACAGGTCGAGATTGCGGTAACCGATCAGGGGATTGGGCTCGAGGCGAGCGAACTCGAGCGGGTTTTCGAACGCTTTTACCGGGTAGATCCCGCCCGATCCAGAGTGACAGGAGGGACAGGAGGTACCGGACTGGGGTTGAGCATCGTCAAGCACGTAGTTCAAAATCACGGCGGTGAAGTGCGGGTCTGGTCGAAGCCCCGCTATGGCTCCACTTTCACAATCCGGCTCCCTGAGGCTGAGGCTCTTCCTGCGGAGAAGCGCCAATGACGAGAGTGTTGATCGTCGAAGACGAACGATCTATCAGCGAGCCGCTCGCCTACCTCCTGGAACGGGAAGGCTACAGGACGACCGTTGCGGAAGATGGCAGCTCGGCGCTATCGAAATTCGATTCCGGCGAGTTCGATCTGGTGCTCCTGGACATAATGCTCCCTGGACTTTCCGGCACAGAGGTCTGCAGGAGGATTCGAGCCCGGTCGACGGTTCCGATCATCATGCTCACTGCCAGGGCTGCCGAAGTGGACATAGTGGTCGGCCTCGAACTCGGAGCGGATGACTACGTAACCAAGCCCTATTCCTCTCGCGAGCTAGTAGCGAGAATTCGTGCCGTACTCCGCCGCAGGGAAGTGCCGGATTCGATCGCGGACGGTCTCATTGAAGCGTCGGGAATCGTTATGGACACGGACCGCCATTCAGTGACTGTTCGAGGTTCGGAATTGCAGCTTCCGCTTAAGGAATACCAATTGCTCGAAGTGCTCATGCGAAACTCTGGCCGTGTTCTCACCAGAGGGCAATTGATAGACCTGGTTTGGGGAGAGGACTTCTTCGGCGATGGGAAGACCCTCGACGTGCACGTCAAGAGGCTGCGGGGCAGAATCGAGGCAGACCCTTCGAAGCCAGAAATCCTGGTTACAGTTCGCGGCCTCGGCTACCGACTCGAAGACTGAGTACCGCGTTGCAGCAGCGGACGTGGCCGCCGCTAGGGCAGAAGCGCGGAGTATTCGCTCGCCGAGCCGTCAAGTACGGGCACAGCGAGCAGTTTTCCGGTCTCGCCTTCAGGCTGCACGAATACCGGGAACAGGGCCCCTGCGCTGGTGTCGATTCCGGTCATGAGGATCTTGGCATCGTTCTCGCCGCCGAAGCTCTTGACCGAGTTGGAGTTCACGTAAACGGCTTCGTTGACCTTCTCGCCGCTTGCGTTGTTGTACTGAAGATTGACGGTGGTTCCGTACTTTCCGGAGTTCGCGAGGTTGATGAGCAGGCTCGCGGTTTCACCGTCGGAAGTGAGCATTAGCGCGTTTCGCACCTGGATGCCCGCGACATCCGCCCCTATTCCGTCACTCGGGTCGTAATGATCGACCGTGACCTGAGGAGTAATGAAAGTGCAACCGGCGGTTGCGCCAAGTACGAGTGCCGCAACGACGACACTGGCGGCGAGACGTGCTCTCACGGCATCCTCCGAACGATTTACCGGAAGGTTCAGGGGATTTCCCTTAAGAACCCAATTGCGAGTTTAGCCTAGCCACCGGTCCGCACTCCTAATTTGGGACAGGCCGGGCAGCAGGAATCGGCCCGGTCGGGTTCCGGGACCCTGTGCTAGAATTGAGGCCGCAGAACGGAGCCAAATCTATGCTTTTCGAGGTCGGCGAGACTGTCGTTTACCCCCACCACGGGGCCGCAACCATCACCGAAGTCAAGAAGCGCACTATCCGCGGCGAGGAAAAGGTTTACCTCAAGCTCAATGTAACTCAGGGTGATCTGACCATTGAGGTGCCGGCGGACAATGTCGACCTGGTCGGAGTGCGCGACGTAATCGGTCGTGAAGGACTAAACAAGGTATTCGAGGTGCTCAGGGCGCCATTTGTCGAGGAACCCACGAACTGGTCAAGGCGTTACAAGGCAAATCTGGAGAAGCTCGCCTCTGGCGACGTAATCAAGGTCTCAGAGGTCGTCAGGGATTTGTGGCGTCGCGATCAGGACCGCGGACTCTCCGCCGGAGAAAAGCGCATGCTTGCCAAGGCGCGGCAGATTCTGATTTCAGAGCTCGCCCTCGCGGAAAAGACCGACGAAGAGAAGGCTTCGAGCGTTCTCGACGAAGTTCTTGCTTCCTGAATCTCGTCCGCAGCAGTCGCAGTCGCCTAGCGTTTGAGGCGCAGCAGGTGCAGTTCGGTTTGCGCCAGCGCCGAAAGCAGCGCCAGACCGCGCAGATTCGACCAGCCGTCAGTCCAGCTAAGTTGCTCTGCAACCCGCCAGGCCGGCAGTCCGCTATCAATGGCAGCAACCTCGGCTGATCGACTCGAGTGGTGAGCTCTGATTGCTTCGGCCCTTTCGGTTATTCCGAGGAACCGGTAGCCGTGCCCCGGCAGCACTTCGAAGCCCTCGAAATCTGCCAACAGGTCGAGTGAGTCGAAATAGTCGTCAATCGGATTGGAACTTGAGGTACCGCCGAGTCCTACTCCGGAAAACTGGTTAGGTAACAGATGATCCCCGGTGAAGATCAGTTTGCGCTCGCGGTCTGCGATCGAGACGTGTCCGCTCGTGTGTCCGGGAGTGTGAAGGACTTCAAGATCGATTCCCGGGATGTCTAGCAGGTCTCCGTGGCTCAGCAGGACATCCGCGCTCACCCGCTTCCACTTGCTTCGCCGATCAAGAGCTTCAAGAAGTTCCGCTCTCCTATACTCCGGCACGGCCCAGGAATCGAGTTTCTCCCTGGCCCCGGCAGGGCCGATTCCCCGACTCAGCTCATCCAGAGCCTTCGCTTCGAGTTCGTGCATCGCAATGACCGCACCGGTCTCGGATCTGACTCTCTCGGCCATCCCGAGGTGGTCAGGGTGCAGGTGGGTGATTGTTACCGAACGAAGCTCCAGCGGGTCGCGACCGAGCGTGCGAATGGCGCCCTCCAGCCGTCTCCAGTTCGGCTCAGAATCCCAGCCCGGGTCGATCAGGTGCACTCCTTCGTCGGCGAGCACCAGGTAGCAAAGGTTTGCGTGCGGTCTGAAGCCGGGGAACTCCATTCCTATGCTGAACAGGCCGTCTCGGATCTGCTCGAGTTCAGAAGCCGAATCGGATTCGGCAGCCCGAAACTGGGTCTGACTGGTGACCTGCACCTCACGATGCTAACCGTCATTAGGCGGGACTGCCGGATGCGGCAAAGTAGGCTTTGGCTGTGACCGTGCGCCTTTACGATTCCCGGACCCAGTCCGTGGTCGACTTCACTCCGCTGGTTGAGGGCGAAGTCGGAATCTACGTTTGCGGTCCTACCGTCCAGTCTTCTCCGCATATCGGCCACCTTCGCTCCGCGCTCGTTTACGACCTTTGGCGGCGCTGGTTCTCATATCGCGGATTCAAGGTCACCTTTGTTCGAAACGTCACCGATATCGACGACAAGATCCTCGCGAACGCGACCGAATCCGAAGAGTGGTGGGCTCTGGCCTATCGATTCGAACTCGAATTCACTGCCGGCTACAACGCGCTCGGGATTCTCCCGCCGACCTACGAGCCGAGAGCCACGGCGAGTATCACCCAAATGCAAAACCTGATCGCAGGGTTGATTGACCGTGGCCACGCCTACCCCGCTACCGACGGTTCCGGGGACGTCTACTTCGACGTGAAATCCTGGCCAGCCTACGGGGAGCTGACCCGGCAGAAGCTTGATGATATGGAAGCCGCAGCCGACGCCGACCCGAGGGGAAAGCGCGATCCGCGGGACTTCGCGCTTTGGAAGGGCCACAAGCAGGAAGAACCGGAATCGGCGAGCTGGGACTCTCCGTGGGGTCCAGGCAGGCCGGGCTGGCATATCGAATGCTCGGCGATGGCCAGCCGCTATCTCGGAACCCGGTTCGACATCCACGGGGGCGGCCTGGATTTGCGTTTTCCGCATCACGAAAACGAGCTCGCCCAGTCCCAGGCTGCCGGTCATGAATTTGCCAACTACTGGGTCCATAACGGACTCGTGAATGTATCCGGGCAGAAGATGTCCAAGTCTCTCGGGAACTCGGCTTTCGCGGCCGAACTTCTCGATGCGGCCAGGCCGGAGGTCCTTCGCTACTATCTCGGCTCTGCGCACTACCGCTCGACGATCGATTTTCATCCGGGAGCGCTCGCCGAAGCAGAAGCGGCCCTCGGCCGAGTAACCGGCTTCGTGGAGAGAGCAAGGAGACGACTCGAAGGCTCGGCCGCGGCATCCGGCCTCACCGAAGTTCCGGATGACTTTGCCAGAGCGATGGATGACGACCTCGGAGTCCCGGAGGCGCTCGCTGTGCTTCACGAAACCGTCAGACGCGGAAACTCCGCTCTTGATTCCGACGACCTCGAGGGCCTCGCAAAGGCGTTCAGCGAAGTGCGATCCATGCTCGATGTGCTTGGGCTAGATGTTGAGTTGGGCGGCAGTCGCGACGTTGCCGGAGCCAGCGCACTTGGCGCTCTGGTTGAATCGCGAATCGCCGATCGCGAGGCGGCCAGAAGCCGCAGGGACTTCGCAGAGGCCGATCGGATCCGCGACTTGCTCGCGGAGACGGGAATTCAGCTTGAAGACACCCCCAGCGGCACGAAATGGAGCCTCTCATGAAGACTCCCGGAGCTCGCAGGGGCAGGCCCGGCGCTGTGCGCAAGAAGAGCAGAGGGCCGCAGGCGGGTTCCGGCGGCCAGGGCCGGCAGGCTCTTGAAGGCAAGGGGCCGACCCCGAAGGCAGAGGATCGACCCTACCACCCCGCGGCGAAGCAAAAGGCGAGGGCGGAAAAGGCGAAGAGTTCGACGCGAAGCGCTGCGCCTTCCAGGCAGTCGAAACCGAAAGCGCCGAGCGATTCGGAGCTCGTGACCGGCCGCAATTCCGTGGTCGAGGCCCTTCGAGCGAGGATTCCAGCCACCTCCCTGTATCTGGCTTCGAGAATCGAATACGACGACCGGGTCAAGGAGATTCTTGCGATAGCCACTCAGCGCGGGCTTCCAATTCTCGAGGTAATGCGCCCGGAGCTTGATCGAATGGTCGGCCGAGATGCGGTGCATCAGGGAGTGGCACTCAAGATACCGCCCTACGAATATGCCGACCCGATTGAGCTTTTTGATTCCGCACGGCCCGGCCCCGCTCTGCTCGTGGCTCTTGACGGGGTTACCGATCCGCGCAATCTGGGAGCGATAATTCGCTCTGTGGCCGCTTTCGGCGGGCACGGGGTAGTAGTTCCCCAGCGCAGATCTGCCGGAATGACAGCCGCGGCGTGGAAGACTTCTGCAGGGGCCGCTGTCAGGGTGAAGGTAGCCCTCGCCGCAAATCTCACTCAGACTCTAAAGTCCCTCAAGCAGCGCGGAGCTTTCGTCGTCGGTCTGGATGGGGAGGGGCCGATGACTCTTCCAAAGATTGATTTCGCCTCGGAGCCGCTAGTGGTAGTTGCCGGCAGCGAAGGCAAGGGACTGTCTAGGCTGGTGGCCGAAACCTGCGACACGATTGTTTCGATTCCGATCAACTCCTCAACCGAGTCGCTCAATGCGGGAATCGCAGTGAGCATTGCCCTTTACGGGATCTCGACTTCCAGAACCGTCGGGTAGCAACAGGTTAGAAGCTCGGGCTAACTTAGGTTAGCCTTACCTATGTGCATTGGGGCAAGCTTTGAGCAATATAACCGTCACCCACTCCGACTCGGGACTTGTGCGGGCATCCGTATTGCGCACCGAGCGAATTAGTCCGAACTTCGTTCGAGTCACGATCGGCGGCGAAGACTTCGACCGGTTCCGCTACCTCGGGTTTGACCAGTGGTTCCGGCTGGCAATTCCGGTTCGAGAAAGCGAGACACTGGACCGGATGCCGGATCGCTTCGGCATGGGAGGCTTCCTGCGCTACCTCACTGTTCCCAAAGGTGTTCGACCGGTAGTGCGCAACTATACGATTCGCAACTTTCGCCAGGACTCCTCCGAAATGGACATCGATTTCGTTGTCCATGGCACGCAGGGGGTTGCCGGTCCCTGGGCGGCAACCGTCGAGCCCGGGTTCGAAGTGGCCCTGATTGACCAGGGCTGCGGCTGGAAGCAGACCGAAGCGGACCGAATCCTCCTGGCGACCGACGAGAGCGGATTGCCTGCCGTTGCGGGCATCCTTAGGGACCTCCCCGCCAATTCGAAGGGCACAGCGCTCATTGAACTCTTCGACTCTGCGGACCAGCAGGAGCTGCAGGCACCCGAAGGTGTCGAAGTGCGGTGGCTTGAGCGGAGCCCTTCGGAGAACCCGGGCAGCACCCTCATGCCGGAGCTTTCGCGGCTGGATCTGACCGCAGATCACCTCGCCGCCTTCTCGGTCGGCGAATCCTCGATCGCCACCGGGGTCAGAATGTTCCTGGTGAGCGAACGAGGAGTGCCGAAGACGAATGTAATCTTCAGCGGTTACTGGAAGCTCGGTCGAGCGACTTTCTAGGCCTTTAAAGCCTGCATGATGTCGTCGTAGATGTCATCTACGTGCTCGAGCCCGATCGAAATCCGCACGACGCCTGCGCCCGGCTTTGCCTCCGCTGCCACCGGCCTGTGGGTAAGCGATGCCGGATGCTGGGCGAGAGTGTCCACTCCGCCGAGAGAAACCGCGTGGCTGATGAGCTTGAGCGACTCGGTGAACTTCGCAGCGGCGTTGTATCCGTCCTTGAGGTCGATCGAGAGCATCGAGCCGGGGCCCGCCATTTGGGTTCCGATGAGCCCCTGCGGGTCGCAACCCTCGAGTCCCGGGTAGAGCACTCTCGCAAGTGCCGGGTGCGAGCTGAGCCTGTGGGCGAGTTCGTTTGCCGTTTCCTGCTGGGCACGGACCCTAAGCGGCATGGTGCGAAGTCCGCGGTGCAGAAGGTAGGCGGCGAATGGGTGCAGAAGCCCTCCGGTGAGAGCCCGGATGTGCCGGATTCTTCCGATCCACTCGTTGCTGCCGCAAATGACGCCGCCCATTACGTCGCCGTGCCCGCCGATGTACTTGGTTGCGCTGTGCAGAACGAGCGTCGCTCCGAGTTCGATCGGGCGCTGAAGTACTGGAGTGGCGAAGGTGTTGTCGACCATGACCGGCACCGACCCGGCCGCCTTGACCGCCGCGGCGATGTCTACGAGCTCGAGGGTCGGGTTGGCAGGGGTCTCGATCATGACCAGTCCGGTGTCTGCGGTGATCGCGCCCGAGATCTCTTCCACCGAGTGAACCCAGCTGACCGTCGTGCCGAGGACTCCGTTGTCCAGAACGTGATCGGTGCCGCCGTAGAGCGGGCGCAGCCCGACTACGTGGGTCTTCTTCTCATTGACCATTGCGATAATGGTCGCCGCGAGGGCCGCCATTCCGCTCGCGAAGGCCACCGAAGCCTCCGAGCCTTCCAGACCGGAGAGGCTCTCTTCGAATCGGGCGACTCCAGGCTGCCAGAGTCGCTGGTAAACGGCTGACTGGCCGGGCAGAATCGAACCACCGGAAGCCATCTGGTCGTAGGACTCGCCGCCGATTTGAATGCTCGGAAGAGGGTTGGTGGTTGAGAGGTCAATTGGCGGTACGTGGGAACCGGCCTCTTCAAGGCCTTCCATTCCGCCGTGTACCGCGCGGGTTTCAAAATGCTGCTTCGAAGCGTCCATAGCTTGACAGAATCAGAATCCGCGACTTGCCGCAAGTTATCCGAAAGAATCTTCGCTAAGAACTGGACAGGACCGTACATTCTGCGAAATTCTTGCCGTATGGACGACCTCGATCGCAGAATCCTGCGGGCATTGATTTCGAATGCGAGAAGCTCGGGCGCAGCCCTCGCATCGGCAACCGGAGTAGCGGAGTCCACGGTTTCGCTGCGGCTCAAGCGCCTGCAAAGCGAGAAGGTAATTCAGGGCACCCACGTCGACCTGGATCTCATGGCGCTTGGAATGACCGTTCAGGCGCTTATTTCGGTGCGGCTGGTTTCGATAGTCAGGGAAGATGTTGAGAATTTCAGGCGCGAGGCGCCGGGCTGGCCTGGAGTCATAGACCTCTACCACATGGCCGGAGCCGATGATTTTCTGCTCCATGTGGCAGCGAGAAACTCAATCGAGTTGAGGGACTTCGTTCTTGAGCACCTGGCTTCGCATCCGGCTGTGGCTAACACCGAGACCAATCTGATCTTCGAGCACGCGCCCGGAAGGGGGCTCGAAAGGCTCCTGGGCTAGAGCGCATTCAGTCGTGGTAGTTCACACTCGGTCGCGCCAGTCGTCGATGACGTCGATCGGGAGAGTGTAGGCGCCGGTGGGCGGATCGATCACGGTGGCTTCGTCTCTGCGGTGCCTGAGCACGTTGTCTATGTAAGAAGACACCGCCTCGGCGAGTGGCACTTCGCGATTCTCGTTTTGAGAGCGGAACCAGCGGTGATCGAGCATTTGGTGGAAGACCTCTGCTGGATCGAGCTTTCCCTTGAGTTCTCGTGGAATGGCCCGGATGACCGGCTCGAAAACCGTGCTCATCCACTCGTGCGCTACAGCTTCTTCGTCGTAGTTTCCCGGATGGTTGGTGGCGGCATAGGCGTCGAGATCGTTGAGCAGCCTCCTGGCCTGGTTTTCTTCCGCATCCAGACCGGTGAGCCTGAGCAGTCTTCGCTGGTGGTGCCCGGCGTCGACTACCTTCGGCTGAATTCGCACTCGGCTTCCTTCGGCATCCGAAAGGATGGTGAGTTCTTCGATGTCGAAGCCGAGGGTGTTGAGCCTCTCGACTCGCTCCGCAATTCTCCAGCGCTCTGCAGAATCGAAGGACTCGGTTCCGGTCAGTTCCTTCCACAGGGTGCGATAGGCATCGAGGATGCCGTTGCTCACTTCGATCGGATCAATCGACTCCTCGAGCCGGCCGCCTGCGGCAAGGTCCAGGAGCTCGCCGGCAATGTTGACCCTTGCGATTTCAAGGTCGTGCTCTCTCTGGCCGTCCGAAAGCGGAGGCTGAAGTCGACCGGTTTCGGCATCCACGAGGTAGGCGGCAAAGGCCCCCGCGTCGCGACGGAAGAGGGTATTGGAAAGAGATACGTCTCCCCAGAAGAAGCCCACTATGTGCAGCCGCACTAGCAGCACGGCGAGGGCATCAATCAGCCTGGTGGCGGTTTCCGGCCGCAGCGCCTGCGAGTACAGGGCTCGGTAGGGCAGAGAGAATTTCAAGTGCCGGGTCACGAGCATCGACTCGAGCTGGTTGCCATCGGCATCCACTCGATTGTCGATTACCGCGACCGGCTCAACGCACGGAACTTCGAGCCGCTGCAGGGTTCTGAGCAGCTCGTATTCGCGCCTGGCCAGTTCCGGGGAGGTTTCCTTGATCGCGACGACGTAGCCGCCGAGCTGCACGAATCGAACCAGGTGCCGCGAGATTCCCTTTGGCAGTGCCGCGATGGTCTCTTCCGGCCAGAGTTCGAGGGGAAGCTCCCAGGGCAGGTCGAGCAGGGCTGGGTCGGTGATCGCGGCTGTGATGTTCAGTGAACCGCTCACCGCCGCTTCACCTCCAGTTCAGGATCCCTAGTTCCCGACTTCGACCGCCGTCTTGCTGAGCCGCTCCCCGGTTTCTGTATCGAAAACGTGAACGTGCTCCGGCTTGGGAGTGATGATGACCTTGTCCTTGGCCTTCGGGTGGTTTCTGCCGTCCACCCTCGCAACGATCTCGATCTTCTGCCCGTCCACTTTCGCCGAACCGTAGAGGTAGCCGTCGGCACCGAGCTCTTCGACTATGTCGACCTCGACTTCGATGCCTTTTCCGCTGTTCGAAACGATGATGTCCTCCGGGCGAACACCGATCGTGACGTTCTTACCCTTTGCGGCCGCAACCGTTTCGCGGTCGAGCTTTGTGACATCCGTTCCGAACTGCACTCCGCCTTCTGCGAGCTTCGATCCGAAGAGGTTCATGGCAGGGGATCCGATGAAGCCCGCGACGAAGATATTGGTCGGGTTTGCATACAGCTCCCTCGGGGTTCCCACCTGCTGGAGCAGTCCGTCCTTTAGTACCGCAATTCGATCACCCATGGTGAGAGCCTCGATCTGGTCGTGCGTGACGTAAACCGTAGTGACCCCCAGGCGCCTGGTAAGGGAGGCGATCTGGGTTCTGGTCTGAACGCGCAGCTTCGCGTCCAGGTTCGAAAGCGGCTCGTCCATAAGGAACACCTGCGGGCTGCGGACGATTGCACGGCCCATTGCGACTCTCTGGCGCTGGCCGCCGGAGAGGGCCTTGGGCTTGCGGCCCAGGTAGTCCTCCAAGTCAAGCAGTTTCGCGGCTTCGAGGACCCGCTGCGCGCGCTCTTCCTTGCTGACTCCGGCGATCTTGAGGGCGAAGCCCATGTTTTCGGCAACCGTCATGTGCGGGTAGAGGGCGTAGTTCTGGAAGACCATTGCGATGTCGCGGTCTTTTGGCGGAACGTCGGTTACGTCGCGGTCGCCGATGAGAATTCGGCCTTCGTTGATTTCTTCGAGACCGGCGAGCATTCGAAGCGAGGTGGACTTCCCGCAGCCGGACGGGCCGACCAGAACCAGGAACTCACCATCCTCAACTTTCAAATCCAGCTTGTCGACTGCGGGTCGGGATTGTCCCGGATAGATTCTCGTAGCATGGTCAAAAGTGACAGACGCCATGGTTGTACTTCTCCTTCACCGGCAGGTACGTGCCGGACGATCCGTAGTGAATGGATTCGCGGAAGCAACTGCCACCGCGATTCCGCCATTATGGCACCAAGTCAAGCGGCGCGGAAGCCGAACGCGCCTCGAATCGGTAGGCTGGTTCAGGTGCTTTACTGCGGATTCTCAGATTCTGCGGGTTAGCATCTTGAATCGGTGAGCACCCCACCAAATGGTTTCGAATGAGGTTCGATGTGAGCACTAGTAATCCCCGTCCGAGCAAGAACGAGAAGCGCGATGCCGCTCGTGAAAAGGCGCGCAAACTCAGGGAAGAGCAGCGCAAGAAGGAACGGCGCAACAAGTTCATTCTTCAGGGCAGCCTCATCGTGGTGGTCCTGGCAGTCGTCGCTGTGGTCGCTGTGGTTATCTCCACTGCCATCAAGCCGCCGGCGCCTGGCCCGCTCAACATGCTCAGCGACGGGGTGAAGATCGGTCAGGGGTTCCAGACCGAGCGCACCGGATCGCTGATGCCTGACAAGGAGCCGGTCCCCTCGGCGTCGAATGCGAGTTCCGATGTCCTGGACATCCGGGTCTATGTCGATTACATGTGCCCTTATTGCGGTGGATTTGAAGCTGCGAATGCCGCGCAAATCAAGCAGCTGGTGTCGGATGGCGCTGCAACTCTGGAAATTCACCCGGTAGCCATTCTGGATCGGTTGTCGATGGGGACCAAGTACTCAACCAGAGCAGCGAATGCGCTGGCCTGTGTCGCTAACTACTCGCCTGATAAAGCCTTTGACTTTAGCGCAATCCTGTTTGAGAACCAGCCGGAGGAGAACACTGCCGGTCTGGACGACGACACCCTAATCGGCTTTGCCAAGCAGGTAGGAGTCGACCATCTCAAGGAAATCACCAGCTGCATTAAGTCGCAGGAGTTTGCGAGCTGGGTCGGCAGTGCAACCGATCGATTCTCCTTCAACCCGATCCCGGGAGTGGCGACCCAGCCGGCACAAAAGGGGACCCCGACTATCTATGTGAATGGGCAGCTGTACCAGTACACGGTGAACCCGAGCACAGGAGCCTTTGACCCGCAGGAGTTCTCGTCGTTCCTGATCCAGGTGCTCGGATCCAACTATTCGGACAAGACCCAGCCTTCGCCCAGCCCGTCGCCAACGCCAACTCCGTAATAGAGCCCCCTGTCGGATTCGAACCGACGACCCCCGCTTTACAAGAGCGGTGCTCTGACCAACTGAGCTAAGGAGGCGACTCACCCAATGCTAATAGGGTGAGCCTGTGATTCAGGACGACTTAGGTTGGAAGCTGAGCGAGACCGAATTCATGCAGTAGCGGTCTCCGGTGGGAGTTTGTGGTGCATCGTCGAAAACGTGGCCGAGGTGAGAGCCGCAGTTTGAACAGCGAACTTCGACTCTCTGCATGCCGAGGGTCGTGTCCTTGAGCAGGACCACGGCATCCTTCTCGCTTGGCGTGTAAAAGCTCGGCCAGCCGCAGTGCGAATCGAACTTCGCCGTGCTTCTGAAAAGCTCCGCACCGCAGGCCCGGCAACTGTAGACGCCCTCCCGGTGTTCATCGAGCAACTCGCCAGTCCAGGGCCGCTCGGTACCGGCTTGCCGCAGAACCTCGTATTCCTCCGGGCTGAGCTTCTCGCGCCATTGGTCTTCTGTGAGGTTGTGTGGGTAGTCCATGCCGATTCCCTTCCGAATTCGATTGCTAACCAATTCAACCGCCAACCTCCGGAGGATGTTCCTTCGCCGCCGTAATCTGGGTTAGCAATATCGAATCGGGAGCCGATGGAGAAAGACACCGCCGACTGGTACCGGAACTTTGCTGAAGTCGAATGCAAGGGTCAAAGCGAGCTGTTTGCCAACTGGGCCCTCGGCATTTCGGGCGACCGCGACGTCCTGGACTTGATCGAGACCTTGCCCCTTCAAAAGCGGCAGCCGAACCTCATTTTCGCGGTGTCGAGAGTGCTCGGCGCCCCCCTCGAAAGCTATAACTCACTCAGGGTCTGGCTGATCGAAAACTGGAACAGAATCGCCGGGCAGGCGATTCAGCGGTCCACTCAGACCAATGAGCCCAGACGGTGTGCGGCCCTATTGCCGGCCCTGGGATTGATCGATGAGCCAATAGCGTTGATCGAGCTCGGGGCCAGTGCGGGGCTGTGCCTGATTCCGGATCGGTACAGCTATCGATTCACGAACCACTGGCTGCACCCGGAGGACGGCCCGTCACTCGTGAAGATCGAAAGTGAGTTCTCGGGCGCAGTTCCATTCCTCAGGCGGATGCCGAACGTGCAATGGCGGGCGGGTGCGGACTTGAACCCTTTGAGCGTGCTCAATCCTGAAGATGTCCGCTGGCTGGAAACGCTCATCTGGCCCGAGCAGGAGGAGCGTCTTGAGCGGGTGCAGGCAGCGATGGAACTGGCCAGAAGGGATCCGCCTCGAATAATCGAGGCGACCGCCCTCGAAGGACTGCAGACCTTGAGTGCCGACGCGCCCCGGGGCCTAAGAAAGGTCGTGTTGACGCCGGCTGTGCTGGTCTATTTGCCTTATCTCAAGAGGATGGAGCTCGTAGAGGCGATCCGGTCGAGCGGGGCAAGCTGGATTTCGCTGGATGCGCTGAATGTGCTTCCAGAAGTCGATGCGAAGCTCCGGAAGCCGAAGCCGGGGCAGTTCACCCTCTCTATGGACGGAGAACCTCTGGCCAGAGTCGGGCCGCACGGACAGTTCGTAGATTGGCTTTAGGCAAGGGACCGTTACTCGCCGAGAAGCGCTAGTCGGCGTTTCGGAATTCCTCGATACCGTCGAGGATGAGGTTCAGTGCGAAGTTGAACTCGAAATCGTCATGCATTCGTGAGGTCTCAACCCCGATCGCGCCGTGATCGACGCCGGCTGCGATTTCGGCCAGATGCCGATGGCGTAGCGGGAGGGCCGAGCGCTGCACCTCAAAACTCGGATCGGAGGCGGGAGTTGCAGCGAACAGCTCGGGATTGAACCCCCACATCCGATTGCCGAGCACGTGCATGGTGTGGTGAGTCAGATCGACTGGCAGGCCGCCCTGAAGCATAGCGCCAACCAGACCGTCTAGGTGATCGAGCATCGCCGCGGTCATCTGCCGCCTGCTGCTTAGAACCTCCTGCGACCAGGGATGCTCGATCAATGCGCTGCGAGTGGCGAGAATGCGCCGTCTCAGGTCCTCACGCCACTGGCCGGTCGAAGGAGTCTCCCTGACATCCTCGAGCAGAAGGGCGAGCATCCCGTCAAGCATGTCGTCCTTGCTGGTCACGTGCTTGTAGAGGGCCATGGGAGCGACCCCCAGTTGCTGAGCGAGCCGCCGCATGCTCAGCGCGCCGACCCCGTTGGCATCCGCGAAGGCCACTGCCTCGGTCAGCACGAGGTGACGGTTTAGCCGCGGGCGACGGACTTGTCCTGACCCTGCCATCGGATCCCTTCGAGCGAACTTGACAGATCTGGGTGGTACGTCTAGCTTATTCACTTGAAAGGCGTACACCGTACACCAATTTTTCAATTCAGCACGAAAGGATGCTTGCGCATGTCTCAGGACGCCACTCACCGCGCTTCAATAATGCTCGTAGCCCGATTAACCGGCGCCGCCTACCTTGGTTTCATCGTGACTTCGGTCGTCGCCAACGTACTCGGCGGGATTGGCCTCGGCAGCGCCGCAGACATGCAGGCTTCGATTGCAGCAGGCGGCCTCGGTTTTCGCATCGGTCTTACGATCGCTTTCGTATCGGCGCTGCTGTTCGCAGACGGGGTAGCCGTGACGTTCTGGTTCCTTGAGGCACTCGTCATTCCTACTCACCCGCTGATAACAATCCCGCTGACCGTAATCAGCCTCGCGGCAGAACTGGGTATCTCACTTTGGCTGCTTATTCGCGGAATCAGCCTGAAGGATGCCTCGGCCGGTCTGCAGAGGAGTGTTACCGGTTCCGCTTAAGCTCGGTATAGATTCACTCGAGTCGCTGCCTCGGGTTTGAAATCCGTTCGTGCACCGGAAAGGGGAGAAGTTGCAAACCGCCCCTGTTCCACCGGACCCGAATGGAAAGCTCGCACTGACAGAGCTTGAGGTTCGAATCCTTGATTTTGAGCGTGATTACGGATCCGACAGGGCTGCAAAAGACAATGCAGTCTTAACTCAGTTTGGAATGACTCCGGCAAGGTACTATCAGGTACTGAATCTCGTGATCGATTCCCCCGCTGCGCTTGCGTACGATCCATTGCTGGTCAGGAGACTGCAAAGGATTCGCGAGAGCAGGATGAGAGCGAGATTCTCGTTTCGCACTTCAAACTCGGTGCAATTGCGCGGAGAAACCAGATCGAGAGATTGATGGCCGAATATCCCAAAGACAGGTTCGATGAGATTCCGACCGACCTGCAGAGGACCGGTGCGCACCGTGCCCCAAAGAAGAAAGGTCGCGGCTGGGTGGCTTTCGGCTGGGCCGCTTTCGCCACCATTCTTCTTACCTTCGGAGGACTCGTCGGCCTGGCTGCAATCGACAGCAGCATTAATTTCGACTTGCCGTTTTTCCAGGCTCCGGAAGAAGAAACACCGACTCCAACTCAGGAGCCGACCGCAGAACCGACCATTGCGCCCGAAGTGCCGATTTCCGTCCTGAACGGCACGCCCACAGTAGGTCTCGCCAATCAGGTAGGGGACCTGCTCGTCGCACAGGGCTGGGAAGGGGCGGCAATCGGGGTTGGCAGCAGAGCCAATGCTTCTGACAACGACATTGACAAGACCATCGTCTACTACTCGGACCCGAGCTACGAAGGAGCCGCGAGAGGACTCGTACAAGCGCTGCAAGTGGGAGAAGTGCGGCTGTCGACCGACTTCACCGGGGCACCGCTCACGGTAGTCATTGGTGCGGACTACAAGCCGGTCGCGAGCCCCGCGCCTTAAAGCGGAACGGAACGCAAGAGCGCAAGCGCACGGCTTGCACACGGTGTCTCAAGAGCGCAAGCGCACGGCTTGCACACGGTGTCTCAAGAGCGCAAGCGCACGGCTTGCACACGGTGTCTCAAGAGCGCAAGCGCACGGCTTGCACACGGTGTCTCAAGAGTGCAAGCGCACGGCTTGCACGCGGTGTCTCAAGAGTGCAAGCGCACGGCTTGCACTCTATGCCGTTGAGTGCCAGAATTGTTTAGCACTCTCATAGTCTGAGTGCCAAAGCTGTTTGTTCACGACGTCCGGGAGGGACGAGACACACACATGGCAAAAATCATTGCTTTTAACGAAGAGGCCCGTCGTGGCCTGGAGCGCGGGCTCAACACCCTGGCTGATGCAGTTCGGGTGACGCTTGGCCCTCGCGGCCGCAACGTGGTCCTCGAGAAGAAGTGGGGCGCCCCGACGATCACCAACGATGGAGTCTCCATCGCCAAGGAGATCGAGCTCGAAGACCCATACGAGAAGATCGGCGCCGAGCTGGTCAAAGAGGTAGCGAAGAAGACGGATGATGTGGCCGGAGACGGAACCACGACCTCTGTCGTCCTCGCCCAGGCCCTCGTTCGCGAGGGGCTGCGCAACGTAGCCGCAGGAGCCGACCCGATCGCGCTCAAGCGCGGAATCGAAAAGGCCGTGAACGAGGTGATCGCTTCTCTCGTTTCCGGCGCCAAGGAGATCGAGACCAAGGAAGAGATCGCTGCCACGGCATCCATTTCTGCCGGCGACACCGAGATCGGCGCGCTGATCGCAGAGGCGATCGACAAGGTCGGCAAGGAGGGAGTCGTCACCGTTGAGGAGTCGAACACCTTCGGCACCGAGCTCGAGCTCACCGAGGGAATGCGCTTCGACAAGGGCTTCCTTTCGGCGTACTTCGTCACCGACCCCGACCGTCAGGAGACGGTATTCGAGGACCCGTACATTCTCATCGTCAACTCGAAGATCTCGAGCATCAAGGACCTGCTCCCGATCGTCGACAAGGTGATCCAGAGCGGCAAGCAGCTGCTCATCATCGCCGAGGACGTCGACGGCGAGGCTCTTGCGACTCTCGTGGTCAACAAGATCCGCGGAATCTTCAAGTCGGTTGCCGTCAAGGCCCCCGGTTTCGGTGACCGCCGCAAGGCTCAGCTGCAGGACATCGCTACACTCACCGGTGGTCAGGTCATCAGCGAAGAGGTCGGACTCAAGCTCGAGAACGCGACCCTCGACCTGCTCGGCCAGGCTCGCAAGGTAATCGTCACCAAGGATGAGACCACGATCGTTGAGGGCGCCGGAGCTGCCGACGCAATCGCCGGCCGGGTCAAGCAGATCCGCCAGGAGATCGAGAACACCGATAGCGACTACGACCGCGAGAAGCTCCAGGAGCGCCTCGCCAAGCTCGCCGGCGGTGTAGCAGTCATCAAGGCGGGTGCTGCCACCGAAGTTGAACTCAAGGAGCGCAAGCACCGCATCGAGGACGCAGTCCGTAACGCAAAGGCCGCTGTTGAAGAGGGAATCGTCGCCGGTGGTGGCGTGGCCCTAATTCAGGCCGGTGCTACCGCGTTCGACGGAAAGGCCCTAAAGGCTCTCTCCGGCGACGAGGCAACCGGTGCGAACATCGTGCGCGTAGCCGTGGATGCCCCGCTCAAGCAGATCGCGCTCAACGCCGGTCTCGAGCCGGGCGTCGTCGTGGAGAAGGTCCGCAGCCTTCCGGCTGGTCAGGGCCTCAACGCCCAGACCGGCGAGTACGGCGACATGCTTGCTGCCGGAATCAACGACCCGGTGAAGGTGACCCGCTCTGCTCTGCAGAACGCGGCATCCATCGCCGGACTGTTCCTGACTACCGAAGCTGTAGTCGCGGACAAGCCGGAGAAGGCTCCTGCTGCTCCGATGGGCGACCCGTCGGGCGGAATGGACTTCTAAGGTTCAAGCCGAAACGCGAGGGCGGCCCCGAAAGGGGCCGCCCTTAGTCTTTTAAGCAATCTTCCAGCCCGACTAGATCGCGAACATGCGAGCGTTGGCGACTTCGACTTCGGTGTAGTAGCGGCCAGCCTGACCGAGCGCCTGGCCGATTGTCGAAAGGGACTGCTCTACCCGCTGCTGGGTTGCCGTCCACTCAAGCACTACTGACTGGAAGGCGGTCGCGGCCGGACCGCTCCAGCTGGACTGCAGGTCGGTTAGCTGGGACTTGAGCTGGCTTGCTTCGGCTTCGATTCGCGACATGGTCGCCTGAATGGCTCCATGGGCTCCGAGTACCGCCTCGCTGTCGACTTGAAATCTGGTCATGGCTGAGCCTTTCTGTTTGGTGTGAGGAAGGCTAGAAAGAATCGAGACGCCTGTAGCAGGCAAAAGGGCTCGCCTGTTGAAAATCAGTAAGCTGTGCCGCTGTTGAGGAGCGGAAGCGAGATTCTGAAAGTTGCACCGCCGCCAGCGGTCTCAAGCACTTCCACGTTCCCCTTGTGTGCGGCAATGATTCCGGAAACGATCGCGAGCCCGAGGCCGGTACCGCCGGTTTGCCTCGTTCGGGAGTTGTCGGCCCGCCAGAACCTCTGGAAGATCTTGTCGCGAATCTGAGGCGGGATGCCCTCGCCATGATCGACGACATCCAGCAGTCCCAGCCCCCTGGCAGGATCCACATGCACGACGAGTTCGAGCGGACTGCCTTTCGGGGTGAAGCGCATCGCATTGCCGAGCAGGTTTGTAATCACCTGCCGGATCTTGTTTTCCTCGGCCAGGACTACGGCAGGAACCTCGAGCTCGGGCTCGGGCTGGGTTCCGGGCTGCACGACCTGGGGCATTGCCCTGGCCCTGCGGGATCTGAGCCTGGAAATAGTTGCACCGGCGAATGCGATCGGCCCGGTAGTGGTCGGAACCTGCTTGCCGTTCCCCGCGTTCTTCCGCTTCGAATGTGCCGGTTCCGCGGGAGGAGGCAGAGGCAGAGAATCCGGAGCGGCGACGATAACGGTCACCGCGCGGTCAGGCGCCGAAGCCATGGCGTCCAGGGCGGCATCCCTCGCGAGCGGAACCAGATCGACCGGAGCGAGCTGCAGGGGCTTTGCTTCGTCGAGTCTCGCCAGAACCAGCAGGTCCTGAACCAGCTCGCCCATCCGGACGGCTTCCTTTTCAATTCGGTCCATTGCCTGAGCAATGTCTTCAGAGGACTGGAGGGCTCCCATCCGATAGAGCTCTGCATAACCGCGGACAGTAACGAGCGGAGTTCGAAGCTCGTGGCTTGCGTCGCCGACGAACTGCCGCATCTGGTCGATCGTCTTGGCGCGATCGGCGAACGCGCGGTCGATTCGATTGAGCATGGTGTTGAGCGAGCGGTTGAGCCGGCCGACTTCGGTGTTCGGGGTCGCTCCCGGGAGCCGCTGGCTGAAGTCCCCGTTGGCGATCGCGGCTGCAGTTGCTTCGACTTCACGCAAAGGGGTGAAGGTTGCAGTCACGAGGAGTCGAGTGAGAGCGCCGCCCAGAATCACTACCGAAAGCCCGAATCCGAGAAAAACCGCAGTGTATTGGGAGATCGTGGCATTGATATCTGTGAGGCCGAGCCCAACCGAAAGGATTACTATCGCACCGGTCGAGTCGTCCTGATACGGGGCCGAAACGATCCGCCACTGCCTGCTCCGGTCGGAGTTCCAGATTGTTACCGGAGCACCACCCTGCGCCTTCACGAAGTCGAGGTCCACCCCATCCATGAGCGGCTGAGGCTGCGAAGACCCACGGTTCGTGCAAAGCAGGTTTCCCGAGGAGGAAACGATCGCAACAAAGTATTGACTGGGCCCGGATGCCCGCTCGCAGGTCTCCTGAATGCCGAGATCCAAAGTCCTCAAGTCGATCGCGGTTTCGGAGACTTTGCGATCGACTTCATTGACCAGGTAGTTGCGCAGCACGGTCATAGTGCCGATTCCGGCAACGAGCAGCCCGAGAGTGAGCAACAACACAGTGACCGCGGTCGTCTTCGTACGAAGAGAGACGCGGCTCCACCACTTTGAAAGCTGCTCGTGCATCAGGTCAAAAGGCTAGCGCGATTGCCTGAGATTGTGCCGGTGGGGTCCTAGACCTTCGCGGTCTTTAGCATGTAGCCGAAGCCGCGCTTGGTCTGGATGACCGGCTCGTCCGAGTACTGGTCGAGCTTGCGGCGCAGGTAGGAGATGTAGGACTCGACGATTCCGGCATCCCCGTTGAAGTCATATTCCCAAACGTGGTCGAGAATCTGCGCCTTGCTGAGCACCCGATTCGGGTTGAGCATGAGGTAGCGCAGCAGTTTGAACTCGGTGGGACTGAGTTCGACCGAAGTGTCGCCAATGGTGACTTCGTGGGTGTCCTGGTCCATGACGAGGTCGCCGGCGCGAATGATCGCGTCCTCTTCACCCTGCATAGTGCGGCGAAGAATCGCCTTGATTCGCGCGACGATCTCGTCGAGGCTGAACGGCTTGGTGACGTAGTCGTCGCCGCCTACGGTGAGACCGGTGATCTTGTCTTCGGTGTCATCCTTGGCGGTCAGGAACAGAATCGGCGCGGTGTAGCCGCTGGCTCGCAGCCTCTTGGTGACTCCAAAGCCGTTCATGTCGGGAAGCATTACGTCAAGAATGATCAGGTCGGGCTCTTCTTCTAGTACGGCGGAAATCGTCTGCGCGCCATTGCCGACTGCGCGAACGGCGAAGCCCGCGAAGCGCAGGCTCGTGGTCAGAAGGTCTCGGATGTTGGGCTCATCGTCGACAATAAGGATTCTTGGTCCGTTGCTCATGCTCCCAGTATCTGCATGTTCACTGTGCGTTTCCTGAGAGTCGGATGCCCGATACATGTTGATTCCCCGACCGGAAGCTGGGCAAACGCCGATTCCGCCAATTGCCCACCGGGTGCAGACTGGAGCGGTGGAAGTTTCAGGCACAGGATCCGAAGCCCGAGAGGGCATCGGGCTCGAAGCGTATTCCGACTCAACCGGCGGCGCTGAATCCAATGGCGATGCCGCCTGCTGGCTCGGCCAGGTTTGCCCAGAGTGCGGTGCGATGATCGAAACCGAATTGCCGGCGGCTTGCTGGCGCTGCGGCGAGTTGGTGCAGCCGGTTTAGGGCGTGCTACGGAAGGTCAGTACAACCCGCCTAGCTTGCGCTGACTTCGGTCGCGTCGCGTGCGATTTCTACGCAGCAACCGCCGTTTGGAGCGACGAATCGAATCATTGATGGGTCCTCGCCGGCTCCTTCGGCCATCCCTTCAAGCAGGGCGCAGTTTGCGTGGCAGATGATGTCTGCGTGGCTTCGGGCGAGCTGGTGGAACGGGCAGTTTGTGAGCACAACTTTTCCGCCGCCCTCGAATCTCGGACCATAGCCGCAGGACTCGAGAGCGGCATCGAGATCGCCAGAGTCTTCGCCGATCCGGCGACCGGTATCGGCCGCAACTCGGGTGAGGACTTCCCTCACCGGTTCGCCGGTGCTGTCTGACTCTTCTACCGCCGCCGCGAGAAGATCGCCTGCAAGCTCATATCGGCGTGCGGGAAAGGTGACCGAGATCTCCCTCGCCGCACGCCGATATAGCTTCGAGGGGCGCCCAGCCCCCGGACCGGTTCTGCCGCTCAACCGACGGAACTCGACCTCGAGCATTCCCTCCTCTGCGAGCCTGTCGAGGTGGAAGGCGGCGGTGCTTCTCGGCATCCCCAGTGCGCTGGAAGCATCCTCCCTACTCACCGCATCCTCACTTCGGCAAACGAAGTCGAAAAGGGCTCGCCGCTGTGGGTCGCTGATTGCAGCTACGGCCGCCACTTGATCGTTCCTCGGCTCATTCACCCCTCCAGCATATATCTAAAACAGTGAATCTTGACAAAAGAATTTTGAGGCATCTAAAGTTAACTTGTGCAAGTCGAATGCGGAGGGGCAATGAGTCAATCGCGAGAAAAGGAATCCGGCGTTCCGAAGCCGGTTTCGATTGCGGCTATCCACGCTGTCGAAGAAGGCCACGGGGGGATCCAGATCAAGAGAGCAGAGGCGGCGGTAGCCGAGCTGCTCGCAGCCCTCGGCAGGGATGCTACCGACGAGCATCTTGCGGAGACGCCGCGTCGAGTCGCCGCGAGCTTTGCAGAAATGCTCACGCCGCGAGACTTCAACATGACGACGTTCCCGAACGATGAAGGCTACGACGAGCTCGTGCTTGTGCGGGACATCCCGTTTCACTCGCTTTGCGAGCACCACTTGCTTCCGTTCCGCGGAGTTGCCCATGTCGGCTACCTTCCGGCGGATCGGATCGTAGGGATTTCGAAGCTAGCCAGAGCGGTCGAACTGTTCTCGCGCGACCTGCAGGTGCAGGAGCGACTGACGAAGCAGATCGCCGCCTACCTCGACGAGAAGCTCGACCCGAGGGGCGTCGGGGTAGTGCTCGAAGCCGAGCACCTGTGCATGACCCTCAGGGGAGCCCAGGCTGCCGGTTCAATAACGACCACTTCAGCTTTCACCGGCGCGCTGGTCAAAGACAATGCACTGCGCCGCAGGTTCCTGCCGGCTCTCGGCGACCTCTCGGCCTGAGCGGTTCAGGAAGTTTTCAAGGAGAAGATGATGGCAAACAGCAAAGAATTCATAATCGTCGGCGGCGGGCTTGCAGGAGTGTCCGCGGCCGAGGAACTCAGAAAACAGGGCTTCGACGGGGCGATCAAGCTAATCGGCAAAGAGCAGCACGCCCCGTACATCAGGCCGCCGCTCTCAAAGGGCTACCTGAGCGGAACGGACGGGCTGGATGCCGTTTACGTCCACCCGGAAGAGTGGTACTCGCAGAACCAGATCGAGCTCATGACCGGAACCAAGGTCTTCGGGGTGAACTCGAAGGACAAGGAAATCACCATTTCTGGCGGCCGTCCTCTCAACTACGACAAGCTGCTGCTTGCAACCGGTTCATCCCCCCGGATTCTGACTATCGATGGGGCTGAACTTGGCGGTGTGTACTACCTGCGTACCCTGGACGACTCGCAGAAGCTGCACGGCGAGCTTGCTGGCGGAGGCAGGAACCTCGTGCTCATCGGCTCCGGCTGGATCGGAATGGAGGTCGGAGCGACAGCGCGCAACCTCGGAAACGAGGTAACGATTCTCGAGCGCGACGCGGTGCCGCTCGCCAACGCAATCGGAACCGAAATGGGAACCCTGTTTGCCGATTACCACCGCGAAAAGGGAGTCAAACTCCACACCTCGGTAATCGTCGAGAAGATTATCGGCAGTCACGGGAAGGTGACCGGAGTGCAACTGGACGACGGTACCGTCTTCCCGGCCGATATGGTGCTGATCGGAGTTGGGGCTGTTCCGAATGTGGCGCTCGCCGATGACGCGGGGATCATCACCGAGAACGGAATCGCCACCGACCAGGCCATGCAGTCCAGCGACCCGGACATCTTCGCCGCGGGGGACGTTGCAAATGCCTTCCACCCGCTCGCGAACATGAGACTGCGCAGCGAACACTGGGCAAACGCCCTCAACGAAGGCCCGGCTGCCGCTCGCGGAATGCTCGGCCAGAACGAGAGCTTCGAGGACATCCCGTACTTCTATACCGACCAGTTCGACCTCGGCATGGAGTATTCAGGCTACGGCCCGATGACCAGGGGGGCGGAAATCGTCTATCGCGGCGACAAGGCCGCCAGGGAGTTCATGGCTTTCTGGATCAAGGATCAGCGCGTGGTTGCGGGAATGAACGTCAACATCTGGGACGTGAACGAACAGGTGCAGAGGCTGATTCGCGAAGGAAAAGTGGTGGATCTCTCGAGGCTCACCGACAGTTCGGTGCCCCTGGAGGAGATCTAGTTGCAAAGGACGATCGGGTCACGCCGCTTCGACTTCGATCGCGAAGTGGCGGTAATGGCGGTAATCAATCGCACTCCCGATTCGTTTTTCGACAAGGGCGCTACCTACGCTCTCGATAAGGCCGTGGCCGCAGCACTCAAGGCGGCGAAAGACGGCGCGGACTGGGTCGATATCGGCGGAGTTCCCTTCGGCCGCGGTCCGGTGGTCGGCGAGCAGGAGGAAATCGACCGTGTAGTTCCGGTGGTCGCCGCGATCGCTGCCGAATCGGATGTCGTAATCTCAGTCGACACCTTCAACTCAAACGTCGCGAAAGCTTCAATCGAAGCCGGAGCAAGCGTCATAAACGACACGAGCGGACTGTTCGATCCAAAGATGGCTGCGACGGTGGCGAAGTCCAGCGCCACCCTCGTGCTCACCCACAGCATGTCCCCGCCGAGAGCCGAGCCGCCGAAACCGGAATACGGCGATGTGGTCCTTGAGGTAATCGACTTTCTCAAAGACCGCGTCAATCGAGCACACGAAGCGGGAGTCCCCGACGAGCGGATAATCCTCGACCCCGGCCACGACCTAAACAAGAACACTTTCCACTCTCTTGAGTTGACCAGGCGGCTTCGCGAAGTCGTAGCCCTCGGCTACCCGACTCTTGCGGCGGTATCCAACAAGGATTTCGTCGGAGAGGCGATCGGCAGAAAACAGGGAGAGCGCCTTGAGGGCTCTCTGGCCGCGGCCGTGTTCTGCATTCTCGAAGGGGCGAGGATCGTTCGAATGCACGATGTTCCCGCTACCGTAGCCGCCGTTCACATGGTCGAAGCCATCTACGGCTGGCGCGAACCGGCCTGGACGATTCACAATATGGGATGAGTGCTCAGCTAATCAGGATCTGGCCGGCCGCGGCTCCTTCAGAGCAAGCGGTGCTCCGCGACGAGGATCTGGTTCGCGACCTGCTCGTCGACTCGTCAGTATTGCGGGTCAACTTTGTAATGAGTCTCAACGGCTCCACCACTCACGAGGGCCGATCCGGAGGGCTTTCGGGAGAGGCGGACAAGCGCTACTTCGAACTGCTCAGGCGAGTGTGCGATGTGGTTCTTGTGGGCGCCGGAACGGTTCGCGATGAAGGCTACGGGCCGATGATGGTGAGCGAGGAGTCTGCGAACTGGAGGCGGGAGCGGGGACTGCCAGGGCATCCGGTATTCGCGATTGTCAGCTGGAGACTCGATCTGGACCCCGAGTCTTCAATCTTCACCGAGGCGCCGGTTCGGCCGATCGTGATAACCATCGCGAATTCCCCAGGAGACGCCCGAGATGCACTTTCGAGAGTTGCGGATGTCGTAGTCGCAGGGGGGAGCGAAGTCGACTTCACAAGGCTGCGATTTGAGCTCGAAGCCAGGGGCTTGAACAGCATCCTGTGCGAGGGCGGACCCCAGCTTTTCGGTGCAATGCTCCGGTCGGGCGCGGTGGATGAGCTTTGCCTTACGGTCTCACCCAGGCTTGAACAGGGGACGCCATTCAGACTGGTTAGCGGACTGCTGCCAGAGCCGGTTCGGCTGAAACTCAAGAGCGCGCTCGCCGGGGAAGACGGGATCCTGCTGCGCTACAGCCCCTGAGCGCCGAGGCTAATGCGCCGGGACTACTGCTCAGATCTGGCTGCGCGAGATCGCCTGACCGAGCTTGAAACCAGCAGGATCACGAGCATGATGAATGCCACGGGCAGCCCGTAGTACTGGACTCCGAACACTGCCGGCCAGATTCCGTGGCTGAACGAGTCATCGTTTGCTGCCCCTGCCCAGGTGGCGATGATCACCGAGAAGAAGCAGACGATGCTCGCGGCGACTATCACGACGATCCCGATCGCGAGGTAGCGCTCCAGCGCGGAAGTCCTGATCGGTTGCGTCGGCTCTGGCTGTTTCTTGCTCACGTTCTCTAGGATACGCGGGGCACATTTACCCGTAGGCTTGATGTTGCAATGGCTTCGCGAGCAATTGCGCCTTGATTTAGAAAGGGAGTGACATGCCAACCGGCAAGGTCAAGTTTTACGACGAGGAGAAGGGCTTCGGCTTCATCCATTCAGATGATGGCCAGGAAGTCTTTTTGCACGCCTCCGCCGTTCCTGCCGGCGTCACGATCCGTAGCGGAATGAAGCTCGAGTTCGGAATCGCCGACGGCAAGAAGGGAGCTCAGGCGCTTTCCGTTCGAGTGATTGAGACTCCGAGTCTCGCCAAGCTGACCCGCAAGCCCGCGGATGACATGGCAATCATTGTCGAGGATCTGGTCAAGATGCTCGACGGCCTTGGAGCCAACCTCAAGCGCGGACGCTACCCGGAGTCGAGCCACTCTCGAAAGATCGCGGCAATGCTGCGGAAGGTCGCAGAAGAGCTGGATGCCTGAGAACCGGATTCCCGTCGACTCCGATCTGGAAGTTTCCCGGACCGCACTACTGGAGATAGCGGACTCTGCACAGATCGGCGCCGCGCTCGGTGGAAGTTTCGAAACCGAAGGCGTGCTAACCGTCTACTTCGAGTGCCTGCTTGCCGGCTATCCCGGCTGGCGCTGGACCGTTGATCTGGTTCACGTCGATGGAGTCGCCTCGGTGATCGAGACTTCGCTAACGCCCGGAGACGGGGCGCTGCTTTCGCCTGACTGGGTGCCTTGGTCCGAGCGGCTCGCCGAATACGAAGCCGCCCAGGCTTTGCTTGCTGCGGAAGGCGCTGCGGAAGAAGCGGAGGAAGAAGCGGAGGGTCATTCCGAAGATCAGGATGACCCCGAAGAGGATCACGACGATGACGACCACGACGATGACGACCTGTTCGACGAGGACTTCGACGGGATCGAAATCGATGAGCTGGATGACTCCGTCGAGGGTGAACCGCAGCCGGAGGTTCCCGAGTCCTCAGCCTTGCTGGCGGTGAGTGAAAACGAGCCCAATGAGCCCGAGCGCGAGCCCGACGACGCAAGTCCAGAGCCACCACTGAAGCCCAGACGAAACCAGAGGGGCAAGAAAAAGAAGCAGCCCGACGAGGGCGAGTAGCCAGAGAACCAGGCCGACGAGCATAGCCTTGCGGTCATCCGTCTTCACCGGTTCGGGATCCGGTCGCCGCTCAGAATCCTTGAGCCACAAACGCATGGTTACAGACTATCGATTACGAAGTCGAGACAATTGGTCAGCGCCTCGACGTCCTGCGGGTCGATGCTCGTGAAGGTTGCGATTCGAAGCTGATTGCGGCCGAGTTTTCGGTAAGGCTCGGTGTCGACTATGCCGTTGGCTCGCAGTGCGGCGGAAATTGCGGCGGCGTCGATCGACTCGTCGAAGTCGATAGTGACGACCACCTGCGAGCGGCTCTGCGGGTCAGCAACAAAAGCGGTCGCACCGGGCTTTTGCTCTGCCCAGCTATAGAGAATTTCCGACGACGTTCTCGTTCTCTTATCGGCCCAGTCGAGTCCGCCGTTCGAGTTGATCCAGTCGATTTGGGACTCCATGAGCAGCAGTGTGGTCAGCGCAGGCGTGTTCAAAGTCTGGTCGAGCCTGGAATTGTCCAGTGCGTTCTTGAGGCTCAGGAACTCGGGGATGTAGCGGTCGCTCGCGGCGATCCGCTCGACGCGCTCGATCGCCGCGGGGGAGAACAGCGCGAACCAAAGCCCGCCGTCTGAGGCGAAGTTTTTTTGGGGGGCGAAGTAGTAGACATCCGCCTCAGTCGCATCGAAAGCGATTCCACCGGCCGCGCTCGTGGCGTCGATCACGCAGAGCGCGCCTTCGTCTCCGACCACTCGACGAACCGGAGCCATGACCCCTGTGGAGGTCTCATTGTGGGTCCAGGCGTAAACGTCGATGCCCTCGGTCGGGACTGCTTCGCACCGAGAGCCCGGCTCGGACTTCCGGATGTCCGGTGCGGTCAGCCAGGGTGCGGATGCTGCTGCGGCGAATTTCGCCCCGAATTCCCCGAAAACCAGATTCTGACTGCGGCGCTCGATGAGACCGAAAGCGGCGGCATCCCAGAATGCGGTTGAGCCGCCATTGCCAAGCAGCACCTCCCAGCCTTCCGGTGCCCGGAAGAGTTCTGCCAGACCGCTTCTTACTCGGCTGACGAGGCTACGAACGGGTGCCTGTCGGTGCGAAGTCCCGAGCAGTGCGGAGTTCCTGATCAGGTGGTCCAGTTGCTCCCGGCGAATCTTCGACGGCCCGCAGCCAAATCGCCCGTCGGCTGGAAGCATCTCGGCGGGAATCGGAGGCTGAGGCATGCAGCAATCCTATTGGCGGGCAGAAGGGGGTTTCGAAGTGGCGGACCGGTTGCGGTTAGGCTTGCCTGAGGCGAATCGGGAGGGAGGCATCGATGGCGGATCTGATTGACACCACCGAGATGTATCTCCGCACGATTTACGAACTTGAAGAGGAAAACATCATTCCGCTTCGCGCCAGAATCAGCGAGAGGCTTGGTCATTCAGGGCCCACGGTCTCGCAAACGGTTGGTCGAATGGAGCGCGACGGCCTCGTCGTGGTCGAAGACGACCGGCACTTGCGGCTTACAGAGGAAGGCCGAGCCAAAGCGGTGAACGTCATGCGAAAGCACCGTCTCGCCGAGAGGCTGCTTTCAGATGTCATCGGCCTGGACTGGGCGCTGGTCCATGATGAGGCCTGCCGCTGGGAACATGTCATGAGCGAGCAGGTTGAGCGCAGGCTCGTCGAACTGCTTGAACATCCGACCCACTCGCCCTATGGGAATCCAATCCCGGGCCTCGGCGATCTGGGCGATCAGCAAACTGCGAACAAGTTTTCCGACGGAGTCGTAAACCTCGTCAATCTGGTACTCGGCGCCGTTGGTCCCGTGAACGCGGTTGTGCGGCGGCTGGGGGAGCCCGTTCAGTACGAACCCGAGTTGCTTGAGCAATTGCGGGATGCCGGTCTGGTTCCAGGGGCCAAGGGAAGCTTCTCTGCTTCCGGCGACTACGTTCTTGCGAAAGCGGAGGGCGGCGGGTCCCTCGAATTGCCGTCCGAAGTCGCTCAGCACATCTATGTTGGAACCTCACAGTTCAAGGGCTGAGGGCGATTTCGCCTTGCGGGTTGCTCCCGCTAGTTGCGCTCGCAGCGCCGCTTTGGTTCGGCGCGCCTTTCCAGCGAACCTTGGGGCCCGAGCGGTAGCCTGAATTGTCCTTGCAGTTCAGTTGGAGCTATTTAGCCTGGGAGAGCCGAATGACCGGTAGTCGCACCGTCCAAACCGTGGATGAGCGCGCACTGCTGTTCGTGCGGCTGAGCAGCGGGTACGCCTGTCGGAGCACCCGCGCAAACTGAGCACTGTCGGATCGGCAGTGCTTTTTTTGGCTCACCAAACCTTCTGAATCGCAAGTACAGCGAATTCCTGGAAGCCGTCCAGGACCCTTCGGAAGGATTCAAATGCGCACTCTGGTTTTGAATGCGGGCTTTGAGCCGCTCGCGGTCGTTTCATTCAAGCGAGCCATGATTCTCGTGCTCAATGCAAAGGCGACGGTCATCGCCGCCGATTACGAGCATCCGGTTCACACCACGATCGGGGATCTGGACAGGCCCACCGTCATTTTGCTCACTCGCTACGTCCGCATCCCAACCGGCCGTGCAGTTCCGGTTAGTCGGCGCGGAGTACTCAGGCGCGACGCGCACCGCTGCGCCTACTGCGGAAAGAGCGCTTCGACGATCGATCACGTACTGCCTCGCTCTCGCGGTGGAAAGGACACCTGGGAGAACCTCGTCGCCTGTTGCCTGCGCTGCAACAACGAGAAGGGCGATCGCACGCCGAGCGAAATGCACTGGCACCTGCGGGCGCGCCCCCAGGCTCCGCACGGTACCGCCTGGCTCGTGCGCGGTATCGAGCGGCCGCAACCGGACTGGGACGAGTATCTGGCGCCGGTTGCTGCCTAGTCACTGGCGGCATGCCACCAGAACAAGGGTGTTGCCTGCCCCGCCAGACTCAGTTAGCCTATTTGAGCCCGAATTTGAGCGAGGAACCCCGATGACTCGATTTTCGAAGACGGTAGCTCTTGTTGCCGCAATCCTGATTGCCTTTGTTACCCAGGCCGCGATTCCCGCGATGGCTGCGCCGATTCCGCCGACTATCGGAGTTGGGAGCTATCCCGCCGGCGTTGCAATCTCGCCCGATGGAGCGACCGCATACATTGCCAACAACTTGAGTAAATCCGTATCCGTTGTTAGCACGGCGACCAACACTGTCACTGCGACCATTACGGTTGGGACCAACCCGATTGGGATCAAAGTCAGTCCGGATGGTTCAACGGTTTATGTCTCCAATCGCGGGAGTAACACGGTTTCGGTTATCTCTACTGCAACCAATGCGGTCACCAACACGATTGCGGTCGGATCCCAGCCGGTCGATCTGGCATTCAGCATTGACGGTTTAAAGGTGTTTGTCGCCAACTACAACGCCGCGACGGTATCGGTCATTGACACGTCGACTCACGCAGTGACTTCGACTCTTGCCGCCGGCAGCCAGCCGATTGCGGTGGCCGTCACTCCGGACGGGCAGGATCTCTATGTAGCGCTGCGCAGCGGTGCAGCAGTCAAGATTTACGACATCGCGACGCTTGCACTGGAGACGACTGTCGCAGTTACTGGCACGCCCGGCGGTATTGCCATTTCGCCCGATGGGAGCGTTGCCTACGTGACCCGCTCCGGAGCGGATGCCGTGAGCATCATTGACACATCGACCCAGGCAGTCAGCTCTACGGTTGCCGTCGGCGACTTTCCGATTGGGGTCGCATTCTCGCCGAATGGCGAAATCGCTCTGGTCACAAATCAAAGTTCAGACGATGTGACAACAATCGACGTAGCGACGGGCACTTCGCTCGGGAGCTTTGGAGTTGGCGGTGGACCTTCTGCCGTCGCGATAACTCCGGATGGCGCCTGGGCTTACGTGGCCAACCTCTGGGACAAGACGGTCTCGGTTGTTGCACTGACTGTGCTTGAGTCGGCGGCTCCGGCCGCAGGCAGTTTCGGCAGTCTCTTCTCGATGACGGTACCTTCTGAGAACGCGACCTCGTTTGCACTGGCTTCAGGTGCCCTGCCAGCCGGAGTGCTGCTAAATGCGGCCACCGGAGTGATTTCAGGCACTCCGACCGTTTCGGGAACCTTCAACTTCACCATCACGGCGACAGGTGATTACACGACCACCACCCGCGCCTACCAAATCCAGATCGCTGGCCTCGCCGAAACCGGAGTGAGTATTCCGCTTTACATACCGCTCGGGGCTGGCGGGGTGTTACTGCTCGGACTGCTGCTCGCCCTCTGGTCAACGAGGCTCCGTAGAAACCACTCTCTGCTCTGAGTCGACCTGCCTCGGAGGTTCGCGCTGAATCGACTAAACTCAACCTGCCAGCCTCTGTAGCTCAATGGAAGAGCAGTTCCGTCCTAAGGAAACGGTTGGGAGTTCGAGTCTCTCCAGGGGCACAAGCGATTGAGGTTCGGAAACCCAAGCTTGCTTGGGTTTCCGAACCGATTGAGCTTGTTGAGTGATGCGACAAAGCTAAAGCTTTGGCGCATCACGAGCACAGACGATTGAGCCGAGAGGAATCGAAGCTTGCTTCGATTCCCGAGGCGATTGAGCTTGTTGACTGTTTGGGCGAAGCGTAGCTTCACCCAAACAGGAGCACCGCACTAACCCCACCCCTCTTCTCCAACGTCGCGGTGTGTCGTCAACGCCGCGCATGCCAGAGCGTCCGCGCCGTTGACAATAGTCCGCGGCGTCGGAGGGATTGGTGGAATACGGTACTCGAAGGGTGTGGGGCGGTTCGCTGCGGGGGCTCGGCGATTGCAGATCAGGTAGCCTGTCACAGTGAGTGAAGGGGCAGAGTCGGGCGCAACGGGGGCGGACGGCGATGCTGCTGTGCCGAACGCTGAGAGTTCAACCTCGGACGGATCTCCAGCTGCGAGGGACAAGAAGGAGACCGCTGCGGAAGGCTCGATTGCCGGGGAGCGTGACCGCACTCCGCTCGGGGCAAACTTCTGGAAACTGCTCACGTCATCCGGATTATCGAACCTCGCGGACGGGGTATTCAAGCTCGCGTTGCCGCTGGTTGCGATTCGATATACGCAGGAGCCGGTGCTCATCGCGGGGATCAGTCTCGTCGCATCCCTGCCGTGGCTGATGTTTGCGCTGCAGGCGGGGGCGATCGCGGACCGGCTGGATCGGCGCAGGATCATGCTCGGGGCGAATATTGCGCGGGCGTTGCTACTCGGCGCGGTAGCGGCATCTGTTTTATTCGGGGTCGAGTCGATATGGGTGCTCTACGCTGTAGCCCTGTTGGTCGGGGTCTCAGAGACGCTCTACGACACCTCTGCGCAGTCGATACTGCCGCAGATCGTCGGTCGCGATCAGCTCTCGCGAGCTAATGGGCGGCTGTATGCGGTTGAGATGACCGCTAACCAGTTTGCCGGACCGCCGCTCGGCGGTTTGCTCGTTGCGGCCGGAGCGGTCATCGCATTCGCCGCTCCGGCAGGGCTATGGCTGGTCGCGGTCGGGATGCTGTTCCTGGTTCGCGGCGACTTTAAGGTCGAGCGGAGTGCCCCGGCATCCATGCGCTCGGAGATTATTGTCGGGCTGCGTTTCCTGTGGCGAAACCGCGTGCTTCGTACTCTCGCCTTCATGACCGGGCTGTTCAATCTGACCTCGAGCGCGGCGTTCGCAATCTTCGTGCTTTACGCGGCCGGGCCGACCTCGGCGATGAAGCTGACCGACGCGCAGGTCGGCATTCTGTTCACTACCTCCGCGATTGGCAGCCTGCTCGGCTCGTTCGCGGCGGAGCACATCGAACTCGCGATCGGGCGATCGCTCTCGCTCAGCTTCGCAATCGTCACCGGTACCTTGTTGCTGATTACCCCCGCCTTCACGACGAACCCGTTCATAATCGGCGGCGCGTTCATGGTCGGCGGCTTCGGCATCGTGCTCTGGAATGTGGTCGCGGTCTCCCTGAGACAGCGAATCACGCCGGATTCACTGCTCGGCCGGGTCAACAGCGGCTACCGCCTGCTCTCCTGGGGAACCATGCCGCTGGGTGCAGCGATCGGAGGCGTGCTCGGACAGTTCCTCGGACTGACCCCGGTGTTTTTGATTACTGGGATTGGCACGCTGTGCATACTGCTCTTCATGTTCCGGCTGACCAACTCGGCAATTGATGCCGCAGAGCGCGCGAGCCAGGCGGGTTTAGAGCCGGGGGTCGCGAATAATGCCAAAACTTGAGGATGCCGTAAACATCGGCCCGGTTCTCGCCAGGCACCTGCGAGACGTAGGCATCGAATCGCTCGACTCACTAATCGAAATCGGCCCGTTCGAGGCGACTCTTCGACTTGAAGCCGCCGGACTGCATGACTGCACTCACTCGTACCTAGCTCTTGAAGGAGCCGTTGCAGGGGTCCGCTGGATGCAAATGCCGCAGG
Source organism: Homoserinimonas sp. (assembly GCA_023957835.1). Lineage (GTDB taxonomy): Bacteria > Actinomycetota > Actinomycetes > Actinomycetales > Microbacteriaceae > Terrimesophilobacter. Next base: position 1,516,655 of record JAMLGP010000001.1, on the reverse strand, counting down.
AGCGCAGAGACGAGCTGGCGGCGAAATGGCACAACAGGGCTAACGCCGGGTAGCCGCAGGTCTTACCCTCGATTCAGGAGCATCGGCGTTTTGAAGAAGGGGCCGAAATGAGCAATGAACTGGTTCTGGTGACCGGAGGTTCTGGCTTCCTCGGCGGGCATTGCGTTCTCGCCCTGCTGAACGCGGGCTACCGGGTACGCGCGACCGTCCGATCGCCTGATCGTGAGCCCGAAGTGCGCGCGATGCTCGAGCGTGCAGGCGCGAAGCCCGGCGGCAAGCTTGAATTCGCGACCGCAAATCTTCTCGAAGACGCTGGATGGGCGGATGCCGCGGCCGGCTGCGAATACATTCTCCACATCGCATCCCCCTTCCCCGCGCGCGACCCGAAGGACGAGAACGAAATCATCGTGCCAGCACGCGACGGTGCACTTAGGGTGCTGCGAGCAGCAAAGCAGGCGGGGGTGAAACGGGTAGTGCTCACATCCTCTTTCGCCGCGGTCGGCTATGGAACCGAGGTGCTCACGAGGCCCTACACCGAAGAAGACTGGACCGATCCGACCGGCCCGGTGAGCGCATACGTTAAATCGAAGACTCTCGCCGAGCGTGCCGCCTGGGACTACGTTCGAGGCGAAGGCAGCGGTCTCGAGCTTGCGGTCGTGAACCCGGTGGGGATCCTCGGCCCGGCCCTCGGCCCGGACACTTCGACCTCGATCGATCTGGTACTCAGGCTGCTAAAGGGCGCTGCGCCTGGACTGCCGAAAATCACTTTCGGCCTGGTCGATGTTCGCGATGTCGCCGACCTGCATTTGCGGGCGATGACGGAGGCCCGAGCCGCCGGCGAGCGCTTCCTCGCGGTCGCAGACGGAATGCTCGCAATCCCGCAAATAGCCGCCCTTCTGCGGGAGCGCCTCGGCCCGGCAGCGCGAAAGGTGCCCACCCGAGTCTTGCCGGACTGGATGGTGCGAGTGGCAGCCGCAGCCGACCCTTCGCTGCGGGAAATGGCCCGCAGACTCGGCAATCACCGCGAGGTGTCAAACCAGAAGGCGAAGAGCCTGCTCGGCTGGAAGCCCCGGTCGAACGAGGAGGCGATCATGGCTACCGCCGATAGCCTGATCGAGCTCGGCCTGCTCCCCGAGGCGGGGTAACTCGGCCCGCAAACGGGATAATTACTGAATGCGCGATCCGGATGATCTCGGCGAGTGGTTCAATGCGCTCGCGGCCCGGGATGCTTCAAGGCGCGACTTGCCGCAGGCTCCGCTGGAGACCGTCCGCTACGGAGATGATCCGGATCAGTGCTTCGACCTGTGGGCGAGTCGCGCAACCGGCAGCTATCGCGAAATCGTGATCGGCATCCACGGCGGCTATTTTCTGCAGGAGTACGACAGCTCCCTCCATACCGCAATGTCGAGGCAGCTTGCCGGGGACGGATTCGCGGTCGTGAACCTCGAGTATCGGCGCGGCATCAAAGGCCGAGAGGCGACCCTCGCCGATCTCGACCTCGCGCTCGATAGAGTGCTTGAGCTCTATCACCCCTCGACCGTGACGGTCTTTGGCCATTCAGCAGGCGGCTATCTGGCCGAGATCATGGCGTCCAGACCCGAGATCGACCTCGCGGTACTGCTTGCTCCGGTGAGCGATCTTGCCGAGGCCAGCCGCGAAAACTGGGACGAAGGCGGTATCGCCCAGTGGCTCGGCGCGCGGCCCGAGGAGGACCTGGCCATTTATGCGGATGCCGCACTGACCAGCAACATCTCCGGTCACGCCCGTCGGGTCATCATCCATGGCAGCGAGGACACTGCGGTAGCGGTTTCGCAGTCGCGCAGCCTTAGCGCTGCGCTTGAGAGGGCCGGGATTCCGCACGACTATCTCGAACTTCCTGGCGAGGGCCACTACGGCTACCTCGACCCGCGCGAACCCGCCTTCGAAACTCTCCGCTCAGCCCTTCGGATGTGAGGCGAAGAACTGCCAAATGACCTGGGTCGACTCGATCGGGGCGCTTGATGTCGGTGCCGAGCCCTGTTGCTCGGATGGTGGGGTGCCCGGCCAGCTGTGTCCGGCATCCGCGACCGTGATCAGTTCGACTGTCCTGCCGTCTGCGCACTGAGCGATTGAAGTCGTAACGACTCCTTCGGTGCTGACCGAGGGTGCGGCACAGGAGTCGGTTTTCCGCCAGGCAGAGATCACAGTCTCGATCGGTGGACCGTCAATGCTGGCCATGCCTCCGCCTTTGCTTCCGTCGAACGGCACCGAGGTGTCGAGCAGTCCGTGGATGTGGATTACCGATATCGGGTTCGGGTTCGGACAGTCGACGAGCATGGTTGCAGAGGTCGGCCCGATTGCTGCGAAAACGTCAGACTCGCAGGCGAGGCTGTAGCTGAGGATCCCGCCGTTGCTCATGCCGGTTGCGAAAATCCGGTTGGCGTCTATCGGCAGGTCGGCCTGGATCGTCCTGACCATGTTGAGCACGAAGCCGACGTCATCAACTCCGGTTCGACCGGACTGGCCGCAGCAATTGCGGTCGGAGTCGCCGCCGCCGTCCACGTTCCACGCGCTCACCGCCGCGCCGAGGCCGCTCGGGTAGGCAACTACGAACCCCTGGCTGGCCGCAAGCTGATCCCAGCCGTACGCCTTTTCGGCGTGTGCCCCGCTGCCGCCACCGCCGTGAAGCATGACCACAAGCGGAGCCGGTCCGCTTAGCCCCTGTGGCACGAAAACCCGATAACTGCGCTGCAGGCCGCCCCACTGCATGGTGTATGCGTGCGATCCCTCCTCAAGACTGACCTGACTCGCGGGTTCGGATGTCGCGCCGGAGCTGGGAGTCCCGGTGGGCTCGGTTTGCGAGTCGAATCTCCACACGGTGAGATAGCTGAACAGAGCCCAAAGGAGTATTGCGAGGACGCTGGCGGCGGCAACCGCTGCGACTATCCAGGGCCAATCGTGCTTTCTGGTCATGAGAAATGGATAGGTGCCGATCCTTTGAGTTTTCTATGAATCGGCTATGGCAGTGCGCAAAATTTTCCGCTTCGCTAGCTCAACTCAACCGGCAGCAAGCTCGGCCGCTTCGCGCTTCGGCCGTCTCCGGAAGACCTGCCGGTCAGTCGCCTGCCGATCCAGGGCAGGACGAACTTCGCCCAGTAGGCGGCGTTACCCGGCCGCTTGATTTCGGGTGGCTCCTCACCCCAGTCCGGAACCGGCACGCCGAGGGCGGTGAGCACGTTGGTTGCGACTTTGCGATGTCCGAGCGGATTCAGGTGCAGTTTGTCGACCGACCAGTAGCGCAGATCGGTGAGTTCGGCATCGGCCCAGTTGTCGACGAAGGTGACACCGCCGGGCGGAACCTGCCTAAGCACTTCTGCGGCGAGGGCATCCCCGCGCTCCTTGAACTTCTTGCCCATGGGGATGTGTTTGGTCGGGTTGCCGCCGCTGAGCAGCAGGACGTGGATGCCGGCATCGACCGCCTTCTCGGCTGCTCTAGCGAGCTCGGCAGCCACCCACTCGATCGTCACTTTCGGCCGCATGATGTCGTTTCCGCCGCCGTTGAGGCTCAGCAGCTCCGGCGCGAGTTTGATGGCAGGTTCGAGCTGCTCGTCAACAATCGGCCCGAGCAGCCTTCCCCTGATTGCGAGGTTGGCGTAGCCGAAATCTTCGCCACGACTAGCAGCATCGGCGGCCAGGCCCATGGCTACCAGATCCGCCCAGCCGCGCACTCTGCCGTCTGGGAGGGGATCACCGACCCCTTCGGTAAAGCTGTCCCCGATTGCGGCAAACGATCGAAACTGCATCTGAATCGCCCATCACTTCCCTTTAGCGCAGAAGTGCAATGCTACTCGCGAACCTAGCGGCGCACCTTGCCGCCGAGGCCCGCGATCATCGACAGGATCGAAGGTCGCAGCGCCACCCAGGCAACAGCCATGACCACGATCGAGACACCGAACCAAATCAGCCCGAGCCAGGATTCGTCGTTCCTGATCGCATACATGTGGTTGAGGTTGTTGATTGCCCCGGTGGTGAGCACGAGGAACACGTGCACGAAGATGAACAGCAGGAAGTAGATCATGATCGGGAAGTGCAGGAGCCTCGCGAGGTTCACCGGGTAGATCCGCTCAAGCGGCTTCCAGCGCTCGGCTAGTCCCGGAGTCATTCGGAGACCGGTGATGATCGCGAGCGGTGCGGCGATGAACACGGTTGCAAAGTAGGCGAAGACCTGAAGGGCGTTGTAGTTTACCCAGCCCGCCTCCGCCGGCCAGTTGAGCGAGGCGTACTGGATCGCGACCGAAACCGCGTGGGGGAATGCCTCCCAGCTTCTCGGGACGATCCGCACCCACTGGCCGCTTACGAACAGCAGCACATAGAAGACGACGCCGTTGATCAGCCACAGCGAGTCGATTCCGACGTGGAACCAGTGGTTGAGGCTGATTCGCACCGGCTCGTTCTTGGTGCGAAGCAGACCGGTGTTGTTTCTGGTCCAGTAGGCGGCCGGTCGCTTTGTAGTTCTGATTAGTAGTCCCGACTTGATGACGAACAGGATCAGGAAGGCATTGAGCGCGTGCTGCCAGGCGAGCCAGGCCGGAAAACCGGGCTCCGCGGCCTCATTCGCCGGGTCCCTGCCCGGATACTGTTCAATGAAGTCAGCGACCGCGGGGATGCCGCGCAGCCAGTTCGCGAGCAGCACGACGGCAACGAACGCGACCAGCAGTGCCGGAATGATCCAGACGAGTCTGAACCACTTGCTGGATCTGAACGCTGCCCAGCTCATCCGTTCTTCCTCACCTTGACCGCCTCAATGAACTGGGGCACGACCTGGAACAGATCGCCGACGATTCCAAAGTCCGCAATGTCGAAGATTGGAACGTTCGGGTCCTTGTTGATTGCCACGATGGTCTTGGAGCTTTGCATTCCGGCGAGGTGCTGGATCGCGCCGGAGATTCCGACCGCAATGTAGAGGTTCGGCGAGACGGTGGTTCCGGTCTGGCCGACCTGCATATTGTGCTCGCAATAACCCGCGTCTACGGCTGCCCTCGAAGCGCCTAGGGCGGCACCGAGAGTGTCGGCGAGCTCCTCCATTAGCGCGAACTTTTCCTTCGAGCCGAGGCCGCGGCCGCCGGAGACCACAATGTCGGCCGCCTGCAGGCTCGGCCGCTCGCTCGCGGTTGCTTCGGTCTGCTTCGACTCGATCTTCGCGAACGGGGTCGAGTCGCCGGAGATATCCAGCTTGACAAGTTCGCCGGCGGCAGCCGGAGCAGATCCTTCAATCGAGTGCTCCCTCAGCGAGATCACCTGCACTCCCTTTCCGGAAGCGGTCACAGTGAAGGCTCCACCGAAGGCCTGCTGGGTTACCAGGGCGTCCTTGCTGATGCCGATCACGTCGCTCTGGTAAGCGCCACCGACTCGAACCGCAAGTCTCGCCCCTGCTTCGCGGGCATCCGGGCCGGAGCCGACGATCACCGCTGACGGTTTCGCTGCCTCTACTGCCGCTGCGAGCGCAGCAACCTGCGGAGTAACCAGCCGAGCGTCGAAGTCGCCGTCGGCAGCGTAAACCTTGACTGCGCCGAGCTTACCGAGGGCACCTGCCGCTTTCGAAGCGTCCTTCCCTACGACTACTGCCGCCGGTTCGCCGAGGATTGCAGCCGCCGCGAACTGTTCTGCCGTTGCCGCGACCGGAGCGCCGTCCGCAGTCTCAACCAATACGAGTACCTGAGTCATTTTGCTGCTCCCTAGATCAGATTCGCCTTGGCGAGGTAGTCGGCCAATTGTTGTCCTGCGGTTCCGTCATCCTTGATGATCGTTCCGCCTTCGCGCGGCGGCTTCGGGGTTACGGTTTCGACGACCGACCAGGAGTTCGCGCCTCCTGCCTGTGAAGCATCGATTCCAAGACCGGAGAGCGCGATCGATTCGATCGGCTTCTTCTTGGCCGCGAGAATCCCCTTGAAGTTCGGGTATCTGGCCTCGGCGATCTGCTCGGTCACCGAAACCAGGGCCGGCAGTGCGGCGCTCACGGTCGCGTTCCCGTTTGGCAGCAGGCGCTCGCCGGTGGCTACGCCGTTCTTGACCTCGAGGGTGCGCAGGAAGGTCAGTTGAGCGAGTCCGAGCCGCTCCGCGAGCATCGCCGGAACCGCTGCCGTGCGGCCATCCGTCGACTCATTGCCGGCAACAACGAGGTCGAAGCCCTTGTCTTTGAGCGCGGCGGCCAGGGCTGCCGAAGTCTGCATCGCATCCGAACCGCCGAAGGCGTCATCCACTATGTGAATTCCTGAATCCGCACCCATCGCGAGCATCTTGCGCAATCCGTCCTGAGCGCTCGAGGGTCCCATGGTCACGACCACGACTTCGGCATCCTGAGCCTCTTTGACCTGCAGGGCCACTTCGACAGCCTTTTCATTGATCTCGTCGATGACCTGATCTTTGCTGCGGTCGACCCTCTTGGTTCCGGGGTCGATCTTTCGGTCGCTCCAGGTATCCGGTACCTGCTTCACGAGAACTGCAATCTTCATCATGCCTACCATTCCACCATTGATTCGAACCTCGAACGTGATCGATTGGAGCATCGCGATATAGTTGGATGTCCTACTAAATTGTAAGTTGTCGGCGGGACACAATCCCAGTCCGACTTTGAAGGGGTCGCGTGTACGCCATAAGCGAGGACCAAAAAGCTCTGGTCGAAATGGTTCGGCAGTTCGCCGCCGATGAACTTGCCCTAAGGGCAGCCGAATGGGACGAGAACAGCCACTTTCCACTGGAAGTCCTCGCACACGCCGGCGAGCTCGGCATGGGCGCCATGTACTGCAGTGAGGAGCTCGGCGGCTCGGGCCTCAGCAGGTCAGACGCGGTATTGATCTTCGAGGAGCTCGCCAAAGCAGACCCCACTATCGCCTCCTACATCTCGATCCACAACATGGTCGCCTGGATGATTGACCACTACGGAAACGACACCCAGCGGCAGGAATGGATTCCGAAGCTCGCAACCATGGAACACCTCGGCAGCTATTGCCTCACCGAACCCGGCGCCGGATCGGATGCCGCCGCACTCAGCACCACGGCAGTGCGCGAAGGCGACGAATACGTCATCAACGGCACGAAGCAATTCATTTCCGGGGCGGGAAGCTCCGCAATCTACGTTGTCATGGCCAGAACCGGCGGCAAAGGCAGCCACGGAATCAGCGCAATTTTGGTTCCAGACGGAACCAAAGGTTTAAGCTTCGGCCTGCTTGAAAAGAAAATGGGCTGGCACGCCCAGCCGACCAGACAGGTTATTTTCGAGGATGTCCGGGTACCGGCCGCAAACCTTCTCGCTACCGAGGGAGAAGGCTTCGCAATCGCGCTCAACGGACTCAACGGCGGCCGCCTCAATATTGGAGCCTGCTCTATCGGCGCGGGCCAGGCGGCGCTTGAGCAGACCGTCGAGCACGTAAAGAGCAGGCAGGCTTTCGGCGGACCGCTCGTTGACCAGCAATCGGTGCTATTCACCCTCGCGGAAATGGACACCCAGCTTGAGACCGCCCGCACTCTCCTGAGCAGGGCTGCTGCCGCTCTGGACGCGGGGGACGATGACAAGATTCGGCTCTGCGCAATGGCGAAGCGGGTTGCGACCGAAGCGGGGTATTGGGTGGTCGACTCCGCCATCCAGTTGCATGGGGGCTACGGTTATCTGAGGGAGTACGGTCTGGAGCGATTAGCTCGCGACCTGAGAGTGCACCGGATCCTCGAAGGTGCAAATGAGGTCATGCTACTCATCGTCGGCCGAAGCCTTCTAAGCAAATAGGCCGGAGGATAGATGGAGCCCGCGGACGAAGAAGTCCAGGTCAGCCAGACCGGGAGCCTCGGTCGAATAATTCTCAATCGACCGAGGGCGCTCAACGCCCTGACCAGGAAAATGGTCAACCTAATGGCTGCCGCTCTCGACCGCTGGGCGAGAGACGATTCGATCGAAAAGGTCCTGCTTACCGGGGCGGGAGATCGGGGACTCTGCGCCGGCGGCGACATCGTCGGCATGTACCACGACGCCCTGGCGGGCGGAGATGGCAGCAGGCTCTTCTGGCGGGATGAGTATCGACTCAACGCCGCAATCGCTAGCTTTCCCAAGCCCTACATCGCGGTGATGGACGGAATCGTCCTCGGCGGCGGAATCGGCGTTTCCGCACACGGCAGTGTGCGGATAGTCACGGAGCGAACCAAGTTCGGAATGCCAGAGGTCGGGATCGGCTTCGCTCCGGATGTCGGAGGCAGCTTCCTGCTTTCCCGCGCCCCCGGCGAACTCGGCACGCACCTGGCCATGACCGGCGCGGTGGGCAACGGTTCGGACGCTATAGCTCTTGGCTTCGCCGACCACTACATCCACAGTGACTGGATCCCGGCTCTGTCGGAGGCGCTCGAGCACACCGATCTGCAGAGCGCTCTCGCAGCGATAGAAACCGCACCTCCGGACTCCCCGCTGTTTGCGCAGCGCAGCTGGATTGACGAGTGTTATGCGGGTTCAGATGCCTCGACGATCGTGGCCAGACTGCAGGACTCTTCCGTGCCGAGGGCAAGGGAAACCGCCGAGGTTATTCTCACCAAGTCGCCCATCGGAGTGAGCGTCGCCCTCGAGTCGGTTCGACGGGCGAAGAGCGCGAAGAGCCTCGAAGAAGTTCTCGACCAGGACTATCGGGTCTCCTGCCGGTTCATTCAGAATCCGGAAATGATCGAGGGAATTCGCGCCCAGGTGATTGACAAGGATCGAAAACCCCGCTGGTCTCCCGCATCGCTTGCCGAAGTGAAGCACGAAGACGTTGAAGCCTATTTCGCGAACCTCGGTGCTCAGGAACTGGGGCTTTCAAAACGACTAACCCAGAGCAAGTCCTGAACGAAAGCAAAACTTGGGTCAGGGCGAATCTCAAAAAGGAGCAGAAATGACAAAAGTCGCATTTATCGGCCTCGGCCACATGGGCGGCCCGATGGCCGCCAATCTCGTGAAGGCAGGCCACGAAGTAACCGGCTTCGACGTTGCGCCTCCCGCTCTTGAGGCAGCCAAGGCAAACGGCGTCTCTATTGCTGCTTCCGGAGCAGACGCGGCGAAGTCCGCCGAAGTGGTCATTACGATGCTCGTTTCCGGAGCCCAGGTACTGGATGTCTATCCCGCTCTGCTTGAAGCGGCCAGCCCCGACACCCTCTTCATCGACTCCTCAACCATTGACGTGGACAGCGCCCGCAAGGCGAGGGAACTGGCCGTCAATGCCGGCCACCGCGGAATGGATGCGCCGGTTTCCGGAGGAGTCATGGGGGCAGAAGCCGGGAGTTTGACTTTTATGGTCGGAGCAGACGCTTCGGACTTCGAACAGGCCAGACCCCTGCTGGAGGTCATGGGAAAGAAAGTCGTGCACTGCGGGGACTCCGGAGCCGGCCAGGCGGCCAAGATCTGCAACAACATGATCCTCGGAATCTCGATGATCGCGGTGAGCGAGGCCTTCGTGCTCGGCGAGAAGCTGGGCCTTAGCAACCAGGCGCTCTTCGATGTCTCTTCCACGGCATCCGGTCAGTGCTGGGCGCTCACCACCAACTGCCCGGTCCCAGGGCCGGTTCCAGGCAGCCCCGCTAACCGCGACTACCAGCCGGGGTTCGCGGGCTCGCTCATGGCTAAGGACCTTGGGCTCGCCCTTGAGGCTCTTCAGTCGACGGGAACCGACGCGAAACTCGGGACCATGGCGGCCGACATTTACAGGCACTTCGCCGATGAAGGCGGAGCCGGGCTCGATTTCTCCGGAATCATCAAGACCATTCGCGAAAACTCGGGAGCGAAATGAGCAACTCAACCGGGGCTGCACCAGAGACGATTCTGATCGAGAGGCGCGGCAAGGTCGCCCTCGTGACCCTCAATCGGCCGAAGGCGCTCAATGCCCTCAACCTGCAGCTGATGACGGAACTCGTCGCCGCGGCCGAAGAGCTCGACGCAGACGCCGAAATCGGCGCCATCGTGCTTACCGGTTCTGATCGGGCCTTCGCCGCCGGCGCAGACATCAAGGAAATGGAGGGGATGGGCTTCCAGGAGATGTACGCAGCCGACTGGTTCAGCGGCTGGAAGCGGCTCACCTCGATTCGCACCCCGCTGATAGCCGCGGTCAACGGCTTCGCCCTCGGCGGGGGCTGCGAAGTGGTCATGATGTGCGACATAGTCATTGCCGGCGAGAATGCGAAGTTCGGCCAGCCGGAAATCAAGCTCGGCGTCATCCCAGGAATGGGCGGCTCGCAGCGGCTCACTCGGGCGATCGGCAAGGCAAAGGCGATGGACCTCATTTTGACCGGCAGAAACATGGATGCCGCCGAAGCAGAGCGTGCAGGCCTGGTCTCGAGGGTCGTCCCGGACGAGTCGGTAGTCGATGAAGCCATGGCCGTGGCGACTACCATCAGTAGCATGTCCCTCCCGGTCGCAATGATGGCCAAGGAGGCGGTGAACGCGGCCTTTGAAACCATGCTTGAAAACGGCATCCAGTTCGAGCGGCGCGTATTCCACTCGCTCTTTGCCACAGAGGATCAGAAGGAGGGGATGGCAGCTTTCGTCGAGAAGCGGCCGCCCCAGTTCAAGAATCGATAGAGGAAAAAATGTCCAGTTCAGCGGCATCAACGGCAATAGACACCACCAAAACTTTCACCGGCCCCGACCAGCCGATGTGGATTGACGGAGAGCAGGTCGCCTCCGAGAGCGGCCAGTGGCGAGAGGTCATGAACCCGTCAAAGCGCGGCCAGGTGATCACGAGGGTTCCGGCTGGCACCGCTAAGGACGCCGATCGGGCGGTGGCCGCGGCAAAGGCGGCGTTCCCGGCCTGGAAGGCGACGCACTTCACCGAGCGGGCCCGCGCGCTCGCGCTCATCGCAGACGAACTCGAACAGCGGATTGAAGACTTCGCGAGGCTCACGGCTCTGGACACCGGCAACGCGCTTCGCACCCAGGCGCGACCGGAAGCCACCACCCTCGTCGCCCTGTTCCGCTACTTCGCCGGTGTCGCCGGAGAAGTCAAGGGAGTGACCCTGCCCGCCGGGGATAATCAGCTTCAGTACACGAGGCGCGAGCCGCTAGGGGTCGTAGCCGGAATCCTGCCCTGGAACTCTCCGCTCATGATTGCCGGTTTCAAGGTGCCGGCGGCGCTCGCAGCCGGAAACACCGTGGTTCTGAAGGCCGCGGACGATGCTCCGCTCACGATTCTGCTGCTGGCCGAGGTCTGCAACAAATACCTGCCGAAGGGTGTGTTGAACGTGCTCACCGGCAAGGGCAGCGTGGTTGGGACCGCCCTCGCTGATCACCCGGATGTCGACAAGGTTTCCTTCACCGGCTCGACCGAGGTCGGCAAGACAGTTGCACGTCAGGCCGGCGAGCGCCTCGCCCACATGTCGCTCGAGCTCGGCGGAAAGAACCCCTCGATCGTCTTCCCCGACGGAGTCGATTCGCAGATTATCGACGGACTGCTGTTCGCGAGCCGCTTCACCCGTCAGGGCCAGAGCTGCACCGCCGGATCGAGGCTGTTCCTGCACGAGGACATCTATGACGACGTACTCGGCAAACTCGTCGATCGGCTCGGCGCACTCACCGTCGGCAACCCGCTGGATGAAGCATCCGACATGGGAGCGGTCATCAACCAAAAGCAGTACGACGCAATCGACGAGTACCTCGTAGAGGGCAGGGCAAACAAGGAGATGACGGTTGCGCTCGGCGGAACCGCTCCGACCGTCGGCCCGCTAACCGAGGGCTACTACCATCTGCCGACAATCTTCTCCGGAGCCAGGAACAACTTCAGGCTCGCAAAAGAGGAGATCTTCGGACCGGTGCTGGTTGCAATCCCGTGGCGCGATCTCGACGAGGTCGTGAAGATGGCTAATGACACCCACTACGGGCTCGCGGCCTTCGTCTGGAGCCACGACCTCGACAACGCCCTAAACACTGCCCACCGTCTCGAGGCCGGCTGGGTGCAGGTCAATCAGGGTGGCGGCCAGGTAGTAGGACAGTCCTATGGCGGCTACAAGCAGTCCGGAATCGGCCGCGAGGTTTCGCTTGAGGGCATGCTCGAAGGCTTCACCCAGATCAAGCAGATCAACGTCAAACTGAGCGCCTGAGCATGGCTGCGGATACCAGCCTGCCCCTTGCCGGGCTCAAGGTACTCGACCTGACGAGGGCGCTCGCCGGACCCTACGCGACCGCCTTGCTTTCTGATCTCGGCGCGACGATCGTTAAGGTCGAGTCGATCAAGGGCGGAGACTCAACTCGGGGCTGGCCGCCGTTCGAAGGGGAGCACAGTCTCTACTACGACTCGACCAACCGCGGAAAGCAATCGATTGCCCTCGACTTCTACGCGCCTGAAGGACAGAAGCTTCTAAAGCAAATGGCCCTGGATTCGGATGTCGTGGTTGAGAACTTCCGCCCGGGCGTCATGGCGGAACTTGGCCTCGATCCTGCGGAGCTGCTGCGCGAAAAGCCGGAACTTGTCGTCGCCTCGGTCAGCGGCTTCGGCCAGTCCGGACCGCTGAGCCAGACCGCCGGTCTCGATCAGGTCGCACAGGGGATGAGCGGAGTCATGTCGGTCACCGGGCCGGATGCCGAACACCCGTACCGGGTCGGCATCCCGATTATCGACATCTTTTCCGGGCTCTTCACGACGGTCGGAATTCTCGCCTCACTGATAGATCGGCAAAAGCGCGGGGTCGGCCACACGGTGTCCACCTCGCTACTCGAATCTGCGCTTGCAATCTCGGTGTTTCAGGGGCAGCGATTCCTTAGCACCGGGGTGGTCCCGGAACCGCAGGGTAACGACCATCCCGTTCTCGCGCCCTATGGAGTTTTCGCTACCGCCGACATCCCGATCATTATCGCGGTCGGCAACGAGAAGCAGTGGAGAGAGCTTTGCGAGCTGGTGGGCGATGCGGGCCTGGCGGATGATCCGGAGCTTGCAACCGGAAAGCTGCGCACGGACCACAGGCTCGAACTCAAGGAGAAACTCGAGGCCCTGCTTGCCGAACGAAACGGAATCGAGTGGGTTGAGCTTTTCCGCAAGGCGAGAATCCCCACCGGGCCGATCTACAACTACGGCCAGGTCTTCGAGGACCCGCAGGTTAGGCACCTCGAGATGATTCAGAAGGTTCGGCGCGCAGACGGCAGCGACCTTCCACTGCTTCGCGGACCGATCAGCATCGATGGCAGGGCGCCGGAGGTTCTCAAGGCCCCTCCCGCTCTCGGTGAGGACTCTCTCGCGGTGCTCTCTGACCTAGGCTTGACTCAGGATCAGATAGACGGACTACTGAAGTCCGGGATAGTCAGGGCACGATAACTTTTGGGTTCGATTCAGGTTGAGCAGACCGGAGCCGTCGCAACCGTTTCCCTCTCAAGCGTCGGAAAGCGCAATGCAATTTCGGCCAGCATGTGGCGCGAACTCCCGATAGTTCTCGACTCGCTCGCCTCAATTGCCGACCTCAAGCTCGTTGTTCTGCGCGGGGCAGGGAATGACTTCTCCTCCGGCGCCGACATTTCGGAACTCGACGAGATTCTCCCGGCTCGCGGCGAGAATTCGACCGCGGACGGAATCATGACAGCGGCCGAGGATGCCCTTGCAGATTTTCCGCTGCCAACTCTCGCTGCGATTGATGGATTCTGTGTCGGGGGCGGCTGGCAGCTGGCGGCGGCCTGCGACATCCGGATCTGCTCGGAGCGCTCGACCTTCGGAGTCACCCCGTCGAGGCTCGGGATCATCTACCCCCTGTCCGGGATTCGGCGACTGGTTTCGATTGTCGGACCGGCTCTGGCCAGGCACATTCTCTACAGCGGCGAGATCTTCAATTCTGCGACCGCCGCGAACTGGGGAATGGTGAGCGAAGTGGTTCCGGATGCGAAATTCTGGGAGAGAGTTGCGGAATTTTCCGAGACCCTCGTGAGTCGCTCGCAATTTTCAATCCGGGCGACAAAGAAGATCATTGATGCTCTCGACGCAGGCGATGGCGTGAGTCCAAACGCGGCTGCAGAGGTAGTCAAAGAGTGGCTCGGCAAGAACTCGCCGGACAGGGAGCTTGGGATTGCGGCCTTCTTGCGTAAAGAACGTCCGGACTTTGAGTGGAACGGCTGATAGCCCGCTCTACCTGCCGGAGAGCTTCGTCACCATTCTGAGCTGAGGCGCTCCCTCGACCTCTTCGAGGCTAAGTTCTGCGCTAATCGAACCGAGTCCGCCGAGTCTCGAAGCGTGGGTGCCGCCGCAGGCGATCCTGGCCGTACCTTCCGGCAGGTCACAGACCCAGTACCTGCGATCGGTCAGTCCCGGCCCTTCCCGATCGATGCTCACGGGTGCATCGGCGGCGACCCAGTCGGAAAGTTGGCTGTTGATCGCCGTGCTGATGTCCGGCAGCGCCTCGGCGAGCCCTTCGGTTGTGAATCCGCGCTTCCTGAGCGACTTTCCCAGGCGATACAGGTCCACAGAACCGTGCTCGAGAATGCGGGATGAGGAATTCGCCTCGGAGTCGAAGTTCGGACTGCCGAGTGCATCCTGCGAGACCTCCTTCGACCAGCGATCGGCGAGGGCCCGGTTGAGTGCGAGCGATGCCAGGTGGCAGCCGGTGTGCCCGAGCGAGAGGGCCCTGCGGTAGTCGGCGTTTGCAGTAACCGTTACCTCGGCTCCGGCTTCCGGCGCGTCCTGAACCAGGTGCGCCACGAGAAAATCCCAGCCCTCTGTGCCTTTTCGCACCGGAATCTCGCGGCCGAAGTACAGTTCCTTGCCGTCGGTAGCCGCGAGCGTTGCGTCGAGGATTGCCGAAATCTGCTCTCCCCAGTTCAACTGCCCCCTGTCGGCGGGCTGGTCCGGCCAGCCGGGATCCACCGGGTGGATGACTGTGCGATCCAGAAATACTGCGATACCGAGGGGGACTTGCGTCGTCGCGAGCACCCGAGCGGTTGTTTCGGTTCCTCCGAGGGGGTAGAGGACTTCGGTCTCTCGAAGCTGCGAACCGCTCAAGACCGACCCAGCACAGGTCTGAGGGCGGCATCCAGAGCGGCAATCCGGCTTCTGGCGGTTTCGATCCGCTCGCTCGGGCTTCCGTCTGCGCAATGGGCATCCAGGTAGACCTTGAGTTTCGGCTCGGTTCCGCTAGGCCGGATGATCACTCTCGACCCGCCCTCAAGAGCGATCCTCAGGATGTCGCTCGGCGGAAAATCGCCATAGCCGTTGGCGAAATCGTCAATTCGCTCGACTTTGAACTCTCCGATCGCAGTCGGCGGGTTTGAACGGAAGCTCGCCATCATCCTCGGGATCTCTGAGAGATCGCTCACCCGAATCGAAATCTGACCGGATGCGAAAGCGCCGAACTTCTCGGCAAATGCGAGCAGGTGGTCGGCGATGGTCTGGTTTCTAGACTTCAGCTCCGCGGCCAGGGAAAGGAACTCTGCCGCGGCCGAGATTCCGTCCTTGTCTCGCACTTTTTTGGGGTCCACGAGGTAGCCGAGGGCTTCCTCGTAGCCGAAGGCGAGGCAGGGCACTCTCGATACCCACTTGAACCCGGTGAGGGTCTCAGAGAAATCGAGGTGGTACTGGCGTGCGACTTCGGCCAGGGCCGGCGAACTCACGATCGAGCAGGCGAGGGCCTGGCCGGCACAGCTTGCGGAATCTCCGCCGACTGCCGCAACAGACTCGGCTTCGCGCTCAAGTCTTTGGGCGATCCTCAAGCCGAGCAGCGAACCCACTTCGTTGCCGGTTAGCCTGCGCCAGCCGCCGTTTTCCGGAATTGCGATGCCGAGCCGGTCGGCATCCGGATCATTGGCAATGATGAACTCCGCCCCGACCTCCGTCGCGGTCCTAAAGGCGAGATCGAGGGCTCCAGGCTCCTCCGGGTTCGGGAAGGCCACGGTCGGGAATTTGGGGTCGGGTTCGATCTGCTCCTTCACAACGGTCGGGGCTTCGAACCCGGCCGCTTCGAAGACGCGACTCGCGGTTTCCCAGCCGACGCCGTGCATGGCGGTGTAAACGAATTTCGGGCTGCTTTCCGCCGGTGCGAGGGTCGAAACGGTTCTGCGCACGTATTCGTCCAGAATCTCTTCTCCTGCAACCTGGTAGTTGTCGGAACGGGGGAGATCCGGCACCCTGAGTCCGGCCGCAACTTTGAGAATCGCCGCCTCGATCTGCGCATCGGACGGAGGGACTATTTGCGAGCCTTCATCTGCGCCGCCCAGATAAACCTTGTAGCCGTTGTCGTTTGGCGGATTGTGGCTCGCGGTCACCATTACCCCGCCGCTCGCATTGAGGTAGCGAACAGCGAACGCCAAAACCGGGGTCGGCAGGAGCCTCGGCAGCAAAATCGCCCTGACTCCCGCTCCGGCCATGAGCTCAGCGGTGTCCTGCGCGAAAATCCGGGAGTTCTTGCGTCCGTCGTAGCCGATCACCACGCTCGGGTTTTGCTCCCGGCCGAGCAAAAAGGCGGCCAGGCCGGCGGCGGCCTGCGAAACCAGTACCCGGTTCATCCGGTTCGGCCCGGCTGCCAGTTCCCCGCGAAGCCCGGCGGTGCCGAACTCGAGTCTCGAATCGAAGCGGGAATGGAGGCCGGCCACGGCATCCGCCTGTCCTTTTCTGGCCCCGGAAATCAGTGCTTCAAGCTCTTTGCGGGTTTCTTCGTCAGGATCCTGATCCAGCCATGACTCTGCCTTTTCGATCAGAGCGGCCGTGTCGCCGGCACCGCCGCTCACAGTGCCCCCACTCACAGTGCCCCCACTCATAGCGCCGCCACGATCTTTGCGAGCAGGCCGCTGATCACCGGCTCTGCTTCCTTGCCTGCGGCGATCACTTCTTCGTGGCTAAGAGGGGTCTTCTGGATGCCCGCGGCGAGGTTGGTCACCAGGGACATTCCGAGGACCTCCATTCCGGCTTGCCTCGCTGCGATTGCTTCAAGTGCCGTGGACATCCCGACTATGTGCCCGCCTACCGCCTTTGCCATTTGCACTTCCGCCGGAGTTTCGTATTGCGGTCCGCGGAACTGGCAATAGACGCCTTCGTCCAGATCGGGCTGGATGCCGCGGGCGAGATCCCGAAGCCTCTTCGAATACAAGTCGGTCAGATCGATGAACGTCGCTCCCTCGAGCGGGGATGCCGCGGTCAGGTTGATGTGGTCGCTGATCAGCACCGGCGTTCCCGGCTTCCAGTGCTCCTTGATCCCGCCTGCGCCGTTGGTGAGGATCATGATCTTCGCCCCGGTTGCCGCCGCCGTCCGAACGCTGTGCACGACTCTTCGAACACCGTGGCCCTCATAAAAGTGAGTGCGGGCTCCAATTACCAGAGCGCGCTTTCCGTTCGGCAGCTGTACCGACTTGATTTGCCCGGTATGGCCCTCGAGTGCGGGCTTGCTGAAGCCCGGAACCTCGGTACCGGGGAAGGTCGAGGTGGTTTCGCCGATCAGGTCCGCAGCCTTTGCCCAGCCGCTGCCCAGAGTAAGTGCGAAATCGTGTTTCTCGACTCCGGTGATCTCGGCAATTTTCGAAGCGGCAGCGCTGGCAACTTCAAACGGATCGGCGTTCGGATCATCGAGCGGATTTGTCATCCCTCCACTCTAATTCCCCCCATCGCGCACCTTTCAGGCAGAATTGGGCAGTGGCATTCCAGTTTGAGCGCAGGCAGCGTATAGCAATCATCGGCGGCGGTCCCGGCGGCTACGAAGCAGCTCTTGCCGGTGCCCAGCTCGGGGCGGACGTGACTCTAGTTGAGCGTGCAGGTGTTGGCGGTTCTGCGGTACTCACCGACGTAGTACCCTCGAAAACTCTTATAGCCACGGCCGAAGCGGCTAACTCGATTTCGGAGGCCGCCGAGCTCGGAGTCCAGTTTTTCGCCAAGTCTTCGGATCGGCCCACGAAACCGGAAGTTGTTATAAACCTTGGGGCGGTCAACAAAAGGCTGCTCGGACTTGCCCAAAAGCAGTCCGAAGACATGCGCTCCACCCTCGACCACGCAGGTGTCCGGGTAATCAGCGGCGTCGGCCGGCTTGACGGAGTGCATCAGGTCGTTGTATCCACGACCGGAAGCAAGCGCACCGACTTCGAGACCATCGAAGCTGACACTGTAGTGATCTCTGTCGGCGCAAGCCCGAGGGTGCTTGATACCGCGAAGCCCGACGGCGAACGGATTCTCACCTGGACCCAGCTCTATTCGCTGGATGCTGTTCCAGAGCACCTCATCGTCGTCGGCTCCGGAGTGACCGGGGCTGAGTTCGCTTCCGCCTATCGGGCGCTCGGTGCCAAAGTCACCCTGATCTCCAGCCGCGATACAGTGCTCCCCGGCGAGGACGCCGATGCCGCGAAAGTAATCGAGACGGTCTTCAAGCGCAACGGAATGACCGTGCTTTCGAAATCCAGGGCGGAGCGGGTCGAGCGCACCCAGGACGGGGTCGTGGCAATCCTCACCGATGGCTCGAAGGTTGAAGGCAGCCACTGTCTCATGGCGGTTGGATCGATCCCGAATACCGCGGACCTTGGACTCGAGGAAGCGGGGGTGCAGTTGACGCCGAGTGGCCACATCCGGGTGAATCGGGTGGCGAGCACCTCGATGCCCTCGATCTATGCGGCCGGAGACTGCTCTGATTTTCTGCCCCTTGCGTCCGTGGCCTCCATGCAGGGGCGCACCGCCGTGTTCCACGCCATGGGCGACTCTGTGAATCCAACCGAATTGCGCAACGTGACCTCGAACATTTTCACTCAGCCCGAGATCGCCACCGTGGGCTGGTCGGAGAAGCAAGTCAAGGATGGCGTCGTGCCCGGCAGAGTGCACAAGCTTCCGCTCTCGCAGAACCCGCGCGCGAAGATGCTTGGAATCCGCGATGGCTTCGTAAAGCTCATTTCGAGCGTCGGCTCCGGCACGGTGATCGGCGGAGTAGTCGTCTCACCAAAGGCATCTGAGCTCATACTGCCAATCGCAATTGCGATCGAGCACAGGCTTACCGTCGACCAGCTTGCCGAAGCATTCAGCGTTTATCCGTCCCTTTCCGGCAGCATTACGGATGCCGCAAGGGCAATGCACATCGTTCGCTGATCTGGTGCGCGCCTGATACTAAGAATTTCTCGCATTTTCGGCGATATATTGGTATTCTGCATTTCCGAAGCTAATTCGAGGCTTCGGATTTTCATTCGGTACTATTCAGAATTCGAGCAACGCATGCACGCAAACCCGATTTCCAGATTCTTCGCGGCCGCCGCAACTACTGCCCTGGTGGCAAGCGCATTGATCCTCGGTACGGCATTGCCGGCCTCAGCCGCGACAATTTCCGTTCCGGTAGACTACGCGACAATTCAGGATGCAGTGAACGCCGCGGCGAGCGGAGACACGGTCAATGTCGCAGCGGGCACTTACGCCGAGAACGTGACCGTCCCTGCGGGCAAGTCGCTCACGATCACCGGTGCCGGTGCAGGTGTTTCAACTATCACCGGAAGAGTCACCCTAAGCGCACCCACTACGGTGAGCGGGTTCACTGTTCAGGGTCAGGCCGCGGCGACTCCGCCATACGCACAGGATCCTTTCTGGGTCACTAGTACTGGCGCCGGCTCGATCATCGAGAACAATACGATTCAGAACGGGCAGCGAGGGGTGTACATCAGCGGTGTTGTCGGCAGTGCCTCAGTGCACACGATCGTCCGCAATAACACCATTCTTGAAACTGGTTTCGGCAATACCGGGGCGGTGTGGATAGCCTCCTCGACCTATGTAGATGTCACGGGCAACACGTTTACCAACACGACAGGGGGTGGAGTTGGCATCAACCTCGTTGGCGGCTCGTCAAACATTTCCATTACCGGAAACAGTTTCACCAACTTTGGCAACGCTCTGGTCCTCATCGCCAACTCGTCAGGCTTCCCCTCAACTCCGCAGTCTCACGACATCGACTTCTCGAGCAACACGATTACCAACAACTCGGGTACTGCGCTTTACATCGGAGGCAACAACATCAAGGATGTGACGATCAAGAGCAATACGATCACGACGATTGTCAGCGGATCTGCGGCGGCCATCCTGTTCACCGCTGGTTATGGTGGCAACCCGACGGCCTGGCTCGAGCCAAGCAATCGTCCGCTCGAAGGATTCGTGATCGAGGACAACGACTTCGATGACATGGCCTACGGACTGATCGCTGGCGATGGGGTCCAGCTCGACTCTGACACCGCAGTCCAGATCATCAGGAATCGGTTCTGCACAGTCCACGTGCTGGCGATTGACAATCGCGACACCCCTAACTCGGTGTATGCCCTAGACAACACATTCTGCGGATCGGATGTGAGCGGACTGGTCGTAGTTGCGAATACTCCGCAACTGGCGGACACTGGTAGCGATAACGCGATCTGGTACGGGCTCGCCGGCGGCTTTGCGCTCCTGAGCGGACTGCTGTTCCTGGTCTGGGCTCGCCGCCGCTCCGCTCTCGACGCCACTCGTTAAGCAGACGCCCCCCCATTTCAACGTCGCGCACTTTTGTCAACCCCGCGCATGCTGGAGGGTCCGCGCGTTTGACAAAAGTCCGCGACGTCGGGTGGGGTGCAGTCACGGCTGGCTCGGGTTTCGGCATCCGTCAGTCTTGAACATTCATTGCACAGGGTGGTTTATCCCCGGATTTCCGTCAGATCACTCGTTCAGGCGGTGGGTCACTCACGATTGGCGGATGGACTCATTTGTTGCAACCCCCAGACGCTCCGGTTTAGTCCACACTCGCGACATCGCGCTATCCAATGAGAGAGCAGAGTTCTTCAACGAAGTCAGACGCGCAAGGTTCGCAAAGATCTTTCGCGGGATCTACATCGAGCAAGGCGTCTGGGACTCTGCTGATGCAGACCTGCAATATCTGTCAAAGGTGAAGGCCGTGGCTGAGAGGGATGGGACTGGCGAAATCTTTTCTCATCAGTCCGCTGCAGCCCTCTGGCAACTGCCCTGGATCGATGGATGGCCGGAAAAGGTTCACGTAACCGGAAAACGTGCTGACGGTGGACGCTCGAACAAGTCTGTATTCCGTCACGTGACGGGTATCCCGGACGAGTTTGAAGTCATTGAAGGCATTGCGGTGACAACGCTTTCGCGTACCGTGGTCGATCTGGCTAGGCGCGGCACTTTCAGGCAAGCCGTGGTTGTTGCCGATGCTGCACTGCGTCGCACAAGCCATCCGGTAGATGAGCTGCCCAGCACTTCACTGAATCGCGAGGAGCTTCTCGGAGAACTTCGGAGTGTCCCGCCTCGGCAGGGCGTCAGGAAAGCAAGGGCAGTGATCGAATTTGCGGATGGAGCGGCAGATCGACCTGGAGAATCGCTAAGTCGAGTAGGCATGCGAGCTGCAGGGTTGCCAATTCCCGAACTTCAGGCACGAATCACTGGGGCAAGTGGGAAAACATGGACAGTTGACTTCTATTGGCCCGAATTCGGATTGGTCGGTGAGTTCGACGGGCGAGTGAAGTACAAAGACGAAGAATTCCTTCGCGGTCGAAGCCCGGAGCAGGCACTTGCTGATGAGAAGGAGCGTGAGGATGACATTCGGGCAACCGGGCTAAAGGTCAGTCGCTGGGGTTGGGATATCGCTCTTTCTCCAATGCAACTTCGCCACCACTTGATTCTGGCCGGCTTGGCCGTTTAGGCGAATCCAATCCGGACCCAGATCGGCCCTGGACGCGCTCGTTTTCCTCTCCCCTCGTCCCCCGTGCCCTCCGACGTCGCGGACTTTTGTGAACTGCGCGGCGCTTCCAGCGCCCGCATGGTTCACAAAAGTCCGCGACGTTGAATTAGGTGGGGCGTGGGGCGCAGGGGGTTAGTCGAGGATGTTCAGGAGCAGGTGACCTGAGGAGACGGTGGTCCCTACTGGAGCATTGAGGTTGGCGATGGTGCCGTCCTTGTGTGCGGTGATCGGCTGTTCCATCTTCATGGCTTCCAGCACCAGAACCAGATCGCCCTTAACCACCTTGTCGCCGTCGGCAACCGCTACCTTGACGACGGTTGCCTGCATCGGGGACTTGATCGATTCGCCGGTTTCTGCCGTCACTGCGGAGGTCGCCCTTCGCCTTGGCGGGATTACCGCGGCCGCCTGATCGCCCATAAGCCTTGCCGGCAGCGACACTTCAATCCGCTTTCCAGCGACTTCGACCACTACGTTTTGGCGCCGCGGAGCCGCCTGCGCATCCGGCAGAGACCCGGACCATGGCTCAATGTCATTGTCGAAGTCGGTTTCGATCCAGCGGGTATAGACCGAGAATGGCTCCGAAGTGAAGGCCGGATCCCGCACGATCTTGCGGTGGAAAGGAAGCACCGTCGGCAGTCCCGAAACTTCGAATTCATCAAGGGCGCGCCTTGAGCGTTCGAGGGCATCTTCTCTGTTTGAGCCCGTGACTATGAGTTTTGCCAGCAGCGAGTCGAAAGCACCGCCGATTACATCTCCGGTGGTTACCCCGCTGTCGATGCGCACTCCGGGTCCGCCGGGGAACCTCAGAGCATTCACCGGGCCGGGAGTGGGCAGGAAGTTCAATCCGGGGTCTTCGCCATTGATCCGAAATTCAAAGGAGTGCCCGACTGGGGTCGGATCTTCGTAATCGATGAACCCACCTTCGGCGATTCGGAATTGCTCTCGAACCAGATCGATTCCGGTAACTTCTTCGGACACCGGATGCTCAACCTGCAGTCTGGTGTTCACCTCCAGAAATGAGACCGTCCCGTCTGAAGCGAGGAGGAACTCGCAGGTACCGGCACCTATGTACCCGACTTCCTTCATGATCGCCTTGGACGAGGAGTAGAGAGCGTCCTGCTGTTTCTTGGTCAGGAAGGGAGCTGGAGCCTCTTCGACGAGCTTCTGGTGTCTGCGCTGCAGCGAGCAGTCTCGCGTGGAAATTACTACCACTTTGCCCTTTGAATCGGCGAGGCACTGGGTTTCCACGTGACGGGGTCGGTCCAGGTACTTCTCGACGAAGCACTCGCCTCTGCCGAAGGCGGTAATTGCCTCTCTTGTTGCCGACTCGAACAGCTCGGGGATCTCTTCCCTGGTTCGGGCGATCTTGAGGCCGCGACCCCCGCCGCCGAACGCGGCCTTGATCGCAACCGGCAATCCGTGCTTGTCGACGAAGGCCAGTACCTCGTCGGCGTCGGCGACCGGGTTGAGGGTTCCCGGAGCCAGCGGTGCTCCGACTTTCTCCGCCACGTGTCGGGCAGAGACTTTGTCGCCGAGTCGCTCGATTGCATCTGGAGGCGGCCCTATCCAGATCATGCCCGCATCGATGACCGCTCTCGCAAAGTCTGCATTCTCTGCCAGGAATCCATAGCCGGGGTGCACGGCATCCGCTCCGCTGCGCCTGGCAATCGAAAGCAGCTTGTCGATGACCAGATAGGTCTCAGCACTCGTCGTGCCCTCCAGGGCGTAGGCCTCGTCGGCGAGCCGCACGTGACGGGCATCGCGATCCTGATCCGCATAGACTGCGACCGAGGTGATACCGGCGTCCTTGGCTGCTCTGATTACTCGAACCGCGATTTCTCCGCGGTTGGCTATAAGGACCTTAGAAATTCGGGCCATAGTTGTTTAGCCTATTGCGCCTGAGGTCGCTCGTATTGGAGCAAACTAACAAAAACGCTCGGAAGTCCTTGTATCTTGCGCACCTCAGCGATCCTTCCACAATTCGTGCCAATCCACTCCGAATCCCGCAAGCAGATTTCGGAGGGTCGCGAGCGACAGCCCAACAACAGTGTGAGGATCCCCGATTACCGAAGAAATGAAGGGCCCGCCAAGCGAATCGATCGTGAATGCGCCAGCGACTTCCAGTGGCTCACCGGTGGCGATGTATGCATCCAGTTCAGAATCGGTGGGATTGGCAAACTGCACTTCGGTGCTCGAGACCTCGCCTCTGCCTGATTCAAGCGGGGAGTTCGTCGGGATCAGCCAGTGGCCGGTGTGCAGAATTCCGAGCTTTCCCCGCTGAAGCTCCCAGCGTTGTCTGGCAACTTCCGCGGTGTGAGGTTTTCCGTAAATCACGCCGTCAAGTTCGAAGACCGAATCGCAACCGAGAATGAAGCCGCTGTCGTCGAATTCGCTTGCGGCAACTGCTTCGGCCTTTAGCCTGGCTAGCAGCGCGACTGTCTCTGAGGGAGAGAGGCTTCCCGCCTCGCTAAGGGCGACCGCCTCATCGACCTTCGACGGAACAACCACGGGTTCCACACCGGCCGACCGCAGGGTCGCAAGTCTTGCCGGCGAAGTCGAAGCCAGATAAAGCCGCATGCTCCTCCTATGCTGAAATGGTGTCAGCCAGCCCAGTCCAGTATGCCGAACTGGAGATTCTCAACGTAGCCCACGGCGGAGTCATGGTGGGAAGGCTCGACGGTCGCGTGGTCTTTGTTCCGGATGCGATTCCAGGCGAAAAAGTCCGAGTCGAGATTACCGATGACTCCAGGCCGAGCTACTGGCGAGCGGAGCTGATCGAAGTGCTCGAACCATCGCCATTTCGGCAGCGGCATGTCTGGCCCGAGGCGGATCTGAGCCGCCCTCCGGCGCTAAGACCGGGCGGGGCGGAGTTCGGCCACATTCGGCTGGATCAACAGCGCAAATTGAAGGCGGATGTCCTCGCAGACTCTCTCTCGAGGTTCGCCGGGATCGATCGCCGCGTCGAAGTCGCCGGAATAAAAGACGATGACGGACTCGGATGGCGAACCAGGGTTCGGCTTCACATTGGCGAGAACGGGCGGCCCGGCCCCTTTGCCGCAAGGTCGCACGAGGTGGTGCCTGTGACCTCCCTTCCCCTTGCAACTGAGGAGATTAACCGGCTGATTGATTTCGGCGAGAGCTACCCGGGCACCGAATTGGAATTGGTGCAATCTGCGGCTGAACGGGCATTTGTCGTGCGGGACCCCTCCGCGCAAATTGAAGAAAGAGCTCTTGGCCTTCGATTCAGTCTCCCGGCCTCCGGCTTCTGGCAGGTGCACCGCAGAGCCGCCGACGAGCTCGCAAGCCTCGTGCTCGAGATGATCAACGACAGCCTCTTCGAACCTTCGGCGAACAATCTCGATCTTTACGGAGGAGTCGGTCTCTTCGCCGCGGCCGTTTGCGCGAGGCTTGACTCCGGAACTTCAATTAGAAGTGTTGAGAGCGCTCTGGAATCGGGTCCATTCACCTCCCGAAACCTTGAGCGCTACCCAAACGCGAAGTCGGAGACTCAGCGAGTCGACAGGTTTCTGAAACGCCTGCTGGATGAAGGGGAGAGTCTCGAGGCTGGGACGGTAATTCTCGACCCGCCGAGGAAGGGTGCAGGCGAGCGGGTCATCCGGAGTCTGGCCGATTTGGGTCCCGCTCAGGTAATTTACGTCGCCTGCGATCCGGTTGCGCTTTCGAGAGATTTGGGACTCCTATTGCCGCTGGGTTACGAGATCGGGGAACTTCGTGCCCTGGACCTGTTCCCGAACACGCATCACTTTGAGACGGTGGCGAGTCTTCTAAAGGCAGCGGGCTGAATTACCAGCTGCCGCCACCCCCGCCGCCGCCGCCGCCACCACCTCCGCCGCCTCCACCTCCGCTGGAACCGGGGGTGGAGGTGAAGGAAGAAGTTGCCATGGAACTAAAAGTGTTGACCGCTGAACCAATGGATGCGATTGATGCGACATTGCTGCTGGAAATCAGACCGGCTCTGAATCCGGTGCTTCCCACGTACCAGTCGGTCGTCGGTTCAATTTTCCCTTCAGCGACGAGCTGGGCGAATACCTTCGACCAGCGTTCGGCCTCACCGAAAACCATGGCCCAGGGAAGGTAGCGGCTGAAGATATCTTCGGCTTCTTCGAAGCGGATCTGATCGGCTTCCGCAGTGGAGATGTATTCCCTGAAGCCCGCGAGCTTCAAGTAGATCGCGTGTCCAATAGCACTTCTTCTGGCTGCTTTCGAACTGAAAGTCGAAGTAAAGAATCCACCTGCTGCCAGCCCTACTGGCAGGAAAACCCAGCCTTCCATGATTGTCAGGACGATAAACCCGAAGAAGCCAATAATCATGCTCCAGCTCGCTAACGGCGCAGTCGCATTTACCTTGTCAATGAAGTATTTCTGGTGCTCAACCCACGTATCGAGGGCTTTCGTGATCGCTCTCATGTCCGCGGCGAATTTGTTAGTCAGTTCCGAAAGTCTCACTTCAGACCTGCCGCCCGCAAACAGTTTGCTCAGGAGCAGTTGCTCGTGAGCAAACAGTGGCGCCGAATCCGGACTGCCGACGAATGCTCTCTTTGCCTTTTCTTCGGCTCGTTCAGGGGTGGAAACTAGTCGATAGTCCTTGGCCTTTCGCCTGGTACCTTTTTCGACTTCGATTATTTTCAGATGGCCCCGCACTGCCAGGTCGACGAGGCTGGCAATTATGTCAGAGCTCTTGCGCTTCTTGTAATACACGGTTCCTGCCGCACCGACCGGAAGTCCCTTTGGCGGCTGGAACTGCACGACTATAGGATCATCGTTTGGCGCGATGCCTATTTCAGCGGATGCCGGGTCGGCAGGGATTTCACCCGGGGTCACACCGAGAAACTTTCGATCCCGGCGTCTGGCCACCACGAGCAACTGGAAGGCGAGCGGGATTCCGATCGCCAGTGCCAAACCGCCACCCCAGTTCCACGGATTCCAGAACGGGTCCGGCCCGTCGTTCGATCCGGTAATTATCGGCTCGTAGTAGGCAGGCAGGCTCGGCTCGAGGATCGGATCGGTGTTGCTGAACGTCCCGTCGGGCCAGCTGACCCTAATCGTGAGTCCCTGTCGGCTCAGTAGCGCGGTCTGGGTGAAGGTAGCGGTGGTTCCGCTGGAAGTTGCAGAGCTGCAGCTGTCGAAAGTGCCGTCATAGCCCGCGTAGCAAATCGCGCTGTCCACTTTCGCAGGACCGGTGACTGTGACTGTGGTTTTCTCGATGGTCGGGTCCCAGTAGCTGCCCGTGGCGTTCCAGTAGAACTCATCAATGGCGCCTCCACCCGGCTGTGGGATTCGGTTCAGGGCGCCCAGCACGTCGTATTTGATGATGTAGGTTTGCCTGCCGCTGACGTGCGCGTTGGCATTGCCGATTCGGATCTGCAATGCATTGCCGAGAGTTTGGCTGTTAAGAGCGCTAGCCCCGGTAGGGCTTGAAGTCTCGACATTCTCGATCTTGTAAACGCGGTCTGTGCCCGCGGTGTCTGTCCGGAATCTCAAAGCAAGAAAGCGGTCAATTCCGTGTTTGCCGTCCGAGCCTGCGAAGTCATACTGGATCGTTTCGGTTACGTGCACTGTCCCGTTACGGTCGATCGTGTATTTGATGTCGAAGCTGTTGATCGTCTCTGGACCGGTGGCGCAGGCGGTCAGCGGAATTAGAGCCAGTGCCGATATGGCCAGTAACTTGATCGCTCTTGAAACCATGTGCCGACTATACCCGCCCCGAACCGGTCCAGCGATTACGCTGGGGGGGAGAAATCGGGGGAGAACAGGATTGAAATCATGGGGCTTCTGACTGAAGAAGTTGAGGAAGCGCCCGCAGCTCGCAAGAAGACTCGAGTGGGCGTGATTGATGACCACGAGGCGGTAAGACTCGGTATCCAGTCGGCGGCGGAGGATAGCGGCTATGACTTCGTAGCTGCAGCCGGAACTGTTCCCGAATTCATCGCGCTACTCGGAGGGCAGGAGTGTGAAGTAGCCGTTCTCGATCTATCGCTCGGTGACGGTTCCTCGGTGACCCAAAACGTCAAGTCGCTGCAGGCGGTCGGGTGTGCGGTACTGGTTCATAGCATCGCCGACAGGGTGGCGCTGGTTCGAGAGGCACTCGCGGCCGGCGTTTCCGGAGTCATTCCGAAGTCCTCTTCGACCAGGACTGTGATGTCCGCCATCGAGACCGTGGCAAGGGGAGAGGTTCTGAACAACCTGGAGTGGGCGAGTGCGATCGACGCTGATCGGGATTTTGCCAAGGCTCAGCTTGGAAGGCGCGAACGCGAGATTCTTCACTTGTATGCAGCCGGAATGCCACTGAAGTCTGCGGCCGATCGGCTCGGGATCGGCTTTTTTACAGCCAGAGAGTACTTGGATCGGATTCGCTCCAAGTACATTGAGGTGGGCAGGCCGGCGCCAACGAAAGTAGACCTGCTTCGTCGCGCGGTAGAGGACGGAATCCTGCCTGGCATCGACCCCGATGGTGCGGATGAGCGTTGAACGAGTAGCAGTACGGCACCCCAGGCGCACGATTAGCCGGGCGAGAATGGAAGTCGTCGCGTCTCGGTCGGTTGCCTTCTTCGGGTTGCTCTTTGGCGCTCAGACCTTCCCGGTCATGCTAGATCAGTTCGCTGATCTAAAGCCGATCTGGTTTTGGATCTTCGCGGTAGCTGTTTACGGGAGCCTGCTCATTTGTCTGATCAGTTCGATCTTCAGACGACTGGTGAAGTCTTCGAATCTTCTGGTTTCGATCTGTTGGTTTGGATCAATGGTCTGCTGGCCCATAGCGGTCACCGACCCGCAGGCAGTAGCCGCCGATCGGCCCTGGCTATGGTTCCTTTGCACCGTCGCCACCGCTACCGCCGCGATCGCTCTTCCGATTTGGCCCGCCATCGGCTTTTTGATCATTGCTCCGGTCACCTTCGGATTGGTCAGACTCACACCTTCGGCCGGAGCAGCCGGATTCGGCCTCGCGGCGATGGACACCTTCTATGCGATTCTGCTGGGAGGAGCTGTACTGCTGATCGTGGCCCTGTTGAGGGATGCCTCTGCCGAAGTAGATCTTGCTCAGGCCACGGCGTTGACCAGGTACGCAAAGGCAGTTCGTCACCATGCCACTGAAGTTGAGCGGATTCAAGTCGATTCGATAGTCCACGACAGCGTCCTCACTACTCTCATATCCGCCGCCAAGGCCGACACTGCGCCGGCCAGGGCTCTTGCTTCGAGAATGGCGAGTCAGACAATTGCTCAGCTAACTTCAGCCGAGCGAGAGGGAGCGGGCGGCGAAATAGAAGTCGGGCTCAACCAGTTGGTCGATCGGATCGAATCCACCGCCGCGACTTTGTCCGATTCGTTCAACTTCAGCGAAACCGGAGTTGGATTAGGGAGCATTCCGATAGCGGCGGCGGAAGCAGTTCATTCTGCTTCGGTGCAGGCGATGGTAAACAGCATTCAGCACGCCGGCGCGGAACGAAAGCGGCGGGTCGAGGTGAAGGGCATTGGCGAAGCAGGAATCGAAGTTCACATTCAGGATGATGGGGTTGGCTTCGACCTTGATTCGGTCCCGAAGGAGCGAATTGGGCTGAGGATCTCGATAGCCGAGCGAATGGCCAGTGCGGGCGGGGAAGCAATCATTCGAGCCGCGCCAGGTGAAGGTGCGGAGATCGTGGTCAGATGGCCTCTTGCGGAGGGGAGACCAAAATGATCACCCTGCGCCGCTACATAATCGTCTCACTCGCCGCGATCTTTTCCGCATACCAGTTGCTGTTGGCGGCTTTTTCAATCGATATTCCGAGAGACCAGCTCCCGTACGTGATAGCGATGGTGCTCTACGCGGCTGCCACGACCGTAAGTCTCTGGCCCTCGAAGGAAGCCAGAATGCCTACCTGGATGGCGGCCGCGAACTTCGCGGTGAGCGTCGCGGTGACTCTGCTGGTGAGTTCGCAACTTGACGTCCATGGCTCAATCGGATCCGACTATTCGACCTGGTATCCGGCCGCCATCGGTACGCTCATGGTGATTACCTCGACCAGGCGGCGACACCTCTGGGCCTGGCTCGGTGTCGCATTTCTGGCGGCGCATACGGCTATGTGGGCGGGTCCGGGCTTTCTTGGAACCCTCGGGGTCATCGGCAGCGTGGTTTGGGTAGCGGTTTCCCACATCCTCTCCTGGTCACTCCTTCGGATCGGCAGAGATGCGCAGCAATTCGTCGAAGCCGAGCGGGAGGCCGCTGCCTGGCAGGCGGCTCAAGAAGCGCACTTGACCGAGCGTCAGGTGAGGCTGCGTCAGACCAAAAAGATTGCCATGCCGGTATTGAAGCGGATTGTGGAGAGCAAAGGTGAACTAAGTGAGGAACTCCGGCAGGAGTGCGTCTACCTTGAAGCGGCCATCAGGGACGAAATTCGCGGTCGCAGACTACTGAACGATCGCGTAAGGACCGAAGTCATGAACGCCAGGCATAGGGGGTCGATCGTCACTTTGCTTGATGAAGGCGGACTTGACGATCTGGACCCGCGCGAGTCGGATCAGATCCTTAATCAACTCGCGGATGCCCTTGCCGGCTCTGACAGCGATCGTCTGGTTGCCAGAACCGGCGAGGAGGATTCGGATGTCGCGGTGACCCTCGTGGGTCTGAGCTTTTCCGATGGTGGAGACGCAAGCGCACTAGGCATTGACGAGGACGACCAGGTGGATCTTTGGCTCGAGATTCCGAGAGCGGTAGCTGCCCGGAACGAATGAGGAGGGCCAGCGCCTTGAGCGCCAGCCCTCCTTCTAATTTCGGATCAGGGCGATAACCCGAATATCGCCCTGATCCGCCCCCAAGCCCTTAGCCCGCTTACCCTAGTCGGCTAAAGACTGGCGGTGCCGCTTTGGAGCGGAACACCCTGCAATAACAATTGTGGGTAGCGATTACGCTACTGCAAAGTCGGCATTTTGGGGGACAATCGGGGTACAGATTTCTCGCGTGGAAACGAGCCAAATCCGATATACCAATGTGCCGGCGGGGTTGATTTGCGTAACTGGGGTACAAATTGAAGATTTCTCTCGTCAGAACCGTCGAATGTGAAGGTATTTCGCGAAAGTCGGCTGACTCAGCGGGAATTCAGATTTTCTAGAAAGTTCTTGCAGATTGGCGTTGAATTTGTCCCCAGTTCGGGGGGTATTCAGGAGAAAGTGCGCCAGCGGCTGAGTCCGGGCAGGATCGGAGTTCTGATAGGCCTTTGGCTCAGTCGCCATGCACTGGCCGCCTTCTCCGCCTTCTTGGCACGGGTTCCATCGAGTTCCAGAGCCATCGCTTCGAGTACGGCAACGACTGCGGCGAGCTCTTCCTCGGTCGGACTCCCCGCAACGACCCGAATCTCCGATGGCTCCAGGTTGGTCACAGTGGGATGTTTCCGTGCTTCTTAGGCGGCAGCGCAGCCCGCTTCGTGCGCAGCGCCCGCAGCGCTTTGATCACGACGATCCGGGTTGCAGCCGGCTCGATCACTCCGTCGAGTTCTCCGCGCTCGGCGGCGAGGAACGGGCTCGCGACGTTGTAGGTGTATTCGTTCGCGAGCCTAGTGCGGACGGCTGCGACATCCTCTCCGGCCTCCTCTGCCGCCTTGATTTCTCCGCGGAACAGAATGTTGACGGCCCCCTGACCGCCCATGACCGCGATTTCGGCGGTCGGCCAGGCGTAGTTGAGATCGGCGCCGAGTTGCTTTGAGCCCATGACTATGTAGGCGCCGCCGTAGGCCTTGCGGGTGATCACCGTGACGAGCGGCACGGTCGCTTCGGCATAGGCGTAGAGCAGTTTCGCGCCGCGGCGAATCACTCCGGTCCATTCCTGATCCGTCCCAGGCAGATAGCCCGGCACGTCGACGAGGGTCAGGATCGGAATCGAGAAGGCGTCGCAGAATCGCACGAAACGGCTCGCTTTCTCACCGGCATCAATGTTTAGCGTTCCCGCCATTGCGTTCGGCTGGTTGGCAATAATCCCGACCGAGTGACCCTCGACCCGGCCGAAACCGACGACGATGTTCGGCGCGAAGAGGGGTTGGATCTCGAGAAAGTCGGCGTTGTCGACGACGTGCTCGATTATCGTCCTGACCTCGTAGGGCTGATTCGGCGAGTCTGGGATGACCGTGTTGAGTTTTCGGTCCTCGTCGGTGATCTCAAGCTCGACTTCGCTTTCGTAGATCGGAAGATCCGCGAGGTTGTTGTCGGGCAGAAAACTCAACAGTGCGCGGGCGAAGTCGAGGGCGTCATCCTCGTCGGTGGCCAGATAGTGTGCGACTCCGGAGGTCTTGTTGTGGGTCAGGGCACCGCCGAGCTCCTCCATGCCGACGTCTTCGCCGGTGACGGTCTTGATCACGTCCGGTCCGGTCACGAACATCTGGCTCGTCTTGTCGACCATGATCACGAAGTCGGTGAGAGCTGGCGAATAGACAGCCCCTCCCGCAGCAGGTCCCATGATGATCGAGATCTGGGGGATGACGCCGGAAGCGCGAGTGTTGAGCTTGAAGATCTCGCCGTACTTTCCTAGAGCGACGACTCCCTCCTGGATTCGCGCTCCGCCGGAGTCGAGCATTCCGATCACGGGGACCCCGGTCTTCATGGCCAGTTCCATTACCTTGATGATCTTCTCGCCCGCGACCTCGCCGAGGGAGCCGCCGAAGATAGTGAAGTCCTGAGCGTAAACCGCGACTTGTCGTCCGTGGATGGTTCCGGTGCCGGTAACCACCGAGTCGCCGTATGGTCTTGACTTTTCCATTCCGAAGGCGTGGGTGCGGTGCCGAACGAATTCGTCAAGTTCGACGAAGGAACCGTGGTCGAGCAACTGCTCGATCCGCTCGCGAGCCGTCTTCTTTCCGCGCTTATGCTGCTTCTCAATTGCTGCCTCACCGCTTGCGGTTACCGCTTCGTGGTAGCGGCGCTTTAGGTCGGCGAGCTTGCCTGCCGTTGTGTACAGGTCGGCCTTGCTGGTCTCGTCAGTCACGCCAGTCACTTTACCTTGGCCGCGGCAAGGAACTGATCAAGTTCTTCGGTTCCAGGCCCGGTCGCCGGACCCATCCGAGTGACCGATATCGCGGCGGCCGCGTTGGCTCTGCGAGCGGCGGCGGCCGGTTCCATTCCATCTAGCAGTCCGGAAATAAACGCTCCTATGTGGTTGTCTCCCGCGCCATTGCTGTCAACTGCTTTGACCGGAAAGCCGGGGATCACTGCGAGTTCGCTTCCAGTCTTGGCGAGTAGGCAGCCCTCTGCGCCGACTCGAAGCAGCACTCCACCTGTCGCTTTGGCCAATTGCTCTGCGGCCTTCGCAGGATCCGCTATGCCGGTCGTAAGCTTGGCTTCGCGTTCATTGCAACTCCACCAGGTTGCTCTGGAAAGCACCGCATCGAAAATGGGCTTCGGGATGTCCGTAACCAGC
Organism: Homoserinimonas sp.; assembly: GCA_023957835.1. GTDB lineage: Bacteria > Actinomycetota > Actinomycetes > Actinomycetales > Microbacteriaceae > Terrimesophilobacter. The sequence continues at coordinate 1,483,639 of JAMLGP010000001.1, read as the reverse complement.
GGGCCCGGATCGACCACCACCTGCACCCCGGCCGGCAGTCCCCCCAGCCAGTTCGCGATCGCCGGGCCTCCCGGCTCGCCGAGCAGGCCGTAGCCGGAGACGTAAACCACGTCTCCGGACCGGGCCTCGACGCGCGCCAGATGCTCAGCGGTGAGCTTCGCCTCAGCGCCGACCACGGTCATGAAGGTCCGTTCGCTGTTTGAATCGGTGATTGCGACATCCCAGCCGGTGTCGGCATCCGTGTCCGCTTCGTGCAGAATCTGAATCCCCTCCTCAAGCATCGCCTTTCTGGCAAGGTCGCCGAACGGTCCGGTTCCGTGCATCCCCGCGTAGTCGCACTCCGTGCCGAGCCTGATCGCCGCGGCCATGACGTTGAACCCTGTTCCTCCCGCGTAGAGTGCACCGGAGTCGGCGAGAATGTCGCCGCCCGGTTCTGGCATAGCCTCGACCGACATCGCGACGTCGATTACCGTGTCGCCGACACAAATGAGTCTTCCCATTGCCCTACCTTCTCAATTTGAGCAACTTGGCCGCCACCGAGTCGAGATCCAGCTTGTTGACCGAGCACACGAGCTCGATGGCTTCGGTAGGGAACGCCTCCACCCCGTGAACCGCTCCGAGGATCGCACCGGCCATAGCCGCGATCGTGTCGCTGTCGCCACCGGATGCCGCCGCGGCCAGGCAGGCGGCGAACGGATCGTCGGGATAGCAGGCCGCAATCCCGATCGCGGTCGGCACCGATTCCTGAGTCGCAAGGCTCGTGCCGAGCAGCCGCATGATCGCTCCCGCAGAATCCTTAGGCCGCGACGAATCAGCGAGACCAAGTGCGAGTTCAATTCGCTCTGGAACGCCGCCGCCAGCCACCCAGTTTCCGCGGGTCGAGGCGAGTCGAGCGGCCTCGAGACCTAATTGGAGCGCCTGCAGGCAGTCGGCTCCGTCAATGCCCGCGCTTACGGCGGCCGCAATGGCCGCGGCCCCGGAAAGTGCGATGTTCGTATTGTGGCTCACCGCACTCGATTCGATTACGAGCGCAACGAGAGAGTCGAGATCCTTCGAACCGGCCACGATCCCCGCCGGCGTAATCCGCATTGCCGCCCCGTTGGTCGCGCCGTTCTTCCCCGCTTCTGAAGCCGGAACCCCCTCGGCGACGGCTTCGACTGCCGCCTTGGTTGACGGCCCCAGCAGATCCAGCGAACCCCGGGCCTTCATTTGCTCTTCCCAGCGAAGGAGCGAGAGCGCGAATGCCTCCTGGTCAACGTGGCCCCGACCGTCGATCAGTGCCTGCGCGAGGAGCAGCGCCTGCTCGGTGTCGTCGGTAATCGACCCGGCTGGCATTCCGGCCGCAATCGGATGGTCGGCCGCGGCCGGTTCGAACCAGTCGAGTTTGCCGAACTGAGAGCGCACTTCGTCGGGAGAGAGCAACTGGGTGGGCATTCCGAGGGCGTCGCCGATTGCGAGGCCGTAGAGCGCACCCGCAGCTCGACTTTGAAGATCGATTGTGGACATCCGTCGGTCTGCCAGTTTCGACTAGGCAGACCTTGAGGCCAGTACCTCTTCGGCCGTGCTGATTTCGATTAGCGGGCCGTACATGGCCATGGTGTCGAGAGCCCTCTGATGGTCTTCCGGGCTAACTCCGGCGCAGGCGTCTGAGGCCACGACTACGTGAACTCCGGCGTCCGCCGCCGGCAGCGCGGTTGAGATTACGCAGCAATCCGTCGAGACGCCGACCAGCACGATTTCGCGACTGCCCTGAATTGCGGCGTCAAGTTCCGGCCCCCATTTGCCGAAGGTCGGCAGGTCCACGACCGGATGCCCGGAAGTGTCGAAAGCCGGGGCCATGTCGTTGAGCGGCCCGGCATCCAGAGCGAACGGCCAGATCTCGTAGTAGGGCACCCAGGCGCCGGTCGGCTTTTCGGGTGCGATGAATCTTGTGAACACGACCTTCTCGCCGAAGCTGTCGATCAGCCTCTGAATGTTAGGTGTAATCGAATCGAAACCAGGAGTGCTCCAGCCGCTTGACTTGTCGCGGAAGATTGCCTGCATGTCGATTACGACCAGCCACGGAGTTTCCTCCGTGGCTGGCCGCACTGTTGAACTCATTGCCGAAACTGCCTACTCGGCCATCGCTTCTTGCTTGCGGACCTTGCTTCCGCCAAGAATTAGCACGAGCACGTAGCCGAGCACGAGGGCGGCAAGGACGCCGATGTTGGCTCCCGCCCAGGTTCCTTCCTTGCCTCCGAGACCGAGTACGTCGAGCAGGTAGCCCTGCCACTGCACCCAGTCCGGACCCCACGAGATGTAGACGAGTCCCCAGCCGACTGCGGTAGCAACAACGAGGGTTCCGATCGAGACCCAGTTGACCGAACCGTAGCGACCCTTCGAGTTGAAGAAGTCCTGCTCCGCGTAGCTCTTCTTGCGCAGAGTCATGTCGGCGAGGAAGATTCCACACCAGGCCGCTATCGGAACGCCAAGGGTGATCAGGAATGCCTGGAATGGTCCGATGAAGTCGCCGGCGACGAACACCATGTAGATGGTTCCAATCGTCATGATGATTCCATCAATGAAGGCGGCCACCCAGCGCGGTACTTTCAGACCCACGCTTAGCAGAGCCAGTCCCGAAGAGTAGATGTCCAGGATCGCCCCGCCGATCAGGCCGAGCACCGCAACAATTACGAACGGGATGAGGAACCAGGTCGGCAGGATCTCCGCGAGAGCGCCAATCGGGTCTGCTCCAATCGCATCGCTCAGCTCCTGCGAAGAACCTGCGAGCAGCAGACCGAAAATGACGAGGATGATCGGGGCGATTGCTGAGCCGAACGTAGTCCACCAGACCACTCCGCCGCTCGACGAGTTCCTCGGCAGGTAGCGCGAGTAGTCCGCCGCCGCCTGAACCCAGCCGAGTCCAAACCCGGTCATCATAAAGACGAATCCGCCGAGAATAGCTGCGAAGTCGCCGTCCGGTTTTGCCAATACGGCTGCCATGTCGATGTGGTTGAAGACGAGCACGATGTAGATGATGGTGAGCAGTCCGGTGATGATCGTAATCACTGTCTGCATTCTCATAATGAGGGTGAATCCGAAGATGCCGCCGAGAATAATCAGGCCGACGATAATCACGAGCGCGATGATTTGGGTCACCGGCCCGGTGTCGACTCCGAAGGTGCCCAGAACGCTCGTCGTCGCCAGCACAGCGAGGGTCGCGAGCACGGTTTCCCAACCGACCGTAATGATCCAGGAGATCAGCGAAGGCAGCCGGTTTCCGTTTACTCCGAATGGTGCCCGGCTAATGGTCAGCGTCGGGGCGGAACCGCGCTTTCCTGCGAGGGAAATGAATCCGCAGAACAGGAACGAGACGATGATTCCGAGAATGGCGATAATGGTCGCCTGCCAGAATGACACTCCGAACCCGAGCAGGAATGAACCATAACTCACTCCGAAGACGGACACGTTGGCAGCGAACCAGGGCCAGAACAGCGACTTGGGCGAGCCTTTGCGCTCACTCTCATCAATTGGATTGAGTGCGTTGGTTTCAATACTCAACGCGCTAGCCACGGGGGTTTCCGTATTGGCGCTCAAAATTAGCTCCTTGATTTGGGATCAGTTGGGCCATCATCGGGTGGCCTATGGCTCACAGGCTACTCGGAGGAAGGCCGCAGAGTCCACGGTTTGCGCGCTCGGCGAGTTCAACCCGCCGTTACTTCTTCAAGTCTGGCGAGGGCTTCGAATAGCCTTTATCGGTGAACTTCGAACTGACTCGCGCGCTTTATCCCGAACTGGAAGTAGCCCCTGAGATTGGCTCTACCAATGACGAGCTTGCCGTGCGCGCCAGCTCTGGGTCGTTCACCGATTTCGGCATCCTCGCTACTCTCAGTCAGACCTCCGGCCGCGGAAGGCTCGATCGCTCCTGGGTGACCCCTCCCGGCAAAGGGCTTGCAGTCTCCGTGCTGCTTAGTCTCGAAGATCTGGAAGCGGAATCAGTGAACGAAAGGCTCGGCTGGATAGCGCTCGCCGCGGGATTGGCGATGGTCGATGCAGTAAATGGCGTGCTTTCGGCGGCCGGTTCCGAACCCGAAGCGAAGATCAAGTGGCCGAACGATGTTCTGATTCGCGGATCCAAGGTCTGCGGCCTGCTCGGTGTGCTGGCCGCCGAAGGGAGGGCAGTGGTGATTGGCGCAGGGCTCAACCTCACCGCGAGCCGCGAAGAGCTTCCGGTGGCAACTGCGACTTCCCTCGCCCTAAACGGAGTGGAGGGGGATGCCGAGAGCATCGCCGATCGAGTTCTGGTCGAGTACCTTGCCGCGCTTCAATCAGGCTGGAGGGCCCTGAGCTCAGGAACCCCTGAGCAGGTAGAACAGTTAAAGGCAGAAGTAAGAGCAAACTGCGCAACCATCGGCGCGAGAGTTCGAGTTGATCTGCCAGGCGGAATGGAAGTAAGAGGTATCGCCACCGGACTCGACGAGACCGGGCGACTTCAACTTCGGGAATCCGCAGGTGGAGAACTCCGTGAAATAGCCGCGGGAGATGTAACTCATCTACGGTATGAATGAACCATGTCTACCCCCGTCAGACCTCAGGCAGGTGCTCAGGAACCGGAGCACCTGGTTGCGAGCCTGCGGTCACACGGCAGGGCAATGTTCTGGCCGTCGATTATTCTCATCGCCACGGTAGGCGGCGCTTTCTTCTTTTACGGCCGCTTTACCGAAACCTGGCAGAACGTTGCGGTGGCAGCTGGCGCGATCCTGCTGATCATTCTCTGCTGGCTTCTTCCCCTGCTTGGCTGGCTTTCGAGGAAGTACACGATTACGACCAGGCGGATCATTCTTCGCCGCGGCTTCTTCGTGCGGATCAGGCAGGAACTGCTGCACAGCAGAGGCTACGACGTGACCGTCAGGAAGAACGCTCTGCAGGCCATGTTCGGCAGCGGCGACGTGCGGATCAATACCGGGCTCGAACATCCGGTTGTCCTCAAGGACGTACCTGGAGCGAATCTGGTCCAAAGCGCTCTGCACGACCTCATGGAAAAGAGCATCAACCCGATAGCTGCCAGACGTCAGGCATCTGAGTCGGCCCCACCGGACGACACCATGATCTTCGGGAGTCGCTGAAGCTCACGGCGCCTAACTAGTCGACGGCCGGAACGGTCGGGATCGACCCGGTACCGACACTGACCGGATGCTGCACGGCAACCTTTTCGGCCCGCGGCTTGAAAACCCAAACCCGGTACAGCCAGAACCGGAACGCGGTACCGAGCCCGAGTCCGACCACATTGGTTGAGATGTTATCCGCAAGCAGGGAAGTGTAACCGAGCAGGTAGTGGGAAACCCAAAGGCAGGCGAGCCCGATGAGCATTCCACCGATGCTCACGAGGACAAACTCGATTCCCTCTCTAAGAGCCTGCGCCCTTCGGTGCGCACCGAAAGTCCAGTAGCGATTGCCGATCCAGTTGAACAAAATTGCGACCGCTGTCGAAATCACTTTGGCTATCACCGGACCCTCGTGGAGGTTCTCCGGTGAGAACACGGTAACTCGAAGCAAATTGAAGATCGCGACATCGATCACGAATCCGACTCCGCCGACCGCGCCGAATCGAAGCAACTGCGTAAAGAGTGCTCGCACGGCTCCTCCGGATCAGGGATATGGGCGAAGATTGTCTCAGGCGGTTGGCAGTCTATCTGCTGGCTACTTTGAGAACGCTGAATCTGAAGGGCGGAACTGGGAGATGATCGTTGGAGTGGTCGGCGGGGGGCAGCTCGCCAGAATGATGATCCCTCCCGCGGTCGCACTCGGCGTCGAACTGCGGGTTCTCGCAGAGACAAAAGGGATGTCGGCCAACCTTGCCGCAGCCCGGGTCGGCGACTATCGGGATGCCGAGACCGTACTTGAATTCGCCAGCGAGGTCGACGTGCTGACCTTCGATCACGAGCACGTTCCGCAAGCCGTACTGCGCAAACTCGAAGGTAAGGGAATTGCGGTGCGCCCGGGATCCGGTGCCTTGCAGTTCGCGCAGGACAAGCTGCTAATGCGCGAGCGGCTGGCAGAACTAGGCGTTCCGATTCCCGACTGGGAAGCGGTTGCGGAACCGGCGGAACTGGACCGTTTCATCTCCTCGCATGGCGGCACCGCGGTAGTCAAGACCGCTCGCGGCGGCTATGACGGAAAGGGAGTGCGGGTGGTCAGTTCTTCGGTTGAGGTAGAAGACTGGTTTGCGTTTCTGGCCGAAGATGGTCACGGCGGGCACCTGTTGGTGGAAGAATTCGTCGACTTCCGGCGGGAAATCGCGCAGTCTGTCGCGAGAAGACCTTCCGGTCAGGTTCTTTCCTGGCCGGTTGTGGAGAGCCTTCAGAAAGACGGGGTGTGTGCAGAAGTAATTGCTCCCGCCCCGCATCAGTCGCCGAGACTGTCCGAAGTCTCCGCGGAGATCGCAGTGGAAATCGCCGAGGGGCTTGGAGTGGTCGGGGTGCTTGCTGTGGAAATGTTTGAGACTCTCGACGAACGAGTGCTCGTGAACGAGCTGGCCATGAGGCCGCACAACTCCGGCCACTGGAGCATCGAAGGTTCGACTACGAGTCAGTTCGAACAGCACTTGAGGGCGATTCTCGACCTGCCGCTTGGCCCGACCGGAATTCGATGCCCGTGGACGGTAATGGTCAACGTATTCGGCGGCTCGACCGAGCGGACCCTTGACGAGAGCTATCGGGCCGTAATGGAGGACTACTCTCTGGCAAAGCTTCACAATTACGGCAAGGAGCCGAGACCGGGAAGAAAAGTCGGCCACGTTACTGTCTGCGGGGACAATCTCGAAGATGCCGCTTTCGAGGCGCGTGCCGCAGCGGATGCCCTGAGCCGCTAGCAAATACCATTGGAGACATGCCGAAACCTCTCGTGGCAGTTGTCATGGGCTCCGATTCCGACTGGGCTGTCATGCAGGATGCTGTGGCAGCCCTCAAGCAGTTCGACATCCCGTTCGAAGTAGAAGTACTCTCCGCGCACCGAACACCGGAGAAAATGATTGCCTGGGGGAAGGCAGCAGCGTCCCGCGGGCTCAAGTGCATAATCGCGGGCGCAGGTGGGGCAGCCCACCTACCCGGAATGCTCGCCTCGGTTTCGACCCTGCCGGTCATCGGCGTTCCAGTGCCTTTAACGCGACTCGATGGGCTGGACTCGCTGCTTTCGATCGTGCAGATGCCCTCAGGAATTCCGGTTGCAACCGTTTCGATCGGCGGGGCGAAGAACGCGGGGATTCTGGCCGCGAGAATCCTCGGGGCAAGCGACTCAGGTCTCGCGGCGAAGCTCGAAGAGTTCGCCATTGAACTTGAACGTTCAGTAGAAGCGAAGAATTCTGCACTCAAGTCGGGGCTGTGAGCCGACCTAGCCCGATCCGGAATCCGGACGCCTCTTCACCGGAGGTCATGACCAGGCGCGCCTGGTGGCTCGTAGCACTGAACTTTCTCATTCCCGGTTCTGCGCAATTGCTCGCGGGGAATCGAGTTTTGGGCAAGATCGGTATTTGGGCGACACTTTTCGCGGCGGGAGTGATCATTCTTGGACTGATTCTCAACTGGCTTTGGCCGGCGACGATAATCAGCCTTCTGACAAACCCGATCGTCCTGACTGTCGGACAGGTAATGCTGGTTTGTTACTGCCTGCTCTGGTTTGTTCTCACTTTCGACACCCTGCGGCTGGTTCGGCTGGTTCGACTTGGCTCCGTCGCCCGGTGGGCAGTGGCAGCGATCGCGCTGGTCGGGCTCGTGGCGGGAGTGGGAGTTGCCGGCTACGGGGCGAGCCTGGCCGGAACTGCGCGCTCTTCCATCCAGAAGATCTTTGATAACCAGAGCAAGATCGAGCCGCCGGCAGACGGCCGGTACAACATTCTGCTGCTGGGCGGAGATGCCGGTCCGGATCGGATGGGACTGCGGCCGGACAGCATCTCGGTTGCGAGCATCGATGCGGCCACCGGCAAGCTCGTCATGATCGGGATTCCGCGCAACATGGAGCTCATAAGATTCGTGGAGGACTCGCCTCTCTATGGCCCGTTCCCGAACGGCTATGACTGCGGCGATAAGTGCCTGATCAGCTACCTGTACACCTACGCCCAGGAGCATCCGGAACTATACCCCGAGGCGGAGAAGAACGGCTCGCAGCCTGGAATAGAGGCCATGCGGGATGCCGTAGTAGGGGTGCTCGGACTCAAGCTCCAGTATTTTGTACTGATCGACATGCAGGGTTTTGCCGACCTGATTGATTCGCTCGGCGGGATCACCCTCGAAGTTGCCGAGCGCACTCCGCTCGCTGCGGCAATTCCCGGCGCCAAGCCCTTCGCCTGGGTAGAGAAGGGCACTCAGCATCTCGACGGCCAGACCGCCCTCTGGTATTCGCGGTCGAGATTTGAAAGTTCCGACTATTCGAGAATGGGCAGACAGCGGGATGTCCAGGAGGCGATTCTCAGGCAGTTCACTCCCGCAAACGTGATCCTCCGCTTTCAGTCGATTGCCGAGGCGGGAACTCAGGTAGTCAAAACGGATATTCCTGCGACAATGCTCGGGCCGCTTGGCGACCTCGCGCTAAAGGCGAGGAAGCTCGAGGTCACGCGACTTGAGCTCGTGCCTAAGGAGTTCGACCCGGCGCACCCGGACTACGACAAGATCGCGGCCGCGATTGAAGCTGCTTTCAATCCGGCGACCGAAACTCCGAAACCCGAAGACTAAGGTTCGACTTCGAAACTAGGGTGCAATCTCAGCACTGAGCACTCCGGCTTCCGCGGCCTCACGCAGCCTCTCGGCCCAGTCGCCGATCGGCGGGATTCCGGCCTTCGCCCAGGCATCGTGGCCTAGCACCGAGAAGGCGGGCCTTGGTGCGGGGCGAACGAAGTCGGCGCTGCTGATTGGCGAGATTCGTTTCGGATCGAGCCCGGCGAGTTCGAAGATTGCGCGCGCGAAGCCGAACCACGAGGTCCGGCCGGAGCTGGTTGCGTGAAAGATGCCCTCTGCGACATCCGCCTCGATCAGTCGTTTGATCTGGACGGCGACATCCCGAGTCCAGGTCGGCTGCCCAACTTGATCGTCGACCACCGTGAGCGACTCGCGCTCCGCAGCCAGTCGAAGCATGGTCTTTACGAAGTTCGGCCCGTGTGCGCCATACAGCCAGGCCGTGCGAACGATGAGGGTCCTGCCGGGGTTCAGTTCAAGCGCGAGTCTTTCGCCTTCGGCCTTCGTTTTGCCATAGGCCGATACCGGGTTGCGCGGCGAGTCCTCTGAATAGGGGGATGTCGCGCGCCCGTCGAAAACATAGTCCGTCGAGACTTGAATGAGCCTCGCTCCTTCGGTCGCAGCCGCTCGGGCAAGGTTCGTGGCACCGGTCGCATTTATTGCGAAAGCTTCGGACTCTCGACTCTCGGCATCATCGACTTTCGTGAAAGCGGCGCAATTGATTACAACCTCGTGGCCCGAAACAGCGGTTTTCACCGCAGAGAGATCAGTGATGTCCAGTTCGCTTCGATTGAGCGCCGTAAACGGGGCACCGTCGAGCACTTCCTGAAGGTCGCGGCCGAGCATTCCGCCGGCACCGGTTACAAGAATTGAGCCGGCCACTTCAGACCTTGATTACTTTCGGCCCATCGAGATCACTCAAGATATCGAAGTCGTCGTCCTGAGTGATCACCGGAAGGTTGTGGGCAAGAGCAACTGCGGCAATCCAAAGGTCATTGACATTGATTCGTCTCTTGGCTTCGACGAGGCGACGTCTAAGGCGTCCCCAATGTGCTGCGGCTTCAGCATTGACCGGCAGCGCGACGAGCGAAGCCATGGACTCTAGGGTGGCTATCCGAGCGGACCGGGACTCTGCGTCTGGAGCGGAATGGACGCCAAAGTAGAGCTCGCCCAGAGAAATCGTGCAGACATACTGCTGTAACGGCATCGAGCCGTAATCGACCGGCCGACCAGTTTCCACTGCAATCATGACGCTCGTGTCGAGCAACCCTCCTCGCGCCATCATTGGATTGGTCCAAGATCGTCCGTAGTGTCCCCCTCGAGTTCGTGCTCCCAAAATTCGGGGATCTTTGAACCGGGATTTGGTTGCATCGCTTTCAGATCTTCAACAGTCAAGAACTCACGCTTGGTGTTGTTGATCGGCACGAGCCTGACAGCTGGTACTCCGTTTACCGTGATTGTGACGTCGTCGCCGCTTCGCGCCTTGTCGATGACCGCCGCAGTATTGTTTCGCAATTCGCGCACCGGAATGAGTGTCATGAATCAAGCGTAGCGTACCGTAGCACACCGTAGCAGTTAGGGGTTGCTGTTAGCTTGGGGCGGTTCCGAAGACGTGGCGAGTCAGTGCCTGAACGTCGCGGTCAAGGCTTTCGAATCTGGTTTCGGTTATGTCGCGGAGAGCGCCAATCTCAATCCGAACCGAAGCGATCTCGCTTCGCAGTTCGGTTCGAACCGAGTCGATTTCAGTCCGAACCGAGGTAATTTCTGCCCGCAAGTCGGTACGAACAGAGTCGATTTCTGTCCGCAACTCCGTGCGGAGCGAGCCGATTTCTGCCCGCAAGTCAGTTCGAACCGAGCCGATTTCGGTACGAACAGAGCCGATCTCGGCCTGGAGGGTACGCAAAACGAGTTGGGTGATCACGGTAAGGCCGCCGAACAATGCCGCAGCCAGTACCCCGATAACGGTCCACACTTGTGGTTCGTTCACGACGATCACCCCTCCATTCTCTGCGATCAGACTCGACGAATCTAGCTCTCCGAGATAGCGGCGACTTACTTCTGTTGCTATTTGTGTGGAAAACACTGCCAACTGGAAGCTGGGAAGGAAGGAAACCTACAGCGCCGCCCGCTCCTTCAGCGGCTCCCACCAGGAGCGGTTGTCGCGGTACCACTGAACGACCTCCGCGAGGCCGGTCTCGAAAGGTACCTCGGGCGAGTAGCCGAGCTCGGCCGAGATCTTGCCGATGTCCACCGAGTAGCGAAGATCGTGTCCTTTTCTATCTTCGGCTTTGTCGACGAAGGACCAGTCGCGGCCGGTCGCATCCAGCAGCAACTGGGTCAGTTCGCGATTGGAGAGTTCAGTTCCTCCACCGATGTTGTAGATCTCACCCGCTTTGCCGCCGGCTAGAACAAGCGCAATCCCGCGACAGTGGTCGTCGACGTGCAGCCAGTCGCGGATGTTCTCGCCCGTCCCATAAAGCGGCACGTGCTTTCCGTCGATCAGGTTCGTCGCAAACAGGGGGATGACCTTCTCCGGAAAGTGGTACGGCCCGTAGTTGTTTGAGCACCTCGTGATCGAGACATTCAGCCCGTGAGTGCGGAAGTAGCTTCTCGCAATCAGGTCGCTGCCCGCCTTCGACGCGGAATACGGCGAGTTCGGCTCGAGCAGATGGTCTTCCTTCCACGAGCCCTGAGAAATAGTTCCATACACTTCGTCGGTCGAAACGTGCACGAACTTCTTCACTCCCGCCCGCACCGCAGCATCCAGCAGTCTCTGGGTCCCAAGCACGTTCGTCTCGACGAAGATCGACGCGTCTCGCACCGAGCGGTCAACGTGCGACTCGGCTGCAAAGTGGACGACGGCATCCACACCTTCCATGGCCTTGCCGACCACTTCGGCATCCCGAATGTCCCCGTGCACGAAGCTGTAGCGAGCAGAGTCGGCGACTGGTGCTAGGTTCGCGAGGTTGCCCGAGTAGGTGAGGGCATCGAGAACGACTACCTCGGCATCCTCGATTCCAGGCAGCTTCCCCTCGATCGTGCGCCGCACGAAATTCGAACCGATGAATCCGGCTCCCCCGGTAACCAGCAGTTTCATGACTATCGCTTCGCCTTTCGAACGCGTCTGGACAGAATAGCCGAGCGGGAATTAAGACCGATCGTCAGGGCCACCCGCAGCGGCCAGAGCACGCGACCGGAGTACTTCTTGGCGATAAACCGCTTTGCACTCCTATGGTGTTCGGCGATCATTCTCGCGGCCGAGGCCGAAGTCGAGGTTGTGGAGTGCGCGCCGGAGTGGGTGACTTTGGCGGTTGGTTCATAGCGGTTCACCCAGCCTCTGAGCCCAAATCGGTAGCCGAGATCAACGTCCTCGAAGTACATGAAGTACCCCTCGTCGAAGCCCCCGACTTCCTGAAAACAACTGCGCCGAACCAGCAGGCAGGATCCGGAGAGCCAGCCGGCATCCCGAGCCGTCGGACTCGTGTCGCTGTCGACCAGATATTTTCGACTCCACGGGTTTCCCGGCCAAAGATTCACGAACATCGCGTGCCCGACTCCGGTTCGAATGGACGGGACTGCTCTGGCAGACGGATAGGTTGACCCGTCGGCGTTCAAGACTGCCGGCCCGATACTCGCAATCTGCGGATCCGCCTCTGCCACCTGCAGCAGAGTGTCGATACACCCTTTGCTCAGAACGACATCCGGATTGCTGATTAGCACCCACTCGACTTCTTCGGGCAGCGCGGAAATTGCTGCATTCATTGCGGTTCCGTAGCCGAGGTTCGTCGGCATGGGGAGGTAATCTGCGTCGGCAAGATTCGTAACTCTCTCGGTGGCGCCAAATTCCGGACGATTATCGGCGACCACTGTCTTCACCGGCTCAGCGGAGGCTTTGGGAATCGACTCGAGGAAGGCCGGCAAGACCGATTCGGAACCGTAGCTGACCGTAACCACGCCGATTCGCGGTGCTTTTCGGTCTTCCGAAGACTTTGCCATGATGGCCACAATCCTAGTTTGCGGTGCCGAATCGACCTGAACGGTTGCCTAGACTTGCCCTCGTGCAGGCATCGGCGAAAGCCCTTCGTTCAGAAGGGGAGCAACGAGTCTCCGTTGCACTTTGCACCTATAACGGCGAACGATTCATCGAGCAGCAGCTGGCCAGCATCCTCAGTCAGTCGCGACCCGTCGATGAAATCGTGGTCTCAGACGACGGTTCGACCGACGGCACCGTAGAAATTGTCCGCAGAGTAGTCTCAGGCAATTCGAGACCCGGTCTGAAGATCCTGCAAAACAGTTCAGCTCTGGGGGTCACCGCGAACTTCGAGCAGGCGATGGCCGCCTGCACGGGAGAATTCATTTGCCTTAGCGATCAGGACGATATTTGGATGCCGGATCGGGTCGAACTCGCCCTGGAAAAATTCCGCGAGCGACCCGAGCTTCAATTGGTCCACTCCAATGCCGAACTGGTCGACGAACAGAGCGACTCCCTGGGCGAAGATCTGTTCCGAGCCATCGGATTCAGCCGACTTGAAAGAAAACGAATCAGGAAGGGGCAGGCGCTGAGAGTTTTGCTTCGGCGAAACGTCGTCACCGGGGCAACGGTGATGCTCAGGAGAGAGCTATTTGAGCAATCGCGTCCATTCCCGGCGTCATGGGTGCACGATGAATGGCTCGCCGTGAATGCCGGTTCCAGCGGCCAGATCGATTTTCTGGATCAGCGGCTCATTAACTATCGACAGCACGAATCCAACCAAATCGGGGCGGGCTCTCTTGGCCTCGGTGATCGACTCGGCAAGCTCGCGGAGGGCCGAAAATCTAGAAACGAGAGATTGCTCTCAAGAGCAAAATCACTCGCCGAGAGGTTCGAAGCCGAACCCGATAAGTACAGCGAAGTTGTCAGGCGACTCAGTGCGCAAAAACTTGAACACGAACGTTTTCGCAGTTCCCTGCCTTCGAACCGTCTCGCGAGGGTGCTGCCGGTGCTTGCAGAGTTTCTTCGGGGCAGATATTCGCGGTTCGGCAGGGCTAGATTCGACGTTGCGCGAGACTTGCTTCAGCCGGACAATTGAAGGCAACTTATTAGCGGGGCAAGGCTAACCGGCAGATTCCAAGGCGGCTCCCGGTAGGCTCTTTGCGTGCAGATTCGCGAGCTCTCGATACCGGACGTGTGGGAGATCACACCGCAGCAGCATCGAGATGATCGCGGCGCTTTCCTGGAGTGGTATCGGTTCGACCTACTACAGGAAGCGATCGGGCATCCGCTGAATTTGAGGCAGGCAAACACGTCGATATCCAGGAAGGGCGCGGTTCGCGGTATTCACTTTGCCGACGTGCCTCCCGGCCAGGCCAAGTATGTCACTGCGAATTCAGGTGCCGTAATGGACTACGTGGTCGACATTCGAGTCGGATCCGCGACCTTCGGAGCCTGGGACAAGGTGCTGCTGGACTCCGACGAACGCAAGGCCGTCTATATTGCCGAAGGTCTCGGTCACTTGTTCGTTGCGCTGACCGAAGGCGCGACAGTTAGCTACCTGGTTTCCGACACCTATCGCCCGGGGGCTGAGCACGGCATCCACCCGCTCGACCCCGAGATCGGTCTCGAGCTTCCCGATGACCTGGGCGGGTTGATCTTTTCCGACAAGGATCGAGCGGCCCCCACTCTCGAAGAGGCGAAGGCTGCCGGGTTGCTGCCGAACATGGCGGAAGTTGCAAAGTTCTATGAGACTTTGAACGAGGCGGTGAAATCGTGAAGGGTGTAATTCTCGCTGGCGGCTCCGGCACTCGGCTTTGGCCGATCACAAAGGGCATCTCCAAGCAACTCATGCCCGTGTACGACAAGCCGATGATCTACTACCCGCTGTCGACTCTCATGCGCGCGGGCATCCGCGAAATTCTGCTAATCACCACACCGGATGAACAGTTTCAGTTCAAGCGGCTGCTCGGCGACGGGACAGAACTCGGAATCAGTCTCGAATATGCGGTGCAGGAAAGCCCCGATGGCCTCGCGCAGGCGTTCCTGATCGGCGAGGACTTCATTGCCGACTCCTCGGTCGCGCTCGTGCTCGGAGACAACATCTTCCACGGAGTGGACCTCGACTCGAACCTCAAACAGAATACGGATGTCGAGGGCGCATTGATCTTCGCCTATCAGGTCGCAAATCCCCGGGCTTACGGTGTAGTCGAGTTCGACACGGACTTCCGGGCGATTTCAATCGAAGAGAAGCCTGTAAATCCCAAGAGCAAGTACGCGGTTCCGGGACTGTACTTCTACGACAACTCCGTGGTCGAGATCGCGAGGGCCATCAAGCCGAGCGCGAGAGGCGAGCTCGAAATCACCGCAGTCAACGATCAGTATCTGCAGCAAGGCAAACTTCGAGTTCAGGTTCTCGATCGCGGCACCGCCTGGCTAGACACCGGAACTGTCGAATCGATGATGCAGGCCACCGAATTCGTGAAGGTAGTCGAACAGCGCCAGGGCTTCAAGGTCGGCTGCATTGAGGAAGTCGCCTGGCAGTCAGGCTGGATCAACGACAAGCAATTGAAGGCGCTCGCCGAGCCGCTGCTCAAGAGCGGCTACGGGGAGTACCTGATGGGGCTACTGGCGTGAGCGAGGAAGCGGTTTCGACCGTGTCGGGCTCCGTCGTCGAGGCCACGAGACGGGCATATGCGACACTGCTTCCGCGAGAGAAGCGCAAGTACTTAGCTCTTGTTACCGCGAAATCACTTAGTGGTGTATTAGATGTCTGCGGGATTGTGTTGGTTGGTTTTCTGGCCAGTATCGCTGCGACAGGCATCGGCGCCGGGGGGTCGGAGCCGAACAAAGTTCTTGGAATTGAAGTTCCCCAGATGGATGTCTCCGGAATATTCATTATGACTTGCATAGTTCTGGGGATCTTTGTCCTCAAAGCGGTTATCGCAATCATCATCACCAGGGCACTAGCCTCACACGTTGCGAGAATCGAGTCTCGGAACGCGAGCCTGATAGCCAGGAGAGTCCTCTCGGGTCAACTAGACGAGTTGAAGCAGATCCCAAAGGCAGACTTTCAGTACGCGGTCACGGCATCTACAACATATGCGTTTACCGGAATCCTATATAACGTTGGGACGATCATTACCGAGTCAGTCCTCCTCGGAGTCATCACCGTCACCTTTTTCCTGGTCGATCCGCTAGCCGCCATCTTCACGGTCATCTATTTAGGTCTGGTTGTAGTTCTAATCCACCTCTTTATAGGCCGCAGTCTCAAACGAGCGGGTCGTGAAGCCGTCGCTGGCACGGTTGACACGATGGATTTGATCAGTGGATCGATCGACACATATCGTGAGATTTCTGTGCTTCACAGGCGCGACTATTACATCGACCGGATTTCCGCAGCTCGGGATCGAATTTCTCGTAGCGACTCTACCGTTACGTTTCTCGCAGGGATGCCGAGGTATGTGGTAGAGACCGCGCTGATTCTGGGAGTGGTCCTCCTCATCGCGCAGCAGTTCCTTAGCGGACAATACGCAACTGGGTTCGCCACTGTGGGCATCTTCTTGGCTGGTGGAGTGCGGATGATGGCCTCTTTGCTTCCGCTTCAAAGTTCTCTTGCCAACATCAAACAAAACTCTGAAAAATCCGACCTCTCGCTAACCCTTCTTGAACGCGGTAATCCGAAGCATCAAACTCAAGTTACCTCGCCTAAAGCCCAGCTTGAAATATCTGGGCCGTTCGGAGTCACGCTGTCGAAGGTCGGGTATCGCTATCCTGGCTCGCCCGAATCGACGCTCAAATCGATCAGCCTGAGTATTTCGGCAGGCAGTAGTGTTGCAGTTATTGGCCCGTCTGGTGCGGGCAAGACGACACTAGTCGATGTCATTCTGGGGTTGGCCAATCCTCAGTCAGGGCAGGTGGAGATCGCCGGGTTTCTTCCAGGGGAAGTTCGCTCGATGTTTCCTGGCAGTGTGGCGTATGTCCCTCAGAAGCCTGGATTGATTGCAGGCAGTATCGCGGAGAATGTAGCAATCGGTATCCCGTCCAACGAAATTGATCTTGCACGGGTGAAGAAGGTGCTTGCAGATGCTTACCTTCTTGATCTTGTTGACTCGCTCCCCTATGGAATCGACTCATCTGTTGGTGCACACGGTGATGCGCTAAGTGGCGGGCAAATTCAACGACTTGGACTGGCTCGGGCCCTGTATACGGAGCCCCGTTTACTAGTCCTTGATGAGGCCACGAGCGGGCTCGATGCCAGTAGCGAAGCTTCTGTCGCGAAGTCGATCATTGCTCTTCGGGGGAAAGTGACGGTGATCGTCATAGCTCATCGGCTCTCGACAGTTCAGCATGCAGACGTCGTACATGTACTGGAAGCGGGAAAGATCAAAGCAAGTGGCGAGTTCAAGAAATTGCGAAAAGAAGTACCGATGGTTGCAGAGTACGTAAGGCTAATGTCGTTCGATGACTAATCTCCGACCCTCTGCAGCTACCGAGCCAAGTGGACCGCGAGAAGGTCTATTGTCTCGCAGGATAATTCTTCTGACTTTGACGCCGCTGCTCGCGCTTACTGCCCTCGTTGCATGGGCGCTCGCATCTCCGATCGGGGCGAGTCCTGACGACGACTATCATCAGGCAAGCATTTGGTGTGCAAACCCCGCCAAACCTTGGGCTTGCGCGGAAGGATCAACGCCTCAGTCAAGGATGGTTCCGGCCGCACTGGTCGGCACCCCGTGCTTCGCTCACCGGCCAGACCTCTCATCCGATTGCCAGCTCGCCCAATTCAGCCTCGACGCGGACGCGAAAGTGGAAACGGACCGAGGTAATTTCGTCGGCGCCTATCCGCCCGTGTATTACCTGGTTCAGAACCTGCTGGTAAGCCCGGACATTCAACTTTCGATCATGCTCATGCGGATACTGAACGCAACAATTTTTGTCGCGATCTCTTTAGGCCTCTGGCTACTCTTGCCGATACCGAGGCGTAGTGAGATCGGGTTGACATGGTTAGTTTCCTCGATACCTCTTGGCATTTTCCTCATCCCGTCGCTCAACCCGAGCTCCTGGACCGTCATGGCCATTCCAACAGTTTGGTTCGCCCTAACCGGATATTTCGAAACTTCGAAACGCGCCAGAATTGGGCTCGGGGTGATCTATGCGATCGCAATGATCATGGCTGCCGGTTCTCGGGCTGATGGGGCAGCCTATGCTGGCTTCGCCACCCTGCTCGCGGTCTTGGTCAGCTATCGGTTCAAAAAGGAAGCGCTGCTCCAGTTAGTCCTGCCGCTCGTCATGTGCCTATTCGCGGTTGCGAGCATCCTTTCGTCAAGACAATCCGGGAGCGCTCTCGGCGGGTTCGGTAATTCCGCAGATATCACCGGCACTATGGCCGGCGACTCAGCGGCAGGTCCGGTCGGAGGATTTGCGAACATAGCCTTCAATCTCATTCAGCTTCCTTCTCTCTGGGCGGGAGCGTTCGGGGAGTTCGGGCTCGGCTGGCTCGACACCCAGGTTCCTCCGATTGTCACTCTGGGTGGCGTCGCGTGCTTCGTGATTGTCGTTGCGAAAGGTGCAGAGTCGCCCGGTAAGCGAAAGATCATTGCTCTTGCCCTTACCGGTCTTGCACTCGTGGTCATTCCAATTTGGGTCTTGTATCGAGGGCAGGATTTCGTTGGCCAGAACGTTCAGCCTCGATACCTCCTGCCACTGATCGTTCTTCTGGCTGCCATTTCTCTTTATCCCTGGAACGGCCGGCAAGTGGTTTTGGGAAGACCACATCTATTGGTGATCTGGATTACCGTTAGCGTCGCCAACGCCGTGTCTCTCTATGTGAATCTTCACAGGTACATTTACGGTGATGTACTCGGTGCACTTGAACTTGACGGGGTCGCTCGAGGATGGTGGCCGGTGGTCTCCCCGACGTTCGTGCTTGTACTGGGCTCAATCAGTTTTGTTTTACTTTGCTATTTGATTTTGCGACCCCTCTCGCGCTCGGGGTCGTCGAGTACTCTAAGGCCGGTGTCGCCGTGAATACTGTTGGCAAAGTTTGGCGAACCTTTCGAAGGGGCGGGCTTCACGGAGTATTGAAGGCTGCCGCCGGTCGCTCTCTCCCCAGAAGCGTTGATCGAATGCTCCCAATAGGATTCGCGGCCGCGTCGAAAATCAAACCGGGTGTTGTTCACCCTGCAGTAGCAACTCCGCTCGTAATCCCTGCAGGGCCAGTCAACGTCGCCTGGATAATGTCCCCTCCGGCAACGAATAGCGGAGGCCATCAGAATATTTTCCGTTTTATCAGAATCCTCGAAAATGCCGGGCATAAGGTTACGGTCTTTCTGGATACCTCGATGTCCCAGGTTCCGAAGCGGGACGCGGAACTTCTTGTAGAGACATCCGGAAGTTTCACAAGAACTGCAGCAGAAGTTGTGCAGCTTGGTGATAGGGGTGTTGGTGAAAGCTTTGACGTTATCTTCGCTTCCGATTGGCCGACCGCCTACCGATCTTTCCTTGATTCGTCGCGGGCTCGTCGCTTTTATTTCGTGCAGGATTTCGAACCCTGGTTTTACGCGGCAAGCAGCCATTCTCAACTGGCCGAGAACACATATCGAATGGGTTTTTTTGGAATCACGGCAGGGGCCTGGCTCGCATCTAAGCTATCCAGTGAATTCGGAATGCCCACAGCCAGTTACGATTTCGGTAGCGACCCGGGGGTCTACTGTAATTTGAATCGCACCGACCGCAACGGTGTGTTTTTCTATGCTCGACCCTCTACGCCAAGGAGGGGATTCGAGCTCGGAGTTATGGCTCTAGAGCAATTTGCCAAACTGCGTCCGGGCGTACCAATCGTCCTCGCGGGTCAAGATCTCGGGCGAATGCGGCTTCCTTTCAAGCACTCAGTCGCTGGCCATCTCGAGATCGATAAGTTGAACGAGCTTTATAACAAGATGAACGCCGGACTCGTCCTCTCGTTGAGCAACATGTCGCTGCTGCCGCTAGAACTGCTTGGTGCCGGTGTCATTCCGGTCGTCAACGACGCTCCGAACAACCGAATGGTTTCCAACAACCCGAATATCTCTTTTGCGCCTGCCGACCCGGCATCCCTCGCTTCCCGATTAGTCGAGATCGTGGATGATCCGAACGGGCATGCTCGCTCGAGGGCTGCGTCCGAGAGCGTCGCAGAATTGACATGGGATGCCTCTGGCAGACAATTCCTTGCGGCATTCGATCGGGGAATTCATGGCTGACTGTCTGGTTCTTGGGGCGAACGGATTTCTCGGCTCGAGTCTCGCAGAGACTCTTGCCGCTAAAGGAAACAGGGTAATTGCGTTCGACAGGTTCTCTAAACCCCGTAGATTCGGCACCGAAAATATCCAGGTCGTCAAGGGGGATTTGGGAGACTTGGATCTCGTTCGGAGTCTCTTGGCCCCTGGACAGCATGTTTTCTATTTCGTCTCAACAACGACTCCCTCAAGTGCGGTTCACGACCCAACCGCCGAGATCGCAGGGAATGTCATTCCGCTGATTCGAGTACTTGAAGCATCTGTCAATGCCGGTTGCGGCAGGTTCTATTTCGCCTCGACCGGCGGGGCTATCTATGGCAACCAAGAAGTACAACCGATTCCGGAATCGGCGAAACCAAACCCGCTAAACCCATATTCAATCGCAAAGCTCGCGGCAGAGGGCTATTTGGGATACTTCAAGTCCGAATTCGGACTCCACACAGTCGCTCTTAGAATTTCGAACCCTTATGGCCCTGGGCAACACAGCCAGAGCCAAGGAATCATCCCGATTGTTCTTGGCCATCTAAAAGAGGGTTCGCCGGTAAAGGTCCTGGGGGATGGATCAATGGTCCGAGATTACCTTTACATAGACGATCTCTCGCGAATGATCACAACCATGATCGATTTCGAACCCGAGCACGACGTGTACAACTTGGGTAGCGGCACGGGCACATCGGTGAGTGAACTAATAGAGCTTATGTCTAAAGTGACCGGACGCGAGCCGGAAGTTGAAGTCGCGCCGAAACCGAGGTCTTTCGTTGACAGTTGTGTTCTGGATGTCTCCAGATTCCGTGACGAGTTTAAGGCTGTAGCAACTATGCCACTTCGAGAGGGCATTTCGCAGACCTGGGCAAAATTATCGGAAGAAGTATGACCGATCTCATAGCCCGCGCCACTGTCGTAGTCCTTACCTACAACGGCGAGAAGTATCTAGGCAGAATTCTGGATGCTCTGGCAGGTCAGAAATTCTCGAAGGCTTTCGAGATTCTCGTGATCGATTCGGGTTCGACCGACACAACTCTAGAGATTGTCTCCCAGCATCCCGGTGTCAGACTTCACGAGATCCCTAATTCGGAGTTCGGTCACGGCCGCACGCGAAACCTTGGGGCTAGGCTCGCGAAGGGGTCGATCGTCGTTTACCTGACTCATGATGCTATTCCAATCGGCCGAGGCTGGCTCGAGGCCATGGTTGAACCCTTCGACGACCCGGAAGTGGTTGCGGTTCTCGGTCGTCAGGTTGCAAGGCCCGACGCCCCGCCGATTATCAAGTACGAGATCGAGAGAACCTTCCTCAGGCAAGGCGAGCCTGGTCAGGTGACAAAGTACAGAGGCGACTTCGCTCCTGGGTCTCGCGATGAGGCGATCGCAACTTTCTACTCTGATTCTGCTTCGGCCGCGCGCAGGGAGACTTTGCTGGGTGAGATCCCCTACCCGGAGGTTGATTACGCCGAAGATCAGTTATTTTGTCGCGCGGTCATTGCTTCCGGCCGGGCAAAAGCTTACGCAGGGGGTGCAGTCGTCGAGCATTCCAACGATCTGGGTCTTCGTGAGTTGGGGGCGCGAGTGCAGGCTGACGTTCTTGGCCTAAGAACCTCTGGCACCGAGGTCGCCAGGACATCGGTCTTGAACGCGACTCTAAAGTGGGTCAAATGGGCAAGCGTCGACTTCGGCAGAATTCTGACCGACCCCGATTTGTCGATTCCGTCGAAACTGAAGTGGGCTGTACTGAATCCCATTTACCACGTGGTCAAATGGTCAAACTACCGGCGAGCTACGATCGCAGAACTGGTGCTCGTCGAGAAATCTGGGTCAGAAGATTGAGAGAGGCGAATAGGTGAAAGAGTCCACCTTCGGCAACTCCGCTACCGAGAGTACTGGTAGCGACAGATTATTCACGATCCGATCAAGAGGAAGATCACCCCGCCGATTCAAATGGATTTACCTCGCACCGGTATTCGTACTCCTCGCGCTCACGTCATGGGCATTTGCTTCCCCGGTCGGAGCTTCGCCTGACGACGATTATCACTTGGCCAGTATTTGGTGCGCGAATTCCGCGAGGACCGATTTGTGTGTCAAGGACCCGGCGGATGATCGAAGTCGGATCCTCATCCCCGGAATTGTCGGCGCATCCTGTTTTGTCTCCGATGAAAATAAGAGCGCCGGTTGCCAGCGATGGACGGATGACCCGACCCCGTCGGTCGAATCCAGCCACGGCAATTGGAATGGCGCGTACCCGCCGGTCTACTACGCGTTCATGAGCATGTTCGCCTCAACAGACATCCAGTCCGCAGTGATTGTCATCCGACTGGTCAATATCGCAATCTTCGTGGTGATGGTGACCGCACTCGCCTGGTTTCTGCCGATTGAACTTAAGACCCCGTCCATGGTTGGTTGGGCCATCACCGTCGTTCCTCTCGGAGTGAATCTAGTTTCTTCGATCAATCCAGGCTCCTGGGCGGTTACCGGGGTCGGGGTCGCTTGGATTGCCGCCCTCGGTTGGTTTCGGACCAACGGCGCCAGATCCTGGGTTCTTGCCGGATTGACGAGCTTCGGCGTGCTCATGGCGGCGGGGGCAAGGACGGATTCCGCGATTTACGCGATTTTGGGACTCGGAATAGCGTCCTTCCTAGCGTTCGAGCGCGAGCGCGAATATGCACTTAAGCTATTGCTCCCTATCACCCTGGCCGGGGTGGCTCTTCTCTTCTACTTCGGGTCTGGCTATGCGAATATCGCGGCCAACGGTCTTGCTTCCGGCGTTCCAGAGGGCAGAGATCGAATGTCGGTATTCGCCTTCAATCTGATTTCTATTCCTGGTTTGTGGACCGGTGTATTTGGATCCTGGGGGCTTGGCTGGCGCATGGAAACATGGCCCGGTTATTGGACGGTCGAATTCGCTTGTCTTGCGGTCTTCATTGGGATTTGCTCGCTGGGTGTTCGGGAGATGTTTTTCAAGAAGTCTGCGATGTCGATCTCCCTTGTGCTTACACTCTTCGTCTTGCCACTTTATGTGCTCACGGTTGGCTCTAGCGTCGTCAGCGAAAACGTGCAACCCAGATACATACTGCCACTCGTGATTGTGCTTGGAGGGCTCTTGTTGCTGAGGAAGTCTGGGCAGTTCAGGGCCGGAGTCTGGCATGTCGTTCCGGCAATTGTGCTGTTGTCTGCGGCTAACGCCATCGCGATGTATTCGAACTTGCGACGTTATATAACCGGCCTGGATGTCGAGCAGCTCAACCTGGAAGCAGGTTCTGAGTGGTGGTGGCCTGGTCTTCCTGTTGGCCCAACATTCGTGTGGATCTCCGGGGCAATTCTCTTTGCCGCAGCGATTGCAATTCTCGGGGGTTCTTGGCTCGTGTGTCAAAGAAAGCGATAAATTTGAGAATCTTTCCAACGGTTACGTACGGCCATAGGACGAACTAGCGTATGAGATTGGAGTTGCTCACTCCATTCGGAGTGGAGTTAGATTGCGAGAGCAAGTCACCTCGCTATCGCACTTTCGTCAGTAAGATTAGGGATCGGCCGCTGCTTGACATCTCGACGCAGACAAGTGTCCGGTACCACATCATGTGCATGAATCAACTGGAATTAACTCTAGTCCCCTATATCTATTGATGCTGAGTAGTCCTAATTTGGTCTCGCTTGGTTTACATGGTCGCCCAAACAGTCTCCTGCGCATACTTCGCGTCATGTGGTTGCCTCTCAGAGAAGGATCAGTCAAGAAGCTAAGTTTGCTTACTTAACTCTGGAGCGGATCTTGAGATCTGAGGCAACTTTTACTATCGAATTCGCCTCAATGTTTGTGGTTAACACTGCACCGCTGGAGATTATTGTGTCCGATCCGATTTGAAGCCCAGGTTCGACTGCAATCAAAGAGCCGAATTGGCAACGGTCTCCCACTTTCACACCACCAGACAAAAACACTCCTGGCCCAAAAGTCGTGTCAGATCCAACGATGCAGTGGTGCTCGATGTCGACTCCGGCGCTTATAAAAACGTTCGAATCAACCTTTGCCATAGCCCCAACTCGTGCTGAGTCCATGATTAACGCTCCTGGTTCAATTGTCGCTGAGGCTGCGATGAAGGCACGCTTGTGGATAATTGAGATCATCGGGAAGCCTTGTTGTTGGCAAAACATTCGCCAGCGGGATCTAATCTCCATTCGAGACGAAATTGCAATCGCTACTCCGTCAGTTTTGCCGGCCCGGAAGATTTCTATCAGTACTTCCTCCTCGAGTTTTCCCAAGCTCGGTACACCAAAGTCGGCAAGAGTGTTCTGTCGGTCGTCGAGTACTCCTACTAAAGCAAGACTTGAGTCAGTGAGTGCGGCCTCTCGAAGCTGAATCGCGCCGTTACCACCTCCGAGGACGACGACTCTTCGAACTGACCTTGAATGGCTTCCGGCTTGGCTCACCGCTGGGCTGCTCTTGCTCCCCGCGAATTCGCGAACTGCATTTGCAGTTATGAAGTCGTAACCTTTGATTTCCGTCAGATCTACCCCTAATTCGGCCGCGAGTTCGCGTGCTGCATCACTAGCTGCCAGAACTCCTGGGACGGGTTGTTTCAACTCTCCGTCACCTTGGCGAACAGAATGATCAGGTGCCGCAGGAATCTTCGATAGGGGTTCAGAGGAGATTAAGCCAATCGCACTCCCAATGTCGACGCGGTCTCCTTCTTCTGCGTACGGATAAAAATACCCTTCATCAGGGGATTCAACATCAAAGACGGACTTTGCACCTTCGAGTTCGAACAATACGCTCCCGGCCTTGACTTGCTGGCCGGACGAGGTCACAAGTGCAACAACAACCAACTCTTCATCGCTCGCGGAGTTTCGCTCGGCGGTAATCCAGATTTGAGTCAACTCACTCTCCAACAAATTTTACCAATGCATTAACAATGTCTCTCGTGGAAAGAAGGGCAGCGTTTTCTCCCGTGGAGCTTGCACCTATATCTCCCTTGCCCCCAACAACTCTCACTGTTAGAGGCATGACCCCCAAGTCGCTGAGACTACTCAACACGGTGGACGACCATCCTTGAGGTGCTACCGCTTCCTCCGCAATCAGCACTCGTCTTGTCGTCGTGACACTCTTGACGATCTTGGATGGATCGAAAGGTGAGATCACCTGATATGCAAATAAATCAGCAAAAATCTCGTGCTTTCGTGCGGCGATCTCGAGCGCAGATACTGCGATGCTCGCCGCATTGCCGTACGAAACCAGCGTAACCTGGGGCGCGGCGGCTTTGGACTGTATATGGATTGCATCGAAATTGTCAGTGTCATCAATCGTGTTGATGGCGTAGCCGACTGGAATCGATGACGTTAGGCGCTTTGAGTAGAGATCCTTTGGCTCCAATGCGACCACCGGTAGCCCCGACCGCAATAGAGTCTCGTATACGTCTGAATTGAGGTTCCACTCGTTCATCGAATACACCAGCACGTTTGGTATTCCGACAAACATCGAATCTAGATTCTGGGAGTGAGTCGGTCCATAGCCTCTTCGACCCCCCATTGGTAATCTGAAGAGCACAGGGACATTTAGCCTTCGCCCGTACATGGACACCAGCTTCGACGCCTGCTGGCGTAGTTGATCGACGATTAGGGTAGAGAAATCGCCGAACATAATTTCCACTATCGTCGGGCGGCCGCTGAGCGCCCTGCCAATGCCGACTCCAGCCAAGCCAGCTTCAGAAATCGGGAAGTTCCTGACTCGACCAGGAAAATCTTCCGAGAGTCCTAGAGTGACTCCGAATGCACCTCCGTAGCGTTTTTCCATGCCCGGTGCGAGAGTTTCTACGTCTTCACCGATGAGGATTGAGTCAGGGAGTGCTCCCAATACAGCCTGTAAGCGTCTCTTCACAACTTCACGACCATAAGGTGGTTCGGTAACAGCAAATCTCGATGCTGAGAATGAGCCGAGTCTCTCCAGTTCTACACTTGAGTAGTCGACGATAGTGGTGCTTGCTGGCTTTCGTTCGGAAACCTCTGAAACAACTTCCAGCAGTTGTTTTTTGCACTCTCGCCAGATCTCACTTGCTTCAGGCACCGCTTTGATGAGCCGATTGAGAAGGTCGCGTTCCTCAAGGTCTTTAATCTCAGAGGCCGGCCTGTTGTCATCTCCCTTTGAATGGGGGCCAAGACGATAACTCGCTATATTCAGGACTTGTGGGCTGCCTTCACGTACTTTGCTTATAGCCATGGAAATGGCGCTACGCAGCCCATCAACGTCCCTGGAGTCTGCCTCTTGATAACCAAAACCGAAGGCTTCAGCCCTCCCACTCACAGTGCCTGCTAGATATTGTCTCTGAGGTGTGGTCTGAGCGATCCCGTTGTTCTCGATCAAAATCAGTGTTGGCACGAACTGTAGACGCGCAATGTTCATTGATTCGTACAGAACTCCCTCAGACAGAGTCCCATCGCCAATGACGGCAACCGAAATCGAACTCTTTGAGTCCAAAGCTGAACCTACGGCTATAGGCACCATTCCGCCTTGAATGCCGTTGGTGTATAGGTGGTCTGCAGAAATGTGTTGGCTTCCACCGACGCCGGAGCTAGTTGCCCCCTCCCTACCCAGGATCTCTGCAGCCAGACCGTGGTAGTCGTCGGTTCGTGAAAGGTAGTATCCATGTGCTCGGTGCGTCCCGAATATGTAGTCAGACGGTTTCAAGAGGTCAACGAGCAACGATGGCACCAGTTCTTGACCCAAACACGTGTGAACGGTCCCACGAACCGAACCCTTGGCGAACTCTTCCAGCATCTGGTGTTCGAAGGCCCTAACTTTGAGTGCGCGAGAGAAAACTCTCCGGTTACTCTCGTTCTGCCAAAGATCGTTCAATAAAGAGTCGAGTTCAGCTTCTAGCTTCATTCAATCCGTCCGTTGCTCGGCTACTTACAGGGCTCGTTCTTTAGTCTGTTCTAGCAAACGAGCGTTTGGGGATTTAAGCCGATTAGGTTGGCCGCCAAAATCTAGCGGTCTACCTACGATAACTCACGGCCGTGGCTCTGACGATTGGGTTCAGGATGTAGAAGTATTTGGAGATTCAAGCTCGTTCCGCCAAGCTGCCTTAGAGAAGGAATATCAAGTCTCGTCGGCCATCCTGAAGTAGCTTCACAGTAAGCGCTACGATGCCTCGAGGCTTATAAGTCGTGCTTCAGATATCCGGAATGACAGTTACTAGTTTGGTAGGTTGTTCCTGATACTTAACTGTCGCCGTAGGACCGGGTCTCATCGGAGGCCAATGACTAGCTTGTTCTCTTCTTGGGAAGGTGCAGATTGTTCCAGTTCGCCCCTTTGTGAGTAAGGGTATCTGAGGCACGTATGCCTCGGATCCGAATTTGGCGCATCTATTCTGTTCGGGATTTCGGTAACGAAAGCCATGTAGTCGAAACGTTAGGAGATTAAAGTTTGAAGACGCAGGAGCGGCCGAGGTTGATCACAGTTGTAAGTCGGATTTTCTTACCTGAACCGTCTGCTGCTTCTTATCGACTAGGAGCTCTCGTTCGGGGACTATCCGCGTCAGGCTGGCAGGTCAACGTAATAACAAGCGCTCCGCCTCGAGGCTTTTCAAAAGACGAGATAGCAATTAAGAACGTGAAGATCAATAGACGTTGGGTTTTGCGCGACAAGGATGGCTATCTGCGTGGGTACTTAAACTATCTGTCTTTTGATATTCCTGCCTTCTTCAGGCTCCTGTTTACTAGGCGGCCTTGGGCAGTTGTTGTTGAACCACCGCCGACAACTGGGTTGATTGTGAGGTTCGTGTGTGGGATTCGACGTATCCCGTACGTCTATTACGCGGCGGATCTGTGGGCTGACGCAGTTCTTTCCACCGGGTCGCCAGGTTTTGTAGCGAAGTGGCTGCGTCGAGTAGAGCGTTGGTCCTTGCGTGGGGCTTCGATCGTTTTGTCGGTCTCGGGTGAACTTACCGAGCGGGTGGTTGAACTATACGGAATTGAATCGCTAACGGTAGGCAACGGAGTCGACATTTCGAGTTTCGAACCTACCGGTGAATCCATGCGCGGTGGCAATCCGTACTTTCTTTATGCTGGGACTGCATCAGAAGTTCATGGTGCGATGATCTTTGTAGAGGGTTTTGAGAAGATACAGGAGGACTTTCCAGAAGCAAAGCTTCTCTTTATTGGCCACGGGAGTGATCGTAAGGAGATAGAACGTCGTAGCCAAGAGGTAGGCAACGGGGCTATTGAGTTTCGGTCGCGCATGTCGCCGGACGAAGTCGCCAAATGGATTCGGGGTGCCGTAGCTACGCTCGCAAGTGTTAGGCCAGATGGATACTTTCGAGCGTTTCCCACCAAGATGTATGCGTCGATTGCCTGCGGTACTCCGGTCATCTACGCAGGAATAGGGCCAGGCCGCAAGTTCTTGAAGTCTGCAAGTCTTGGATGGGGGGTTGACTACGATCCGGCACAAGTGGCAACGGCAATGGAGCTTGCTTTGGCAACTCCTCCGTCGGAAATTGAGCGAGAAAGATTGGCAAGTTGGGCAGCAGAAAATGTCTCGCTCGACGTAGTCGCGAAGCGAGCGATCGCAGCTATTGATTCGATGAATCGAACAGAGAACGTGAGGGCGTAAGAACTTTGACTGGGGTGGCAAAAATGGGAGAAGAACATCGACCCAGAATTCTGTGTATTTCTCTTTCACCGATAAATTCAGACGCGCGAGTTCTTCGCCAAATAGCAATCCTCGCGGAGTTTGGTGAAGTCACATCGGTTGGATATGGGACACGTCCGCCGGATGTTGCAGAACATATCGAAGTCCCGATTGAACTGAAAACTCTGCCTCAAACAATTACCGGGGTGCTAAATCTGGCCTTACGCAGGATGAAAGCATCTGAGATGGCAGCCCCTGCGCTCAGGTATGCACAAAACGAGCTTCGAGGACGCCACTTCGATCTCGTCGTGGCTAACGAGGCGAGAGTGCTGGCATTTGCCCACGCCATCCGTGGGGATGCTCAGGTTTGGGCGGATATGCATGAGTGGGCCCCAGAGGAACGCACCCACATTTTGTCATGGCGTCTCTTGGTGGCGCCTCTAATGAGGTATCTGTGCAAAACCTATTTGCCTAGGTCTTCTGCGGTTACGACTGTGTGCGACTCGATCGCCGACCTTTACAACAGGGAATTTGGTCTGGATGTTGTGGTAATTCGCAACGCGGGGCCATTTAGAAAGCTGAGTCCCACTGCCTTGCTTCCGGAGAAGGTTAAGTTGGTGCATAGCGGGGCTGCCATCCAGGGACGCGCGCTGGAGACAATGATTGACGTAGTGAAGGAGTTGGACTCCAGATACACTCTTGATCTCTATCTGATGCCTGGTGCTGATGGCGGGCGATATTTAAAATTTCTTAAGGATCGCGCTGCGGATTGCCAAAGAATTCAATTTCAAGATCCCGTCCCCCCCGATCGCCTCCCTGACATATTGAACAATTTCGATGTCGGAGTCTTTTGGCTACCCCCAACACACACCAACGCGAAATTTGCACTTCCCAATAAGTTCTTTGATTTTGTTCAAGCACGATTGGCCATCGCAGTGGGTCCGAGTCTTGAGATGGCTAACCTAGTCAGGAAATATTCGCTCGGAGTAGTTAGCTTTGGATTTAAGGTCGAGGACTGCAAGGCATCCATGGAGGCTTTCACAATAAAGCAGATAGCAAGTGCAAAGCAGTCTTCCGATAAGTTCGCGCATGAGTTGAGCTTTGAGAAAGACTCCAGTGTGATGAGAGGGCTATTAGCTGGCCTGCTTCAAAAGCGGTAATAACGACTGCGTTGAGGTCGCAGTTCGGTAGCGGGACGTGGGCAAAACAAGCACGGACTCGGCCGAAGGTTTCCAATTGAATGCTGACTGCTGCAGTTAGTCGAATCCGGCAAGCCTCGCCTGTTCTGCAAACTGCGGCACTTGCCTTCTAACCTCGTCGAAAGTGCCACTAGACACCAATCGACCTTCCGAAAGATAAAAGATCTGATTTGCATCCTTAATGGTTGAAAGCCGGTGGGCGACCGTAATGGTTGTCACTTTTCCCTTGAGCAGGTGAATTGCGTCTGTGATCGCGGCTTCCGTAGTCGTATCGAGAGAACTCGTAGCCTCATCCATTACGAGTATCAGTGGGTCGGTGTATAAAGCGCGTGCGATCCCGAGCCGCTGCCGCTGCCCTCCCGAGAGATTGATTCCGCGTTCGCCAACCCTACCGTGGATGCCTTCTGGTCGGGTTTCGATTGTCTCAAGCAACTGAGCGCGGCTCAACGCACGGCGAACCTGATCCTCATCTATCTCCCCAGACCAGCTGAGGGCCACATTTTGTGCAACGGTACCGTCAAAAAGGGTCACCTCTTGAGGGACGTATCCGACTCTCGATCGCCACCCGGTTGATACTTTCGGCAGTGGGGTTTCATCCACTCTTATCTCGCCGGATGTCGGCTCCAGAAGCCCAAGAATCAGATCAACAAGAGTCGACTTTCCTGCCCCGGATGGTCCGACAATCGCCGCAGAACTTGGAAAGGGAATGCGAAGCGAGATCTCTGATAAGACCGGTGAATCGTTGTTCGCATAGCTGAACTGGAGCTGATCAAGAACCAGGGCCGAAGGTTCATAATCCAGCGGGGATTCTGATTCAGGGGTTGAGCTTCGCGGAGTCTTTGCGGCCTCGCGAATATCATCGATGAGCTTATTGACGATGGGAATGTTCGAGATGACAAGAGTGCTGATGTTCTGGAACCGCTGAATGGAAGGCGTCATTCTGAAGCCGGCAAGGGCAAAAAGCGAGATCGCGGTTACTGCGGAAACCAGCCCGCCAATTACGTAACCTGTAAGACCGACCACCACGAATCCACCGACGAGAGCAGCCTCCATCACGTATCTGGGAACAGTAGACAGGAACTGAATGTTCGCTCTCGCGATCGCTGTCTTTTGTCGCTCTTTCCTGACAATAGACGTGACCTCGATAATCTTGTTGCGCAGTGTTATCTCCTTTAGGGCTCCAACCATCTCGGTCAGAAGTCTGGAAACTGTTAGCGAAGTTCTTAGTCGTACCCGCCCTGCCTCCTGGGCACGCTTGGAAATCCAATAGAAAATACCCCATCCGATTACCGCGAGGTATACGAGGGCGATGATCGCTATAACCGGTTGGGCGACCGCCAGGACCGCCAAGACCGCGACAAACGTCAGTGCTTCCCCGAGCAAAGTCGAAGCCGGCATCAAGAAGCCAGAGATCACCTGCGCGATTCCAACGTCAGCAATCCGTACGATATCTGCCGAATTCTTGGTGAGCCGGTATGTCCAACTCGAATTCAGATAGGCGTCAAATAGGGAATTGCCAACTTCGACCTCGTACTTGGCGAACTTACGGCTTGCGAACCAGATAAGTAGTACCGAAAGGAAACCCTTGAGGATCATCAGCAGACAAACCACGCCTAGCAGAATGAGCAGTCCGACACTGTCGACGGGGCCGAGAATCGGGAGATTAATGTGCGTGCCTGCCACAAGGGGAGTGATTATGACTGCGAGGATTCCGAGCGAAGCAGCATCCAGTATCGCAAGAGCACCAAGGGCGATCGAATAGCTGATGATATAGTTTCTGGCCTTACTCGGCAGGAGGGCAAGGATGTCCCTAAATGCCTTCCATCCTGCTCTCATACCTGAGCTTCCTCCTGCGAAAGTCTGTGCAACGAGTTATCGAAAAATTTCAGACTCGACCTGCTTGTTATCGGCAATTCCCATGAGTTCGAAACCGGTCTCAGCCTACCTTCTGGCGGGCTTTATTAGAGACTGGTTTCTCGGCCTATGGGAGACTTGACGGGTGCCGCGAACCTGGGTCGTCATTCCGATGTTCAACGAAGGCGAAGTTATTTCTTCGGTCATCGAAAGTGTCATCGCCAACTTTGATCGGGTCGTTGCGGTCGACGATGGAAGTTCGGATGATTCGGCGGAGTTGGCGCGCTCGGCAGGTGCATGGGTTATTCGACACCCGGTAAATCTCGGACAGGGGGCAAGTCTGCAGACCGGCTTTGACTTTGCCTTGGCCGATCCTCAGATGACCGAGGTGGTTACTTTTGACGCAGATGGCCAGCATTCAATCGAAGACGCCAGGCAAATGGTGGAGAAGCTACGAAAAGAGGGGTTGGACGTGGTGATCGGCTCTAGATTTCTCGACGACCGGACCGAAATGTCTGGCCTCAAGCGGTTAGTACTGCGGATGGCTACGTGGTATATGCGATTCACCTCCGGAATGGCGCTAACCGATGCCCACAACGGCTTGAGAGTGATTGCTCGCGGTTTGCTTGAGAGAATTGAACTCAACCAGAATCGAATGGCGCACGCTTCGGAGTTGATAGATCTGATGGGCAAACAAAGAGTGAAGTGGGCGGAGCATCCGACTCATATTGTGTACACCGAGTATTCGAAGGCGAAAGGTCAGTCAGTGCTCAATTCCATCAATATCCTCGTCGAATTGCTCTTCAAGTGAGACCCATGACCATAATTTTCCAGATCATTGCGGTAGTCGCGATCATCGTTGCCGCATTCTTCATGCTTCGCGGGGGCGGTGCAAGGCATCAGGCTGTTCGCCGAATTTTCATGCTCGTCTTTATAGTTGCCGCAGCGTCTTCGGTATTCTTCCCTCAGGCCTGGACCTGGTTGGCGAATCTAATTGGAATCGGCAGGGGAGCGGACCTTCTCCTGTACCTGCTGGTTCTCACATTCCTCGGCTTCGTTGCGACCAGTTATCGAAGATTTCGACAGCTCGAGAACAACGTGACTGAACTCGGCCGGCGAATCGCCTTGCTCACAGCTGAAGCCCCGGGAGAACAAGATCCCAATACTGCGAATCGGAATCGGGATTCCGCAGCGAAGCGAACTGAATCGTCTGCGAACAGGAAAACCTTGGGCGGCTAAGCAGAAACCGAACCGATTACTCGGGTCGGAATGGTATCCCTGAGTTCTGAACTTGTTATATTCCGGCCATCCAGAATTGCTCTTGCGCCTGGGAGGTCCGCAGAGCGCAGCGTGTCGTATTCCCTGTGGTTTGCCTGAATGATTGCGGCGTCTACAGGTTCTCCAAGTTGGTAGCAGTCGAAACCTAGAGTTGCGAGTTCTTCGCTCGAATACATCGGGTCATTTACTAACGGGATTGCCCCGGCTGATTTCAGCTCATCGACTACGTCGAATACACCCGAAAACGCTGTTTCCTTTACCCCCCCTCGGTAGCTAGCACCAAGCACCGCGACTTTTTGACCTTTGAGCGAACCGAGCTGCTCTTTGAGCATCTGTACTGCGTAGCCGGGCATTTCGCGGTTTGCTGCTCTAGCACTTCGGACTACAGTCGCCGCAGGGTCATTCCACAAATACATCTGTGGATAAATCGGAATGCAGTGTCCGCCTACTGCAATACCCGGCAAATGGATATGACTGTAAGGCTGGCTGTTAGAAGCCTCGATTACCTTGTAAATGTCGATTCCTTGGCTGTCGGCGAATCTCGCGAACTGGTTTGCGAGCCCGATGTTCACGTCGCGATAAGTGGTCTCAGCGAGTTTGGCGAACTCGCTCGCTTCTGATGCTCCGAGGTTCCAGACCCCGTTTGGTCTTGAAAGGTCCGGCCGTTCATCGAAGTCCAGAACGCTTTCGTAAAACTGGACACCGCGCAGAGTCGAGGCTTCATCGATCCCTCCGACGAGCTTCGGATACTTGCGCAAGTCGGCAAATACTCTTCCTGTGAGCACCCGCTCGGGGCTGAAAACCAGGTGGAAGTCGACACCCGCCTTAAGTCCTGAGAACTTTTCCAGCAATGGAGCGAAACGGTTTCGGGTGGTTCCGACTGGAAGCGTCGTCTCATAGGAAACCAATGTCCCTGGCTTAAGGCCTCTGCCTACCGACTCAGTTGCGTTATCCATCCAGCCGAAATCAGGCACTCCCTCTTTGTCCACGAAGAGAGGCACCACAACCACAACTGCTTCGCTTTTCGCAACTGCCGCCGTTGTGTCGAGAGTGGCCGTGAGGGCACGAGTAGAAACAACCTCTGCCAGCTTTTCGCTTAGGAACGCTTCTCCAGGGAACGGCTCCATGCTGGAATTAATTAGTTCTACGGTTTTTGAGTTGATGTCCGTGCCGAGAACGGTATGACCTTTGGTCGCAAATTGAATCGCGAGGGGAAGACCGATCTTACCCATGCCGACGACTGTGATTCTCATTTTGTTCCCTTGTTGCTGATTCTGTGCGCGAGTCCGTCCGCCACTAGCTTCTCGGCGATTTCGACGACATCCGCACCTTGCTTCAAGGTGACGATTTCGGAGGTGTCTCTAGAAATTACCGCATCGCGGAAGGCTTCATGCTCTGTCATTAGGGGTTCCTTTTTATCGAGTGCGAAGCGAATGACATCCCCCTCGCTCACTCCCCTGAAGGTTGTGACCCCGGTCCAGGTGCTGGTACCTACGCCATTTTCGAAGTAGGTAAGGTCCGCGGTAAGGGTGTCTGCGACGAGAGCGCCCTTCTCTCCGGTGACAATTGTCGTGCGCTCCTTAAATGGCGTAAGCCAGTTAACGGTGTGGCTGGCGATCGTGCCTCGACTCAGAGTGCCGATGGCAACGAGCATGTCTTCGTGGGGACGGCCGCTTCGGTGGGCCGTGCGAGCATTCACGCTCAAATAGCTTTGCTGACTCACCCAGGCAGTCAGATCGATGTCGTGGGTTGCAAGATCTTTGATAACCCCGACGTCGGCTACCCTGCCTGGGAAGGGTCCCTGGCGCCGAGTTGCAATTTGGTAGATCTCTCCGAGCCAGCCGTCTTCAAGTCTCGTTCTCATCGACTGCAGTGCAGGATTGAAGCGCTCAATATGCCCTACGCCACCAATCAGACCCGCGCTCGAAAATAGTTCGACCAGTTCTCTGGAAGCCTCGGTCGAATGGGCCACTGGCTTCTCAATCAGCGCATGCACTCCATGTTCCGCGAGAGCTCTGCCCATCTCCAGGTGGTAGACGGTAGGAGTAGCCACAACTGCGTAATCCAGATCGGACAGAAATCTCTCGAGGTCTTTTGTAACCGGTTTGCCCTCGACCGAGTTCGGGACCCCCTCTGCCGGGTCGTAGACACCCGCGAACTCGACCCCGTCCAAATTACTTAGAACTCGACAGTGGTGCCGACCCATCATTCCGAGTCCCAGTACGCCGGCTCGCAGTTTGGCAGACATCAGGCTCCTGCCTTAGCTACTGAATTCACCGCTTCGACGATCGTTTCGAGTTCCCCATCGGTCAGGCTCGGATAAACCGGAATCGAAAGTGCCTGAGCCGCCGCCTGCTCGGTCATGGGAAGTTCGAGATCGAGGCCAAAGGAAGGAAGGCGATGGATCGGCGTTGGATAGTAAACGCCGCTGCCAACACCTCGCTTCGCAAGTTCTTCGGCAAATCGGTCGCGGTCCTGACCGACAACCCGGATCGTGTATTGGTGGAATACGTGACTGGCCCAGGGCGCAGTCGGTGGAGTAATTACTCCTCTGATGTTCGCACTAAGGAAGGCTGCATTCCTCTGTCTCTTAGAAGTCCAGGCGTGCAGCTTCTTCAATTGCTCCCGGCCGATAGCCGCATGCAGGTCAGTCATTCGGTTGTTGAAACCGAAGATCTCGTTCGCATAGCGCTTTTCCATTCCCTGGTTTCTAAGCAACCTGGTTTTTCTTGCAACTTCCGCATCAGGGGTGCAAACCATTCCGCCTTCACCGGAGGTCATGTTCTTGGTCGGGTAGAACGAGAAGGATGCTGCCTGACTGAAAGTGCCGACCGGCTTTCCGTTGATCGAAGCCGCAACCGCCTGAGCGGCATCCTCAAGCATGAGTAAACCGTGCTTGTCGGCGATCTTTTGCAGCTCGATCATGTTCGCAGGATGTCCATACAAGTGCACCGGCATTATCGCCTTTGTGCGAGGTGTGATTGCTGCACCGGCGGAATTCGGATCGAGACTGAAGTAGTCGGGCTCGATATCCGCGAATACCGCGGTTGCACCGGCGATCTGCACAGAGTTTGCTGTTGCCGCAAAACTGAAAGAGGGAACGATAACTTCATCGCCTTCGCCGATCCCGAGTGCCAGTATTGAAAGGTGCAGGGCCGAAGTCCCGGAGTTCAGTGCAATGCTGTGGCGGCCGCCCACAAGGGCGGAAAACTCTTCTTCGAAGGCGGCAACTTCCGGCCCCTGAGCGAGCATGCCTGAGCGCATCACTCGATCGACAGCTTCGCGCTCCTCCGCGCCAATCGAGGGCTTGGCGGCAGGAATCATTCTTTCCTCAGTTCCACTAGTTCGCTTTCCGCTAGTTGGTGATGCTTTCGTTCAGGCATTGGAGATTTCCAGAGCTTGGGGGTTAAAGCTCCTTAATCCTATTCGCCTGAGAGCAGACTTGAGCCGGGTGAAGGCGCGGGGCCGGCGATGCTGTGGGTTTGCCAAGGCTCCCAGTTGGAGATTACTCGTCGCGTAAGAGCCTTTGAGAGGAGTCTGATTGGTTGCGAGAAGTTCATTGTCGTTAAATTGAGTCCATGAGAGTCCTGGTGACCGGTGGGTCCGGCTACATAGGTGCGCACTTGGTTCGGTTATTACTTGCCAGAGGCGACACCGTTGCGGTAGTTGACGACCTCGTTGGGGGAAGCTCTGACCGAATTGAGGGTGCTCGGATCTTCCAAATGGATATCGCCGAGTCAGAGGCAATCACCAAACTCAGTTCCATTCTGACTGAAGAGAAAATTGAGACCGTAGTTCACCTTGCTGCAAGAAAGAAAATAGATGAATCCATTGAGCGGCCTCTTTGGTATTTCCAGCAGAACGTGGGCGGCATGGCAAACCTCCTGGCCGCAATGCAGGAAGCTGCAGTAGCCAGCCTTGTCTTCTCTTCGACAGCCGCGGTTTATGCGGAAAGTGGCGTGCCGGTGATCGAAGAGAGTCCGACGGTGCCACTGAATCCATACGGCCAGTCGAAGCTGGTTGGTGAATGGATGGCGCGGGCGATGAGCTCTTCAAGGTCCTTCAAGTCCACTTGTCTGCGCTACTTCAATGTGGCCGGTGCGCAAAGCCCTGAATTGGGTGACTCAGCGGTAACCAATCTGATCCCCATGGTTATAGAGCGGATCCTTGAAGGAAAGCCGCCATTGATTTTTGGGGACGACTACTCGACCCCGGATGGAACTTGCGTTAGGGATTTTGTTCACGTGCAGGATGTCGCAGAGGCTCACCTTGTAGCAATCGATAATCTTTCGACTTCGATGAGAGGTAATTCCATTTACAATCTCGGCACCGGAAAGGGTACGAGTGTTCGGCAAGTGGTCGACGCCGTATTGAAGATTTCGGGGTCCGCACTCGTCCCTGAGGTTTCTTCAAGACGCATCGGCGACATCCCCAAGGTAATTGCGTCTGTAGAGAAGATCAGGGCGGAACTCGGCTGGAAATCAAGGTTTGATCTGGACGACATAGTTAGCTCCGCCTGGGAGGCTCAGCAGCGGGTATGAAGGTCCTAGTGGCTGCCGGAGGTCGTAGAGCCTGAAACGGGCCCGATGTGTCGGCAGTTCGTAGATACAACTAGCCATACGTTGCTTCTCTGGGAGTTCACCGATTCTGGCCCAATTGCCCTCGATTCTTAGGATCCGTCGGGTACCGTGGTCTGGGAAGTCAGTCTGTGTTCGAAACTTGGGGGACGTTTTGAAGAGGGGAATTCGTTCCGGCTACAAGCCGATTAGAACGCGACTGGGTGCGGCCATGGCTTTGATTTTGGCAATCGCGGTAGTTTCTCCTGCGGTGTCGGCAAGCGCAGTTTCGGGTGCTGACTTCGACCCCGGCAATATCATTAGCGACAGTCTTTTTTATGACTCCAATGCCATGACTGAAGCCGAAATCCAGTCTTTTCTCAACGGTCAGATCGGGCAGTGCAGCAACGGGCTTTGCCTAAATGTTCTCACTCAGGACACCTACGATCGCGCACAGGATCGCACAATTTGCAATGCCTACACCGGAGCAACAAACGAACCCGTTTCGAGAGTGATCTTCAAGGTTCAAAAGGCTTGCGGGATTAGCGCGAAAGTGATTCTGGTTACCTTGCAAAAGGAAATGGGGCTGGTAACCAGCAAGGCACCAACCCAATGGTCGCTTGATCACGCAATGGGGTACGCTTGCCCGGATACCGCCCCGTGCGATTCTTCAAGAGCAGGGTTCTACAACCAGATTTATCTGGCTGCCTGGCAGTTCAAGAGATACAGCACCCCTACGCCTTGGGGAAACTACCAGCCGGGCTTGAAGTACATCCAGTACAGTCCAAATGCCTCCTGCGGAGGTACGAACGTCAATATCAAGAACAACGCCACCGCAGCCCTTTATAACTACACGCCCTATCAGCCGAATGCAGCCTCACTTGCAAGTTACCCCACGGTCGGCGACTCTTGCTCTTCCTATGGCAATCGCAATTTCTGGTTTCTCTACAACATTTGGTTTGGCAACTCGACCGATACCAAGCCGAAAGCGTTAGCAAATTCGGAGTTCGGTGAGCCCCTGACCTATCTGGTCTCGATAACGGCACCGGGAGAACTGTTGGCCAATTCGGCTTCCGAATCAGGCACTCTGAGTGCCAGCGCTCAGATAGGCGAGAACTGGCAATCAATGACACAAGTCTTCAGCGCGGGGGATTTTAACGGTGATGGCTTTGCGGATCTCATCGCGAGAGACCGCGCCGGTGACTTGTGGCTATTTCCACGAGATGGAGCAGGCGGCTGGCTCACCTCAGTACGGATTGGAACTGGTTGGGGGCCTTTTACCTGGATCACTGGAATTGGTGACTTCAATGGTGACGGTCGCGCCGATGCCCTCGCACTGCTGCCCAGCGGCGAGCTTAGGTTGTACCCGGGTAACGGGGCTGGCGGCTGGTTTAGCCGAATTGGAGTAGCGACAAACTGGACCGGAATCGTTTCATTTTCCCAGGCAGGCGACATTAATGCGGACGGCAATCAGGACGTCCTTGCAGTGAAGTCGAACGGTCAGCTAGTTGTCTATTTCGGCAATGGCAGCGGCGGAGTTTCCGGTTCAAAGGTTTTGTCCAGCAACTGGCAGAACTTCGTCTCTACTCTCGGCGGACCGGATCTCACTGGAGATGGCCGTCCGGATGTCGTGGCACTGGACCAGAGTGAGAAGCTTTGGCTATACCCCTCCACCGAAACTGGCCTTTTGAGCGAAGGACAACTGCTTCAAGACGGTTGGGCAGGCCAGATGCCGCTTTATTGGGTTGGCGACTTCAGCGTCGAACCCACGGATACCGGAACTCCACCTCCACCTGGCAGTGTGAATAGTCGAGGTGATTGGAATGGTGACGGGTATCCGGATGTGATGGCTCGGGATTCTGCGGGCAAGTTGTATCTGTACCCAGGTGATGGTTCCGGTGGTTGGTTACCGAGGCAGCAGATTGGCACCGGCTGGTCGGTCTTTACCGCTATTTTCCGAGTTGGTGATTGGAATGGTGACGGGTATCCGGATGTGATGGCTCGGGATTCTGCCGGCAAGTTGTATCTGTATCCCGGTAATGGTTCTGGCGGCTGGCTTTCTAGGAAGCAAATCGGTACCGGTTGGTCAATCTTTACCGCTGTCTTTGGGGTTGGTGATTGGGATGGTGACGGGTATCCGGATGTGATGGCTCGGGATTCTGCCGGTCGAATGTATCTTTACCCCGGCAATGGGTCTGGTGGTTGGCTTGCGAAGAAGACGTATGGAATGGGCTGGTCCGTGTACAGCATCGTTGCCGAGTAATTGCTCATTTCGGGATGCATTGGACTTTGTTGACCAAATGAATCTGAGAATGGGAGAGCATCCTTGAGTCAGCTTGTGTCCATTGGATTGCCGGTTTTCAACGATCGCGATTTTCTTACTCAGGCAATTGATTCGCTACTGGGTCAAACTCATCGGGACTTTGAGTTGATAATCTCTGACGACGGATCTACCGACGGTAGCGAAGCGATCTGTCGAGATTATGCAGCCAGGGACAAGAGGGTGCGATATATCCGCCAGCCGGAAAACCTTGGGATTTCCCGCAATATGCAGTTCTTGTTGGAGGAGGCAAAAGGCGATTTCTTCATGTGGGCTGGAGACGACGACTTCTGGCATCCTCAGTTCATTTCGACTCTACTGGGGGCACTTGACGATTCCCCTGACGCGATAGTGGCTTATTCTCCGTACTTGTTTGTGGGCGAAGATGGTTCGCCTAGCAAGAATTTCGCAAAGCGCGCAGCCGACTATTCTGCTCCCACTCCCTACCGGAGGTTAGCAAAGCTCATGTGGCGCTTTGACGATGGGTTCGGCTACGGATTGTTCCGTAGGGAGCAGATCCTTGGAGTGAGATTCCCGGTGTGGAAGGGCATAAATCGCACCAATCCGTACAACAACATCTATCCAACGCTCTGTTATTACCTGTCGAAAGGGGGCTTCGTCCTTGCCGGGAACGAACCCCTGCATTTCAAGAGAATTAAGGATCGAAAGAACGTCCATCACAAGATCCCTTACTCAGATTCCTTCATCAGGGGATACATTGCATTCCTGCTATGGAAGCGCGACGTAGTTGCGACCTCACTCGGTGAGATCTCTCGGGCGGATTCGCGTTGGACCGCAGTCAGAGTGGCTCCGGCCATGATTGTGCGTTGGGGAATTTGGCCGTCGATGCTCAGGTTTGCGGCACTGTGTCTGAAACTTGTTCGGCGCAAGATCTCCTTCTATTGAGAGCTCGGTCAAGCTCAACATGTGACATTGAGTTGTGCAATCGGAGCGCAGGTGTGAGCCCAGGGCTGGCCTTCCAACGCGGTGCGACTGATTGCGATAGCCGACCATAGGCTTGTTTCATGAATGTCTTGGTAACCGGCGGAGCTGGCTACATAGGTGCCCATTTCGTCCGAATCATCGCCGATCAAAAAGGAAAGATCGTTGTTGTCGATGATTTGGTTGGAGGGCTGGCTGAACGAATTCCCGGTATTCAGATAGTTCGTCTGGAATTGGCGGACTCGCAATCGATTGACTTGCTGAGGTCGACGATTATCGAGAACGAGATCGATACCGTGGTTCACTTCGCCGCTCGAAAGGACATTGAAGAATCAGTTAGACGGCCGGCATGGTACTACCAGCAAAATGTTGGAGGGCTTGCAAATCTGCTGCTGGCTATTGAGTCGACGGGAGTTGACAAGTTTCTGTTTTCGTCAACCGCGGCCGTCTACGCGCCAAGTACTGAACCGTGTAGCGAAGTGAGCCCAACGGGTCCCGCTCACGCTTATGGCCGCTCGAAATTGCTGGGCGAGGAGATGCTTGGATGGCTCGCTGATTCGAGTCGATTCAAATCAATCTGCTTGAGGTACTTCAATGTCGCGGGAGCGGGCAGCCCCGAGCTTGGAGACAATTCCGCGCATAACTTGATTCCAATGGTCTTTGAGAGGATCTTCAGTGGAAAGCAGCCTGTGATATTCGGTACGGATTATCCGACGAGAGACGGGAGTTGCATCCGCGACTATGTGCATGTCGTCGACGTCGCTAACGCCCATCTAGCCGCGCTGGAGTACTTGGAAGCTAGCTCGGGAGGTAGCGAAATCTTCAATATTGGGACAGGCAAAGGTTCGACCGTTCTGGAAGTTGTGGATTCAATCTCCAAAGTCTCCGGTCTCGACCTGACTCCCAAATTCGGTGATCGGCGCCCCGGCGACCTATCGTCAATCGTTGCCTCCGTTGAAAAAGCCAATTCCATCCTCGGTTGGAGAGCGGAGTTTGGGCTTGAAGACATGGTTCAGTCCGCCTGGGATGCGGCGACGGTAAGTTAGTCCAGGTAACAGTGATCGTTCGGCGGCTCCTGAGCTCAGCTATAAATTGGGTTGGAAGCGCAAGGTGGGTGCCCTATCCAAACGAGTCAGACAAGTAGATTTAGCCAGGGAGAAACTATGAAGCGAGCACTGATTACCGGGGTCACCGGTCAGGACGGTATGTATCTTGGTGAGTTGCTCGATCGGGAAGGCTACGAGGTTTACGGGCTCGTGCGCGGGCAGAACAACCCGAAGGTCGCGATGGTGCGTGAAGTGCTGCCGAACGCGAAGCTGCTCTTCGGCGACCTGACCGATCTCGGAGCGCTGCTTCGGATCATGGAGGAGTCCGATCCGAGCGAGGTATACAACCTTGGAGCGATTTCCTTCGTTGCGCACTCCTGGGAGAACGCGGGAATGACCACCGATGTGACCGGCAAGGGAGCGCTCAACATTCTCGAGGCTGTGCGGATCCACGCTGGCAGCGATCCTGCGAGCATCCGCTTTTATCAGGCTTCGAGCTCCGAGATGTTCGGCAAAGTGCACGAAGTTCCACAAAAGGAGTCGACCCTGCTCTGGCCGCGCTCACCCTACGGAGTATCCAAGGTCTATGCGCATTACATGACGATCAACTATCGAGAGTCATACGGAATGCACGCTTCGAGCGGCATCCTCTTCAACCACGAATCGCCAAGGCGAGGAATCGAATTCGTCACTCGCAAGGTTTCCGACGGGGTGGCGAGAATTGCCACCGGCAAACTCGACCGGCTGACAATGGGAAACCTCGACGCGAGCCGCGACTGGGGCTTCGCAGGCGACTATGTTCGCGCAATGTGGCTCATGCTGCAGCAGCCGAAGGCAGACGATTACGTGATCGCCACCGGCGTCACCCACACGATTCGCGATCTGCTCGACGTTGCCTTCGCGAGAATCGGAATCAGCGACTGGTCAGAGTACGTCACCTATGACAAGCAGTACGAGCGGCCCGCTGAAGTCGACCTTCTGATCGGGGATGCCTCAAAGGCCCGCGAGAATCTCGGCTGGGAACCCACGGTGCAGTTCAAAGAGCTGATCGAGATGATGGTGGATGCCGACCTGGACCGGGTGAAGAAAGAAGCCTGAAATGGGCCTCGCCTTGATCACCGGAGTGACCGGCCAGGACGGAACCTATCTGGTCGAAGATCTCCTCGCAGATGGCGTAGAAGTTCATGGACTGGTTCGACCGGGTTCGATCGCGCCGATAAACGACCGGGTAATCCAGCACCGAATTGACCTGACCGACAGCGCGGGACTCCAGGGCCTGGTCAGCGACCTGCAGCCGGAGTTGATTTTTCATCTCGCAGGCCAGACCTCGGTGGCAGAATCCTGGGCCGATCCGGTGGCCGCGATCAACCAGACCGGAGTCCCGACTGCAGCCCTGCTGAGCGCGATCGCCAGCGCAAGCCCGGGTTCGCGATTTGTCAACGCCTCAAGCGCCGAGATTTTTGGGGATGCGCCTGCGCCTCAAAGCGAGAAGACGCCGGTGAACCCACTCTCTCCCTACGGGGCGGCCAAAGCACTCGGGTTTTTTCTGGTGCAAGGTTTCAGGGATAGAGGCATGCACGCCTCATCGGCGATTCTCTACAACCATGAATCACCCCGGCGCCCGGAGCAGTTCGTAACAAGAAAGATCTCGAAAGCCGCCGCACGAATTGCTCTTGGCAGGCAGAAAACCCTGAGGCTGGGAAATCTGGATGCCGCCAGAGACTGGGGCTGGGCACCGGATTACGTGCGTGCACTTCGACTCATGGCTCAGCAGGAGACCGCCGCCGACTACGTGATCGGCACCGGCGAAAGCCATTCTGTTCGCGAATTTGTGGCAGCAGCATTCAGAGTGGCGGGAATCGAAGACTGGCAGAGTCACGTTGAAATCGATCCGGAATTCCTCAGGCCGGCTGATCCCAAAGTGCAGCTCGCCGACTCGAGTCTTGCCAGGCAGCGGCTCGGCTGGGCACCGACCGTAGATTTCGCCGGG
This sequence comes from Homoserinimonas sp., assembly GCA_023957835.1. GTDB lineage: Bacteria > Actinomycetota > Actinomycetes > Actinomycetales > Microbacteriaceae > Terrimesophilobacter. Next base: position 1,439,903 of record JAMLGP010000001.1, on the reverse strand, counting down.
ATAGCCGAGGCGATGGTCATAGCCGATCTGGAGGCTGAATCCCGGTCCTGAACTCGTTCCCCGTAATACAGGAATTTGAGCCGCTAAACAGGACTCTATGACTGGGACGGGGTCGAAGGACTACTGGAATCAAGTCGCCGAAAGCGATCCCGCCTGGCACATCGCCACGAAGTTTCGAAGTCTGGATTCAGCCTTTTACGAGTCCGGAGAAAGGGAAGTTGAGTACTTCCTGTCGATCGCGGGGCTCTCTCCAGGTTCCGGTCAGTCCTTGCTTGAGATCGGCTGCGGCGCCGGCCGGATGACCTGGGCGCTGGCCAGCAGGGCGGGGAAGGTCATTGCGAGCGATGTTAGCCCTGAAATGCTCAAGCTCGCGAAAGAGCACCTCGCAGACAGAAAGAACATTGAGTTTCTCGAACTCACCGGGGATGGCAAGATCCCGATTTCCGACGAATCTGTGGATTTCGTGTTCTCCTACATCACGATGCAGCACGTGCCAGCGGTCGAAGCTCAGGAGCGGTACCTGACAGAGAGTGTTCGGGTGCTCAGGCCCGGCGGGCGCGGCCTCATTCAGTTTCGCAGGTCCGGGCTCGCGCCCCGAGTTCTCGACTGGGTCGGCCACTTCGCGCACGCTCTTGGCGGGCGCCGGACTCTCAGGGCCGAGTGGAGAGGGGCCAGAGTGAGCAGAAGGCGCCTTGAGGAGCTAACCAGAAACTGCAAGGTTTCGAGTTTCATTTCAACAGGCAGGCGCCACACCTGGCTGAGCTTCGAGAAATAGCTTCCCGAGATTTATTTCTCTCGAGGTAACTCCGGCGGTTCAGGGGCAATGCTAAGAGCCTGCCGCCAGCTCATCTCCCTTGATGCTTTTACCGTGCAGATCACCAGGGTCATCCAGAAGAACTCGCCGAGGATCGAGCTTTCGGCCAGCGAGGTCACGAGCAGGGTGAGCAGCACGAGCGCGGGCCAGACGAACACCACGCTTCGGCGCTGCACCGCGAGCAGCCAGGAGCGGGTGAACGCGAGGCTGAGCAGCAGCAGAAAGATCGCGAGGCCGACGATTCCCAGCTGGAGCAGGACATCCAGATACGCGTTTGCGGCCGAAGTGGGGGCGCCACCGGGAAGGTTGCGAAAACCGAGATAGGGAACGAGCTCGAGTCTCCAGCTTCCGATCCAGCCCCAGCCCTCGATCGAATGCAGCGGGAACAGGTTCCAGACTCTGCGCCAGAGATTGAGTCGGTAGTCGAGTTCGTTTGAGGCATCCAGCAACTGGATAATCGGCGAGCGGAACACCCAGACGAGTACGACCGCGAGAATTCCGGATCCGAACAGCAAGAATTGCCAGATTCTGCGGTGCTCGACTGCAGTGTGTCTCAGTCCATAGAGTGCCGCTGCTGCTGCCCACAGGATCGCGGCAGTTCCGAAGGCAACAGGGGCCTGGGAAAAGAGGAGGCAAAGGGCGGCGAGGGCGATAGAGCCAATCGCGACCGACCTCCGAATTGCTTTAGTACGCAACTCGATCAGGAAGGTCACTAGAGCGATGATCGCAACTATCCCGAGCTGGTTTCGCGCACCGAAGACTCCCTGAATGGGACCGAAGTTGTCGAGGTCCCCGGCTATGCGAAGAAACCTGATCGGGGTGTCGATAAGCAATCCGGAGAGTACCTCGAGGACGATGGATGCCAGCAGGGCGAATCTGAGCACATCTCCGAAGGCGCGGACAAGCTGGATCGTGTCTCGCAGCAGCGCGGTGGCTATCGCCAATACCGTGAAGGCGCCGAAGTAGGCGAGACTTCCTAGAGTCGCCCACTGGTAATTGCTCCAGAAGATCGAGATTGCGGCCCAGGCGAGGAAAACCAGCAGCGAGATCGGCAGCAGGCCATTCCACTCGATTTCGCCCCGCCTGACTACGAGTACGACCGACCAGAGTACGACCAGGGCGCCGAGGATTCCGATCAGCCCGGCCCAGCCCATGGTCTGTCTCAGCGCGAAGGAGAGCGCTCCGGTTGCAACGGTCGCGGTTGAAAGCACAGTGACGAACCTTGCAGAAGACATGAAGGCTAGAGTGACGTCAAAGCGCTGACCCCGGCTCATGGCTTTCCCTTCAAAGCAATTCTCGTCTCTTGGTCTTCACCGCCACGACCACGAGCAGCCCGAGCCCGTACTCGGTGATGAGCCGGCTTTCGGCGAATGACTGAACAATCAGTGCGGTGAGAATGAGCAGCGGGAGCAGGGTTAGGGCGCTATATTTCTGCGGGGATGCCGGTGCGGACTGAGGGCGATCCACGGCGTGCTGCCATGCTTTGACGAGGGCGGCCCCGACGAGGGCTATGAAGATTATGAGACCGACCAGTCCCAACTGGAACGCGACATCCAGCCAGGTATTGTGCGCCTGCAGTTGCCGTACGCCTCCGCGGAAAATGAGGTTGTCGAAGGGGTCGGCCCAGGGCACCCAGTAGCTCACCCAACCCCAGCCGAAGGCGGGTCTCTGGGTGGTCAGGTCGATGACTTTCGACCAGATCTCGAGTCGGCCGGTCAGATCTGAACTCTTGCCAAGCAGACCGAGTACCTGCGCCCTGAAAATGAAGCCGGCTGCGACCAGTGCGGCAGTGGCTGCGAGTCCGGAGGCATAGACGATCCAGCGGCCGCGCTCGCTCGCTACTCGCCTGACTATGAGTGCGAAAGCCAAAACTGCCGCTACTCCGACTGCGGCAAGGGTTACGGTCGCGGACTTGGTCATGAGCAAAGTTGCGGTGGCGATTACGAGCCAAAATACCGCCGAGCACTTGCTGACCGACTTTGTCGCCAGTTGGATGGCGACCACAATGACGGCGAGCAGAGCCAGAAAACCAAGACTGTTGGAGTTTCCGACGATGCCCTGGATTCGCCCGCTCCCGAAGACTTCGAACAATTGGTTCCTTGACCACATGAGCATGCCCGGGATGTGGTCGTAGCTTGAATAGTCAACCCCGGGTTGCCCGAAGATCGGCAGGAGTCGGGTTCGCAGCACGAGCGATACGAACAGTTCAAAAACCAGGGATGCGGCAAGCACGAAGCGCAGCACGTAACCCAGTGCTGTCATGAGTTCGCGCCAGGTGTAGGTCACCGCCAGGCCGACGGCATTGATGACAATCAGCCAGGTGGTGAAGAGCCCGAGAGCCGTTGCCCCGGGGTAGTGCGACCAGAAGATCGAGGCCATTGCCAGCGCGAGGAAGGCGATTAGCGGCAGGGGCATCCCGACCAGACTCCACCTGCTGCGCTGCAGCCAAAGCAGCCAGCCCGAGGCAATCGTGATCAGGATGGCCAGGGTGCCGAAAACCCACCAGCCGAGGCTAAGTCGCCATGCGTCGCCGGCCAGCAGAGTAAAGAGTACGAGAACTGCGAATCCGAGTCGAAGGCGCGGATTCAGGAGCATGGCGAAAGCCTATGCGCTTTCGCGGCCAGTCTCCTAGTCCCCGGCACCCCAAGCCTTGGTACGGTAATTCGAGCGAACAGGAAGCGGAGCGATGTTCCTTGCAATCGGCAATTCCCCCAGGCACTACGACTGGGGATCCAGGACAGCGATTGCCGCGCTGCAGGGGAGGGAACCGGACGGAAATCCCGAGGCAGAGCTTTGGTTTGGAACCCACCCTGTTTCACCCTCGAAAATTCTCGGAGATTCCGGGGATGCCGAATTGACGGCAACCCTCGCTGACTGGATTGGGGACAATCGTGAGCTCGCTTTGGGCGGCAGGGCCTCGCTGCCCTTCTTGCTGAAATTCCTTGCCGCCGAGTCTTGTCTTTCGCTACAGGCCCACCCCACCAGATTTCAGGCGGAAGAGGGTTTTCAGAGAGAGAATCGGGCCGGAGTCGACCTCGATTCGCCGGTACGGAACTATCGCGACCCATTTGCCAAGCCGGAGCTGCTGCTTGCAATTAGTGATGAGTTCGAAGTGCTTTGCGGCTTCAGCCCCCTGCCCGAGGCAATTCGCGCGTTTGAAGAGGTCGGATTACCTGAGTTTGCCAGCAGGATCACCGACCTCAGAGTCGCTCTCGCCTGGCTGCTGGACGGTGGACCAGAAGTTTCGAAGTTGGTCGAAAAGGCAGCCGAGATCGCTCAAAGCGGCGACTCGGCATCGGCAGAGACTGTTCGCCGGCTCGCTGAGCGGTACCCGGGAGATCCCGGGGTGCTCTGTGCTCTGCTGCTGAATCGGGCGACCTTGAAGCGAGGGGAAGCGATATTCCTGCCTGCGGGAAACATCCACGCGTATATGCGAGGCGTCGGAATTGAATTGATGGCCCCTTCAGACAATGTTTTACGCGGCGGACTGACCTCAAAGCACGTCGATTCAGCAGAACTTTTGAGAATTCTGGATTTTGAACGTGCTGAGTTGCCGCTGCTGGCGGCGGAGCGCACCGACAATCACCTAAGGTTCGAGCCGAAGGGCTCCGGACTGAGCCTGAACTGGTTCACCGGGAACGGCCATCTGGTGGCGGAAGGGCCGAAAATTGCGCTTTGTACGAGCGGCTCCTTCTCATTGAGCGGCCGCGTTGGAATAGCGGAACTGGGGCGCGGAGATGCGCTGTTCATCACATCGGATGAGACAGAGCTGCGGGTTGCGGGCGCCGGAGATTTGTTTGTGGCCGGGATTGAATCCGTGCTCTGAAGATCACGAAAGGGAGCGATCCGGCGAGTCTTGAACCTTCAACTGGTTATCGAAGGTTTACCATTTGCGACTTGACCCGAGCGAACTACACGAGTGTAATTACCCATAGCAGTTTAGGCGTGCCGCAATATCTGACCGGGGAGGATGGCTATGGGTTTGACGGGCCGAAGTGGTGTCCCCGAAGACTGGTTTGTCGACCCGATCAATCTTGGGGTTCCCGGTGTCCGCAGAATCGCCGACGAAGACGATGATCCTCTCGCCTGGCAGGCAGACGCCCTTTGCGCTCAGACCGACCCGGAGGCATTCTTTCCTGAAAAGGGTGGTTCTACTCGCGAAGCCAAGAAGATTTGCGCAAGTTGCGAAGTTCGGGCCCAGTGCCTCGAATACGCCTTAAAGAATGATGAGCGTTTTGGAATTTGGGGCGGACTCTCCGAGCGGGAACGCCGCAAGCTGCGGCGCCACGCGTAGTTTGGTGTAGGTGCAGCCCAGGGTAATTGCGATTCTGCTCGCCCATTCGAGGTCGGAGCAATTGCAACTCACCATTGAGAGTCTTCGCGCGCAGTCCCGGCAGCCCGACAAACTGATTCTGGCGGATTTGGACCCCAAGGGAATCGGGGTGCGCGAGGACGCGGATGATTCCCCGCCCTGGTTCGGCTCCGTGCGATTCGACTCGGTGACCAAAGTCAGGCCGGGCAGTTCGCTTGGCAGGGCCGTGCAGCTTGTACTGGCCGACTTGAAAGCCGAGCAGAAAGCCGAGCAGAAAGCCGAGCAGGAGACCGAGCAGAAGGCCGAACTGAAATCCAAAGCCGATTCGGCCGCGGCTGCTGCCGAAAAGAGTGAATGGCTTTGGATCCTCAGGGAGGGTAGCCAGCCGGCGCCGCGTGCTCTTTTCGAGCTGGCTGCAGCGGCCGAGAACTCGCCATCTGCAGAGGTCGTTGGCCCCATGCTGCTCGAGGCCAAACCGGAAGGGCAGATAGCCTCCCTGGGCGAAACTTTGAGCCGCTTCGGCGCGGCAGTACAACTCGTGGAGCATGAACTGGACCAGGGCCAGCACGACGATCTGGACGACGTGCTCGCAGTGGAGGCAGAAGGCTCTCTCGTGAGGCGATCACTGTGGGAGTTGCTTGGCGGGTTCGATCCGAAATTGCCGAGCATAGATTCCGGACTGGATTTCTCTGTTCGAACGAGACTTTCCGGCAAGCGCGTAATTCTCGCTCCCAAAGCCAAAGTGGTAACGGCGGGGTCGCCAGAGACCTTCGGCGGGGCCAGAACGACTCCGGGAAAGTCATTCAGAATCGCGCGGGCCGCACAACTGCACCGGAGGCTGGTCTACTCTCCGGTTCTGGCCACGCCGCTGCACTGGCTCTCCCTCTTTCCGCTTGCAGTTGCTCGATCCGTTGCCGACCTGCTTCGCAAGTACCCTGAGCGGATTTCGGGAGAGTTCCTGGCTGCAGCATCCGCCGCCTTCAGTCCGGGAGTGCTTGCAGCCCGATCGAGAATTCGGTCCGAGAAGACCGCCTCCTGGGAGTCGCTGCTTCCACTGCGGATGCCCACTCGAGAGCTCCAGGCGCGTCGAGCTCTTGAGCGGGACCTGCCGGAAGAAGGCGAGGAGGGACCCACTGGCGGCAATCGAGCTCAGTTCTTCGCAAACGGGGGAGTCTGGGCTCTGGTGATTCTCGCCATAATCGGACTGATTTCGTTTGGCAGTTTCATTGCAGCGACCGCGATCACCGGCGGCGGACTTCGACCGCTAAGCGATTCGGTTAGCGAACTCTGGGCCAATATCGGCTACGGCTGGCGAAATATCGGGGCGGGACTGCAGGGGGCCGCAGACCCGTTTGCGGCAGTTCTTGCTCTAATGGGCACACTGACCTTCTGGAATCCCTCTTCGGCGATCGTATTCACCTACCTGGCCGCGCTGCCGCTTGCCGGGGCGGCAGGCTGGTTCGCCGCTCGGCGGATTTCCGCGGGCAGGCACCTTCCGATCGTGGGTGCGGTCCTGTGGGCTCTGGCGCCGCCGTTCCTTGCCGCTCTCGCGGAGGGCAGATTCGGCGCCGTAATGGCTCATTTGCTGCTGCCCTGGCTGCTGGTGGCCGGACTCAAGGCGGCGCGGTCCTGGGGGTCTGCTGCCACCGCATCCATTCTGCTTGCGGCAACTACAGCCTCTTCGCCCTCGATCGCCCCCGCGCTTGCGATATTGCTCGTCGTGTTGTGGATTTCGCATCCGCTAAGCCTTCACAGAACGGGGTGGATTCCCATTCCCGCCCTGGTCCTTGCCGGTCCGCTTGTAATTGGGCAGATTCTGGCAGGAAATGCTCTCGGGCTGCTGGCGGATCCGGGAGTCCCGGTATCCGGTAGCCCGGCTGCCTGGTGGCAACTGGCAATCGCTGATCCGGCTCTGCTTGGGCAATCCTGGACGGAATTGCTTGGCCGCCTTGGCGTCGGCTTCGGGCTCGCCGAAGCTCCGGCCGGAATCGTGATTCTGGTGCTGCTGGCCCCGATGATCATCGGCACTGTGATTTCAGCCCTGCTCCCAAAGTCGAGGCGGGGGCTTGTCGGTCTGGCAGTTGCCGCTCTCGGACTGGCAACCGCACTTCTGTCGGCAAGAATTCAAGTGGGCGGCATTGCCAATTCCCCAGTTTTCGTCTGGACCGGCTCTGGATTGAGTCTTTATTGGCTCGGTCTGGTCGCAACCCTCGTGATCGGTCTCGGGTATATGGGTTCGCTGCGGGTATTGCTTGGAATCGTGGCAACCCTCGCGGTGGGAGTGCTCGCAATCCCCTTGCTCGCTGCAACTATTCTCGGAACTTCTGCAGTGACTGCCTCAGATGGTCGAATAATGCCCGCCCTCGTGGTCGCAGAGTCCGCAACAGAATCTGAGGCGGGAACCCTTGTAATTACCTCCCTCGGAGAGGCGGGAATCAGCGTGCGACTTGAAAGAGGCGCAGGTGCAATGCTCGACGATCAGTCCACCCTGATTTCTGCCCGAAAGAAAGCCGGCGAAGCGGATGAGCGGCTACAGACTCTCGCCGGAAATCTGGCAGTTCCAAGCGGCTATCTTGCCGCCGACGAGTTCAGGGCCCTGGACGTTGAGTTTGTACTGGTCCCCGCCTCTTCAGAAGATGATTCAACCCACCGCCAGATCGTTGACGCCCTCGACGGAAACGAAGTGCTCAGCGCCGTCGGAGAAACCCGCTTCGGCTCCCTCTGGCAGTACAGCGGCCCAAGAGATGAACCTACCGGCGAACCGGGCAGTTACAAGTCCCCGACGAGAACCGGCTACCTCATTCTGCTCGGAGTCGTATTTGGTGCGGCCCTGCTGCTGGCTATCCCCACCGGGTCGCCCAAACGCAGAGATCAATTCGGGCGCAGAGATCAATCAGGGCGCAGCAGCGAACTGCAGTCCGCCGGGGAGGAAAATGACTGACTCAGGCGAATTGGACCAATCGACGATACCGGGAGTGCACTCGCCACTGGCAGGGAAGGTGCTGGGTCTGATCGGAGGAACAGCCCTTGGACTTGTTGCAATCGGAGCGATCGGAGTGCTCATCGCGGGTTCTGCACTGATTCCGATGCCGGTAGTGGGCAGCGGTCTCGGCTCGAAGGTCGTAACTCCGGTCGCGACAGATCGATTGCGCGTGTGTCCGGGGCCGATTGTGAGACTCGGCGAGGTTTCGGGAGAAGACGCGAATGTCGCCATAACCGTCGGATCACCCGAACTGATCAGGGACTCCACCATCGGAAAGGTTGAAGAAGAAAGCCTTCGCCCCGCGGGCAATGCCAGTAACATTCCGGCAAAGCTGCTCAGGCTCAAGCCGCAGGCCTCCGGGGAGATTGGCCTGGTCTCTGGAAGCCAGTCCCAGCTCGCGAGCGAACCGGATCTCGTGGGTTTCGCTGCAGCCAGCTGTGTAAAGCAAAGCTCCGACACCTGGCTCGTGGGAGGGGCAACCACGACCGGCCGCACGAGCCTGCTGCTGTTGACCAATCCGAGTTCTGTCGACTCGGAGGTCAGCGTGGAAGTCTATTCGGAGCGCGGGCTTGAGGATGTCTCAAGTGGCAACCAAATTCTCGTTCCGGCCGGCAGCCAGGAGGTCTTGTCCATTGCGGGGCTCGCAAGCGGACTGGCCAGTCCGGTCGTGCACGTTTCCAGCGAGGGCGGCAGGGTCACCGCGCAGTTGCAGGAGTCGATAGTGCGGACCCTCACTCCGGGCGGGGTGGATGTCTTCACCGGTTCGGTTGCGCCTTCGACCAGCCTCGTCATCCCCGGAGTTGTAATCGCAGATCCCGAAGCGGTCGAGTCGATGTCTGGAGTGCCCGATTTCGAGGATCTGGCCGGAATACTAAGGATCCTGATCCCGGAGTCCAGTGCAGGCCAGGCGGACTCCACCGTCAAAATGGTCGTCTCCGCGATCCCTGAGACCGAGGATTCGACACCGAGCAGCGCTACGTTCTCGATAGAGGCTGGCAAGGTCACGGACCTGCCGCTGGCGACGTTCGCACCGGGCAGCTACACCTTCACGGTCAAGACCGACTTGCCAGCCGTCGCCGCCGTTCGAACCAGCACGGTGACCCTCGAGGACTCTGCTGCAGATGGCTCTGCTGCCGATGGCACTGACGACCAGCCTCCGGTAGCCGCAGCATTGGACTTCGCCTGGTTTGCGGCCGCTCCGGAGCTCACCGAAGATACCTTGATCAGTGTTGCTCCGGGTCCGGGGGCAATGCTGCACCTAGCAAATACCGGAAGCGACTCGGCTGTGGTGACAATCGATGCGAGGGAGGGCGCTGGCAATACCCTGACAATTCCGGCAGGGGCAGCTATTGCAGTGCCGGTAACCGATGGCATGAGCTATGCCCTCGCGGGCTATTCGAAGTTGCGAGCCTCGGTGAGCTATCAGGGGAACGGTGCTCTGGCCGGATTTGTCATCCAGTCCCAGAGCCGCCAGTCAAACTCTGTGTCTGTTTACCTGGGCTGAGAGTTCACTTCCGGGCCCGCCGCCGCCAGTTCAGTGGAAGCGGAATCGCTCCGGAGCCAGATCCCAGGGGTCCTTCCCCAGCAATTCGGCGATCGCCTGAAATACCATTCCCTCGGCTAGCATGCGGCGATGGAATTCATCGTTTCGATGCAGCCTGGACAGCCTCTCAATCGGCAGCCGATAGAAAATGACTTTCCGCTGCTCGGGGACGGTGAGCCACCGGCTGACCCTCGCTGAACCGGAAATGGCCGTAGAGGAGGCTGGAGGCAAATCGGCAACTTCGATCCGCAGTCCTTCCAGCTCTTTCGGCCAAAGTCCCTGCAGGTAGTCCACGGTCATGCTTATGGTCGATTCGAAGTCGCCGATTCGAGACCTCAGCCTTGGCAGTTTCGGGCCCGTTACCGGAGAGCGCATCCCTCTGCCATGCCGATTTCGAACCGCTTCCGGCAGGCTACTGCCGCGCGCCCGGGAATCGTTGCCAGCCATTCATCAATCCTATGGTTGGCGAGATTCATCGGCGCGGATTCCCGGAGCCGGACGAACTCCTGAGTATCGTTGGCAGAGATGGACGAGAGGCTGTGCAGTCGAGTCGCCTGCACTTCGGTCGCAGTGGCGACCCTGACCTATGTATATGCCGATTCGATGGCTGTACTCGGACCGCTCAGCCAGCGCCGGGAACCGCACAGCTACGACCTTTGCGAGGAGCACTCTGCGAGGCTTTCTGCTCCGAGAGGGTGGCAGGTTGTCCGTCACGTAGCATTGAGCAATGACCTCAAGCCCTGATCTGAGCGAGTTCGTAAAGGCATACGACGTCAGAGGGCTGGTTGGTTCGCAACTCACCTCCGAGGTCGTGCGGGCTTTTGGCGCAGCTTTCATTGACGTGCTCGAGGCAGCCGGATCGGCAGTAGTGATCGGTCACGACATGAGAGAGTCCTCTCCCGGTTTCGCGGCCGCGTTTGCAGAGGGCGTGCTCCAAAGAGGGGGCAATGCGATTGCTATCGGGCTTTGCTCGACCGATGAAAGCTACTTCGCCTCCGGCAGCATGAACGCGCCGGCGGCCATGTTCACCGCGAGTCACAACCCCGCAACTTACAACGGGATCAAGCTCTCCAGAGCGGGAGCCAGAGGAATCAGCATTGATACCGGCCTCGCCCAAATTCGCGATCGCGCGCAGCTCTATCTCGAATCCGGAATTGAGCAGGCCGAGACCCGGGGAACCCTCGAGAAGGCAGACGTGCTTCCGGACTACGCCGCCTACCTTAGAAGCCTCGTTGACCTCAGTTCGATACGGCCGCTTCGAATCGTCGTGGATGCCGGCAACGGAATGTCCGGACTGACAGTTCCAGCCGTGCTCGGCACTGTTGCAGGACTGCCGCAGCTTCCGATAGAGATAGTCCCGATGTATTTCGAGCTCGATGGCAATTTTCCGAACCACGAGGCGAATCCGCTGGATCCGGCAAACGTCGTCGACCTTCAGGCGAAAGTTGTCGAGGTCGGTGCGGACCTCGGGCTCGCCTTCGACGGCGACGCCGACCGCTGCTTCGTGATCGACGAGCGCGGCGAGCCGATGAACCCCTCTGCCGTGGCGGCCGTGGTTGCCCGCAGAGAGATTCGGCGGGTCAGGGCCTCCGGCGAAAGCGAGATCCACGTGATTCACAATCTGATCACCTCGAGGGTCGTGCCGGAGACGATTCTGGCTGAGGGCGGCATCCCGCATCGAACGAGGGTCGGGCACTCGCTCATCAAGGACGAAATGGCCTCCACGGGAGCCGTCTTCGGCGGGGAGCACTCAGCGCACTATTACTTCCGTGATTTCTGGGGGGCAGACAACGGAATGCTCGCAGCCATGCACCTGCTTGCGGAGTTCGGTTCTCAGGCCGAACCGCTTTCGAGCTTTTCTTCCAGATACTCTCCCTACGCCCAGTCCGGTGAGATCAACTCCAGGGTTTCGGATCTTGCCGCAGCGTTCAGTCGGATCAGGAGCGCGTTCGCCGATTTCGATCAGGACGAACTTGACGGCCTGACCCTCAGCGGCGGGCCCGAGGCGGACTTCTGGTGGTTCAATGTGCGTCCGTCCAACACCGAGCCGCTCCTGAGGCTAAACGTCGAAGCGCGCTCGCCGCAGAAGATGGCGGAAATCAGGGATCGAGTTCTGGAACTCATCCGATCAGAATCGAAGGAAGGATCGGCGTGAGCGATACCGAATCGCTAAAGTTCAAGGTCGCAAAGCTCGAGCTCGCAGAGTCCGGGCGCCACCAGATCCGGCTCGCAGAGCACGAAATGCCCGGCCTAATGGCCCTGCGGGAGGAATTCTCTGCGAGCAAGCCGCTGGCCGGGGCTCGAATCTCCGGGAGCCTGCACATGACGGTGCAGACGGCCGTGCTCATCGAAACCCTCGTGGCTCTTGGAGCTCAGGTGCGCTGGGCAAGCTGCAATATCTTCTCGACTCAGGATGAAGCTGCCGCCGCGGTTGCAGTCGGCCCTGCGGGTTCTATTGCGGCGCCGGCAGGTGTTCCGATCTTCGCCTGGAAGGGGGAGAGCCTCGAAGACTACTGGTGGTGCACCAACCAGATTTTCGACTTCGGTCTCGATGACGTCGGAGAGCCCCTCGGTCCGACGATGATTCTCGACGACGGTGGAGACGCCACCCTGCTCGTGCACAAGGGGGTCGAGTTCGAGGCGGCCGGCAAAGTTCCGGAGCCGGATTCCGACTCGAGCGCCGAGTACCGGGTAGTGCTCGACACCCTGCGGGCGAGCCTCAGGGGAGACCCGAAGCGGTTCACCCGAATGGCCCCGGAGATCAGGGGAGTGAGCGAAGAAACTACGACCGGAGTCCACCGGCTGTACGAGCTTGCAGCTCAGGGCCGGTTGCTGTTTCCGGCGATCAACGTCAACGACTCTGTAACCAAGTCGAAGTTCGACAACCGCTACGGAATCAGACACTCTCTGCCTGATGGACTCGACCGCGCCACGGACGTTTTGATTGGCGGCAAGGTCGCCTTCGTCGCCGGTTACGGCGATGTCGGAAAGGGCGCTGCAGAGGCGCTGCGCGGTCAGGGCGCGCGGGTTATCGTGAGCGAAATTGATCCGATCAACGCGCTTCAGGCGGCAATGGACGGGTTTCAGGTCGCCAGAATCGAGTCGGTGATCGAGACCGCGGACTTCTTCATCACGGCCACGGGAAACACCAGTGTCATTACCGTCGAGCACTTGCTCGGGATGAAGGATCACGCGATAGTTGCAAACGTCGGCCACTTCGACGACGAGATCGACATTGCAGGGCTCGAAGCCCTGCCTGGTGCCGTAAAGGTCGAAATCAAGCCGCAGGTGCACGAGTGGCGGCTCCCTAATGGAAGAAGCGTGCTCGTGCTTTCTGAGGGCCGGCTCATGAATCTCGGGAACGCGACCGGGCATCCGTCATTCGTTATGAGCAACTCGTTCAGCAATCAGGTTCTCGCCCAGATTGAGCTGTTCAGCAGGGAACTGTCGATCGGAGTGCATCTGCTGCCGAAGATTCTGGACGAGAAGGTGGCGAGACTGCACCTGGATTCACTCGGCGTCGAACTGACGATTCTTACCGAGCAGCAGGCGAAGTATCTCGCGATTCCGATTGAGGGGCCGTTTAAACCCGAGCACTACCGGTACTGATCGGGTTCGGGGCAACCGGACGGCTGCGCGAACAGGCAAGCTCGGTTAGCGATCGGGGAACTTGTGCGGCAGTTGGCTGAGCACAGGCTGCAGTTGATCGAGCACTCGCTTTTCTGAGGCGAGAGCCATTGCGTCCCGCTGCCGCCTGATTGCGACCACTCCGGCAAGAAACAATTCAGCGGGGCAATCCGGTACCGGTGCTACGAAAGCCGAGGCCTCGTTGGCCAACTCAATGCTCATAGTCGTTCTCGTGGTCGGCGCGTAGTTGCCTGCAGACTTGAGGAACTGCGAGATTCGACGGGCGAGGCGATCTGGCAGCCTTGCGACATCCGCGGTTCGCGACCAATCGAGCAGTTCGATCGGAACTCCAAAAGGAGCCGTTTCGACCGCAGAGATTCGCTCGTGCTGGCTGTAGGTGCCGGCAAGCAGATCGCCGACTCTCCTGGATCTCGAGTCGAGCAGAGCAACGAGAATGGCGATACCGCCCGCGGTCATAAAATTTTCGATTACGCCCACGAGCGCTCGAATGAATGCGTGCCTGAACCCTATGGCTCCGCCGTCGTCCCTCACTATTCTCGCGCCTACCGCCAACTTGCCCAGTGACCTGCCTTTCGAGAGCAACTCGACGGTGATTGGTATTACCACGAAGCAGAAAACGAGAATCGCGATCGCTACGACGTTAATCCAGCCGGCCTCAGGCAGGTACGGGATGATTCCATAGATTGCGACCATGAAGATCCCGGTTGTGACCGTCAGAATCACAATCACATCGATCGCGGCACCGGCGGCTCGAAGCACGAACGGGGTCGGACGAAGACTCAGGGCGACTGCTTCTCCGGTGATGAGTTCGTCATCATCCGCAAACTTGTAGTCAGGAATGGGCGGGGCTGTCTGAGCCATGGCTATTATTCAAGCAGATGGACCTAGACGCTTACTCCGATGCTCACCGTGCAGAGTGGGCGAAGTTGGCGCGCCTTGCTTCGACCAGGAATCTCAGCGGTGCCGAATCAGATGAGCTGATCGATCGGTATCAGACCGGCGCGAGTCAGTTATCAACGCTTCAGTCGGTGGCTGGTTCAACCGTGCAGTCGGATCGACTCTCGCTGACTCTTTCCAGAGCCAGACTGAAGTTCACGGGAGCCAGCACGAACATCCTCAGGCAAATCCCGAGATTCGTCACCTTTCAACTTCCCGCCGCCCTGTATCGGATTCGCTGGCTGACTATCTGGATCGCGGTCGCCTTCGCGGTCGTCGGCACTTTGGTTGGGATCTGGGCCTTCAATACGCCGGGAGTTCTCAGTGCCGCGTTTGGCTCCAATCAGGAGTTGAAGAAGATGGCGGAAGAGGACTTCGTCGGCTACTACTCAGAAAACGGCATGGACACCTTCACCGCCATGGTCTGGACCAATAACGCCTGGGTGGCGGCCCAGTGCATTGCTTTCGGAATTGTCGGGGTTTACGCTCCGGTCGTCTTGTTATCGAACGCGATAAACGTCGGGATGGCCGGCGCGGTAATGGCCAGCTACAACCATCTGGACTTGTTCTTCCTCTACATTTCACCTCACGGACAGCTGGAACTGTATTCGATCTTCCTCGCCGCGGCGGCCGGCATGCGAATCTTTTGGGCCTGGATTGCTCCGGGCGCCAGAACCAGAGCTCAGGCGCTCGCAGAAGACGGCAGAGCGCTGTTTACAGTGGCAATCGGACTTATTTTCTCCCTCTTCGTTTCCGGGGTGATTGAGGGTTTTGTTACGAGGCAGGACTGGCCCTGGGTAATAAAGATCGGCATTGGTACCGTCGCCCTCGCGGCGATGCTCGCTTACCAGTGGATCCTCGGAGGGATCGCCTATCGTGCCGGGCAAACCGGCGACCTCGAAGCCTTTGAGGCAGGAGCCAGAAAAATAGTCGCAGCCTAAGCCTCAGGCCCGGCTGTGCGCTCCACCAGCGTCTTTGGCGCGATTCAGAGCCGACCGGCCGCTTTCAAAGCTATGTATTGGTCGGCCAGCGCCGGAGGCAATTCCTGCGGCGGCCCGGTGACCACTTCCCCGCCCAATTGCCGAATTGCCGCCGCCATCCTGGAAATGTCGAGGAGCGCGCGCTCTGCTGCGGCGGCCCGGTAGACCTCTTCCCTGCCGGAGCGGTCCCTCGTGGCTTCGAGCACCGCCGGATCGGTAACCGATGAAACGAGGACCAGGTGCTTTGTGGTCAGTTGACCCAGCACTGAAAGCAGACCGGTGGAGGCTCCTGGCGCATCGATGGAAGTAGCAATAACCACGAGCGCTCGCTGGTTGGTAATGGAACGAACAAGACCGGGCAGTGCAGCCCAGTCCGGCTCGATCAGTTCCGCATCGATTGGGGCCATGGTGTCGACCATTCGAGAAAGCAGTTCCGGGCCGCTTACCCCCTGGACTCTCCCTCGAACCCTTCGATCGAAAATCAGCAGGTGCACCCGGTCTCCCGCGTGCGTCGCCAGGGCGGCCAGCAGCAGAGCAGACTCGTATGCCGTGTCCAGTCTGGGTTCGTTGTCGATCCGCGCCGCAGAGGTTCGGCCGCTGTCGATGACAATCACCACCTGGCGATCCCTTTCGGGCCGCCAGGTTCGAACCATGAGTCGATTCCCGCCCTGAGGATCATGCCTGCGAGCTGTGGCTCTCCAGTCGATTGACCTGCGATCGTCCCCGCGCACGTATTCGCGCAGACTGTCGAATTCGGTGCCCTGGCCACGGATCATGACCGGGGTTCTGCCCTCGAGTTCCCTGAGCATTGCAAGCCTCGAAGGCAAGTGCTTTCTGGAATTGAATGGAGGCAACACCCGGATCCGACCCGGCAGATTCAGTGTCGCCTGGCGGGCCACGAGCCTAAGCGGGCCAAAGGTTCGAATCGTAAATTGCGAAACCTTGCGCTCCCCCCTGCGAATCGGGGTGAGAGTGAGGCTATAGCGACGTCGCTCGCCTCCGGGAACTCTAATTGGCATTCGTGAAGGGTTTGCTCCTGCCGAAGGCTGCCATGCGTCCCTCAGCAACCCTCTGGCGGCACGACGATTCGTGTTCTCCACGGTGAGCTGGCAGAGGGCGCTTTCGCCTAGCCTCACTCTCGAGGGGACCTCTCGTCGGATCAGCAGCTTTCTGGGGGATGCCGCGAGCCACAGGTCTGCAAGCCCGATCAGTAGGGTGATCGCCGGCCAGACCAGCATCCAGTACCAGTCGCCGGTAACGACGATCGGGATCGCGCCGAGAGCGACTAACGCCACAAACCAGCCGCTAATTGCCAATTCGACCTCCCTTCGATCTATCCCGGAATCGGTCCCGGTTCAACTCAAATCGGAACTTTGACCTGCTGCAGGATCGAGCTGAGGATCGTGTCAGCAGAAACTCCCTCGAGTTCCGCCTCCGGCCTCAACTGGATTCGATGACGCCAGGTCGGCAGGACCATGGTTTGAACGTGATCCGGGGTTACCCCGGTCGAACCGGTGAGCCAGGCCCAGGCTCGAGTCGTGGCGAGAAGAGCGTTAGCTCCTCTCGGGCTGACCCCAAGCTTTACCGACGGGCTGACTCTGGTTCCTCGGGCAAGATCGACGATGTAGCCGAGGACATCCGTGCTTACCGTTACCTTTGCAACCTCGGCTCGCGCCTTGGTGAGCTGACCCGCGTCCAGCACCGGGGTTACTCCGGCGGCCTTCAGGTCTCGCGGATTGAATCCGGCCGCGCTTCGCTCAAGAATTTGCAGTTCATCATCCCGCTCAGGCACCGAAAGCATGAGTTTGAGCAGGAAACGGTCGAGCTGGGCCTCCGGCAACTGGTAGGTGCCTTCGTACTCGATCGGGTTCATGGTTGCGGCGACAATGAAGGGGTCCGGCAACAGCCTGGTTTCACCGTCTACCGAGACCTGTCGCTCCTCCATCGCCTCAAGCAGTGCAGACTGAGTTTTCGGGGGTGTGCGGTTGATTTCATCGGCCAGCAGGAGGTTGGTGAAAACCGGACCTGGGCGAAACTCGAAGTCGCCCGCCTTTGCGTCATAGACGAGCGAACCGGTAACGTCTCCTGGCATCAGGTCGGGCGTGAACTGGATTCTCTTTGTCTCGAGCTTGAGGGCCTGGCTGAGAGATCGAACCAGCAGAGTCTTAGCGACTCCGGGGACGCCTTCAAGGATGACGTGACCACCGGCCAGGAGGGCGATCATGAGCCCGGTCACGGCTCCGTCCTGGCCGACTACAGCCTTGGCTACTTCTGTGCGAACTTTGGAGAAGTTGGATCTGAGGTCGTCAGTCATTCTTGCTTTCCTTTGTTGGGGTCGGATGGTGTCAAATCTCCCGGGAGCAGCGCCTTCTTCACCGCGTTCTCCAGG
This sequence comes from Homoserinimonas sp., assembly GCA_023957835.1. GTDB lineage: Bacteria > Actinomycetota > Actinomycetes > Actinomycetales > Microbacteriaceae > Terrimesophilobacter. The sequence continues at coordinate 1,422,298 of JAMLGP010000001.1, read as the reverse complement.
CTAAGCAGTCGATCGGAATAGCTTACGAATTCGGCGTCTCCCGCAGGCTCGGAATTGATCAGCAGGGCTTCCAGTTCGGAGACCGGACGGTTTGTCAGCCTCGCTGCAGCGTTGATTACTTCATTAACCGTCGCCGATCGGGGGAGTCCGCAATATTGGCTAATTCGTGCGACGGTTCCTACTCTCAGTGCGTCCAGAGCCCGCAGCCTTGCACTGCCCGCGGCATAAAGTCGTGCCCTGCCCTCCATGGTTTCGCTCGCAGGGACGACTACAGGAAGGTTTTCCACGACGAGAGATCCGAGCCGCCTTCCTCTCCAGATCGCCGCCGCAACAAAGACAATCAGGGCAAAGCTCAGCAGTGGAGTCACCCAGGCCGGCGTAAGGTCGACGAGAGAAAGCGCACCCGCATCGGCTTCCCGAATCGTTGGCATGAACCAGATCAGGTTGTCTTTCGATCCGAGCACTCCCAGAGCCAGAGCCGCATTGCCAAGCTGGTCTATTGCGCCGTTCGAAAACGCATCATGAGTACCGACGATAACCAGCGACTTGGAGTCCCGATCCAGAACGATAACGGATTTTTCGTCGGTTCCCGTTCCGCTGTCAAAACAGGCTTCGGCCCCCGGAGCGGCTTCGATCATCCGAAATGCGGTTCCGTCAGTAGCAATCTGATCGGCTTGAGTAGCCGGTCGGTAGTCACAGCCAGCGCTTGCGGTTCCCTTGGTCGGTCCCGCCTGGGCCACCTCGGGAGCGAGCGCAAGCAACTGACTAAAAGTCGGTTCCATGATTACCAGTACCGAAGAGTACCGAGCCAGTTCGAGCAGTTTGGAATCGTTTAGGAAACTCGAAGGGTCGTAAAGAAAGATTGTGGTCTGCTGGATCGGAGCCGGAGAATCGCGAACCTCATCCATCGAGTCGGCGATTGTCACTTCAACACCCTGCTGCTTGAGTACCTCTGCGAGCGCCTTCGCTCCGTTCGGACTCGGATCTGAGGCTGAGAGCGCCAAACCAGCAGAAGACGGCTTCAGGATAATGAACGCAATCCCGATAATGAGCAGCAGTGCGAGGGCGATCAGTATCCAGAATCTGGCTCTCCTGAGCCTCGCTCGAACAGTTGGAGTCTCCTCCGGAGCTTTCGTAGCGGCCGTCTCGATCGTGCTCAAGAAATCAGCTCCAGCTCACTTGAAGTTGCCGGCAGTTTGAGTTCCGGCTTTGAGGACTCCAGTTCACGGTCCAGCTTCTCGAGGTTTCTGAACTCCTCCTCATTTCCCGTCCCGCCAAGGTAGCGAACTCGGTCGAAGACTTTAGCCCCGGTCTTTAGCTCCTGACTGAATTGTGGAAACACCGCGGATGCCGCAGCGGCAAATCCGCTGGCTGTAGTTCCCGGAGTCGAATTCACGAGCGCTCTCTCCAGCATGGCTTTCGCGATCGCCCGATAGATTTCTTCGATTGCAAGCGTCCAGTCCCCTGCCTGAGCGGCCCTCCTTGCTGAAGCCCGCAACTCATCCGAATTTCGAATCTCGTCCTCGCCGAGCAGTGCTCCGGTCAGCTTGCTCCGGGCACGCAACCGCGGGACCCCGAAAATCAGGAATGCGGCCACTATCAGGGCGAGCACGATGATCAGGATCACCAGGTTGAAGAATCCGCCGGGAACTCCCGAAAGGTCGAACCTCAAGGAAGTGAACCAATCCAGAATCGCCTGCGCCAACAGATCCCACCAGGTGGGCTTGGCCGCCTGATACTCGGGCTTGGATAGCTCCTGAATTATCCAGTCATGAGCTTCCGGACCATCAGGATCTACCGGCACCTGAAGGGCGAAGCCGCTCAGGATCCCGATCGAACCGATTTGGCCAAAGGTCATGCCGCATTCCACTGCTGGGTTCGAAGGTATGGATTTCCGAGTCCTGACTCACCGGCACTTGTTCTTTCCACGTAGCGAATGAGCTCGATGTCCAGTCCCTCCTTGCGCATCCGCAAGTCGAGGTAGATGAGGGCACTCGCAGCGGTCTGAATGATGGCCGTTATCGAAGTGACGACCAGTGCAATCAGAGACTGGACAATCCAGCCGATCACCTGAACCACGACGACGGTCTCGACCGAGGCTCCGGTTGGTGCAATCAGAATGGTGATGAAGGTGAAAATGAAGCTGACAGGACCGGTGATTACGCTCGACGCGAAGCCGAGAATCACCGCCACCAGCAGTGTGATTCCGAAGACCCGCCAGAAGTAGCCGGTCGTCAATTGCCACGAGCGTCGCATTGCCTCGACGATCTTGAGCCTCTCGAGAACCAGAGCGCTCGGCAGCAGCCCGAGCTTCGTGCCGAGCCAGGCACCCAGAACTGTTAGTCCTATGGCTCCGAAAATGACCACGATGATGGCCAGCCCCGTTCCTGCGGAACCCATGGAAGCGATCAAAAGGATTGCGGCAACGACTACCACTCCGATTGCGATTGCAAAGGCCAGTGCGGAAATCGTGGCCCAGCCGATCAGAGCCAGGATGCGGCCCTTCATCAGCTGCCAGAGTGACCGAAGCGGCAACTTTTCGCCAAGTGTTCCCCTTGCGACCTCGACTACGATGATCCCCTGAAGGATCGAGGTCGCCACGATGCCGAAGAGCATTGCGACTGCGGTATTGACGAAAGTCGAAGCGAATAGTCCGGCAAGGACCGGATCTGAACTGGACTCGTTGCCAAGTTGGCTGAGGCGATCAATTGAGAGCAGCCAGGGCAGGAACAGGGCGACATTGGTGACGATCCAAATGATCCCCTGAATCAGAATTGAGGCTCCGAAAGTTGGGCGAGGGTTTCTGCGCAGAGTGCGGAATGCGGCTCCGAGAATGGTCGAAAGGTCCATTTGCCTGAGCGGAACCAGTCCGGGTTTCGGAGGGGGAGTCCACGCTGCCGGTCCCGGCTGAGGGGCGCTCGGATTCGGACCGAACGCTGTTTGTGCGGGGCCAGGAGCTGCCGGCGGCGGGGTGAAAGCCGCCGATTGCTCGGAAAAAGCACCCTGTGCAGGAGTGGAGGAAGGTGCAGAAGGCGCTTTCCATTGCTGTTCGTCAGACATTTTCCCCCTCGAGCGGCAACCTCGGTTGGCCTGTGAATTCAGTTTTGCCTAGTCTCAAGGGAATATCGTTTCACACTCGACTACTCTGGTGCGAGAGAATGACGCTCAACCCAGGGTTCTGGGGCGCCAACTTGAGAAGCGGGAGACATGACCGGACGCGTACTGGTAGTTGACGATGACACCGCGCTTGCGGAGATGATCGGCATCGTCCTGCGTACGGAAGGATTCGAGACGGCTTTCTGCGCAGACGGATCCGAGGCGATGGACTCCTTCAGGGCCTCCAGACCCGACCTGGTTCTGCTGGACTTGATGTTGCCGGGCAAGAGCGGGATCGAGGTTTGTCAGGAACTGAGGGCCGAGTCCGGAGTTCCGATCATCATGCTCACCGCGAAGTCCGACACAACGGATGTAGTCCGGGGACTTGAGAGCGGAGCTGACGACTACGTGGTCAAGCCCTTCAATCCGAAAGAGCTGGTTGCGCGGATCAAAGCGCGATTGCGGCCGACTCCGGTCGGTTCCAGTGATGTGGTTCAGGTCGGGGACCTGACTCTGGATGTGGCAGGTCACGAGGTCAAGCGAGGCGAGACCCGAATCAACCTCACCCCCCTCGAATTCGAATTGCTGCTCGCCCTCGCCGCGAGGCCACAGCAGGTATTCACCAGAGAAATGCTGCTCGAGCAGGTGTGGGGATACCAGTACAAGGCAGATACCCGACTGGTTAACGTGCACGTGCAGAGACTGCGGGCAAAGGTCGAAGAAGACCCGGACAATCCGAAAATCGTGGTTACAGTGCGCGGAGTTGGTTACCGCGCCGGCGCGACCGGCTGATCCCAGATCGATGCGAGATCGCTGGTGCCGAAAGTATCTCAAGTCAGGATCTTGACTCGCCGGGGCTGGATTCGGGGAGCTGCTTCCCGGGTCATCCATTTCTGGAGAGCCAGCCTGCAGTTCAGAACGGTCGCGATTACCGTCATGCTCTCCGGCATCGCGGTCACCGGGATCGGGTTGTTCATGTCAGCGAGTATTGGAAACAGTCTGTTCGAGGCGAGGCTTCATCAGGTACTCGCCGAATCGGGTCGCGCCACCGAACTTGCCCAGGGAGTTTTCGACAGCGACCTCGCGACCACCGACCCGACCAGAACCGACCTTGAGAGCCTGAGCAATACGACCCTTAGCAATATCAGGGCGACCACCACGAGCCCCGGCGGACTCGGCGTTGCCCTGTACCGCACCCCCGGCCAGCAGACCCCGGTAACCCTGCAGCCATCCAAGAGCAGGCTGTTTCCGGATGAGGTGATTTCCAACGAGCTTCGACTCTCGGTAGAGAACAACCCGGGCGTGGATCGCGTGTGGTGGCAATCGGTCGCGCTCTCCGGCGGCGGGCCGGGACTTGCGGTTGGCTCGCTGCTGACGGTTCCAAACGCAGGATTCTACGAGCTGTATCTGGTTTACGATCTCGGCGATGTGCAGGAGTCGCTAACTCTCATTCAGCAGACTCTGATTTTCGGAAGCATCGCTCTGGTACTGCTGATCGGACTGGTCACCTTTGTCGTAGTGCGGCTGGTAGTAGGACCGGTCAGGGTCGCGGCCGCGGTGAGCGAGCGGCTCGCGGCCGGTCAGCTTGAGCAGAGAATCCCGGAGCGCGGCGAAGACGTGATTGCCACCCTCGCCCGCTCCTTCAACGGAATGGCAGACACACTCCAGGAGCAAATTACAAAGCTGGCCGAACTTTCGCGGCTTCAGCAAAGCTTCGTCGCCGACGTGTCTCACGAGCTCAGGACCCCTCTGACCACGATCAGGCTCGCCGGAGACGTGCTCTATGACCAGCGGGGCCGGTTCCCTGCAGCAACCGCAAGGACAGCCGAACTATTGCACACTCAGGTCGAGAGATTTGAGACTCTGCTCGCAGATCTGCTCGAAGTCAGCAGGTTCGATGCCGGGGCGGTGGAGCTTGAGCTTGAGCAGGTCAATCTGGTTCGCCTCACCGAAGGTGAAGTCGATTCGATGCGGCTGCTTGCTTCCGAGAGGGGGTCGACCATCGAAGTGATTGCAACCGGCGGGTACTTCGATGTCGAGCTCGACGCCCGCCGCATCCGCCGCATCCTCGGAAATCTGCTCGGAAACGCCATCGAGCACGGAGAAGGAAAGCCGATCGAAGTCTGGGTTGACAGCAATGAATCCGCCGTCGCCGTAGCGGTGAGGGATCACGGAGTTGGAATTGCAGAGGAGAACCTGCAGCGGGTCTTCGACCGGTTCTGGCGAGCAGACCCCTCACGAAAGCGCACCCTGGGCGGTACTGGCCTCGGTCTGTCAATCGCGATGGAGGACACAACTCTTCACCGAGGGAGTCTGGATGTCTGGTCCGAGCCGGGCCTTGGCACCTGTTTCCGACTCACGCTGCCTCGAACCAGAAACGAGCCTGCCGGCGAGTCCCCGTTGGCTCTTCCACCAGGAGACCTGCCGCTGGCCGGGAAGAGTGCTTCTGACCGCCGAAAGGGGGCCGATGGTGATTAATCTCAGGCGCGGCTTCTTTTCGATTCTCGCAGTCGGTCTGGTTACCGCCGGGCTCACTGCCTGCGGTGGAATCCCAACCTCGGGCGAAGTCAGAGCCGGGGATCCGTTTTCAGAAGAGGAATTCACTGATTTCGTCTTCAATCCGCTCGGTCCGACAAAAGACGCCGATCAGTTGGGAATCCTTCAGGGCTTTATCGCCGCCTTCACGGGCACTCAGGGCGACTATGCGACCGCCCGGGAGTTCCTGAGTAAGGACTTCAAGAAGGAATGGGATCCTCGCCAGAGCGTACTGATCCGCACAGGCGCACCCAGCTATCGGGCTCTCGACGAGTCGACAATGGAGTTCTCCTTCACTTCCAAGGCACAACTCGACGAGACCGGCGCCTACACGGCAGTCCCGCCTGCCGTCCAAAACCTGGACTACAGCTTCGTGAAGGAGGACGGCCAGTGGAGAATCAGCCAGGCTCCGCCCGGAATAGTCCTCGCCGAGAGTACCTTCCTGACAATTTTCAGCAAGCACGCCCTCTACTTCTACGACCTGAGTCTGCAGTACCTCGTTCCCGACGAACGATGGTTCCCGGGGGGTACAACGGCAACTCGAATCGTGAATGCTCTGCTTGACGGACCGCCGGAGTGGCTGAAGGGAGCCGTAGTCTCCCAGTTCCCCGATGGAACTCAACTGACCCCGGGTACGACTGTGACCGTAGAGTCGACGGTCGCACAGGTCGACTTGACCAGTGATGCGGCGGCGGCGGATGCCCGCCAGCGGCAGCTAATGCAGCTTCAGCTTTCTGAAAGTCTGAGTTCGGTTTCCGGAATCGCAAGCGTAGAGGTTTCGATCGCCGGTTCGGTGCTCTCGATCACTCCGCTTGGAGCCAATGCTCCGATTTCCCAGCGGCCGGTGGATTCGAGGCCCCTGGTACTCTCCGACGGTCAATTCGGCTACCTCTCGGGCGGAAAGGTGACCGAACTTGACGGACTCGGTCCGAAGATCGTCGCACTGCAGCCGGAAGCTGTCACTGTCGGAGTGGGGGCCTCTGTCGCGGCGGTGCTGAACGCCAATGGGGTCAGTCTTGTGCGAAAGGACGGGGAACCGAAGCTGCTGGATTCTCGCCCGGGGCTGATCGCACCGTCGATTGATGACTTCGGCTATGTCTGGACGGTACCGGCTTCGACGCCAAATGCGCTGCTTGCTTTCGACTTTGCAGGCAAGTCCTACCCGGTGTCGGTATCGCTGCCGACTGATTCAGTCATCCGCTCTCTGGATGTTTCGCAGGATGATTCGCGAGTGGTGATTTTGCTCCAGTCCTCGAGTGGACCGAGACTACTGGTCGCGTCGATCATCAGGGATCCGTCTCAGGGATTTGTACCGATCGGAATCGGCACTCCGGTTCTCGACACGATTGTTGATGCAGACACCGCTTTGGATGCAGCCTGGATTGACCGGTTCTCAGTGGCGACTCTCGCGGCCGTCCCGGACGAGGCGAGGGTCACCAGTTACGAGATAGGCGGAGTTCAGACTTCACTTGGGAAACTCGCGAGCTCGACTGCCATAGTCGGCGGAAATGGAAGGACCGGGCTTCGAGTGCTCGACTCCGAGGGCACCATGCAATCCCCCCGCGGATCAAGCTGGCAGGCCTCGGCCACCGATATAGACCTCATTGCCACTCAGCGGTAGTCTGCCTCCTCCACGAAAGCCCAGTCCTAAGTTCTCGACCGATTCAGCTTTCGGCCGACTGAAGCTGGGAGGACTCTGGTTTCCTTGCGGAATGGGAGTACTGCGCGGTTTGCTTCAGGAAGCCGCAGCCATCCTCCTGCCTACGAATTGCGCTGGTTGCGGCCTGGAAAACCGACGGGTTTGTGTCGACTGCCTTGAGAGCGTCAGCGCTGTCGGGCAATCCGTCAATGGGCTGGAAAGGTTATTGCCTTCCGGCGAGCCGGTGACTAGTGCATTCGAGTACTCGGGGCGGGCCGCTGCACTGCTCGTGGCATTCAAACAGCAGGGAACGTCGAGGCTCGCAAGAACCTTTAGGCCGGCTCTGGAAGCGACGATTGCCAGTGCGATTCAATTCTCTGGAAGCCTCGGGGAGCCTCGGATTGAGCTGGTTGCAGTGCCCTCCACCTCCGCCTCTGACCGGAAGAGGGGCTTCAACCCGGTAAAGACCCTGCTCGAGGCCGCATGCCTCAGGTATTCAGAGGTGCTATCGAGTTCAATCAGGGAAAGTCAGAAGCAGCTTGGAGTGCAGGACAGGCTTGCAAACCTTCGCAATTCGATGCGGGCAAGATTCGATCTCACTGACCGGACTTTTCTTCTGGTGGACGACATCGTTACGACCGGGGCGAGCCTTACAGAGGCCGCAAGGGCGATCCATTCAGCGGGAGGCAGGGTCGTCGCCTGCGCGACTCTCGCCTCGACTTTGAAGAAGAAGTCTCATGATTCCAACTTCGCGTGACTTTCCCAGCCGGGCAGGCTACGGTGACAGAAAGAGGCGAGGAGATCCGCCTGGACCGGCTGGGCGGAACGGCTAGGAACAGGTAGGTGAACATGGAAATTTCCATCAGCGGCCACGGTTTGGGAATCACAGATCGATTCCGCGACTACGCAGAAGAGAAGTCTCAGAAGGTTTCACACTTGGCCGATCGGGCAATTGCCTTCGAAGTGAAGGTCTCTCGGCATAACGAAAAGAACGGCGTCAACGGAGACGACCGTGTTGAGCTGACCGTAATCGGACCGGGGCCGATGGTACGGGCAGAAGCCACCGGACAGGACAAGTACGCGGCCTTCGATCTGGCCCTTGACAAGCTCATGGAGCGGCTGCGGCGGGCGAAGGATCGCGGCAAGGTCACCAAGAGCGGAAAGCGGCGCCCGGTTTCACTCAGGGAAGCATCCGGAGAAGGATTCAAGGTCGTTGATATTACTCCGGTTGATCCTGCGCTGTTGGAGCAGGTTACGACCGGTTCGATTCCCGTAGTCGCGCAGGAAGACGAAGAAGCCTGGAGTCCGGTTGTAATTCGAAAGAAGGTTTTCGCTGCAAGTCCGATGACCGTAGACGACGCCCTTTACAGAATGGAGCTCGTTGGCCATGACTTCTATCTGTTCATTGATTCCGAAACCGATCGGCCCAGCGTGGTCTACCGGCGCAAGGGCTGGGACTATGGAGTCATCGGACTGGACGTTGATCAGGAGGTTCAGCAGGAGTTGCGGAAGAAGCGCCGCTGACTCGGTTGGGCAATTCGCGGGTTAGGCTTTTCGTTGATCGTTCCTGCCTGAGCGATTCGAGCTTGAAAATATCCAAGGGGAGTTAACGCGTGGCAAATGTCTTGGAACGAGTCCTTCGTCTGGGCGAGGGGATGCTTCTCCGCCGTCTTCAAAGGTACGCCCACGCGGTCGGCCAGCTCGAAGAGGACTTCAAGGAGTTAAGCGACGAGGATCTGCGCAACGAGACAGCAGAGCTAAGGCATCGATTTGAAAACGGCGAGTCCCTCGACGATCTTCTTCCTGAGGCCTTCGCAGCAGTTCGCGAAGCTGCAGTTCGAACTCTCGGGATGCGCCCGTTCGACGTTCAGATCATGGGTGGCGCCGCTTTGCACCTTGGCAATATTGCCGAAATGAAAACCGGTGAAGGCAAGACCCTCGTGGCAACTCTTCCCTCTTACCTCAACGCGATCGCGGGCAAGGGAGTGCACGTCGTTACGGTTAACGATTACCTCGCCGGTTATCAGTCTGAGCTCATGGGCAGAGTCTTCCGAGCACTCGGCATGACGACCGGTTGCATCATTTCGGGTCAGGACCCTGAGACCAGGCGCAGGCAGTATGAAGCCGACATCACCTACGGAACCAACAACGAGTTCGGCTTCGATTACCTTCGCGACAACATGGCCTGGCAGGCGAGCGACATGGTGCAGCGCGGCCACCACTACGCAATCGTTGACGAAGTCGACTCGATTCTGATCGACGAGGCGAGAACCCCGCTCATCATTTCCGGGCCGTCATCCGGAGAGGCAAACCGCTGGTTCAACGAATTTGCGCAGGTGGCAAAGCGGCTTGTTGCAGGCGAGGACTTCGAAGTCGATGAGAAGAAGCGAACGGTTGGGGTTCTCGAGCCCGGAATCGAGAAGGTCGAGGACTATCTGGGCATCGACAACCTCTATGAGTCTGCGAACACTCCGCTCATTTCCTTTCTGAACAACGCAATCAAGGCGACCGCGCTGTTCAAGCGCGACAAGGACTATGTCGTCATGAACGGCGAGGTCCTGATCGTCGACGAACACACCGGCCGCATTCTCGTCGGCCGCCGCTACAACGAAGGAATCCACCAGGCGATTGAGGCCAAAGAGGGTGTCGCGGTAAAGGCCGAGAACCAGACCCTGGCTACCGTCACTCTGCAGAACTATTTCCGGCTCTACACCAAGCTCGCCGGAATGACCGGTACCGCAGAAACCGAAGCGGCCGAGTTCATGAGCACCTACAAGCTCGGCGTAGTCCCGATCCCGACCAACAAGCCGATGATTCGCAAGGACCAGCCGGATCTGGTTTACAAGAACGAGCAGGCCAAGTTCGGTCAGGTTGTCGAAGACATAGCCAGGCGGCACGCTACCGGGCAACCAGTTCTGGTTGGAACCACGAGCGTTGAAAAGAGCGAATACCTCTCGAAGCTGCTGGCAAAGCGCGGAATCAAGCACGAAGTCCTCAACGCCAAGAACCACGCGAGAGAAGCTGCAATCGTAGCCCAGGCCGGAAGGCTCGGTGCTGTGACCGTCGCCACCAACATGGCCGGCCGTGGAACCGACGTCATGCTCGGCGGCAACGCCGAGTTCCTCGCGGTGTCTGAAATGAATGCCATGGGTCTGAACCCGACCGAGACTCCTGAAGAGTACGAAGCGGCCTGGGATGGCGTCTACGAGAAGGTCAAGAAAACGGTGGAGGTAGAGGCCGCGAAGGTAATCGAGGTCGGCGGCCTCTATGTTCTGGGCACCGAGCGCCACGAGTCGAGGCGAATCGACAACCAGCTCCGCGGTCGCTCCGGCCGTCAGGGGGATCCCGGCGAGAGCAGGTTCTACCTTTCCCTCACCGATGACCTCATGCGGCTGTTCAACTCTGCCGCTGCCGAGTCGCTAATGGGCAGGGGCAGCGTTCCGGATGACCTGGCGATCGAATCGAGGATCGTCAGCCGGGCGATTCGAAGTGCTCAGGGCCAGGTGGAGGCGCGTAACGCGGAGATCCGCAAGAACGTGCTCAAGTACGACGATGTGCTCAATCGCCAGAGGGAGGCGATCTACGGGGATCGCCGGCACATCCTCGAAGGCGACGACCTGAAGGATCGAGTGGACCACTTCCTTGAGGATGTCCTCGGCGAGATCATCGACGAGCACACCGCTGAGGGGCACCCGGACGAGTGGGATCTCGACGCGCTTTGGCGGGAGCTCAAGTCGATCTACCCGATTTCGATCACTATCGACGAGATTCTCAGTGAAGCCGGTTCAAGGGGGAGAATCACTCGGGAGATGCTTCGGAACGAGATTCTCTCGGATGCCCGAATCGCCTACGAGCGCAGGACGGAGAGCCTCGGCGAGGAAGCCATGCGCGAGCTTGAGCGCCGCGTCGTGCTCTCGGTGATCGACCGCCGCTGGCGGGACCACCTCTACGAGATGGACTATCTCAAGGACGGAATCGGACTGCGTGCGATGGCCCAGCGCGATCCCCTCGTTGAATATCAGAGAGAGGGCTTCGCCCTGTTCCAGAGCATGATGGGACAGATTCGCGAGGAGTCTGTCGGGTTCCTGTTCAATCTCGAAGTTCAGGTCTCCGGCGGTGGAGCCACCGCGTCGCTGCCGAACGTCGAGGCCAGGGGGCTCGGAGCGCCCGGTGCCCCGACAGAGCGGCTCAGCTACTCCGCGCCTTCAGACAGCGGCGGGGTGGAAGTGCGAAACCAGCGTGGCCAGCTCGAGCAGGCTGCCACCGCAAAGGCTCAGCAGCGCGAGGCGGAGCAACAGCAGCAGGTCAGTGCGGCCTTCGGCGGTCAGCAGCAGCCCGCGCAGCCGCAGCAGGGAACGCAGCAGGGCGGTCAGCAGCAGGGCGGCCAGCGCGGTGCCTTCGGCCAGCGTCAGGGACCACCGTCAGGCGGTGGCCAGCAGCCGCCGATGAACCGCGCGCAGCGCCGAGCCCAGGAGCGCGGCGGAAAGCACTAATCAAGCTTTAGAGCACGTTGATGGCGGTTGCTCGCCAGCGATTGTCGAGTCCTTCGAGCCTCAGTGCGACGGCCCTCGCGCGAGCCCTTCCGCGAATTATTACGACTCCTTCGACGATTCCGTCTCGCGGTTCGCAAATAGAGATCGATCCGATCGAAAACGCCGGCCTCGCCGGGACTATCCCCTTGACTTGCCTTGCTCTGGAAGCCAGCACCACGCGCCTGAGCAGATGCCGGTAAACATCGTCGGTGACCCAGCGTGAAATCTGCTCCAGATCCCGTGCTCCGGAAAGGATCTCGATGATGCAGCGAGCGAGATTCTCCAGCAGTGGTACTGGAGAAGGCAGTTTCTGGTGGCTGGTCGGCTGGAAAGAAAAGTAGTCGTCATCCCGGACTCTTCGCGTGTTTGAGATAGCTGCTTTCGCCGGTTCGGCAATCTGAGTAGGCAAGGCAATGCTCATCGAGGCTCCTGAAAAGTTGGTGTTGCTCAGATGGGCTGGTGCTGTCTGCCCCCGAACGAGGGGCAATCCCGGGATTACTCAAGCAGGTGGCGACTTCGTTGTCTACTTTTATTACGAAGCTGTGGATAACCCCCGCGGTTTCGACTGAGGCTGTGACTAGCTTCAATGCATGCGATGGGAACAGCTGTTTGACGATCTGGAGAGCCAGCTTGAGCTGGAACTCGATTCGGACCAGGTCGACCTGATGGCTGAAGAAGAGAGATTGAGACTTGGCAGGCTAACTGTTCGGGAACGCCTCAAGGCCCTGCTGCGAGCTGAGGACAAGCCTCCGATGCCCATCGCGATAGAACTCAGCGGAGATGTCAGAGCACGAATTGCGCTGACCGCCATCGGCAAGGACTGGTTCACGGGTGATGTCTACTCGGAGAATCGGCTAATTGCGAACTGGCTGATTCCAATCGAGAAAGTAGTTTCGATTCAGTTGACCAGAAATCAACTGCGCTCCAGTCTCGAGCGAGCCTCTCAGGAGGATGAGCGGGGACTGTCTGATCGACTCGGCTTCGGCTTTGCGCTCAGAGACCTCGCCAGGCGACGCTGCGAAGTAGAACTTGTGACCGGTTCGATCACAATGCACGGCACTATTGATCGGGTAGGCAGAGACCACCTGGACCTTGCGATTCACGAGAGTGGAGTCCCGAGGCGCGAAAGATCCGTTCTGCACTACCGGCTGGTCCAGTTGGGTCAGATTACCTATCTGCGACTTTGAAGTTCGAGAGTGTGGAAATCGCTCACATTCGCAAAGTCCGACTGGTTCCAGAGTGCAGCTCGCCTGGATTCCTCGTACTTGGCGAGAATGAATGACTCGAGCACTTCCCGTTCGATTCTCCATTGGCCCTTGTTCCCGATCCGAATGGCGGGAAGTTCTCCGGATCGAACCAGGCTGTAAGTCTGACTCAGCGAGACGTTCAGTAGTTCAGCGGTATCGGCGATAGTTAGAAAGCGACCGAGACTGTCATTCGAATCAACTGTGCTCATTGTTCGATTATCGGTTCGGAGCGGGTCCCCAGACGGTACTGTGGATAACTCGTGCCGGCAGCGTCTCATAGAGGTGACTATAGGTCGGTGATTTTTGGAAACAAGGCATCGGGCCTCGGCCAGGACCAGAACCCTGTGCAGCCACTGCCCAGGAGGAAGTCCGGATTCAGGCTTCCTGACTTTCGATTCCTGATTGGGGTGCTGCTGATCGGCGCTTCGATTGCAGGAGTGTTCACCGTCCTGAATCTGGCCAATAAGGGCATCCAGATTCTTACCGCCACGAGGACTCTCTTGCCGGGGGAGCTCGTTGTTGAGGGGGACCTGCAACCCTTAACGATCAACGCGGATCGGCTTTCCGCCGATTATCTTCTGGCTGGATCGATCCCGGAGTCGGGCCTGATAGCGACCAGAGTGATCATGGCCGGAGAGTTTGTGCCGAAATCTGCTCTCGGCTCAGCGGCTAGCGAGTCTTACACCTCAATTGTCATTGAGCTGGCCAACAAAATTCCCGGTTCAATCGGTCCAGGTTCAGTGGTGGATCTCTGGTCGACAGCGAAGTCCGATTCGGAATTTGAACCGCCGGTCGTGTTGGTAGGCGGCGCAACTATTGTTCGAGTGGTGGAGAGCGAAGGGCTGGTTCGGGATCAGGGCAACAACGTCGAGATTCTCATTCCCCGCGACAAGGTGGCAAGAGTGCTCGAGGCTCTTTCAACCGGTGCAGAAGTGGCGATAGTCCCGGTATCGCTGCCGATTGGCGGATGAATCCGAATGAGAGTCAGCACCTACCTGGAATCCGACCTCGCGTCGAAAATCTCCAGAGAAGCAGAGCGGCACGGACATCAGGTGGTTCGGAAGTTCCGGAAGCGAAAGGAACTGCTCTCCGGCCTGCCCGCCTCCGCCACCGATGTGCTCATTACCGGTGCCGGCCCCGATCGCCTTGATTTCGAACTGCTTTCTTTGAGTGATCGTTCAGGAATATCAATTGTCGGGCTATCTGCCGGCCCGATCGATCGCAGAAATGCCATGAATCTCGGACTCAACGAAGTAATTGACGCGGTCGCAAGCTGGCCGGAAATTCAAGCTCTGCTGGCCCCCGGCGAATTTGGTGCTGTAAAGGATGTCCACTCAGATTCCTCCGCAGCAGGCGGCGGCCCGGCACAAGGAAGAGTGATCGCGGTTTGGGGTCCGGCAGGCGCACCCGGTCGAACCACTGTCGCAATTTCGGTCGCTGCCGAACTTGCTGCAGCCGGGTCGACGGTCGCCCTGATTGATGCTGATACTCACAGCGGATCGGTGGCTCCATGTCTTGGTTTGCTGGATGAGGCGCCGGGGCTTGCGGCGGCCTGTCGGCTCGCCGCGACCGATTCCCTCAACGCTCAAGAGCTGGAGCGGATATCGGAGACGTACTCCTCGGCAAACGGCAGCTTCAGGGTGCTAACCGGGCTGGGGCGGCCCCGCAGGTGGCCCGAGCTTTCGGCCGAGAGAGTCGGAAAGGTGATTGACGCCTGCTCCGCCTGGGTAGATTTCACGATTATCGATACCGGGTTCAGCTTCGAGCAGGATGAAGAGATTTCGAGTGATCTGATGGTTCCAAGACGGAATGCGGCAACCATTTCGTCTCTGGAGTCCGCCGACGCGATCATTGAAGTGGGAGCTGGGGACCCCGTCGGGCTGTCCCGATTTCTTCGCGCCCACGTCGACCTTATCGAGGCATTCAATGCCGGTTCGATCGTTACCGTCATCAACAAGGTCCGAGCGAGCGCAATCGGCGCGAATCCGGGAGGGCAGGTGGAGCGGACCCTGCAGCGCTTTGGCGGCATCAGCCGCCCGCACCTGATTCCGTTCGACCATTCAGCTCTGGATGCAGCGTTGATCTCGGGGCGAACACTTCTGGATGCCGCACCCCGATCGCAGGTTCGAGGCTCGATGTCCAGACTTGCAGCCGAGCTGGGCCAGTCCATGCTCAGTCGTCGAGCGGGATGACTTCGAGCTTTCCCTTTTCTCTGGCGATAATCAGCAGCTGCGCCGATTCGGCCGCGGAAACCGCCGAAGCGGCGGCAGCACCGAGCGCATCCGGTTCAAGTTCTCCCTCGGCAGGAGTTGTCCTCCTGAGCAGGCGCACCTTGACTCCGGTGGACTTCGAGACAGCCTCCGCGGCATCCGCAGAGCCTGCGACGAGGGTTACGAGTCTCGCGGCCACGGAGTGCGCGACCGCAGGAGCGGTGCTGCGCTCGCGCCTCCAGAGTACGAAGTGGTAGATCGCCACCAGCAGAGTCGCCAGCAGTACCCCGATTGCCTGCCTCGAACGTTCAAGGAAACTCTCTCCGGATCCCTCATCCAGCAGGAAGGCGAAGAGCTGGTAGCCGATGACCAGCAGGGTGATCAGCGCAGTCAGGGCGCTCAAACCGAAGACCACAATGAGGTAGATTCTCCTGCCCTGATCGTCGGTTGCAGCTACCCTGGCTGAAGGTCTCCATGCAACCCACCAAAGAGCTCCGCCCGCAACCAGAGCGCTTAGCCCGGCAAGAAGCAGCGGCCGAATATCGGTGGCAACCAGCGGCTCCGAGATTGCGGAAAGGAGCGCGTTGATCGTCACCCCGAATCCTGATGCGAACGCAATTAGAGCTACGCCCGCGGTAACCAGTCTTGTCGCAGTGTGAACTTCGGCGCCGCGCTGGTTCAGAGTTCGGCGGTGGAACAGGATGACTAGTGCGCCGAACCCCGCGAGAGAGATGCCCAGCCCTAGAGACTCGAGTGCTTCGTAGATCGGCTTGTCCGCGGTTACCAGCAACCGCAGAATCACGTAGATAAGCAGGGTGGCTCCGACCAGGAACATTGCCGTTCCAGCGAGGGCGCCGGCGAGGACGAACAGAACGCTTGCGAACCCTGAAGTCTGCTTTCGAACCCCGGTGCGGTACCAGTGCCACCACCAAATCACTAGTCCGCCGACGATCCAGGGCAAGGCGTGCAGCACCTGAGTCCAGTCGTCGCCGGCGATGAAACTGTTGGTTAGCTTTGAAACCGCATTGTCAATCAGGTTGGTAGTCGCGGCGATTGCACCCCCGACGGCCATCCACAGTCCGATGAACCATGAAATAGCAGGCGCGACCCCGATCATTCTGGTTGGGGAATTCTGCGGATGCCGCCACATCCAGTAGTGCCAGAGCCAGATCAGAGCCCAGACGATTCCGGTCGACAGGCCGCTCGTCGTCCACTGACCAGTAAGTAATTCACCGGCCCAGTTGAACAGCCCGAAGCTTGCTGAAAGTAGCGAAGTCGCGGTCATGATTACGAGGTAGATGGGCCAGAGCAGAGAGTGGCGATCCTCGGAAATTACGGGTTTTCGCCAGCAGAGCCACCAGAGAATGGCGGCAAGCGGTCCCGCAATCAGCGAGAACGCCAGAGCCTGGGCGAGGCCGCTGCTGTCGTAGGCAATCAAATTGTTCGCGGAACTGAGCAGGCGATCCAGCAGCCCGCTCAATCCAGTGGCCGCAATGCTGACCAGAATCAGCAGCAGCAAATAGCAAACGAGTCTTCTGACGGTGTGAACCCCGCCTCTTGCCTTGGTCAAGTTACTCTCCCTGATCTTCGCTGATGCCCTGGTTGTAGCAGGCTGTGAGCGGCCACGGGGCAGTGCTCACACGCCAGTTCCCACCCTCTTTGACGAGGGTGAAGGTGTCTGGGGTGGAGACATCCGAACCTCCGTACGCGCCTCCACCGTAATTGATATTGAGGGTGACTTTCACAGTTGCCCGATCTCCGTTGATCTTCGTAGAGACGAGGGTGATCCGGACGCTGTAATTGCCTGCATCCGAACTCGGTTCGCAGTTGTTTCTGAGATCGGAAGTGACCATTTCCATGGCAGCATCACGGTCGGAGTCGAGAATCGCGGCGCTGTACTTCTGCACTGCGAACTCAGGGGAAGCGGGATCCAGCCTGGCCTGAGATCCGCTTGCAAATACTGCGATGACTGCCGTTACGACGATCAGCAGAATTATGACAATCACGGCGATTAGGGCGCGGTCAACTCGCCTTGGGGTGGTGTTCATGACACCAGCATGTAGTAGAAACCAGCTTTAGGCTAGTGGCGTGTCGACACTCTCAGACCTGGTTCAGGAGCATGGAAATGCGAGTGAGGCTGACATCGACTGGCTGCACCTGCTGATCGGCGATTTGCAGCTACTGGCAGATCTTGCTTTCGCCGATATCGTCCTCTGGATCCCTTCGGATTCAAAAGGATTTGTCGCGGTAACTCTGGCCAGACCTTCCTCTTCGGCTACGCTCTTCTATCGCGATTTCGTGGGTCAGGCGATCAAACCGGAGTGGCGCACTCTGGTTTCGGAAGCGTACGAGACGAACACTATTCGGGATTCTTCCGCACCCGACTGGTTTGAGGAAGCTCCAACCAGACTGCGAGCGATTCCGGTAATGCGAAAAGCCGAAAGTGGTGCGAAGGCGCAATCGAGTCATCCGATAGCGGTTCTCACCAGGCACTCCAATTTGAGTGAAGCACGTACTCCGAGCCGTCAGGAACTTACTTTCAATGAGTGCGCCAATGAGCTGTTCGCAATGATCGCGGAAGGCGAGTTTCCAAATCTCGGCGCACCGACCGGCCCGCGTCGAGGTGCGCCGAGAGCCTCTGACGGACTAATCAAGCTTGATGTCGAGGGGGTAGTCACGTTCGCAAGCCCAAACGGGCTGTCAGCTTTCAACCGGATGGGCTTCGCCGGCGAGTTGGAGGGTGAATCGCTGGCGAGGGTTACGGCCGACCTGCTCGAGAACGCCGCTGCCATGGATGAATCTCTGCCTTTGGTGGTTACCGGCAGGGCTCCCTGGCGCACCGATCTGGAAGCCAGGGGAGTCTCGATTTCGCTAAGAGCCATCCCGATCTCCAGGCACGGAGTTCGAGCCGGAGCGATAGTGCTCAGCCGCGATGTGACCGAATTGCGCCACCAGGAGCAGGAGTTGCTCACTAAGGATGCAACGATCCGTGAGATCCATCATCGGGTAAAGAACAATCTTCAAACCGTCGCGTCACTGCTTCGGATTCAGGCGAGGCGCTCGCATTCAGAGGATGCGAGAGACTCGCTAAATCACGCGATGAGGCGGGTTGGGGCTATCGCCGTCGTCCACGACACTCTCAGCGAAGGATTGAGTCAGAACGTCGATTTCGATGCTGTTTTCGATCGTGTACTGCTGCTGATCGCCGAGGTGGCTTCCAGTCACCAGACCAAAGCGCACCCGAGGTTTTCAGGCAGTTTCGGTGAGCTTCCGAGTGCTTACGCGACTCCGCTTGCTCTTGCTCTCACCGAACTAGTAACGAACGCGGTTGAGCACGGGCTTGCTGGCAGGGAGGGCGAAGTCGAAATCATCGCCGAGCGTTCAGAATCGACCCTTAGTGTCAAGGTTCGCGATGACGGAGTCGGCCTCGGCGAAGGCAAAGTCGGTGCAGGACTTGGCACTCAAATCGTTCGCACTCTCATTCAGGGGGAATTGGGCGGCACCATCGACTGGCACACGATCGTTGGTGCCGGCACAGAAGTGACTATCGAAATTCCGCTCACCTGGCTGAAGAAGAAATAGGGTCTCGTCAGGATCAACCGGCGGGTCGGTTGAAGTCAGGAAGCCCTGCGGGCTCTCGCCGCACGCCGCTTGAGTGCGCGGCGCTCGTCTTCGCTGAGTCCACCCCAGACTCCGGAGTCCTGATTGGTCTCGAGCGCGTACTGGAGGCACTGCTCACTAACGGTGCAGCGAGCGCAGACGGACTTGGCTCGCTCGATCTGGTCGAGAGCGGGCCCAGTGTTGCCTACCGGGAAGAAGAGTTCCGGGTCTACTGTGAGGCAAGCGGCGTTGTCGCGCCAGTCCATATTCGTGCTCCTTTTGTGAACGCGCCAAAAGCATGACTAAAGAACCCGAATTCGGGTCTGAGCGATGCAGTTTGGAAGATGCCCACGCCACTGTGAGCCGAAATCAACCTCAATTAGACTCTCATAACGGTTGGATCAAATCAATAGTTTTAAATGGGATATCTCTGTGAATTCTGACAAGCCACCCAAGGCAGGATCCAGGCCATGGCAGTTGACCGCTCTGGCTGCAGTCGTATTTGTCGAGGCGGGACTTTGCCTGGCGGCTGTGGCGTGGCTCGTCTTCGAGCTCTTCACTCAGGTGCCCAGTTCACTGTCCGGAGCAATCTTCATTCTGTTGCTCACGGTGTTGGCAACAGTTTGGCTCGGATTCGTAGCCCTGAATACTCTTCGCGCGAAGCCCTGGATTCGCGGAGCGGTGCTCACCTGGCAAATCCTGCAGCTCGCGGTTGCGATCGGCAGCTTCCAGGGTTACTTCGCAAGGGATGACTTCGGCTGGATTTTGCTAATTCCGGTCGTGGTCGCGGTGGTTTTGCTGTTTACTCCGGCGGTGCTTCGAGCGACCACGAGGGACTGAAATCGCGGGATCTAGTCGAGGCCGATCTTTTTTCTAAGCATGGCAACGTGGCCGGTTGCCTTGACGTTGTAAAGAGCAAGCTGGATCTTTCCGGATTCGTCAACGACAAAAGTCGACCTCAATGTTCCGGTGACCGGCTTTCCGTAGAGCTGCTTTTCACCCCAGACACCCCAGGCCTTGTGGGTTTCCAGTCCCGGATCGCTCAGCAAAGGAAAGTTCAGGTGCTCTTCCTGCTTGAACTTGACCAGGGCTGGCAGTTCATCCTTTGAAATGCCGAGTACCTGATAGCCGGCAGCGGCAAGCGGGTTGAGGCTGTCTCGGAAATCGCAGGCTTCGGTCGTACAGCCCGGAGTGGATGCGGCCGGGTAGAAGTACACGATGACTTTCTGTCCCTTGAAATCGGAAAGCGAGACCGTAGCCCCTGTTTCGTCGCTCAGGCTGAACGTCGGGGCCTCGTCGCCTGCTTTCAATTCCGATTTTTCTGACATTCCTATTCCGATCTGTTCGAACTACTCATGGCGAACTCAAAGCGCCCTCGGGCACAAAGCCGCCGACTATCATGCTAATCTTGTTCGTCGGTCGGGGTTCGTCTCCGATGCGAGCACCTCTAGCTCAATTGGCAGAGCAACTGACTCTTAATCAGTGGGTTCCGGGTTCGAGTCCCGGGGGGTGTACCACTGCCCAGTTTTTCGGGGACGGTCGTCTCTCTGTGCGCCGCCACTCGGCTCCGCGCGCCTCTGCTCGGCTCCGCGCGTCCGCAACCGCACCCTCCTCATCGACGCCGCGGACTTTTGTCAACCTCGCGCATGCTGGAGAGTCCGCGCCGTTGTCAAAACACCGCGGCGTTGAAAGATAGACGATAAGTGCCGCGAGGGGAGTAGGGAGAGGGGAGTAGGGAGAGGCGCTGCGGGGGTAGGGCTGCTGGGCGAGAGGCGGCTCGAGCGTTAGCGCAGTCTGCGGACGATGTGGAACGGGATCGCGAAGGCGGCCGCGCAGGACAGCAGTCCACCTGCGAAGGTAATCAGCCCGAGGTTCTCCGGCACATCAAAGGCGCTGCCCATCAGGAACAGCCCCAGAACGAAGAGCGCGAAAGAGAAGATAAAGGCAAAACCGTTCATGGCAATATCCTAAGGCTCTCAGGGCTTCCTGGGCGGCGTGGCCCGCCTGGTTTTCGGAGTGGAGGGTACCTTGGCTGCCGGCTTGGCAGGCGGCTTGGGTCCTGACGACTTTGAACTGCTCGGCTTTGAACTGCTTGTTGCGGGCTTGGGCGCCGGCGCTTTTGCGGCAGGGGTGCTCGCCGGTTTGGTGGTGCTCGCAGCTGCGGGCGTTGTTGCGGGCGCCGAAGCGGCTGCAGGAGTCGCAGTTGTCGGCGCAGGCTGGGCAGCTGCGGGCGCTGTTGCGGTCGCCGGGGTCGGTTTGGCGCTGGCCGCGGTCGCAGCCGACGCAACCGGAGCCGGAGGGCGGTGCTGACTTACGTAGATTTGTGCGGCTCTGGTTCCAACCAGCAGAAACCTGACCAGCAGGAAGGCGACCACTATGGCCACCGCGACGCAGACGAGCCAAATAAATCCGGAAATCAATCCCCAAACGAAGGCAAGGAATCCCGAGCCGAATCCCCAAAACGGCGTAATCATTACTTCACTCCTCCAACTCGTCTAATTTTGACTTCTCGATGACAGTGCCTACCGCGACTGCGATCGTTGCTCCCCAAATGATCCAGCGCAACAGAGTGAGCCAGTTGCGCGGACCCTGAATCGTCGACTTGAGAGTACTCATTCCGCCGAAAACGGCGCTGAGCACCGCCGAACTGAACAAGAACTTTCGCACCTCATAACGCTACCTTGAGTGTCCCCGACTTCGTTAGGGATCGGCGCATTCTGTTTCCAAGCTGGGAGCATCCTGTCAATCTGACCGATCGGACAGATTTTGACCGATCGGTCAGTTATGGTGGAGTTGTGTCAGACAGCTCCGCAGAATTGCGCTCCATCGCCCTCAGGGAATTCGCCACGGCAGGATATGGAGCGACTTCGCTGCACCGGATCGCGGAACTCGCCGGTCTTTCGAAGGCGAGCGTCCTTTACCACTTCGACTCGAAGGATGCGCTGCTCGAAGCTGCAGTGACTCCTGCAATCGACAAGATGAACAGCATCCTGGATGAACTCGCTTCGCGACCGGTGACCCGCAAGCGCAGGGATGCGTTCATAACTCAGTTCATCGACTTTCTTTTTGAGCACAGGCTCGAAGTGCACCTCTTCATAAATCAGGGTCCCTCCCTCATCGAAGTGCCTGTGATTAGAAAGGCAATGGCGTTGGTTCAGCGCTTCGCCGATCACTTCGGAAAGTCCGCGAGCACTCAGGAAGACCAAATGAGGTTCGGTGTCGCGCTCGGCGGGGCGGCATACCTGCTTGTGACCGAACCTTCCCTAGGTCTGGATCACGGGTCTATGGAAGAAACCCGCGAAACCCTGATCAAGATCGTGCGCGAACTGCTCGAGCCGGTCCCGGTTTCCAGTAAGGAGGCGTGATGTCAACTCTGCTTTATCGACTCGGAAAATATTCCTTCCGCCACCCGTGGAAGATTCTCATTGGCTGGCTGGTTCTGCTCGCCCTGATGCTGGGCGGCGGATTCGCCCTTGGCGGAAAATCCCAGGAGTCTTTCTCCATACCGGGAACCGAATCGCAGCAGGCCCTTGACCGCCTTGAAGCGGTGTTCCCGCAAGTAGCGGGAGCCGCGGCCGAAGCGGTCTATGTAGCACCTGATGGGGCATCGATCGCGTCGCCGGTCTACGAGCAGGCAATGGAAAGAATGGCCGCGGCGATCCGCGAGATCCCCGGAATCAACTCTGTAACAACTGCCTTCGACGAATACGCCGGAAAGCAAATCAGCGACAGCGGCAATATGGCCATCAGCCGGATTCAGTTCGACGGATCAAGCTACGAGGTCACCGACGAGACTCTCGCAAAACTCACCTCCACCGCCTCAATTGCAGAGGATGCCGGACTCAGGGTCGAATTCGGCGGCCAGGTCTTTCAGGACACGACCGTCGGGCTGACCATCACTGAAGCTCTGGGCGTGATCTTTGCCGGAGTAGTTCTGCTGATCACCTTCGGGTCGCTTATCGCGGCCGGAATGCCTTTGCTGAGCGCGCTGATCGGAGTGGGGATCGTGTTCGGCGGAATCATGACGGCCTCCGCCTTCACTACCATTTCCAGCTCTGCTCCACTACTGGCAGTCATGATCGGGCTGGCGGTTGGCATTGACTACACCCTGTTCATCCTCTCCCGCCACAGAGCGCAACTGGCGACCATGGACAGCGTTGAGGAATCCGCGGGCAGGGCAGTCGGCACTGCCGGAAGCGCGGTTGTGTTCGCGGGGCTAACGGTAGTCGTCGCCTTGCTGGGGCTGCTCGTGGTCGATATTCCCTTCCTTAGTGTGATGGGAATCGGTGCAGCCTTCGCGGTTGTGATTGCAATGGGAGTGGCGACGACCCTCCTGCCAGCCCTTCTCAGGTTCGTTGGGGAGAAGATGCGTCCGAAGCCGGGTTCGAGAGCCGCCAGGCGTGCGGCGCCCGACGCAAAGAAGACCATGGGTCGACGCTGGGTCGGCGCCGTACTCAAGCACCCGATTATCGCCTCGATCGGAGTTGTCGCGGTCCTCGGCACTCTCGCGATTCCCGCCCTCGATCTTCGACTCGCGCTGCCGGACGGTTCTTCGGAGCCAGCGAATTCCACTCAGAGGCAGGCATATGACCTGGTCTCCGAGGGCTTCGGACCGGGTTTCAATGGTCCCCTGATTGTGGCCGTGGACATCACCCAAACCGTCGACATCATGGACGATCTGGATGCAATCGCCGGCAAGATTCGCAATCTCGATTCGGTCGAGTGGGTGAGCGGCGGTCTGCCGGATGAAGGGCTGGACACGGCCATTATTCAGGTGGTTCCCAAGAGCGCTCCCGAGGACCAGGAGACTGCAGATCTCGTACGTCAGATTCGCAGCATGGCGCCAGAGATCCAATCGGCTTACGGAACGCCGATTTGGGTAACCGGTACTACGGCCGTGGCTATCGACATTTCCAGCAGGCTGGATGCGGCCCTTCTCCCATTCGGGGCGGTGGTCGTCGGGCTCTCGGTGCTCCTGCTCATGATCGTCTTCCGATCTCTGCTGGTTCCGCTGAAGGCTGCAGTCGGATTCCTGCTCTCGGTGGTTGCCGCGTTCGGAGTGACCGTTGCGGTATTCCAGTGGGGCTGGTTCGGAGACTTGCTTCAGCTTGAGCGGGCAGGGCCGATTCTGAGCTTCATGCCGATCATTCTCATGGCAGTGCTATTCGGGCTCGCCATGGACTACGAGGTCTTCCTCGTGTCCGGAATGCGCGAAGAATACATGCGACTGCTTCGAAGCGGGGTCAGCCCGAAGGAAGCGGCAAAGAGCGCCATCCCTGGCGGATTCGCCAATGGAGCGAGAGTGGTTACTGCTGCCGCACTGATCATGTTCTTCGTCTTCTTCGCCTTCGTACCCGAGGGTGCGGGGATGATCAAGCCAATTGCTCTTGGACTTGCCGTTGGAATCGCATTTGACGCATTCCTGGTTCGAATGACTTTGGGTCCGGCCCTCATGGCGGTAATGGGGCGGTTTGCCTGGTGGCTGCCGAAGGGCGCTTCGAAGTGGCTGCCGAATATCGACATCGAGGGCGAGAACCTGAGGGATCACCTTGACGAGGCCAGTTGGGCAGAGTCTCAACTCGACAAGGCGATCGTCTCTGAGGGGCTGGTTGTAGGGGTGGATGCGGCGAAGTTCGGACCGATCGAGCTGAGTGTTCCCCGCGGAAGCATAGTGAGGGCATCCGGACCGGCGACTCGACGCTGGCTGCTTGCGATGACTCTTGCCGGCAGATTGCCGCTGCTCTCCGGCAGGGCGGTTGTGGCTGGATTGCCGCTGGGCTCATCCATGGCTCCGATTAGTTCAAGAGTCGCTGTGGCGAGCCTCGACGGAATGAAGGATGCCGGTGCAGATCTGTCCCTTCGGGAACTGGTGACAGAGCGAGTCCGGGTCAGCGGCAACTGGTTCAAGTCCCTTAGCGCTCGGAGGCAGGCAGCCGCCTGGCTTTCCCGGGTTGTTGCGAAAGTTGAAACCGCCTCGGTGCGTCTCGACCCGGACGAGAGCCTGGGATCGCTGGACCCGGTAGCCAGAGAAATCGCGGTGGCCTGCGTCGCGCTGGCTGAGCGGCCCGAGATTGCGATGGTCGATCTGGGAGTGGGGTTGAGCAATCGGGAGCAGGAGGCGCAGTTCATGCTGGCTCTTGAATCAATCATTCCAGCCGGAACAACCGCAATCATCGGGACCGATTCGGAATGGAGTAATGGCTCGACTGTTGAAAGAGACGTGCTCGATCTGGACCTGAATGAAATTGCACCCCAGATGGAAGTCGATGGAGTGCTCAGTGCTCAGTTGGGCATTGAGAGTCCCGGAGGGATCGAAAAATGAGCAAGCTGAGTGAACTGGCAAAGTCGCTTCGAAAGCGCACCGCCTGGTTGAAGCGTTTCGGAGTTCTTGCGGTAATTGTGATTCCGCTCGCCCTGACCGGTCTGTTCATTGGGGCGCTTTCCAATTCTGACAAGTCTCTCGATCGGATTCCGGCTGCCGTCGTAAACAACGACTCTCTCACTTACACGACCGGAGCGGACGGTACCGAAACCCCGGTATTCGCCGGCAGGCAGCTCGTGACCGAATTGACCTCAAATGAGCAGGCCTTTGACTGGACTGTAACGAACGAGGCGGATGCCGCGGACGCGCTTGCCCACGGCAAGGTCTATGCGGTACTCACTATTCCGAAGGGTTTTTCCGAGTCCGTTCTGTCCATTGGCGGAAGCGAGCCGACAAGGGGAATGATCACCCTTAAGACGGATGATGCCCACAGTTACCTGGTCGGCACTCTTGCCGAAACCGTGGGTCGCACTCTTGCCGACACCTTCGGCAAGGAAGTCACCGCCCAGTACATAGAGCAAATGAGATCAGGAATGGGGCAGCTGGGAGAGTCCCTCGGAAGTGCAGCAGACGGCGCAAGTTCGCTGTCGAGCGGGGTATCGAGCCTGAGTGAGGGACTCGGTCAGCTCGCGGGCGGCGTGGACTCGGCAAGAGCAGGCGCACAGAAGCTGTCAGACGGGATCAATTCGTACACTTCCGGAGTAGATGCGCTCAGCAGCGGCCTGAACCAATTGAATGCCGGTTCACAGGGGCTGAGTGCGCTTAGCGACGGAGTGGGTCAATTCACTTCCTCAATTACCGCTCTCGCCAACGCGCTTGCCGCTGCGACCGCAAACCTTCAGGCCAATCCGACGGATCCGGTCGCCCAGGCAACTGTTGCCCAATTGAGCGCGCAACTGACCGCTGCGGCCGCCGGAGGCACTCAGCTTGCGAGCCAGGTGAGCGGCGGACTTGGCGGAATCGCCGCCGGCATCAGCCAAAGCGCGAACGGCGCGAGTCAGCTTTCATCCGGATCCGCCGCACTTCGCTCCGGATCCAGCTCTCTCGTCAGCGGATTGAAATCCCTTGGCGCCGGAGCCAGCAGTTCAGCCGATGGTGCGGGCAGCCTTGCTGCCGGCGCAGACGAGCTTGCCAGGGGTCTGGCTGCAGGAGCGGCTCAGGTTCCGGAAGGCGACGCAGACTCAGCAGCCGCGGCGAAGATCGTCGCCGACCCGGTCGGAGTCGAACTGACTCGCGCGAATGCGATCGAGGGAATTGGGCAGTCTCTTGCGGGGTTCCTGGTTCCGCTCGGGCTCTGGATCGGCGCGCTCGCGATCTTCCTGGTGACCCGGCCGCTAAACCGGGTGGAACTGGGCTCCGGAGCAGGAAATCTGCGGCTCGTGCTGGACACCTTCCTTAGAGCCGCCAGGCTCAGTCTGATTCAGGCCGCGGCACTAGTTCTCCTTCTGCACACGGCGGTGGGGGTGAGCTGGTCTGCACTGCCGGCAACTCTGGGATTTGCGCTGATCATGTCGCTGGCCTTCACCGCTTTCCACCTGCTCCTGACCATGGGCTTTGGGAAGGGAGGACTCGTAGTTTCGATTCTCGCCCTCGTGGTGCAAGTCACGGCGACCGGAGGCCTGTACCCGATAGAGGTGCTTTCCACTCCGTTCCAGTGGCTTAGTCCTTTCCTGCCGCTCACTTACGGTGTTTCCGGAATGCAGGCCATAATCGCCTCAGGTCAGCTCAGCACCGTCATTGGTTCGGTACTGCTCCTGGCACTGTTCGGGGCGATCGGAATTGCGCTGTCAATCCCGGTACTCAAGCGGGTGCGAAGGTTGAGAACACTGAGCCTGCTGGCGGACAGAGCGAGCCACGCGACCAGTTGACTCGGCATCCGCTGATTGCCCGCTGGTAGCCTGAAGGCAACTACCGGTTGACCGAAACCGAACTCTCGCGGACATCCATCGGCTGGCCATTCAGGAGGACTCGATGAGCGCAGGCTTCGAGTTCGTGGTGGTTTCAAACCGACTGCCGGTCGACCAGGTCGTTTCAGAAAGCGGCGGGCAATCCTGGGCCCGCTCACCCGGAGGACTCGTCGCGGCTCTCGAGCCTGTGATGCAGGAGCAGGACGGGGCATGGGTCGGCTGGCCGGGGATTGCCGGCACTCAGCTTGAGCCTTTCGATGTAGACGGGATGCACCTCGTGCCGATCCCGTTGAGCAAGTCAGAGGTCGCCGAATACTACGAGGGGTTTTCCAACGACACTCTGTGGCCGCTGTACCACGACGTAATAGCCGCGCCGTCGTTTCATCGCGAATGGTGGGAAACCTATCGCAGGGTAAACCACAAATTTGCCGAGGCCGTTGCCGAGGTCGCGTCGAAGACTGCGACGGTCTGGGTGCACGATTATCAGCTTCAGCTGGTCCCGAAGCTGCTGCGCGACCTGAGGCCGGACCTGACCATCGGCTTTTTCGATCACATCCCCTTTCCTCCATATGGCCTCTTCTCGCAATTGCCATGGCGGGTCCAGATCATTGAGGGCCTGCTCGGTGCGGATGTCGTCGGCTTCCAAAGGGATGCGGATTCCGGAAACTTCGCCCAGGCTGTGCGCAAGCTCAAGGGGTTCCCCTCGAAGGGCGGTCAGATCGAGGTTCCGATCGAGGACCCGAATCCGGGAGTGCGAGTCTTTGAACCGGTGCGGTACCTCGGCCAATCTCGAAAGGTCATCGCGAGAAAGTTCCCAATCTCAATCGATGCCGGGGCCTACCGCGAATTGGCTTCGCGACCGGATGTCCAGGCCAGAGCCAGACAGATCAGAGGCGATCTCGGGAATCCAAAGCACATAATCCTCGGAGTCGATCGGCTCGACTATACAAAAGGGATCCGCCACCGGCTAAGGGCCTATGGTGAACTGCTTGCCGAAGGCAAAGTCGATCCGGAAGACACGATTCTGGTTCAGGTTGCCAGCCCGAGCCGCGAGCGAGTGCAAAGCTATGTCGAACTTCGGAACGAGGTTGAACTTACGGTCGGCCGGATCAATGGCGACTATTCTGCGATCGGCCACCAGGCGATCAGCTACCACCACCACAACTATCCGCGGGAGGAAATGGTTGCCCTCTATCTTGCGGCGGATGTCCTGCTCGTCACCGCGCTAAGGGACGGAATGAATCTGGTCGCCAAGGAATACGTCGCCTCGAGATTCGACAATGACGGAGTACTCGTGCTTTCCGAATTCGCCGGAGCCTCAGATGAATTGAAGCGGGCTTTGCAGGTGAACCCGCACGATATCGACGGACTGAAGCAATCTATCCTGAGGGCGCTTCAAATGCCGAGAACCGAGCGGGCATCCAGAATGCGCTCGATGAGGCGTCATGTTTTCGAGAACGATGTGCGGAGGTGGTCCGGGGATTTCATTGCCGAACTGGATCAGATCAGGGCAGAGCGAGGGAATGCGATTGGCGATTGAGTCTTCGGAAGGACTTTCCATTGCCGTTTCCCGAATCTCGAGAGTTCCGTTTCTGCTGGTCGCGCTTGATTTCGACGGCACCCTCGCGCCGATTTCGGATGACCCCTGGAGCCCGAGGGCCCTGCCCGGTTCACAGCTCGCGATCGAGGTGCTTTCCCACCGGACCGACACTGAAGTGGCGGTGATCTCTGGCAGGGCGCTGGCTGCTCTGGATCGGGTAGTGGATTTCCCGGAACGAGTGCGGCTGGTCGGCTCTCACGGCGGAGAATTGCAGGGGATTGAACCTGCCCGACTTGATTCGGCCGAAGAGGAATTGCTCGAGGAGATTCGCGGGGTTCTGAAGGCGATTGCAACCGAGTTCAGCGGAGCAGAGGTCGAAATCAAACCGGCGGGAACCGCCCTGCACACTCGAATGCTCCGCTCGCCAGAGGCTACCGAGGCTGCCCGGAAGAGTGCGCTCGCGAGAGTCGGCGAACTGGATCCGCAGCAAAGAGTCACCCACCGCTACGGGAAGGAGATTCTCGAATTCACCCTTCGGCCAGCCGACAAGGGCGGTGCGATCCAGATCCTGCGGGCGCGGTCCCGGGCAGACTCCGTGCTCTTCATCGGAGACGACGTGACCGATGAGGATGGCTTCGCAGTTCTGACAGAGGGCGATCTTGGAGTCAAGGTCGGGTCGGGCGAGACTTCCGCAGAGTTCAGAATTGAGGATCCTTCAGAGGTCGAGGAACTGCTCAGCGCGCTGGTTCGGGAAAGGTCTGCATTTACTAGGAACCCCTAGCAGAAATGTAAGGAAAGTTACTGCCCGCTTAGACTCGAAAACATGTCGGAACATGATCTGAAACCTCGCTCCCGGGTAGTAACGGACGGCATCGAGGCCATGACGGCTCGCGGAATGCTCCGCGCAGTGGGAATGGGCGATGCGGACTGGGACAAGCCTCAGATCGGCATTGCCAGTTCGTGGAACGAAATCACCCCCTGCAACCTGAGCCTTGATCGCCTCGCTCAGGCAAGCAAAGAGGGAGTGTTCTCCGGCGGAGGTTACCCGCTGCAGTTCGGAACGATTTCGGTTTCGGACGGAATTTCGATGGGCCACGAGGGAATGCACTTCTCGCTGGTATCCCGTGAAGTAATCGCAGATTCGGTTGAGACGGTGATGATGGCAGAGCGCCTCGACGGCTCGGTGCTGCTTGCCGGCTGTGACAAGTCGCTGCCTGGAATGCTCATGGCGGCCGCGAGACTCGATCTGGCATCCGTATTCCTCTATGCCGGTTCAATTGCGCCTGGCTGGGTGAAGCTCTCAGACGGGAGCGAACGCGAGATCACGATTATCGACTCGTTCGAAGCGGTAGGCGCAGTCAAGGCCGGAAAGATGAGCGAAATAGACGCTCACCGGATCGAGTGCGGAATCGCCCCCGGAGAGGGAGCGTGCGGCGGAATGTACACCGCGAACACCATGGCGAGCGTCGCGGAGGCGATCGGGATGAGCCTTCCGGGCTCCGCCGCCCCGCCAGCCGCCGACCGCCGCAGAGACTACTTCGCGCATCGTTCGGGAGAAGCGGTCGTCAATATGCTCCGTCTCGGGATTACCGCCAGAGACGTCATGACGAAGAAGGCTTTCGAGAACGCGATCGCCGTCGCGATGGCTTTCGGCGGCTCGACGAACGTGGTTCTGCACCTCCTGGCCATGGCCCGAGAGGCCGAAGTCGACCTGACGCTTGCCGACTTCAATCGAATCGGCGACAAGACTCCGCACATCGGCGACCTCAAGCCCTTCGGTCGGTACGTCATGAACGACGTCGATCGCCACGGGGGAGTGCCGGTGGTCATGAAGGCGCTACTGGATGCGGGACTCCTGCACGGCGACTGCCTCACCGTCACCGGAAAGACGGTCGAAGAAAACCTCGCCGAAATCAGGCCCGATGCCCTCGACGGTAAGGTGCTGCGCCACCTCGACAACCCCATCCACCCGACCGGCGGACTCACGATCCTGCACGGCAGCTTCGCGCCGGAGGGAGCGGTAGTCAAGACCGCGGGCTTCGATGCGAAGGTCTTCGAAGGTCCGGCCCGGGTGTTCGAGAGGGAGCGTGCCGCGATGGATGCGCTTACCGAGGGAAAGATCAACAAGGGAGACGTCGTCGTCATCCGCTATGAGGGGCCGAAGGGCGGCCCCGGAATGCGCGAAATGCTTGCTATAACTGCGGCCATCAAGGGAGCTGGCCTCGGCAAGGATGTCCTGCTATTGACCGATGGCAGGTTCTCTGGCGGAACTACCGGGCTGTGCATTGGGCACATCGCCCCCGAGGCGGTGAATGCCGGCCCGATCGCCTTCGTGCGTGACGGCGACCTCATTCGGGTGGACATAGCCGCCCGCAGCCTCGACCTGCTGGTAGATGAAGCCGAGTTGGAGTCCCGCCGAACCGGCTGGGTACCACTTCCACCGCGCTACACGCGCGGAGTTCTCGCAAAGTATTCGCAGCTCGTGCATTCGGCCGCTGAAGGAGCGATCACCGGGTGAGAGCTGAAGCTCAAATCTGAATTGAAGGTAAGACCAATGACCACGGAAACTGCAACCGTGCCAACCACGAAGGCCGCCGGCCCGAGTGCCCCAAAGCCAACACCACCGGCAAAACTCGAGGTACTGACCGGGTCCGGTGCGATCCTTCGCACCCTCGAGTTACTCGGGATCAAGGACGTATTCGGCCTGCCCGGCGGAGCAATCATGCCGTTTTACGACGAGCTCATGTCTTCTGAGAAGATCCGCCACATCCTCGTGCGGCACGAGCAGGGCGCGGGCCACGCGGCGGAAGGCTACGCCTCGTCCTCCGGCAAGATCGGGGTCGCGATTTCGACCAGCGGGCCCGGGGCGACGAACCTCGTGACCGCAATCGCCGACGCCCACATGGACTCGGTGCCGATGCTCGCGATCACCGGCCAGGTCTTCTCGACCTCGATGGGCACCGACGCGTTTCAGGAAGTAGACATCGTCGGAATCACGATGCCGATTACCAAGCACTCCTTCCTGGTTACGAGCCCCGAAGAGATCCCGGAAACGCTCGTTGCGGCCTACCACATCGCCACCACCGGACGTCCCGGACCGGTGCTCGTGGACATCACAAAGGATGCCCAGCAAAAGAGCGCGCCATTCATCTGGCCGCCCAAGGTCGATCTTCCCGGCTACCGGGAAGTGACCAAGGCGCACGGCAAGCAGGTGCACAACGCGGCGACCATGATTGCAGAGGCCGAGCGGCCGGTGTTCTATGTCGGCGGAGGGGTGATTCGGGCAGGAGCCTCAAAGGAACTTCACAAGCTCGCCAAGGTCACCGGGGTTCCGGTCGTCACGACCCTAATGGCCAGAGGCGCGTTCCCCGATTCGGATCCGCAGCACCTCGGAATGCCGGGAATGCACGGTTCTGTACCGGCGGTGCTCGCTCTGCAGGAGGCCGATCTGATCATCGCTCTCGGTGCGCGATTCGACGACCGGGTCACTGGAAAGCCCAGCGAGTTTGCTCCGAAGGCGACCGTGATTCACGTGGATGTCGACCCGGCCGAGATCTCCAAGATCCGCACCGCAGATGTGCCGATCGTCGGCGACGCGAAAGAGGTCATCAAGGAGCTCACCGAAGAGTTCGAGGATGTTGCAAAGAAGCACAAGCCCGACTACAAGTCCTGGTGGCAGAGGCTCGACGAACTCAAGACCCGATTCCCGCTCGGCTACGACGAGCCAGATGACGGACTCCTCGCGCCGCAGTACGTGATCGAGCGAATCGGCGAAATCACCGGACCGGAGGCGATCTACGCCGCAGGCGTCGGCCAGCACCAAATGTGGGCCGCGCAGTTCATCAAGTACGAGCGGCCGAACGCCTGGCTCAACTCCGGCGGAGCCGGAACCATGGGCTACGGGGTCCCTGCCGCCATGGGGGCGAAAGTAGCGAACCCTGATCGCACGGTCTGGTGCATCGACGGAGACGGCTGTTTCCAGATGACCAATCAGGAGCTCGCCACCTGCATGATCAACAACATTCCGATCAAGGTTGCGATCATCAACAACTCTTCGCTCGGAATGGTGCGGCAGTGGCAGACCCTGTTCTACAACGGCCGTCACTCCTTCACCGACCTAAATACCGGTCACGACACGGTCATGATTCCCGACTTTGTGAAGCTTGCCGAGTCGTATGGCGCTCTCGGCATCCGGGTGACGAAGAAGGAGGAAGTGGACGCCGCGATCAAGCTCGCGAATGAGACAAATGATCGCCCGGTAGTGATCGACTTCATAGTGAGCGCCGATGCGATGGTCTGGCCGATGGTGCCGCAAGGTGTCGGGAATTCCAGCGTGCAGTACGCTCGCGACAAGGCACCGGAATGGGAGGTGGAGTAATGGTCCACGTACTCTCCCTTCTCGTCGAAGACCGTCCCGGACTGCTCACCCGAGTTGCCGGGCTGTTTGCGAGGCGCAGCTTCAACATCGAATCGCTCGCGGTAGGCAAGAGCGAGATCGCCGGACTGTCCCGAATCACGATCGTTGTGGATGTCGAACAGGGGCCGCTCGAGCAGGTCACCAAACAACTCAACAAGCTCGTCAATGTAATCAAGGTCGTCGAGCTAGATCAGAATCAGACGGTTGAGCGCGAGCACATGCTGATCAAGGTCAAGGTCGATAACACGACCCGAGGTCAGGTGCTCGAGGCTACCAATCTGTTCCGTGCGCGCGTGGTCGATGTGGCCCCGGATGCGGTGGTCATTGAAGTCACCGGCGACTCGAACAAGACCGAGGCTCTGCTTCGCGTTCTCGAGCCCTACGGGGTCAAGGAGATCGCCCAGTCTGGGCTGCTCGCGATCGGCCGCGGATCAAAGAGCATTACCGATCGGGTCCCGAAGAACTGACAACCAACTTGCGATCGCTTTCACCGCGTTCGCCTGAACAGCAATAGATAGGAGCAACAACCATGGCCGAGATCTACTACGACGCCGACGCCGACCTTTCCATCATCCAGGGCCGCAAGATCGCCGTGATCGGTTACGGTTCGCAGGGTCACGCCCACGCCCAGAACCTTCGCGACTCCGGTTGCGAGGTAGTGATTGGGCTCAAGGCCGACTCGAAGTCCAGACCGAAAGCAGAGGACGCGGGATTCACCGTCATGACGGCAGCCGAGGCTGCCAAGTGGGCGAATGTGATCGTCATCCTCGCGCCCGATCAGCATCAACGGGGGCTTTACGCCGCCGACGTGAAGGACAACCTGGATGCCGGCGACGCGATCGTGTTCGGGCACGGATTCAACATCCGCTTCGGCTACATTCAGGCACCTGAAGGCGTTGACGTGTTCATGGTCGCGCCGAAGGGACCGGGGCACGTTGTGCGTCGCGAATACGAAGCGGGCCGCGGAGTACCCGTGCTGGTCGCGGTCGAAAACGATGCGACCGGTAACGCCTGGCCGCTCGCGCTCAGCTACGCGAAGGCAATCGGAGGCCTGCGGGCCGGCGGAATCAAGACGACCTTCACCGAGGAGACCGAGACCGATTTGTTCGGCGAGCAGGCCGTGCTTTGCGGCGGAGTCTCGCAGCTCATCCAGTATGGCTACGAAGTTCTGACCGAGGCCGGCTACCAGCCCGAAGCCGCCTACTTCGAGGTGCTCCACGAACTCAAGCTCATCGTTGACCTGATCAACGAGGGCGGAATCGCCAAGCAGCGCTGGAGCGTTTCGGACACCGCCGAGTACGGCGACTACGTTTCCGGCCCGAGGGTGATCGACCCGCACGTCAAAGAGAACATGCAGGGGGTGCTCGCGGACATCCAGTCCGGGGCCTTCGCCAAGCGCTTCATTGCCGATCAGGATGCCGGAGCGCCCGAGTTCAGGGCCATGCGCGCCAAGGCAGAAGGGCACCCGATCGAAGCCACAGGCCGCGAGCTGCGCAAGCTCTTCGCCTGGTCGCAGAAGGATGATGACTACACGGAGGGCACTGCCGCTCGCTAACGTCGATAGGATCGGTGCATGGCGAAGGATGCTGACGAAGAAGCTCTGACCTGGGCCGGGGACAGTGATCCGACGCATGTTTCGGGGAAGCCTGCTGTTGCGGGCGCGGCTCCGGTTAAGGTCGGTGGTGGCGGGTCGAGTTTGAGCCCGGTGCTGCTGATCTTGTTCGGGGTGATTGCCGGGGTGTATTTGCTTTACGCGATCGGCTGGGGGATCGACGCATTTACGCACTCGTTGCCGGTGGCGGGAGTGCTGCCGCAGATCATGTACCAGTTGGGCGAGTTCCTCGCGATTGTGAGCCCCGCTCTTTGGGCGCTCGCCGGGTGGGTTCTGCTCAAGAAGACTCCGTTCCGGTTGCTCTGGTTGTTCGTCGGTGTGATTTTGCTCGCACCCTGGCCGTTCATAATTCCGGGATAGGGGAAGCGATGCCAAAGGGACTATCCGGAAAGCTCAAAATGGACTCCGGCAAGGATGCGACTCTCGCAAAACAGACTCCTCCGGTCGGTGGCGCGGAATCCGGACCGGCTGGGCCTGAGATAGTGAAACCCGAACCCGCGAAGCCCGCTGCCGGCAAACCGAGTTCAGCAACTCCGGCGGCGACGGCAGTCGGCCCTTCAAAGGGTGAACCGGTGAAACCTCAATCGAAAAAGGGTCCGTCCTGGTTCTGGTGGACGGTAGCGATTCTGTTCGCCCTGCTTTACGCGTGGGATCTCTTCGAGGCGCTCGCGAACATGTTCGGAGTTTCCGACCAGTTGAATTGGCTCAATGAGTTCCGTGAGCAGAACGGGCTCAATACAGTGGCCATTCCGTGGGTGCCGCTCGTGATCAATGTGGCACTGCCGATAGTGGTTTACTTCCTTTCGCTGTTCGTTTCGCGAAAGCGCAATGTTGGAGTCCTTGCGATCGTGCTGTTGTGCGGGCTCGGCGTGGTTGCCGCCGGCAGCCTGAGTCTTGCCGAACTGGTCGGCCTGCTGGCCAGGTAGCCGATTCGGCGTCATGCTGCGCCGTAACCCTCGCACGGGCGCGCCCCGGCTTGCACTAAAGTGGGCACCAGCCGTGCCCGTGTGCGCCGCGGCGGCACCGTTCCCGACGCTCAAGGAATCGACACGTGGCAAAGCCGATAATTCTCATTGCTGAAGAACTCTCGCCTGCAACAGTGGATGCTTTGGGGCCTGATTTCGACATCCGCAACGTCGACGGAACGGATCGAAAAGCGCTGCTGGAGGCGATCCCGGAAGCGAGCGCGATTCTGGTTCGCTCCGCCACGAGAGTGGATGCCGAAGTAATTTCTGCGGGCCGCCAACTCAAGGTAGTTGCCCGCGCCGGAGTCGGCCTCGACAATGTCGACATCAAGGCCGCAACCGAAGCCGGGGTCATGGTCGTCAACGCCCCGACTTCTAACGTGGTTTCGGCCGCGGAACTCGCGATCGGGCACTTGCTGTCTCTCGCGCGGCACATCCCACAGGCGAGCCAGTCGGCGAAGGCAGGCGAGTGGAAGCGGTCGAGCTTCACCGGAACCGAGCTGTTCGAAAAGACGATCGGCATCATCGGCCTCGGCCGCATCGGCACCCTCGTCGCCCAGAGGCTCGCAGCCTTCGGTGCGACGATCATCGCCTACGATCCTTATGTCACGCCGGCGAGGGCCCAGCAACTCGGAGTGCAACTGGCGAGCCTGAAAGACTTGCTTCGCACGAGCGACTTCATAAGCATTCACATCCCGCGCACCCCCGAGACTACCGGGATGATCGGCAAAGCCGAGTTCAAGCTCGTCAAACCGAATTTGCGAATCGTCAATTGCAGCCGGGGCGGGATAATCGACGAGGCAGCTCTCGCCGAGGCACTCACGAGCGGTCGGATCGCCGGCGCAGCGCTCGATGTCTTCGTCAATGAACCGCCGACCGGCTCGCCGCTGCTAGGCATCGAGAACCTCGTACTCACCCCGCACCTCGGCGCATCAACCGAAGAAGCGCAGGAGAAGGCGGGCATTTCGGTTGCGAGGTCGGTTCGCCTCGCCCTCGATGGAGAGCTCGTTCCGGATGCCGTCAACGTAGCAGGGGGAGTGATCGACCCGAGCGTGCGGCCCGGCATCCCGCTTATGGAAAAGCTCGGACAGGTATTTGCTGGTCTAGCCGGCAGCCCGGTGACCACGATCGACGTCGAGGTGCGTGGCGAGATAGTCGAGTTCGACGTCGACGTGCTCAAGCTCGCCGCGCTCAAGGGATACTTCGCAAATATCGTGAGCGAGAACGTGTCTTATGTGAACGCACCGCTGCTTGCAGAGCAGCGCGGGGTGCCGGTGCGCCTGATCAAAGAGGCGGTGAGCGACGAATACCGGAACCTGCTCACGATCCGCGGCGGACTTGCCGACGGCACCGAGATCTCGGTTTCCGGAACTCTCGTGGGTCAAAAGCAGACAGAGAAGATAGTCGAGATCAACGGGTACGACGTCGAGGTTCCTCTGGCCGAGCACCTCATTGTCATGGTCTACACAGACCGACCCGGAATCGTCGCGATCTTCGGCACCGAGTTCGGAAATGCCGGGATCAATATCGCCGGAATGCAAATCAGCCGCCGCGCCGCAGGTGGCCAGGCGCTGAGCGTCCTGACCGTCGACTCGCCGGTGCCAGACGAGATTCTCGAACGAGTCCGGGTAGCGATTTCCGCCGAACTAATGCGCGAAATCGACATCGTCGACGAGTAGGACACCGCATTGGCGCTGTATTAGTTTGCCCTGATACTTCGGGCTAGGACAAAGGTACGCCGCTGGGAACCCTAGGCCGATGCCGTATCCTTTCTTGGCAGAGGAAGGGAATGGTCGTGAAAAGCAGGATTGGCGCAATCCCTTGGGTGTTCAACCCTCGCCTGGACGGCGCTTGCTGGAGCGCTGGCGTTCTATTTCTTGCAATGGTTGGGCACCATCGTGGTCTTGATCGCAATTGTGGTTCTAGCGATTCTCAGTTCAGTGCTACCAGGTCGCCACCCGATGCTCGCCTGGGCGACGACTGGACTGGCGTTCGGGTACCTAATACTTCTCTGCTTGTCGCTTGCGGCACTCACAAGAACGCTTGAGGCCGGTCTCTAGCCATAGCGGATGGTCGTTGAGGCCGTGGCTCTTCGCATCGGCTCAGTTTCGTGATTCGAGTCGCGCGCAACGGCACCCTTTCTTTTTTCGGGCTGGTACTTGGCCTGCTGATCTCGGCGGGAACTGCTCCGGTTCCGGCGGCTGCGTTTAGCGGGCCGAAGTAAGATCCCGGACATATATAGAAATTGTAGTATATCTTTGAATGCTGAAATATTGTTCATCTACTATTGACGAATACCAACAACGGGCGTAAACCTGAGGCACTGGCACTCAAATCGAGCGACAGACCACAGGGGAGAAAACAATGAGAAGATCTCGGCTAATTGCGCGAGCAACAGTTGTGGGCATGGCCGTAACGGCTTTAGCATCGGCTTCAATAGTTGCGGCCGGAGCATACCCGGCGGATTGCGCCAGCACACACGTGTGTGTATACGACAACGCTAATTTCGGATCACAGTTGGGCTGGCGAGTGCAGCAGTTCGCACTTCAGGATGTGAGCACTGGGAACAATGACAAGATGAGTTCCTGGTCGAATCACAGCATCTATAACGCTTGCTGGTACAGTGATATAAGCGGTGGCGGCACTTCACATCAGATGAATCAATATTCCTCCAATTCTTATGTTGGCCTTTGGGACAACGACTCAATGTCTAGCTGGAAAGGCGTTAGCTGCTAAGTGGCGGCGGACTGTGTGGTCGATCTCAGCGACGTCTCAGTCGAATTCGAGGATGCAGGTGAGACGGTACACGCTCTTAGCCGGGTGAGCATGAAGGCGGATGCCGGTACCTTTACTTGGATAGGCGGACCGAGTGGCTCCGGGAAGTCCACTCTGCTTGGGGTGATCTCCGGACTGCTTGAACCCAAATCCGGGAGAGTATGCGTTCGCGGTATCGACCTCGCGGGTTTGAGCCAAGACCAACTAGCGGACCTTCGTCTCAAGCACGTTGGAGTCGTCTTTCAAGAGAACAACCTGATAAAGGAATTCAGCGCGGGCGAGAATGTCGAATTGCCGCTCCGGGCGCAGGGAGTTGAACCAAAGTCTGCTTTTAGTCTCGCGATGGAATCGCTTGGCGAAGTCGGGTTGGGGAATCTGGCTAATCGGATGCCGGCAAAGCTTTCTGGCGGCCAACGACAGAGAGTTGGGATAGCTCGCGCGCTTGTGGGTGGTCGGTCGGTCCTGGTTGCTGATGAACCAACAGGTTCTCTCGATTCTGCAAATTCACGCGGGGTATTTGGAATCTTGCGTGAAGCCGCAGATCGGGGGGTGTGTGTCATTGTCGCCTCGCACGATCTGGAGGTCAGGAATTACGCCGATAGGTTCATCCAAATGAGAGATGGAGTTCTGAATATCACTGATGGAGCCGGTAATTGAAGGAAGCCAGGTCACGACCAAGGCTTGCCTACTTGAATTCGATGTATTGGCGGGCTTGGCAAGTTAGATTCGGGGCTTTCGCCATATTTCTGGTTTGCCTGGTTATAGCCCTGTCAGGAGTGATCGTGGACTCGCTCTCGATATCAAAGGTGCAATCGGCGAATTCGATTATGGGGGTTTCCGATGCGCTCATTAATATTCCTGGCTCTGTGCCAATTGGGGAAGACGGAAGCGCACTTGATCAGGAACTACGGAATGCGGTTGCTAGCGCTGGCGGCCAGAATATCGAGATTGATTATTATGCCGCCGGTTTACACGCTTCGGACGACACTGAGACTTCATATGTCCTTAATGAGATTCAAGAGACGGCTAGTATTGGGAATCGCGTACGGCTGGTCACTGGGACGTGGCCGAGCCGAGTAGGGGAAGCCGCGGTTTCGGCGAGTGCATCCGAGCAGTGGCCAATCGGCTCGCACGTCTCCTTCCTTAGCGGGCATCTGTCGGTGCAAATCGTTGGGGTCTTTGAAAATCGATTTGCCCGAAACTCCCGAGAGTTTGTCGTCGCACCTGGGACGTGGTCTTCCATCGGCAGCCTCTCTAAAGAGGATGCAGCGGCGCTGGGTGACCCTGCTGGCAGAAATGTAAGGTGGAAGGGGCGGAAGAATCCCGATTCCATACTCTCTGCGGTACGAGCGGCGCTACAGGCCAACACTAATGGTCCAGTCGACGCAGTTGATCCAGAGTCTCTCTTTGTAGAGACTCGTGCGGCAATCGAATCTGCGGGCCAAAACCTGAGTATTCCTTTGCTGGGGTCTATGGTTAGCAGTCCTCTGACCGGTGGTCTCATCGGAGGCCTAATATCCGGACTCTTCGTTTCCAAAATACGCGAAACAATGTG
Organism: Homoserinimonas sp.; assembly: GCA_023957835.1. Taxonomy (GTDB): domain Bacteria; phylum Actinomycetota; class Actinomycetes; order Actinomycetales; family Microbacteriaceae; genus Terrimesophilobacter. The sequence continues at coordinate 1,382,346 of JAMLGP010000001.1, read as the reverse complement.
GACCATCGGAGTGTCCCGCAAGAACTCGCGCAGGTCCGCATTTACGGCGATTCTGCGTATGTCGTTGCTAGCTTCTGCGCTGGGAATTGCCACCGGGGTCGGGATCGGACTTGTCGGACGCCCCATATTGGACTCCATTTCAAGTCGGGAACTTGGGCCGGTGACCGCCCTTACGCTGGGGCTGATTCTGCTCGCTTTCCCGCTCGCGAATCTTGCCGCTTTGGGAGGGCTCTTTCTAGCTCGAGCGAGGGCGAGTAAGAATCGGCACGTCGATGAAGAAGTCGATCTCGACAGGACGCTCTACAGGGTTTCCTTAGCGGTGATTCTTGCGTCGCTCGGTATCTTCTTCGGATCCGGAACTTCCGATATCTCAACCATGTCTCTGTCGGCCATATTGATTGCTTCCTCGCTGGCAATTGCCACCTCGCCGTGGCTAGTTCGGCTGGTAAGTCGTGCTTCTCTCGGGACTCTTACCTTCAAGTTGGGGTTGAGGAGACTTGCGACCAATATCCGGTCAAATTCGCTTGTCGTGACTACGATCGCAATCCTTCAAATTCTCGGGCTATCACTAGCGATTTTTGTGACCAGTTCGCTCGACGCGCAAAACGGCAGAGAATCGTCCCAAGTGCCGGTTGGTCAAATCGTCTTCACTTCGGAGATAGACGACCCAACTTCGGCCGCGAAGCTCCAGGCGGAGTTCGAGCGGGAGTTGAGTCTAGGCTCCCCGATTGTCGTCTACACGGCTGGTGCCGGGAACACTCGGCAAGACGGAGCTACAAGAGTGGTTCCAAGCGTTGAGGCGCTGGAAGAGATCATCGGGGTTGAGCTGTCTGAATCTCAAGTGCGGCTCTTGGAGTCAGGTGGAACTTTGCTGACCGGCCCAATCGAGGGAGACACTGTAACTTACCCGCCTGATGGAGACTTTCCAGGTGTCACACTCCAGGCGCGAAGTCTCAATGGGCTGGACCCAAGTTTTCAAAACATCGACGGATTCATGCTAAAGGATCAAGCGGTCGAAGCCGGGTTCCCGATACTTCTTCCGCAACTCGTCTACACCGGGGTCAGTTCAGATCAAGCGGCAAAGGCAAAGCAAGTCGCGATAGATCTTGGTTTCAATCCCAATTGGATTCAGGTCTTTAGGATGCCGGACCCTTGGGAGGCACCACTTAGAACCTGGGCAATATCTGGCTTGTTGAGCCTCATTGCGGGGGTCACAGTCCTACTGTGGACGACCTCAGAAAGTAGGCGATTGCGACCAACTCTAGCGAGCCTAAGGTCACTTGGAATCGGACGTCGTTCGGCTATGAAAGTAGTTGCGGTGAGCGCCGGCGTTTGTGTTCTAATTGGAATCGTTGTCGCCGTACTGGCATCGATAGTAGCGGTCGCAATCTGCTATGCGCTAGCGCGCCTTAGTGTGCCGATCTCGTTGCCAATATGGCCCATGGCAATAGGTGTTGTAGCGCTTGCAGTGTTTGGCTTGCTGGGATCGTGGCTGGCTACTCGGAGATTGCGCTACTTTGAGTGGATATCATGAATCTTCCAAATTGAGTCAGGTAGGACGGGGTCGTTGCTGCCAGGTTGAGAGACTGTGCAGCGCTAACGCTACGCTCACCTTGTGAGGAGTTTCATTAGAGTCTTGGTGCTCTTGGGGTTAAGCCTCCTCCTACCTCTGTCCCCGGTAGGGGCAACCAATGTTGCCCTTGCCGGTCCGAAGACCGACGTTCAGGACTTCGAGTTCGATTCCTACAGCGCGGACTACTACCTCAGCCGAGACGCCGGAAACTATTCGGTGCTGCGCACGGTTGAAACCTTTGTCGCGGTGTTCCCGAGTTTCGATCAGAACCGGGGAATCATCCGCGCCATTCCGAACTACTACGACGGAGTGCCCCTGGCTACCGTTGTCGAGTCGGTGACCGACGGCAGCGGCAAGTCGATTCCTTTTACTCAAACTGTCGGCGAATACACCGAACTCAAGATCGGCTCCGGCGAATACGTTCACGGGCGGATGACCTATACGATCGCCTACACCCAGCGAAACGTCGTTCGGGCATTTTCCGACACCAATGACGATGAGTTCTACTGGGACGCCAACGGCACCGGATTTCCGCAGCCCTTCGGCCGGGTAAGCGTGCGGGTCCACCTGGATCCTGCACTCGACGAGATTCTCACCGGGTCGGCATCCTGCTATTTCGGTGCTCAAGGCTCCACCACCCAGTGCGAAATCACCAAGGGGGCGGATGCCGACGGTACGGTTTTCAGCGCAAGTGCGACCGGTCTGGATGCGTTCGAGACTCTGACCGTGGCGATCGGCTTCAATTACGGTTCCTTCATCCAGGTTGAACCGGTAGAGATTCCCGGCTCAAACGACGGGTTCGACGGAGTGCCATTCTCCATGCCGAACGCACCCGACTGGCCAATTTGGGTTTCGATCGGGCTCGGGATTCTCACTGTGCTCGGCACTGCCTTCACTATCGTCTGGCGATTCGTAAAACCCGCCGGGGCAAAAGGCAGAGGAATCATCATTCCTCAATACACTCCGCCGAAGGACATGAACCTGCTGGAGGCCTCGAACCTCATCGGCAGAACCTGGAAGGGAGTCCCGGCCCAGATCGTGAGCCTGGCAGTTCGCGGCAACCTGCGAATTCTCGACTATCCCGTCACCAACAGCGGGGCGAAGTTCACCTTGCAACTGCTGAGCCTCGACAAAGTGGATGCCGACGAACTTGCCCTGCTCAAGGCGATTTTCGGTGGGCCCGCGTTCCCGGACTTGAGCATGCTCAGTCAGTCCGGCTTTGTCAGCGGCAGCGTAATGGAGCTGATCAACTCCGCGATCGGGTCAGAGTATTCACCGGACGGAATGCCGGCAATCGGGGCTACCCAGGAAGTCGGTGTCACCGACGACGTCGCTGCCCAGGCAATTGCGGCAGTTGGGTCTGCCGTAAGACAGCGAGTGATTCAGGAGGGGCTGATCCAGAAGCGCTCCCCAGCGGTGGGGCTGATCGCTGCGGCCGGATGCTTCGTTGCAAGTCTTGTTGGAATGGCAATGTTCGGCGTTTCGATGGCTTTTCTTTCGGTGAATTTGTGGGGGATCGCGGTATTCGTAATCGGGCTCCTCGGGACTTTCATTTGCGCTGGCTTCGCCTGGCGACCGGCGGCGGTAAGTGCGGCCGGCGCTGAAAAGCGCGATTACCTCATTGGCATGCGCGACTACCTGCAGCTCGCTGAAGCCGATCGGCTCAATATGCTGCAGAGCCCGGAAGGAGCCGAGCGGGTGAGGGCTGAGGGACTCAATCCGAAGATCCCGATCGAGCGGGTGAAGCTATACGAAAAGCTGCTTCCGTTCGCGGTGCTGTGGGGAATTGAAAACCAGTGGGCCAAAGAGCTCGCGATCTACTACGAGCAAAGCGCTCCTGAGTGGTATTCCGGAACCGGAAGCTTCGACTTCGCCGCCTTCTCCAGCACCCTCGGCGCCCTATCGGTGTCCTCGATTGCGAATCGGACCGTCAGCAGCAGCAGTTCCTCTGGCTCGTCCTCCTGGTCTCACAGCAGCTCTGGCTCGTTTTCAGGCGGTTCCTCTGGCGGTGGCTTCTCCGGTGGCGGTGGCGGCGGAGGCGGCGGCGGGGGATGGTGACGCCGGTCGGCCGCCCACGCTGAGTCGATGGCGAAACTGAGGGTATCGCGCCCCGCGGTAGGCTTGAAGCCCTGAGTCTTCTGGAGGTTTTCGATGTCCCGCGTGCTGGATCTGGCCGTAATCGCGGGTGACGGAATCGGACCGGAAGTCATTGCGGAAGCGCTCAAAGTGCTTCGTGCCGCTATCGGCGAAGACTCGGTTAAGGCCACTGAATATCCCTTCGGGGCCGGACACTACCTTGAGACCGGCAGGATCCTCGAAGACGAAGATCTCGCAGCGCTCGCTGCGCACGACGCGATTCTGCTCGGCGCTGTCGGCGGGGACCCGAGGGATGTCCGACTGGCCGGTGGAATCATCGAGCGCGGCCTGCTGCTGAAATTGCGTTTCGCCTTCGACCACTACGTGAACCTGCGGCCATCGGTAATCCTCCCCGGAGTCAAAAGCCCTCTCCGGGAACCAGGCGCGGTCGACTTCGTGGTGGTCCGGGAGGGGACAGAGGGGCCGTATGCGGGAACCGGCGGAAGCATCCGAACAGGCACTGTAAACGAGATCGCCTCGGAAGTGAGCGTAAACACCGCCTTCGGAGTTGAGCGGGTGGTTCGCTTCGCCTTCGACCTCGCAGAAAAGCGCCGCCGCAGACTTACCCTCGTACACAAGACGAATGTGCTGAGCTTTGCAGGGCGCCTGTGGCAGCGAATCGTGGGCGAGGTCGCCGCCGAGCATCCGCAGATTGAGGTCGGCTACCAGCACGTTGACGCTGCGACCATCCACCTTGTTACCGATCCGAGCCGATTCGACGTGATCGTCACTGATAATCTTTTCGGTGACATAATCACCGATTTAGCTGCCGCCATCAGCGGCGGAATCGGACTCGCAGCATCCGGAAACATCAATCCGGAAGGCGCGTTCCCAAGCATGTTCGAACCTGTACACGGTTCGGCCCCGGACATCGCCGGCAAGCAACTGGCCGATCCGACTGCCGCAATTCTTTCGATTGCGCTCCTGCTGGATCAGCAGGGCTACCCCGAAGCAGCGGCAAGGGTGACCGAGGCGACCCTGGCCGATCTGGCCGGACGTAAGGGTTCGGATCGCTCAACCCGCGAAATCGGCGATGCAATTGCTGAGCTGCTGACCAGGAACTAACCAGAATAAGAACGACGAAGGACTCAAATGACGTTCGAAGCAGATTCCGAGACCTCAACCGACCTCGAATGGTCGGTTACCCGCAACCCCGCGCCGAGAAGCGCCAAGGAGCGCGCCGAGATCCTCGGCAACCCGGGGTTCGGCAAATTCTTCACCGACCACATGGTCGGCCTGACCTGGTCAATTAGCGGGGGCTGGCAACAGCCGCGAGTGCAGCCTTACGGTCCGATCTCGCTGGAGCCATCGGCAGCGGTGCTGCACTATGGCCAGGAGATTTTCGAGGGGATGAAGGCCTACCGTCACGAGGACGGCTCGATCTGGACCTTCCGTCCGGAAGCAAATGCCGGCCGGATGCAGCGCTCCGCGAGGCGGCTTGCTCTCCCCGAGCTTCCGCTCGAGTACTTCGTCGACTCGTTGCGACAGCTAATTGCAGTCGACCGCGACTGGGTCCCTTCCGCACCGGAGACGAGCCTTTACTTGAGGCCCTACATGTTTGCGACCGAATCGTTCCTCGGGGTGCGTCCTGCGGAAAAGGTTGCCTACTACGTGATTGGCAGCCCGGCTGGCGCCTACTTCCACGGCGGAGTGGCTCCGGTATCGATCTGGCTTTCGACCAACTTCGCTCGCGCAGGTAAGGGCGGAACCGGAGCAGCAAAGACCGGGGGCAACTACGCCTCATCGCTCGTCGCTCAGGCCGAGGCCACCGAAAACGGCTGCGCCCAGGTCATGTTCCTGGACTCTGCAGAGGGCAAGTACCTTGAAGAGCTCGGCGGCATGAACATCGTTCTCGTCTACCACGACGGAACGGTAGTGACCCCGAAGTCGGACAGCATTCTTGAGGGAATCACTCGAGACTCGGTTCTGGATCTGGCCCGCGACCGGGGCCACAAGGTCGAAGTGAGGCAAGTGACCATCGACGAGTGGCGCGAGGGGGCGGCTTCCGGCGACATTGTCGAAGTGTTTGCCTGTGGAACCGCGGCGGTCATCACCCCGATCGCGCAACTCAAGGCGGCCGAGTTCACTATCGGAAAGGCAGACGCGCCTGCGGGCGAACTGACTATGGCTCTGCGCAAGGAGCTCACCGACATCCAGTACGGTCGGGCGGAGGATCGTCACGGCTGGCTCACGAGACTCGACGCCTGAGAGAGCAAAAGCAGAGAAGATCGCACCTTGAAAATCGCCAGATTCAGCCTGCCCGAGTCGGATCCGAAGTTTGGGATAGTCGACGAAGACGAACTCGTTGTCTTGGCTGGCGACCCGATGTTCGCCGGTTTTGAAACGACCGGTCAGAGGGTGAATCTCGAGGATGCGAAGCTGCTTGCCCCGGTCATCCCGCGCTCGAAGGTGATTTGCGTCGGCATGAATTACGCCGCGCACAAGGCCGATATGCATGCCGCGACGTTGAACAATCCGCTCATTTTCCTCAAGCCCAATACCGCGGTAGTCGGGCCGGGGGACGACATCGTGATTCCGCCGGTGGATGGCCGGATCGTGCACGAGGGCGAGCTCGCGGTCGTGATCGGCAAGGTTGCAAAGCTCGTGAGCGCCAGCGATGCCATGGACTGCGTCTTCGGCTACACGATCGCCAACGATGTCTCGGCCAGGGATGTCATGTTTGCCGACGGCCAGTGGGCAAGGGCGAAGGGCTACGACACCTTCTGTCCGCTCGGCCCCTGGATCGAGACCGAGCTGGACATTTCGGCGCTTGAAATCCAGACCTTCGTCGACGGCGAGAAGCGCCGCCACGGCAACACCTCCGAAATGCTCTACAATGTTCCGGAGATCATCGAATTCGCCTCGAGCGTCTGGACGCTCCTACCGGGTGATGTGATTTGCACCGGAACCCCGGCTGGCCTCGGCGGTTTCACCGATGGCCAGAGAGTCGACATCACGATCGAAGGCATCGGCACGCTGAGCAACCCCGCCCGCAATCGCGAGGACAATCCGGCAGGCAAGCGCGAGGGCAACGCCGCCGGCGACTGAGAATCTGGTCTGACTGGATCAGGCGGGAACGACTATCTCGAGGCCGTCGAAGCGCCTGAAATCTCGATCGAAACTCGCCAGCGGAACCGCATGCGTACGGGCAATTGAGGCGAGGTATGCATCCGGAACCAGATTGCCCCAGGAATTTGACTCCAGAACGGTTTGGCGAAATAGCTCCAAACCATCGACAAGTCCGGGGACGCTCGAATATGCTCTCGATCCGCAAATTGCCTCGACGAATTCGAACGCCTCGTGAGGCGTAGATGGCACTTCAAAGATGTGGTTATTTGTAACCAGTCGAACAAACCCAACCCAGACCAGGTCAGGTATCAGGACTCTAACTCCTGAGGCAAGTGTGCGCTCAAGCCAGTGTTTGGCCGAAGGGTGATGAACGTGATCACCACGAAATGCGGCCAATAGTACGTTCACATCGACAACGATCAACTGAGGTCGCCGCTCGCATCGAGTGCATCGTAGAGCGCCCGGTTCGAAGAGGGGTCGATTCCCGGCCTCATCCCCGTTCCCCGCGTGAATGTTGGCAGTTCAATGGCAACGGCCTTGGGGTCGGGGGTCACGAGGTCTCGCCGAACTGCGGACTCCACATACTGCCCGAGAGTCTGCCCTCGACGTCTGGCTGTCTTTTTCGCTTGCTCAAGCAATTCATCGTCGATTGAGAGAGTGGTGCGCATGATGTCAATTCTAACGCATCAACTGCATCAGATTAGATCGAGTTTCGCTCTGCGCCTAGGATTGGAGCGATGACTGCGAGCTTTACTACCGCGACCGGAGCGGACATCCGGCTGCGATTTTGCCCTTCTCCGACCGGGACGCCGCACGTCGGCCTGATCCGCACTGCCCTGTTTAACTGGGCCTGGGCCAGGCACACCGGCGGCAAGCTCATTTTCCGAATCGAAGATACGGATGCCGAACGCGACAGCGAAGAGAGCTATCAGCAGTTGCTCGAAGCGCTTGGCTGGCTTGGAATCAACTGGGATGAAGGCGAAAGTGTCGGCGGCCCGCACGGACCATACCGCCAGTCGCAGCGCGGCGAAATCTATGCGGACGCGATCGAGAAGCTAAAGGCGGCCGGCCACCTCTACGAGAGCTTCGTCACCGCCGAGGAGATGGAAGCGCGCAATCTTGCTAACGGCCGCGACCCCAAGCAGGGCTACGACAACTTCGAGCGCGATCTTACCGACGCTCAAAGGGCCGAATATCGCGCGACCGGCCGCGAGCCGGCGCTGCGCCTGCGGGTGCCAGACACTGACCTCGGTTTTGATGATCTAGTCCGCGGCGAGATCACTTTCCCGGTTGGCAGTTTCACCGATTTTGTGGTGGTTCGGCCAAACGGCAAGCCGCTCTACACCTTCGTCAACCCAGTTGACGATGCGCTCATGGGGGTAACCCACGTTCTGCGCGGCGAGGACCTGCTGCCGAGCACTCCGAGGCAAATCGCCCTCTACCACGCCTTGATCGACGTCGGCCTCGCGAGCGCGATCCCGCGCTTCGGCCACCTGCCGTACGTCATGGGCGAGGGAAACAAGAAGCTCTCCAAGCGCGATCCAGAGTCGAACCTCTTTCACCATCGCGACCGAGGCTTCATTCGCGAGGGGCTGCTGAACTATCTGGCCCTGCTCGGCTGGTCGCTCGCCCCGGATCGCGATGTCTTCAGCATGGACGAAATGATCGCGGCCTTCGAAGTCTCGAACGTCAACCCCAACCCTGCCCGGTTCGACCTGAAGAAGGCGGAGTCGATAAACGGCGACCACATCCGCCTGCTTTCGCCGGAGGATTTCGCGACCCGGCTCGAGCCCTACCTGACCGACTTTGTGCACACGGATGCCGACCGCGCCCTGCTTCGCCGCGCCGCCCCGCTCGTCCAGGAGCGCATGCAGCTCCTTGGCGAAGCCCCGGGACTGCTCGGCTTTCTGTTCACCCCGGATGACCAGATCGAGTTCGAGCCGGATGCCCTACCCGGCCCCGAAGGCAGTGAGGCGCTCGCAGTCGCCGACCGCGCCCTGACCGCCCTGAGCAACTGGACCGCCACCGCGATCGAAGCCTCCCTCCGCGGCGCCCTCGTCGACGAGCTCGGCCTCAAGCCGCGCCTGGCCTTCGGCCCGATCCGCACCGCAATGTCCGGCCGCCGCGTGAGCCCGCCCCTGTTCGAGTCGATGGAACTCCTCGGCAAGGACTCTTCGCTCGCTCGAATCCGCAGGCTGGCGGAGCGGCTGTAGTCGGGCTTTCGTTCGCGCACTCGACGAACTCGGTTCACGTCTGGATCGTTTCAATCCTCCGTTGAGACCGAATCGGCTCGCTCGCGCCGATGCGATAGAGTAGTTCCTCGGCGCGACCTAGGTCGCCCAATGGGGTGTGGTGTAATTGGCAACACGGCTGATTCTGGTTCAGTTGTTCTTGGTTCGAGTCCAGGCACCCCAGCTTCGCAATCACTGATCATGGTCGCTTGGCCCCATTCATGTGGCCTTGTGCCAAGCGCTGAAACATACTTGGGATTCCCAATTTGACTCCGACGAACGAGTTTTCTGCTCTTTGGTGTTTGGTTGGTATGAATTGCCAGCTAATTATCGATAGCATTCTTCACGGGTGATAAACTCTCTTTATGACCTTGGATCTCGAGTACGAGCAGGCGACGCGCGACGCGGAGTTGGCGCGACTGCGTCGCGTGCTTGCAGTGCGTGCGATGCTCGCTGAGGGGGAATCGCAGCGGGAGGTTGGAAAGCGACTCGGTATTACGCAACCTGCAATCAGTTACCAGGTTGCGAGCGAGCGCACTGATGGAGTGCGCCCAAGCGAACTGATTGCCGCTGGAGGATCGGTATTGAGACAGGTAGCCGAGCGGCGCGGATTTTCCGGTTTAGCGGTGTTTGGGTCCGCGGCTAGAGGGGACGACCAATCTGACTCTGATATCGACTTTCTTGTGCAACCTCCGGTCGGCGCCGATCTGCTTGACATGGCTCGCCTTGAGGAATCTCTGGAGGCAATTCTCGGTCGCGGTGTTGACCTCGTAAGTTACCGAGGGCTGGATCCCAAGCGGGATCGCGACATCCTCAACGACAGAGTGCTTTTGTGATGGAGATACGTATCGCGAAAGAGTTGCTGCACATCCAGCACTGGTTGGAACTCGCCGAATCGATCGTTGCCAGAGGCAAAGTTGCCTACGACGCTGACGAAGTCGTTCAGGAAGCCGGCGATTCGCTCATGATCAAGATCGGCGAGGCTGCCAAGACTCTCGCGACACGTGGACTTGAGGCACCCGCCGGAATGAGCTGGAGCGACGCGGCAAAGAACCGCGAGAAGCTCGCCCATCACTATTCGATCATCGACCGCGAGCTTACCTGGCAGACCCTTTCGGTCTCTCTCCCCGAATGGGCCGGATCACTAGCGCCTTTGTTCTCTGACGCTGCAGAAGTGATAAACAGCTCACATTGGTAGTCTTGAAAGTGCAGTCAGTTACACGGAAAGTGCTAAGTGTCCAAGTCAGAGCCAGCGGGCCAGAGGCCGTCGGCGGTCGACTCTTCCGAAATCCTGCAGGACCCAATCCGGGCCGAACTGCTGCAGGCGCTCGTGCGTTCCCTCAGGAAGCTTGGCGAAGCCGGGCATCCGGATGAAGCAAGCCGGATTGCGGCGAAGGTTTACTCCGCACTTCGCCACGACGATCCGGCATCCGCTGAGCGGATCAATGGCACTATGCACTACCTCGCACGCCTGCCGGACTCGGTGAATGCTCCGCAGAATCACGCGAAGACTCAAGATTCAGGGCACGCGGCGAATTAGCGAAGCGAACCAGAGACTAACGAAGCCAAAGAGGAAAGAAGGAATCATGTCAACTGATAAGGAACTCGACGTTCGCCAGGAGATCCCGATGCGCAGGCATCAGCTGATCTTCGAAAACTACGAAGCTCTGGGCCCTGGCGAAGGTTTCATCCTGATCAACGATCACGATCCGAAACCGCTTTACTACCAGTTCGATGCTGAGCACAATGGCGAATTCACCTGGGAGTACCTGGAGGAGGGCCCGGTTGACTGGCGAGTTCGGATCGGCAAAGTCGGCTAACAGCTTGATACAATTTGTATCAGGAGGTGCTCATGAGCATCGCGCAAAGATCAAGGGATTCGAAGCTCCCGATCGATGAAGTTACCGAGCAGGTGCTTGCAAAGCTCGCGACCAGTCGCGACCGGCAGCGTGCGAGAAGAGCGCTTCGCGATGTCTTTGAGGGCCGCGAGCACCAGGAGTACGCGGAGATGAAGCTGCGCAGAGGAATTTTCGCTCTGCACGATGCGGGAGTGCCTCAGCGCGAGATCGCCAAAGCCGTAGGCATCTCGCAGCCGGAAGTATCCAGACGACTAAAGCGGCGTCCACTGCGGTCGCAGGCAGCCGATCCGCGCGATGTGATCCTGCAGCGCCGAGTCGGAGCCATCGACACCGAGGAGATGCTCAGGCGCCTGACGGCAATGCGGCTAACTGTCAGGGCTCCCGGAAAGCGCGGTGCGGTGGATGGAGCGGCTTCGGTAACCGGCACCGCCAAGCAACTGGTAGCCGCACTTCGCGAAGGCATGATCACCGAAGCCGAATACGAGGCGATTCGCAGGGCGATGGCTCGCAAGAGCGCTTGATGGCCGGGCTTCGGGATCGCGTTGCAACTGAGCTATCTCGATTCCTGCATGGCAGACGGCGAGAACATCGTCATCCACGGCACTCTCTCCAGCACGAGCTACATGGATGACCTGCTCACCGAACTTGATCGCTACGGCTATGAGCGGCTGGTGATTTTCGATGTCGAGGTGCCTGTCGAAAAAGCCGTAGAACAGGCTCTCGACCGCTGGTGGCAGGTGAGGGATGCAGGGAAGGATCCATTAGGTGGTCGCTTCATTTCTCCCGCCGCGATTCGCAGTTACTACTCGCACCGCGATCCGAGCGAACCCGCGCAACCAGCAAGGTCGATTACCGCCGAGAATGCCAGGCAGTTTCGCGACCGGGCATCCGATCTCGGCTGGGATGTCGAACTCATCTCCCGAGACCAACCCGCCTAAATGTCGATCGACTCCCCGGGCGCCAGTTCGTAGAAGGTGCCGCCCCCGGCCTCTGTTGCGAGCTTGATGCGAGCGTTTGCCATTTGCTTGCCGATGGTGGACAGCGGCATTTCGTGAACTGCGAAGCTTCGCTTCGGTGCAACTTCCATGACGAAATCCATGACTTCGCCGATCTTGAGCCAGGGCGCTCCGGACGGAGCGGCGAGGGTTCCAACCTCCACGCCTTTCGGGACGGTATACGAATCGCCCCCGTAATAGAGCTCTCCGTCAACGAGCACGCCCAGATTATCGACCAGCGGGATCGACTTGTGGATTTCTGCGTGCTTCTCGCCAAAGAACTTGAGCGTGAACGGTTCAACCTCGACGGTATCTCCGCCTTTGACGACCTCCACCTTGAACGACTCGGCCGCCGCGGCCACACCGGCAGGCCCGAAGATCCTCGCCTTTGGGCTGAATTCACGGATCCGTTCGAGCTGGTCTGAAGTCCAGTGGTCAGCATGCTCGTGGGTAATGACTATCGCAACGACATCCCTGAGCCCGATCAGCGGAGTCGTGAGCGAACCGGGGTCGATGACCAGGAGTTTCTCTTCCACTTCGACGACGAGGCACGAATGCTCCTGCTTAGTGATCTTCATGGGTTCAGCCTAGAGCGAGCAGCGCCGGGCTAATACCCCTAGGGGGTATGCTTGCAGGATGATTTCAGATCTGAAGAAGCGTGCCCTGCATCGAACCAGCATCCTCGAGGGCCAGTTGCGCGGACTTGGCAGGATGATCGAAAACGAAGATTACTGCGTCGACATAATCACCCAGTCGCTCGCAATCCAGAAATCACTGCAGAGCCTGAACAAGCTAATAGTCGAAAACCACCTGCGCACCCACGTAAGTGAAATGTTTTCTCAGGGCGGCGAGAGCAAAGAGAAGGCGGTTGCCGAGTTGCTCAAGGTGTTTGAACTGAATAACGTGCGAGGCGACTAGCGACAAGTCGCCTGAACTGGGGCCGAAAACAACTATCAATGGCTTGAATCTACCGACATAATCGGGGCATGCCCGAAACTGCACCGAATACCCTCGTCGTTGCGATCAACCCGGAGGCTTCGTTCGGCAGAGGAAAGGGTGTGGGCCCCATCGTCACGAAGTCGCTGCGCGAAGCCGGGTTCGACGTTCAGGAATGCATCGAATCAGATTTCAAGAAGCTGCTGGCCTCGACTTCTGCCGCTCTGAAGGCAACCCGAGCTAAGGGGCTGGTTGTGGTCGGCGGAGACGGGATGGTGAATCTGGGGGTGAATCTCGTTGCCGGAACGGACATCCCTCTTGGAATAGTTCCATCCGGAACGGGGAACGACATGGCGAGGGGCCTGGGGATTCCGGTAGCAGACACCCCCGGCGCAATCGCCCTGCTATTGCGCGCTCTTGGCAGCGAGCCGCGAGTGGTCGACGCCGGCCGCATGACCTCTGCCGACGGTTCAAGAAAGTGGTTCGCCTGCGTCTTCTCCGCCGGGTTCGATGCGATCGTCAATGAGCGCGCAAACCAGATGCACTGGCCAAAGGGCAGGCAGCGATACAACCTCGCGCTGCTTAGGGAACTCGCAATGCTAAAGCCCATCAGTTACGGCCTCGAGGTCGACGGAAATGAAGAGAATACTCGCGCTGTTCTCGTGGCAGTCGCGAACAATGTCTCTTTCGGCGGCGGAATGAAAATAACTCCGGATGCCATGCTCGACGACGGAAAACTCGATCTCTTCGTCGTACAACCGCTTTCAAGAATCGCGTTCCTGAGGATCTTCCCGAGCGTATTCAAAGGCACCCATGTTCGGGACCCGAGAGTGTCGGTCCGGCGCGCCTCAAAGGTCAGGGTCTCCGCCCCGAACATCGTTGCCTATGCAGACGGCGAGAGGGTTACCGAGCTGCCGATCGAAGTAGAGATCGTTCCCGCTGCGCTTAGGGTGTTGGCTCCGGCGTAGCGGAGTCTTCTGGTTCGGTGCGCGCGTTCGACGCCTGATCAGGGTCGGTTGAAATGCAGGAGTAGTTCTGGTTGGCGTCTTCCTTGTCGTCCTCCGGGAATACCAGGAACTGCTGTTCGGGACGGGTTTCGCTTTTTACCCCGGCCTTGAACTCGGCAAATGGCCCTGCGCAGGCTGAAGAAACGGCATCCTGAAGGCTGCTTGAGGCTGCAACCTGCGCGGGAGTGAGGCTGCCCTGCGCAATTACTAGGTAGTCGTGGGCATTGATGCAGGGCATGACCGTGACCTCTGCCACTACGGAGCCGTCAGCAGAGTTGAAGCTGAAGCAATCGCCTTTCAGCAGGTCTCTGGCAGAAATCGTGGTTGCCTCGGTGACCCGGCCGTTTTCGTCTCTCGGCGGTCCGGGGTTCAGTAGAGAACATCCTGCGAGCAGGATCGAAACTCCAGCCATGGCTGTTAGCGCAGTCGCGGCTCTGAACGGCATCAATTTCCCCCTATTTCTGTGCCCGGCGCAGCGCCCAAAGCGCTGTGCCTATGCTTCTTGTTTTTGTCTCAAAGAACCTATGTGGCATACTCTTGTAGTCGCGCACTACGGCCCCATCGTATAGCGGCCTAGTACGCCGCCCTCTCACGGCGGTAACACCGGTTCGAATCCGGTTGGGGTCACCATAACATTTACAGTTATTCGATCATTGAATTCAGGTGCGCGGTTCGCTGCGCTAGTATCGCTCTAGCGAAGGGGAGTATCCCACTTCATCGCACTCGTCAGGACGGTCGGAGTTTCGACCCGGGTGCGGTGGTGCGAAGTTAGCACGGGAGAGACTTTCGAGGCCTTGTCGACCCCGGTCGGCCGATACGAATGGACTCCCTTGCTAACGACAATCCCGATCTGGTTCGAGATCACCTCCCTCGTCGTGCTGAGCGCAATAATCCTCGGCGACCTGGTTCTCGCCTACCGGCGCCCGCACATACCGTCGGCCAGGGAATGCGCAGCCTGGGTCGGTCTCTATGTGCTGCTCGCGCTCGTGTTCGCTGGACTGCTGTTTTGGGTTGCTGACATCGAATTGGCCGGGCAGTTTGTCGCCGGCTGGCTCACCGAGTACAGCCTGAGTGTCGACAACTTGTTCGTATTTCTGATCATCATGAACCAGTTCAAGGTGCCCAAGCAGTTTCAACAGGAAGTGCTAATGGTCGGCATCCTGATCGCACTTGTTCTGCGTGCGATCTTCATAATCATCGGTGCGCAACTCATCGAGAACTTCTCCTGGGTTTTCTATATCTTCGGGGCGTTCCTGCTCTACACGGCATTCCAGCAGGCCTTCACCGGGTTCGAGGATGAAGAGCGCACCGAAGGCCGAATTATCAAATTCTTCAGAAAGCGATTCGCGATTTCCGATACCTTCAACGGCGGAAAGCTGCGCATCAAGATCGATGGACGACGGATGTTCACTCCAGTTCTGATCGTCATAGTTGCCCTCGGTGCTACTGACCTGGTCTTCGCACTCGACTCAATCCCGGCGATCTTTGGTATCACCCAAAACCCGTTCCTGGTTTTCGCCGCGAACGTATTCGCTCTAATGGGACTGCGACAGCTCTACTTCCTGCTTGGAGACCTGATCGAAAAACTCGTTTACCTGAAATATGGAATTGCATTCATCCTCGGGTTCATCGGGGTCAAGCTCGTCCTTCACGCAATGCACGGAAACGAACTGCCATTTCTGAATGGCGGTCAACCCATCCAGTGGGCACCAGAAATCAGCACATGGATCTCGCTCGCAGTAATCGTCGGCGCAATGTCGATCGCGACCGTAGCGAGCCTGTTCCGCCTGAAGAGGGACAGGCAGGGCAAGCTCAGGCAGTCTTGAGTCTCGACCAGGCCAGCTGCTCAGCGGCATCCAGGGTAGTAATCCCCTTCGATTTCGCGTCCGCGAAAATCTTCGACACGAAGTCTCCGATTTGCGTTACCCGGCTGGAGATCGCGTCGGCATCGGCTCCGGGCTGCATTGCCATGTCGAGGTAGATGACACCTCCGCCATTGACCACGAAGTCGGGAGCCCAGAGGATGCCGCGGTCGGCCAGCTCCTTCGCTCCCGAGTGCTCGGCAAGCTGGTTATTCGCAGCCCCGACGACGCCCTTGACCTTGAGGTTCCTGATGACTTCGGAGGTGAGTACCCCGCCGAGACCGCAGGGTACGAATAGATCGGCTTCTGTGGTTAGTGCGTCGTCAACGTCCACCCAGGTAGCGCCAATCTCGGCCGCGAATTCCTTCTTGCCCAGATTCACGTCGGTGACCGTAAGTACGGCTCCCTCGTTCGTGAGCCTGCGCGCGAGTCTGCCGCCAACCTGGCCGAGGCCGGAAATGACTATCCGCCGTCCTTCTACTTGGCGGCTGCCGAAGAGGGCCTCGAGAGTTGCGAGGATGCTCGAGTGCACTCCCGCGCTCGTCGCGTCTGCTGGTTCCCCGACTCCGCCCTTGTCCGCGGGAAGGCCGCAAACGTATTCGGTTCTCTCCGCGACGACGGCCATGAGCTCCGCGCTGGTTCCGACATCCTCTGCCGTCATGTAGCTGCCGCCGAGGCTCTCGACCACATCGCCGAGATCGCGCATGGCGTCTGCCTTTTCGGCGTCGGTGAGCGATGCGCCCTCCGGCAGGCAGATAACGGACTTTCCGCCGCCGCGATTGAGGCCTGCGGCGGCGTTCTTTAGGGTCATTCCCTCGGAAAGGCGCAGGGCATCCGTAAGCGCATCCGTCCAGTGCGGGTAAGCCCATACCCGCGCTCCGCCGAGAGCCTGACCAAGTACGGTCGAATGCACGGCGACGATGATCGGCAACCGGCTTCGCTGCCCTGTAACAATCACCACCCGCTCATGATCGAAGGGGACGCTTTCGAGGCGGATGGAATTGGATGCAGACATGTTAAGACTCCGGTGTACTGGCCTTTTGGGCGATTCGACGGGGCAGCCGCAGGTTAGCGATCTGCTCGACTTCAGACCTACTATTCCACGATTTGGCTGCCCCGGTCAGCAGAGGGTTTAGATATTGCGGACGGGGGTTAGCACCTTCGGGGCCGACCATCGGTTTCGAGGGTGCACGGCGGCCAGTTCCGCGGTGCTAACCTGAAATCGATGTTCGCCAGCGGTTTGCTCCTTCGACGCCGCGACGGGGTCTGAAGCGCTCGGCCTCCTCGTCGCGGAGTCTCTTGTTGGCTGAGAACCTGGACAGCGAACAGTAAGGACCATTCCAATGGGCAAGACTCTTGCAGAGAAGGTCTGGAACGACCACGTAGTCGCCAAAGGCGAAGACGGGGCACCGGACCTCATCTATATAGACCTGCATCTCATCCACGAGGTGACTTCTCCTCAGGCCTTCGACGGGCTGAGGGCAGAAGGCAGGCCGGTGCGCCGCCCGGACCTCACGATTGCAACCGAGGACCACAACACTCCGACGATCAACATCACGAGACAAATAGAAGATCCGGTCAGCCGCCTGCAGATCGAAACCCTCAGAAAGAACTGCGCGGAGTTCGGCGTGAGGCTGCACCCTCTCGGCGACAAGGAACAGGGAATCGTTCACGTCGTCGGGCCGCAGCTCGGGCTGACCCAGCCGGGAATCACTGTCGTTTGCGGCGACTCCCACACGAGCACCCACGGAGCTTTCGGGGCCATGGCATTCGGAATCGGCACGAGCGAAGTCGAGCATGTTCTGGCTACCCAGACTCTGCCGCTCAAGCCGTTCAAGACGATGGCGATCAATGTTGAGGGGCAGCTTCGGGAAGGAGTCAGCGCCAAAGACATCATCCTCGCAGTAATTGCGAAAATCGGTACCGGTGGCGGTCAGGGCTATGTACTCGAGTACCGCGGCAGCGCAATTCGCGCGCTCTCCATGGAAGGCCGGATGACGATCTGCAATATGTCGATTGAAGCCGGAGCCAGAGCCGGAATGGTGGCCCCGGACGAAACCACGTTCGCCTACCTAAAGGGAAAGCCGCACGCTCCCCAGGGTTCCGACTGGGATGTTGCGGTCGAGTACTGGAGGAGCCTTGCCACAGACGAGGACGCGGTCTTTGACGCCGAAGTGAACCTCAACGCGTCGGAGCTCGAACCGTTCGTAACCTGGGGGACGAATCCCGGCCAGGGGGTCTCGCTCTCCGAGTCGATTCCGGATCCAGAGAGCATTGAAGATCCAAACCTGCGAGCCTCTGCTCAGCGAGCCCTTGAATATATGGACTTGGAGCCGGGGACCCGAATGAAAGACATCCGGGTAGACACCGTCTTCATGGGATCGTGCACCAATAGCCGGATTGAAGATCTTCGGGCATTCGCTTCGGTGATCAGGGGGAGAAAGAAAGCCGATGGACTTCGAGTCATGGTTGTTCCCGGGTCGGCGAGGGTGAGACTTGAGGCAGAAGCCGAGGGCCTCGACAAGGTCTTCGAGGAATTCGGGGCCGAGTGGAGGTTCGCCGGTTGTTCGATGTGCCTCGGGATGAACCCGGACCAGCTCGCTCCGGGTGAGCGCTGCGCGTCCACTTCGAACCGAAACTTCGAGGGTCGGCAGGGCAAGGGAGGAAGGACGCACCTGGTTTCTCCGCTCGTCGCCGCGGCTACCGCAGTTCGCGGCACCCTTTCCAGTCCGTGGGATCTAGAGGAACCGACCCTGAAAGCGCAGGTTGCCTGATGGAGAAAGTGACAGTAATCAAGGGCACCGCGATGCCGCTCAAGCGCTCAAATGTGGATACCGACCAGATCATTCCGGCCGAATTCCTCAAGCGAGTGACCAAGACGGGCTTCGATGACGCCCTGTTTTACGCCTGGCGACAGGATCCGGCATTCATTCTGAATGATCCAAGGTTCTCAAACCCCAGAGTGCTGGTCGCTGGTCCGGACTTCGGCACCGGTTCGAGCAGGGAGCACGCGGTCTGGGCGCTGAGAGACTACGGATTCAGGGCGGTGCTCAGCCCTAGATTCGGCGATATCTTCAGGGGAAACTCAGGTAAGCAGGGGCTGTTGACCGGACTTATCACCGAAGAAGACCTTGAGAGTCTTTGGGCCGAGATTGATGCCGCACCCGGGGTAGCCGCGACTGTGGATTTGCAGGAAAAGACCGTGACAATTGGCTCCTGCACGGTGCCATTCGAGATCGACGATTACACTAGATGGCGGCTGCTGGAAGGACTCGACGATATTGGTCTAACCTTGCGGGAAGAAGCCCGAATCAAGGTTTTCGAGGAGACCAGAGAGGCCTGGAGGCCAAAGACCCTGCCCGTAAAGTAGCGGCAGTCGCTAGACAGCGCTAGTCGAGGAATCAGAAAGGCGGGATTGCGGATGCCAGCAACCGGCGACACCCTTGTGATCAAGGGCGGTAACCCGTTGCGCGGTCGCGTCGATGTTCGCGGTGCAAAAAACCTCGCAACCAAGGCGATGGTTGCGGCTCTGCTCGGGGAGACTCCCAGCCTGCTTCGCGATGTTCCGGATATCAGCGATGTTGCCGTCGTGCGCGGTCTTCTCGAGGTGCACGGGGTGCTAGTCACCGAAAAAGAGCCCGGCGAGCTGCTGCTCGACCCGAGCAATGTTGAAACCGCGCACTTCGCAGAGGTTGACGCTCTGGCTTCTTCCAGCCGCATCCCGATTCTGTTCTGCGGGCCCTTGCTGCACAGGCTCGGCGAGGCGTTCATTCCGGACCTCGGTGGTTGCCGAATCGGAGACCGGCCGATCGACTTCCACCTCGACGCCCTTCGCGCTTTCGGTGCGACGGTAGACAAGAGCTACGAGGGCATCCACCTGACCGCACCTGACGGACTCACTGGTGCAAACATTGTTCTTCCCTACCCGAGTGTTGGGGCGACCGAACAGGTGCTGCTCACTTCGGTGCGAGCCAAAGGCACTACAGAGCTGCGCGGCGCTGCGATCGAACCGGAGATCATGGATCTGATCGCAATCCTCCAAAAGATGGGGGCGATCATCTCGGTAGAGCCCAACCGCGTGATTTTCATTGAAGGAGTCGACAGCCTCACCGGCTACGATCACCGCGCGATCTTCGATCGGAACGAGGCCGCGAGCTGGGCCACCGCCGCACTGGTGACCAATGGCGACATCTTCGTCGCAGGGGCGAAGCAGGCTCATTTGATGACGTTCCTTAACGTCTATCGGAAGGTCGGCGGCCGCTTTGACGTTCGCGAGGACGGCATTCGCTTCTACCACCCTGGCGGGCTGCTAAAGCCCGTGACCATTGAAACGGATGTCCACCCGGGCTTCATGACCGACTGGCAACAGCCCCTCGTGGTGGCCCTGACTCAGGCAGACGGAGTCTCGATCGTCCACGAGACCGTTTACGAGAACCGTTTCGGATTCACCGACGCGCTAATCGAGATGGGTGCGAATATCGTTGTGCACCCGCACGGACTCGAAGGATACCCGCGCAGAGTCGCCAGACGCGACTTCGAGCAGGCTGCCGTGATTACCGGGCCGACTCCGCTGCAGGCCAGAGATATCCGGGTTCCCGATCTTAGGGGCGGCTTCAGCCACGTAATCGCAGCGCTCAGCGCGGAAGGCGTGTCCAGAGTGAGCAATGTCGATTTGATCCGCAGGGGCTATGAGCACTTCGTTGAGAAGCTCGCCGGACTCGGCGCAGACTTCGAGGTAGAGGACTAGTAGTGGCTTCCGGCAGGCCGAAGCCCACGAGGGCGGAACGGACCTTCATGTTCCGCTTCCTGGCCTCGATCGTCCTGCCTCTTATGAACCTGCTTGGCAAATACAAGGTCGAAGGCGGAGAGCACCTGCCCGGTCGCGGAGCGGTGGTGGTCTCTCCAAACC
Organism: Homoserinimonas sp.; assembly: GCA_023957835.1. Classification (GTDB taxonomy): domain Bacteria; phylum Actinomycetota; class Actinomycetes; order Actinomycetales; family Microbacteriaceae; genus Terrimesophilobacter. The sequence continues at coordinate 1,361,769 of JAMLGP010000001.1, read as the reverse complement.
ACTACAGCGAAATCGACCCGCTGGTGATCGGGGTCGCGATCTGGAAGCTCGGCCGCACTCCCCGCTACCTCGCGAAAGCTTCGCTCTTCAAAGTTCCGATTCTCGGCTGGCTGTTGAGGCGCTCCGATCAGATTCCGGTGGATCGGCACGCCCCGCGAAGCGGCGGCGATCCTCTTCAGGCGGCGAACCAGCTGGTGGAGAAGCAGCTTCTGGTCGTTGTCTACCCGGAAGGCACTCTCACCCGCGATCCTGATTTATGGCCGATGCGCGGAAAATCGGGAGCGGTTCGGCTCGCCCTTGAAGCGGATGTCCCGCTGATCCCTGTTGCGCACTGGGGCACCCAGCAGATCATGGCCCGCTACGGAAAGAAAATCAGCTTCTTCCCGCGAAAGAAGGTGAGCGTTCTCTTCGGCCCACCGGTCGACCTGTCCAAGTACCGCGGCAAGGAACTCAACGCCGCAGCGCTCAACAAGGCTACAGATGAGGTTATGGAAGCGATCGCGAAACTGCTCGGAGAGCTGCGCGGGGAAGAGCCTCCCAAAAAGCGCTGGGATCCCGCGAAAATGGGACAGTCCGAAACCGGTCGATTCGAGGAGCGCAAGTGAGCAGCACCATGCCGATCCGAGTTACTACTCCGGGCGCGAGAAGAGTCGCAGTGCTTGGAGCGGGCAGCTGGGGAACCACTTTCGCGAAAGTTCTTTCCGATGGCGGTTCGGATGTCGCGATCTGGGCGAGGAGGCCGGAGCTTGCCAGAGAAATCGCAGAAGCAAAGCGCAACAGCGACTACCTCCCCGGGATAAACCTCCCCAGAAACCTTTGGGCGAGCTCGAACGTCGACGAGGTTCTCGACCAGGTGGAAATGGTCTTCGTTTCGGTGCCGAGCCAGACTTTGAGAGCCAATCTCTCAGCCATTCGAGACCTGATTCCGCGGGATGCAGTGGTTGTCAGTCTCATGAAGGGCGTCGAGAGAGGCTCTGCCATGCGGATGAGCCAGGTGATTCTCGAAGAACTTGGAATACATCCGGATCAGGTCGCGGTGATCTCGGGGCCAAACCTCGCTCTGGAAATCGCCAGAGAAGAACCCACAGCAACTGTTGCGGCCTCGGAAAGCGCCTCTACCGCCAGTCTCGTCGCTCTGGCAGCTCGCACCGACTACTTGCGGACCTTCACCAACACCGATGTGATCGGAACTGAATTCGGCGGAGTGCTCAAGAACCTCATCGCGGTGGCAATCGGAATAGTCGACGGCGTGGGCTACGGCGAAAACACGAAAGCCTCGATCATCACGAGGGGTCTCGTCGAGATTACCGACTTCGCCGTCGCTTACGGCGGCAGGGCCGATACTCTCGCGGGACTTGCCGGACTCGGTGATCTGATTGCGACCTGCGAGTCTTCGCTGTCGCGCAACAACACGGCCGGGCGGCTCCTCGGTCAGGGCTACAGTTTTAAGGATGTCGTTTCCCAGATGAATCAGGTCGCAGAGGGGCTCGCTTCGATTGCGCCGATCCTCGAACTCGCCATGGCCAAGGGTGTGGAAATGCCAATCGTTTCTCAGGTCGCGGAAGTTCTCGCCGGAACCCTGGATCCGCGAAGCATCGCTCCTCACCTGACTTCCAATTCCGAAGAACCCCAACCGGAGAGCTGATGACAATTCGAGTTGCCCTGGTATTTGGCGGTCGTTCAAGCGAACACTCGATTAGCTGCGCAACCGCAGGCGGCGTGCTGGCTGCAATCGACCGCAGCCGGTTCGAGGTCGTTCCGATCGGAATCACCCGGCAGGGCGCCTTCGTGCTGGAGCAGGATGATCCGGCGAGGTTCAGGCTGGACCCGGAACACCTCCCCGAAGTAGTCGATAACGGAACCAGGGTCTTCTTTCCGGAGAGCGCGGAATCCCGCGAATTCAAGGTTGCCGAAGGCGGGGACGAACTTCGAAGCCTCGGTGAGATCGATGTCGTGTTCCCGATTCTGCACGGCAGATTCGGTGAAGACGGGACCCTCCAGGGGATGCTCGAACTCGTCGATCTGCCCTACGTGGGAAACGGCGTGATGGCCTCTGCGCTCGGAATGGACAAGCACTTCACCAAGACGGTCCTGAAGCAGGCTGGAATCCCGGTGGCCGACTGGGAGAGTGTGACCGCGGCTGAATGGGCCAGCGACCCGGAATCCTGCAGAAAGCGTGCCGCGAGACTGGGACTGCCGGCTTTTGTGAAGCCGGCCAGGGCGGGGTCTTCGGTAGGGGTCAGCAGGGTCGATCGCCGGGAGGACTTCGATTCCGCAATGGATGCCGCACTTGCCGAAGACAAGACAGTGCTGATTGAAGAGGCGATCTCCGGTCGTGAAATTGAATGCGGAGTGCTCAGCGGCCGCAATGGCGGGCCCACAAGAGCTTCACTCGCGGGTGAAGTAATCGTCAGCGACGGCGGTTTTTATGATTTCGCGGCAAAGTACCTCGATGCGCCCGGAGTGGAGCTTGCCTGCCCGACCGAGCTGACATCCGCAGAGCTCGCAGAACTTCAGACTCTCGCGGCGAGGGCATTCGATGCAATCGACGGCTCAGGGCTCGCGAGAGTTGATTTCTTCCTGACTGCCGACGGATTTGTATTGAATGAAATCAACACCATGCCCGGCTTCACGCCGATTTCGATGTTCCCGAAATGCTGGATCGCGAGCGGATTCAGCTATCAGAGCCTGATCACCGAGCTCATCGAACTGGGCCTCGAAACCGTCCGCTGAAAGCTGCCGGTCGACTCAGCCGGTCGACTCACTCGGTCGGACTTGGACTGGGTTCAGGACTCGGCAAGTCGAGCACGTCAATCGGATTCGTGCAGGCGCCGGTAGTCGGGATAGTGCCTACCGCCAGACTTAGAGCTTCGAGGACGTTCGTGCCGGAAGCCCGACTGCTGTCGATGACGACTTCAACTGCAGGGTCGCGACCGAAGGTCGTAAACACGTAGTTTGGCGCTCCGCTGTCGTCTCTGAGCCAGTCGATTCCCTTTACGGTCGCGCAGGGCAAAGTAGATGGACCCGGAACTGCGACTCCGCAGCGCAGCAGAATGGAAGTCGGATTCCCCCACGCTCCAGTCGCCTGAGCATCGGTTTCCCGCTTGAGCCATTCCCCGGCCGGGTCTGATCCTAAGTCCTGCTTGTCGGCATCCAGAATCACATCCGGCAGCCGCACTATGACGTCCGCGCACTTCGGGTTGTTTGCGTCAGGCGCGGGATCCAAAGGAACGATCGGCGTGCAGCCGGACAGACCGAGCAGAACCAGAGGAAGAGCCAATAGCGGCCGGAAGTTTCGCATCGATTTCAGGCTACCCCGAGTGGGCTAATTTGAAGAGATGGATGCTCGCGAACCCACTCTCGCTGATCTTGGCGAAGGCGCGGTGCTCGAGCGCATTTTCCCCCGACTTCCGATTTCGAACCTCGCACTGCTTGGGCCGGGGGATGACGCAGCAATCCTCAAAGCCGAAGACGGCCGATTCGTGGTCACCACCGATCTCATGGTCTGCGGCCCGGATTTTCGCACCCAGTGGTCTACTCCCTTCGACCTCGGCTGGAAGGCCGCTGCAAGCAATCTCGCAGACGTCGCCGCAATGGGCGCTGTACCAACCGCACTGGTGGTAGCCGTGGCTGTTCCGCCGGACACTGCAGTTTCAGTTCTCGAGGGACTCGCCGACGGCCTTGACGCAGCCTGCAGGTCGCTCGCTCCGGGCTGCGGCGTAGTAGGCGGGGATCTATCCGCTTCCGATACTTTCACGATTGCTGTGACCGCCTTTGGAGACCTCGAGGGCAGAGCTCCGGTGCTCAGATCGGGCGCCAGGGTCGGTCAGGCGGTTGCGGTGTCCGGGGTGCTTGGCGAGGCGGCAAGAGCTCTGCGCCTGCTGTTCAGCGAGGCCGTGGACGAAGCCGGTGAGCCCGATCGCGAGAAGGCATCTGGACTGAGGGATCGAACCCGGGCTCAGCTCGCGCCGAAGCCTCCTATTCAGGATGGCGCGCTGGCAGCTATCGCCGGAGCTACCGCAATGCTCGACCTGAGTGACGGGCTGGCAAAGGATGCTGCAAGAGTCGCGAAGGCAAGCGGAGTTGCGATAAATTTCCATGGCTCTGCCCTTGGAGAGGATGTCCGACTGGCCCTGGCAGGCGGAGAAGACCACTCCCTGCTTGCGACCTTCAATGAAGGAACGATCCTGCCGGGAGGCTTCCGCAAGGTCGGGGAGGTAATTGCCGGTTCCGGAATCTTCCTCGACGGTGAACCGTATTCCGAAGACGGCTGGGATCCCTATCGCGACTGGTCAGGCTGACTCTGCGAGGCGAACCAGACCGCGGTGTCGCCGTACTTCCGCGAGAGCACTGTGGTCAGACCCGCTGGCCAGGCCGGTTCCGGAGAATTCGATGACCGCTCGACAACGACTACCGCATCTTCTGCGAGGAACGGCTTGAGCAATTCCAGATCCGCCGAGAGCTCGGCCTCAGTCAGGCTGTATGGCGGATCAATGAAGACCAGATCCCAGGTCTCGGTCGACGCCTCAAGGAAAGCTCTGGCCTTCTTCGCTCTGACTTCAATACTGATTTCGGCGTCGGGCGCGTTTCGAAGCACGAGCCTCGCGTTCTCTCGGCAGACTTGCGCGGCTCGGCTACTGGAATCCACGAGCACTGCTCGGCCGGCACCTCTGGAAATCGCCTCCAGAGCGAGTACGCCGGAACCGCAGTAGAGATCGAGCACTCTCAGCCTGTGAAAGGCGATTCGTGACTGAAGAATGGAAAAGACCGCCTCCCGAACGCGATCGCTCGTTGGCCTCGTGCCGGAAGCAGGCACCGAGAGGCTGAGCGAACCCGCCCATCCAGCGATGATCCGTGTCACTCTGCAAAGGTACCCTCTCAATGTGACCTCACAGTTGGAAGCTCGACTGAGCACGGTGCTCGGGGGCCGAACTTCGGCCGCTCTGAACCGCGGACTCGGCCTGCAGACTGTCGGTGATCTGCTCGCGCACTACCCCCGCAGATACGCGCATCGGGGCGAACTCACGGCTCTGGCTACTTTGCCCCTGGAAGAGAACGTGACGATGGTCGCAGAGGTACTAGGGGTGAAGGAGCGTTCAATGCGCTCCAGAAAGGGCAATATCCTCGAGGTCACCATCACCGACGGCAGCGGCCTGCTGACCCTGACTTTCTTCAATCAGCCGTGGCGGGTGCGGGACTTGAAGCCCGGTGTTCGCGGGATTTTTGCCGGAAAGGTGAGCGAGTACAAGGGGATCCGGCAGCTCGCGCATCCGGATTATGAGCTGTTCGATGAGGACGACTCTCTGCACGGTACCGATGCGAAAACCTGGGCGAGCACGCCAATCCCGATTTACCCGGCAACCTCGACCGTGGCGAGCTGGCAATTGCAAAAATCGATTGCAGTTGTACTGGACACTCTCGGAGACCTTGCCGATCCGCTCCCGCCGGGAGTTGCAGCGCAGCGCCACCTTCTGGATTTTCGGACGGCTCTTGAGAAGATACACCGGCCGACTGAGGATGCCGACTGGAAGGCTGCGAGATCCTCCCTCAGATTCCAGGAGGCATTCCTGCTGCAGTTGGCCCTGCTGGAACAGCGGGCAGTCATCCGCTCGCAAGAGGCCACAAGCCGCAGTTCTTCGCCCGGCGGCCTGCTGGAGCAGTTCGACGCCCGCCTGGAATTCAAGCTGACTTCTGCGCAAACTCAGGTCGGGCTCGAAGTCGCCAAAGACCTCGCCGGCTCTGCTCCCATGAACCGCCTGCTTCAGGGAGAGGTCGGCTCCGGAAAGACCCTGGTTGCGCTGCGCGCCATGCTCACCGTTGCAGAAAGCGGCGGCCAGTCCGCCCTGCTCGCCCCAACCGAAGTGCTCGCGGCCCAGCACCTTCGATCCATCGCGAGGATTCTCGGTCCCGAACTCAGCGCAAAGCTTCGGCCGACTCTCATTACCGGCGGGCTGGGCGTTGCGGAGCGTCGAAAGGCAACGCTCGCCACCGTAACCGGCGACGCCCGAATAGTGGTCGGAACCCACGCCCTGCTTAGCGAGAACGTCGAGTTCTTCGATTTGGGGCTCGTGGTAATCGACGAACAGCACCGATTCGGAGTCGAGCAGCGCGAGAAGCTGCGTCTCAAGGGCACTCGACCCCCGCACGTTCTCGTGCTTACCGCCACGCCGATTCCGCGAACCGTGGCAATGACGGTTTTCGGTGACCTGGAAATCTCCACTATCGCCGAGTTGCCCTCTGGGAGGGCGGGAATCGAGAGTTTCGTGGTTCCACTGGCTGAAAAGCCGTCATGGGGCGACCGTATCTGGCAGCGGATCGCAGAAGAAGTCGCCGCAGGCCGGCAGGCCTTCGTGGTTTGTCCGGCGATTGATCCCTCGCACTCTGAAGGCGAACTGGAAGACGCGGAAGGCGGTAGTTCGACGGTCGTGGAGACGCTCGAGGCTCTTAGGAAGAACCCGGCTCTCAAGTCCGCTCGAATCGAGGCAGTGCACGGCCGGCTGCCGAGCGAAGAGAAGGACTCGATAATGCGGGCCTTCGCGGAAGGCGCCATCGACGTGCTCGTCGCGACGACGGTAATCGAAGTAGGGGTGGACGTGCCGAACGCCACGGTCATGGCGGTTATGGATGCCGACCGATTCGGCGTCTCCCAGTTGCATCAGCTTCGGGGCAGGGTTGGACGTGGCTCTGCGAAAGGACTTTGCCTGCTAGTGACTTCGGCACCTGAGGGAACTCTCGGCCGGGAGAGGGTTGAGGCGGTGGCCGCCACCCTGGATGGCTTCGAACTCGCCCAGAAGGACCTCGAGCTTCGCAAGGAGGGGGACGTGTTGGGCAGCCTCCAGTCGGGTGGCCGGTCGAGTCTAAAGCTCTTGAGGGTCATCAAAGACGCCGACCTGATCCTGGATGCCCGAAAGGCGGCAGAGTCGGTGCTTGCCTCAGATCCGAAACTGGCCGGACATCCGGCACTCAGGCAAGCGCTCGATCGGCGCCTGGATCCGGAAGAGCGCGACTTCCTCTCCAAGTCCTGAGCCCGGTTGGATAGGGTTGGAGCATGCAGAGGATCGCCGTGGCTCCGGGCTCATTCGACCCGATTACCCTCGGCCATCTTGACGTCATCGACCGGGCGGCGGGGCTCTTCGATGAGCTTCACGTTCTCGTGGTCCACAATCCCGACAAAGTCGCGCTGCTTCCGGTGGCCAAGCGAGTGGAACTCATCGAGCAGGCGATTCGCGATGCCGGAATTGAGGGGAACATTCGAGTGACCTCGTGGAGCGTCGGACTGCTCGTCGACTATTGCACGGATGTCGGCGCGAGCGTCCTCGTAAAGGGAGTCAGGTCACAGGTGGACGTCGCGTACGAGACCCCGATGGCGATAGTGAATCGAAATCTGGCCCACGTCGAGACGGTGTTTCTGCTGCCCGATCCCGCGCACGCGCACGTCTCCAGTTCTCTCGTGCGGCAGGTGGCCTCCCTCGGAGGCGATGTGAGCCCCTACGTTCCCAGGGCGGTTGCAGAGTACCTGCAAAAGTCGCCAGCTTGATTGAAGGTTGAGAAATTTGAAACTCGGACTCAAAGCTTCCGCAGAGCAGTTCAGCCCGCGGGAGCTGGTTGAAATCGCGGTTGCGGCAGAAGATCACGGCTTCGAGAGCGTGACGGTGAGCGATCATTTCCAGCCGTGGAGGCACACCGGCGGTCACGCCCCCTTCTCGCTGGCCTGGCTCGCAGCCGTCGGCGAAAGAACTCACAGCATCCAGCTCGGCACATCCGTGATGACTCCGACCTTTAGATACAACCCCGCGGTGGTTGCCCAGGCTTTTGCGACTCTCGGCTGCCTGTACCCGGATCGGGTGTTTCTGGGGGTGGGTACCGGCGAAGCGTTAAACGAAATTGCGACAGGCTTCAGGGGAGCGGGAGAACAGGACTGGCCCGAATTCAAGGAGCGGTTCGCGCGCCTTCGCGAAGCGATCAGACTCATGCGGGAGCTCTGGACTGAGGAGCGGGTCGATTTTCAGGGCGAGTATTACTCAACCCATGGGGCTTCGATTTATGACCGGCCGGAAAGCCCGATTCCGATCTATATTGCGGCAGGCGGGCCGGTGGTTGCGAAGTACGCCGGCCGGTCCGGAGACGGCTTCATTTGCACCTCGGGAAAGGGGATGGATCTCTACACCGATGAGCTCCTTCCCGCGGTGCTCGAAGGAGCCAAATCCGAAGGGCGCGATCCCGAATCGATCGACAGGATGATCGAAATCAAGATCTCCTACGATCCGGATCCGAAGGCAGCCCTCGAAAACACGAGGTTTTGGGCTCCGCTTGCTCTCAGCAAGGAACAAAAGCACGACATTACCGATCCGGTTGAAATGGAACAGGCCGCGGATGCTCTGCCGATCGAGAAGATAGCCTCCCGCTGGATCGTCGGCTCGGATCCGGATGAAGTCGTCGCCGAGGTAGGGAAGTATCTCGACGCGGGGCTCAACCACCTCGTCTTCCACGATCCGAGACAGGATCAGTTCCGCTTTCAGGAGCTATTCGCGACCGACCTGGCGCCGAGGCTCAGAAAGCTAGCGGGCTGAGCCCCAATCAGATCGGTCCCGATCGGGACAAGAGCGCTCGCCAGTAAGGGAGCTGCTATCGAAAGCTCCGAAGCCTCAGGCTGTTGCTGACCACAAATACGCTGGAGAAGGCCATTGCGAGGCCAGCAATCATAGGGTTCAGCAGTCCGAAGGCTGCAAGAGGAATTGCGGCGACGTTGTAGGCGAAAGCCCAGAACAGGTTCCCCTTGATCGTTGCGAGTGTTCTTCTTGAAAGGCGGATCGCGTCGGCGGCCGCGAGCAGGTCAGCACGAACCAGAGTCAGGTCACTGGATTCAATTGCGATGTCAGACCCGGTTCCCATCGCGAGTCCGAGATCGGCGGCGGCAAGGGCGGCGGCATCGTTGACCCCGTCACCGACCATGGCGACAACTCGACCCTGCGACCTGAGCCTGTTGATCTCGGCTACCTTGTCTTCCGGAAACACTTCGGAAATTACCTTCTCGATTCCGACTTCTGCGGCCACCGCCTTTGCGGTTGAAGAATTGTCTCCGGTTAGCAGAATCGGCTCAAGGCCGAGGCTTTGAAGTTTGGCAATTGCTTCGCGGCTGCTCGGCCGAATAGTGTCCGCTACCGCGAGCGCTCCTCTTGCCTTGCCGGCCCAGGCGACAAGCACCGCGGTCTGGCCCTGAGCTTCGCTCTCCTGCAATTGATCGGCGAGCCCTGCCGGAACTTCAATCCCCAATTGGTTGAGCAAGTCTCGCCGACCGACCGCTGTTTGGACGCCGCGGACTGTTCCGGTGACACCGAGCCCCGGTTGAGATTTGAAGTCTTCTGCCTTCTCGAGGGCGCCGCGGTCCTCGCCTGCGCTCGCGATCGTCCTGGCAATCGGATGTTCGGAGAGATTCTCGAGAGCGGCGGCAATTTGAAGCACCTCGGCTTCGACTTCTCCGGGGAGAGTCATAACCCTAACCAGCCGCAGTTCGCCCGAGGTCACCGTTCCGGTCTTGTCGAGAACAACGGTGTCGATCTTTCTTGTCGACTCTAGAACTTCGGGACCCCTGATCAGGATCCCCATGCTCGCGCCTCTGCCTGTTCCAACGAGCAGAGCAGTTGGAGTGGCAAGTCCGAGTGCGCAGGGGCAGGCGATAATGAGCACCGCGACAGCGGCGGTCATCGCCAGTTCGATCGAATGGCCAAGCAGCACCCAGACCAGCAGCGTTGCGATCGAAAGCAAGATGACGACAGGCACGAAGTAGCTTGAAATTCGGTCTGCGAGTCTTTGAACCTGCGCCTTGCCGGTTTGGGCATCCTCGACCAGCTTCGCCATTTGCGAGAGCTTGGTGTCGGCCCCGATTCTGGTGGCCCTGATCTCGAGGCTGCCCCCGGCATTTATGGTCGCGCCGACTACCGGATCGCCCTCAGCTACTTCGATCGGGAGGGACTCCCCGGTGAGAATCGACTGATCTATAGCGGAGCGGCCCCTGACCACCACTCCGTCGGTTGCGATCTTCTCTCCCGGTCGGGTCAGAAATACGTCGCCAACTGCCAGCTCGTCGATCGGAATGCGAAGTTCCTTGCCGTCTCTGACGATTGCGACATCCTTCGCTCCAAGATTCAGCAAGGATCTCAGGGCCGCTCCCGCCCGCCGCTTGGAGCGCTTCTCGAAATACCTGCCGGCGAGAACGAAAACAGTTACGGCTGCAGCAACCTCGAAGTAGACATTTCCACTGCCGCTTGAGGAGTTGAGGGAGAACTCGAAGCCGTGCCGCATTCCGATCCGGCCGGCGGTGCCAAAGAAGAGCGCATAGATCGACCAAAGCAGGGCCGCTCCGGTGCCAACCGTGATCAGAGTGTCCATCGTCACGGCGCGATGCCGCAGATTGATCGCCGTCGCCCTGTGGAACGGCCAGCCGGACCAAAGAACGACCGGGAGGGTGAGCACGAGGCAAACCCACTGCCAGTAGTCGAACTGCAAGACAGGGATCATCGAAATGACAAGCACCGGCAGGGCAAGCACCGCACCGACTACCAGACGAAGTCGAAGACCCGCGAGTTCTTTCTCTTCAACTTCCGAAGGATCCGGGGCGGGGATACTCGCCTTGTATCCGGTCTTTTCGATCTCCGCGATTATGTCCCGAGTGGTGAGCCCCGGAGGGACCACGACGTGGGCCTTCTCCGTAGCGTAATTCACGCTCGCAGTGACCCCGTCGAGTTTTGAGAGCTTTCGCTCGACTCGGGATGCGCAAGAGGTGCAGGTCATCCCTTCGATAGCCAGCTCCAGGTCGGCGGACTTCGATGGCGCAGCCATTCCTGCCTTCGTTCGAGTAGTTCTCTGTGGTTTGTTGCCTAAGCCAGCTGGTAGCCGGCTTCTTCGACCGCGGCGCGAACTGAGTCCAGCTCAAGCTCTCGGTCTCCGGTCACCTTTACTGAACCGGAAGCTAAATCAATATCAACACCGGAAACGCCTTCAAGCTGGCTGATTTCTTCGGTGACGGAGTTAACGCAGTGCTGGCAGGTCATTCCGGTGACTGTGAAGGTCTGAGTGGTCATGGTTTTCCTTTCCAATGGAAGTATACCCCCAGGGGGTATAACCGACCTTGCTCGAAAACATTCCCTAGGATGCTGTCATGCCGATGATTCTGACTGCATTGACTCTCTTGCTGATGATTGGCGCTTTAGTTGACATCATCACGAAGGATGACTCGGCGGTGAAGCACCTCCCGAAGATCTTCTGGATCATCCTGGTAATAATCATTCCTCTCGCCGGATCAATAATCTGGTTCATCGTCGGACATGACTACGGCAACAGTCGAATCGCACCGCCCGCGCCCAGGGTGCAAAAGGCCCAGTCACCAACCCCTGTAGTCAGAGACACCGAGGCGGAACTGGCTGCGCTGGAGCGCGAAATCGAAGAGAGCGAGAAGGCTGAGCGAATTCGCAAGCTTGAGCTGGAATTGCAGGACCGAAAGAAGCGCAAGGGGCAGAAGCCCTAAGCCTGCGGCGGAACCGGCAGAGAGATTACGACAGTGGCGCAAACTGAGGTCAGCATTGGCTTCTCCGCTGCCCTTGACCAATTCGAACCCATTGAGATCATGTCTCAGGTGGCCGCGGCCGAGCGCCACGGATTCAGCGGAGTAATAGCTGCTGAACGCTTTCAGCCCTGGGTTCCCGAGCAGGGACAGGCTTCATTCGCGTGGTCGGTACTCGGGGCGATAGGACAGGTAACCGGCGGCGATCTGCTCAACGGAGTGAGCGTTCCGGGTTATCGGTGGCATCCCGCGATGATTGCTCAGGCGAGCGCGACTCTGGCTGCGCTCTACCCCGGAAGGCACTTGCTTTCGATTGGCTCCGGCGAAGCCATTGACGAGCACATTGCAGGAGGCTACTGGCCGGAGACTGCGGAGCGCATTGATCGGATGTTCGAAGCGGTCGAACTGATTCAGAAGCTGTTCAGCGCCTCGATCGCGGGCAGGGACGCGAAGCACTCCGGCCGCCACTTCAAGCTTGAATCCACGAGACTCTGGACGATGCCGAAAGTCGCCCCTCCGATTCTCATCGCCACCGCCGGACCGGTGACAGCGAAGAGAGCCGGCCGCAGCGCCGACGGCCTGTTGATTGACGGCGCACCGATCGATCGAATTCCGCAACTGTTCTCGAAGTTCGCCGAAGGTTCGAGCGAGGCGGGCAGGCCCGCGGGGGTAAAGGTCCTCAGGCTGCACCTGAGCTGGGCGAGTTCAATGGATGAGGCAATCAGGAATGCCAGGACCTACTGGCCGAACGGGGGCCTTCGCTTTCCGCGTTCGGACATCCGTTCTCCGTTCGAGTTTGAGCAACTGGCAAAAATGGTTCGGCCGGAGGACTTTGATGGAAGGGTGCTGATTTCCGATGATCCTGCCGCGCACCTGGTTCAAATCCAGAGTTACATCGATTTGGGCTTCGATCGGATCTATCTGCATAACGTCGGCCCCAATCAGCTTGAGTGGCTTGAAGAATTCGGCCGCGAAGTATTGCCGAGGTTGAAGAATTGAGCGCAGGCTTTCAGGTTTGGGCAGTGGAGGGCATCCCGGAGATTCAGCCCGGAGATGACCTGCCGGAATTGATTTCCGCAGCAGTCGGACCGCTCGAGGACGGCGACATCGTTGTGGTAACGAGCAAGATCGTATCCAAAGCCGAGGGGCGTCAGGTAGCTGCGAAGGACCGGGAAGAGGCGATTACCGCAGAGACAGTGCGGCTCGTTGCCGCCAAGCGTCACCCGGGGGGTCTGACCCGGATTGTCGAGAATCGACTCGGACTGGTTCTGGCAGCAGCGGGAGTGGATTCGAGCAATACGCCGGAAGGTACGGTACTGCTGCTTCCAGCAGATCCGGACGCCTCCGCTCGTGCGATTTGCAAGAGGTTGCGGGAGAAGAACGGAGTTCGGGTAGGGGTCGTCATCTCGGACACCCTCGGCAGACCCTGGCGCCTTGGCCAGACCGATATCGCGATTGGTGCGGCCGGGATCAAGGTCATGGATGACCTGCGCGGAACCACCGACCCGAGCGGGCATCGGCTGGAGGCAACGATCATCGCCCTCGCCGATGAGCTCGCCGCAGCGGCGGAGCTCGTAAAGGGCAAGTTCGGGAGGCTGCCTGTTGCGGTCATTCGAGGACTCGGCCGACTCACGGCCGAGCTGGATGCCCCCGGAGCCCGTGCGATCATTCGGGGCGCAGAAGACGACCTCTTCCGACTGGGAACGGATGAAGCCTATTCCGAGGGGTATCAGGCTGGGCTGGCCGCGGGCCGCTCGGGACAACCGGGGGCCGTAGAGATTTAACTGGTTGGCGTGCTGGGGCTACCAGCCGCCTCCGCCGCCTCCGCCTCCGCCACCGCCGGAGAAACCACCTCCGCTGGATCCGCCGGAGAAGCTGCTGCCGCCTGACGAACTCCAGGACGAGCCGCTTGAGGACGGCGGGGGAGTCGTGGCAAACGAGTTTCCGGTGAAGCTTGAAGAGAAGGTGCTGATTGCAAAGATGGATTGTGTGCCTTCGTACCACGAGGGCGTCTCTGTTGATTCGTAGTGTTTCCCGAGTTCGGCGAGCCACTTGTCTTCATTTCCGAAGATGATCGCGTACGGCAATAGCCTCTCGTAGAGCTTTATGATCGCCGATTCATCGGTAACGTCGATCCGCTCCGCGGTGTCGGGGGCTTGAAGCATTCGTATTCGATCCGCTTCAGCAAGGTCCAGATAAAGCTTCACGCCTCGCAGGTGATCTCGGACTTTCCTGCCCCTGGCGGTGAGAATCTGCGGGATCGTAGCCATTGCCGAAACAACTACCCAGCCGACTGAGCACAGGAAGGCGGCTGACCAAACTCTGTCGATATCAAGATCCAGACCGGACATGAAGAACCAGTCGACGATTGCAGCTACCGCTATTGCGAAGGTGAACCAGCGCAGGATCTTTGGCCACTTTGATTTCGGTGTGTACTTCAAACCCCAGGATTGGATTTCTCCGGGCAATTTTGCGTTCAGGGTTGCGATGCGGTCGCCAAGCTTTCGGTCCTGTGTATCCAGAGTGACCTTCTCGCCGACCCGTACATCTTTGAATAGTGCTTTGAGTACGTGCTCCTCCATTGGGCGCACAGTTGGCCAGCCTGCCAGCAGTTCCAGCTCGTAGCGTCGGTTTTTCGTCACTTTTTCGAACTGCCTGATGACCAGTACCTTCTCGGTCGCGAGACCGACGATTTGAGCCGTAAGTCCGGTCTTTTCCTTTTGCAGGAAATGGGCGGCAAGCAGCGGGTAGATCTCCTCGGGAGGGGAGTACCTGGCAATGATCGGCGCATCGGGCCGTCCGTCTCGCCAGACGAAGATTCGCAGCCCGAGTACGAACAGGAAAGCAGCCCCGGTCAGCCCCATCAGGATGAAAGGCAGAATCGAGAAGTTCCAGGCATCACTTAGCCTGGGCGGATCAGCGAAGGCGTTCGATTTGAACCCGACCGCAATTGTCATGGTCTGGTAGCCGCTGAGGTCGCTGACACTGGAGGAGATCACGTTGCCGCTAGCGGAGATATCGCAGCGATTGGAATCGCCGTAGTAGCCCCAGTAGCAGGAGAGGTCTCCGTTCAAGTCCGCAGCCAGATCGCCTTCAAGGTGGAGTGTAGCCTTCACCGCCGAGAATGACTGCGCCCAGCCGGTCCCGTTTATGTCCCAGTAGAATTCGTCGGCGTTGGTGTCGGAAAAGTGCTGCACCACATTCTTTTGCAGGTAGTCGATTCGATAAGTCTGGGTCCCATGAACGTATCTGTCGGCATCCCCGATTCTCAGTACGGCGAAACCCGAATCGTCACTTCTGGAGTAGTTGAGGCTTCTGCCGTATGCGTCCGTGACACTCACGATCTTCAGGCCGAGATCCACATCGTCGTAGCGAAGTGGGATGGCCCTTTCAATTCCGTGGTTCTGGTCATAGTCGGGAAACTCGGCGACGAGAGTCTCAACTGTCCTCAGGCTCGCGCTTCCATCGGCGTTCCTGCTAAGGAAATAATCCACCGACATCGAATCAAAATGGAAGTCATCAACCGATGCCCTGGATGAAGCGGGAACTCCAATTGCCAGAAAGGCGAGCAACAGGGCGGCAATGGTTTTCCGAACCATGTCCAAAGGTTATAGGAGAGTCGCGTTACCGATTGCCGGGACCGCTTGTTCTGACGAGCACTCAATTTTTCGAAATGAAATTGTTCTGCGAAGTCTCGCCCGCCCTGTAAGACTCGATACGAGCAACTTCCCGTGAGGGGGCGAATGAGGCAAAGGCCAGCTTCAGCAAGGGCCTCGCGCAAATCGGCAAGGTTTGTCGGATTGAGCGTGAGAGGCATAGTCGTGCTCGGAGCTGGTGCGCTTACTCTGGCAGTTGCTTACATGGCGGACTGGCCGGAACTGCTAATAATTTCGATGTTCTGTGGTGGCGCAACAGCTTTTTCGTTCATCTTCGTCTTTGTGCGCAGACCGCACCTTCTCATCTCGAGGTTTTATTCTCCGGGCGTTGCGACGGTGGCCTCCACCGGGCAAATGAACATCCGCGTGGTCAATCGGGGACCTAAGCCATTGCTTGGAGCATATTGGTTCGATTTACTGCCATGGGGCAGCGGAGCAACACCCCCCAGAGAGTTCGGCCCCCTTGCTCCGCGTGAAATCCGAACGGTTCAGTACTCTTTTGTTCCACCTCGCCGGGGAATAGCCAGCCTGGGGAGGCTGATTATCAAAATTGACGACCCCTTCCGACTCGTAAGAGGGGAATTTGCTGTGGGAGAGGGATCTCAGGTTGTCGTTGCCCCTCAGGTTTTCGATCTCGACCAAAGCGATCTGGATGTTGCAGCCGACACCGGTTCGGCAAGACTTTTCCAGCACCGCTCGCTTGCTGGCGAGCACGACATAATGACTCGCGACTACCGTCCCGGCGATGCGCTTCGCAAAGTTCACTGGAAGGCCACCGCCCATCATGGCGAGCTCATGGTTCGGGAAGAAGACAAGCGCAGTCACGC
The DNA here is from genome assembly GCA_023957835.1 of Homoserinimonas sp. Taxonomy (GTDB): domain Bacteria; phylum Actinomycetota; class Actinomycetes; order Actinomycetales; family Microbacteriaceae; genus Terrimesophilobacter. Next base: position 1,345,726 of record JAMLGP010000001.1, on the reverse strand, counting down.
CGAGGCTCTGATTGTTCTCGACACTCGCAGAAGCTCGTATGCGGATGCCTTGAGAACGATGTCGAACGACAGGCCGGAGAGTGAGCGTTTCGAATGGGCTCTCGAACTGACCTCTTCACTTCGGGACCACCTCACTCGCAGGGGTCAGAGAGTCAATGTGCTTGAGACCGCGCTGCCTCAACTGGCCGATGCCGGCCATCTGGATGCTTTCATATCGAGCCTGGCAAGGATTCGGCTCAGCATCCAGGGTGCGATCCGGCCGAGCCTCGCTGCTTCAAACAGTCGGGGAACGGGATCAGTATTTGCAATTCTCGATAACCCGGATGATGAGATCGTTGATGCTCTGACTGAGCAGACAGGCAATTACAGCCTCGCAGTGGCATTCCTCCTTGGATATTCAGAGAACCGTTCCAGTACTGACAAGCTTGCAAACCGCCTGGCGAAGGCGGGATGGAGCATCTGCCTCGTACCGGATGGGCAAAAAGTTCCGGAAGCCTGGGCCAGGGCCGCTCAGGCGGTTGCTGCCGGTACTTTGGAGTCGGCTGGAGTTGGAAGTGACTGAGTTCGAGAGGGCGCCGGTTCGGGCGTTGGATCTCAGGGGGGACCTGGTCAGGACGCTGTTGCTGCTTCTTGCCTTGCTGATCTCTCTCGGAGGGTTGAGCTCGATTCTGGCCGGATTCGGCTGGTGGGTGCTTTGTGCGGTGCTCGTCATTCTGATTCTGGGCGGAGGTCTCGCAACCAGATCAGTACTGCGGTCCAATCCGATTCTTGCCAGAATCATTGGACCGGTAGTTGGACTGGTTCTCGCCGCGATTGCGATTATGTTCAGGTTCTCTGCGGGGACGGCAATTCTCTACTTCTTCCCAACCGACTCCACGTTCAGGTTGTTCGGAAAACTGGTTCGCGATGCCGGCTATTCGATTACCTGGCAATCAGTTCCGGCAACTGCAGACGAGGGCATCAGCTTCCTGCTTGCACTTGGCACGATGGCTCTGGTTTTGATTGCTGAAATCTCGGCCTCTTCGCTCAGGCTCCCCGCTCTGGTGGGCCTGCCGATGGCGGCGATTTTCCTGGTCCCCAGCGCAACACCTGACGGAAAGACGAGTGGCTGGTTCTTCGCAGCCAGTGCGATCGCATTTCTCGCTTTGCTCTTCCACGGGAGACTTCGTCAACTTGTCCCGGCCGCATGGATTGCGGCTACCGCAGTTATTTGCGGGCTAGTGGTTCCACCCTTTTTGCCGAGTACCGAAGCGACTACCGCGAGCAGCACAATCGGCCCGAGTGTAGCAACCGGGGTGAACCCGATCATCAAACTCGGCGACGACCTGCGAAGCCGCGAGGCGAAAGTAGCGCTCAGCTACAGCACGGTTTCTGGGAAACCCGAGTACTTGAGACTCACCGAAATCTCTAGCTTCTCCGGCCAGCAGTGGGGGCCGGAGCGACCGATGCTGGACCCTGACAATCGACCCGTTGACTTCCCGCGTCCACCCGGCCTGGTCAGCGGAGTCTCTACGACGAACGAGGTCAGCTACATTCAGGTCGACAATCTGCTCAGTCCCTGGCTTCCAGTCCCCTACCCTGCAACCAGAATTACCGGGCTGACCGGTGGCTGGAGTTTTGTCCCGGAGTCCTTCACAGTTGCAAGCAACGACTCCCTTGCCAGATCGCAGGTCTACACCGTTCAGAGCGTTGTGCTCACCCCGACCCCTGAGCAATTGCTGGCAGCGGGAACCAGCGTGCCCGCGGAACTCTCGAAGTACCTTCGACTGCCAGCCGACGCGCCCGCAGTCATCGGCGAGACTGCCAGACAAGTTACAGGTGGTGACTCGAGCAACTATGAGAAAGCTCTCGCACTGCAGGAATTTCTGCGCTCATCACCTTTTGTGTATTCCGAAAGCGCTCCGGTCGAAGACGGGTACGACGGCACCGGAGTTCAGATAATCGCGAAGTTCCTTGAGGAGCACCGCGGTTATTGCATTCACTTCGCATCAGCCATGGCGGTCATGGCCAGAGAGCTGGGAATCCCGAGCCGACTGATCGTCGGATTTCAGCCTGGATCTGCCAGAAATGGACTGGATAGCGGTCGTAAGGGTTATGACGTCACCAACAAGGATTTGCACGCCTGGCCGGAACTGTACTTCTCCGGTATCGGCTGGGTGAGATTCGAGCCGACGCCTAGTCGCGGATCGGTCCCCGACTACGCCAACCAGCAGCTTGCAGGTGTTCCCAGTGTGACCGCCGGTTCAGGGAATTCGGCAACGCCTAACCCTCAAACCGCGGGCAGGAATCCGGAACTGTCTGAGGGTGTTGTTTCCACTCCGTGGCTGGACACTTCAAATCCGACCGCGTGGATCACGGTGGGGGCGATCGGAACGGGACTGATTCTGTTGATAATTCAGCCTCTGCTGGTCAGATCAATCCGGCGAAAGCGACGCTTCGAGCAGATTCGAAGCGGCAGGGCAGGCGCAGTTCTCGCCTGGACGGAAGTGCAGGAAAGCGCAGAAGATCTCGGACTGCATCTGGGTGAAAACCTCACTGTCAGGGAGGCTGCCGACCACCTGAAACTTCGCAGGGGGATTGGCACGGATGTCGGCGAGGCCATAGACCGCATCCGGAATCAGGTAGAGCTGGCCGGTTACGGGCCACAGCACTCGGCTGTGTCGAGTGCCTCGCCGGAGTTGGTTGCGGACCTGCGGGTTCTGCTCAGGGCGCTAAGGCAGTCGTCTGAACCAGCCGCGAGATTCCAGGCAGTCCTGCTGCCCAAATCCCTGCTTTCCCGTATCGTGAGTCAGATCCGAAGGTTCGCCTGGTGATTGATAACCCAGGATTCCGCCACAGCATCCGCGTCGATCCAGTCAGGAGTTTCAATGAGTGACCAGACCATGAACCTTGAAGAATTCCGCAAGCTCAGCAGGGAGATCCTCGGCAGCATCGAAAAGGTCATCGACGGAAAGCGGGAGGCTGTTGAGCTCGCGATGACCACAGTTTTCGCCGAAGGGCACCTGCTGATTGAGGATGTTCCGGGAGTCGGAAAAACCATGCTCGCGAGAGCTCTCGCAAAATCGATCGACTGCACCGTGAACCGGATCCAGTTCACTCCCGACTTGCTCCCTTCGGACATAACAGGAGTCTCGGTATTCAACCAGGAGGAGCGAGAATTCAGGTTCAAACCCGGTCCGGTCTTCGCGAACATAGTCATAGGCGATGAGATCAACCGAGCGAGCCCGAAAACTCAGGCGGCGCTGCTGGAAAGCATGGAAGAAGGTCAGGTAAGCGTCGACGGCAGAACCTACCCGCTGGCGAAGCCCTTCACGGTAGTTGCAACACAGAATCCGATCGAAATGGAAGGAACCTATCCGCTACCGGAAGCGCAGAGAGATCGGTTCATGATCCGAATCTCCATGGGGTACCCGGACGACGCCGCCGAACTGGCGATGCTAAGCAGTCGAGAGCTGACAAGTCCGCTGGAGCGGCTCGTCCCAATCATTTCGATCAGCCAGTTGGCGACGATGATCTCGACGGTTCGCGCAATCCATGTCTCGAAGGCTGTAGAAAAGTACGCCGTAACGACCTGTCAGGCAACCAGAAGTGATCGTGAATTGCGGCTTGGCGCGAGCCCGCGGGCGACTCTCCACCTGGTCAGGGCGGCAAAGGCGAAAGCAGCTTTGGCTGGCAGGGATTTTGTGATTCCGGATGACATAAACGCTCTAGCAGTTCCCGTACTTTGCCACAGGCTGATCAGCACGACTCGCCGCGCCGGAGCGGGGTCGGCCTTCCAGTCCGAGAGTGTCGTGGAAATAGTCAACCGAATAGTGGCTGCGGTGCCAGTTCCGTTAGTCGAGCGCGAATCCGCCTGAGTTTTCGGCTCTCGGAGTAGTGCATCGATAGCTCAGTCCTGATCGAGAGGGCTGAGGGCAAAGACCTTCCTGTTGCCGTCAGGATCCTTCAGTACTTGCGCCCGGACTCGAAATACGTCGGCAATCAGATCCGGGGTAATGGTGGATTCCACCGGACCGGAGGCCACGACTTTGCCGGAGAAAAGAACTACGACCTGATCTGCGTAGGCGACGGCAAGGCCGAGGTCGTGAATCGCGGCAATGGAGGTGATTTTCGAATCGCCAAGCCGCCTGAGCAGGTTCAGGACGCTAAGCTGCGCAGCGATATCCAGATGATTGGTCGGCTCGTCAAGCAAGAGCAATTCCGGTTCCTGAGCCAAAGCCTTGGCCAGCAGAACCCGTTGCTTTTCTCCGCCCGAAAGGCCGGCTATTTCCCTGCCTGCAAATTCTGACGTCGAAAGTCCGGCGGCGGCAATCGACTGGAATACCAGGTCTGTGTCCTTTTCGGTCTCAGTACCGAAGGGTCCAAGGTGCGGAATCCTGCCGAGCGAGACCGCCTCCTGAACGCTGAGAGCGAGTTCGGTGTGGGCTTCCTGCTCAACCAGAGCGATCCTCTGCGCCCTCCTGCGCCGCGGCATCCGAAGCAGGTCTTCGCCTTCGAACAGAACTTGTCCGCTGACTCTGCCGACTGATGCCCCCGCAATAGTGTGGAGCAGGGTCGACTTTCCGGCACCGTTAGGGCCGATCAAAGCTGTTAATTCGCCGCTCGGGGCATTGAAACTGACTCCGTCGAGAATCTGCTTTCTCTCGATTTCCACCGAAACCCCGACCGCTTCGAGCCCGTTCAAGTCTCTGTCCTCCTGGCGGCAAGCAGCAGAGCGAAAACGGGCGCCCCGAAAATGGCGGTGACGATTCCAACCGGCAGTTCCCTCGGGTCGAACATCGATCTGGCCGCAGTATCGGCCCAAATCAGAAAACTCGCCCCGAGCAAAGCCGAGAGAGGAAGGAGTAATCGGTGTCTTGGCCCGGTCAGCAGCCTGACCGCGTGCGGCAGGATCAGCCCCACAAAGCCGATCGACCCGCTGACCGAAACCATCGCAGCGGTAAGCACTGCGCTGGCCGTAAGCAGGCTCCAGCGCGCCGCCTGAACATTGACTCCGAGAGTTGCCGCAGAAGTATCCCCAAACGCGAACGAATCGAGCAACCGCCCGGTGAGCATTACCGGGATCCCCGCGACCGCGATTGCCGCGAGCCCGATCCAGACCGAACTCCACCTGGCTGAGGCAAGAGATCCGAGCAGCCATCCGAGAATCTCGCGATACGAGTCCCCGGTTACCGTCCAAAAAATAACCAGACTCGTCACTGCCCCAGCCAGCGCAGACACGGCGATTCCGGCAAGTACCGTGCGACCCGGAGTGATTCGGCCGAACGCCCCCGCGAGCAGGAGAGTAAGCGCGAGAGCAATCATCGCTCCGATGAAGGCTGCTACCGGCAGGAGAAGGCTCACTCCAATCAGCAGCACGGCCACCGCCCCGAGAGAGGCTCCGGATGACAGCCCGAGCAAATACGGATCGGCCAGCGGATTTCTGGTCACAGCCTGCATAACGACCCCCGCCAGCGCGAGCCCCGCGCCGACAGCGGCCGCAGTGAGCACCCGCGGCAATCGCAATTGCCACACGATTCCGTCTCGAAGCACGCTGAGCGAACTCTCGCCGATTCCCAGGTGGTGAAGTATCGAAGTCCAGACCTCAGCGGCAGAAATATTCGCCGGACCAATGGTCACCGCGAAAACTATGGACCCCAGCAGCAGCGTCGAAAGCAGCAGGTACGCTCCCACCTGCCAGGCCCTGCTGGATCTCAGGCTGGCGTTCAAGGAATTGCCGCCAACTGTCTGGCCAGATCAGCGGCGGCATCCGCCGTTCGAACTCCTGCCTCGCTGGCTGCAAAAGGGACAATCAGGTAGCGGTGTTCCTTCACTGCGGTCAGGTTGGCGGTAGCCGGGTTGGATTCGAGAATCGAGATCTTCTTGTCCTTCGAATTCCAGGACGAGTCGACCAGCACTATCACGTCCGGGTCAGCGGCGATAACGCTCTCCCAGCTATAGCTCGCCCAGGTGTCGTCGATCGATGCGGCGATATTCTTCAGGCCGATGGTTTGCATGATCAGTTCCGGTGCCCCGATTCCAGCACCGACATACGGAATATCGGAACCGGATGAAAACCACAGCGCGGTCAATCCTCTGGTGTCCTTCGCTATTCCCTTGAGAGTCGCTCTTTGCTTCGCGATCAGTTCATCCGCAGAGACATCGAACAGATCCGCAATCTGGCTGATCTCCTGCTCGATGTCGTCAAAAGTCAGCTTCTTCGGCTGAAACTGCGGTTCCTTGCAGGCCGCCGGCGAGACATAGGTTCTTACTCCAAGGGATGCCAGATCTTCCCGGGTTCCTGCGCCGTCGACGGAAAAGTTGGACTCCCAGCCCGCGTAAACCAGATCGGGGTTCGCCTCGAGTACGACTTCTTCAGAAGGCACCTTGTCGGCCAGAACCGGCAGCGGCGTCGGAGTTTCGAGGTTCTCCGGCAAAGGTCCATCCTGAAAGGCGGTACCGACTATTCGATCGGAGAGCCCCAGAGCAAGCAGCATTTCGGTTGAAGTCGACTTTATGGTGACGACTCGCTGAGGTGGTGGACTCATCGGAACCTCAAAGCCGCAGTTCTCAATAGTCGACTTCGAGTCGGCATTTGAAGGGGAGGCGGCAGGAGTCGAGGTGGCGCAAGCCGCAAGGGATCCTGCTACAAGGGCTGCAATCGAAACTGTTCCGAGGAAGCGGAGCACTTTTCCTCCGTGCGTTCTCAAAGGGCGGGCAAAGTCCAACTGGAGGCGGGAGGGCCATTCACCCGAAAATCGCCGGTCGTTCCAATTCACGGAACGAGTTACTAGCACAACACGCAGTGCAAGACGACTCCAACTTTAGTCGCACCTGCGGCCCCCTTCGCTGAGGCCTGCTCAATTGAGCAGGGCGATTCAGGGCCAAACGTCTTATGCTCAAGAGAGTCAACTCAATGTGGAGGATACTCATGTCAGTTGTGCGCGCCGCGATTACTCAGACCACCTGGACCGGTGACAAGGAATCGATGCTTGACAAGCACGAGCAGTTCGCCAGGACCGCCGCAAAGGACGGTGCTCAGGTGATTTGCTTCCAGGAACTCTTCTACGGCCCCTACTTCGGCATTACTCAGGATGCCAAGTATTACCGGTTCGCCGAAGCCGCGGACGGACCGATCGTGCAGAGGTTCGCGAAGCTCGCCAAAGAACTCAAGATGGTGATGATTTTGCCCATCTATGAGGAGGACATCCCCGGTGTCTACTACAACACCGCGGTGGTAGTCGATTCAGACGGAACAATTCTGGGCAAGTATCGCAAGCACCACCTGCCCCACCTCGACCGGTTCTGGGAGAAGTTCTACTTCCGCCCCGGCAACCTCGGCTACCCGGTGTTCGACACTTCGGTCGGAAAGATCGGCGTCTACATTTGCTACGACCGGCACTTCCCTGAAGGCTGGCGCGAGCTCGGCCTCGGCGGTGCCGTAATGGTCTTCAATCCGAATGCGACCAAGCCCGGACTGTCCAATCGACTTTGGGAGGTCGAGGGCCCGGCTGCCGCTGTAGCCAATGGCTACTTCGTGCTTCAGCCGAACCGGGTCGGCAGAGAAGACAACGAGTACGGCGAACTCGCGGTCGACTTCTACGGGACCAGCCAGGTCATCGACCCGCGCGGCAACTTCGTGGGAGAGCGCGGCTCCGGGACGGACGAAGAGATTCTGATTCGCGACATGGATCTGGACATGGTTCAGCAAATGCGCGACGACTGGCAGTTCTATCGCGACCGTCGCCCTGACTCATACACCAGGATCACCGCGCCCTAAAGGCGGCCAGAGCGATCGAAACCCAGGAACTTGCGACCTTAGGAGGAAGTCAATGAAGACTCTGATCAAGAACGGAACCGTGGTCAATGCCACCGGAACGGCGACGGCCGACGTTCTGATTGACGGCGAAACCATTGCCGCCGTGCTCGAGCCGGGATCAAAGCTGCTCGGCTTCGATGTCGAGGCAAACGTGGACAAGGTCATCGACGCGAAGGGGAAGTATGTAATCCCCGGCGGTGTCGATGCTCACACTCACATGGAAATGCCGTTCGGCGGCACCAATGCGAGCGACACCTTCGAGACCGGAACTAGAGCTGCAGCCTGGGGCGGCACGACTTCGATCGTCGATTTCATCGTCCAGTACCCGGATCAGAAGATCATGGACCAGTATCACCTCTGGCATGAGAAGGCGGACGGAAACTGCGCGATCGACTACGGCTTCCACCAGATCCTCTCGGATGTCCAGGACTCTTCGCTCACCGCGATGGATGACCTCATAAAGGAGGGAGTCACGAGCTTCAAACTCTTCATGGCCTACAAGGGCGTATTCCTCTCCGATGACGGCCAGATCCTGCGGGCATTCCAGAAGGGAGCTGAAAACGGCGCGCTCATGATGATGCACGCCGAGAACGGAGCCGTGATTGACGTTCTGGTCAAGCAGGCGGTAGAGGCGGGAAATACGACCCCGTACTATCACGGGCTGACGAGGCCCTGGCAGGCGGAGGAAGAAGCCACCCACCGCGCGATCATGATCGCTAATCTCACCGGGGCGCCGATCTACATCGTCCACGTGAGCGCCAAGCAGGCGGTTGAGCAGATCGCCCACGCTCGCGACCTCGGTCAGAACGTCTTCGGCGAAACCTGCCCGCAGTATTTGTATCTTTCCCTTGAGGACCAGCTCGGGGCATCCAGCAAGGAATGGGGCGACTTCGAAGGCGCAAAGTGGGTCTGCTCAACTCCGCTGCGCTCGCGGGAAGAAGGCCACCAGCACCACATGTGGCAGGCTCTTCGCACCAACGATCTGCAAATGGTCTCTACCGATCACTGCCCGTTCTGCATGAAGGGTCAGAAGGACATGGGCCTTGGCGACTTCTCCAAGATCCCCAACGGAATCGGCTCGGTAGAACACCGAATGGACCTGCTCTACCAGGGGGTAGTCGAAGGCAATATCTCTCTTGAGCGCTGGGTCGAAGTCACCTCCACCACCCCGGCTCGGATGTTCGGAATGTACGGTCGAAAGGGAGTGATTCAGCCCGGCGCAGACGGCGACGTGGTTATCTACGACCCCAAAGGCCACACCTCAATCGGACTGAACAAGACCCACCACATGAACATGGACTACTCCGCCTGGGAGGGCTTCGAGATCGACGGCCACGTCGACACCGTCATCTCCCGCGGGAAGGTCATCGTCGACGGCGGGGAGTATCTGGGGTCGAAGGGCGACGGAAAGTACTTCAAGCGCGGACTCAGCCAGTACCTGATTTGAGATTCACCAGCTAACTCGATCGAACCCGACCGGACAGGATCAATTATGGATTTCGGTGCAGTACTGCAGACCCATCCGCCAGCAGCTCGAACCGTTGCCCTGGCAAAGCTCGCCGAGCAGCACGGATTCAGCCACGTGTGGACCTTCGATTCGCACTTGCTTTGGCAGGAGCCCTACGTCATCTACAGCCAGATTCTCGCCGAAACTCACAAGGTGATGGTCGGACCGATGGTGACAAACCCGGCAACTCGCGACTGGACGGTAACCGCCTCGATTTTCGCAACCCTCAACGAGATGTACGGCAATCGAACCATTTGCGGAATCGGCAGGGGAGACTCGGCGGTGCGGGTGACCAACGGGGCCCCGACTACGCTCGCGACCCTGCGGGATGCGATCCACGTCATCCGGGAACTGGCCAACAGCAGGTCGGTCGAATACAAGGGGGCGCAGCTTCAGTTCCCGTGGAGTCACGGCTCGAAGCTCGACATTTGGGTTGCTGCCTATGGGCCGAAGGCTCTGCAATTGACCGGAGAAGTCGGCGACGGCTTCATTCTGCAACTGGCTGACCTGGACGTAGCCGAATGGATGATCGCCGCAGTTAGAAAGGCGGCCAAAGAGGCAGGAAAGGACCCTCAATCGGTCAAGTTCTGCGTCGCTGCGCCAATGTACATCGGCGATGATCTGACTCATATGCGCGACCAGTGCCGCTGGTTCGGCGGAATGGTCGGAAACCACGTAGCCGACATCGTGGCCAAGTACGGCGAGAACTCTTCGGTCCCCAAGGCACTGACCGACTACATCAAGGGCCGCCAGGGCTACGACTACAACGAGCACGGCCAGGCCGGCAATACTCACACCGAGTTCGTTCCGGACGAAATCGTCGACCGATTCTGCGTACTGGGTACAGCTGCCGATCACCTGGCGAAGCTCAAGGAGCTCAAGGCGATCGGAGTGGACCAATTCGCCGGCTACCTCCAGCACGACAACAAGGAAGAGACTCTGCGGGTCTACGGTGAAACTGTGATCCCCGAGATGCGCGACCACATAACTGCAAAGAAAGTGAACTGACCGATGTCAACTGAATCTGCCCGGAGTGCAAATCCCGCCGAGGGCAAACTCGCCTACGAACTGGACCGAGGCAACGTTTTCCACTCCTGGTCGGCGCAGCGCAAGCTGAACCCGTTCATCCCTGCCGGTGCGCTCGGCAGCGTCATGTGGGACTACGACGGCAAGGAATATCTGGATTTCTCCAGCCAGCTCGTAAACATGAATATCGGGCATCAGCATCCGAAAGTAATTGCAGCCATTAAGGCGCAGGCGGATGTCCTGACCATGATTGCACCGGCACACGGCAGTCTGGCGAGGGGCGAGGCGGCAAAGCGGATTCTCTCGCACGCTCCGGCGAACTTCTCCAAGGTCTTCTTCACCAATGGAGGCGCGGACGCGAACGAGAATGCGATTCGGATGGCGAGGCTCGTTACCGGTCGCGACAAGGTGCTCTCGCAGTACCGCTCGTACCACGGCAACACCGGTGCAGCGATTGCCTCCACAGGAGACTGGAGGCGAGTGCCGAACGAGTACTCTCGCGGGCACGTACACTTTTTCGGACCGTTCCTGTATCGCTCCGAGTTTTGGGCGACAACCCCTGAAGAAGAGTGTGAGCGCGCTTTGCACAGTCTTGAACGGACGATTCAGGCGGAAGGCGCGAACTCGATCGCGGCGATTCTGGTCGAGAGCATCCCGGGTACTGCCGGGGTTTTGGTGCCGCCAGCGGGCTATCTGGCCGGGCTGCGTGCGATCGCAGACAAGTACGGCGCCCTGCTGATTCTGGATGAGGTGATGGCGGGCTTTGGCCGCACCGGGGAGTGGTTCGCTTTCCAGGCGGACTACGGCGACGGGGCAAACAGCGTCGTCCCGGATTTGATTACCTTCGCCAAGGGCGTCAACAGCGGGTACGTTCCGGCGGGTGGAGTTGTGCTCTCCAGGCGCGTGGCGGAAGCCTTCGACGATGAAGTTTTCCCCGGCGGGCTGACCTATTCGGGACATCCATTGGCTATGGCTGCGATAGTCGCGACTCTGGACGCCATGAAGGACGAGAAGATAGTCGAGAACGCCGCAATGATCGGCCGCGATCACCTGGGGCCAGGACTTCGGAGCCTTCAGGAAAAGCACCCGATTATCGGGGAGGTCAGGGGACTCGGCGTCTTCTGGGCACTCGATCTGGTCTCCGATCGGAAGTCCAGGACCCCGGTCGGGGCGGATGTCATCAACAAGCTCAAAGCCGAATTGATGGCTGGCGGCCTGTTGCCCTTTACTTCGGAGAACCGGATCCACGTCGTTCCTCCGTGCGTGGTTACCCCCGACGAGGTCGGCCGCGCTCTGGAGATCTACGACGCGGCGTTCTCCGCGGTGAGCTGAAGGGCCCTGCGCCCGGGTGGTCGTGAGCGATTAGGCTGTATCGGTGAGCAGCCCGAAGAATAGTTTCCGAATCGATGTAGTAGACCTGCTTCATCGTCCCGGCGAAATGCGCGAGCGGGAATTTGAGGCTGCTGCCGGCGAAGACTGGCGAAATGCCGTGATCGCTGTACCCAAAGGGACGCCGGTAAAGGTGGATGCCCGGCTCGAGTCGCTGCACGAAGGAATCCTGGTGACTGCAACTGCCGAAACGACTGCGGTTGGAGAGTGCGTTCGCTGCCTGCAGGCGCTGGAGGAACCAATCAAAGTCGAAATTCAGGAAGTTTTCGCGTATTCTCTTGACGACGCATTCGACTATTCGATTCGAGACGCCCAGCTGGATCTCGAAGAGGCAGTTCGGGATGAGGTGGTGCTTGCACTGCCTTTCCAACCGGTCTGTGAGCCCGACTGCGAAGGACTTTGTCCGCTGTGCGGAATCCGCCTGCTGGATGAACCGAACCACGAACATGAAGCCGCAATCGACCCCCGGTGGTCGGCATTGGCAGACTTGAAAGGCAATCCCGAGCAGATAGGGACTGCCGAGAGCAGTGCTCAGAAAGAAGAGAGATAACAATGGCTGTACCAAAGCGCAAGATGTCCCGCGCGAGCACCCGCATGCGCCGGGCCCAGTGGAAGGCAACCCCTCCCACTCTGGTCAAGACCATTGAAGGCGGAAAGGTTGTCTACAGCCTCCCTCACCGCGCCAAGGTCGTAACCGATTCCGCCGGAACTGAGCTTTACCTCGAGTACAAGGGCCGCAAGGTCGCAGATATCTGATCAGTTCATCTGTTAGATGACGAATCCGATCGAAAACGGCTCTTCCGCTGCCGAGTTGTCGGCTGCGCTCGGCATCAGCGTGCCTGAGAACCTGCTCGATCTCGCCTTGACGCATCGTTCATTCGCCTTTGAGAACGGTGGAGTTCCCCACAATGAGAGGCTCGAGTTTCTCGGGGATGCGATCCTCGGCCAGACGGTGACGGTCATGCTCTACAACGAGTATCCCGACCTGGCAGAAGGAGAATTGGCAAAAAGGCGCGCGAGCCTGGTGAGCGCGGTCGCCCTTTCAGAGGTCGCCAGAACGATCGAGCTCGGAAAGTACCTCAAGCTCGGCAAAGGCGAAGAGCAAACCGGGGGACGAAACAAATCCTCCATTCTGGCCGATTGCATGGAGGCGGTGATCGGCGCGGTCTTCCTTGCCGGCGGCCAGGAAGCTGCAGGCGATTTCGTGCTGAGGGTTCTGCAGCCGCTGATCGACAACCCCGATCGGTTCGGCGCTGCGATGGATCCGAAGACCAGCCTTCAGGAAGTAACGGCCGAACATGGTCTCGGCCTTCCAAGGTACGAGGTTTCCGAAAGCGGCCCGGACCACTCGAAGAAGTTCGAAGCCAGGGTGATCGTTGCCGGCGAGGAGCTGGCTCGGGGCAAGGGAACCAGCAAGAAGCAGGCCGAGATGGATGCTGCGCTAAAAGCCTGGAGTGCTCTCCAGAAGAAGCTCAAGTCGAAGCCTGAGTCCTGAATTGCCCGAACTCCCCGAAGCCGAGGTGGTTCGAGCCGGGCTTGCCTCTGCGGTTGACGGTGCCGTCATCCGTTCAGTCGAAGTTCTCGACGAGAGGGCTTTGAGAAGGCACGGCGGCCCCTCAGAGGACTTCGTCGCAAGGCTCGAAGGAAGGCGGTTGTCCAGCCCCAATCGTCGAGGAAAGTTTCTCTGGCTGCCCCTCGACGCGGACCGGGATCAACGAGGTCCTGGAGAAGCCCTGGTTGTCCATCTCGGGATGAGCGGTCAAATGCTTCTGCGCGGCCCCGGAACCGATGACCCGCTCACCAGAATTCGCTTCGAGCTTGAAGCGCCGGGTGGCAAGGACTATCGGCTGAACTTTGTTGATCAGAGACTGTTCGGCTCTCTGGCAATTGATGAACTAGTTGATGTCGGCGAAGGCGAACTGATCCCAACTGCCGTCCTTCACATTGCCCGGGACCCTCTGGATCCGAAATTCGACGAAGCTGCTTTCATCGCGCGGCTGCGGTCGCGGCGAACCGGAATCAAACGAGCCCTGCTGGATCAGAAGCTCGTCAGCGGAATCGGAAACATCTACGCCGACGAATCCCTTTGGGCTGCAAGAGTCCATTTCGAAACCCCCGCAGACGCACTCAGCTCCCGTGCGGCGCACCGGCTGCTCGTCGAATTGCGCGGCGTCCTGCTCAAGGCACTCGCCGAAGGCGGAACGAGCTTCGACTGGCAGTATCGAAACGTCAATGGCGAATCGGGTTACTTCTCTCGCTCCCTAAACGCCTATGGTCAGCAGGGAAAACCCTGTCCGCGCTGCGGCAGGCCGATCAAGCGGGTCAAATTCATGAACCGCTCGTCTCACTATTGCCCCTATTGCCAGAAGAAGATCGGAAATTGAAGGCCCTAGCGAATTCGGCGTCCACAAGAACAGCGAAAGTACCAATTCTTGGTATAGTTGAACATGGCGTTCAATACTTCGATCAGTCTTGATGAGCACTTTTCCGGCTTTCTGTCGCAGGAAATCTCCTCTGGGCGCTATCGATCCGCGAGTGAGGTGGTTAGGGCCGGTCTGAGGCTCCTGGAGGATCAGGAGACCAGGGTTCGGGCACTGCGTGCTGCTTTGATTGCGGTTGAGGAAAGCGGTGAAGCTGAACCATTCGATTTCGACAAGTTCCTTGCCGAACGTAAGTCGTGAACGAGTACAGGCTAACTCCTGCGGCTAGAGGCGATTTGTCATCGATTTGGGACTTCACCGAAGAGAAATGGGGCGTTCAGAGGGCTGAGACTTATTTAAGGGAGCTCGACGCGGTGATGTCTCGAATCGCCGAGGATCCACGACGCGGTCACCCTTGCGATGAGATTCGGGAGGGGTACCTGAAATACGGTATCGGGAGCCACTTGATTTTCTATGTACCTCGCACCTACGGAGTAGCCGTGATTAGGATCCTGCATTTTCGAATAGACCCAACCCTCCATCTCTGACCCCTAACCGTACTGGGGCTGCGAAATAGTCATCTGGCTATCGGATCCCACGGGATGCCTGTCTCTCGCGGGAGCACAGGGTCTCGTATTTTTGTACGTTTTACTCCGCTCGATGTACAATTAGCAAATGAATTCCCTTACCGTTTCAGACGCTCGTAAGAACTTTGCGGAGGCGCTTCGCAAGGCTCAAAGTGAGCCTGTGGTTATTGAAAAGCATGGGGAGAGGGAAGCAGTACTCCTCTCTCCTCAGGTTTTTGACCGCTTGATGGATGCCCAGGACGAGCTGGATGACATTGCCGCATTCGATGAGGCTATGGCCGAAGAAGGGGAGAACATCCCTTGGGAAACGGTCAAGAAGGAATTGGGCTGGAGTTGAGCTATCGGATTGAAGTTCGACCCGCAGCTCTTAGAGCTCTTCGCAAGATTCACCCTGATCACCGCAAGCGGATTCAAGGCGCAATTGCCCTGCTTGCACAAGATCCGAGACCCCCAGGTGCAATTGGTCTGCGCGGAAGAGACGGTTGGCGAGTTCGAGTCGGCGACTACCGAATCATTTATACGATCCAGGATGAGGTGCTGCTCGTCGTAGTGGTTGCGGTCGGACATCGTCGTGACGTCTACTCGCGTTAGGCCCTACGCTGTGTCCCTCTTCCAGCCGCCCGCGTAGCCGACCGGCACAAAGCCCATTGCCTCATTGACTTCGAGCATTGGTCGGTTCTCCTCGGCGTTAAAGGTGGTGACCGCGGGATGCCCCGGAAACGTTTCCTCGAGATATTGCAGGTTCGATAACTTCAGGAGCATTCCCAGCCGGTGGCCGCGGTGCTCCTTGAGAATCAGGGTGTCATTCTGATCCACCGCTCGGGATATTTGAGGTGGAACAAGCAATTCGCTGAAGCCAACAAGATCACCGGAGAAAACGTCTTCTGCAGCTACGGTAAGCATGATCCTCGGACTCTTTTGCCGTGAATCGTCCAGTTCGATCACTCGCTTTTCGTCCCAATCCTCCTCCGCGAAATCCAATGCGGCGGTTGGAGCATCCGTACTCATTCTGTTGTGCAGCTTCGCCATTGACGTCAGGTATTTCTCGGGGGTTCGCCCGATCCAGCGAACCACACGATAATCACTGCCAGCGGCGGCTTCCGCGGCCGAGTACAGCGAATCGAATTTTTCCTGAAGCATCGGGAGTTGCAGCCTGCTGTACCGTTCGACCTGCTCGAGTTTGAATCCGCGAGCAAGCAGGAACCTGGATTCCGGGTTCTCGATCGGAATCGAACCGAAGCCGGTAGGGGATGGGAGTTGCGCGGAATCCGGCGAATGTTTGTGCATCGGATAGGACTGCAGGATCTTCCTGCCCGTCGCGCGCGCTAGCTCCAGCAGCCCGTCGTACAGGGCAGAGCCAATTCCATTCCTCCGGAAGTCGCTTAGCACTTCAACCGAGAGCCAAAGATCTCTTGAATCTTCCTCGGACGGAACTTCAATGATGGCTCTGGCGACGATCTTGCCGGAGACCCTCGCGACCAGGCAGGTTTGCGGGTTGTGCGCATCCTGGTAGTAGGGCAGGAGTTCCGCGGGTTCCAGGGTTAGATCCCTGTTTCCGACAATCTCTGCCTCGATTTCATTTCGAACCGCCGTCATCTCTACGAAGCCGGCGGCATCCGGATCATCAATGGATGCCGGAATCACCAGTTCTTCAATCGTGAAATCGATCACGTGAGTTTCCTCTATCGGTCGGGATCTGGGCAGAATGTGCAAAGCCGATCAGACTACAGTCAGAAAACTGCATGGAAATCTGCTTTAACCGAACCGTTGTAATTGATTTCTGCTCAGCTGTAAGGCACGAAGTCGCAACGAACCGGAACTTCGACCGGTCGTCAGTCCGGTACTTTAGTTGGATGAGTTTCGTCGGGTTCGGGAGGGTGCAAGCGTGTACCTCAAGAGCCTGACTCTAAAGGGCTTCAAGTCCTTCGCCCAACCCACAACCTTTGCCTTCGAACCGGGTGTTACCTGCGTAGTCGGCCCCAACGGGTCTGGAAAGTCGAACGTCGTTGACGCCCTCGCCTGGGTCATGGGAGAGCAGGGTCCGAAGACTCTTCGCGGCGGAAAGATGGAAGACGTCATCTTCGCTGGAACTGCGACGAAGGGCCCGCTCGGTCGCGCCGAAGTGCTCCTGACGATCGACAATTCCGACGGTGCCCTTCCGATTGAATACGCGGAGGTGACAATCAGCCGCACCCTGTTCCGCAACGGCGGGAGCGAATACGCGATCAACGGCGAGCCGTGTCGATTGCTGGATGTCCAGGAACTGCTTAGCGATTCGGGCCTCGGCAGGGAGATGCACGTCATTGTCGGACAGGGTCAGCTCGATCAGGTGCTGCATGCAACTCCGGAGGAGCGCCGCGGATTCATTGAGGAGGCTGCCGGAATCCTCAAGCACCGTCGCCGCAAGGAAAAGACCATTCGCAAGCTTGAAGCCATGGAAGCAAACCTGACGAGGCTGAGCGACCTTGCTGGGGAACTTCGAAGGCAGCTAAAGCCACTTGGGCAGCAGGCAGAAATCGCAAGGGAAGCGCAATCGATTGCCTCTGTGGTTCGCGACGCGAAAGCGCGACTGCTCGCAGATGAAGTCGTGGAGCTTCGAGAAGCAATATCAATCCACGGCAAGAGCGAATCCGAGCGCAAGACCGAACGACTGGTGCTTCAGGAGCAACTTGATCAGAGCCGTTTGAGAATTCAGCATCTTGAACGGGCTCAGGTCGGAGATGCCGTGGACATTGCCCGCCAAACCGCGTTCGGTCTCGAATCAGTTCAGGAAAAACTGCGCGGCCTTTTTACTCTGGCCAATCAAAAGGTCGCACTGCTCGGCGAGCCGATAGAGGATTCTGCTCGCAGCCAGCCGGTGACTCCTGAACAGATCGAGGCGGTCCACGCAGAGCTTGAGAGACTCGATCTGGAGGTCGCAAAAGCCGAGGAGGAGGCGGAACGACTCCAGAAGGGAACCAGAAGCGCACAGACCGAACTGGATGCAATGGATCAGGAGATCGCCCAGCAATCCGCACTCATTTCAAAGCATGACCTCAAGATCGCTTCACTTGCCGGCCAGGCAGAGACGGCATCCTCAAGGCTGGCGGCTCTTACCGAGGAGCTTGGACGGCAGGAGGTCGCGCTCGCGGCGGCGCAGTCCAGGGCCGAGGCCGCCAGACTCTCTCTGGAAGAGCTCGAAAGTCAGGAGCCGGCGGGCCAGTCTCAGACTCTGGACCTCGACGCCGACTACCAGAGGGCCGGTGCCCAGGTGGCCAGTCTGGAGCTCCAAATTGAAAAGGAGCGAGAGAGTCTAAGCGGTCACGAGCAGGAGAGTGCGGCGCTGAGAGCTAAGGTTGCCGCCCTCTCAAGTGCCCTTGATGAGAAGGATGGTTCAACCGCCCTCATTGAGCGTGGTCAGCGTGGGATCAGGGGGCTGGCTGCCGAGCACATCAAAGTCGATAAAGGATTCGAGGCCGCAATCTCCGCGGCACTGGGCTCTCTCGCCGATGCGGTACTTGCCGACAAAGTTCAGGATGCCATTCAGGCGATAGAGACCGCCCGAAAGGAAGACCTTGGTCGCCTCGAAGTTCTCGTAGCCAATCCGGCAGGATCCGCCGCAAAGTCCGCGACCCAGAAGTTACCGGCCGGAGTGATTCCAGCAGGCGGAGTGGTTAGCGCCCCGCCCGGAATTCTCGCGCTTCTGGCCAGCACCTACATTGCCGACGACCTTGGGGCAGCGAGGGCTTTCTGGCAGGAATTCCCAGACGATTCTGCTGCAACCGTAATTACCAGAGACGGTGATGTCCTTAGCCGCCTTGTACTTCGGGGCGGAAGCGGCGCGAAAAAATCGCGAGTGGAGTTGGTCTCTGATCGCGACTCTGCCAGATCGAGGATCGAAGAGGTCACAACCACGATCGAAACAGGTTCGGCCCGACTCGAGGAACTCAAGTCAAATCTGTCGAAGGCCAGGGAGGCTGCCGCGGCCGCATTGCTCGCTCTTCGGGACTTTGACGCGAGCCTCGCAGCACGAACTGAGCGACTGGCGACCAGTAGAGCTCAGATCGAAGCGGCTGCGGCCGAAGCCGATCGAATTGGCAGAGCACTTGAGGCGGCCAGGAGTGCGGCGGAAGCCGCAGAGGCCAGCGTCGCGACTACAGCAGCCGAGCTTGAGGCGGCAAAGTCAGAGCCTCGACCGATTCTCGATTCGAGTGCGAGAGAGGCGCTACTGGTTGAACTTGAGGCCGCCAGGCAGCGCGAGCTCGAGTCGCGACTGCAGCTCGAGACTGCAAAAGAGCGGGTGCGAATCGAGCGAGCCAGAGGTGAGCAACTCGCAAAGCAGCTTGAACAGGAACGGGCAGCAGCTCTCGAATCAGCCAGGAGAGCGGTACTCAGGCGCCACCAGCTCGAATCCGCCCAGAGAGTCATCGAGTCCCTGCCGGCAATCCTCGACTCTGTGGATCGCTCGGTCAGCCAGGCACGGGTTGAGCTCGCCGAGCGAGAAGCCGAGCGGAGCAGGCAAAGTCAGGAGTTGCTGAGCCTTCGCGAGCAGGAATCCGGACTTCGGGAGCGGCTCTCCAGCGTCAGTGAGAGCGTTCATGGGCTCGAGATGCAGATCTACGAGAAGAAGCTGCACCTGTCGACTCTGCTTGAGCGGGCAGCGGAAGAACTCGGCCTCGTAGAGGATGTCCTGGTTGCCGAGTACGGACCCGAAGTTCCGGTGCCGTCCGATTCCCCTGATGAAGACCCGGTCGAGTTCGACCGTATCAAGCAGCGGGCAAGGCTCGCAGGAGCCGAAAGAAAACTGGAGCAGCTCGGCCGGGTGAACCCGCTCGCTCTCGAAGAGTTCGAGGCGCTCGAACAGCGCCATAAGTTCCTCACCGAGCAGCTCACCGACCTGAGTAACACCAGGAGAGATCTGCTCACGATTATCGACGAGCTTGACGGCCGAATGAAGGACATTTTCGCCGAAGCCTTCGAAGACACGAAGAGAGCATTTCAGGAGGTCTTTCCGGTTCTGTTTCCCGGTGGCTCTGGAAGCATCCAGCTCAGCGATCCGGACGACTTGCTCACAACCGGGGTCGAAGTCGCGGTGAAGCCCGCGGGAAAGCGAATCGAGCGGCTCTCGCTGCTTAGCGGAGGTGAGCGGTCGCTTGCCGCGATCGCCCTGCTGGTTGCGATCTTCAAGGCCAGACCGAGCCCGTTCTACATTCTCGACGAAGTCGAGGCCGCTCTTGACGACGCGAACCTTGGGAGACTGCTCACAGTATTCGAGGAACTGCGCGCAGGTTCTCAGCTGATCATCATCACCCACCAGAAGAGAACCATGGAGATCGCCGATGCCCTGTACGGGGTCTCGATGCGTCAGGACGGAGTCAGCGCCGTAGTCGGCCAGCGAGTCGCCGAGCACGAGTCAGTGTGAGCCGCCGCGACACCTTAGACTTGCGCAGTGATCGAGACTGAGGCCATTCAAGAGCGAGTCGTTCGTACACTGATTTTCGCGCAGATTCTCGGCGGGATCGGCCTTGGGGCGACCGTATCGGTAGGTGCCCTGCTTGCCGCGGAAGTGAGCGGCTCTCCTGCATGGTCGGGGATGGCCGCGACCATGAGCACCCTCGGCGCTGCGCTGATTGCCGTGCCTCTGGCAAGGGCTGCCCAAGCCAGGGGAAGACGGGTCGCTCTTTCTGTCGGCTCGATCGTTGCTGCTCTCGGCGCGGTGCTCGCCACGGTTTCAGCCGCAATCGGCTCTTTTCCGCTGCTGCTGGTTGGACTGGCCCTGGCAGGTGCGGGAAGCGCCACCAACCTTCAGGCGCGATTCTCCGCCACAGACCTCGCTGAGCCGCAGCACCGAGCAAGGCAACTCTCCCTCGTGGTCTGGTCGACCACTATCGGCGCGGTACTTGGACCCAACCTCATTGAGCCCGGCGAGATTATCGGACACTCAATCGGACTGCCGGTGTTGACCGGCCCTTTCGTATTCACGGTTGGAGCCCAACTGGCGGCCGTGTTCGTCTATTACTTCGGTCTGCAGCCCGACCCGTTGCTGACTGCTCTCAAGAACGCTCCCGCTCGAGACGGGGCGGCTCCTCCGAGGCACGGTCTGGCAACCCTGAGAGTGAACGCACTCGCCCGCTATTCGGTCGTCGCAGTTGCATTCAGCCACGCAACCATGGTCGCGATGATGTCGATGACGCCCGTGCATCTTTACGGACACGGAGCCACTCTTATGATCGTCGGGTTCGCGCTCAGCCTGCACATTGCGGGGATGTATGCACTGTCTCCAGTCTTCGGCTGGGTTGCCGACCGCTGGGGAAGAATCCCGACGATTCTGTTCGGGCAGGGAATTCTCGTCGTATCGCTGCTGACCGCCTGGATCGGGGCAGAATCTCAAGTCCTCGTGGTGATCAGCGTGATTCTGCTCGGACTCGGCTGGTCCGCCTCCACGATCTCCGGTTCGACTCTCGTTGCAGAGTCTGCCCCGGTTGATGACCGGGCAGGATTGCAGGGAGTGTCGGATCTGATCATGAACTCGACTGCGGCGGTCTTCGGTGCTCTCGCGGGTCCGGTACTGGCGATCGTCGGATACTCAGGACTGGGAGTCGCCTGCCTGTTGCTGGTCGGTGTCGTAACCGTATGGTCTGTGGTCGAACTTTCCACCGGTTCGAGGTCGTCAAACTAAGATCACTGTTATGGCAGAGCGTTCGCAACGGTGGTCGCTGGGCAGTTCCCTTCGGGGAATGTTCGCGAAGAAGACCATTGACGACGAAACCTGGGACGACCTCGAAGATGCGCTCATCACCGCCGATTTTGGGCCCGAGGTCACCGATTCTGTGGTCGAGAAGCTGCGCGAAAACGTTGCTAAGTTCCACACCACAGATCCCGAAGATCTTAATCGGATGCTGCGCGAAAACCTTGAGGAAGAGCTCGCGAAGTACGACCCCACTTTGCGCCTGAGCAATCGACCCGCGGTTGTGCTCGTAGTCGGAGTCAACGGAGTCGGAAAGACGACGACCATAGGCAAGTTCGCCAAATTCCTCGCCAACCACGGCCGAAGCGTGGTGGTTGGAGCCGCAGATACCTTCCGCGCGGCGGCGGTCGAACAATTAGCTACCTGGGCTGAACGAGGCGGGGCGCAGATCGTGGGACCTCAGCAGCAGGGGCAGGATCCGGCATCCGTCGCGTTCCAAACCGTCGAGTTCGCAGAGCGCGAGGGGATCGACATAGTGCTCATCGATACCGCCGGACGGCTGCAAACCAAGAGCGGCCTGATGGACGAGCTGTCCAAGATCCGACGCGTCATCGAGAAGAAGGCCGAAATCGCTGAAGTGCTGCTAGTGCTGGATGCGACGACCGGGCAAAACGGACTCGCCCAGGCAGAGGCGTTTCTGGAGCATGCAGGCGTAACCGGACTGGTTCTTACCAAGCTTGACGGGTCTGCCAAAGCAGGATTTGTGTTTGCAGTTCAGGAGCGAACCGGCATCCCGATCAAGCTCATCGGCCAGGGAGAGGGGATAGGCGACCTCACAGGGTTCACTCCGCACGTTTTCGTGCAAAATCTGCTTGCCTGAATCGCGGTTTTCCAGCAGGGCAGTACTAACGTTTATCCATGCTCAGGACTATGCGGCTGCTGATTGCCGGCGCGCTGATCGCGTTTCCCCTGTTCGCGGCAAGCCCGGCCTACGCCGCTTCAGGTCCCTGCGATGCGGAGGGCTTCGCGAATTCCGGCTACGAACTGTTTACTCCGCAGACCGAATTCGTGCCGCCAGCTCTGCGCGTCGCGAACTGGAGTTGCGCATATCGGCTCTCTGATCGGCCCTTTGGCTTCGACACCGGCGTAGCGGTTGAGTATTCGCTCTTCTATCAGAACGTTCAGTGGGACACTCTTGTGCAGATAGTTCGAGCCTTCGAAGATCAGAACTGGCTTCAGGACGAACCGGGGGTGACATCGATAGACCTCGGAAGCGGAATGAAAAACAGCGTCAGATATTCTTCTGCCGATCTCGCAAGCCTCAAGTCTGCGCCGCTGTTCGCATCCGGCCGGTTTGGGAACTCCTCGACGCACCACGACATCATCAGTCTTAGTTATGCGGACGGCGACTCGTACCACTCCAACGGAAATGACGTCGAAGGACCGAGTCTCGTGGTCACTGTTTACGCGACCTCGGCCTACTCCGACACCGGCCTCGCCGATCCGAGCATTCTGAGCACCCTGAAAACAATTGGTTCGGTTCAATTGACGCCGGCAGGAGCCGGAATCCTCGGCGGGGCGGCAGTCATGCTCACCCTCGTGATCGGCTACCCCGGAACGCTGCTCAATTCGGTGATCGGCCAGTATTGGGACAAGGCCCGCGATCGGATCAAGAAGGCGAAAGCCCGTCGCCAGTCGAGGGCACCGCGCAAGACGACAGAGCCAATCCCCGGCACTCCCAAAGCCACAGAGCCGGAGGCTGTTTCCAGCAAGAAGTCGGCCGGGAAATCCGCGATCGGCTGGACGTTCATTCTCGGACTGGTGATCTCCGCCGTCATTAGCGGCTTCGTCGATCCGTCGTTCGGAATCAATGCGATGTCCGCAAGAGTGCTGCTCACGGCTTTTCTTTCGCTAATGGTGTTCAATGTCACCGCGTGGATTCTCGTCCGCAAGCTCATGCTCAAGCGGCATCCCGAGTCCCCCGGAGTCATCAAGTTCCGCTGGGGCTCTCTCGTGCTCGTTGCCCTCGCTGTAGTAATTGCGAGACTGCTGCAGTTCAATCCGGGGGTGATCTTCGGGCTGGTCGCCGGACTAACGTTCGCCATTGGCCTTTCCAAAGCGGCGGATGCGACGGTAGTCATTCTGAGTTCCGGATTCGGTCTGGGTGTGGCTGTGATTGCCTGGGTCGCCTACAGCCTTCTCTCACCGCTCATTGGCGCCGTCCCCGGAAACGCACTCGCGGTATTCGCGTCGGAGTTCTTCAGCGCCGTAACAATCGAAGGAATAGCGAGCCTGCCTCTCGCACTGCTTCCGCTACTCGCACTCGATGGACACAAGCTGTTTTCCTACAAGAAGTGGTTGTGGGCTCTCTGCTACGCGATCGGGCTTCTGGCATTCCTGCTCGTGCTGCTGACGATTCCCAAGTCCTGGACTCAGATTCCTGGCGATTTTGCACGCTGGGTAATTCTGTTCGCAGCGTTCGGGATCTTCGCGATAGTAGCCTGGGCTTTGCACGCGATCCTGTCGAAGCGAAAGTCCAGGCACCCGCAGAATGTCACGTCCTCCAGTTAGTCCAATTGGGAGTGGGCCCGGCTCAGCTCCATATAGTGCTCGGCGTTCTTCCGAATCCCGGCCTGCTCTTCAGGGGTGAGTTCTCTGCGCACCTTTGCCGGTACTCCTGCGACGAGCGATCCGGGCGGAACTACCGTGCCTTCGAGCACGACGGCGCCTCCGGCAACCAGAGACCCCGCACCGATTACCGCTCTGTTCATCACCGTCGCGTGCATTCCGATCAGGCAGTCGTTCTCAATCGTGCAGCCGTGAACGACGGCGCCGTGGCCGACGCTTACGCCGGAGCCGATTCTGGTTGGCACTCCCGTGTCGCAATGAACGACGACGTTGTCCTGCAGATTGCTGCCTTCGCCGAGTTCGATCGAATCGGTGTCAGCCCGCAGCACCGCGCCATAAAACACGCTCGATCCTGCGGCAAGAGTGACCTTGCCGATGAGCGTTGCATTGGGCGCTACCCAGGCCTCGGGGTCGACGTTCGGGCTTGAAGCCGCAAAGCTTCGAATCAGTGGGGTATCCATGGTGAAACGCTACGCGATTCCAGCTTTCGTCGTGCCGCGGAGGTCGGGAGAATGAGGCGGGAGTCAACATTGTCTGAAATAGTTCTCAAGACTGCCCTATTCTCTCGAATATGGTGGAAAAGGAAGAGGGCGAGTTCACGCCCCCCGAACCCAGGATTGTGCTTCAAGGGCAGCCAGAGTCGATCGCCGCGCCCCAGACCTCGGCCTCTGTGTCGCAAACCCAGACCTCATCCGCTCCTCCGGCTGACCCCCTGAACGGGCAGGCGACCCGACTTCCTCCTCCTGCCGCCTCGGCAATACCGCTGCAGATGCCTGCTCCCGTGCCGCAAGCCCAGAAGAAGAGCCGTACAGCACTCTGGGTCACCCTGGGAGTCGCAATATTCGCCCTCGCGGTTGTCGGAGCAGTGTTTGCTGCAATCTCTTTGGGTAAGGGACTTGCCTCGACGATCGCCAAGAGCGTTGAGTTCCCGCAGGTCTATCCCGATCAGGAACCAGTCCTGGGCGAGCCGGGACCGCTGATTGCCAGAACTCCGCTGGATTGCCCGGAGTCCTGCTTCACCGGGGCAAGTGTTGGCAAATTCGTTCCCAACCTGAGCGCCATAGGGGAGTTAGGGGATTTCAGCACCACAGAGCCCTACGGGTATTACGAGGCACTTAACGTCGCGGACGCGTTTGACGGGCTGGTTGAACAGTGGAAGGACGGTCAGGGCAGCCCGGACAAATGTTTCTTTGCCTCGACCTTCGCTCCGACTGCCACTTCTTTGACTGCAGGCGAGTTGCACCCGGCCGATCAGATCTATTTTCTTGGAACTCATGAGGATGACTACTCGGAAATTCTCAGTTTCTCCGTAAGGCTCTTTGAAACCTCGAAGTCCGCAGAAGGCTACCTCGAGGGTCTTGGCCGTGCGGTAGCACAGTGCGATGAGTATGCTCTCGCCTTTCAGGGAGAAACCGATCCCTACTCCGTCAAGGTCTCCCCGGTTCCGGATCTGGGACTGCCCGCATCGATGGCAGGCTCTGGCTGGATCGAGCGAGATGCTGACGGTCTTGGCGGGTATTACTACGTGGTAACCCTCCAGCGGGGGAACTTGGTTGCACAGATTGCGCTGCTCTCAGATTCCACTATTACCGAAATGGACTTCCGCAGATTCATAAACGGATATGCCGCGCTGCTGGCGTCGGTGCAACCTTAGATTGACACTTGCAGTCAATTCCGCCAGTTAAACTGGGGCAACCATGGCTACCTTCGGAAACCTCAGCGACCGGCTCGCAGATGCCTTTAAGAAGCTTCGCGGCAAAGGAAAACTAAGCCCCGCGGATGTCGATGGAACCGTCCGCGAGATCCGTCGAGCTCTGCTCGATGCTGACGTTGCGCTCGAGGTGGTCAAGGACTTCACTGCAAACGTTCGAGAACGAGCGCTGAGCGACGATGTAAACAAGGCGCTGAATCCCGCTCAACAGGTTGTTCAGATTGTCAACGAGGAACTGGTGAGGATTCTCGGCGGCCAGCAGCGCAGGCTGCAGTTCGCGAAGAACCCGCCGACAGTAATCATGCTCGCGGGGCTTCAGGGGGCTGGAAAGACCACTCTCGCCGGAAAGCTCGCAAAATGGCTCTCCAGCGAAGGACACACTCCGCTGCTCGTAGCGGCGGACCTTCAACGGCCTAACGCGGTTACACAACTGCAGGTAGTGGGCGAGCAGGCGGGGGTCAAGGTTTGGGCTCCCGAGCCGGGGAATGGCAAAGGGAACCCGGTCAAGGTCGCAAAGGACGGTGTGAAGGAAGCACAGCGTAGGCAATTCGACACGGTCATTATCGACACGGCCGGGCGGCTGGGTGTTGATGCCGAGCTCATGAAGCAGGCTTCCGACATCCGCAAAGCTACCGATCCGGACGAAGTGCTCTTCGTAATCGACGCCATCATCGGCCAGGACGCGGTCAATACCGCAAAAGCTTTTCAGGAGGGGGTCGACTTCACCGGAGTCGTACTGACCAAACTGGACGGCGACTCGAGGGGTGGTGCAGCGCTCAGCGTTGCCTCGGTCACGGGCAGGCCGATCATGTTCGCGAGCACCGGTGAGGGACTGGACGACTTCGAACCGTTCCACCCCGACCGCATGGCGAGTCGAATTCTGGACTTCGGCGACATCCTCACCCTCATCGAGCAGGCTCAGAAGACCTTTGACGAGGAAGAAGCGAAGAAGGTTGCCGAGAAGCTTGCGACCGACAACTTCACTCTTGAAGACTTCCTTTCTCAAATGCAGCAGCTGCGAAACATGGGATCTCTCAAGGGCATGCTCGGGATGCTCCCGGGTGCAAAGGCGATGCGGCAGCAAATCGACAATATTGACGAGCGGGATCTGGTTAGAACCGAGGCAATAATCCAGTCGATGACTCCCGCCGAGCGGCGCCAGCCGAAGCTGCTCAACGGATCTCGAAGGCTGCGGATCGCGAAGGGCTCAGGGGCGACAGTCACCGACGTGAACGCGCTCATGACCAGGTTCGAGCAGGCGTCCAAAATGATGAAGACTGTGGCCAAAGGTGGAGTACCCCAGGTTCCTGGAATGGGTCCGCTGCCTGGAGCAGGGTTCGGCGGCGCTCGGAAACAGCAGCAGTCAAAGAAGAAGGGCTCAAAGTCGGGCAACCCGGCTAAGCGGGCGGCCGAGGAGGCTGCGCTTGCGGCCGGCGCCGGGCGGCCCGCCTCGGCAGGGTCGGCGTTCGGAGTTGGCAGAGACGGTTCGGGCAGCGGACCGAGCGAAGAGGACCTTGCAACGATCCAGCGGATGCTCGGCCGCAACTAACTCGGTTCAGGGCTCAACTAGCCCGGTTCGAATTGCAAACTTGGTCAGCTCGAGCCGGTCTCTCATCCCGAGTTTTTGAAGGATGTTTGCCCGGTGTCGATCTACGGTCTTGACGCTGATTTTGAGAGCCTCGGCGATCTTTTTGGCTGAGTTGCCCTCGGCAATGAGCTTTGTGATTTCCTCTTCCCTCGCCGTGAGGATCGTCTTTGGCATTCGATCGCCCTGGCGCTCACGCTGCAGATAGTCGCGAATTAGCGCCGTGATCGCTCCGGGGTAAAGGAACGACTCTCCGCGCATTGCAGAGCGGCAGGCCTCGATCAAATCCTGATCTGCCACCGACTTGAGCACGTATCCGGAAGCGCCCGCTTTGAGCGATTCAAAAAAGTACTGCTCGTTGTCGTACATCGAGAGCATGAGGATTCGCACTTCGGGTGCAACTCGGTTCATCTCCCTGGCTGCCTGGATTCCCGTCATTCGGGGCATTGCAATATCCAGAATCGCGAGATCGATGCCGCCCTGCCTTACCGCTTCTACCGCTTCTGCCCCGTTGGAGACCTCGGTGACTACCTCGAAGTCGCGTTCTGCGTCGAGGATCATTCGAAGCCCCCGCCGAACCAGGGCGTGGTCGTCTGCGAGGAGAATTCTGGTCTTTGTCGCGGCCACTTGCTTCTATCCCTTCCCCTGACCAAACGGCACGATCAGTCGAACCTCAGTGCCGCCCTCTGGAAGCGCGGAGATTGCAAGTCTTGCCCCGATTAGCATCGCGCGCTCCCTCATCCCTCTGATTCCCGCGCTTTCGGCGAAATCGCCACCTATCCCGTTATCTGAAATCTGGAGAGTGAGTTCCCTTTGCGAGCAGGAGAGAGTGAGGGATGCCCGGGTCGCCTTCGAGTGCCTTGCTACGTTCGTAAGGCACTCCTGAGCGACCCGATAGAGCACGAGCTCGACCTCGTTACTCAACTCCGGCAACTCGGATTCGATTACCCTTTCGACTTCGATTCCGCTTGACCTTGCGAATTCGGTGGTCAGCGAAACCAGAGCGCTGTGCAGTCCAAGGTCTTCGAGTACCCCTGGCCGCAATCGATGTGCAACCTGCCTGACTTCGTCAAGGCTGCCTCGAACGACATCCTGCGCAGCGCGGAGATCCTCTTTCAGCCCTGCGGGTGCACGGTCGAGAACCCGCTTCAGACCCAGTAGTGCGACGGTGAGACTTTGCCCGATCTCATCGTGCAGTTCACGGGCAATCCTCTGGCGCTCGCCTTCCTGCGCGGCGAGGGCGTGTGCGGCGCTTGCACTGCTCTCGGCTTCGAAGCGATCGAGCATTTCATTGAAAGTTCGAATCAGTCCCTCAAACTCTCCGCTGTCCGACTCCGAAATTCGGTCGCCGCTGTGCAGCAGGTCTGCCCGCTGCATGACTGAGGTCAGAGCCTTGAGCGGAGCGAGGCTCCTGCGAATCAGCAGGGCGTTTGCCACGAGGATCAGTGTCAGCCCGATTGCGAGTACCGGAATCTCCGTCAGTACGAGCGGTGAAGAAACGGTTGCCGGAGACAGGGCGAGTAGCAGGGTTCCGACCAGAAACAACAGTCCGTTTATGAGGAATAGTTGCCAGAAAAGCGATTGCATGGGTCGTCCGGTGTCCAGTCGAATCATCGATCGCTCCAGTTGCAGTAGTTCATTTCGGAAATCATTTCCATCCAGCTTTGCTTGTATCTGTCGCGCTGTAAATCAGGCAGTCCTACCATCCGCAGGTGAAAAGGGTGGTCTACACCCAATGAATATGGGTGTTGACCCCGATGGCATCCGGAGCCCTCTCAAGTCAGGCTGGAAGGGCAATAGCTTTCGGTCAAAGAAAGGGAGCCGGTTATGCACGTTTCACGAACCTCCGTCCCTGGTGTCGGATTTATCCATCATGCGGTAACTCGAGATGGACAACATCTTGGGGTACTCGTGGAACGTTCCGGCCGTCGGCAAATCTTCGCTTACGGGAACACCGATGACCACGAAGAGATAATTGCTCGACTCGTTCTCGATTCCGATGAAGCCGACTACGTAGCCGGCATTCTGCACAGCGTCGCCATTTCGGATCGGATCGGGGATCTCGAGCGCAAGTTCGTTGAGCTCGGATCCCCCAGCGAAGGCGGCAACTCTCTTGAGCCGCAAAGGAACAGCCAGCCGCCGGGCATCAGCCTGTGAGCGGCATTCTCGCGCTGTCCATCTTCGTAGTCGCCTTCATTTTCATCGCGACCGAGAAGGTGGACAAGGTCAAAGTTGTCCTCATTGCTGCAGGTCTGATGGCGGTTCTGGGGTTGATCCCCGGATCCCAGGTCTTCTTTTCGGAGCACGAAGGGATCGACTGGAACGTAATCTTCCTGCTGTTCGGAATGATGGTGATCGTAGGCATCATCAAACAGACCGGCGTGTTCGACTTCCTGGGAATCTGGGCTGCGAAAT
This sequence comes from Homoserinimonas sp., assembly GCA_023957835.1. Taxonomy (GTDB): domain Bacteria; phylum Actinomycetota; class Actinomycetes; order Actinomycetales; family Microbacteriaceae; genus Terrimesophilobacter. The sequence continues at coordinate 1,315,993 of JAMLGP010000001.1, read as the reverse complement.
CCTCTCGCGGCAGGCCGTATCGGCTCATGGTCATGCTCATGGCGATCACCGCCATCGCATCGCCGTTCCTCGACAATGTGACCACGATCATGCTCATAGTGCCGATCACTCTCGTGGTCTGCGCGCGGCTGAACATTTCTCCAGCTCCGTACATAATCGCCGAGATTCTCGCCTCCAATATCGGGGGAGCGGCAACTCTGATCGGTGACCCGCCGAACATAATCATCGGCAGTCGGGCGGGACTGACCTTTAACGACTTCTTGATTCACATGGCCCCGATCGTGATCATCATCTTCGTGGTGTTCGTGCTGCTTACAAGGATCCTGTTTAGAAAGTCCTTCGATTTCAGCGCCGACCACGTAGCCGAAGTTATGGAGCTTGACGCGAAGGCGGCAATTACCGACTTCAGACTGCTGACTCGAAGCCTGATAGTCCTGGCCCTGGTGATTGCAGGATTCGGCCTTCACGCGGTATTCCACATCGAGCCATCAATAATCGCCCTGGTTGGCGCCGGAGTGATGGTCCTGGTCTCAAGGCCGGATATTCCCGGAGTGCTGCGGGATGTCGAATGGCACACACTTGCATTCTTCATGGGGCTGTTCGTAATGGTCGCCGGCCTCGTGCACACCGGAGTGATTTCGATCATCGGAACCTGGGTAGTGGACACTTTCGGAGGCAACTACTTCGGAGCGGCCACCGCGCTGCTGTTCGGTTCGAGCATCCTCGGCGCATTCTTCGACAACATTCCGTATGTCGCAACAATGACGCCGATAGTCGAGGGACTGGTAGCTCAAATTTCCGATCCGCAGACCGGTCAGGCCCTTTGGTGGTCGTTCGCCCTCGGAGCCGACTTCGGCGGCAATGGAACGGCTGTGGCTGCCAGTGCGAACGTTGTGGCAATCGGGCTCGCCGCCAAAGCGGGCCAGAAGATCAGCTTCTGGGAGTTCACCAAGTACGGCATTATCGTCACCCTGCTGAGCACTCTCATGGCCTGGGGCTACGTCTGGATTCGCTACTTCCTGTGATCGCCTCGACAGACCTTAGGCTGGAGCGATGACTTCCAATCGCAAACTGCGCCTCGGCATCCAGCTCGCGCAGCAGCACGCAACTTATCCGGCGATTCGCAAGGCGATAGCAGAGTGCGAAGAGGCAGGCGTCGACATCCTCTTCAACTGGGATCACTTCTTCCCCCTGTCTGGAGACCCCGACGGAGCGCACTTTGAAGCATGGACCATGCTTGCTGCAATGGCAGAGCAGACAACCGGCGTTGAACTCGGTTGCCTCGTGAACTGCAGCGCCTACCGGAACGCGGACCTCCAGGCAGACATGGCGCGAACGATTGACCACATCTCGGCGAAGTCGAACGGCGGCGTCGGCCGCTTCATTTTCGGTACCGGTGCCGGCTGGTTTGAGAAGGACTTCGACGAATACGGATACGACTTCGGGACCAAAGGGAGCAGACTTGCCGGCCTGGCCGAGGCGCTGCCGAGAATCAGATCCCGCTGGGAGAAGCTGAACCCGGCTCCTACCAGGAAGATTCCGATTCTCATCGGCGGAGGCGGTGAGAAGAAGACCCTGCGCATGGTTGCAGAGCACGCGGACATCTGGCACACCTTTGCTGATCCAGAGGATCTGGTGCGAAAGCTCGGAATTCTCGCTGAGCACGGGAAGGATGTCGGCCGAGACACGAGCGAAATCGAAGTGTCGAATGAACTACGAAACCGCACTCCGGAAGTCGCCGATGAGCTAGTAGAGCTCGGAGTAACTCTCTTCACCCTGCAGGTGAGCGGACCGGATTACGATCTGGGCAAGGCCAGAGAGTGGCTGGCCTGGCGAGACCAGCACAATCGCAACAGGGGATAGCCAGTGGCACTCATCGGGCAGGCTAGCTGCGAAGTCTCGCTCTGTTTCACAAACTGCCGAATAATCTGCCACAATGGATAGTCGAATCCGAGGCTGACCTGACCCTCTATCGGTCACCGAGGAAACCATCGAGCTTTCGCCGCGAGTGCCCCCACGCGCACGGCAGGCAGTTCAACATCCTGAACAAACCAAATGGAGAAACGTGTCTGTAAAGATTCGCCTGAAGCGGCTTGGAAAAATCCGCACCCCTCACTACCGCGTTGTGGTTGCGGACTCCCGCACCAAGCGCGACGGCCGAGTGATCGAAGAGATCGGCCAGTACCACCCGACCGAGGACCCCTCGGTAATTCTGATCAATTCGGAGCGCGCGCAGTACTGGCTCGGAGTTGGCGCTCAGCCGACCGAGCAGGTGCTCGCTCTGCTTAAGCTCACCGGAGACTGGGGAACCTTCAAGGGTGAAAAGGGAGCCAAGAACACGGTCAAGGTTGCAGAACCGAAGCCCGAGTTCCAGGCCGATGAGAAGAAGAAGCCGGTTCTGAAGCCGAAGTCAGAGAAGGCCGAGAAGCCGGCGAAGACCGAAGAGGCGCCTGCTGCAGAAGCCGAGGTCGAAGCCCCAGCCGCCGCAGAAGCGGAAGCGCCTGCAGAGGCTGCACCGGAGGCAGAGGCTGCGGTCGAGGCTGCTCCTGAAGCAGAGGCATCACCTGAAGCTGAGGCTCCGACCGAAGCTGACAAGGCAGAGTAGTAATGCTCGCCGCGGCGCTCGAACACCTCGTCAAGGGGATCGTGGATCATCCCGATGATGTTTCGGTCGTTTCGAGGGAATCTTCAAAAGGCGAAGTTCTCGAAGTTAGCGTGAATCCCGCCGACCTCGGCCGGGTAATAGGCCGGGCCGGTCGCACCGCCAAGGCTCTTCGCACTTTGATTACGGCCCTCGCTGACGGGCGCCGGGTTCGCGTCGACGTGGTGGATACCGATTACTCCTAAACCGGAACCGCTCGCCAATCGGCTGAGAGTTGGTCGACTCACCAAGGCGCACGGCCTAAAGGGAGCGATCAAGATCGAGTTATATACCGATGACCCCGATCGCAGGTTTCAATCCGGTGCGGTATTCCATTTGCAGGTGCCGGAAGCCTCGCCATGGTTTGGCAAGACGATCGAGCTAGACGAACTCAAATGGTTCAACTCGCATCCGGTTGCTTTTTTCAAGGGAGTGAACGATCGAACCACAGCCGAGAGCATGATCAAGGCGATCCTGCTCATCGATGAAGACCCCGCCGAGGAACCGGAGGAAGACGCCTGGTACGACCACCAGCTTGTCGGGCTCAAAGTAGTTCGCGATGGCGCGGAAGTTGGAAAGATCAGCAGGCTTGAGCACCTTCCCGCACAGGATCTGCTGGTAATCGAGACCGCGAACGGTGAAGTCATGGTCCCCTTTGTGAAGGCCATTGTGCCTTCGGTCGATATTGCAGCCGGAGTGGTCACCATCACTCCGCCAATGGGGCTGTTTGAGACTCTGCCGGAGTCTGATGCGGACGGCGCTCAAGGCGCCGAAGCCGCAGACTGAACCAGCCCAGCGCCTATGCTGACTTCCATGCGCGTGGACGTGGTCACGATTTTTCCGGACTATTTCGGCGCGCTTGAATTGTCGCTCATCGGAAAGGCGAGTCAGCAGGGAATAGTCGAGTTCGGCATCCGGGATCTTCGGGACTTCACCCATGACCGGCATCGCACCGTCGACGACACTCCTTACGGCGGAGGCGCCGGAATGGTCATGCGGCCAGAGCCGTGGGGCGAGGCCCTGGATTCGATTGCGACGCCGGACTCGGTAGTGATTTTCCCGACTCCGGCGGGTGAGCTCTTCAATCAGCAGATCGCGAAGGAGTTGTCCGCCGAGAAGCACCTCGTGTTCGGTTGTGGCAGGTACGAGGGGATCGACGAGCGGGTGGTCGAGTTCGCCGCCTCCAGATCGCAAGTTCGCTGTCTTAGCCTGGGCGACTACGTGCTAAACGGTGGCGAGGTGGCCGCCCTCGCAATGATCGAGGCGATCTGCCGGCTGGTTCCCGGGGTGATCGGGAACGAAGAGAGCCTCGTCGAAGAGTCCCACTCGGATGGCCTGCTCGAGTACCCGAGCTACACCAAGCCCGCAAGCTGGCGCGGCCTTGAAGTGCCGCCGGTTCTGCTAAGCGGGGACCACGGAGCCATAGCCCAGTGGCGCAGGCAGCAGCAGCTCGAGCGAACGCGGCGCGTTCGACCCGATCTGCTCGACTAGGCGCCGGCTCAGGCGCCGAATTACTAAGTCAGACTCCGATCGGAGTCTGCGCTGGCTCTAGTCACACTCCTATCGGGGTCTGAGCCGCATCCGCGCGATCAGCCTCGGTGGCAACGAGCTGGCCGCAGGCGCCGTCGATGTCCTTGCCGCGCGTGTCGCGGATTGTGGTCGGAATCCCGGCCGCTTCAAGCCGACGGACGAACTCGGCCTGAACCGCGGGCTCTGAAGCAGTCCAGACTGATCCTGGGGTCGGATTGAGCGGGATCGGATTGACGTGCACCCAGCCTCTGCCGCGGGAATTGAGCTTCTCGGCGAGCAACTCTGCTCGCCAGGCGTGGTCGTTCATGTCCTTGATCAGTGCGTACTCGATCGACACTCGCCTGCCGGTCTTCTCGAAGTAGTTGCGGGCGGCATCCAGCGCTTCTTCGACCTTCCAGCGGGAATTGACCGGGATCATTTCGTCCCGAAGCTCGTCATCCGGAGCGTGCAGGGAGAGCGCGAAGGTAACCGGAATGCCTTCTTCGGCCAGTTTGAGAATCGCCGGGACGAGTCCGACGGTAGAAACCGTGATGCCCCTCGCGCTCATTCCGATACCGTGCTTCTTGTCGGTGAGCACCTTTATCGCCTGAATGACCCGGTTGTAGTTGGCGAGCGGCTCGCCCATGCCCATGAAGACTATGTTCGAAACGCGCTCACCTTCGTGGCCGAGCTTCTTCGGGTCGCCGAGGCCGCCGTCTTCGATGATTCGATTGGCCTGAATCACCTGATCGACGATTTCGGCTGCAGACATATTGCGAGTCAGTCCAGCCTGACCGGTGGCGCAAAACGGGCAGTTCATTCCGCAGCCAGCCTGACTGGAGACGCAAAGAGTGATTCTGCCCGGGTAGCGCATGAGCACAGACTCGACGAGAGCGCCGTCGTGCAGCTTCCAAAGGAACTTGATCGTGTCGCCGCCATCGGTCTGAATTCGGCGCACTTCGGTCAGTAGCGCCGGCAGCATGAGGTGGACGAGTTCCGACCGGCCCTCCGCCGGCAAATCGGTCATCGAATCCGGGTTTCGGGTGAAGTGCTGAAAGTAGTGCTTTTCAATCTGGGATGCCCGAAAGGCCGGCAATCCCCGTTCCTGAACTGCCGCCACTCGATCTTCATGGCTCAAATCAGCCAGGTGCGTCGGTGGCTTGCCGCGCTTCGGGGCCGCAAATTGAAGCAGGGGCCGGCCTTCTGCATCCGTCTTCTGGGTCCAGCCCTCCGTGCGCGGGCGGGTCTGGCGCAAAGCGGAGCTGCGTTCGCCCGCGCCCGGGCCGATCCCGGCCGCAGTAGTGGGTCCTTCGACAGGGCTCCGTTTGGAAGTCATGGATTCAGGCTAAGCGACGTTCGGTCTGACTCAGTCTCTCGCAGTGAGGACTATCGGACCGCTCTTTGTGATCGCAATCGTGTGCTCGACGTGCGCGGCTCTGGATCCGTCGACGCTGCGCAGTGTCCAGCCATCGGGATCGGTGTAGATCTCGTCAGTGCCGAGCATGAACCAGGGCTCGATGGCAAAGACGAGCCCCGGCTTGAGCGGGTAGCCTCGACCGGCCCTGCCGTCATTGGGCACGTGCGGGTCTCCGTGCATGGTGTGGCCCACTCCGTGGCCGCCGAAGTCTGTGTTGATGCCCAGCCCCGCAGAGCGCGCTACAGCGCCGATAGCAGCTGAGACGTCTCCCATTTTGTTGCCGGCTACTGCTGCCGCAATTCCGGCTTTCAAGGCAGTTTCAACCAGCTCGATCAGATCAAGGTCTTCCTGCCGCGGGGTTCCGACGACGAGAGAAAGTGCGGAGTCTGCAACCCAGCCGTCGACCGATGCCGCGAAATCCAGACTCACCAGGTCGCCATCCTGAAGTTCGTAATCGAAGGGGAGACCGTGAAGTGCCGCGTCATTGACCGAGGTGCAAAGCACTTTTCCGAAGGGCATTGCTCCAAAGGAGGGGTGGTAGTCGATGTAGCAGCTTTCCGCTCCGCGCTCGCGAATCATTCTGTGGGCAAGAGCGTCAAGCTCCAGCAGGTTCACCCCGACATCCGAAGCCGCAGCGAGAGCGGTCAGTACCTCGGCGACAAACTTCCCGGCCGGGCGCATGGCTTCGATTTCAGCCGGAGTACGCAATTCGATCACTCAGCTATTCTTCACCAACCTGCGCGTAATCTTTAGCCGTGAGGTTTCGCAGATTGTTCTTTTACCTGCAGTTCTGGGCAATTGCAGTTCTTCCGCTGTGGCTGCTCATCGGCAGGGGAATTCAGCTTGCCGGTCCCGGCTGGGGACTCGTAGCGCTGCTGATTGCGACTCCGATTCTCTCTCTGACCCTTCTTGTGATTCTCGGTCTGACCATGGCCAGAAAGTCGGTCAGGCGCTCAAGAATGCTCTCCAAAACGGATGTCCTGGCTCTCTCTGCCTGGTACCTGTCTCTGATCTTCCTGGGCCTCGTAGCGCAGCCGGTCACAATCATCATCGCCGTTGTTGTCGGGCTCGCAGTCTTCTGGACCATGGTCTGGCAATTACTCACCGAAACCAGGGATCGCATTTCGCTGACTCTCGGAAGGTTCGACTCGATTCGAGTTGATGCCGAAGCTGTGCAGGTAGTCGACCGGGCGCTTCCGGCCTCAACTGGCGCGCCCCAGTCTGGTGTGACAGAATAGACGACTGTGCCCGCACGGCCCTGCCACAGGGGGGCTGGCAAATTGAAAGCACGATCTCCCTTCTGGTAGTAAGCCGCCGTCGACCTGTGGCGAGGCAGAGAGCGAAACAAAATGCACATCCTTGATTCAGTAGACCAGGCGTCGCTACGTGAAGACATTCCAGACTTCCGTCCCGGCGACACCGTCAAGGTTCACGTAAACATCATCGAAGGAAACCGCTCTCGAATTCAGGTCTTTCAGGGCATCGTCATTCGCCGTTCCGGCGAGGGCGTTCGCGAGACTTTCACAGTGCGCAAGGTCAGCTTCCAGGTCGGAGTGGAGCGTACCTTCCCGGTTCACTCCCCGGTCATCGACCACATTGAGGTAGTCACTCGCGGCGACGTTCGTCGGGCCAAGCTCTACTACCTGCGCAACCTTCGCGGCAAGAAGGCCAAGATTCGCGAAAAGCGCGACGCGCAGTAAACCTCGCGAAGGCGCCAGGAATCGTTAGCCCTAGACTTGTCGGAAACCCGGGGGCCCGATGACGACTGAAGATTTGCCGATACGGCATGAGCGTTCGGCCGCTCCGAAGCGCAAAGGCCGCGGAATCTGGCTGTTCATCCGCGATCTGGTCATAATTCTCGTGGCCGCGATCGTCATCTCGATTCTGATCAAGGCATTTCTGATCAGATCGTTTTACATTCCGAGCGGCTCAATGGAAGACACGCTCGAAATCAACGATCGGATCATCGTCAACGAGCTGGTCCCCAAGCTAACGCCGATTCAGCACGGCGATGTCGTCGTCTTCAAGGATCCGGGCGGCTGGCTGAACCCTCGAAACGAACCGGAGCCGAACTGGTTCGCCGGGAGTATCGACTGGGCGCTCTCGGTGGTCGGACTGAGCGCGCCGGACAGCAATGACCACCTGATCAAGAGAGTCATCGGCCTTCCGGGCGACACTGTTGAATGCTGCAATGTGTTCGGCCAGATGTCGGTGAACGGTGTTCCGCTTTCCGAGCCCTACCTCAAGCTTCCTGCGGGAGTCAGCAAAGCCTCTGGAACCGACTTCAAAGTGACTGTTCCCAAGGACTCGCTTTGGGTAATGGGCGATAATCGCTATGACTCGGCGGATTCCCGCTACAACACCAATAAACCGGGCAAGGGCTTCGTCCCGATTGAGAATGTGGTCGGAAAGGCCTTTGTGATCAGCTGGCCCATGTCCAGGTGGACCTGGCTCGATAACTACCCCACTGTCTTCGCCGGTGTGGAGGATAAGGACAACTAGTGGTCCAGCCAGCCCCCGACCTTCAGTTTGAAATCAAATTGCTGCGGGCTGGCGCTTCGCTTGTTCTCGGCTGCGACGAGGTTGGCCGCGGGGCAATTGCCGGTCCGGTGGCTGTTGGACTTTTCGCAATCGGTCACGACTGTGCGATTGAAGAGAAGATCCCCAACGGCCTCCGAGACTCGAAGCTCCTGAGCCCGGCAAAGCGTGAAGCCCTGATTCCGAGCCTTCGATCCTGGTCTTCAGGACTCGCAGTCGGGATGTCGAGTGCCGCTGAGGTGGACCGCGAAGGGATCATCGATTCCCTCGCGGCGGCCGCGATCCGCGCGATCGACGAGATCGAAGCGGGCGGGGTGGATCTTTCCTCCTGCGTTCTCATCCTCGACGGCAGCCATGACTGGCTGGGACCGAAACTGGCGGGCCGGCTCGGGGTGCTGCCCAGAGTCAAAGCTGACCGGGACTGCGCTTCGGTGGCTGCGGCATCCGTCATCGCCAAAGTAACCCGAGACTCACTCATGGTAGAAGCGGCCGTGCGGCATCCGGACTACGGCTGGGAGAAGAACAAGGGCTACGGATCGGCCGCGCACTTCGAGGCAATCCGCCGGTTGGGTCCCTCTAAACTTCACCGGTTGAGCTGGCTCGGCTCGGTCTGACCACCTGCGGCCGGTCACTCCAGCGCCTAGGATTGACAGGCAATGGACGATGACGATTTCGAAGACTACGACCGGGAGGTTGAGCTCGCTCTATTCCGCGAATATCGGGATGTCGTGTCTCAATTCCGGTATGTGGTGGAGACCGAGCGGCGCTTCTATCTGGCCAACGAGGTGGAACTCGTACGTCAGGATGTCGGCCACGACTTCTACTTCGAATTGACGATGCACGACGTGTGGGTCTGGGATGTTTACCGCTCGGATCGCTTCGTGAAGTCGGTCAGAGTCCTGACTTTCAAGGATGTAAATGTCGAGGAGCTCGGAGCAAAGGAGCTCGAGCTGCCGAAGGAACTCGCCCTCGACGACTGATCAGGGATACAGGTGATATCTGTGGAACCAACGGCTTTTGAACGTTCGGTGCCGGATTCGCGAGTCATTGACGACTCGCTAAAGGGTTCAAAACTCGCAACCTTCTGGATTGAGGATGCGAATGGCCCCAAGTGGTCAAAATTCAGCGGCAGCGCAAACTACGACCTCGTAGTTGTCGGCGGCGGCTTCCTGGGCCTCTGGACGGCCCTGCAGGCCAAGCAGCGCGACCCGAACCGTACCGTCGCTCTGATTGAGGGGAAGAGAATCGGCTGGGCCGCATCCGGTCGAAACGGCGGATTCGCCGAGGCGACCCTCACCCACGGCGAGAAGAACGGCTCGAGAAGGTTCCCGAAGGAACTGGCCCGACTCGACGAACTCGGCCTGCAGAATCTCGACGAGATCGAGAAGGAAGTCAAGCGGCTGAGGTTCGATTGCGATTTCGAGCGCACCGGAGCGCTCGCGGTTGCGGTAGAGCCCTACCAGGTGGCCGAACTCGAGGAGGAACGCGGCACAGAGGGTCTCAGGTACTTCGACGAGAAGCAAATTCAGGCGGAGATCGCAAGCCCCACCTATCTGGCCGGACTTTGGGCGCTCGAGGACACGGCAATGATCCACCCCGGCAAGATGGCAAGGGAACTCGCCCGCGCCTGCGCCGATGCCGGAGTCGATATTTTCGAAGAAACCGTCGCGAAGGATGTCCAGAGCGAATCCACTGGCCCTGTCACAGTCAAGCTCGCCTCCGGCCAGTTGAGCGCCCAGCGAGTTGCCCTCGCGACGAACGCGTTCCCCGCCCTGCTCAAGCGCTACCGACTGCACACCGTGCCGGTTTATGACTACGTGCTCATGACCGAGCCGCTTTCCGCCGAGCAACTGAAGTCGATCGGCTGGAAGAACCGCCAGGGTGTAGCCGATACGGCTAACCAGTTCCACTACTACCGGCTAACGAAAGACAACCGAATCCTCTTCGGCGGCTACGACGCGATCTACCACTTCGGCGGCAAGATCAAGAAGAAGTACGAAGACAGACCGGCCTCGCACCGCATGCTCGCGAGCCACTTCTTCACGACCTTCCCGCAACTGGAGGGAATCAGGTTCACGCACCGCTGGGCGGGTGTGATCGACACCTGCAGCCGCTTCACCGCCTTCTTCGGCCACGGCCGCGACGGCCGGGTAGCGCACTCTGCGGGCTTCACCGGCCTCGGGGTCGCCGGCACGCGGTTTGCCGCAAACGTCATGCTCGACCAGCTTTCCGGTGAGAAAACCGAGCGCACTGAGCTGCAAATGGTCAAGTCGCTGCCGATTCCCTTCCCGCCTGAGCCCTTCGCCTGGATCGGAGTCGAGGTCTCTCGCTGGGCGCTCAATCGGGCAGACCACAATAGGGGCAGGCGGAACCTCGTGCTTCGTACTCTGGATGCCGTCGGCCTCGGGTTCGACTCGTGAGTTCGAGTACCCCGGCTTTCTCTGCAGCAGACTTCACTCGCGCCCTCGAGATCGACGTCGAGCTCGAGCCGATACCCGCCGATCAGGTCCTGTCTGGTGCTCCGCGGTCGGGTTCGGCCGAACTCGGGGAGTTGAACGGGATCGAATTCGGCGTTTGGGAGCATTCGCCCGGGACCTCCACCGATGTCGAGGTGGAGGAGGTCTTCATTGTGCTCGCCGGCAGGGCCACTTTGAGCTTTGAGGGTGGCTCGTCGATTGAGCTGGCGCCCGGAGTTGTCGGACGGCTCCGTGAAGGCCAGCGCACCGTCTGGACCGTGACCGAGACTTTGCGAAAGGTCTATCTGAGCGCCTGACTCGGGATGGGCGGCGGTGCTTAGCCGACTTCGGCTCCTCCACAAATAGCCTTCTGGCGCTTCTGTCACTGACTGTTCGATCCAGGCTTCGTAACGGCGTCGACTGCGCGAGTCTCAGGGCATGGCGGCTAAAGACGAACTCGGACGACTGGGCGAATCCCTCGCCGCGCACTATCTCGAGCGCGCGGGGTTTGAGATTCTCGATCGCAACTGGCGATGCAGCCAGGGCGAAGTCGATCTGGTAACCCGCGAAGGCGGGGAAACCGTTTTTGTGGAAGTCAAGACGAGGTCGAGTACAGCGTTCGGTCATCCGTTCGAGGCAATAACTGCGGCAAAGCTCAATCGGCTGCGAAAGCTCGCCGGAGCCTGGCGAGAAGCAAACCCCGACCAAAGCGGGCCGTACCGAATCGACGGAGTCGCCGTTCACTGGGCGGGCGAAGTCGAGCCCGAAATCGAGCACTTGCGGGGGCTGCGCTAATGCCTGTGAGCAGAACGCGGGCGGTTGCCCTGCTCGGAATCGACGGTTCCATTGTCGAAATTGAGGCCGACTACTCTTCGCAACTACCGAGCTTCGTAATCATCGGATTGCCCGATGCCGCGCTCGGCGAATCGCGCGACCGTGTGCAGACCGCGGCCGCAAATTCCGGAATCAGCCTGCCGAGCAGGCGGCTCACCGTCAACCTTTCTCCCGCCGCACTTCCAAAGCATGGATCGGGATTCGACCTTGGGATCGCGATCGCCACAATGGGAGCGGCGGGCGTAATAAATCGGGAGTCTGCAGATCGAATAGTCCACCTGGGAGAGTTGAGCCTCGACGGGAGGCTTCGACCGATCCCTGGCGTGCTGCCAGCCGTGGCAGCGGCTGTGGCAGCCGGTTTCGACTCGGTAATGGTTCCGAGCGGCAATGCTTCGGAAGCCGAGCTCGTACCAGGGGTCAGAGTCATTCCGGTTGCCTCCCTCCGCGAGGCCGCTATTTGGCATGGCGCTCAACTTGAGCCGGTGCCGGTAGAGGCTCTCACCTTGAAGACTGCTGAAGTTGAAGCGGGTCCCTCGCCCGATCTATCAGAAGTGATCGGGAATTCCGACGCGATTGAGGCGATGATTGCCGCTGCTGCAGGCGGCCATCACGTGCTCATGCTCGGGCCGCCGGGCTCCGGCAAGACCATGCTTGCGGAGCGGCTGCCGGGACTGCTCCCTGATCTGGATTCGGCATCCGCCCTCGAGGTTGCCTCGATCAGATCACTAAGCGGACTGCCGGTCGGGCGATCGCTGACCACGAGGCCGCCGTTTGAAGCACCGCACCACACTGCAACCGCCGCGGCACTCGTCGGCGGAGGAAGCCGCCTGATTCGCCCGGGTGCGGCCGCAAGGGCGAGCGGAGGAGTGCTGTTTCTTGACGAGTCGGGGGATGGAAAGTACACCTCCTTAGCTAAGGAGGAACAATGCACACCATGGAACGCCGCCCAGGCCCGAACGCTCGACCCGGTCGCGCTACGCGATCAGTCGTCTACCCGACGTTCGTTCACACCGGCCCGGAGACACCGAGACCGGGAACGCAGCCGATCTACCTGTACTTGCGTCTGTCCAAGTATCACAAGGACAAAGCAGACGCGATTGAGCGGCAGCGGATTGATCTGATCAGAATGCTCACGGTAGAGGGCAGCTGGACGGTGATGGGCGAGTACATCGACAACGACTCCGCCAGCTCGTCGGCGGTGAAAACACGGAATGGTTGGCGTCAGCTCAACTCCGACATCAAAACAGGGAAGGTGAAGGCTGTCGCATTCTGGAAACTCGACCGCACGAATCGGATTGCGGCGAAGTGTATCGAGTGGATCGGGGACTGTCAGCGCGCAAGCGTTTTGCTGCGTTCGCATCAGGATTCGACCGAGGAACTGAACACTGCGACGGCGGGAGCGAAATTGGTGACGGGGATCAAAGCTCTGCTAGCCGAAGTTGAGACTGACTCGATGAGCGAGCGGCAGCTCGCGTCGAAACGACATCTCGCTGAGGCTGGTTTCCATCACGGCGGCACACCGCCGTTCGGCTGGGTGGCCGGGCCACGAGTCACAGATGAGTTGGGACGTACAGGGATTCGGCTCATCCCTCATCCCGTCGAACATCAGGCGTTGAAGGATGCAGTCGACATGGTTCTGGCTGGGAAGAGCCTGGCTCAGATTGGCCGTTACTGGGCGGAGTGCTATGGGATCACGACTGCATCAGGAGCATATGTGTACGAGGCAACGATCTACCGCTCATTGGTTTCACCGCGCATGATCGGGTACCGGATGCGCCAGGTACCTGAACATCAGCGCGGAGTGAAGCTTGACCTTCTTGACTACATCGCTCGGGACTCGCATGGTGAACCCGTGATCTCCCAAGAGCCAGTGTGTTCCCGTTCCACCTGGCTGCGTGTTCGCCGATTGCTGGAAGAAGCCAAAACATCCAAAGCACGGAAGCCCTGGGGGTCGCACGAGTGGCTCCTGACAGGACTCTTGTACTGCCAATGCGGTGGACGCTTGTACGGCTTGCAGAAGAAACGGACACGAGCCGGTGGGTACTCGGAAACAGAGTATGCGTACCGTTGCATGACTAACCGGCACCGTGGAGCGGGAAACTGCCCCGGGAGTTGCACCGTCAGTGCAACGAAAGCTGAAGCATATGTCTTGGGGTGGTTCTTCTCCCAGATCACCGATGATGCTCTGGCTAAGGCCCGCGCGAGACGAAAAATGGCACGGACAGATGATGAGGTACATGCTCTCCTCACGCAGCTCGATGAAGCAACCGCTGAGAAGAACGCACTCTTAGTGAAGCAAGGAACGGGAACTTACAAAGGGGCAATGGTGACGGTGCTCCTCGGGCTGCTTGAGGACGCGCAGGCTCGCATCGATTCCCTCCAACGCCGAGTTGACGCAGTCGAGTCGGACGAGTTGATGATTTCCGACGGTCCGGACGTGATTCGTTCCTGGGAGAGCAAAGGAATCAAGGAACGCCGGAACTACTTGCGCCGCGTGATTCAACAGATCAATGCTCTGCCTGGACGCGGACCCATCGAAGAACGGATCAAGATCACTCCGGTGCGTTGATCCTCGTCACGAAGGCCGCGGAATCAAGGAAGAGAGCTAGGTCTTCGATTACTTCAGCCGGTGCGGGCTCGGCGTTGCGACTTGCAACACCAGCTCGCCACCCCGCACCGAACTCAGCGTAGTCACCGGGATGGATGAGGCCGGCCACTTCGGCAGCTGTAGGGCACGACACAGCCTCGCTCATCCCAACTCATTCACTATTCCGCGGTAGAAGGCGTTTTCTGCACGCCGCCGTGCTTCCACATCGGCGTGCATGTACTCAACGAAGTCTTCCTCGCGGTTCGGGATGACGATGTCTTCGATGGGGTCGGTGTCAGGTTCTCCGGGCCAGGCGATGCGGCGGGTGGGGCGGTCGGTGGTCAGGCGCGTGCCGCAGGCTGCGGTCCAGTGCCGGAGGCGTTCTTGGGCTTCGATGAAGTCGCGATGCCACACGAGCATCGCGCTGCCCTTGGCTTCGGGGTGGATCGCGCACAGCCAGTGGATGTGTAACGCAGATAGCTCCCACACCAAGGCCGGGTGGCGGTGCCAGAACGGCGGAACGACGGCGACGGGGAGGCCGTAGGTGTGGCGCAGCCAGTGCACCCATTCGTTGAGCGCGAGCCATTCTTCTTCTGCGGCGTCGGCGGTGAGGAGATTCCAGTTCACCGGCCCCGGCGGGCCCGCTGCGTCGTCCTCAACGGCGGAGGTGTCGGAGTCCGGGTCGTAGCTCTCATCGAACTCGTCCTCCGCCACCTCACCTGGATCAACTTCGCCGGTGCCGGGCAGTTCATCGACCATGATCCGACCTCACCTCCCGACCGTTGAGGCGCCCGCGGACGCGCGACGCGGGGCGTCCGTGGACAGTGCAGCGTCCTCGAGCCCTGCGTCCAGTGAGTCGGCTGCTGGTGTGCGTCGGGGGCGGTCGACGGTGTAGCGGGTGCGGGCGAGGTCGTGGCCCAGTTTCTTCGCGACGAACTCTTCGACCTTGACGGCCTGCCCGTTGTCGTCGGTACGGTCGTAGTGGTGGGTGTAGCCTTCGGCGATGAACTTGTCGCCTTTGGCGAAGCGCTGGTGGGCGCGTTCGGCGGTCTTCCGGAACGCGACGAGGTCGTGGAATGTGGTCTCGGTCTGCGTGAACGAGCCGTCGTCTTCGCGGCGGTAGTGTTCCTGCCCGATCTTGACGAACAGTCGCGCGTCACCTTTCTCGGTGGTCGACAGGTGCGGTTCGGAAGCGATGAACCCGGACAGGGACTCTTGCGTGTGGATAGCCATGGGACACTCCTCGTGATGACGGCACCCCGGTCGGGGTGCTCTGTCACTCAGGTGCGCCCACCGGCCCCTCATCACTCCCGGGTGCTGGGGTGCCGGCTTGCAGCAGTTCCTCCACCGCCCGCCGCTGACCCTGCAGCTCGCTCGCGTCCTTGCGGCGGGTCCAGGGCCGGAGTTTCGCGACGATCGGCGGTGCGGCGCGCAGCAGGATCAGTCCGGTGCCGAATGGGAGGGTGCGGATCACGTCGGGCGGCATGATCGACACCCGACGAATGGAACGCTGCGCGGTGCGAGAGCCGTGGTCGCCGATCGTGGTGGAGTCGGTGATCTCGTCGCGTTCCCCGATGAGGGTGGTGAGGTCTTGAAGGTCACGGGAGTTGGATGCACCGCCGAGGATGATCTTCACTATGCTGGCGTCCCAGATCGCGCCGGCCGCGTTATCGGACCACTTCTCCCGCGCCTGCGCGAGCGATTGCAGCACCGGCATGGTCGTGATCCCCGTGCCCCCGCCTTCGGCCATCAACGTTGGGAGCGACGGGAGCGGGGCGAGGTTGCCGATCTCATCCAGCGCGAGCAGCAGGGGCGGGTCGAGGCGGGCTGAGGGTGATCTGGAGGCGAGGCGGCGTGCGGCTTCGACGAGGTCTTCCACGAATGCCGACACCAGCGCGGCGCTGTTGTTCGCCCCGGCACCCGTCGCGAGTAGGTACACGGTGCCGCGCTTGCGCAGAAACTCCTCCGGATCGAACCGCTCCTCCGGTCCGGGGCTCACCGCGTCGAGGACGCGGGGGTCGGCGAGGGCGGCAAGGGAGAGGGAGACGCCTTGCCAGATGGAGTCGCGGGTTCTGGGGTCTGAGTCGATCATCGCCTGCAACGAATCCGCCCACCCCGTCGCCGCCCGCGGGTTCGCGGTGAGGATCGCGACCGCATCCGACGCGGCGGCAGGGTCGAGGGTCCACCGGAACAACTCGGAAGGGGTGCGGTGATCGAGGGCGGCGGCGTGGAGGAGTGCTTGGAGTGCGGTGCGGGTTTTCCCTTCCCAGAAGTCACCGCCTTCGACGCCACCTGCGGAGAGTCCGGTGCCGGCGGCGAGTCCGGTGGCGCGGATCATCGCTGTCAGCGGGTCTTCGCATCCTCGGATTGGTGACCACCGTAAGCCTGCGGGGATGCCTTCGGCGAGGTGCTGCGGATCGAACACCGCCACCGGTCGCCCCTCCGCACGGCGTGCTGTGAGAGTGGCGGTGAGGTTGTCGGGGCGGGTGGAGGTCGTGACGACCGCGCCGGGGGCATCGAGGATCGCGTTGATGACCACATGCAGTCCCTTCCCCGAACGTGGTGGCCCGATCAGCAGGATCGAGTCCTCCACACTCGCCCACACGTTTACGTTCCTCGATGCGCCGAGGAGGTAGCCGACATCGGTGACAGCAGGCTGCTGAATGGAGGGGCGGAGTTGCCCTGCCCGCCGCAGCAGTGCCTTCTCTGATGCCGCGGTGGTGACATCGGTGCGGGTGGCGATCCCGACGATCCGGTAGGGGTCGACCTTCGTCTGCCGTGACTGCTCACGGAAGAACCGCCACACCCACCACCCCGCACTACCAACCGCGACAATGAGGATGCCGGCGACGACCCAGTACGCCACCGGGTTCAACCCGTCGGCACCGAGCGCACTACCTGGGTCGGCGGGGTTCAGGAGCACGCCGAGGCCGGCTTCAATCCCGCCAGCAGGCTGAGTAATCCCGGTAGCCCAGGCGGTGATCGTTCCCGCAACACGGAGGATGACCGCGAGGACGGCGGCGCTGATGAGGGCGATGATGCCGAGGTTCGCCAGCTCATCCCCAAGCGCACCACCCTGCCGCGGCGTACTCATTGGATTCTCCCGATGCTGAGGGTGCCGGAGATGCGACCGAGGAGGATCACTTCACTCGTCACCGCAAGCGCGGTTTGCTCTGCGGTGAGGAGGGTGCGGGCGGTGCCGTCGCTGCTGGCGTCGGTGTGGGCGTGGATGATCGCGACGGCGACATCCTCACCCGGCACGAACCCTGCCCCTGCCACCTGGTGCAGCACCGGCTGCGCGGCTGGCACCGGAGGCGACACCACAGCCACAGGTGGTTGGGTCTCCCAGGGTTTCGGGGTGGGGCGTTCGCGGGGTGGGGTGATGATGTCGGTGAAGGTTGACCCGTCTGCCTCGTGTACCTGCACCCGCAGTGGCGACCGGTATCGGGCGGTGAGGGCGTCGAGGATGGTCGGGAACGCTTCGCGCCGCCATCCCGGGGCGAACGGCGCAGGCATGTGCGCCACCCCGTCCACGGTGACCGTCATCGCACCGTCAGCGGTGATGGTGAACTCCACCACGGGTAGGACGACCGGTCCACCGGGCTCAGCCTTCGGTGGCTTCGGCGCTTTCGGGGGTTGGCGGTCGGGGTGGGTGCGGCGGTAGCGGGGCCTCGGTGTCACAGGGGTTCCTCTCGGTGGAGTGCGGTGGTGTCGCCATGCAGGTGCGCTCGCACTGCCCCGGAACGCAGGTGGGAGGGCACGAACCTGGGGGGGTTCCTGCCCTCCCGTGCCGACCCGCAGTGGTGGGGGTGCTGGCGGGTCGGCAGTCTGTGGTTAGTCCTCCTTTGCTTCCTCGAACTGGGCCTTGAACTCCTCGAATGACAGGTCATCGTCGCGGACGTATCCGGCGCGTTCGCGGGCGATCGCGAGGCGACGACCGAACAGCAGCACCCCACCGGTGGCCGCGGCGATCAGGCCACCGGCAAGACCGATCGGCCACCAGTCGCCGCCGCCGGTGTGCGCAAGCTCACCCGGAGTGCCCGGTGTCCCTGGCTCGTCTGGGGTGTCGGTGACGGTGGTGGTCTCATCTGGTGCGCCGCAGACCCCACGGTGCAGGATCGTGCCGTCCTCATTAGTGACGGTCTCCACCCAGTAGTAAGTACCGACCGTCTCGAAGATCACCTCGTCGGAGCGATACTCACCCGGACCATCCAGCTCGATCACGGTGGAGGTGAAGACGAGTTCTTCCGGGGTGCAGCTCGCGGTGTCGCCGTCCTGCCGGTACGCCTCGAACACCAGGCGTGCCCCGTCGGGGACGGTGCCGGTGACGGTCGCGACATCATGCGCCGGATCACCCAGTTGCACGGTCGCCACGGCATTCGTCTTCACGATCAGCTCCTCCGGCTGCTCCTTCACGACCGTCGTCTCGCCCGGCGCCCCACAGACACCCTCGGCGATGATCTCGCCGTCGGCGTTGTAGAGGGATTCGACCCAGTACACGTTTCCCGGCTCGGTGACGGTGGTGGTGCCGGAAAGGTAGACACCGGCCTGGGTGACCGGGATCTCCTCGCTCTCGTAGAACGGTGCCTCGCACACCGGCCCGGCGTCTGCCTGGTGGGGTCCGTAGGCGCGGAACACCAGATAGGCACCGTCGGGAATGCTGGTGCCCTGCACGAGCGCGGTGTCAGAGAAGGGTTCGCCGACGAACGCTTCCGGTGTCGCCTGCGTCACCACACTCACGGGGATGTCGGTGCCGGTGGGTGGGACGTAGAAGCGTTCCAGCACGTCCGCCGGAGACGACGCATACGGCTGCACGCGGTCGTCGCCAGCGAAGGTGGTGACGAGAACATAGAAGCCGGGCTCGGTCGGCACGATCTTGTCCTCGTCCGTGTACCCGAGCTTGTAGACGCCATTGCGTGCCGGCGTCATCAGCTCCGTCAGCACCGGCGCGCCGGTGAGGTCGAGATCATCGGTGAGTTCCGTGTCGGTGGCGAAGGGGCCGTAGACGGTGTGATGGAGTTCATCGACGTCGGCGTTCCAGTAGCCGTCGCCGGTGAAATCGCCGTGGTTCGCCGGGAACCCTGTGACGGTGATCACGTCGAAGGCGCGTCCGCCGGGGTGCACGTTGTACTCCCGCATCAGCGAGGTCACCGTGACCGGCCACCGCACCGACGTCGTCTCCACACTGATTCCGTACTCGTCCTGCCAGTCGTTCGCGAGGTAGTCGCGCACCCACTCCGGCTGCGTAGTCTTCCGAACCTCCCACACCCACGTCACAAACCCACTCGTCGGCGCAACCACCTGCGGGGACGTGTACACGCCGGGACCGTCGGCGGTGACGGTCACGGTGCCGAGCGGCACCGCGTTCGGGTCGATGCCGGAGTTCCGCGCCGGGGGCAGCGTGCCGGGCACCTGATAGGCGGTGCCCTCGAACACCACCGGAATGAAAGCGCCGTCCTTCTTCAGCCACGCACCATTGCTGCTTGACACGGTGATCGTGTCCGTGAGTGCGTCGCCGGGGACAGCGAGACGCTGATCCGCCTGGGAGACAGCTTCAGGTTGGAACGGCACTACCGATGTCTCTGCGACCTGGCCGAAGCGGTCGGTGAACGAGTCGGTGAGGTACTTCGCGTTCTCACCGTGCACGGTCTTGTCGATGCTCCACACCCATGTGTAGAACCCCGACTCCGGCGCGACGATCGTGCCCGGCGACGTATACGACCCTGCACCCGTCAACGTCACCGTCTCGACGCCTGCGACGGGCGCTCCGGCAGGTGGGGTGTCGGCTTCGGCAGGCTGCTCATCGAACGGCCCATACAGGGTTCCGGTCGCGGTCACCTCAATCGGGTTGCCGCCCAGGTGAATCCAGGTGCCCTTCGACACCGACACGGTGAGCCCATCCACGAACGCATCACCCTCAGCGACGTAGCGGGAGGCGACCTGGGTGGTGATCTCCGGCTGGAAATCCAGTTCGATCAGCGGCGACTCCGCCGACGCCGACAACCCGGTGGATGACCCGGCGACGGCGGCGATCAAACGCTGCTTCCCAGGGGTCGTGTAGAGATCAAGCGCCGCACCATACCCGGCTGCATCGATGCTCATTGACGCGCCGACCCGGTAGGACGGGACACCGTCTGCGGGGGTGCCGGTGATCGGGTGCGCCCCGGTACCGATCGTGCGCGCGGAGGAGCCGTCAGCGAAGACCGCATCGGACAAGGTCGCAGCACCGGTGAGCCCTGCGGGGTGAGTGGCGACGGTGAGGGTTCCCGCGTACTGATCCGACATCTCCAGCGATAGCGACAGTGACGGGTCGGTGACCGCGTTCACTGCGGCCTCCTGCCGCATCGCGGCGAGGTTCGCGAGGATCGCGCCCCGCTCCGACGCGGGGGCTCGGGCCACGTAGTAGTCGTCACCGGACATGCCGTGCGAGTTATATCGGCCAGGGCTTGCCACCGACCACACATGCAGCGCGACAGCGGCGGTGACGTTCGGGTCGCCCGACTGCCCCCACCGGTCCATCACATAGTTCAACTCGGCAAGCTGCTGCCGCGACAGCGAATCCAACGCGGTGATCCGCTCCGGCCCCGACGTGTTGCCGTAGGGCGGGTCCGCGTCCAAGTCCGCGCAGTACGCCTGCCGGCCGTCCACATCCGTGTTGTACGCGCCGAGGAACGCACCATCTGACCAGTACCCGACCCCTTCACTGCCCGCATGGGCAGCCTGGGGGCCGAGCGCGAACGAACCCGCGATGACCAGGAGCGCGAGTAGTGCTGACAGCCAGCGCCGCACCCCCGTTCTGGGTGGCGCAGCCTCAGGCTGCGTGATGTGGGCGAGTGATCCTGACACGAGATACCTCCTGGTGTGTGTTCATCAGCGACCAGAGCCGGCCGCCTTCACACCAGGTGCACCACCCGCCTCACAACACCGGCCCCCGCAAATCCCGACCCTGCGCCGGCGGCCCAGCATCGAGCGGGTCGGACTCGAGTCCCGCCCGCTCCCGCACGGCACGGTGAGCCCGGTCACGAACCCCCTGCAGCAACTCCCGCACATCGTCATAGCCAGTCACCACCGCGGCGAGGCCGTCCCGCAGCAGGCGGTGACACCCCGCGGACGATGCGCTGGTGATCGGGCCGGGGATCGCACCGACCGGCCTGCCGAGCTCTGAGGCGCGGGCGGCGGTGTGGAGGGTGCCGGAACGGTAGCCGGCTTCTGCGATGAGGACGGTGCCGGAGAGCGCGGCGAGAAGCCGTCCGCGTTGCAGGAACCGCCACCTCGTCGGCGCAGCCCCCGGCGGCAACTCCGACAACAACAAGCCCTCCTTACCGATACGGGTCAGCAGATCAGTGTGCCCTGCCGGATACAGCCGATCCAGGCCGCCTGCGAGCACCGTGACCGTTGAACCATCGGAGGCGAGTGCGGCACGGTGCGCCGCGCCATCGATCCCATACGCGCCGCCCGAAAACACCACACGGGAGTCGGCGACCGCAGACTGCACCAACTCCGTCGTGGCGTGCTCCCCGTAAGCGGTGGACGCCCTGGCACCGGTGACGGTGAGGCGATCCCACACCGGCCGGCTCAGCAGCCCGGTGTCGCCTTTCGCCCACAACGCCACCGGTGCACCATCACCGAGCGCGTCGACCCCGGCCGGCCATTCGGCATCGCCAGGGATCAGCACCCGCATCCCGTGCTGCTCCGTCTCAGCAAGCACCCGCTGGATGTGTGCAGCGTCGAGGCGTGGTGCGAGGCGTCGCTGCCAGGTGTCACCGTCCGGCCCGACCGGAACCTCATCGGCGAGGGCGCGGGCGACCGTCTCGGATGCACCGACAGCGCGGACCATCCGCCCCGTCACCGTATCGCCTGGTTCGGACGCGACTGCGAGGATGATCCTCGCGGTGCGCTCATCTGCTGCCAGCTCGTTGATCGTGTCCATCAGTGCTGCTCCCTCGTTCATGGTGAATCAATCGAGGGATAGGTACGCTCCTGCCTGCGAATACCTAACGGAGCGAGTGCTGGTGCAGGGCCTGCTGAAGCGGAGAAGAAGCCTGCGGATTGACCGGAGCACAAAGGGACTTAGGTTTGAAACAATAGGTCGTGTGTTTGAAGAGTCCCGGAGTATCCAAGGCGAGAAGACGACTGACGACGACGCTGAGCTCGTAGAAGATAAGGCAACCCCAGCTTGGCGACAATTTGAACTAGATGTCGTGACAACGATAAAGAACTTAGACCCGCATGCAGAAGTACATCATGATCAAAGGTCTGTCGGAGTGTTCTCCGGGGTCGAACGACAACTTGATGCGACGGCTGGTAAGAAAGTAGCTGACGCGCAGATTGACCTCATCATTGAGTGCAAGCAGTACAAGAACAAACTTGGGATCGGCAAGATTGACGAGTTTGTCGGAAAACTCATCGACGTTGGTTGCTCTCACGGAATCTTGTACGCAACGAATGGCGTTACTGAACCGGCTAGACGTCGAGCAGAAGCCAGCCGCAACCCGAGCATTACTTTGAGAGACATAAGCGACATCGTTCGCGTCGCGGAGCGCAGCGCGCAAACCTTGAAGGATCTGGAAGGCTTTTTCAATTCCAATGCGGTCGACTTTTCCGAGATTGTCGAGGAAGCTGTGTTTGGGAACTGCACAGTAGAAAACTGTCACTTCGGCGAAGTCAACTTCCAAAAGATTGACGGAATCACGGCAGGTCATTGCGACTCCTGTGGGCAATTCCATGTTCAGTGCTCTTGTTGTGACGAGATCGTCGAGATCTACAGTTTCAGCTCATCTGAGTGCTTCACCTGTGGTGCACGGTACGGGGTGTTCAGTTACCAGGGAGACATCGACGGTCTTGAACAAGAAGGCCACGGCGTGGACTGTGACAGAGAACACAACGAACCCTCATTGTCACGTAAGTAACCTAGTCGCTATGTCTCTATTCCCGCGTCTTCGTGAGTTGCTTCCATGTGATTCAGGTGCGTCCTGCCCGCTGTATCAACGAAGCCACGCCGGATCAAGATTCCTGACAAACCATCACGATTCCTGACGATTCGGGCGTATTCTTGATGCATGGTCAGGATTGCTGAAGTAGCGGGCTGATGAGCCTCGCTGTCGTTCGGAGTATCGGGACCGCTCGCGGGTGGCGGTCCGAGGAAGATGCTGCGGACTTTGAGCAGGAGATCATCGACCAGTACGCGCTCGCGATGGCCGCAGCTGGGCTCAGCGACGCTTACATCTCGCACTCACGAACAGCGATCTTCGAGCTCCGTTCGCACGTGAATATCCCGCTGTGGCAGGTCAAGCCCGCCGACGCGGACGCGTTTCTTGCCGGGCTTCGCCGAGCGGGTCTTGCGGCTTCGACGCGTGCGGGCAAAGCGGGCGTGATCGCCCAGTTCTTCGACTTTGCGATCAGTCGGTATCAGGCCGACATCAACGCGCTTACCGGGTGGGTGATCGAGCAGCCCATCGATGAGTACAACCGGCAATCGGGTTCGTCGCTCGGCAAAGTCCGCGTCCCGCCCTCGGACGCGGAGGTCGACCGACTCTTCGGCGGCTGGGCGGCTTCGTTGCAGGATGAGCGGCGATTTCTCCCGGCGGCGCGGAACTACTTCGCGGCGTCGTTGTGGCGGCGAGTCGGGCTGCGGATCACGGAGAGCACGAAACTCGATCTTCGCGACTGGCGGCCCGATCTCGGCACGCTCGGGAAACTGCATGTCCGATTTGGGAAAGGCTCGCGCGGGCGCGGCTCGAAGCAGCGCCTGGTTCCCGCGATCAACGGTGCCGACAAGCTCATGGATTGGTGGCTCGGCGACGTGCGGCACAGGTTCGGCCCGGATTGGGATGACCCGGATGCGCCGCTGATCCCGTCGGAACGGTTCGATCATGAGCTCGGCCGCACGGGGAGGGCCAGCGACGATGTGCTCCGGCGCGGGCTGGTGCGTGCGACCGAGCGGTTTCTGCCTGCGTGGTCGGGTGATCTGACTCCGCACGTGCTGCGGCACTATTGCGCGTCGTCGCTGTATCTGGCGGGTATGGACTTGAAAGCCCTCCAAGAACTGCTCGGGCATCAGTGGCTGTCGACGACGACGCAGTACATCCACGTCTCGAGCCAGCACATCGAGGATGCGTGGGCGCACGCGAACAAGAGCGTTGAGGAACGATTCGAAGGGATGGCGTGACTGATGAAGTGGAACCTGAGAGTCCAGGCCGCTGAGCGCGGCATCTGGAAGTCTGCGGAGTTGCGGCGCATGCTCGCCGCCGCTGGGTTGGAGATGAGCCAGGGCAAGATGTCGGGGCTGTGGACGGGCACTCCGACGACGATCCGCCTCGATGATCTCGACGTGATCTGCCACGTCCTGGACTGCCAGCCGACAGACCTCCTCGTGCCCGAACCGGAAAAGGTCAGCGCGCGCACGCGAAGGCTCGAGCAGCACAGCGAGGCCAACGGTTCGACACCGCGAGTGACGCCACGGTTGGGCGCGAAGGATGACCGGCCCGCCCCGCCGCTATGAGTCCGGCACGCGGTCCGAACGGGCCGCTGAGCCCGCCGCTGCCCTGCACGGGGTGCGGCGTGAAACCGGCCGCGTGGCTCCAGCCTCGCGTCGACTACTGCTACGACTGCATCCCCGGCGGCCCCTTCGCTCCGCCGCTATGCCGCAGATGCGGATCGAGCGAGTACTACAGCCAAGGATTGTGCGCGCATTGCCATCCGGGAAGTCCCGGCTTCATGGGGTCCTGCCGTGATTGCCTGGCCTGGGGCGTCTACCGGAATCGCAACTGGCGGTGCCCGAAGTGCCGCTGGTGGTTCAAGCACTACCCGCAAGGCGAATGCGTCTCGTGCCATCGCGACGTCACCATCGGTGAGCAGGGCTACTGCCGCCTCTGTCTGGAGACCGCCCGGATGCTGCAAGTACTCGGCGAACCGCTCGACCTCGACGCACCGCGAAAGTTCGGGGCGCAACTGTTCTTCGCCGTGATGAACGATCCCCGCAGGCCTGCCGAGAAGCACCGGCCGATGGCGATGAGCCTGCGCCAAGCGATCCGGCTCGTCGCCGCGCCGCCGCCGGTCGCCGAGAGCACCCAGCCGGTGCTGTTCGATCTGGATCCCGACCCGGAACGGGTGCGGCAGCGCTCGAACGAGATCCGGCTGCGCGACATCACCTCCCGCACCGATCACTTCCTGTACGCCCGCGCCGCCGAGTATGCGTGGAGCAAACGGCAGACGAACCAGGTGCGGCGCACGTTGAAGATTCTCCAGCTCGTGTTCCCCGGCGCGAATCTGCACTTCCGTGCTTCCGACATTCTCGCGATGCGCCGCTACGACGATGACGGCAACATCCGCTCCACGATCGAAGTCCTGGGCGACGCCGACCTCCTCATCGACGACCGAGTGCCGACGTTCGAGCAGCTCTTCGCCCGTAAGACCAGGCATCTGCCCGAGCCGATGCGCTCCCAGCTCGAACTCTGGCGCGACATCATGGCCGACGGATCGAAGACCACGCCGTGCCGTCAACCCCGCGACACGATGACCGTGAAAGGGCAGATGTACGGCATCCTCCCCGCGATCACCCGCTGGGTCGAGGAAGGCCGCACCAGCCTGACCGGGATCAGCACTGAAGACATCCTCGACGCGCTCCCGGATGATCCGAGCCGCCAGCACACGATGATGCTCGGCTTCCGCACCCTGTTCACGATCCTGCGCGGCCGCAAGATCGTCTTCGCCGACCGGACGAAACCGATTCCGCTGCGCGGCCCCAAACGCACGATCCCGCTCCCGATGGAGAAGTCCGCGATCCGTGACGCGCTCACCAGCCCTGACCCCGCAATCGCTCTGGCCGTCGCCCTCGTCGCTTTCCACGCCCTCACCACACAACAGGTGCAGCACGTCCAGCTCACCGATATCATCGACGGCAGACTCCGCATGCCCGACGGCCGTACGATCCCGCTCGCCGAACCCGTGCGGGTGCGCCTGGCCGCCTGGCTCGACCATCGCGCCACGCGTTGGCCCGAGACGAAGAACCCGTACCTGCTCGTCACGATCCAGACCGCGCCGCGCCTGTCGCCACCGGGCCGGAACTTCCCCTGGAAGAAGGCCGGAGTCACCGCTCAGGCGCTGCGCACTGACCGCATCCTCTACGAGGTCGAACAGACCGGCGGCGATGTGCGACGCATCTGCGACCTGTTCGGCATCGGCATCGACACCGCCCTCCGCTATGCGCATCCCGCCCGAGTCGACCGTCCTGTAGATGACGGCGGCGACTCCGCCGGGTGAACACTCGGCGAACAACCTCCCGAACGCACCTACCCGACTTGCCGCTTGGTTCGATGAATGTCAATATAGAGACATGTCGATGCAACAGGTGGTGATCGTCGGGTCTGGTCCGGCGGGGTATACGGCCGCGGTCTACGCGGCCAGGGCGGGGCTTTCTCCCGTCGTGGTCGCTGGCTCGGTGACCGCCGGCGGTTCGCTCATGACGACCACCGAGGTCGAGAACTTCCCGGGCTTCACCGACGGGGTGCAGGGCCCGGACCTGATGGACGCGATGCGTGCGCAGGCCGAGCGCTTCGGGGCGCGTATCGTCTACGACGACGCGACCCGGCTCGACCTCGCAGGCGAGGTCAAGACGATCGAGACCGGCTCGGGCGAAACGTTCGAGGCGCGTAGCGTGATCCTCACCACCGGTTCCGCTTACCGCAAGCTCGGCCTCGCCGAGGAAGCTCGGCTCTCCGGTCACGGCCTGTCATGGTGCGCGACCTGCGACGGCTTCTTCTTCCGCGAGAAGGAGATCGCCGTCGTCGGCGGCGGGGACTCCGCGATGGAAGAGGCACTGTTCCTCACGCGCTTCGCGTCGAAGGTCACGATCGTGCACCGGCGTGATGACTTCCGGGCGTCGAAGATCATGGCCGAGCGGGTGCGCGCCGATCCGAAGATCGAGGTCGCCTGGAACAGTGAAGTCGCCGAGCTCGTCGGTGAGAACGCCGTCGAAGCGCTCCGCCTGCGCGACACCGTCACCGGTGACGAGCGTGCCCTTCCGATCTCTGGCGTGTTCGTTGCGATCGGGCACGACCCGCGCTCGGAGCTGCTGACCGGGCAGGTCGATCTCGACGACGACGGCTACGTGCTCGTCGACCATCCGTCGACCGCGACGAACCTGCCTGGCGTGTTCGCCGCGGGTGATCTCGTCGACCGCCGTTACCGGCAGGCGATCACGGCATCGGGCACGGGCTGTGCCGCGGCCCTTGACGCGCAGCATTTCCTCGCCGGCCTGCCTGCCGACGAGACCGAGACCGAACTTCTGGAGGTGTCCGCATGAGCGCGACCATCACCGTCACCGATGCCACGTTCGAGGCCGAGGTGCTGCAGTCCGACATCCCCGTCGTGGTCGACATCTGGGCGACCTGGTGCGGGCCGTGCAAGGCGATCGCACCGATCCTCGACGATCTCGCCGGCGAGTACGACGGCCGCGTGAAGATCGTGAAGCTCGACGCGGATGCCAACCCGCAGACCGCGATGGCTGCTGATGTCACGTCGATCCCGACTCTCGGGTTCTACCGGGGCGGTGAGCGCGTCGACGTGCTCATCGGCGCACACCCGAAGCCGATCATCGCGGGCAAGATTGACGAGCTGATCGTATGAGCACCGCAACCCAGACCCGCGCGATGCCGGCGAAGCTGTCCACCCTTGACCGGTGGCTGCCGCTGTGGATCGGGCTCGCCATGGTCGCGGGCCTCCTCCTCGGCCGCTTCATCCCCGCACTGTCCGACCTGCTCGCGCATATGGAGGTCGGTGGTATCTCGGTGCCGATCGGTCTCGGACTGCTGGTGATGATGTATCCGGTGCTGGCGAAGGTCCGCTACGACAAGGTCGCCGCTGTCACGGGAGACAAAAAGCTCCTCGTCTCATCGCTGATCCTGAACTGGATCGCAGGGCCTGCCGTGATGTTCGCCCTCGCGTGGCTCTTCCTGCCCGATCTGCCCGAGTACCGCACCGGTCTCATCATCGTGGGGCTCGCGCGTTGCATCGCGATGGTGGTGATCTGGAACGACCTCGCTTGCGGCGACCGTGAAGCGACCGCGGTGCTGGTGTTCATCAACTCCGTGTTCCAGGTCGTCGCGTTCTCGCTGCTCGGCTGGTTCTACCTCACCGTGCTGCCGGGCTGGCTCGGCCTCGACTCCCAAGGCCTGGATGTCTCGATCGGGCAGATCGCGATCAACGTGCTCGTATTCCTTGGCGTCCCGCTCGCGGCTGGGTTCCTCACTCGCTTCTTCGGTGAGAAGGCGAAGGGCCGCGACTGGTACGAGGCGAAGTTCATCCCCTTTATCGGCCCGTTCGCGCTCTACGGCCTCCTGTTCACGATCGTGCTGCTATTCGCGCTGCAGGGTGAGGCGATCACGTCGCAGCCGTGGGACGTCGCCCGGATCGCGCTGCCGCTGTTGGCGTACTTCGCGATCATGTGGTTCGCAGGCCTCCTGCTCGGGAAGGGCATCGGCCTCAACTACGCCCGCTCGACGACCCTCGCGTTCACGGCGGCAGGCAACAACTTCGAGCTCGCCATCGCCGTCGCGATCGGCACCTTCGGCGCGACCAGCGGCCAGGCCCTCGCAGGCGTCGTCGGCCCGCTCATCGAGGTGCCCGTGCTCGTGGGTCTGGTCTATGTCTCGCTCTGGGCCGCCCGCACGTGGTTCCACACCGACCCGTATGCGGTTCCCGCCGTCACCAAATCGAGGGCATCATGACCACCACCGAGCTCTGCACACCGACCCCGACGCACGTCATCGGCGAAGACGCCGCCGATGCTGTCGCTTCAACGCTCAAGGCGCTGGCCGATCCGTTCCGGCTGCGGATGCTGTCGGCGATCGCGACGGACCCGCGCGGCGAGGCCTGCGTGTGCGACCTCGCCGAGCTCGCCGACGTCTCCCAGCCCACCGTCTCGCATCACTTGAAGAAGCTCAAGGACACCGGGCTGCTGGCCTCCGAGCGGCGCGGCACCTGGGTGTACTACAGCATCCTGCCGGCGCGGAAGCAGGCCGTGACCGCGCTGCTGGACGCGTTCGCGCCCGCCGCGATCGCCGACGCGCAGGCCGAGCAGGAAGACCGCGCGACGGCACTGGCCGCCCTCGACGCGAAGGTCGAGCACCTCGCCGCCGAGCTCGCCGACGAGATGACGCACCTGAACCGCAACCTCGTCGTCACGATCGTGCGCGAGTCGTTCGCGGGTCTCGTCCGCTCGGCGAAGCTCACCCAGCATATGATCCCGCTCACCGAACGTTTCGCCCGTCAGCGTCTCGCCGACCTCACACGGGATCGCGAAACGGGGATGCCGCAGGTGCTGTTCGTGTGCGTCGCAAACGCGGGCCGTTCTCAGCTCGCCGCCGCCCTCGTCAATCAGCTCTCCGGCGGTGCGGTTGTTGCCCGGTCGGCCGGGTCGACGCCAGCGGCCGAGGTGCACCCGCACGTGCGCTCGATCCTCGCCGACATCGAAGGCGAGCAGGACGCCGCGGCCGCGTTCCCGAAGCCGCTCACCGACGACGCCGTCCGCGCCGCGGACGTCGTGGTCACGATGGGCTGCGAGGACGTGTGCCCGATCATCCCCGGCGTCCGCTACGAAGATTGGGCTGTCGGTGACCCCGCCCTAGCCTCCGAAGACGGCGTTGCGGTGATCGCCGCTGACATCGAGGCCCGCGTCCGTGGCCTGCTCGCCGAGCTGTGCGTTCCCGTCGACGGTGACGGCGCATGACAAGCGAGACGCGACGTGCGCCGGTGCGCGGGTCGGCGTGGGAAGTGTTCCGGGTGTTCCTGCGCCTCGGGGTGACCTCGTTCGGCGGGCCGATCGCGCACCTGGGCTACTTCCGCACCGAGATCGTGGAACGCCGACGCTGGATGGACGACCGCGCCTACGCCGACCTGGTCGCGCTGTGCCAGTTCCTTCCCGGCCCGGCCTCGAGCCAGGTCGGGTTCGGCATCGGCCTGCACCGCGCCGGATACCGGGGCGCGCTGGCCGCATTCATCGCCTTCACGCTCCCGTCCGCGGCCCTCATGCTCGCCTTCGCCTCCGGCGCCGCCCTGTTCACCGGCACCATCGGGGAAGGCATCCTCGCCGGGCTGAAGATCGTGGCGGTCGCGATCGTCGCGCAGGCCGTCCTCGGCATGGCGAAGACACTCACCCCGGACCGGCAGCGCGCCGCGATCGCAGCCGTCGCAGCCCTCGCCGCGCTGCTGCTGGCCGGATCGCTCGGCCAAATCATGGCGATCGTCCTCGGCGGGATCGCCGGATACTTCGTCTGCCGCGCACCCGCCGCGAACACGGCGACAGCGGTGCGGTTCCCAGTGACCCGGGCCGCGGGGATCGCCGCGCTCACCCTGTTCGTCGCAATCCTGGCCGGGATGCCGATCCTCGCCGCCGTCACCGGCAACGACAGCGTCGCCCTGTTCGATGCGTTCGCGCGGGCCGGAGCGCTCGTATTCGGCGGCGGGCACGTCGTGCTCCCGCTCCTGCAATCCGGCGTCGTCGATCCCGGCTGGGTCACGAACGCGGACTTCCTCGCCGGATACGGTGCAGCCCAGGCCGTGCCCGGCCCGCTGTTCACCCTCGCCGCTTTCCTCGGCGGCGCCGCTGACGTCGGCCCGGGCGGGGCGGCGGGGGCGGGCATCGCGCTGGCCGGGATCTTCCTGCCCGGCTTCCTCCTCCTCATCGGCGTGCTGCCGTTCTGGAACCGCCTGCAGCACCACGAGCGGGTGCAGGCCATCATGCGGGGCGCGAACGCGGCCGTCGTCGGCATCCTCGCCGCCGCCCTCTACACACCCGTGTTCACCACCGCGATCCTCACCCCGCCCGCCTTCGCACTCGCGCTGGTCTGCTTCGTGCTGCTCGTCGCGTGGAAGCTCCCGCCCTGGATCGTCGTGATCATCGGAGCCGCAGGCGGCATCCTCGCCACCACCCTCACCTGACCGACCCGATCGGAAACGAGAACCCTCATGTCTACTCCCACCGTCCTGTTCGTCTGCGTCCACAACGCCGGCCGTTCCCAGATGGCCGCAGGCTACCTCCGCCACCTCGCGGGCGACCGCATCGAGGTCCGTTCGGCAGGCTCGATCCCCGCGGACCAAATCAATCCCGTCGCCGTCGAGGCGATGCTCGAAGAGGGCATCGACATCCGCGGCGAGGCCCCGAAGATCCTCACCACCGACGCCGTGCAGGACTCCGATGTCGTCATCACGATGGGCTGCGGCGACGCCTGCCCGTTCTTCCCCGGCAAGCGCTACGAGGATTGGAAGCTCGATGACCCCGCGGGCCAGGGCATCGACGCTGTCCGTCCGATCCGCGACGACATCAAACGCCGCATCCAGGAACTCATCGCCTCCCTCGAGCCCGCGAGCACCGAGGCGGCCAGCGCATGAGCGCGTCGGTGCTGTTCGTCTGCAAGAAGAACGGCGGCAAATCGCAGATGGCCGCCGCGCTCATGCGGCAGCACGCCGGCGACGCCATCACCGTCTATTCGGCCGGTACTGCGCCGGGCGATACGCTTAGTGCCCTCGCCGAGGAAGCGATCGTCGAGGTCGGTGCGTCGATGGAGGGCGAGTATCCGAAGCCCATCGATCCCGAGATCCTCCGCAGCGTGGATCGGGTCATCGTGCTCGGCGACGAGGCGAAGGTCGCCCCGGTCGACGGCATGGCCGGAACGATCGAGACCTGGACCTTCGAAGACCAGGCTGCATCCGACGTCGGCGGCGGCGACCGCACGCGGGCGATCCGGGATCAGATCGCCGAACGCGTCCTGCGCCTCGCCAGCGAGCTCAGCGCCGCGATGTCGTAACTCTGAACGGGAGGGCAGGAGTAGTCGCTGGCCCTCCCGTCCAGCGCGGCGGACGGCCGATGAGCCTTGCATGAGCCGAGCACGCAGTCGGGTCAGTGTGAGGGCAGGTTCCCGCTCAATCGTGCGTGGAAGGTTCCGCTCGCCTCGTTCAAGCCGATGATCTCGACCTCGATGTCGTGTTCGCGGTACTTCTGCTCGATTCCATCGAGCGCTGCGACGGTCGAGGCGTCCCACACGTGCGACTTCGACATGTCGATCACGACACGCTTCGGGTCGTCGGCGTACTCGAACTGGGTGGTCAGGTCGTTCGAGGACGCGAAGAACAGCTCGCCATCGACCTCATAGTGCGCCGTGTCTTCGTTAGCGCTGAAGGTGCGGGTGACGGTGGTGAAGTGGGCGACGCGGCGCACGAACAGGATCGCGGCGACGAACACGCCGATGATGACCCCGACGGAGAGGTTGTGGGTGATGAGCACCGGGATGACGGTGACGAGCATCACGATCGTCTCGCTCTTGGGCATCCGCTTCAGCGTGGAGGGTGCGATGGAGTGCCAGTCGAAAGTGAGGAACGCGACCATGAACATGATCGCCACCAGTGCCCCGATGGGGATCAGGTTCATTATCGGGCCGAGGAACCACACCAGGATCAGGAGGAACACGCCGGCGGCGAACGTGGAGACGCGGGTGCGGGCGCCGGAGGCGCGCACGTTGATCATGGTCTGCCCGATCATCGCGCAGCCACCCATGCCACCGAAGAGGCCAGAGAGGATGTTCGCGCCGCCTTGCCCCATCGCCTCGCGGGTCTTGTTCGAGTGCGTGTCGGTGATGTCGTCCACGAGCTTCGCGGTCATCAGTGACTCCATGAGCCCCACCGCGGCCATGCCGAGGGCATACGGGGCAATGATTTGCAGTGTCTCGAAGGTGAGCGGTACATCGGGGAAGAACGGCATCGGCGGGCCTCCGGGCAGTTCGCCGAGACCGCCGACGGTCTTCACATCGAGGTTCAGCAGCCACACCGCGAGGGTCATCACGATCACGACCACCAGAGGCGCGGGCACAGCCTTCGTGAGCTTCGGGAAGAGCCATAGGATCAGGATGCTGACGATGATCATCGGGTACATCAGCCAGGACGCGCCGGTGAAATGCTCCAATTGGGCGACAGCGATGAGGATCGCGAGGGCGTTGACGAACCCGACCATCACGCTGCGCGGGATGAACCGCATGAGCTTGCCGACACCGAGCAGGCCGAGAACGATCTGGAAGATGCCGCCGAGGATCACGGTCGCGATGAGGTAGTCGAGGCCGTACTCGTCGGCGACCGGCCGGATGACGAGCGCGATCGCTGCGGTCGCCGCGGTAATCATCGCGGGCCGCCCACCGAGGAACGCGATCGAGATTGCCATCACGATCGAGGAGAACAAGCCCACCTCGGCCGGCACGCCTGCGGCGATCGCGAACGCGATGGCCTCCGGGATGAGCGCGAGGCCGACCACCATACCCGCGAGGACTTCCTTCGTCAACAGCTTCGGCGAACGGAACACATCCATCACGGTCGGCCGAGGCCAGTAGCGTTCCTTGTCGCGTGCGGGCGCGCTCATTCTGCCTCCCAGAGAGGTGCGGGAAAATAGGGTGACGGCGGTCGAGGTCGGAGCCCGCCAAACCCAACTCTACCGTTACGTGAGGGTTGGGTGCCAAATCGAGGCAGAGGAGTACCCGATGGCAGGAACGATCCATATCGGCGAGGTCGCTGAGCGCACCAGCCTGTCGCTGCGCACCCTCCGCCACTACGACGAGATCGGGCTCGTCTCCCCGAGCGACCGCACCAGTGGCGGGTTCCGCCTCTACACCGACGCCGACGTCGAGCGGCTCCTCCTGATCCGCCGGATGAAGCCGCTCGGGTTCTCCCTCGACCAGATGGGCGAAGTCCTCGCCGCTGCTGACGCACTGGCGGATGATCCGTCAGACAGCGCCGCGCGCGCAGCGCTGGATACGTTCGTGACCGACGCAGAGGAGCGTCGCGAGAAACTCGCGAAACAACTGGACGCCGCCGACGAACTCATCGCGCGCCTCCGCGACGTATAAGCCTGCGGCAGATGCACGCCCGGCCCAAGTGTTCACCGGTGGGGTTGCATGTTCGCGGAACATGCAACCCCACACCTCAGAAACCATGGCCTGAACCCGCTTCTTCCGGCGATTTAGTCTTCAGGAATCGTGAACTTGCGGGTTTTGCCCTTCATCCGTGCGGTCGTGTCGAACGCGGCGAGCTCGGCCGGGTGGAGTTGGTGCTGGACGACGAACGAGCGTTCTTTGATGCGCCAGAGTCCTTGCCCGGTGCCGAGTCCGGGGAGGAGGTTCTGTTCGGTGCCGGTGAGCCCAAGGGCTGCGGCGGTGGCTCCGAGCTGGTCGGGTTCTTGCCGATAGATGATCCTGGTCTCCGCATTCGCCAGAAGCGAGTTCGCGAGGGCACGCATCGCGGACCCGGAGTCACCGACGTTATCGAGGTCGGTGAGTTTGTGGAAGATCAGCATGTTCGCGATCCCGTAATGCCGCGCCAACCGCCATTGCGCATCCATGCGGCGCAGGAGCGCTGGATAGGCCATGAGTCGCCAGGCTTCGTCGTAGATCACCCACCGGTGCCCACCATTCGGGTCCATCAGCGCCGACTCCATCCACGCCGATGAGCAGGTCATCAGCACCGAGATCAACGTCGAGTTCTCCGCCACACGCGACAGATCAAGCGACACCATCGGCAGTGATGGATCGAACCGCACAGTCGATGGCCCATCGAACAGCCCCGCAAGATCACCCGCCACGAGGCGGCGGAGAGCGTGGCCGACGAGCCTGCCATCCTCCGCCAGCCGTCCATCCGTGTCGGTCGCAGAGTCGGGGCTGAGGATGCGGTCGACCACCATCGGCAGGATCGGCACATCAGCGGTGCGGACGGTGTCTCTCAGAGCGAGGTCAATCGCGGTGTGCTCCAACGGCGACAACACCCGATCCAGCACGGTCTCTGCGAGCGCACCGATGAGTTCCCGACGGCGGGACGCGACTTGCGCCGCCCATTCCGCATCGCTCACCCCAGACGGGCGGTGACCCTCATCGAGCGGATTGAGCCGGTTCCGGAGTCCATGCCCGAGGACGATCGCCCGCCCACCAACCGCCTCCGCAACGGCGGTATGCTCACCCTTTGGGTCACCGGGCACATAGACGCGGCGTCCGAACGGGATCGACCGCGTATAGAGCGACTTCGCGAGTGATGATTTGCCGGACCCGACGATCCCTGCGAGGACGATATTGGGTGCGGTGATGACCCCGCGGGCGTAGAGGGTCCAGGGGTCATAGACGAACGAGCCGCCCGAGTAGAGATCTTGGCCGATGAATACCCCGTCGGCGCCGAGGCCACCTTCGGCGAGGAACGGGTACGCGCCCGCGAGCGTCGCCGACGTGTCCTGATGCCGCGGCAACCGCAACCGCCCCGGCGTCCGCAACGCCGCCGTCTCCGGTTCGCCCGCGGCGGGCAGGTAGGTGGTGTTTCGGCGTTCGGCCCGCTCCGCCGCGACCCGTTCCCGCTCTGCCGACTGCTCAGTGCGGCGGGCGGTAGTCTCGATCTTCGCAGCGGCGTGCTTCCGTGCTTTTCGCTGCCGACGGCGTTCCCCTGCCGGTTCGACCAACGCCGCGGTATGGAGCTTCTGCTGATCAATCACAGTGCCCGCCCCCGAGACGTCGAGGAGGACTGAGACGGTGCGAACCAATCATCCTCGTCTTCGACCACGGGCACTTGTCGGCGTGACAGAGGACGGCTCGGCGCAATACGCCCCGCAGGAGCCCCAGCATCCGGTTCTCGTGTCTCCGGGTGCGCGCGGAGCAGGGAGACGTGCCTGTGGTCATGGTTGTAGGTCAGGGTGTATGCACCTTCGGTGGTGGTGCGGTCGAGGGGACCGGTGGGGATGGTGTCGTAGACGTATCCGTTGACGAGCGCAGCCTGCGTGGTCTCTTCGCCCATGTCGAATCCGGCCAGATGTTCGATCGCCGCACCCGCACCGTCCTGGTCGATGATCGCCAGTACCTCATCGGCGTCCTGCCCTTGCAGGAAGACGATCCCCACCCACTGGGCAGGGACTGAGTCTGAAGGTGCGGGTCGCCACGCGATACGCCCAGAGGTACCGTTTGCATGTGCGAGGCCGCGGAGTGCTTCGGAAGCTTCCGCGGCGTCCGTGGTCGGGTTATCGAAGGTGCGCATTGTTCCCTCTCACGCTGGTAGTAGCTGTTGAGGTCCGCGCAGAACCTCGCGACACAGGAACGGATCGTGGCGGCTCCGTAGAGTTGAAGTCATGGGTGACAGCGGCGAGGAGATGTTCAGGATGCGGGAACTGCGTCCAGGCGATGGGCCATTGCTCGCTCACGCAACGTGGGGAAATGTGAACTGGTCCGGGCCGCGCTTCACACTCGAAGAAGTGAAAGCGACCCCGGAACTCGCGCACTACTTCACCCCCTGGCCCGCCGACTTGGAGTTCGGTATGGTCGCGGAGACACCTGCCCTCGCGTCTGTCGTCGGGGTCGCCTGGGCGCGACTCTTCGATGCGAACGAGCCAGGATACGGATTCGTAGACGATCACACCCCGGAGGTGAGCATCTGGGTTGCACCGGATCACCGCGGCCACGGTTTGGGCACCGAGCTGATGGTTCAGGTGATCGAACAGGCCCGCACACGTCACTTTCCCGCGATCAGCCTCAGCGTCGAGAAGGGGAACCCGGCCCGCCGACTCTACGAGCGCCTCGGCTTCGCGCCCGCTCAGGGCAATACTGATCCGGGAACTCTGATCCTGCACCTCTGACATCGCTACCTCACACCACTCGGCACAGCGGTAACGCTGCGACAGTGAAGGCTTGCGCCTGCTGCCCGACCAGACGGCGGGTCTCACAAGACGCTTGGATCGCGGCTTGCTCGATTGCTGCGACCGCGGTGTCGAGTTCTTCCGACGTTGGTGCGGAGATGCTGATGAGGCCGGTGTAGCGGAGGACGCCGTGGCCGGCGGTGAGGTCGGCTTCTTGTTGGAGGACGTCACCGTATTCGGCGGTTTGGGAGGCGTCTTCGATCTGCCCCATCTTCTGCCGCTGCGCTGCGTCCGCGATCAGTTCGGTCTTCTTCTTCCTGATGTCACGTGCCGCCTGATCCGACCGTATTGGCGTGCACACCAGCGAGAACGATCGTTGAATCCCCGACGACAACAACACCGGGGCGAGAAACCCCGGATACACCTGCGACCGCGGCCACTCGCTGATCCACAGCACCGCATGGTGCGCGGAATCCGACATGAGGCGATCCCACGACTCGGTGACCGCGACCGGCCCCGCAGTCGCAAGGGAACGCCCGATGCCGGTGTTCCGTTCGAGGATCGCCGCGGTCGCGGGGTCGTAGGCGGAGCGGAGGATCACCGCGACCTGTGGAGGGGTGAGCCAACCGGTGATCGTGAGCTCCGCCGCCCGCAACGCCGTCACCAGCGTTGTCATCTCCTGCCGAAGGACAGCAGCGGCTCCCTTCACACCGCCGCCGTTGGTGCGGACCTGGCGGGCTGAGGCTTTGAGGTCGAGGGCGAGGCTGATGGTGGTGGCATGGCGCTCCCCGGCGGGACCGGCACGGTCGATGAGTTCCCGGTACACGGTGGAGGTCCAGGAACCGTCATCACGGCCGTGGCGTTGCCACCATTCGACCAGCCCGGAACCCCCATCGGGGAGAGTGCGTTCGCACACTTGCAGGCGGGCGATCCTCCCAGACCGGCAGGTCGTGGCGAGCACGCGCCCCCAGGTGGCGACGCGGCGCTCCTGCTCGCCCGGGTCGAGAAGCACGAACGCGGGATGCGAGACACCGACGATCGCGGTGAGCGTCTGCTGATGAGGGTCGTGGATCATCGCCGCACCCGTCTCCGGGTCCTCCCACTCCCGCAGCGATGCCGCATCACCAGGAAGAGCGAGCGTCCCCGCAGGACGCGGCTTCACGACCCGCCTCCGGAACACCGTCTGCCGTGCCCGCATGCGCGCGACCCATCGGAAGGTGACCGGCACCCACTCGATCAGTTTCCGACCCCCGACCGGGGTCCAGGCGAGCGCTGCGCAGAGGAGCCAGATGGGTGCAGTCCACGCCAGCAGTATCCCGCCGCCGGCGTAGAGGGCGCCGACGATGGAGAGGACACCTGTGGCGAGGACGATGAGTTGCGGGAGGGAGAGGCCGAGGAGGATGCCGCGGCGGGTGAGGCGGGAGAACTGCACCGCCCGCAGCCCAAACCCTGCACTGCTCGTGTTCTGCTGAGTCGACATGGGTTATTCCTTCCTGGCAGACGGCTTCGGTGACGGCGTCGAGGCTGTCGGTCGTGCCGGTGGTGCCGTCGGCGTGTGACTCGGCGCAGGCGGTGGTGCGGGTTGCACAGTCTCACCAGCCCCTGCCGCGTGCCCTTCCGCAGCACCGCCGATCGTGCCGCCGAGCTTCGGCCCCGCCGTCGCTGCCGCGCCGACCACCTGAGCCCCGATAACGACCGCTGCCGCGGGCCCCGCAGCAGCCGCAGCGCCGCCAGCTCCGGCACCGGCTGCGCCAGCACCGCCGCCCGCACTCCCGGCGCCCGCACCGGCCGCAGCACCAGAACCACCTGCCGCTGCGCCCCCTCCTGCAGCGGGAGTGGCAGTGGTTGCGGATGGGGTGCCTCCACCGGATGGTGCTGCGCCGCCGCCGTTGTCGCCGGCGCCGTCGAGTACCTTCTTCGCCCCGTCCGTCTTCGGCGCGGATGGGACGGGGATGGGGCGGTTGAGGGCGGATTTGGCTTCTTGTTCGGCGCTCATCGAGTGGTACATATCGAAGCCGATGAACGTGACGAACTTGTACGTCATGTACGGGGCGAACGCGGCGATGAACATCAGCACGACACCTGCGATGGGATCACTGATCGACGCCAGATCAAGCTCAATCGGCGCGCTCACTTGGGTGATCGCGACGAGGAAGATCACCACCAGCACCAGCTTCGACAAGATCAACGCGATCACGAACGTCGCCCATTTCCCGAACCACCCCTTGGTCGCATCCCACGAAAACCCCGCAAGAGCAAT
Source organism: Homoserinimonas sp. (assembly GCA_023957835.1). GTDB lineage: Bacteria > Actinomycetota > Actinomycetes > Actinomycetales > Microbacteriaceae > Terrimesophilobacter. The sequence continues at coordinate 1,277,112 of JAMLGP010000001.1, read as the reverse complement.
CGGAGCAAACACAATCGCGACCAGCAGGAGGGCTTTGCGGATCAGGAGGGAGAACCACACGATCGCAGCCGCGCTGATGGCGAGGCCTGCGAGGAAGATCGTGACGATCGCCCCGACACCGGGGGCTGCGATGTTGATCCCTGCGAACCCGGCTGCGAGGAGGGTGATGCGGTCGCCGATGGATTCCATCGTGTTCCCCGTGGCCTGCACGATCCCGACCGCGAGCTGATCCGTGATCTCCAACAGGAGACCGGTGAGACCGATAGCAACGAAGGAGCCGAGGATGCTTTTCGCGGCCCCGAGAGCGGCGCGGGTGAGGGCGGTGGGGTCGCGGTGGATGAGGCCGGTGATCAGTTGCAGGCAGAAGAAGATCAGCACCACGAACACCGCGACCCCGAAGAGGATGTTGTAGACCCCGACGTAGCCTTCGTCGGTGACGTCGACGAGGGTGGTGGTGTCAAACACCGCCCAGACCGCCTCGAACAGCCATGCCGCCGCCCCGCCCATTGCCTGGGCGAGCCAGTCGAACGGGGCAGCGATCAACGTCGCTGCTCCTTGGCCGACGGTGTCGCATACGGCCGAGATCACCGGCACATCACACACACTCACCGCATCCTCCTTCCCTCGTCCGTGGTGGGGTTAGACGGCTTGGCCGACGCCCCAGAAGAAGTTGATGAGCGTCACCGACGCTCCGCAGATGATCGCCGCCCCACAGGACACGAGCACCCCGACCTTCCCCCGCGACGCGAGGTGCGGATTCGAGGAGTTCGCGCCGAAGCCCCACACGATCGCGGAGACGATCAGGGCAAGGACGGAGAGGATCAGACCGACAGTCATGACCGCGCCGACGATGATGCGCAACTGCTCGATACCGGGAAGCCCAGTACCGTTCGGGTCAATATCAATCACAGGGATGCTCCTTCAGCTCACAAACGCCAGGGAAAGGCGGACTTGCCAGCCAGGTGCACCCCGCGTCCCTCGGTACTCTGTGTTGGATGGGGAATCTTGATAGATCAGGTCTTGTAGAGCGGAGTGACGGCTTCGACTACGACTACGCAATGAACTGCTCGTGCGGGAGCGTTTCAGTTCTGTCAGCGGAGGACTATTTCGCCGAGGTCGATGGGGCTCACATGACGTGCGCACACTGTGGCGCCAGCATCCACTTCGGGATCGCCGTTGCCGCACTCCGTGATCAAGACGATCCTGCGCTTGATGACGAGGCTGTGACCCGTTTTGCCTGGTACCACACAAGCACTGAGCCGGGATGGCCGTCACCGGACTACGCCCACCGGTTTGTCGAGGAGATGGAACAGAACGACCATCGTCCGATAAAGCGGGATCACTACATCTCGTTTCACACGACGAAGGCGCTACACCTTGGCACCTACGAGACAGCAATCGAGAACATGCTCCGACGCATGCACGACGAGCACGACGGCGGTTCCCAGTTCTACCTTTACCGTGTCGCGCTCCGACTCCAACCAGGCCGCATCAACCCGGGCTATCGAGACGAAAACCACGATGAGGCAGCGCAGCTGAGCATCAGCGACCTCGACAGCGACGACCTCGACGCCGTCCGGTACCTCAACGTCCACGAAGGAACAGGCGTCCTATCGCTCGCAATCCGCCCCGAAGCCGTTGATGCTGTCCAGCGCATTGCTATCCCGCCTTACGACCTCACCTTGCCTTTGATCCCTCATCTCCTCGACCGAGATTTCAAGGATCTGGCGCAGGCTAAGGGTGAGATGGAAGCAGCGCAGGCGAAGGTCGAATCGATCCCGCACGGTCGTCGCCGGATGATGTACTTCGGCGTCTACGATGATCCGGGCGGCCTGGCGAAGAAGGCTGGCGATCTTGAGCATCGGTACATCGATCTGTGGAATCAACTCGAGTGCCGACTGGCTGAAAACTACCTGCCGGGAGTACCGCCGTCCATCCAGCAAGATTTCAACGAAGCGATGGCCAGCTGGAGGAACGCTAGTCCAACCGTTGATCCCGAAGGATTCGCTTCGAGATATCGATCGATGGCCGCTCTGCTCGAAAGGAGCGCCGACGTGATCGGTGAGGTCTCTCGCCAGCCTTGGTGCGACCTAAGCGCTTCCTGACTCAACGGACGTAGCCGGAGACGGGAGCTCGCCTCTATAGCGTCTCACCGAGGCCCAGAAGGAAGTTCACCCACGCGACACCGGTTCCGGCGAGGGCGGCGGTGCCGAGGGCCACCCAGGCTCCGAGCCGCGCTTTGGTGGCGGTGTGCGGGTTACCGGTTGATGAGGCGATCGCCCAGATGATCGCGGAAACGATCAACATGAGTACGGCGATGATGAGTGCGAACATCAGCAGCGCACCGATCACCGTGCGGAGATCTTCGGCCGCGCCGACGCCGCCGAAGTCGGGGAACACGTCCATCAGCGCCCACCTCCGCCCAGGGTGCAGGACGCTCGTGAGGTGTTGCCGCCGGTGATGCCTTCGGCGTCGTGGTCGGTGAGCCATTGGTCGGAGTCGATCGCGGGTTGCCCAGTCCCGCCGGGCCGGATTTCGAGGTGGAGGTGGGGTCCGGTGGATTTTCCGGAGGAGCCGACATCGCCGATGTGTTGCCCGGCGGTGACGGTCATGCCTTCGGTGACGTGGATGCCGTGTTCCCACATATGCGCGTAGTAGGACGCGACTCGTTCTCCGCCGACGGTGTGCTCCACGATGATGAGTCCGCCCCAGTTGCCGGTGTATCCGGCGTGGGTGACGATCCCATCGGCGACGGCGTAGATCGGGGTGCCGTCAGGCGCGGCGAAGTCGCTGCCGGAGTGGAACGCGGTCTCGAACGTGATCGGGTCGGTGCGCCACCCGAACGGGCTGGTCCGCACCCAGGAGCCCTCCGGCAACGGGAACACGACTCTGGTGGTCTCCGGCACCACCACCTCACCGCTTCCGCCGCCGCCTGATGGTGTGGGGCGGGTGAGCGTGGTGAGGATCGCTTCGGCGACGGGCTGATAGTTCTGATACCGATCCGGATAGGCCGACACTTCAACGGCTTGCGCAGCTGCGCCTGGGTCGAGTTGCTGCCACCCAGGAATATCGAGCAGTCCGCGCGGTGAGGGGTAGTTGGGTCCGGTCGGTCCGCCGTAGAAGGCGCGGGCTTGATAGTTCGGGTCCATGAGCTCCGCGACGGTGCCCCACCCGGTTTGCGGCCGCATCTGGAACAGGCCGAGAGAATCATGATCCGAGGCATCCCCGTCGTTGGGGTAGTTCGCGGATTCTGGGTAGGTGCCGGTGTTGGCGAGCATCCGCAGGTGCGACTCCGTGAGCGCCGCCATCAACGCGATCGCCACCCCCGGACGTCCCACCCCATCCGTCTGCCCGCCGACAGTGATGATCGTCGCGGCGTGGGTGAGCTGCTGACGGTTCAGCGTCACCGTCTCACCGTTCTTCGTCGTCGCGGTCAGTGAGTCCGGGATCGGCCCCACGATCAACGACCCCGGCGAGCAGGCCGCGACGGCGGGGTTGGCGAGGACGGCGACGGACAGGAGGACGGTCGCGGGGCCGAAACAGACAGCAGCGACGGTGAGGGCGGCGAGGAACTTCTTGAGCATGGCCGGTCACCGCAGCGGGTTGTCGAGCTGCGACAACCGCAACAACGAGCACGTTTCCGTGATCGGGTCGGCAGGCGGCGGTGCGGAGGTTCGTTCGGGGGTGCAGGTGAGGAACACGGTGAACGCGATCGGGTGGCTGGTGGTGATGGGGTCGGTGCCCCAGTAGCCGGTGCGGTGGCGGGTGCCGGTGATCGTGTACGCGACCGTGCCGTCAGGAATCTGCCCCGGCGCCGCCTGGACGACGGCGTCCTCCCACGCGGCAGGGATCTCGATCGTGTCGACGGTGAGCCACTGCCGCGTCTGATGCGTGCGGAGCTGCGCCCACGCCTCCGGCGTCGGCAGATAGGAACGGACATCGGATGCAGCCGAGTCGGCCTCGGTGTCGGCGGTGACATCGGCGAGCATCTGCGCGTAATCGGCAGGCCCATACCCACTGGTCGTATCCCAGGTGAACAGCGCCTCCGCGACAGCCGCCGCGAACTCCTCCGGTCCGCCGAGGGAGACCAGCGGCTCCGGCGCTGCCGGGGTAAATGCCGGCCTGGTTACCGCCGGCCCATCGGGACGGGCGGGTTCAGCGGGTTCGGTGGTCTGGGGTCCGCGGATGAGTCCGTAGACGCCGACACCGATGAGGAAGAGCAGGATGAGGCCGCCAGCGATGGCGGCGATGAGCACGGTGCGGTGGCGGCGAGCGGTGGGGTCCATCCTGGTGTCCTTCCCAACGAGATTCGGATCACCAGACAGGTGCACCACAGCACCCAGGGGTATGGGCGGAGGGTTCAGGCGGTTTCGCGGCGCACGTTTCGTGCAGTGCGGGCGGCATCCAGGAACGCGACCGTCGCGGTGACGGCGTTCTCGAACATCGTCCATTGCTCACCCGATAAGGTCGGGCCGATGGTTTCGGGGTCGTAGCGTTCGGTCCAGGTGGAGAGCTCGTCCCAGAGGTAGACGAACGACCGCACCGGCAGGAACTCGCGCGGCTGCTCCTCGACCGCGTGGAGCCGTGCTGATGCGAGCTGGGCTGGCCGCTTCTTCGTCGCAGTCTTCGCACGCTCGACAGCAAGTTCCGCGAGCCGTTCCAGGTCCGCCGGCCGTGCGGTGTCTTCGAGTTCTCGGATACGCGTGGCTCCTGCTGCGGCGGTGTCGCGGATGCCTGCCGGTTGTGCGGGGTCGCCGGCGAGGGTGTCGAGTTCGGCGAGTGCTTGTGCGGCTTTGATGCGATGCCGGGCTCCGGTGATTGACCCGCCCGCGTCGATCCGGTCAAGTTCTTCCCGTGCCCGCCGCTGGACGTCGTCGGGCTGGATGGGGTCGGCGGCAAGGTTCTGCAACTCGTTGATGCGTTCGAGCGAGGTATAGGCGTTGCGTCCGGTGACCATGAGCGCGGCCTGCTGCCTGGTCTCGCCCTTTTGCGGTGCCGCCACGGTGGCGGCACCGTGTGACCTGGGGTTTTCTTGTTTCGAGGTGAACCGTGATGCTTCCTGCCGGCCAGTCGCGTCCTCGGCCATGAGGGCTTTCAGTTCGGCGTAGAGGGTGGCTTCCTCGGTGCGGGTGAGGGGCTTGTGCAGGAGGTTGTCGTCTTGTTCGGCGAGGAGTTGCCCGAGGGTGGTGGAGATGCCGGAGCGCACCCACACGTTCACGGTCTTCCACCCGAGTCGGCGGATCGCGGCCAGACGGCGGGCGCCGCAGATCAGCATTCCGTCCGGGGTGATCGTGATCGGCTGCAACAGCCCATCTCGTGCGATCGACTCCACCAGCGAGTCGATGTCGCCGTAGTCTTCGCGGTGGCGGCGGCCGGCCCAGATTGAATCCACGGCACGCTCCAGCTCGATATGCCCCGCCTCGGTCACGGCCGTCCCCGCATCACGCCGGGTGCGGCGATCGTGATCGCCACTTTCAGGTCGGCATCGTTGAACAGGTGCCGGAGGGAGTCGCCGATCAGCAGCCGCAGCAACACGCCACGGCCCGCGTTCGTGCCGGCCAGGTGCACGTCGGGGGCGCCGAGGATGATCCGCAGCAGCCGGTACCAGGACGGTGCGGGGATGTCGAGGAGGGCGCGGGCGTGCCGGTCGCGCCGCAGTGACTCGTATGCTCCCGCGCGGGAGACGGACTCTGCGAGGCGTGCGCAGATGCACTCGACCGCAGCTCGCGCGACCTCTGGCTCCCACCCGTACCAGCACAGCAATGCGATCGTGTCCTCGACCGCCGACTCCACCCCCGTCGACCCCGACACCTCAACCTCGTCGTCGGCGCCGTCGTCATCGTGTGCGAAGGGGTCGGCGCGGAATGCGGGGTGGTAGTCGGTGAGGGGGTTTTCGCGGTCGGAGAAGCGTTCGGCGTCATGGAAACTCGAGTACCTGGGCCGGCGTGCCTGATGCACGGAGCACAGCAGCCCGTTGGCTCGGTTTTCTGCGATGCAGGTGATCTGCACGGCGCGGGTGATGACCGCCCAGGGATCATCCGCCCGCCGTACTGAGGGCGTGCGCATCGCCTCGAACGCCGCGGTCGCCGCCTCCCACGGGTCCAGGCCATGCTTGCGGGCGAGTGCGGCGTACTTGTCGGCCGCGTGCCGCATGAGTGCCGCTGCATCGGGGTCCGTCCGCCAGGCGTCCGGGCCGGCAGTGTTGAGGCGGGTGAGGAGTTCGCGGAGTCGTTCTGAGTTCTCGAACCCACGCCCGCGACCGTCGCGGCGTGGGGTGTGGGGTTGTGGCATGGTGGCACCTCCTGACAGGTAGGTGCGCACCGGCTCCCCACCGACGCCTCTCCACCGTCTTCTGTGCATGGCCGTTCACCCCAGCCCGATCCCAGATGGCCGCACCCACGACGACGAGCGGGGCCGATCCTGCGGCTCGAACACATCGAACGACTCGAACACCGCAGGCCCCGCAGGTGCCGCGCGTTCCGCTCGGCGCTCCTGAATGTCGTGCGCATGATTGCGGGTCGCACGGTAGGCGTGGCCTGGCGCGCGGCGGGCACGGTGCGTGAGCTCGGTCTGAAAGTTGATTCCGCGGCCCGCGATTCTGGCGGTGCTCGACGCGATCAGATCAGTCGGCCGTACCCACGCGATCCCGCGCCCCGCCCGCGAGCCAGGATCAGTGCCGGTGGCGGTGAGCGAGGGGTCGCGGTGCACGGCGAACGCCGATCGCTCCGCCTCCGCACCCTCAACTATCTCGGGCTGCGTCTCCGGTAGTTCCGCGCGGCTCGTTTCTGCGTTCTCGTTCACGAGGTCTCCTCCTTGCTGATGGCTGGGGTGAACCAACGGCCGACGGTCGAGGGATGCACGCCCAGGTGCCGGGCGATCTGCTTGTTCGACCACCCCTCCACCTCCCGCAACTGGGTCGCCTCCGCCCGCCGCTCACTCACCGACACCACAGGCAACTCCACTGCATGCGCCTGCTCCACTTCCCATACGGCGACCGCCTGCGATGGAGCGACCACCTCGGCGGGAGCGTCCTCAATCACGTCAGCGTCCGGCGTGGTGGTGGGGCGGGTGAGGATGACGGTGAGGTGCGTGATCGACAGCAGCACCAGTGGCGGGATCGCAGCGACCGACGCTGCAAGAACCGCCGGGACGTCGGTGTCGGCGGCGATGATCGCGTGGATCGCGTTCGCCGTGACGGACACGATGGCGCCGGCGGCGAGGAGCGTCCACGGATACCAGGTCGGGCGGCGCTGGCTGGCGAGGGCGACGACGGCGACGGTTGCGACGACGATGATGCCGTCCACGATCAACGGCCACGCCCACGCCTGCCCCGCATCGATCCCAGACCGGCGCGCCAGATCGGCAAGCGCTGTGAACGACAGCCAGAACGCGCCGGCTGCGATGAACACCGTGCCCGTGATCGCCGTCACCACCGCCAATCGGCGACCCCGCGGCGAGACAGTCTCAGTGGTGCTCATGAGATCACCCGCCCTGGTGATCCGCGCACCACACGCCGCTCATCCGCCACGGGCTCTACGGACGTGCGGAGGGCGGGGTGGGTGGCCCGGTAGGCGGAGCGGATCGTCGCCATGATCTCCCGCGGCCTGAGCCCCGCATGCTCGGCCGCAGGGCCGAGAGCGTCGAGGGTCGTATCCGGTGAAGCGCCTGACTCTGCGAGCCGGCACGCCGCCCAGAACAGGCCCCGGTTCCGCTCGCCCTCACCCCGGCCCGCCACCCAGCCGGCGAGCACCTTCGCATCCGACCCCTGCCGCGCAAACCGTTGAGCGCGCGCACGGTCGATAGGGATCGGGGTGCGAGGGTCGAGGAACTCGCGCAGCCGCGCCGCATCCACCGGTACCGGGGTATCACCTGATGCGACGATGAACCGGTATGGTGCCCGCACCCCACCGGGGCGTAGCACCTTCGACGGCGGCGCGATGATGTAGCCGCCCTCACCACGGAAATCAACATGCGCCCGCGCTGCTTGCCACGATGACTGCGCACGGTCAGGGTTCACCGGGTAGTAAGCGTGAAGGCCACCGGAGGGAGTGCGCACGAGCCCAGCCCACCCCGCGGCAAGTCCTTGACGGTGCGCTTCGCGGAAGGCGGGGAATCCGGTGCCGGTCACATGCACGTCGACATCGACAACCTCCACCCCGGAGACGGCACCGGTGGGGATGCCGATGTTCGCCGACGGCCACCTCGACCACCACGCCGTAACCTGACCCGGGTCGACTGTCGCGTCATGGAAGCCGCGGCGCACCAACGGGCGCTTCTCGCCCGGCACGCATGGAAACACGGGCACCCCCGCCGCAGCGAACCGCGCCGCCGCCTCCGAGAGCGGCATCCCGCCGACTTCGGCGAACAGATCCACGGCACCCATCACAGGCTCCTCACCGACGACGCGACCGCGCGGCGCGGCTCCTCAGTCAACGGATCGCCCACGGTATCCGCCACAGGCGCGGGGTGTTTCCGTGCTGGGGTGTCGCGGGTGAGTCCGGGTGGGTCGCCGTTGCTGATCTGCACGGTGGGGAGCTGGTCGAGAATACTGGCGGATGTTTTTCGGACTCGTTCGCCGGTGGCTTGGACGACTTCGACTGGGGACTTCTCCGGCACGGTCGCCGCCCATCCCGACACATACGGGATCGTGTAGTCGCTGGTGTCCATGCCGTGCGCTGCGGCGACTATCAACGCCACCGAATCCGCCTCCACCTCACCGATCCCGCGATGCCCCGTCGCATCGGCGTTGTCTGGGCCGTGCAGGAGGACGTGGGCGAGCTCGTGCACGAGGGTCTTCACCTGCGCCGCCTCGGGCATGTTCTCCCGAACCGCCACCGTCCGTGCACCAAAATCGGTGAGACCGTTTGCGCCGCGGATCATGCCCTCATGCGGCACCCGCATCACGGTGAATCCCTCCGCTTCCACGAGATGTGCGATGCCATCCCAGAGCCCGTCGGGCGCTTCGCCTTCCAGTAGCCGAGGTGATGGCGGCGCAGGAATCGGGTCGCCATCAGTTTGGGAGACGTCCCAGACGTAGGCTGGGCGGACACCGACCATGCGGGAGCGCACCGCCTCACCCGGTTTCGGTTTCTCGAACCTGCCGAGCCTGCGCCAAGACTCCGCCACCTTCGGCGTGAACGACGCGAACCGACCAGTCACCGGAGCGAGGATCATGTACCCCGACTGGCCCTTTGAGACGTGCCTGCCGAGCGCCTGCCACTGCTTGAACCCAGCCACATACGACGGCACCGACTCCGGCACCCGGCCCGCCTCGAACGCCGCCTGATGCTGCACAAAGATCAGCAGCGTGTTGTTGAACGAACGGGCACGAAACCGGGCCGCGAACTCCAACGCTCGTTTCCAGTCCTCACCCGACACCAACGACTCCACCGCGCCGGTGAGCTGTTCATGCAGGGCGTCAAGCTTCGCATCCCGCGCCGCCCGTACCTCCTCGCTGGTCGCCATCGTGAACCTCCTTCCGCAGGTACCCGCACACGGCGGGTGACCTCTGCGACCAGAAGGTGCGCGAAAGGACTCAGGAAACGCAATCGAGACGGACGACGGACAAAATGTGAGCGACCGTCAGGTGCATCACTGAACCCGACGTGGTCAGCCCACCTCTATCCCAGAAGCAGGCACCCTGGTGATCCGAGCACCGGATCATGGTCGATTCACCCGGACGCACGCGCGTTCACTCGGGGTGCGTCGGCAACCGGGTCTTGCGGTTGATCCGGCGGTACTCGCTTGGAGCGACCCCGACACTCCGGCGAAACTGCTGTGCGGCGAAATCAGGATCACCCCACCCCACAGACGCGGCAATGACCGAGATCGGCGAGTCGGTGACTTTCAGCAAAAGTGCCATCCGTTCCGCGCGCAGCATCGTCAGATACGCGATAGGAGACTTCCCGAACGAAGCGGTGAACACCCGCCGAAGCTGCGATGGAGACAGATGCACCGCGCCCGCCAACTCGGGCACCGACCACCGACGATCAAGCTCACCGGCGATGAGCTCCGCAACTCTCCGGGCCTCATCACGCACCGGTCGAAACACTCGGTGTCGTGGAGCGGAAGGCACAACGGTGCTCCGCTGCGTCGAACTGATCCGCTCGTCAGTGACGGCAAGATGCGGAACGATGACATCGAGAACGGCTGAGACGAGCGCCTGCGCCCGGTAGAAATGCACCGCGGGTAAACCCTCGACACTCAACGCCGCGAGCTCATCCAGCCACGGCATCAGCAATCCAGCACGATCATCACCCATCCGAACGACCTGCGCCGGCTCCGCATAGTTCGCATCAAGGAAGATGCTGGCATCAAGCCGATCCTTGAAGCGTGCGGCGTACTGCCAGAACACCTGATCGATCACATAGTCTCGATCCAGATAGAGCGTCGTTGTCGATACCCAACCTTCGGGCTCAGCGCCGCAGAGCGTGTTCGCCGCGAGCACGACGACATCACCAAGGTTGACGTGGCGGGCACCGAACTCACTAAACAACAGCGCACTGCCAGCACGGACAATGATGAACTTCACGCAGTCGAAAGCGATCGGCTCAATCGCTTCATGAATGGTCTGGGTCCTGGCAATTATCGGTGAGAACTGCCCGACGTATGGTGAAGTTTCGGTGTCTTCTTGGGCTAGTGCTTCCTTCACGGTGTTGGCAGCGCAGAAAAATCTCCTGGTGGGCTGGATGCGCATGGCATGTCAGCCGTGCGAGGGTGTGTTATCCAATTGATTGTTCGGCCCTGTGCGTTCGGGTGAGGCCTCCTTGTGTGCGAAGGTACTCCGTGAGGCGGTCGCCTTCGATGTCCAGATTCGGGAGTATTTTGTCGAGCCATCTCGGCATCCACCAAGCCGCACGCCCGAGGGTCGCCATGAGCGCTGGGACGAGTGTCATGCGGATCAAGAACGCGTCAATGAGGATCCCGACGGCAAGCGCTAGCCCGAACTGTTTCACCATGCTGTCTTCGCTGAAGATGAACCCGGCAAACACTGAGACCATAATCGCGGCGGCAGCAACCACGACACGACTGGACTGTTCGAACCCGCGGATGACGGCATCGGCTCCCCGGTGCCCGTGCACGTGGGCTTCACGCATAGAACTGACAAGGAACATCTCGTAGTCCATCGCGAGGCCATACAAGATGCCAGTGACCATGATGGGAAGGAAACTGAGGATCGGGCCAGCCGTGTCGATGCCGACGAGGTCTTTCAGCCATCCCCATTGGAAGATCGCGGTCATGATCCCGAACGTCGCACCAATGGTCAGCAAGAATCCCACGGTTGCTTTAATCGGGATGAGGATCGAACGGAAGACCACGAGCAGCACCAGCAACGAAAGGATGACGATGATGGTGATGTAGAGCGGGAGCACGCTCGCGAGTTTCTCTGAAATATCGAGATTGATCGCGGTGAGACCGGTGACACCAATAGTTGTTCCGGCGACGCCGGTGAGATCACCGGAATCTGCGCGCAACGTGTGCACGAGCGTGGTTGTGGACTCAGCATCGGCTCCCTCAGTAGGGATGACGGTGAAGAGTGCGAGCGTGTCGTCGGGAGACAGCCCCATGGGCCTAACTGTCGCGACAGATTCTCCGTGTTCGAGCGATTCGGCAATGGCGGGGAGTTCGGTGGCGTCGAAGTGTTCTCCGTCTGATGCATGAATGACGGTGATGAGCGGCGCGTTGTAGCCCTCACCGAAACTCTGGGTGACGGCGTCGGATGCCTGCCGCTCGGTCGTATTAAGATTCGCGGTTGATCCATTGGGCATGCCGAGAGACATCTGAGTCATGGGGATGGCGGCGACACCCAGGAGCGCGACAACGCCGATGATGACGACCCACCGGCCCTTCACCACGCCGGACGCAAATGTGTGGGCGAAACCGTGACGTTGCGCGTAGCTGCGCTGCTGCTGTCTCTGCCGTGCCCGCGGGCTGAGAATTCGTTCACCGACAATTCCTAAAAGGGATGGGAGCAGGGTGAGCGCAATGAGTACCGCCAGAAGCACAGTTGCCGCAGCCACGAGTGCCATGGTGGTGAGAAAAGATATTCCGATCAGTGTCAACCCGCCGAGAGCGATGATTACGATGAGGCCCGCGAAGGTGACCGCACTGCCAGCGGTTCCTAAGGCCCGACCGGCTGCCTCGGCTGCAGAAAGCCCTTCACGGAGGATGAGGTGCCGTTGCCGGTTGACGATGAAGAGGGCGTAGTCGAGGCCGACGGCGAGCCCGATCATGAGCGCAAGTACCGGTGTCGCACTGGTGAGCTCAACGGTGTTCGACAGGGCGAATGCGCCACCCAGACCGACCGCGACACCGAGCACCCCGGTAACAAGTGGCAGACCTGCAGCTCGGAGTGAACCCAGGGTGAGGAAGAGCACGAGACCTGCCACCAACAACCCCAACGCTTCGTGCCCGCCCAGAGGAGGTTCGTGAGGCTTCAGGGACTCGGTTGGCAGAGCCGTTATTCCGACTTCTTCGGCGTGTTGTGTCGCAGTAGTGACCACGTCGTCGATCACACCTGCGGGAAGGTCTTCGACTTGAAGAGAGAACTGGATCTGCATGAGTGCCACAGTTCCGTCGTCAGAGATGAGCACACCGGGGGCGAGCATACCCTGCTGCCGGAGAGCCTGCTGCATCATCATTTCTTGCTCAGCTGGGGAGACCTGTTGCCCGGCATGACCTTGCATCTGCTCGGGTCGTTGTGGCGCATCACCAGACGGTAGCGGACCGGTGGCGTCCTCAGGTTTCGGCATGACTGCTGCGAGATCCTCTGTGCTGCGCTCCACCACGAACTCGTTGGCCGAGATGACCGTAAGTGACGAGCGGATCGCTTCTGCGCTCGCCCCCTCGTCGACTCGTTCACCAGACGGGCTCGTGAACACGATCGTGCCCTGCCCGCCAGCTGTGTCGGGAAACTCCGAACGAAGCTCTTCGATGACGGCTTGACTCTCTGTCCCATCGATCGTGATCGCAGAGCTGATCTTCACCCCGCCCGTGATCGCCAACGTGATGACGCTCCCGAGAATGAGGAACCAGGTGATCAGAAACACCCACGGGCGTCGGTAGGAGAAGCGCCCCAAACGGTACAGGAATATGGACATCAAAAAAACCTTTCTGGCAGGGGAAAGCAGCGCGAGCAGCAACAGCTCACGCTCAATATGAAAAAATCAGAGACCGGACTTGAGCCTCGAGAAGACCTTCTCGACGAACTCACCGGGCGAACTCGGCGGCGACACTGCCCCGTCGATGAGGGAACTCAGTGCACCATACGCGGCACCGACAATAATGTGTGACGTGAGTTTTGAGACCGAATTCCCTGCGCGCTCTCCGACAACGTGTTGTGCGGTGCGGCGAATCTGAGCGTGCACGCTCTCCAGGTACGGTCGCAGTGCCGGATCCGCTTCCGCAAGGTCTCGAAGCTGGAAGAGAAGGTCTAACAGGCCCCCAGAGAGCTGATGGAGCGCAAGGCTCTTCACCCAGTCCAACAACGCGGTGTCGGCGGGCAGATCAGGCATTGAGGAAATTCCCTGGTGTAGCTGCTCGAGTGCGAGCGCCGTGACCGCTTCCTCCTTACTCGAGAAGTAGTTCGCAAAGGTTCGACGTGACACACCGACCCGACGCACGACATCATCAATCGTGTAGCCATCAAGCCCGTGCTCACGTGTCAACTCGAATGCTGCACGCGCGAGCGCATGCGAGGTCTGTTGACGCTTCCAATCGCGGTGGCTACGTTCTGTCATGATCACATCTTAACCACATAATTGCCCAATGGGCAAATATGCCTGTTGGGCATTTGTGCTCATTCTAGAAGCATGATCAAAACTGCTGAGGTGATGGTCAGACTGTTGGAACGCCGTCACATCAGCCATTTCGTGTCTCTAAAATCGTCGGCACTATTGTCTGACGCGGTCTCGCTTCGTTCCGGTGTGCGCGCGGAGTGCTCGGAGTGCGGATACGATGGCGACGAGATCGACAATCTCTTGCAGGAGGGCCCCCACGACTGCGGGTAGGTACCCGAATGCGGCGACGAGCATCAAACCGACTGAGATGATGATGCCCATCCAGATCGACTGCAGGGCGATCTGCACCGTGCGCCGCGAGACATAGGCCACATCTGCCACTCGCGCGATGTCGTTCGAGGTGATCACCGCCGCTGCTGACTCGCTCGCGACCGTTGCACCCCTGCCCGCCATCGCAACACCGACATCGGCGGCCGCCAGCACCGGGGCATCATTGATCCCATCGCCGACCATGAGTACGGGTCTCGGCCGCATCGCCTGCACAATCCGCACCTTGGTCTGGGGAGTGGTCTCAGCGTGCACCGTCTGAATGTCGACCGCGTGTGCGACGGACTCCGCGGTCGACGTGATATCACCGGTCACCATCGCGATCTCGGCTACGCCAGCTCGGCGAAGACGGGACACCGTGTCTGCAGACTGCTCACGAATCGGGTCGGACAAGATGATCACTCCGGCGAGCTCGTCACCGACCGATACGTAGACGGCCGTCTCCCCAGCTGAGAGTACGGGTCGATCGATCGGCCCGGTCACCTCTTCGATAAATGAGGGCTTGCCCACTCGCACCGAAGTGCCGTCTGCCAGGGAGGCGAGGACACCGTTTGTTGCCACCTCGTCGGCCGTCACCACTTCGGGAAGCTCAAGTTGCTGTGTGCGTGCCGATGCCACGATCGGATCGGCGAACACGTGCACGGAGTACTGCTCGGCGGCGGCCGCGAGCAGCAGCGTCTCGTCTACGGTGCGAGCAGCAGGGTGAATCTCGACGACGTCGGCTTTACCTTCGGTCAAGGTGCCGGTCTTGTCGAATGCGACTGCACGGACCCGGGCGAGCACCTCTAACACGCCACCGTCTTTGATGATGACGTTGAGCTTTGCCGCGGAACTCATCCCGCCCATAAACGCGACCGGGGTGGCGATGAGCAGCGGGCACGGCGTCGCCACGACGAGCACCTCGGCAAATCGCACCGGATCCCCGCTGAGAAACCACGCGAAGCCCGCAATCAGCAATGACACAATGGTGAACGGCACCGCATAACGGTCGGCGAGTCGCACCATCGGTGCCCGGGAGTCCACGGCCTCCTCGACCAACCGTACGATCGAGGCGTAGTTCGAATCGGCTGCCACCTTCTGCGCGCGCATCGTGAAGCTCGTCGTGCTGTTGACCGTTCCAGAAAGCAGTGGGTCGCCCGCGTGGTAGTTCACCGGGATCGGTTCACCGGTCACGGATGATTCATCAATCGTCGCGTGATCCGATAGGAGCACCCCGTCGACGGGGAGGATCTCTGAGGAGCGCACCAGCAGTTCGTCGCCGACTTTCACCTCTTCGATCGCGATGCGTTCGACCTCACCTGTTACCGGGTGAATTCGACCCGCGAATGCTGGGGCTCGGTTCAACAGTTGGTCGAGTTCTCGGCTCGCGCGGCGAGCGGCGAGGTCTTCGAGTGCTTCCCCTCCGGTGAGCATCAACGCGATGATGAGCCCCGCGACATATTCCTGTACGGCGAGTGTCGCGATCATGGCGATGACCGCAAGAATGTCCAGCCCCCAATGCCCGCGCATCAGATCTTTGAACATGTCGATTGCGGTGATCACGATCACGATACCGAGCACCAAGTATGCGGTGACCCCGAGAGCCATCTCTGCGCCGGTCAGCCAGAGCATAACCCCGGTCGCCAAACCGACGAGCACGAACATCATGAGCTTGCGGTTGCGAAGAAATTCCACCGTCGATGACATTGCGTGTGACGCTTCCGAGGTACGTGGGGCGATGGTCTGGGCTGGCACGGTGCTGTTCTCAGTCTCTCTTCGAGTGGGTTGAGAGTGCGGTGAGCGCGGTCACATCAGTGATCGTGATCCGCCCCTGTTCCTGTTGTGAGATCACCCCGGTGTCGGTGAGTTTGCGAAGTTGCCGACTGAGGGACTCTGGTGTCGTGGACAGGAGCGAAGCGATGTCCTTCTTTGCGAGCGGCAGCGTCACGTCGATGGCTCCTCGCGGCCCTGGCGTCGCAGGGAGCGAGAGCAGGTAATCGGCGAGACGAGAGCTCACGTTTCCCAAGATGACAGAAGCCAGTCGCGCCTCAGTATCATCCAAGCGCAGACTCACTCCTTGCAGCATGCGCAGCCCGATGCTCGGATGCTTCTCGACGAGACGCCCGAGATCGGCATGACGGAACACGCACAGTTCGGTATACACGAGCGCTTCTGCTGCGTGATCGGGTCTCGTGCCGGTGAGAAACGCGGATTCTCCGATGAAGTCGCCCGGCCCGAGGACCCGGATCACCTGCTCGTGCCCAGCCGCACTTGTGCGAGCGATCTTCACCTGACCGGTGTGCACCACCATCAACTGCGACATGTCCGAGCCTGCTGTATACGCCTGCTCGACAGCGTCTAATCGGACGGTACGTGCAAATCCCGCAACTTCCACTTGCTGCGCATGTGTGAGCCCTTGAAACAGTGGTACACGGGCCACGCAGAGATCATTTGCAGGATCAGCATCCACATCGGTTGAAACAGCCAACGGCATCCTTCCCTTCCCTTCTAGTATGGCGACTCGTGGCACAACACACGCGCTTCAGCTGAAGCCAGGGGTGGCGCGTGCAGTGATGTGCGCGTGTGGCGTCCGCGGGTTCGAGCGCTGCTCGATCACCTCGAACCCGGCGTGGGTGAGGGCTTCGACCATTTTGTTCATCGGCCACCGGTATGCGGCGGCGATCGGATGGTCGAATGCCTCCCGCCGCGGCCCCGCGAAAAAGGACATCAGCAGCGATCCGCCGTCACCCAGCCGAGTGCGCAGTGTTGCGAGCGCGTGTAGGAGCTCTTCTGAGCTCATGTGAATGGTCGAATACCAGGCGAGGATCCCGCCCCAGCGGGTCTCGCAACGGGCGAGATCTTCGATGGAATCGTGATGGAACACAATCGCGGGATGTCTGGCTCGGGCAATCGTGATGAGGCGATCCGATGGCTCGAGCCCTTCCACCGTGTGTCCGAGGCGTGCGAGGTGACCGGTCCAACGCCCGGTACCCGCGCCGACATCGAGAATGGGGCCATCGACTGTCGCGGCCCACGGCTCGATGACCGCACGATCAGGGTCATTCGGTGAGATCTCGGCACCGAGAATGCCCTCGATATCAACCTCAGGCGACCCGTATGCATCGGCCACCCGGTGTATTGAGGCCACAGGATCAGACGTCCGTGCTGCTGTGAATACGGCGTCCGTCGGTGCCTCAGGCCGCTGGGTCATGGTTCGATGATCACTTTGCCGGCAGTGTGCCCGGCCTCCACCATGGCGACGGCTTCCGCAGCCCGATCGAGACTGTACCGGTCCGTCACCTGCGGATCGACGAGACCGTACTGGGCGACGCCGGTGACCTTCTCGAGCCCTTCACGCGTGCGCACCACCGCTACGCCACCGAGTTGCTGCACGGTGGCCGGGTCTGCGGTACTGATGATGACGGTCGGGTCTTTGGCGACGACCGCGAGATCACGAAGCGCCTGCCCACCGACCAGGTCGATGAGCACATCAACACCCTCCGGCGCGATGGCACGCACCCGGTCAGCCGCACCCTCCCCGGAGGCAACGAACGTCGCACCGGTCGACTCCACCAGTTCCTGCTTCGCTGCACTGGCCACACCGATGACCGTGAACTTGTGCACATTGCCGATCTGCGCCGCCATCAGCCCGACCCCGCCTCCGGCGCCAAGAATCAGCATCGTCTGACCAGGTTCCAGCTCGATCTGGTGCGTCACGTCATACGCAGTCGCCCCTGCGACAGGCAGTGCTGCAGCGTCAGCAAAGGAAAGCTCTTCGGGCTTCTGGACGGTTTGTGCCGCATCCAACACCGTGTGCTTCGCGAACGTTCCCTGTCCTTTGGCCGCGAGGCCGAGCACCATGTCACCGACAGCGAAGTTCTCGACCTCTGCGCCTACGGCGGTGACGACACCGGAGGCCTCTCGGCCCATCGGTGCGGGAAGCGGCCAGTGGGAGCCCATCTGCCCCGCACGGATCTTCCAGTCAGCAGGGTTCACCCCGGCCGCTTTCACTTCGATCGCGAGCTCTCCAGGCCCAGGCGTCGGAGCGGGGCGTTCAACGAGTTCCTGCGTCTCGGGGCCGCCATAGGCGGCGAAGACCAGCGCTTTCGACATTATTGACTTCTCCTCGTTCTCCAGGTGAGTGACACTTACATGGTTGCCTGTGGCGGAGCGTCTTCACCCGAAGCCTCTGCCGCATCAGCGAGTTCCTTCGTGGCATACTCCGCGTCAATTGCGTGCTCCGGAGGTGAATAGACGGTGTAGAGCACCAAAGGCTCATCGCCAGTGTTGCGGAAGTTGTGGCGAGTACCGGCCGGGACAGCGCACAGGTCGCCAGCATCAACGGTGTGCGTCTCGCCGTCAAGGTCGGCCTCTCCGCTGCCCGACACAAAACTCAGCAACTGGTCGGTGGTGTCATGCACCTCGTCGCCGATCTCCCCGCCCACCGGAATCGTCATCGCAACGAGTTGGGAATGCTTTCCCGTCCAGAGCACCTGACGAAAATTCGTGTTTGCTTTCGCGACCTCGTCGATGACGAAGTGCGTCGCCTTCTCGCCGACGCTGAACTGGTTCTCACTCATGTGTGTGTTCCTTTCTCAAGATGGAAGTTCGGATGAACTCTGGGCCGTGGCTGGTTCGACCGGGCGGCCTGTTTCATGTGCGGCTCGGGCGCGTTCACTCCTCGACAACGCAGTGGCTCCTTGGGTGTTGCGCAGCAGGCGCATCGCGTTGAGGATTACGATGAGCACCGATCCCTCGTGCACGAGCATGCCGATAGCCATCGTGACACCCCCTGCGAAGACCCCGACGAGTAGCACGACAACGGTGATGAGCGCGATCCAGATGTTCTGGCGCATGACGTTCACGGTACGTTTGGCGAGGCTGATTGCTTCGGGCAGTTTCAAGAGGTTGTCGCCCATCAGGGCAATGTCTGCCGTCTCCACGGCCACCGCTGAGCCCGCTGCACCCATGGCAACACCAATGTCGGCGGTCGCAAGGGCCGGGGCGTCGTTCACGCCGTCGCCCACCATCGCGACCGTGTGCCCCTCGCGCTGCAACCGTGCGACAGCGTCGAGCTTGTCCTCGGGTAGCAACGAAGCATGGATCTCATCGATGCCGACCGCCTCACCGATGGCTTCGGCGACAAGGCGCGTGTCTCCGGTGAGCATCACCACCTTCTGCACCCCGCTAGCGTGCAAGCGCCTGATCATCTCGGGGGCATCCTCGCGGATCGTATCTGCGACACCGATTACGCCAAGCACGCTCTCATCGACCGCGACAATCATCGGGGTCTTGCCTGCCGCCGCCAGTTTGTTCGCAGCCACAGCCGCCCCCGCGTCGTTCACGATCTCGTACTGTTCGAGCAGAGGCACGTTACCGATGAGTACCCGCTTGTCGTGAGCGTCGGCCACGATCCCCTTGCCCACGACCGGTGTGACCAATCCAGGAAGGCCCTCGGGGGCCACTCCTTCTTCTCGTGCGGTGTCGAGGATCGGGCGGGCAAGTGGGTGCTCGGACCCTGCTTCTGCGGCGGCTGCCCAGCGAAGTACCTCGCGCCGATCCGCTTCAGGATTGAGCACAACGATGTCGGTGAGTACCGGGCGGCCCTCGGTGAGAGTCCCCGTCTTATCGACTGCGACGGCCGAGATCTTGGCCGAGGTTTCGAGGTACTCGCCGCCCTTGATGAGAATCCCGTTGCGGGCCGAGCGGCCGATTCCCGCTACGATCGCCACGGGAATCGAGATGACGAGCGCGCCCGGGCAACCGATCACGAGCAACGTGAGGCCGAGCACTACGTCACCAGAGATGAGGCCCGCCGCAAGCGCGAGTACCATCACCGCTGGCGTGTACCACTTCGAGAATCGGTCGATGAATGCCTGCGTTTTCGCTTTCGCATCCTGCGCTTCTTCGACACGGTGAATGATGCGCGCGAGCGTCGTGTCGGCCCCAATGCCGGTCGCCATGACCTGCAAGAACCCGCCCCGAGAGATCGTGCCCGCAAACACATGATCTGACTTCGTTTTTTCGACCGGGATCGACTCACCCGTGATCGATGCCTCGTCGATCGCTCCCGTGCCTGATACGACCTGCCCATCGACGGGAACCTTCGCCCCGTTCTTCACGAGCACGATCTCGCCCATGCGCACCTGATGCGCTGCGACCTCAACCTGCTCACCGTCACGCATCACAACGGCCACGTCCGGCGCCACCGCGACCAGCTCAGCCAACGCGGCGCGGGTCTTGTTCATCGTGCCCGCCTCGAGCGCGTGCCCGATCGCGAACAGGAACGTCACGGCGGCGGCTTCCCAGAAGTTTCCGATGAGTGTCGCGCCGATCGCCGCAATCGATACCAGCAGGTCGATACTGATGAATTTCACCATCAGCGCTCGCACAGCTTTCACGACGATGCCGTACCCGGCGACAATCGCGGCGGCGAGCATGAACGCGTTCGCGAGGGTGAACTCGTGGCCCGATCCGTGGGCGTGTTCGCCCGCGTCGATCCACCACTGCGGGCCGACCGTGATATTCCAGGTGTCGCCGAGGAGGCTCTCGATGCCGAACGAGACGAGAATAAGGAGGCCCGAAACAACCGGAATGAACCAATTGCCGTACCGCCACTTACGGAACGCGTTCACGAGTGTGCTGCCTTTCGAGTCAGGTGATGAGGTGCATTATTGCCTGTACAGGTCAACCGCTAGAAGGCGGAGGCCTTCGACTTGTAGCCGGCCTTATCGACAGCAGCAATCAGATCGCCGACTGAACTCTTCGTCTCGTCGTGATCGATTTCAACACGCCCTGACGCGAAATGCACCGTCACGTTTTCGACGCCATCAAGCTTGCCGACCTGTTTCTCGATTTTTGTGACGCACGATGGGCACGAGAACCCCTCGGCACGCAGAAGAGTGTGGGTGGTGTCAGAAGCATTAGTCACGATTGATCCTTTCGGTTTGCCTTGAACTGGGCGCATAATCAGGGGTTTCCCGGTCATTGCGATTGAGAATACCGGCCAGGAAGTGATTCGGCCTTGACTTAGGTCAAGCCTCTGGTCCATCGCGAGAATCTCAGTCTTCTTGCTTGGAATCGTCATGGTCGCTATCGGTATCCCTCGGCCTCCTCGGTCAGCGCGGACGAACTGAAATGGCAGATCGGTCGCACACAATCCTGGGGCGCAGGAAGGCATTACGGAGACTCTCGAGGGCAAGAACTGCCTGTCTTGGAAGAACACCATTCCCAAGGGCTGCAAGTTTTTGGTTCGTGGTGAGGCCATGACTCAAATCCGTGACCCATCCCTGCGGTAGACCCATAAGCCATTCCACAAATTCCGGCGCAGGGCGCGGACCGGTCGCCTCATTGAGGAACGCCGGAGCGGGTGCAGGTCGATCGATGATCTGTTCCCACCGACTCACAGCTTCGGCGTACTTTCCCCATCGTTGAAGAACTGCCCGATCAGACTCCACAGGGTCTCCGGTTCCTCCGGCCTGGGAAACCGGCGGGCCCGTGGAGCGCCAGGTCGATGACCTGGTGACTGAGCGCGATCGTCCCGCGCCTGGATTTCACCTGCTGGAGACTTTCGCCTCCACGGGAAGCGTCCGAGGCGAGTGGGGTTCGGAAGAGTGCGGTGGGCGATGATGAAAACGCGATATCGAGGGTGGGGTGCGCCGATGGAGGAAGCGGGTAAACCGATCCATTGCGCGTCATACCGGAGGTTGGCCAGGTCTCCCAGAACTGCTCCTGCTGCCCGAAGAGGTCGAGGTGCGGTTTCTCCCAGATACCAAGGGTCGGGTTCCACACCGCGAGGGGTTGCACCGGTGGGGGTTGCATCTCCGTGGTTGCGTTGCTCATTGTCGTCTCCTTCGAGGGTTGCGCGGCTTGCGGGTGCGGAGAGCAGCCCGCGTACGTTCTCAATCACGACCCACTCGGGTTGCAGCGCGTCGATCGCGGCGGCCATGTGTGCCCAGAGGCCGGAGCGTGTGCCGGGTTTCAGGCCGGCCATCTTCCCGACCGTGGAAACGTCCTGGCAGGGGAATCCGCCGCAGAGGATGTCCACCGGTGGCACGGTGTTCCAGTCGATGGTGGTGATGTCGTCGAGGTTCGGGGCGTCGGGCCAGTGGTGGGAGAAGACTCGGGCGACAGCTTCGTTGATCTCGGAGAACCAGATCGTCCGTGCCCCGAAGACTTCCTCTACGGCGAGGTCAAGTCCGCCGTAGCCGGAGAACAGCGATCCGACCCGTAGCGGTGCGGTCCGGTCAGTGAGGGGCTGTGCTGCCACGGGCGAACCTCCTGGAACGGTGACTCCCGGAGTCGCGCTGCCACTCCGAGCTGGTCACCAACCAGGTGCACAAACGACCCCACGGGCCGCCGTTCAGCCGCCGCCTTCTACCTCGCGTCTGCCCGTCGGTGCCAATCGCTGCCGACCTCTCGCGGTTCGCTCGAACGGGTTGTCACGCGTCTTGCAAGCGAGGTTTGCCGCCTCCCGAAAGTGACCTCAGAAGTCACCGCGCCCGCGGGCTGCGGAGCTCACCTTCGGGGTGAGGAGAGGCGGTGCCTGGTGACGGTTTCGATGCGGGTGATGTCCGCCGGTGACGGCTACAAGTACCTCCTGCGCACCGTCGCTACTGGCGACGGTGATCGGGTGCCCTCGACTCCGTTGACGAGGTACTACACGGAGGAAGGAACGCCGCCGGGCCGATGGCTCGGGTCAGCCGTTACCGCGCTCGGCGGCGGAACAATCACGGTCGGCGACGAGGTTTCCGAGCAGCAGCTTCAACGTCTGATCGGGCAGGGCCGCGACCCGGTGACTGATAAGGCGCTCGGCAGTCCGTATCGGAAGTACCCGACCGTGACCGAGCGCATCGAACACCGCACGTCGAGGCTCGACGCCGACCTTCCCGTGACCGAGCGTGCCGAGGCGGTCGCCGCAATCGCGGCCGAGGAGAGCGCACGTGGGGTGCGGAAGGCGGTTGCAGGGTTCGATTTCACGTTCTCGATTCCGAAGTCCGCATCAGTGCTGTGGGCGATGTCGGACGCTGGCACGCAATCGCTGATTGCGGACGCGCATCACGCGGCGGTTGCCGAGATGGTTGCGTTCATCGAGCGAGAGGTTGCAGTAACCCGCGTGGGTGCTGCAGGACGCAACGGGGCGGTTGCGCAGGCCGATGTGTCCGGGGTGATTGCCACCGCGTTCGATCATTACGACTCGCGGGCGGGTGACCCGCATCTGCACACGCATGTGGTGATCTCGAACAAGGTGCAGACCGTCCACGATGGCAAATGGCGCTCTCTCGACGGTCGCCCCCTTCACGCCGCGACCGTCGCCCTGTCCGAACTTCACGAAGCCGTCTTTGCCGATCACCTCACCCGTGCCTTCGGCGTCGAGTGGGAGGCGCGGGACATGGGGCGTGACCGCAACCCTGGCTGGGCGATCACCACGGTTCCCGAGCGACTGGTGGCTGAGTTCTCATCGAGGTCAAGGCAGATTGACAAGGAGAAGAACCGTCTCATCGCCAAGTACGTCGCCCGTCACGGTCGGCAGCCGTCGCTGGCGACGGTCATCAAGTTGCGTGCGCAGGCGACGTTGGCGACCCGGCCGGAGAAGCAGGTCCGTTCCCTCGCAGACCTCACCAACGAGTGGCGGGAACGTGCGTCGCATCTTCTCGGTGAAGACGCTACCCGCTGGGCCCGTACCGTCACCGCCAACGACGCGCCCATGCTGTTGCGCGCGGACGATGTGCCTTTGGACGTGATCGCCTCGCTCGGGCGCAGCGTGGTGGAGGCGGTCGGTGAGAAGCGGTCGACTTGGCGGCGCTGGAACCTCACCGCCGAAGCCGCACGACAGACCATGCCCTACCGGTTCGCCACCACGCAGGATCGTGAAGCGGTCGTCGGGATGGTGGTTGATGCCGCCGAACACGCGTCGATCCGGCTCACCCCGCCCGAGCTCGCGTCCAGCCCGACTGTGTTCCGTCGGGGTGACGGCAGCAGCAGGTTCCGACCCGTCGCATCGACCGTCTACTCATCGCCGGACATCCTTGCGGCGGAAGACCGGCTCCTCGAGCGTGCCCGCACCATGACATCACCCACCGTGCCGGTTGCGGTGGTCGAGAAGGTCACCCGTCGCCCAGATCGCGACGGCAGGCTCCTCGCGGACGATCAAGCCGCCGGCCTCGTCGGCATTGCGATCTCAGGTCGAGTAGTGGACGTCCTGGTCGGGCCGGCGGGTGCTGGGAAGACGACAGCGATGCGTGCCCTTCGCATCGCGTGGGAGCGGGAGCACGGGCGCGGCAGCGTTGTCGGCCTCGCACCGTCGGCGGTTGCCGCGCAGGTTCTCTCTGATGATCTCGGTATCCGGACGGAGAACACCGCGAAGTGGTGGCAAGACCACCAGAACAGCGGCGCGTCCTTCCGTCAGGGGCAGCTCGTGATCGTGGATGAAGCCTCCCTCGCCGGCACGCTCTCACTCGATCGCATCACGGAACATGCGGTGGAGGTGGGTGCGAAGGTGCTGTTGGTGGGTGACTGGGCGCAACTGCAATCCGTCACCGCCGGCGGCGCGTTCTCCCTCCTCGTCCACGACCGAAACGACGCCCCCGAACTGGTCGATGTTCACCGTTTCGTCAACGACTGGGAGAAGACCGCCTCCCTTGATCTCCGTCACGGCCGGCCCGAAGCCATCGACGCCTACGCCGCCCAGGGTCGCGTCACGGGTGGGAACACTGAGGCGATGATCGACGCCGCCTACACCGCCTGGCGCACCGACACCATCGCGGGGTTCGCAACAGTGTTGATCGCGGACTCGACCGAGTCCGTCCACGCTCTGAATCAGCGTGCCCGTGCCGACCTCATCCTCGACGGCGCCGTGAACGCCCGCCGTGAAGTCGCCCTCCACAGTGATGCTCGTGCCGGGGTCGGTGACACGATCATCACTAGGAAGAACGACCGCCGACTCCACACCCGACGGGGATGGGTACGCAACGGGGACCGCTGGACCGTCACCGACATTCGCGATGACGGATCACTCACTGCCCGCCGCGCGAACAGCCGCGGCACCGTGATCCTCCCGGCCGACTATGTCTCCGATCACGTTGATCTGGGATACGCAGTGACCGCTTACAGGGCACAAGGCATCACCACGGACACCTCCCATGTGCTCGCTGACCCGTCAACGACGAGGGAGAACCTGTATGTCGCGATGACCCGCGGCAGGCAGTCGAACCTCGTTTACCTCGCGACCGATCGCCCCGACGACAACCACACCACTCCACACCCTGCGGATGATCCTGATGCGACCGCGCGGAGCGTGCTCTACGGGGTCCTGCAGCACGTCGGCTCCGAGCTGTCCGCGCACGAGACCATCACGGCCGAACACGAGACCTGGGGGTCGGTGGGTCAACTCGCGGCCGAGTACGAGACAATCGCGCAAGCCGCCCAACACGACCGCTACGCCACCCTCATCCGCGAATCCGGCCTCACCCCGGACGACGCAGAAGACACGATCCACTCCGATGCATTCGGCGCACTCACCGCAGAACTCCGGCGGGCGGAAGCGAACCACCACAACATCGACGCCCTCATGCCACGCCTGGTCGCAGCACGCGGCTTCGGCGACGCCGACGACATCGCCTCCGTCCTGCACCACCGCCTCGCCCGCGCCACCGAGAGGCCGGCTGGTTCCGGGCGCACCCGCAAGGCCCCCCGCCTGATCGCCGGCCTCATCCCCGAAGCAGCAGGACCCATGTCCGCCGAGATGCGAAAGGCCCTCACGGAACGGCGCGAGCTGATCCAGCAACGCGCCGAAGCCGTCCTCGACCAAGCGATCACCGAACAGCAGGAATGGGTGCTCGCGCTCGGAGACACACCGGCAGAGACGGGAGCCGCGGCAGCCTGGAAACGGCAAGCGCGAACGGTAGCCGCGTATCGCGACCGTTACGGCATCACCACACGCACGCCGCTCGGCCCAGCGCCCGATAGCGATGCGCAGAAGATTGACGCGGCACGAGCGAAAGCCGCACTCGCAAGGCTCCGCGACCCGGTCGGGTTCGCTGGCAGCGATGGTCCTTCGCGGGCGGCGCGGCGCGAGGGTGCGAGTCGGGGCCTGTGATCGGTTGCCCTTCCGAATGTCGCCGGCGCGTCGTACCCTTGAAAGTGAGGCGGATTTCTCCTTGATATGACGCTCCTCGGGGCAGGCCGTAAGGCCACTCACACACGCACCGCCTCCGACGATCCGTCGTGCATGTGAGAGGAAACCCCGTCATGATCCGCCAGCTCTGGACCCTCAGCGTACACACCCGCGTGTTCCTGCGCCGCTACATGCCCACCAACATCCTCCTCGACGCCATCCGAACCCGCCGAGGACTCAAATGGGGTGTACCCGCGATGCTCCTCGCCGTGCCCTACCTGCTGGCAGCGAGCACCTTCACTACCCTCATCGCAGACGGCGGACCCGGATGGCTCAACCTCCTCGTCCTCTTCTGCCTGTGGAACTCGATGAAGTTCATCATCATGGGACCCGTCAGCCTGATCCTGCTCGCCCGTACTCGCGTGCGCGAGGCCGTGGCCGCTCGCGCTGAACGACGAGCATCAATCGAGCTGGTCGAGCAAGCGGTCTGATCGACCGCTGCTTTATCGAGGCGGCGTCTACGCTGCGTCGCCCGGATCGGGCGCGCAGACGAACTGCCGGTAGGTGGTTGGCGTTACCCCAAGGCTCCGTCGGAACTGGCGGGCCGCGAAGTCGGCATCCGCCCATACCACATCTGCTGCGATCTGCTTGATCGGAAGCACGGTGGAGCGCAGTAGCTGTGCCATCCGTTCGGTGCGCACCATCGTCAGATACGCGATGGGCGCCTTTCCGAACGCCTCCACGAAAACACGCCTCAACTGCGACGGCGACAGGTGAACGGCCTCCGCCAGTTCCGGCACGGTCCATTGGCGCGCCGGATCGTCTCGTATGAGCTGCGCGATGTGGCGGGCTTCGACGCGAAGTGGCGTGAACTGACGGTGTCGCGGCGCAGCGGGGATCACGGTGCTTCCACGGCGACCGCTCACCGTGGCGGCTGTCGTCGTCATGAATGGCACGATGACATCAAGCACCGAGAAGAGCAGCGCTTGCGCCCGCAGGAACCGCTCCGGCTGTGGCCCATCAAGGCTGAGTTCGGTGAGTTCATCCAGCCACGGCATGAGCATCCCTGCGCGGTCCTCGCCGATACGGACGATCTGCGCGGGCGTCGAGTAGTGGGCGTCGAAGAAGTCGCGTGCGTTGTGACGGTCGCAGAACTGTGCGGCGTACTGCCAGAACACCTGATCGATCAGATAGTCACGGTCAAGGTAGATCGTGGTCGTCGTTATCCAGCCCTCAGGCTCTGCTCCGCAGAGGGTGTTTGTCGCCAGCATGACGACATCACCGATGTTGACGTGGTGGTTGCCGAACTCGCTGAACAGTCGAGCGCCGCCGGCCCGGACGACGATGATCTTCACGCAGTCAAAGGAAATCGGATTGACCGCAGTATGACGGCTCTCCGTTCGAGCAACGATCGGAGAGAAGGCACCAGAATCTGAGCTCGGCCGGAAAGACGGAAGCACCACCCGAGAATCACCACCCGCTGGCTTTCGCAGACCTGCGCGCGACACTCACGCGCAGGTTGTTTGGCGCCTGTGTTAGCACTGAGCGCATACCGCGCCGACTCACCGGATGACTTCACCGACGATGATGGGCGGGCCAGACTCTTGGGCTAGCGTTAATGCTGAGAGAAAGCAATCGGCTCTGCCCGGAATGACGTGACTGGCCACGAATCGTCCTGAGTTCGCAGGTTCTCTGTGTGGGTCGAGCGCGACATGGAGAACCCTCGTCGTCAATGTTCGTTGCCAGGATGTTGCCATGTTGCCGTCCTCCTGAAGTGGTTCAGGTCAGTCCTTCTGAGACGGGAACAAGAGCAGGGTCAGCGCGACGCCGATTGCAGCACCGATGATCTGTGCGCCGAGGAATGGAAGTGTTGACGTTGGTGCGATCCCGGCAAAAGTGTCGGTAAAGATGCGCCCGATGGTCACCGCAGGGTTCGCGAAGGACGTCGAGGACGTGAACCAGTAAGCGGCACCGATATAGGCCCCGACCGCGGGAGCGACCACAGATGCGCGGCCACTGCGCACCAACGCGAAGATCACCAGAACCAGGCCCGCTGTGGCGACGACCTCCGCAAGGAAATGGCCCGTTGTTGCCCGATCAGTTGTCGAGATGCGTGTTGGAACGGCGAACATCGCATTGGCGAGCACGGCACCACCGATCCCGCCAGCGGTCTGCGCCACGATATACACCCCGATTTCAGCAATGGATCGACGTGCGCCGAGTGCGCGGTCGGCGAGCGTGACGATCGGGTTGAAATGCGCGCCAGAGAGCTGTTGGAACATTGCGATCAGCACCGCCAGTCCGAGGGTGGTCGCCAACGAATTCTCTAGAAGCATCAGCCCGGTATCGTTCGGGGAGAGCTTCTGCGCGGCGATTCCCGAGCCAACCACGATCACGACGAGCAATCCGGTGCCGAGCGCCTCCGCTGCGGCGCGGCGCCACAGCGCTATAGTCTGCTCGGTTCGCACGTCCTGATGGGCATGCGTCTGGCCGCTGCCCGGCAGCACATCGGGTGTCATCAGGAGGGGGGAGCCAAGAGCTCGATCACGAGGCCGCGCACTCTCTCGGCAATGTCGTCGCGGATCGGGCGTACTGCCTCAATGCCCTGCCCAGCGGGATCATCGAGCTTCCAGTCTTCGTACCGCTTGCCGGGGAAGAACGGGCATGCATCGCCGCATCCCATCGTGATCACCACATCGGAGTCCTGCACGGCCTCTGTCGTCAGCACTTTGGGGGCTTCTCCCGTGATGTCGATGCCCTCTTCGCGCATGGCCTCGACAGCGACAGGATTGATCTGTTCGGCAGGGATCGAGCCCGCAGAACGGACTTCGATCCGGTCGCCCCCGAAGTGCCGCAGGTAGCCCGCAGCCATCTGGGAGCGACCGGCATTGTGGACACAGACGAACAGCACACTCGGTTTGGTCGTGGACATGATGTATTGCCTGCTTTCTCTCAGTGGGTGGCAAGGGTGTCGAGGAGGTGTCTCACGCGGGTTTCGATGTCGTCGCGGATTGCGGCCACGCCCTCTGCGGAGGCAAGGGCCGGGTCACCGACAGCCCAGTCCTCGTACTGCACGCCGGGAATGATTGGGCAGACGTCACCGCATCCCATCGTGACCACGACATCGGCGGCGCGCACAGCGTCGTCGGTGAGCGGCTTGGGAAACGCGTTGGCCGCTCCCTGATCGCCCTCGATCTCTACCAACAGCGATCGGACATGCGGGTGGACCTGCGCCGCCGGGGTCGATCCTGCGGATCGGGCGACGATCTTGCCGCCCGCGAGCTGGTTCACGAGGGCTGCGGCGAGCTGCGACCGGCCCGCATTCGCGACGCACACGAACAGCACTTGAGGCACCCCGGCCGTGCGATCCCGGGTCAGGTCGGCGAGACGTTGCCGAGCAAAGCGCTCCGTGAGCGGGATCATGTGCTGCGTCAGCTTGGCCGAACGCACCAGCGCGGCATACGACTCGCGGACGACCGAGATCACGAGATCCCGGTTCAGGTGATCCATCTCGTCAGCCAGTTCGTGGGCTAAGTGCTCCACCCTCGAATCGAGCGCCGCAAGCGCTGCGGCACGATCCTCGACCTCGGCCGGGACCTCGACCACCGCTGCCGGGGCGAACGCATCGAGCAGTGCCGTGACTGCTGTCTTCCGGGACGGGGTAATGCGGTAGTACACCCAGGTGCCGCGACGCTCGGACATGAGCAATCCGGTGTCTTTCATGACGCGGAGGTGGTGCGAGACGGTTGGCTGCGAAACGTCCGCAATCTCTGAGAGATCGCACACGCACGCCTCGCCTCGTGGATCGGCTGCGATCGCCGACAGCATGCGCAAGCGCAGCGGGTCGGAGATCGCTTTCAGTGTTGTGGCGACCGTGGCGGCAGCTTCGCTACCAATCGCATGTGTCACCGTCGGTGTGCATTCAGTATCGGTCATCATGCCCTCGATTCAGATGGAGAAAGTAGCGGTGTGAGAAGTCAGCGCAACGCTCAGGCCAGCAGGCGCTCAATCTTGGTCGCGATGACAGGCTTGGGGTGCGCGCCGATCAGGAGATCCTGGCGGGTGCCGTTCTGGTAGAAGCCGAGGGTCGGGATCGAGGTGACCCCGGCGGCGGTGACGGCTTTGGGGTTCTGGTCAGCGTCGATCTTCACGAACTTCACCCGGCCTGCATACTCGTCCGCGAGTTGGTCGAGGACCGGCGCGATCGCCTTGCACGGCCCGCACCAGGTCGCCCAGATATCCACCACAACCGGGAGGTCTGCGGCTTCGACCTCGGCCTGGAACGTGGCATCGGTGACAGTGATGATGGTCATGCTGAAACCTCCAAGAGTGCATCTCGCTGGATGGTGGGGAGAGTGTGGGAAAGGAAATGCTGGGCGTCTTGAGCGGCAGCGCATCCGGTGCCCGCAGCGGTGATCGCCTGCCGGTAGGTGTGATCGACCAGATCGCCTGCCGCAAAGACGCCGGGAAGGTTCGTGCGTGTCGAGGGATGCTCTACGAGCACATACCCATCTGCGTCGGTGTCGATCTGCCCTGCCACGAGTTCAGAACGGGGGTCATGCCCGATCGCGACGAACACGCCGGTCGCGTCGAGAACGCTCTCGGCCCCAGTCAGGGTGTCGCGCAGCCGCAACCCTGACACTTGCTCGTCACCGATGATTCCTGTGACCTCGGCGTTCCAGGTGACCTCGATCTTCGGGTTGGCCAGGGCGCGTTCGGTCATGACGCGGGAGGCGCGGAACTCGTCGCGTCGGTGAACGATCGTCACCTTCGACGCGAATCGGGTGAGGAAAAGTGCCTCTTCCATCGCGGAGTCCCCGCCGCCGATCACGGCAATGTTCTGATCCCGGAAGAAGAATCCGTCGCACGTCGCGCACCAGGACACCCCGTGCCCGGACAATCGCTCCTCCTCGGGCAGGCCGAGCTTGCGATACGCCGAGCCCGTCGCGAGGATAACCGCACGCGCCCGGTACACGTCACCGCTGCCTGCAGTGGCGGTCTTCACTTCCCCGACGAGGTCGAGCGCAGTGGCGTCGTCATAGACGATCCGTGCGCCAAAGCGCTCGGCCTGCGCGCGCATCGCTTCCATTAGTTCCGGCCCTTGGATGCCGTCGATGAAGCCGGGAAAGTTCTCGACCTCGGTCGTGGTCATCAGCGAACCGCCCGCCGTCACCGAGCCTGCCAAAACCACCGGCGCAAGACCTGCACGCGCGGCATAGATCGCCGCTGTGTACCCCGTCGGTCCAGAACCCACGATCACCAGTTCGGTGCGCTGCTCAGTCATTCCTCACGACTCCTGTCAACAGACCCGACCGACCTCTTGATTCGATCACCATCTATATTGACATTATTCGATACAACTAGCAGGCTTGCAAGTGGAACACATCGCGCACGGCTGATTTCACCGACTGTTCACCCAGGCCGGGCGTAGGAGAGGAACCTGTCATGCCCGAAGCTCCGCAGCTCCCCGTCATCGTGATCGGTGCCGGCCCGGTCGGTCTGGCCGCCGCCGCGCACCTGCTCGAACGCGGACTGACGCCGCTGGTACTCGAACGCGGGCCGCGCGCCGGCACGTCGATCCGCGAGTGGGCGCATGTCGGGTTGTTCTCGCCGTGGGAGTACAACATCGACGCCGCCTCCAAGCGGCTGCTCGAACGCCACGGCTGGACAGCGCCAGAGCCGGACGTGAACCCGACCGGCGGGGAACTCGTCGCCCAGTATGTGCAGCCCCTCGCGGATACGCCTGAACTTGCGTCGCACATCCGCATGGGCGTGCGTGTGGTCGCGGTCACTCGGCAAGGCATCGACAAGATGCAGACCCTTGGACGCACCCGCCACCCGCTCCTTGTCCGAGTTGAGACGGCCACCGGGATCGAAGACATTCCCGCTGCGGCGGTGATCGATGCTTCAGGAACATGGACAACCCCGAACCCGCTCGGAGCGAACGGACTGCCCGCGATCGGAGAAGAGGCCTGCGTCCAGCATCTCGTTGGCGGTCTACCCGATGTACTCGGTGCGGATCGCCACCGTTTCGCGGGCAAGACCACGCTCGTGGTCGGGATGGGGCATTCCGCTGCGAACACCTTGCTCTCGCTTGTCACCCTCGCCGAGACTGAGCCAGGCACGCGGATCATCTGGGGTATCCGGGGCCGCTCAGCACGGCGGCTCTACGGCGGCGGCAGCGCGGACGAACTGCCCACCCGTGGGCTGCTCGGCACCCGCCTGAAAGCTGCTGTCGATACCGGGCAGGTCACGTTCCTCAAAGACTTCACCATCACCCGTCTCACGCCCCAGGGCAATCAGGTGCGCATTGATGCGGGCAGCGCACAGAGCGTGGTGGCCGATACGATCGCGGCGGCCACCGGGTTCCGCCCCGATCTCGTCATGTTGCGCGAAATGCGCCTTGACCTCGACCCCATCACCGAGGCCCCGGTGAAGCTCGGCCCGCTTATCGACCCGAACTCCCATTCCTGCGGCACCGTTCCACCGCATGGGGCCGCCGTACTTGCGCATCCGGAACCCGACTTCACGATCGTCGGTATGAAGAGCTACGGGCGCGCACCGACCTTTCTGCTTGCCACCGGCTACGAGCAGGTGCGCTCCGTGGCCGCAGCAATCGCAGGTGATCACGAAGCAGCCACCCGCGTCGAACTCACCCTCCCCGAGACGGGCGTCTGCTCCACTGACGGCGGCTCATGCGAAGCACCAAACCAAGGGTTAAGCACCGGAATCGAACACGGGAAAGCCGCAGACACTGCTCAGGCATCTTCGTGCTGCGCACCGTCAGTCAGCTCGACGCCTACCCTGATCGAACTTCGCCCGACTCAATCCTGCTGCACGGCCGAACCAGCCAACGCCTAGCGCCCAACACCAGCACACCTGTCCGCCCTGATTCGCGCCCTCTGTTCTTTTGAATGGACCCAGGCTAAGAGTTCGAAGGAGTGACGCCGAGTTGACACTATCCGATGGCCACGCCGAAAAGCACCCCGATGAGGTATGTGGCAATCATGGTCGCCGACCCCATGGTCACGTTCCGTAGAATCGCTCTACCGCGCGGAGCACCACCCAGTGCAGCGCTGATCCAGCCCGTGAAGAATAGGCCAATCACGACTGCGACGGCTGCAACCCAGACTCGGTGTTCACCAACGGGCAGCAGAATCATCACTAGCGGGATAAGCGCTCCAGCAGCGAACGCAACGAAGGACGAGACAGCGGCAGACCATGGGCTAGTGAATTCTTCGTGGTCGATCCCAAGTTCGACCTCGGCGTGTGCGGCGAGAGCATCCTTTGCGGTGAGTTCCGCGGCAACCTGATGCGCGAGCTCGTCAGAAAGACCACGTTGTCGATAAAGGTCAGCGAGTTCTTCAAGTTCTTCTTCCGGCATCGTTTCAAGTTCCCACTCTTCTTTGGCGATGAGGGCTCTTTCGGTATCGCGTTGAGTGCTCACAGAAACATACTCGCCGCCAGCCATTGAAAAAGCCCCTGCCACGACAGCAGCGATACCTGCTGTCGCGATAGCGATCACATTGGCTGGCGTAGCAGCAGCGACGCCGATGACGACGCCCGCAGTCGAGACGATGCCGTCGTTTGCGCCAAGCACACCGGCACGTAACCAGTTCAAGCGTTGGCCTATATTCTGCGTGTGGGTCTCTCCGGGATGCGGATTCTTGGTTGAGCGGGATGCCATTCTTCAGTTTCCTTCTTGGGTGGCGTGCGACCGAAACTCCTTGGTTGCTTCGGTTGGTGATGGTTTAGTGTTGCGTTCGGTTCGTGGGCCGATTGCGCGGAGCGCTCCGAGGATGGCCACGAGGTCGACGACTTCCTGTAACCAGGCGCCGAGGAGCGCGGGGAGAAATCCGAAGGCGGCGATGAGCATGAGTCCGACGCTGATGACGATGCCGAGCCAGATGCTCTGCAGTGCGATGCGCACGGTGTCTTTTCCGATTCTTACCGCGCGCGGCAGTGTGGCGAGGGTGTCATATCGGTTCACTATGTCCGCGGACTCGGAGGCAGCGGTTGCACCGCGTGCTCCCATCGCAAAACCGATATCTGCGGCGGCGAGCACCGGCGCGTCATTGAGCCCGTCGCCGACCATAATGAGCGGGCGGGGCTGAACTGCACTGACGATACGCACCTTGTCGCCAGGGCGGCACTCCGCGTGCACCTCGCTGATTCCGATGCTCTTGGCGATTGGTTCGGCGGTCGCTGCGACGTCTCCGGTGACGATCAGGGCGCGCTCGATGCCGAGTTCGTTCAGATCTTGGAGTGCTTGGCGGGTTTCTTCACGCACCTGGTCTCGCATTACAATCGCCCCAGCGAATCGGTCGCCGACCGCGACGTAGATCGCGAGTTCACCCGGCGCGAGGGCGGTCAGCACAAGGTCAGACGCATAAGTGCGCACCCAGGAAGGCTTACCGACCCGGACAATCACCGCCTTCGGCGCACCGCGCCTGCGCAGGGTGGCTGCGACGCCATTGGTGGCGATCTCTTCGGCCTTTTCGGCTTCGAGGAGCGACAGACCATGCTGTTTCGCGGACTGAACGACGGACTCTGCGAGCACATGCGAGGAATACACTTCCGCTGAGGCTGCGAAGCGCAGCAGTTCATCCGCATTGGTGCCGTCGGCAGGCAGGATACGTTCGAGTACCGGTCTACCGGTCGTGAGAGTGCCGGTCTTGTCGAACGCTGCGGAGCGTGCCCGAGAGAGCTCTTCCAGGGTGCCGCCGCCTTTCACGATCAGCCCGTACCTCGCGGCACGGCTCATGCCACCGAGAAACGCGACCGGGGCGGCGATCAGCAGCGGGCAAGGAGTTGCCACGACCAGCACCTCTGCGAACCTGACGGCATTCCCGCTAACCGCCCAGGCGATCCCGGCGATAGCGAGCGCGAGCACCGTGAAGGGCACCGCGTACCGATCAGCGAGCCGCACAACTTTCGCCTTGCTGCCCGCAGCTTGCTCGACAAGACGCACAATGTGCTGATACTCGCTCTCTGAGGCCAGCGCTGCAGCGCGCAAGGTCACTGCGGCTTGACCGTTCACCGCACCGCTAGACACTTTCTCTCCGGCGACCCGCTCCACAGGTAGGCTCTCGCCAGTCAGAGAAGACTCGTCAAACACGGCGTGCTCAGAGACGACGACCGAGTCCACGGGCACAAGTGCGCCCGGCCTTACCAGCAGCAGATCACCTACCCGAACTTCTTCGACGGGCACTTCCTCGGTGACCGTATCAGGGGCATGGTCGGCCGCGCCGGTGTCGAGAATGCGTGTCGCCTGCTGCGGAGCTTTGCGCAGCAACGCGGTGAGTTCTCGCTTGGAACGATTCTCTGCGTAGTCCTCAAGCGCCACACCGCCGGTAAGCATCAACACGACCACGAGCGCCGCCCATGACTCCCCGACAAGCACTGCCGCAGTGATAGCCGTCACAGCAAGAACATCGAGCCCGGCATGCCCCTTGATGAGTTGCCGAATCATTCCGACCGCTTCCCAAGCCGCGATCACGAGCGCGTACCCGCCCACCAGCAACCCCGCTGCTTGCCTTGCAGGAGTCGCCAATAGAATCAACCCGACCACAGCAATGAGGAGCGTCGCGAACACGAGCGGATATGCCCTGGCCAGAGATGAAATACGCTCCATATGTTCATTCTCCCAGGCACGCTCCATGCCCACATCGCAGGCCAGCCTGCCCTAAACCCGGATCCACCGATGGTCTGGGTGGGTTCGGCCTGAGTCATCGGATATGAGCAGGGCCCCACTTTCGGCATGACTGACTGCCGGGCCTTGATGCCCGCAGTGTTCCACGCTGAGAATGATTGCGCCGATGTTCGGCTGGATAGTCAAGACGATCAGGCGGCCCCTGGCGGTGCGACACTTCTCGCGAAGAGGCGCTGCCACGCTGTTTCCCAGGGCCAACGCTCGGGTAGGTGCAACACGATTTTCCGCGCGGAAGACGCGAGACGTGCCGCAACGTGCACGAGCGCACGCCGGATCGTGCCAGTGGTGGCTTTCTGGAGTTTCCCGCCTTGGTCAGCTACGACTGCGGCGGCGCGGGTGAGGTTAAACGCCATCACTGCGGCCACAAGCCAGGCCGCGTTCGCGGTGAACTTCCCTGAGGGAAGGTGCGCGAGCGCGCTGCTCTTCAAGTCAGCGTGTACCTGCTCGATGATCGCATGCCTCCGGTGCTGCTGGTCAGCGGTGACGGTATCAGCTTCGCTCTGCTCGACGGTCGTGAAGAACGCGTGGAATCGCCACGTATCAAACAGGGTCGGCTGGTTCAGATGCTTCGGGTTCAGTTCTTTCACGCGGCGCACGATGAGCCGCCCGGTGACCGGACCAGTAAAAAGGGCTGTTCCGCCCACCTTCACACTCTGGTTCACCGTTTTTGACGTGAACGCGGTGTAGCCAATCTCGGCGACCTCAGCCCCGCGAAACAGTTCGCCGGTGATCTCGTCACGAATCACGTTCGGGTATACGATCTCAGCCCACGCCTCTTCTGGGATACGTGCGATCGCGGCGCGAATGCTCGCGTTCTGACGAACCGTGACCGACACCTCAGCGCCGCCCTTTCGGGCTGCCTGGACCGCGTCGTGACTGTAGTAGGCGGAGTCTGCACGTAGCAGCACCCGAACCGGCGGGCCACTGGCATCGGCAGCTGTCGCGGCGCGCTTCGTGGTCGTCACTGCGTCACCGATCAGGCGTGCTGCACCCCGGGCCGAGTGCGCTGCCCCTTTCCGAAGTCGCTGCGCAACAATCACCGGAGCCGACGCTGTCGTTGAGGCGGTCGCGATGAACGAGTTCAACCCGTTCACGCCCGTGTACCCCCGCCCCGCGCCTTGCTTCTGGTAGCCGTACACCCCGATCACACTGTCATCGATATCGATCATCACCCGCTCACCATCCGCCGCATGCAAGAGCCCGGACGCTTGGGCGGTGAGGCCTTGGAGAAACCTCGAAGCGACCGCGTCAGCCTGTCGCACATGCCCGAATGTGAACGCCCGCAGGAACGATCCGAGCGTTGACGGGGCGTACACGCGGCCGAAGAGACTCGGCATGCCGCCATGGCGCAGCAGGTTCATGTCATCGATGGAATCAGCGCCGCACACCATCCCCGCAATCAACGAGAAGAGTTTGCCTGCAGCGTTCGCACCCTTGTCGCCCGGCACGGTGACATGCTCGCCAGCCAGGCGAGATAGACCAGCATCTTCCGCGAGTCGCATCACCGGCACCACCCCGGCAGCCGACACAAGATTTGGGTCATCAAACGATGCAGCAATTCGTGCGGGAGTGTGTTTGAATTGCATCTACGAGATGCCTCTCTGAGTGGGTCCGAATAGCGGTGTGGTAACTACTATTCTCCCAGATCAGGAAGGCATTTCTGTTATTTCAGGGCAGTGACGCAACCCGATTCATCGGTGAATCCAGGCTAAGGGTGACAAAAAAGTTGAGGGAGACTCCACCAACCCGCCGGGGGGCGCGGTTTCGTGGAGTCTCCCTCACGGAATGTGGGGAGTAGTCAGATACTCCACCACATGGTGACCCTCACCTGTTAGGGGGGTAGTGAGGGTCACGCGTGGTTACTGCTGGTTAGCGTGACGACGCTTAGCCGCCGCAACAGTGACAAGACCAGCCAGCAGCAGAACTGCTGCACCACCAGCAAGCCCCAGTGGCAAGGTACTACCAGTGACTGCCAGGCCAGGAGTGGGCGGCTTCACAACAGGTGCTGCCGCGCAATCCTTAGAGGTGAGCTGCTTGGTCCAGGTCGCGGTGCCGTCATCGTTGAGAGTCCAGCCCTCACCGAGTGCGTCACCATCAAGCACGTAGCCGTCAGCAGGAGTCGCGGTGAGCGTTGCTACGTGATCCTTATCGACGGTCACGTCACTGTAGGTGATGCCGTTACCGTTCTTCGGCTGTGCGACAGTTTCCCACACAGTCTTGCCCTGATCCTCAACCGTGCACTCAGCCGGGTTCACAACCGGTGCAACCGGAGCAACTGCGACGAGTTCACCAGAACCGCCACCGCCGGCGTCGTACTTGCGGACTGTTGCACTCTCAGTAAACTCCTCACCATCTTTGGTGATCGTGGCAGTATCGGTCCAAGGACCGGAACCCGTGAAGGCCATACTGAGATTGAGCTGCAAGAACGCGTTCTCAAGGTCGGTGGAAAGTATCCAGCTATTGCCCGCATCACCGTCAGGTACAGCGGTTGCTGCAGCATACTTCCCGGAAACGCAGTTGTTGCTCCCGTCAAGCAGGCCCGCGTCACCCCATGTGTTGACGCAATCATATGCGCGCACCCAGTTGACGCCGTTGATGGACTGCGAACCCGAGGTTAGCGTGTCCACGACCTTGATACCGGTCGCATTCTCGAATACGGGAGTCATGATGGTGACACTGCCTGTCCCATCACCGTTATCGCCACCCCATTTGCCTGCACCGGTGGGGACTGTTGGGCAAGGATCTTGACCTTCACCACCACAGTCGATTACCTCAACCTCACCGATTGGGGTTACTACTCCGTCAATAGTGACCGTGATCGGCTGGGTTTCGCCCCGGTTAATAGAGCTTGTAATTTGCGCGGTGATGTACCCTTGAGCGCTCACGTTGGTATGGGTCGATGCATAGTCGGTCAGAGTGAACGTCATTGTTCCCGCTGATCCATTCACATCCATTTGCGCTACCGTGTCCGCTTGAGAAGCGGCGCTCGATGTTCCATCCGAGTTCAGGAACAAGGTAGTGTCCTGCATGCCCTCGAAGATAGTCGTGTCAATCCCGACGACAGTGGTGTCACCGGCGGCTAGCCCATCAAGATTATTGAGATTGACCGTGTACTTGAACCAATCCCATGCTTCGGTCGGTCCACCCTCTGCACTTTCGTTCTCAAACGTGACCGAAACTTTGCCTGATGGGATCGGAGCAGCATTTGCTGGGGCTGCGATCCCTGCCATACCTATTAAAACGAGGAGAAAAGTCAGAGCTGCGCTGAGCACTTCACGTACCCGGCGCTTCCCCCCGAAAGTTGTGCGTCGTTGCGACTGCATTCCTTACCTACATTTCTTGTGTGAGTAACCTCGCAGTGTGTGCGAGATGGTCTTCTGGTGAGTCCTCGCCTGAACGTACGCTGAGCGCACGCGAGTTGACAGAAACCTCAAAGATATTACCACCCTTCGGGCGTGTCGCTACAAAGTAGTTGTGCGGGCATCACAACCCCACTGTACGCTTCACCCTCTTCTGCGCACGGTATCCACAACAGTCGTCAGTAAAACATGCGCTTTCCCAGGCAGAGCTTGCCCCCAGTTGTCGAGTTGGTCAGCGAGATTGGTTTCTTGCAAGCCGGTGCAGACACGGGGTTCTCCACTCGCGAGCATCTGCCTGCCATATGCACCGCGCAATAGTGCTCATCCCATTGCGCCAACGGCCCTGGGAGAACCCTGTGGCTCGGTTAAACCCGGATTCACCGATACAGCTTCGAGGTTGGTGATTTCTCCGGCGCAATGACGTCGGCGCTTTCTCGGCACGTTGGAGCCTCAGGTCCCTGGTGTCCTGTTCGTTCCACTAGTGAGAGTCGTCGCGCCGATTCGGGCTGGATGGTCAAGAAGCTGTGACGCCCGGCGGTGACGTGCAATGTGTCAGCAGCATTGCCCATGCTTTCGCCCATGGCCAGTGCTCGGGCAAATGGAGCCGGAGTTTACGCGCCGAGCTGGCGATGCGTGCGGGCACGTTCACCAGTGTACGTCGGATCGTCTGGGTGACCGCCCGGCGCAGTCTCCCGCCTGTGTCAGCGATCGCCCCAGCAGCACGGGTGAGATTATGTGTCATGACTGCAAGGACGAGCCAGGCCGCGTTCGCCGCGTACTTCCCCGACGGTAAATGTGCGAGCGCGCTTGCTTTCAGGTCAGCATTGACTTGCTCGATGATCGCGTGATGCCGATGCGTCCGATCGGCGGTGACGGTATCGAGCGCATCGGCGCTGGTGGTGGTGAAGAATGCGTGGAACCGCCACGTATCAAACAAGGTCGGCTGCTCACGGAAAGCTTTGGGGCCAAGTTCTGGGATCCGCCTCACGACAAGACGCCCAGTGATCTGCCGGGCTTTCTGCGAAACGAATGCGGTGTATGGGATCTCGGCCACTTCAGCACGAGAGATCAGGCGGCCGGTCTCCTCGTCGCGCATGGAACCTGGATACTCGATCGGTGTCCACGCGTCGCCAACAATCGACTCGATCGCCTGCCTGATCGAGGGGTTCATGCGAACCGTCACCGACACATCGGCGCCAGCCTTCTGCGCGGCTGACACAACAGCGTGGGAGTAGTAGGCCGCATCGGCTCGCACCAATACTCGTCGAGCAGCAGGAGTGGGCATGCGGCGCAGCACGGCGAGCGCGTCACTGACGACGCGTTTCGCTCCTCGGGCAGAGCTCGTTGACCCTCTCCGCAGTCGTTGCGTCACAATCACGGGTGCGCTCTCGTTCGTGGAGGCTGTTGCGAGGACCGCGTTTAATCCCCGCACTCCGGAATACCCAAACGACGCGCCCTGCTTCAAATAGCCCTCGACCTCGATGATGGTGTCATCAATATCCACGAACGTGTACCCATCACTTGTGGGCAGCAGCCCAGTGCTCTCGCGGGCGAGGCCGGTGAGGAACCGTGACGCGACCGCATCAAGCTGCCGAACATGCCCAAACTCGAACGCTCTGAGAAACGAACCCAGTGTGGAGGGCGCATACACGCGGTCGAACAGGCGACGCATGCCACCGTGTCGGAGGAGGCGCATATCCTCGATCGAGTCCGCCCCGGCAAGCATCCCCGCGACCAACGAGGAAACCTTCGCTCCTGCGTTCGCGCCCTTGTCCGTGGAGACGGTGAGAAACTTATCGGCGAGATCAGTGAGGCCGGCCCGCTCGGCGAGGCGCATCATGGGCACCAGGCCCGCAGCCGACACAAGATTCGAGTCGTCGAACACCGCAGTCAGCGCCGCGGACGTGTGGTTGAATTGCATCTGAGAGATGCCTCCTGGAATGGGTCTGGATAGTCGTGTGGTAACAACTATTCTCCCAGGTCAGAGAGGCATTTCCGTTATCTTAAGACATCTATTCTGGCCCGATCATCGGTGAATCCGGGCTAAACGCCAAGCAGACACCAACTGCCGGAGTTCAGCGCCCTAGCCCGAGTGAAACTGCGCCAAGCACGACCGCCAGGCCAGTGTCCTC
This sequence comes from Homoserinimonas sp., assembly GCA_023957835.1. GTDB lineage: Bacteria > Actinomycetota > Actinomycetes > Actinomycetales > Microbacteriaceae > Terrimesophilobacter. Next base: position 1,235,749 of record JAMLGP010000001.1, on the reverse strand, counting down.
CACGAGATCTGCGCAACAAATGCAAGTGCCACCACCACGAGCGAAATAACGTTGATGGCTCCTAAGACTGGACAGATCCGTCTATCTGGCAGTATCGAACGGGTTGATAATGCTATGAAGGCCACAAACGGAGCAAATGAAGGCGATCTGGATGCCTTTGTTAATCACGAACGGATCAGGGGCGCAGTCGCTACCGCACTCAGAGCATGTGCGATAGCTCTCGTCCGCGGTGACTTCCATATCAAGGAGGGTACCTGCCTTCCCGTTTGCGGCGGGATGGCAGCTAGACTCGTGCATACATCGAGGTGTACTTTCCATTCCTTGCTGAAGCTCCGGAATTCAATTCGAGCGTCCTTGACGCGCTTCGGCAGCCGCTTGAGTCGGGCCAAATCACAATTCATCGGGCCAACGCGGTTGCGAGGTTTCCCGGTCGATTCCAGTTGCTGCTGGCGGCCAACCCCTGCCCGTGCGGCCAGTACGGGAGCCCGGACTCGGAGTGCACCTGTCCGCCCGCCTCCAGGCGTCGGTATCTCGGCCGACTCTCCGGTCCGCTACTGGATCGAATCGACATCCAGCTTCGGATCAGTCGGATCACGAGCGCTCGAATGCAGTTGATCGAAGACCGCGGAAGCATCACCACAGAGTCCGCCAGAAAGCGAGTTCTTGCCGCGAGGAAGCGGGCGGAATCGCGACTGAAGGGAACTCCCTGGCAGTGCAATGCCTCCGTGCCCGGATCCTGGTTGCGGGCTCCCCATTCCCGGCTCGACCGAGAAAGCACCAAATCGATCGACCGCGCCCTCGAGCGCGGAGGAATAACCATGCGCGGATACGACAGGGTGCTTCGGCTGGCCTGGACTCTCGCGGATCTGGATGAAGTCGATCGGCCGGGCAGCGACCAGATCGGCAGGGCCCTCTATTTGAGAAAGGCAATTGCATCGTGAGAATCCTCGGAATACCTCAAGCTGAAGTAGTGCCGCTGATTCGGGCGGTAAGCGAGCAGGATGTCGAATTCGAGGCGATGGGGGAGCGCTTCGCGAGAGCGGCCTGGACTGGAATTGCCGAACCGGGAGACCGAACGGCCGGATTGCTCATTTCGAGCCTTGGCGCGGAGGCTGCCCTTGGGAGTCTGGTTTCCAGAGCTGCTATCGACTCCCTGCTTGAGACTCTTTCGGGCGAAATCGAAAGGCAAGAACTTGAAGCAGGCTTTGAAAGGTGGCTGCCCAGAGTCAAGTCGAGCGTCGCAATACTCTCCCTAAAACAGGCGGCCAGATACAGTGCGAAGCTGCTGGTTCCGACCGATCCGGGCTGGCCGGCAGGGCTCGCCGATCTCGGCCCGCATGCACCGATTGCGCTGTGGCTTCGAGGGAGCAGCCAGATACTGAACTTCGCGGAACACTCCATCTCACTGGTGGGAGCCAGGGCCGCCACCGGATACGGCGAGCACGTGACCATGGAGGCTTCCGCGGGACTCGTGGATCGCGGCTTCGCGATAGTCTCCGGTGCTGCCTACGGAATCGACGGAATGGCGCATCGGGCGGCACTCGCAAGCAAAGGTCGAACCATTGCGGTGCTTGCCGGCGGAGTCGACCGGTTCTATCCGAGCGGTCACGAGACGCTATTGACCCGAATCGTCGAAGACGGCGCTGTCATTTCCGAGCTGCCCTGCGGAGCGGCCCCAACAAAATGGCGATTCTTGCAACGAAACAGGATGATCGCAGCACTTAGCCAGGCGACCGTGGTTATTGAAGCCGGATGGCGTTCCGGCTCGCTCAACACCGCGGGGCACGCGGCGGCAATAGGACGTCCGGTAGGTGCGGTGCCCGGGCCGGTCACGAGCGCCGCCTCGGCCGGTTGCCACCGCCTGATCCGGGAGTACGGCGCGATTTGCGTTACTTCGGCAGCGGACATGGCGCAACTCGTCGCGAGTACCGCAGGCGAATTAGGGTTCGAAGAGGACCATGTCGCGCTGAACTCTCCGACAGAGAACTCAGAGTCCCTCAGACTCAAGGACGCCTTGAGTGCCCGAACTGCCCGAGGAGTCGACGAACTGGCCCGAAGCTCCGGGCTTCCCGTCAATGCCGTGCGCTCGAGACTCGGCGAGTTGCAGCTCGACGGTCAGGTTATCGAGAAGGAAGCTGGCTGGGTTCTTTCGAGCCAAAAGGGACAAAAGGCCAAATAGGCTGTCCTCGTGACTCAACTTGGTCAGTACCCGGCGGCGAAGCACGTAATCGCCCACATTAGCGATACTCACTTTCTCGGGGGCGGCCGTCCGCTCTACGGCAAAGTCGCAACCGACGAGCACTTGAGTCTGGCCCTGCGTCAGCTTGAGCACTCGGGGGCGAAGCCTGAAGCGCTCGTCTTCACCGGAGATCTGGCCGATCTCGGAGAGCCGGATGCTTATACGAGACTTCGAGCCCTGGTCGAGCCGACAGCCGAGCGCCTCGGCGCGCAAATCATCTGGGTAATGGGCAATCACGATGAGCGACTCCAGTACTCGAAGCAACTCTTCGACACCGAAGGCGACACCGAGCCGCAGGACCGGGTCTACTGGCTTGGCGGCCTGCGACTGATCGCACTCGACTCTTCGGTACCCGGCTTCCACCACGGAGACCTGACCGGCTCCCAGCTCGAATGGCTAAGTGCCGAGCTGGCAAAGCCCGCTGCTGAAGGTACGATCATCGCCCTGCACCACCCGCCCATCCCGACCCCGCTGCTTGAGGCAATGGGCATGCTCGAACTTCAGGATCAGCAAAGCCTCGAGAAGGTCATTCGGGGCACGGATGTCCGCGCGATTCTCGCGGGGCACCTGCACTACTCGACCCACAGCATTTTCGCCGGGGTGCCGGTCTCGGTCGCGGCGGCAACCTGCTACACCCTCGACCTCTCGGCCGGAGACCGAATCCTCTCCGGAGTCGATTTCGGCCAGGCCTTCAATATGGTGCACGTCTACGAAGACCGGCTCGTCCACTCGATCATTCCGGTCGGCCAGCCCCCGGAAGTGAGCGGCTTCTCCGGTGAGAATTGGCCAACCATCGAAGCGATGACGCCTGAACAGCGCATAGCGATGTTCTCCGACAAAGCTTCGCCGTTCAATTCCGCGGAGGCTGCTAGCTCCGACTGACTCGGCGCGGAGCACCCTTTCGTTCCTCTCTCTGGGTGAACATAGAACCGTGGAGTTGAGTGCCGCGGTCGAGCAGTTCGTTTCAAGCGTGCAATTGGAACGAGGACTCGGCGCGGCAACAGCGAAGTCCTACCGGTCGGATTTGCTGAATCTCGTCGACTTCATGGCCGAGTCAAAGCTGAGCAGACTTGAAGACCTGGATCTGGAGCGACTCCGCGACTGGCTCTGGTCGGGATCAACCGGGGGACTGGCAAAGTCCACCCTGGCCAGGCGTACCGCCGCGGTTCGAAGCTTCACCGCCTGGGCGAGAAGATCGCACTACATTGAACAGGATCCAGGACTTCGGTTGAAGACCCCCAAAACTGATCAGCACCTGCCGAGGGTGCTCTCAAGGGGCCAGATCGAGGAGCTACTCTCGGGGCTTGGCCACCTCGCTGACACCGGGGATCCGATCGCGGTGCGAAACCTCGCCATCGTAGAGCTGCTCTACGCCTCTGCACTCAGAGTCGCAGAGCTCGCAGCTCTGGATCTCTCGGACTTCGACTTCGACCGGATGACCGTTAGAGTCACCGGAAAAGGCTCAAAGCAGCGAGTGGTTCCCTTCGGAGTGCCGGCCAGACGGGCAATCGAGAATTACCTCACCGCGGCCCGGCCGGCCCTGACCACAGCAGGCAGCGAAGCCGTCTTCCTCGGGACCAGAGGGCAGAGAATCGGCACCCGCAGCATCTATCAGGTAATTGCAGAGTTGCTGGTTGAACTGCCCGGCTCGGGGCCAAACGGACCGCACGCGCTGCGCCACACCGCGGCTACCCACTTGCTTGACGGCGGAGCAGACCTGCGAGCCGTTCAGGAACTGCTCGGGCACTCGAGCCTCGGAACCACCCAGATTTACACCCACGTTTCGGCCGAGCGGCTCAAGGAGAGCTATCGACTCGCCCACCCCAGAGCCTGATCGGGAGCAGGCGCAGACACAGACGCAGACGCAGGCTCTGTCTCTGTCTCGGGCTCAGGCGCAGGCTCGGGCTCAGGGCAGTTCCCTCGTCGGGAGCAGCACGGAGTGGGGGATTCCGCCGAGAAAGAGCAGCGGAGAGACGTACTCTCCGTGCACTCGCACTCCGAAGTGCAGGCAAGCCGGGGTGCAGTGCCCGTCCAGGAGAGTTCCGATCTGCTGACCGCGCTCAACTCGATCACCTGCCCGAAGGCTGGAGTGCACCGGTTCGAAACTCAGCAGAGTGCCGTCCGTGAGGCGCAGAGAAATCAGTTCTCGGTCCACTACCCGTCCGCTGAACCATACCGTCGCGTTTTCCGGAGCGAGAACGATCGTCGAAGAGTCTGCGGCGAGGTCGACTCCGCGGTGTCCGCGACCGTAAGGAGTCTCAGGAGCCAGATACGGCCTGACTATTCGGTGCGATCCTTCAAGCGGCCAGCCCCACAAGCCTCTGGCTTCAACTGCGGAATTCCCGACGCTGTTCGGGGACAACAGCAATGAAACCCCGACGAGAATCGAGGCTGCTGAATTCAGGATGAATCTGCGCACGAGAAGATCGTGCCGCTTTTGAAGTCAATCGATTGCAAGACCGGATCGATCCGTCATCCGATCGAATCCGGTCTGTCTGGGGAGGAGTCGAATGCTATGATGGATGTCGCATTCCGCTTAGGCGGTTTGACTACGCGTGTCTCAGGCGCCAATCGGCGCACAAGTTTCCATTCAGTCCCGGCAGGTTCGGGCGGAGGCGTGTCAGACACCAGGTTTTGCAGCAACCGTTGCAAAAGAGAACTGAGAAGTTGCCTCGCGGCCTGTCCGCGGCAACAGAAAAGGAGACGGCAATGGCCGTTGTCACCATTCGCCAGCTGCTCGACAGTGGCGTTCACTTCGGACACCAGACCAGGCGCTGGAACCCCAAGATGAAGCGCTTCATCCTCACCGAGCGCGCGGGATCGCACATCATCGACCTGCAGCAGTCCCTGGGTTACATCGACAAGACCTACGACTACGTGCGTGAGACGGTGTCAAGGGGAGGCACGATCCTCTTCGTCGGCACCAAGAAGCAGGCGCAGGGAGCCATCGCCGAGCAGGCTCAGCGCGTGGGCCAGCCCTACGTCAGCGAGCGCTGGCTTGGCGGCCTGCTCACCAACTTCCAGACCATCTCGAAGAGCCTTGCCCGCATGAAGGAACTCGAAGAGATCGACTTCGAAGACACCACCAAGGGCTACACCAAGAAGGAACTGCTCATCAAGAAGCGCGAGCTCGACAAGCTGCACAAGAGCCTCGGTGGAATCCGCAACCTCTCTCGCACCCCTTCTGCTCTTTGGGTCGTCGACACCAAGAAGGAACACCTCGCTGTGGACGAAGCCCGCAAGCTCGGAATCCCGGTGATCGCGATTCTGGACACCAACTGCGACCCGGATGAAGTTCAGTACCCGATTCCGGGTAACGACGACGCGATCCGCTCTGTGACTTTGCTCACCAGAATCGTCGCCGACGCCGCAGCCGAAGGACTCATCCAGCGCCACCAGAAGCCGGAAGCCGACGGAGAAGCCGCAGAGCCTCTGGCAGAGTGGGAAGCCGAGCTGCTCGGTGCATCGAGCGACGCTCCGGCAGCCACTGACGCTCCTGCAGTAGCCGAAACCGCCTCCGCAGTTGAGCCTACCGGAGGGCTCGAAGCCGCCGAGACGACACCTGTCGAAGAGGTTGAAGAGCCGAAGGCAGAAGCCCCGAAGGCTAAGGCGTCAACGGCGAAGGCCGCTGCTGCCGAAAAGGCCGAGCCTAAGAAGGCTCCGGCCAAAGCCACCAAGGCAAAGGCCGACGAAGACCCGGCCACCACAGCGAAGGCCGCCGAAAAGAAGGCCGCGACAGAGAAGGCCGCCGAAGACAAGGCCGCAGCTCCGAAGAAAACCGAATCCAAGCCCAAGGCAGACGACAAGGCAGACGCCGACTCCGCCGAGGCCTGAGCCAATCTGGCCGCTTCATTGCGGCCCGGCGATTGATCCGCTCCGGATTCGCAAATACAGATTCGAAACCAACAAAGACCAAAGGAAACAAAGATGGCAAACTTCACCGCCGCAGACGTAAAGGCGCTGCGTGATCGCCTGGGCACGGGAATGCTCGACAGCAAGAACGCACTGGTTGAAGCAGACGGCGACATGGAAAAGGCCGTCGAGATTCTGCGCCTCAAGGGTGCGAAGAACAACGCAAAGCGCTCAGACCGCTCTACGAGCGAGGGACTGGTGGCCGCGGTAGAAAATGGTTCAACCGCGACCATGATCGAACTCGACTGTGAGACCGACTTCGTTGCCAAGAGCGAGAAGTTCGTGAATCTCGCACAGGCGGTTCTTGACGCTGCAGCAGCCGTCAGGGCCGGTTCGGTCGAAGAGGCGCTCGCGGCCCAGGCTGGCTCACGTACCGTCGCCCAGTTGATCGAGGAGGACTCGGCAGTGCTGGGCGAGAAGGTCGAATTGCGCCGGGTTGTCTCGGTGGATGCCGAGAAGTTCTCGATCTACCTGCACAAGACGAGCAAGGATCTGCCTCCTCAGGTGGGTGTCGTGCTCGGATACTCCGGCACCGACGCGGACACCGCGCGCAGCGTTGCCCAGCACATCGCCTTTGCCGACCCGCAGTACCTGAGCCGCGAAGACGTTCCCGCAGAGCAGGTTGAGCGTGAGCGCGAAATCGTAATGGAGATCTCCCGCAACGAAGGAAAGCCCGATGCCGCCCTTCCGAAGATTGTGGAAGGTCGCCTCGGCGGTTTCTTCAAGCAGATTGCTCTCCTGGAGCAGGATTACGCTAAGGACAACAAGCTCACAATCATGCAGGTTTTGGCAGATGCCGGACTGACTGTCACCGGGTTCGCCCGGTTCAAGGTTGGCGCGTAGCATTCAATGGCAAGGGTGTCGGACGAGTTCCGACACCTCAAGCTGCCGAGACTCCGACCAAATGGAGAAAATCGATGACCGATAAGCGTGCACGTCGAGTACTCCTCAAGCTCTCCGGAGAGGCATTCGGAGCGGGTTCGCTCGGGGTGAATCCGGATGTTATCAGCGGAATCGCCAAGGAAATCGCGGCCGCCCCTGAAGTTCAGGTAGCGATTGTCGTCGGCGGCGGCAACTTCTTCCGGGGTGCAGAGCTTTCGCAGCGTGGAATGGACCGCGGCCGAGCCGACTACATGGGAATGCTCGGAACGGTCATGAACGCACTGGCCCTGCAGGACTTTCTTGAGCAGGCCGGAGCCGAAACCAGAGTTCAGTCGGCGATTTCGATGACTCAGGTTGCCGAGCCCTACATCCCCAGGCGGGCAGAGCGCCATCTTGAAAAGGGCAGGGTCGTCATTTTCGGAGCCGGAGCCGGGTTGCCCTACTTTTCGACCGATACCGTCGCCGCCCAGCGTGCTTTGGAAATCGGAGCGGATGTCGTACTGGTTGCCAAGAACGGAGTTGACGGAGTCTACGACGGCGACCCGAGAAAAAATGCCAAGGCATCCAAGCTTGATCACGTGACCTATCAGGAGGCGCTGGTTCAGGGACTCAAGGTGGTCGATTCGACCGCTTTCAGCCTCTGCATGGACAACGCGATGCCGATGGTTGTTTTCGGGATGACCCCCGCAGGCAACATCACCAAAGCTATTCGCGGCGAATCCATCGGAACCACAGTCAGCAACTAACCGCGATGTCAGCTCTGGTTATCGGGCTGATTGCCCTTGCCGCGGTCGCGCACGCGACCTGGAATATCGCGATCAAGCGAGCGCGAACCAGCGGTCCGAGCATGCTCTGGCTCAGTTTCATCGTTGGAACAGCGGTCTATGCGCCTTTCGGCATATGGTCGCTCGCTGAATCCGGCGTCGATCTCTGGCACTGGATGCTCCTGGCTGCTGTGAGCGGTGCCCTGCAAATCGTCTACTTCCTGCTCCTGCAGCGCGGCTACCGGAAGGGCGATGTCTCGATCGTCTATCCACTGGCCAGAGGCACCGGCCCCCTACTCACCGTAGTTTTTGCGATCATTCTGTTCGGAGAGCGGCCTGGAGCGGTTTCCCTGATTGGGGCCGGACTTGTCATCGCCGGAGTGGTAGTGACCGGGCTGGGGAAACCATCCGGGGGCCAAAGCAATCGCGCAGGCATCTACTACGGGTTGCTGATCGGTGTGATCATCGCGATTTACACGCTTTGGGACGGCTCCGCGGTCACCCACTCCGAGATGCCTCCGGTCGGATTCTATTGGGGCAGCGTTGTGTTCCAGTTCCTGCTGCTTGCCCCCATAGCGCTGCGTTCCCCAGCAAGGCTCGTTTCGGTCGGAAAGCGCCACTGGCTGGCCACTTTATTACTTGGCGTACTTGCACCCGGGGCGTACATTCTCATCCTCGCCGCCTTCCAGTTCGCCCCGGTTTCGATCGTTGCACCGGCCAGAGAAGTCAGCGTAATTCTGGTGAGCCTGGCCGGCTGGCTAATGTTCCGTGAAGCCAATCCGGTTCGGCGACTCATCGGCGCAGTGGTCGTCCTCGCCGGGATCGTGCTGCTCGCGGCGGGTTAGCGGATAAACTTGGGCAGACGCGAAGGAGTGGATGTGATCAGCGACGTACTCGATGATGCCAGAGACCGGATGCACAAGGCGCTTGAAGTCGCCAAGGAAGACTTCAGCGGAGTACGCACCGGCAGGGCAAACCCTGCTCTTTTCCAGAAGATTCTGGTCGACTACTACGGTTCGCCGACTCCACTGGCGCAACTGGCCGGACTGCAAAATGCGGACGCCCGCACTCTCGTGATCACTCCCTACGACAAGAGCGCGCTTAAGGAGATCGAAAAGGCTATAGTCAATGCCCCGAACCTTGGAGCGAATGTCGGCAACGACGGCAACGTTATTCGCGCGACCCTGCCGGAACTTACCGAAGAACGCCGCAAGGAATTCGTGAAGATCGTCCGAGCAAAAGGCGAAGATGCAAAGGTTGCAATTCGAAACATCCGCCGCAAAGCCAAGGACGAGCTGGACGCCCTCGAATCCGAAGTCGGCGAAGACGAGGTTGCCAGAGCTGGCAAAGAACTTGAGGCGATCACCAAGTCTCAGGTAGACGCAATCGAAGAAGCGCTGCACAAAAAGGAAGCCGAGCTTCTTGAGGTCTGAATGACCGATGATTCCGACCAAGAATCCCTGAGCGATGCCAGGAAGAGATGGCGCTTGAGGCGAGCCAAAATTGAGGCGACCGCCGAATCTACCAGAGCGGAGCTCTCTGCTCAGGTAAAGGCCAGACGGGCAGACCTTGAGGCTCAGGTCAAGGCCACGAGAGAACAGCTTGAGCACGCTACCGAGGTAATTGAGGCGAAGACCGGACGCAATCTTCCGCTTGCGATAATCATCGGTCTGGCTCTCGGCTTCGCCATGCTTTTCAGTCTCATAGTCATCAAAGAGCTGTTCATGGCGTTCGCGGCCTTCGTGGTCTTCTTCACGGTAATTGAACTGGCCTGGGCGCTTAGGTCTTCAGGCCGCAGAGTGCCTCGACTGCCGTTGGCCATTGCCGCTCTCGCCACGGTCCCCGCCGCCTTCTATCTGGGCGATTTCGGCCACTGGTGGGTGTCAATCGCCGGAGTCGGCCTCGTCGTGATCTGGCGGCTCGCAGAACTCATTAACCCGAAGCTAAGGGCGGCCCCGTCCGAAGTCTGGCTGGACCTGGCAGCGAGCTCCTTCATCCAGATTTATATCGCGTTCCTTGCCAGCTACTCCGTGCTGCTGACTGCCAAAGACGGCGGGCAATGGTGGACACTGGCCTATCTGATTCTGGTGATCTCGGTTGATACCGGTGCCTATGCGACCGGACTGACTCTGGGCAGACACCCGATGGTGCCGAAAATCAGTCCCAAGAAGACCTGGGAAGGTTTCGCAGGATCGGTTGCCGCTGCCTTCATAGCCGGAATACTGCTTTCGGTTTTCATGATCAAAATGCCATGGTGGTTCGGGTTCATTTTCGGCGCGGTAATCGTATTTACTGCAACCATCGGCGACCTTGCTGAATCGATGCTCAAACGGGATTTGGGAATTAAGGACATCAGCAGCTGGTTGCCAGGTCATGGCGGATTCCTCGATCGGATGGATTCCATAGTTCTGAGTTCGGCTGCTGCTTACTTGCTGTTCTTAGTATTCAGTTGAGTTCAGCTTTGTCTCGGCATCGTTAGGGCAGAATAGACGGGTGAGTTCCACCTTCCCCAGACTTCGCAGGTCCAGACCCGGTTACAACGTGGATCAGGTTGAGGAGTTCCTTGAACTGGCACGCACCGCATACAACGCAGCGCCCGGAACCGTATCGGGACTGAACGCAAGCGGTATCCGGACTACTTCATTCTCAATGCAAAAAGGCGGCTACTCCCCAGTGCATGTGGATGCGGCGCTTGAGCGACTTGAGGACGCTTTTGCGAACAGGGAAAGAGATCAGGTCAGAGCGCAAATGGGTGATCAGGCCTGGTTCAATTCCGCGAGAGGCAAAGCCAGAGAAATTATTGGACGGCTGGACCGAAAGATCGGTCGGCGTTTTCGCAAAGTGAGCTTTCTCTCAACCGGTTATGACCGCAAGCAGGTGGATGCCTTCTGCGATCGGCTGAATCGGTATTTTCGTCAAGGCGAGAAGATCAGCGTCGAGGAAATCAGAACCGTTGCCTTCCGACCGAGAAAAGGCGGCTATCAGGAAGCTCAGGTGGACCTTTTTCTGGATGCGGTGGTCGAAGTCGTTCTCGCGGTCAGCTGAGCGTGGGGTCGCCTTCTATTCAGCATTCCCGGTTACAATCCAGTCACTGTGAGCGGGAGTTCGGGGATTGACTCTGAGGGGGCCTCAAACACATCTGTGGAGGAACCTCAATTCAGGTTCGTCCGCTTTCGAGGAATGCTTCCAGGACTCGCGTTCTTCATCTCAGCCGCGATACTGCTCGTGAGCGTGATAGCGCCGATCCAGCGATCGGTTGTACTCGCCGAAACAATCACTAGTTCGGTTGTTCCGGGTGAAGTTCAAGTTCTGACGCTCGACGGTAAGTACGAAATCGAAGCTGTCAGGGACAATTACCGAGTCAGCAGGAAGCCAATAGCTCCTGCAGCGGGACTTCCGGACCCTGGAACCGCCCAGGCGATTGCCTATGAATTGGTTCTGGCTCGAGGATGGGATCAGGAACAGTTCAATTGCCTGGTTGCGCTTTGGCAGAAGGAATCCCACTGGAATGTTTTCGCAATGAACCCCTACAGCGGAGCTTACGGAATTCCGCAGGCTCTTCCGGGCGACAAGATGGCCACCGCGGGACCGGACTGGGCTACGAATCCTCGCACCCAGATTGTTTGGGGACTCGGCTATATTGCTGCCCGGTATGTCAATCCGTGTGGAGCCTGGCAGCATTCGCAGAAGCACAACTGGTATTGATCGGAAGCCGACAGCAGCTCGCTCAGAATAGGCTGGAGTCATGCCACGTTCTAACCGGTCTAAGCGAGATCGCGGCCGCAGGAACACGGAGGATTCTGGTGGCGAGTTCGACTTGAGCCAATTGTTGCTGGGAAGCAGACGGGTCGAGTCGAAGGGCGGCCGGGATTGGAACGTTCAACCAATGTCCGCGGTGAATGCGCAGAAGACGTACCGCTGCCCGGGCTGCAATCTTGAAATACCACCTGGTACTTCTCACATTGTGGTTTGGCCGGATGACGGGATAATGGGCGCTGAGTCAGATCTGCGGTCAAGAAGACATTGGCATGAGCATTGCTGGCGGGTGAGCTGAGCCTTGGAAATCCGATCCGGAATCGAATTGCCGGCAATTCGAGAAGACATCGAGCTGCACACTGACGACGGGCTTAAGCTCGTGGGGGAGTTGGCGCTTCCAATCGATCGAGCGCCGATTGCCACACTGATTTGCCTTCACCCACTGCCCACCGGCGGCGGGTTCATGGACTCCCACATAATCAGGAAGGCTGCGGCGAGGCTTCCCGCTCTTGCGGGCCTGGCCGTACTCAGATTCAATTTTCGCGGAGTGAGTTCTCCTCGCGGCACTTCAGAGGGCAGCTTTGGCGACGGAGTGCTCGAAGGAAAGGATCTGGATTCGGCAGTTGAGTTCTGTCTTGACCGCGGTTTGAATTCTCCCTGGCTGCTCGGCTGGTCATTCGGCACCGAGGTTGCACTCAACTGGGGAATCGACGAGCCAATCACGGGCGCGATCCTGCTTTCGCCACCGCTTAAGCGAACCAGTCAGGAGCAATTGGCGCGCTGGGCGGGGAGTGGGAAATCACTTGTAGCTGTCATACCGGAGCTGGACGATTACCTGCGGGGACCAGAGGCCAGAGAGCTCTTCGCGATCGTTCCGGAGGCGAAGGTAATCGAAATTCCGCAGGGAAAGCACCTCTGGGTAGGGGAGTTCCAAACCAGGCAGGTTCTCACCGAAATTGTTCGGGAGGTAAACCCTGCGGCTCTTCCGCTGCCGACCGAATGGCCGGATCCGAGCCCTGAGAGCTGACTATCAGCGCTCGTTCTGTCTGGGTACCACCACCTGATTAATGATTATCAGCACCGAGGCGGCCACAGGAATCGCAATCAGCGCTCCGAGAATACCGAGCAGTGTTCCACCGGCGAGAGCCGCAATCACAACAACCGCCCCAGGCACCTTGACTGCGCGGTTCATAATGTTCGGGTTGAGTACATAAGCCTCAAGCTGCATGTAGATCGCGTAGTAGATTCCGACCGCAATAGCGGTAGGAACTCCGTCGAACATGAGGCAGCTCAAGGTAATCAGGATGCTGCCGGACAGGGTGCCGACCAGTGGGACCAGAGAAAACAGGAATGCCACAAAGGCAAACAAGGCGGGGTATTCCGCCTGAACGATCGTCAGGTAAATGAAGCTCAGGATTCCGTTCATCAAGGCGAGGCAAACCTGGCCAACCACGTAGCGTCCAACAGACTGGCTGACCTGCTCCGCGATGTCCGCGAACCTTGCTCGTTTAGTCGCCGGAACCAATTGGTAGAGACCCCGCTTCATGCTCGCCAGAGAGGCGATGAAGTAGATCGTGAGAATCAGCACGATTATGATCCCGAATGCACCACTGGCAATTCCCAGACCCACCTGGAGTACTCCTCCGCCAATCGAGGTGAGGTTGTTCTTCACGAATTCGAGCGCACCGGAGATTAGAGCCTCGAGATCGATATACGCGGGAAGGGACTGTTGAAGATTTGCCACCCAGTTGGCATCCTGCAGGGATTGAATGAGCGGAGTTAATCCCTCGACCAGATTCGAAGTCTGGTCGACTATCACCGGGACTACCGCGAAGGCGAGGCCGGTGAAGATTGAAAGAACTGCGATCACCACGACCAGGATCGCGAGCCATCTGGGGAAGCGATGCCTCTCGAGCCAGGAGACAGCCGGATCGAGTCCAAGCGCAAGGAAAATTGCCGCCCCGATATAGGTGATTATCGTTGCGAGGGTGCCTAGAGCCGCCCCGATTCCGATAGCGACGAGCACTCCGAGACCTCCGAAAAGGCCAAGTCTGAAAGCATTCTGGATCTTCACTTTGCCCTTTCGAGGTTTAGTCTTCGGAAGCCGCCTTTTCGGCGTCGCCCAGGGCTGCGCGGAGGTTGCTGAAGTATCCAGCTACCGCTTCGCGCTCGATTCTAATCTTGGCGAGGCGATCTTCTGCCTCAGACACGAGTCTCGAAGTTCTCTCTTCTGCTTCGGCAATCATTGCTTTTGCCTTCGCCTCTGCGTCCTTGATCAGCTTTGCCGCCATTCGCTCTGCAGAACTATGAATCTCGGCCTTCTTTTCCTCGGTTGCGGCAGTTACTTCTTCGAGTTCTGATCGTCTTTGCTCAAGCAGCTTCGTCGTTTCGGCCAATTGAGTTCCGGACTCTGCGAGATACTGCCGGTTTTGGTCAACCGCCAGCTTGTGTCGGGCTAGCTGGTCCTGTTCTGCCGCGTTCCTCTTCTCGGCCAATTCCCGTTCGAGCTCCGCCCTTCCCTCCGTGATGGCCCGCTCAAGGCTTGATCGGGCCTGACTTACCTCCGAAGCCAGATCGGCCCTGATTTTGGCCTGCTCGTTCTCAAAATCCGAACGCTTCTGTTCAATCTCTCGTTGAAGATCGGTTCGCTGTTGCTCGACTTCACGCTCGAGGTCTGCTCTCGCGGTTGCTATTTCAGACTCGGAAAGAGTCTTTGCCTCCTTGATGGTTCGCTCAAGCTCTGCCCTGGCGCTCTTGGTTTCCTGGCTGAGCTTTGAATGCGCACTGGCCATGTCCTGTTTCAGTTTCGCCTGAGCCGCGTCACGCTCCTTTTCGAACTCGGCTCTTTCCTGAGCGATCTCAGCCTCGTGCCGAGCCTTCGATTGCTCTATCTCGGCAGCGAGCTGGGTCCTTGCTGCATCGATCTCTCGGGCAATGTCGGTTCGCTGTTGCTCGACTTCGCGAGCCAGGTCGGACCACTGCTTTTGCGATTCGGCCTCGAATTCGGCACGATGCTTTTCAGTCGCGCGCGCCAGCTCCGCGGCTACTTCTCTTGACTCGCTCGTCTCCCGGATAACGGTTGCTTTTAGTTCACTGGCCGTCTTCTCCGCTTCGGATCTCGCGGCCTCAGCTTCCCTCGCGGCAGTGCTCGTCAACTCTGCCGCCTCGGCTTCAGCGGCATCCTTTACGGCCTTCGCTTCAATGCTCGCCTCCTTGAGCAGCGACTTTGCCTGTGCCCTGGCATCTCCAAGGGTCTTCTCGGCCTGGGTATTCGCTGTGGAGAGCAATTCCCTGGCCTTCTCATTGGCCTCGGAGAGAAGTTGTTCGGCTTCGCTGGCGCTTTCGCTTCTGAGCTTGTCTACCTCTGCCTGGACGTTCGAACGCAGAGCTTCAGCGTCAATATCCGCCTGACTGATCAGGCGAGTCGACTGCTCCTCCGCCATCCGCAGAACATTTTCAAGCCTTCTGCCGAGGCCGCTGTAAGTTGGGCTGCCTATTTCTTCGAGCTCTGCCTTGAGATCCTCAACCATCGCGCTCAGCCGTTTGACCTCTTTGGCGCTCTCTGCGCGTTCGCCCGAGATCTTGGCGAGTTCAAGGTTCAGCTTCTCAATGGCGGAATCTACTTCTTCACGGTTGTAGCCGCGCATAGCTGTAGAGAAGACATCGGTTTCGTTTGCCACGGGTTCCCCCAAGGTTTGCGGACTAGAGGCCTGCACAGTTTGCCGGACATCCTTGAGTCTAGTGTGGGCAGTTGAACAGGCAGTTTCGAAGTTTTCACAGCCATCGGTTGGCAGGCTCCCAGACTGGCTGGGGTATTCTTTATTGTCGTTTCTCCGTAGCTTCGGCAATAAAAGAGGAACGGGTCAGACTGCTCCAGCCCGCATTCGGCTTGATCGAGAGGTCCGGCTCGAACAAGACTGGTATGCAGGTTCGAAAGAGGGGGTGCCTTGCGGTTAATTTCGGCAATAGTCGCCTTCGTAATTGCGGCCCTTTCAATCGGCTATGGCATCGCTCAGCGTACGGTACTCGCTGAGCCGGATCACGTTGCGGCAGTTACTTCAAGTGCCACGAGTTCCGCAGTCACAGTTATCGATGGCGAAGTACTGAACTCCAACCCGGGGCGCCAGAAAATTCAAATTCAGGGCAAGGGAAAGATCTTCGCTGCATACGGCAGGACCAGCGATGTCATTGCCTGGGTTGGGGACGCGACTTACAACAAGCTCAAGTTCAATCGAACGAAGTCGCAACTAAGCAATGATGTCATCGTCGGTTCAGAACTCTCGGTGCCGGATCCCCACGGTTCTGATCTCTGGCTAGGCGAGTACTCAAGGGATGATTCGCTCACCTTCATCGTGAATGTTCCGGCGGGCATTTCGATAATCATTGTTTCCGACGGAACGAGACCTGCTCCCGGAGCAATTTCAATCACCTGGCCGGTGGATAATCGAACTCCATGGTCCGGCCCGCTGATCGTGGGCGGAATGCTGCTGCTGCTCGCAGGGCTGGGAGTCTACTTGTGGGCTCTGTCGGACCTGCGTCGCGGAAGAGGTCCCAGAAGACGCGCCCCCAAGATGCCAAAGCCGCCAAAGCAAAAGGCGCCGAAGGGCCGAAAGGTCAAACTCATCACCGGCTCGCGCGGACGCCGCGCAATTGGCGCGCCCTTCTCGGCCATTTCCATGATTCTGGTAATCCCGCTTCTCCTAACCGGCTGCACCGCAGAATCCTGGCCCGCTTTTCTCGGCGGCAGCCCCGAATCGACTGGAACTCCTACTCCTTCTCCCACGACTGGCGATGTGCTTAATGACAAGCCGCCTGCTGTCACAATTTCGCAGGCGGAGTCAATCGTTTCGAAGGTTGCCCTGGTTGCAACTCAGGCGGATGCTTCGAGAGATTTGAACCTCCTGCAGTCCAGGTTTGATGGACCCGCCTTGCTCTTGCGCCAAACCAACTACAAGATCCGGGGAGCCGATTCAAGCTATGCGCAGCCAATAGCAATCCCATCGGGGCCGGTGCAAATCACTTTGCCGCAGCAGAACGACAACTGGCCACGGACGGTCTTCACGGTCGTACAGGATCCGAATGACCCTACTGTTCCACCCACCGCGATGATGCTCGTGCAGCAGTCTCCTCGGGACAACTATAAAGTTCTCTATCTTTTCAGGCTTGAGGCGAAAGAGGGCGGACTCCCTGCTCTTGCAGCGGCAGACGTCGGTGCACCGAGACTGCAGCCGGACGCAAAACTGTATGCACTTCGACCCGACCAGCTGGCGAAAGACTACGGTGACGTGTTGTTGAACGGGGAAGAGAGCGAGTTCTTCGAATACTTCGACCTCACCGAAGATTCGCTGAATAAGTCGGTCGGCTACGAGGCGAAGCAAACCCGAAAGAAGTCGATTCCCAATATCGCGAAAATCGAATTTGGGGCAGAGCCAGGCGATGCTGATGTCATTCCCCTTGCTACGAGCAACAACGGGGCGATCGTTGCAACTTATCTGGTTGAAACCGAGACTGTTACTCCGGTTGAGGTCGGTGCGGTCATTAACCCGGAAGGGGCAATCAAGTCTCTGCTCGGTATCGGAACCTCATCAAAGGGGACAGTGGCGACCTACGGCGACTTGCTGCTTTTCTACCTGCCTCCGTCGACGAGTACTGAGAAGATCCGATTAATCGGCTGGAGTTCCGGTTTGCTCTCGGCACATGAGAAGTAAATGCGGGGGTTTGAAGTTGCTAGCATCAGTTTTCCCGGGTCGACGGTCTCAAGAGGGTAGCGGTGACGTCAAATGAGTGATCAGATTCCAATGAGCCTGCGCGGCGCGGTCGATTTGACGCCGCTGGCCAAGAGAGCCGTCAAACCCGCAACACCGGTCGCGGGAAGCCTGCAGGTCGATTCTCTCGTGGTCGAAGTTAGCGACGCGACCATCAGCTCGGCAGTGGAATTGTCGAACACCGTTCCGATTGTCGTCGAGTTCTATTCCGGATCACCATCGGCAACCCTTGAGAAGGTAATTCGCGCCTATGATGGCAGGTTCCTGCTGGCCAGAGCGGATGCCGGGAGCAATCCGGGGCTCTCCCAGGCTTTCCAGATAACTGCAATTCCAACGGTGGCTGCCATTATCGCGGGCAAGCCCCTGCCTTTGTATCAGGGCGAGCTGCCCGAAGAAAAGGCCAATCAGGTTTTCGACCAGGTACTGGCAATAGCCGCCGAAAACTCGGTTCAGGGCACGGTAACCGAAAAGGTTGAAGGGGAGACCGAAGAAGCACCGTCCGAAGAGCCTTTGCCTCCGCACCACAAGGAGGCATTCGAAGCAATTGAGCGACAAGATTTCGATGCCGCAATTGCCGAATACAGAAAGGCCATCAAGCAGGATCCCAGGGACCACCTCGCGGTTGTGGGCCTTGCCCAGGTTTCCCTGTTGCAGAGACTGGCAGGTGCCGACTCCTCGGCCATCAGAGAGAGCGCGGCGAAAGAGCCCTCCAACGTCGATACTCAACTGGCGGTTGCAGATCTGGATATAGCAGGAGGCCACCTCGACGATGCATTTGACCGCCTGCTTTCCCTCTTCCCCAGCCTCGACCCAAAGGCAAAGGAGAAGCTCAGAGTGCGGTTGCTCGAATACTTTGAACTCTCCGGCACGGACGATCCGAGAGTGATTTCTGCACGGCGAAGGCTCAGCGGCCTGCTCTACTAGCGGCTAACCTGCCGGGGTAAACCACAGGGCGCTCAGCGCTGGCAGTCTGATTGAGGCGGTTGCGCCAAATCCAGATTCTCCGCCAGGAACCGCGTTGATTGCACCGAGGTTTCCCGAGCCGCTCCCGCCGAATTCGACCGCATCCGAATTAAGAAGCTCCTTCCATTCGCCCGATTTTGGGAGGGGAAGCGAATATGAATCGATCGGCACTCCGGACAAATTCATCGCAACCGCAACCGGAGACCCCGACTTCGGCCAGCGAAGGAAGGCAAGAGAGTCGGAGTTCGGACTGTCCCCGTCTATCCACTCGAATCCGCCGGGATCCGAATCTCGACTCCAAAGCGCGGGAGTTTCCCGATAGAGCCGATTGAGCTCTGCCACAAATCTTTGAAGAGCCTCATGACTGGGCTGCTCGAGGGTCCACCAATCCAGACCGCGCTGCTGACTCCACTCCGCCGACTGGCCGAATTCCTGGCCCATGAAGAGCAGTTTCTTACCCGGATAAGACCACTGGTAAGCCAGGAATGCCCGAAGGTTTGCGAGCTTCTTCCAATGGTCGCCCGGCATCCTGCTCAAGAGCGAGCCCTTGCCGTGAACTACCTCGTCATGGCTTACTGGCAGTACGTAATTTTCAGAAAAGGCGAAACTCAGACTGTGAGTCAATTGAGAATGGTGGTGCGACCGGAATAGCGGATCGTGACCGAAGTAGTCGAGGCTGTCGTGCATCCACCCCATGTTCCACTTGAAGCCGAAGCCGAGTCCTCCAGAATCGGTCCTGGAAGTAACTCCAGGAAATGCGGTGGATTCTTCCGCAATGATCATCGCGGAGGGATGGAGCTTGTAGGCAGTTGCAGTCACCTCTTTGAGCAGGTCGATGGCTTCGAGATTCTCCCTGCCGCCGAAGCGGTTGGGACGCCACTGGCCCGGTGCCCGCGAGTAGTCCAGATAAAGCATTGAAGCCACTGCATCGACCCTCAGTCCGTCGATGTGGAATTCCTCAAGCCAGTAGAGGGCATTTGCCACCAGGAAGTTTCGGACCTGCGATTTGCCGAAGTCGAATACGAGCGTTCCCCAGTCCGGGTGCTCGGCAAGGCGCGGATCTGCGTATTCGTAGAGTGACTCTCCGTCGAAGCGGGCCAGAGCCCATTCATCCTTCGGAAAGTGCGCCGGCACCCAGTCGAGAATGACCCCGATTCCCGCGCGGTGAAGAGTGTCGATCAGGAACCGAAAGTCATCCGGGTTGCCGAACCTGCTCGTGGGAGCGAAGTACCCGGTCACCTGATAGCCCCAGGAACCCCCAAAGGGATGCTCGGCGAGCGGCAGAAACTCGACGTGGGTGAAGCCCATTTTTCTCACGTAGCTGGCAAGCTCTGGAGCGGCCGATCGGTAGTCCAGTCCCGGCTTCCAGGAGCCGAGGTGGACTTCATAGATACTCAAAGGAGCCGAGTGCGGAGCCTTTGTTCGATGCTCAAGCCAGTCCGCATCCTGCCATTGAAAGTTGGACTTGAAAATTCTGGATGCGGTAGCCGCAGGGACTTCGGCGAACTTTGCAATCGGATCCGCCTTGAGTACCCAGTTTCCATGGCCGGTGAGGATTTCGAACTTGTAGGTTTCCCCTTCCGCGATTCCCGGAATGAATATTTCCCAGACGCCGTTGCCATCCAGCCTTCTGAGTTGGTGACCAGAACCATCCCAGGAGTTGAAGCCGCCGACTACCCTTATCGCCTTCGCTCTCGGCGCCCAGACCGCGAACGAGACTCCGAGTTCTCCCTCATGTTCTCTTGCGTTGGCTCCAAGGACCTGCCACAGATTCTCGTGCCTGCCCTCGCCAAGCAAATAGAGGTCTACGTCTCCGATTGACGGTGCGAAGCGATACGGATCGTCCTCGGTCCAAACCTCACCATCGTGATACCGAGCTTCGATCAGGTAAGGCTGGGCTGTCCCCCTGGGACGGCACTGCCAGATTCCGTGGCCGATGTGGGCGGCCTCGAGTCTGGTTCCATTCTGTCGAACGATCGTCACCGATTCTGCGAGCGGCCGCCTGACTCGAATGACCTGACCGCCACTCGCAAGTTTGTGCGGGCCGAGCACAGAGTGGGGAGTCGAATGTTCGCCTCTGCCTATCGCTCTCAGCGCTGACTCAGACGGGGTACCTGGACTGACAGCTCTACTCATCCAGGCCCGGCCTCTGACGAAATTGCGGAACTGCCGGACGGCCGCTTAAGGGTAGACTCGGCACTTTCGCCGAGGTGCAGAATGTGGACCGGCTCGCCAAATGGATCGAGTCGAACATAGTTATCCCTCGACCAGTTGAATACCGCCCCGGTGATCAAATCGGTTACCTCGAACGACTCTTGCGATTCCCGACCCAGAGCGGCCAGATCCAGATGCACGGTTGTTTCGCGGACTGCGTGCGGATCCAGGTTCGCTACCACGATGATCGTGTCCGAGTTCGAGTCAGTCGTGAACTCTCCAGGGATTCGCTTGCTGAATACGAGGATCGAGTCATCGTCGCTCCAGTGCAGGCTCAGGTTCCTAAGTTGTTGCAGTGCCGGGTGGGCAGCGCGAATCTGATTCAGCCGGGTCAGATAATCGGAGATCGAGTTTCCATCCCGCCGCGCTTTGGCCCAGTCCCGAGGCTTGAACTCGTATTTCTCATTGTCGATATATTCTTCTGACCCCGGTCGCGCAACGTTTTCCATTAGTTCGAAGCCCGAGTAGACACCCCAGCTTGGTGAAGCCGTCGCAGCCACTGCCACCCGAATCTTGAATGCGGCCTTTCCGCCGAACTGCAGATACTCGGTGAGGATGTCCGGAGTGTTCACGAACAGATTCGGCCGCAGGTAGTCGCTCGATTCCCTTGAGAGCGAATTGAGGTATTCGACGAGTTCCGCCTTGGTGTTTCGCCAGGTGAAGTAGGTATAGGACTGCTGGAACCCGACTCGTGCGAGCGCGTTCATTGGAGCGGGCCTCGTGAAGGCCTCGGCCAGCAGGACGACATCCGGATGCCGCGAATGCAGTTCGTCGATGAGCCACTCCCAGAAGCGCAGCGGCTTGGTGTGCGGATTGTCAACCCGAAAAATCCTGACACCGAAGGAGATCCAGTGTTCCACGACCTCAAGGATTGCCGGCCAAAGCCCCGCGGGATCATTGTCGAAGTTCAAAGGGTAAATGTCTTGGTATTTCTTCGGCGGGTTTTCAGCGAAGGCGATCGTGCCATCCGCCCGCTTTGTAAACCATTCGGGGTGCCTGGAAACCCAGGGATGGTCGGGTGAACACTGAAGTGCGAGATCCAGGGCGACCTCGATCCCTAGCGAGCCCGCTGCCGAGACAAAGTGCCTGAAATCCTCTTCAGTGCCCAGGTCGGGGTGAATCGAATCGTGACCTCCGCTGGAATCACCTATGGCCCACGGTGAACCCGGGTCGGTCGGTGCGGCTGTTAGCGAATTGTTTCGCCCTTTGCGATGACTGAGACCTATCGGATGGATTGGCGGAAGATAAACGACATCAAAGCCCATTTCCGCAATGGCCGGAAGCCTCTTTTCCGCAGTGGCAAAGTTGCCGCTCGAATAGCTGCCGTCGCGGTGTCTCCTGGCTCCTTCAGATCGGGGAAAGAATTCGTACCACGAGCCGACTCCGGCTCTTGCCCGCTCGACTCGAAGCGGAATGGCAGCGAAGGCAGTCACTGAGTCTCGAAGCCCAATCGACTCGTCGCCGCCGGAGGATTCAACGGAAAGCAGCCTCTCAAGACGACTTAGAGGATCCTTTCCCGATCCGGTCAGGATGCCAAGTCTTTCAGCTATCGCTTCGGTACTCGACAATTCCACGACCGCTCGATTAAGTAGTGCTACACCCTCTTCGAGTACAAGATCGAGATCCATCTTCAGTGGAACTTTTGCTTTGGCGACCTTCAGCCAGGTTCTCCACGGGTCCACCCATGCTTGAAAGCCGAAACTCCAATCCCCGGTCGAATCCGGCTGGGCAGGCGCAGTCCACTCATCCAGTCCCGGCTTGCTCAATTCGAGCGGGTGAACTGATTGCAGCCCCTTTGGATCGATGAGAACGAGCTCGACCCCCAGAACGTCTGCGCCTTCCTTGAAGGCCCTGACAACAAAGGGAATGACCTCTCCGACCCAGCCTTTTGCCGGCCAGGAATCGCCGGCCGGCATCGGGCTCAGAGGCTCAATGGCGATTCGGCCGGTTCGGGTGTCGAAGTCGTTGGCCACACTACGAAGTTACCTCCCGTATCGTGGTAAATCGTGAAGGCAATACGCAGATTCACGGTCCGACCCGTACTTCCAGAGTCTCTTCTCGCGCTTGAGGAGCTGGCAACAAACCTCCGCTGGTCCTGGCACTGGCCGACCGAGCAGCTATTTCGTGATCTTTCTCCGGTCGTTTGGGAAGAACAGGGGGGTGATCCGGTTCGGGTTCTCGGGGCACTTACTCGCGAACGAATTGCGGAACTTGCTCAGGATCAGGATTTCATAGACCGTGCAAATGCACTCAAGGCTGAACTTGATGAGTATCTGACCGAGCCTCGCTGGTATCAGTCACTCACAACGGGGGCGCCGAAGTCGATCGCTTACTTTTCTCCGGAATTCGGCATCTCATCTGTGCTTCCCCAGTATTCGGGCGGACTGGGAATTCTTGCCGGTGATCACATGAAGAGCGCTTCAGATCTTGGAGTACCGCTCATTGGTATCGGCCTCTTCTACAAATCGGGATACTTCAGTCAGGCGATCTCAACGGATGGCTGGCAGCAGGAGTCCTATCCGATCATCGATCCGGATGGCCTGCCTCTGGATTTGCTGCGGCACGTCGACGGAAGCGCGGCAAAGGTTTCAATTGCAATTGCCGGGGAACAGGTACTCAACGCGAGAATCTGGCAGGCGAAAGTCGGCAGGAATGCATTGCTGCTGCTTGATTCGGATGTTTCGGATAACCCTGAAGAGTTGCGCTCGGTTACTGATCGACTCTACGGCGGCGGCGGAGAGCACCGGTTGCTCCAGGAGTTACTTCTTGGTGTCGGCGGGATGAGGGCGCTGACTCTCTATTGCGGACTCAGAGGCATCGGATTGCCAGAGGTATTTCACACCAATGAAGGCCACGCGAGTTTTCTGGGTGTGGAGAGAATCAGCAATTTAATCGGCGATGGCTACGACTTCAGCTCCGCGCTTGAAGTGGTTAGAGCTCAAACAGTCTTCACCACGCACACACCGGTCGCTGCGGGGATTGACCGGTTTGAAACTTCCCTGGTCCGTAGTTATCTGGACTCCGGCCTGCTTCCCGGAATGCAGGCCGATCAGGTTCTGGAACTCGGAGCCGAAAGCTACCCTGGTGGCGATCCGGACGTCTTCAATCTTGCTGTTATGGGTCTGCACCTCTCGCAAAGGGCAAACGGCGTCTCGAAGCTTCACGGCGAAGTCAGCCGAAAACTCTTTGGTGCTCTTTGGCCCCAATTCGACAGCGCTGAGGTTCCGATTGGCTCGATCACCAACGGAGTCCACTCGCCGACCTGGACGAGTCAGGAGGTAGCTCGGCTCTCACTGGAGAAGCTCGGCGCCGCCGATCCGGCATCCGCCGACTGGACATCGGACAAAGTCACCGATCGGGAAATTTGGCAGCTCCGAAACGCTCTTCGCAGCGACCTGGTTGAAGCCGTCAGGAAGAGGGTCATCGAAGCCTGGCGAGCTCGGCACGGCAGGATTTCGGCACCTGCCTCACTCGAAGTGCTGCTGGACAGCAGCGCTCTCACGATCGGCTTCGCAAGAAGAGTTCCAACCTATAAGCGATTGACGCTAATGCTTCACGACGAAGATCGACTTGGCCAAATCCTTACGAACAAGAATCATCCCGTTCAGATTGTGGTGGCAGGAAAGTCCCACCCTGCAGATGACGAGGGGAAAAGGATGATTCAGCGTCTTGTGCAATTTTCCAGCCTTCCGGAGATTCGGGGGAAGCTGGTCTTTCTCCCCGATTTCGATATGGCAATCGGCAGGGAGCTGTACGCGGGGTCCGATGTTTGGTTGAACAATCCTCTGAGGCCGTTCGAAGCTTGTGGCACGAGCGGAATGAAAGCCGCGCTAAATGGAGCACTGAACATGTCGATCCTTGACGGATGGTGGGCAGAGTACTTCGATGGTGAGAATGGCTGGGCGATTCCTAGCGCTGACTCTGCAGGAGACTCGAGTGAGCGGGATTCGCTGGAATCTGCCGCTCTCTACGATTTGATCGAAAATCAGGTGGCTCCGCGGTTCTATGATCGAGACGGCGAAGGAGTGCCCAACCGCTGGATCGAGACGGTTCGGCACAGTCTGGGGTATCTTTCAGGCCAATTAAGTGCAGATCGAATGGTCAGGGAGTACACGCAGCAGTGCTACCTGCCTGCTTCGGAGCGCTCGGCGACTCTAATCGCAAATAGTGGGAACAAAGCTAAGGCACTGTCCGACTGGAAGTCTCGGGTTAGGACAAAGTGGTCCGCGATTGCAATCAGGGGAATCGAATCCGGAGGGGTAGCGGTCATTCCTGAGGTAGGTGAGGAGCTCACAATCCGGGTTGAAGTCGACCTCGCCGGACTGGGTCCGGGTGACGTTTCGGTTGAAGTGATTCATGGTCGGGCTGTAAAGGAAGACGAGATTCTGGATCCGGAATTCACGGTACTGACTGTGGAGCCCGCCAGTCCTGCCGAAGGCTCCACAGGAAGCTTGTATCTGTTCAGCGGAGTGGTTCCGCTCAGCAACGCCGGGAGCTTCGGTTACACCATCAGGATTCTGCCGTCACATCCTGAACTCCTCAGCAAGTCAGAGATGGGGCTCGCGATTGTCGCTCAGGGAGCGGATCATGGCTGAGTCGCTCCGGCCAAGGCCGGTCGGGTCACAAGTCGTGTTCCAGTCGAGCGCGCATTTGCGAGTTCGGCCCCAGAAGTTGTTTGAGTCCATCAGGAGGCGCCTGAATCCCGGCGAGAACGCGGCGAGTCTCTTTCACGCGGACCCCGCAGGGCTGAGAGTAATCACTCAGGGCGGGGGCTGGTACCGGGCGGAGTATCAACTCGTCCCGGATGAAACAGGCTGTCTCATTGAACATGCACTTCTCGATACCTCTCGCCGCGTGGGGGATCCGCCCAGATCGGTGCAAAAAGTAATCGAGGATGCTCCGGAGAGCTTTGATCAACTTGTCGAAGTTCTGAAAGCTGAACTCGAATAGCTCCGCCGGCAGCTACGGGTGATAAGTCTGACCCTTGGAGCAGGTTTCCTGAGCCGAACTCTGACCGGTAATTACTCCCGGCAGGGTCACCACGTTGTCAAGGGCTGGAGCTGAGGGATCAGGGGTTGGCGCAGTCGCATTTGGATCCAGCGTCGATCCGGGACCGGTGCTTCCGGAGAGCTTAACCGGAAAGTCAGACTTGATAGCTGCAAATAGTACGTTTGCGGCATCAACAGTCGGGAGCACTCCGTTGATGCCATTCTTGCTGCCGAAGTGGGACGGGTACTGGATTAGTTGAATGTGCTCAGCGGGAATATCCTTCATTGCCAGGGCGATTGCCGCGATAGTCAGCGGATTGCGAAGGCTGTTCGACACCTGCATGTTGTCAACCGCGGCTTTCGCAAGCCCGTAGACCTTGACCGGGTCGGAAAGGGTCTCCTTTTCCTTTGCCTGCCGAACCAGTGCCGACATGAAAACCTGCTGGTTCGAGATTCTCGCCAGGTCGGTTCCTCCCGATACACCGTAGCGGCTGCGCAGGAAGAGCAGGGCCTTAAGTCCGCTCAGGGTCTGAGGCCCGGCGTCGAGGTTGAGACCGATTTGCCCGTCGCGAATTGCAGAACCGATGCAAACAGTGACTCCGCCAATCGCGTTCGACATTTCGATAACGCCGTTGAATTCGATCTTTGCCGCGAACGGAATACTTAGCCCGGTGAGGTCGCTAACGGTCTTGACGACACAGGCGAGTCCGCCATAGGCGAGTGCCACGTTAATCTTGTTGGCCGACTGCGCTCCCCACGAGCCACTGCCATTTTCCTTCGGGCAGGATGCGATCGGAACAATCAGGTCTCGCGGAAAACTCACAACCGTTGCATTCGTGTGGTCTGCAGAGATGTGCAAAAGAATTGTCACATCGTTGAGGTTCTCGCCACGTCTGCCGTACTTGGGGTCACCCTCTCCGCTGTCGCTGCCAACCAGAAGCAAATTGACGCCGCCTTCGATCGCGCCGATGTCTGGCGGCGGGCCGATCGTTTCTCCAATCAGCGCTACGCCCGGCTTGGCACTGTTGGCTAGATCCCAGACCGCATAGCCGACGACGGAAGCGCCGCTGACCAGTACTACTGTCACAGCGGCGGCAAGGAACTTGAGCACGGTGGAGACCGGACCGCTTGATCGCAGTCTGCCGTGTCGAGCCACGGTTCGGGGGGCGTTCCTTTGTTCACCCCTCGGGCGCAGTTCACTCACGCATTGATCCTAAAACAGGTGACCCTGAGAACCTGCCAAGAATCAACCACTGTTGCGGTGATCGATTCCCGGAGGTTCTCAGGGTCTCATTCTCAGCTGACGGGTGTCGCCCTGCGAAGGATCAGCATTCCCGCGATTCCTGCAATGACTGTCGGAACAAGCAGCCAGGCGGAGATTCCTATCGTGCCGGTAGTGACAAACCAGGCCCCTACTGCATCTGTCGTCCGGGTGAGGATTGGAACCACGATGACTGTCAGGGCCAGTACACCTATCACGGCGAAGAAGCCAACCAGACCCCAGGCTTTGAATCTAACGAACAGCACCGCGGCAGCGGAGCCGATGAAGGAGAAGAAGATCAGCGACATAAGGAGGACGAAGAACACCTCCGGAATCGTCTTGAGCCCGAGATACCAGATGCTGAAGATCTGTGCATTCAACCACCAGCCGTTTGTTAGATTCTCGATCCAGATCAACACCGAGAGCAGTGTCGCGTAGAACACTGACAGTGCCAAGTAGGCCAGAATGCTGCCAAAGTAGAAGTCCCGCCTGGTAACGCTATAAGCCTGGGCAAATGGGAAGGTCATGCTTATCGACTGGACCGCAATTACCAGCATGTAAACAACGATGAAGCCGCTTCCGCCCCCAGACCAATAGTGGTAGTTTTCGGCAGATTCCGGGTCCACGTTCTGCATCAATTGGATAATGGTCCAGGCCAGGACCAGGTTGAAAATCAACACGAGGCCCAGAACGAAGATCGGTACTTTGAAAAGGCTGGATTTATTGACCAGGTGGAGCCTGGCTACGTTCACGATCCGCTGAAGGGCCCCTGGCAGGGTACCTTCAGTCTTGGTCTCAATGTTCTCGTTCATGCGCTGTGCTCGAACTCTCTCTCGCTGGAACTGGTTTTCTGGATGATGAGCTGCTGCAGGGAAACCGGTGAAATCTCTAGTCCCGCGGCTGCTGCGGCCTTTCGGTCGTCCGCGCTCGTGGATTCGACGGTTGCAGTAGTCAGTCCACCGAGTCGGCTAGAGTACAGAACCTTGCGAGTTGACGCGAAGTCGTCCACTGCTCCGGATGTTCCGGATACTGAGAACGCCCGACCTCGAATCGACTCTGCCTGCTCGTCGAGAACAATTCGTCCGTGATCGATGACAATCACCCTCTCGAGCAGGTTGCTCACCTCGTCAATGAGATGGGTTGAAAGGATTACGGTTCGAGGATTCTCGGCATAGTCAGCGAGAAGCCGGTCATAGAACAATTGCCGGGCGACCGCATCCAGCCCCAGGTACGGCTCATCGAAGAACGTAATCGGTGCCCTGGAGGCCAGGCCGACGATTACTCCAACCGCAGACAGCTGTCCGCGGGAGAGCTTCTTGAGCTTCTTTTCGCGGGGCAGATCGAACTCTTCCACCAGGTCATTGGCGAAGGACTCTGACCAGTTTGCGAAGAACCAAGGTGCGCTTTCAAGTACGTGGCGTACCTTGAACTCGTCCGGGTAGCGCTGGCTCTCCTTGATGAAGCAGAGTTGGCTAAGTACCTTCGCATTTTCCACCGGGTTTGCACCGAAGACTTCGATCGATCCTGCAGTCGGAAAGTCCTGTGCCGTCAGCAACTGCATGAGGGTGGTCTTTCCAGCGCCATTTCGGCCGAGAAGACCGTGAATGGCGTCCTTTTCGATAGTGAAGCTCGCATTGTCAACGGCGGCCTGCTTGCCGAACTTTCGAGTCAGGCTCGAGACCCTGATCACTTCGGTCATTTTGAACTCTCCTTTCTGATTTGATCGACTAGTTGCTCTGCCGATATGTCGAGGCGGGCGGCCTCACTCAACAGCGGTCTGATGAACTCGGCCAGGAATTTCTTCCTTCGCTTTTCCAGAAGCGCGGATCTCGCACCCTTGGCGACGAACATTCCGATTCCTCTCTTCTTGTAGAGCACTCCTTCATCGACCAGGAGGTTTACTCCCTTTCCGGCGGTAGCCGGATTGATTCGATAGAAAGCTGCATATTCGTTCGTTGAGGGCACTTGCGCTTCTTCAGCCAGTTCGCCGTCGATGATGCTGTCTTCGATTTGCTCGGCAATCTGGATGAATATAGGCCGGGATTCGTCCAACGTTCCCCCCAGTTCCTCTTAGTTGGTTAGTTACTCGACTAATGAACCACATAACCAGAATTCTGTCAAGCCAGCCGTAGGCTCTAATGGTGTTCGAGCTTCATCACCTCACCGCTCACGAACAATGGGACTGGCTGCACAAAAGGGAGATCAACCCTTTTGAGCTCGTCGCCCATTACCTAAACCGAATTGAGGCACTGAACCCAGCCCTGTCTGCATTCGTGACGATTACCGCAGATACCGCTCTTGAGAGGGCGAAACAGCTCGAGAAACATCCTGAGCCGCTTGCTCTGTGGGGGCTGCCAGTAGCCGACAAGGATCTGTATCTGAGGAAGGGAGTGCGAACCACCTTCGGTTCTAGACTCTTTGCCAGTTTTGTTCCGGAGAACTCGGATGAGCTGGTCAGGACTCTGGAAGAAGCGGGGTCGGTAAGCCTCGGGAAGACGAATACTCCTGAGTTCGGCCTGACGAGCCACACCGAGAACCTGGTCGCTCCTCCGGCAAGAAATCCCTATGACCTGGACCTCGGACCGGGTGGGTCAAGCGGGGGAGCAGCGGTTGCGGTGGCGGCCGGGATGCTGCCCTTTGCTCCGGGCAGTGACGGCGGCGGCTCGATTCGCATTCCAGCCGCGGCTACCGGCCTGGTCGGCCTGAAGCCTTCGAGGGGGCTCATTCCGGCGGGAACCGGAATCGACAAGCTCGCGGGCCTCGTGGTCCCGGGCCCCATCGCTCGAACTGTAGTAGACGCGGCCATGCTTCTGGATGCCATGAATACGGGGGAGTACCTGTTCACTTTGAGGGCACCAGGCAGGGATGGCGGCGCCTTCATGTCGGCGGCAGTCCGAGGTGAAGGCCGGTTCCAGATCGGGGTAATGACGAGTTCTCCATGGGACGGCGCCTACGAAATCACGATCGCACCGGAAGCGAAGGCCGCGCTAGATCTGGCGGTCAGGCTTCTTGGCGAACTCGGCCACGGCATCCAGTCCGTTGAGCTCGAGCCTCAGGACTACTACGCCGACGCCTTCAAGACCGTGTGGAAGAGCGGCGCCGCGAGCATTCCGGCTTCGGATTCGGATCTCGAGTTGGTTGAGCCGCTGACTCGCTGGCTGATTCGCGAGGGCCGGGCCCTAAGCGCAGTTCAACTTTCTGGAGCGCTTTCAAAGCTGGCCGAGTTCGAAAGGTCCGTGATTCGGACTTTCGCCGGTACGGATGCTGTGCTAACCCCCGCGCTCGCAATGACCCCGAGGCCAGTCGGTTGGTATAACGCAGAGGATCCTGAGGAGAACTTCGCCCAGCAGGTGCGCTACACGCCGTTCACTTCCTTTGTGAACGTCTGCGGCCTGCCGGCGATTACACTCCCTGTCGACTTCACTTCCGCCGGGCTGCCGATGGGGGTGCAGCTCATTGGCAAGCCGGGAGGAGAGCGAACCCTGCTTTCGATCGGAACCCAGCTCGAGCGAAAGCTTCAGTGGCAGCGCAGGCACCCTCCGCAGTGGTGAAACCGGCAGTGGTGAAACCGGTTACTCGTAACCGCCGAGTCTGAGTCCGGCTTCGATTTCAAATCGGTTGGCGGTTCCCTCCTGACCCGCTGCAATGTAGAGCGGAATGAGGGCGAGCCCGTAGTGCTTCCACTGCTGCCTGTGCACTTTCTCGTGTTGGAGTACCTGAGGCGAGAGGGCGCTGTGAGTAAGAAAAACCGCCCCGATGGTAGTGCCACCCCTGCCGAAAGCCCAGCGCGGGCACTTCCTGGCAACCAGAATTCCGTCTCGGAATCCAATTCGCCCGAGACTCAGCACCGTGCCCCAAATCAGTCCGCAGGCCGTGGCGAACCAATAGCCGGGCAGCGCCACCCACCGACTCAAAACGGTGCGCTTTAGCAGTCCCTTTCCGGAAGCCCAGCGAACCAGCGAAATAGTTGCCGACTCGAATCGCGATCCCGCCACTCCCATGCCCTCCGTTCTAGCACCTCTCAAGGGAGTCGGTATCGGAATACAGTGAAGATATGGGGGAGAGTAACTTGCGCATTGCCATGGTCACTATGCACTCCTCGCCGCTTGAAAAGCCCGGCACGAGGGATGCCGGCGGAATGAACGTCGCGGTTCTCTCCATCGCCAGGGAGCTTGCCCGGCTGGGAATTGAAGTGGACCTCATTACCCGCTCCAATGGCGCAGCCTCGCGCATCCAGATCGCGGATGGCCTGGTTCTGCACGAACTGCGAGCCGGAGCCTACGGGGTGATCCCCAAGGAGGAGCTCTATCTGGCAACGGAAGAATTCGGATCAGCCGTCCGAAATCTAATTACCCAGGCCGGTCGGGGATACGATCTGATCCACTCCCACTACTGGCTAAGCGGAGTTGCCACTCTGCCGATCGCGAGAGAATTCGGAATACCGCACATCCAGACCTTCCACACTCTCGCGGCTCTCAAGGAGTTGAAGTCAGCCGCGGATCCATCTCTGGTAGGAAGGCGGCATCGCGCAGAACTCGAACTGGCTGCAGCATCCGATGGAATTGTCGCGGTTTCTCTTGCGGAAGCCGGAACCCTTGAGGGGATTCAACGCTCGCTCGAGAACCGAATCTGGATCGTTCCCCACGGGGTGGATGCGGAGCTATTCAATCCCGCGCGCGCCGAGTCTTCGGGTGAGGTGCGAGCGGAGCTGGGGATAGCCGAAGCCGAGCCGATACTTCTGGCAGTCGGCAGGGTGCAGGCGCATAAGGGACAGGATCTGGCGGTTCGAGCTCTTTCGCAATTGGTGGTGGGTTCCGGCGTGGAGGCGACTCTCGCGGTAGTCGGCGAGCCCACTCCGGAGTCGGAAGGCTATTACTGGGACCTAGTGGATCTTGCAGCAGAGCTGGACGTCGGGCAAAAAGTTAAGTTTGTCGGCGCAGTTTCCAGGGAGCGGCTAGCGGATTACTTTGCTGTCGCGAGTGCTACCCTGCTGCCCTCGAAATCTGAGACCTTCGGCCTTGTGGCTCTGGAGTCGGCAGCCAGCGGAACACCGGTAATCGCCTTCAAGGGCAGCGGGATGCTCGAGTCGGTTTCCGAAGGAGAATCGGGGATGCTCGTGGATTCCCGCGAACCGCGCGATTGGGCGAAGGCAATCGCGAAGCTCCTGGGCGATGCGGAGCTGGCTGCCGCTCTTCGTAAGAGCGCAAGAGACTTCGCGAGCCGGTATTCCTGGGTGCAGGCTGCATCGAGCCTGAGCGAAATCTATTCGACTGTGCTTAGTCGGAGCCAGGCGGTCACTTAGGCGGGGCCGGAAAGGGCCGCGATTATCCGAAGAATGGTGGCCATGTCATTCGCCGCATTTTCTTCAGATGACGGAGCGAACTCGCAAATACCGGCTCCGGCAATCCTGAAATTCGCAGCCAGGACTCTAATCGCATCGAGAAGAACGCTCAGATCCAGCCCGAAGGGTTCGGGGAATCCCACCGAAGCGAAACCGGCAGGGTCGATTACGTCCAGATCGATGTGCAGGTAAACGCTTTCGCACCCAGTCCCGCGAACCGCCGCGACCAGACTCTCAGCGTTGAAGTCTTGGACGTCAAGTCGAGAAAGACCCGAGTGCTCAAGCCACTCGACCTCCGGCTGGTCAAAGGCGCGGGTTCCGGCGAGGATAACTCGTTCCGCAGGAATAGGCCTATCGGCTCCGAGAGGACCGAAGTCCCCGTCGATGATCGCCCGTAGCGCCATCCCGTGGAACGCTCCGGAAGGCGAGCTGAGCGGAGAATTGAGGTCGGCGTGCGCGTCGAACCAAATGAGGGCCATTTCGCGGCCGCTAAGGGCGTTAGCGTGTTCGATCGGCGCTGTTTCAATTCCGCAGTCGCCACCGATTGCAATCACCGGGCCATCAAGGGTTCCAAGTGCTTCGGCGGTGCGATCGCGAATCGCCTGAATTGCGCTGAATCGACGGATGCCGCTGCCGAGCGACTCACCGGCGCCGACCGGGATCTCCACCGATTGGGTGCTCGAAATCGGAAGGTCCCTGCGGATCGCTTCTGCGCCGTCCTGCAGGAGCAGGGCCCGAGTCGAACTCGAGCCCTGCCACTGCGGGACAATCAGGAACTTGAATGGCACCTTTGCTGATTCTGAAGACTCGGCCAGCCAGCCGAGTGTCTAGTTCCCCGAGGTTACTGCCTTCGGGGCGTCGCCCGACTTCAGGGCGGCGAGCCTTGCGTCGATCTCGACTTCCTTGTCCGAGTCCTGAAGCTGCTCGAACTGGGCGTCGAGGCTGGACGCTGCAAGCTCCTGCTGGCCCATTATCTTGGCTTCTTCGCGGCGGATTTTCTCGTCGAAGCGGGCAATTTCGCTCGTCGGGTCCATGATGTCGATGCTCTTCATGGCATCCATCACCTGCTGCTGGGCCTCAGCGGTCTTTGCCCTGGCGATGAGCTCGTCGCGCTTGGAGGAAAGCTCGGTGAGCTTTTCCCTCATGCCGTCGAGGCCCTTCTTGAGCTTGTCGACGACCTCGGTCTGCGCTGCAATCGTCGGCTCAGCGTCCTTGGCTTCCTTTTCGGAGGACATTTGCTTGCCGAGTGCGACCTTCGCCAGGTTGTCGAACTTGTCGGCGTCTGCCGCATTCCCGGCCGCGCGAAGCTCGTCACCCTTTCGGCTTGCGGCAAGAGCCTTCTGTCCCCAATCCGCAGCGTTGGCAACGTCTTCTGCGTGGTCCTGCTCAAGCAGGCGGAGGTTTCCAATCGTCTGTGCGATTGCGTTCTCGGCGTCGGCGATGCTGTTCTTGTAGTCCCTGACCATCTGGTCCAGCATCATCGCCGGGTCTTCTGCCGCATCGAGCATCGCGTTGATGTTTGCCCTCAGCAACTGCGAAATGCGGCCGAAAATTGACTGCTTTGCCATTTTGTTCCCTTTCTTTGCGCCACCGGAGTGGTCGACTGTTTCTCATGTCTTCGGCGTGAACCCGCCTTAGAATCGACCGCCGCTGCTGCGACGACCTCCTCTTGAGCCTGAGCCAAAGTTACCTGAGCCTGATGCCCGGCGGGAAGGCGCTCCGCCAAACCCGCCGCCGAAGCTGCCGCTGTAGCCGCCGCTGTATCCACCAGCCCGACTGGACGACCCTGCAGACCAGCCGGCGCTTCGGCCCCGGCTAATCTGGCCGCCAATGCTTCCGCCGATCAATCCTCCGAGCAGCGGTCCAAGAATGCTCGAATCGCTTCCGGACTGCTGCGTCCAGACGTTGACGTCAGATTGGGCGGTTTGAAGAGCCTGGTCGGCGAGACTGGATGCGGTCTGCGCCTCGGAGAGCGCAGAAACCGGGTCCGTTGAAATCATGCCGACAGCGGAGTCCAGATGGCGCCGCGCCTCGTACAGCCGCGTTCGGGCGGAATCTCTCACTCCGCCTCTGCGGGTGGTTATGTAGTCGTTCGCGGTCGAGATCTTCGCTCTCGCGGCCGAGATTGCGGAGTCCAGGGCGGACTTTGCTCTCTGGACTCGATCCTGTTCGCTCCTGGCAACGCCCAGCGACTTGTCGAGCTCGGCGGCGGACGACTGCAGATTCGAGAGCTGGGCTACGGGATCGCTGCCGTCGGCGGACTGGATCGCGCTTTGCGCCGCGGCAGTGGCCCCCCTCAGGGAGCCAGAGGTGTCGGGAAGGGCGCTCGCTTCAGCGACATCCGCCTTCAACTGGGCTATCGCCTGATCGAGCTTCGAACTCGCGTCTGAAAGCTCGCCGCTCAACTTATCGACCGCGCTTACCAGCTGCACAGCCTGCCCGATGCTTTGCTGAGCGTTTCGGACGCTCACCGCCGCAGTTGCACCGTCTCCGTCTCCGTTAGCCTTCGAGCCCGCATCGATGGATGACTGGGCGAAGTCGATGAGTTTGCTGACCTGGTCCGGGTTGTCCGCGATGGCATTCAGCGCCGAGGCCGAGTACTTGCTCTTGAGGCTCGAAACTTTGGTCTTGACGGTGACCAGATCCCCTTTGACCTTCTCGAGCGCCGAGCCGGCATTCTCAAGGGCTCCCGGGATGTCCTTTTCCAGTTGACGCAAGTCGTCGAAGTCTTTCGTCTGTGAAGACAGGCTCTCGCTGGCCTGAGTGCAAAGCTCGATGATCTGCAGAGTCAGGGTTCGCTTTTCCTCGGGAGTTTCGGGAATGGAATCGTCGAGCTTTTGCCTGATCTTGAAGGCCTGGCCGATCTTGTCCTTTGCGTCTGCAAGCACCTTGCTGAATTGCTCCGTCGCCTTGTCGCCAAACTGAGCGACTGCGAATCCGAGCTCCTGTTCGCTGGTACTGATCGCGTCATCCAGACTTACGAGCAGACCCCCGGCCTGGCGATCCAGATCCTGCTGGCTCGCCTTCGCCGTACCGGCCGCCTTCTTCTTTCTGCTCCTGACATAGAGGTACGCGCCACCGCCTCCTACCAGTGCGACCGCACCTACCGGAAGCCAGGGAAAGGCACTCGGGCTGGAGTTGCCGGTGGAACCCGACGACTTGGTTCCGGAAAGCCCCTGGGCGAAGGAAACAGCGGCTTCGGCCCAATCACTCGAACGCAGGTTAGGCACGAGATCTTCTGCCTCGATTTGATCGGTTCTGGACTGGCTGAGCGAGAAGTCGAGAGGGTAGGACACTTCGTAATTGCGCGTCCCTGTGGCAATCGCCAGTAGAACGTCGTCATTGCCGAAGCCGTTGAGATTGGCGGTGTCGTCGGCCCACTGACTCGATCCGGTGAAGGAGTCGACGTAAACGACGTAAAGCTTGATGCCTGTCTTATTGAACAAATCGTCCAGAGCCGATTTGATCCGGGTCTCCTGGCCGGAAACCACTCCCGCGCTGTCGTAGACGTAAGAACCGCCCAAGTCCACCGGGCTTTCAGCGAGAGCGACCGTGGCTGAGCCGATGGCCAGTCCGAGGCCCAAGCTCAGGGAAATTGCAATTTTCGAGAGTTTGATGGCTGCCTCCTGGATCGGTAACCGTTCCGGAAATTCTATCGGTTTCGGGATTCTGCAGGATATTCCGAGAATTCGCTGGGAATCCTCAACTTCTCAGCCAATTTTGAGGTTTCTGTGCGTGGAGCATTTACACGGGCGTTATCTCCCTGTCAAAATGGGGCCGTTCTGGTCAGAGTGGCCAGGGCTTTCCGAAAGGGAGATGGAAAATTATGGCAACTGTTGACAAGGACACAGCCAACTGGCGCCTCTTCGGCGGCGGTGGACTACTAGTAGGCGGCCTTCTGTGGCTGCTGGCCGTAATCCTTGGCCAGGCTGGCGTCGGTGCAGACGTAGTCAAATGGCTTGGAGTTATCGGACTGATTGTTGTGGCTGTCGGGTTCTTCCTGGTCGCCTGGGGTCAGACCGGTTCTAACGGTGCAGTTGGCAAGAACATGGTCGGCAAGCTCGGTCTGTGGGCTGCTGCGCTGGGTACCCTGCTTTGGGCCCTGCTTCCAGTCTTCGGAGTCGCACTAGCGGGCACCTGGGGCTGGGTAGTAATGGCATTGATAGTTCTGGGCACCCTCGTCGC
This sequence comes from Homoserinimonas sp., assembly GCA_023957835.1. GTDB lineage: Bacteria > Actinomycetota > Actinomycetes > Actinomycetales > Microbacteriaceae > Terrimesophilobacter. The sequence continues at coordinate 1,199,479 of JAMLGP010000001.1, read as the reverse complement.
TGCCGTGATTATCATGCAGAACGGCACTGCAAGGGGACTGGCAAAGTGGATGATGTTCGTCATCTTCGTGCTGGCCCTGCTTTACTTCCTGGGCACCGTCGCCGGAGTGACTGCGCTCGCGAGTTGGCTAGTTGGACTGGTCTTCGCTATTTTTGTAGCTCTGACCGGTTTGATCTACCTGCTCAACAAGAAGTAGCAAACCGAACGCACGATCGCCGTCCCGAGGAAGTGACGGCGATCGATGCGTTTAAGGAACTCTTACGGCAGATTCAACACTCGAGTGCCAACGATAATCGAGTAATTTGGCTCGGCGATGTTTGTCGAAACCTCAAGCATCGGCAGGAAGCTGAACTGCGCAGTCGGGTCGACTCCCGCACATTGGAAGTAGCGGAATTGAGTCGAAAGGGGCTGTGAACGGTCGGTCGAAAGATCCAGGATCGCCGCATCCGGTTCTCCATCGGAGAACGCAACTGGCACCAATTGCCCGACTATTGTGTTTGAAACGTCGACTACCGCTATCTCCGTCGGCAATACGGACACCGTCCTGACAGAGTCGTCGCCGCTACTCAAGAGGAACTCGAGGTTGACAGCCGCCCCGCTTTCAGGCAGTGCCGGAGGCGAGGCCAGTTCCAGACGTACGGGAAGGGAAGCGGCTTCCGGCAACTTGGCACTGGCAGCACAGTTGAAGGCGCCTGTGGCTAAGTCGGAGTTTCCTCCCGTGGTGTTTGTGTCAGATTCCGATTCTGACTGGCCAATTGGCGGCTGTCCCTTGCCGGCGCTCAGTTGGGCTGTGTCCGCGCCCGAAGTTCCCGTCAGTCCGCTGAGCGAGGGCAAAGTGAACACCGCGAGTGCACCGAGAGCCAGGATTGCAGACCCCGTGACTCCGGCGAGCTTTGCGTTTCGGCGTCGTCGCGCTGTGGAGACAACCAGTTCAGGGTCTACTGTTTTGGCGCCTTCGATCGAACGAAGGGCCGCTTTCAGATCATCAGGAGTCGGCATCCGGCATCACCTCCCGTCTTTCTCAGATTGCGAGAAGGAAATCTGCAGCTTACGAAGTGCATCACTCAGATAGCGCTTTACTGACCCCGAGCTCAGGCCGAGGCTTGCGGCGACATCATCCACTTTCTGATCCTCCAGATAGCGAAGCACAATGCAGGCCCGCTCTCGAGGAGAAAGCAGCTTGAGCCGCTCTATCAGGTCTGCGCGAGAATCGATCTCGTCGACCGGGGATTCAGGCATAGTCGGCTCGACTGCGAGGTGCGCGATCCGGTGCCACAATTGCCTGCGACGACTGCGATCAAGGTATGAGTTCAGGATTACCTTTCGAACGTAAGCCTCCGCGCTGTCAATGCCGAAACCATTTCTGAGCCGACCGAAGGTCTTCACGAGCGCGTCCTGCACGAGGTCCTGGGCGTCATGCGGATTTCCGCAGAGCGCGAGCGCATAGCGGGTGAGTTGCTCGCCGCGCTCGGACGTGAGGCTCACCACAACCTGCTCCCAGCCGGTGCTGGCCCGTTCCGCCGACTCTTCGACCACTCGGTAACCTCTCGTCGCTAGGTCAATTCTGGGGGCAGAATCCTCAAAATTTCGATGGCTGTGCGAACTGGTCGGAGCTAGTCCAGCTACCGGCAGAGAAACGCTCATACCCTAATGGACGAAGCCTCGACGCAGAACGTTGGGTATCAGCTGGCCAGCCATCTGTGCTCGGGGTACCGACCGGAGGTCTGCTGGTGAGAATTAAGGCTGGCTGAGTCTGTTCCGGATGTCGCCAAGCTGCCTCGAAAGGGCCCCCGGCAGGCGCTCGCCGAAGTTGGCGAAGAACTCCTCTGTTCCGTTCAACTCCTCGAACCAGGCCTCACGATCCACCGAGAACAGCTCCGTCCAGTCCTCGTCGGTGACTTTGAGCCCTTCGCGGTTGATCCCCTCGGCGAGAGGGACGAGCCCGAGCGGAGTGTCCTTTGCCGCGGCATTGGCATCCACCCGGTCGAGGATCCAGGCGAGAACTCTGGAGTTCTCAGCAAATCCCGGCCAGAGGAACCTTCCGTCTTCGCCCTTGCGGAACCAGTTGACCTGGAAAATCCGAGGCACCTTCGCGCTCTTGCGCAGGGTCTCGCCCATGCTCAGCCAGTGCGACCAGTAGTCGGCCATGTTGTAGCCGCAGAAGGGCATCATCGCGAACGGGTCGCGGCGCAGTTCTCCCACGGTGCCTTCAGCGGCCGCTGTGCGCTCAGAGGAAATCGTCGCGCCCATGTAGACCCCGTGCTCCCAGTCCCGGGCCTCGACAACCAGCGGGACGTTGTGCGACCTGCGCCCGCCGAAGATGATCGCATCCAGGACCACTCCGTTCGGGTCATCCCAACTGCTTGCGATCGACGGAGCCTGACTCGCAGCAACCGTGAATCTCGAATTCGGGTGCGCAGCGGGAGTGCCGGACTCTGGAGTCCAGTCCTTACCCTGCCAGTCAATGAGGTGGTCGGGAGCCTTGTCGGTCAGTCCTTCCCACCACACGTCTCCGTTGTCCTGCAGTGCGACGTTGGTGAAGATCGTGTTTCCCCAAAGCGTCTCGACCGCGATCGGATTGGTCTTCGGGCTGGTTCCGGGGGCGACTCCGAAGAATCCGGCCTCCGGATTGATTGCGCGAAGGCGCCCGTCGCGACCGGGCTTGAGCCAGGCGATGTCGTCGCCGATCGTCTCGACCTTCCAGCCGGGGATGGTCGGCCGCATCATGGCGAGGTTGGTCTTTCCGCAGGCTGAAGGGAAGGCGGCCGCAACGTGGAAAACGCGGCCCTTCGGATTGGTGACCTTGAGGATCAGCATGTGCTCGGCGAGCCAGCCTTCATCGCGGGCCATAACCGAAGCGATCCGCAAGGCAAAAGCCTTTTTGGCAAGCAGAGCGTTTCCGCCGTAAGAGGAACCGTAGGACCATATCTCCCGAGATTCGGGAAAGTGGCTGATGTACTTGGTCGAATTGCACGGCCATGGCACATCCTTCTGACCAGGCTCGAGCGGAGCGCCGACCCCGTGGACGGCCGGAACCCACTGGGTGTTCGGACCAATGAGATTGAGAGCGGCGATTCCCATCCTCGTCATGATCTTCATGCTCGCCGCAACGTAAGGGGAGTCCGTCACCTGAACTCCAAGCTTGGACATAGGGCTGCCGAGAGGTCCGAGGGAGAACGGAATGACATACATCGTGCGGCCGCGCATCGAACCCCGGAAGAGGCCGAGGAGAGTCTCTTTCATTTCGACCGGGTCGCGCCAGTTGTTGGTGGGGCCGGCATCCTCAGGACTGGCCGAGCAAATGAAGGTACGGGCTTCAACTCGGGCGACATCTTCGGCGTCGCTTCTGGCAAGGAAGCTGTAGGGACGGAATTCCGGATTCAACCGGATGAGCGTGCCAGCCTTGATCATCAGGTTCGTGATGGCTTCGTACTCTTCCGCCGAACCATCGCACCAGTGGATCGATTCGGGAGTGGTCAGCGCGGCGATTTCTTCAACCCAGCTGACTACAGAAGCGGGGGCATTCTTCGGTTTGGCACCTGGTTCTGCGGCCTGCGGCTTAGTGCTGGATCCGGTTTGATTCGGCGCAGTCAGTGTCATCCCCATACTCCTTCAATTCACCTTCCATTCCATAGTGCGCGTATTTTTCAGCGATTTACCCCTAATCGGCTGGAAAGATCGCCAATTCTTTCACTATTGTGGAATTCATGACTGACTTGGTGACTCTCGGCCAGCGCATCCGTCACTACCGCTCCAATAGCGGGCTGACTCTCGATGAACTCGGCGAGAAAGTCGGAATCGCAGGCAGCCAGCTTTCCCTTATGGAAAACGGCCGTAGGGAGCCGAGGCTCTCCCTGCTTCAGTCGATTGCCTCGACCTTCGGGATTCAGGTGACCGACTTGCTTGATCCAACCCCGCCGAGCAGGCGCGCCGCTATGGAGATTGAGCTCGAGCGGCTGCAGCACAGTGCGATTTACGCCGGGCTCGGCTTGCCGGTGCTTAGGGCCTCCAGGACCATGCCGGACGAAACTCTCGACGCCCTGCTCGGGCTGCATCGCGAGCTGGCTCGGCGTGCGCGAGAGGCGATTGCAACTCCCGAAGAAGCGAGGCGGGCCAACAACGAGCTGCGCCAGTACATGCGAACCCAGAACAACCACATCGCGAGCATCGAAGCCCTCGCTCAAGAGCAGCTTCAGTCCGTTGGACACTCGACCGGCGCGCTCACCCACCGGTCGGTGAGCTTAATGGCCAAGAAGCTGGGTTTCGAGTTGATTTATGTCTCTGACCTTCCGCATTCGACGAGGTCGGTGACCGATCTGGAGAACGGCAGAATCTACCTGCCGCCGGCATCCATTCCAGGAGGCCACGGGCTTCGATCGATGGCGCTTCAAGCCATGGCGCACCGACTGCTTGGCCACCACGAGCCGGAGAGCTATGCCGAGTTCCTCAGGCAGCGGCTCGAGATCAACTATTTCGCGGCGGCCTGTCTCATGCCGCTCAATCAGTCCGTTGAGTTCCTGCGGAAGGCCAAGGGCGAGAAGAATCTCGCAATCGAAGATTTCAGGGATGCGTTCGGGGTGACCCATGAGGCCGCGGCCCTTAGGTTCACCAATCTTGCGACCACGCACCTGGACATGACCGTGCATTTCCTTCGCGTCGGAAAAGACGGTGCGCTGCTCAAGAGCTACGAGAACGACGGCCTCAAGCTGCCGATGGATGTTACGGGCGCCACCGAGGGCCAGCTCGTCTGCCGAAGGTGGAGTGCGAGACTCGCATTCGAGCGCACCAATCGGACTACCGAGTTCTACCAATACACCGACACTCCGGCCGGCACCTACTGGTGCTCGACCCAGATCGGCACGACCGCTGCCGAGGAGTTTTCAATCACCTTCGGAGTGCCGTTCGCCGACGCAAAGTGGTTCCGAGGCCGCGAGACGACCAATCGCAAGGCGTCTACCTGCCCTGACGCCGGCTGCTGCCGCCGACCGTCGAAAGAGCTTTCGGATCGCTGGGGGAGCAAGTCCTGGGCCAGCGCGAGGCTGCACGCCCACATCCTCTCGCCCCTGCCTTCCGGCACGTTCCCCGGCGTCGATGACACCGAGCTATACGACTTCCTCGACGCTCACGCCAGCAAATGACGATCCTGAAGGCCTTGCACTATTTTCGTCTGGCCGCCAATGAAATTCCAAAATGGATTAGGCATTATTCGAGCGTGAAGGTACCGATCACGGTCTTCCCGTCAGACTCCGTGACTTCGATCACCTGACCTGCACTGGAAGCGCTGTTTATGTTTGCTTCTAGACTGACGTTGGGTAGCGCAAACAATACCTCTCGGGGAACATAGCCAATTAGACCCTCATTTGAGATGACCCTGACTAGGTCGGGGATATGATCCCAATCCATTCCAAATGACCCGCCATAGGTTTGACCGTATTCATTCGTGGGGAATACATCTTGATGAGCCTGCCCGGGGGCGGATTCGGATACCAATGCTGGTGTTTGTTGGGGTCCGCCTGTGGAAGGCGCCGCGGCTGGGGAGACGTTTGCAAGGGCGACAGACGCGAAAGTGCCTGCTACCGCCCCAAATGCAATCCCGACTCCAATTGAACCAACGATCGTGATCTTTCGCAGAGTCGCCATAATCAACCTCCAGGCTGGAAAGGGCTGTTAAGTGCGGGGTTTATCTCAGTTAGCCCTGTACTTGAATTGTAGGTATAGAGAAAGCCAGAAGCTCTGTAATTTCCTGACCCGCAGGAGCCGCTGGTGTACCTGTTCCACAACTGTGTTGCACTCGTGTTGTAAGCAACGATCGCAGACTTGCACAATGTCGTCTCATAGAGCCCAGTTTGCTTATATAGGTAGGACGCCGCACCCATATAACCTGCCGGTACCGTCCCGCTCCCGTCCTTCGAGACTTGAGCTACTGCGTACACACTGGAACCCGGGTTGACGCCAGTGCGTCCTTTGTATGAGTAGGGAGTCGTACTCCAGTTCGTATAGTTGCTAAATACAACAGCAGCTATTGCGGCGGAAGACCCAAACCCGATAAGAAAACCGAGCACGATCGAAAATACAGATACCCGAGTTGTTGAAAAATAGTGATACATCTACAGCACCCCAACAAGCAATATCATAAGTCAGGCTTCAAATACGGACAATAGGGTGGCCTAAGAAGATTGAAGCGTCTCCCAAGCGCATCGCTGTGCGTGGTGCAACCCACCTATTCGAGTGAGCCGTTGCTCTAGCGTTCACCACAATGAGCTGGCTGCGTTCAGCAAGATAGATGTCAGGGTGTCAGCACTTTGCAATAGTTAGCTGCGACCGCTGCCAGCTTCAAGTCACTTGTGGCCAGGGGCAAATTCAGCGCTTCTGCCAGTGCGACATATGCCGCGGCGTAGGCCGTCAGATTGTGCCGCATCATCCAGATTCGCCGTCTGAGGTATTCGGCATCGTGGCGCTCGATCGACATCATTTCAAAGAGCTCGAGTTTTTCCATTGCTGCGGTTGCACCAAGGCTTGCTTTCGCCGCGTGTTTGCGCAGGGCTGAAAGGAACTCGAAGTCGAGAAGGTGAGGTGCGTGCAGCGGTTTGGCTGCGAGCAAGTCGGTTAGGCGGCTCTTCCGCGGGAGAACCAGAGCATCGAAGAGGGCTGAGCAATCAACGACGAGTTCCCTGGTCAATGGGATTTTCGATCCTGACGTATTCCTTCCACGACATCCTCAATTGGGATGTCGAAAGTGTGCTTTCTGGCCTCCTGGATTATCTCCGCGTTGGTTCGGTATTTGACTATCCGCGTGAGTTCCTGAGCGACGTAGTCAGAAAGGGTCATTCGCGAAGCCGCGGCCCGCTCTTTTAGACGGGAGTGCACTTCGTCGGAGAGATTTCTAACTTGAAGCATCTTTGTCATCTTTCAAGGTTACATGTGCAACACATTCAAATTCCAATAGAACTGTGGATAACCACAATTCGTTGCTTCAGTGGAGAACTCTATGAACGGGGATGGTGGCAGGATGACGCTATGCCGATGATCGAAATTCCCGATTCAGAGATCCACGCTTACCTTGCAGAACCCTCGGGCACGCCCAGGGGCGGACTCGTCGTGATTCACGAGATTTGGGGCCTCGTCGACCACATCAAGGACGTGGCCGACCGCTTCGCCGCGGAAGGCTATCTGGTTGCAGCGCCGGACATCCTGAGCAGCGCGGGGGTTACGCCCTCGGTCGGCCAGGAGTTGGCCGAACTCATGAGCAATCCGGACGAGGCGGTGAGGACCGCCGCGCAGCCGCTAATGCGCGAAAAGCTCACGGCCGCGAACGAACCGGAGTACGGGGGCTGGGCGGTCAGGCAATTGCGGGCAACCGTGAGCTATCTGGGGTCTCAGCCGGGAGTCGAAGGCAGACTCGGTGTCACCGGCTTCTGCTTCGGCGGCAGCTACAGCTTCGCGCTCGCCACCGCGGAGCCGCGATTGCGGGCCGCCGCGCCGTTCTACGGCTCGCCGCCCGACCTCGCGGCCGTGGCATCCATCGTCTGCCCGGTGCACGCATTCTACGGCGAGCTTGACCAGCGGCTAATGGACTCGCTGCCGCAAGTCACGGAAGCCATGAAACAGGCCGGCGTCGATTTCGAGTCGACGGTGTATCCGGATGCCCGCCACGCCTTCTTCAACGACACCAACTCCATGACCTACAACCCTGAAGCTGCTTCCGACGCCTGGGGCCGCGTGCTGGACTTTTTCGCGACGAAGCTCTAAGAGGGCGCCTGGCGCCGGCAAATTGCCAAACTCGGTTAGCTGCTTACATGCTGCGCCAGCAACCGGGCAGGGTCGGTAGTTGTGGTGAAGCGGGTGGGCTTGAACATCGCTTGACGCGGCCATCGGGTCGTCCCTTAGACGACTTAACTCTTTACGACCCTCGGTTTGTTGCTTGGAAACAAGACGGAGCTGGTGGTTTCGAGTGGGCTTGAAACATCCGGCAGTTCGAACTCTCTGGCCAGTTCTGCCCGATCGGCGATCTCGCCGGACCAGGGCACCCACCTTCGCCTTTCCCAACGCCAGGGCATTCGACTGTATCGTCGGACGGTCTCCGGACTTGCAACGACGGAAGTTCTAACCAGCGTCCCGAACTCGACGATTCCATAGGTCATGATCGAATCCATTACCGCCAATGCGGGCTCTGGTCCTTCGACCGCGGGCTCAAACCGGAAGGATTCCGCGAACACCAGAAAGTCTTCACCTACTGCAATAACCTCGATTTCTGGCGCTTCTTCCCTGTTCACCATGACTGCGTCGGTAATTGCGTCGTCTCCGCGAATGTCGAAGTGCACGGCGTCTCCGAAACGAGCTTTCGCGTACCGTATTAGGATTTCGAATTCACTTTTCATTGTGATCCCCTCAGTACAAATACAACGAAGGCCCACGAGTGATATCTAGATGGCCTTTCCCGATGCCAACTCGAAACACTGCCTGCGTGGTAGTACCAGTTTGTCTCCAACTAATGACTGACCAGCCAACGCGCACGAGGTTGCCCTTTTGATTGAGCAAGCCCTGTAGCCCTTGCACCGACTTGCCTCCTACGGCTTGGCCAGTTTCGGGGTTGAACTCCATTCCGCCGTTGGCGAATAGTTTGCTTCGTACTCCGAAGACTCTTGAGCTATAGGCAGCTACCCCTACGGTGGATGAACCGACAACGACACCACCGATGGCGGCGCCGCCCCATAGCGATCCGAAGGTATAGAAACCGTTGGATTTGATTTCGTCGGCTGCTTGTGCCGTGTACTCACCGCCAATAGCGTTCCTGAGCATGCCCGTCAAGCTTGACTCTCCAAAGAAGAGGCAGAGCACACAAAAGGTAGCCGCGTCGCCGATCCCGACGAAAATGCTGCCAACATTCATTCCGATATTGCACAAGACATCGGAGGACCCAGAACACACCGCCATGCCAGTCAAGTCGAGCTGGTTGATGGGGTCGTTTGGGTAGTTGTAACTGTTGGTGACTCCGCCTTCGATGGGGTCTACCGACAGGAACCTGCCCAGGCCGGGAACATACTGTCTGACGCCCATCTCTACCGTGGCGATACTGCCAGCGTGTTCATACAGTTTCAGGTGCTGCCCCGTATAGCCATGATCGGCATCCCCCGGCAGATTATCCGGTACCGCCTCATCGGCAGTCGTGGTGCCGATTAGGCCGCTATTTGGGTCGATGGGTTGCCCGAACGGGTCATAATCGACCCTGTCCCCCTGCCTTGTACCGTCTTCATCGGTCGTGATGATTGTGTTGCCGTATAGATCCCCATAGGACCACAATTGGCCGGTCGGTTTCACTGTCACCGTGACCGCACCTGGTAGGGAGAGAGTGTATTGGAGGAGGTTTCCTGCCTCATCCAGGACCGAATCGACCCCGCCAGTACTGTAACGGTAAGTATCGGTCGTAGACCCAACAGTTTGGGTGCGCGAAACGATCATCCCGGTGGCATCCCGCAGATAGGTCACCTGATCTCCAGAATCCAGGATCGTAGCTATATGCCGATCCTGAATGTCATAAGTGAGCTCCTGATCAGCCAACCTCGTCGTATTCCCGTGCCCGTCATAGGTGAGATCCTGCGAGGCCAGGCCAGCAGTTACCGGATTCGAACCCGACACCGCAGCAGACACCTCAGTTGAAGTGAGCCGGTCGGCATAGTCGTAACAGTAATCCGTCACCTGCGGGGTACCAACCCGGAAAGTGGACACCAGTCGGGTACGGTTACCATCCATACCGGCATACTCATTCCGCGCATTGCGGGTTGCAAGTCTTAGCAACGGCTGTCTACTCAGTTGCACGGGCCTGGGGAGAACCTTAGATGCAGATCTCAAGAACAAAGAGGAATTTTGTCGGCCCCTCAACGAGCCTTCCCCCGGTAAACCTCTGTAGCCCCATCTACTAGGGCCCTGACGAGTCGGCATCTGTAGGCAGATGCTCTCGAAAAAGGTCATGTACGGCTGTGCCCATTCGGTAGTGTCGCCCGTCTGTGATGAACGACTCGACGTAGTACATTCGCCTGCAAAAGACCCGCCGCGTACAGAATGATCGCGTCCAAGACTACCACAACGGGTATCGCTATTGCATTCCCAAAAGCCATTCCCAACATTACCCCCAAGAAAACATCTATTAGGAAACAGAGGGGGGAGAGCGGGAATGCTAGTAGCCAAGTTGCAACAAGCGGCCAAAGTCCAGTCAAATATGTTCGCCCGGCAAGTTCAAGAATTGCTCCGATGATTGCAAGAAACCCGGCATAGATCAGATCAGATTTTGTCCATTTCATTTTAGCTACCTCTCAAGTCTATTGAACTGGGGGTCTCGAGAATCTGATTCCCATAATTTGATATCGAATCGAATTTTCGAAGTTTGACCAGTAGAGCCATGAAAAAATATCGTAGGCTTCAACACTCCCACCAGGCGTTGGCCCTGAAGAATACCCGCTGACCCTCAAATAGGCGACTCCATCACTAGACCATATGTAGAAAGAGACACCCCCTGGGTAAGCCGGATGGCCTGGTCTCGGCTCAAGAACCCATGATTGATCACTTATGCTAACGACCTTGACGTCGCCGGCGGTCACACGAGTGAATTCTAACCCGCCCATTGCCGTATCCAACTTCTGACCCGTATGAGTTAGCTGGATACTGTCATACTTGTGATCTAGACGCCACAACGGTGGAAACACGGAACCAAAGTTCGTTTTGACGTCGTTTGCGATCTGCACTCCAGACATTGAAGTCTTGCCCAATCTATATATATGGGAATATTTCCAAACGTTAGAGTTTGCGTCATTTGAAATTCGCACCCCGATGATCGCACCGGTCAGGTCCGTTTGGTTGATGGGGTCGTTTGGGTAGTTGTAACTGTTGGTGACTCCGCCTTCGATGGGGTCTACCGATAGGAACCTGCCCAGGCCAGGAACATATTGTCTTACTCCCATCTCTACCGTGGCGATACTGCCCGCGTGTTCATACAGTTTCAGGTGCTGCCCCGTATAGCCATGATCGGCATCCCCCGGCAGATTATCCGGTACCGCCTCATCGGCAGTCGTGGTGCCGATTAGGCCGGTATTCGGGTCGATGGGTTGCCCGAACGGGTCATAATCGACCCTGTCCCCCTGCCTTGTACCGTCTTCATCGGTAGAGATGATCGTGTTGCCATATAGATCCCCATACGACCACAATTCGCCGGTCGGTTTCACTGTCACCGTGACCGCACCTGGTAGGGAGAGAGTGTATTGGAGGAGGTTACCTGCCTCATCCAGGACCGAATCGACCCCGCCAGTACTGTAACGGTAAGTATCAGTGGCTGTGCCTATGGTTTGGGTGCGCGAAACGATACTCCCAGACGCATCCCGCAGATAGGTCACCCGATCCCCAGAATCCAGGATCGTGGCTGTATGCCGATCCTGAATGTCATAAGTGAGCTCCTGATCAGCCAACCTCGTCGTATTCCCGTGCCCGTCATAGGTGAGATCCTGCGAGGCCAGGCCAGCAGTTACCGGATTCGAACCCGACACCGCAGCAGACACCTCAGTTGAAGTGAGCCGGTCGGCATAGTCGTAACAGTAATCCGTCACCTGCGGGGTACCACCCTGGAAAGTGGACACCAGTCGGGTACGGTTACCATCCATACCGGCATACTCGTTTACCCCACAGGAACCGGAAGCAGCAAACACATACTGCAACCCCATTGAGTTGCGACACAATTTATCGAGCTGTCCCGGTATGGCGATAATTATTCCGAAAAGAATCAAATTAGACGCCTGTCAAGTCTAGGCGCATTAATTTCTATTTACAACAACTTGATTCAGTGCTACATTCACGCCAAGCCTATGAGGAATACTCAGGGCAACTTCGATGATTCAAGGAGGAATCATCATGGGGGATCAAGGGCGCTTCTCAGGAACTTTCACCGGTATTGCCGCGGCTTTAGTTGCCATACTATGTCTGACTTTAGGGGTCGGCCCTGCTGAGGCTTTCGACTCGATTGATACCAGCACGCTATTGCACCCCAGGCAAGGGCTTGACCCGCTGGATTCCCCTGGGAGCTCGAGTGAGAGTCTGACCGAAACTTGGGGGGAGTTTAGGGATGAACCGGTTGGTGCGCAGCCAATCGACCCGGACGAGTCCAGACCCGTAGTCCCATCACTTTCTGTGGAAGAGCTACTCAAACTGACCCCCTCTTCTCGCGACGCCACCACGGACTACTTCACTTTGCCTGACGGTACAAGCGCTGCTGTGATTTCGGAACAGCCCAAGAACATGGAGACCGCGCCGGGGGTGTGGGAAAGAATTGATACTTCGGTGGTTCAGGATCGGTCAACCGGGGACCTGAAGGTTGCTCTGCACCCGATGGACCCAGAGTTCGGGAAAGACGCAGCTGAAGGATACCGCGTGACGATCGGTGAACATACTGTCAGCTTTCAGATGGTTGGAACAGCTAAGAGTGAAGCCGTTGTTGAGACGGCCAGAAAGCGCGATGCCGGCACCGGAATCGCGATCGAAGGCCGAGACGCAGTGACCTACCCAAGTGTCCTCCCCGGAGTGGATCTGGATTTCGAGGTGAATCCGAGTGGGGTGAAGGAGCTGTTGGTTCTAGGCCAAAATAGTGACGAGGCAGTATTCCAATGGAAAATAACTGCCCCTGGTTTGACGAGCAAAGTCAGCGAGTATGGAGATTTCGAGTTCTATGACGAACGCGGAACTCTCGTCTTTGCTATTCCTGCCCCGAGGATGTGGGATTCAAGCGGGGTAGAAGGTAAGAGTGAACCCGCCTCGGCAGCGGTAGCGGCAGAATTACAAAGCACCAGCTCCAAGAAAGGCGAGTTTGAACTGATTCTTCGGCCAAGCTTGAAATGGTTGCAGGAACCCGAGCGAGTGTTCCCGGTATTCGTCGACCCGACCTTGACTCCGAACCCGAATTTGATCCGCGGATTCAAATCTGACGGTGCAACTGCGAACGACATGGTTCGAGTGGGGAATCCAGGGCAACCTCAAGGTCCGAGATACTGGCGGACCGTGGTCGGGTTCAACTACTCCTCGTTGATCACCTCGAATAGCCAGGTCCTCGGAACCATACTGTACGGGACCAGGATCGACGGCACTGCGAACGGCTACAACACGAGTGTCTATGTAGCTTCCTGCACCGGCTATAACTGCCTCGGGACCTACCTCACTTACTACTGGACGACCACCTCATTCGGGGGTGGCTCAGCAGAACCGCTAGGAAGGCAATTCGCGGCTTGGGTCGAGGCGGGCCAGTCCGGCAAGACGCTCATTCTGCGCGGCGGGGACGTCAATGCATACAGCTATAAAGGTCTTTCGGTTCAATTGGTTATTTCGTATAAGGCGAAGTCGGCGATTACGAATTTGATTGGCGGGGATGCCGGCGCGCCCGCCAACGGGGCGACCCACGCGCCGCTGCGTCCATGGCTCCACGCCGAGCTGGCTTTTAATCAGGCCGTTCAACACCCGACACTTCGTTACTATCTTGCTAAAGCCTCAGATGCCACGACCGCACAAGAGGTCAAAGACCACGCCATCTTTGCATCCGAGTGGGTGGATGGGAAGGTCGCCTACCATGTGCCTGCTGGCGTGCTCGAAGAGCAGACCGAATACGTCTGGACTGCTGAGGTCCGAGACGAATTCTATGGACTATTCGACGTGTATCCGACGGGGACAACGAACGAAGTATTCTCGTTCACGACCCAGCAACCATCGAGAGTCAGCCAGGGCAGTGCCGTTCCCGCAGACGAGTCGATCGTCTCGACCCTGACCCCCACGTTGAGCGTCAGTGCCGCGACCAACCCTGACGGCGACACGATGCCCGCGGCTCCCTACCGCTTCACGATAGGTACCGGACCGCAGCCTGGAACCGGGACCGTGGTTTCCTCTGGCTGGCTTTCCAGCCCAACCTGGCAGGTTCCCACTGGAGTTTTGCAAGACGGTGGCGTCTACAGTTGGGGTGTCGAAGTTGACGACGGCACCGAACCTTTCGACTCCGGTTGGGCGAATAGTTTCAAAGTGGACCTTCGGCTCGGGGCGACTGGTCCCTCACCAACGGATTCCGCTGGGCCGGTCACGGTCAACCTGGCTACCGGCAATGCCTCACTGGCTTTTCCAGGTCCGTCGATCCAGACCTTGGGCGGCCCGATCGGCATGACCTTCTCCTACAACAGCGGCATCGAGACGAGGTATGGGCTGACTGGCTCCTACTACCTGGCTCAACCCACCGGCGCCCCGACCGAAGACTATTCATTCGATGGCAAGACCCCGGTGCTGGTGCGACTGGATGCCGTGCCCGGGGGGACCTGGAATGCCGAGACTCCTCCGTCTCCCGCAGTTCCGTACCAGAAGTTCATGGTCCGCTGGGAGGGCAAGCTGAAGATCGGTTCCGCGGATGCTGGCTCCTATAAACCATGGCTGCAACACTCCCTGGGTGCGAGGGTGTTCATCAAGGCAGAAGGGGCATCCAGCTGGACCACCTGGTACGACCAGTGGGATACGGCGAAGCCCGACTGGACCATCACCGACAAGGCGGCAGTGAATCTGACCGCCGGAATTTACGACATTCGTGTCGAATTCCGTAACACGGATCTCGAGCAGGCCAACCTCGGAATCCGGTTGCAGAAGGGCACAGAGGATCCGTTTGCGATCCCGCCGAGTTGGCTGGCTCCTAAGACCCAGATTCTTCCCGCGGGTTGGTCGCCCTCAACCCCGCTGGCCGGTCTTGCCGGCTATTACACTTCGGCAAAGATCAGTGAGCGCAGCGTGGTCTTTACCGACGTGACTGGGGGCACCCACACCTACACGAGGGTTTCGGATGGGGGTTGGGAGGCGCCGATCGGGGAGTATGCGACGGTAGCCAGAGACGAGCTCGGCGGAGTCAGCCTCACCGAGGAGGACGGGACGGTTTACACTTTCACTCCGACCGGTCAGGTCGCCGGGGTCTCATCCCCGACCGACGCGAGGAAACCGACCAACCCTGTGTTGCAATACGCCAGCGATGGCAGGCTTTCCTATGCGGCCGATCCGCTCTCAAAGGTGGGCGGGAACTATTATCGCAAAGTTACCTTCAGTTACCAGCCTGCTTCAGGCAACGGGGGCTGTAGTGTGCCGTCGGGATTCAGCCCGGCACCGATCGGGATGCTTTGCGCGATCACCTACCCACCGACACTGCCCGGAGGCTCGAGCCAGAGGGTTGAACTGCTGTATGACAGCAGCGGCAATCTGGTTCGGCTCGTCTACCCGGGGAACGCCATAGCCGACTTCCAATACGACGGGCAGGGTCGACTCGTTGCGCTTCGCGACGCCGGCATGAACGACTGGCTCTTGGCGGATGCCGGCCGCGACGACGAAACGCCTGCAGTGTTTACGCAAGTTTCCTATAATTCTTCCGGCAAAGTCGATCAGGTAATCCTCCCAGCCCCGGACGGAGTCACGATCGGCGATCGACCGGCGAAGACCTATAGCTACGTGCCTTTCAGCGTCGGCATCGCGACAACCTATGTAGACGTTGCAGGGCTCAGCCTGCCGGGCGGCAGCCACGCCGCTACCGTGACCTACGACGAGGCGTTCCGCAAGCTTTCGGCGACAAGTGCAATGGGTTATTCGAGCGAATTCGAGTGGAGCCAGAAGGATCAGCTTCTGTCGGTAACCGACGTTGATCGCGATTTGAAGTCGACGACGATCTTCGACGATCAGGACCGGGCGACCGATGCCTACGGCCCGGCGCCGGCATCCTGCTTCGACGCGAACCGCGAACCGTTGAGCTCTTGTCCGATCACGCCAGCGCACACGAGCACCGAAGTGGATGGCGGTCTGGCGGGTCTTGCGGTCAGCTACTTTCCGAACGCGAACTTCGCCGGGCTGCCGGTGCGCTACTCCGACGGATTGGAGACCATCGCGGGCGGCGCGCTAGATCGAAACTGGGCGACCGCTGCCCCGATCGTAGATTGGTCGGGCTATTCCGCGGACGGTTGGTCGCTTTCAGCTACTGGGCTGATCACCTTCCCCGAGAGTGGTGAATACCGGCTCGGAGCGAGCATTGAGGTCAAGGATTCGGTCCGAATCTATCTCGACAACATTCGCGTGCTATCGGTCGATTCGACCACGGCCGGGGTCACCACGGTGCCCGCGGACGGTTTGCCGATAACCGCAACCGCTGGGCAGAGAATGCGGATTCGGGTCCAATTCGCCGACCGGGAGGCGGCAGCGAAACTGCAATTGCTCTGGAAGAAACCTTCCGACTCAGGTTTGGTCGCGGTGCCGGGTAGTTCGCTATCGCCGGACTACGGCCTCGTCACCCGAACGACTGTGCACGATGAGGCACCTTCGGGTGGGGGCGTGAGCTCAAGCCAGCTCACCGATCTGGTCACCGGGAACAGTTACGACAATCCGTGGCTTGGGCTCCTGACCGCGAGCACAATCGACCCGGACGGTCTCGCACTGACTACGGCTATCACCTACGAGTCCCCGACGGAAGCCAACGGACACTTGCGTCGGCTGGGCCGATACCTTCCAGCCGCCCTCGAGGCGGCCGGGGCTAACCCCCCTTCCGCCGACAAGGGCACAACTTCGGTGTATTACGGCGACTCCGACACAGTGAATACGTGGGGCCAGGGTGCGATTTGTGGGGTGCCGACTTCGACCAGGCAGTACGGATTCCTTAAGACAATCACCGGACCGACCGCGGGCACGGGCCAGGGCTCTGAGGTGTCGATCGACTACGTCTATGACTATTGGGGTCGCACTGTCGGTACGAAACGTTCCGGCGATTCGACCTGGTCGTGTCTGACCTTGGATGAGCGAGGAAGAGTCATCCAGACGGATGTCCCGGCCAAATCCCCCGACCCGTCCCGCACCCTCACGATCGACTATCAGGTGGCCTCGAGTCTGGTAACAGTTGAAACGACCGAGACGATCAATTCGACGCCGCCCACCGCGGTGACGACTTCGGTGACCACTGACCTGCTGGGTCGAATAGTGTCTTCGACTGACTATTGGGGTACCGAAACGGTTACCGCCTACGAGTCGCAGACCGGTCGGGTGTTGACGGTGACGACGAATATCGCTGGAGCCTCTCCGGTGGTGGAGTCGTTTGAGTATGACGCCGACGGCAAGGATGAAAAAGTCAAGTTGAACTCGGTTACGGTAGCCGACCCGACCTATGACCCGAACACTGGGCTACTGCAAGGGGTGGTTTACGGTAACGGGAGCGAGTTGACCGGTCTGGTGCGGGATGATGCTGGTCGTGGTGTTTCGCAGTCGTTCGAGTTTCCGGGCCAGGATTCGGTCACCGAGTCGGTGGTTCGTTCCCAATCGGGCAGGATTTTGAAGACCACACTTGAGGATGGTCTGGCTACGCGGGTGTCTGACTATACGTTTGATGCTGCAGGCCGGTTGATTCAGGCGGTGATTCCGGATTATGTGTTGCAGTATGCGTTTGCGGCTTCCGGTTCCTGTGGGGTAAACGAGTATGCCGGTATGGATGGTAACCGTACCCGACTGGTGTCCACTTTCCAGGGTGGTACCCCGCAGGTGACGGATTACTGTTACGACTATGCCGACCGGCTCACTTCAACTGAGGTGTCTGCTGCGGTGTCGGGTTCGAATCCGGTAACTGCTGGCCTGGCCTCGCAGGATCTCACCTATGACGGGCACGGGAATACGACGAGGTTGGCTGATCAGGAGCTCACTTATGACATTCAGGATCGGCATATAGCTACGATCCTGGATTCTGGAGATCAGGTGACCTATCTGCGGGATGCCACCGGGATGATCGTTTCGCGCACCCAAACTGTTGGGTCTACGACCGATACTTACCGTTACAGTACTGGCGGGGTCGATTCGGTCCTGGATGAGGCAGGAAACCTCCTCCAATACACTCTCTCCCTACCAGGTGCGGTCACGGTGACAGTGAAACCGACCGGCCAATTGTGGTCCTATGGGGATCTATACGGCAACACAATCATCACGACCGATGAAGACGGTACAAGGCAGGGGGACAGGGTCGATTATGACCCGTTCGGGCAACCCATCGACCCAAATAGCGGCCTAATCGGCACCACGACTGCCGATGAGGCGGTACCGGATAATCTGCCGGGGGATGCCGATCATGGCTATACGGGGCAGCACCTGAAACTGTATGAACACGCTGGCAGTATCGCCACGGTAGAGATGGGCGTCAGACAGTATGTTCCCGGCCTGGGCAGGTTCCTGTCGGTAGACCCCATCGAAGGCGGAGTCACCAACAACTACAACTACCCAAACGACCCCATCAACCAGATGGACCTCAGCGGGAAAGAGGAAGTCTGGGACCCGGGGTGGGACAACTCGGGCATTTATATTATTCAATTTGCTGATGGGGAAGACTATGTTGGAATGTCGATTAATATAATGCGACGCCTTCTCCAACATAGATATAATGTTAGGTTCAAGAGTCTTGAAGTGAAACAAATCACTGTGTATCGCGTGGAAAAGGTTGGAAATGAGCTTAGGGCGGTCGAGCAGCGAGTCTTTGTGGAACTTAGAGATACGCAAGGTAGGGCTTCGCTGAAGAATATCCTAAACCCGATGGCTGAAGAAAAGTACGCTAATTTGCCGACGAAACCTGCTATGCCTAAGAACGGGGTCACTATCAAGTTTAAGCCGAGTTTTACACTTGGGACATTACTAGGGGCGGGCTTTCTGCCGATGATTCGATGATGATTACTGCCAGTGATATACACGAAGCGCTAGGTTGGAGTCAAGATGAATCGTGACCTTGAGCCGTCCCGTACCAATGACTTTGCTTCTGGGTTGCGTCGTACGTTTCCGATAGACATTGCGGCTTCAGCGCTGCCCTCCCCGGGGCAAATGTTGGCGGCAGCAAAGGCCGGTCTCGTTTTTCGCTTGAACGGGTTTCACGCCAGCACCGTCTTCGACATGGAATTCCTGTCGCCTGTAATGCCTCTCCTTTCCCACCTCGTCATCGATTTATATGGAGTCGAAATAAGGAATGCCAATGTTCTAGAGAACGCGACAACACTTGAATCGCTTTCCTGGTATGCGGGTACTCCTGATAGAGCAGTCGATCTTAAATACTTACCTCAATTGCGAAGCTATTCGGGTCAGATTGTCCCGGGAATTGAATCGATCCTTCAGAGCAAAAACCTGACAGAAATTACTATCATTGGCCGCCTTCCCGAAGGTATCCCGAGCATTGGTGCGCCAGTGGAGAAAATGTTGCTCTCGGACTGGACATCGGTAAGTCGCCTTCCTGCCCTGGGAGCTCCAGAAAGATTATTGTCGCTTCGGGTTGATCGACCGCGTTTATTTGACGGGGCGAGCCTGTTACCCGCAGTAAATCTGGAGACGTTGCAGTTGAATTCGGTTGGCAGGTTGGAGAATGTTGCAGCTCTTAACGCGTTGGTGAAGCTTGAGCGGTTGGAAGTTGAGGCCACCAGTGATGAAGACTGGGATCTGCTCCTGGGCTCCACGGCAAGGCTTGCGTTGCTAATACTTTCACCGAATCCGAGCAGTTTACTTAGGAAGGAGGGCGCCCGTCGAGGGTGGACCGTCGCCGGGAAGCACGACCAGTCTTCGTCCAGGCTTTGGCCATTTAGTCTGCTTAAGGGTGACGAAGGCTTGGGACCCGTCCTGCACTTGGGTGATTTCTCGGGGCTTTCTGAGCTATTGACCGCAAGCTTGGGAAAGGAACGGGTCGGGGGCCTCCTAGTCAACGGGCACTTGGCTCAGGAACTGGTTAGGGCAGCATGTCAAGGTGATAAAGAAATGGGCGATATCAATCCGGAATTTGATAGCGAATCCGAGGGAATGTATGTCCGTTTTCCGAACAAGAAACTAGCCGCACGCGCAGCCACCCTAACCAAAGCCTTCATACGCAACGAGAAGAAACTCACTACAGTGATCGATGCCTACGAAGGCAACACTCTATAGAGATAGTGCAGCTTTGAACGTTAGCTTTGTGTTCAGAGTCGGCCTGCTGCCGGTAGCGGCCTGCCTTGTTGCGATTTCCCTGACTGGTTGCGGGATCAAGTTCCTCCCTTTCGAACCGGCCGACTTCCCGGTGGCCATCCAGAAGGACGGAGCCAGCATTTCCGCCGTGGCTTGTCGGCAGGTGAAGGCTGAGGTAGTGAGTGTGCAATTTCGGGACCAGACTCACGGCGACTGGAGTCCTATATTTAGGGCCACCGGTGAAGCTGTCTTCTCAGCCGGTGACGAAATATTCCAAGCAAGTCGAATGTACGGGATGAGCGTTTCCGGGCCTTCAAGTGTGCCGAGTGCAAAGGTGCCTCAGTTCTACTTCTCCTTTAGAGCCGCGGGATCGTCATATCTGAGCATCTTCTTCTCGGCGAAGAACCTTTCCGACGAGTCTTGGTTGCATCCAGATGGTTCGACCTCTGCGGTGCCGTGTCCGGAAGAGTAGCTAAATGAGTGTTATGGCACTTGCGCAAGAAAGGCATCCAGAGGTCCCTCAAACTGCCACAGCAATGACGGGTACGAATCCGGTGACTGCCGAGCTTACTGGGCAGGATCTGGCCTATCACCACCTTCAGTAAGGATGAGAAAGATGCTCCGGCACGGGAAAGCGATTTCGGCCAGCGCAATGCTGGTGCTGCTGACTCTTGGTTTGAGTGGATGTACTGTCCCAGCGAAGACAGCGGCACGGCTAATCGATGGAAAGTTCGTATTTGTTTCCTGCCAAGATTTCACCTACGACACGATTTCCGTAGCTTCAACTGATTACGATGACTGGAATGCGGGTTACACCGAGCAATGGAGGGCCACCGGGATTGCCTCTGTTTCAGCTGGGGATGAGATCACCTACGGGGTGACCCCGGGTGGGTTGGTCAATGCGATTGGCCCCTTCCGTCTTCCGCTGGCGCATCACAAGATTGATGTTTACCTGAGATACACGCCTATTACAAATTCCCCTGGCGAGGTTGTCGGACTCTTCGATTCACGGAAGTTGAGCTCTGACTACTGGCTGAGAGGAGACGGCAGTCAAGACGACAAGCCTTGCGACTAATCGACTTTGGCTCCGGGCCACCTGAACACCAGATCAAGGGACATCGGGATACGTATGCCGTGTAATTGGTCATGCCGGGCTATTGATTACCAATGATCTTCAATATGATCTTGAACTAAATCGCCCCCCTAATCCTGACTGGCAGAATCGAATCATCGATTCAATTTCGAGAGGGGACCCTGGCCTTGCGTGCAATTGGTAGACCCGTGAGATGGCCCCGGGTTGTTGCAACGCTCGCTTCAGTCCCGGCATCCGTTTTGCTGGTTCTTGGCGTAGGGGTTTTTCTGGTCTACTACCTTTGGCCGGCGCAGGTCGTTGGCGTTAGTTTTCCAGAATTGTCCGGACAGTTGCCTGATCGGGGTGAATTTCAAGGCAGAGTATTCCGAGACTGGATAGTTGTGACTGGCCTGGCCAGCATCGCCGGAATGACGGTCATAACAGTATCTGCGAGGTCTACATCCGCGAGTGTCTTCTCTCGACGTCGAATCCTTGAGGGGTGTTCACTTGCTCTCGGACTCACAGCGAGTCATATCTGGGCCCCCACACTCAACGTCGGCCATTGGATGGATCGGTTGTTTCCCGAAGCAAAATTCTCGACCTTCGCATATCCGTGGTATTTCGAAATTGCCGGGTTGCTTGCCCTGGCGGCGTTCATTGGGATGAAGATCTACGGTCACCAATTCTCCGAGGAAACTGGTGGCCGTAGCATCTGACAAGATTGCCAGGTCGACGATCCCGACGATCCTGGGTTGGGCCCGGAGGTTTATGCAAGTTAGGGCTATTTGGCTGAAATCTTCGGCGATTGCGTCGATAGTTGTAGCAACATCTTTGACTGCCGGGTGCGGGGTTGTCCCTCTTGATCGATACGATTCGCCGATTTCGATCCGCCGTGATGGAGATGGTCTGTCCGTGGTTATCTGTTCCGGCATTAAGGCGGATCGTATCCTTATGCAAGAGCCGGTCACACCAGAGGACGACTGGTACACGTTCTTTGAGGCTGCAGGTGCAGCAACACTCGCTCGGGGCGACGACTTGATTCGCGATAGTCGAGATCGCGGTATGAAGATTTCAGACCAGGCGTCTCCGAACCTTCAGGTAGGTGCCCAGATTGTAGTAATAGTCGACGGGCTCGGGACTTCATTCACGAGCATATTCACGCTGCAAGATGAGTTATCGAAATTGACTTGGCTGCATCCAGACGGTTCGACTTCTGCTGTACCGTGTCAGGACAAATAGTCAATCGCAGTGAGAACTAAATGGTTCGGCGTTTGCCTATGGAGTCGCAATCAGGACATTGGTGCCCCCAGCAGGATTTGAACCTGCGGCCTTCTGCTCCGGAGGCAGACGCTCTATCCCCTGAGCTATGGGGGCCAGGAGTGCGAATCAAGGCTACCAGTGAATCCGGCGGGAGAGTCAGCCCTTGCCGATCGACTTCAGTGCCGCGTTCATAATGGATGCCGCATCCGCCGCTTGCGAATAGAACACCGAAGTCGTCGTAAGCCAGTAGTCGCCTGCGAAGACCTGAAGCGCACCGGTTCCACCGGAGCTCGAGAAGTAGGCGGCATCGCCAAAACCGGAGGCGGCTGTGCCCGACCTGGCGAGCGCCTGGGCCGCTTCAAGGTCGGTGGAAGAGGGCCTTGCGATAGATACGTCGAGGGTCACTCCGCTGGTCTGGTTGAGCCAGCGGCAGGCGACGCCCTTGCTAGCGACCGCCTGCGCTGCAAGCGATCCGGCGTCCGGACTGAAGCTTGAAAGCAGTCCGAAGTTCGGGTTGAAGTCGTACATGGTTTGCGCGTCCACCACGGCCGAGCAATCCAGGTTGACCGCGACAGCTTCGCGCACGTCGTCCCCGGTAGTTGACGAGCTCGGTGTCGGCTCGGGGGAAGCGGGCAAGTCGGTTGCCGATGGCGGCAGGGGATTGACGACCTCCGGCCCCGACTGGTCCTGACAGCCGGTTAGCGCGATTGCCGAAATAGCGGCGATTGCCATTGCCGCTACCGCGAGCACAGGTCTTGTACTGAACCTCTTCACCCGATCATTCTCACCCGTCAAACTGGGCGAGTGCCGAGCCAACACGGCGATTCGGCCCAAAGCTGGCCACGACTCCCGCCCGATACAATCGACTTTCGTGACCCCAACTGAACTCGCCGAACTCGCCGCAGCCGCGATCGGACGTGTTCTTGCCCGTCACGACAGCACGATCGAGCTCGATCCGCAGGACCTGCTCGAGCGGCCAAAGAGCCGCGAGCACGGCGACTGGGCGCTGAGCATTGCGCTCAAGATCGCGAAGACGTTGGCAATGCAGCCCCGGGTGCTTGCGGAAGAAATCGCCGCAGAGCTGCGCGAGATCCCCGGAATTGCAAGTGCGGAAGTCGCCGGGCCCGGCTTCATAAACCTCAAACTGGATGCCGCTTCCGCCGGATCCCTGGCCAAACTGATCGTCGACCAGGGCTCTGAATACGGCCGCAATTCGAGCCTCGAGGGCCAAACCATCAACCTCGAGTTCGTCTCAGCGAACCCGACCGGGCCGCTGCACATTGGCCACACTAGGTGGGCTGCGCTCGGCGACTCGATCGCTCGAGTGCTTGCAGCTTCCGGCGCGCAAATGGTGAGCGAGTTCTACATCAACGACGCCGGCAACCAAATGGACAAGTTCGGCGCTTCCGTCCTCGCCGCGATCAGAGGAGAGCCGACGCCCGAGGGCGGCTACCCCGGCAGCTACATTGACGATCTCGCGAAGCGAGTGGTTGAGGCGCATCCAGAGGTACTCACCGCCGCCGATGAGGCAGCCCTTGAGATTGCCAGGGAGTCGGCTTACGAGTTTCAGCTTGGCGACATCCGCGAGTCCCTTGAGAAGTTCAACGTCCACTTCGACGTCTGGTTCAGCGAGCGCACTCTGCACGAGCCCGGCCCGGATGGCAAGTCGAAGGTCGACCTCGCCGTCGAGCGGCTGCGGCAGCAGGGTCGCGTCTTCGAGCAGGACGGTGCAATCTGGGTGCGCACTACCGAGTTCGGCGACGACAAGGACCGGGTGATCCGGCGCAGCAACGGCGTTTATACCTACTTCGCCTCGGATGCCGCCTACTACCTCGACAAGGGGGACCGCGGTTTTGCGCACAAAATCTACCTGCTCGGTGCGGACCACCACGGCTACGTCCGCAGGCTCAAGGCTCTCGCAGGCGCCGCCGGGGATGACCCGGATGTCGACATCGAGATTCCGATCGGACAGCTCGTCTCGGTCAACGGCGCGCGATTGTCAAAGCGCGCAGGCAACATCATTGAACTCGATGACTTGCGCGACTGGATCGGCACCGACGCTCTGCGCTACTCGCTCGGACGCTACCCGGCGGATTCGCCTCTCGCGCTCGATCCGGAGCTCCTGCAGAAGCGCACCAACGACAACCCGGTGTTCTATGTCCAGTACGCCCACGCGCGCACTCACCAGGTTGCCAGGAACGCGGCGGCTTCCGGGGTTGATCGCAGCGAGTTCAAGCCGGAACTGCTCACCGACGAAACCGAAAGCAACCTGCTCGGATTGCTCGCGGAGTTCCCCCGAATCGTCGCGCAGTCGGCTCAGCTTCGAGAGCCGCACCGGATCGCCCGCTACCTCGAAGATCTCGCCGCGGCCTACCACCGCTGGTACGACTCGTGCAGGGTGATTCCGCTGGGCGATGATCCGGTGACCGCGCTGCATCGCTCAAGGCTTTGGCTCAACGACGCGGCAGGGGTCGTGTTTCGCAATGGACTCGGGCTGCTCGGAGTTTCTGCTCCGGAGAAGATGTAGTCGAAGCTCCTGAGCCCGCTCGCGATTGAATTGCGCGGACCCCATTGTTTGGCGGGCGCTGCCATTTTGCTGGCGCTCTTATTTCGCCGACCTCGCTATTTCGCCGGCCCTTTCTTTCGCTAGCCCTGTTGGATGTCGCGGGTCGCTGGCAGAATCTCCGCATGAAGACTCTCAAACAAATGGTCGTTTTCGATGCCGCCGATCTGGAGGCGGAAAGCGCCTTCTGGGCAGGACTGCTCGAGGGAACAGTCGACCGGGACGAGGACTGGCACACGGTGCTCATTGACGGTAAACCGCAATTCGCAGTGCAGCTTGCACCGAATCACGTTCGGCCGCAGTGGCCGGACGGGCAGCCGCAGCAGATCCATCTGGACCTCTACGTCGAGGATCCGAAGACTGCAGAAGAGGAAGCTCTTGCTCTCGGGGCGAAGCTGCTGAAGCCCGCCTATGGATTTGATTCCGAGAGCGGCTTTCGGGTTTATGAGGACCCGGCTGGGCATCCGTTCTGTTTCTGCTGGGGTCACGATTGACCGCATAGGCTTTCGAGAGTGAGCGAGGAACTCGACTTCGAAGCGGCGAAAACCGAGGCCGCCGATCTGACGACCCGGATTCTCGAATTGCGCGATGCCTATTATTCGCGCGATGAAGTCCTCGTTGATGACGCGACTTACGATCGGATGATTCGCCGGCTCGAAGAGATCGAGTCGCACTTTCCCGAGCTGCGCGGCCAGGACAGTCCCACTCAGACTGTTGGCGGTCGAGCCGACTCCACTCTGTTCACCCCGGTGCAGCACGCCGAGCGGATGCTCAGCCTCGACAATGTGTTTTCGATCGAGGAGTTTCTGGCCTGGGCCGACCGAGCAACGAAGCTCGCGGGCAGAGCATTCCACTACCTTTGCGAACTCAAGATCGACGGACTCGCGCTGAACCTGCGCTACGAACGAGGGGTGCTGGTATCGGCCGCGACGAGGGGCGACGGCGTCGTTGGTGAGGACGTGACCGAGAACGTCCGCAAAATCCCGGGCATTCCGGGCAGGCTCCTCGGTGACGGCCACCCGGAACTAGTCGAAGTGCGCGGCGAAGTGTTCTTTCCGGTGGAGGCTTTTCGCGAGTTGAATGCGGCGCAGGCGGCCAGTGGCGAACGGGTGTTTGCAAACCCGCGGAATGCGGCATCCGGAAGCCTGCGCCAGAAATCTGAGGTCAAGAGCGCCGCTCAGCTTGAGCTCATGGATGCTCGGCTCTCCCGCCTGCGGCTGCTGGTCCACGGAATCGGCGCCTGGCAGAACCCGCCGGTCGAAAGCCAGTCGGCTACCTATCGGCTGCTTTCGGAATGGGGACTGCCGACGAGTTCCCACTTCAAGGTTGTTGCTACTGCCAGGGAGGCGGCTGACTACATTCAGTACTTCGGCGAAAACCGCAGCAGCGTCGAGCACGAAATCGACGGCGTGGTCGTGAAAGTCGACGAACTCGCTCTGCACGAGCTGCTCGGTGCAACGAGCCGCGCACCACGCTGGGCGATCGCCTACAAGTACCCGCCGGAGCAGGTTAACACCAAGCTGCTCGATATTGTCGTGAGCATCGGCCGCACAGGCAGGGCGACCCCGTTCGCGGTCATGGAGCCGGTGCGGGTCGCCGGGTCAACCGTGCGCCAGGCGACTCTGCACAATCAGGATGTCGTGCGAGAGAAGGGCGTGCTCATCGGGGACACCGTCGTACTTAGAAAAGCTGGCGATGTTATTCCGGAAGTCCTCGGGCCTGTGCTTGAGCTGCGGGATGGCACCGAGCGCGAATTCGTCATGCCGAAGAATTGCCCGGAGTGCGGGTTTGTCCTCGCGCCCGCAAAAGAGGGCGACGTCGATCTGCGCTGTCCGAACACGAAGAGCTGCCCGGCGCAGGTTCGCGGTCGGGTCGAGCACATAGGCAGTCGAAGTGCGCTCGACATTGAGCGACTCGGCGAGGTCGGAGCTGCGGCGCTTACTCAGCCGCTGTTTCCCGCAGTCCCGCCGCTTAGAACCGAGGCGGGCTTGTTCGACCTGAAGCTTGAAGATCTGTTTCCGATTCGAGTCGAAGTGAGGGACGCCGAGACCGGCCTGGTGCGTGTTGAAGACGGCAAACCTAAGATCGTGACTCCGTTCCAGAGGCAGAGAAAGCTGACCGGAAAGGATGCCGACCCTCCTTTTGACCCGAACGGTCCCTTCGACGGGGACGAGAGCTCCATAGTCTCGAAGGTCGCCGTCGAGCTGATCGAGAACATCGCTTCCGCCCGCACTCGACCGCTGTGGCGGCTGCTCGTCGCGCTCAATATTCGCCACGTCGGGCCGGTAGCAGCCAGGGCGCTTGCCGACTGGTTCGGCTCTCTCGGAGCGATTCGAAGTGCTAGCCGGGAAGAACTCGCCGAGGTCGAGGGAGTTGGCGAAATCATTGCGGATTCACTCATCGACTGGTTCAAAATCGACTGGCACGAGGAGATCGTTGATGCCTGGACTGCGGCGGAAGTGCAATTCAGTACTCCGGGGCATCCAGGTGCGGGGGGCGCCGCATCGACCGGTGGCGTACTCAGCGGCAAAACGCTCGTTGTTACCGGAACCCTCGAGGGCTTTACCAGGGAGGGTGCAGAAGAGGCGATTATTCAGGCGGGCGGCAAGGCGGCATCCAGCGTCTCAAAGAAGACGGACTACGTCGTCGCGGGCCCGGGGGCCGGCAGCAAGCTCGCAAAAGCCGAGCAGCTCGGAGTGCCGATTCTTGATGAGGAAAGTTTCATCGCACTGCTAAATGGCTGATCAGGCGGTTACTGCAGTCGGTGCGAAAGTCGCAGTTTGAAGCACGATTCGAGAGTTTCTACCCCTATTATGGGGTAGGACAGTTCTTTCAGGGGGCAGTCGGCCCTTCGGTTTGGGCAACCGATTTGATTGGAAGTACCCGAGTTGCTTTTGGGGTATGCAGCTTTAGTGCTTGCCATCTCCGTAAGTGCGGGGGGTGGCGCACCGAACGTGCCCGGAATCGATCAGACTCTGCTTAAAGGCGGCGGGAATCCGAGCCCAGTCTGGGTGTCTGACGGTTCGCAGCCCCAGTCGGCTAGTCCAGTTTTCGACCAGCTGAAGCTCATTCCCGGCGACAGGCTGGCGAGTTTCTTCAAGGCCAATCCGAGCGCAATCAAGGATCTGGTTTCCGCGTCGATTCCAGCCGGAGAAATCGCGAGCTGGTGGCTAGCTCTGAATCAGCAACAGAGGCTCGGGCTCTCAAGAACGGCTCCCGAACTGGTCGGGAATCTTGAAGGCATCCCATACCTTGATCGGGATGCCGCCAACCGCAAATTCCTAAAGCAAACTATCAAGCGACTTGAATCGGAATTGAATTCCGGAGTCGGCAGAGGCAAGAACGTCAGGACCTCAAATCAACTGCAGATGCTCTATCAAATTCGAACTGCCATCGGTGATGCTTCGGGGGAGAGCACACGCACTCTAATCGAGCTCGACGTCGAGTTGCCCGGCAAAGTCGTTATCGCAGTCGGGAATCTCTCAACTGCGACCTACGTCAGTTACCTGGTCCCGGGAATGTTCTTCACCGTGGAAGGGCAGGTAGACGACTGGGCAGACACCGCCGAGTTGCTCTATAACGAGCAAAACAAGTGGCTGGATCGATTGGGTGAAGCCGACTCTACTGCCGCGACCGTCGCCTGGATCGGCTACCAGACCCCTCACTTGCTCAATGTCGGTTCCCTCGAGCTCGCAGACGAAGGGGCGGTTAGCCTCAGCCGAAGCGTGGAAGGACTCAGAACTTTGAGACTCGGTGCGGAACCCTTCGTTACCGTCATCGGACACTCATACGGTTCAACCGCGGCAATGATCGCCCTTACCGAAGGCTCGCTTAGCCTGAATGCCTTCGCGATGGTCGGTTCGCCGGGGAGCGCCGCACAGTCTGCTTCTGAATTGGGAATGCCAGCGGGAGAAGTCTTTGTGGGGGAGGCGGAGTGGGATCCGGTGATCAACTCGGCTTTCTACGGCAGCGACCCCGGTTCCGCGAGTTTCGGCGCGAGACGGTTCGGAGTCGACGGAATCGTGGATCCGGTAACCGGCGTGAAGCTCAATCCTTCGGCAGGACACAACGAGTACTTCCAGCCGGGCAGCGAATCGATCCGAAACCTCGCGCTCATCGGCATTGGAGAAGGTGCACTGGCTATAGCCCCTGGCGGCGGTTGACCGAAACCTGTCGAGAGTGCCCTCCAGTCGGCTCCCATAAGATTGTGGGGTGTCTGAATCACATTCTCTAGACTCTGAACAGGTAGCGCACCTGGCAGAACTGGCTCGAATTGCGCTCACCGAAGACGAAATCAAAAAGCTCAGCGGCGAACTCTCGGTAATCATCGATGCCATAGCCAAAGTCTCGGAAGTCGCCACCCCCGATGTGCCGGCAACTTCCCATCCGATCGCGCTTCAGAATGTTTTCAGACCGGATGTCCCCGGCAAGACCCTGACCGTCGAACAGGCGCTGTCGGGAGCTCCGGAGCGTGAAGGCGACCGATTCAAGGTTTCCGCGATTCTGGGCGAGGAGCAGTAATGGCCGAGGAACTCGTCGCGCTTTCCGCCGCTGAACTATCCGAGAAGCTGCAATCCAAAGAGGTTTCATCGGTCGAGGTAACTCAGGCTCATTTGGATCGCATTGCCGAAGTCGATTCGCAGGTTCACGCATTTCTCCACGTCTCGGCCGACGCACTCAAGGCCGCAGGAGAAGCGGACGGCGCGAGAAAGCTCGGCGCCAAGCTCAACCCGCTCGCGGGAGTACCGGTGGCAATCAAAGACGTCCTCTGCACGAGCGACATGCCCTCCACCGCAGGTTCTCGAATCCTCGAGGGCTGGATTCCTCCTTACGATGCAACCGTGGTGGCTCGCCTTCGCAAAGCGAGGATGGTGCCGATCGGCAAGACCAATATGGATGAGTTCGCAATGGGCTCCTCCACCGAGCACTCTGCCTACGGATCGACCCGGAACCCCTGGGATTTCGAGCGGATTCCGGGCGGCTCCGGCGGCGGCTCTGCCGCGGCAGTTGCGGCCTTCGAGGTTCCACTGGCGCTCGGCAGCGACACCGGGGGCTCGATCCGGCAGCCGGCGGCAGTCACCGGAACCGTCGGAATGAAGCCGACCTATGGCGGAGTCTCGCGCTATGGAGCGATCGCGCTTGCCTC
Organism: Homoserinimonas sp.; assembly: GCA_023957835.1. Classification (GTDB taxonomy): domain Bacteria; phylum Actinomycetota; class Actinomycetes; order Actinomycetales; family Microbacteriaceae; genus Terrimesophilobacter. Next base: position 1,169,464 of record JAMLGP010000001.1, on the reverse strand, counting down.
ATCCCTGGATCAGATCGGCCCGGTCGCAAGAACGGTCCTGGATGCCGCCCTGCTTCACGACGTGATCGGCGGACACGACCCGAGAGACTCGACTTCGCTCACCGAAGACTGGCCCTCCTTCGCCGAAGCGGCGAAAGCGGGAATCGCAGCCGGCAGCCTGAAGGGCGTTCGGCTGGGAGTTGTTAGGGAGCTCGGCGGAGAAGGCTTCCAGACCGGAGTAAGCGCCAGGTTTCAGGAGGTCATCGAGCTCGCATCGAAAGCCGGCGCCGAGATTGTCGAAGTCTCAGCACCCTCGTTCAGCTACGCGATCGCGGCCTACTATCTGATTCTTCCGGCAGAGGCTTCAAGCAACCTCGCCAAGTTCGACAGCGTGCGATTCGGACTGCGGGTCAACCCGCCTGGCGGCGGCACGGTCGAGCAGGTAATGGCCGCGACGAGAGAAGCCGGTTTCGGGCCGGAAGTGAAACGCAGAATTATCCTCGGCACTTACGCGCTTAGCGCAGGCTACTACGACGCCTACTACGGCAGCGCCCAGAAGGTGCGCACCCTGGTTCAGCGAGACTTCGCTTCCGCCTTCGAAAAGGCCGATTTGCTGATTTCACCATCGGCTCCGACCACCGCATTCAAGTTCGGTGAAAAGCTCGAAGACCCGCTCGCCATGTACCTGAACGATGTCGCGACGATCCCTGCGAACCTCGCCGGAGTCCCCGGCCTCGGTCTGCCGATGGGGCTCGCCGCTGAAGATGGGCTGCCTGCCGGCCTGCAATTGATGGCGCCAGCAAGGCAGGACGCGAAACTGTATTCGGTCGGAGCTACCCTCGAAACCCTGCTCGAAGCCAATTGGGGCGGCAGCCTCCTCGCGCGCTCGCCGATGGGCAAAGCCCTGAGAGCGACCGAGTCGGAGAAGGGAGCGCAGTCATGAGCGAGCAGACAGAACTGATGGACTTTGACAAGGCAATCGAACTGTTCGAGCCCGTACTCGGCTTCGAAGTTCACGTCGAACTGAACACCAAATCGAAGATGTTCTCCGACGCTCCCAACCCGGCGAGTGCGGAGGGCGAGGCGGCGGCGCAGGAGCCGAACACCATGGTGACTCCGGTTTGCCTGGGCCTTCCTGGATCGCTGCCGGTGGTCAACGAGCAGGCGATCAGGTTTTCGATCAGCCTCGGTCTGGCTCTGGGTTGCGAGATCGCACCATCGAGCCGGTTTGCCAGAAAGAACTACTTCTACCCCGACCTCGCCAAGAACTATCAGATCAGCCAGTACGACGAGCCGATCGCGCACGACGGCGAAGTCTCGATCGAGCTCGCCGACGGGAGGAGTTTCAGGATTCAGATCGAGCGCGCGCACATGGAGGAGGATGCCGGAAAGCTCACCCACGTTGGCGGTTCGACCGGTCGCATTCAGGGAGCCGATCACTCTCTCGTCGACTACAACCGTGCCGGAGTTCCACTGGTTGAGATCGTGACGAAGATGATTACCGGCACGGAGGGCAGCGCTCCGGAAGTTGCCAGGGCATACGTTTCGGCAATTCGCGACATCGTGCTCGCCCTTGGAATCAGTCAGGCCCGCATGGAGCGCGGCAATCTTCGCTGCGACGCGAACGTCTCGCTCTCGCCGAGAGGCTCCGGAAAGCTCGGTACCCGCACCGAGACCAAGAACGTCAACAGCCTTCGCAGCGTGGAGCGGGCGGTGCGATTCGAGATCCAGCGGCAGGCTGCGATCCTGCACGGTGGCGGGACGATCGTGCAGGAGACCCGGCACTGGCACGAAGACACCGGCATGACTTCTCCCGGCAGGCCGAAGAGCGATGCTGACGACTATCGGTACTTTCCGGAGCCGGACTTGCTTCCGGTTGAGCCATCGAAGGAGCTCATCGATGAGCTCCGTGCCGCCCTGCCGGAGCCGCCAGCCGTGCGGCGCAAGCGACTCAAGGAAGCCTGGGGATTCACCGATCTGGAGTTCCAGGACGTAGTTAATTCGGACCTGCTGGTTGAAATCGAGCAGACCGTGGCGGCCGGGGCGACTCCTGCTGCGGCTCGAAAGTGGTGGACCGGAGAGATCGCGAGAATCGCAAATGCTGACGGGGTGGATGCCGCCTCGCTCGTGACTCCGGCGCAGGTTGCCGAACTATCAAAACTCGTCGATTCGGGGGAGCTGACCGACAGGCTGGCGAGGCAGGTGCTCGAAGGGGTCATCGCCGGAGAGGGCAGCCCGGCAGAAGTAGTCCAAAAGCGCGGGCTCAAAGTGGTTTCCGATGATTCGGCTCTCATCGCAGCAATCGATAAGGCGCTTGCCGACCAGCCGGACATACTTGAGAAGATTCGAGGCGGCAAGGTTCAGGCGGCCGGAGCAATCATCGGCGAGGTTATGAAGCAAATGCGCGGCCAGGCGGATGCTGCAAGAGTGCGCGAACTCGTGCTGGAGCGAGCCGAATCGCTGCGATAGCGTCGAGGCATGGCTGCATCCAGCGAACTCAACGTCGACACCCCATTTCTGCAGGTAGATCTTGACATCCTTGAAGGCAATATCGCCCGGATTTCAGACTTCGCGAAAAGCAGCGGCCTGGTTCTTAGGCCGCACGCAAAGACCCACAAGTGCCTCGAAATCGGCAAGCTGCAGCTTGCAAGTGGCGCGGTCGGACTGACGCTGGCGACCGTGGGCGAGGCGGAAGTTTTTGCCGACGGCGGCTTTGATGACATTTTCATCGCCTACCCGGTTTGGCCAAGCGAGCAGCGGGCGGCGCGGCTTGCGACCCTCAACGAACGGATTCGGCTGAGCGTCGGTGTGGACTCAATCGAGACTGCCAAATTGCTCGGCAAAGCGGTACCGGGACTGCGCGTACTCGTGGAAGTCGACAGCGGGCATCACCGCAGCGGCTGCGCTCCTGAGCAAGCCGGTGCAGTTGCCACGGTCGCAGCTAAAGCGGGGCTCGAAGTGGCAGGGGTCTTCACGTTTCCCGGACACAGCTACTTGCCCGGAGCCGCAAGCGCGGCCGCGGAATCCGAAGCAGCTGCCCTTCAGGTGGCCTCAGATTTGCTCGCAAAGGCGGGAATTGAGGCGCCGATTCGCAGCGGCGGTTCCACTCCAAGCTGGTCGAGCACCGACTCGTCGGTGCTTAGCGAGTTCCGCCCGGGAGTCTACGTATTCAACGACGCGCAGCAGATCGAGCTGGGCAACTGCAGCTTCAAGGAGGTCTCCCTCACAGTTAGCGCGACGGTAGTGAGCCGCCACGGCAGAGAAATCATCCTCGATTCGGGAAGCAAGACCTTGGGTGCAGATCGGGCGGCCTGGGCGAGCGGATACGGCAGGATCCTCGGCAGTCCGGAAGCGCGAATAACCGCCCTGTCCGAACACCACGCAACCGTTGAGATTCCTGCAGGGGAGCTGCCCGAACTGGGATCGAGGATTCAGGTGGTTCCAAATCACGTTTGCAACACCGTAAATCTTGCAGAGAGTCTGTTTGTCGCCCGCGGCGGAATAGTCCAGGATGTCTGGGCCGTCGCCGCCCGCGGCCGAAACTCCTGAAACCCGGGCCGGTTTGCCGAATCAGCCCCGCGCTGCGGCTTCGGCAGCAACTGCAGTCGGCCGCTCCACTCGAGGTGCCACGAGGATCGCCCCTACCGCGATTAGCGCCGAGAATACGAAGACTGCAATGAACGATGCACCGGAACTCGCGAACAGGGCGAAAATCACACCGGTCAGGGCGAGCGATACCGCACTGCCGAGAGAGTCGCTGATTGCAAGAGCGGAGCTGTTGAATCCCTGCTCTTCTGGAGCGGAGTAGGCGAGGGTCAAAGTACTCAGTCTCGGGAACATGAGCCCCATCCCGCCGCCACCGACCACCCAGGCGATTATCACTGGCAGAGGCGAGAAGCCGAAAATCGCGGTAAGCGCGGCGGTTACTATCGCAACCAGAATCAGGATGCTGCCGATCGTCGTGCAGGCCGTGTTGCTCAGGGTCGTGCTCATCCTCCCCTGCAGCCAGGAGGCCACCGACCACGCGATCGAACCGACAGTCAGCGCGAGCCCGGCAAGGCTAGGCGAGAACTTGTAGTGGTCAATCAGGAAGTAGGGCAAATACACCTGGGCTCCGAAGAACGCGGAGCCGATGAGTCCGCGCATGAGAATCACGCTCGGCAGTCCTTTGCGGGCAAGCAGCGTCCCCTTCGGCAGCAGGGGCCGCGCCGCAATCAGGACGACAGCGGCCGCGAGAGCCGCAAGCGGCAGCCCCACTACTTCAATTTCGGATACCAGGCTTAGAGCCAGCACCGCGGCGGCGGCCAGAATCGACTAGCTAATCCGACCGGTCGCCCAGGGAATCGACAGGTCTCCACCGCGCTCAGGCAAGTGCCTGAGGGCCGGAGCAACCATTGCGGTTGCCGCAACGACCAGCACCACGACGCCGAGGAATACCCAGTGCCAGCTCAGCAGGTCGGTAACGACTCCCGCTGCGAAGGGGCCGATGAGGGAGGGGATGACCCAGGCCGCGGCGAAACCGGCAAAAATCGACGGATGCAGTCGCGGCGGAAAGACTCTCGCAACTATCACGTAGAGCGCGACAGTTACCGCCCCGGTTCCAAGGCCCTGAACCAGTCGGCCCGCAACTAGCGTCGGCATTGTGGTTGCGGTTCCCGCAATTAGCAGTCCGAGAGCAAAGAGCACCGAAGAGGTGTAGAGCGGAACGACCGGGCCGCGGCGATCGGACCAGTTTCCGGCCAGAACCATTCCGATTACGCCGGTTGCAAGCGGTCCGGCGAATGCCAGCGCGTAGAGGTTAGCCCCGTCCAGGTCCTTGCTCACGACCGGCATGATCGTCGTCACTGCAAGAGATTCGAAGGCGCCCAGAAACACGAGGGCGCATGAGCCGATGGTTATCCAGAGGTAGCCTCCGGTGAATAGCCCAGGCTGCCTCTCCTGTTTGGGATTGAGGCTTTCGGTTGCGTCGGAATCGGTAGAAATGCTGGGCACTATCTGAGACTACGTTGCATTGCAGTCCGTCGCAGACGCGTGCAGCTCTCGGTGCGGGGACGTACTCCGGGAATGTTAGGGGTTCGGATCGGGTTGGACTGAGGGACCATCGAGACTTTGGAGCGGATCAAATTGGAATTCGGGCTGGACACCTTTGGCGATGTAACTGCGGACGGCGAAGGGAACCGAATCTCGCACGCAGCTTCCATTAGGAACCTGATCGATGAAGCGGTGCTCGCCGAGGAGGTTGGAGTCGATTTCTTTGCGGTGGGGGAGCACCACCGCGATGACTTTGCAGTTTCGGCCCCGGAGGTCGTGCTCGCGGGGATTGCCGGTAGAACCGAGCGGATTCACCTCGGTACGGCGGTTACCGTGCTCAGTTCCGACGATCCGGTGAGGGTCTTCGAGCGATTCTCTACCCTGAATGCGATTTCAAATGGCAGGGCAGAAGTAATTCTCGGCCGCGGCTCTTTCACCGAGTCCTTTCCGCTCTTCGGATTCAATCTCGCGGACTACGAGGAACTCTTCGAGGAGAAGCTCGACCTTTTCGCCGAACTGCTTAAGGGCGAGCCGGTCACCTGGACCGGCAGGCTGCGCGCTTCGCTGTCGAACCAGCGAGTGTTCCCGCCGATCGAGCACGGAACGCTCAAGACCTGGATCGGGGTCGGCGGCAGCCCCGAGTCGGTAGTGCGAGCAGCTCGGTATCGCATGCCCCTCGTGCTTGCGATCATTGGTGGTGCGCCAATGCGATTCGCACCCTACGTCGACTTGTACTACCGGGCTCTCGAAGAACTCGGGTCAGAGAAACTCCCGGTGGCTTCGCACTCTCCCGGGCACATAGCCGCAACCGACGAGCAGGCTCTCGAAGAGCTGTACCCCCACTTCAAGGAGAATCGCGACCGAATCGGGGCTGAGCGAGGCTGGCCGCCAATGAGCAGGGCAGACTACGAGAGGGAAGCCAGAGACGGCGCGCTGTTCGTCGGCTCGCCGGAGACAGTCGCGAGGAAGATCGCCGACACGGCGAAGGGGCTCGGCCTTTCAAGATTCGATCTCAAGTACTCAAACGGCACTATGCCGCACGAACAACTTATGTCGAGCATCCGGCTGTATGGCACCGAGGTAATCCCGCGAGTTCGCGAGCTTCTGGCCTGAAGGGGAAGAAAACTTAGGAATCCTTGGTTGCATCCAATAGAAAGGATGCATTCATGAGCGACTCTGTTTACCACCCGATGACCCCGGAACTTGCGAAACTTCGAAGGGAGCTCGCGCCCGAGATCCATGAAGCCTGGGACAACTTCAGCAAGACAGTTTTTTCAGCGGGCGCCCTGGACGAGAAGACGAAGCAGTTGATCGCTGTTGCAGTCGCGCACGTGACCCAGTGCCCGTACTGCATTAAGGGGCACACTAAGGTCGCGCATCGCAAGGGAGTGACCGACAACGAAATTATGGAAGCCATCTGGGTTGCTGCGGAAATGCGCGCTGGCGGGGCATACGCTCACTCGGCGATTTCGCTTGGTGAACTCAGCGAACACGAGCACACCGTCTGAATCCTGACGGAACCCAGTCGGTTCGCCGAGAGCTTCGTGTGAAACGAGGCGAGCGCCTCTGGTCGGCGAGTAGCATCAAGGTCACCCACCACAGCAGCACCAGGTTGGGAGTCGGACGAAATGGCAAGTGTAATTGCGAAAGTCGGCTCGACCGGGACAGAAAGCTCGAGCCGAGTCGAGGTGGAGCGCGAGACCATACTTTATGGCGGCCGTAGCTTCGATTGCAGTTCGGAGATGGCGCAGATCTTTTTGCGAAGAGCGCGAGCTGTCATCGAGCGCGGGGCCGAGCAGCTTGTTCCGCTTCTTCACTCTGGCGGAATTGAGCTCCTGCTGGTCTCCCGAACCACCCCTTATTCGCTTCGCGACCTGAACGACGACTGAACTCTCGGCTTTGCAGGCACTACATTTAGGTTGATGCCAGCAAAGCTGCCGACCGTTTCAATCGTGATTCCGGCCTACAACGAGGAGTCGACGATTCGCGGATGCGTCATGGCCGCGATCATGCAAACCTCTGAGGCGCACGAAATCATCGTCGTCGACAACAAGTCGACGGATGCGACCGCCGAAGTCTTCAAGGCGATCCAGGCGGAGCACCCATCGAGCAACCTGATTTATGCCCAGCAGAACGAGAGTCAGGGGATCACGCCAACCAGGAATTTTGGTTTCGATCTGGCAACCGGCGAAGTGATTGGGCGAATTGACGCTGACTCGGTGATTGAGCCGAACTGGGTGGAGCAGGTTCAGAGAGCGTTTCAGGATGAGACCGTAGCCGCGGCTACCGGTCCCGTACTCTACTACGACATGCCTCTTCGCCGCTTCGGGCTCAAGACGGATGATCGAGTGCGCAGGCTGATCATCAAGCTCACCAGAGACTTCCACTTTCTATTCGGCAGCAACATGGCGATCAGAAAGAGCGCCTGGGAAGAGATTCGAGCCGAGACCTGCCCCGACGAAGAAGACAAGATGCACGAGGACGTTGACCTCTCGGTGCACCTCGCCCAGCACGGGCTGAAGGTCATCTATGTTTCGAGCATGGTCAGCGGAATGTCGGCAAGACGGCTTGAAGATTCCCCCCGCGACTACGCCTACTACGTTCGCCGCTTCGAGCGAACCTACAAGAAGCATGGACTGACCAGCCCGCGGCTGCGTGCACCGATGGTCGTGTTCTTCGCGATCTACCCTTTCCTAAAGCCGGTGCGTGCGATTCGCCAAAGGCGCAAGGAGCGTACTTCCTGAGGCAGTGGGGGTTTCCGTCACGAGCCCGCTGAAAAGTGATTGCCTGCGGCTAGCCTGAGATCGTGGGCAGGCAGGACGGCAGTTCCAGGACGACAAGCGGCGTGGACGTGGACAGTTCTACCGCGCCAATCCTGCACATGGATCTCGATGCCTTCTTCGCTTCGGTCGAGCTGCTCGATCGACCGGAACTGGTTGATCGCCCGGTCGTCGTTGCTCACGACTCGGCGAGGTCGGTGGTCACTGCCGCAAACTATCCGGCTCGAAAGTTCGGGGTGCGTTCTGCGATTCCACTCTCGCGTGCCCTGCAACTGTGCCCGTCGGCTATAGTGCTTCAGCCCCACTTCGAGAAGTATCGGCACTATTCGCGCGAAGTCATGTCGATTCTTGAGAGTGTTACTCCGCTCGTCGAGCGGATGAGCATAGACGAGGCATTCATGGATGTCTCCGGCGCCGTCCGCCAGTTCGGTTCACCGTTCGAGATCGCGACTCAAATCCGCGCGGAGGTCAGCGCGCAGACCGGGCTAACTTGCTCGATTGGAGCGGCAGCCACCAAGTTCGTGGCGAAACTGGCTTCCGGCCGGGCAAAACCGGATGGGCTGCTTGTCGTACCTGCGGCCGAGACTCTGGAGTTTCTGCATCCGCTGCCGGTTGGGTCTCTCTGGGGAGTCGGGGCGGTGACCGAAAAGAGCCTGCTCGGTCGCGGCATCCACACGATCGGCGATCTCGCGCAGACCCCCCTGCAGGTATTGCGGCGAGTTGTGGGGGATGCCGGCGGCCGAAAGCTGCACGAACTTGCGAATGGAATCGACCCCAGGCCGGTTACCAGGGAGACGATCGAGAAGAGCATTGGCCACGAAGTCACATTTGAAGTAGACATTTCCGACCCGGCAATCCTCAGACGCGAACTGCTGCGGCAATCGGTCAAGGTCGGTCGTCGCCTGCGCGAATCGGGCCTGGTCGGCCGGACGATTGCGATCAAGGTCCGGTTCGACGACTTCACGACTATTGCCCGGTCGCGGACCCTTGACGAGGCCACGCAGGTCGGCAGGCGAATCGCGGATGAAGCGGTTGCCTTGTTTGAAGCGCTCGGCCGATTGAAGCCGGTGCGACTGATCGGAGTACGAGTCGAGAATCTCGCAGAGGCCGGCTCCGGCTCCGCGCTGCTCTGGGATGAGGATGAAGACTGGCGTGGGGCCGAGCGCGCGATCGACGAGGTCGAGGAGCGGTTCGGTGTCGACTCGATAAAGCCGGCATCGCTCCTGCGGCCCGCGGCGGAATTGGGACCCTCGAAGAGGCGACCACAGGCTTAGGTCGTGCGCAGCGCGCAGTTCGTGCACGACATATTCTGGCTATATGACGGATCAGCCTGGCTCGAGCCCAGATAACCCAATTGACAATGAGGCGGACTGGATCGCCGCCCACATCGCTGCTTTCAACAACCCGGACCATAAGGCGTGGCCGACTCAGCGTGGCGCCCCGCTGCTTCTGCTGACTACGAAGGGTGCCAAGTCTGGCCAGTGGCGAAGGACCGCGCTCATCTATGGCATCGAGGGCGAGAGTTACCTCATTGTCGCTTCAAAGGGTGGCTCGCCGATCGCTCCAGGCTGGTACTTCAACCTCATTGCCAACCCCGAGGTGCACGTCCAGGTGGAGGATCGCAAGTTCCGTGCAACCGCCCGGACCGCCACCGCCGAGGAGAAGCCGGCCATGTGGCGGAAGATGGCGGCTATCTGGCCGGATTACGACAAGTACACCGAGAAAACCGACCGCGACATCCCGGTCGTAGTACTGGATCCGATCAACTAACCCCCACCTGCGCCGCGGTGTTTTGTCATCGATGAGCATGCAGGAACCACCGCGACGTTCACATGTGGCCGCAAGGTTCAGTACTATTGGCTCGTTACTTTGGCTGGCCGATGCGACTTGATCAGGTTCGTCGCCACCGCAGTACTTACCTAACTGGAGGAGAGCCGCCATGGCCAGCACATCCGAAGACAAGCCCGAGAAGAAGGCACCCGCCAAGGCTTCTGGAGCGAAGTCTGAGACCAAGTCGACTAAATCAACCGAAACCTGGAAGCCGACCGCCGAGTCGAAATCCAAGGCAACCCAGTTTCGCGTAATCGCGGCGATCCTCTGGGTGCTCGCGATTGCCGGAGAGGTCGCCGGCATCTTCTGGCTGCTCAAGCAGGGACGCCCTGTTGGTGACGTGGATGCCAGCAAGTACACCCGCGACGACGCGACCGGCCTGCTGACCCAGGGCGATGTCGCGGCCCGCGAGTTCCCGACCTGGGCCTTCGTAGCGTTGATTGTTCTGCTGGTAGTCATTGCCGCTCTGTCGATCATCGGCTCGATGCTCTGGAAGAAGGCGAACAAGCTCGACCCGGCCTCCAAGGAGGACAAGGTCCGCTTCTTCGTGCAGAACCAGCTCGGCGCGATCATCGCGATTGTCGCCTTCCTGCCGCTCATCATCATGATCTTCCTCAACAAGGACATGAATGGTGCGCAGAAGGGAATCGCCGGAGCTCTCGGCATTGTGCTCGCGGTCGTGGCCACCTACCTCGGCATCAGCTTCAACCCGCCGTCGGTCGAGCAGTACACCGCCGACCAGTCCGCAGTTATCCAGCTGCTCGGTCAGGACCACGTCTACTGGGTCGCCGGTGGAAAGGTCTACCACGTCTGCAACGAAGTCTCTGACATTCAGAACGCCAGCTCGGAGCAGGGCGATGGAACTACCGCCGAGGCGATCGAGGCCGGCAAGATCCGACTCACCCTCGAGCTGAGGTCCGAGTTGAACGCCTGCGGGCTGCCGGTTCCTGAGAACGTAGATGACATCGTCGCCGCTCTGCGGACTATTCAGGATGGCCAGACAGACACGGTGCTCCCACAGCCCGTCTATGCAGACGGCGTGACCCCGCCGCTGCAGCTCGGAAACGGCTAGGAGCCAAACAAATCACGAGGGCATCGTCCGGGTCTTGCGGCTCGGGCGGTGCCCTTTTTTGGTTGCTATTTCGGTGGTTTAACTGCATGCCCTGGCCGGCAATTAAATGAGAGATTCTCTGGTCAATCGGTGATCAGGTAACGGTATCGAACCGACTAATTTTTTTCTTGCCGTGCCGGAACCGGATCATATATCGTACCCTCAGCTAGCCGATATCGTCCCAATATTCCACGGAACAATCGACCACCGAGGAGGCTCGCATGCCCCGCTCCCACTCGCGTTTGACAATACTTTTCGCAGCAGGTCTCGGCCTGGTTACGCTAGCGGGGTGCTCCGCAGTAGACCCGACACCCGGCGCACCGGTCAACGCCAGCGCCTACTCAAAGATCTGCTTACAACCGGCCGAAGAGGGGGATGTCTCAACCCCGATTACGGTCGAAGAATTCAAGAGAGTTTCCGGAATCGACCTTGCCGGGAGTGCCTCGGGCGCGGGAGGGGGGCATACCAGCGTCGAGCCAGTCTGCATCGGGTCCAACGGCCAGAATGCCTACGCCGCCGTCTTTCTGTCGCCTAATAAGAATGACGTCAGTATTCTCTACAATTTGCGATTGATGCTGACTGGAACGAGGACGTGCCTCCCGCAGATAGTAAAACGCGCACCTACGCCCAGTTGAAAGGGTTCGACGGTACAGTCCAGATCTACTGGGTGTCGGATCTCGCCGTGGACAGCCAGGGCTCGGGCTAATTGGTCCGGCCACCTGGGTCCTCGTCAACGTCGCGAACCGCAAACCTTCACCGGGCCCCTCGGCAGACCCCGGGGTCGAGAAGGTGCTTTGCAGCGAACTCTTCGGTTCTACCTGGACAGATTCCACGGAAGAGGAGTTCAAAGAAGAAGTCGGTTTTGACCTTTCGGGGATTCATGGGAGCCCTCTTAGCAATACTTCAGCCTGCAAGAGTTCTGAACAAGGCAGGACTTATTACCAGGTCATCTACTTGTCCCCGAACCCTGCGGATTTGCTTTTGCTCTACGAGAGTGCGCTTGACGGCGGGTGGGTTGGGAAAAAAGTCCCCAAGATGGGTCCACAACCGCCGAATTGTCGCGTGGCGACGATGTGGCCACGATGGCTTGGTTGCCCGATATCTTCAGCTACGCGCCCTGGCTCGGGCCGGGTATTCCGGCACTTGTGATAGCAGTCGTCGTAGAGGACTGAGCGCCGCCGGCAAGTGCTGGTGCCATGGCTACGGTCTGGTGATGAACTCAAGTCCGACGCTATGGTGGTTTGTCAATGACCCGTGAGGGTCGGATCAGGAAGTTCGGATGGGGTTCGCGGAGAAGGCGCTACTGGCGTCGCTGGAGGCTCAACTCTCGGCGCTGAAGAGACAGGCCGATAATCCCGGGCTCGATGACGAGACTCGCACGCGCATGACCGAGAACCGCGATTACGTGCAGGCTCAGATCGATGTGCTGGAGGCCGGTGGCAGCGGATCTCGCGAACGTCCCGCAGCCGGCAAGTTGGGGAGGCGAAGCGAGTGCAGCCGCCGCCGTAGCCGACAGCGAAGACGCCGTGGTGAGCGTCGGTGCCAGACCCGCGCCTCGCCCAAAGGATGCCCAGGCGACCGACACGAAATCGACACCGACGACGACGCGGCGCTGGCTGGGCGTCGGACTTATCGCGTTTGCTGTCGTATAAGTCGTTGTAGTCGGGCTGATTTGGGCCCTCGGAGGAAGCCAGGGTCTCGGGGTCATCGCCACCGACACCGGCTGCGAAGTCTGGACCGCGGAAGGCGGCTGGACGCATCACCCGGCTGACCATCCCGCATGTGAGGATGCCGGCGACGACTGAAGTTGCCGCGCTACTAGAAATCTCGCCCGAGTCGAGATGGCGAGTACGTTATCCCTATGGCAATTGAACCCGGCCCAGTAAGCCGCAAGCTTAAGACCGGGAGGTCTGCTTCGCGAGCCGTTACGGTGTGCGCAAGTCTGGCAATCGCATCGACGTTCTTGATGGCTGGCGCCTCCGCAGTTGCGGCCCCTGGTGACGAACACCTGGCCGGGCTCGAGTACGTTGCCCTCGGTGATTCTTATGCCGCAGGTTACGGGCTGACCCCAACCACCGGACTGCCGGTGGCGGGCTGCGACCAGTCGTCCACTAACTATCCGCATCAGGTTGCAACCGAACTGGGACTCGACCTGACCGACGTCACTTGCTCCGGTGCTGAAACCACGAACATCACCACTACCCCGCAAGTGACTTATTCCGGGACAGCCCCGATTCAGGACACAGCGCTGAGCGCTTCGACCGACATTGTGACCTTGACGATCGGAGGCAACGATCTGGGCTTTGTGGACATCCTGACCGCTTGCGCCGCGCTCAGTTCCAGTGGGCCGGTTGTTGGAGACCCCGCGTCACCGTTCAGCGCCAGCGACTGCGAGAGTCTTTTCGCTCCGGACCCGTCGACAGACTTGCTCGCCGCGAAAATCGCGGGCGTGGTCGAGCCGGCTCTGAATGCGGTGCTCGCGGACGTGGCCGCCAAGGCCCCGAATGCAAAGATCTTCGTTGTCGGGTATCCGGCTTTGACGCCGTCCACCATGCCGACGGGACCTGACGGCTGCTTCACCTCGGCGCTCGGCAGCGGGACTCCGCCATTTCCGGTCAACAGCTACCCATACACCACGACTGATGTGCCCTACCTGCACAGCATTGAGGCGTTGTTCAACCAGGCGATAACGGATGCCGCGACGGCGAACGGCGCGACCATGATTTCCCTGTTCGAAGCTTCCGATACTCACAGTCCCTGCGCCGACCCGGCCGAGTCATACCTCAACGGGATCACCATTGATTCCCTGACACTTTCACCGCTCGACATTCAACTCGCACCTGGCGTCATGCACCCGAATGCCGCCGGGGCGGCCTTCCAGGCAACTCAGGTCGAAGCCGCGATTCGCGCTGCCTTCCCGCCTCCCGGACCCGCCGACGACGGTGGCGGTCTCGCGGCTACCGGAACCGATGGTGCGCTGTGGATCGGAGCGGTCGGGCTGCTGTTGCTGCTTTCCGGCGGCGGGTTGCTTGCTCTGCGTCGCCGATTAACCACCTGAATACGGCTGGAGCCTTACCCTCGGTTGCTATGATTTCCGGCATCCAGAAGCCGGAAGGGAGCACTTTGTCCGCTACACGTAGCCGAAGCGAGTACTTGCTTGAGTTCGACGAGAGTGAGAGTGGGTTCGCGGAGGTGCCCGAGGTTCCGTCTGAGTTCACCCTTCGAGCGGTGGTGGACGAAGATCGCGACGAGCTGGCGTGCGTACTGCTGGACGGTTACCGAGGTTCCGTCGACGACGAGGGCGAGGTTCTGGCGGATGCAGTGGAGGCGATCGACGAATACTTCTCGATTATGAAATGGCAGCACGGTTGGGCTCTGGAGTCCGCGAATGGAATCGCTGCCTTCGCCTTCGTAGTTGTTGTCGGCGACCGGCACTACATCGACCCTCTGGTAACTTCGCCAGAGTTCAAGCGCCGCGGGCTGGCGGCGAAAGTGGTTCGCGCGGCGCTTCGCTCGCTTAAAGCCGAGGGCGTTCGGGATGTCGGTGCCGCTATCACCGACGGCAACATCCCGTCAGAGCGCCTCTTCGCCTCGCTCGGTTTCAAGCGGATCGGATCCTGGCCTCGCCAGAGTTAGCGGTCGATCGGAAGTGGATTAGGAAAACTGCGGTACGACCTCGCGGGCAATGAGTTCCAGATGATCACGGTCGTGCAGGTCCTGAATTTGGAAGTAGAAGCGCGAGATTCCCAGTTCCGCGAACCTTCCGATCTGGTCTGTGACCTCTGAAACGGTGCCTCCGAAGCCTCCGTCCGCGAGTTTGGTGAGAGTGGAGCCCGCGGCGGTTGCCCGGCGCTCTGCCTCAGCGCGGGTTGCGCCGACCGCGGTGGTTCCGGGGGTAGAGATCACAAGGGTCGACGGATCGCGGCCGATTGCATCGCAGGCTTCGATGACTCTGGGCACTCGCTTCGAGATGCTCGCGAAAGACCCGAAAGTCGTGTTGTACTCGTCGGCGAACCGGGCGGCGAGGGCAGGAGTCTTCTTCTCGCCGGCGCCGCCAACAATGATCGGCGGCTTCGATTGCGCCGGTTTCGGCAGTCCGGGTGAGTCGACAACTCGATAGTGTTCGCCCTCAAAGTTGTATTTCGAGCCGAGCGGGTTCGACCACAGACTGGTGACGATCTCGAGTTGCTCCTCGAGCATCCCGAATCGCTTTGGCGGGAACGGGATCGCGTAGGCGAGGTGCTCCTTCTCGAACCAGCCCGCGCCGAGGCCGAGCTCTGCCCGCCCGCCAGACATGGCATCCACCTGGGCGACCTGGATTGCGAGGATTCCCGGATGCCGAAAAGTCACGCTCGAAACCAGCGTGCCAAGCCGAATCCGCTTCGTCTCGCGGGCCAGTCCGGCAAGGGTAGTCCAGGCATCGGTCGGACCCGGCAGTCCGTCGCCGGAGCCCATTGCGAGGTAGTGATCGCTCCGAAAGAACCCGTCGAAGCCAAGCTGCTCCGCAGCCTGCGCCACCGCCAACTGGTCTTCGTAGCTTGCGCCCTGCTGCGGTTCGGTGAAAATTCGGAACTCCATGCTCCAAGACTGCCACGACTATACTCTGGAGGTACACGGGAGTCCGGTGAGGCCGGGCTGAGAGGAAGCTGATCGAAGCTTCGACCGTCGAACCTGATCCGGATCATGCCGGCGCAGGGAGGACTGCAACTCTATCCCGTGCCATTTCCTACCGAGAAAGGGCACGAAAAGTGACCAAAGAAACAACCACCTCAATCGGCAAGCGATTTCGCTGGCGAGTAGTCGACATCGTCGTGGCGAGCGTCATCGCCGTGGCGAGCGGCGCCGTCTTCTTCGCCTGGACTATTGCGCACGACGGCATTAGCGGGCCGCTCAAGGCACTGCTTCCCGGGCTTCAGGCTCTCGATGGCGGCGTCTGGCTTTTCGCGGGAGTGCTCGTTGCACTCGTGGTTCGAAAGCCCGGAGCCGCGCTGTTCGGCGAGTTCGTCGCCGCGGCGGTCTCTGGGCTCCTCGGTGGCCAATACGGTGCGACGGTGCTGCTCAGCGGACTCATTCAGGGGCTCGGCGCAGAACTAGTCTTCCTGGCCTTCCTCTATCTCAACTGGAAGCTCTCGGCCGCGATCCTCGCCGGGGTCGGGGCCGGGATCGCCAAGGCGGTGTTTGAACTCGTGGTCTGGTATCCGGGTGCGGACACGCTATTCATGGCCGTCTACACGGTGTCTTCCATAGTCTCAGGTGCCGTGATCGCAGGGTTCCTTTCCTGGCTCGCAGTTCGCGGACTCGCGAAGACTGGCGCACTTGATCGCTTTGCTTCGGGTCGCACCTCGGCTGCTCGCGTCTGAAGATGGCCGCAGCACAGTCGGTTCCGGCTGCGCGCGTAAGTGCGCGCGGCTGGGGCTGGCGGCATGCCTCGCGAAAACGCTGGGCGCTTCGGGATCTTGACCTGGAGATAGAGCCGGGGGAGCGGGTGTTGCTGCTTGGGGCATCCGGCTCTGGAAAGTCCACTTTGCTCCAGGCCCTCGCCGGAGTGCTCGGCGGCAGCGAGGAGGGGGAGTCGGAAGGCGAACTGCTCATCGACGGGTTGCCCGCAGTTCAGGCGCGAGGTCGTGCAGGGCTCGTGCTGCAGGACCCCGACAGCCAGGTGATTTTGGCACGGGTCGGCGATGACGTTGCCTTCGGCTGCGAGAACCTCGGGGTACCTCGCGAAGAGATCTGGCGTCGCGTGCCCGAGGCTCTCGAAGCGGTCGGTCTCGAACTGCCGCTGAACTGGCCCACCGCAAAGCTCTCCGGCGGGCAGAAGCAGCGGCTTGCGCTTGCCGGTACGCTCGCGATGAGGCCGGGCCTGCTCCTGCTCGATGAGCCGACAGCGAATCTCGATCCCGAAGGGGTGCTCGCAGTTCGGGATGCCGTGGCCCGAGTCATCGAGCGCACGCACTCGAGTCTCGTGGTGGTCGAGCATCGGGTTGACGTGTGGCTGCCGATCGTCGATCGGGTGATTGCGCTCTCGCCCGAAGGCGTGCTGCTGGCGGATGGGGCTCCGGATGTCGTGCTCGCCAAGCAGGCAACTGAGCTTGCCGATGCGGGGGTCTGGTTGCCCGGAGCGCGACCGCCAGTGCTTGCGCAACGCGGAGGCCCCGGCCCGGTTTTTCTCTCGGCACTGGATCTGACGGTCGGCCGCCGGGAACTTGGGCAACCGACGCCAGGCTTTGTGCGCGAGGGGCTCGGGTTCGATGTTTCGGCCGGAACCATAACTGCTCTAACCGGTTCGAACGGGTCAGGTAAGACAACTCTTGCGCTCACTCTCGCCGGGCTCCTGCCGCCCATCGGCGGGGAAGTGGTTGCGAGCCTGGAGTTGCGCGGCGAACTCGGTGGCGAGAGCAGGCTGCGCGGTGAGCCTGGTAGCGGCGCATTACGCGGCAGGTCCAGCAGAAACCTCGGGCACAGCAGGCGCGGCAGAAACACCGCTTACCCGATCGACTGGCGCTCGCGCAATCTGCTTACCCGAATCGGAACCGTCTTCCAGGAGCCGGAGCACCAATTTCTGGCCCGGACTGTTCGCGAGGAACTTGCTGTCGGCCCGCGAGCGCTGAAACTCGAGGACGCCGAAGTGGGTCGTCGCGTTGACGAGTTGCTTGCAAGACTGCGGCTGGAAGCTCTCGCGGCTGCGAATCCGTTTACCCTCTCCGGCGGAGAAAAACGTCGACTGAGCGTTGCGACAGTCCTGGCAACAGCACCCCGGGTACTGGTACTTGACGAACCGACTTTCGGGCAGGATGCCCGCACCTGGGCGGAACTTGTCGCAATTCTCGGAGGGCTCGCGGCGCAAGGTAGCGCGATAGTCACAGCGACCCATGATCAACTGCTCGTGGAAGCGCTCGCCGACAGCGAGGTGCGACTGTGAACGCGGGCACAGCGGCCACGCGCCGACAGCGAGGTGCGACTGTGAACGCGGGCACCGCGGCCACGCGCCGACAGCGAGGTGCGGCTGTGAACGCGGGCACAGCGGCCACGCGCCGAACACGAGGAGCGGCTATGAAGGTCGTCGTGATCGACTTCGAGGTGCGATCGTGAACATCGTAACCCCGGCTGTGACTGGCGTGTTTGGCAAGGTCAACCCGGTCGCGAAGCTCGGCTCTGCACTACTGCTGGCCGCCTGCCTCATTCTTACGGTGGACTGGGTCTCGGCGGGGACCGCGCTCGTGCTCGAGCTTGTTCTCGTGCCTTTTCTGGGCATCCGACCCAAAGTATTTTGGATTCGCACTGCCGCGGTTTGGATTGCTGCCCCGCTGACAGGGCTCACGATTCTGCTTTATGGGCGCGCCTCCGGAACCGTGTATTGGGAGTGGCTCGCGATTCGAGTCAGCGACGGTTCGATCGATCTAGCGATCGCGACCGCTCTTCGAGTGCTGGCGATAGGGCTGCCCGCGGTCGTACTCTTCATCACGATCGACCCGACCGACCTCGCCGACGGGCTCGCGCAGGTCTGGCATCTGCCCAGCCGCTTCGTGCTGGGAGCTCTCGCGGGGTTCAGGCTCGTCGGCCTCTTCATTGAAGACTGGCGGTTCCTGGAGCTCGCTCGCCGCGCAAGAGGCGTCGGCGATCGGGGGCGTCTGCGCCGCATCCCCGGAATGGTCTTCGCGCTCCTGGTCCTGGCGATTAGGCGGGGGAGCAGGCTCGCGACCGCGATGGAGGCTCGGGGCTTCGGCGGCCCGATTCAACGGACCTGGGCGAGGGAGTCGAAATTCGGATGGCGCGAGTGGCTTGTTCTGCTCGTCGGCCTCGCGATCGGCCTGATCGCAATCGCAGCCGCTGTCGGCACCGGCCACTGGAACTTCATCGTCGGCTGAACCGAACTCAGCCGGTCAGGTGATTCCGAAAAACCGCCTACCCGTCCTTACTCCAATGCATGGTGAACGGTGAACCCTCGGAGGTTGTGGTTAGAGCGTTTGCCGAACAGAGTACGGTCATATTCGCCCCGTCAGTGCCTCCAGTAGGTAACGTAATGCCGGAGGACGCTGACTTTCCACCGATCTCGAAACTAGTTGTGATCTGGACATTGCTGACCCAGTCTTCAAAGTCGACTACGTTCGTATCGTCAATCCAGGCCCAATCGCTGTTTGCAGGGCCAGATTGGGTTTCAATCATCGTCATGTCGAGGCCATTGCTGAGGGTGGAGTGAAAGGTGTAGGTGAGATCAGTTGTGCTCCCCATGGTTCCAGCCTGGTTGAAGAAGATCTTCTGACTACCGCTCGCCACCGCGGAGTCGGTCGGGTTGCCCGAAGCCTGCAACTGGGCAAGGATCTGCTGCGCCATATCGTTGATATCGAGACTCCACTCTGACTCGCTGAGGCAGGCGGTATCGGAGTGCCCAGATGCAGTTCCGCCGGAATTCTGATCCGGGCCAGCAGGACTGGGAGAAGACTGGCAACCTGAGAGGGTTGTCACTGCAACGAGTGCAAAACCTAAAACTGAGTAATTGCGAATTTTCATGATTTCTCCTCAAATAGAGAAAAAGCATCTATTGACTAGGAAATTATGGTCGAAATCGTAGAGGTTTTGCGTGTTTCGTTCGACGAGATTTTGGTTACTCCCAACCCAAGTCATGCAGCCTCGAATCGTCGATTCCGTAGTAGTGGCCGATTTCATGCACGAGGGTTACGTGAATCTGATCGCGCAACTCATCGAGGCTCGTGCACGCTTCGAGCAGCGGCTCTCGATACAGCACAATCCGATCTGGCAACTCGCCAAAGCCATACTGGTCGCGCTCGGTCACACTGATCCCCTCGTACAGCCCGAGCAAGTCGAGGCCGCCGTCCTCCGGCCGATCCTCGACGACGAAAATCACATTGTCGAGCCCATCCACCATTTCGTCGGGCAACAGGTCGAGTTCGTCGGTCACGAGTTTCTCGAATTCCTCAGAGTCGATCCAAAGCTCAGCCACGAATAGCCGACTCTCGCTTGCCGCCGCAAGTTCTCCGCATCCAGCCGCACACCTTCCGCTCCCGGTTGCACTCTGACCGTGTCATTGTCGACCCCTCGGGCTTGAATCCAGAGCCTCCACGAGCGAGTTCTGCAGGAACCCGAGCCAGTCGTAGAGCCCCTGCATCGGTTCGCCGTCGAGTGGTTCCTGGTCATCCGAGACGATCCCGAGCCGGTCAGCGAGAGTGAGTCGGATGTCGGTGAGGCCTCGCAGCCAGGACTGAATCTGGTCGCCATCCAGTTCGAGTTCGCCGGTCTCCACCGCGGCAGACAGCGAACTCATGATCGACTCGGCGTTGAGAATCTTGCGGTCTCGAAGCCCGCCGAGAGTGAGTCGCTTGAATTCTGCGGAAGCCGCCTCGTCATCCGGATACACGTCCGGAAAAAGCCGCTGGATCGCGGTATCTGCCGCCCGACCGTGTTGAAGAAGATCGATCAGCTGGCCGGCGAGACTCTGCAGCAGCAGCGCCTCATCCCGATCAATGCTCGCCCTTAGCTTGCCGGAGCGGTCGCGACTGAAACCTTTCAAAATCCGGCCCTTGAAACCGTGGCCCACAGTCCGAAATCGTGCATCGCTTCGGCGTGCGCCTCCATTTCTTCGCGCGGCCCGGTCGCGACCACGGCACGGCCGGTGAGGTGTACCTGGAGCATGAGCCGCTCGGCCTCCGCCGGCGGGTAGCCGAAGTAACTGCGAAAAACGTAGGAGACATAGGACATGAGGTTGACCGGATCATTGTGGACGATCGTGACCCACGGCTGATCGAGCGCGGTTTCTTCGCGCTGCTCGATCTCTTCCTCTGTTTTGGTCACCCTTTAACCCTAGGTATAGAAGTGCCCGGCAAGTTGAGCTTGCCGGGCACTATTGCTGATTGGGTAGTTGCGTCAGTTGCGCTGGAGGCGCCTGCGGGTGAAGAGCAGGATGCCGCCACCAGCCAGCAGAAGGAAGACCGACAATCCTGCGATCTCAGCCGCAAATGGTGCGCCGGTGTCTGCCAGACCTGACTGGCCCCAACTTGTCAGTGCCGGGTCTACGAGCACGGTGAATCCGCTCGGGTGTCCGATATCTGGAATGTTGACTAGGGCGTCGAAGTCGGGTGTGGCGGATCCCCACCAGTTGCCACGAGCGTCAAGGATGCCGGTGTTGCTTTGATTCAGCACTGCCAGAGAGCCTGCGGTGGGACCAGTGATCGAGTTGTTGGTGAAGACTACATCCGACACGTCTGAGAGCGGGTTACCTGGCCGCGTCAGTACTGCCGCCCTCCCGGAAACGTTGCTGTATCCGTCGATCACGTTGTCGGTCACGTTGAGCACACCGTTGAATCCGCTCCAGAAGTAGATTGCAACATCCTCAACGTCCTTGAAGGTGTTGTTCTTCACATTGAGGCCGTCGTAAGTTCCCGCAAACAGGAATCCGGCTCCTCTGGTGTCGTAATTGTCGACGCCGCCGGTTCCCGGGGTTGAGTTGCCGAGCCAGTTATTGGTGATGTTTCCAACGATCTTTGTTCCATTGTCTGAACTGAAGTTGCCTGCGGTGTAAGCATTGTCCAGCCAAACGTTGTTGGTGATCGTTAGGGTCATGACTGCGTTTGTTGAGGCATTGTTGAAGAACATGCCGTTACTGACCCCACCGTCTGTGAAACGGTTGTCGTCCACGACGATCGTCGAGTTGCCGGTCTGCGTCTTGTAGACGTGGTTGCCCTCGAGGGCACCATCTCCACTGTTGCCGTGGAAGATGTTCTTCGTCAGGGTCAGCGAGCCGTTGCCGGCAGCGCTCGTGTCGTTCAGGAACCTTTGGCCACTGGCAACATAGACCGCGCCAGTCAGGTCAATTGTGAGGCCGGTTACCGTGACATCGACTGCCGTCGACGTGAGGTTAAGCGCATTGATATTGTCGCCGATGGGTGGCGCGATGATTGCTTCAGCGACTCGCGCACTATTTGCGGTCAGCGGGTTGCTTGTGTTCGGGGAGGTAGTCGAGTTTGGGCCCTTGAGGGTCAGAGACTTATCGATGGTCACCGATTCGTTGTAGGTGCCAGCCTGGATGTCGATCGTGTCGCCAGCGCTCGCTCCGTTGACCGCATCCTGAATCGTGGTGTAGTCGCAGCCCGAAGCGCAGACCGTTGAAGTGGCTGCAAATGCAGGGCTTGCACCGAGCACCGTGAATGCGCCGACAGTTGCGGCAGTGACTGCCAGAGTCGCAATTCGAGACGCAAGCGACTTTGCGGGGTAAGTCTTTTCCATGGGAGTTCTCCAGAATCCAGATTTGAACTTGAATTAGTCTAGTGAGTATTAATCGTTTAACGCGACTCCCCATTCCGGGGTGCTTTATTCGATTTTTTGAATCAATCAAGACCACGTGACCGGACTGTTTCGCAGACCTGGACCCGAGTAGAGTCTGCAAGTGTCAGTTCAGTTTGAAGAATATTCAGAAGCTCTCGACCGAGCGCACGCGCACGCAGTCGACTGGCTTAAGTCCCTGCCGAATCGCCCGACCGGGCCGCGGTTAAGTGCAGATGAGTTGCTCGCAGACTTCGAAACGTCGCTGCAAAGCGAATCTCTCGATGCAGCCTCGGTGGTTGACGAGTTGGTTCGGCTTTCTGAGCCCGGACTCATTGCCATGCCTTCCGGGCGCTTTTTCGGCTGGGTAATCGGCGGAACGCTCCCGGCATCCATGGCCGCAGACTGGCTGTTGAGCGCGTGGGACCAAAGCGCCGCAATGCGAAGGGCAACCCCAGCAATCGCGGCCGCAGAGCAAGTTGCGGGCGAATGGATACTCGATTTACTCGGCCTGCCTTCGACCGCACAGGTCGGCTTCACGACCGGAGCAACCACATCGAATTTCGTCGGACTTGCCGCAGCGCGAAAGCACGTCCTCGATAAGGCCGGCTGGGATCTAACCGAAAGAGGATTGAGCGGATCTCCTCGAATTACCGTGGTCGGAGGCGCAGATCGACACGCTTCGGTTGATCTCGCACTCAACTACCTCGGACTCGGCAAGCCGATGGCAGTGGAGTCGGACTCGCAGGGTCGAATCAAAGTGGATGCCCTGGCCAGGGCACTGGACGCGTTCTCCGGCCCGACAATAGTTTGCCTTCAGGCTGGCAACCTGCATTCGGGCGCTTTCGATCCGATCGCCGAGGCCGTAAAGATCGCGCACGAGCACGGTGCATGGGTGCATGTCGATGGAGCCTTCGGGCTGTGGGCAGCTGCCAGCCCGTCCCTCAGGGATCAGCTTGCCGGAATAGAAGAGTGCGATTCCTGGACTACGGATGCTCACAAGACTCTCAACGTTCCATACGACTGCGGAGTCGCGATCGTGGCCCATCGCGATCCTGTCCGATCGGTTTTCGGCGTCCAGACGAGTTACCTGCTGAACGATGAAGACGGTCCGGGCGACCCGCTCGAAAGAGTCCCGGAATTCTCTCGCCGCGGCCGCGGAGTGCCGGTGTGGGCGGCGCTTCGCTCGCTTGGCAGGTCCGGTGTGATCGGGCTCATCGATCGGCTGGTCAGCCATGCTCAAACTTTCGCTAAAGAGCTTGGCCAATTTCCCGGAGTCGAAATCCTCAATGACGTTGTTTTCACTCAAGTGTGCATGAGCTTTGGTTCGGACGAGCGAACCAGGCGGATCACCGAGCGGGTACTAGCCGACGGCACGACCTGGATGTCCGGCTCCCGATGGGCCGGCCGGGATGTCCTGCGCATTTCGGTGAGCAATTGGAGCACCGACAACGAGGATGTAGCGCAGTCTGTCGCTGCAATCCGGAGGGCCGTAGCTGGCGAACCGGGTAGCTGAGCTCCGATACCTTGATTCTGAAGAGTTATCTTCGGAACTGAGATCATTGAATTATCAAATGCTGTGCAACTTACCTAAGATGTCACTCGTGCGCCCAAGCCACATCCGTCAGTGAAAGCTCCCGAGCAGTTGTTTCCAGAAAGTCGATAATCACTCTTCTTTCTTCTGGGGTCAATTCGGCGGCTACTTTGAACCGCTTTGCTTGTTGGCGCCCGACGGTGTTCATCGCCGAAAGACGAGTACTCGAAGTAATTCGAATGACCAAGGCTCTGCGATCGGAAGGGTGAGCTTCGCGTGTTATGTGGCCGGCGTGTTCCAGCCGATCCAGGAGCTTGG
Source organism: Homoserinimonas sp. (assembly GCA_023957835.1). Lineage (GTDB taxonomy): Bacteria > Actinomycetota > Actinomycetes > Actinomycetales > Microbacteriaceae > Terrimesophilobacter. Next base: position 1,145,607 of record JAMLGP010000001.1, on the reverse strand, counting down.
TAGTTGACGCTGTAGTGATTTCCAGATGATTTGCGATATCACCAGCGGTGACCAGCTCGCCGCGATTCTCACTCACGATCAAGTAATGCAAAGCCCGCATGTCAGTCTTGTTCAATTTCATGTAGCGGGTCGATGCCTTGGTGAGCTTGTCCTCTGCTTCGCGAAGCCTTGCCATTGCAGACATTAATACATTGACTTGATCAATTTCGGATGTCGAAATCCCTGATCGGGTAATCAGTTCGCTGTCAGGATCGTTGGCGTCTATTCGGTAGAGGTTGTCCCGGAGGTCACTCCCGTTGGACGGTCTGGGCATAGAGGCAGGTTATCATCTTGGCATATAACTAGCGAGGCTAATTACCTGCTAAGCTAGAGAAACTTCTTCTCAACTGTTGAAATTGATCTTCAGCTCCGAATCGATTGGAAAACCATGCACGGGCGAAAAAGAGGCCGACCTTTGTGTGAACAGGCACGAACGCAGGACTCACACTCGGTGAAAACTGGGCGAAAGCGGTTCAGGGTGGTTGTTCCCGCCATGCTGATCCTGGTTTGGTTGATCGGGGCGGCGATTGGAGGGCCCTTCTTTGGTCGCGTTAGCGAGGTATCTTCAAACGAGCAGGCCAACTATCTACCTAGCTCAGCTGAGGCGACTGTTGTTCAAGGTTTACTGCCGGAGTTTTCCTCAAGCGATGCAATTCCTGCCATCGTAGTTCTTGCCTCCGAGAACAAATTAGGCGTAGAGCAGCTTGACACTATTTCAAAACAAGTTGAGGGTCTTTCCTCTCTGGCTGGGGTTTCTGGAGAAATTTCTCCGGCCATTTCCTCTGAAGACGGCAAGGCGGTTCAGGTTTTCGTGCCGGTTAGAACCGACGCAAAGATCGGTGATGTTGTCCAAAATATTGAAAACTTTCTAGCAAGTGAGGCGCCCGCCGGAGTTGAGGTTTATGTGACTGGCCCGGCGGGTTTCACCGCGGATCTCACGGCGGCATTTTCTGGAATTGACGGGCTCTTGTTGGGAGTGGCATTGATAGCTGTCTTCCTGATTCTCCTGGCCGTCTATAGATCCGTACTTCTGCCACTGCTGGTATTGGCGACTAGTCTTTTTGCGCTTTGCGTTGCGCTACTTAGCGTTTGGTGGCTTGCGAAGGCTGGAGTGCTACTTCTAAGCGGTCAAACACAGGGAATTCTATTTATCCTCGTCATTGGAGCAGCAACCGATTACTCGCTCCTTTACGTTTCGAGGTATCGCGAGACTCTGCGTGCGCACCGCAACAAATGGGATGCAACTCTATTTGCGCTCCGAGGTTCTTTCGAGCCTATTCTCGCCTCCGGAGGCACGGTAATCGCTGGTTTGCTCTGCTTGCTGCTCAGTGACTTGAAGTCCAACAGCACACTTGGACCTGTAGCTTCTATCGGGATCATTTTCTCGATGCTATCGGCACTTACTCTCCTGCCTTCGATGCTCTTAATGATTGGCAGATCAGTATTCTGGCCGCGCCGACCCCGATTCGAACCTGAAGTTGTTGCGGCCGAACACGGTGTACACGCAACTGGCTTATGGTCCTGGGTCGCAAGGTTGGTAAGTAGCAACGCCCGTTTGGTTTGGGGTTCGACGGTTGTGTTATTGGTTCTTGGCGTTTTCGCGGCAGGGAACCTGAATGCCGTTGGTGTGGCTCAGTCCGATTTGGTTATCGGAAAGTCGCAGGCTCGAGACGGTCAGGAAGCGCTCGGTCAGCACTTTCCAGGTGGATCAGGAAGCCCGGTGCTCGTAGTTGCTGATCGGACAAATCTCCAGAACGCGGCTGATTTGATGCGGGATCAGGCAGGCGTCGCAGAAGTGAGTGTAGTTGCTGATTCTCCAATCGGTTCGGCGCTGGTAACAACGAACGGGATCCAGTCTTTCGGCCCACCCGGAACCCCGGCCCCTGATCCGATCGTGGTGGACGGCAAAGTGATGCTAAAGGCCACGCTTACAGATGCGGCCGATTCGGAAATCGCCGAGCACACCGTGCGAGCTATCAGAGCCGAGCTTGCTCAAAGCATTCCGGGCACGATCGTTGGGGGAGTCACCGCGATCGCAATCGATACGAATGATGCGTCCATGAGAGATCGTGCAGTCATCATCCCCGTGATTTTGTTCGTCGTTCTCCTAATTCTGATGCTGCTGTTGCGTGCTTTGGTGGTTCCGCTGCTACTTATCGCTACTACGGCTCTGTCATTCGCGACCGCTCTTGGAGTGGCGGCTTTGGTTTTCAATCTTGTGCCGCAGCTGTCTGCGGCGGATCCTGCTGTTCCGCTCTATAGTTTCGTATTTCTGGTCGCTCTGGGAATTGACTACAACATCTTCTTGATGACTCGGGTGCGAGAAGAGAGTATCCAGCACGGTACCAGGAGCGGAATTTTGAGGGGCCTGAAGATCACGGGCGGTGTGATCACCTCGGCAGGGCTTGTACTTGCAGCAACCTTTGCCGCCTTATCCGTGATCCCTATCCTGTTCCTGGTCCAGATATCGTTCATAGTCGCGTTTGGAGTGTTGCTCGATACATTTCTAGTTCGCTCTTTGCTGGTTCCCGCTTTGGCCTACGATATCGGCCCGGCGATTTGGTGGCCATCTCGTACGCTGGAGCGTTGAGCGAACACCACTTCTGCTCCTGTTCCGACGCCGCGGTGTGTTGTCGACGTTGCGGACGCTAGAGGCACCGCGCCATTGACGTAGCTCCGCGACGTCGAGGGAAAGGATAGCGTTGAGGAATCGGTACTAACGCGATCCAAGAATTGGGGTGATCGACGGGATTCGAACCCGCGACATCCGGCACCACAAGCCAGCGCTCTACCAACTGAGCTACGACCACCATGCACCGGGGACAACCCGGCGACGACTCACAATCTTATTACAGCAGCGCTGCGAATTCTCCCGCGACCGCGGCGGCGATCGCCTGAGTCTGCTGCGTGGTAGGGCCTGGCTCAGCAACGAACGCCGTGCGGCGGTAATACTCAAGCTCCCGAATCGATTCGAGGATGTCCGCGAGCGCCCGGTGCCCGCCGTCCTTTTCCGGTGCGTTGAAATAGATTCGCGGCATCCAGCGTCGCAGAAGTTCCTTAATAGACGAAACATCCACATTCCGATAGTGCAGGTGCGAATCGACGAGCGGCATGTATCTGGCCAGGAACGCCCTGTCTGTCCCGATCGTGTTCCCGGCGAGGGGAGCCTGCTGCGCGGTAGGCACAAACCTGCGGATGTACTCGAGCACGGCATCCTGCGCTTCCTGCAGGCTGAGACCGGAAGGTATCTCGTCGATTAGGCCGGAGGTCGAGTGCATTTCCCTTACGAAGTCGCTCATGGCCTCAAGTTCAGCCGGCTCAGCCTTGATTACGACGTTGAGCCCGGGGTCGAGGACTTTGAGTTCGAAGTCGGTGATCACAACCGCTACTTCGAGCAACCGGTCGGTTTCGACGTTGAGGCCGGTCATTTCACAGTCGATCCAGACGAGTCGATCATTGCCATTGGCCATTGATGCAGTCTAACGCTGGCCGCCGACGCAAATTGCTGATGCGGTATGACCTGCCTTCGTGATAGTAAAGGTGCATGAGCAACGACACTCCCACTATCAAGCGTGGCGACGAGTACATCGTGATCTACTCCGGCGGGCCCAACGACGGCCAGACCGGCAAGAGAATCAGCACCGATGGAACCTGGGATGCTGAGCTCACCGTGATCACAGCGGTAGATGGCAAAGAGACCATGATCGACTACAACGCGGCCGACTGGCGCGAAGTCGGCGGCCAGTACCACGTGACCTACGTCTATGACCCGGCCGACAGCGAGCCGGTTGAGGATCCCGAAGACCGGGGCGGCCGCCAGTAGTTTCCGGATGCCGCAGTCGGCCTGACTAGATTCAGCACGGCCGCGGACCGGCACTTTGACAAGGCGCCCTGCGGTATCCTTGAAAGTCGTTCCGCCCTCGTAGCTCAGCGGATAGAGCAGGAGCCTTCTAATCTCTTGGTCGCAGGTTCGATTCCTGCCGAGGGCACCAATTCACCGGACTAGCTCACCCAAACCTAAGACAGTCGACCGCGTCGTCGAAGCTCCAGAACTCGCCTCGGACGATGAAGCGCTTGTTGAGCGGGATCATCCGCTTCGCACGGAAGCGGATTCCCCGCGGTTCTTCGAAGGATTCGACGTAGCCCAGTACCTCGCCGTTGGTTCTCGTCACTCGCCAGAGAGCGTCGTGCAGGGTCAAAACCCTAACTCCACGACGCTGGGCAACTGTATTGCCGGGGACGCCAACCGTCGAGGCAGATTCGTTTGAACGGACTAAGCGCAACTGAGTCATGATTCACTCCTGGAGTGCAGCCGGCCGATCCAATTTGGGACGTACTCAACCTAAGGCGAACCACCGACATCGGCGGTCGCGCTCAACAAGCGAGTGGTACTTACCGGTGCCAGACGCTCGCGAAAGGCGCTTCGGGCGCCTGGATCCGCAGGGTATCCGCGGTGCACTGAACATTCACCGAGGGCATGCTGCTGTAGTCGATTGTCGGTACCGACGGCGCCAAAGGGTCGCCGCTCTCGCTCGAACCAGGGACCGTCGCCCAGTTCGAGAAGTCAATAGTGTCTGGAGACGTGCCGGTTGCCCAATCACCGGAACCCTGATAGCTCGATGGAGTATCGAAAGGAACCGAGACTTCACCAGCCACGATTGAGCCGGTCATCCGGAGGCCAATCTCGGAAGCAACGAGGCCCTCTTCGACGAATCGAATTGTGCCTTCGCCTTCCATGGCGAAGTCCTGAATCGGCAACCCGAGGCTAGCGAAGTATCCGATCGAGCTCGCTTCGTATTCAGCAACGTCCAGATCCCAGGTCCCGACGACGCAAGGTGCGTCCGCATTGCCCTCGTTGCGGTCATCTTCGCTATCCGGGCTCGGGCTTACGCCGCAGCCGGAGAGCGTCAGGGCGGCGATGCCGACCAGAATCATGAGGGGCGAGACCTGACGGGTAGTGAGCTTCATTGCGGATCCTCTCATCGAACCGAATGTCTTACGATCTCACGGAGTATCCGACTCTGTCTACTGTTGGCTCGGCACGCCGAAATTGATAATCATGTGAGCGATTTCGCCGGGTCCGAGACGATCGCGAGGTCGGCATCCACCACCTTGTCGAGCCTTGCCGTCTGGGCGAGGACTATTCCGCAGAGCACAACAGCGGCGCCGATGATCTGAATCGGGTTCAGGGTCTCGCCGAGCCAAAGCCATGCCACGAGAAAGGCGAAAATGACCTCTGCCGAGGCGACTATTCCAGCGGCGGTTGCCGTCAGGTATTTAAGAGCGAGCAGCGAAAGGAAGAAGGGAACGAAAGACCCCATAATGACGTTCCAGGCGAGCGGGACTGCGAGCGGAACCTCGACCCAGTCAAGGTTTCCACTCATTGAAACCGGCTCGACGAACAACTTAGGGTCGATTTGCCACCAGCCGCTAAAGATCAGCCAGAAGACGGTACTGGTTGACATCGTCCAGAAGGCGACCGCCATTGGAGAGGTTTTTCCGACTTCCCGCTCCCCGAGCAGAAAGTAGATCGCCAGACAGGCGGATGCGCCGAAAGCCATCAGCACTCCGAAGGGGACTAGTTCGCTTGCCCAAATTTGGGCTACGACGGCCAGTCCAATGAGAACGCAGCCGATCGCAACCCAGAGCCTCGCTCTCACCTTCTCTTTGAAAAAGAAGAACGCAAAGAGGGCGACGATCAACACCGCCGTGTATTCAATCAGCAGCGTGATCCCCACGGGCAGGATTCCGATAGCCACTGCGTAGGTGTACTGCAGCAGCGCGACTCCGAAGATTCCGAGAATCATCAACAGCACAAGCTGGCGCAGGCTGACTTTGAACGCCTTGCGATTGTTGAAGAGCAGGACGATCGCGGCGATGATTGCGGTGCCGCCGACTCGAAACAGAGTCAACTGGGCAGGTTCAAGACCCGCACCAATTACGACCTTGGTGACACTACCGTTGGTCCCGAAAAGCAGCGCGGCGGCAAGCGCGAATACGTAGCCCAACGGCTATCCCACCCAATCTTGTGAATCTGTACAGCCGCCAGCTCGGCAAGGTATCTGGTGCTGACTGAAATCCGGCCCGCAATTCAGTCACATGAATGCGTCAGCAACGCCATAGGGATAGCCTACGACTGGAATTGTTCAGCGCGGCTCGCGGTTGAATATTCCGGAGCGCCGTTTTGAATCGCGCTCGAGGATTGAGGAGAAAATGGAGACTTTCGTACTTGCAGGTGGATGTTTTTGGTGTCTGGATGCGGTCTATCGCACCCTCAAAGGCGTTCAGGATGTGGTCTCCGGCTACACCGGGGGAACCAAGCCAAATCCCACATACGAAGAAGTTTGCGCCAACACCACCGGTCATGCTGAAGCAGTTCAGGTAACTTTCGATCCTTCGGTTATTCCGGCAGAAATCATCCTCGACGCGTTTTTCACTTTGCACGATCCTCGGCAACTGAATCGCCAGGGCAACGACATCGGCACGCAGTATCGCTCGGCCATGTACTACGCGAACGAAGATCAGAAGAAGCAGTTCGAAGCCGCGTTCGAAAGGGCAAGCGAGCATTGGGATGGCGGGCTCGTCACGACCATCGAGCCTCTCGGCGACTTCTACCCGGCTGAGGAATATCACCAGAACTTCTTCGCCAAGAACCCCGGTCAGGGATACTGCCTCGCAGTTGCCCTTCCCAAGGTCAACAAGGTGCGCAAGGGTTTCTCCCAGTACGTTCTCGCTTCCTGAATCGGATGTCCGAATCGCCTCGTCGTGATTCTCGGGTCCGAATCCTGACTCCTCCACCTGGCAGGTCCCCGAGGATCATCCCCTGAGCTTTGACAAGGGCATCCGCATGGATCGCCTGAGGCCGATAGTCGGACCATGACAGATTCACTGACAATTACCGGATTGGTTGCGACCACTCCGCGTCACCTGGTTACCTCCGAAGGGCTGCCAGTGACAAGTTTTAGGCTCGCTTCGAGCCTGCGCCGATTCGACCAATCGAAAAAGACCTGGGTCGAATACGGAACCAACTGGTACACCGTTACCAGCTACCGCCAGCTCGCGACCAACACCGTAGGTTCGGTCCAGAAGGGCGATCGGGTGATCGTATCCGGTCGGCTTCGAATTAGGGACTGGGAAAGCGGTGAGAAGCGCGGAACCAACGTGGAGATCGACGCCGATGCGCTCGGCCACGACCTGTCCTGGGGCAAGTCGGTGTTCAGCCGCAGCGTTCACGCAATTGCGATATCGGAAGATGCGGCTTCAGAGACGGCCGAAGACAATCCCGAGGAAACTCAGGAAACCGAGGCTCTGGACGCCGGCGAACTATCACCTGAGAAAGAACTTGAAACCGTGTCAGTTCCGTTCTGAGTCTGCCCTGTCACGCTTAGACTCTGTGATTGGCGGGAGCAAGTGCTTTCAAGAGAGGCGGGCGAGGAGTGCGATTGAAATCGATGCGCGATTCCTCGCCCTCCTTCTTTTCTGTTTCGAGAAGCGCAATAGCCGCAAGCACAGTCTTGGCTCTGGTGTTTGCGCTTTCAGCTTGTGCACCGGAGCGGGACGAAGTGCCAATGCCGGTCCCTGAAATCGTCCAGAGTTCAGACCCGAGTGCTTCTCCCACACCGCAAAATGATCCGGAGCTGGTGGCTGGCGGCACCGCTGAGCAGAACAGGGCCTACTTCGATTTCGTCAATCAGGCTCTCCTTTCGAAGAAGCACAATCCAGTCGGGAAGGAGATCATCGACAATCTCGTGTCTGCGGGTTTCGACAAATCAAAGATGGAAGTAACTCCGGACAAGACCGAGGTTTTTAGGATCAACGCGGATGCAATCGAGTTCTCTATCCTTTTCGACGACACCTGCCTGATCGGCGAAGTAAGTGCTCAGGGCTATCGGAGCATCATCGGGCCGCCGGTTGACACCAATAAGTGTCTGGTCGGAAAGACCAGACCGATCAACTGGTAAGGAACTTAGCCCGCCCGGCCATTTCGTAGACTAGAGCGCATGGCCGAATTCATTTATACGATGGTGCGCGCCCGAAAGGCGGTAGGCGACAAGCTCATCCTCGACGATGTGACGATGTCGTTCTATCCCGGAGCAAAGATCGGAATGGTCGGCCCCAACGGAGCCGGAAAATCGACAATTCTCAAGATCATGGCGGGGCTCGACAACCCGAGCAACGGAGAGGCGAGACTCAGCCCCGGCTACAGCGTGGGCATTCTCATGCAGGAGCCGCAGCTCGATGAGTCGAAGACGGTTCTTGAAAATGTCCAGGAGGGCGTGAGCGAAATCAAGGCCAAGGTCGACCGGTTCAATGAGATTTCCGCTGCGATGGCCGAACCGGACGCCGACTTCGACACGCTACTTGCCGAAATGGGAGTGCTGCAGGAAGCAATCGACGCTGCTGACGCCTGGGACCTCGACTCGCAACTCGAGCAGGCAATGGATGCGCTTCGCACTCCGCCGGGGGATGAGAAGGTTGCGCACCTGTCCGGTGGCGAAAAGCGCAGGGTAGCGCTAACCAAGCTCCTGCTGCAAAAGCCCGACCTGCTGCTGCTGGACGAACCGACCAACCACCTCGACGCTGAGAGCGTGCAGTGGCTGGAACAGCACCTCGCGAAATATCCCGGCGCCGTCATCGCAGTCACCCACGACCGGTATTTTCTAGACCACGTGGCAGAGTGGATCGCCGAAGTCGATCGCGGCCACCTCTACCCGTACGAAGGCAACTACTCCACCTATCTGGAGAAGAAGCAGGAGCGGTTGCAGGTTCAGGGCAAGAAGGATGCCAAACTCGCCAAGCGGCTCGCAAGCGAACTCGAGTGGGTGCGTAGCAATGCCAAGGGACGCCAGGCAAAGTCCAAGGCGAGGCTCGCCAGGTATGAAGAGATGGCAACAGAAGCCGAAAAGACCAGAAAGCTCGACTTCGAGGAGATCGTCATCCCCGCAGGACCGAGACTCGGCTCCCAGGTGCTGGATGCGAAGAATCTGAAGAAGGGATTCGACGACCGGCTGCTGATCGACGGACTGAGCTTCTCTCTGCCGAGGAACGGCATCGTCGGAATCATCGGTCCGAACGGAGTCGGAAAGACGACCCTGTTCAAGACCATCGTCGGGCTCGAACCGCTCGATGGCGGCGAGCTCAAAATCGGCGAATCGGTGCAGATTTCCTACGTCGACCAGTCGCGATCCGGAATCGACCCGAACAAGACCCTTTGGGAAGTCGTCTCCGACGGTCGGGATTTCATCACCGTTGGCAAGACCGAGATTCCGTCGAGGGCATACGTGAGCCAGTTCGGGTTCAAGGGACCGGACCAGCAGAAGAAGGCCGGGGTGCTTTCCGGAGGAGAACGCAACCGGCTGAACCTCGCGCTGACCCTCAAACAGGGCGGAAACCTGCTGCTGCTCGACGAGCCGACCAACGACCTCGACGTCGAAACCCTCGGCAGTCTCGAGAATGCCCTGCTCGACTTTCCGGGTTGTGCTGTGGTGATCACCCACGATCGCTGGTTCCTCGACCGAGTTGCGACCCACATCCTCGCCTGGGAGGGCACGGAAGAGAACCCGGCCTACTGGCACTGGTTTGAAGGCAACTTCGAGGCCTACGAGCAGGACAAGATCGCAAGACTCGGACCTGAGGCGGCATCCCCGCACCGCAGCACCTACCGCAAACTGACCAGAGACTGAATAAATCAATGCGAATGCATATTCCGATCCAGCTTCGCTGGGGAGACCTTGACGCCTACAACCACGTGAACAATGTCGAGGTAATGCGTTTGCTCGAAGAAGCCAGAGTCAGGGCGTTTTGGAAGCCGGTAACAGGCGAGGCCGCGCCGACCGCTGTGCTAAACGCAGAGGCCGGCTCGGACACGATTACTCTCATCGCGGGTCACATCGTTGAGTACGTCGCCCCGATCGAATACCACCGCGAATCGGTCGACGTGCAACTGTGGATCAGCGCGGTCGGGGGAGCAAGCGCTGACGTCTCCTACGAGGTCTACTCACAGGGTCGGCTGACAGTGCGAGCCGAAAGCACCATGGTGTTCATCGACTCGGCTACCTCAAGGCCCAGGCGGATCGCCGATCACGAGCGGGCAGCCTGGGAGCCCTACTTCGAGGCGCCGATCGCATTCAAACGAGACCAGAGGATGCTGCGCAACGGCCCCTAGGTGGGGCTGATTCGGGATTCCGGAACCCGGATCATGCCCTCCTGGGCGACACTTGCAAGCAGCTTGCCGTCCCGGCTGAAGATTCTGCCCATGGCGAGGCCGCGGCCGCCGATCGCGTTCGGAGATTCCTGAACGTAAAGCATCCACTCATCGGCTCGACCGTCACGGTGCCACCACATCGCGTGATCCAGGCTTGCAACCTTGACTCCCTCACTCGCCCAGGCCAGTCCGTTTCGCCTGAGCACAGATTCGAGGATCGAGTAGTCGCTCGCATATGCCATTGCTGCACGGTGAAGGATCGGATCATCCGGCAACGGGCCGATCGCTTTCATCCAGATCGCCTGGCAGGTCGTGTGCTCTGAATCCGGGGTCAGGTAGATCGGAATCTCGACGTGGCGCATTTCGAAGGCTCTGCCTTTCGCCCAGTACTGAGCCACCGGGTGGTCTATCGAGCCCAGTAGTTCTTCATCGCTTCGAAGCGATTCGGGTTCCGGCACCTCCGGCATTGCTATCTGATGGTCAAGGCCCGGATCGGTGTCCTGAAAAGAGGCGATCATCGAGAGGATAGGCAGCCCCTTTTGGTAGGCCTGAGTGCGCCTGGTCGAGAAGGATCGACCGTCATGGATCCGATCTACCGCGAAGGTAATCGGCAGTTCGATGTCTCCCGGCCGAAGGAAATAGCCGTGCAGCGAGTGGATGTGCCGATCATCCGCGACAGTTCGACTCGCGGCGACAACGGCCTGGGCCAGCACCTGACCGCCGAATACTCGGCCGTGCGGCATCCATTGACTTGGCCCGGTGAAGATGTCTTCGTCGGTTCTGGCTCTGGTGTCGGTCAGGTCGAGAGCTGCGATCAGATCGGCTAGCGGGTCAGTCATTAGGTTTCTCGAGTCCGTTCTTCACCGTGAAGGCTTCGTTGCAGATAGTTTAGATTGCAGATGAGCCGTACTTTTTCCCTAGTTGACTCCCTCGCCTTGAGCGACCTGCAGACTTTCCTCGGTCGCGCCGGAAGGATCGAGGACGGTTCAGTGCGCCTGATTGCTGGCTCCGGAGTGCTCGCGGTTTACGTCGCGGTCTTCTACCCGGTTGGGTTGCATGACGATACGCCGACGGTGTTGGGACTTCGAACGTTCGCTTTGACCGAGACGGAGCCCTTTGATGTCGTAGTGCCGGTGCGGTCACTGCTGGACCGCCTGGCGAAATTGAAAGCGGATGTCGTGAACCCCGAGTCTCCGGTACAGGTTGGTGTGCCGATAGAAGTCAACACGGTGGTGTGGGCGAGCGTCTCTCCGCCCAAAGGTGGTTGGTACCCGCTTGCCCCGATTTCCTCGGAGCTGCTCAGTGGAGTCTCAGCCAGAGGAGTGGAAGAGATCAAATCCGTTGTGCCCCCGGACACCGGAGAGCAGCTCGTGCATCGGGTTCGGGCGGAAGTCTGGAGCCGCCCAATCGAGGGCACTGAACACATTCCCGCCGGAGCGGCCTTTGCGGCCTTTACTCTCGGATTTCTAGGGGCAGCAGAGAACATAAAGGTTTTTGAGACTGGGCCCTGGACGAGACTGACTGCAAGCCGCGGCCACATTCTGGTCCGAAGAAAGGCCTGGACGCTTCAAGTCTGAAGTTCCAACAATCGGCTCTTCTGGGTACGTCAGTTACTCGATAGCATTTGCTCAATTCGTTCGCTGCCTGAACCACCCGACCAGTCAAGTAGAGGTACCCCGATGAAGCTTTCCCGTGTTTCTGGATTCTGCCTGATTGCTCTTCTGACAGCGGGTTCGCTCACCGTGATCGAACAGTTCCTGCAGTTTCCCGGTGGGCCGACTCCTGCAGCAGCAGCGGGTGGAAGCATCACGATCGATGAGCCGGACGCAGACGGCAAGATGGTGGCAGATGAGAACCAGCGCGTCTGGTTCAGAGGGACCATTTCACCGCCGGATGGCGGATCAATTTACTTATTCGTTGACGGGAGGCTCGTTACCTGCGACGACTATCTTGGCAATGACCTGGACACCCCATCCGGAGTCAACGGATGCTGGAGGATCGCCGGAGTCGAGGGTTCAACCTGGGATTTTCCCCTCTCTTCCGATGAGCTTGAGCGATTAGGGCTCACCTTCTTTGGGGTTCACGATTTCCGGTTCGTACTCATTTCGACGGGATCGTCAAGATCCGCCATTGAGGCTGAGGCGAGGACCACGGTCGAGCTGGTTGCTGCTTTGCCGACTCAAAGTCCGAGCCCGGAACCTCCCGTCAGCGAGGATCTCGGAGACGAGGGATTGATTTTGCCGCCCCCTGCTGCCGGTCTATTCAGTCAGGAGCCCTCCAGTTCCCGGCTGTGGAGCGGGAACCCGTCGAGCCCCAGTGTTCTAAGCACGATGAAGACCTTTACCGAGTTGAATGTCTCGCCTGGCAGCCTCATTGCAACCGCCGTCGTAACGATAATTCTCTTGTTGCTGGTAGGACTGCCGTCCGCTCTGCTCGGTCAGACGCTAAGTGAGAACTACGACCGAATCTTCGGGAAGGTCAGCAAAGCATTCAGGGGGGCCTCTAAGGCCCTCTCCGCTCCAGCACTGCCGAAGTGGATTCCGCTGACCTTCGGACTTGCGATTGCGACTATCCTCTCCGCATTCGTGGACCCGGCCTTCGGCTGGAACCTCGGATCGCTTCGGATGCTTGCCTCAATGGGCGCCGCCTTCGTCATTGAAGGAGTTCTCGGCTGGATAGTCATCCGCGCAGTATTGCGAAAGACCAACCCGGGGCTGAACCCTGTCCCAGAGTTCAAGTTCGGTTCTCTCGTGGTGATCCTCATTGCGGTGGTGCTCTCGAGAGTCGTCGGATTTGAGCCTGGCATGGTATTCGGCCTCGTGGTAGGACTGGCGTTCGGGGCGACCCTGGCGGCCGCAACCGAGGTTAGAGTCAAGCTCATTGGCCTCGGCTGGGCTCTCGCAGTGGGGCTAGTCTGCTGGGTCGGATACAGCCTGCTTGCCGGACTCACCGGTTTCGTTCCGATTTTTATGGCCGAAACGCTAAGCGCGGTCACGGTCGGTGCCCTGGCTGCGCTCCCGGTTGTGTTGCTGCCTCTTAGGGGACTGGACGGCGGAGTGCTGTTCGGCTGGAACAAATGGGTCTGGGCGGGAATCTACTTTCTCGCGCTCGCCTTGTTCTTCTTTCTCCTCATGCCCATGCCATTCAGCTGGGGAGAAGTCCAGACTCCGCTGGTCACCTGGGTGATCATGTATCTCGGTTACGGACTGCTGGCCGCCGGAGTCTGGGCCTGGTTCAGGTTCTCCAAACCGAAGCAAGAAGCCGCCGCGGATGCTGCGGCAGCCACTAGAACCGCCAAGACTCCGGCAGCCACCAGAACCGCCGAGACTCCGGCAGCCACCACCGCTGCCGCAGCCAAGGGGAAAACTTCAACGAATCGGGTAAGTGCTAAGGATCGATGAGAACGTGCTGGTCATAATGGAGATCAGGAACGCGATCATCGCGATTGTGTAAACGACGTACAAGACGATCGTTACCCACATCGGGGAAATGCCCTTTCCGGTTCGACGTCGGACTACTACCGACCGCCCGATCGTGTAGACAACGGATAGGAATCCCCACGCCCAGTGGAAGGGTCGCGGAACGCCCCGATCGTTCAGTATTTTCCAGTCGAGGTAGGAAAGCCAGACGAAAATTCCGAGTGAAATCGGACCGATTATCAAGGTCGCCAGATAGCCGGGGGAAGTCAGAAGACTGAGCGCTCCCGTAACCGGCCTGCCAATATCGAATGCCAATTGCCAATTCACGGTCAACAGGCTCAATGAAGGCAGGAACGGCAAGGCCACCAGAATCCAGATCCATACGGTGTTCCAGTTGGTGCCTTCGGGCGCCTTTAGCGGTGCGGCCGGAGTCATTGAGTACGCTGGCGCAGTCCTGTGCTCCGTCCAGGCAGCTCCGTCCCACCAGCGATATTGGTTCGGCTGCTCGGGATCGGTGTACCACCCTGGCGATGCGTTAGTCATGGGGACTCAGGATAGCGCTGCGGCGACCCCGCGGCCAGCCTGCCGACCGCTGAACATGCAACCGCCCAGGAAAGTCCCTTCCAGGCTCCGGTAACCGTGGACCCCGCCACCGCCGAAGCCGCTCACTTCTCCCGCCGCGTAAAGTCCCGGCACCGGTTTGCCGCTCTTGTCCAGCGCCTGGGCATCGAGGTTCGTCTCGATACCGCCGAGAGTCTTTCGGGTCAGGATGTGAAGCTTCACCGCAATGAGCGGACCGGCCTTCGGGTCGAGGATGCGGTGCGGGCTTGCCACCCGAATGAGCTTGTCTCCGCGATAGTTTCTTGCCTGGCGAAGGGCGTTGACCTGGGCATCCTTGGCGAACTTATTCTTCAGCTCGCGGTCCCGCGCCTCGATTTCCTTTCGAACCTGAGCCGCATCGATCTTGTAGTCGGGGGAGGCATCCTGCATTTTGGCGAGTATCTCATCGAGCGAGGTTCCGACGATGAAGTCTTCGCCCTTTTCCTTGAACGCTTCGACCGGCTCGGTTGCTCCCTTGCCGAGCCGCTGCCTGAGCAACTCGCTGATGCTCTTTCCGGTCAGGTCCGGGTTCTGTTCGCTGCCGCTTAGCGCGAATTCCTTCTCGATGATCGCCTGGGTGAGGATGAACCAGCTGTAGTCGAATCCGTTCGAGTTCAGATACTCAAGCGTGCCGAGCGAATCGAACCCGGGGAACAGCGGAACAGGCAGCCGCTTGCCGGTCGGGTCGAGCCAGATGCTCGAGGGCCCCGGAAGAATGCGGATGCCGTGGTCGGGCCAGACCGGAGCGAAGTTCTTGATTCCCTCCACGTAATGCCACATCCGATCCGTGTTGATGAGGTTCGCACCCGCCTTTTGGCTGATTTCGAGCATCCGTCCGTCGACGTGTGCCGGAACTCCGGTGAGCATGCTCTTGGGTGGCTTGCCGAACCGGGTCGGCCAGTTCTTTCGCACCAGAGTCTGATTTCCGCCGATTCCGCCACTGGCTACGATTACCGCCTTCGAACGCAGTTCGAAACGGTCGACAACTTCGCGGTTGGTCTCTTCGCCTCGGGCTGCGGAATCGACTTTGAGCACCGAGCCTTTCGCGCCAACTACTGCGCCGCCCTCGGTGAGCAGTTCGTCCACCCGGTGTCGGAATCTGAGTTCTACCTTTCCTTCAGATCGGGCCGCGAGCACCTTGCTAACGAAAGGTTCGAGCAGTCCCGGCCCTGTGCCCCAGGTGATATGGAATCTGGGTACGGAGTTTCCGTGGCCGGTCGCGGTGTAGCCGCCGCGTTCGGCCCAGCCGACGACAGGGAAGAATCGCACTCCCATTTTGTGCAGCCAGTCCCGCTTTTCAGTCGCGGCAAAGTTGAGGTAGGCCTCGGCCCACTGTCTCGGCCAGTTGTCGACATCCCTATCGAAACCGGCGGCTCCTTCCCAGTCCTGACGGGCCAGTTCGAGCGAGTCCCTGATTCCCATCCTGCGCTGTTCAGGGGAGTCGATCAGGAACAGTCCTCCGAATGACCACCAGGCCTGACCGCCGAGCCCGGTTTCTGGTTCCTGATCGAGAATGATGACCTTCCTGCCAGCGTCGATCAACTCACAGGTTGCGACCAGTCCGGCAAGTCCGGCACCGACCACGATTGCATCCGCTGCTTCGATTTTCGGCTTCGCCGCCTCTTTCTGATCCGCCACTTCAACCCCTTTGTTGCTAGTTGCCAGTCGTTAGAACCGAACTCATTCCATTCTCACACCCTGCATGGATTGCCCGACCGAATCTTCGGCTCAACTCAGGAGTTGCCTCGGATTCGTTTCGACAGTGCCGCCGCTGCAGCAGCCACGGCCCTGCCGAATCGATTCCACTGGGCGTCGTCGACGAGAGTGCGCCGAAAAGTAAGCCCGATCGAGGCGGTCGGATAGTCATTGTGGTCGATTACCGCCGCTGCTACCGAAGCGTATGCCGGGTCGACATCGCCGTCCTCCGTCGACCAGCCCCGCAATCTCGTCGCATCGAGAATCTGCCTCAGCTCCGCCACCGTTCTCGGCCCGAACTGGGTCCTGAGGGGAAGATCCTCGGTGGAACCGGTGGAAGCAGAAGAGTAGAGCGCCTCGAATTGGGCGCTTGGTATCGCGGCGAGCATGGCGCGGCCGGTCGCGGTGAGGTGGGCGGGCAGGCGGACTCCTACGCTCGTGACGACCGCGGGAGCCCTTGTTGCCGAGATCTTGTCGGCGTAGAGGACATCCGTGTGTTGAAGCAGCCCGAGGTGGGCGACTACCGGGAGCTTGGTTTCGGCAACGAGCCGCTCAAGCACGGGACCGGCGAGCCTCGCGAGAGCCCTCGAAGAGAGCACGGAAGAGCCGATCTCGCCAAGCAGGGGTCCGAGCGCGTAGCCCTGATGCTCTGGAGAGTGGACGACGAAACCCTCGGCTCGCAGAACGCTGAGCAAGTGATAGACGCTCGATCGGGGCAGCCCGAGTTCTCGGCCGAGGGTTGCAGCACGCACCGGGCCGCTTTGCGAGGCCAGATAACGGATGACTCTCAAAGTGTTTCTCGCCGCGGGGACTTCGCTCAAAGCGCACTCTTCAATCTGTCTGGAATACAAGACACTTTATGACCTTAGGCGGGCAGAATCGAGGCGAAATGGGGCTCTAATGTAGTCATGGCCAAAGCTGTCCTCAAGGTTCAACTCGGAGTCGGAGCACCATCCCGGACCGAGGTCGTTGCAGTCGCAAGAGAAGGCGCCGAAGTTGAACTTGCCCCCGATGCAATCAAGGCGATAGCGCATTCCAGATCGGTAATCGAGGCGCTCGCCTCCGACCCGATTCCGCACTACGGGGTCTCCACCGGATTCGGGGCTCTGGCAAGCAAGCACATCCCGTTTGAAAGCCGCGCTCAGCTTCAACGCTCGCTCGTCCTCAGCCACGCCGCGAGCAGCGGCCCGGAGGTCGAACGCGAGGTCGTGCGGGCGACCATGTTCCTGCGGCTGTCTACCCTCGCAACCGGCCGCACCGGTGTTCGGCCGATCATCGCCGAGACCTACGTCAGGATTCTCAACGCCGGAATCACCCCAGTGGTCGGCGAATACGGCAGCCTCGGCTGCTCAGGCGATCTCGCTCCGCTCGCCCACTGCGCGATCACCCTCATTGGCGAGGGAACGGTCAGGAACCGCGAAGGCGAACTCATGCCTGCGAGCCGGGCACTCGCTGAAGCCGGAATAGAGCCGGTTGAGCTTCGCGAAAAGGAGGGCCTGGCGCTAATAAACGGCACCGACGGGATGCTCGGAATGCTCGTCCTCGCCCTGCACGATCTCGAATCCCTCGTCTCAACCGCGGACCTCGCGGCGGCCATGAGCGTGGAGGCCCTTCAGGGAACGGATGCGGTATTCGCCGAAGAAATTCAGGCTCTCCGGCCGCACCCCGGCCAGGCGACTTCAGCCGCCAACATTCGAACGGTCCTTTCCGGTTCGCCGATGATCAGCAAACCGGAGGGCTTCACGCGAGTGCAGGACGCCTATTCGCTGCGCTGCGCACCCCAGGTTCACGGTGCCGTCCGCGACACCATGAGCCACGCGACGAGCGTCGCCGAACGCGAGCTGGCAAGCGCGATCGACAACCCGGTCGTGACTTTGGGAGACCGGCTCGAGTCCAACGGAAACTTCCACGGCGCTCCGGTCGGCTATGTGCTCGACTTTCTGGCGATAGCGGTTGCCGACCTCGCGAGCATGAGCGAGCGGCGGACTGACCGGTTCCTCGACGTATCCCGAAACCACGGGCTCAACGCCTTCCTCGCCGACGATCCGGGGGTGGACTCGGGGCACATGATCGCGCAGTACACCCAGGCTGGGATAGTCAGCGAGCTCAAGCGGCTCGCGGTTCCGGCATCCGTGGATTCGATTCCGTCCTCTGCAATGCAGGAGGATCACGTGTCTATGGGCTGGGCCGCCGGGCGAAAACTGCGGCGTGCGATTGACGGACTCGCGAGGGTGCTCGCGATCGAAATTCTCACCTCGGCCAGGGCAATGGACATGCGCGAGAGCGAGCCGGGTGCGGTTTCCAGCGCCGTGCGCAAGGCGCTGCGACAGGAGGTTCAGGGGCCGGCGACGGATCGCTATCTTGCGCCGGAAATCGAAGCTGCCAGGTCGATGCTCGTCGACCAGGTGTTTCTTACCGCGGCCAGAGCCGCCGCGGCAAAGTCGGGAGGAGAACTCAAATGATCGGAGCAAGACCGGTAAGGGCATACCGAGGCAGCGAACTGCACACCCTCGGCTGGCCGCAGGAAGCCGCACTGCGAATGTTGCAAAACAACCTCGACCCGGAAGTCGCCGAACACCCCGACGACCTCGTCGTCTACGGCGGAACCGGCCGGGCCGCAAGAAGCTGGGCGGCCTTCGACGCGATCGTCAAGTCGCTCACGACCCTCAAGGGCGATGAGACGCTGCTCGTCCAGTCCGGCAAGCCGGTCGGCGTGCTGCAGACCCACGAGTGGGCGCCGAGAGTGCTGCTGGCCAACTCGAACCTCGTCGGCGACTGGGCGAACTGGGACGAATTCCGCAGGCTCGAAAAGCTCGGGCTGCTCATGTACGGCCAAATGACGGCCGGCTCCTGGATCTACATCGGCACCCAGGGGATTCTGCAGGGCACCTACGAGACTTTCGCCGCGGTCGCAGCCAAGCGGCCGGGCGGGACCCTTGCCGGAACCATCACCCTCACCGGCGGTCTTGGCGGAATGGGCGGCGCCCAGCCGCTGGCGGTGACCATGAACGACGGGGTCGCGATTTGTGTGGAGGTCGACCCTTCGCGAATCGCCCGCCGGCTCGAACACCGCTACCTCGACGTCGAAGCGAAGTCGATCGAAGAGGCGCTGCAGCTTGCCTACGACGCCCGCGACGCGAAGAAGCCGCTCAGCATTGGACTGCTCGGCAACGCCGCGGTCGTCTTCCCCGAACTGCTCGCCAGAGGGGCTGAAATCGACATCGTCACCGACCAGACGAGTGCGCACGACCCGCTCGCCTACCTGCCGATCGAGTACAGCTTCGACGAGTGGGATGCCGCCCGCAAGAAGGACCCGGTCGGTTTCGCGGATGCGGCCCGGCATTCAATGGCAAAGCAGGTCGAAGCCATGGTCGGCTTTCAAAAGGCCGGGGCCGAAGTCTTCGACTACGGCAACAACATCCGCACCGAAGCGAAGGCTGCGGGCTTCGCCGACGCCTTCGCCTTCCCCGGTTTCGTGCCCGCTTATATCCGCCCGCTGTTCAGTGAAGGCAAGGGGCCGTTCCGCTGGGCGGCGCTCTCCGGCGACCCGAGGGACATTGCGGTCACCGACAGGGCGGTGCTCGAGCTCTTCCCCGAGAACGAGTCGCTCGCGAGGTGGATCCGCATGGCGGGGGAGCGGGTCCACTACCAGGGGCTGCCGGCGCGGATTTGCTGGCTCGGCTATGGCGAGCGGGACAAGGCCGGGCTGCGCTTCAACGAGCTCGTGGCGTCCGGTGAAATCAGCGCCCCGATCGTGATCGGCCGCGACCACCTGGATTCCGGCTCTGTCGCCTCGCCGTATCGCGAAACCGAATCGATGAAGGACGGCTCGGACGCGATTGCCGACTGGCCGCTGCTCAACGCGCTCGTGAACACTTCGAGCGGAGCGACCTGGGTTTCGATCCACCACGGCGGCGGCGTCGGGATCGGACGTTCGATTCACGCCGGCCAGGTGACGGTTGCCGACGGTACCGAACTCGCCGCACAGAAGCTCGCGAGAGTGCTCACAAACGACCCGGGAATGGGAGTGCTGCGGCACGTCGACGCCGGTTACGACGAGGCGATCGAGGTTGCCGAGAGGCTTCATGTTCGGGTGCCTATGCGCGAAACTGAGGGTTAATGAGCCTCCCGGAAAGTTCTGCACCCGGCAAGCCTGCGGCGACGGGCCTGCCCGTAGACCCGCTCTGGCCGCGTGCGGGCAATTGGCCTGCGCCGAGCGGCAGAGTCGACTTCGCTCTCGTCGGGGTCCCGACCTGGCGGACATCGATTTCGAAAACCAACGCCGGTGAGACTCCGGATGCCGTGCGCGCCATGATCCCCAGATACAGTGAGTTCACCCACTCCTCATTAGCCGGCAGCGCCGGGGTCGACGGGGCTGGCCGCGAGTTGCGATTCGCCGACTGCGGAAACGTCACCGACCCCGACCTCGATGAGCAGGCCGCGATTGCGCAAATCGCCGCAATCGACGCCGAATTAGTGGTCGCTCTCGGCGGCGACAATGCGGCGACCGTACCGACCGCTCTCGGCCGGTTCGGTGCGAATCTCGCCACCGCGGGGCTCGTCACGGTAGACGCGCATTACGACCTGCGCGACGGGGTCTCAAACGGCTCCCCGGTGCGAAGGCTCATTGAGGCGGGACTGGATGGCAGGCGGGTGGTGCAAATTGGAATCTCCGACTTTGCGAACTCCGCCGAGTACGCCGCCCGCGCGAAGGAGTACGGAATCACCGTGATCCTTCGTGAAGAGCTGCTGCGCAGGCCGATTACCGAAATCATGGCCGAGGCGCTCGAGATCGCTGGCTCTGCCGGTGGGCCGATCCACGTGGATCTCGATGTCGACGTTTGCGATCGCTCGGTCGCCCCGGCGTGCCCGGCCTCGGTGCCGGGCGGGATTTCCGCAATCGAACTCCGCAGCGCGGCTCGAGTGGCCGGCGCCCACAGGCAGGTCG
This sequence comes from Homoserinimonas sp., assembly GCA_023957835.1. GTDB lineage: Bacteria > Actinomycetota > Actinomycetes > Actinomycetales > Microbacteriaceae > Terrimesophilobacter. Next base: position 1,124,702 of record JAMLGP010000001.1, on the reverse strand, counting down.
CATCGATCGATCTGGTCGAGGTCGACTCAACCGCGGACACTCCAGACTCTCGAACCGTGCGACTCGTCGCCCTCTGCGTGCTCGAGGCCTCGGCGGGCCTGCGGCACAGGGGGATGCCTTGAGTACGCAGGATGCGCAGAGTACGCCGAGCAAGCAAGGCGCGCCGAGCGAGCCGAGCAAGCAGAGTACGGCAATCACCAATATCGGCCTGCTGGTAACCAACGAGGCCGAGCGGCCGGAACTCGAGAACGCGGCGCTGGTGATCGAAAACGGCAAGGTCGCCTGGCTCGGCGACAGCTCGAAGGCTCCGGTAGCCGACGAGCGAATCGACGCAGAAGGCCGCTGCGTGATCCCCGGCTTTGTCGACAGCCACAGCCACTTAGTCTTCGCAGGAGACCGCTCTGACGAGTTTGAAGCGAGAATGACCGGCCAGAAATACGAAGCCGGCGGAATCCGCCGCACAGTGAGACTGACCCGAGAGGCAAGCGACGCCGAACTTGAGGCGAACACCGCGAAGCTCGTGGCAGAAATGCGCGCCCAGGGCACCACTACGGTCGAAATCAAGAGCGGCTACGGACTCACGGTCGCAGACGAAGAGCGCGCGCTGCGAATAGCAGGCAAATTCACCGCAGAAACCACCTATCTCGGCGCTCATGTCGTGCCGACCGAGTTCGCGGACGACCCTGCGGGCTACGTCGACCTGGTCACCGGCGAAATGCTCGAGGCCTGTGCGCCGCACGCGAAGTGGATCGACGTGTTTTGCGATCGTGGAGCATTCGACGAGGACCAGGCTCGCGCAATCCTCAACGCAGGCAAGGCGAAGGGCCTTGGGCTTAGAATGCACGGGGCGCAGCTCGGTCCCTCAGGTGCGGTGAGGCTTGCGGTCGAGCTGGGGGCGGCATCCGTCGATCACTGCACCTTCCTCACTGACGCGGACGTTGACGCCCTCGCCGCATCCGACACGGTCGCAACCCAGCTGCCTGGGGTCGAGTTCTCCACGAGGCAGCCCTACCCGGATGCCCGCAGACTCATCGAAGCGGGCGCGCGCGTCGCGATCGCCTGCGACTGCAATCCCGGCTCAAGCTTCACTTCTTCGATGCCGTTCTGCATGGCGGTCGCGGTGCGTGACATGAGAATGAGCCCCGCTGAAGCGCTGTGGTCGGCAACCGCAGGCGGAGCGGCAGCACTGCGCCGCACTGACATCGGCGGGCTCGCCGTCGGGCAGCGCGCAGACCTCGTGATTCTCGATGCTCCCAGCTACGTGCACCTCGCCTACCGGCCGGGAGTGCCGCTAATCCACCGAGTACTGGCTGCCGACTGAGCGGATTTGGCTTTGTCCGCCTACTCCTCGAATGTGTTTACGAGGGAGTGCGCGGCGCGGTCGAGGTAGTCCCAGAAAGTCTCGAACTGCAGGGGCGGCAGCTCGAGGGATTCGAGGGCGACGCGCATGTGGCCGAGCCAGCGGTCGCGGGCATCCGGATTCAACTTGAAGGCGCGGTGCCGCAGCTGCAGCCTTGGGTGGCCGCGCTCCCTGCTGTAGGTGTCGGGGCCACCCCAGTACTGCTGCAGGAAGGTGCTCAACCGGTGGATTGAGCCCTCGAGGTCGTGCTGCGGATACATCGGCCAGAGCACGGGATCGGTCTGCACGCCCTCGTAGAAGCGGGTCACGAGCCGATCGAAGGTTTTGGAGCCGCCTATCTCCTGGTAGAGACTGCCCGGAAGGTCGCTCACGAACTCTTCTTGTCGGATGCTGAGCCCTGGGTCGAGGTGGGCGCGCTCTTCGGCGACGATTTCTGCTCGGGCTTCTGCGCCGGTTTCTTTTCTGTGTCGGATACCTGGGTCTGCCTTCGGTCCTCAAGTATCGTTCGCCGAAGCGACGGGACTTTCACCCCGATGGCATCCAGCGCGCTCTTGATCCTGATCCGAAGTTCGCGAGCGACCGCCCACTGGTCGGCGGTGCGGGTCTTGACCACGAGCCGCAGCACGACCGCCTCCGCGGTGAGAGATTCGACACCCCAGATTTCCGGCGTCTCCAGGATCTTTCTGCGCCAGTCTCGGTCTGCAGCGAGCTCTTTCGCGGCATCCAGAATCGTCTGCTTGAGCCGGTCTATCTGCTCGTGGTAGGGCAGCGGCAGGTCGATAATGACTCTCGCCCAACCCTGCGACATATTGCCGACCCTGAGAATTTCGCCGTTCGGAATGTGCCAGAGAGTTCCGTCTACGCTGCGGATGCTCGTCGCCCGAATCCCGACCGACTCGACAGTGCCGGATGCAACTCCGACGTCGATCACGTCGCCCACTCCGAACTGGTCCTCGAACACCATGAACATTCCGTTGAGGATGTCCTTGACCAGGCTCTGCGCCCCGAACGCCAGTCCGGCCGCAAGCACGCCTGCCGCGCCCAGGATTCCGAGAATCGGAACGTTGAGCACGTCGAGAATTACGACGAAGGCTGCGCCGAACACAACGACCGAGAGCATGCTGTTGATCACCGTGCCGAGAGTGCGGGACCGCTGCACGATTCGAGCCGCCGTCTGCGGAGCGCTAGCGAGCTCCTGGGTTTCGTCGACCGAATGAGCCTTCTTGACGTTGGAGATCACCCGCTGCACCGATCGGCGCAGGATGATCCCCAGCAGCCAGCGCAGCGCGAAGGCGCCGAGAATGATCGCAAGGATTACGAAGAGCGTCTTCCAGCTTGAGACGAAGGCAAAAAGCCCTGCCCAAAACTCCGACCAGCCCTTTTCGTCCATTGGTTACCCCTTGTCGCGCTCCTGGGCCGCGAGAGCCCGCTCGACCCCGGCGAGGTTCTCACTGACCAGTCGCCTGAGAGCCGGGATGTCCGGGTTGGCCGCGAGCCACGCCTTCGTCGCGTCGACGAGCGACTGTGAAGCCAGCGGAGCCGGGAACAGCCCGAAGATGAGCGTCTCGGCGATGTGGTAGCTGCGGCTCTTCCACAGTTCGGTGAGCGACGCAAAGTACTTCTCCACTACCGGTTCGAGAGAGGACGGGTCGTTGACGTGCTGGTAGCCGAGCGCGGTATTGCGCACGATCGCGTTCGGCAGTTCAGCAGAATCGACGAGAGAAGAGAAGGCTGCGAGCTTGGCCTTCGCGGTCGGGAAGGTGGCCCTTGCGCGAGCCGCTGCCTGCTGGCCGTTGGCGGTGTTGTCCTTCGCGAGAGCCGCGTCGATGTCCGCTTCGGTAGCGGCTTCGTTTAGCACGAGCCCCTCTAGCAGTTCCCAGCTGAGGTCGGTGTCAATCGCCAGTCCCTTGAGTGGTACGGTGCCGCCCAGCAGTCCACGAAGCGCCGCCACGTGGTCCCCGGTCGAGGCGATGTTTGCAAAGAACTTCACGAACTGGAACTGGGCGTCAGAGCCCGCCTCGGCGAGGCTCGCAAGCGTCCAGAGGTCCGAACCGACCTTTTCGATCGCCTTGGCGCGGTTCACCGGAGCGACGTACTGCCTCGCGACCTGAAGCAACTGGGTGAGCGTCGTTCTGATCGTGGTGCTTTCGGTTTCTGAGGCGATGTTGCCGAGGACTAACTTGAGGTAGTCGCTCGGGCTGGTTTCGGCATCCCGAGTCGAATCCCACACCGAACCCCAGACCAGAGCCCTAGCGAGCGGGTTCTCGATGTCCTTCAGGTGGGCGATAGCGGTCTGCAGCGAGTCCTCATCGAGGCGGATCTTCGCGTAGGCGAGATCGTCGTCGTTGATCAGCACGAGGTCGGGCTTTGCCATTCCGACGAGCTCCGGCACCTCGGTGCGCTCTCCGTCGACGTCGAGTTCAACCCGGTGACCTCGAACGAGCTTGCCGCCCTGCAGGTTGTAGAGGCCGATCGCGAGCCTGTGCGGGCGGATCGTCGGGTAGTCGGCCGGGGCGGACTGCAGCACGGAGAAGCTCGTGAATTTGCCGTCGGCATCCGTCTCGAAGCTCGGCCGCAGCGTGTTGACGCCAGCGGTCTCGAGCCAGAGCTTCGACCACTCGATGAGTTTGCGGCCGCTAGTGATTTCGAGTTCGGCCAGCAGGTCCTTGAGTTCGGTGTTGCCCCACTCGTGCTTCTTGAAATAGGCCGCGACCCCGGCGAAGAATGCGTCCTCGCCGACCCAGGCCACGAGCTGCTTGAGGACCGAGCCGCCCTTTGCGTAAGTGATTCCGTCGAAGTTGACCTGAACATCCTCAAGGTCGTTGATCGTCGCAACCACGGGGTGGGTCGACGGGAGCTGATCCTGACGGTAGGCCCAGCTCTTCTCCATCGCCTGGAAGGTCGTCCAGGCTTCGGTCCACTCGGTCGCGTTCGCAGTCGAAATGGTGGATGCCCACTCGGCAAACGACTCATTGAGCCACAGGTCATTCCACCACTTCATTGTCACGAGGTCGCCGAACCACATGTGGGCGAGTTCGTGCAGGATCGTGACCACTCGCCGCTCCTTGATGGCGTCGGTGACCTTGGAGCGGAAGACGTAGGTTTCGGTGAAGGTCACCGCACCGGCGTTTTCCATGGCGCCGGCGTTGAACTCCGGCACGAAGAGCTGGTCGTACTTCTCGAACGGGTAGGCGTAGTCGAACTTCTCCTCGTAGTAGGCGAAGCCCTTGCGGGTTATGTCGAAGATGTTGTCCGGGTCGAGGTGTTCGCTAAGCGACTTGCGGCAGTAGATTCCGAGCGGAATCGTGCGGCCGTCGCGGCTCTTCAGCTCGCTTTCGACTTTGGCGTAGGGGCCGGCCACGATCGCGGTGATGTAGGAGGAGATCCGCGGAGTGGACTTGAACACCCAGGTTGCCTTGTCACCGCTCGTGCTGCGGGTTTCCACCGGCTGATTGCTCACGACTTCCCACGCTGCCGGAGCGGTGACGGTAAAGCGGAAGGTCGCCTTGAGGTCAGGCTGCTCGAAGACCGCGAAGACCCGTCGCGAGTCAGGCACTTCGAATTGGGAGTAGAGGTAAACCTCGTTGTCGACCGGGTCGACGAAGCGGTGCAGTCCCTCGCCCGAGTTGGTGTATTCGGCATCCGCGACGACGGTCAGATAGTTTTCCTCGGCGAGATTGTCGAGCCGGATGCGCACTCCATCCGCTGCGGAGGGGTCGACGGCAACTCCGTTGAGTTCGATCGAGTGAACCTTGCGCGTGAAGGCGTCGATAAAAGTCGAGGATCCGGCTTTCGCGGTGAATTTCACATCGGTTGTGCTGCGGAACACCTCAGCACCCGTAGTGAGGTCGAGAACGACGTTGTAGCGATCCACCTCGATAAGCGCCTTGCGCTCCTGGGCTTCAATTCGGGTGAGGTTGTCTCCGGGCACTGGGTTCTCCTTGTGCAAGTTCGCAATCAGGTTGCGGTCGTGAATCGGCCTCGCGCTCATGGCGGCGATCGCCGAGTTCAAGACTAGTTGCTGGTGGCTGGTCGGGGCATCCGGTGATTGATTGATTGATGGATTCTGCTGCGGTCTGTGCCGGGCGCGCGTTCTAGCGGTTTGAATCTGGCGTACTTGCGGTCTGCGTCGGGAGCGTGCGGATGATTAACTGAACTCATGCCAAATGACAATTCATCAGTTTCGCGCAAGCCGGTTGCGATCCGGCCGGAATCGCAGACGACCGGTCCGCTCAAAGTTGACTTCTGGTTCGACCCTTCCTGCCCCTGGGCCTGGATGACTAGCCGCTGGGTGGACGAGGTCTCGAAGCAGCGGGATCTGGATGTGACCTGGCACGTGATGAGCCTTGCGGTGCTCAATGAGGACAAGGAACCCTCTGAAGGTAGTCGCGCATTCTTTCCGCGTGCTCTTCGCTACACCCGGCTCGTTGCCGCGGTACAGGAACTTGAGGGGCAGAAGGCGGTAAAGCCGCTCTATGACGCTCTGGGCAAGCGAATTCACCCTGGAGGCTCGAAGAATCCCGACGAAGTGATCCCTGCCGCCCTCGCCGAGCTCGGTCTGCCCTCTGAATATTTCAAGTACGCGGACAGCGACGAGTACGACGCCCAAATGCGCGCCAGCCACTTCGAAGGAATCAACCGGGTCGGACAGGATGTCGGTACCCCGGTAATCGCGGTCGGCGACTCCGCCTTCTTCGGACCGGTCATTTCCCCGGCGCCCAAAGGCGAACAGGCCGTCGCGCTGTGGGATGCCGTAGTCGCGGCCGCCGCCTACGACGGGTTCTTCGAACTCAAGCGCTCCCGCACGAGGGATCCCATCTTCGACTAAGGGGGTTAACCCCACCCCGAATTCGGGCGCGGGCCGGATGTTGCCAACCGGCCTGTTCGTCGAATCTGGAGTCATGACTACAGAACTCATTACCAACACCGATCCTGCTCCGAGCAGACCGGAATCTGCCACTCTTGAACCTGTGAAGCCAAACCTCTACCTGCGCCTTTGGAAGGGTGTACCGCGAGAGCTCGGCTTCCTCCTGCTGGCAATGCCGATTGCGATGATCGGCTTCGGAGTCGCAACCGGCCTACTGAACACCGGAGTTGCCACTCTCGTGACGATCTTCTTCGGCTTCGTCTTCCTCGCCGCGCTGCTCTATGTTGGCCGCGGCTTCGGAACCCTCGAACTGGTCAGGCTGCAGTGGGCCGGTCGACCGGCGATAGCGAGACCGGCATGGCCGGTTGAGCCCGGTTTCTGGGGCTGGGTGCGTTCGCTCTTCGGGAACGGCCACTACTGGCTTTACTCGCTGCACACGATCCTCATCAACTCGATCGTTTCGATAGTTTCCTGGACCCTGACGATCCTCTGGCTGGCAATCGGTCTCGGCGGCACGACCTACTGGATCTGGGGCCGCTTCACGATCGTGCCGGATGGCAGCAGCTCCTGGTTCCTCTCGAGGATTCTGTTTCGCGTGTTCGGCGTGTCGGTCGACGGCGCACTTGACCGGTGGATGGTTGACAGCCTGTTCCAGCTGACTCTGGGCCTGGTCTTCCTCGCTACCCTGCCTTTCGTAGTCCACGGGCTCGTTCTGTTGCACAACGTCATTGCCCGCGGAGTGCTCGGCAAATTCGCATCCGAGGACCTGCGGGTAAAGGTGACCGACCTGAGTGCGTCGAGGGAAGCCGCGGTGTCTGCAGAGGGGCACTCGCTTAGGAGGCTTGAGCGGGACATCCACGATGGTCCGCAGCAGAGGCTGGTTCGACTTCAAATGGACCTCGCCGCCGCAGAGCGGCAATTGAAGTCCGACCCCAAGGGAGCGGCAAAGCTCATTGCGGAGGCGCGACAGCGCTCGCAGGAGGCGCTCGACGAGCTACGCGCGCTCTCCCGCGGATTCGCCCCGCCGATCCTGCTCGATCGCGGGATCGTCGCGGCACTCGAGTCGCTTGCCTCCAGAAGCACCCTGCCGGTCACGGTCAAGAGCGAACTCGACGCTTCGGTGGAGCTGCCTCAGGAGATCGAGCGCAATGCCTACTTCGTCGCGAGCGAACTTGTGAGCAACGCCACCAAGCACTCGGGAGCGAGCGCGATCGGGGTCGAGATCGCAATGCGCAGACTGCCGGAGCGCGACGACTGGTGGCTCGATGTCAAGGTGACGGATGACGGCCACGGCGGTGCGAACTTGGTCGAAGGTCACGGGCTGGCTGGCCTCGAAGAGCGCCTGCGCGGTCTCGGCGGAACCCTCGAGCTCGACAGTCCTGACGGCGGCCCGACCGTCGCGATCGGCCACCTCCCGGTGACCTACTGACCGACAGGCCCCGGCCTCGCCCTACGCTTGAGGTATGAGCAGTTTGCGGGCGGTAGTCGCCGACGATTCGGTGCTGCTGCGCGAAGGACTCGTGCGAGTATTAGGCGAGGCCGGGGTCGAGGTCGTCGGCTCATTCGGTGATGCCGACAGCCTGCTCGAGGCACTGCCGAAACTCAAACCAAATATCGCAGTGCTGGATGTGCGGATGCCGCCCGACTTTCGCGACGAAGGCGTGCGCGCAGCTATTCGCGCCCGCGAGATCAGACCTGGGATCGGCATCCTGCTGCTTTCGCAGTATGTCGAGGTCGTCTACGCGCGAGAGCTGCTCTCGGACGGCAGCGGGGGAGTCGGCTATCTGCTCAAGGACCGCGTCGCTTCTCTCGACGAACTTCGCGAGGCGATCGACCGGATTGCTTCCGGCGGCACTGTTCTAGACCCCGAGGCCGTATCGCAACTTCTCGGCCGCCGCCTCGACCCGCTCGAAACCCTAACTCCTCGTGAGCGCGAAGTGCTCACGCTGATGGCCGAAGGCCGCACCAACACCGCGATCGCCGCCGCTCTCGTCGTCGGCACCGGCGCCGTCGAAAAGAACATCACCGCGATCTTCCAAAAACTCGGCCTCGAAGACTCCGGTACCGACCACCGCCGCGTGCTCGCGGTACTCGCGTGGCTGCAGCGCTAGCCTGCGCAGCATTGAAGACCGGGGCGACGCGGAGCCGGGCTATCTAGACTGGCAGCATGCGCATCCATATCGCCACCGACCATGCGGGGCTCGATTTCAGCCGGGAGATTCAGGAGCATTTGAGGGCCGCGGGCCACGAAGTAATCGACCACGGTCCGAAGGAGTTCGACCCGCTCGATGACTACCCTTCGTTTTGCATAAACGCGGCGATCGGCACGATTGCCGACCAGCAGGCGGGGGTTGAGGCTCTCGGAATCGTGCTCGGCGGCTCCGGCAACGGCGAACAGATGGCCGCGAACAAGGTGCGCGGGGCGAGGGCGGCGCTCGTCTGGAGTGAAGATACCGCGAAGCTCGCCAGGGAGCACAATGACGCGAACCTAATCGCAATCGGCGCCCGGCAGCATCCGATCGAAGACGTGCTGAGTCTCATCGACCTGTTCATCGCCACTCCGTTCTCGGGCGATGAGAGGCATGCGAGACGGATTGCGCAACTTGCCGAGTTCGAAGACACCGGAGCGATCGCCGGCAAGCAGGTCGATTGAATTGCCAGAGGGTCATTCGATCCACCGAATCGCTTTGCAATTCGAGCGGAATTTTCTGGGCCAAGAGATTTCGGCCAGCTCCCCTCAGGGCAGATTCGCAAAAGGTGCGGCGGAAATAAGCAACCATTCGATGGTCGAATCGAGGGCGGTTGGCAAGAACCTTTTCCTCGGCTTCGACAATGATCTCTGGCTGAGAGTTCACCTTGGCATCTACGGAGCCTGGGACTTCGCTGGCGAGATTCAGGCTGGTGCCGCGCTCACAACTCCTGCCGCCTCGAAGTCAGACAATCACTCGAGCGTGGTCGGCGAGCATGAAGATTCTCTAGGAAGCATTGGCGCACCAAGGCGAACAAGACTTCGGATGGCCGAGATCGAGAACTCCGAACCGGAGCTCGGCAGATTTCCACCAGAACCAATCGGGCAGGTTCGGGTGCGTCTGCTGGTAGACACCGCGGTCGCAGACTTGCGCGGCCCTACCATTTGCGAGTTGCTCGACGAAGCGGGGGTATCGCAAGTCGTTGGCGCTCTCGGCCCCGATCCGCTGGTTGACGACGTCAACCTCGGCGAAGAGAGGTTCGTTGAGGTCGCTGGAAAGAAGCGAACGCCCATCGCACCGCTGCTAATGGACCAGAAGGTGATTTCTGGAATCGGCAATATCTATAGAGCGGAGATGCTATTTCGCGCCAGGATCAATCCCCACACTCTGGCAACCGACTTGCCTGAAGAGACCCTGAGAGAGCTATGGCGCGACTGGGTGAAGCTGCTTCGAATCGGCGTAGAGACAGGACAGATTCTCACCATGGACGGGCTCAACGAGGCCGACCACGCCAGGGCGCTCGCCAATCGCGCGGATCGGCACTGGGTTTACCAGCGGGCCGGACTGCCCTGTCGGGTTTGCGGCACGAACATCGTTGTGGAAGTGGTTGCCGGCAGAAAACTGTATTGGTGCCCGAAGTGCCAGGCGTGAGCCGCGGAGGTCGCGCCAGAAGACGCGCGCTTAGCCGTGCAACCCGCAACGCACAACCCGCACCGTGCAACCTGCACCGCGCAACCCCTGAAGATGGCAGGCTATTGAAATGCGCTACACACCGCACTTCGTAACTAAAGATCCTGAAGAAGTAAAGAAGCTCATCCGAGAAAACCCGTGGACGACGATCGTCGCAAACACCTCAAAGGGCATGATCGCAACCCACTATCCGGTGCTGCTCGAGGAAGATCGGTCCGAGATTTCAGTCGTCGGTCACGTAGGCCGGCCCGAGGAGCGGACCCTCGAGCTCGGCTCAGGGGAGTTGCTCATGATCGTGCAGGGCGCGCACGGCTACATCTCGCCTGGCTGGTATGGGGACATTCCCGCGGTGCCTACCTGGAACCACTCCACGGCACACCTTTACGGAGTTCCCGAGATACTTAGCGACGAAGAGAACTGGGCCGTGCTGGATCGAATGGTTGGGCACTTCGAACACCCGATGCCGCATCCGAAGCTCCTTGCCGACAACGAAGAGTACGGGCGCAGCATTTTCGACGGAACGGTCGGGTTCCGAATGGTCGTGACGAGGTTCGAAGCCAGACTCAAGCTCAGCCAAAACAAGACCGACGAGATCAAACACAACGTCGTCGAGGAGCTCGCCCACGGCGCGAACTACTCGCACCCGAGGCTCGCCGAAGACATGCGCAGAGTGAACGGAATCCAATGACAAGCATCAGCAATGCGCGACTGGGCGAGAAGCTCGTCCAGATCCAGGTGACGGATGGCCGGATCGCCTCGATCGCGCCATCAGGCTCCGAAAAACTTCAGGGCGAAGTAGTAGATCTCGGCGGGCGCTGGCTGTTCCCCGGGCTTTGGGACAATCACGTGCACTTCGACCAGCAGGCGCTCGCGCTGCGCAGAGTCGACCTGGCGCAGGCGAAATCGGCCGCCGAAGCCGCAGAAATGATGGCGAAGCACCTCGCGGCTTCGAAGATCGCGGAGGGCGAGATTCTGCAGGGCCACGGCTTCAGGGACGGGCTCTGGCCCGATCAGCCGACCGCTGCGCTGCTTGATCGTCTGGTGCCGGACGTGCCGGCGGTGCTGGTGAGCGCCGATCTGCACTGCTGCTGGCTCAACTCCCTCGCGCTCGCCCGATTCGGCTTTGAGGGCGCCGGGCTGCTTCGAGAAGACGACTGCTTCCGGGTCGTCTCGAGCCTCAGGAATGTGACCGAAGAAACCCGAGATCGCTGGGTGGCCGATGCTGCACTCGCCGCCGCGGCGAGGGGAGTGGTCGGGGTAATCGATTTCGAAATGGCTGACAATATCGCGAGCTGGTCGAGGCGGTTTGGCGAGGAATTTTCTACCTTGCGAATTCAGGCCGGAATCTATCGGCAGGATCTGGATGCCGCCATCGCCGCAGGTTACAAGACCGGCACTCCGCTTGACGAGGCAGGGCTGCTCGAGGTGGGTCCGTTCAAGATCCTCACCGATGGATCGCTCAACACCCGCACCGCCTTCTGCGTCGAGCCGTACCCCGGAACCGACGACCTCGGGATCCTCACGGTCGGCCCGAGCGAACTGCGACCGCTTATGGCTCAGGCCGGTGCTTCGGGAATCATTCCGGCAGTTCACGCGATCGGCGATGAAGCCAATCGCCTGGCGCTCGACAGTTTCGAGGCGGTCGGCTGCGGCGGCAGAATCGAGCACGCGCAACTGGTTCGAACCGAGGATTTCCACCGGTTCGCCGCGCTTGGTGTTGCTGCGAGCGTGCAGCCGGAGCACGCTGTCGATGACCGGGATGTGACCGATCGCTATTGGGCAGACCGTGCGGATCGCGCTTTCGCCTGGCGCAGCCTCGTCGACGCGGGCGCTCAATTGCTCTTTGGTTCGGATGCCCCGGTCGCGCACCTGGACCCCTGGCGAGCGATGGCCGCGGCCTTGTTCCGCACGGATGACGACCGGCCGGCCTGGCACCCGGAACAGAAGCTGAGCTTTGATGAAGCCCTCGCGGCGAGTGTCCGCTCGAGTATCGAAGTGGGCGAGCGTGCGGATTTGGTGGCAGTAGATGCTGACCCTGAATCAGCGAGCGCGGAGCAATTGCGCGCGATGCCGGTCGCGCTCACCATGGTTGGCGGCAGCGTTAGTTATTCAAGCCTGAGCCAGGGCTGACTATTTCTTGTGATTGCCCAGCTCACTGGTTGAGTAGCCAGCGGCAGGCTGAATCTCGGGGCGGGGTTCCTCAAGCTGGTCGGTCCAGCTGCTGCCGTTCCACCAGCGGAGCATCGGAAGACCGGTGGGATCCGGGTACCAGCCGAACGGGGGCATTTCGGTTTCAGTTTGCTCAAGGGTAGTTGTCATTGCATTACCTATAGCCTTTCGCCACAGGGTTCGGGTGTGGCATCCAGCGGTTTGATCTCGGGGGGGGTGATCAATTCCCCTAGTTTAGGAGACAAGCTTCTTTATTACACGGGTTGAAATGCAAGTTTCTTGAAAGTTTTGGTGCTCAACCTCGTGTTTTGTGCGAGGTTGAGCACCGCTACATTGCGGGTTCAGCAGCAACTGGTCTCGCAGCAGCCGTTTTCGCAGCAGCCTTCGCAGCAGCTTGCGTCTGTGCCGCAGCATCCGTCGGCCATCTCTACCCCCCTTCATCGAAGTTGATCAATGTAAGTGAATTCATAATACATCGATGTTCATCGATATATGCAATAATTTGGACATGTCTTCTACCAATCTGCTTCCGATTCGCGATCTGCAATCCTGCTGCAGCCCGATTACGAGAGAGCCGCTGTCTGCGGGTAATGCCGAATCCCTCGCGGTCTCGCTTCGCGCGCTCGGCGACCCGGCGAGGCTTCGGATCATCTCGATGATTGCGGCACACGAAGATTCAGAGACCTGCGTTTGCGACCTGACTGAACCGCTCGGCCTGTCCCAGCCGACAGTCTCCCACCACTTGAAGATACTGACGGATGCCGGCTACCTAACCCGCTCAAAGCGCGGAACCTGGTCCTACTTTCGCCTCGTCCCCGGCGCCCTGGATTCGGTAGCCGGGCTGCTCGCCGCCGTTTAATCCGCCGCGGTGCGATCCCAACAATCTCCGTGGCGTTAGTTGGGTGAACTTCTGCACCCGAGTGGAAGAGAGGGAACCTTTTGGAGGGGCGGACGGGAATCGAACCCGCGTAATCAGTTTGGAAGACTGAGGCTCTACCATTGAGCTACCGCCCCGCAGTATCGGCTGGTAACCGATCGTGCTGTGCAATCCTAATACAGGCTGGGGCGGATTCGGGCAATGCGGGGTGCAGAGTTCGGATAGACTTGCCGGGGCCGATTTGAGAGCGCGCAGCGCCATCCGATGGCTCGGCCGAATTCCACGGGGCGTAGCTCAGCTTGGCTAGAGCGCCCGCTTTGGGAGCGGGAGGTCGCAGGTTCAAATCCTGTCGCCCCGACAAAACCCCAGTTCAACCAGGAGAAAAGCAGAATCGTGAAGACCACCCTCGACCGCCTGAGCCCGACCAGAGTCAAGCTGACGATTATCGTCCCGCCGGAAGACCTCAAGCCCAGCGTCGATCACGCCTACAAGCACATTGCCGAGCAGGTAAACATCCCCGGTTTCAGAAAGGGCAAGGTGCCCGCCCCGATCATCGACCAGCGGGTCGGCCGCGACGAGGTTCTCAACCACGCGATCAGCGAGGGCCTCGACGGTTTCTTCCGTCAGGCTGCAGAGGAGGTCGGAGTGCGCCCGCTCGGCCGCCCCTCCGCCGACCTCGTGAAGACCCCGGAGATCAAGGACTTCAGCGGCGACCTCGAGGTCACAATAGAAGTGGATGTCCGCCCGAAGATAACGCTCCCCGACTACGAGGGCCTCAAGCTCGAAGTCGACGCGATCACAGTGAGCCCCGACGAAGTTCAGGACGAGCTCGAGGAATTGCTAAAGCGCTTTGGAACTTTGAGCACCGTTGACCGGCCGGCAAAGGCGGGCGACTTCGTGCAGATCGATCTTCGGGCCACGATTGAGGGCAAAGAGGTCGATACCGCGAGCGGCATCTCTTACGAGGTCGGTAGCGGAGAGCTCATCGAAGGAATCGACGAGGCTCTCGACGGCCTGAGCGCAGGCGAGTCCACCACTTTCGAGGCGCCACTCATGGGCGGTGACCACGAGGGTGAGATTGCCGAGATCAGCATCAAGATGGTGGCGGTCAAGGAGCGTGAGACTCCCGAAGCCGACGACGAGTTCGCACAGATGGCGAGCCCGTTTGACACCATCGGGGAGCTGCGCACCGACATCCGCGAGCAGATCGAAAAGTCCAAGACCTATGGTCAGGGCGCCCAGGCTCGCGACAAGCTTGTTGAGAAGCTCCTCGAAATGGTTGAGGTTCCGGTTCCTGAGCAGCTCGTTCAGGACGAGGTTCACCGCCACCTCGAGAACGAGGGCAGGCTTGAAGACGACGTGCACCGCGCCGAGGTTGCCGAATCGAGCGAAAAGACCTTCCGCCGCCAGTTGCTGCTCGACGCGGTAGTTGAGAAGGAAGAAGTCAAGGTCAGCCAGGACGAGCTCACCCAGTACCTGGTTCAGGGCGCGGCCCAGTATCAGATGGAGCCGGGCGAGTTCATCAAGATCCTCGACCAGAATGGCCAGATCCCTTCAATGATCGGTGAGGTCGCCCGCGGCAAGGCCCTCGCTCTCGTACTCTCCAAAGCGAAAGTCAAGGATTCAAAGGGCAAGGATGTCGACCTGAGCGGCTACACCGCCCCGTCAGCAAGCACCGACTTCGTAGAGGCGCTCGACCAGTCGATGGAAGACGACCACGAAGGTCACGACCACAACTGACTCAGTCGCCGGCCGGCTCCCGAGATTGGCGAACCGGCGACTCTGCCTAGGGCGAACACACCAATCCGAAACTTTGCGCTCCGATAGATTCGATACACGGCGCAAATAGAGACGGAGCCCAAAAGACATGAGTCAACCTGCACTGGTCAGCAGCATTTTTGATCAACTATTGAAAGACCGCATCATCTGGCTCGGCTCGGAGGTGCGCGACGAGAATGCGAATGAGATCTGCGCGAAGATCCTGCTTCTCGCCGCGGAAGATTCCAAGCGCGACATTTACCTCTATATAAACTCGCCAGGCGGATCGATCACCGCCGGAATGGCGATTTACGACACTATGAAGTTCGTGCCGAACGACATCGTTACAGTCGGAATCGGAATGGCAGCCTCAATGGGCCAGTTCCTGCTTTCTTCCGGAACCAAGGGCAAGCGCTACATCACTCCGAATGCGAGGGTGCTGCTGCACCAGCCTTCGGGCGGGTTCGGCGGAACCGCCGCGGACATCCAGACTCAGGCCAAGCTCATCAATGACATGAAGGAGCGGATGGCGCAGCTCACCGCAGAGCAGACCGGCAAGACGGTAGCGCAAATCATTGCCGACGGAGACCGCGATAACTGGTTCACCGCGCAGGAGGCCCTTGAATACGGCTTCGTCGACCACTTGAGAGAGTTCGCAAGCGACGTGGTCGGCGGCGGCGGAACCGGCGAGAAGGGCAACAAGTAAGAGAAATGGAATTCACCAGGATGAACCCAACTGGATTGCCCTCGGCGGCCCGAGGAGCGACTTCGCTCGGACGTGCCCTTCCCGAGTCGCGCTACATTCTGCCGAGCTTCGAAGAGCGCACGGCCTACGGCTACAAGCGTCAGGACCCGTACGCAAAGTTGTTTGAGGATCGCATCGTATTTCTCGGGGTGCAGATCGACGACGCCTCGGCGGATGATGTCATGGCCCAGCTTCTCGTGCTCGAGAGCCAGGACCCCGACCGCGACATAGTCATGTACATCAACTCTCCCGGCGGTTCCTTCACCGCCATGACAGCGATCTACGACACCATGCAGTACATCCGCCCGCAGATCCAGACCGTCTGCCTCGGCCAGGCCGCTTCGGCTGCTGCGGTGCTGCTTGCAGCCGGAGCGCCCGGAAAGCGGCTGGCTCTGCCGAATGCGAGGATTCTGATCCACCAGCCTGCGACCGGTGATGCCGGACACGGTCAGGCATCCGACATTGAGATTCAGGCTAAGGAGATTCAGCGGATGCGCACCTGGCTTGAGCAGACGATTTCGGCTCACTCCAAGCGCACTCCCGAGCAGGTCAACAAGGACATCGATCGGGACAACATCTTGAGCGCCGAAGAAGCTCTCGAGTACGGCCTGATCGATCAGGTGCTCACGAGTCGCAAGACAGCGCACCCGGTAACCGCTACCAAGGAGTAGCGGCTACTTCGCGGAGCCTTCGGGCGCCTGAGGGTTTGTCAGAGTTTCTCGGGGCGCGAGTCTTCGGGCGTCTCAGGGCTTGTCAGGGCGCGAGTCTTCGGGCTTCTTTCGAAGCAGGAACAGCACCGCGAGTGAGGCGACCACGACGGCGGCCACTCCGCCGCCGATCCAAAGCAGGTCCTCCACCGGGATCGTGCTCGACTGACTGTCGCCGGGCGGCACGGCCTGCTTGCCGCACATTGGGGGAGTGCTTACTCCGGTTGAAAGCGGCTGGTCGGCAGTCGGCTGCCAGGTGAACGGAACGGAGCCCGAGACCGTGTGCCCGTCTGCTGAAATGACCTGCCAGTTCATTGTGTAGGCGCCGGCCGGACCGAGAGCGGCGGCCATCGAGACTGAAGGTCCGCTTACCGTAACGCAGCCGTCACTGTAATAGAGACCGTCAGGACCCTTGACCTCCATGATGAATCCGGCGCTCGAGTCGCCGAGTTCGAGCAGATTGTCGTTGGTCGTGACGATGAACTGGTCTGGCAGGGTCGTTACGGTCTCGTTCATTCCAGGGGTCGAGGAGACGTAATAGTTGTGCGCCGAGGCCGGGGTTGCGACGGCGAGTGCCGCCGCAACCCCGAGAATCCCGGCGATCGAGAGTGAACGCAGGATGCTTTGCATTTGCTTAGCTTGCCTTCCTTCTGAGTGCGACTGCGGCGATCGTGACTCCGATCGCGCCAATCACGAGCCCGGCGATGCCGAATCCGCGGGCGAGGACGTCCACGCCGGTTTGACCCGCGGCCGACACCCCGTCATCGGCAGAATCATTGCCGTGATGGTCGGCGGCAGGGGCGTCGTTCACATAAAGGACCGGAGCGGGATGCTCGGCTCCCGACCCCGACTCGTTCCAGGAAACGATCGTCCCGTCACTGTAAAACTGGTCCGCCGGAAAGGTCAGCGACCCGACACTGGGCACCGGCCCGATGGAGAGCGGGAATACCTGCAGTTGCCCCGCCGAGACTTCGAATCCAGTCTCTGCGGTCCAGATGACCTTGGTCACCGCTTCGGTGATCGTGTTCTCGCCTACCTTGACCGGGGTCGGCAAAGTTGTTCGAACCAGCTCGGCGGTCCAGCCCGCCACCGGCACGTAACTCACACTCGAAAGCGGAGTATCGGTCGGCAGCGAGAGTTCCAGTTTGGTGGTTACCGCCGTTGCGGATTCGTTCGGCACTTTCACGTTCAGCAGCGCGTAGGAGCCCGCAGAGGCCGTATTCGGACTCACGGTCACGTGGGCCGAAGCCGACAGAGGGGCGGCAAGGCTAAGTGCGAGTGCCGCGCCCATAGCCGTTGCAATGACTAATTTATTCTTCAATTTGAGGTCCTTTCGGCCACGCTCAAGCGGGCCAATCTTGCGGTTGCGCGATTTGCGCGGGGTTTCGTTCAGACGCCGAGAAGAATCGGCGGGCCCCTGTGCCGCAGACCTGAATGATCAAGAATTTCCTGTCTGGTCCGAACAGTCTGCGTTCGCGAGACCGCAGGGTGCGCGGGTGCGGCCGGCAATTCCGGATCAATTGCTCTGGCGAGGTGCGGAATCAGGAACCTGCCTGCCACCCGAGCAATTGCGAGCATTGCGCGTTCGCCGAATGCAAGCGCCACAACAGTTACCGCCGCTGCGAAGACGTGCGCGAGCAGCATTTCGGTCGAAGTATGCGCGTGTGCTGCACCTACCGGCAGGCTTGAGCCTGCCAGGTGCGAGTGGCCGAGCTGGGGCGCGACGGAAGTCGAGATTGCCGAGTCGGGCATCCCACCAAAAAGCCAGTGATACATTCCCTGGCTCAGCAGGACGGAAGCCGACAAGCTTGCAAGCCGCAACTTGCGACCGGCGAGCGCAATGCAAACCAGTGTCGAGAGGACAAGGCTAAGCACAAGGCCGCCGATGCCGGGGAACTGGCCTCCGGCTGCAGCGTGCGAAAAGGCCGCGACGAAAACGGAAACCAGCGCGGCGATTCCGCCTCGCACAACACGTTCGAATCGGGTCATCGACTTTCCAGGTAGTTCGGACCGATATTCCCATCATAGGCGGCACGCCGAATCGGCGAATTAGCTCAACATTCAGCGGCTGTCCCCGCGGCGGGTTAGGCTCATAGGAAGTCGCCGATGACTTGAATCGGTTGTGCTCAAAGGGAGGCGAACATGGCACGTATTGGCGAGAGTGCGGACCTGTTGAAATGTTCGTTCTGCGGCAAGAGCCAGAAGCAGGTTCAGCAGCTCATTGCAGGCCCCGGCGTTTACATTTGCGACGAGTGCGTTGAGCTTTGCAACGAGATCATCGAGGAGCGACTCACAGAGTCCGGAGCGGAAGCCACCGCATCCTTCGAACTGCCAAAGCCAAAGGAGATCTTCGCCTTCCTCGAGGAATACGTGATTGGCCAGGAGCAGGCCAAGCGCGCGCTTTCAGTTGCCGTCTACAACCACTACAAGCGGGTTCGCTCAGAAAAAGCGATCATGCCCGCCGAGGCTGCCGCAGACGAGATCGAAATCGCGAAGTCCAACATCCTGCTCATCGGGCCGACCGGTTGCGGAAAGACCTATCTCGCGCAGACCCTCGCGCGCAGGCTCAATGTGCCGTTCGCGGTAGCCGACGCGACTGCGCTCACCGAAGCCGGATACGTCGGCGAGGATGTCGAAAACATTCTGCTCAAGCTCATTCAGGCCGCGGACTACGACGTCAAGCGCGCAGAGACCGGCATCATCTACATCGACGAGATCGACAAGATCGCCCGCAAGGCAGAGAATCCTTCGATCACCCGTGACGTCTCCGGAGAGGGAGTGCAGCAGGCTCTGCTCAAGATTCTCGAAGGAACGGTAGCTTCGGTACCGCCGCAGGGCGGCCGCAAGCACCCGCACCAGGAGTTCATCCAGATCGACACCACTAACGTGCTCTTCATAGTGGCCGGTGCCTTTGCGGGGCTGGAAGAGATCATTTCGCACCGCGTAGGCAAGGGCGGCATCGGCTTTGGCGCCCCGCTGCACATCAAGGGCAATGACGTAAACCTGTTCAGCGAGGTGCTGCCGGAGGACCTGCACAAGTTCGGACTCATCCCCGAGTTCATCGGCCGCCTGCCGGTCGTCGCCTCCGTCGCTCCGCTGGACCGCGAGGCGCTCATGGAGATCCTCACCGTCCCGAAGAACGCGCTCGTTCGCCAGTACCAGCGGATGTTCGAAATCGACGGCGTTCAGCTCGAGTTCGAGCCCGAGGCCCTCGAAGCGATCGCAGACCTCGCCGTACTTCGCCAAAGCGGCGCTCGCGGACTCCGCGCCATCATGGAGGAAGTCCTCGGCCCGGTAATGTTCGAGGTCCCCTCGAATCCGGATGTCGACCGCGTCATAGTCACCAGGCAGACGGTCCTCGAAAACGCGGCACCGACCATTGTTCCCCGCAAGCCGGAGCGCCGCGAAAAGTCCGCCTAGACGCCGGGACGCCGGCCCTCCCAGCCGTGCTTTCGCCGAACGGCGGAGAGAGCCGGTGAATCTATTTGCGGAATACGCTCGATCGCGATTTCGAGCAGCCGGAGCGCCGCCGATTCCGGATCCAACCGGCATGCCGTCTCGATCTCGGCCGCAATTGCAGGGTGCACGAAGTCGAACCTGCGTCTAGGGTCGAGCCGATCGAGCATGTCGGGCCGATCGAGCGTATCTGGCCGACCCGGCATGTCGGGCCGATCCAGCTCTTGACTCTTCTCACTTGCGGTGAGAGCAGAGAGCAAGTGAGCTACCGCGGACTCTCGAATGGCACTCGCGGCACTGAGCACTTCACCTCGGCGGAACCTGCCGACACCGAGAAGGATTTGGCAGAGAAAGAGATCCGCGGCCCTCTTCGCGTTCGGCAGCCCCGAAGGCGGCTCCTTTCTTGCTATGGCGTCCACAACTTCCGCCACCCCGCCCTTATCAACTAGAACCCTCATCTGGTTTCCGGACCAGCCCGAAAAGTCAGTCAGGCTTGCGATCCCGAACTCCACGAGGTGCCCGTCGGCATAAATGACCTTGACTCCGCCGTGGTGCTCAACGACCGATAGTGCGATTTGATTTGCGTTCGGCAGCCAGTCAAGTCGCTGCCTGAACGCCGCTTCGGCACCCGGCTTCGTGATCCAGGCGAAGTCGTGATCGGACCAATCGTCGAGTCGGGACTGATCTGCAGTGGAGCCGAATGCGACGAGCCCCACCACTCCTTGATCTCCTTGCGCAGTCTCGGCCAGATCCCTGAGGAACCTCTCGAACTCTTGCCGCCAAAGCGGTACTGGCAAATATCCCTGTTGACAATCCGTCATACTTCATTTTAGAGTTTATTTACCCCTAAAGTAAGCCTTGAATGTAGTCAAGCCCACGCTCCCGAACGAAGGTGTTCCAATGGCAGGCAGATTCGCCTCTCGCACAGACGTAAACCGCTCCGCGGTGCTCGCCCATCTTGGAGCCCAGGGGCCAACCTCTAGAGCAGATCTGGCTCGTGCGCTCAATGTCTCACCCGCGCTAATGACCCAGCTCACGAGAGACCTTCTTGCGGATGGTCTTCTTCAGGAACTGGAGCACTCTCCGTCTCAGGGCGGCCGACCGGCGAGAATGCTCGGCCTCGTTTCCTCCGCGGGGAGGGCGATCGGAGTCAAGGTCGTCGCCGATCACGTTGCTTTCGTCGAAGTCGGGCTTGACGGCACTGTCCAGAGATCGGCAATCGAACCCTTCGACGCCTCAGCAAGCACCGTGCTAATGGATCTGGTTGACGCACTCAGAGAGTTCATGCGCCGCGGCAGCGACATCCCCCTGCTTGGAATCGGAGTCGGAGTTCCAGGCTCGGTAGATGCTCAGGGGAGCGGAACGGTCGACTCAACCCAGCTCGGCTGGCACCAGGTACCGCTGGGCGCGACCCTTCGCAGAGAACTCAAGCTACCGGTACTGGTCGAAAACAACGTGAATGCCCTCGCGGTTGCCGAGCGACTCTACGGCCGCGGCCGCAACCACGACAGCTTTCTGCTGGTAACGATCGGAACCGGAGTCGGCGCCGGAATCTTTATCGACGGCACTGTGCTTCGAGGGCACGCCGGTGGAGCCGGAGAAATCGGACATCTCCCGATAGTTGAAGACGGACCGCTGTGCAGCTGCGGAAACCACGGCTGCCTCGAGGCAATAATCGGGCAGCAGGCTCTCGTTCGCTCTGCCCACGAGAACGGTGTGATCAGCACCGGCAGCGGAATTTCTGCACTGAGGGCGGCAGCGGATGCCGGCAATGAGAAGGCCGCTGCCATCTTTAGTCAGGCCGGGCACCTGCTCGGCCGTGCGCTGGCCGGAATCATCCACGTTGTAGATCCGGAAGTCGTCATAGTGCTCGGTGAAGGAACCGCAAGCTGGCAGCACTGGTCCTACGGCTTCGAACCCGCACTGCGCTCCGCGCTCATCCCCAGCAAGCGAGGAGTCGGAGTGGAGGTTGAAACCTGGCAGGACGAAAGCTGGGCACAGGGCGCCGCAGCCCTAGTGCTTGCAACGCCATTCGACTCAGGACAGGTGGCGGGCGATCAGGGGCGGCTGGTTCGCGAGCGACTCGTCGGGCAGGTTGCGCCTCGCCAGGCCGACCATTCAACGGACTTGCCGTGACCTTATCCGCGATCCAGCCCATCCGATCCGACCAGGATCCGGCCGAAAGAAACTCCCGGCCGGGGCATTCGCGTGCGACCGCGCCGCTAAGAACCAGATCGCAGAAAACTAAGTATGCGCTCACGGTGCTCGCATTCCTGTTGCCAAGTGCAATTCCTCTGGCACTTTTCACTCTCGGGCCGATGATCGGCGCAGCCTGGATCAGTCTCACCAAGTGGAACCTTCTCGCCCCTCAGCAGTTCATCGGCTTAGATAACTACTCCAAGCTGCTCACAGACCCGCGGACCGGCGAAATCTTTCTGCACACGGTCTATTACATTGCCGGTTACCTTCCGCTGGTTTATGTCGGCGGTCTCGCGCTGGCCCTCGCACTCAATACAGCGCTAAAGGGAAGGTCCTTCCTTAGAGGCGTCTATTTTCTGCCGGTGATTACGAGCTGGATTGTTGTTGCGCTGGTCTGGCGCTGGCTGCTCAACCCGAGCAGCGGGGCCGTGAACTCAGTGCTCGGCTGGTTTGGGATCGAAGGTCCCGGCTGGTGGACGGACCCGAACTGGGCAATGCCCTCGATAATTCTCGCCTCCGCCTGGAAAGACCTCGGATTTGTAATGGTCATTCTGCTCGCCGGGCTGCAGTCGATCTCGCCCGATCTCTACGATGCCGCAAAGGTCGACGGTGCCGGCTGGTGGCGGCGCACCTTCAGCGTGACCATTCCGCTGCTATCGCCATCCACCTTCTTCGTCCTCATCATCTCGCTGATCAACGGATTCCAGGTCTTCGACCAGGTTTATGCAATGACTAGCGGCGGGCCGGCCGGAGCGAGCCAGGTGGTAGTGCAGCAGATCTACGACCTCACTTTCCGCTACGGCAAGGCGGGGGAGGCCAGTGCATTGTCGTGGCTGCTCTTCATTGTTGTGCTCGCGGTCACGGTCATTCAGATTCGCGGTCAAAAGCGGTGGGTGAACTATGGCTGAGCGCGCTGTAATTCATGACCGGCCCCGCCTGACTCCTCGGCAATTGGCCGGAGCGATCATTCTCCACGCAATCGTGATTGCCGGGGCGGCGATCATGTTCTTCCCGTTCCTGTGGACGATCATCACTTCGATAACCCCCGATGCGAGCCTGACCGTAGCTCCCGCGATTATCCCGCAGAACCCGAGTCTCGGCGCATACGAGCAGCTGTTCACCGAGCGCCCTTTCGGGCTGGTTATTGTCAATAGCTTCGTTCTGGCTGCGATTACTACCGCGGTGCAGTTGTTTACCAGCTCGACCGCCGGCTACGCCTTCAGCCGACTTCCATTTCGCGGTCGCGGAATCGTGTTTGCGGTCTATTTGGCAACCATGATGATTCCGCTTCAGGTGCTAATAGTTCCTCTCTTTGTTGAAATGAAGTCCTTCGGCTTGCTCAATACCTACCTCGGGGCGCTCCTTCCAACCTTCGCTTCGGCGTTCGGAATCTTCCTGTTGCGGCAGGCGATCAACCAGGTTCCGCACGAGCTTGACGAAGCCGCCACTATCGACGGCGCGGGTCACTTTCGAATCTTCGCGTTCATCATCCTGCCGAATATCAAGCCCGCCCTCGCGACTCTCGTCGTCTTCGCTTTCATGGGCAGCTGGAACAGCTTC
Organism: Homoserinimonas sp.; assembly: GCA_023957835.1. GTDB lineage: Bacteria > Actinomycetota > Actinomycetes > Actinomycetales > Microbacteriaceae > Terrimesophilobacter. Next base: position 1,101,345 of record JAMLGP010000001.1, on the reverse strand, counting down.
CTGTGGCCCCTGATCGTCCTTCGCTCCCCGGAGCTACAGACCCTGCCGATTGCCCTCGCCGGCCTGCAGGGCCAATACATCTCGGATTGGGACGTAATCATGGCCGGCTCGGTAGTCAGCGTCATCCCGATGCTGGCGATTTACATCTTCGCCCAGAAATACATCATTCAGGGCGTTGCAAGCTCAGGGATCAAGTGATCCCCGGGTGGCACCAATGAATAAGGAGAAAACACTCACATGAATCGCAAGATCATGGCCGTCGTTGGTTTGACGGGCGTAGCTGCGCTCGTTATGACCGGCTGCTCGGCCACGCCGGCTGAACCGGATGCTCCGGTCACCATCACCTATACGAACTTCATTTCGAACGACGGGAATGAAGCCAACCTCGCCAAGATCGTAGACGCTTTCGAGAAGGCGAACCCCAACATCACGGTGGATGTTACGACGCTTCCTTATAGCGACTACGGCACTGCCCTGCAGACCGATCTCGCCGCGGGAACTGTTTCGGACGTGTTCGACATCGAGTACGCGAACTACGCCTCCTACCAGGCGAACGGAGTGCTTGCACCGCTGAAGGTTTCCAACCCGAGCGCCTACCGGCAGAGCCTGCTTGAGGCCTATTCGACCGACGGCACTTCTTACGCCCTGCCGAGCTCGTTCTCCGACGTAGTTCTCTATTACAACAAGGATCTGTTCGATGCTGCGGGAGTGTCCTACCCGACGAACGACTGGACCTGGGCTGACGAGAAAGCTGCTGCCCTCAAGATCACCGATCAGGCAGCCGGAATCTGGGGAGACCACCAGCCGGTGAGCTTCTATGAGTACTACAAGGTGCTCGCACAGAACGGCGGGAAGTTCCTGAATGATGACGGCAAGACCGTGGCATTCAACACCCCCGCCGGAATCGAAGCGGCCAAGTGGCTCGTCGAAAAGAGCGGCACAACAATGCCGACAATCGAACAGGGCCAGGGTACCCCGGACTTTGACACCAACTTGTTCAAGGACGGCAAGCTCGCAATGCTGCACACCGGAATCTGGGTATTCGGCGCCTTCACCGATTCTCCGGCAAATTGGGACATCGCGGTTGAGCCGAGCAACGGAACCAAGGCAAGCGCCGTGTTCTCCAACGCAATTGGAGTTTCGGCCAACTCGAAGCACATTGAAGCTGCCACCAAGTGGGCAGAGTTCATGACTTCGTCTGACACCATGGTGCAGGTGCGCCTCGACTCCGGTTGGGAGCTGCCGCCGATCTCTGACGATGCCAAGCTTGCTACCTACCTCGACAAGGGTGCGCCGGCTAACCGCCAGGCGGTCTTCGACGCTCTTGATGGAATCGCATTGCCTCCGGTTGTTGCAAACGGCCAGAGCGAGATGCAGGACATCATGACCGAAGAACTGGTCGAGGCCCAGGCCGGGCGAAAGACCGTCGAGGAGGCGCTGGCCTCAGCCGAGAAGCGGATAAACGCGGTTCTGGCCGGTCAGTAGCAGAATTCAACAGCCCTGACAAGTGGGGCAATGGGTCCCGAGGTCAGCTCGGCCTCGGGACCCACCATCAGCCATGCGCCTTTGACGGCAGAAAATAGGAGCAATTCAAGAAATGTCCGGAACATCGGATCAGACTGCAGAAGCCAGAAAGTCTGATTTCGCTCGACTAGCACGATCGAGCGTCAGACTCATTAGCGCACTGCAGGACGAATCGGGCGCATACCCGGCGAGCCCCACATTTTCCGCTTATCGTGGCTATTGCTGGTTTCGCGACGGCTCGTTCATTGCCGATGGGATGTCCTCCGCCGGCGAAGTCGATTCGGCCAGCCGCTTCTTCGACTGGTGCTCTGCAATTCTGAAAGAGCGCTCAGATTCGGTGCGGCAAATCGTGGACCGCGCCGAAGCGGGGGATCCAGTACCTGACAAGCAGATGCTTCCAACTCGATTCACTCTCTCCGGGGCCGATGGTGACGACGACTGGTGGGACTTTCAACTCGACGGCTACGGCACCTGGCTCTGGGCGGTAGCCGAGCATTCCAAAAGGCACGGTCTCAGTCTCGAGCGCTGGAGATCGGGAATCGAACTTACGGTTCAATATCTTGCAAGCTCCTGGGACAGACCCTGCTTCGACTGGTGGGAAGAAAATCCCGATCAAGTGCATGTCTCGACCCTCGGTTGTATTGCGGCTGGGATGTCAGCGGCGGCTGATTCCGGCATCCTCTCTGTGGAATTGTCTGAATTGGCTTCGAGTACCTCGCAACGGGCCACTTCGAGGATTCTGAGCGAAGGAATCGTAAACGGCCACTTGGCAAAATGGCTCGGCTCGGACCAAGTGGATGCGAGCCTCATTTCGATAATGAGCCCTATGGGGGTGGTGAGCCCAAGCAGCGAAATCGGCCATTCAACCATCAGCGAGGTCAACTCGCAATTGAACGTAGAAGGCGGAGTACACCGCTATCTGGCTGACACCTATTTCGGTGGTGGTCAGTGGCCGCTGCTTAGTTGTTTTCTCGGACTTGCCTTTGCAGATGCGCATGAAACGAACAAGGCACTGGACCAACTCAATTGGGCTACCGGAACTGCAGACTCGAACGGAACCATGCCGGAACAGGTTCCTTCACATCTCCTCGACCCCTCGAGAAAGCAGGAATGGGTCGAGCGTTGGGGTACGGCTGCAAACCCGCTGTTGTGGTCTCACGCCATGTATGTTCGGCTGGCTGTAGAACTAGGGATCATCGAAGGGAAGCAATGACGATTCGGCACCGTCCGTTCGGCTCCGGGCACCCCTATTCGGTTGATACCGAGCAGCGCTTTCCGGTGGATCCGGTGGCCGGATCGGTGCTTCGGCTTGGAGTGCGCACTTCCGCCGAGATCACATCGGTCGATTGCGAACTCGACCGCAGCGGAAGGCGCGAACGGGTAGCGCTTGAGCGAACTGCGTCCACTTCTCGCGGACAGACGACGGATGGCGGACACCTTGCTTCCGCCCAGGCGCGACTTGCGAGAGCGAGCGGAGGGTGGGCGGTCTCGGTCGACGGCCTGAAAGCTCGCGAGAAGATTCGCTACCGATTCACCGGCAGAGGCAGCGATCCAGCCGCGCGAGGGCAATCGACACGTTGGTTCGAGTTCACGGTCGCCGACTGGACTGAAGGCGAGGGGTTCGTCGCGGCAGTCGGACAGTCGCGGCTAATACCTGGAACGACCACTGTGCTGGAAAACGGTGAAAGGTACCTGCGGGTCCGGTTCGCTCTTCAACTCGGCGAGGCCGAGAGGGTGACCGGATTCGGCGAGCGATTCGATGCGCTGGATCATCGCGGTTCGAGCCTCGACTCTGTGGTATTCGAGCAATACAAGAGCCAGGGCGCGGAGCGAAAGACCTATCTGCCCATGCCCTTTGCGCACGTCGTGGGCGGTGGCGGCTGGGGTTTCCACATTCGAACTTCCCGTCGGGTGTGGTTCGACATTGGCGAAAGTTCGAAGGATCGCATCTGGGTGGAGGCCGAGGTTGATGCTCCGATTGCCGGGATGGTTGGTGCCGTGGCGGGTGCTGCGGCTTTGCTTGAAGTCGCGTTCTATGAAGGCGCTCCTGCCGAGGTGCTTGCGAAATTCCTGAGTGAAGTCGGCGAACCGAAGGAACTTCCAGCATGGGTCTTCGGGCTCTGGGCAAGCGCGAACGAATGGAACACCCAGGCCGAAGTCATGCGCCAGTTCGAACTCCACCGCGAGCACGATATTCCCGTCGGAATCGTCGTGATTGAGGCCTGGAGCGACGAGAGCACCTTCACGGTGTGGAGGGATGCGCAATTCAAGATCGCAGAAGATGGCGGCCCGCTCAGGCTTGCGGACTTCACGTTCCCCGCTGAGGGAGCCTGGCCCGATCCCAAAGGGATGGTGGACGAGCTACACGGCCGGGACATCCGCTTGATCCTCTGGCAGATCCCGCTTATCAAGATGCGGCCGCACCCAACCGGACAGGTCAAGGCCGATGCCGAGGCCGCGATCCGCGGAGGCTACCTCGTTGAGGAAGAGGCGCCTGATGGCTCGCTTCGGCCGTATCGAAACCGGGGCTGGTGGTTTCCGCTTGGACTCATGCCGGACCTCGGCGATGAGCGGGCTGCTCGCTGGTGGACAGAAAAGCGCAGGTATCTCGTCGAGGAGATCGGGATCGACGGATTCAAGACCGACGGCGGGGAGCACGCCTGGGGGCGCGAGCTCAGGTACCTCGACGGCACTCGCGGTGATGAAGGAAATAATCTGTTTCCGGTTCACTACGCTCGCGCCTACGGAGACCTACTCGAATCGGCGGGAAAGGCTCCTGTAACTTTTAGCCGCGCCGGCTTCACCGGCTCGCAGGCGCACGGCACGTTCTGGGCGGGGGATGAGAATTCAACCTGGGAGGCTTTTCGCTGGTCGCTTTTTGCCGGGCTTTCGGCAGCCTCCTGCGGAATCGTCTATTGGGGCTGGGACATCGGCGGGTTCTCCGGCCCGGTGCCTGACGGAGAGCTCTACCTTAGGTCCGCTGCAACTGCTGCATTTGTTCCGATAATGCAGTACCACGCCGAGTTCAACCATCACCAACTTCCCTCCAACGATCGCACCCCCTGGAACATTGCGGAAAGAAATGGCGATTCGAGGGTGATCCCGGTCTTCAGAAAGTTCGCCAGGCTGCGCCAGCGGCTGATCCCCTACCTCGCCCAGCAGGCGAAGCGCACGATCCAAACCGGCGCGCCGCTAATGCGGCCGCTCTATTTCGACCAGCCGAAGGACGAGAACGTTTGGAATCATCCGCTTGAGTGGATGCTCGGCGACCAGATCCTGGTCTCGCCGGTAACCGAGGCGGGGGCAGAGCACTGGTCGACCTACCTGCCAGAGGGGCAGTGGGTGGATGCCTTCACCGGGCAGTCGCACACCGGCGGCCAGACAGTTTCCAGGGCAGTGCCGATCGACGAGATTCCGGTCTATGTCCGTGCTGAGGCCTGGGACGACCTAGCCGAGGTCTTCGTCGGCTAACCCTCGGCAGCGAGGGACTGCCAGTTCTCCCGAGTGGCCTCGATCGCGGCCCGGGTGTCGCCTTTTCGCGCAGCCTGCAGAATGCGGGCGTGGTGCTTCACTGATTCGCGGGCAGCGGTCGAACTGAATCGAAGCCGTTCAACCCGGCGGAGGGTCGGGGTCACCTGATCGAGCAGGTCGGCGATCAGGTCGTTGCCGCTTGCCCGGACGAACACCGCGTGGAAACGATCGTCGGCCCGCAGGGCGGCCTCGGCATCGTCGCGGTCGAGCGCGGCCTCGAAAGCCGAGTGGGCATCCTCAAGGGACTTGAAGTCCGAGGGTACGAGCCTGGGCAATGCGAGCCGGGTCGCCAGCTCGTGCAGGGAAGAAACTACATTGCGCGCGTTCTCGGTAGCGGCAGGGTCAAAAGGAGAAACCAGGGTCGATTTATTCGGCCGAGTCTCAACCAGCCCATCCCGCTCGAGCCGCTGGATTGCCTCGCGGATCGGAGTGCGGCTCACGCCAAGCCAGTCCTCGAGCTCGGTGTCTTTGAGCTTCTCGCCGGGGGAGAGGGTGCCGTCAACTATGGCCGAACGCAGTCGGGAGTAGACGTCATCACGCAGCCTCGAGCGGCGGGTTGGGGCTTGTGCTTTCGGAACTGGCATGTTACATATTGTATATCACTGATTCAGGAAAGGTCGGGCGACATGCCAATTTCAGACTTCGAACGCTACAAACTCACCTACGGACCAAGCCCGATCGAGCACTTGCCTCGGCTCACCAAACACCTCGGCGGAGCGCAAATCTGGGCCAAGCGCGAGGACGTCAACAGCGGCCTTGCCTTCGGCGGCAACAAAACCCGCAAGCTCGAGTACCTCATTCCGGATGCCCTGGCTCAGGGAGCCGACACTCTCGTCTCGATCGGCGGCTACCAGTCCAATCACACCCGCCAGGTCGCCGCGGTAGCAGCCAAGCTCGGAATGAAAGCCGTGCTGGTTCAGGAGAACTGGGTCGACTGGCCAGATGCCCTGAACGACCGGGTGGGAAACATCCAGTTGTCTCGCATCATGGGTGCGGATGTTCGACTCGACTCCGCTGGCTTCGACATTGGGATTCGCGACTCCTGGAAAAAGGCGATTGCAGACGTAGAAGCGGCAGGCGGAAAGCCCTACCCAATCCCGGCGGGCGCCTCGGAACACAAACTCGGCGGGCTCGGCTTTGCGAACTGGGCTTACGAAGTTCAGGAGCAGGAGAGGGAGCTCGGCGTCTTCTTCGACACGATCATCGTTTGCACCGTGACTGGTTCGACCCACGCCGGAATGATCGCCGGATTCGCGGGTCAGGACAAGCCGCGCAGGGTAATAGGAATTGACGCCTCGGCCACGATTGAAAAGACTCGCGATCAGGTAGCGCGAATTGCTCGTAATACCGCAGAACTCATCGGCCTCGGCCGAGACCTGCGCGACGACGAGATTACAGTGCTTGAAGGATGGGCGGGGGACTACTACGGAATCCCGGTCGCCTCGACCCTGGATGCCATCCACCTCGTCGGCTCGCTTGAAGGCATGATCACCGACACGGTCTACGAGGGCAAGTCGATGGCGGGCCTGATCGATCTCGTTCGCGAAAGGGAAATCCCGGCAACCAGCAATGTGCTCTTCGCCCACCTCGGCGGCCAGCTCTCGCTAAGCGCCTACAGCGCCCTGTTCCGCTGACCGACTGCCAAGAGTCGCCCGCTACTCCACTAACACCCTCGAGAGAGTTTTCCACTGTTTCTTAGAAGTGGAGATTAATGTGCAGAGCATGTGATTACATGTGCAAAACATGTAGTCTGGAGGCGTGGGAGTAATGATTCAAGTTAGAAACGTACCGGTTGAAATTCACGAAAAGCTCAAGGCTCGGGCAAAGGCGGCGGGAATGTCGTTGTCAGACTACCTTGGTCAACAACTTCGGGAGATGACCGACCAGTTGACGAATGAAGAAGTCTTTGCCGAAGCTGAGAGACTCGGCGGTTGGGCCACCGGCGAGCAGATTCTGAGCTCGATCCATGAGGCACGAGCGGAACGCGACGCGGAAGTAGCTCAATGGCCAGGGATCTAGTTATCGACGCCTCCGCCATATTGAACTCCCTTGCTCGCGTCGGCGCGGTTGCCTCCCAGGCGCGGGAAGTCATGACGGGCAGAACGCTGCACGCTCCGCACCTTCTGGATCTGGAGGTTGCAAACTCGCTGCGGCGCCATGTGAGTCTGGGCATTGCCGAAGCAAGCCGCGCCGAGCAGTACTTGCAGTTGATTTCCAGAATGGCGATCCGCAGGTACCCGCACTCTGGATTGCTCGCACGAGTTTGGAGGTTGCGTGAGAACTTTTCTTCCTATGACGCAAGTTACGTCGCCCTGGCGGAGGCGTTGCGTGCACCCCTGCTTACCTCCGACCTGCGACTTGCGAGCGCAGCCGAGCGTTATTGTGCCGTCGAGCGACTTGGCGCCGAGTAGTCGCGCTACTCCAGCCCGCGCCGCTTGAGTAGCGGCTCGATCACGGCGTCGCGGCCGCGGAAGTCGCGGTAGGCCTCAAGCGGGTCCTTCTTGCCGCCGACGCCGAGCAGGCGCTCGCGGAAGCGATCGCCGTTGGCGCGGGTGAGGCCGCCGTTCTCCTTGAACCATTCGACGGTGTCTGCATCGAGCACTTCGCTCCAGATGTAGGAGTAGTAGCCGGCGTCGTAGCCGCCGGAGAAGGTGTGGGCGAAGTAGGTGCTCGAATAGCGGGTCGGAACCGCGGGGTTGTCGAGCCCGACCTTGGCGAGGGCCGCGGCCTCGAAGAGTGCGACATCCGTCACCTTGTCGTCGGCGGTGATCGAGTGCCAGGCCTGATCAAGCAGGGCGGCGGCGAGGTATTCGCTCGTCTTGAAGCCCTCATTGAAGGCCCTTGACGCTTCGAGCTTGTCGACGAGCTCCTGCGGCATCGGCTCACCGGTCTCGTGGTGCACCGCGTAGTTGGCGAGCACCTCCGGCCAGAGCATCCACATTTCGTTGACCTGACTCGGGAACTCGACGAAGTCGCGGAACACGCTAGTCCCGGTGAACTTGGGGTAGGTAACCCTGGCGAAAAGGCCGTGCAGGGCGTGGCCGAACTCGTGGAAGAGCGTGTTCACCTCGTCGTAGGTGAGCAGCGTCGGCTCGCCGGCGGCGGGCTTCGGCACGTTGTGGTTGTTGACGACGACCACCGGATGTCCGAGCAGGTCACTCTGTGCGACCAGTTCATTCATCCAGGCTCCGCCGCGCTTGGAGTCGCGGGTGTAGAGGTCGTAGAGGAACAGCCCGACCGGGCTGCCATCCTCATTGCTCACCTCGAAAACGCGAACGTCCGGGTGATAGCCGACGAGGTCCTTGCGCTCCTTGAACGTGATCCCGTACAGCGCAGTCGCTGCGAAGAACACGCCGTCCTGAAGCACGCGCTCGGCTTCAAAATACGGTCGCATGGCCGCAGTGTCGACATCGTACTTGGCGGTGCGCACCTTCTCGGTGTAGTAGTCCCAGTCCCAGGACTCGATCGGGTGCCCGGCGAGTTCTTCGAGATCCTTCTGCTCAGCGCGGGCATTGCGCGCGGCCGGGGGAGCGAGCCTGCCGAGCATGTCCGCCACCGCCTCGGGAGTCTTCGCGGTTTCATCTGCGGTGACGTAGCCGGCGTGGGTGTCGAAGCCGAGCAACCTTGCGCGCTCCGCTCGAAGCTTCGCAATCTCAAGCACGAGGTCCCGATTGTCGAATTCTCCGCCGCGACTGCCGCGAGCCCTCGAAGCAGTCATGATCCGCTCGCGCACTTCGCGGCGGCTGAGGCTGCCAAGCCAGGGATGTCCGGTCGGCAGAACTAGGGTCACGAGGTACTTGCCCTCCATGCCGCGCTCCCTTGCAGCCTCCGCGGCTGCGGAGATCTCTCCCGCGCCAAGCCCATCGAGCTCTGAGACATCCTCGATCACGACCGCCAGGTCGTTGGTGTCCGAAAGCAGGTTCTTCTCGAACTTCGTGGTGAGCACGGAGAGCTTCTGGTTGTAGTCCTTGAGCTTCTCCTTCTCAGCCTCGTCGAGTCCGGCACCGGCGAGGGTCATCTCGGTGTAATAGCGCTCAACGAGGTAGCGCTGCTCGACGTTGAGTTCGAGCGAATCGAGCTGGTCGTGGATGGTCTTGATTCGCCAGTAGAGCTCTGAATTGAGCCTGATCGCGTCTTCGTGGGCGGCCATCATCGGGGCGATTTTCTCTTCGAGTTCGTTGGTGAAGTCGTTGGAATCGCTCGACGACTTGTTGTAGAAGACCCTCGCTACCCGCATGAGGGTCTGTCCGCTTTGCTCGAGCGGTACGAGGGTGTTCTCGAAAGTGGGCATGTCCCGGCGCCTCGTGATGTTGTTCACTTCTGCGAGTTGCTCTGCAAAGCCCGCTTCGAATGCCGGCAGGTAGTGTTCGTCCTTGATTTCGGCGAATGGCGGCAACTCGTAGGGCAGAGTGCTTGGAATAAGAAACGGGTTCGTCATGGTTAAACCCTAGGCGTTTAGAGCGATTGGAATCGCCACAAACCTTTGCAAAGAGAGCCTTGCAAAGAAATAGTTGCAAAGAAGTCTTTGCAATGGTATCTTTGGATACATGAGCAATAACGAAGACCTCGAGTCGATGGAAACGCGGCCGGTCCGCACTATCGACCTGGAGTCTCTTAAGGCGCTCGCACATCCGCTGCGGGTGAAGATCTTCGATGTCCTTTCGACCTACGGGGAATTCACAGCGAGCGGCCTCGCCGAGCGCCTGGGCGAATCCAGCGGTGCAACCAGCTACCACTTGCGGCAGCTTGAAAAGCACGGATTCGTTCGGGAGGTCGAAGGCAAGGGAGTTGGTCGCGAGCGCTGGTGGGAGCGGGTGCCCGGTGCAGTCAACCTGGGCCTCGATGTTGCCGCCGAGTCCGCGGCCGGCAAGGAAGCCACCCAGCTTGTAATGAAGGAGTGGTCCAACAACCGCGAACGGACGCTCGCAGATTTTCTTGACAAGGGAGAGGGCTCGCTATCGAAGGATTGGATTGAAGCGAGCATGATCAGCGTGACTAACGTGTTCGTCACCAACCGGGAACTCGCCGAGTTCGCGGAGAAGATCGCGAAGCTTGCTGCGAAATTTGCCGAGAAGCACCGCAACCAGAGAACCGAAGGTTCTCGCCCGGTCCAGATCCAAATCAATGCTTTCCCCGTTGTAGACGGGGAAGAAATTACAACCCAGAAACGTGAGGAAGAGAAATGACACTTACAGCACCAATTTCAATCCATAAGAGCACCAACCGCACCGACCAGAACAGAAACGAGGTGAGATACATGTCAAGCACAGCAGCCGAACTGAGCCCCCGCAGCCACGGCCCGATCCGGATTGCCGAAAACCTCGGAATCGCACTGGTCAACTGGTCGCGGAAGCAGGACCCCGCGTTCAACGCGGAAGGTACCTTCGCACACTCGGAAAACCTCAGACTGCGCGAGTCTGAAGAGGCTCTCGTTCGGCGCGAGGTCGAAGCCAGGCGCCGCATGCAGCGCTTCGGAGTCTGACCGAACAACTCGCGCCAGACCCTGGATGTCGACCCCGGCGAGGGGTGGAGTGCAAGTCCAAGAGACTACTCCTCCGCCCACTCCTCGCCGGGGTCGCCCCTTTTAACTTCCGGAGCCCCTGTTGCCGGATTGACTCTCACTGCGATGGGCTCATCCTCCGGACCGGCCGGGTCAAGTTCTGCCACCGGCCTGCCCTCCAGCCAGGTGAGGGTCCAGTGGAGCGCCGCCGGTTCTGGCAGGGTTTGCTCGACGCCCCGAATTGCCTCGATGAACTCCGGGCTCAACCGGCCAGGAGGCTGCGCTCCTGCTGCCCACCTCGTCCCGAGCAGCACTTCAGGCTTCCGCGAGTTCGATCGAAACCACCGAGACTTCTTCGGCCTCTTCGAATTCGAGTTCGTCGATTCGACCGACAGCCTTCAGATCCCCGGATGCCCGCTCAATCAGCGCGGGCCCGGCAATTTTCGCCCTGATCACCTGCGTCTTCTGCGAGGCCTTCGCATCGGTCTTCGCCCGCCGGATGTCGATCAGTGCAGCGCCAACCAGCCCGAGCAGTCCGGTGCGCTCGAGTTCTCCGAACGGAACCGGCCAGGGTGCAACGTGGATTGAACCGTCATGCGTCCAGGACCACACTTCTTCGGTCGCAAAGGAGAGTACGGGAGCGAAGAGCCTGAGCAAAGTCTCGAGAGCGAGCTTCAGAGCGGTGATTGCCGACTGCTGCCCTTTCTCGCCCGCGGCTCCGTACGCCCTGTCTTTTACGAGTTCGAGGTAGTCGTCGCAGAAAGTCCAGAAGAACTGCTCGCTTGCCTCGAGTGCTCGAGCATGATCATAAGCCTCGAGTGCCGAGGTTGCGATTCGCACCACCTCGTCGAGCTCTGCGAGCATGTCGAGGTCGAGAGGCTCGGAAACGTTGCCGATTTCAAGCGGCAGTCGCGCTGTTTCAGGCTCGAGCGAGTACACGAACTTTGAGGCATTGAGCACCTTGATTGCGAGCCTGCGGCCGATCTTCATTTGCTTCGGATTTTGCGGGTCGAAGGCCGCGTCGGTGCCGAGTCTTGCGGTCGAAGCCCAGTAGCGCACGGCATCCGAACCGTGCTCTTCGAGCATTGCGGAAGGAGTGACGACATTGCCCTTCGACTTCGACATCTTCTTTCGATCCGGGTCGACAATGAACCCGCTGAGCCCCGCATGCTTCCACGGGATCGAGCCCTGCTCAAGGTGAGCGCGAAGCACCGTCGAAAACAGCCAGGTGCGAATAATGTCCTGCCCCTGGCTGCGCAGCGAGTAGGGGAACACGAGCTTGAAAAGCTCCGGATCCCGCTCCCAGCCGCCGGCGATTTGGGGGGTTAGCGATGAGGTCGCCCAGGTGTCCATAATGTCGAGCTCGCCTACGAAGCCGCCCGGTTCGCCGCGCTGGGATTCCGCGAAGCCGGGAGGAACATCCGAAGACGGGTCTACCGGCAGAGCTTCCTCCGACGGAACCAGGACCTCGCCGGGTTCTCCGTTTTTGTCTAACCGATACCAGACCGGAATCGGTACTCCGAAGAAGCGCTGCCTCGAAATGAGCCAGTCGCCGGTTAGACCGCCGACCCAGTTCTCGTAACGCACCCTCATGAACTCGGGGATGAAGTCGACCTCGCGACCCCGCTCAATCAGGGCATCCCTAAGCGCCTCATCGCGAGCGCCGTTCTTGATGTACCACTGCATCGTGCTTACGATCTCGAGCGGCTTGTCGCCCTTTTCGTAGAACTTGACCGCGTGGCTGATCGGACGAGGCTCCCCGTCGAGATCCCCGCTCTCGCGAAGCAGCTCAACCACTCTGGCTTTCGCGCTGAACACCGTCTTGCCGGCCAGTTCCGCGTAGGCGACCTTTCCCGACTCGCTCTCGATGGCCGATGGCGGCTCGTCGATGATGCGTCCGTCGCGGCCGATGATCGTGCGGTTCGGCAGGTCGAGTTCTCGCCACCAAACGACGTCGGTTACGTCTCCGAAGGTGCAGATCATGGCGATTCCGCTTCCCTTGTCCGGCTGGGCCAGGTGGTGTGCGACTACCGGCACTTCGACACCGAAAATCGGCGTGAAAACGGTCGTACCGAACAGCGGCTGGTAGCGCTTGTCATCCGGATGCGCGACCAGCGCAACGCAGGCGGGAATGAGCTCCGGCCGGGTCGTTTCAATGTAGAGCGGGCTGCCGTCCGCCTTTCTGAAGGCAACTCGATGGAAGGCTCCCGGCACTTCCTTGTCCTCGAGCTCCGCCTGGGCAACCGCAGTGCGGAAGGTAACGTCCCAAAGAGTCGGAGCTTCTGAGCGGTGTGCCTCCCCTCGTGCGAGGTTGCGAAGAAAGGCGCGTTGAGCGGCTGTCTGGGCTTCGTCGCCGATCGTGCGGTAGGTCTGGGTCCAGTCGACCGAGAGCCCGAGGGTGCGCCACAGGGCCTCGAACTGCTTTTCGTCCTCGACGGTTAGTTTCTCGCAGAGCTCGATGAAGTTGCGCCTGGAAATCGGCACCTGATCGGCCGCCTTAGCGCTCTTGTTGTCTCCGCCTTCGAACGGGGGAGTGAAGTCGGGGTCGTAAGCCAGACTCGGATCGCAGCGGACTCCGTAGTAGTTCTGCACCCGACGCTCGGTTGGCAAGCCGTTGTCGTCCCAGCCCATTGGGTAGAAAAGCTGCTTTCCTCGCATGCGCTGGAATCTCGCGGAGAGGTCCATGTGGGTGTAGCTGAAGACGTGGCCGATGTGCAGCGAGCCGGAGGCGGTGGGCGGCGGACTGTCGATCGAATAGACGTTTTCACGAGTGGCTTTTGTCCGATCGAATCGGTATACCCCGTTCGCCTCCCAGTGTTCTTCCCACTTGCTTTCAAGACCCTCTAGGGCGGGCTTTTCCGGGATGGCGCTCGTCATGGCAGACTCCGATTCGATATAGGCGACACCGTGTCAATGGAAAGGTGCCTGAATGTGAGGTTGTGCTCACATCCTAATCTGTGCGGAATTAGGTCTCGAAATTCAGCGCTTGAGCGTTATTGACTTGTTGGCTTGACCGCTGTTTCCGCGGATACTCACCGTGTAGATCTGCGTGGCGTTGCTGCATTGATAGTTGAGAACGTAGGAACCGGATGCCGGAAGCCCGGTCTCGTAGGCACCCGCAAAGGCGTCATACGTACCGACGCCGATAGCAGCCTCGTTCGCTCCCGTGCTCGTCCAGGTGAAGGTCACCGGGATCGAGTCGGAATCATTCGTACAACCGACCGACTTGTTGTTCGCCGGAGAAAAGCTGTTGAAAACCGGTCCAGTTGCAACCGGGGGATTCGACTGGGTCGCGCTTGGACTTGGAGTTGAGCTCGGGGACTCACTGGGGCTCGAACTTGGCGTCTCGCTTGGGGTCTCGCTTGGTTCATCACTAGGACTCGGCGATTGAGACTGCGGTGTTTCGACGGCCCCCGGCTGCTGGGCCGGTTGATTCAGGGCGCCTGAGAAAATCAGGGTTAGGAGTGCGGCGACCGCTACCAGCAGGATCACACCGATGATTGCAAGCACAATGACCAGCGTCTTTGACCGGTCGGTCTTCTTTCCGGAATCCGATCCCGCGGCGTCCAGTCGAACGGTTGGAGTGTCTTCGCCCATTGGGTCCCCTCAATTTGGAATGGGGGAAACTGTACCGGAATTGAGGTGCAAATTGCTACAAGTCGGGCGCGGAAGATCGGAGCACCAGTACCGACCTTCCGCGCCCTGCCCTAAGCGGGGCGAACCCGATCAGGGAGTATCTGAAATCTCCTCAGGTACCCGAAGCTTTTGCGCGTACCAGGCAGAGGCCAAAGTGACCACAGACAACACTGCAAGTATCAGGCCGGGATGCCACCAGGCGGCATTTGTTACCTCGGAAAGCTGGGCGGTAAGCAGCGGGATCACTCCAGAAATTACCGCGGCAATGCTGTAGGCAATCGACAGAGCGCTGTATCGAACCGGTCCGCTGAACAGGTCCGACATGAGTCCGCCGAGTCCCGCCCACGCCATGGTCGGCAGAATGCCGCCCACGATCATGGTGCCGACGAGAATCGGGAAGGTCGCGAACTGCAGCATCCAGTACATGGGGAAGGTGATAAGCAAGGTTCCAAGTGCACCCAGAGCGACGAGTCTCGCGGAGCCGATGCGAGTAGCGAGCAGTCCGAAGGCCGGAATCGTAATCAACTGGAGCATACTTCCGATCAGAGTCGCCTCGAACAGGTCCTGAGCTGAGAATCCGAGGACGGTCACTCCGTAGGCCATCGTGTAGGTGTTCATGAGTGAGTACGAGCCGATGCCTAGCAAGGCCGCGCCGATTGCGACCACGACCGCAACCGGGTGGCGGCGGATGACATCCAGGGCCGGGATTCGCGACCTGCGCTGGTGATCGAGCAGCTCGGTGAACACCGGGGTCTCATCGATCGCAAGCCGCAAATAGAGGGAAACCGCGAGAAGCGGGAACGCGAGAAGGAACGGGATTCGCCATCCCCAGGCGAGCATGTCTTCGGGGCTCAGCACAAAGGTAAGCAACAGGAAGATCGCGCCGGTGAGAATCGTGCCTACGGGGGAGCCCAATTGCGGCATTGCGGCGTAGAAGCCCCTCCTGCGGTAGCTGGAGTGCTCGGTGGCAAGCAGGATCGCACCGCCCCACTCGCCACCGAGCGATAAGCCCTGGAGAATTCGAAGTACAGCAAGCAGCAACGGAGCAAAGATGCCAATGCTTCCGTAATCGGGGAGGATTCCGATAGCTCCGGTTGCTACTCCCATGATTCCGATCGTCCAGAGGAGAGTCCGCTTTCGACCGATCCGATCGCCGAGGTGGCCGAAGATGATCGCGCCGAGGGGCCTGACAAAGTAAGACAGGGCGAGAACCAGGAACGACGCAATCGTTCCGGTGGCTCGATCCTGTTCGGGGAAGAACAACGGCGCGCTGAAGATCGCGCTGAAGTATGCGAAGACGTAGAAGTCATACGATTCGAGGGAGGTTCCGACGAAGGATGCCCAGACGACCTTTCTGGCTACTTTTGGTTTGGAGGGTTGTACTTTCGCAGTTTCGAGTTCTACGGTCGCCACAAGGCACCTTTCAGCTTGAGTTGGATTATTGGACTGAGTCCAAGAAATGATAATAGGGGTAATTGAAGGGGAAAGGGAATAGATGACGCCGGGCAGACCAAAGTCCTCTTCGAGACAAATGATCGAAGAGGCTGCCGCCGAGTTGTTTCTTGAGCAAAGCTATGCCGGCACGACGATCGAAGAGATCGCGGCGAGGGCCGGGGTAAGCCGGGCAACCTTCTTCAATTACTTCGAATCGAAGAGCGATCTGCTTTGGATAGATGCTGATAACGCAATTGAGGCTCTTGAGCGGGAACTGAACGGGGAAGCTGGGACACGGGAGGCGATACTCAAGATCGCCGAGTCCGTGGGGGTCGAGCGCGTTCCGCTTTCGCTGACCCAGGCCGAGGCCATGGGAACGAGTGAGGAGATTACTGCTTCCGGACTAGCGAGAGTTGCGAGGCTCTCGGCCGCGCTGACCCGGGCTGCGAGACGGGAAACCCCCGGTGCGGCAAGCTCACTGGAGCTTCAGGTCAGGGCGAACTCGATCACGGGGGCTTTGACGGCGGCCTGGGGAGCGTGGGCGCTCGGCGGGACTTCGAGAGAGCCATTGCGCAACTATGTCGAAAAGGCACTTGCGCTAGTTGAAATAGAATAATACAATCGAACTATGTTATTCAGGATCGACCCGAGCTCGGGGGTGTCCATCTTCGACCAGCTGTCGGGGAGCATCCGGGCCGCTGCGATCGCAGGCAAGATAAAGCACGGTGATCGACTGCCTCCGGCCAGAGAGCTTGCGAAGTCTCTCGACATCAATGTTCATACCGTCCTTCGCGCCTATCAGGTTCTTCGGGATGAAGGATTAATTGATCTGCGACCGGGCAGAGGAGCGATAGTCGCGCAGACGCCCGCAGATGGATATCAGAATTTCAACGCGGCCATGTCCGCTCTCGTCGAAGAGGCAAGACGCCTCGGCATTCCACCGGCCGCCCTGGCGGCCCAAGTCAGAGAGGCCTACCAGTGAATCGGGGGTGGAACAGTTCCAGATCGACCAGAATCAGAACGGCAATTATCGGTATCGCAGTTCCGTTGGCGATTGCCGCGATTTCCTTTGTCGTCATGCTTGTCTGGCTGCCGACTCTCCCGGATCCGATCGCGGTCCACTGGTCGAGCGCGAGCGGGCCTGACGGGTTCGGGCCGGCACTGCTGTTCATCTTCACTCCGCTGATCATCACGATTCTCTTTGCTATTTTCACCGCGTTCGCGACCGCAAAGCTGACCCCGTCTGGTCGGCTCAACTGGACCCAAAAGGCGATTGCAGTCACCGGCGTCTGGCTCAGCACGATGCTTTCCGTGGCATTTCTCGGATCACTGGAAGTCCAGCGCGGCCTGGATGACGCGCACAAGGCCGGCGACGTCCTCCCGAGCCTGCTGCTTGGTCTTGTACTTGCCAGTGCCCTCGCGGTAGCCGCCTGGTTTCTGCTTCCGAAATACGAACTGGTGCCGGACGTCGGTCAAACTCCGGAGCGCGTCGAAATCGCACCGAGCGAGCGGCTCTCCTGGATGCAGCGGGCCCGGCTCGGAACAGCAGGGTTGATTCTGATCGGCTTAGTTCTCGTGGTTTGCATCGGGGCGACGGTACTCGTGTGGGTTGCCGGCAAGCTGACCTGGCTTCCGATCGTTGTCCTCGCGTTTGTGATCGTTCTGGTGGTCACGAACACCTGGTGGTGGATAGCGGTAGACGAACGCGGGCTTGTGGTCAGGGGGATTCTCGGCTGGCCGGGGACGGTCATCCCGCTAAGTGACATCCGCTCAGTGCAGGTAATCGAAGTCAACGCTTCGAGAGACTTCGGCGGCTGGGGCTGGCGCTGGGGAGGACACGGGCGCACCGGCGTGATTCTCACCTCAGGAAAGGCGATCGAGGTCACCCGCAGCGGCGGAAAGCGATTCGCGGTCACCGTCGACGATGCGGAAACCGGTGCCGGAGTAATCGCTGCACTGCTGTCCAGAAAGCCCGCGCAGTCAAGCGGCAAGCCTTCCTGAGCTATACAATTTCAGACACAGGCTTTGATCCGGCAATCACCGGGGAGCTTTCGGAAGAAACCAAGTAGAACCGAACGGTTGGGCCCGTAATCGCTCAATGAAGTGGCCGTTCAGAAGGTCGGGGAAAACCCCGGAGTCTGGTCGGCAAACGAGGTGGTACCGCGGCGCAAGTCGTCCTCGTGTGAAGAACTGCACGAGGAGCAAAATGACCTATCCGAAGCCGAGCGGGAACCAGCCGCCTGAGCCGCTAACTCCGAGCCCCAAATTCCCGGCAGTCGAGGAGCGGATTCTCGACTTCTGGGAGAAGGACGACACCTTCAGATCCTCAGTTTCCCAGCGAGAGGGCTCGCCGGAGTGGGTGTTCTACGACGGACCTCCGTTCGCAAATGGACTTCCGCACTACGGCCACCTGCTCACCGGCTACGCGAAGGACCTGTTCCCGCGTTTTCAAACCATGCGAGGCAAGCAGGTGCACCGCCGCTTCGGCTGGGATACCCACGGACTGCCAGCCGAGCTGGAAGCCGAGCGCCAGCTTGGACTGACCGATAAGAGCCAGATCGAGGAAATGGGAATCGCCGCCTTCAACCGCGCGGCGAGGGAATCGGTACTCAAGTACACCAAAGAGTGGCAGGAGTACGTAACCCGAATGGCACGCTGGGTCGACTTCGAAAACGACTACAAGACCCTCGACGTGACCTTCATGGAGTCAGTCATCTGGGGCTTCAAGCAGCTTTATGAGAAGGGGCTCGCCTACGAGGGCTATCGAGTGCTCCCGTATTGCTGGCGCGATCAGACTCCGCTTTCGAACCACGAGTTGCGAATGGACGACGATGTCTACAAGTCCCGCCAGGACCAGACGGTAACCGTCACCTTCCCTCTCATCGGCGAAAAGGCAACGCAGCTCCGCCTTGAGGGGGTGCTCGCGATCGCCTGGACGACCACGCCCTGGACCCTGCCGACCAATGAGGCGCTCGCCGTCGGACCGGAAATCGAATACTCGCTCCTGCCAACTGCCGACGGCTCGGCAAGATATCTGCTGGCAACCGAAACTATCTCCTCCTATCTCAAGGAGTTCGGTTACGAGGACCTTGCGACCGCGACCGCGGCGATCGAGCGCAAGATCAGGGGATCAGAACTTGCCGGAGTGCGCTACGAGCGGCTTTGGGATTACTACGCGGATGCCGAGAAATACGGCACGCAAAACGCCTGGCAGATTCTTGTGGCCGACTACGTTGCAACCTCAGAAGGCACCGGAATCGTCCACCAATCGCCCGCCTACGGCGAAGACGACCAGATCGTCTGCGCCCAGGCTGATATTCCCGTCGTGCTCTCCGTCGACGAAGGCGGCAGGTTCCTGCCCGAAGTCGAAGGCGTTGAGGGCATGCAGGTTTTCGAGGCGAATCCGCTGCTGATCAAGCAGCTTCGAGCAATGGGTCGACTGCTGAAGGTTGCCAGCTACGAGCACAGCTATCCGCACTGCTGGCGGTGTCGCAACCCGCTCATCTACAAGGCTGTTTCGAGCTGGTTCGTCAGGGTTCCGGAGTTTCGGGACCGGATGGGCGAGCTCAACCAGCAGATCAACTGGGTTCCGGAAAATGTCAAGGACGGCCAGTTCGGCAAGTGGCTGAGCAATGCGCGCGACTGGTCGATTTCGCGGAACCGGTATTGGGGTTCGCCCATTCCGATCTGGAAGAGCGACGATCCGCAACATCCCAGAGTCGACGTCTACGGCTCACTCGAAGAGCTCGAGCGTGACTTTGGCCGCCTGCCGGTAAATGAGAACGGCGAAACCGATCTGCATCGGCCGTTCATCGACGATCTGACCCGCCCGAACCCGGACGATCCGAGCGGCAAATCGACCATGCGGAGAATTACGGATGTCCTCGACGTCTGGTTCGATTCCGGATCGATGCCATTCGCCCAGGTTCACTATCCGTTCGAAAACCGCGAGTGGTTCGACACCCACAACCCGTGCGACTTCATCGTCGAATACATCGGACAGACTCGCGGCTGGTTCTACACGATGCACGTCCTGGCAACGTCAATCTTCGATCGGCCGGCGTTTCGCAATGTGCTCAGCCACGGAATCGTCCTCGGCAACGACGGCCAGAAGATGTCCAAGAGTCTGCACAACTACCCGGACGTGAACGAGGTTTTTGATCGCGATGGCGCGGATGCCATGCGCTGGTTCCTCATGTCGTCTTCGGTAATCCGCGGCGGCAACCTCATTGTCACCGAGGAGGGGATCCGCTCGGCAGTACGCGACTTCATGCTGCCGCTCTGGAGCACCTATTACTTCTTCGGCCTCTACGCCAATGCGGCGAGGCAATTCGGCGAGGACGGCTATGAAGCCAGTTGGCGCACCGACTCTGCCAACGATCTCGACCGGTACCTGCTTACTCGAACCAGACGCCTGATCGTCGAAGTAACCGCAGATCTTGAAGCGCTCGACGCCCCGATGGCAGCCGCGAAGCTTCGAGACTTCGCGGAGATCCTCACCAACTGGTACGTCAGGCGCAGTCGCGACCGTTTCTGGACCGGTGACGACACGGACGCCTTCGACACCCTGTTCACGGTGCTCGAGACGGTGTGCAGGGTCGCGGCCCCGCTCGCCCCGCTCGTTACAGAGGAGGTCTGGAAGGGGCTCACCGGCGGCCGCAGCGTCCACCTGCAAGACTGGCCGGACCCCGCGCTCTTCCCGGCGGATAAAGCTCTTGCGGTTGCAATGGATCGAGCTCGGGTAGTGGCCTCGGCAGGACTCGCACTCCGAAAGTCGACCTCCAAAAGGGTTCGGCTGCCACTGCCGAAGCTCACTGTGGTTGGGCCTTCAAACGGACTCGAGGAGTTCGTTGAGATTCTCAAGGACGAGCTCAACGTGCGCGAGGTTGAACTCGCTCCTCTCCGGGAGAGCAGCCTCGGACAGTTCGGCATTACCAGGCGCCTTTCGGTTAACGCCAGAACGCTCGGCCCGAGAATCGGCGGCGATGTTCAGCGAGTGATCAAAGCGGCCAAGTCGGGCGACTGGGAGGCCACTGACGGCAAGGTAGTCGCCGGGGGAGTCGAATTGTTCGAAGGCGAATTCGAACTCGTACTGGAAGCCTCCGAAGCGAATCAGGCGGTCTCCTTCCTTGAAGACGGCGGCTTTGTCGTACTTGACACGGCAACCAACCCGGAACTTGAAGCAGAAGGACTCGCCAGAGACATGATCCGCGCGGTTCAGGAATCCCGGAGGAGTGCGGGGCTCGATGTTAGCGACAGGATCAACCTGAAACTGCTCTTCCTGAGCCCTGAAGAGTCAGCAGCCGTCGCCGCCCACGAGGACATGATCTCCGCCGAGACGCTTGCGACCGAGCTTGAGATCGAAAGCACCGGGGAAATCTCGGGCGACTCGGCTAGCCTTGAAGCCTGGGCAGCGGCGGCCGAAGGCTCTTTCCGGGCGGTCGTTGCAAAGGACAGCTACGCGAACACCCAGCCGGTGCTGATTGAACTGACTCGCAAAGGAACCGATGACTGAATCCAGGGCGGATCGGCGAAGCAATTCAGAAGCCGGATCCGGGGCGGAGCGCGTCTATCAGGAGTTGCTCGATCGGGTCGGCGAGGCCGCTCCGAGACCCAGACTCGAACCGACCAGAAGACTGCTGAATCTGCTTGGCGATCCGCAGGATTCATTCCCGTTCATTCACGTCACCGGAACCAACGGAAAGACGAGCACGAGCAGGATCGCAGAGAGCATCCTGCGCGCACACGGACTGCGGACCGGGCTGCTGACCAGCCCTCACCTGGTTCGGATGAACGAGCGGATCGTGATAGATGGCGAGCCGATTTCTGACGAGACTCTCGTTCGGAACTGGGAGGACATCCGCCCCTATCTCGGGATGGTCGACGCAGAACTCGCTGCAGCGGGTGAAGAGCCGATCACCTACTTTGAAGCGCTCACCGCCCTGGCCTTTGCAAGCTTCGCAGATGCTCCGGTGGATGCTGCGGTGATTGAAGTCGGAATGGGCGGCGAGTGGGACTCGACCAACGTCGGCAACGGCCAGGTTGCGGTCTTCACCCCGATCGCCCTCGATCACATGCATCGGCTTGGAAACACGATCGCAAAGATAGCGACCACGAAAGCCGGAATCATCAAGCCCGGCGCAAGGGTGGTCTCCTCAAAGCAAACCGAGGAAGCTATGGCGGCCATCGGCCAGGCAACGGCAATGAATGACGCGACCCTGGCAGTCGAGGGCAGCGATTTCGAATTACTCTCGAGCACGGTCGCGGTTGGCGGACAGGTGATTTCGGTGCGCGGACTCGCAGCCGAATATTCCGATCTGTTTCTGCCGCTTTTTGGCGATCATCAGGCCATCAATGCAACCGTCGCGATAGCCGCAGTGGAATCCTTCCTCGGCGGGGGTACCCAGCCAATCGACGCAAGGGTACTCGCAGAAGGAATCGCCTCAGCTGCAAGCCCGGGCCGCCTGCAGATTCTCGGCACCCAGCCGACGGTGATTATTGATGCCGCCCACAACCCGCACGGGGCAACGGCGCTTGCCGCTTCGCTGCGTAAATACTTCGATTTCAGCGAGCTCGCCCTGGTCATGGGCATTCTCTCGGACAAGGACGCGCACGGGATCGTGGATGCGCTGGTCCCGCTCGCCGATCGAGTAAATATCACCCAGTCGCACTCCGATCGCGCAATCCCATCGGAAGAACTCGGCGACCGTGTGGAGGAATGGGCTCAGGGAGCCGAGTTGTCCGAATTCCCGACCCTGGACGATGCGCTTTCGGATGCGAGAGCGTGGGCTGCGGATGCCCCAGGCAGGGCAGTCCTCGTCACCGGTTCGATCACCCTGATCGGCGAAGCGATAGAACTGGCCACCGAGCAGGGCTGGAAACTGTAATGGCAGGGCAGGCGCGGGCCAGGCGCGAACGGTCGGCTACCGAATCGCTGCTTTCAATCGCGCTCGCAATGGAAGCCGCCCTTACTTTCTTTGTGGCCATGACCGCTTTCGGACTCAAGGCGGTCCCGGCGGCAGTTGCACTCGGCGGCGGGGCTGCGCTGCTAGTCGCCTTCGCCGTTATGTCTCGCCTCATGAAGTTCAACTGGGCGATCTGGATTGCCTGGGGACTGCAGGCGGTGCTGATTCTTGTCGGGCTCGCGATGCCGCTCATGTATCTGATCGGCGCCGGGTTTGCCGCGCTTTTCGTCTATTGCTACTTCACCGGAAAGCGACTTGATGCAGCAAATTCAAATAGGCTCCCAGCCGAGGAGGAAAAATGACCGCAACCGTTGAGGAAACACTGGTACTTGTAAAGCCCGATGGCGTGGCTCGGAACCTGACCGGGGAGATTCTGCGCCGAATCGAAGCCAAAGGATACCTGCTGGTCGACATCCGGTTGATTCAGGCAGATCGTGACTTGCTGACCCTGCACTACGAAGAACATCAGGGGAAGCCCTTTTTCGAGCCTCTCGTCGAGTTCATGGAAAGCGGTCCGATCGTAGCCATGCGAATTGCGGGAAATCGGGTTATCGAGGGCTTTCGAGTGCTCGCCGGTACTACGGATCCAACTTCGGCTGCACCCGGGACAATCCGCGGGGATCTTGCCCGCGACTGGGGTCTGCCGGTGCAGCAGAATCTCGTCCACGGTTCAGACTCGCCGGAGTCCGCGGCCCGCGAACTGGCGCTTTGGTTTGCCTGAAGACGATCAGAACAGGTAGCTGAGCACGTCAAGCCGCAACTGAGCGATTACCGCCACAATCAGATAGCTGACGATCGTAATGAGCGGAACCCAGCCGTAGGCGCTGGCAAAGAACTTCTTTCCACCTCTTGAAAGTGGAATCGTCCCGGTAGCGAGGTTTCTGAGGGTCACGCTCCAGAACAGCGGTATCGTCACGCTCCACACCACCATGCACCAGGGGCAAAGTGTTCCCAGATTGAAGATGCTCTGGTAGATCAGCCAGCAAACAAACGCGAGTGCGCCGGCGATTCCGACGTTGAAAGCTATCCAGAACCAGCGAGCGAACTTCGCTCCGGCTAGCATCGCCACTCCGACGGCTATCGGCGCGACAAACCCGCCCAGCCCGAGCAGCGGGTTCGGGAATCCAAAGACCGAACCCTGCCAGGAGCTCAGATTGGCTCCGCACTGAACGAGAATGCTGAAGTCACAGCCGAGGCTGGAGCCCGGATTCTGTAGCGTCTGAATCTTCGCGACGGTCAACTCCCACGAGGCCCAAAACCCGATTGCACCGGCGAGTATTAGAAAGAACGGGAAAATCCGGTAGCGCTCGGTTTGAATTGCATTCGGCATGCTGGAGATTATCTCAGGTTGAATCGTGAATATTGCTGAGTCCGTGTGATAATGGTTCGACTGGTTCGGGCCGCGCCCGTTCCGGCTAGGTAAGCTTCCCGGTCCTTGAATCGGGCGTGAATGCGCCACTGACGGCGCGGTAATTGCGTAAATACGCAGAGGATTTTGCGATTGGCCCAGCGGTTGATCGCCTGAGATTTGGTACCACGCGGATGGCGCGGCCTCCGGTGGCACAGGGAGTGCACCAGAGATGGTGGATAAAGACGAGAACTCGAAAAACACGGAAAATAGGAAGTCAACTTCCCGTTCTGCTGCAGGCCGCAAGACTTCACCGAAATCGGCGGCGACAGCAGTATCTGCACTCGGTGAGTCCGAAGCTGGCAAGACGGGCCTGATACCGGATGACGCTACCGGTGAATCGACGACCGATCGTCCGAAGCGCCGCAGATCGAACGCCAGGAGCGAAGCAGGTTCCGGACCGGCGAAGGCGAAGAAGAACACCGACTCGAAACCCGAGGAAGCTTCCAGGGCAGACAAGCCGGCTGGACTGGCGCCTTTGTTCCAGGCTCCCGACCTGCCGAAGCGCAAGGCACCCGCAGCTGGAGACGGTTCGGGGAGCGAAGAATCAAACTCTTCTCTGCGGCATCGCACCCGCCGCCGTTCAGGCGAGGTTGGTGATCTCGATTCTTCCAAGCCGAACACGGTAGTCAAGGTACGCCAGCCTCGAAAGGAGACGGCACCTGCAACCGAGCCGCAGAAGGTTAAGGGCTCGACGAGGCTCGAAGCCAAGAAGCAGCGCCGACGCGACGGCAGGGACGCCGGGCGAAAGCGCACCGTAATCACCGAAGCAGAATTTCTCGCGAGGAGAGAAAGCGTCGACCGAGTGATGGTTGTTCGCGGCACCGCTGAGAGAATCCAGATCGGAGTACTTGAAGACGGCGTGCTTGTCGAACACTACGTGGCGCGATCACAGGACGCCTCTTTGATCGGCAACGTCTACATCGGCAAAGTTCAAAACGTACTGCCGAGCATGGAGGCGGCATTCGTCGACATCGGCCGCGGCCGCAACGCGGTGCTTTACTCCGGCGAAGTCGACTGGGACGCCGCAGCCGAAAGTGCAGCAGAAGGAAAGCAGCAGGCCAGAAAGATAGAACTCGCACTGAAGCCCGGCGATCGAGTGCTGGTTCAGGTAACCAAGGATCCCGTGGGCCACAAGGGGGCGAGGTTAACCAGCCAGGTTTCCCTGCCTGGCAGGTATCTGGTCTATGTTCCGAACGGCTCGATGAATGGGATTTCCAGAAAGCTTCCAGATACTGAGCGCGCTCGGCTCAAGAAGATTCTCAAGGAAATCCTCCCCGAAAATGTCGGGGTGATCGTTCGCACTGCGGCGGAAGGGGCATCCGAAGAGCAATTGACTCTCGACGTGAGTCGACTGGCTGCCCAGTGGAAAGAGATCAGCGCGTCAGCCGAAACAGTGTCCGCTCCATCCCTTCTGCACAGCGAGCCGGATCTGCTTGTGAAAATAGTCCGGGATGTCTTCAACGAGGATTTCCAGAAGCTCGTGGTTTCCGGAGATGAGGCCATGCAGACGATCCAGAGCTACCTCAGCTCGGTAGCTCCCGACCTTGCAGAGCGAGTTGAAAAGTACGAAGGCGAGCGGGATGCCTTTGACGAGTATCGGATTTTGGAGCAGATCGAAAAGGCTCTGGATCGTAAGGTGTGGCTGCCATCCGGCGGTTCGCTCATCATCGATCGCACCGAGGCGATGACAGTAATCGATGTGAACACCGGAAAGTTCGTCGGTTCCGGCGGCAACCTCGAGGAAACGGTAACCAAGAACAACCTTGAGGCTGCCGAAGAAATCGTGAGGCAGTTGAGGCTGCGCGATATCGGGGGAATCATCGTTGTCGACTTCATCGACATGGTTCTCGAGTCGAATCGCGACCTGGTCCTGAGACGGCTTGTCGAATGCCTTGCGAGGGATCGGACCAAGCATCAGGTGGCAGAAGTTACTTCACTCGGCCTGGTTCAAATGACCCGCAAGAAGCTCGGTCTGGGTCTGCTCGAGTCCTTCAGCGAACCTTGCGAAGTTTGTGCGGGCCGCGGAATCATCGTCCACCACGAGCCGGTTTCGAGGCACAAGACGACTCAGACCGAAACGAAGCGGGGTCAGTCGAAGGCTGCATCTCAGAATGGAAGAAGCTCGGCGAGCGGCACCCACGCAATTACCGAAGACGTCAAAAATGCTTTGGCGAAAATTGCAGCAAGCACAATTGCAAGCAGTTCTGAAGACTCAGCTGGAGAGACTGAAAGCCCTGAAAGTTCGGAGTCGTCCGCTGCCGCCGCGATTGAGCCGGTCGAAGCCGAGGTTGTTCAGATCCTCGACATTCCGCTAAAGCGAAGCCGACGGGAACCGCCCGTGATTAGTGCCGAAGCCGCGGAGCAGCTTCTGGACTCTGTCCTTGACTCGCTGCCCGAGAATCCGCCTACCGCGCAGAACACGCAGAACTACTCGTCGGGGGAAGCGAAGAGCCCAAGACGGCCGAGGAGAGCAACCTCGGCTGAGATCGGTCTTGGTAATCCGAACTGATCTGCCCGGCTAAAGGAGCCGGACGGCAGACTCAGAGGTTCGGTTGGCGGCGATCGCGCTGCCTGACTCTAAGTCCGCTACTGCTAAGCCGTTTGACCAGCTCCCTGTTGCTCACCGGAACCGCGCCCGCCTCAATGAGTTCCGCGTGCCGACTTGCCGGTACGTCGTAATGATCAAGATCGAAGCCGCGCTCCGGCAGTCCGCAACTCGCGGCGAACTCATGCAATTCATCGAGAGAGGAATCACTGACCAGATGCGCCCAGAGCGTACCGTGCGCCGGCCACATAGGCTTGTCAATCAGCACGGTCACGCTAGCGAGTCTAGGGCCGAGCCAGGTTTGACCGAGTGCGGCCGGATCAGGTAAGATCGATCCTCGGTGTGCTTTGGGCTGAGCCCGTTTCTACGCCGAAGTCTTGAGTTTGGACAGTCCCAAAACACTAGGGGTTCTAAGTGGTTTACGCAGTTGTGCGCGCCGGTGGTCGCCAGGAGAAGGTCGAGGTCGGCACAGTAGTGGTTGTAGACCACGTGAATGCCGATAAGGACGGCTCGGTGAGTCTCACCCCGGTGCTGTTCGTCGATGGTGACAAGATCACCCACGATGCCAAGTCTCTGGCCAAGATCACAGTCAAGGCAGAGGTCATCGCCGATCTTCGCGGACCGAAGATCAACATCCAGAACTACCGCAACAAGTCGGGTTACAAGCGACGCATGGGGCACCGCTCCGAGCTGACCAAGATCCGCATTACGAGCATCAAGTAGAGGAGCCGAATCAAATGGCACACAAGAAAGGTGCGAGTTCCTCAAGGAACGGTCGCGATTCGAATTCTCAGCGGCTCGGGGTCAAGCGCTTCGGCGGCCAAGTAGTCAACGCAGGTGAAATCATCGTTCGCCAGCGTGGAACCCACTTCCACCCCGGAGAGAATGTTGGCCGTGGCGGAGATGACACCCTTTTTGCTCTTGCCGCCGGCGCCGTCGAATTCGGCTCCAAGGGAGGTCGCAAGGTTGTCAACGTAGTCTCGGCCCCTGGAGCCTGAGCTCTCGGGGTTACAAAACTCGAGTCGCGGTTTTGCGATTCGGCTTGAGGCGGGCGCTGGCTCGCCTTCAGCATTTAATGAACTTGGAACCCGCCCTAGGAGGTGACCGTGGCCAGTTTCGTTGATCAGGTTACGCTTCACCTTCGCGCAGGCGATGGCGGCGACGGCTGCGTCTCTATCAGGAGAGAGAAGTTCAAGCCTCTCGCGGGGCCGGATGGCGGCGATGGCGGCAATGCCGGCAACATAATCCTGCAAAGCGATCCCCAGGTCACAACCTTGCTTGGGCTGCAGCGCGCTCCACACCGCAAATCAGAAAACGGCGGACCCGGAATGGGTGATAACCGCACCGGCTACAGCAGCCCGGATGTGGTGCTGGGAGTGCCGGTTGGAACCGTGGTGAAGAGCATCGAGGGTGAAGTTCTCGCCGACCTCGACCGGCCCGGGATGAGTTTTCTGGCAGCCGAAGGGGGCCAGGGCGGCCTCGGCAACGCATCGCTGGCGAACACCCGCAGAAAGGCTCCCGGCTTCGCTCTGCTCGGAACTCCTGGCTGGACGGGGGATTTAACTCTTGAGCTGAAAATGCTCGCCGACGTGGCACTCGTAGGCTTCCCTTCCGCGGGAAAGTCCAGCCTCGTGGCCGCAATGTCCGCGGCAAGGCCCAAAATCGCCGATTACCCGTTCACCACTCTGCAGCCCAATCTCGGGGTGGTCGATGCGGGTGGCGTCAGGTACACCGTGGCCGACGTCCCCGGCCTGATCGAAGGTGCCAGTGAAGGCAAGGGGCTGGGGCTGGAATTCCTGCGCCATGTTGAAAGATGCTCGGTCATCCTGCATGTTCTGGATTGCGCGACCCTCGAGCCCGGACGCGATCCGATCAGCGATCTCGAAGTCATTCTCAAGGAACTCGGGGCCTATTCAGTAGGCGAGAATCAGATTCCTCTGCTTGAGAGAACTCAGCTGGTTGCGCTGAATAAGACGGACGTGCCTGAAGCAAGAGAACTGGCAGAGCTAGTGCGGCCGGAACTCGAATCCCGGGGCTTTAGAGTCTTTGAAATCTCCGCTGTTACTCATGAAGGGCTGCGGGAACTGTCCTTTGCCCTCGCCGAACTTGTCGAAAAGGATCGCACCCGGCAAGTCGAAGTGCCGCAAATCATAATCCGGCCAAAGCCAGTTGACGCAGCCGATTTCACCATCCGAGTCGAGGGCGGTTCGGCGGGCAACACTTACCGGGTCATCGGCAGGAAGCCGGAGCGCTGGGTTGCCCAGACCGACTTCAGCAATGATGAAGCCATCGGCTACCTTGCCGACAGGCTGGCAAAGCTCGGGGTTGAAGATGCGCTGGTAAGCGCCGGCGCAGTTGCGGGATCCAGAGTCGTAATCGGCTCCGGCGAGGGCGTCGACTTTGACTGGGAACCGACTCTGACCTCAACCGCCGAGCTCATTACGAGTCCGCGAGGCACAGATGCCCGGCTCGACGGAACTCAGCGTCCCTCTAGAGCCAGCAGGCGAGAGGACTATTTTGCCCGAATGGATGCCAAGGCCGAAGCAAGAGCCGAGCTCGAAGCGGAAAGGCAGGCTGGCATCTGGGCCGATCAGGATTCAGACGAAGAGAGCGGCGAACCCTCGAATTGAGCCATTGACGGCCGATTTCACGATAGATTGGACTGGTCGCCCCGACAGGTTACGGGGCGTGGAATGGAGTGGGACATGTTGCAATTGATGCTCGCGGCAGTTGAAGAGCGAGCTCCGCTCATCATGCCCAACTGGGCCTTTGCGCTGACCGCGTTCATCCTCTTCACTGTGCTCGCCTTCATCACCTGGAGTTTTCGTGATGTAGCCAACCGCCACGGTGGCCGTGCCCGCACGGGTGAGAACGAGCACTCCGGCCACTAAGCGACAGATGTCCGCTCAGCAGACTCGACGCTCCAGAATCGGCGTCATGGGCGGCACCTTCGATCCGATTCATCACGGTCACCTGGTCGCTGCCAGCGAGGTTCGACAGCAGTTCGATCTTGACGAAGTGATCTTCGTTCCGACCGGCCAGTCCTATCAGAAGCGGGATGTCACCGCCGCTGAACACCGATATCTCATGACTGTCATTGCCACGGCATCCAATCCGGATTTCACGGTCAGCAGGGTCGATATCGATCGGGGTGGTCCTACCTATACGATCGACACCCTTCGCGAGATGCACGAACTCAATCCGGATGCCGAAATCTTCTTCATCTCCGGAGTTGACGCGCTATCCGGACTTCCAGACTGGAAGGATGCTGACCAGCTCTTTGATCTCGCCCACTTCGTAGCTGTGAGCCGGCCGGGACATTCCCTGAAGGTTACCGGTTTGCCAAAGGAGCACGTAAGCTTGCTAGAAGTGCCTGCTCTGGCGATCTCCTCTACCGACTGCAGGAGCCGAGTGAACCGGGGATCCCCGGTCTGGTACCTGGTTCCAGATGGGGTTGTGCAGTACATCTCGAAATATCACCTGTATCGGAGTTCCAGTTGACAACCTCCCAGGGGGAGCGCCCCTTGAGCCGCAAGGCTCTTCGGGAGAGCGAGCGCGCCGCGGCGGAGGCTGTTGCGGCTCCAGCGGCTCCTACCCAGAGCGCGAATTACGCCTCTGATCAGGGATTTTCACAAGAAGGGCCGGCCCATCCTCAGCCGGAGTTCAGAGTCAGATCAAGGCATTCAGCCCCCGAGGCAGGGCAGCCAATGCGCAGACCCCGCGCTTCGGACAATCGTCAGGAATCCGGCGAAGTACCGAGATTCAGAGTCCGAGACTATAGCCCGGAGGCCAGAGGCGAGGCTTTCTCTACCACAGCAGAAGTACCTCCGGTTTCGCCTTCTACGGGCTCCGCGGGCAGTGGGCTCCGACCCCGAGTTCGCGCCGAGAGCACCATTCCGGAGCAGGTTGAGCCGGCGGTCGTCGACCCCCCAAAGGTGGTGACAGGGACCGAGTCCCCCAAGAGCACGCAACCGCCGACCGAGCAAACACTTAGCCGCCGAGAGTTGAGGGCAATCCGAGAGGCAGCGCTTGGCAACACTCAGGTGGCGTCAGGGCCCTCGGTGGCGCCGTCAGCCTCTGAGGCGTCGTATGTCCCTTCGGCTGAGGCTGCAAGTCCCGACTCTTATTCCGCACCTCAATCGGTTCCGGACTTGATTCAGCCTCCAATTGACTGGCAGGCGCAGCGGGTTCAGCCTGAGCCGGTACAGCAGGTTCAGCCTGAGGCTATGCGGCAACCCGCGTCGGAAGAGCGGATCGCCGCTCCCGAGGCGCCGAGGTTTACGGAGTTCAGCGCTCAGTGGTCCAGTGCTCCGATGTCCGGCACTCCCGGGTCCGGCACTCCCGATCGAGTGGTTCAGGGGAGCAGTACTCCAGATCCGAACGTACCGGTTCGCGAGGTAGTGACGGCTCCCGAAGTATATGAGACAGCTCCGACTCACTGGTCTCGACAACCCGAAATCGACGATCAGTTCGCCTCTCTGATCGGTCACCACAGCAGGGACATTGCTGCAAGCGGCGCAATTACCACCAGTGCGCTTGTCATGCCGAACTTCCCGTCAACCAGCACGATTACCGCGCCGCTCGGTGAAACCGGTGAGATTCTGCTGACGGGAACCGTGAATCTGCCTCGCAGTCTCGCGACCTCTGGCTACAACCGTTCGCGGTTTGATTCCTCAGACCTGGACAACGCGGCAGACCCGAGGGATCGGGAGATCGCATCGATGGACTCTGCGCCGGTGCGGGCATCCGATGCAGTGAGCACGCACACTTCAACTCAAAGCGTTCTAATCGCCCGTCGGCCCAAGGGAAGCAAGCTCATTATGGGGCTGTCAATTACCGGTGCCGCCATGGGGATCGGGGTCATCCTGCTCTTCGCCGCCGGAATGATCTTCAAGATCTTCTGACAGGTGCCGATGACTCTTAGAATTTCGACCGGGGAATCGTGACGGTATCCACAGGGACGCTCGCTGCCGTGAAGCAGGCCGCCTCCGCGGCAGACTCGAAGCAGGCGGAGGACCTCGTAGCCCTCGACGTTTCGCTTCCGTTGCCTTTTGCGGAAGTATTCTTCCTCGCGAGCGGACGCAATGAGCGCCAGGTACTTGCGATCGGTGAAGAAATCGAAGCAAAACTGCGCGAACTCGACCTCAAGCCTTTGCGCCGCGAGGGCAGGACCGAAGGGCGCTGGGTATTGCTGGACTTCGGAGACCTCGTCGTGCATGTTTTTCACGAGGAAGAGCGGCTCTACTATTCGCTGGAGCGAATCTGGAAGGATTGCCCGGTCGTACCTCTGGGGTTGTAGGCATGGTTGAACTTCCCAGATGGGATCGGCGACCGGATGACGCAGCACTCAATCTGGATCGAATCGACACCTGGCTGGGCGCACTCTTTGACTCCGGAATCATCTCGAGCTTCGGCGGCGATGAATCGCGGTGGCGGAGGCTTGGCACTCAGGAGTGTTTGGCGGAGGTTGAACGCTTCGCTTCGGATCACTGGGACTTCAGGGGCGGAAGGGAGCGAAACCTCGCTGCCGATGCCACGATTACGGCTACACAGCGCCGGTTGGTCGAATCGGCTGGCCGCGAGCTCGGACTTCTCGGGACTGCGCCGCCGGAAAGAAACTACTACGACGCGGTGGTCATGACCGGCGGGATGGTCAGGGCTGGAATCGTCAAACCGCGATTTCTTCGCGAGCTTGAGGCAGTCGGACTGGACTGGGGTAAAGCGGTCTTCCTCGGGGCCAGCAGGCAGTTCAAAGGCGATGAAGTGGAGCTGGCCCGCGAATTGCAAATAGAAGGCTCGAACGAGATTGACGCCATGACGGTTGGGATGCAGCGCGCCTTCGACCTAGACGAGCCGGATCGGGAGAGTGCGGGCGGCGCGGGGTTCGGGTCGTGGCTGGTGCGAAGCTGGGATGCCGGTGAACGCGAATTCAGCGTGGTAGCTGCCCCGTCATCCGAGCCCGAATTAAGGCGAGCAAATACCGCCGACACGTTTCGGTTCTGGGCCGGGGGAGAGGGTGCCGCGACTGAGTCGGTACTCGTCATCACCACCCCGGTTTATGTCCCGTATCAGGGCGCGGTTGCGGTCGAAGTCTTCGGGATCGAATCGGGAATGTCGGTGGAGACCGTGGCCGTTAGCGGCACCGCAAATGACCTCGGACCGCTGACTCAGGTCTTCCTTGCGCAGCATGTACTTCAGGAGCTTCGCTCCGCAATTCACGGGTTCAGCGGCCTCTACAAAACGTTGCAATTTACACGCTCGAATCGCTAGTAAATTGCGCAGGCTGTTGAGAGAATGGCCGTAACTACGCCCGACCGACGTAAGGATCAGGATCAGTGAAGCTTCGCTATCTCGCACTGCCCGCCATAATTGCACTTCCGCTTACAGGGTGCATTACTGTGAACCTCCCGGAGCCGGGCTCCAGCGGGACTCCCTCACCGAGCTCGGTGGCATCATCCACCCCCGAGCCGTCCAGCACACCGGTGGCCCTGGCTATTCCATCGAGTTGCACCGACTTGGTTCCGCTAGCCACCATTCGCGAGCAGTTCTGGCCCTCGTTCGAGTACATCCCGATTGATGCCGGTTGGGGCGGTCCGGAGACCATTGAATTCCGTAACAGAGGCGGCTTAATTTGCCTTTGGGGGATTCCACAGTCCGATGCCGGCTCCGTCTCCGTGTATGTCGCTCCACTTGATGTCCCTGACGCGACGAAGCTCGCAGGCTGGCAGTCTGCAGGATATAGCGAATGCCCGCCATTCCTTGACGGCTGTTACTGGGAGCAGATCTTCTTCGAAGAAGTAGGGGCAACCTACACGACTATTCACGTACTCGTAGGTGGGTTCGAGATGCGCATTGAGGCAGTGGGCGATTCGATCAACCCGCTAATGGAGACTGCTCGCGCTGCAGCAACCGGCATGGGATATGTATGAGTAAGGAGAAAGTAATGCGTTTGCGTTCAACCCTGATTCCGCTTGGCCTGGTCTTGGTGCTCGTGGGTTGTACCCCGGCAGCACCCCCGTCAGAGCCGCCGGCGGGTCCGGGAGATTCAAGCCCGAGCGCATCAGCTGATCCATCGCCGAGCCCTGCTGCTCTCCAGTTGCCTGCAAGCTGCGATGCGCTCGTGCCCCTGGCGACCATCCGGGTACAGCTTGGTGACGCGTTCGAAGCGCGAGCACTCGACCTGTCGACCGCCGATCCGGAAGCAACAGATTTCGCCGAGCGGGGCGGATTGACCTGCCTCTGGGTCATCCCGAATTCGGGAGGCGGGGTCATGGTCTTCGTGGCTGAGCGCGCCGCCCCGAGCGACGAGTACCTGACCAATCAGTGGACCGACCTCGGCATGTCCGAATGCCCGCCATTCCTGGACGCCTGCTACTGGCAGGATGACAGCGGCGAAACTGGCGGCTACTACACGGTCCGAACCCTCGTCGAAGGCTTCGAGATGCGAATCTCCGGCAGCGCCGGCTCAATCGACCCGCTAATGGTCATCGCGCGGGCCGCCGCAACCAGCCTCGGCTACGTCTGATTTTTCAATCCGGATGTCGACTCCTCAGGGCAGTCGGCATCCGGCTTGGCTGCGGGTCGTCCGTGTTCTCCGTCGCGAGCGGCCTGTAGTAATCTAGGACAGTTGCCGGAACCCATCCGGCCGCGGGCCTGTGGCGCAGCTGGTAGCGCACCTGCATGGCATGCAGGGGGTCAGGGGTTCGAGTCCCCTCAGGTCCACCATTGTGATGAGTCGGGACATCGTTCTCGTATCAGCCAGGTCATTGTTCACGAAGTTTTGGGCCAGCGGCCGGGTTTAGACGGCGTATTTGCCCGCTACTTCTCCAACGCCGCGGATTTTTGTGAACGTCGCGGACGCTAGAGACACCGCGCCGTTGACAAAACTCCGCGGCGTAGGGTGTTGGTGCTTGGGCAACGGTGCGACAGGTCCAGTTGGGGCTAACCTCCTAGTTTCTGGCGAGTTTGAAAACCCTGCAAACCTCAACCAAATCCCTGAAGTATGGCAAGGCACGGACCGAGGAACCCGATCCAAACAGCGGCCGAAACGATAAGGATTCCGACCGCATAGGGGCGGGTCTTCGCAAAGAAGATCATGACAAATGCTGCGATCGGTACGAGCGCCGAAAACAACCAGGAACCCAGGAAGAACGGTGAAGCGGCCAAAGCGAAAAAAATGAAGAGCCCGATGAACTGGGCAACACAGCCGATTCCCGCACCAATGCCCAACCCCGCGCCAAACCCGAGGGGACGAGCTGTCGTCGGCTGGACCTGATAGGGATTGCCCTGCGCCTGATACGGATAGCCCTGTGCCTGATCGGGTGCAACTTGCGGTGCAACCGGGATCTGGTTCCCTGGTGGCTGATAAAGGGGTGGCTGGCCCGTTGGTGGCGGAAAAGATTGCGGGTCGGGTGGGGTCGGTGAGGGAGCCGGTGATGACGCCGGTGGGTGTGTGTCTGCCGCGGGCTTCCCTGCATCCGCAGCGCTAGCAGAAGTGGACTTAGCCTCCGGCGCTACCCAGTCGTGCTGCGCACCGGAATCAGATTCCGGGGTGGAACCGGGCTGTTCGCCTGGCTCGTTGGCTGGCTCCTTCGGTTCGGATTCGTCAGTCATGACGGGTCATTCCTTCCATGGTTGCGAATTCGGGATTGATGGCCTCGGCCGCTCTCTCCGCCGCCAGACCGCGGGGTGCGAGCAATTTGCCGCTCCGCGCCTTCCAGAAGATTCGGCCGAGCAGCAGGGGCACAGTCAGGAGCAGAAACCATTGCGGCCTGGAGAGTCCGAGCCAGACGAGCTCGTTTCCGCGAACGAACTCGACGAAGAACCGAAAGATTCCGTAGGCCGCAACATAGAGCGTGAGTGTCTCACCGGCAGCGATCGGCGCCTTGCGCAGCCAGAACCAGAGGATCGCAAACGCGACGAGGTGGAATGCGATCTCATACGCGAAACTCGGATGCAGGGGCACTCCCGCGGGCGCGTCGAGCCTCGCAGCCGCCTGAGCATCCAGCACTATGCCCCAGTCTGCGTCGGTAGGAGTTCCAGGCCTCTCGGTGAGCAGGCAGCCGATTCGCCCGATCACCATTCCAATGGCAACCGCGGGTGCGAACATGTCTCCGGTTCGCTCGCGATAGCCGCAGGCGAGCTTGGCGATCCAGGCTCCGATCCAGGCTCCGACGAGCCCCGCGAGTATCGACGCGTTTCCGTAGAGCAACTGGTCAATGAGACTCAGGTTCCTGGAGAAATCGAAGTTCTGCAGCCAGGTGCCCAGCCGCGCGAATAGCGCCGCCCCGAGCATGGCGCCGAGCAGTACATAGGCGATCCTGTGATCCCGGGCAATCAATCCTCGGGAGGTGCGCCGATTCCACTCGAGCAGGAATACCCCTCCGGCAACGGCCAGCCCGAGGGTCGCAAACACCGAATGGGTGTCTATCGGTGGCGACCAGGGCAGAAGATCCTGGAGGGTGGGGAACACGATTCAGGTCCAGACCCGAATGATCAACATCACCCAGAACGGAATTGCAACCGCTGAAAGAACAGCGATCACAGCCAGGTATGCGAGAACCAGTCGAGTATCGCCGAGTTTGCAGCGCGAGCGAAGCAACCCAGCTCGCCGCGCCTTTGAATAGCCGGCGATCGCAACCAGAGAGAACGCGAGCACCGCGAACGGCCCGGTGAGGCAGGCGATTAGGGCGACGGTAGTGAAGACGCAAAGCCGAAGAGGATCAAACGGGGGAGCAGGCTCGCCGACCGAGGCATCCCTCTGATTCAGTCCGTTGAAATTGAGCGGTCCGACCGCAGAATCGTTCATTTCGCCTTCACCGTGATCTTTCTCGCACCGCGGACCGCATGTGCGGAATCGCCAGGGGGTACTTGCTTCTTTCCGAGGGCGGTCGAAATCCGGGTCTGGGCGAGGGGTGCCCAGGCCTGAAGTGCGCAAAACGGCACGCACTGGTGAGCGGAAGTCTCGCCATTGACCGAGGCCACGTGGACGCAGCACTGGGTAAGCCGCTCTTCGATCATGGTGTTCATGTCCATGAACGGTTTGACCGTGATCCGCAGCACTCGCTCTGCGAGCATCGAGCGCAGCCGATCGTGCTGGCCGGGCAGCTTCGAGGCGGCAAGGGTGGCGAGGGTGCCGATCCCGAGGTCGCAATTCACGCAAATATCCCGCCAAATATCGCTCATCGACGGGTGAGAAAGGGATGACTGCTCGCTAAGCAGGTCCAGTAGCGCCGACTTTACAACCCCGCGAATCGCCTTGTTGATGTTCGAGTCCGCGATCCGGTTCGCAATCAAATCCGGGTTGAGTTCGAGGAACTCCTTGAGCCGCTCGTGGCCGATGAGTGCAACGAGCGACTTCCACTCGTCTGAATCGTCCTTCAGAAAATAGCCGACCGAGCAGCAGTGCGGATGACTGCAAGGCAGCGCGGTCAGGTCCTGCCAGGTGATCGCGCCATCGGTCTGCGGTCCGAGCCGGGCCAGCACGCCGGTGTGGGTGAGTCGATTGTTGGGGTCGATTCCCGCAGAGCGCCCCGAGCCGAACACGGGCTGGATGGTGACTCCGCCGACATACGGAGTGCGCTTGGCCCGCTCAATCACCGCCCCGATTTCTCCGTCATTGACTCCAAGCGCCGCGGTCATGGTGAGGCTCATGAAAACTCCGGCAGCAGAAAGCCGCTCGATCGCCCGCTCCTTGAATCGGCGAATATCCGCACCGCGGTGGTAGGTGGAAGCCTCGGCTGATTCGCCGTCGTACTGCAGATAGACCTCTACCCGCTCGCGGTGTTTCTTGAGGAATTCGACGAACTCGTCGTCCTGGGAGATTCGAAGCCCGTTCGAGTTGAGCAGAATTCGCACCACCGGCCGCGCGACCAGGTGCTCGATGAGCTGCTCGAGCCAGGGGTAGAGGGTGGGTTCCCCGCCGGAGAGCATCAGCACGTCAATGCGGTTGTTTTCTTTGGCGAGGCGATCGTCGACCGAGGCCAGGACATCCGCAAGCGGGGCGATGGCAGAAGCTGCCGGGCTCGATTCTGCAAAGCAGGTCGGGCAGCGCAGATTGCAGTGGTCGGTCAGATCCTCGAGCAGAATGCAGGTGTGCTGGGTCTGCATTTGCGGCAGCCCGTCTGCGTAAGCGGAAGGTACAGGCTTGAAGTTCGAGGCGTTGTCCGGGCCGTGAACCTTGGTCGGAGCAGTCCACTGCTCCAGGTAGCGAAGAATCTCAGCCGATTCGTCATACATGGTGCTGATGAGCCCGTGCTCCGGGCAGCCGCGCTCGAGCCAGATAGTTCCGTCCCGGTCGGCGAGCCAGCCGGATAGTCTGCGCACGTCTTCAAGCGGGCGCAGCGGGTCATCTTCATTGCAGCGGGGACAGAAGGCATTGACATATCGGTGGATTCGGTAGTCCCGAAGCGGCATCCCGATGTTCGCGGCTGGCGTCATGGCCTAACGATACCGACTGGGAGGTGGATTGCCCGCGGTATATCGCTGCATTGCCTGCGACCGCCGGTTTCGGCTTGCCAGTCGCAGGGAATAGGGTCTATCGATGTGAGCGAACTTCCGGATGATGACAAGCGTTCGGATGACGGCGAGGCTCCGGATGACGGCGAGGCTCCGGAAGACGGCGAACGTCCGGATGGCGGGGAGCTTGCTCAGGACCGGCCCGAACTTCCCCTTGATTCCGACATCGAGGTCGACGAGAGCACTCAGGGCCGTCCGCTGCCAGTCCACTTCCGGCCGGTGTACCTGCTCGCCGTGTTCACCGGGGGAACGGTCGGGACTGCGGCCCGAGAGGCGATCAACCTCGCCTGGCCGGCAAACGGCGGGGTGCCGTGGGCCATTTTCACCGTAAACCTGGCTGGCGCCATGCTGCTCGGGATTCTGCTCGAATCGCTCGCGAGGCGGGGTGAAGACCGCGGCCTGCGACGGTCGCTTCGCCTGTTTTTCGGCACCGGCATGATGGGCGGCTTCACGACCTACAGTGCGCTCGTTGTCGACTCGGTGCTACTTATCGGCGATGGTTGGGCTGGGGCCGGAATCGCCTATGGCCTCGGTACGGTACTGGTGGGCGCGGTGGCTACGGCGATTGGGATCTGGATTGGGGCGCTGTTCAATCGGCCGCGGGGTAACAGACTGCGATCCGGGAGTTCAAGTTGAGCGCCTGGCTGTTCGCACTGCTCGCGCTCGCAGGCGGAATAGGCGCTGCCGCAAGGTTCACTCTCGACGGAGTGATTCGAACGACCAGGTCCTTCGGCGGCAGGGCTCTGCCCTGGGGAACAATCCTGATAAACATCTCCGGCTCTCTGCTCCTCGGCTTCATAGTGGGCCTCGCGGCGGCCCGGCTGCTGCCGGTGGAACTGGGAGCGATCATCGGCTCCGGTTTCCTCGGCGGCTACACGACTTTCTCGACAGCGAGCTTCGAGACCGTGTGGCTGATCCAGGAGCGAAAGTTCGCCGCGGCGCTCGTCAATGGTTTCGGCTCGCTGGTCGGGAGCTGCTGCGCGGCCGCGTTCGGGCTCTGGCTCGGTTCGCTCCTCAGCTAAGCCGGGTCAGTTCACGTCCACGAACACCGAGTGGAGTCCGGTAGCGCCATCCGGAACTACATCGCCGGGCTTTTCGATCTGGGCAATTCCGTTTGCATCGAAGGCGCGGACCGTGAGCTTGTGGTGGCCGGCGGTCGCATTCCAGGTAGTCATCCACTGCCGCCAGGTATCTGCAGAGATTGCCTGCGCGAGATCGGCCTCCTGCCAGGCTCCGTCATCGACTCGCAACTGAACTCTGGAAATTCCGGTGTGCTGTGCCCAGGCCACTCCGGCAATCACCACCTGACCGGCCCTGAGCCGACTGGAGGTGGCGGGGGTGTCGATTCTCGAAGAAAGTTTGACCGGGCCGCGCTGCGCCCAGCCGCGCTCGGTCCAGTACGCGGTCTCGTCGGCAAACCTCGTGACCTTTAGTTCTGTGACCCACTTGGTTGCCGAGACGTATCCGAAGAGGCCAGGCACCACCATCCGCACCGGAAAACCGTGCTCTGGCGGGAGCGGCTCCCCGTTCATTCCGACCGCGAGGATCGCGTTCCGATCGTCAGTGAGGACTTCCAAAGGGGTGCTCGCGGTGAAGCCATCCACGCTCCTCGAGAGCACCATGTCAGCTCCGGCAAGCGGTCCGGCCTGAGCCAGGAGCTTCCTGATCGGGTAGCCGAGCCAAAGCGCGTTGCCGATCAGGTCACCGCCGACATAGTTCGAAACGCAGGCTAGAGTCGTGTAACTCTCCTCGAGAGACAAAGCGAGCAGCTCCTTGAAGCTGAGCTCCACCTCGGTTTCGACCAGTCCGTAGATTCGGAGCTTCCAGCTTTCCGGGTCGACCGAGGGGACGAGCAGGGCGGTGTCGATCCGGTAGAAGTCGGCGTTCGGGGTAACCAGAGGACTAAGGCCCGGGATGTCGAAAGTGTTCCCAGATTCGGGACTCGCCGCAGCGATGGCCGGCTTCGGCAGGCTGAACGCCCGTCTTGCCGCCTCGACCGTTCGGATGCTGGCGCTGGCCAATTGCCCGCCGACCGCGGCAAGAATCCCGAGCCCCGCCGCAAGGCCGCTGGCAACCAGAAAACGCCTCCTGTCGATCCCCTCCAATTCCTCCGAACTCGAGCGGCGCACGGTGCGGGGCCCGGAGGGGAGCACATGGTGGGGCAAAGCATGGAGCCGATTCAACAGGGCTCTGAGCACCGGCAGGGCGACGGTCACGGCCGCTGCCGGCGGAAGAACGGCGAGGTAATCCGCGCCCGGTCTGGTGAGAGCCGCAACCAGAGTCAGCACGCCAAGCGCACCGATGAGTACTCTGCCCCAGGGCGGACGCGCGTTCTCAAGAACGCCGGCGAGGGCCGCAATCAGTGCCGCGCCCAAAACTACCGAGCCGATGATTACAATCTTGTCCGCAGTACCGAACAGGCCGATTACGGTCTCCTTCAACCACTGTGGGGCAAGATCAATCGCGAGCGAGCCCGAAGCGAAGATCGGGCTGGCCCCGGGGGCAGTAAGCAAAGCGACGAGCTCCGCGGCCCCGATTCCGGCGGCAACCGAAGCCACCCCCGCGAGGGCGGCAAGCAATCGACCTCTTCGAGGAGGTCCGGCGCTTCGGGGGATTTGAGTCTGAGATTCAGACATGGGTCAACTATAGGTTGCCTGTTCCCTAATATTGCCCCATGGAGACTATTCAGCAGGAAGCCAGGCGCCCCGCGCCAAAGGTTTCGAGATCGATCTCCATTGCAACTTCTGCCACCATCGTGCTCGCCACGATAGGTGCGGGGAGCCTCGTCTCCATCGCGGGCAGTGTGGACACAGAAATACTGGGCGGGGTCGCCGCCGGCTTCGTTCCGCAGGACGGGGAAAGCAACGCCTATTCCGATGACGCCGGTGCGGTCTTCGTCTCCGAGTCGGCACGATCAGTCGGCTATTCCGACATTCTGCTCCTGCCGGACAAGGTCGCCTCTGTACTCTTCAGCTACCTGAGTGAATCGGATATGCGAACCATTCAGCTTTGGCGGCAGACCTCTACTCCGGTTGCGGGAGGGGACCAGACCACAGACCTGCATCGCCTCTCCTCAGAGGGAGTGAGCCTGCTGGCGAGCTACGGCGGCTCGTTCGGACTCGTCTACAACCCGCCGCTCCTGGAACTACCCGAGAGCGTGGGCGTCGGGTTCGAATGGCAAAGCAAAGGGGACGCTCTGCCCGGCGGCATCCTCACCTATTCCTCAAACTTCAAGGCGGTGGCTCCCTCCAGCCAGGAGTTGATTTCACTTTCCGGACTGAGCACCGCCGAATTAAAGGACTGCATCCAGACTGAGGGAACGAGCACTTATCTGGACAAGCAGTCGGATCCATTCATCGATTGGTCCGAAAGCAATTTGTGGTGCAAAGGCAAGGGCAAAGTCGCCGCAATCGGCACGATAAATGGAACCAAAGTGAGCCAGGGGTCGGCCTCCATCGAGTCGGCTCTTGGCCAAATCCCGATACTGCCTGCAGTTCCCGTCCGCTGGCAAGACATCGACAGCTGGGCGGTAAGCACCGCGGAGCTCGGCTATCTGGACCCCTTCTTTCTCGAGCAAAAGCTGATTCTGGCCCTGTCGATTTCGCCCATTCGCACTCCGTCCGGAACCATAGTCGCGCTCAATCAGACCGGAAATGACCTCGTCGCCCTGGATTACTCCAACGGAAAGTTTGAGCGAAAGTGGTTTGCGCATCCGGGCGGGGAAGTCCTTTCCATGGCCGCCTTCGACAATCTGATTGTTGCAACTACGAGTACCCGGGACGTGGTCGGGTACTCCGAGACCGGAGTGCGGCTCTGGACTCTGCGCACGGCAGAACTCACGCTCTCCACTCCTGCCGAAGTTCCGGCCTCTGAGGCAGGCGGCGATGCTGCAGTAGCGGTGGTTAGTCTGGATGGCCGAGTCCAGCTGCTGGATGCCGACACCGGCAAAGTTCGATGGCAAAGGCAGATTCCGGCAGATGTGAGCGCCAATATCGTCGTCGGTTCAGGGCAAGTCATTGTCGCCGATCGCGGCGGAACCGTCTGGGCCTTCAGGATTTCGGATGGCAAGTCGGCCTGGACTTCGCAGGCCGGGGAACCGGCAACCTCGCTGCTAATAGGAACCGCGCTCATCGTGGTTGATCAGAACGGTGGGATCACCGCCATGGATGTTTCCTCCGGAGAAATTGTCTGGAACAAGAGCTACCGGGGATCGGTTCGGAGCGTGCTGGAGACGGCCGGAAAGCTCGTAGTCGTAACGCAGGAGCAGTCCTTTGAGCTGTCTCCGGATGACGGAACACTTATCTGGTCGGGCGAGGGCGGAGCCTCTGCAGTTACCGACGGGGAATCGCTCGTGTTGTTCACCTCGGATGAGGCGAGGCTGCTCGATGCCGAAGGCAGGGTAGCCAAGACCTGGAAGCTCCCTTCACTGGATAACGAGATCAATAGATTCGACCTGGCTGCTGTAGATGGACTGCTCGCGTTTGTGAGCTATCAGGGTGTCACGATCGTGGGTACGCCATGACGACAGAATCCGGAACTCGCACAACAAGACGCGAATTAATAGCCAGAGGGCTAAAGGCGACCTGGCTTATAGTTCGGGATCTCTTTGATCACGTGCTCGCAGAACCGATTCGAGACGGCCGTATCCGTTCCAAAGCCTGGCCGCTCGGGCTGAAAACCATAGTTGCAATCGCGATCATCGGCTACGCAGTTGCGGTTTCCGCGATTTTGTTCTCCGGCTGGATCAGGCAGTCGGTTGAATTGACCGTCAACAACGGCGCGGTAGTCCACTCATTTCCCAGAGCGGTTCTTTGGGTGATCCTGTTTCTCGTAGCGCTTGCGATTTCGCTGCTGCAAACGGCCGTGCTGCACGTGTCAGCCTGGCTTGCCTGGCTTTCAACCGGACTGACTGCCCTCATCCTGGTATTCGTCGGAGCATTCGACACGTCGGGGTTCTTCTCGATTGGGCACATCGCCTCTTTCGTCTCGATAGCCGGGTTAGTGGCTCTGCTCTTGTTGCGCAGGCGGCATCGGTTCGCCTGGTGGGAATTCGTTGTAGTGCTGCTGCTGATTTCGGGCGTCTTTGCAATCGGGGTGTGGAGATCTGCAGAGCTGAGCGCTCCAACCGGCATAGATTTCGCACCGGGAATGCTTTCTCTCATCATGTTCGAGATCGGTCAATTGGCGGTACCGGCCGCCATAGCCGCCGGGCTCGCAGTCGCAGAAATTTCGACCTCTACCGCACTTTGGGCGATTGGACTTGTAAGGAGGAGGCTTCCGGCGATCGCGCTCTGGATCGGGCTCGGTTTGATTGTCCTTTGGCGGATTTGGAGCACGATTCAGGAATTTCTGTATGGCACGGCGCCAAAGTTGCCCGAAATCCTAAGTTCGCTGGTTCTAATCGGACTAATAGTGCTGCTTTGGCTTGCCTTCGCAAGACTGCGCTCGGGAGCGGAAGAATCGAAGGCTCTGGGTCTTGTCGATCGGCTGGGTTCGCTTTCGATTCCGATTGCGGCAATGTTCTCAGTGACCCTGGTTCCGCTCGTGATCCTTATGCTCGGGATTCAGATCGTGATGACCTATGGAGTCGGCTATGACTCAACGGCCTGGGTTAGGAATCTGGTTGCAATTCTCTCCTCCACGACCTCATTCGGGCTGCTAAGGCTCATTGTCGGAATCGGGTTGATAGCCGCAGGATTCGTGCTCGCAAAGCGGGGGAAGAAGCTTATTCCGGAAATCTTTGCTGCCGTCGGCGTCGTTGCATCCACGATGGCAATCGGGGGACTCGCAGGGCTCAATGACTGGTTCTGGACGGGAAGCGCACTGACTCTCGTCGTGACATCCGCTGGGCTGATTGCTCTCGTCTGGGCGGCAATCGTGCGGAAATTGACCGTCCAAAGGGCGAGTGCTCTCGCGGTGATTCTTCTTGTTGCATCCCTGTTCAATAGCCACGACTTCATCTCTGATCCGCTTAGCGCCCTGCTCGGCTTTACTGGAGCCGCGCTCGTCCTCTTCGGTTTCGTATGGTCGTTCCTGACCGACGGAGACTACGCAAATGAGACTTCCAGAAAGTATCCGAGATCCGCGAGAGTGCTGCTATATCTTGCAAGCAGCGTTTTTGGGGTAACGGTTCTGGCCTTCAC
This sequence comes from Homoserinimonas sp., assembly GCA_023957835.1. GTDB lineage: Bacteria > Actinomycetota > Actinomycetes > Actinomycetales > Microbacteriaceae > Terrimesophilobacter. Next base: position 1,057,139 of record JAMLGP010000001.1, on the reverse strand, counting down.
TTCGCTGTCCAGAAACCCGGATGCGTCGATCAACCTTGGCGACTTCGCCGGCATCGGAGACCAGCTCTTCGGAACTGCCCTCATGGTCGCCGTGATTTTGGCAATGTTCTCCGACCTGCTTGGCAACCGGCAACCGGTAACTGAAGCAGATTAGAGGCAGACACGGAGTCGAGACCACCATAGAATCTGACCTAACTGGAGGAAACGATGAATTCTCACCGCCGTACCCCAATTTCGCTGCTTCTGGTGCTCTGCATGGTTCCGCTCACGGCCTGTGTTCCACCGGGATCCGGCCCGTCAGCAAGTCCGAGTCCGAGTCAGCAAACCCCGTCGCCGAGTGCCACTTCCGCCCCGCCGACGCAGAACGCACTCGACCCGGACATCCTGTTCAGGATCTCGGTAACCGCCCACGATCCAAACGGTGCAGTCGCAGATCTGGTCCAGACGGTATACAAGCCCCAATCAACGACCTCCAATATGGCCGCCGACCTTGCAGAACTGGACAACCAGTGCACCGGCTGGCAGTCCGCCTACCCGAATCCGCAATACGTGGAGACCGAAATTGACGTAACTGACCAGTCCCCTGCAGGTGCAAGCTGGGGGTCGGGGCCGGTGGCCATCGTCTCGATGGATGGTGCTCCGGTTTTCTCCGGAAACTTCACTACCTTCCAGGCCTACTGCGCCTCGGTAGGGGTAATGCTCGGAAACACTCACGGGATAACTCCAGTGGCTTCCGGCAATCCTGATGCAATTCGAGGCTGGGCTCAGGTTCTATACGGCTTCGGGGTGGCTACCGATCCGCAATTCGATTTGACCACAGTTGGGCCCTATGTGACCTTCACCGATTGCCAGATCGAGCTGAGCCAGTTCGCTATTGACAATTCTGCGGTTGCTGCAAGCTGGGCCGGTGCGACGCAAACCTATCCACTCTACGTTTGCTCATTTGGAGAAGCCATAACGCCCTGACGGCGAGCAGGCTTGCCCGATAAGGAGTTGACTGGCGACATGACTCGGCAACAGAGACAGGTTCTGATCGTCGCGATTCTGGCTTCGTTCGCGGCCTTTCTCGACGGATCTGTGGTCAACGTCGCGCTTCCGGCGATCAGCAGCGAGCTCCATGGCGGCCTTGCCACTCAACAGTGGGTGGTGGATGCCTATCTCATCACCCTGGGCGCGCTAATTCTCGTGGCGGGCTCTCTCTCCGATGTGCTCGGCCGGGTTCTGGTGATGAGGATCGGACTCTGGGGGTTCGGTCTGACTTCTCTGATCTGCGCACTGGCTCCGACCGCGGAAGTGCTCATTCTTGCCAGAGGATTTCAGGGAATAGCCGGCGCACTCCTCGTTCCAAGCTCGCTCGCGCTCATCATGTCCGCCATCCGGGGCAGGGAACAGTCGAAGGCCATTGGCGCCTGGACAGCCTGGACGAGTGTCGCATTCATTGCCGGTCCAATAGTGGGCGGGGCCTTCGTTGACCTGCTCTCCTGGCGGCTGATCTTCGTCATCAATGTGCTTCCGCTTGCAATCACCCTACTTCTGCTTTCAAGAATCGAAGATCCGGTAAAGCCGGATCCAAACGCGAGAATCGACTTTCTGGGCGCCCTTCTGGCGATTGCGGGGATTGGCGGCCCCGTCTTCGCCTTGATTGAACAGGGGAATTACGGCTGGTCGAGTCCCGTGATTCTGATTCCTCTGGTTGCAGGTCTTGTCGCCTTCGGGCTATTCCTCTGGTGGCAGTCCAGAGCGAAGGAGCCAATGATGCCGCTTTCGCTCTTCAGAGTGAGAAACTTCGCAGTCGGAAACCTGGCCACCTTCCTTGTCTACGGAGCACTCGGCATGAGCGGTTTCATTCTCGTAGTCTTTCTTCAGCAAACTGGCGGCTGGCCGGCGACTCTCGCCGGAATGGCCGCGCTGCCGGTGACCATAATCCTCACTTTGCTTTCGAGTACTTTCGGCGGCCTGGCCGGGCGGTTCGGCCCGCGGCTGTTTATGGCGCTGGGCCCTGTGCTCGCGGGGATCGGACACTTGCTCATGCTCTCGGTCACAAAGGATGTCCAGTACTGGTGGCAGCTATTGCCCGGTATTTTGCTTTTCGGACTCGGACTCTCAATCACCGTCGCTCCGCTGACTTCGGCAATTCTCGGCTCGATCAGCGAAAAGCAGGCTGGAATCGGCTCTGCGGTCAACAATGCTGTAGCTAGGGTGGCGGGCCTGGTCGCAGTCGCAGCGCTCGGAATCATTGTTGCCTCGAAACTGGATCTTGCCGGAATGCATCAGGGGCTCATGGTCTGCGCAGCGCTCCTGATCGCAGGGGGTTTGATTTCCGCGCTCGGAATCAAGAATCCGGTTCACGAGACTGTAGCGAACTGACAAAACTCGCACCGGGGGTTTGCCTGTTTCCCGGCCGTGCGAATTTCGCGAAAACCAGGCAACTGCGCCAGAAAACTCGATTCGTCACAAGGAACTTGCACGAGATTCGTGGCAATCTTGACAAGTCGAGCAATCAACGCTCAACAAATGACAAAGGAGTCACAGTGGCCGATCCGATTTCCACTCCGCTCAAGGATGCGCGGGCAAGGCTCAAGGAGGCTACCGAGCTGCTCGGCTGCGATCCGGGCATGTATGCGGTGCTCTCCAACGCCGCGAGAGAACTCACGGTAAGCATTCCGCTGCGCCGAGATGATGACAGCGTCGAAGTGCTAACCGGCTACCGAGTTCAGCACTCTGTTGCCCGCGGTCCGGCAAAGGGCGGCCTGCGCTACAGCCCGCACGTCAACCTCGACGAGGTGCGGGCGCTCGCGATGTGGATGACCTGGAAGTGTGCGCTCCTCGACGTGCCATACGGCGGCGCGAAGGGAGGAGTGACGATCGATCCAAGGGCTCACTCCGAGCGTGAACTCGAGCGGGTGACCAGGCGCTACACAAGTGCGATCATGCCGATAATCGGGCCTGAGACCGACATCCCCGCTCCGGATGTCGGAACAAACGAGCAGACCATGGCCTGGATGATGGACACCTACTCCATGAACAAGGGCTACTCGATTCCCGCGGTGGTAACCGGAAAGCCGATAAGCATCGGAGGCTCTCTCGGTCGCGCTACCTCCACTTCAGAGGGAGTGGTGCACGTCGCCCTTGCGGCGCTGCGCGACAACGGCCTAGACCCTGCCAAATCAACCGCAGCCGTTCAGGGCTTCGGCAAGGTCGGCAGGGGAGCTGCCCAGTTCGCATTTGAAGCGGGGCTGAAGGTTGTGGGAATCAGCGACGAATTCGGCGGACTTTTCAATCCGAACGGGATCGATATTGCCAAGCTTGGAGAGCACGTAGATAAGACCGGCAGCGTCGTCGGCTTCAAGGGCGCAGAGCCGATCGATGGCCACGACCTGCTGGAGATGGATGTCGACCTGCTGATCCCGGCCGCGGTCGAAGGTGTAATCCATGAGCAGAACGCTCCGCGAATCAAGGCGAAGCTCATTGTCGAAGGCGCGAATGGTCCGACCACTCCTGCCGCTGACAAGATTCTTGAGGCGCGAGGCTGCGTAATCGTCCCGGACATCCTCGCCAACGCTGGCGGAGTCATCGTCAGCTACTTCGAGTGGGTTCAGGGAAATCAGGCCTACTGGTGGGGTAAGGACGAAGTTGAATCAAAGCTCGAGGAGCGGATGCTCGGAGCCTGGGCGAAAGTTCACGACTTCGCGAAGAGCAAGAAGCTTTCGCTGCGTGGTGCGGCAACTGTGCTTGCGGTCCAGCGGGTCGTCGAGGCGCACGAGATTCGAGGACTATACCCCTGATTCGATCAACCGGCCGTTTTCAAGGAACGCGGGTGACCGCTAGGGGATGAGCAGGATCTTGCCCGCGTGGGCACCGGATTCCATTCGCTCGTGGGCAAGTTGCGCATCCGCAAAGGAAAACTTTGAGTCGATGACGGGCTTGATCTGACCGGACAACACTAGCGGCCAGACGTTTTCGAGGACCTCGCTCATAATCTGATCCTTTTCAGACTCCGGTCTGGAGCGAAGCGCGCTCGCATGGATGCTGCCCCATTTGGACATGAGCCTTCCAACGCGCAGTTCCCCGACCTCGCCGCTTTGATTTGCGATCAGCACGATTCGTCCACCTCTCGCCAGCGAGCGTATATTCCGGTCGAGGTATGCGCCGCCCACCGGGTCGAGAATCACGTCTGCGCCGAGGTCTTTGGTGGCCGCTCTCAGTTCTTCTACGAAGTCCGCTTGCCGATAGTTGATAAGTACTTCAGCTCCGAGGCGGGCGCAAAGATCAAGTTTCTGCCGATCTCCGGCGGTAACCGCGACTTTCGCTCCGAAGGCTTTCGCCATTTGAATCGCAATCGTTCCGATCCCGCTTGCGCCGCCGTGAATGAGCACCGTCTCTCCCGATCGGAGCCCGGCGATCATGAACAAATTCGACCAGACGGTTGCAAGTGCTTCGGGCAGTCCCGCGGCCGACTCCAGGTCGAGATTGGGGGAGACCGACAGCACCTGCCCGGATCGCGCGACGGCAAGCTCGCCGTAGCCGCCTCCGGCGAGCAGGGCGCAAACCCGATCTCCCGCAGAAAGATCTTCGACGCCTCCGCCGATTGCTTCGATCGTGCCAGAGCACTCGAGTCCTGGCCAGTCTGGTACACCGGCCGGTGCCGGGTAGTTTCCCTCGCGCTGGAGAAGATCGGCGCGGTTCACTCCCGCTGCGCAGACTCTGATGAGCACCTCGCCGTCTCCTGGTACGGGTTCGGGCACTTCCTGCAGGCTAAGCCGTTCCGGACCACCGGGCCTTGAAACAGTTACCGCGAGCACGACTCAAAGTTACCTTGAAGCGCCGCTGCCGAACACAAGGAGTCAGGCGCAGCTGTCTCCGGTCTGGGCGGATGCTTCGGCAATTGCCACCGCCGCGCGAACCAGACCGAGGTGCGAGAGCGCCTGAGGAGTATTGCCGGCCTGAAGCTTTCGCACCGTATCGTATTCCTCCGAAAGCAGGCCGACATCGTTGCAGAAGCCGGTGAGGCGCTCCATGAGGTTCTCGGCATCCGAGAGTCGGCCGCTTCTCGCGTATTGCTCGACGAGCCAGAACGAGCAGGCCAGAAACGGATGCTCGCCAGCGGGCAAGCCGTCGTCCGACAGTTCGGTCCGGTAACGCAATAGCAGGCCGTCGTGCAGCAACTCCTCTTCGATTGCCGCTACCGTCCCGAGCATCCGCTCGTCCTTGTAGTCGATGAAGCCGATTTGCGGCAGCTGCAGCAGGGTTGCGTCCACTCCAGAGGATCCGTAGTACTGGGTGAAGCTTCCGCGAGCCGTATCGAAGCCTAAAGTCTCAATTTCCTCGCGAATCCGGTCTCGAAGACTCCGCCAGCGCTCCTCCGGTCCGTCGAGCCCGAATTCGTGCACCGCGCGAACTCCGCAATCGAGCGCTGCCCAAAGCATTGCTCTTGAGTGGGTGAATGCCCTCGGCTGACCGCGCATTTCCCACATGCCGTGGTCTGGCCGCTGCCAGTTCTTTTCGACAAAGCGCAGGATTGCTCTCTGCAGCGGCCAGGAGAAGCGGTCTTCGTGAACACCGGCTTCTCGCGCGGCTCGAAGGGCGATCATGGTTTCACCAAAAATGTCACCCTGATATTGGGTGTAGGCGCCGTTTCCCTTTCGGACCGGGGACGCCCCGCCATAACCGGGCAGGCTGCGGATGGTCTGTTCCGGCAGTTCTCGCTCTCCACCGAGTCCGTACATGATCTGGATGTCCGCAGGGTCTCCGGCTATCGCCCTGAGTAGCCAGTTCCGCCAGGAGAGAGCCTCGGACCGCAGGCCGCGGCCCAACAGCACTTTGAGGGTCGCGCTTGCATCCCGCAGCCAGACGAAGCGGTAATCCCAGTTGCGGACTCCTCCCCACTGTTCAGGGAGGCTCGTTGTAGCAGCCGCGACGATTCCTCCGGTGTCTTCATGAGTCAGGGCGCGCAGGACCAGGAGCGATCTCTCGACCAGGCCGTCCCATTTGCCTCCGGGAAGGTTCCAGTTGGAGGCCCACTGGTTCCACCAGTCGTGGGTGCTTTCGATCGCGGAATCGACATCAATGTGGCCGGGGACGTGCCGGTGGGACGGGAACCAGGTGAGAGTCAGGTCGACTGTCTCTCCTTTTGAAACCGTGAATTCCGAATAGTGGGTCTTGCCGCTGGCTCTGAGTTTCGGGCCGCGAATCACCACGGCATCCGGGCCCGCTACCGCCACGATTCCAGGACTCTCAGAGGACTTGATTTGGCGAATCCATGGCATTGCATCGGCATAGCCGAAGCGAATTTTGAGCTCCTGGCGCATTTTCACGCTGCCGCTGATTCCGCGCAGTCTTCGGATTACGTCGGCGCGCCGATTCCCGTGCGGCATGAGCTCCATCACTTCGACTTCGCCTTCGGCGGTTTTCCACCTGGTGACAAGAGTCATGGTCGCCCCGAAGTACGATCTGTCTGAACTGGCGGAGGGATCGGCAGGAGCAAGCAACCAGCGACCGTGCCTTTCATTCCCGAGGAGGGAGCCAAATGTGGAGTCCGAGTCGAACCTGGGCAGGCAAAGCCAGTCGATGCTTCCGTTTCGCCCGACGAGAGCCGCGGTGTGGCAATCGCCGATCACTGCGTAGTCTTCGATCGCGAGGGTCACCAATTCATCTTTGCATCAGAACTTGGGGTTAACCTTGGCCAGTGGCAATTGGAACGTTGATCATCTTCGGTGCAAGCGGCGATTTGTCGAGGAGGCTCCTGCTTCCGGGACTCGGCCAGCTGGTCGACTCGGACCGAGGAGCAAGATTCAAACTAATCGGAGTCGGTCAGGACAAGCTCTCCGACCCGGCCTGGAGATCCAGGGTGGCGGACTCATTCAAAGCGGGAGGCTCGACCGGTTCGAGAACCCGAAAGCTCGCAGCCGAAACCACGTATGTTCAGGCAGATGTCACCGATCCGGCCGAACTGCAGCGGATCCTGAAGATGTCTGAAGGCACGCCCGCTATCTACTTCGCCTTGCCTCCGCAGGTGACCATGGCATCCTGCGATGCTTTGTCGAAGATCGACTTGCCGCGCGGAATAGTTTTCGGACTTGAAAAGCCTTTCGGCACCGATTTGAAGAGTGCCCAGCGGCTGAATCGAAGACTCGTGAAGATAATTCCCGAATCGCAATTGCACAGAGTCGACCATTTTCTGGGCAAGTCGACCGTACTGAACATACTCGGGGTCAGATTTGCGAACCGGTTTCTTGAGCCGGTGTGGAATGCGGAAAACATTGAAAAGGTCGAGATCATCTTCGATGAAATGCTCGGTCTCGAGGGCCGAGCTGGCTACTACGATCGCGCGGGGGCCCTTGTCGACATGATTCAGAGCCACTTGCTGCTGGTCATGGCGCTTGTCGCAATGGAACCGCCGTCAAGTCTCGATGCGGATGATCTCCGCGGCTCAATGGCGCAAGTACTCAGAGCGACTCGGGTTTTCGGTTCCGATCCGAAGAAGTTCAGCCGCAGAGCCAGATATACCGCGGGAAGAGTCGGCAGAAGGCAACTGCCCGACTATCTCAAGGAGCCTGGTGTCGATCCCAGGAATCGAACAGAGACTCTCGCCGAAGTGGTGCTGGGTATCGAGAACTGGCGCTGGGCGGGAGTTCCGTTTGTTATTCGCTCCGGAAAGGCTCTGGGAGCTGCGAACAAGGAAATTGTCGTGACCTTCAAAGATGTACCTCACCTGCCGAAAGGATTCAAAGGGAGTCCCGGTCCGGCTACGCTGCGGATTGCCCTCAGCCCGGATGAGATCAGTCTCGATCTCAACATAAACGGCCAGGGGAATCCGTTCACGATCGACAGAGTCGTGCTGAGCACCCAGTTCGCTCCTGGCGACCTAGCGCCATACGGTGAAGTACTCGACGGACTGCTTAACAGCGACCCGACGCTTTCGGTTCGAGCAGATGAAATAGAAGAATGCTGGAGAATCGTTGCTCCGGTGCTCGCCGCCTGGAAAGAGAATCAGGTTCCGCTTGAAAGCTACCCTGCGGGAAGCCAGGGTCCGGCAAAGTGGAAAAGGCTGTCTCTGGTCGCCCGCTGAGTTCTCAGAGCAGTCCGAGGGTCTCCAATTGCTCTGCAATTGCGGCGCCGTCCTGGCCGTAAACCCAGTGCACCGGCCCAGCAGGTAGCCGTCGAATCGACTTGCTTCTTCCCCCTGCGAGCATCGCTTCGCCCCCGGAGAGCTGGCGGATTGCGATGGCGGCGATTCGATCCGGGTGAGCTTCGAGGAAGTGGGCGTAAAGGTCTTCGTCCTGCTGTCCGTCGTCACCCACCAGAATCCACTTCAGGTGGGGAAACTCTTCGGTAAGACGAAGCAGGCTCTGCTCTTTGTGGTCCTTTCCACTACGGAACCAGCGATCGTGAGTCGGCCCCCAGTCGGTGAGCAATAGCGGTCCCGGCGGATACAGGTGCCGTGACAGGAATCTGGTCAGGGTGGGTGCGACATTCCAGGCTCCGGTCGACAGGTATACCACTGGGGCGCCCGGATGATCTCGCACCAGTTTTTCGAAGAGAACTGCCATTCCGGCCACTGGGGCCCTCGCGTGTTCGTCGAGTACGAAAGAGTTCCATGCGGCAAGCAGCGGTCTCGGCAGAGCTGTCACCATGACCGTGTCGTCGATGTCTGAAATCAGCCCGATCTTCGCCTTCGGATCCACTATGAAGACCGGGGCGCTCGTTTCGCCGCCGCCCTTCGCACTTAGCTTGATTGAATGCCAGCCGGGTTCCAGAGAAACCGGAACGACCTCGTCGACCACTCCGCCTCGATCAGCGAGTACCGTGTGGACTTTTCCATTGACGGTCACTTTTACTTCCACGTGCCCGACCGGCACGCTTGCAAAGCTGCGCCATCCGCGGATTTTCTTAGTGCGCAATTCATCGGTCTCGGCTGGTTTTGCCAGCAGCACTCGGGAGAGCACTCGAATCCACTCCGTGGACCCGTATGCGGTGAAGGGCATCGCTATCGGCGTGAGCCCGCGCTTTCGAGCCCGCTTTTCTCGAAAGCGGTGGTATCTGTCTTCGAGTCGAGCAGGGAAGTGGCGATCGGGTTCATCGTCTGCCACGCCCTCCGGGCCCTGTCGGCTTTTGGTCATCGGCTAAGTCTTTCATGACTGATTGCCACTACCGTTCGAATTCCACCTGATTGCGATAGAAAATGAGTTGAACTCAAGACAGGAATTTTCCAGAACTTCCCATGTTTATTGGCAGTGAAAAATGTAGAATCCGTTCAGGTTTAACGCCGTAACTCGGCAGGACGACCTCCCGACAGCAAGGAGATTTCGGTGCCGGCTTCAGTTGCTTTACTTCGAAATGAACCAGTGCAGGCTCGCAGTACGCAGCGGCTGACAAGTCTGCTCGATGCGGCCGCTGCTTCGATTGACAGTCACGGCTTCGAGCGACTGACGACGGCGATGGTCGCCGAGCGCGCGGGTGCTTCCATTGGTACCGTTTATCGGTACTTTCCCGACCGGATCTCTGTCTTGCAGGCAGTGGCTGCGCGAGCGGTAACACGCTTTGAGGAACGTGCTCGCGACACGCTTTACAGCGGAAACTTCTCCAATTGGTGGCAGGCAGTAGACGCTCTGGTAGACGAAGGGATACACGCTTTCAGAAATGAACCGGCCTTCGCGTCGCTAAGGTTCGGCGACATGCTGGATCTGCACCCGCGTGAGAACTCCGAAACTGGAAGCAGCAGAATTTCTCGGGTCATTTCGGGATTCCTTGCAACCAGATTCGGATATGAGGATGACCAAAAGCTGGCCTTTCATCTTGAAGTCGGATTCAACATTGTGGATTCGCTAATGCACAGAGCTTTCATGTTCGACTCTTCGGGAGACGAAGAATTCCTGGCTCAGGCCAAGTTCGCACTGCGCAACTACCTTGAGACCAAACTCGGACCGGTCGAAGGATAGATACGCCGTTCCCGGCCAACTTCAATAATCGGGAATGCCGGGCCGGGCCGCGAGCGTTTGAATCGGATGTGTGCTTAATCGGACCTCTAGGCTGAATCGATGATCGAATTCATAACGGTGTCCAAGCTCTATCCGGGGGGAACTCTCGCCGTAGATGAATTCAGTCTGGTCATCCCTGCACACAAGACGGTTGTGCTCGTAGGCTCTTCCGGATGCGGAAAGACCACCCTGCTGAGAATGATCAATCGAATGGAAGCCCCGACCGGCGGATCGATAGAAATCGACGGGGAAGACATCTCAAAGACAAATCCGGTATCGCTCCGCCGCAGAATCGGCTACGTCATGCAGAACTCCGGCCTGCTGCCGCATCGCAAAGTTGTCGACAACATCGCCACGGTTCCGTTGCTCGAGGGGATGAACAGGAGCCGGGCGAGAGTTCTGGCTCTTGAACTAATGGAAACCGTCGGACTAGAGGCAAACCTCGCGGATCGATACCCGAGTCAGCTTTCCGGTGGGCAGCAACAGCGAGTCGGAGTCGCGAGGGGGCTCGCAACCGACCCCAACATCCTTCTCATGGATGAACCCTTCGGAGCAGTTGACCCGATCGTTCGATCAGACCTGCAGCTTGAACTGCTCAGGCTCCAGCGCGAGCTCGGGAAGACGGTCGTGTTCGTGACCCATGACATCGACGAAGCATTCCTGCTCGGGGATGAAGTTGTGATTCTGGAGAAGGGCGCGCAGATCGCGCAAAAGGGCAGCCCGGAGCAAATTCTCGCAAGACCTGCGAGCGAATTCGTGGCCGATTTCGTGGGCACCAGGAAAGGCAAGAGGAGGCTCTCTCTCAGCAGCCAGCCGGCAGACAAAGCTGGTGAGTTCGTAGTGGTGGACGGTACCGGGCGACCGGCCGGAGTTCTCGAGCTTGAGCCCGGTGAACTGCTCGGTGCGGCATCCAAAGCCAGAAGCGTTTCAGACAAGACCGCACAGGCGGGCGATGCCTGATGCAGTGGCTCTGGGAGAATCGCGATCTCGTTGGCGGACTTCTGCTCCAACACGTTGCGTTGAGCGTTCCGCCGATAATTGCGAGCCTCCTGGTGTGCATCCCGCTAGGCCGATTGGCAAACCGCTTCAGACTCACCCGCGGGTTAATCCTCGGTTTCTTCGGTCTGTTGTTCACCATCCCTTCGCTGGCACTATTCGTCACTCTCCCGGCCATTCTTGGCACGAAGATTCTTGATCCAATAAACGTTGAAGTTGCTCTGACCATCTACGCTGCGGCGATTATGGTTCGGGGGGCCGCGGACGCTTATGCTTCCGTTTCCAGAGAGGTGCTGCAGTCCGCGAAAGCAGTCGGCTACTCGAGTGGATCGAGATTCTGGAAGGTTGAACTTCCGCTGGCCGGACCGGTACTGCTGGCAAACCTGAGGGTGGTATCGGTAACCACGGTGAGCCTGCTAAGCGTCGGCGCTCTGGTAGCGAACGGAGGGCTCGGCTACCTGTTCACGAACGGTTATCAGCGGGCCTTTCCAACCGAAATCGTCATTGGAATTGTTCTTACCCTCCTGATTGCGCTGATTTTCGACCAGATCCTCGTGGCGATCGGGCGCCTGCTCATGCCCTGGGAGAAGGCCACGAGGTCACCTTCAACGTCTCTGCAGAGAGTCGAGGTCGGCTGATGGACTTCATATTGCAGGCCATTGCCTTCATTTTCGATCCGCAGAACCTCTTCGGGGAGAAAGGCATCGTCCCGAGACTCGGCGAACACCTGCTGTACACGGGAATTAGCATGGCTATCGCTCTAGTGATCGCGATTCCGCTCGGGCTCTTCATCGGTCACACCGGCCGGGGCAGAAATGTCGCGGTGGCTTCGACGAGTTCCTTCAGGGCGGTTCCGACTTTCGGGCTGCTCTTGTATTTCGTGCTGCTAAATGGAATCGGGCTGTGGCCGGTCGTTGCAGTGCTGGTGATTCTTGCTGTTCCGCCGTTGCTGGCCGGGATTTATTCAGGATTGCTCGCGATTGATCGCAGAACAATCGACGCGGCAAGGGGAGTCGGGATGACCGAACTCCAGATCCTGAGGAAAGTCGAAATTCCGCTTGCGCTGCCGATTGTCATCGGGGGAATCAGGAACGCAACTCTGCAGGTAATCGCAACAGCAACCATCGCGGCCTACGTAGGGCTCGGCGGATTGGGCAGGTTCATTATCGAGGGCCTTGCCCTGCATGATTTCGTCCTTGCACTGGCCGGAGCGATCCTCGTGCTGATTCTGGCATTGATCGTGGATTTGGCTCTAGCTGGCATCCAGAAATTGGTTTTGCCGGCGGGCGTTGCCCAGTCGATCTCCGGAAGATCAAGGAATCGTGATCGAAAGTTTCCAGCAGGATTGGCGCAACTAAGGGAAGGATAGAAATTATGAAGAGTAGAAGGAAGATAGCTGCGGGGTTGCTCGCAATTGCAATGACCGCGAGTCTCGCGGCGTGCGCCGGGGGCGATCCCTTTGGGGCGAACGAAGGTGACAAGGTTCTTGGCACCCTGAAAATCGGGTCGCAGGGCTTCGCGGAGAGCGACATCCTCGCCCAGCTCTATGGCCAGATCCTGGAGGCGAACGGCTACAAAGTCAGTTACGCGACCGGAATCGGTTCGAGAGAGACCTTCATCCCCGCGCTTCAGGACGGATCCATTGACATGATTCCCGACTACGCGGGGAACCTGCTTTACGGTGCGGACCCTAATGCGACCGCAACCTCAGCGGGCGACGTGATGGCTGCCCTGCCGGCAGTGCTCGAACCGCTCGGGCTCACGACTTCGAGCGCAGCGCAGGCCCAGGATTCGGATGCCCTGGTTGTGACGAAGCAGTTCGCCACCGACAACAACCTGGTTTCAATCGGGGATCTGGCCCCCATCGCTTCGACCATCACGATTGGAGCGAACACCGAATTCGAAGCTCGCTCCTACGGCAGGGCGGGACTCGAATCCGTTTACGGAGTCAAGGGCTGGACCTTCAAAGCTATTGATGACTACGGCGGACCCGGTACGTTGAGCGACTTGCTCAGCGGAGCGATTCAGGTTGCTGACATCTACACGACGACTCCATCGATCAAGCAAAACGATCTCGTAGTGCTCGAAGATCCTCTGCACCTCATCGCGGCTCAAAACGTGATTCCGCTGTTCCGCAGCGATTCCTACACGGTTAACATCGCGAACCTCTGCGACAAAGTATCTAATCGGCTCACAACTGCCGAGCTCATGAGCCTCAATGAAATCAGCGCCGGAGATTCGAAGCCATCGCCTGAGGTGGTTGCAAGAGACTGGCTCAAGAAGATGGGCCTCATCTAGCAGCGACAGGCAAGGGGGGGGCTGGGGCCGATTCACTCCGAATCGACCTCAGTCCTCCTCCCTGGTGGTGGTATCCCCATCACCGGGGAGGAGCATCTGCCGATTCTGGCTAACCTGAAGCCCCCGCTTCACGAGATACATGACCAGCAGGAAGAGCGCGATAATCGCGACGAAAATATAGCTCGCGTAATTGAGTTGCTCTGAAAGCTCCCGATAGGCAGATGCGGCAAGCCAGCCGACCGCGGAGTAGGCCGCGGACCAGATCGCGCAGGCGGGCAGAGTCCAGGCGATGAATCTGCGATAGCTCATGTTGCTCATTCCGACCACTAGCGGCACAACCGAGTGCAGCACGGGCAGGAATCTTGAAACGAAAACTGCGATCCCGCCCCTGCGATCAAGGTAGTTCTCTGCCCTCATCCAGTTTTCGCGTCCAACCCAGCCGCCGACCCTGCTGTCCCGAATCCTGGGACCGAAGTAGTGGCCGAGGGCGAAGCCGATGCTCTCCCCGCAGATCGCTCCGATGATGACCACGAGAACGAGGGCAAGATACTCGAGAGTATTCGTCACCCCTGTGCTTGCGATGATCACGATCGTGTCACCCGGAACTATCAGCCCAATCAGAATGGATGTCTCGAGCATGATCCCGAGGCCGGCCGTGAGCGTGCGAGCAACCGGGTCGACACTGTGAACCAGTTCGAGCAGCCAGTCAAGAATTTCGTTCACTTATCGGGGACTCCAATTGCTGCCTGCAGGGATCGGTAGTTCTGTTGCCAGGTCTCGAATCTACCCGGCTCCGGCTGAACTTCTATCTCGCCGACCCTGGCATCCAGCCAAACCTCCACTTGGCGGATTCCGTGCAGTGAATTTAGCAGCCAGACCTCCCGTCCTCGAAGGTCGTCCGGCAGGGACTTGCTTTCCCGAACTCTCGCGCCTGTCAGCTGCGCAAGCTCGAGCACTGCCGCTTCGGTGACGCTTCGGATTCTGCTGAACTCGGCGGGCTCCGAGGGCGGAACGCAGAGTACTGAGTCCTCCCACCAGACAATCGCACAGGTAGTCGACTCGATGACTTGCAGATCGTTAGTAAGGAGTACGAGGTCGTCGATTCGGTCGGTATCAGTTCGGTCTGGGCCGAGCCCCGATCGCAATCGGTGCAGTGCGCTGAGATCGGGACCTTTGATCGCAGGAACAGTCCGCGGGTCCGCACCGAGGTGACTCAAGATTCGAATAGTCGAAGTCAGGCCCGGTGCGGGCCGGATCAGGAGCGTCCATTGAAGTCCGGTCCCAGCTCTTTGCACCTGAATCCTTGGGAACCAGGAGCCTGATCGGGGAAGCCTGAAGATCGCATCCTTCCAGAATCGAGCTCCGTCATCCAGTTCCTCGACATTCAGCCCCATCGCAGCGCAAGAGTCCAGAAATCGGTCTCGATGCAGGTCGAGTCGAACGGCCCTGCCGTCCTCAAGGCGAAAAGAATCAGCTACCAGAGGATCGCCCTCGTGGGCGGCGGAGTCGTAGTTGATGAACTCTCCTTCAACCCAGCGCAATGCCTCTTCAGCCAACATAAAGTTAGGTTATGCGAGCCCGGCCTCAGGTGATACCGGCTTCGGACTGGATTGATCCAGAGGTTGTGTTCCGGCACCTTTCTGAACAAAGCGATGCCGTTTTCTGGCTGGATTCCGGTACCGATGCCAGCGAAGGCTGGAGCTTCATGGGTACCTCCGAGGAAATTCTGGAAGTCGCTGCGGGAGAGCAGTCTTCAACCGGCAGCGACAGTCTGGAGAGACTACTCCTGCAGCTCAGGAGTCGATCCGACTCGATTGAGTTTGAGGGCCCTCTGCCAACCGGTGCCCCGTTCGGTCTTGGCTGGGTTGGCTGGATCGGATTCGAACTCGGCATGGAAGCTGCAGGAGTAACCGCGAAATTTCAATCTCTCCACCAGAAGGCGGCGTTCCTGTTCGCGAGCCGGGTGCTCGCCTTTGACCACAAACTTCGGCAGTTGTGGACGGTGTCTCTGGGCAGCTCAGAGTCCGACCGGGAATGGCATGACCAAATGGGAGCGCTGGCGAGAGGGGCGCACTCCGACCCTGCCCGGCCAAAGGCTTCCCGAGAGGCGGCTGCCCTTTCGAAGCACTCCCGCTGGGAGGATTCAGACGAAAGCTACCTGGCGAAGATCAGACAGTGTCAGGAACAGATTCGGCAGGGTCGGGCGTATCAGCTTTGCCTGACCAACCAGATTCGCGTCGAGGGAGAACATGACCCGGTAGCTGTTTATCTGCGACTGAGGTCGGCAAATCCAAGCCACCACGGGGGCTTCATCAGGATCGGCGGAACGAGCCTGCTGAGCACTTCGCCTGAAATCTTCCTTACCGTCGAGCCCGACGGAGAAGTTTCAAGCCGTCCGATCAAAGGGACGCGGCCCCGCAGTGAGGAAAGCGAAGAGGACGAATCGCTTCGCGTTGAACTACTTGAAAGCGCGAAGGAGCAAGCGGAGAACGTCATGATCGTGGACCTGGTTCGAAACGATCTCGGGCAGGTCTGCGAATTGGGCAGCGTGAGTGTTCCGGATTTGTTCAAGGTCGAGAGCTATCCGAGAGTCCATCAGCTCGTGAGCATTATTAGAGGCAAGCTTGCAAAGCGGAAAACCGCGCATGACGCGATCGCGGCCATTTTCCCCGCCGGATCGATGACCGGGGCGCCAAAACAAAGTGCACTCGAATTGCTGCAGGAAATCGAGGGCAGAGCCCGGGGAATCTATTCCGGAATCTTCGGATATCTGGGGCTGAACCAGCGCGCCGAATTCGCAATGGTCATCAGGAGCATAGTGATCGATTCGAGTGCGGCAACGATCGGAGCTGGAGGAGGAATCACCTCGCTCTCCGATCCTGAGTTCGAATTGCGGGAGGTCAAGATCAAGGCCGAGGTGATGCTTGAAGCCCTTGGCGCAGTCGTCCGGTAATCTGGATATCCGGGTTCCGGCAAATTGCCTGGATCAGAGTCGATCAGCCCGTACCCAGAAGATCAGGGATTCTTGCACTAAGAGGTAAACCGTGGCCGATCCGAACGCCGAAACCCCAGCCGAATACGACTTCGCCCAGATTCAGTCCAAGTGGCAGGCAATCTGGGACAAGATCGAGCCGTTCAGGACCGAAGACGATTCGAGGCGGCGAAAGTACGTCCTAGACATGTTCCCGTACCCCTCTGGGGACCTGCACATGGGCCACGCAGAGGCCTACGCGCTCGGAGACATCATTGCGCGTTACTGGCGGCAGCGCGGGTTCAATGTCCTGCATCCGATCGGCTGGGATTCTTTCGGGCTGCCTGCAGAAAATGCGGCGATAAAGCGCGGAGCCGACCCGGTCAAGTGGACCTACGAAAACATCGAGCAGCAGAAGAAATCGATGAAGCAGTACGCGCCATCCTTCGACTGGAGTCGGGTGCTGCACACGAGCGACCCTGGCTACTACAAGTGGAATCAGTGGCTGTTCCTGAAAATGTACGAAAAGGGACTCGCCTATCGCAAGGACTCCTGGGTCAACTGGTGTCCGAAGGATCAGACGGTGCTGGCCAATGAGCAGGTCGAAGACGGGGTTTGCGAACGTTGTGGCACTCCGGCAGAGAAGCGAAAGCTAACCCAGTGGTACTTCAAGATCACCGACTATGCAGATCGCCTATTGGACGATCTGGACCAGCTCGAGGGTCACTGGCCAGCGAAAGTGCTGACGATGCAGCGCAACTGGATCGGCAGATCTTTCGGAGCGGATGTCGACTTCAAGATCGAGGGTCGAGAGGAAGTCCTAACGGTCTACACGACTCGGCCGGATACGCTCTTTGGCGCAACCTTCATGGTTGTCGCTCCGGATTCGGATCTCGCAGCAGAGCTGGTGGCGGGTTCTACCCCTGAAGTTCAGCGAGCCTTTGACGAGTACCTAAAAGAGGTGCAGAAGAAGACCGAGATTGAGCGTCAGGATGCCGGCCGTGAAAAGACCGGAGTGTTCCTCGACCGCTGGGCAATAAACCCGGTAAACGGTCAGCGGGTGCCGATCTGGTCGGCTGATTATGTGCTCGCCGACTACGGACACGGGGCGATCATGGCCGTTCCAGCGCACGATCAGCGCGACCTTGACTTTGCTCTCAAATTCGATCTGCCTATCAAAATGGTCGTCGACACGAGAAACTCAGAGGATGCCGACTCGGCCGAAGAAGACCTCGATCCGGCGAGCACTCGCATCGCCCTCCACGGCGAGGGCAGGATGATCAATTCCGGCCCGCTGGATGGACTCACCAAGGCAGAGGCGATCGCGAGGATGATCGAGCTGCTTGAAAAGGCAGGCACCGGCCGCGCCGCGAAGGCCTTCAGGCTTCGCGACTGGCTGATATCAAGACAGAGGTTCTGGGGAACGCCTATCCCGATCATTCACGCTCAGGACGGAACGCTCGTTCCGGTTCCGGAAGACCAGTTGCCGCTGCGGCTGCCGTCAACAGAGGGACTTGATCCTGCGCCTAAGGGAAGCTCTCCTCTCGGGGCGGCGACAGAGTGGATTACGACGAAAAACCCGGTTGACGGCTCGCCGGCAAAGCGCGACCCGGACACCATGGACACCTTCGTGGACAGCTCGTGGTATTTCCTGCGGTTCCTGAATCCGAACGACGACTCCCGCGCTTTCGATCCGGCAGAGGCAGAAAAGTGGGCGCCCGTCGACCAGTACATCGGCGGGGTGACCCACGCCATCCTGCACTTGCTTTATGCCCGGTTCATCACCAAGGTCCTGTTCGACATGGGCTACGTGAAGTTCACCGAGCCGTTCAGCGCTCTGCTCAATCAGGGGATGGTGCTCATGGACGGCTCTGCCATGAGCAAGAGCAAGGGCAATCTCGTGCGCCTGAGCGATCAGCTCGCCGAGCACGGAGTCGACGCCGTCCGTCTGACCATGGCTTTCGCGGGTCCGCCGGAGGATGACATCGACTGGGCAGATGTCGCTCCGCACGCTTCCGCCAAGTTCCTCGCGCGCGCATGGCGGCTTGCCAGAGACGTCACGAGCGCAAAGGACCTCGACTGGACGGCCGGAGACCTTGCTCTAAGGCGGGTAACCCACCGCTTCCTCGCGGATGCTCCAGGGCTCGTGGAGTCGTTCAAGTTCAATGTGGTCGTGGCCAGAATCATGGAGCTTGTGAATGCGACCAGGAAGGCGATCGATTCCGGGCCCGGCGCCGGCGACCCTGCCGTTCGGGAGGCAGCAGAGACAGTAGCCCTCGCACTGAGTCTGTTCTCGCCCTACACCGCCGAGGAGATGTGGGAACTGCTCGGCTACGAGCCGACAGTTGCTCTCGCAGGCTGGCGCGAGGCCGATCCCGAGCTGCTCGTCGAGGAATCGGTAGTTTGCGTCGTGCAGGTGGACGGCAAGCTGCGCGAGCGAATGGATGTCGACCCGAACTCGACCGCAGAAGAACTCGAGAAGGCGGCGCTCGGCCTGCCGGGCGTCGTGCGCTCTGTTGCCGATCGGAAGATCGCGAAGGTGATCGTTCGGGCTCCGAAGCTCGTGAACATCGTCACAGAGTAGGAGCCGTATGAACTCCTCCACAGCACCCTGACCTCGCCGGCAGGTACTGTTCAGGGCTGTGCCATTCGAGCTTCCATGGCGGCAGGCTAGATTCTGGGGATGCCAGGGCTTGATTTACTAGAGAGATTTCGCCGCGACAAGTTGCGAGTCGGACTTGGCGCAGTTGCGGTTCTGCTGATCGGCGCTTTGGCGGTTGCTATTGTGATCGGAATGCTCGCAGCCCCTCGAGGATCAGTACAGGAAATCACGAGGCAGGTTGCAGCAACTCCTATTCCGCCCACTGAACCGATCTTCGTTCACGTAGTCGGAGCTGTTGCCTCTCCTGGCCTTTACCAATTGGGCGAAGGCTCGAGGGTAATCGACCTGATCTTTGCCGCCGGCGGATTCAGCCCCGATGCTGATCCGAGTCAGCTAAATCTGGCTCAGCGGCTACAGGACGAGGAGCAATTGCGGGTGCCGAAAGTTGGAGAAACTCTGGATCCCGGTGGGTCCGGTTTTCCCGGGTCAAAGGGGGGAAAGGTCAATCTCAATACCGCAGATGCGACGCTGCTTGAAACTCTGCCGCACGTGGGTCCCGCCCTCGCGGCCCGGATCATCAGCTGGAGGAGCGAGCATGGAAGATTTCGTTCCATTGAAGACCTGCTTGGAGTATCCGGGATCGGCCCAAGGACCTTTGAAGACCTGAAGAACCTGATTACGGTCTGAGCAACCGCAGTGAAGGCCGATCTGAGGCTCGCAGTCCCGGTGCTTTGCGGCTGGATCCTTCTTGGAATTCTGATTGGAGAACCATCCTGGCTCGGGACCGGTGCGACCTGGCTGTGGGTCTTGTGTGTTGCCGCAATTGGCGCCGGTTTCGCATTTTCCGGATTCCGAGGGTGGCTGGCAGTGCTGGCGCTCGCTGGGGTCTGCGGCGCGCTGCTACTGACCAGTGCGAGCCTGCAATTGCAAGTGCATGCTCCGGACCTGCTTTTGGCCAGTCTCGGCCAGCAGGAGTCCTTCGAGGTCTCAATCGAAAGCTCCAACTGCCGACCCGCCGAAGAGTCCGGGAATGGAAGAACTGAAGTCATCATCCGATCCTTCGGCACGGAGCCTGATTCCGTTGGCGGACTCTCCACTCCCGCGGTCTTGTTCGGAAACATCTCCGACTGCAGGCTTGGAGCAAGTTTTACGGTCACCGGCATCCTGCGGCCGGAAGAACCGCGTCGCCGCTGGGCGTTCCGAATCTATGCAACTTCGAATCCGGTTCTCGTGGAGCAGCCCGGTGGGCTGATCGCCGTGGCTGGCGGGCTGAGGGAAGGTCTCGGATCGGCCGCCGCGGAGTTGAATTCCGAAGCGGGGGACTTGCTTCCGGGGCTTGCAATCGGCGATACGAGCGAAGTCGGTGAATCTCTCAACTCCGCCATGCGCCTGACTTCGCTCAGCCATCTAACCGCGGTCTCCGGGGCGAACTGTGCGGTACTCGTCGGGCTGACCATGGCGATTTGCATCGCGACGGGAATTCCGAGGACGCCTCGCCTGATCCTGAGTCTGCTGGTTCTTGGCGGCTTCGTAGTGCTGGTGACTCCGGAACCGAGCGTCGTGAGGGCCGCGGTAATGGCCGCCATAGTGCTCTACTGCATTGGATCCGGCAGACCCAGTCGAGGCATTCCCGTTCTCGCCCTTGCCGTTCTCATTCTGCTGATTGCAAACCCCTGGCTCGCCTGCGACTACGGATTCATTCTCTCGGTAGCGGCCACCGCAGGGCTGTTGATTCTCGCAGCTCCTATTGGGAGACAACTCTCCAGATTCCTGCCGAACTGGCTGGCACTCATTCTGGCAATTCCGATTGCAGCCCAATTGTCCTGCCAGCCGATTTTGATTCTGCTGAATCCGAATCTGCCCGTTTATGGAGTAGTCGCAAATCTGCTTGCGGAACCCGCGGCACCGGTGGCCACGGTACTTGGACTGGCAGCCTGCGTTTTTCTGGCGCTCATTCCTCCCGTCGGAAGCGCCCTGCTTTGGCTGGCCAGCTTTCCAAGTGCCTGGATTGCCGCCGTTGCTCAATTCCTGAGCAGCCTTCCCGCGGCTCAATTGCCCTGGCTGGAGGGGTGGCCGGGAGTAATTTCGGTCGCACTCATCGATGCCCTGATTCTTGTCGCGCTCGCGGGGAGGAACACCGGACGACGGGCAATTGCTCTTGGGATTACTGCTCTGATCTTCATCGGTTATGCGGGAGCAGCGTTCGGGATTGGACTTTCCTTCAGGCTTGACCTGCCGGACGACTGGACTATTGCAACCTGCGACGTGGGCCAGGGCGACGCTCTCGTGGTGAAGAGCCTTGATCGAGTCGCCCTGATAGATGTTGGTCCGGAACCTCAAGCACTTTCTCGCTGCCTGGTCGATCTTGGGATAGACAAGATCAACTTGCTTGTTCTGACCCACTACGACCTGGATCACGTGGGCGGACTGGAGACGATTCTGGGTCGAGTTGATCTCGCCCTGACGGGTCCGATCGGCTCTTCGACCGATTCTGAAATCGTTGACAGGCTAAGCCGGAGTGGTGCGAGAGTTGAAGCCGCTCGGGCCGGAATGAGCGGCAGCCTCGGCGAGCTCGATTGGAAACTGCTTTGGCCGATCGATCCGAATCGGGGCGTCGAGCCCGGAAACGACTCGAGCGTTGTAATCAAGTTCTCTCCGTCGCCTGCCTGCAGCAGCGGGTGCATTAGCTCGATCTTTCTGGGCGATCTCGGTGCTCAGTCCCAATTGAGATTGCTCGGTGAGGGAGGTATCGGCTCTGCGGATGTCGTAAAGGTCGCCCATCACGGCTCGGCAGATCAGTTCGCGGCCCTCTATCAGAAAATCGGAGCCCCGATCGGGCTCATCAGCGTCGGAGCAGGGAACTCGTTCGGACATCCGAACGAGGCCTGCCTGGACATCCTCGAGGAGTCCGGAACCAAATGGTTTCGCACAGATCTTGAAGGACTCGTGCTGTTATCAGGTCCAGACTCATCGAACTTGCGAGTCTGGACCGAGAGAGCGCCAGTCTCCGTCCCCGGCAGCGGATAGGCTGGCTCAGTCGAAGGGCAACGACTAATGGCGGCAACTTCAGGGGTGAAAATCCCGCAATTGACCTGGGATCGAGTGCGCCCTGCCCAGGTTGTTCTGATTACCGGGCCGGAGAGCTTTCTGGCTGATCGCACTCTTCAATTGCTTCGTGAGATTCTGCACTCTGAAGACCCTGCACTCGAAGTCACAGATCTTGATGCTGCTGCCTATGCCCCGGGGAGTTTGGCTACTCTGGCCAGCCCGTCGCTATTCGACGAGCCGAGGCTCATTCGAGTCAGCTCGGTCGAGAAGTGCACTGACGACTTTATGGCAGAAGTTCTCGGCTATCTCGAGCAGACCGAGCCTGGCAGCTATCTGGCGCTCAGACACGCGGGGGGAGTGCGCGGCAAGAAGCTGCTGGATGCGATTCGTGGCGGGCTCGGCGAAGGAATCGAAGTTGTTTGCGCAGAGCTCAAGCGCGAACCCGATCGCATCCAGTTCGTGAACGCTGAATTTCGCGCAGCTGAAGTTGCGATAAATCCGGCCGCGGTCAGGGCCCTGACGGTGGCGTTCGCCGAAGATCTGGCGGAACTCGCGGCAGCCTGCAGGCAATTGATTGCAGATTCCCCTGAAGGCGTCACCGAAAAGACAGTTGATCGGTATTACGGCGGGAGAGTCGAGACAAGCGCGTTTCAGGTGGCTGATGCGGCAATCGCCGGTCGACTCGGCGAAGCACTCGTGCTGCTTCGCCAGGCACTGGACACCGGAGCGGATCCGGTTCCAATGGTGGCCGCGTTCGCGAGCAAGCTCAGGATTATGGCAAAAGTATCTTCGAGGCGGGGTTCAAGTGCTCAGATCGCGAAAGATCTGGGACTCGCTCCATGGCAGGTGGAGAGAGCAAGCAGGGATTTGAGGGGCTGGAGCGACACGGGACTGGGGCGGAGCATCCAGGCCATCGCCGAAACCGACGCCAAGGTAAAGGGCGCCGCCAGTGATCCGGTGTTCGCCCTCGAACAGATGATTCAGGTAATCAGCAACCGCGGAGAGCCGAACCCACCGACCTAGAGGGAAGCGACCTGCTTGGCGACCGAGGACTTGCGGTTTGCAGCCTGGTTCTTGTGGATGACGCCCTTGCTCACGGCCTTATCCAGCTTGCGCGAAGCAACGGCGAGAGTCGCAGCAGCCGTCTTCTTGTCGCCAGAAGCGATGGCTTCGCGAGTAGCGCGAACGGCGGTCTTCACCTCGCTCTTTACCGCCTTGTTGCGCTCGGTCGCCTTGCGGTTGGTGCCGATCCGCTTGATCTGGGACTTAATGTTGGCCACTTGATACCTTCTTGTTGTTTGCCTGAGCAATCTGAAACCGTGGGCCGGAGCCCCGGAAGCCGATGATGGCGGTTCCTTCGCCCGGTATTGGATGATCCCGAGCGGGTACGCCGAGAGGCAACTTTACCAGTAGGAGGGCGTTAGCGACAACCGGGGAGCCACCGGCGTGGGAGAATCTACTAGTCCCCGCAACCATCACAAGAGGAACTAGTGACTCCTAGAGCAGACAGGGCCCTGGAGCCAGCAGCCACCGATCCGTCGGCGATTCGCAATTTCTGCATAATTGCGCACATCGACCACGGAAAGTCGACTCTTGCCGACCGCATGCTCCAGATCACCGGAGTGGTTTCGGATCGCGATATGCGCGCCCAGTATCTCGACCGCATGGACATCGAGCGGGAGCGCGGAATCACCATCAAGAGCCAGGCAGTCCGGATGCCGTGGTCGCTCGACGGCAATACTTTCGCTCTGAACATGATCGACACCCCCGGTCACGTGGACTTCACCTACGAGGTCTCGCGCAGCCTTGCGGCCTGCGAAGGGGCAATACTGCTCGTGGATGCCGCACAGGGTATCGAAGCTCAGACCCTGGCCAACCTGTATCTTGCGCTCGGGAATGATCTTGAAATCATCCCGGTGTTGAACAAGATCGACCTGCCAGCTGCGGACCCCGATCGGTATTCTGAGGAACTCGCAAATCTCATAGGCTGCGAACCGGCCGATGTGCTCAAAGTCAGCGGAAAGACTGGATTGGGAGTTGAAGCCCTCCTCGATCGAGTTGTAGAGCGAATCCCCGCCCCTAAGGGTGAAGCCGGCGCTCCGGCCAGGGCGATGATCTTCGACTCGGTTTACGACAGCTATCGGGGAGTAGTCACCTACGTGCGAATGGTCGACGGGAATCTTGCCCCCAGAGACCGCATCCAGATGATGTCGACCAGGGCCGTTCACGAGCTGCTGGAAATAGGTGTTAGCTCGCCCGAACCGACTCCCACCAGGGGGCTCGGAGTCGGCGAAGTCGGCTACCTGATAACCGGCGTCAAGGATGTGCGGCAGTCGAAGGTCGGAGACACCGTGACCACTGCCGCCCGGCCCGCCGCACAGCCCCTTCCCGGCTATACGGAGCCCAAGCCCATGGTGTTCTCCGGTTTGTATCCGATCGACGGCAGTGACTATCCAGATTTGCGGGAAGCTCTTGACAAGCTGAAGCTCTCGGATGCCTCGCTCACCTTTGAACCGGAAACCTCTGTCGCCCTCGGCTTCGGATTCCGCTGCGGCTTTTTGGGACTTTTGCACCTGGAGATAATCACCGAGCGTCTGGAACGAGAATTCGGGCTGGATCTGATTACAACCGCGCCCTCCGTCGTTTACCGGGTGAAAACAGAGGACGGCAAAGAATTCACCGTAACCAATCCGAGCGAGTTCCCGAACGGAAAAGTAGCCAGCGTATTCGAACCGCTCGTCAAGGCCTCGATCCTCGCCCCAAAGGATTATGTGGGAGCGATCATGGATCTTTGCCAGTCCCGCCGCGGAACCATGCAGGGAATGGACTACTTGAGCGAGAATCGCGTCGAATTGCACTACACGATGCCGCTGGGTGAGATCGTCTTCGACTTCTTCGACCAACTCAAGAGCCGCACTCAGGGCTATGCGAGCCTCGATTACGAACCGGCCGGAGAAGCAGAAGCGGATCTGGTGAAGGTCGACATCCTCCTTCAGGGCGAGAAGGTGGATGCCTTCAGCACGATCGTCCACAAGGAGAAGGCCTACGCCTACGGGGTTCTCATGACCGGCCGGCTTCGCGAGCTTATCCCCAGACAGCAGTTTGAAGTTCCCATTCAGGCGGCAATCGGTTCGAGAATTATCGCGAGAGAGAGCATTCGCGCAATGCGGAAGGATGTCCTCGCGAAGTGCTACGGCGGAGACATCACGAGAAAGCGAAAGCTGCTTGAGAAGCAAAAGGAGGGGAAGAAGCGAATGAAGATGGTCGGAAGAGTCGAAGTCCCGCAGGAAGCGTTCATCGCAGCCCTCTCCGGGGACACGGAGCGAAAAGAGCGAAAGTAGTGGAAGCTCAGGAAATTCCACTCTGGCAACAGCCGGTAACCTACGGTGCGGTGGGCGGCACGAGGGCCGCGGATCTGATGACCTACCCGCCGACCGGGTTTCGGCCGTTTGAGCGGCGCTCTCGAATCGGCCACGGCGATCAGCGCTGGGAGTTCGCGTGGCAACAGCTCATGACCTGGGGGATTCAGTCTCGAAGCGGTTTTCTGGTCGAGCAGGACAATTCCCCGGGTGAAGCAAATGTTGGAGACATCGCGTCCGGGACTGCGAGGCGCGACCGCGGCCAGAGGATTCGAACCGTCGACAATGAGGTCATTTACGGCTCTCAGGGAGAGACTTCGATCGCTCCCGGAGACACCGTGATCCTCAAGATCGGGGTAGGACCGTTTCGAGTCTCCGCCCCGTGCCGGGTGATCTGGGTCGTAGACGAACCGACTCGAAAGGGCTTTGCGTACGGGACGCTTCAGGGGCATCCCGAATGCGGAGAAGAAGCCTTCATCGTCGAACAAACCGAAGACGATTCCGTCTGGTTGACGGTTCGTGCATTTTCCAGACCGGGAGTCTGGTGGACCTGGGCGCTTTACCCCCTGACCCGGCTGGTCCAGTACCTCGTGAACCGTAGATATTTCTTCTCCCTCGCCGGTCCTATGGTCTGAATCGGCCGACTGTCGATTCCCACCGATCGAGGGGTTCTACTTCGAATTCGTCTTGTAGCGAAGCTCCAAGCGCTGATAGGTCTGTTTGTCGCAAAGGTACGATGGCGATATGAGTGACTATCGCGCGCCCGTTTCTGAAATCACCTTCGCTCTCGAGCACCTGGCCGGATACCCAGAGGTCTCGGGATTCGCCCCGTATGGCCATGCCGACATCGAGACCGTCTCGGGGATTCTCGCCGAGGCCGGGGAGTTCATGGCCAATGTCGTTGCTCCCACTAACCGACGTGGTGACATCGAGGGTTCGGTGCGGCTGGAAGACGGCACCGTCAAGACTCCCGAGGTATTCAAGGAGACCTACCGAAAGTATCTTGATGCCGGCTGGGGCTCAGTTCCGTTCCCAGACGAGTTTGGCGGCGGCAACTTCCCGTGGTCGATCGGTCTGGCGATTCAGGAAATGTTCCTCGCATCCAACATGGCGTTTGCGCTTTGCCCGCTCCTGACTCAGGGCGCGATAGATGCGCTGCTTGCCTACGGAAGCGATGAGCAGAAGCAGACATACCTCCCGAACATGATCGCCGGCAAGTGGACCGGGACCATGAACCTGACCGAGCCGCAGGCGGGTACGGATGTCGGAGCGCTAAAGACCCAGGCGGTAAAGCAGGACGACGGAACCTACTCGATTACCGGGCAGAAGATTTTCATCACCTACGGAGAGCACGATCTTGCAGAGCAGATTGTGCACCTCGTGCTTGCCCGCACCCCTGGCGCCCCGGAAGGGACCAAGGGGATTTCCTGTTTCATCGTTCCCAAATTCCATGTGAATGACGACGGGAGCCTCGGAGAGCGCAACAAGGTCAGTTGTCTCTCGATCGAGCACAAGATGGGCATCCACGCCTCCCCAACCTGCGTCATGGAGTACGACGGCGCAACCGGGTATCTGATCGGTGAAGAAAACAAGGGCATGCGAATCATGTTCGTCATGATGAACAGTGCAAGGCTCTCTGTCGGTACCCAGGGGCTGGCGCTCGCCGAGAGGGCATTCCAGAAGTCGCTCAGCTACGCCCAGGAGAGAATTCAGGGCCGCGCGATCGGAGCAACAAAGGACTCGCCGATCATCGACTTCCCTGATGTTCGCAGGATGCTCATGACTCAGCGCGCCTATCTAGCCGCCCTCAGGGGAATGATGTACCTGAACGCGTGCCAGATGGATGTCGCAAAATTCCACACAGACGAGAAGACCCGCAAGCGCGCGGAAGAGGTCGTCGGTCTCCTGACCCCAATTTGCAAGAGCTTCGGCACCGACCTGGTGAATGAACTGACTTCAATCGCGCTGCAGATTCACGGCGGGATGGGCTTCATTGAGGAGACCGGCGCGGCACAGCACTACCGCGATGCCCGGATCACCGCAATCTACGAAGGCACCAACGGAGTGCAGGCCGCGGACCTCGTCGGTCGCAAGATGCCGGTCAGAAACGGCGCATCCTTCATGGACTTCATTTCCCACATGAAGAAACTGCTCCCGGAACTCAAATCAGCCGGTGGCGACTTCAAGTCGATTGGCGAGAGCCTGAGCGCTCAGCTCGACGGCCTCGAGAAGACCACAGGCTGGATGCTTCGGACCGGGCTGAGAGACCCGAACAGCGTGCTCGCCGGTTCCAGCCCGTACCTTCGGATTTGGGGAATCGTAATCGGCGGCTGGCTAGTGGCAAAGGCTGCCCTCGTTGACAAAAAGGACGAAACTCGACTTGGGGTGGCGAAGTTCTACTCCAGCCAGATCCTTCCCCAGGCCGGTGGACTGATTCCGGCGGCAACCGCAGGAGCCGACCAGTTGTTTGCGCTTAGCCCGGAGCAGCTCGCCGCGGACTAAGTAGCGCAGACTAAGAGGCGCAGACCTGAGGGCCAGCCCAGCAAGCGCAGCGTGACGCGCAGGCATCCTGGCCCTCTCTGGGCGAGAATGGGCAAGTGTCATCTGCCCTGCCGACTGGAGAAGCCGCCCCGGAGGACGGTCGGCTGCCAGACCTTTCGGGCGCAGTCGCGGCCATACGCAATTTCGGTGTCTACATTCACGTGCCCTTCTGCAGGGTGCGCTGCGGCTATTGCGACTTCAATACCTATACCGCGACGGAATTGGGCGGGCTGAAGCAATCGGACTATCCGGACCAGGCAATCGCTGAAATCGAGCTCGCTTCCGGCGTGCTGAGGGATTCAGATCTGCCGGCGCGCGCCGCCTCCACGGTCTTCTTCGGCGGCGGAACTCCGACTCTGCTGCCAGCAGGAGATCTTGAAAGGATGCTGGATTCGGTAAGAGAAACCTGGGGTCTCGAAGCGGATGCTGAAATCACCACCGAGGCAAACCCTGACTCCGTGGACCTCGATTATCTCAAGCAACTCAAGCGGTCCGGCTTTACCAGAGTTTCCTTCGGAATGCAGTCGGCGGTTCCTCGAGTGCTGGCGACTCTGGATCGGACGCATAACCCTCAGCAGGTTCCGAGAGTGGTTGCCTGGGCACGCGAAGCAGGACTGGACGTAAGTCTCGACCTCATCTATGGAACTCCTGGGGAGAGTATCGACGATTGGCGAGAGAGTCTCGAGTCGGCGATCTCCATGCGACCCGATCACTTGAGTGCCTATTGCCTGATAGTCGAGCGCGGAACGAAGCTCGAGCGGCAGATTCGGCGAGGGGAAGTGCCGCCTCCGGACGATGAGCTAAGCGCGGATAAGTACGAGCTTGCAGATGAGCTTCTTAGCGTTGCGGGCTTCGACTGGTACGAAGTCAGCAATTGGGCCAGAAGCGAAAGGAAGCAGTCGAGGCACAATTTGAGCTACTGGACCGGGGAGGACTGGTGGGGGATCGGTCCCGGCGCCCACAGCCACGTTGGAGGGGTGCGCTGGTGGAACGTCAAGCATCCCGCGGCCTATGCCGAGAGGCTTGCCTCCGGCCGATCGCCTGCCCTTGCCAGGGAAATCCTCTCGGAGAATTCAAAAAGACTTGAGCGCATTCTCCTTGAGTCGAGGATTCGAAACGGTCTCGACTTATCGGTTCTTTCCGCCGAAGGCAAAACCGCCGTCGCGAGCTTGATTGCAGATGGAATGGCGGATGCCGCATCCGCGCTGAGAGGGAGGCTCGTGCTGACTCTTAAGGGCCGCCTGCTTGCAGACGCCGTAGTTCGAGCCCTCGACTGCTAAACGCCGATCGTAACTTGTATGTCCGAGGCAGAATTATCTGCAGTCGCTCTACTTGATGAACTTGATTGTGAGTGGGTATTCGTATGGCTCGCCCTTATTGGCTGCAACCGCGGCGAGAATGCTGAAGACTACATTGGCAATTCCCACCGCGAAGAGGATGAGAAAGCCGATCAGGATTATCACGGTAATCACCCCGACAAAGTAGGCAACAAGCAGCGTCAGCTGAAAATTCAGGGCGGTGCCAGAGTGCTGGCGAATGAACGGACCGCGATCCTTGAAGACTATGTATCCGATCAGCGCGGGCAGGAAATTGAAGAAAATTCCGCCGATGTGGATGAGCGTCGACCACAGCTTCTCATCGGAAGGGTTGAGAGGCTGCACTTGCTGGTATGGGTCGACCGGTGTTGGCATGTTTTCGCTCATAGGCCAATTAAAGCAGTTGGACCGGACGATTAGTCCGGTCCAACTGTGTTCTAAGCGGATTGTTACTTGATAAAGCGGAAGTTCACCGGGTAGCGGTAGCTGCCGCCTCCATTGACCTTGATTCCGCCCATGATCGAGAAGACCACGTTCGCGAGGTAGATCAGCCAGCCAATCAGACCCGGAATCCAGAACAGGTTCCACAATCCCGAAGCGAGGAAGACGGAGGTGAGGATTGCACCAATGATCGTCCATCCGATGTAGAAGATCAGGAAGGTGATCTGCCAGTTGAGAGCTTCCTTGCTTTCCTGCTTGGTTAGCGCTCCACGGTCCTTGAAAACGAGGAAGATGATGAGCGATGGCAGGATCCAGAGGATTCCGCCGAAATGAGCCCACATCGCCCACTGCTTGTCCTCGGCAGCGCTCAACGGGCCTGCCGGCTGCGGCTGTGCGGCCGGAGGAGTTTGATCAGTCATTCACTTTGCCTTTCAGGTGTTCGAGTCGGGCCCCAAAGAGTCCGGTTGGGCCGGCCTTTCATGGCCCCTCATGGGAGGGAGGGCACAAGCTCATCCATAAGCTACTGCCCTGCGCGTCAGCTTGCAACGTTCAAACTCGGGTATGTCGGACTAGAATTGGCAATCAACCAGTCGGAGTGCCAGAAGTCGAAGGGGGCCGAAAGTGGCTACCAACCGAAGTTTGGATGTGCTTCGAGTCATAGTGCAGGACTATGTCGCATCCAGAGAACCGGTGGGTTCCAAGACGATCGTTGAACGGCACTCATTTGGAGTATCTGCGGCAACGATCAGAAACGACATGGCACTCCTTGAAGAAGAGGAACTGATCACCGCCCCTCACACTTCTTCGGGGCGGATACCCACCGACAAGGGCTACCGGGTATTCGTTGACAGGCTCGCCGATCTTCGGCCGCTGAGTCCCGCACAACGCCAGGCAATTGAGACCTTTCTGGGCAGCTCCGAGGACCTCGATGAAGTGCTCGTCCGCTCGGTTCGCCTGCTTTCACAGTTGACCCATCAAGTGGCGCTTATCCAATATCCGAGCCTTTCCCGGATCCTCATCAGGCATATAGAAATGGTTTCGCTCGGCGGTCCAAGGTTGCTGATCGTCGTAATTTCAGACAACGGCAGAGTTGAGCAGCGACAGATAGAGCTGAGTGCCGATCTGGACGAATCAGCGATTTCGATGATCCGGGAGAAGTTCAACTCCGCGCTGGTCGGACTCAGCTTCACTGAGGCTGTTAAAGCTGCGTCGGGGCTCGAGGGTTCTTTCCCGCCTGCTATGCGGGCGGCGGTTTCGGAGCTAGTGACTGCACTCGGGGATCAGTTGGATCTCAATAGAAGCGAGCGGCTCTTAATGTCCGGATCCGCGAATCTGGCTCTGACTGCAGAGGACTTCGGGGGCAAGATCCATCCGGTACTCGAAGCAATTGAAGAGCAGGTGACAATCCTGAAGCTCTTTGCAGAAATGGAGCCTGACCACACCGGGTTTGCCATCAGTATCGGCAAGGAGAACGATCAATTCGGGCTGGGCGGGACTTCAGTGTTATCGACCGGCTATACGGCCAATGGCGGCGAGGTTTCCAAAGTTGGAGTCCTCGGACCGACGAGAATGGACTATTCGGGAAACATGGCGGTCGTGCGTGCAGTAGCCCGCTACTTGTCCAAATTGCTTGGCGAAGACTGAAAATCAAGGAAACCTTTTGGCAGACCATTATGAGGTGCTTGGCGTCGATCGAAACGCCAGTCAGGATGAAATCAAGAAGGCATACCGCAAGCTCGCGCGAGAACTGCATCCTGATGTAAATCCGGGGCAGGAAGCACAGGAGCGGTTCAAGCTTGTTACTCATGCTTACGACGTGCTTTCCGATCCGCAGGCCCGCGAGCAGTACGACCTTGGCGGAGGAGTCGGGGGAATCGGGTTCGGCGACATCTTCGAAACCTTCTTCGGAGCGGCTCCCAGAGCAGCGGGACCGAGATCCAGGCGCGAGCGCGGCCAGGATGCGCTCATCAGGATCGAAGTTGACCTCGCCGACGTGATCTTCGGCCGCAAGCGCGAAATGGAAGTCGATACCGCGGTAATTTGCGAGACCTGCCAGGGGTCCTGCTGTGCTCCAGGCACCGAGCCAGTCACTTGCGATATCTGCAAAGGCGCAGGCCAAATCCAGCGCTCGGTTCGCAGCCTGCTCGGAAACGTGCTCACTTCAAGTCCCTGCGGAACCTGTCGAGGATACGGAACGGTCATTCAGACTCCCTGTACCGCCTGCGGAGGACAGGGTCGGGTGCGTGCGAGGCGCAAGATTTCGATCGAGATCCCGGCGGGAGTAGAAACCGGAGTGCGCCTGCAGCTCCAGGGGCAGGGAGAGGTCGGGCCCGCTGGGGGCCCTCCCGGGGACCTGTTCCTCGAGGTCAAGGTCGGTCACCACGACATCTTCAGCAGGAACGGCGACGATCTGCTCGCAACTATTGAAGTACAGATGACAGATGCGATTCTCGGAACGGACGTCGAAGTCAAGGGGCTCGATGGACCGGTGAAGTTCGAGATCAGACCGGGCACTCAAAGTGCGGACGTGGTTACCATCAAGGACCGCGGAGTCACTCACTTGCGCGGAACCGGCAGGGGCGACCTCAAGATCGGCGTTCAGGTGGTTACTCCAGCCAAACTCGACGCGAAGCAACAGGAACTAATTCGCCAGTTCGCAAGTACTCGCAAGTCGACGGCGCCTACGCTCACTCAATTTCAGCAAAGCATGTTCCAGAAGCTTCGCGAGCGATTCCTGAACATCTGAATTTCGGCGGGTCCGTGGCACATTTCTACTTGAATGAGACTCTGATCGAACCGGCGGTTGGAGATGTAATCGAAGTTACCGGCTCCGAAGCCAGGCACGCGGTAACGGTGGCCAGGCTCAGAGTCGGGGAAGAGATCTCAATTGGAAATGGTCGAGGGCTGATTACAACCGGACAGGTAAGCACAGCCGAAGCATCGAGATTCTCGGTTCGGATTGAATCTGTTTCCCAGGTTCGTCGGCAGACCCCAGCAGTGTTTCTCGCTCAGGCACTGGCCAAAGCAGACAGAGACGAACTCGCAGTTCAAGCTGCTGTCGAGCTGGGAGCCGACGGGGTGATTCCCTGGGCGGCCAGACGCTCGGTATCCAGATGGACTGGTCCCAAAGTCGAAAAGGGGATTCAGAAGTGGACGAGCGTTATTAGAGAAGGGACCAAGCAATCCGTCCGCGGCTGGCTGCCCGAGCTTCGAAATCTGGCCGATACGACTGAACTTTGCCGGAACAGTGCCGAATTCAGAATCCTTGTCCTGGACCCGACTGCAGATCGTTCAATGTCCGAGATTTCTCTGGACAGCAGAGACCTGCTTCTGATCGTTGGTCCCGAAGGGGGGATCGATCCGGAGGAAATCGACGCATTCGTTGCAGCGGGTGGCGAGCCGGTGAGGCTGGGACAAAACATCCTAAGAACCAGCACAGCGGGGCCGGCTGCAATCAGTGTTCTGAATACCCGGCTGGGCAGATGGTGATCCGATCGAAATCCGATCAGAATTCGCAAACAGTTACGATTGGTTCCATGTCGAAGTCGGATTCCCCGTCGATCTTCTCAATGATCATTGATCGGAAGATCCCTGCGGACATTGTTTTTGAGAGCGATTCTGTCATCGCCTTTCGAGACATCAATCCGAAGGCACCGGTTCACCTTCTCGTGGTTCCGAAGAATCCCGACTTCCAGAACGTCTCAGAACTCGCGGCGGCATCCCCGGAATTGCTGGCAGAATTGGTGGCTACGGCGAAGAAGCTCGCGGATGAGTACACCGGCGGAGAGTACCGTCTAATTTTCAATGAAGGCGCGAGTGCTGGTCAGACGGTCTTCCACGTGCATGCCCACGTGCTCGGCGGGGGTCTGACTGAGGACAGCCTTGGCGACTGAATCCGGAGAAAAGACAGTCCGAGAACAGCTCACCGTTGATGGTGTCGCAATGGTCCAATTGCTCGGCCCCGGAGACAGGTTCCTGCAGATCGTTGAGAACCAATTCCCGGAGGTTCAGGTTCACGTTCGCGGCAATGTCATAAGCCTTGAAGGAGGCAGTCGCGAGGTGGCTGAATCAAAACGGCTGGTTGAGGAGCTTGTAAGCATGGTCAGGAGCGGGGGCCAGCTGGACGAGCCTGAGGTCAGGGCCTCCAGCCGAATGCTAAAACGCGACCCGGACTCGAGCCCGGCTGAGATGCTGGGCCAGTCGATTATTACGGCGCGGGGGCGCAATATTCGGCCAAAGACTCTTGGCCAGAAAAAGTACGTGGACGCGATCGATGAGAACACGATAGTCTTCGGGATCGGCCCCGCTGGAACCGGCAAGACCTACCTTGCAATGGCGAAAGCGGTCCAGGCGCTGCAGCGCAAGGAAGTCGCGAGGCTGGTGCTGACCAGACCCGCGGTTGAGGCAGGCGAGAGGCTCGGATTCCTGCCGGGAACCCTCAATGACAAGATCGATCCCTATCTCAGACCTCTGTATGACGCGCTAAACGAAATGATGGACCCGGAACTGGTTCCCAAGCTACTTGCGAGCGGCACGGTGGAGGTGGCGCCTCTGGCCTATATGAGGGGCCGCACGCTAAACGATGCCTTCGTGATCCTGGATGAAGCGCAGAACACCAGTCCGGAGCAAATGAAGATGTTTCTCACCAGACTCGGGTTCGGCTCGAAAATGGTCGTGACCGGCGACATCACCCAAATAGACCTTCCGACAGGAGCAAGCGGACTGCAGCTCGTTACCAGGGTGCTCGATGGAATCGACGATATTCATTTCGCGAGACTCACGAGCGAAGACGTGGTCAGGCACGGCCTGGTCGGCCGGATCGTGGACGCCTACACGAAGTACGAAGCTCAGCGGATGGCGCGATTCCACGAGGCGGAAGTCGGGGCGAACCCGACGGCAAATCGTCAGGATCGCAGAGCCGCGACCGTTCGCCGTTCACGAAGCAAGGCTCCTGGCAATTCGGGATCAAGATGAGCATCGAACTCAACAACGAATCCGGAGTGAGCCTGGACGAATCGGTCCTGCAGAGACTTGCCGCGTTTGCGCTGGACCGGCTGTTTGTTAATCCGGAAGCGGACCTGAGCATTGTGCTCGTTGATGAAGCGGCAATGGAACAATTGCACGTCGAGTGGATGGACGAACCCGGTCCGACAGACGTCCTCAGTTTTCCGATGGATGAGCTCAGGCCCGGCAGTGAGGACGCGATTACTCCGGCGGGCCTTCTTGGCGATATCGTCCTTTGTCCCCAGGTTGCTTCAGTTCAGGCGGAAGCTGCGGGGCACGGTGCCCAGGACGAGCTGCTTCTGCTGACCTGCCACGGCCTGCTGCACCTGCTCGGCTTTGATCACGCGACTCCCGAAGAGGAAGCGGAGATGTTCGGGCTGCAGCGTGAAATTCTGACTGCTTTTGCTGAAATCGAGCGAAGAAGCTCTAAATGATCTTCGTCATGGGCATTTCCGCCGTAGCCCTTGTCGGTATTGGCGGCTGGCTCGCGGCAGCCGACTCCGCTCTGGGAGTCCTGTCCAGGTCGAACCTGCTGGAGCTCGCAGAGTCGAGCCGGGCATCCGGATCATTGAAGGCCATAGCCGGGGACATAAGCGCTCACAGTAACGCCGCAAACTTCGTCCGAGTTGTCGCGGAAACCACTGCAGCAGTACTCGTCACCCTCACGCTCGCCTACCGTCTCGACTGGTGGTGGGCTCTGCTTGCTTCAGCGTTGATAATGACTCTGGTTTCATTCGTCCTGGTTGGATCCAGTCCGAGGGCTTTTGGGCGATTTCACGCCGAAGGAGTAGTCAAGTGGAGTGCGAGGCTAATCCGGGCCTGTCGTCTCCTGCTTGGTCCGATTGCTTCTGCACTTGTAGCCTTCGGTGATCGAGTTATTCCCGGAAAGCCTCGGAACATCTCCTTCTCTTCAGAGGAGCAGTTGCTGAGCATGGTCGACGAAGCGACCGAAATGGACGTTTTGGAGGAAGACGATCGGGAACTGATTCACTCGATTTTCGAGTTCAATGACACGGTTGTTCGCGAAGTCATGGTGCCTCGCACCGATATGGTCACGGTCGAAGCCGGCACAGCTGTGCAGGAAGCGATGGCTCTGTTCCTAAAGCACGGTATTTCCAGAATGCCGGTGGTCGGCGAGGACGCGGATGAAGTGGTCGGCGTTTTGTATCTGAGGGATGTTTCCAGACATCTCTTTGAGTCAGAGGATCGGTCCGCTCCGGTAGAGAAGCTTTCAAGACCCGCTGTGTACGTTCCCGAATCGCAAAAGGTCGATGACCTGCTTCGGCAAATGCAGTCTCAGTCCAACCATCTGGCGATGGTTATTGACGAGTATGGCGGAATAGCCGGATTGGTCACTATGGAAGATGTGATCGAAGAGCTGGTAGGTGAAATTTCCGACGAGTACGATCGGGGTCCGGTTGAAGTTCAGGCGATTGAAGAAGGCAAGTTCCGGGTAAGTGCGAGGCTTCCGATTGACGAACTGGGTGACCTCTTCGATCTTGAGCTTGAAGACGAGGATGTGGACACTGTGGGAGGTCTGCTGGTCAAGGAACTGGGCAGGTTTCCACAGCCGGGTTCTAGTGTTGAGACTTCAGGGATCAGGTTGACTGCCGAGCGTATCGAAGCTCACGGGACGCGATTGAAGACGGTGATTGTCGAAGCAGTTGCCCCCGATGGCCAGGAAGTGGCGAAGGAAGATTGAGCAAGAGCTTCAGGTCTGGCTTTGCCACTTTCGTTGGCAGGCCAAATGTTGGCAAGTCGACTTTGACCAATGCCCTGGTTGGCGAGAAGATCGCCATTACGAGCGACAAGCCGCAAACCACGAGGCGAGCAATCAGGGGAATCGTTAGCCGAAAGGACGGGCAACTGGTTCTGGTTGACACTCCCGGAATGCATCGGCCTAGGACCCTTCTCGGAGAACGGCTCAACGAAGTAGTCAAAGAGAATCTCGCTGAAGTAGACGTGATTTGCTTTTGCATCCCTGCCAAAGAGAAACTCGGCCCCGGAGACCGTTTCATCAGCCAGCAGCTGGATCTGAACCCCGGCGCCAAACTTGCCGCAATTGTCACCAAGGCGGATCAGGCATCGAAGGCGGAGATCGCTAGTCAACTTCTTGCGGTGTCCAGGCTTCGAGACTGGGATCTCGTAATCCCGGTATCGGCTCGAACCGGAGACCAGATTGAATTGCTTGCCGGAGAGTTGATAAAGCTCTTGCCGGAATCTGAGCCGCTCTATCCGAGCGAAATGCATACCGAGGAGAGCATTGAGTCCCGAATAGCCGAGCTAATCAGGGAAGCTGCACTTCACGGAGTAACTGACGAGTTGCCCCATTCGATTGCAGTAACGGTAGATGACCTGATTGAGCGGGACGATCAGGAACTCACCGAGGTCTATGCGAATCTCTGGGTGGAGCGGGAAAGCCAGAAGGGAATCATTATCGGCCACAAGGGGGCAAAACTCGGCGAAATAGGGTCTTTAGCCAGAGCCTCGATCGAACCTTTGCTTGGGCGCAAAGTATTCCTGTCGTTAAGGGTCAAAGTCGCCAAAGACTGGCAGCGCGATCCCAAGAACCTGTCCAAACTCGGGTTCTAGAGGATCCTGGGCGACTTCTGGACAACTCAGGCGCAGCGACGCGCTAAATGACCAGTGGCCGACCAGCAAGGCCGGTCGGCCACTCCAGAACGCTTCGAATTCTAGAAGCTCGCCTGGAAGCTTCCCAAAATACTGTCAAGGACTGCGCTCTTGTCCGTATCCGTCACCATCTGAACGAAAACGATCATTAAGTGAGTCCTGGCCGTGTCAGTTCCGGCCACGACTGCAACCTCGGTGCTCGTTCCACCGCAATTGGTGAAGTAAACGAACTGCCCGGCGTACCAGCCGTCATCGTACGGGCCTTCGTTTGAGACGGTGCACATCGTGCCGTTGTTCGCCTTGTAGTTGGAAATAATCACCGACGGATCAGTCCCGACCATTTCCGGACTGGCGGCAACCTGAACCGAAGGTGTTCCCCAGGATGAGGTTGAAGACGCAAGATCCGGCGAGGCGGTCACACTGTAGTAAGTCGCGCCGGATTCAACCTGGAAGCTCTGGCCATCGACCTGGTTCCAGCTTGACGGGACGCTAACGCTGACTGATCCAGAGTTGTCAGTTACGGTGACGAAGCTCGAGTTGCTTCCCGGGTCGGTCGGAACCGGGGCGCTTCCACCGGAGACCAGCTGGATCTCCTTTCCGTTGAACTGGCCCTTGTACACCGAACCTTCGCTCGGGCGGTAGATCTCAAAATCGATCGTGGCCTCTGCGCCCTGGGTCTTGAGAACCTGGCAGTAGTCGGCGAGGCTGCCGTCTCGGGCCATCCCCACACCTCCCATGGAGATGAGTACGTCGCCCGGTTCGATTCCCGCTTTGTCAGCGGGACCACCGGCCGCAACCGATTCGATCCAGATTCCGTTTGGAGTGCCGTCACTCTCCGGCATCATCGCCTGAGCGTTGATACCGAGTGACAATACAGTCTTGCCGTCACGAAGATCCTTCAGTACCGGAAGCACCTGGTCGCGGTGAATGGCGTAGTTGTAGTCGAGGTCGTCCCGGCCCGCGTAGTTGACGCCGACGACTTTACCTTCTGCATCGACCAGCGGTCCGCCGGAGTTACCACCGCGAATTCTAGCGTCGTGCTCAATGACGTGATCCAGAGACGCCCAGGAGTCGTTTTGCGGCACATCTGCCTTTGAGACAATTCCGCGGGTCATGGTGAAGTTGGGGTCCCCGAGAGGGAATCCCGCCGAATATACGTCCAGTGCAGTTTCGATATTGCCGGAGTGCCAGGCCATGTATGGGTATGTTCCCTGGTCTATCTGGATGACGG
The DNA here is from genome assembly GCA_023957835.1 of Homoserinimonas sp. Classification (GTDB taxonomy): domain Bacteria; phylum Actinomycetota; class Actinomycetes; order Actinomycetales; family Microbacteriaceae; genus Terrimesophilobacter. Next base: position 1,018,724 of record JAMLGP010000001.1, on the reverse strand, counting down.
CCAGGTCGAGGCACTCCGAAGCGCCGAGGACTTTAGCGTTGTACTGCTTCGAAGTGTCTCCGCCGATCCATACCTTCAGAGTTCCCGCACCGACAACGACGTGGTTGTTAGTGACGGCAATTCCGCTTGAGTCGACTATGAATCCAGAGCCGCGTGCGGCTGTCTCAGAAGGCTGAAGAGTGCCCATTGGAATGAAGGTACCCTGCGCCTGAATCTGAATGGTCGCCGATTGGACTCCTTTAAAGTCCACCGGCGGTGAGCCCGAAGGCAGGCCGATCGGCAGACATGAGCTCAGCGAAATCGCCGAGGCACTGGCTACGGCGATAAGAGCCGCAGTGCGCGAAAACGCGCGGTTCTTCTGGCGTTGCTTCAACACCTGATCCTCCTGTGTTGGTGAAGCTATTCACCCGGTCTGTTTTTTCAGGGACTACCAGGGGTGTCTCACCGTTCAGTGACTCACTGATCCTGTTGCACAGATACTATGGCCTACCGCGCGGAATAACCATGCAACACCGTGTTATTCTTACTCCGTGCTCTCGGGCCTGATTCTCCTTAGTTGCCGCGACGAGACCTAAACCGGGCCTCTCTCGTCGCGGAGTTCGTCGTTGGCCGACACGCAGACTAGAGAGAGACCGAGAATGCAGAACAATCAAAAGGCATCGCGGATGCCGATTCACAGGTATGCGTCATATCCCGATTCACTGAGAGTCGAACTTGAGGACAGGACCTGGCCGAGCGCAAGAATTACGAGGGCGCCTCGCTGGTGCGCAGTCGACTTGCGAGACGGCAATCAGGCGCTCATCGATCCGATGAGTCCCGAACGAAAGCAAATCATGTTCGATTTGCTGGTACGGATGGGCTACAAGGAGATCGAGGTCGGGTTTCCGTCAGCCAGTCAGACCGACTTCGACTTCGTCAGAAAGCTAATTGACGAAAATCGGATTCCCGACGACGTGACGATTCAGGTGCTGACTCAGGCGCGGGAAGAGCTAATCAATCGCACCTACGAATCGATTCGAGGGGCGAAGCAGGCGATTGTCCACCTCTACAATTCGACGAGCATTCTTCAGCGAGAAGTCGTGTTCCGAACTGACAAGCAGGGAATCATCGACATCGCATTGAATGGTGCAAGATTCTGCAAGGAAGCGGAAGCGCTGGCTCCAGGCACCGAGGTTTATTACGAATATTCTCCGGAGAGTTACACCGGAACCGAGCTGGAGTTCGCGGTTGAAGTCTGCAATCGGGTCATGGAAGTTTTCGTCCCGACGCCTGAAAAGAAGGTCATAATCAACCTCCCGGCGACAGTCGAAATGGCAACTCCCAATGTTTATGCGGACTCGATCGAGTGGATGTCCAGACACCTCAATAACAGAGAGAACGTAATTTTGAGCCTGCATCCGCACAACGACCGCGGAACGGCGATCGCAGCGGCCGAGCTAGGCTACATGGCCGGTGCCGACCGGATCGAAGGCTGCCTGTTCGGCAATGGAGAGCGCACCGGAAATGTCGATCTGGTAGCCCTCGGACTCAATTTGTTCACTCAGGGAATCGACCCGCAGATAGATTTCAGTGATCTTGATGACATCAAGAGGATCGCAGAGCACTGCAATCAGCTTCGGGTGCACGAGCGCAGTCCCTGGGCAGGCGACCTCGTCTACACGGCCTTCAGCGGATCGCATCAGGACGCGATCAAGAAGGGCTTTGAGGCCATGGAAGCTAAGGCGAAGTCGCTCGGAGTCCCGGTTAATGACCTGGAGTGGGCAGTTCCGTATCTGCCTGTTGACCCCCAGGATCTCGGCCGAAGCTATGAAGCCGTCATCCGGGTAAACTCCCAGTCCGGCAAGGGGGGCGTCGCCTATTTGCTCAAGGCAGATCACGCTCTCGATCTGCCGCGAAAGCTCCAGATCGAGTTCAGCGGGGTGGTTCAGGCGAAGACCGACGCCGATGGCGGAGAGATCTCGAGCGACGAGATCTGGGCTGTCTTCTCAGATGAGTACCTGCCGTCCAGGCTTGAGGGCGAAAAGTGGGGCAGATACGAGTTGCAGAAGACCCGGACCTCGAGCGATTTGACCGGTGAAGTTTCCCTGACAGCTGAGCTTCGAGTTGGAGACGAAACTGTAGAAGTCAGCGGGGTCGGCAACGGCCCGGTCGCCGCTTTTCTCGACATCCTTCACAAGGAGGGAATAGAGGTAAAGGTCTATGACTATGTCGAGCACGCCCTTGGGGCAGGCGGGGATGCCCTCGCCGCGGCATACGTCGAGTGCCAGATCGAAGACAAGCGGCTTTGGGGAGTAGGAATTGACGCCGACATTTCGACGGCAGGACTCAAGGCGGTGGTCTCGGCGGTCAACCGCGCGATTCGGGCGAGAGCGGGGGAGCCGGAACTGGTGTCGGCCTAGGGGAGTCGAAGGCCGGACGAGTCTGGTTCAAATACCGGCTTGCCGGCGAGTTCCGCGACTGATTTCGCGAGAGGAATTCCTTCGCGCAGATCCGGCGCGGCCAGAGGCTGGCCGTAGACCGAGAAGATAGGAAGCACGCCTGCCCAGGCGGTTCCGGCAATATCGCTCTCAGGGTCCTCCGGCCAGAAATTCGCGGTCTTTAGAGTCCAGTCGCTGATCTCCATTCGAAGTACGAGAGTTGCCGCGAATTCCTTTCTGGTTGGCCTTCTCAATTCGACCGTTCTGCCCGGCAGCAAACGGTCGACAAGCCTGTCCAGTGCCGACTCCAGCTCCGGGCCGGTGACCCGACGGCACGAGCCGAACAGGACGGCGCTTCGATAAATCATCGATGACTCGAAGCCGGATCTGGCATAGACGAGTCCTTCGAGCGAGGCAATCGAGGCGGTGACCGGGACCCCGGTTGCAAGCTGCCGCATCCATCGGGATCCGGTAGAACCGTGAATCAGGATACTTTCGCCATCGAGGGCAATCGCACTCGGCAGTACCATCGCCCGACCTTCGAAAGGAAAGGCCAGGTGTGCGATGACCTGATCCGATAGCAATTGCCGCAGCCCCGCCCAGTCCGAGCTGGAAACGCGCTCCGGCATTCGGGCGGGACTGGTTAGCTTCTTCGTCATTGAACCATTCTGGTCGAACTGCACGGCAAGGCTCAGGCGACCAACTCGCATCCATCGGATAATCGAAGGGTGCCGGTGTATCGAGATGAAGCGGTCATTCTGCGCACTCACAAGCTCGGTGAGGCGGATCGAATCGTGACCATGCTCAGCCGGTCCCACGGCAAGATCAGAGCGGTGGCGAAGGGGGTTCGACGAACCTCCTCGAAGTTCGGCTCAAGGCTCGAACCGTTCATGGTTGCCGACGTGCAGCTCTACAAAGGCAGAACCCTCGACGTTATTACTCAGGCCGAAACCCTCGGCTCTTACGGGGCTGATATTTCGGCAGACTATTCGAGCTACACGGCCGCAAACGTCATGGTCGAGACGGCAGACAAAGTCACAGAAGACGCGGGTTCTGCCGAGCAGTATCTTCTGCTGGTCGGCGGATTGCGATCTCTCGCGCGGCAGGAGCATCCTTCGGGGCTCATTCTGGATTCGTATCTGCTTCGATCGCTGTCAATCGCAGGCTGGGCCCCGAGCTTCGGCGCCTGTGCCGTTACCGGAGCACCGGGTCCGCACTCCGCATTCGTCGTGCAGATGGGGGGAATGGTTTCGGATGCCGTGGCGCCGCCAGGCTCGCCACGACTGGACCCTGAAACTCTCGACCTGCTCGAAGCGCTGCTGGCCGGAAACTGGGAAAGGGCAGATGCTTCCGGCAGAAAAGCCAGAGGCCAGGCAAGCGGGGTGATCGCCGCTTACACCCAGTTCCACCTGGAGCGAGGACTGCGCTCTCTCGAGCACGTTGATCGGGGGGCGCAGGTTGGCTGAAAAGACGCACCGGGACTCCGAAGACTTTCGACCCATTGACTGGACCGGAAAATACCCGCCGAAGTTCGCCGAAAAGCTCGTGCCGAAGCACGTTGCGATTGTTATGGACGGCAACGGCAGATGGGCAAATAAGAGAGGGCTCACGAGAATTGAAGGCCATCGCGCAGGAGAAGCCGCGCTGCTTGATGTAGTCGCCGGAGCCATCCAGATCGGCATCCGGCACTTGAGCGTATACGCCTTCTCAACCGAAAACTGGTCGAGATCACCGGCAGAAGTGAAGTTCCTCATGGGATTCAATCGCGAGGTGCTGCACCGCCGACGCGACCAGTTGAACGAATGGGGTGTTCGAATTCGCTGGGCGGGCCGGGAGCCGAAACTCTGGAGGTCGGTGATTTCCGAGTTGAAGTTCGCCGAGAAACTGACTGAGCACAACACCGTCCTCGACCTGACCATGTGCGTAAACTACGGCGGGCGACTCGAGCTCGTTGATGCGGTTCGCAAGATCGCCGAAGAGGCAGCGACCGGGAATCTCAATCCGTCCGGAATCTCAGAGCGGACGCTGCAGAGCCGCCTTTACCAACCCGCGCTGCCGGACGTTGACCTTTTTGTCAGAAGCTCCGGGGAGCAGAGAACGAGCAATTTCCTGCTCTGGCAAAGTGCCTACGCCGAGATGGTATTTCTCGACACTCTTTGGCCGGATTTCAATCGAGAGCATCTTTGGGAAGCCGTGGGGGTATTCGCATCCAGAAACCGGCGCTTCGGGGGAGCGGCAGACAGCCCTTCGAACTAGTCGATTCGGCTTCGAGTAAACAGACACGGACTTGAATCGAGTCGCTAGCTCCCGAGCCTTCGACGCTCAAGGCCTATTACGGCAATAAACTTGAACTCACTGCCGACCGGGCTTCCCGGCTGACCCACTGGAGTTGAACCTTGGCCACCGCCTCAGACCTCGATGCCGTAATTTCGCTGGCCAAGCGCCGCGGATTTGTCTTTCAGGCGGGGGAAATTTACGGAGGTTCCCGCTCTGCCTGGGACTACGGGCCGCTCGGGGTGGAACTCAAGGAGAACATCAAGCGCCAGTGGTGGCGCTCGATGGTTACTTCGAGGGATGACGTGGTGGGACTCGACTCCGCGATTATTCAGCCTCGACAGGTTTGGGTCGCCTCCGGTCACGTAAGCGCGTTCACCGATCCGCTCACCGAGTGTCTGCACTGCCACCGCAGATTCCGGGCCGATCACCTCGAAGAGGCGTTCGAGGAGAAGAAGGGCAGAAAGCCCGAAAACGGTCTCGCCGACATCGTTTGCCCGAATTGCGGAACTCGGGGTCAATGGACTGAACCCAGAGACTTCCAGATGATGCTCAAGACCTACCTCGGTCCGATCGAGGATGAGAGCGGAATGCACTACCTGCGGCCGGAGACGGCTCAGGGCATTTTTGTGAACTTCAACAACGTTCTTGGCGCGGCGCGAATGAAACCGCCGTTCGGAATTGCCCAGGTCGGAAAGAGCTTCCGAAACGAGATCACCCCCGGCAATTTCATTTTTAGAACTCGCGAGTTCGAGCAAATGGAAATGGAGTTCTTCGTAGAACCAGGAACCGATGAGACCTGGCACCAGTATTGGATCGACGAGCGGATGCGGTGGTACACCGACCTTGGGATCAATCCGGAGAACCTGAGACTCTACGAGCACCCCAAAGAAAAGCTTTCCCATTATTCGAAGCGAACCGTGGATATCGAGTATCGATTTCAGTTCACCGGAAGTGAGTGGGGCGAGCTTGAGGGAGTGGCCAATCGCACCGACTTCGATCTCTCAACCCACAGCGAGCACTCCGGAACGGAGCTGTCTTATTTCGATCAGAGCAAGAACGAGCGCTGGACACCGTTCGTAATCGAACCGGCAGTAGGACTGACTCGCTCGATGATGGCGTTCCTGGTAGATGCTTATCACGAGGATGAAGCTCCAAATACGAAGGGCGGAGTTGACAAGCGCACAGTGCTCAGGCTCGATCGCAGGCTCGCACCGGTAAAGGCTGCCGTACTGCCGCTCTCGCGCAACGAAGAACTTTCTCCGCTTGCAAAGGATCTTGCAGCGAAACTTCGCGCGAACTGGAATATTGAGTTCGATGACGCCGGGGCAATCGGCAGGCGCTACCGCCGTCAGGACGAAATCGGCACTCCGTTCGCAATAACCGTCGACTTCGACACCCTCGAGGATCAGGCTGTCACGGTTCGGGAACGCGATTCTATGACTCAGGAGCGGGTCTCGCTCGACAAGCTGCAGGGCTATCTAGCCGAACAGCTACTCGGCGCCTGACTCGCAATTCCGCGGGAATTTGCACGGGTCATGAGCGGTTGGAAAAAGTGTGAGCGAATCAATCAAGGTAGACGTCTGGTCAGATATTGCGTGCCCGTGGTGCTACATCGGCAAACGCAAGCTCGAAGCCGGGGTTGCGCAATTCGGCGGTCCGGTGGAGATCGAATACCACTCGTTCGAGCTCGCTCCGGATACTCCGGTTGACTTTGAAGGGACCGAGACCGACTTCCTGGTCGGCCACAAGGGGATCTCGCGCGAGAGGGTAGGTGAAATGCTTAAGCGCGTCACCGGAATCGCCAAAGACGTGGGGCTCGATTACGACTACCCGGCTCTGAAGCACACCAATACCGTCCTGGCTCACGAGCTAATTCACTTCGCCAAAGCTCACGGTCGCCAGCTCGACATGAAGGAGCGGCTGTTTAGCGCCTACTTCGTTGAAGGAAGGCACGTCGGCCGAATCGAGGATCTTGCAGATCTCGCCGAAGAGATCGGACTGGATCGCGCTGCGGCTGTAAAGGCGCTTACGACCCATGAATTCCTGCCCGAAGTGGATGCAGACAAGAGGCAGGCCGACGAGTACGGCATCCGCGGAGTTCCCTTCTTCGTGATTGACGGAAAGTACGGGATCTCCGGAGCGCAGGATGCTTCCGTGTTTGCAGCCGCCTTCGAGCAAGTCAGCTCGGATCGGGATTCCGAGGCGGTCGCGAAGTGAGCGAGCGTACCGAGTTCCGCCTTGAAATGGTCGGCGATCAGGAAGCCGGAGTTTGTGCAGACGGTTTCTGCGAGATTCCATCAGCGGAAGACGGTCCCGTAAGCCAATCGTCGGCTATCTGGGAGAATCTAAGCGATGACAACTCTCGCCGCGACGGGACCGGCACTTAAGCTCGGTCCGATCAGCCTGGAGGTACCGGTCGTGCTCGCCCCGATGGCGGGAATCACGAACACCGCCTTCAGGCGGCTTTGCCGCGAATTCGGAGCGGGGCTTTATGTGAGCGAGATGATCACGAGTCGCGCTCTTGTCGAGCGCAGCGAGAAGACCATGCGGCTCATCAGGCACCACGAATCCGAAACTCCTCGCAGCATCCAGCTCTACGGGGTCGATCCTGCGGTAATCTCCGAGGCCGTAACCATGCTCGTCGCGGAGGATCGTGCCGATCATATCGACCTCAATTTCGGTTGTCCCGTGCCGAAAGTCACCCGCAAAGGCGGCGGAGCGGCCCTGCCCTGGAAGCTAGATCTGTTTCGCGAAATTGTTGAGGCCGCTGTCAAAGCTGCTGGGGCAGTGCCGCTGACAATAAAAATGCGCAAGGGGATCGATTCCGATCACCTCACTTATCTTGAGGCCGGTCGAATCGCGAGCGGAGCCGGAGTTGCGAGCATTGCACTGCATGCGAGGACGGCGAGCGAGTTCTACAGCGGCCAGGCGGACTGGAGCGCGATTTCCACGCTCAAGGCGTCGATTAGCGATGTGCCGGTTCTCGGCAATGGCGACATCTGGAGCGGGGCGGATGCCATTCGCATGATCGATGAGACTGGCTGCGACGGAGTGGTTGTCGGGCGAGGCTGCCTTGGCAGACCCTGGCTGTTCGGCGATTTGCTCGCCGCCTTCCAGTTCAAAAGCGGAGAGATCAGCGCAGAGGATGCTGCCCTGCGCCAGGCGAAACCGACGCTGGGTGTTGCGGCGGCAACTTTGCGGCGTCATGCCGAACTGCTTGCAGAGTTCTTCGCTACCGAAGATCAAAGCGGCGAGGAGTGGGCCTGCAAAGACATTCGAAAGCACGTCTCCTGGTACCTCAAGGGTTACCCGGCCGGCAGCGAAATCAGAAGCGGACTGGCGAGGGTCGAGAGTTTTCAGCAAATGGACGATCTGCTCGGCGAGCTCGACTGGGACGCGCCATATCCCGGAGAAGATGCGGAGGGACCCAGGGGACGAGCCGGACACCCTAAGCGGACGGCCCTTCCCGAAGGCTGGCTGGACTCAAGGAACCTCGGCGAAGTCCACCGTGCGGACTTGACCGAAGGAGAAGCGGACACGACTGGTGGCTGATTCTGCGATCCGCCAGGGACAGGAATACAGTGCGCAAGATCGGGAGAGATGGCTTCCTGAGGAGCACTCGAGCCGACGCAGCGACTTCGCTAGAGATCGAGCTAGAGTGGTCCACTCGAGTGCGCTGCGCAGGCTTGCCGCAAAAACCCAGGTGCTTAGCCCAACTGCGGGGATCGACAATGCCAGAAACCGACTCACCCACTCCCTTGAGGTTGCTCAGGTTGGCCGCGAGCTAGCGACGAGCCTGAAACTGGATCCGGATGTCGTCGACACAGCCTGCCTCGCGCACGACCTTGGGCATCCGCCCTTCGGTCACAATGGCGAACGAGCGCTAAACGATTGGGCAAAAGACATTGGCGGATTCGAGGGGAATGCACAGTCGCTGCGACTGCTCACCAGACTCGAACCGAAGGTCTTCGATGAGAGCGGTCGATCCTTCGGACTTAACCTCACGAGGGCCAGCCTCGACGCAAGCTGCAAGTATCCCTGGCCGCTAAGCCACGCGGTTGATGATCCGAGCGGCAGGGCGAAGTTCGGCTTCTACCCGGATGACGAGCCAGCCTTCACCTGGCTGAGAGCGCAGGCACCAGCAGGGGCTCTTTGCATCGAGGCGCAGGTCATGGATTTGTCGGATGACATTGCGTATTCGGTGCACGACTTCGAGGACGCTATCGTGAGCGGGTTCATCGATGTTCCGGCTCTGGGTTCGAGAGTCAATCACGGCGAACTCGTCGACTCGATGTTCGACTGGATCGGCGGCGAGTTCGGTCACGACGAACTGATTGCGGCTTTCGATCGGCTGGATTCCCTTGAACCGTGGATTGACGACTTCAGCGGTTCAAGACTCGACAACGGTCGACTCAAGAACCTGACCAGCCAGCTCATCGGCAGGTTTGTGGGCGCTGCGATTCAGGCGACCCTTGAGCAATCCGGCGGCGAGTCCAGAATCAGATTCGGAGGAGATGTCGTCGTGCCGAGCGCGGTGCGAGCCGAAATCGCCGTACTCAAGGGCATAGTCGCAGCCAATGTCATGTCGGCGAACTCGCGCAAACCGGTCTATTCCGAACAGAGAGAGATTCTGATTGAGCTTGCCGACACACTTTTTGAGACGGGGCCATCCGAGCTCGATGCCGGATTCGCTTTCGACTGGAGTGAGGCGGCATCCGATTCCGAAAGGAAGAGGGTAGTCGTGGATCAGGTAGCGAGCCTGACCGACCAGTCCGCCAAGTCTTTGCACCGCAGGCTGACCTCGAAATGATCCGGATTTCGGCCGAGCCTAGAATCGTGGCATGGCAGGGTTGATTCAGCGCAGCGACATCGATGAGGTGCGCTCGCGGGTCAATATTGCGGATGTAATCAGCGATTACGTCACTCTCAAGAGCGCCGGAGTCGGCTCGCTCAAGGGGCTTTGTCCATTCCACGACGAGCGCAGTCCGAGCTTTCATGTCAGGCCCCAGGTGGGCCGCTACCACTGCTTCGGCTGCGGCGAGGATGGCGACGTTTTCACCTTTCTGCAGAAGATGGATCACGTCACCTTCTCCGAAGCTGTCGAGAGAATGGCCGCGAGAGTCGGAGTCGAACTTCACTATGAAGAGGGTGGCAAGGTCACGGGCGACCAGGGAGCCAGAGCCCGAGTGCTCGCCGCCAACAAGGCTGCGGAGGAATTCTTCATTGGCCAGCTTGGAGATCCCGCCGCCGAACCAGGGCGAAGCTTTCTGAGTTCCAGAGGTTTCGATTCCGCCGCGGCCGCTCGTTTCGGGATCGGGTTTGCCCCAAAGAGCTTCGATTCGCTCTCGAAACACCTCAAGGCCAGGGGCTTCTCCGAAGAGGAGCTGCTTTCTGCCGGACTGCTCAGCCAGGGTGACCGGGGCTCCTACGATCGTTTCCGCGGTCGGCTCATCTGGCCGATTCGTGACACTACGGGTCAGACTCTCGGCTTTGGAGCGAGAAAGCTATTTGATGACGACCAGGGCCCGAAGTATCTGAATACCCCTGAGACCGCGGTCTATCACAAGTCAAAAGTGCTCTACGGGCTTGATCTTGCCAGACGGGACATTTCAAAGAATCGGCAAGTGGTTGTGGTCGAGGGCTATACCGATGTCATGGCCTGCCACCTTGCCGGAGTCGGCACAGCCGTCGCAACCTGCGGAACCGCCTTCGGAGTCGAACACATAAAGATGATTCGCCGGGTGCTTGGAGACGTCGAAAACTCCGACTCCAGAGGCCTCGGCGAGGTCATCTTCACCTTCGACCCGGACGAAGCCGGGCAAAACGCGGCCAGCAGGGCGTTCTCAGAAGAGCAGCGATTCGCCGCCCAGACTTTCGTCGCAGTAGCTCCCGAAGGACTCGACCCGTGCGATTTGCGGCTCAAGCGCGGAGATGACGCAATCCGCCAGCTGGTTGAGGGTCGAAAGCCCATGTTCGAATTCATGATCAGGAGAGTGCTTTCGGGCTTCGATCTGGAGACAGTCGAAGGCAGGGTTAGTGCGCTAAGGGCGGCTGCTCCCATAGTTTCCGGCATTCGGGACCCTGCACTTCACGACGGCTACATTCGCAATCTTGCCGGATGGGTCGGAGTTGATCCTCAGGAGGTTACGAGAGCCGTTCGCTCAGCCTCCTCCAGTCGCAAGTCTCAGGCTGAAGTCAGGGCTGCCGCTTCAGGGCCTGGTTCCGGTGGGAGTGATCGGGAGGAGGCGCAGCGCCCTCAGGGACTTTCGATCACCGAGCTCTCTACTGACCCGGTTACGAGGCTCGAGCGGGATGCCCTCATGGCTTTGCTCCAGCACCCGGATTCTGTGGGCAGGGAGCTTGCCGCGCGAATGAGCCAGGTGGCGTTCTCCAACCAGACCCTCAAAGTCGTGCGAGACGGTCTCGCGGCGAGCATCGAGGAATTCGGTTCCGGAAGGTGGCTGGATCGGATTGCGGAAGAAGTAGGCGAGGACTTCAGCGGGATCGTCCATCAGCTCGCGATAGCTCCCATCCCTGAAAAGGAGGGTCGCGAAATGTCCATCTATTGCGTAGGAGTCGTTTCTTCTTTGATTCGCCGAGACTTGCTCTCGAAGAAAGCCGATTTGCTCGGCCAATTGCAACGTACCGACCAGTCGGCTGATCCCGAAAAGTACCGGGAGCTTCAGCGCGAACTCATGAGCGTTGAAGCCGAACGCCGCAGCCTCATTTCCGACTGACTGTTCGGTATTCGCTCAATAGGTTGCAGATCAATAAAGTTTGCGTAGCAATCGCGCTCTGGACTCGGGAATCCGCGAATTCCGTGTTATCAAGGGGTATACAAACGCACTGGTGCGATTTCAATCTGCGCCCGCAGCGATTGTGCAATCCACGTCAATCCAGATCGGATTGAGTGGGCTCTCCTGACAGAAAGAGGTATACGGATATGACATCCGCATCCACGATCCGAAAGCGCTCCCTCGGCGTGCTCGGCGGCGTTGCCGTCGCTGCACTCGTACTCAGCGGTTGCGCTGCCGGAAACGGCGGAACGAGCGGTGGCCCATCGGGCACCCTTACCGTTGGTACCACCGACAAGGTCACAACCATCGACCCTGCCGGCTCGTACGACAACGGCTCGTTCTTCATCATGAACAACGTTTTCCCGTTCCTGATGAACTCGAACCCCGGAAGCTCTGACGTCCACCCGGACATTGCAGAGTCTGCCGAGTTCACTTCCCCCACCGACTACACGGTCAAGCTCAAGAGCGGCCTGAAGTGGGCGAACGGCCACGACCTGACTGCTTCCGACGTCAAGTTCAGCTTTGACCGCCAGCTTAAGATTGCGGCCGACAACGGCCCGTCGAGCCTGCTTTACAACCTCGACAGCACTGAGGTTACCGACGACCTGACCGTGGTGTTCCACCTCAAGGCCGCGAACGACCAGATCTGGCCTCAGATCCTGTCGAGCCCGGCTGCTCCGATCGTCGACGAGGAAGTCTTCTCTGCCGACTCGCTGACCTCTGACGATGACATCGTTAAGGGCAACGCGTTCGCCGGCCCGTACGTGATCTCGAGCTACAAGTTCAACGAGCTTGTGCAGTTCAAGGCCTACGACGGATACAAGGGACTGCTCGGCACTCCGAAGACCGGAACGATCAACCTCAAGTACTACGCGGACCAGTCGAACATGAAGCTGGACGTGCAGGAGGGCAACATCGATGTGGCTACCCGCAGCCTTTCTGCGACCGACATCGAGAGCCTTTCGAGCAACTCTGCGGTGACGGTCCACAAGGGTCCCGGTGGAGAAATCCGCTACATGGTGTTCAACTTTGACACGATGCCTTACGGTGCAACCACCTCGAACGCAGACGCCGCCAAGGCACTCGCAGTTCGCCAGGCAATTGCCGATTCCATCGACCGCGACGCCATCGCGACTCAGGTTTACAAGGGCACCTACCTGCCGCTGTACTCCTACGTTCCCGCTGGCCTGACCGGCGCCACTGAGGTTCTAAAGACCCTCTACGGCGACGGCAACGGCGGACCGGATGTCAACAAGGCGAAGTCGACCCTTGAGGCTGCCGGAGTTGCTACCCCGGTCGAACTGAACATCCAGTACAACCCTGACCACTACGGCGCGAGCTCTGGTGACGAGTACGCTCTCATCAAGTCGCAGCTTGAGGCCACCGGGCTGTTCACGGTGAACCTGCAGTCCACCGAGTGGGTTCAGTACTCGAAGGACCGTTCTGCTGACGTGTACCCGATCTACCAGCTCGGCTGGTTCCCGGACTACTCGGATGCTGACAACTACCTGACCCCGTTCTTCCTGACGGAAAACTTCCTGCAGAACCACTTCAGCAACGCCGAAATCGACCAGCTGCTTCAGGCTCAGGCGGTTGAGGGTGACGCTGCAACGCGCACGAAGGACATTGAGGACATCCAGGCCAAGGTTGCAGCCCAGCTGTCGACCCTGCCGATGCTTCAGGGTGCACAGGTTGTGGTCTCAGGCAAGGACGTCAAGGGTGTTGACGAGACTTTGGACGCTTCGTTCAAGTTCCGGTTCAACGTCCTGAGCAAGTAGGACGCCAAAGGCGGCTACGATCATAGAGCCGTAACAAGAAGGGGCGATCCGTTACTGTACGGGTCGCCCCTTCTTATCTGAACGCGTGCGACGATTGGCAATGATGACTGAATCCGCAACTAAAGCCGCAAAGGCAAACCCCCCGGCTGAGAAGCTCAAGAAGTCCGGCGGCAAGCTCGGTCGGTACATTCTGGTGAGGCTCCTGCTCATCGTTCCGACAGTCTTCATTCTCGTGACCATGGTCTTCCTGCTCATGAGGACTATTGGTGACCCGATTACCGCAGCTCTGGGAGGAAAGCTTCCTCCGGACCAGCTGGCGGAGCGGATTCATGCCGCAGGGTATGACCGGCCCATCTGGATCCAATACTTTGAATATCTCGGGCATATCGCGACCGGAAACTTCGGCACGACCATCAGTGACAATCGGCCGATCTCTCAGGTTCTGTTCACTTATGGCCCTGCCACTTTGGAATTGGCCGTTTACGGTCTGATTGTCGCGTTCATCGTTGGAATTCCGCTTGGCATGCTCGCCGCCTATTTGAGAGACAAATGGCCGGATGCGATGCTTCGGGTGTTGGCGATTCTCTTCTACGCGACTCCGGTGTTCTTCGCCGGGCTGCTGCTCAAGCTCATCTTCTCGGTCTGGCTCAAGGTGCTGCCGGTGAATGGTAGGGCGTCGGTCGGTACCGAACTCAATCTCCAAACTCTGGATAATCCGACAAATATCTACATCATCGATGCCTTCCGCACCGGTAATCCGGATGACGTACTCAACGTCCTCACTCACGCGGTACTGCCCGGGATTGCCCTCGGACTCCTGACGGCCGGAGTCTTCCTCAGACTGGTTCGACTGAATGTCATAGGAACCCTCAGCCAGGACTACGTGGATGCGGCCAGATCACGAGGCGTCGGCGAGTTCCGACTCGTGCGCAAACACGCGTACCGACCTGCCCTGGTTCCGATCATCACGGTAATCGGCATGCAGATAGCCCTTCTGCTGGGTGGAGCAGTCCTAACCGAAACCACTTTCGAGTGGAAAGGGCTGGGCTTCATGCTCGTGCAATACATAAACGCGAGAGACTACGTGGCAGTTCAGGGCATAGTGATTCTGCTGGCCATAATCGTTGCGATAACCAACTTCATCGTTGACGTCATAGCCGCCCTTATCGACCCGAGGGTGAGGTACTGAAATGACACAGGAAACTCCCAAAATAAAGCGAAGCATCTGGTCCCGCATCCCTCTGATCCGCGAGCTTGCCCAGAGCGTCGGCTGGCAAAGAGGGATGCTGGTTGCGGGGCTAGTAATTATCGTCGTCTTCCTTATTGCGGCGGCCTTTGCTCAGTGGATTGCACCGTATGGCTATAACCAGCTTCGCGACGACGACGGCCTGTTCGGAGCTCAGGTTCCGCCCGGTGGCAAGCATCTGCTTGGCACGACGGTCGGTGGATACGACGTGCTCTCAAGAGTGATCTGGGGCTCGCAAACAGCATTCCTGGTCATTGTCGTAGCGGTGGTGCTCTCCATTTTCGCGGGAATTATGCTCGGTTTGCTTTCCGGTTACTTCGGAGGCTGGCTGGATCGTGTGCTCGTTCTGGTCTGCGACGCAATTTACGCATTCCCGTCGCTGCTACTCGCGATTGTCATGTCGATTGTGCTTTCGGGAGGCAAGTCGAGTCTCTTCTTCGGAATTCTCGCGGCGGCCATCTCCATCACGGTCGTATTCATCCCGCAATACTTCCGGGTAATTCGTTCTGAAGTCGTTCGGGTAAAGTCAGAGGCCTTTGTCGAGTCTGCCAAGGTGATCGGAGCGAGCAATTGGCGGATCATGTTCCGGCACGTACTGCGGAACTCGACCAGAACCCTGCCACTGATCCTGACTCTCAATGCCTCCGAGGCGATCCTGACCCTCGCCGGCCTCGGCTTCCTCGGGTTCGGCATCGAACCGACGGCTGCGGCTGAATGGGGCTTCGACCTCAACAAGTCGATTTCGGATGTCGCTGCTGGAATCTGGTGGACATCTATCTTCCCGGGAACTGCGATCGTTCTGGTTGTGCTCGGAATCACCCTCGTGGGCGAGAGCCTCAACGACCTTGCCGACCCGAGGCTTCGAACTCGAAAGCGAGCCGTGGCAGTGGACGTAGATTCCGCGGAAATCGACGAGATGGAGGAGGCGATATGAGCCCTCAGGCATCCGGTTCAGAAGTCCTTCAGATCGACGATCTGGCGGTCACCTTCGCGACGGACGGCGGCGACGTAAAGGCGGTAGACGGAGTCAGCCTCTCGGTTCGCTCCGGCGAAGTGCTTGCAATAGTGGGCGAAAGCGGCAGCGGCAAGACGGTAACCGCAAAGACCATTCTCGGACTGTTGCCGGAGACTGCTACTACTTCCGGTGTCGTTTTGGTTGATGGAGACAATGTCATCGAAGTCTCGAGGGCAAGACTGCGGGAGATTCGCGGCGCCGGTGCAGCGATGGTTTTTCAGGAGCCATCAACCGCTCTGAACCCGGTCTTCACCGTTGGCTGGCAGATTGCCGAAGGAATCAGGGCCCACGAAAAGATTTCCGCAAAGGAAGCCAGAGCCAGAGCGATCGACATTATGACGAGGGTCGGTATTCCAGATGCCGAGCACAGGGTCGACTACTATCCCCATCAGTTCTCGGGCGGCCAGAAGCAGAGAATTGTCATCGCAATGGCGCTCGTTCTGAACCCGGAGATTATCGTCGCCGACGAACCGACTACCGCGCTGGACGTTACCGTTCAGGCGGAAATTCTTGATCTGCTCCGACGCTGTCGGGATGAGTTCAACGCGGCTATCGTTCTCATTACCCACAACATGGGAGTCGTTGCCGACCTCGCGGACCGAGTTGCTGTCATGTACCAGGGCAAGCTCGTCGAAGAGGCGGATTCGGTCACCCTTTTCAACTCGCCTCAGGACGAATACACGAAGAGGCTGCTTGCCGCCGTACCTTTCATCGGGGCCGGAACGGCGAAGACCCGTGAACGCGCCAAGGAGCGGGCGGAGGCCGGACCTGGAACGACGGTGGTCAAGGCGGAGGGGCTCGAAATCGAGTATCCAGGCCGGCTCGGCAAGGCCGCATTCAGGGCGGTCGATGGAGTCAGCTTCGAAATCGCTGCTGGTGAGGTCCTCGGCCTCGTGGGAGAAAGCGGTTCGGGCAAGACGACGATCGGCAGGGCGATTGCGGGGTTGACGCGAGTTACCGGCGGATCGTTGAACGTTCTCGGCCACGAAATGCTGGGCTTCAGGGAAGGCGACTTCCGACCGATCAGACACGATATTGGCTTCGTATTTCAGGATCCAGCTACGAGCTTCAATCCACTTCAAACTATTGCCGAGTGCGTTGCAGAGCCGCTAATAGTTCACGGAAAGGCCCCGGATGCCGCTGAGGCTCGGGGCAAGGTGGACGAGTTGCTTGAGGCGGTGCAGTTGCCTCGAAGCTTCGGCGATCGCTTCCCACACGAACTAAGCGGCGGTCAGCGGCAGAGAGCGAGCCTTGCAAGGGCTATCGCACTTCAGCCGAAGTTGCTGATTGCCGACGAACCGACCAGCGCGCTGGATGTCTCGGTTCAGTTGAAGGTGCTTGAACTGTTCGCGGAGATTCAGAAGCAGTTCGGGTTCGCGGCTCTATTCATCAGCCACGATCTTGCCGTCGTCGACATGCTTGCTGATCGCATCGCCGTGCTCTACCACGGCAAGCTCGTTGAAGAAGGAATCGGCGAGGACGTATTGGTTGCTCCGAAGCATCCTTACACCCAACGACTGCTCGCTTCACTGCCTGTTCCCGATCCGGTAAAGCAGGCTGCAAAGCGCAAGGAACTCGACCGAATCCGCGGACTGGAGAGAGAAGGCGTCCTCTCGGAGGCGGAGTGAAATGATTACTCCGGTAGTTAAGGCGGATGATCTCTCAATCCGCTATGGCGCCCGCGACGTTCGCTCTCGCCACCTGGCAATATCCGGCTTGAATTTCGAGTTGAATCAGGGCGAAATCCTGGGGGTGGTGGGAGAAACCGGATCCGGGAAGTCCACTCTCGCTGCAACTATCGCCCTCCAGGCTGATCTCGGCGGAATTGAATCGGGCAATCCCGAAATCTGCGGTGGCTCGATCCGGGTATTTGATCAGGAGTTGCGGGGAATCGGCTCCCGCAGGCGATCAAAGCTCGGTCTCAGGGTTGGCTACCTGCCGCAGGACGGCGCACTCAGGCTGGATCCCCGACTGACTGTGGCTGAAAATGTTGCGGAGCCGATCTACTCGCGTGATCGCAAATTCAGTTCCAGAGAGGCCGGAATGGCGGTGGCAACGTTAATCGATCTGGTTCGACTGCCACTTGGTTTGATGGGCCGATTCCCGTTCGAACTCAGCAGCGGTCAGCGTCAGCGGGTTGCACTGGCAAGGGCAATGGTTCTTGAACCGCCATTGCTCGTGGCCGATGAACCGACCAGAGGAGTGGATGTTACCGCCCGATTAGGCATCCTTGAGGTAATGCGCGACCTCGGCAAAGAACGCGAATTTTCAGCCGTTGTGGTGAGCAGCGATCTCGATGTCGTGGAGAATCTCTCCAGTAGAATGCTCGTTCTTCACCGCGGAAAGCTAATCGGCCTTGGCCCCATCAATGGGGTACTCGAGCAGCCAATTCATCCTTTTCTGAAGGCCCTTTCGGAAGCTCGATTCGGTAAAGTCGATGCATGACGACGGGTGGCGGCTCGGGTCAGCACGCGGCAGTGTTGACGATTCCGACTGAGACGCTACCCAGCGAGCGTCGACCTCAGGTCGGCGAGATCGCGATTCTTCCCGATCCAGAGCCCTTTTTCGTAGAAGCAGTAGAGCAGGCTGGCGGGCTCACCGCTCCTCTGTCTGACCAGACTCGCGCCGTAATCTGGCTGTCTTATGAGCGGGCTCATGAAATGGCCGACGTACTGGACGCTCACCCCGGGATCGGCTGGGTGCAGCTGCCGTGGGCCGGAGTCGACGCATTTGCAGAGGTAATGCGCCAGACTCCGCGAAGAAACTCCATCCTCTGGACGAGCGCCAAGGGATCTTACGCCCAACCGGTGGCCGAGCACTGCCTCGCACTCATGCTTGCTCTGCTTCGAGGGCTTCCTGAACGAGTCAGAGCGAAGTCCTGGGGCGCGAAGTTTGGCCGCTCTCTATATGGGCTTGAAGTGCTAATCGTCGGCGCTGGCGGAATTGCGGTTGAACTGATCCGATTGCTGACCCCATTCCAGGTTCGAGTTACGGTGGTTCGTAGACGCGACGCTAATCTTTCCGGTGCAAACAAGACCGTGACGACGGACCTGCTGCAGCAGGAACTGCCAAAGGCGGACATAGTGGTGATCGCTGCGGCGATGACGGAGCAGACGCGCCATTTGTTCGGGAAGGCGCAGTTCGATGCGATGAAGCCTGGTGCGATTCTGGTAAACGTGGCCAGAGGCGGTCTGATAGACACCAAAGCGCTCGTAGAGGCGATTGTGGATCGAAAGCTATTCGGGGCCGGGCTGGATGTAACCGATCCCGAGCCTTTGCCGGATGGACATCCACTTTGGGGTCTGGAGCGGGTTCTTATGACTCCGCACAGCGCTGACACTCCAGAAATGACCAGACCACTTCTTGCTTCTCGAATTAGGCGAAACGTGAAAGCATTTCTTGACGACTCTAGATTCGAAGGAATTGTAGATCCGGAGGCAGGATATTGACTCTGTTGTGGATAGGTTCATACACCGAAAATATGGGCGGGTTTTCCCGCGGAATAGCCGCTGTGAAACTGGGGGATAAGGGCCTTCAGTTCCTCGGTCTCGGCGCAGTCGCTCAGTCGCCGTCCTTCCTGACCCACTCGCATTCTCCCGGAATCTTATACGCGGTGGACGAGGGCAGTGGCAAAGTTGAAGGCTTCCAGCGCAAGGGCAAGACAGCCAGCCTCGTTTCGATCGGCAGTCAGCCAACTTCAGGTACGCTCCCGTGCCACCTTTCGGCTACTTCGCAATGGCTCTACGCCTGCAACTACGGAACCGGACAAGTGGATGTCTATCCGCTGGATTCGAACGGGGTTATCAGACCTGTCCACCAGACGCTGACTTCAAGCGGAAAGGGGCCGAAACCTGAACAGGATGGGCCGCATCCGCATTCGAGCCTTGCCTTTGGGGACACGGTGCTGGTCGCGGACCTCGGGACCGATCGGGTAAACGTCTATCGCTGGCACGAGTCCAGACTCGAGGCCGAATCATCTCTTGAACTTCCGGCCGGAACAGGGCCCAGAGATTTCGCGGTTTCCCCGGTAGCCGGAAAGATCTACCTGCTTGGGGAACTTAGCGGCTCGGTATTCATTCTTGGAGGAGGCAGGAATCTGCAGATTCTGAAGGCGGGGAGCTGCGGCGCTCAGCCTGGCGACCACGCGGCCGGCCTCGCGGTAGATCCATCCGGAAGGTTCCTGTTCACGACTCTGCGCGGTTCCAACCGCGTTGTATCGATGGATGCCAACTCCCTCGAGCTGATTTCAGCCCTTCCGAGCGGCGGCGACACCCCGAGGGGACTTTGCGTGGTCGGGAATTTGCTGTTCGTGGCAAACCAGAAGTCTGGCACCGTAGCCGCGTTCCAGATTGATCAGCAAAGCGGAGCGCTCGTAATGGTCGGGACACCGCTCTTCGTGGATTCTCCGAGCTGTTTGCTTCCGGATTTCTCCTAGCGCGCAGCCTGGCAGGTTTCCACTGATTTTCTTTGCTAAAGTTGCTTGCTGAACCGCCATCCTCGATAGCTCAATTGGCAGAGCAGCCGGCTGTTAACCGGCAGGTTCTTGGTTCGAGTCCAAGTCGGGGAGCAAGAGATTGAAACTCAACACCGCTGAACGTCAGGCCAGGCGCGCTGGTCTTGCGGTGGGCCTCGCGGCGGCCGCATACGGGGTTTCGTACGGGGCGCTCGCGGTCGCCGCGGGGCTCGACGTTTGGCAGACCTGTGTAATGAGCCTGCTTATGTTCACCGGCGGCTCCCAGTTCGCCCTCGTTGGAGTGATTTCGACCGGGGGAGTCGCGGCCGGGCCCGCGGCCATAGCCAGTGCGGCAATTTTGGGAATCAGAAATGGAATTTACGGGGTTCGGGTTTCCCCGATAATCGGAGGACGATGGTGGAAGCGGGTTGCCGCAGCCTGGGTGACAATCGACGAAACCACTGCAGTTTCGACGAATCAGCCCGACTTGCGCAGCCAGAGAATCGGATTTTGGACCACGGCCGCGTGCACGTTCATCGGATGGAACCTGACCACCCTGATCGGTGCACTGATAGGGGACGCCATGGGGGATCCAAGGCAGTGGGGGCTGGATGCCGCTGCGGCGGCGGCTTTCGTCGGACTGCTTTGGCCGAGGCTAAAGCAGCGGCAGACAATCGCGGTTGCCGCCGCGGCAGCGGTGATTGCTCTCGCGCTCACTCCGGTTCTTATTCCCGGTTTGCCAGTTCTGGTTGCAGGAGTTGCGGCCATTGTGATTGGCGGATTCAACTGGTTTTCCAGCCCAGACGGGGATGAAGCCGGTCCCTCGGTGCCGGTCGAAGCTGAAGAGTTCGTGGAGACCGAAACTTTGGAGACCGAGGGAGGGCAGCCGTGAACCTGTGGATGATCGTGATCATTGCCTCTTTGGCCTGCCTCTCCCTCAAACTCGCCGGATACCTCGTACCTCCGTCGGTCCTGGAGCGCCCTGGGCCTTCCAGAGTGGCAAACCTGCTCACCGTGGCTCTGCTCTCCGCCCTTGTAGGAGTTCAGTCCTTCGGAGCGGCGGAAGGACTACAACTGGACGCGAGAGCGCCAGCACTGCTGGTCGCGATTCTGCTGTTCGCAATTCGCGTCCCGTTCGTAGTGGTCGTGGTCCTGGCGGCGGTTACCGCGGCACTGATCCGACTGAGCGGTTGGGGTTGAGCCGGAGTCACTCTCCTTCGAGCAAATCCACTCCGGGCAGCCAGGAGGAACCGGGGACTCCCCAATTCCTCTTCTTGACGGCTTTGACGGCGAGTTTCGAATTCGCTTCGTTCAGCCGATCGACGTAAAGCACTCCGTTGAGGTGATCGAACTCATGCTGAAAAATGCGGGCAAGCCATCCGCTCGCCTCGAGTTCGTAAGGCTGGCCGGAAAGTTCGAAGGCATGCAGGAGAGCGTGCTGGGATCGCCTCAGCGGAAATCGCTCGCCTGGCACCGAAAGGCAGCCTTCGGACTCTGCTTCGTCATCCAGCGCTTCAACTGTCGGCTGGCTGACCCAGAGGCGCGGGTTTATTGCAACCCCGGAGTGCCTCATTTCGCCGTCCTGCCAGTCATAGACGAATACCCTTAGCCCTACTCCGACCTGCGGAGCGGCAAGACCGACACCGGGCGCCTCGTGCATCGTTTCGATCATGTCAGCGACCAGTCTGTGCAGCTCTTCGTCAAACTCTGCAACCGGAAGCGCAGGCGAATGCAGTACCGGATCACCGGTGATGCGAATGGGGAGAACGGCCATTTGCCAAGAATATCGGCCGCCGAACCGATAAAGTCATTGAGTGCCAGCAGAGTTGAGTGACTTCACCGACAAGTTCGTCACCCTAACCCCGAATCAATGGATTGGCATCCCAATCGCAATCCTCGCCGCTGTATTTCTGGCTTTGGGTGCTCAGTTCCAGCACCGAGGCGTAGGTCGGGTAGAAGCCGATACAGCCGAGATCGATACGAGCCCCGGACTAAGCCCGAAGCAAGTGATGCTGCTATTGGCCCGGCCTTCCTGGCTGATTGGCACGATCATGCTCGGGCTGGCCATTGTGCTTCAGTTATCCAGCCTGTATTTCGCGCCGATTATTGTGGTTCAGCCGCTTGGAGCGGTTGCACTCGTTGTTACCGCGGTCGTCAATTCGAAAGTCAGCAAGGTCAAGCTTGATCGCAAGTCGATCAGAGCAATTGCCTTTTGCGTTGGAGGGGTCGGCCTGTTCGTGACCATCGCCGCCTTCACTGCCAAGTCGAGTCCGATCAGCGCGGCACAGCTGGGGGTGATTCTCGCACTGCTCGGAATAATCACCATGGGCCTTTCTCTGGCATTCGCATTCCTTCGAGACAAGTTCAAAGCCATCGTCTATATCCTCGGAGCCGGATTGCTCTACGGGTTCGTTGCAACCCTCGCGAAGGTGGTAATCGATCGGGCGAAGACCGGCGACTTCGAATGGCTGACCATTACTTGCATCGTCGCGCTGCTGGCCGCTGCCGCACTCGGCGGGTACTTCGTCCAAAATGCCTACGCGAGCGGCCCTCCCGATCTGGTGATCGCCGGTTTGACCGTGGTTGACCCGCTGGTAGCAGTAAGCATCGGCGTAGTCGTGCTTCAGGAGGCTTCCGATGCGCCCTGGTGGGTTGCAATCGTGTTCATAGCCTGCGCCGCACTGGCCGTCTACGGGGTCTTCCAGCTTGCGAAACACCACCCTCAGGCACAGCGGTAGGCTGGGAATAACGCCACAAGCCAGAGGGAATGCCCAGATCTTGCCTGACGCTTCAACCGAACCAAATACAGTTCCCCAAAAAGGACTGCGCGTACTTATCGGCGCCGATACTTTCGCCCCCAACGTCAACGGGGCGGCGACTTTCACTTCACGCCTTGCCGCAGGGCTGGTGGAACGGGGCCATGAGGTACACATAGAGGCTCCCGCTTTCAGCAGCAAACACGGAGAGTTCACCGAAGTTCATGAGGGCGCGGAGATGACGGTGCATCGCGTCTATTCCTGGCGGTGGTTTCCGCATGAGTGGCTGCGCTTCGTGCTGCCCTGGCGCAGTCAGGCTCACGCCGCGCGGATCCTCGACCTTGTCAAGCCAGATGTGGTCCACATCCAGTCGCACATCGTGATTGGCCGGGGACTCGCCAGACAGGCGAAGAAGCGCGGCATCCCGGTAATCGCGACAAACCACTTCATGCCCGAGAACCTGATCCAGCACACTCTCCTGCCAAAATTCCTGCGCAAGACTGCGATTCGAATCGCCTGGAATGATGCCGCCCGCACCTATCACCTTTGCGCGGCGGTAACGACCCCCACTCGCAAGGGCGCAGAGTTTCTGGAGGCTGCAACCGACCTCACCGGAGTGATCGCAATTTCCTGCGGAATCAACGCCCACGAATACACGCCGGATATGTCCCCGAAGAAGCGCAATCGTGTTCTCTTCGTTGGTCGTCTGGCCGAGGAAAAGCAACTGGATGTCCTGCTGAAGGCTTTCGCAAAACTGGACCTGAAGCTAGATGCTGAACTAGAAATCGTCGGAGACGGCGAGCTCATGAATCACCTCAGGAAGCTCTCCGCCGAGCTGGGAATTTCTGAACGCACGGTCTTCACCGGCTATGTCGAGGATGATGAAGTCAAGGCCGCCTACACAGGCGCCACGGTCTTCGCAATTCCCTCCATCGCCGAATTGCAGAGCATTGCAACCCTCGAAGCAATGTCGTCCGGACTGCCGGTAGTCGCGGCCAACGCAATGGCCTTGCCTCATTTGGTTCACCCGGGGGAGAACGGATATCTATTCGAGCCGGGAGATGTCGACGACCTTGCGAACCGCCTCGAAGCGGTACTTAGCGCTCCCCAGGCCGAGCTGACCAGACTCAAGCGAAACAGTCTCAAAATGGTTGCCCCGCACGATATCCAAAACACGTTAACGACCTTCGAGAGACTGTATCGTGGTGAGTCGGTGGTTGACCCGATCACCGAAGTGGCGCTGGACGATCAGGTAAGTTGATCTTCAGTCCAAGGGGCGGTAGCTCAGCCGGTTAGAGCAGCGGACTCATAATCCGTCGGTCGCGGGTTCAAGTCCCGCCCGCCCTACCAACTTCGGATTTTTCTTTCGGCGATGGGCTCGCGATTTGCCCCGTAATCCCGCCGGGTGAATGATCGAGTCCATGGCTTCAGTACCAACCCCGCAAGCTGAGGCTCACTCCGGCCCTTACGAAAAACGCGCGGCCGATTGGTACGAACTGTTTTTTGATCTTGTGTTCGTGGTGGTGATCGCGATCGCGGTTGGGATCATTGAACACGATCAGTCATTGTTGACGGTACTGGGATTCGCGCTGCTGCTGTTCCCGCTCTGGTGGGCCTGGGCAAACCTCATGGTCACCAACAATCTGTTCGGCGAGAAGTTCCCCGCCATGGGGTTTCTGATCATTGCAGCAATGCCTGGTCCGGCGGCAATGGCAATCGCGATTGCCGAAGGAATCGAAGGTTTCGGCTCGCTTTACGCGATCGGCGCGGCCTGGATTCGACTCGTGCTCCTGGTCATGTGGCTCGTGCCGATCAGGGCGGGGTACAGTTCGGCATCCGCCTGGCGGCCGATTTCCTACAATCTGGCAACGGCGATTCTGTGGCTGGTTTCTGTTTTCGTATTCGACGAGCTTCGGTACTTGCTTTGGGCTGCTGCGGTAGTTCTCGAAATTGCCCTGCTGGCCTGGCGGTCCAGTGCATCCAGCGAGATCTACGACCGGGCCTCGATCTCGCACGCTTTGGATCGGATCGGGCTGTTCATGGTCATCGTCGTAGGGGAGGCGGTCTACCTTTCTGTGACCGGACTTTCCGCAAGTCTGACCGTCGCAGGCGCGGCCGCTGCGCTCGCCGGTTTTGTCATTTGCGCGCTACTTGCCAGAGCGTTCTTTCGATGGGGCGTTTCAACCACTGAGACCGGGCTTGAGATCGCTCAAAAGTCTGGTGCCTTTGGGGCGCTGAGGGATGTCGTCATGTACCTGCCCTTCGTGCTGATTCTCGGCCTCACCTTCGTTGCGGCTTCCATCGGAATATCTGTGAGGGAAGCCTCGAAACCGTTGCCGCCAGGAGCTCTGGCACTGCTCGCCCTGGGTATTGCCATGTTTTACCTAACCAATGCTTTGATCGGAGTCAGGCTAGGAAGGCCGCTGTCGCGAATCCTGATGCTGCTGATCCCAGCGCTGCTCCTGCCAGCCATCGCGATTTTCGGCGGTGCGAGTCTTCCGGCCTGGATGACGGTGGCGCTCGCAGCCTTCGCGCTCGTGCTGATTGAGGCGCTGAGTCTGACCATGAGCAAGGGGACGAAGGCAAGAGTGACACTGTGAGCGGACGGGATTCGAAGGCTCGACTGTCCAGAGAGACAGTTGTACTTGGAGTCATCGCCTTCTTCGTGATGGTCGGGTTCGGCGTGGTGGTTCCGATTCTGCCGGTTTTCGTTCGAACGTTCGGCGTCGGCTACACCGAAGTAGGAGCCGTCGTCTCTGCATTTGCACTGGTTCGGCTTGTTTCAAGCCCGTTCGTAGGAAAATTGATCGATCTCGGGGGCGAACGGACGATTCTCGCAATTGGAATTGGAATCGTTGCAATTTCAAGCGCAATGGTCGGCTTCGCTCAGAGCTACCTCGAAGTTCTGCTCCTCAGAGGAGCCGGGGGAGTCGGCTCTGCCATGTTTTCGATCTCCGCCATGTCACTCCTGCTAGCTACCACAGAGTCCAGCATGCGAGGCAGAGCGGTCGGCTTCTATCAGGGCGGGTTTCTCATCGGCGGGATGGCCGGACCTGCAATCGGCGGAGTGCTCGCGGTGATTTCTCTGCGGGCTCCGTTTTTCTTCTATGCCGGCACTCTCATTGTTGCAGGACTCGTCGGCCTGTTCATGTTGAAGCCGGGAGCAACCGCTGCAAAGAACGGGACGCCGAAGGATGATGCACCCGCCGAGACGGTCTCCCTCAGGGCGGTGTTTGCCGATTCGAGATATCGAGCAGCCTGCCTGGCAAACTTCGCTACCGGCTGGGCGAGCTTTGGAGTAAGAAGTGCTCTCGTGCCGATTCTCGTGGTTGAGTTACTTGGCCAGGGCGAACTCTGGACTGGTGTCGCCTTCGCGATTGCGGCGGTTGCGCAGACCGTCGCTCTGGCTCCCGCGGGCAAGTTTGTCGATACGGTAGGGCGTCGACCGGCAATAATCGGAGCCTTTGCGATCGGAGCCCTCGCGATGCTCGCCATTCCTTTCGTGGCGGAACTTTGGCAGCTCATTGCGTTGCTTTGCGTTTATGGAATCGCTGCAGCCTTCATGGGCACCGCCCCCGCCGCTACGGTTGGGGATGTCGCGGGAGCCAAGAGCGGCCAGCCGGTCGCATTTTTCTCCGCCTTCTCTGATCTGGGATCGATTATCGGTCCGCTGGTTGCCGGAGCGCTGCTTGATTTCGCCTCTTACCCGGCGGCCTTTAGTTCTGCCGTAGTTCTGCTCGCTATCGCATCCGCCTACGGATTGCGAATGAAATCCGATCGCAGGTCGGACGAAAGCTCGAGCTCAACGCTTGACGCAGTGGCCTGAAGAAACCCTGCCGGACAGAGCGGCGGCCTGGTCTGCGACCGGTTCCAGTTCCGCCATGGTCAGCGCATAACCGACTCCGGATGAATTGGCCGACTTGGCAAACACGAGTCCAGTTACCCTGCCGGAAGAATCCAGCAGCGGCCCGCCGGAATTGCCCTCGTGAACCTCTGCCGCAAGCTGGTAGACCTCCAGAGGAGCCGGATTAGCACCGTAGATGTCATTTACTCTGACCGTGAATACCCTGTCCACTCGAGCCGGAGAACTTTGAAACGGGCCTCCGTAGGGGTATCCGTCAAACACGGCCGCGCTTCCCACTGCAAGATTGCTGCCCAGTTCCAAAGGAGCGATCTTTAGCCCAGGTACTGCAATTACGGCCAGATCATTCTGAGGGTCGAAATAGACGACTTTGCCAGGCAAAGCGGTGACTCCCGGAATTTCCACGACCGGTTCGTCAACACCGGCAACTACATGGGCGTTTGTGATTACCCTGCCATCGGCAACCACAAATCCGCTTCCGGACTGATCCTGGCCGCACTGGTAGGCGCTGCCGGTTACTCTAACGACCGATGCGGCCGCTTTCTGAAGCGGGGGAGCGTCCGGAGACGGGATCGGCGAAGGGGCCGGAGGTGCAGTGGGCGCGGTGTCGGTGCCTGGGACATTGCCCCCTTCGATGTCCCCCTCAGCGGCGGAGATGATTCGCGGGATGCCCTGCTGCACGATGATCGAGCGCAACTGGGCCATCGCCTGCTGAATCGGAGCCGGAGTGAGCGAATTAATCGACCTGAGCACTGCGGAGTTCGAAATCGCCTGCGAGAGCCAGGGCGCGCCGAGGGATCCGAGACTGAACGCGGCGCTAGCGACAACCAGAGCGGCGACGAGGACATTGAGCACCATCCCGCCGAGTCGATCGAGAATGCTCAGTTTCGAGCCTTCTATGCTCCTCGCGATCAATCGACCGAGAAACAGGCCGAGAGTCTGGCCAGCGGCCAGCAGAAAGATCACCGCTACAATCACGGCGAACGGGCGCCACTCTGGAGCACCAATCCAGGATCCGACAATTGGAGCCAGGAGGAATGCGCCGACCGCGCCGGCGATAAGGCCCCCCAAAGCGAACAGGCTGCGCAGGAAGCCGAGAATCCATCCGATGCTCAGATACCCGCAGAGCAGGAGAATCAGGATGGCGTCAAGAATCCCCGACAGCGACATCCGATACCTCCTAACTGCTTAGTGGCTGGCAAACTGCACTTTTCAATTCCTACCCCATCAAGCTTGGGCCAGACTTGAGACATGCCAATTCCCAATCGGACACTCAACGACGGAAACTCCCTGCCGGCAATCGGCTTCGGCACTTACCAGCTGCACGGCGACGACGGCACGGCCTCGGTGCTCAGCGCAATCGAGTCGGGTTACAGATTGATCGATACAGCACTGAACTATGAGAATGAAGCGGAGGTCGGCCAGGCAATTCGTAGTTCGGGACTGGACCGCTCGGAGCTGATCATCACCTCAAAGCTGCCCGGCCGCTTCCACGGAGAAGGCAAGACTCGCGAAGGCTTCATGGAGTCGCTGGAGAATCTCGGGCTTGATTATCTCGACCTGTTTCTGATCCACTGGCCGCTGCCTCGAATCGACAAGTACCTGCAGACCTGGATTGAGCTGATTCAACTGAAGTCTGAAGGGCTAATCCGCTCTGTCGGAGTCAGCAACTTCACTCGGAGCCACCTTGAGAAGATAATCTCCGAGAGCGGGGTTGTACCCGCGGTCAACCAGATTGAGTTGCACCCCCACTTTCCTCAGGCCGAGATGCGCAAACTTCACGGCGAACTGGGGATTCAGACTGAGAGCTGGACTCCGCTGGCCAGGCAGCGATCAGTGCTGCAAAATCCGGTGATAGTCGCGGTTTCGGATGCCCACAATGTGACCCCGGCTCAGGCCGTACTCAGGTGGCACATTCAGCTTGGGACGATCCCGTTGCCGAAGTCGTCGCAGAGAGATCGCCAGGAGGAAAATCTCAATATTTTCGACTTTGAACTGAGCGAAATCGAAATGGACCAAATCTCCGGCCTCGAGTCAGGGCGACTGTGGGGCGGGGATCCCGATACCAACGAAGAGTTCTGATTTGGAATATTCGGGGCGCGTTCGAAGTTGGAACTTCTATGACCAGTGTTGTTGCCCGTCGCCCGAGAGCGGGAGAAGTCCGCGTTCGAATCAACGCGATTGGGTCGATGATTGTCGCGGTTGTCGAGGAAGTCGGCGCGAGCGCTGAAGGCTTTGTTCGTGGTGATCGCGTCGTTTATCCGCGCAGTCTCGGCGAAGACTCGATCGTTTCAGTGGATCTGCTGGTCGGCATTCCGAAGAATGTGACTGACCGTCAGGCTGCGGAGTTGCTTGCTCCGGGGCTCATCGCGTATGCACTGCTGAATCAGGTGCTTCCGATGGCGCGCGGAGAGGTCGTTGATGTTCGGATAGCGAACCCGATGCTGAGGGCAGTAGTGAGCGCCTGGGTGGAGGCCAGAGGCGGAGCAATCGCCAGTGATGAGCAGCCCGCCGAAATCGTCTATGACCAGGCAGCATGCAAGAAGGCGGTCCTCGTGGCTGGTCACCGTCAGGGCAGGCTTCAGCAGGCTGCCACAGAGGTTTTTCAGGCGATCAGAGCCGGAGTGTTCAAGGATGTCGACCTCGGATCCAGAGTGGGGTCTGAAGCCGCGGCCTGAGCCCAGCTTCTCGCAGTGCTAAACTCTCAAGGTTGCCGTTTATCGGCCGCGGAAAAAGAGAGCTGACGCAAAAGGCGATCAGCACCGCGCAGCGAGAGGAAGGGGGCGATCTGTGCCATTAGCACCAGACGCCAAGAAAGCGATCATCGACGAGTATGCAACTCACCCGGGTGACACGGGGAGCCCCGAAGTGCAGGTGGCTATGCTCACCGCACGAATCAAGGACCTCACCGAGCACCTCAAGGTGCACAAGCACGACCACCACTCAAGGCGCGGTCTGCTGCTGCTGGTCGGTCAGCGTCGTCGTCTCCTCGGCTACCTAGCCGATATCGATATCGAGCGCTACCGCTCGCTCATCGAGAGGCTGGGACTTCGCCGTTAGGTTCGCAAAGCTTGGCAGGCGAGCCGTCGTTCCTTTGGGGCGGCGGCTCGCTTTCATTTATGCACGGTGATCGGCTGCGGAAGAAATAGGGTCGAAGCATGAACAGGGCCAGAGTATTCACAGTCTTCCTGCCGTTTCTGGTAGTCAGTGTCATCCATCTGGTTGCACTGCTGATTGAAGAGCGATCGGTTTCGGTCTTCACAAAGCCACTGCTTATGCCGTTACTTGGCATCGCACTCTTGTTCTCCCTGCCCAGAATTCGCTCCGAGATTGCCCTGCTTGCCGGACTGGGAATCCTCTTTTCCTGGGCGGGGGATGTCCTGCTCGCCTCACCGGGAGACCTCGGCTTCCTGATTGGGCTCGGCTGCTTTCTGCTTGCCCACGTCGCTTATATAACCCTGTTTCTCCGCTGGCTCAGGAAGCGGCCCATTCAACTGGCCTCGGTGGTTTACCTTGCCTGGCTGGTGGCGCTGGTCTGGATTCTCGCTCCTCACCTCGGGTCCCTATTGATCCCGGTGGTCGCTTACGGAGTGGTCCTGAGTGCGATGGGCATTATCGCCCTCAGCTGCAATGCCTGGATCGCCATCGGGGGAGCGCTGTTCGTGGTCTCCGATTCTTTGCTCGGTCTCAATCGCTTCCTGCCAGGATTCGAGCCGAGCCATGTCGATTTCCTGATCATGCTCAGCTACCTGCTCGCGCAGGGCCTCATTGCCGCCGGGGTGATTCGGTATGCCTGGAATAAGGCTTTGGCTCCTGATCCTGAACCGACTGGCGCCGGCGCTTCGAATTGACCGGACGCAAAGGGCCCCTGGCCAGGGTCAACCTATTCAGGCTCGCGATCTTTGGCATTCTGGCCGTGACGGCAGTACTAGCCTTCGCGCTGCAGGCAGGAATCTTCCGGGCCCTGTTTAGAGGCGTGCTGTTTCTTGCAGTCGTGCTGCTGCTCGGCAGCTACCTGGTCCAGTGGTGGATTCGGCGGGTCAAGAAGCAGGGCTAGAGCGCCTTGACCGCCGAAAGCACCTTGCTAAGGGATTCCTTCGCATCGCCGAAGAGCAGCTCCGTCTTCGGGTCGAACAGGATCTCGTTCTCGATCCCCGCAAAGCCCGGTCGCATCGAGCGCTTGAGGAACACGATCTGGTTCGCGTCTCCGACTTCGAGGATCGGCATTCCGTAGATCGGTGAACCCGGTGTGGACTTCGCCGCGGGGTTAACGACGTCGTTTGCACCGACGACGAGCACGACATCCGTGTTCTTGAACTCGGGGTTGATTTCGTCGAGCTCCTTGAGCGACTCGTAAGGCACGTTCGCCTCCGCGAGCAGCACGTTCATGTGGCCTGGCATGCGACCGGCAACAGGGTGGATGCCGAAGACCACGTGCACTCCGCGCGCCTCGAGGGCGGTAGCCAGCTCCGCAATCGTGTGCTGGCCCTGAGCCACCGCAAGTCCGTAACCGGGGACGATGACGACGTTCTGGGCGTAGCCAAGCTGCACGGCGACATCCTCCGCAGAGCTTGACCGCACCGGGCGGTCGCTCTGGGTTGTCGATCCTGCCGTGGATCCTCCCTTGAAGGCTCCGAACATGATTCCGGTGACGCCGCGGCCCATAGCCGCAGCCATCGCCATGGTCAGAATGGTTCCACTCGCGCCGACGAGGGTTCCGGCAACCAGCAGGAGCACGTTTCCGAGGACGATTCCGCTTGCACCCACCGCAATTCCGGTGAACGCATTCAGCAGTGAAATCACGATCGGGACATCCGCTCCGCCGACCGGCAGGACCAGGAAGATTCCGACCAGAAGACCCAGCACCAGCAGCGCAACAGGCCAGACCCATGATCCGTCTATTACAGTCATTACCGCGGCACCGACAGCGGCGAGTACTGCTACCGACATGACCACCGGCAGTCCCGGGAAGAGAATCGGACGGGTGGTGATGAGCTCCTGCAGCTTGAGCACCGTGACTGCGGAACCGGAGAATGAAACCGCCCCGACGAGCATCGTGAAGACGATCGCGATCCGGACCCAAAGGTCGTCATTGTGTCCGAGCTCAAGCACCGCGACGAGAGCCGCTGCGCCACCGCCGACGCCGTTGAAGCCGCCGACCAGCTGCGGCATCTGCGTCATCTTGACCTTGCGCGCAATCGGAACCGCGATCGCCGAACCCACTGCAATTGCGGCGAGGATTAGCGGGATGTTCTCAAGCTTGATCGAGAAGAATACGGTTACGACCGCAACCAGTGCACCGAGGGAGCCGATGAGGTTGCCTCGCCTGGCGTGCTTTGGCGAAGACAGCCCCTTGAGGGCGAGGATGAAGCAGACCGCGGCGAGCAGATAAAGCAGGGCAGTCCATTCAGGGGCGAGGAGGCTCACTTTGCATCCTCCCCGGTCTTAGCGGCAGGTTTCTTGCCGCGGAACATTTCAAGCATGCGGTCGGTGACTACGAAGCCGCCAACCATATTGGCGGTTGCGAGCACGACAGCGGCAATGGCCACGGCGAGCAGCCACGGGTCATTCGTCTGGCCGGCGACGATAATCGCCCCGACGAGAATGATTCCGTGGATCGCATTTGCACCGGACATTAGTGGCGTGTGCAGCTTGCTGGTCACTTTGGAGATGACTTCAAAGCCGACAAATACCGCTAAGACAACGACGGTGAGCAGGGTTACGGCATCCACTTACTTGGCTCCCTTCTTCGCCGTGGTTTGTTTCTTTGCTGAAGCCGGCTTTTTCGAAGCGAGAGCCTGGGCGGTCGGTTCGTGAGTGACTTCGCCGTCTCGAGTCAGGCAGGAGCCAGCGACCACTTCGTCGGTGAAGTCCGGCTCGACCTTTCCGTCTTTGGTCATGAGGGCGAGCAGGTTTGCGACGTTCTTGGAGTAGAGCCTCGAAGCGTCTGAGGGAATCGCGGAAGGGGCGTCCTGCAGCCCGACCAGAGTGACGGTGCCACCGTCGACCGGAACGGCAACATCCTTGCCAGCCACTACGCCTTCGACGTTTC
Source organism: Homoserinimonas sp. (assembly GCA_023957835.1). Classification (GTDB taxonomy): domain Bacteria; phylum Actinomycetota; class Actinomycetes; order Actinomycetales; family Microbacteriaceae; genus Terrimesophilobacter. Next base: position 986,071 of record JAMLGP010000001.1, on the reverse strand, counting down.
CTCCGGTCTCAGCGGCCAGATCTACAACGACGGACCCGGCCCGCATTCCCTGAACCATCTTTTTGGTGACCAGGAGCGGTGCTGCCCGGCCCGGAATGGCCGCGGTCGTGATGAGGATGTCGGCTGCGGCAACGTGCGGAGCGAGCGCTTCGCGCTGGCGGTTTGCCCGGTCTTCCGCTAGTTCCTTCGCGTAACCACCACCGCCTTCTGCATTCGCATCGAGATCGATATTGATGAAGGTTCCTCCCATTGACCGAACCTCGTCGGCGGAAGCAGCCCGGATATCGTTAGCGGAAACCTTGGCGCCGAGCCTCTTGGCTGTACCAATTGCCTGAAGACCCGCGACTCCCGCGCCAAGCACGAGCACCTTGGCCGGGGGGATGGTGCCAGCCGCTGTCATATAGAGCGGGAAGAAACGCGGGTAACGGGTGAGCGCTTCGATTACCGCCCGGTAGCCTCCAACGAGAGACTGCGAGCTGAGGGCATCCATCGACTGTGCACGGGAGATTCTGGGGATCAGTTCAAGAGCGAAGGATGTGATCTTTCCTGAAGCCAGTGCTGAAACAGTTGGCAACTCGGTCGAAGGCGAAGCCAATCCGATAGTCACTGCGCCCTTCTTGAGCAGCTTGACGGTTGCCGGACTGAGTGGCCGGACGTGCAGGAGCACGTCGAGGCTCGAGTACGGCAAAGCGGCCGCGATAGTTGCCCCAGCCTCCTTGAAGCTCGAGTCGGAATAACCCGCTTCGGCTCCGGCGCCCTTTTCAACGGTAACGTCCAGACCGAGGCCGACGAGCTGCTGCACCGTTTCCGGTGTCGCCGCCACTCGCCTCTCTCCAGTCCGCTTTTCTCGCGTGACTCCAACTCGCACCAGCAACTCCTTTCGGGACTGTCCTAGCGTATCGATTGTGCGAGGGAATGCCCTAGCCCGCAAACCGGTTGAATCGTGAGAAATCAACAGAGAGGCCCAAAGAATGGTCAGCTACGGACAGGAATTGAAGTTCGGCACCTTTATCACTCCGACTTCGAGCGACCCGGAGAGAGTCATCGAGCTGGCCGTCGCAAGTGATCGACTCGGCTTCGTCCTGGCGAGCTTCCAGGATCATCCGTATCAGCCGGCACTGCTTGACGCCTGGAGTCTGATCGCATTTGTCGCAGCCAGGACCGAGCGAATCAGCCTTAGCGCAAACGTTTCCAATTTGCCATTGCGCCTTCCGGTACTTCTGGCCAGAGCCTCAGCAACCATAGATCTCCTGAGCAACGGCAGGCTCGAACTCGGAATAGGCGCAGGCGGATTCTGGGATGCCATCGAGGCAGTAGGAGGCAGACGGCTGGAGCCAGGACAGGCGGTTGAGGCACTCGATGAGGCAATCCAGATAATCCGAGAGCTATGGAATGCGGATGCCGCCGGTCCTGCCAGATTTGAAGGCAAGTTCTACTCGGTGTCGGGAGCAAAGCGCGGACCGAGAACACCCCACGCGATCGGAATTCACATCGGAGCCTATAAACCGAAAATGCTGCGCCTGACCGGTCGGCTTGCCGACGGATGGATCCCCTCATTCGGCTACCTCAAGAGCATCGAATCGCTGGCTGCCATGAACGCGGCGATCGACGAAGGAGCAGCTGCTGCGGGAAGGAACCCATCAGAGATTCGGCGCTGGATGAATATCGGTTTCGATGATGCGCAGGTCGAAACGATGGCCCGGCTGGCGGAGGACTATGGCATTAGCGGATTCATCGTCGGTACCGACAAGATCGCACAGCTTGAAGCCTTCATGGAGGAGCGAGTCCCGGAACTGAGATCGCTGCTTTCGCCGCGGCAGGGCTAGGTCAAAGCCCCGCCCGCTGGTAGAATCTTTGAGGCTGTAATCGCAATAGTCGCTTTCAGCCACGGAGCAGACCGGCAAGATGCTGGTCACCGGTGGTGAACTCCCGGCAGGTACGGAGGTTTTCTACTGTTGACCAGAACCGGCGCCCGGCAAGTTCGCTGCGCCCCTGACTGCCTCCTGACTGCTCCGCCAAGTCTGCGCAGTTTGCGCAAGAAGCAAAGGAGAAACCCCCGCATGGAGGGTCCAGAAATCAGTTTTGCCGAAACCGTTATCGATAACGGCAAGTTTGGCAAGCGTACAGTCCGGTTCGAGACCGGACGCCTCGCACAGCAGGCGCAGGGTGCAGTAGTCGCCTATCTTGACGAAGAAACCATGCTGCTAAGCGCCACGAGCGTCAGCAAGCAGCCGAAAGACAGCTTCGACTTCTTCCCACTGACCGTGGATGTCGAAGAGCGCTCTTATGCTGCCGGTCGCATTCCGGGCAGCTTCTTCAGGCGCGAGGGCCGCCCTTCAACCGAGGCGATCCTGGTTTGCCGCCTCATCGACCGCCCATTGCGTCCCTCATTCGTAGACGGACTTCGCAACGAGGTTCAGATCGTCGTGACCGTCTTGAGCATCGCTCCCGGTGAGTTCTATGACGCGCTCGCGATCAACGCGGCCAGCGCATCCACCCAGATTTCCGGACTGCCGTTCAGCGGTCCGGTCGCCGGTGTGCGCCTCGCGCTCATCGACGGACAGTGGGTCGCGTTCCCGAGGTTCGAGCAGCTTGAGGGCGCGGTCTTCGACCTGACCGTTGCCGGCCGGATCGTCACCGACTCGAGCGGCAAGGAAGACGTAGCGATCATGATGGTCGAGGCGGAAGCCACAGAGCACTCCTGGGACCTCATCAAGGGCGGAGCCGTCAAGCCGAGCGAGGATGTCGTTGCACAGGGCCTCGAGGCCGCAAAGCCGTTCCTGGCTCAGCTCGTGAAGGCCCAGGTGGAACTGGCCTCCAAATCCTCGAAGGAACCGGGGGAGTACCCGGTGTTCCTGGCCTACGACCAGGAGACTTACGACGCGGTTGCCGCTCTTGCAGAAGGCGAGCTTGCCGGCATCTACCAGATCGCCGACAAGATCGAGCGTCAGAACGCAGATGACGAGCTCAAGTCGAGGGTCAAGGAAGCGATTGCCGCAAAGGTCGAGTCCGGGGAGCTTGCAGAAGCTGCCAACGGACAGGTCAGCGCCGCTTACAAGTCGGTGACCAAGAAGATCGTTCGCGGTCGGATCCTCAAGGACGGCGTCAGAATCGACGGCCGCGGCCTTCGCGATATCCGTCCGCTCGACGCCGAAGTGCAGGTCATTCCCCGAGCTCACGGCTCTGCGATCTTCCAGCGGGGCGAGACCCAGATTCTCGGAGTCACGACCCTCAACATGCTCAAGATGGAGCAGCAGATCGATTCGCTATCCCCGATCACGAGCAAGCGCTATATGCACCACTACAACTTCCCGCCGTATTCCACCGGTGAGACCGGTCGGGTTGGCAGCCCGAAGCGCCGCGAAATCGGCCACGGCTTCCTCGCGGAGCGGGCGCTCGTACCGGTGCTGCCCAAGCGCGAGGAGTTCCCTTACGCGATCCGCCAGGTCTCAGAGGCTCTCGGTTCCAACGGTTCCACTTCGATGGGATCGGTTTGCGCATCGACACTGTCCCTGCTGAATGCCGGTGTGCCGCTTAGGGCTTCGGTTGCCGGAATCGCTATGGGTCTGGTCTCTGACGAGGTCGACGGCGAGACTCGCTACGCGGCGCTCACCGACATTCTCGGAGCCGAGGATGCTCTTGGCGACATGGACTTCAAGGTTGCCGGGACATCCGAATTCGTCACCGCGATTCAGCTCGACACCAAGCTCGACGGAATTCCATCTTCGGTGCTGAAGGGTGCTCTCGAGCAGGCAAAGGAAGCGCGCACGGCGATCCTCGCGGTGCTGAACGCGGCAATCGATGCTCCGGATGAGATGGCGCCGACTGCTCCTCGCGTGATTTCGGTTCAGATTCCGATTGACAAGATCGGCGAGCTGATCGGCCCGAAGGGCAAGACCATCAACCAGATTCAGGATGACACCGGAGCTGAGATCTCGATCGAGGACGACGGCACGGTTTACATCGGAGCTACCGATGGTCCTTCGGCCGAGGCGGCGAGGGCCGCGGTCAACGCGATTGCCAACCCGCTCAACCCGGAGGTCGGAGAGAGGTTCCTCGGCACCGTAGTCAAGCTCGCCGCATTTGGCGCATTCATCTCGCTTACTCCCGGAAAAGACGGGCTGCTGCACATTTCAGAAGTGCGCAAGCTCGCCGGAGGAAAGCGAGTGGAGAACGTCGAAGACGTGCTGTCTGTCGGGCAGAAGATTCAGGTGGAGATCGCCAAGATCGACGATCGGGGCAAGCTTTCGCTGGTTCTCGTCGAAGACGAATCCGAAGCCACCGGCACGGAAGGCTGAACTTTCCGCCTGGTTTCCACTAGTCTCTCTCCCAAGCTGGATCAACTAGATCCTGCCGAAATTTAGGGAGTTCTAATGGAATGGATCCTTGGCATCGTTGGCGGTGCTCTGGGTGGAGTCGGCGCTGGCGCTGGCGTCAAGAAGAACACGCTCGGCACGCTGCTGAACGGAGTGATCGGTGCGGTCGGCGGCGCGGGCGGCAGCGCCCTCATGCAGACTCTGATCAATGGGATGACCGGAGTCGACTTCAGCGCGATCGCCGGCAATCTCGTCGGCGGCGGAGTAGCAGGTGGAATTCTCTCGACGATCGTCGGCCTCATTGCCAGCGCAATGAAGAAAAAGAAGTAGCAAGAGCAACTCGAGGCCCGGACCCTCTCGGTCCGGGCCTTCTTCTTTTGCTGGATTTCGGGTTTGTCGATTCCGGCGCTTAATCGGCATTCCGACTAAACCGGTCGTGGCAGTTGTCAATTGAGGCGGAATCTGCGTACTCTCGCTAGTAACCCGGAAACGAAGACGGGCTTGAGGTGCGCCGCTCAAAAGGCGGGCGTGCCTCGCTGGAGAGGGCCCTGGCGAACCTGCTGCGGGCCCCGAAGGAAGGCGCGAATTGTTGCGAGCAACTGTTTCAAAGCCTGACGCCGCGGAGGGCGACATTCTCGGCGACGAGGCATACATTCAACTAATTACCCCTGAAGGCGAGCGGGTCGAGAACCCTGCCTTCGACCCGGCCGTAGCAGACATCGACAAGTCGAAACTGGCCGATCTGTACGAGGACATGGTCGTCATCCGTCGGATCGACACTGAAGCTACCGCTTTGCAAAGACAGGGCCAGCTGGCGCTATGGCCGCCGCTGCTTGGCCAGGAGGCATCCCAGATCGGCTCTGTACGGGCGCTCAGGGATGACGACTACGCGGTCCCTAGCTATCGCGAAAACGGAGTGGCTTTCATTCGCGGAGTGAGCGCGGAAGACCTCATGCGCACCTGGAAGGGATACGCGCACGGAAGCTGGGATCCCCAGTTGCACAATCTCGCAATCCCGAACGTGATTATCGGCGCGCAGACTCTGCACGCTGTTGGCTACGCAATGGGCATTCAGCGCGATGGAGCCAAGTCCGCGTCTCTGGCCTACTTCGGCGACGGAGCCACGAGCCAGGGCGATGTCAACGAAGCTTTGGTTTTCTCTGCCGCCTATCAGGCACCGGTTGTCTTCTTCTGCCAGAACAATCACTGGGCGATCTCGGAGCCGGTTCGACTTCAGGCCAAACGGCAGATCGCAGACCGTTCTCCCGGATTCGGAGTGCCGAGCCTGCGGGTAGACGGTAACGACGTGCTCGCAGTCCTCGCCGCGACCAGGGTCGCTCTCGAGCGTGCGTATTCGGGAGGTGGGCCGACTTTCATCGAGGCAGTGACCTATCGCATGGGTCCGCACACGACCTCGGATGACCCGACCAAGTACCGCACTTCGGATGAAGTCGCAGAGTGGAAGACCAAAGATCCGATCACTCGAGTCGAAAAGCACCTCGAAAAATTGGGAGCCTTCGACGAGAAGCTCCAGTCGAGAGTGAAAGCGAAAGCGGATGCCGTGGCCGCAGAGTTGCGCTCGAAGTGCATCGGAATGCCAAAGCCCGGTCCGCTGAGCATGTTCGAGAACGTGCAGGTGGAAGACAACCCGGTGCTTGAGCGCCAAAGGGCACAATATGCCGCCTACCTCGAAATGTTCGAAGGGGAGGAGTGATGGCTACCGCGACAAAGACCGGACAGCTCACTCTGGCGAAGTCAATTACTGAAGCCCTGCGCAGGTCGCTCAAAGACGATGAAAAGGTTCTGCTTCTCGGCGAGGACATAGGCAAGCTTGGCGGCGTTTTCCGCGTGACCGATGGCCTGATCGCTGAGTTCGGCCCCGAGCGGGTAATTGACACCCCGCTCGCAGAGTCCGGAGTCGTTGGGGTAGCGATCGGGCTCGCCATGCGAGGCTACCGACCGGTAGTTGAAATCCAGTTCGACGGATTCATCTATCCGGCCTTCGATCAGATCGTCGCCCAGATCGCGAAACTGCACTACCGCTCCCGTGGTACCGTGCGGCTGCCGATCACGATCCGGGTTCCGTTCGGCGGCGGCATCGGCTCGGTTGAGCACCACTCTGAGTCGCCTGAGGCGTATTTCGCGCACACCGCGGGACTTCGAGTCGTGAGCGCATCAAACCCTCAGGATGCCTACGATCTGCTCAGGCAGTCGATCGCAAGCGATGACCCGGTGCTGTTCTTCGAACCCAAGCGTCGCTACTGGTCAAAGGGCGAAGTCAATCTCGACCCGACCGAATCGCTCGACTTCTCGAAAGCCAGAGTGGTTTCTCCCGGCACCGACGTGACCATGGTTGCCTACGGATCCCTCATGACCACCGCGAAGGAAGCGGTGGAGGCAGCCGAAGATGATGGCGTCTCGATAGAGCTCATCGATCTGCGATCGCTCTCACCGCTGGACCTCGACACGGTCGAGGCTTCCGTGCGCAAGACCGGTCGGCTCGTGATCACTCACGAAGCTTCGGAAGAGGGAGGAATCGGAGCTGAAATCGCGGCGAGCATCACCGAGCGCTGCTTCAACTGGCTCGAAGCCGCACCCGCGAGAGTGACCGGTTTCAACATCCCGTATCCGCCGGCGGTCTATGAAGAGTACTTCCTGCCCGACATGGACAGGCTCATGGATGCCGTCGACCGCGTGCTTGGAAAGCACAATTCTCGAAGCGCCTGGGAGAACTGATGGCAGTAGTGGATTTCGCCCTGCCGGACCTCGGCGAAGGGCTCACCGAATCTGAGCTGGTCACCTGGCATGTTGCAGAGGGCGACTCGGTCGAGCTAAACCAGATTCTTGCTGAAATCGAAACTGCCAAGGCTCTCGTAGAGTTGCCTTCGCCGTTTGCGGGCAAGATTAAGAAGCTCTATCACCCGGAAGGGACGACGGTTCTCGTCGGGGCTCCTCTGATCGCCTTCGAGATCGACGGCGGCCCGGATGAGCCTGCAGCCGAAGACGGCGGTCAGAAGGAAGAACGCCAGTCCGTGCTCGTCGGTTACGGTCCGCCGATTGACAGCGACAAGAAGTCGACCCGCAGGGCAAAGAAGGGCGCCTCCGCCCCTGCTGCCGCTCCTGCGGCAGCTTCGGGCTCAGAGCCCGAAGTCGTGGCAGAGTCTCCGCGCTCGACTCCTCCGGTGAGAAAGCTCGCCCGGGATCTCGGACTCGACTTGCGCACGATTTCCGGTACCGGAAAAAACGGGCTGATCACTCGGGAGGATGTCGAAGCGGCGTTCTCCGGTGCGCCGGAGCACGCGCCTTCCGCAGCTCCTGCTGCCGCCGCCGGCCTGCAGGTTGCTGCTGCCCCGATTCCCAGAGGTGAGCGCGAGACTCGCACGCGAATCCAGGGAGTCCGCAAGTTCACCGCGGCCGCAATGGTTCAAAGCGCCTTCACCGCGCCGCACGCGAGCGAGTTCCTTACTATCGATGTCACTCCGACCATGGAGCTTATTGCCGAACTCAAGGGCTCTCGCCAGTTCGCCGGCAAGAGAATCAACCTGCTCACGATTGTCGCGAAAGCGCTTTGCATAGCGGTGCAGCGAAACCCGAGCGTCAACTCGCGCTGGGACGAAGCTGCACAGGAGATCATCCAGTTCAACTATGTGAACCTCGGGATCGCCGCGGCGACTCCTCGCGGACTGATGGTGCCGAACATCAAGGATGCCGACTCGCTCGATCTCGCTGGCCTCGCCGATGCGCTTTCGGCGTTGGTTGAGACCGCCAAGTCCGGCGCTTCGAGCCCCGCCGAGCTTTCCGGCGGAACGATCTCGATTACCAACATCGGCTCCTTCGGAATCGATGCCGGCACGCCGATCCTGAACACCGGCGAGGCGATGATTCTCGCTCTGGGCGCGGTACGCCGCCAGCCGTGGGAATTCAACGGGGAGATCGCACTTCGGCAAGTGCTAACGCTCAGCGTTTCCTTCGATCACCGGCTCGTAGATGGAGAACAGGGAAGCAAGTTCCTCGCCGACGTCGGTGCGATCCTTGCCAAGCCCGCAATGCTGCTCGCGATGATCTGAACCGCTGCATTCGGGCGGCTCGGGTGGCGTCAGCTTGGGCGGCGTCAGGCTACGCGCGTCAGCTCAGTGCGGCGAGCGCCATTTGCTCGAGTTCGGCGCGCAGCGTTGACCGATCGATGCCCTGACCGCTGTGCGGGGTCGAATTGAGCAGTCCGAAAACGGCGTGAGCTCTCGCGCGCAGCACCTCGGTCGCGGTCTCGGGCTGCAGGTCAGAGAGCACCCCTACCCAAAGCTCGACGTAGCGCCGCTGGAGTGTTCTGACTTCGTGGCGATCCTGCTCCGCGAGCTGGCCGAGCTCGCGATCCTGGACCTGGATGACATCCGGATTCTTCAGTGCAAAGTCCACGTGAAATGCAACGAGTCCTTCGAGCGCTCCACCACCCTGATGGTCGGACACGACCCTGCGGCCGCCTTCAAGCAGCCCGGAACTCGCTTCGATGAGGATCGAGGCGAGAATTGCCGGTTTTCCGCTGAAGTGCTTGTAGAGCGCCGGGCCGGTAACGCCAGCGGCGGCGCCCAGGTCTTCGATCGAGGTTCCGAGATATCCCTTCTCGGCGAAGAGCCTTGCCGCGGCGTCAAGCAGTGCGGCAGTGCGCTTCGCTTTGGCCTTGTCGCGAGCGGTGTCCCGCTTCGACTCCGTTGCCGTCAACTGAACCTCGCTATAGACAAATCAGTTAGTGATCACTAACCTAGTTCAAGCAGGCTAACGCCAAATAAGCCAGTCCACAACCAATTGCCCGAGAAATCATTCGGAGTCGTCGATGGAGACCCTGCGCAGCAAGATCGATGCCGCGAGCGACGAGTTCGCCCGAAATGCTGCCGGTCAGAGGGAACTCGTAGAAGAGCTGCAATCGCGAATCGGCCGGATTGCCCTCGGCGGCTCGAAGGAGTCGAGGCAAAGACACGAGTCGCGCGGAAAGCTCCTGGTTCGCGACCGGATCAATCGGCTGCTTGATGATTCGAGCCCGTTCCTCGAAGTCGCCCCGCTTGCCGCCTTCGACCTCTACGACAACGACAGTCCGAGTGCCGGACTCGTAGCCGGTATCGGCCTCGTGCACGGCCGCCACGTCATGATCGTCGCCAATGACGCGACCGTAAAAGGTGGAACCTACTACCCGATGACCGTCAAGAAGCACCTGCGCGCACAGGAGATCGCGCTCGAGAATCGACTGCCGTGCATCTACCTCGTCGATTCCGGCGGGGCCTTTCTTCCCAGGCAGGACGAGGTTTTTCCAGACCGCGAGCACTTCGGCCGAATCTTCTACAACCAGGCGCAGCTCTCCTCAAAGCGCATTCCGCAGATCTCCGCAGTGCTCGGTTCGTCCACGGCGGGCGGAGCCTACGTACCGGCCATGAGCGATGAAACCGTGATCGTCCGCAATCAGGGCACGATCTTCCTCGGCGGTCCGCCGCTCGTAAAAGCCGCAATCGGTGAAATAGTCACAGCGGAGGAACTGGGCGGGGGAGAACTGCACTCGAAAACTTCGGGAGTCACCGACCACCTCGCAGAAAACGACGAGCACGCGCTGCAAATCGTTCGCGACATTGTTGCAACGCTGCCGGAGCCGGCCCAGCGAGCCTGGGAACTCGTCCCCAGCCGTGAGCCCGCTGTCGAAGAGTCCGAGCTGTACGGAGCGGTGCCGGTGGATGTCCAGGGCAGCTACGACGTGCACGAAGTCATCGCAAGGCTTGTCGATGCCTCAGAGTTCCACGAGTTCAAGCGGGAGTACGGAACTACTCTCGTGACCGGGTTTGCCAGGATTCACGGACATCCGGTCGGAATCGTTGCCAACAACGGAATCCTGTTCAGCGAGTCCGCGCTTAAGGGAGCGCACTTCATCGAGCTTTGCGATCAGCGAGGAGTCCCGCTGGTTTTCCTGCAGAACATCTCCGGCTTCATGGTTGGAAAGGATGCCGAATCAGGCGGCATCGCCAAGGACGGCGCCAAGATGGTCACCGCGGTCGCCACAACCAGGGTGCCGAAGTTTACGGTCGTGATCGGCGGCTCCTTCGGCGCCGGAAACTACTCGATGTGCGGCCGCGCCTACAGCCCGCGCTTTCTTTGGATGTGGCCGGCTAGCCGGATCTCGGTAATGGGCGGCGCGCAGGCTTCGAGCGTGCTCGCCACGATCCGCCGCGAGGGCATAGAGGCGAAAGGCCAGAAGTGGTCCGCCGAAGAGGAGGCCGCCTTCAAGGCCCCGATTGCCGAACAATACGAAACTCAGGGCAGCCCGTATTACTCGACGGCCAGACTCTGGGACGACGGAATCATCGATCCCGCAGACACCCGCAAGCTGCTGGGCATGGCGCTCGAAGTGGCCTCGCACTCACCACTTCCCGATCCGGCCTTCGGCCTGTTCAGGATGTGAGTGGCGTGTTCAACTCGGTACTGGTCGCTAATCGCGGAGAAATCGCCTGCCGCGTGATTCGGACGCTGCGGGCAATGGGAATCCGTTCGATTGCTGTCTACAGCGACGCCGATCGCAATTCGAGGCATGTCTCCGAGGCCGACGAGGCGATTCGAATCGGTCCGGCGATCGCCTCGCAAAGCTACCTTTCGATTCCCGCAGTGGTCCAGGCCGCGAAGGACTCGGGGGCGCAAGCCGTCCACCCCGGTTACGGATTCCTCTCTGAGAATGCCGAATTCGCGCGAGCCTGCAAAGAAGCGGGAATCGTTTTCATTGGCCCGGGCCTCGAGGCGCTCGCAGTGATGGGAGACAAGATCCGGGCTAAGGAGCACGTGGCGGCTGCCGGAGTACCAACGATTCGAGGCGTCAATTCTCCCGGCATGACCGATCTGCAACTGGCAAAGGCTGCCGAGGAGATCGGGTTTCCGATCCTCATCAAGCCCTCTGCCGGAGGCGGCGGAAAGGGCATGGTTCCCGTCTACAAGGCCGCCGAATTGCCGGAGGCGCTCGCAACTGCAAGGCGAGTGGCAAAGTCCTCTTTCGGTGACGACACCCTGCTGCTCGAGCGGCTGGTTGCCAGGCCGCGGCACATCGAAGTTCAGCTCTTGGCGGATGCGCACGGCAACGTCATCCACCTGGGCGAGCGCGAGTGCTCGCTGCAGCGCAGACACCAGAAGGTAATCGAGGAAGCCCCGTCGGTGCTGCTGAGCCCGAAAACCAGAGCCCGCATCGGTGAGGCAGCCTGCACGGTGGCTCGCAGCGTTTCCTACCTCGGAGCGGGAACGGTCGAATTTCTGGTCTCTGCCGAATCGCCGGACGAGTTCTTCTTCATGGAGATGAACACGAGGCTTCAGGTCGAACATCCGGTTACTGAAATGGTCACGGGTCTGGATCTCGTGGAATGGCAGTTGAAGGTCGCCGCGGGAGAAGTTCTTACTATCGCCCAGGAGGATCTCCGGCTTGAAGGGCACGCAATAGAGGCGAGAGTCTACGCGGAAGATCCCGAGCGCGGCTTTCTGCCGAGTACCGGCAGGGTGCTAAAGCTGCACGAACCGCGAGGAGAGGGAATCCGACTCGACAGTTCCCTTATGCCGAACCTCGAGATTCCCGCAGACTACGATCCGATGCTCGCAAAAGTCATTGCCTGGGCTCCGACCAGGGAACTTGCAGTATCGCGTCTTGGCACCGCAATTTCCGAATTCACGATTCTCGGGCTTCGGACCAATCTCGAGTACCTGAACCTGCTGCTCGAAGATCAGGATGTCCGCGAAGGCAATCTGGACACCGACCTGATCGAACGCAAGCTTCCGGGCTTCAGTTTCCGCCATCCGGATCCTGAACTTCTTGCCGCCGCCGCTGCCTGGCTCAGTCTGACCGAGCAGCAGTCCGCGGGGGCGTGGACGAGCAATCCCGGCTGGCGCTTCGGCGGAGTTCGAGTTCCGACTCGCAGGCTATTCGAGTGGGCACAGGTTGATGCAGCAGAGGGAGAGACTTCGACAAGGCGATCAACTGAGGTGTACTTCGACGGTGAGACTTGCACGATTGACGACTCGGTGCTGAAGATTCGGGCTACTGCAGGCGAGATCGAAATCGACGGGATAACCCGCAACTGGCAATTCGAGAGAGAAGCGGACACCCTCTGGGTCGGACTCGAGGGTTTCAGTATTCCGCTCACGATTGTCAGCAGATCAGAATCGGTGCGCCGCGCGCTTCACGAATTGCAGCGCGGAGATGGTCCGGCAAGTCCTGAGCTGCGTTCTCCCATGCCTGGAACCGTGGTGAGCGTTCCGGTTTCCGACGGGGAGCTGGTCGCGGCGGGAGAGGCTCTCGTGGTCATTGAAGCCATGAAGATGGAGCACAAGCTGGTCGCACCCATCCCTGGAATTGCGAGGATCAGGGTGAAAGTCGGCGAGCTCGTGAAACTGGACGAAATCGTGGCAAGCGTGGAAACAATTGAACCTGCCGATCCCTCGGCAACAGCGAATGGAGCAGCGAAGTGTCTTTCCAGATGACTCAGGAGGAAATCGAACTCGCGGGCATGGTCCGCGACTTTGCAGAGTCCGTCGTCGCGCCGAGGTCCTACGAGGCAGACTCCCGACACGAATTGCCGATGGATGTCGTGGCGCAAATGGGCGAAATCGGCCTGTTCGGCCTGCCTTTCCCGGAGGAGTGGGGCGGCCAGGGCGGCGACTACTTCGCTTTGTGCCTCGCCATTGAAGCCCTCGCCAGAGTGGACCAGTCGATTGCAATCACACTCGAAGCAGCCATCGGGCTCGGTGCAATGCCTATCTTCCGCTATGGAACACAGGAGCAAAAGGAGCAGTGGCTCCCGGACCTCGTTGCCGGAAATGCCCTCGCCGGCTTTGGACTTACCGAGGCGGAGGCCGGCTCGGACGCAGGTGCAACCCGCACCACTGCGACGCTCAGCGGCGGCGAGTGGACGGTGAACGGCTCCAAGCAGTTCATTACCAACTCCGGAACTTCGATCTCGAAGTTCGTCTCGGTTGCCGCGGTTACCGGCGAGCGAGAGCGCAGGGACGGATCGAAGTCGAAAGAACTCTCGACCATCATCGTTCCGCACGGCACGCCGGGATTCACGGTTGAGCCCGCTTACGACAAGGTCGGCTGGCGGGCATCCGACACCCACCCGCTGACCTTTGAAGACGTGAAGGTTCCGGAAGCGAACCTGCTCGGAGAGCGCGGCAGAGGATTCGCAAACTTCCTTCGCACCCTTGACGAAGGCAGAATCGCGGTTGCCGCAATGTCGACCGGAGCTGCTGAAGGCTGCCTTGAAGAATCGCTGCACTATGCGAAGTCCCGCAACGTTTTCGGAGTTCCAATTGGCAGCCACCAGTTCATCGCCTTCACGATCGCCCAAATGCAGTCGCGCGTCTACACCTCCCGACTCGCCTGGCAGGATGCCGCCCGCAAGTGCGATGCGGGGCTTGAGTTCAAGACTGAGGCCGCCATGGCCAAGCTAGTGGCAAGCGACGCAGCAATGAAGAATGCGCGGGATGCGACACAGATTTTCGGAGGCTACGGATTTATGAATGAGAGCCTTGTTGCCCGCCACTACCGGGATTCGAAGATTCTGGAAATCGGCGAAGGCACCAACGAAGTGCAATTGATGGTGATCGCAAGATCCCTGGGTCTTGAAAACTGAAGGTCTCGAAGGCTGACGAATTCAAGGCTGACGGTCTCGAAAGCTGAACGGAGGAGAAATGGTTGAATCAGGCAGGGAAATTCTGCAGCGGGGACTCTACTTTGAGGAGTTTGAGGTAGGAACAAAGTACCTGCACCGCCCCGGCCGCACCGTGTCGGAAGCGGACAACATTCTGTTCACAACCATGACCATGAACACCCAGTCGCTGCATCTCGACGCGGCCTGGGCTGCCACCCAGCCCTTCGGCCAGCGGCTCGTAAACTCAATGCTCACCTTGTCGATCATGGTTGGAAGTTCGGTAGCGCAGCTCACCGAAGGGACGATAGTTGCAAATCTCGGCTTCGATTCAGTCGGTTTTCCGCACCCGGTCTACCATGGGGACACCCTGTACTCAGAAACCGTAGTCTCCGCGAAGCGACTCTCGGAGTCGCGCCCCGGTCAGGGAATCGTTACCCTCGCACACACCGCTCGGAATCAGGACGGGGAAGTGGTCGCTCAGGCGGTGCGCAACACCCTCGTCTGGTGCCAGACTGAGAAACGGTGAGTTTCGAGTTTCCGCCGGCCCTGCTGTTTTGCCCCGCAGACAGGCCAGATCGCTTTGACAAGGCGGCAGAGCGCTCTCCTGCCGTGATTCTCGACCTCGAGGATGCCGTTCGGCCGGCCGACAAGCCCGCGGCCCGGCAGGCGCTTGCCGCGCATCGGCTGGATCCGAATCGGACCATAGTCAGAGTGAATCCGATGGGCAGTGCGGACTTCCATGCAGATCTGGCAGCACTGGAGCGCACGGACTATCGATTCGTCATGCTCGCAAAGGCTGAGTCTGCAAGCCAGCTTCGCGCTCTCGACGGGTTTGCGGTAATCGCCCTTTGCGAAACCGCGGCTGGAGTACTCGCAGCCCCGGCTCTTGCGGCTCATGAATCAGTGGTGGCGCTAATGTGGGGGGCCGAAGATCTCGTCGCCTCGCTTGGAGGCTCCTCAAGCAGGGACAAGATCGGACGGTATCGCGACGTTGCAATACACGCCCGATCCTCAGTTCTGCTCGCTGCCGGGGCGAGCAAGAAGGCCGCAATCGATGCTGTACACCTGGTGATTGACGATCTGGCCGGGCTTTCCGCAGAGGCCCAGGATGCCGCAGCAAGCGGATTCGCCTCCATGGCGTGCATTCATCCCAAACAAGTTCCCGTGATCGTCGATGCCTACCGGCCGACTCCGGAAGATCTCGCCTGGGCGCAGGGCGTCATCGGCGCGGCAGTTGGCAAGCACGGGGTCTTTGCGCACGATGGCCAGATGATTGACGAACCGGTACTTCGCCACGCGGCAAACATCATTCGCCGAGCGGATTCTGCTCGAAGGGCTTAGCGCTCTCTGCCCGTTTAGTCTTCTGCCGGCGTATTGGCCAGCGCAAAGAATTGCGCTCGCGCGATTACCGAATTGCGCATTACAAAGCCCATTACTGCCGGAGTGCAACCCGCCGGCAGTTCAAGTCGAGCCACATTGAGAGCGGAAACCGTGAAGAAGTAGCGGTGATCGCCGTGTCCCGCCGGCGGCGCTGCGCCCTGGAACCTCTCCTGACGGATCTCATTTGCGATCATCTTTGCTCCGGCTGGCATTAGTCCGGATTCAGGGTTGCCGGCGTCCGCTGGCAGCGCGGTGATTGAGGCCGGAATGTCATGGACGGCCCAGTGCCAGTAGCCGCTGCCGGTGGGGGCATCCGGGTCATACATTGTGACCACGTAGCTCTTTGTTTCAGCCGGGGCCCCACTCCAGCTCAGGGTCGGTGAACGGTCTTCGCCTCCTGCGCCGGTTGCTCTCGCCCAGACCGGAAGGTAGGTGCCCGGCTTAACCTCTGGGCTCGACAGTTCAAAGGTCGGTACTACCGGTAATTGCCAATTCGGATCGTTCGCCATTTCGGCCCCTCCCTCGGCGGCCGGCAATTATCCGATCGACTCCTCTTCGAAGTGCGCCGGCTGCGGCCACCGAATCGCCTGCATACGCCCCCATCATCGCACCATCCTGCAGGGCCACAAAGTCGTCCGCACCTTCGCCGGGCAGGGGATGTCCGAGCTTTGTTAGCAGCGATTCGATTACTCCGGAATACCAGTCTCGATGAGTCGAAATCACGACCCTGATCGGATGGCGCGTGTCCGGATACTCCACGGCAGCGTTCAGATAAGCGTCACCCCGGAACCCGAACTCTCCGAACTGGCCGATTAGATCCTCAACGATTGCAGCAATTGCCTCTTTGGGGGACTTTGAGATCTCAATAATCGACTCGATTTTCGCTACGTCCCGCTCGTGCCTGTTCTTTGCATAAGCAACTACTAGATTCTCCTTAGCCCGGTAGTGCTTGTAAAAAGTAGCTTTAGTTACTCCGGAAAGGCTGATCAGGCGGTCGACCCCCACCTGGCGGATTCCCTCGCGGTAGAAGAGTTCGCTCGCGGTGTCAAGAATGCGCTGCTTCGCCCATGGGGCACGCTGTGACGTCGGATCAGTATCTACAATCGTCACAGCGTGGCTCCCTCTGGCAGTTTGGCTAGGCATCCGCACTACCCACTGGGAGCGGACCGGATCTGGGGGGAGAGATTCCGGCACCACCATCCCCGAGTCGCACACTCGAGGACGTCCAGCTTGGCAGTCCTTCCGGAGTAACTCCGGTCGCCGAGCCTCGAGTTGGCTCGGCTCCCGGAATCATGAGGACAGGAAGGCAACCTCACTTCTCCTGATCGCCCACGATAGCACAGGGTGATATAGACAAGTCTGTTTGTCCGCATTAATCTGGGTTTGTACCCCGAACTGGGGCACGGCCGATGGCATAGGCTCAGGATGATGAATGGCGCAATTGCACTTCCTCTTGACCTCAAAGATCTCGACTACACCTCAAGCGAAGGCAGTCTCATCCGGCGCACCATTCTCGACAACGGGGTGCGAATCCTGACCGAGAAGGTAGTCGGGGCCAGGAGCGCGAGTATCGGGCTTTGGGTCCCAGTCGGCTCGAGGGATGAGCTCCACGGGCACTACGGTTCCACTCACTTTCTAGAACACTTGCTGTTCAAGGGAACCACCGGCAGAAGCGCTCTGGACATTGCGATCAGTTTTGATGCGGTAGGGGGCGAGCACAATGCGCTGACCGCAAAAGAGCACACCTGCTATTACGCCAAGGTGCGCGATCAGGATCTTCCGATGGCAATTGATGTGCTGTTCGACATGATCACTTCCTCGGTAATCGACCCCGAAGAGTTCGAAGTGGAACGAGGCGTCATTCTTGAAGAACTTGCCATGGCAGATGACGACCCCGCCAACGTTGTGAACGAGCGACTCTTTGAATCGGTCCTGGGGGGACATCCTCTGGCTCGCCCGATTGGAGGAAGTCAGGAGAGCATCAGGGCAGTCTCGCGTTCGGCAGTCTGGGAGCACTACAAGGAGAATTACGGACCCCGGGATTTGGTGGTCACAGTTGCCGGGGCGCTGCATCATGAAGAAGTGGTCGCCATGGTCGAGCAGGGGATTGCAGGCACGAGCTGGGCCGGTGCACCTTCCGCGACTCCAGAGGAGAGAAGATCTATAGAACCTGCTGGCGCAATAGAGACGTCCCCGCTGTCACTGATTCAGCGGCCGATCGAGCAGGTCAATCTGGTCATTGGAATGCCGGGAATCACCGCCACAGATGAGAGACGCAGCGTAATGGCGGTGCTCAATTCAGTCCTCGGCGGGGGGATGTCTTCGAGGCTTTTTCAGGAAGTTCGCGAGCGTAGAGGGCTGGCCTATTCGGTCTATTCGTTCTCGGCCAGCTACTCAGACACCGGAGTATTCGGTCTTTATGCGGGCTGTTCACCCTTAAAAACGAATGAAGTCGCAGATCTCATGCTCGAAGAACTTGCGCGGCTTGCGGCCGACGGAATTTCAGGGGCCGAACTGCGGCGGGCTTTCGGGCAGCTAAGCGGAGCCTCGGCCCTCGCTCTGGAAGACTCAGACACGAGAATGGCCAGGCTCGGGGCAGCGGAGATAACAATGGGTGAATTTTCCGACCTCGATGAATCGCTGCGTCGACTAGGGGAAGTGACCACGGAGGCAGTCGCAGAACTCGCTGCCGAACTGGCTGGGGCCCCATTGAGTTTTGCCGTGGTCGGCTCGCTCAAAGAGTCCGATCTTAAGCTCCAGTCCCGGGCGAGCGCAGCCTGAGAACCTGGTCTTCGGAAGAGTTTGAAAGGGACAAGGATGTCCAGATTTCTTTACCTGGTTCGGCATGGGGAACAGCAGGATGCCGAACACGGCCTGCCGGACGGACCGCTGTCCCCGAGAGGCAAGAGGCAGGCGAGAGCAATCGCCAGAAGGCTGGCCGGAGTCCCATTTAGCGCAGCCTGGCACTCTCCTTTGCAGCGGGCGCAGGAGACCGCAGAAATCCTCACGAGGGACATGCCGGGCCTTGAGCCCAAGCCTTCCGCGCTGCTAATGGACTGCATCCCTTCCGGCCCGGACGCCGACATGCCAAAGGCCTTCGAATCTTTCTTTGGAGGGATTTCCGAAGCTGAAATCGAAGCCGGGCAGGCCCAAATGGCGGATGCCACAACCGAGTGGCTGTCGCCGACCAGAGGCGACCGCCACGAGCTGCTCATCACCCACAATTTCGTAATTGCCTGGTTTGTGCGCGAGGTCTTCGGGGCGCCGGCCTGGAGATGGATGGGGCTAAATCAGGCCAATTGCGGGTTGACCATCATCAGGGTCCGCACAGCCAAGCCTGCGGTTCTGGTAACTCACAACGACCTTGGGCACCTGCCGGTTGAGCTTCGTTCCGGACTGCCCGAGGCGCAGCCCTTCTAGAATTCCCGGCGAGCGAACGACTTTCGGTACCAGGTGGTCGCATTCGGATTGTCGTTGTACGGTTCGATCTCTTTGTAGCCTCTGGATCGATAGAGCCCGGCAGCTTCGCGAAGACTCGAATTTGTGTCGAGCACGCAATCGGTGGCGCCGAATGACTTCGCTCTGGATTCAAGCTCGTCAAGCAGGGCTCCTCCGAGACCGAGTCCTCTTGCAGCCGGATCAACCCAAAGGTGCTTGATCTCGAACCAGACTTCAGACTCTCCGCCTGATTCAATGTGCCTGATGCCACCGCATCCGACCGCCACTTTCTCGTTCTCGACGATCAGGAAGACCCCCGAAGGAGGAATGAATTGCCCGTCCCCGGGAAAGACGATCTTGTACCGCGATTCCCCGACGAACCCGAGTTCGCGACTGTGGAAATAGTCGTTGAGCAGTTTTCTCGCGGTTTCTTCAGTCGGCAGACTTTCTCGGAACTCCACAACCAAAGCGTAATTCGATCGGCTTGGTAGATTTACCGGGTGGCGATTCGGATAGGCATAGTCGGGGCGACCGGGCGGATGGGAGTGCTTTGCCTGCGCATCATTGAAAGCACGGAGGAATTCGAGCTCGCCGCAAAACTGGACTCGACGAGCGATCTCGGCGAACTAGACAAGGCGGATGTCGTAGTCGACTTCACAACGCCCTCTGCCAGTCCCTCGATCGTAGAGTTCTCTCTGAATCGCGGGAAGAACATTCTCGTGGGCACCAGCGGATGGACCGCGGAACGCATTGAAGCCCTTGAGCCGACCATGATCAAGTTTCCTGACGCAGGCGTTGCGATAGTGCCGAATTTTTCTGTCGGCTCTGTACTTGCCACGAAATTCGCGGCAGAAGCCGCACCCTGGTTCGACGACTTCGAAATCATCGAGACTCATGATTCCAGCAAGCTCGACGCTCCTTCAGGCACGGCCATTCGAACCGCTGAACTCATTTCCAAAGAGCGCGGGGTGGCGACCTCGACTGGAGCGGAGTCCAAAGTTCCTGCGCGCGGTGCCGAGATAGCTGGAGTTCCGGTACACAGCATTCGACTTCAGGGTGCGAGGGCAAGGCAGCAGGTGATTGCGAGCACTCCGGGAGAAGTACTGAGAATCGAACACGAGGTCTACGATCTGAGCGCTTACGAACCGGGAATCAAGAGGTCTCTCTTGGCGCTGCCGGGGCTTCGCGGCCTGGTGGTGGGCCTTGACAACCTGCTTTCAATCGCAAAGTCGAACCAGAGCCGGGGGCGCGAATGAAGAATCGGGCTTTCGCGATCGTAATGGGGGCGGTGCTCGCCATCTACCTGGTCGCGGTTAGCCAAACGGCCATTCGGCTTATCGGCACCGATCAGGCAATTGCCAAAGTGATCGGCGTCGCCCTGCTGGTGTTGCCGATTCTCGGAGCGTGGGGTCTGGTTTCAGAGCTGTGGTTTGGCTGGAAGAGCGGGCAATTGGGCAGGGAACTGGAAAGCGAGGGCCGTTACCCGCTCGTCGATCTTGAGAGGCTCCCCAGCGGCAGGATCGATCCGGCTGCTGCCAGAGAGGTTTTCGATGACTTCAAAGCTGAAACAGAACGGGCACCAGAAGAGTGGCAGTCCTGGTATCGACTCGGGCTTGCCTACGATGCCTGCGGCGACCGTCGACGGGCCAGAAGCGCGATCAGAAGCGCGATTCAGATTTACCAGAACACTCTGCGAGCAAAAAGCCCGGCCTGAACCCGCCGCCCAAGGGAAAATCGAGAACCTGAACCGCACGCCCGGCGTGCCAGTGCTTTCGCCGGTGGACGGCAGGGTATCTTGATGCCGTGACTGAGAGCGACGAGAACCAGAATCAGGAAACTGCAATCCGTTTTCGATCCGATGTCACGGTAGAACTGGTTCGAGCCAGCGCCCAGGACTCGGATGTGATCTTCGCCGCCCGGGTCTCGACTCAGGGTGAGCAGTCGCTGGAGGCTAGCCAGCTTGACGGCGCGCGAACCGAGGCCGATGTAAAGCGCGATCGGGGCCTGATCAATTTCCTCATGCGTGATCGACACGGCTCTCCGTTCGAGCACAATTCAATGACTTTCTATGTGCAGGCGCCGATCTTCGTCTTCAGAGAATTCATGCGCCACAGAATCGCCTCTTACAACGAGGAATCCGGTCGTTATCGCGAACTCAACCCGGTCTTCTACGTTCCGTCTGCGGATCGAAATCTGGTTCAGACCGGAAAACCGGGGGCCTACGATTTCCTGCCGGGCTCTGCCGAGCAGTCGGCCCTCGTTGATCAGCAGACGAGAGACGTCTCCAGGCATGCCTACGAGGCTTACCAGCGGATGCTTGAGGCTGGCGTCGCCCGAGAGGTTGCGAGAATCGTCCTGCCGGTCACGATTTACTCCTCGATGTATGTCACCATGAACGCACGTTCGCTCATGAACTTCCTGTCTCTGAGAACCAGACGGGACGGCAGCCACTTTCCTTCTTTCCCCCAAAGGGAAATTGAAATGTGCGCGGAGAAGATGGAGGACCACTTCGCGCGGCTCATGCCCCTGACCTTCGAGGCCTTCAATTCGAACGGCCGCGTCGCACCCTGAATCGGCGCGATAACCTGTAGACCGTGACTGCGAAAGAAAATCCGTTCGGTCAGGTGCTTGTTGCACTAGTGACCCCATTTCTTCCCGACGGCGAGGTCGACTGGGCTGGGGTCGAGAAGTTAATGGATGACGTGATCAGCGAGGGCGCGGACGGAATCGTCGTCTCCGGTACCACAGGGGAGACAAGCACTCTTACTGACCCGGAAAAGGTCAAGCTCGTCGAAGTCGGGAAGTCGGTTGCCGCGGGACGGGCGAAAATCATCACCGGCGGCGGTTCGAACGAAACCGCTCACGCGATGAAGCTCTACCGTGACAGCGAGAAGGCCGGGGCAGACGGCGTGATGATTGTTACGCCTTATTACAACAAGCCGACCCAGTCCGGCATTCTGACTCACTTCAGGCTCATTGCAGACTCGACTGATCTGCCTGTGATTCTCTACGACATCCCTGGACGTACCGGGGTTCCGATTGCCTACGAGACGATAGTTCGTGCAGCAAAGCACCCGAACATCGTCGCCATCAAGGATGCCAAGGGAGACTTCGGCCAGGTAAGCCGCGTGCTCAACGAAACCGGGCTGATTTATTTCTCAGGAGATGACGCAAATGTCCTTCCGCACTTGTCCATTGGTGCAAGCGGGCTTGTGGGGGTAACCGCAAACGTCGCAGCGAGGCCGTATCGGCAAATCGTCGATTGCATCAACGCGGGAAACATCGTTGAAGCAACCGCCGCCCACAAAAGGCTCGAGCCGCTGGTAAGAGCGCTCATGACCCATGTGCCGGGCACTGTAGCGACAAAGTATGTCCTGCACGGCCTTGGCAGAATCGGCTCCCCTCGAGTTCGATTGCCTCTCGTCGGACCGGAAGACTTTGAGGCGGCCCAGATCGAAGAAGATCTGGACCGGATTGAATCCATTCCGGGAGTCGACTTCTCCAACTTCAGACCGGATCGAAATGCTGCGGCAGGCGGTGCCCTTCCGAAAGTGGCTGGAACTACCCGATGAATTCAGCTCCTGCCCTGCCAGGGCAGCTGGAACCCGGAACTCTGCGGCTGGTTCCGCTGGGGGGCCTCGGCGAAGTCGGTCGCAATATGACCGTTTTCGAACTCAATGGCAAACTGCTGATTGTCGACTGCGGCGTACTGTTTCCGGAAGAACACCAGCCGGGAGTCGACCTGATTCTGCCGGACTTTTCTCCGATCAGGGAGCGGCTGGATCAGGTGCTGGCCGTTGTGCTCACCCACGGGCATGAAGACCACATAGGCGCTGTTCCATACCTGCTGCGGCTCCGTGATGACATCCCTTTGATTGGCTCTGGACTGACCCTCGCGTTAGTGGAGGCAAAACTCAAAGAGCACGGTATTTCGCCAATGACTCTTGAAGTGAGCGAAGGGCGCAGAGAGCAACTGGGTCCCTTCGGACTTGAGTTCATCGCGGTAAATCACTCGATTCCGGATGCGCTCGCTGTGGCGATTCGCAGTGAAGCCGGGATCGTGCTGCACACCGGCGATTTCAAGATGGACCAGCTGCCGCTTGATGACCGGATTACCGACCTAAGAGCCTTTGCCAGACTCGGCGAAGAGGGAGTCTCCCTTTTCATGCCGGATTCGACGAACGCAGATGTTCCGGGGTTCACTCCGACCGAGCGAACCATCGGCCCGGTTCTCGAGAACGTAATAGCCAAAGCCCCGCGAAGGGTCATCGTCGCGAGCTTCTCGAGCCACGTCCACCGCGTGCAGCAGGTACTGGATGCCGCCCAGGCAAACGGCCGCAAGGTTTGCTTCATGGGCAGATCGATGGTTCGAAACATGACCATCGCCGCGGACCTCGGCTACCTCAAGGTTCCCGAAGGGGTGCTGGTCGAAGTGAAGAAGGCGATGACTCTGCCGGATGACAAGGTCGTATTCATGAGTACCGGGTCGCAGGGGGAGCCGATGGCGGTGCTGGCCAGGATGGCCAATCTCGATCATCAGATTGAGATAGGCCGGGGCGACACCGTCATCCTCGCGTCAAGCCTCATCCCGGGGAATGAGAACGCCGTCTATCGAGTAATAAACGGCCTTGCAAAGCTCGGTGCAACCGTGATCCACAAGGGGAACGCGCAGGTGCATGTCTCGGGGCACGCGGCATCCGGAGAGCTGCTCTACTGCTACAACATCGTGAAGCCGAAAAATGTACTCCCGATTCACGGCGAATACCGCCACCTGACCTCAAACCAGGCACTCGCGATCGAGACCGGCATCTCCGAAGAGCACACCTTTGTCGTTGAGAACGGCACCGTGCTGGACATGAAGCTTGGCGAGGTTCGAATCTCCGGTCAGCTGGAACTCGGCCACGTCTATGTGGACGGATCAACCGTCGGCGAAATTACCGAAGCCGATTTGAAGGACCGCAGAATCCTCGCCGAGGAAGGGTTCATTTCAATTTTCGTGGCGATCGATCCCCAGACCGGGAAGACCATAGTCGGCCCGGAGATTCAGGCCAGAGGCTTCGCAGAAGACGAGTCAGTATTTGAAGACGTCATTCCGCAAATCGTCCGCGCTCTGCACGATGCGGCCGAAAACGGAACCCGCGATACCCAGGCCTTCAGCCAGGTCGTGAGGCGAACCGTCGGCAGATGGGTAAATACCCAGCACAGGCGCAGGCCGATGATCGTCCCGGTGGTAATCGAGGCTTGAACCGCTTCGCTCTGCGCCGAAAATCGGCCGAGTCTGTTCAGACACTCCCCGAGTAGTCGGCCTCAATGGGGGAGGTCGCAAGTACCGTATAACTCATGGCAAGCCGCACTACTTCCAGCCGCTCGAACGCGCGCGGCCGCAGTGGCAGTGCTGCCTCGAGAAAGCGACCTGCTTCCAGATCCGGCTCGACGTCCAGGTTCAGATCGACCAGGACGGCTTCAAACTCCGAAAATTTCCTGGTAACCGCGTGGATGGGACTCGCGCACTCCGCAGGGGGAGCAGCGAGGCTGTTCGGGCGTGAGAACCTGGAGAAGAACCAGCGGCGCGACGGAGTGCCTTTTCTGTTGCTGCTGATGGCGGTCGCCGGAGCCGTGGTCGAGTGGTTCAATCCGAATCACCCGCTTTCGATAGCCATGGACGCCTACACCTTCGGGGGAGCTTTTGGCAGGCTCGCATTTGCACTGCCGGTGATCCTGCTGGTGATAGCAGTGTGGTTGTTCCGGCATCCATCCTCAGTCCACGACAACGGCCGGATCGGAATCGGAATGGCAGTGCTGATCGTGAGCATCAGCACCCTTTGCCACATCTACGGCGGCCAGCCGGCGTGGGGAGAGCCGATCGAGGAGTTTGCGAAAGCCGGAGGAATAGTCGGATTCGGTATCGGGGCGCCGCTACTGACTTTTCTGAGCATTTGGATTGCAACGCCCCTGGCAGTGCTCGCTCTGATCCTTTCGCTGTTCATAATTACCAAGACTCCGCCGAATCGAATCGACTCAAGGCTGCGCGAGCTCTACTCCTATCTCTTCGGTGCAGAATTGCCCGAGCCGGCTCCGAAGGAAAAGGGTGCAAAGTCTTCAGAGACTCTCAAACTCTCAACCACCGACGATCTCGACCCTGAAGCAGATGCGGTTCCCTGGTGGCGGCGCAACCGCTCGAAGCATGACGGCGTGAGCGCCTTCGACAGTCCGGTGGTGGCCAATTCCAGTTCGGACACCGCGGAACTCGGCGATGGTGATGGAATCGACTTGCTCGAAGACCTGCTAAGGGCCGAGGACGCGGTGAAGCGGTACACCGGCGAGGTGCCAGAGAGAACTGCAACCGGCATCACTGAAGACGCCGAAACTACCGCGGGACTGCTTCCCGGATTCAATTCGAAGGCTTCGGAACGGGGCAGGGCGGGAGAGTTCGAAGATCGAGACTCCGGTTCGGCCCCAATCCAGCCGGCAGCGCCATATCGCCTGCCCGCGGTGTCCCTGCTGCGGCCCGGCACTCCCGCTAAGGCGAGATCAGGTGCGAATGAAGAGATAGTCAAGGCGATCACCGAAGTGCTAAAGCAATTCCAGGTCGACGCTGTAGTAACCGGTTTTAGCCGCGGCCCAACGGTAACCCGCTACGAGATTGAACTTGGACCCGGGGTAAAGGTTGAACGGGTTACCGCGCTAAGCAAGAATCTCTCCTACGCGGTGGCGAGCAACGAAGTTCGGATCCTTTCACCGATTCCAGGAAAGAGTGCGATCGGAGTTGAGATCCCCAATACCGACCGGGAAATCGTCTCACTCGGGGACGTCCTGCGCTCAAAGGCCGCGGCCGCCAGCCACCACCCGATGACAATCGGAGTGGGAAAGGATGTCGAAGGCGGCTTCGTAGTGGCAAATCTTGCAAAGATGCCGCACCTGCTCGTGGCCGGTTCAACCGGATCCGGAAAGTCGAGCTTCATCAATTCGATGATCACGAGCCTTCTGATGCGCGCAAAACCCGCGGAGGTCCGACTGGTTCTGATCGATCCGAAGAGGGTGGAGCTCTCGCACTACGCGGGAGTTCCCCACCTCATCACCCCGATAATCACCAACCCAAAGAAGGCAGCAGAAGCGCTTGCCTGGGTGGTGAAGGAAATGGACATGCGCTACGACGATCTGGCGAGCTTCGGGTTCCGCCACATCGATGACTTCAACGCTGCAGTCTCCGCCGGCGAAATCAACCTGCCAGCCGGCAGTGAACGCAAGCTGCGGCCGTACCCTTATCTACTTGTCGTCGTCGATGAACTCGCAGATCTCATGATGATCGCGCCGAGGGATGTTGAAGACTCCATAGTGCGAATCACCCAGTTGGCGAGGGCCTCCGGAATCCACCTGGTCCTGGCAACTCAGCGCCCGAGCGTGGATGTGGTTACCGGCCTCATCAAAGCCAACGTCCCCAGCAGGCTCGCCTTCGCGGTGAGCAGCATGACCGACTCGAGAGTGATCCTCGACCAGGTCGGAGCAGACAAGCTCATCGGCCAGGGGGACGCCCTGTTCCTGCCGATGGGAGCATCCAAGGCAATGCGGGTTCAGGGAGCCTGGGTGAGTGAGGCGGAGGTGATCTCCGTTGTCAAGCACGTGACAGCGCAGGCGAGACCCGAATACCGCAAGGACGTGGAAGCAGTTGCAGAGCGCCGCGAAGTGGATGCGGACATCGGGGACGACCTGGACTTGCTGCTGGCAGCGGCCGAACTGGTAATCGGCACCCAGTTCGGCTCGACTTCCATGCTCCAGCGCAAGCTCAGAGTCGGATTCGCGAAGGCCGGGCGGCTAATGGATTTGCTCGAGTCCAGGCAGATTGTCGGACCGTCTGAAGGTTCGAAGGCCCGCGACGTGCTCGTGCCCGCCGAGCAGCTGCCTCTCGTGCTTGCGAGACTTAGAGGCGACGAATCCGGCTCATCGCCTGAAGAGGAAGATTTCGACGATCCGGGCGGCACCGATCCTCATCCAGATACGATGTGATTCTGGGCCGGACTTTCGAACCGGCAATCGACAACTTGGGGGAGGGCCTTGCCAGCCAATTCACGGGATGCGGGCGCCAGAGGCAATCCGCTCCGCGGCAGGGTGACCAGTCGGGGAGACAGCCCCGCGAGCACTGGCAACATCGCCAACATTGTGACGGTGGTGCGAATTTTGCTTGCCCCGCTGTTCATCTGGCTTCTGCTTGATGATGCAGGCAGGTACGGTCCTCTCCGCTACGTCGCGGCCGGCCTGTTCATTCTTGCGATTGTGACCGACAGTGTCGATGGCCAGCTTGCCCGAAAGCGGAACCTCGTTACCGACTTCGGCAAGATCCTCGATCCGATTGCGGACAAGGTGCTCATCGGCTCCGCTCTTATAGTGCTTTCGCTACTGGGAGAGCTCTGGTGGTGGGTGACCATCTTGATTCTCGCCAGAGAAGTCGGAATCACGGTTCTTCGAATGTCGGTGCTTCGGAACCGGGTAATTTCGGCATCCGGAATAGGCAAGCTAAAGACGATAATCCAGGCGATCGCTATTTCGTTCTATTTGGTTCCTCTCTGGCTGCTGCTCGGCGACTGGATGCACTGGTTCAATGCCGCGCTCATGGCCATCGCGGTAGCGATCACGCTCTGGAGCGGAGTCGACTATCTGATCAAGGCGTATCGGCATAATCAATCGAAAGACTCAGTTGAGCCCTGAAGCTGGCCTGGCCGCAAGGATCATTCGCTCTCTCACCGAGCGCGGTCGCACAATCGCGGTTGCAGAGTCCCTTACCGGGGGGCTGCTGGTTGCCGAACTGATTTCCCTACCCGGTGCTTCGAAAGTTGTACTCGGTGGCATTGTGGCGTATCAGTCCGAATTGAAGGCCGACCTGCTAGGTGTTGACTCCAAGATTCTGGAATCCAAAGGCGCAATCGATCCGGACGTTGCCCTGCAGATGGCAGACGGGGTGCGATTCAGGCTCGCTGTGGGTTCAAAACCGGCGGATCTGGGTATTTCTACGACCGGAGTTGCCGGCCCCGATCTGCAGGACGGCCATCCTCCTGGCACGGTTTACATTGCAGTGTCAGCCGAGGGCTCTTCGCAGGTGCGGAGGCTGGGGCTCGAGGGGAGCAGGGATCAGATCCGCACGGAAACGGTAGGTGCCGCACTGTCACTGCTGGCTGAGACACTAGAACTGGGTACTTGGAATCCGGCGGAATAGGCGGAGCATCTATCTTGTTACAACAGTGTGGTTCTGAGCGCGAGTTCAGGATTGAGAAGTTAGAGTTTCTATAGTCAAGGATGTAGTGTTGCCAGTCCAGAACGTCAGTACCATCAGGTACGGTTGGCCTAAGAAGGAAGGAGCGGGTCCAATGGTTCTTGTCAGACAGGAAATCGGGGATGTCCTGCGCGACTTCCGGCTTCAAAAGGGCCGCACCCTTCGGCAGGTTGCCAGCAAGGCTTCAGTCGCTCTCGGCTACCTTTCAGAGGTTGAGCGCGGGCAAAAGGAAGCCAGCTCAGAGATCCTCGCTTCGGTGGCAGATGCTCTTGAGACTCCGATTTCGGTAATCATGCGCGAGGTGAGCGATCGTATGGCGGTAATCGAGGGACTCAATGTCATCCCCGATACGGTTCCGGATGACCTGGTTGCCGATTTCGACGCGAACCTCATGGTGCGCTGAATCAAGTACTTTGGATGCCCCGAGTAGTAATTGCTCGGGGCATCCGGTCTTAAGGGAGCGAGATTGAGACTCAGCGAGTTCCGGCGGGCGGTGAAGGATGAGTTCGGTCAGCTCACCGGGAGCGCACTGCTGCGGGAACTTGTCCTTGACGACCTGGACGGCAAGACTGCCGATGAGGCTATAGCGGCGGGTGTGCCTCCCCGCAGAGTATGGCTCGCTCTTTGTCGGGCAAATGACGTCCCGAAAGAGCGCTGGTATGCGGTTGGGCTGATCAAGCCCGAGTAGGTGACCCGCCAGCGACACGCCGGGAATCATTCGAACATTTGTTCGTAACTGTTTAGACTCTTCCACAGGAGCATTCGAAGACTGGTTTTTCACAAAGGCCGTTTGATATCCAAGGATGTCGCCGGTCCGGCGTACTGTCTGACCTATCGGCGAATGCGACCGAATGCCTTGTCGTAAGCCCCGCAACCTTGCAGCACCGGTAGCGGAAGGAACGACAGCCTGCAGGCAAACCGGAATCGATTAGAAGGAGTTAGAGATGGCATCACCAGCAGATCGCGAGAAGGCCCTGGATGCGGCTCTCGCCCAGATCGACCGCCAGTTCGGCAAGGGGTCGGTCATGCGCCTCGGCAGCGACGAGCGCGCACCGGTGGCAGTAATCCCAACCGGCTCAGTGGCACTGGATGTCGCTCTCGGCATCGGCGGCTTGCCAAGGGGGCGAATCGTCGAGATCTACGGCCCTGAATCTTCCGGAAAGACGACTCTGACTCTTCACGCGATTGCCAATGCGCAGCGCGCAGGCGGAATCGCGGCTTTCATCGATGCGGAACACGCTCTCGATCCGGAATATGCCAGGGCCCTCGGGGTCGACATCGACTCACTTCTTGTGTCTCAGCCTGACACGGGAGAGCAGGCTCTTGAGATAGCAGACATGCTCGTCAGGAGCGGTTCGCTCGATCTCGTTGTAATCGACTCGGTTGCTGCTTTGGTTCCCAGGGCGGAGATCGAAGGCGAGATGGGAGACTCCCACGTGGGGCTTCAGGCGCGGCTCATGTCCCAGGCTCTCCGAAAGCTAACCGGAGGGCTGAGCCAGACCAACACCACGATGATCTTCATCAACCAGTTGCGCGAGAAGATCGGCGTTTTCTTCGGCAGCCCCGAGACCACCGCCGGCGGTAAGGCGCTCAAGTTCTACGCCTCTGTCCGACTGGACATTCGTCGGATCGAAACCCTCAAGGAAGGTACCGACGCAGTCGGTAACCGCACGAGAGTCAAGATCGTGAAGAACAAGATGGCCCCGCCGTTCAAGCAGGCCGAGTTCGACATCCTCTACGGAACCGGTATTTCCCGTGAAGGCGGACTGCTCGATTTCGGAGTCGAACAGGGAATCGTCAAGAAATCCGGTGCCTGGTACACCTATGAAGGGGATCAGCTCGGCCAGGGCAAGGAGAACTCGCGCAAGTTCCTGTGTGAGAACCCGGCTCTCGCCGCCGAGATCGAGGCCAAGATCATGGCGAAGCTGGGAATCGGGACTGTAACCGAGTCCGAGTCCGGATCGGTACCGGCAAAGCCTGTAGCTGTGGCGATTGATTCGAATGAGCCGTCTGGCGAGGCTTTCCCGGATAGCGAGTCTGCAGACGCAGATCTGGACGACCTTGAAGACCGTCGGGCGGTCTAATTCGGGAGCCGTCCCGAAAAGCCCCAAAACCCCAGGCAAGGAACACTTGGCTGAAGTCATCTACTTGCCGGGGGCAGAGTCCCCGGCAAGTGGTGGCGGGGCCGCATTGCCCGCGAAATCGTCTGAAGGCAATGGCGAAGTGGAAGACTTCTTCGAGGTGGCCGATGCGGTTGATCCAGTCGAAGTTCGGCCGATCCGCGAAATAAGTTTGAAAGTACTCTCCAGGCGGGATCACTCTCGCAAAGAGCTCCGGGAGTTGCTCGCTGAATTTCAGGAGCTCGAGATAGAGCAGGAGCTGGCCGATCTTGAGCGACTCGGGTATCTCGACGATCAACGCCTTGCCGACTCGATTGTCGAGCGCCTTGTTCAGCGAAAGGGGCTCGGATCGAGTGCAATCAGAATGGAGCTTCAGAAGCGAAAGCTGGATAGTGAAGCTGTCAGCGGCGCACTTGAAGCCGTAGACAAGGAATCCGAACGAGATCGCGCCGTAGAGTTTCTGCAAAAGAGAGCTGCGCGAATGGATCTGACCGACCGCGAGGGCGCGATTCGCAGACTGAGCGGACAGCTTGCGAGGCGCGGGTTTGACGCTGACACCATTCGATCGGCAATCTCACAAGTGCTGCGCTCTTAGGATTTTGATCTGGGGCGGACGAATCGGGGTCGAAAGGCCGACGTTGATCCATCCGAATCGCTTAGGGAGTCAGAGAACATTTAGGATCGAATCCGTGACTTCAACTAGATGGAAGCTGGTTTTGCCCACCGGTATTCTGCTTGCTGCGGCGACTTTAGGGCTGGCTTCCTGCAGTTTTCTTGAGCCAACACCTGTCAAGACTCCAAGTCCAACCGAGTCAATCGTCGATCCGAGCACTCTAATTGGAGGAGTTATCGATCCGGCGGGGACCACGTGGATAGGCAGAGACTCCGGCGGAGACGATAACAGCTTCACTTTGAATCCGGATGGAACGGTATCAGTTGCCTACGGAACAAACAGCTATTCCTACCCGGGAGACACCTGGTACGTGCGTGACGGGATTCTTCGAATGGAAATCTATCTGGACGAGACGAACGGTCTGGCCGAATACGTCGGCACCTGGGATGCGGAAACTGCGACCCTCAATACGGTCATGCGAACTACCAAGACCGCCAAGGAATTGACTGTGGCCCTGACCCAGGCGGCAGATTAAGCAATTGGACAATGAAGAGTCAAAGATCTGAATCTAGGCTGTAACTACGATGAACGCACCAGCCAGTCAAGTCGCAGAACCCCGGACCTACGAGGTCCGCACCTTCGGGTGCCAGATGAACGTTCATGATTCTGAGCGGTTAAGCGGTTCCCTTGAAGCAGCAGGCTACGTTCGCGCTATGGACGTCGAACCGGATGTCGTGGTCCTAAATACCTGCGCGGTCAGAGAAAACGCGGCGACCAAGCTCTACGGCACTCTCGGTCACTTGTACTCGGTGAAACAAAAGCACGAGGGAATGCAGATCGCGGTCGGCGGATGCCTGGCCCAAAAGGATCAGGGGGCAATCCTGGAGAAGGCTCCCTGGGTTGACGTTGTATTCGGTACTCACAACCTCGGATCGCTTCCCGCACTACTTGAGCGGGCAAGGCACAACTCCGAGGCGCAAATGGAGATCCTCGAATCGCTTGAAGTGTTCCCTTCGACTTTGCCCGCGAGACGAGAATCCACCTACAGTGGCTGGGTTTCAATCTCAGTCGGCTGCAACAACACCTGCACTTTTTGCATCGTCCCTTCTCTTCGAGGCAAGGAGAAGGACCGTCGACCGGGGGACATCCTCGCCGAGATTCAGGCTCTGGTTGATGACGGTGTCATTGAAGTGACTTTGCTCGGTCAGAACGTCAACTCCTACGGGGTCGAGTTCGGAGACCGGGGCGCGTTTGCAAAACTGCTGCGAGCTGCCGGAGAGATTCGCGGGTTGGAGCGGATTCGCTTTACGAGCCCGCATCCCGCTGCTTTCACGGACGACGTAATCGACGCCATGGCCGAAACTCCGACGGTAATGCCCCAGTTGCACATGCCTTTGCAATCCGGTTCTGACCGAATTCTTCGGGCCATGCGGCGCAGCTATCGTTCAGAACGCTATCTCGGAATCCTCGACCGAGTCCGGGCAAAGATTCCGAACGCCGCGATCACCACCGACATAATCGTCGGCTTTCCCGGCGAGACCGAGGAGGATTTTCAGGACACTCTGGGGATCGTACAGAAGGCGCGATTCTCGTCCGCCTTCACCTTCCAGTACTCGATCCGGGAAGGAACGCCCGCTGCGACCATGGAAGAGCAGATCCCGAAAGAGGTGGTCCAGGAGCGCTACAACCGCCTTATCGAGCTTCAGGAATCGATTTCCCTCGAAGAAAACCAAAAGCTCATCGGTCGCGAAGTTGAAGTGCTGATAGCAAATGGCGAGGGTCGCAAGGATGCCGATACTCACCGACTCTCCGGCCGCGCCGAGGACGCTCGCCTCGTTCACGTTGGAATGGCCGACTCCACCGAAGTTCCGAGGCCGGGAGACGTCGTTACAGCAGTAATTACACAGGCTGCCCCTTTCCATTTGATCGCTGATTCAACGCCAGAAAATCCGGCCTCCATCAGGAGGACCAGAGCTGGAGACGCCTGGGATCGTGCGCAGGCGGCAAGCTGTGCGGTTCCAGCCGCCGAGACTGGGCCCGGTCAGTCGGGGCGCATCTCACTCGGACTGCCCGCAATGCCGAGGAGATGATTCCGCTCATTGCGATCGTCGGGGCCACCGGCACCGGAAAGAGCGGCCTGTCCCTGGACCTGGCCGAACGACTGGCATCACGCGGAATTCCCGCCGAGATAGTCAACGCCGACTCTATGCAGCTCTATCGGGGAATGGACATCGGAACCGCCAAGCTACCCGTTGAAGACCGTAGGCAAATCCCTCACCACTTGCTCGATGTGCTTGAGGTGCCTGAGATTTCTACGGTCGCAGGGTATCAGTCCATGGCGAGAGCGGCTATAGCGGAAATAAGGTCCAGGGGAGCGCTGCCGATTCTGGTTGGCGGATCCGGACTCTATATTTCGAGCGTCATTTACGATTTCGACTTCCCCGCTCGTGATCAGGACGTTCGTGCGCGGTTGGAGGCGGAAGCCGAAGAATCTGGAATCGACTCGCTTTACTCAAGGCTTGAAATACAGGACCCTGAGGCGGCTGCTTCGATCGGACGGAGCAATCCCCGGAGGATCATCAGGGCGCTTGAAGTAATAGAGCTGACCGGAAAGCCATTCGGCTCCGGAATCCCTGAGACTCCCGGAGCCGATTTGCCGGTAGTTCAAATCGGACTGAGGATGGATCGGGATCAGCTTGTTCCCAAACTGGATCAGAGAGTCCGGCAAATGTGGCTGGACGGACTCGTAGAAGAAGTCGAGGGTCTGATTCCACTTGGTCTCGAAGACGGTCCTACGGCGAGGCGAGCTATTGGCTATGAGCAGGCCATAGATCAGCTTCACGGCAGAATCTCCGAAGCAGAAGCGATCGAACTCGCCTCTGCCCTCACTCGCAAATTTGCCAGGCGGCAGGTGAGCTGGTTCAGGCGGTACCGGGAAATTCACTGGCTGGACTCGGAGAATCCGATCGATTCGGCATTGGCAATAGCATTGAAAAATGCCTGAACTCCACTTCTCAAAAGGACACGGTACCGGGAACGATTTTGTTCTCTTTGCCGATCCGGCTGGAGTCGTGGAACTTAGCCCGGATCAAATCAGACTGCTTTGCGATCGGCACTTCGGCATCGGTGCAGACGGAGTGATCCGCGCAGTCCGGTCGAAGGCTCTCGCTGACGGCAAGGCCAGCCTCGAAGAGGATCCTGATGCGGAGTGGTTCATGGACTACTTCAATTCGGACGGGACCGTGTCCCAGATGTGCGGGAACGGCATCCGGCTATATGCGCAGTTCCTGATTGACAACGGCCTCGCGGCTCTGGAGGCCGGGCAGACTCTGCCGATCGGAACCAGAAGCGGGGTTCGGGATGTCCAGCAAACCGGCACCGGTTTTCAGGTTGACATGGGGCGATGGCATCTGACCGGGGAAGAGCCTCTGGTTAGAGCGCGCGATTTGAAGGTAGCCAGACCCGGACTTGGGATTGCCCTCGGAAATCCCCACGTAGTCGTCGCCCTCTCGAGTGATGAGGAACTTGACGCTGCTGATCTGAGCTGGATTCCTATCCTCGAGCCGGAGCCGGAGGGCGGAGCAAATGTGGAGTTCGTCGTACCTCGAGAGCCTCTGGTCAAAGACGGAGTTGGCCGGATTCGGATGCGGGTTCATGAGAGGGGAAGCGGGGAGACCCTCTCCTGCGGAACCGGAGCCGTCGCTGCCGCCCTCGCCACAAGATTCTGGGCAGGGGAGCACGCTCCCAGCAACTGGCAAGTGGAAGTTCCCGGGGGAGTGCTCGGTGTGAGAATGTGGCCGGCAGAGGATGGAGAGCATGCGTCCCTCTCCGGTCCCGTCGAATTCACGTTCGACGGAATGATTACTGTTTAGGCGCTACTTTCGTCTGACCTTGAGGACGCGGTATCCCTTGTTCGTCGCTGCCCGGCTGATCGAGAAGTCGTTAGGAAGACTCCCTTCAAGCCATCGCTGGAGGGAATCGGAGCCGAGGTTCCGCTGAACTACGAGCCAGGCATCCGAGCCTTCTGAGAGCCGGGGCAGCCATTGCAGGAGCAGTTGGTGAAGCTCGTTCTTACCCACTCGGATCGGCGGATTGGATCTGATAGTCATGAATTCGATGTCCTTCGGCACTTCGTCGGGAGTGCAGGCCGTTATGTTCTGCAGCCCGAGTGATACCGCATTCCTTCGAACAAGGTCCAGTGCGCGTTCATTGACATCGATTGCCCAGACAGTTGCTCTCGGCGACTCAAGCGCCATTGACACTGCAATCGGCCCCCAGCCGCAGCCCAGGTCCAGAAGATTTCCCCCAGGGGGAGCCGGCGGCACGTTTGCGAGCAGCACGGAGGTGCCGGTGTCGATTCGATCGGGGCTGAATACTCCGCTCGCGGTCACAAGCTGGTACGAGCGGCCGAGTAGCGGGGCCGAGAGCGGGCGTAATTGAAGTTCGCTGGTCGGTCTGGACGAAAAATAATGCTCGTCAGCCATGCAGAGAAACTTACCGAAAAGCAGCCAGCTAAGGTTAATGCGATGACTGAACCTGAAACATTCTCCGCGGATTCGGATCCCGATACCGTGCGAAGAATCCTCGCCGCCGACCGGGTGAGGGTGGCCAGTCACGCCATTTTTGGGCAGGACGCAACCGCCCTGCGTTCGGAATCGGAGTTTGAAACAGAACTCGAATCCCAGCAGCAGGACATCGAAGACAGAAGAGCCCTGACCCGAGTGGGCGGGCTGTCAACCGAGCTTCAGGATGTCAGCGAAGTCGAATATCGGCGACTTCAGCTCGAAAATGTGGTGCTCATCGGTATTCATTCCGGCAGCGACACGGCAGAGGCCGAAAACTCGCTGCGCGAACTCGCCGCTCTCGCCGAGACCGCCGGTGCCGTCGTGCTCGACGGGCTGCTTCAAAGGCGCAGCCACCCGGATCCGGGAACCTATTTCGGCCGCGGGAAAGCGCAGGAGCTGAGAGACCTTGTAGCTCGGCTCGGAGCGGACACGGTAATCGCCGACTCGGAACTCGCGCCAAGCCAAAGACGCGCTCTCGAGGATGTTGTGAAGGTCAAGGTGATCGACCGCACGACTGTCATCCTGGACATTTTCAGTCAGCACGCAAAGAGCCGGGAAGGAAAGGCACAGGTCGAGCTCGCCCAGCTCGAGTACCTCCTGCCGAGACTGCGCGGTTGGGGCGATTCGATGAGCCGGCAGGCCGGTGGCCAGGTAGGCGCCGGGGTCGGCATGGGTTCGAGAGGGCCGGGTGAAACCAAAATTGAGCTCGACCGCAGGAGGATTCACTCCCGAATGGCCAGACTGCGAAAGCAAATTGCCTCGTTTGGCCCTGCTCGAGAAGCGAATCGGGCAAACCGCCGTAGAAACATGGTCCCCTCGGTGGTAATAGCCGGCTATACGAATGCCGGCAAGTCTTCACTGCTAAACCGACTGACTAGCGCTCATAGCCTCGTAGAGAACGCGCTCTTTGCGACTCTGGATACCACAGTTCGCAGGGCCAGGACTTCGGAGGGTCGAGAGTTCACCATCACCGATACGGTCGGCTTCGTCCGGAACCTTCCTCATCAACTGGTCGAGGCCTTTCGCTCGACTCTGGAAGAGGTGGAGCGCGCGGACTTGATCATTCATGTGGTTGACGCCGCCCATCCGGATCCGGCTTCGCAATTGAGCACTGTTCGCGATGTCATCGGGGAACTTGGCTCCAGGTCGACTCCGGAGATCGTGGTTTTCAATAAGAGCGATCTGGTGGATGAGGATCAGCAGTTGGTGCTCAGGGGTCTTGAATCCAAAGCGATTTTTGCTTCTGCCAGGACAGGATTTGGAATTGAGGACCTGAAACAGAGAATTGCGGACCTGCTGCCGCATCCGACCATCCGGGTCGAGTTGCTGATTCCCTACGAGAAGGGGGAACTCGTTGCAGCCCTTCATGACAGGGGGGAAGTTCTTTCAATCAGCTATGACGAGTCCGGAACCAGAGTGAGCGCTCTGGTTGAGCCGGAACTCGCGGAATCAACGAGGAGCTTCAGAGTCGAAGAAGCGGTACTAGCCTCAGACTGAGCGCAATACCGCCACCACTTTGCCGAGTACTTCGCTGGAGTCACCGAGAATCGGCGCAAACGAGGAATTGCGAGGCAGCAGCCAGGTGTGGCCATCCCTTTGCTG
Source organism: Homoserinimonas sp. (assembly GCA_023957835.1). GTDB lineage: Bacteria > Actinomycetota > Actinomycetes > Actinomycetales > Microbacteriaceae > Terrimesophilobacter. The sequence goes on along the minus strand of JAMLGP010000001.1, from coordinate 949,116 downwards.
AAAGACCTTGACCGTAGCTTCTCCGTCGATCATCGCAGCAACAATTTCGCCGTTCTCAGCGACCTTCTGCTGCCGTACCACGACCCAGTCGCCATCGCAGATTGCGGCATCGATCATCGACTCGCCCACGACTTTGAGCATGAACAACTCGCCCTTTCCGACCAGCTGCCTCGGGAGCGGGAAGACTTCTTCCACCTGCTGGTCGGCGGTAATCGGAATACCGGCTGCTATTCGCCCGACGAGCGGGACCATCGCCGCATCTGCGAGCGGGGCGGAGATCTCTTCGGAATCTTCGGCTGTTGGCAGCTCGATTAGGACTTCCAGGGCACGGGTGCGATTAGGGTCGCGGCGTAGGTAGCCGCTGAGTTCCAGTTGATTGAGCTGGTGGGTCACGCTTGAAAGCGAGGAGAGTCCGACCGCGTCTCCGATCTCGCGCATGCTCGGCGGGTAACCGCGCCGCGAAACCGACTGTTGGATGACCTCGAGGATTTGCTGCTGTTTGCTGCTCAGGCTTCTTCTGCGCCTGGTAGAGCTTCTGGCAGCGCCGGGAAACTGTTCGTCCATAAGTTCTTCTGATTCGGACTCCATGAACTCGTCCATCTCTTCTCCCTGCCTTCCTGAGGAGGTCTGAGGTTCTGACCACCTGGGCGAATGTCGGTGGTAGGTGATTGCCTGTTAGCGACATTCGAAACTCTATCCAGCTTTAGAGATCGAAGCAAACATTCGTTCGAGTGTCGCAAACAAAAATCGAAGCAAATATTCGAAGATGAGGTTGATTTTCTCAATATTCGAATATATATTCGGAACAGAGTTTCGTATCCGGCGCTCCCGGCCGAGCGCCGGATACGAAGTCCAGAAGCAGGAAGTCCAGAAGCAGGGAGTTGAAATGACTGTCATCACCAGCACAGGAAATGGCATCACCGGGTCAACTCGGTTGCAGCCTGTAGTCCGCCTGAGAATCACAAGGCGCGGCAAGCTGGTAGCGGCTCTCGCCCTGGCAATCCTCGTTCTCTCTATTGCCTGGCTTAGCTTTGGCAGCAGCGCTGTCGCAACAGACTCCGTCGGCACCGGCGATTTTCAGTACGTTACAGTTCAGGCCGGGCAGTCGCTTTGGGACCTTGCCCACTCGATCGCACCAAAGGCAGATCCTCGAGACGTAATTGCGGAGCTGTCGAGGCTAAATGGAATCCAGGGATCGGTAATTCACCCGGGAGAGCAGCTCGCGATTCCACCCATCTATTCCAGGTAGTCGATTCGGGAGCTCAGTTCCGATTCCTTAGGCATGAGGAACGCGGCCGGTCGTCTTCGCTTCGACGAGTGCGTCTGTCCGAGCGGTGAATGATGCAGAATTGGGTGGGCGGTCTCACCGATGACTAGTATCTGAGACTTGGTCCCAACCGAAATGGCTACAGATGAGTGAGTTCAACACCGAGCCGCCGCTCGCGCTGCTTCCGGCAGTTGACATTGCCGAAGGCAGGGCGGTAAGGGTCTCCAAAGGGGATGTCGATTCTCAACAGAGCTTTGGAGATCCGATTGCTATTGCCCAGTCCTGGATCGATGAAGGGGCAGAGTGGATTCATCTTGTCGATCTGGATGCCGCATTCGGCAGAGGCGAGAACAGTGCGCTCATCCGAAAGGTCATCAAGCAGGCAAGGGGAGTGAACATCGAACTTTCCGGCGGAATCGGTGACGATAAGAGTCTCGGGCTCGCCATGGATTCAGGAGCAAAGCGAATCAATCTGAGTACCGTAGCCCTTGATAATCCGGGCTGGACCGAACATGTAATAGCTGAATTCGGCGACGCAGTGGCCGTTGCTCTCGATGTTCGAGGTTCAAAGCTGGCCGCAAGGGGCGGTTCCAAAGAGGGCGGCGAGCTGTTCGAAGTCCTCGCGCACCTTGAAGAAGCGGGCTGCTCGAGATACGTCGTTACGGACGTATCGAAGGATGGCACTATGCAGGGCCCCAATTTGAAACTACTGGAGGAAATCGCCCTCCGCACCGAGAAGCCGATCATCGCATCCGGCGGGATCAGCAGCCTGGATGATGTGGCCGCCATCCGGCAATTGGTTCCTCTTGGAATCGAGGGCCTGATCATAGGCAAGGCACTGTACAAGGGAGCTTTTACCCTTCCGCAGGCGCTGGATGTGGCAGGGAACTAGCTCGTGGCAGCCTTCGTTCCGTCCAGCGCAGACTCTGCCGGTCAGCCGTGGGCGGGTCGGCAGTTCGAAGTCAACAGGTTTCCGAATGACGATGGCACTGCACCGCCAGAGCTGATCGAGGCTGTTTCGGGATTTCAAAACAGAGTGATAGGAATCTCGGAGGTTGCGAGGGTTTTCGCGCTAAGCCGAGTTCTGGTTCCCTTGCTGACTGTGCTGGGAGAAGAAGGAAGGACCGCCGAAGGCAAGAGAGTCGACAAGTCCCAGGAACTCTCCGTGGTCAATGTCGAAGCTCCTGATGGACGAAGGGCGCTCCCGGTTTTCAGCTCCGTAGCGGCAATGAGCAAATGGAATCCGAAGGCTCGACCGGTGGCTATTGAAGGCTCGAGGGTCGCATTCTCGGCCGTGGAAGAGGGAACCGAACTGGTAATTCTCGATCCCATGTCTGAGACCGAGATCGCACTCCGCCGGCCGGCACTTTGGGCGATAGCGCAGGAAGAAGAGTGGACTCCCAGTTTCGAGTCGATAGAGGTGGCGGAAGCCTTTGCCGCCTCCGTGTCCTCGGAATCCGGACGCATACTTGAAGTTCAGCTCTCGGCGGGAGACCCAACAGCCCGGCTAACGGGTGCTGAGCTTCAGGTTTCGCTGGTGCTTGCGCCCGGACTAGAGCAGTCTGAGACGGCTGAGCTGCTTAAAAGGCTTACTTCACGCTGGGCCGCCGATCGGCTGATTACTGAATCGGTCGACTCGATTTCGGTTCGAGTCGCAAGCCCTGCCGAGAAGTTGCCCTAAATAACCGACCCCGTAAACTTCTCTCCCGGCCCAGCCCCCGGCGCATCCGGAAACTCGCTCGCCTCCCGAAACGCGAGCTGCAACGACCGGAGTCCGTCTCGAAGCGGCCTCGCGTGGTGGTCTCCGATCTCCGGAGCCGCAGCCGTTACCAGCCCGGCCAGAGCGGTTATGAGCTTCCGTGCCTCGTCAAGATCCATTTGGTGCTCTGGATCGTCTGCGAGCCCGCACTTGACGGCGCTCGCGCTGAGCAAGTGGACGGCTACCGTATTGATGAGCTCGACCGCCGGCACATCTGCGATGTCCCTTGCCGCCTCAACTGGATTGCTGTCATCCGGCCTCTTGGCCCCCGGCTCGCTCATGCACTGTTCCTCTGTTAGACTCTTGCAGGTTCAGGGGAACACAGGTTCCTCTGGCGTGAAAGTGGAGATTCTCCCACCCGCAATCGAAATTAAGGTTACCGGGTTGTTGGTTCCCCGCCGGCTCAGGTAGTCGGTAGCCAGGGAGCCGGGTGTTTTGGGCGCGCCGTCGCGAGCCCGCACCGGTGATTCCCCTCTGATCGCGGCCCGGCTGCAATTGCCAGTTGGCCACCATAAATTGAGTGTGAGGAGTCACCTATCAGCGATCCCCGAACCAACGAGCGGATCCGAGTTCCCGAAGTACGGTTAGTCGGACCCGGCGGCGAGCAAGTTGGAGTAGTCAAAATCGATGTTGCACTGCGACTGGCTCAAGAGGCAGACCTTGATCTCGTTGAGGTTGCGCCCAATTCAAAGCCACCTGTCGTAAAGATCATGGATTACGGGAAGTTCAAGTACGAAGAGGCGCAGAAAGCCAAAGAGGCCAGAAAGAACCAGGCCAACACGGTGCTCAAGGAAGTGCGCTTCCGACTGAAGATCGACAAGCACGATTACGAGACCAAGAGAAAGCGCGCAGAAGGGTTTCTTCAGGGCGGGGACAAGGTCAAGGCATTGATTTTGTTCCGCGGGCGGGAGCAGTCCCGACCGGACCAGGGAGTGCGACTGCTTCAGAAGTTCTCAGAGGACGTAGCTGAATTCGGCACAGTTGAGTCCTCGCCCGCAATCGACGGTCGCAACATGGTGATGGTGATCGCGCCACTCAAGAACAAGGCAACTGCAAAGGCGGAAGCCGACTCGCGCAGAGCCGCTCAGCAGTCCAGAAAGACTCAGCCAGAAACCGCGCAGACCGAAGCCGCACAGACCGAAACCGCGAAAGCGGTTTCCGAACCGGCGGAGACTGTGCAGTCAGAAGCGAAACAGAAAAGCACGAAAGAGGAAAAGGATGCCTAAGCAGAAGACCCACTCCGGCGCCAAGAAGCGATTCAAGGTGACCGGGACTGGAAAACTCATGAAACAGCAGGCCGGAATGCGCCACAACCTCGAAGGCAAGTCGGGCCAGCGCAAGCGCCGCCTGAATGCCGACGAGCAGGTTTCAGGACACGACTTCAAGGCCATCAAGAAGCTGCTCGGTCGGTAGAACCCGGCCGATAGAGACGATTAGGAACAAAACGAAATGGCAAGAGTAAAGAGAGCGGTAAACGCTCAGAAGAAGCGCAGGGTCGTACTTGAGCGGGCATCCGGATATCGCGGTCAGCGTTCCCGCCTGTATCGAAAGGCTAAGGAGCAGGTTACCCACTCGCTCGTCTACGCCTACCGCGACCGCAAGGCTCGCAAGGGCGACTTCCGCAGGCTTTGGATCCAGAGGATCAATGCTGCGGCCAGAGAGAACGGCCTCACCTACAACCGACTCATTCAGGGACTCAACCTCGCCGGAGTCGAAGTGGATCGTCGTATCCTCGCCGATCTCGCGGTGAACGAACCGCAGCACTTCGCTGCTCTCGTCAAGACCGCGAAGGATGCCCTTCCGGCGGACACGAGTGCCCCGAAAGAAAAGTCGGCTGCTTAGCCGATGATCGAAAACCCGCGCGCTGCCCGAATCAGGGAGACTGCGCGGCTTCGAACCAGAAAAGCTCGGTCCGAGACCGGGCTTTTTCTGGTTGAAGGACCCCAGGCGGTTACTGAACTGTTAAGGGAGAGCCCTGACACTGTTGTTGAAGTCTTTGCAACTCAGCAGTCGGCGAGTTCGCTCGCATCCGAATTGGAGGGCATTTCCGGAGTCCACCTGGCAACAGAGAAAGTACTCGAGGCTATCTCAGACACCGTCAACCCTCAAGGGGTCGTGGCGGTTGCACGACAGGAGCTTGCCGACTGGTCGTCAGTCCGGGCGAATTCGAGAGCCGAATCGCTCATGTTCGCCGCGATCCTGCACGAAATTAGGGACCCCGGGAATCTGGGCACGGTGATTCGGGCCGCAGATGCCGCCGGCGCTGACCTGGTGATTGTTAGCGGAGAGAGTGTCGATCCTTTCAATCCGAAGACGGTTCGAGCCACCGTCGGTTCCATTTTTCACATTCCGATTCTGGTTGAGCCTGACCTTGCCGTTTCAGTGGGCGCTCTGAAGGAACTGGGATTGCAGGTTCTCGCTGCCGATGTAAAGGGAAGTGATCTGGTCGAGTTTGAAGCAACCGGCGGACTGCGCAGGGCAACCGCGTGGCTGTTCGGGAATGAAGCCAGGGGACTAACCGATGAGCAGCTTGGTCTTGCGGACATTTCGCTGAGGCTGCCGATTTTTGGAAAGGCGGAATCGCTAAACCTCGCAACTGCCGCCGCGATTTGCCTATACCAATCGGCCATTGCACTCAAATCGGGTTGAAATATCACGTAACGGTTTCGACTTTCGCGCAAGTTTGACCTTCGCAGAGCGAATATGAAACGCTCGAAACCATGGAGCTCTCACAAAGCGGTGAACCCCTTGTCGTCATTAGTCAGGTCAACAAGCACTTCGGAGACCTCCATGTTCTAAAGGACATCAATACAACCGTCGCCAAGGGCGAGGTTGTAGTAGTCATCGGACCGAGCGGGTCGGGAAAGTCCACTCTCTGCCGAACCATCAATCGCCTCGAGACGATTGACAGCGGCTCGATAACCATCGACGGTGTTCCGCTCCCGCAGGAAGGCAGCGGACTGGCCAAACTAAGAGCAGACGTCGGAATGGTGTTCCAGTCGTTCAACCTGTTCGCTCACAAGACTGTGCTGGACAATGTGACGCTCGGCCCGAGGAAGGTTCGCAAGGTACCCAAGGCGGAGGCCGAAAAGCGTGCCATGGAGCTGCTCGCGAGAGTGGGCGTTGCCGATCAGGCAAAGAAGATGCCTTCTCAGCTCTCCGGCGGTCAGCAGCAAAGAGTAGCTATCGCCCGGGTTCTCGCAATGGAGCCGAAGCTGATTTTGCTCGATGAGCCGACTTCCGCTTTGGATCCGGAAATGATCGCGGAGGTCCTTGACGTAATGGTCTTGCTGGCCAAAGAGGGCATGACAATGGTCGTTGTTACCCATGAAATGGGTTTTGCGAGAAAGGCCGCCGATCGGGTTTTGTTCATGGCCGACGGCGAAATTGTCGAAGAGGCAAAGCCAGAGGAATTCTTCAGCAATCCAAAGACTTCGAGAGCGAAAGACTTCCTCTCGAAAATCCTTACCCACTAGTCCGTGGGTAAGCAAACACAAAAGGAGATCAGGAATGAGATTTGGGAAAGGACTGATGGCCGCCGCGATTGCGACGGTTAGCATCCTCGGGCTCGCGGCGTGCGCCCCCGGTGGCGACACACCGCCTCCGGCCGAGAAGCCGAGCTTCGAAGCTGGCACGACAATGGCCAAGCTCGCAGATGCAGGTTCCATCACGATTGGCACCAAGTTCGACCAGCCGTTGTTCGGGCTCAAGGGCCCGAGCGGTGACCCGGTCGGTTTCGACGTAGAAATCGGCAAGCTCATCGCGAAGGCTCTCGGAATCTCTGCGGACAACATCAAGTGGGTAGAGACGGTTTCCAAGAACCGCGAGCCGTTCATTGAGAACGGAACGGTCGACATCGTCGTCGCGACCTACACGATCAACGACGCTCGCAAAGAGGTCATTTCGTTTGCAGGACCGTACTACAACGCGGGTCAGGACATCCTCGTTCTCGCGGGCAACCCTGAGGGCATTACCGGCCCGGAGGACCTGCGCGGCAAGGACGTCTGCAGTGTTGCGGGTTCCACCTCTGAAAAGAACATCGCCGAGTACGGCGTGAACCTCATCACGACTGACACCTACTCGAACTGCCTCGAGCCGCTTCGCCAGGGCAAGGTAATTGCTGTCACCACCGACAACGTGATCCTCGCGGGCCTGGCTGATCAGAACGCAGGAGAGTTCGAAGTCATCAGCAACCCGTTCACCGAAGAGCCTTACGGCATCGGTCTCGGCCACGATGACGACGCGTTCCGCGAGTTCATCAATGATGTACTCGAGAAGGCATATGCCGACGGAAGCTGGAAGGCCGCCTGGGAGGCGACCGCTGGCAAGGTGCTCAAGACGCCGGAGCCTCCGGCGGTAAACCGCTACAGCAACTAATCCGAGTTCGGATGCCGGCCCGTTCAGGCGGGTCGGCATCCGTCTCAAAAGTCCCGGTTCCAATAGTCCGGGCAGAATTCACAGGGAGGTGAGGCTTGGACGCGCTGATTGATGTCACCCCGGCGTACCTTGCCGGCTTCCTGATGACGCTTCAACTGCTCGTGATCTCGGGAGCGGCGGCGTTCGTAGTTGGCGTCCTGGTTGCCACCATGCGGATTTCGCCGGTGCCGTCGCTGCGGGTGTTCGCGACTGTTTACACCGAGATTCTGCGCAACGTTCCACTGCTGCTGGTCCTGATGTTTTGCGCCCTCGTGCTTCCAATTCTGGGTTCGGATCTCGACTATTACCCGCTCGCCCTTATCGGCCTTACCGCCTACACCTCTCCCTTCGTTGCAGAGGCTATCCGCTCGGGATTCAACGGCGTTCCGGTGGGCCAGGCAGAGGCGGCCCGCAGCATCGGAATGGGATTCACCCAGACCGTTACCCTCGTTGTTCTTCCGCAGGCCGCGCGAATGGTCGTGCCGCCGCTCATCAATGTCTTCATCGCCCTGACCAAGAACACTTCTGTCGCGGGGATCTTCTTCGTCAACGAACTCTTCAAGCAAACGGATGCCGCTACGAGAGACAATCCGGGCAGCGTAATCCTCGTGTTGATCTACGCGGCCGTGCTGTATCTCGTTATCACCGTGCCCCTCGGGCTGATTGCCGGGGCAATCGAGAAGCGAGTGGTGGTGGCCAGATGAGTCTTAGCGTTCTTTACGATGCGCCTGGCCCCAGAACCAAGCGGTGGTCGCTCATCGCCTCGACCGTCGGCGTGATTCTCATAGTCGCCTTTTTCGTCTGGATGTATTTGACCCTTGCCGCTCCGCGAGTGAATGCAAACGGAGCAGAGTTGCCCGGAATGTTCGACCCGTCTCGCTGGGACATTGTCGCCAATGGCGATCTATGGTTGTCCTTCGGCCTTGGCACGCTCGCAACGCTTCAAATGGCAGCAGCGGCGGCAATTCTCGCGATAGCGATCGGGATCCTTTTCTCCTTCGGCCGCAGCTCGCAATTCGCCTGGGTGCGAGCCATAACCGGAGTGGTGCTCGAATTCGTTCGGGGAATTCCGGTGCTCCTCATGATCTTTTTCGTGTTCCTTGTGTTCACCGCGGGCTCTTACTGGTCGGGAGTAATCGGTCTTGCGCTCTACAACGGAGCAATTATCGGCGAGGCGCTTAGAGCCGGAGTGAAATCGCTCCCGCGAGGGCAGCGCGAGGCCGGGTTCTCAATCGGTCTGTCTCCCGTGAGAACCTGGGCGCTAATCGAGTTCCCTCAGGCCTTCCGCCAGATGCTGCCGATCATCCTCGCCCAGCTTGTCGTGCTCTTGAAGGACACGTCGCTCGCCTTCATCGTGAGCTACCCCGAGCTTTCGAGAACCATCAGCAATAACCGGAACTTCTTCGGCAGCCGCTACATGTTCACCCTCTTCGTAATCGGACTGGCGATCTACCTCGTACTCAACCTCACGATGTCCTGGATTGCGCGCTTCGCTGCACGCAGGAGCGGTCCGCGATTCGGTAGGGCCCTGCCGAATACTCCGAAGCAACCGGGCGCGGATGGAACTAGGGCGATCACCCTTCCGACCCGCAAGGACGGACTGGCCGACGCGCTCCACTAAACTTTGAACTCGTGCCGGAGTCCAAAGAAATCAGTCAGCAGAACGTAGCTGCAGCCAGGGAGGCTGCCCTGAGTGCAATCGCATCCGCGAGCACGGGCGAAGAGCTGAAAGCGGTCCGATCTGCGCACCTGGGCGAAGGTTCCCCGCTTGCACTAATGAACGCTTCGCTGCGAGACGTCCCCGCTGAAGACCGGGCTGAAGCCGGAAAACTCGTCGGCGGTGCTCGTGCGGAATTGAGCCGGGTGTTCCAGGAGCGGGAGGTCGAGGTCTCCGCGGCGGAGGAGGCAATCCGGCTCGAGAGCGAGCGGATCGATGTTACAGAGGTCGCGACCAGATGGAGGCCGGGGGCCAGACATCCATTGAGCATGCTCATGGAAAGGATTGGCGAGATTTTCGTCGGCATGGGGTGGGAAGTCGCTGAAGGTCCGGAACTCGAAAGCGAGTGGTTCAACTTCGATGCGCTCAATACAGACGCCGATCACCCCGCCCGGACAATGCAGGATACGTTCTTCGTCGCCCCGCAGGACTCGAAGCTCGTTCTTCGGAGCCAGACTTCTCCCGTACAGATCCGCAGCCTGCTTGAGCGTCCGCTGCCGGTCTACGTGATTGCGCCTGGAAAGGTATTTCGCAAGGACGAGCTTGATGCAACTCACACTCCGGTTTTCCACCAGGTGGAGGGGATTGCAATCGACAGGGGCCTGACCATGGCGCACTTGAGAGGGACTCTCGAGCACTTCGCGAGGCTCATGTTCGGCGCCGAGGCGAAGATCCGGTTTCGGCCGAACTTCTTCCCGTTCACCGAACCGAGCGCGGAAATGGACGTGTGGCAGCCGAACGCAAAGGGCGGCGCTCGCTGGATCGAGTGGGGCGGCTGCGGAATGGTCAACCGGAATGTGCTTCGGGCGGCCGGAGTGGATCCGGAGGAGTATCAGGGCTTCGCTTTCGGAATGGGGATAGAACGCACACTCATGTTTAGAAACGATCTCGGCGATATGAGAGACATGGTTGAAGGCGACATCCGCTTCTCCGGCCAGTTTGGGATGGTGGTCTGATGCGGGTTCCAGTCAGTTGGCTTGCCGAGTTCGCCCAACTGCCCAAGGGGATAACCCCGGCGCAATTGCACGCTGATCTTGTTAAGGTCGGCCTTGAGGAAGAGGCTTTGCACGTCCCGGAAATCAGCGGGCCGATCGTCGTCGGTCGGGTGCTCGAGTTTGTGGACGAGCCGCAAAGCAATGGCAAGACGATTCGCTGGTGCCAGGTTGACGTAGGCGGCGAGACTCGCGGAATCGTTTGCGGAGCACACAACTTCGAAGTGGGCGACAAGGTCGTAGTTACTCTTCCCGGATCGGTGCTGCCGGGTCCGTTCCCGATTGCTGCCCGCTCCACCTATGGTCACGTTTCGGATGGAATGATCGCTTCCGAGCGAGAGCTGGGCCTTGGCGACGAGCACTCAGGGATCCTGAGGCTAGCGGAACTCGGACTCGACCCGGAGGTCGGAACCGACGCACTAGAACTGCTTGGACTGAACGACTGGGCTGTCGAAGTAAACGTGACTCCTGACCGTGGTTACGAGCTTTCGATCCGGGGGATTGCGCGAGAGTACTCGCACTCGACTGGAGCCAAATTCACTGATCCGGCTACCCTGCCGCCGAGCGCTTCGGGCAGTCCGAAGGCCGGGCGACCGGAGCCGACAAAGGACAAGTCGAACCCGGTTCCGGTGAAGCTGCTCGATGAATCGCCGATTCGGGGCAGGCAGGGCTGCAATTCGTTCGTCACCCGAGTTGTGCGCGGAATCGATCCGACTCGGCCGACTCCTCCCTGGATGGCTTCAAGACTCAGGCTCGCCGGCATCCGGTCAATTTCGCTCGCGGTCGATATAAGCAATTACGTCATGATCGAAATGGGCCAGCCGCTGCACGCCTACGATCTCGACCTGATCAAGGGCGGGATTACCGTTCGCAGGGCAAGCAATGGTGAGCGGATCACCACCCTCGACGATCAGGATCGAGAGCTCGATCCTGAAGATCTGCTGATTTGCGACGATGCCGGTCCGATCGGAATCGCCGGGGTCATGGGTGGTGCGCGCACCGAGAACAGCTCGGCTACCCGGAATGTCCTTGTGGAGGCTGCGAATTTCGATCCGATTTCAATTGCCCGCTCTGCACGAAGGCACCGACTGCCGAGCGAAGCTTCGAGGCGGTTCGAGCGGGGGGTTGACCCCGAAGTCGCGATTCCGGCGGCAGAGCGGGCTGTGCAATTGCTCGTTGAGCTCGCGGGCGGAACTGCCGATTCCAACGTTTGGCAGGTCGGAGAGCCCGTAGCCACTGAGGAAATCGAACTGCCCGCAGGTTTCGTGAATTCGGTAATCGGCACCGAGTTCACCGAGGACGAAGTCATGTCGACTCTTCGAGCTCTTGGAGCCAGAGTCGAGCCAAGTACCAATCTGGGTTCAGGACTGGTAGTGGAGCCTCCGTCATGGCGACCCGATTTGCGCGACAAGGCCGATCTCGCCGAAGAGGTAGTGCGAATCCGGGGCTACGACCTGATCCCTGCCGTACTGCCGACAGCCCCGCCGGGGCGAGGCTTCACGAGAGAACAGAGGCTTCGCAAATCCGCCGCACAATTGCTTGCCGCGAGCGGGGCGGTGGAGGTGCTCGCCTATCCCTTCCTCAGTCGCGAACAGCTCGACCTGTTCGAGCCCGGAGTTGAAGCCTGTGAACTGCTCAATCCGCTCGACTGGTCGAGCCGCTACCTGAGGACTTCGCTATTGCCGGGACTCATCGAGATAGCTCGGAGGAACCTCTCTCGCGGACTCGTGGATCTAAAGCTCTTCGAACTCGGCAGCGTCTATTTGCCAGCCACAGGCGGCAAGCCCTTGGCGATTTCACTTCCGGCGGGGAATTCAAAACCCTCGGATGCCGAACTCGCCGAGCTTGAATCTGCAATTCCGAATCAGCCGCTTCGCATTGCTGGCCTCTTCCTCGGCGACAGCATCCTCAGGCAGCCGGGCCAAAAGCAAGTGCACGCGGGAATCGCCGATGCGTTCGAGGCGGTCGGTCAGGTGGTCAGGGCAGTTGGAGCCACCGCAGAGTTTGAGGCAGGCAGCCGCGACGGCCTTCACCCTGGGCGCACTGCAATAGTGCTCGTCGGCGGAGAAGAAGTCGGCTTCACGGGAGAACTGCTGCCTAGCCTTGCGGCCGAGCAGGACCTTGGGCCGCGAGTGTCCGTCTTCGAACTGGACCTCGCCAAGTTGATTGCGATTGCACCTGCCGAAGTAGTCGCACTCCCGATCGGAACCCTGCCTGCGGCAACCCAGGACTTGTCGCTCGTAGTTCCGGTGGAGGTCCCCGCGGCGAGGGTGCTCCAGGCGGTACGCGAGGGAGCGGGCGAACTGCTCGAAGACATCCGTCTGGTAGATGACTATCGCGGAGAGGGATTGCCAAGCGGAACCAAGTCGCTGACCTTCGCTTTGCGATTCCGCGCCTTTGATCGCACTTTAACTGCGACGGAGGCAACCGCGGCCAAAATGGCCGGAGTCGCCTCCGCCGAAAAGCTGGGTGCCCAGCTCAGGGAATAGTCTTAGTTCTTCCCGCCGAGCAGCCCGCCGAGCAGCCCGCCAAGCAGGTCTCCGCCTCCGGAACCGCCCAGCAACCCACCGAGCAGATCGCCAATGCCTCCGCTCGACTCCTCCGAAGCCTTCGGAGAGGTCTTCTTGGTGGACTTGGACTTCGTCGACTTTGTGGTGGAAGTGGATTTTCCGCTTCCAAAGAACTTGTCCGAGATCCAGGAAATTACGATCGGCGCAAGCATCGGCAGGATCTTGGCGATGACATCCTGGCCGACTCCCTTGGCCTTGGAAACGGCCTGAACGACCTGATCCTTCTTCTCGCCGAAGACGTGCTGAACGATCTTCTCACCGTCGGCCGTGTCAACGTTGGCGAGCTTCTTTCGCGCCTTTGAGGTTCCCTGGTGGGAGGCAAGCGCCTTGGTCAACGACTCGGCTCCGTCGGAACTCGTCGCATTGTCGGCCATTCCGCTGATTAGCGTTGGCAGCAACTGGGCCACGGCGTCCTTGGTGGATTTCGCATCCATCCCAATTTGCTTGGCGATATCGCGAATCGGAATCTTCTTTAGAAGTTCGTCAAAGGGTGAAGACATTGGTTCTGCTTTCTTTAAGCGCTGATTGTCGAGCGCACGTGGGTTAAAGAATATCCCAGCAAAATCGGTCACCCTTCATGGATTTCAGTCCGAAGGCAGATACACATTATGCTTCGGGCATGGGAAATCGCGATCTCGAGCTCGGCCGGTTCGGCCTTGAGCCAGTTCGCGTCCCACGTCAGCGCCGACTCTAGGCGGCGTCTGAACGGCTCTCTGCAGCCCTGGCGTCGCCCTATCTTCAAAGCCAAAGGATTCGAGCGCGATTGTCGAGGTAAGAAGTGACGGTATCGGTAGCGATAGCGGGAGCGAGCGGCTACGCCGGCGGTGAGCTCGTGCGGCTTGTTGCGGCGCATCCGGAAATGCAATTGAAGTCGGTCACCGCCGATACGAGCGCGGGACGGAAGCTATCAGAGCTGCATCCGCAGTTGAGGTCGCTGCCTGAAATGAAACTTCAGGAGACCACGGCGGCAGTTCTCTCCGGCCACGATCTGGTCTTCTTTGCAATGCCGCACGGCCAGTCAGGAGCGTTGGCAAATTCGGTGTCTGCTGGCCTGCTTGTCGATTGCGGAGCCGATCACCGCCTTGAATCAGAGTCGGCCTGGTCCCAGTTCTACGGCGGCAAGTTCTTTGAGCCCTGGGCCTACGGATTGCCGGAGCTCATTTTGGCTGACGGGTCGCGGCAAAGACGGAACCTTGTTCCTGCAAAGAAACTCGCAATTCCCGGCTGCAATGCCACCGCAGTTACTCTCGCCCTGGCGCCGGGGCTCGCTTCAGGAATTGCAAATCCAATGGATGTCGTGGCCAGCCTCGTGGTCGGTACCTCCGGAGCGGGGCGCAGTTCGAAGCCGGAATTGTCGGCGAGTGAGATTCTGGGATCTGCTCGTGCGTATTCAGTCGCGGGCGTACACAGGCACATCCCGGAAATACTGCAGAACTTCAACGCCTCGAACCCGGCCGAAGCTTCGATCTCGTTCACCCCGGTTCTTGCGCCCCTTTCGCGCGGCATTCTTGCAACCGTGACCGCGAGGGTCGATCCATCGGTAACGCTCGAGCAAGTGCGACAGGCATGGCTCGATGCATACAGTGGTGAGCAATTCGTTGAGGTTCTGCCCGAAGGCGAATTCCCGGTGCTTTCAGAGGTAATCGGCTCCAACTGCGCTCGAATCGGGGTCGGACTGGATCGTGCAGCCGGTCGGCTAATTGCAATTTGCGCGATCGACAATCTTGTGAAGGGTACCGCGGGCGCCGCCATCCAGAGCGCGAACATTGCCCTCGGCCTGCCAGAGGGCCTCGGCTTGAGCACGATCGGGCTTGCGCCGTGAGCGTCACAGCGGCCAGAGGATTCGAAGCGGCCGGAGTCGCGTGCGGACTCAAGTCTTCAGTCGAGCTCGACCTCGCCCTTGTCGTCAACCGCGGCCCGAGGTTCGACGCTGCTGTCGTATTCACTTCGAATCGGTCGAAAGCCAATCCGATTCTGTGGTCCCAGCAGGCGATAGCCGACGGTCGCGCCGACGTGGTGGTTCTGAATTCAGGCGGAGCCAATTGCTTTACCGGGCACGAAGGCTTCCAGACTGTTCACGCGACGGCGGATCGGGCAGCGGAGTTGCTGGCAGTCTCGGCGGGGGACGTGCTCGTTTGTTCTACCGGACTCATTGGTCAGCAGCTCGATCGCGGGAAGATTCTCGCCGGTCTCGAACTGGCCGTGTCGTCGCTTTCTGAGGCCGGTGGAGAGGCATCCGCGAGGGCGATAATGACTACCGATTCGAAGCCAAAACTCGCGGTCGCAAAAGGACAAGGCTGGACTATCGGCGGAATGGCCAAGGGTGCCGGAATGCTCGCCCCAGCACTCGCGACCATGCTCGTTGTTCTGACCACGGATGCCGTGCTGGCTTCCGCAGACCTGCAGCTTGCTCTGGCCGAGGCGGTTCGGTTGAGCTTCAATCGACTCGACTCCGATGGCTGCACTTCGACCAACGACCAGGTGAGCCTGCTGGCCTCCGGCGCTTCCGGAATCGAGCCTGACCGCGAGGAATTTCAGGCGGCGCTGAATCAGGTCTGCCTCGACCTGGCGGTCCAGCTCATGGCCGATGCAGAGGGAGCAGAACACGAAATAACCATCCGGGTCGGTTCTGCAGCCTCGGAAGTCGATGCTGAAGAAGTCGGCAGGTCGATCGCCCGAAACAACCTGTTCAAAGCGGCGGTCTTCGGAAACGATCCGAACTGGGGCAGAGTGCTCGCGGCGATCGGAACGACCGAGGCGCAGTTTGATCCCTATTTGGTTGACGTGAGCATGAATGGCGTTCGGGTCTGCCACGAGGGCGCTCCCGATGCGCCTCGAGAGGAAGTGGACCTGAGCCCCCGGAAACTACTACTCGAGATCGAACTCAATTCGGGTTCGGCAAGTGCGACAATCCTCACCAATGATCTGACTCACGCCTACGTTCACGAGAACAGTGCATACGCGAGTTGATTATGAATTGGTTCAGCGACCACAGCGGCGAGACCTTCCTGATCAAGGTAGGCGGGAACGCTCTTGGCGACAGCGATTTCAGCCCTGACTTCATCGAAGACTTGAAAGGACTGCTCGACGCCGGAATTCGCGTGATCCTCAGCCACGGCGCGGGCCCTCAGATCTCCGCGGAACTTGAGCGCAGGTCGATCGCAAGCGAATTCAGGGACGGGCAGAGGGTAACTTCCGAAACCGCAGCCGAAGTGGTTCGGGAAGTGCTGGTTGCGCTTGGGTCCGCGCTTGCCGGGCAGCTCCGATCGGCAGGGCTTGAAGCGGTGGCCCTTCGCGGCGATGAGGACGGACTCCTCATCGGGCACCGACTCACCGAAGACACCGCGGGCCGCCCGATTGATCTTGGTCTGGTTGGAGTCGTCGATACGGTTCGAACCGAACTACTTGAAGATTCAATCGAACGCGGAGAAATTCCTCTTGTCTCGGCAATCGCGAGAGAACGCGATACCGCGAAACTGCTGAATGTGAACGCGGACCTCGCCGCCGCGAGCATCGCTGCTGCAATCCGTGCAGATCGCCTGCTGCTGCTGACCAATGTCGAGGGACTGTTTGAGAACTGGCCGGATCGATCATCGCTAGTAAACAGGCTCAGCCTTGGCGATGTCGACCCTATGCTTGGGAAAGTCGAGCAGGGCATGATTCCCAAACTCGCGGCTTGCCGCGATGCGGTCGCTTCCGGAGTTCGGAGCGCGACAATTCTGGATGGCCGGGTGCGGCATCCGCTATCGAAATCAAGACTCGGCACGGCCGGGACTACCGTTTGGAGTGAGTGATGCAGGACTGGCTTGAACATTACCGCGGCAGCATGATGGGCACGATCCAGAGTCCGCTCGCAATGCTCGAGCGCGGAGAGGGTTGTCACGTCTGGGACACCGATGGCAATCGCTATCTCGATTTTCTCGGCGGTATTGCGGTCAACTCCCTCGGCTACGCCCACCCTGCGCAAGTGGAAGCGGTCTCGGCCCAGATCGGCAAACTTGCGCACGTGTCCAACTACTTTGCGACTCCTCCGCAGGTCGAGCTCGCCGAGCGCCTCCAGCGAATCACCGGAGCGGGTGCCGCCGGCCGGGTTCTGTTCGGCAATTCCGGAGCGGAAGCCGCAGAGGCAGCCTTCAAACTCGCGAGGCTGAACTCGGTTGACGGTCGCAGTCGAATCCTCACCCTTAAATCGTCTTTTCACGGCCGGACCATGGGCGCCCTTTCGCTCACCGGTCAGCCTGCCCTGCAGGCCGGTTTCGAACCTCTCGTCCCCGGCGTCGAGCACATCGATTCGACTATCGATGCCCTTGAAGAGGCAATCGGCCCGGATGTCGCAGCGCTTATGGTCGAGCCGATCAGGGGCGAGGCCGGAGTTCTCGAATTGCCCGCCGGCTACCTGGAGCGAGCGAGAGAGCTCACTTCGAAGTTCGGTGCTCTGCTGATTCTTGACGAAATCCAGACCGGAATCGGCCGCACCGGAAAGTGGTTTGCGTTCCAGCACTTCGGGATCCAGCCGGATGCAATTACCCTCGCAAAGGGAATTGCCGGTGGAGTCCCTATTGGCGCTCTCGTTACCTTTGGGGCGGCATCAGAGCTGTTCCAGCCCGGCGGCCACGGCAGCACTTTCGGCGGGAACCCGCTCGCAACTGCGGCCGGCAATGCGGTATTGCGCGAGATTGAGGATTCCGGACTGATCGAGAATGCCGCTCGTAGGGGACAGCAACTTAAGTCCTTTATCGAGAGTCTCAGGCATCCGCAGATTACCGAAGTGCGCGGCAGGGGACTGCTGATTGGAATCGGACTTGCCGAACCGAGAGCTAAGGAGCTTTCTGCCGCTGCGCTCAGTCACGGTCTGATCATCAACGCTGCCAAAGATCAGAGCATTCGACTTGCGCCGCCGCTAATCCTCGGAGACGCGGAGCTAGAGGAGTTTGAGGAGCTTTTCCCGAAGGCGCTCGGCGAACTCGCATGACCCGGCACTTTTTGCGGGATGACGACCTGAGCCCCGAAGAACAGTCTGCGATCCTCGATCTTGCGATTGAACTCAAGCGCGATAGGTTCGGGCGCAAACCGCTCGAGGGTCCGCAAACGGTAGCAGTGATTTTCGACAAGTCCTCGACTCGAACCCGGGTTTCCTTCGCGGTGGGAATCGCGGATCTGGGTGGCGTTCCGCTTATCATCAGTACCGCCAATAGCCAGCTCGGCGGTAAGGAAACCGCCGCCGATACGGCGAGGGTTCTGGAGCGCCAGGTGGCCGCAATTGCCTGGCGAACTTATGCCCAGTCTGGACTGGAAGAGATGGCTGCGGGAACGAAGGTTCCTGTAATCAATGCGCTCAGCGACGATTTCCATCCATGCCAGCTGCTTGCGGATCTCTTGACCATTCGAGAGCACCGCGGCCGGCTGGGAGGGTTGAAGGTTGCGTTCGTCGGCGACGGGGGCAGCAATATGGCGCACTCCTACCTGCTCGCGGGTGCGACCGCCGGGATGAAGCTGAGGATCGCTGCTCCCGAGGGCTACGGTCCCAAAGCTGAGGTGCTGGATGCCGCTCGGGCGAGAGCGCTGCAGACCGGCGCAGAGATCAACACCTTCACCGATCCGAAGCAAGCGGTTCTCAACGCAGATGTAGTCGTTACCGACACCTGGGTCTCGATGGGCAAGGAGTCCGAAAAGACCAGGCGGCTCGAAGCTTTCTCCGGCTTTCAGGTTGACTCGAACCTCATGAGCCTCGCGAGCCCCGAAGCGATATTTATGCACTGCCTGCCAGCCGATCGCGGCTTCGAAGTGGCTGCTGAAGTGATTGACGGGCCGCGCAGCGTCGTCTGGGACGAAGCCGAGAACCGACTGCACGCCCAAAAGGCACTGCTCGTCTGGTTGCTGGAGCACTGAATTGTTCGGCCAGTCAAAGCCTGCTGAACGAAAAGCCCGCTGAACGAAAAGCCTGCTCTGGTTAGGCTTGAAACTGGGGAGGCCATTTTGAGTGAGAACCAATCGCCCGGCCCGGGCGGCACGGTGGAGGGTGCGCTTTGGGGTGGCCGCTTCGCTTCCGGCCCGTCTCCGGAACTGGCCAGGCTCAGCCGGTCGGTGCAGTTCGACTGGAAGCTTGCAGATTATGACCTTCGGGGCTCGATTGCGCACGCGAAGGCGCTCGCCGCATCCGGATTCCTGAGCGAATCGGAGCTTGAGCAGATGACGGCCGCGCTCGAAGACATTCGGTGCAGAGTTGCCGAGGGTGCAATTGCGCCGCTTGGGAGCGATGAGGATGTCCACGGCGCACTTGAGCGCGAGCTGATCGCCGCAGCGGGACCGGAGCTCGGCGGAAAGCTTCGTGCGGGTCGCAGCCGCAACGATCAGATCGCGACCCTCATCCGGCTCTACCTGCTGGACCATGAGCAGGCATTGTCCGGTCTCACCACCGAGTTGATTCGCGCCCTGATCGGCCAGGTGCAGCGATATCCAGAGGCGATTCTCGCCGGACGGACCCATCTTCAGCACGCCCAGCCGGTGCTGCTTTCGCACCAGCTGCTCGCCCACGCCTGGCCGTTGCTTCGAGACCTCGATCGCTTTGCCGACTGGAGAAGGAGAGCGAATGAATCGCCCTATGGCGCCGGGGCCCTCGCCGGTTCCACCCTCGGCCTCGACCCGCGCCTGGTGGCGAAGGAACTGGGCTTGGCCGAGCCCTCGCCGAACTCGATCGACGCAACTTCGGCCCGCGACGTTGTGAGCGAATTCTGCTACATCGCCGCCCAAATCGGTGTCGACCTCTCCAGGCTCGCCGAGGAGATCATCATCTGGAACAGTCGCGAGTTCGGCTACCTGGAACTGGATGATCGGTTCTCTACCGGATCCTCGATCATGCCGCAGAAGAAGAATCCGGATGTCGCGGAGCTCGCCAGAGGCAAAGCAGGACGGCTAATCGGCAACCTTGCCGGACTCATGACGACCCTCAAAGGACTGCCGCTTGCCTACAATCGCGACCTGCAGGAAGACAAGGAAGCCGTTTTCGATTCGATCGAGACTCTGGAGGTACTGCTGCCGGCATTCACCGGAATGGTTTCAACCATCAGTTTCAATACTGATCGAATGCGCGAAATGGCCGGCGAAGCGTTTTCGCTGGCAACAGATGTCGCAGAGTGGCTGGTCCGTCGAGGAGTGCCGTTCCGCGATGCGCACGAAATCACCGGGGCTTTGGTTCGGTTCTGCGAAGAACGGGGGCTTGATCTCAGCGAGGTCAAAGATGCAGATTTGCGATCGATCTCGCCAGCTCTCGGCCCTGAAGTTCGGGGGATCCTCAGCCTTGAAACCTCGGTCGCAAGCCGCGACGGAGTCGGCGGGACCGCACCCGCGAGGGTTGCTGAGCAGCTCGCAGCGCTGAAATCGCGACTGGAGAGCCTTAAGTGAGCCTCAATCGTTCGCTTTTGCTAGCTCCGAGTTTCGAAGTCGCGCCCTCTCTGCTCGGTTCGATTCTGACCGTTAATTCTCCCGATGGTGCGGTGAGCCTGCGCATAACCGAGGTCGAGGCTTACCACGGTTCCGCCGACCCCGGTTCGCACGCCTTCCGCGGCAAGACGGACCGCAATGCGGTCATGTTCGGAGAGCCCGGTCATCTCTACACCTACTTCACCTACGGAATGCACACCTGCGCTAACGTAGTGTGCGCTCCCGAGGGGCAGGCATCCGGCTGTCTGCTTCGAGCGGGCGAAATTGTGGAAGGCATTGAGCTTGCCCGCTTTCGCAGGCAGACATCCAGAGCGGATGCCGACCTGGCCAAAGGGCCCGCCCGGCTGACAGTGGCACTTGGCATCACTCTTGATGATGGCGGTGCTGATCTCGCTGAGAGTCGAATCAGCCTCGAGCTTTGCGGCGGTAACACAGAAGTCGCTACCGGACCGCGCACCGGCGTATCCGGCCTCGGCGGCACGGCAGAGTTCCCCTGGCGCTTCTGGATCCCCGGCGATCGCACGGTTTCGCCCTACAAAGCGCACTCGCCGAAAAAGCGCGAGCCTTCAGAATTCAACCCCAGGCGATAACCGCGGGCGCGGCGCAGGCCGCCGCCCAAATGATACTTACCAGCGTGCCGATAATGAATCGTTCCCGGGCTGCAGCACTTTCCAGTTCGGAGAAGCGGCCAAGGCCCTTGATCGCGATGACGATTGCGACGGCCGCGTACTGGCCGACTAGCGCACCCCCGATGATCGCGAGGCGCTCTAGAAAGCCGATTGTCATCCCGCCGCGCAGAATCTCTTGTTCCTGTTTCCGCGACTGAGTTTCGCCGACGAGAATCCCGCCGTGCGCCCCGATCGGTACCTCTCCGCTCCCGGCCAGCTTGAGGACGATCAGTACGAGGGGGCTTCCGCCTATGACGCCAATGAGAATCAGCAGCGCAATCGCGGCCACTTGGAATCCACTATTTGGTGCAGTGTCCCAGCCACCCAGGGCGGCAAAGCCTATGGTTATGGCGACCACCACGACGACAGGGAAGATGAGCCAGCTAAGTCCTCGCTTCTTCGGGGCCGTTCGCCGATTTGCAAGGAGCGCGAGCACGACCGCCGCGGCAAGCAGAAGCAACAGGAAACTCCACACAAGGATGTCCGGCAGGTTCAAGAGCGAACCCCCTTTCCTTTAGGTTCCAAGCTACCCACGAGTTCCAGCATTCTCGCAAGTGGCTCTCGAGCTGCGTCTTCAATCCTGAGTTCGGCGGCGCGCGCTCTCAGGCTCACCGCCTGGGGTGAGATGCCGAGTCGATCGGCTGCCTCGACCTGACTCAGTCCGGTTTCGAGCAGGTCGAATAGTTCCCAACCCTCGGCGCTCCTGCGCGAGCGCAAAGTAAGCAGCAAGTCGATGAGCGCCTCCGCATCCTCGGCTCTCTGGCTGCGAGGTTCGGTTTCCAGCGCGAAGTGGCTGGTCTTCTTCTTCGCCCGTTCGACTGCTCTTCGCGCGGCGATGAAGGCAGGACCCGCAGCTTCGCGGATGTTCAGGGGGAGAGGGTCCGCAATCTCGCCTGCTCCGCACCCGACGCTCCATCGCCCCGCTCGTGTGAGCTGCAGCAAAAGGAGAAGCGCATCGGCTCCGGATTCGACGAGTACCTGGAGCTCATCCCCGACGGTGCGATCAGCATAGAGCACCGGGCGCACCTCACCGCTATTGATCATTCTCACCGCGTCGCTAACGAGATCGGTTCCCGACCGGCTGTCGATCTGGTCGGCGGTGATGACGAACATGACACTCCCAAACTTTGCGTATCAAGTATCAACGCTTGACCTTGGAATATCAAGCATACAAGCATGATTTGCATAAATCAATGTTCCAGACTTGAATCGTTGGGCCGGCACCGGATACCCGCTGTCGGGCGGGCGGCTCAGCCTCTGTGTCGAGCCGAACGCCCATCGGCCCGCTGGTATTCTGACCAAGTGTCCGCATCCGAGAGCCTGAGCAAGCAGCGAAACGATGACTCCTTCGCCGACATCTGGGACGAAATCAACTGGCGCGGACTGGTTCAGCTTTCTACCGACGAAACTGAATTAAAGCGACTTCTCGCCGGTTCGCCAATCACCTACTACTGCGGCTTCGATCCGACCGCTCCGAGTCTGCACCTTGGTAATCTCGTACAGCTCCTTCTCATGCGCCGACTTCAGCTTGCCGGCCACCGGCCGCTCGGCCTCGTCGGCGGCTCGACCGGACTCATCGGCGACCCCAAGCCGACCGCAGAGCGCACCCTCAATACCAAGGACACCGTCGCCGAATGGGTTGGCTACCTCCAGGCGCAGGTCTCGAAGTTTCTGAGCTTCGAAGACGAAAATGCCGCACAGCTCGTCAACAACCTCGACTGGACTGCGCCCATGTCGGCGATCGACTTCCTTCGCGACATTGGCAAGCACTACCGGGTTGGCACCATGCTCAAGAAGGATGCCGTGAGTGCACGACTGAATTCGAGCGAAGGCATCAGTTACACCGAGTTCAGCTACCAGATCCTGCAGGGACTCGACTTCCTCGAGCTCTATCGCACCTACGGTTGCCTGCTGCAGACCGGGGGAAGCGACCAATGGGGCAATCTGACGAGCGGCACCGACCTTATCCGCAAGGCAGAGGGCGCGACCGCGCACGCAATCGGCACTCCGCTGATCACGAACTCCGATGGAACTAAGTTCGGCAAGAGCGAGGGCAATGCGATCTGGCTCGACGCGACTCTGACGAGCCCCTACGCCTTCTACCAGTTCTGGCTTAACACCGATGACGCTGATGTAATCGACCGCCTCAAGGTGTTCACCTTCCTCTCTCGTAAAGAGATCGAAGAATTCGCGGATGCCGTAGCGACCGAGCCTTTCAAGCGCGCGGCCCAGCAGCGGCTCGCTCTCGACGTGACGACCCTCGTGCACGGAGCGGAGGCGACTCGGGCGGCCGTGGCTGCATCCGCAGCGCTCTTCGGCCAGGGCGAGATTTCCCAACTGGATGCCGCAACCCTCGAGTCCGCTCTTCGCGAGATCCCGAATACCACGACCATGCCCGGCGCTCTGGTAACCCAGCTCCTCGTCGACACCGGCCTTACTGCAAGTCTCGGCGAGGCCCGCCGCGCCATCGCCCAGGGCGGCGTCTACCTCAACAACGCCCCGGTCGAATCGGCAGAAACCGCCCTAGAGTCCGCTCAATTGCACAACGGAATGGCCGTCCTCCGCCGAGGGAAAAAGACCCTCGCCGGCGTTTTTGTGGAATAAGTATCAAGCGCCACCGCGCGACACGCCCGACATCCCACACAACTTGCACCGAACATCCCGAACGCATAGAGTTCTATCCGGTCGCCCCAAAGGTTTCCGCCAGTCGCAGGACTGCGGAGCCTCAAGCGGAAAGACTCCATCGCCGGCGGGATCCCTGCTCTTGAAGCAAAGTGAACGACGGGCTACGATGGGAAATCCACCTTCGAGCTCTTCGAGTTCGTAACTGTCGACTTCAGCTACTGAAGTCGAGACAGTGGTGTGCGGAATCGCGCATTGGTGGTAGGCTAGAGCAGTTGCCCTGAAAACGGCCGGAAGGCATCGATTCAGGCGCGCCCGATCCTTGAGAACTCAACAGCGTGCACTATGTCAAATGCCAAATAACCTCGTCGGCTGACTTCGGTCAGTCGTAGAGATTCCTTTGGACAATTGATTGTCAGTAGACAGTCATTAGTCAGAACAAACTCGCTCGATCGCTTCGGCGGTCGGGCAACGTGATGTGCAGGTTCTCACGGACCTCGCAATCAAGCATTTACGGAGAGTTTGATCCTGGCTCAGGACGAACGCTGGCGGCGTGCTTAACACATGCAAGTCGAACGATGAAGGCTGGAGCTTGCTCCGGCCGGATTAGTGGCGAACGGGTGAGTAACACGTGAGTAACCTGCCCCTGACTCTGGGATAACTTCGGGAAACCGAAGCTAATACCGGATACGACCCTTGGAGGCATCTCCTGAGGGTGGAAAGAATTTCGGTGAGGGATGGACTCGCGGCCTATCAGGTAGTTGGTGAGGTAACGGCTCACCAAGCCGACGACGGGTAGCCGGCCTGAGAGGGTGACCGGCCACACTGGGACTGAGACACGGCCCAGACTCCTACGGGAGGCAGCAGTGGGGAATATTGCACAATGGGCGCAAGCCTGATGCAGCAACGCCGCGTGAGGGACGACGGCCTTCGGGTTGTAAACCTCTTTTGGCAGGGAAGAAGCGAAAGTGACGGTACCTGCAGAAAAAGCACCGGCTAACTACGTGCCAGCAGCCGCGGTGATACGTAGGGTGCAAGCGTTGTCCGGAATTATTGGGCGTAAAGAGCTCGTAGGCGGTTTGTCGCGTCTGCTGTGAAAACCCGAGGCTCAACCTCGGGCCTGCAGTGGGTACGGGCAAACTAGAGTGCGGTAGGGGAGATTGGAATTCCTGGTGTAGCGGTGGAATGCGCAGATATCAGGAGGAACACCGATGGCGAAGGCAGATCTCTGGGCCGTAACTGACGCTGAGGAGCGAAAGCATGGGGAGCGAACAGGATTAGATACCCTGGTAGTCCATGCCGTAAACGTTGGGAACTAGATGTAGGGACCATTCCACGGTTTCTGTGTCGCAGCTAACGCATTAAGTTCCCCGCCTGGGGAGTACGGCCGCAAGGCTAAAACTCAAAGGAATTGACGGGGGCCCGCACAAGCGGCGGAGCATGCGGATTAATTCGATGCAACGCGAAGAACCTTACCAAGGCTTGACATATACGAGAACGGGCCAGAAATGGTCAACTCTTTGGACACTCGTATACAGGTGGTGCATGGTTGTCGTCAGCTCGTGTCGTGAGATGTTGGGTTAAGTCCCGCAACGAGCGCAACCCTCGTCCTTTGTTGCCAGCACGTAATGGTGGGAACTCAAGGGAGACTGCCGGGGTCAACTCGGAGGAAGGCGGGGATGACGTCAAATCATCATGCCCCTTATGTCTTGGGCTTCACGCATGCTACAATGGCCGGTACAAAGGGCTGCAATACCGCAAGGTGGAGCGAATCCCAAAAAGCCGGTCTCAGTTCGGATTGAGGTCTGCAACTCGACCTCATGAAGTCGGAGTCGCTAGTAATCGCAGATCAGCAACGCTGCGGTGAATACGTTCCCGGGCCTTGTACACACCGCCCGTCAAGTCATGAAAGTCGGTAACACCCGAAGCCAGTGGCCCAACCGCAAGGAGGGAGCTGTCGAAGGTGGGATCGGTAATTAGGACTAAGTCGTAACAAGGTAGCCGTACCGGAAGGTGCGGCTGGATCACCTCCTTTCTAAGGAGCATCTGATCCGGTTCGCCGGATCCAGAGCCCGCTCGAGACGTCCGATCTCGAGGGGTTAGCTCATGGGTGGAACATTTGAATAGTGGCCGGGTCGAACGTCGGCCCTCCAGTACGCTCCTTCGGGAGCTGGAACAGGGGATGACGGACAGCCTGGCCAATGCACGCTGTTGGGTCCTGAGGGACCGGGCCGAGGAGCCATCCGGAAAGTCGCAAGACTAACAGGGGCGATTCGAACCGAATCCTCTGGACCTTTCGTCGTCTGGACATCCAGTCGCGGAAGGTACCGCCCGCAAATTGAGAACTACACAGTGGACGCGAGCATCTTAGATATAGAGATCTTTCCGATCTCGATATCACAAGACTTGATTGCTGCTTAGGCAGTAATCAAATCATTGGTCAATCTGCCGGATCCGCAAGGATACGGCCGATCGATTCTTACTCATGTGAGATCAAGTTTCTAAGTGCAGACGGTGGATGCCTTGGCATCTGGAGCCGAAGAAGGACGTATGAATCTGCGATAAGCCTCGGGGAGTTGATAACAGAACTTCGATCCGAGGATTTCCGAATGGGGAAACCCCGCCAGGGGCAGCAATGTTACCTGGTGACTCCCGCCTGAATATATAGGGCGGGTAGAGGGAACGTGGGGAAGTGAAACATCTCAGTACCCACAGGAAGAGAAAGCAACCGCGATTCCGTTAGTAGTGGCGAGCGAAAGCGGAACAGGCCAAACCGATCATGTGTGATAGCCGGCAGGCGTTGCATGGTCGGGGTTGTGGGACTCTCAGGAACTTCTGCCGAAGTTCACGTTGACATGCTCGATATAGATGAACGACTTTGAAAGGTCGACCACAGAGGGTGCCAGTCCCGTAATCGAAATGTCGAGCAGCGGCGGAGAGTATCCCAAGTAGCACGGGGCCCGAGAAATCCCGTGTGAATCTGCCAGGACCACCTGGTAAGCCTAAATACTCCCAGATGACCGATAGCGGACAAGTACCGTGAGGGAAAGGTGAAAAGTACCCCGGGAGGGGAGTGAAATAGTACCTGAAACCGTTTGCATACAAACCGTTGGAGCCTCCATAGCAGGGGTGACAGCGTGCCTTTTGAAGAATGAGCCTGCGAGTTAGCGATATGTGGCGAGGTTAACCCGAGAGGGGTAGCCGTAGCGAAAGCGAGTCTGAATAGGGCGATTCAGTCGCATGTCCTAGACCCGAAGCGAAGTGATCTATCCATGGCCAGGTTGAAGCGCGTGTAAGAGCGCGTGGAGGACCGAACCCACTTGGGTTGAAAACCGAGGGGATGAGCTGTGGATAGGGGTGAAAGGCCAATCAAACTTCGTGATAGCTGGTTCTCTCCGAAATGCATTTAGGTGCAGCGTTGCGTGTTTCTTGCCGGAGGTAGAGCTACTGGATGGCCGATGGGCCCCAAAAGGTTACTGACGTCAGCCAAACTCCGAATGCCGGTAAGTGAGAGCGCAGCAGTGAGACGGTGGGGGATAAGCTTCATCGTCGAGAGGGAAACAACCCAGACTACCAACTAAGGTCCCAAAGCGTGTGCTAAGTGGAAAAGGATGTGGAGTTGCAGTGACAACCAGGAGGTTGGCTTAGAAGCAGCCACCCTTAAAAGAGTGCGTAATAGCTCACTGGTCAAGTGATTCTGCGCCGACAATGTAACGGGGCTCAAGCACACCACCGAAGTTGTAGATTTCGTGCTATAGCCAGGCATTCGCAAGAATGTCCAGGCGCACGGAGTGGTAGGAGAGCGTCGTGTGGCGAGCGAAGCGGCGGTGTGAACCAGCCGTGGACGCCACACGAGTGAGAATGCAGGCATGAGTAGCGAAAGACGGGTGAGAAACCCGTCCTCCGAAAGACCAAGGGTTCCAGGGCCAGGCTAATCCGCCCTGGGTAAGTCGGGACCTAAGGCGAGGCCGACAGGCGTAGTCGATGGACAACGGGTTGATATTCCCGTACTGACGAAAAACCGCCCAAACTAATCCAGTAATGCTAAGAGCCCGAATACCGGTGACCGATCCCTTCGGGGAGGAGCTCCGGGGCTAGCGCTCGACCCTATGCTGGTGCGGTTAGCGTATTAACAGGTGTGACGCAGGAAGGTAGCTGAGCCGGGCGATGGTTGACCCGGTCTAAGAGCGTAGGCCGAGAGATAGGCAAATCCGTCTCTCACTAAGGCTGAGACTCGATGGGACGCCGCAAGGTGGATTCAGTGATCCTATGCTGCCGAGAAAAGCATCGACGCGAGGTTTTAGTCACCCGTACCCCAAACCGACTCAGGTGGTCAGGTAGAGAATACCGAGGAGATCGAGAGAATCGTGGTTAAGGAACTCGGCAAAATGCCCCCGTAACTTCGGGAGAAGGGGGGCCTGAAAGGTGAAGGGACTTGCTCCTGGAGCCTCAGAAGGCCGCAGAGACCAGTGGGAAGCGACTGTTTACTAAAAACACAGGTCCGTGCGAAGTTGCAAAACGATGTATACGGACTGACGCCTGCCCGGTGCTGGAAGGTTAAGAGGACTGGTTAGCTCTTCGGAGCGAAGCTGAGAATTTAAGCCCCAGTAAACGGCGGTGGTAACTATAACCATCCTAAGGTAGCGAAATTCCTTGTCGGGTAAGTTCCGACCTGCACGAATGGCGTAACGACTTCCCAGCTGTCTCAACCGCGAACTCGGCGAAATTGCACTACGAGTAAAGATGCTCGTTACGCGCAGAAGGACGGAAAGACCCCGTGACCTTTACTACAGCTTGGTATTGGTGTTCGGTGTGGCTTGTGTAGGATAGGTGGGAGACTTTGAAGCGGGCACGCCAGTGCTTGTGGAGTCATTGTTGAAATACCACTCTGGTCATATTGGATATCTAACTTCGATCCGTAATCCGGATCAGGGACAGTGCCTGGTGGGTAGTTTAACTGGGGCGGTTGCCTCCCAAAAAGTAACGGAGGCGCCCAAAGGTTCCCTCAACCTGGTTGGCAATCAGGTGTCGAGTGTAAGTGCACAAGGGAGCTTGACTGTGAGACTGACAGGTCGAACAGGGACGAAAGTCGGGACTAGTGATCCGGCAGTGGCTTGTGGAAGCGCTGTCGCTCAACGGATAAAAGGTACCTCGGGGATAACAGGCTGATCTTGCCCAAGAGTCCATATCGACGGCATGGTTTGGCACCTCGATGTCGGCTCGTCGCATCCTGGGGCTGGAGTGGGTCCCAAGGGTTGGGCTGTTCGCCCATTAAAGCGGTACGCGAGCTGGGTTTAGAACGTCGTGAGACAGTTCGGTCCCTATCCTCTGCGCGCGCAGGAAATTTGAGAAGATCTGTCCTTAGTACGAGAGGACCGGGACGGACGAACCTCTGGTGTGTCAGTTGTTCCGCCAGGAGCACCGCTGATTAGCTACGTTCGGATTGGATAACCGCTGAAAGCATCTAAGCGGGAAGCCAGCTTCAAGATGAGATTTCCATCCCTTAGGGGGAGAGGCTCCCAGCTAGACTACTGGGTTGATAGGCAGGATGTGGAAGCGAGGACTAAAGACTCGTGCAGCTGACCTGTACTAATAAGCCGACAACTTGATAACACACCATTCTTTGAATGAATGAGTAACGTTCGCGTCCACTTTGTGGTTCCCGATTTACGGTCGGGAGCTGCGTCCAGAACCCAAGTTCTGGCCACAATCGATTCATAAATCAATAGTGTTTCGGCGGCCATAGCGAGAGGGAAACGCCCGGTCCCATTCCGAACCCGGAAGCTAAGACTCTCTGCGCCGATGGTACTGCAAGGGCGACCTTGTGGGAGAGTAGGACACCGCCGGACTTATTCGCGATATGGCCACCGCTGCTTTGCAGCTGGTGGCCATATCTCGTTAAGTAACTTTGGCGATGCGGGTTCTTTCCAAATGGGTGAGAATCTGATTGAAGGGCAGGGGTAGGAATGGCGGATAACTCCGATCGTCCGCGTCGACCGTCCGGAGGGCCGGGTCGAGGCCACCCAGGTGGTTCTGGCCGCTCCGGCTCCGGACGTCCGGGTTCTGGCCGCTCCGGCTCCGGACGTCCGGGTTCTGGTCGTCCGGGTTCTGGTCGTCCAAACAGGACAGGAGCTGGTGAAGACCGCCCCGAGGCAGCCGGATCGGAAGCTGCCAGGCCCAGAAAGCGTGTTCCCGATAAGGGCGGCTTCAAACCTCGCGAGAAGAGCGCGCGGGACGGCAAGCTTCGCGAAGGCAGACCCCGCGAAGAGCGCAGGCCCCGCGACGGCGGGGCTCGAGATGCTCGCGACCGCGAAGAGCGCAGGCCGAGAACCGAAGCGGATGAATTGCGATCGGTCAGGGCGAGATTCGATGCTCCGGACATCCCAGAAGAAATCAAACCTGAGCAACTTGACCGCGCCGCCCGCGCAGAGCTTAAGACGCTTAGCAAGGAGAACGCCGATGAAGTTGCCAGGCACCTCGTCATGGCGGGGATGCTTGCCCAGACTGACCCGGAGCTCGCTCACCAGCACGCGATAGCGGCGAGTCGGCGTGCCGGTCGAGTAAGCGTGGTTCGCGAGACTCTTGCGATCACGGCGTATCTCAACGGGGACTTTGCTCTGGCACTGAGAGAACTGCGGACCTACCGAAGGCTTTCAGGCAGCAATGATCAACTGCCGATGATGGTCGATTGCGAACGGGGACTCGGCAGGCCCGAGAGGGCGCTCGAACTTGGTCGTTCGGTTCCTAAGTCCGAGTTGCCGGTGCCTGTTCAGGTCGAGCTTGCAATTGCCATGTCTGGAGCTCGGCTCGATCTCGGCCAGCGTGAGCAGGCGCTCGTTGAGCTGCAGATTGAGCAACTGGATCCCGATCGGGCTTTCCCATGGAGCCCCGGGCTGTTCGATGCCTATGCAAATGTGCTCGAAGACCTGGGTAGAACCGCCGAAGCCGAGAAGTGGTTCTTGCTTTCGGATACCGCGACTGCTGCTCTGGCATCCTCGGACGAAGCCGACGACCTTCCGATAGAGGTCTTTGAAGAAGTCGAAGACGAAACTCAAGACGACATCGGAACGGAAGCTGAATCCGAGGCTGAGACTGCAAATGAAGCCGAGACTGAAAATGATGTCGAAGACTAAAAACACCCCTCTGGATGGCATCGACCTGATCCTCGCCGACCTTGACGGAGTCGTCTACCGAGGCAAACAGGCGATTCCGCACGCCATCGAGGCGTTGAATAAGGCTCAGAAGTCGCTTCAGGTTACCTACCTGACCAACAACGCTTCACGCACTCCGGAGAGTGTATCCGAGCAACTGAATTCCCTCGGCCTGAAAACCAATCCCTCTGACATCCTCACCTCGCCCCAGGCGGCAATGCGAAGCCTGCGGGAACTAGTATCGCCGGGAGCGGTAGTCCTCGTGGTCGGCGGAGACGGACTCAGGCGCGAACTCGAGCAATCCGGTTACCGGATCACCGAGTCCGCAGAGGACGCACCGCAGGCCGTGGTGCAGGGCTTCGCCGCCGACGTGAGCTGGAAGCAACTCGCCGAGGCGTCCTTCGCACTGCACAACCCTGACGTGCCGTGGATTGCAACCAACAACGACTGGACTTTGCCTACCGAACGGGGAATGGCGCCAGGAAACGGGACTCTCGTTTCGGCTGTACACCTGGCGACCGGCCGGATGCCGATAGTCGCGGGCAAGCCGGAACGGGCTCTCTTTGACTTTGCCCGCGAACGGTTCGACTCGAAGAACCCGCTCATGATCGGCGACCGGCTCGACACCGACATCCTCGGAGCGAATCGGGCTGGAGTGAAGTCGCTGCTCGTGCTGACCGGGGCAGATCAGGCAAAACAGGTACTCGCTGCCGATCCGGACTCGAGGCCGGCCTTCGTGATTGAGGATCTTCGCGGACTGCACGAGGAATATCCGCAGCCCCGGGTTGAAATCGACGCGGACGGCAAGCGAACTGTTACCGTCCGCGACTCGATCGTGACCATGACCGAAAACGAAGTCTCCGCACCGGTTCCAGGCAGCAGCAGAATCGATTTGCTTCGGGCCGGCGCCCAGGCGATCTGGTCGAGCGGCCTCGCAATCTACGGTCTCAAGGTCGATCCCGCAATCTACGCCTGAGCGCCGTCTCAGCCGCTCGAAAGCTTTTCAATCGTGCGTAGATTTCGGGTTGTAACGCCATCCGCGAACTCTCTCCTCGCGAGCAGTTTCGCGAAAGGAGAGTCGAGCGAGTTGCCCTTCGGAACGCGCCAGTAAATCACAGTTTCGCCCGCTTCGATGAGATCAAGTTCAGAAGCAATCGATACGGTCGCCTCGAGAAGGCTTTCGGGGAAGGTGCCAGTCGCCGAAAAGACTACGTAAGGATGAAAGTCTTCATCGCTCCTTGGGAATGGGTAGGAACCTGCAATTTCCCCGACTTCAGACTGGGGCTTGACCACAAACGCCGACCGAAAGCCGAACCCCTCAAGTAGCGCCTCACGCACCCTCGATTCGAGTTCGACTTGGGACAGGTCCGCATCGGCCGAGAAGAGGGCATTGCCGCTCGCGAGCACGGGTCGAACCTGGGTCAGGCATGCGGCTTCGAGCACAGACTGCAGAGCGGAATTTCTTATTGCGACGCCGCCGACGTTGACCCCTCGCAAGAGCAGGACGAATCTGACCTGATCTGACATCCTGCGATTCTAGTTGGCTGGTCGTTTCCGAAGGCAGGCGTCGGTCGAGCAACTATCCTAGGAGCGTGGATTCGCAAGAAGGCAAGGTCAATGATTCCGGCGAGAACGCGGCGACGGACTCCAGCGCGCTTATCGACCGGTTGAAAATTATTGAAGAGCAGCCGCTGGATCGCCGAGCTGATGCATACGCCGCCCTTTACGACGAAGCCAGTCGCGTTCTGAATAATTCGGATTCCGAATAGTGCAGACCGGCCCGAGAGCCGCAGACAATCGAGAATCACAGCGACTCGATGTTGCGCTGCAGCGCCTTGAGCTGGCTCGATCGCGAAGCGCCGCCGCTGCACTGATCAGGCAATCCCTCGTCAAAGTGGATGGCAGACTCGAGCAGCGACCGTCGACCATAGTCGCGCCCGGCCAGCGGATTGAGATTGAGGCTAGTAGCGAAAGCTGGGTCGGCCGGGCGGCACTTAAGCTGGACCGCGCTCTAGACGAATTCCAGATAGCGCCCGCCGCCAGAAACTGCCTCGACGTTGGAGCTTCAACCGGGGGCTTCACCCAGGTTCTGCTTGCCAGGGGTGCGGCTTCGGTAATCTCTCTGGATGTTGGACACGATCAGCTCGACCCGGTGATTCGATCCGACCCAAGAGTCAGAGTCGTAGAAGGGTTCAACATTCGGGAACTGACCCGCGAAAGCCTGGAAGCCATGAGCGGCGGACTGCCGGCTCCCGACCTAGTTGTAATCGATGTTTCGTTTATTTCCCTGAGCTATGTCTTCCCGGCGCTGGCCCGGTCGCTTTCGAGCGAAGTGGAAATAGTTGCCCTCGTGAAGCCCCAATTCGAAGTCGGTCGTGGCAGGTCGAAGGGCGGGATCGTTCTTGACTCGAGGGCAAGAAAGCAGGCGGTCCTCGAGGTGCTGGATTCGGCATCCGATTCGGGTTTTGAAACGATTGGATTGGTCTCCTCCCCAATTGAAGGCAGTCGCGGGAACAGGGAATATCTCGCCTGGTTCTCAACCGCTCGTGTCGCTCATCCGACAGAATGGAAGCGGCGCGTTGATGAACTGGACTGAATCACTTGGTTCGGTTGAATCGATTCCGATCAACATCACTGAGGAGGAATAGTGGCTGAGCGGCACATTCTGGTAGTCGCGCACACCGGTCGTCCGGGGAGCCTCGATGCGGCGGCTACGACCAGTCGCATGCTCAAGGCTGGCGGCGTAATTCCCGTCGTCCCGCACGAAGATCGTGAGGCTCTCCTCGGCCACGACTCGAAGCTCGAACTGAAATCTCTCGCGGAAGTCTCGGTCGCTGACCTCGAACTGGTAATCGTCCTGGGCGGAGATGGAACGATTTTGAGAGCTGCCGAACTTGCCCGCAACTCGAATGCTCCTCTACTGGGGATCAACCTGGGTCATGTCGGTTTCCTCGCCGAGGCGGAGAAAGACGGGCTCGAGTCGAGCATTAGGAGAGCGCTCGGTCGCGACTACCAAATCGAACAGAGAATGGCCCTTCAGGTCAAAGTTCAGGTCGGCAGTGAAACCGTCTATCAAACCTGGGCGCTCAACGAAGCAACTGTCGAGAAGGCAAGCAGAGAACGGATGCTCGAAGTGGTAGTCGAGGTCGATGGCCGCCCGCTTTCCAGCTTCGGCTGCGACGGGATCGTCATGTCGAGTCCCACCGGTTCCACCGCCTACTCCTTCTCTGGCGGCGGCCCCATAGTCTGGCCAACGGTAGAGGCGATGCTCCTGGTTCCGCTAAGTGCACACGCTCTGTTCGCGAGACCGCTCGTCGTGGGCCCGGATTCGGTGTTTGCCGTTGAAGTACTTGATCGCACTCAGGGCAGCGGCGTTCTTTGGTGTGACGGGCGCAGAACGAGAGACCTGCCAAGGGGAGCCAGGGTTATCGTGCGGAAGTCTCCGACTCCGGTCCGGCTCGCGAGACTGCACAGCGGACCGTTCACCGATCGTCTGGTTTCCAAGTTCAACCTTCCGGTAACCGGCTGGAGGGGACCGGCTGAAAATGAAGGCAAGCCGGCGTGATTGAAGAGCTCGTCATCCGGGACCTTGGAGTAATCGGGTCGGCGACCCTTCCTCTGGGGGCAGGCTTAACGGTGCTTACCGGTGAGACCGGAGCCGGTAAGACCATGGTTGTAACCGCTCTCGGACTCCTGCTCGGAGAACGGGCGGATAGCCAGATACTGAGGCGCGGAAGCGCAGCGGCGGTGGTTGAAGGACACTGGCTTGTCGATTCCGACGGCGAAGTCGCCAGGCGTACAACTGAAGCTGGCGGTGATCTGGACCCGATTGGCGACGGCCGCAGCGCTCTCGTTCTTGGGCGGACGGTCACCGCAGAAGGCCGCAGTCGCGCTCTCGTCGGCGGGCGTTCTACCCCGGTTGGAGTGTTGAGCGAACTCGGAGCCCAACTGGTCGTCGTACACGGCCAGTCTGACCAGATCAGGCTGCGGTCGGCGAGCGCACAGCGAGAAGCCCTCGACCGTTTCGGCGGCCCTGAAATTGCGACCGCACTGGGCAGCTACCAGGAGACTTTTGAGAGCTGGCAGGGAACCAGGCGAGAGCTGGATGTCCTTGTGGCCGAGCGAGACCGGCGGTCTAAAGAAGCAGAAGAGCTTCGACTCGCGATAGACGAGATAGAGCGACTCGCCCCGCGGAAGGGCGAAGATCTCGAACTTGCAGAACGCGCAGAGCGGCTCGGAAATTTGGAGGACTTGCGGATCGCCGCCGCCGCCGCTCACGAGGCGCTTTCCGCCCAGGCGGGCGATGATTCCCGGGACGCGATAGGGCTCGTCGAAGGGGCCAGACGCCAGGTGGATCGGGTAGCCGCCTTCGACCCGGAGCTCGCAAGAATCGCCGAAGCTATTGCTTCCGCTTCCTTTGCCGTATCCGAGGCCGCGAGCCAGCTTGCAGGTTACCTTGCCGGCCTTGACGCTGAGGGCGCGATCGAACTCGAGTCGGTGCAGGAACGAAGGGCGGAATTGTCTGCGCTGGCCAGAAAGCACGGCGGCAGCCTGGATGAGACTCTCGAACTGCTTGAAAGCGGCAGCAGGCGACTAATGGAGCTGGATCAGGATTCTGATCGAATCGAGTCGCTGGAATCCGAAGTGACTTCGCTTCGCAGTCTGCTAATCGAGCAAGGTGACCGATTGAGTCAATTGCGAAAGGTCGCAGCGAGTCGATTGGCGGCATCCGTTACCGAAGAGCTAAAGGCACTCGCCATGGCCGATGCCGAGATAGTGGTTGAGGTTGCCCAAAGTCAGGACTACTCCACCACCGGCCGCGACCAGGTGAGCTTTCTGCTCAAACCGCACAGGGGTGCAGAACCTCGACCTCTCGGCCGCGGGGCCTCGGGCGGAGAATTGTCCAGGGTTATGCTCGCGATAGAGGTAGTGATAGCAGCGAGCGATCCGGTGCCGACCTTCATTTTCGACGAGATCGACGCGGGGGTTGGCGGAGCCTCTGCAATCGAGATCGGCAAGAGGCTGGCGCGCCTGGCCAGGAGCGCTCAGGTGATCGTCGTGACCCACTTGCCGCAGGTAGCAGCCTTCGCGAGCAACCACTTGAGGGTGCTCAAGTCCACAGATGGCGAAATCACCGAGAGCAGCGTCCAGCGTCTCGAGGGCGATGATCGCGCAGAAGAACTCACCAGAATGCTCTCCGGACTGTCGGATTCCGAAAGCGGAATGGCCCACGCGCGCGAACTCCTGCAAACGGCACAAAGGCTGGCCTGAAAGCCTGACCGGAACATCGTATCGATCTGAGGATCGGCCCGACTTTCGGCCTGTCGCCCGGCGTAGCGACGGTGCCCCATGATAAACTGCAAATCCGTGGCGATTAGAAATCAGAACGAGACTACAAAGCACATTTTCGTCACGGGAGGAGTGGTCTCGAGTCTGGGCAAGGGCCTTACCGCTGCAAGCCTCGGAAACCTTCTTACTGCTCGCGGGCTGCGGGTGGTTATGCAAAAACTTGACCCGTATCTGAACGTGGATCCCGGAACCATGAACCCGTTTCAGCACGGCGAAGTCTTCGTCACCGATGACGGCGCAGAGACGGACCTCGACATCGGACACTACGAGCGCTTTCTCGACATCAACCTGAGTCAGGCCGCGAATGTCACTACTGGCCAGATCTATTCGCAGGTGATCGCCAAAGAGCGGCGAGGCGAGTACCTCGGCGACACGGTTCAGGTGATTCCGCACATCACCGACGAAATCAAGCGCCGCATGCGACTCCAGTCGCACGACGACCCAAAACCGGATGTCATCATCACCGAGATCGGCGGCACCGTCGGCGACATCGAATCTTTGCCATTTCTCGAAGCGGCAAGGCAAGTGCGACACGAAATCGGCCGGGCCAACTGCTTCTTCGTCCACGTTTCTCTGGTCCCCTACCTAAGTGCCGCAGGGGAGCAGAAGACCAAGCCGACTCAGCACTCGGTGGCCGCCTTGCGCTCGATCGGTATTCAGCCGGACGCGATCGTGCTGCGCAGCGACCGCCCGGTTCCGGAATCGATGAGCCGCAAGATCGCGCTCATGTGCGACGTTGACGGTGAGGCGGTTATCAATTGTCCGGACGCACCGAGCATCTACGACATCCCTGGCACTCTGCACGCCCAAAACCTCGACGGCTACATCATCGAACACTTCGGCCTGGAAGCGGGTGAAGTTGACTGGAGTGGCTGGGCTGAGCTGCTTGAGGCAGTGCACGAACCGAAGTTCGAAGTCACAATCGGCCTTGTCGGCAAGTACGTCGATCTGCCGGACGCCTACCTTTCGGTAACAGAGGCTCTGCGTGCCGGAGGTTTCGCCCACCAGACGAAAGTCAATATCCGCTGGATCGCCTCCGACGACTGCGCAACTCCGGAGGGAGCGGCAAAGAGCCTCGCAGATCTGGACGGGATCTGTGTTCCCGGAGGATTCGGGGTTCGGGGGATCGAGGGCAAGCTCGGAGCGCTCAGATTCGCGCGCGAAAACGGCATTCCGGCACTGGGCCTTTGCCTCGGCCTGCAGTGCATGGTGATCGAATTCTCAAGAAATGTGCTGGGGCTTGAGGGGGCATCCTCTTCCGAGTTCGATCCGGCAACGAAGTTCCCGGTCATTGCGACCATGGCGGAGCAGGTCGAAATCATCGCTGGCGGTGACATGGGTGGAACCATGCGGCTCGGCCTGTATCCGGCAGATCTCGAAGAGGGCTCTCTGGTTCGCGAACTGTACGGAGAAGAGCGGGTCTCTGAGCGGCACCGCCACCGCTACGAAGTCAACAACTCCTACCGCGATCGTCTGGTTGCGGCCGGGATGCTCACTTCGGGGATTTCACCGGACAGGAATCTCGTCGAGAACGTCGAACTGCGAAGGGATATGCACCCCTTCTACGTCGGCACCCAGGCGCATCCCGAACTGCGCTCGCGGCCGAACCGGGCGCACCCGCTGTTCCGCGGACTCGTTGGAGCCGCTCTCGACCGTCAGGGTGCCAGCAGACTGTTCGAGGTTGAGGATGCCGAGACGGTAGATGCCTGAGCTGCCTGATCTTCGCGACATCGAAGATCCCGCGCAGGTACTCGACAGTCAGGTCGTATTCAAAGGGGCAATCTGGGACGTTCGCCGAGACCGATTCCGGTTCGGGGATGGCGAGTTGGTCCGTGAATACCTTGACCATTCCGGATCGGTAATGATTCTCGCAATCGATGCGGATGACCGGGTCGTGCTGCTGAGCCAGTATCGGCACCCCGCGAAGTCTCGAATGTGGGAACTGCCGGCAGGGTTGAGAGATGTCCAGGGCGAGCCTGCGCTTGAAACCGCCCGCCGTGAACTCGCCGAAGAGGCGGATCTTCAGGCCGATGACTGGGAAGAACTGATCTCGTTTTTCACCTCAGTGGGCGGAAGCACCGAATTCATTAACATCTATCGCGCTAGCGGCCTGCGTGATGCCACTGAGGTTTTCATTCGTGAAGGCGAAGAAGCGCAAATGGAAGTCCATCGAGTGCCGTTTGCAGAGTTGCTCGCCGCCTGCCTGGACGGCAGTCTGAGCGACGGGCCGACTGTAACCGCGGTGCTCGCGGAGCATGCAAGACGGACTGGCCGTGGCGACGGCCGCTGAAGCCACTGGTCTCGAGCGGGGCCTCAATCGCTACCTGCGGTTCCTAACGATCGAGCGCGGTCTTTCGGCAAACACGATTTCCGCTTACCGCCGCGATTTGAGCGGATATCTCGATCATCTTTCAGCCTCCGGCATTCGGGAGCCGGGTGCGGTCACCGATCTTGACATCTCCGAATTCATTCAGGAAGTGCGGGGAGGGCCGGAGCCGCTCGCGGCATCCTCTACCTCGAGGCTCGTTTCTTCAATTCGGGGCTTCCACAGGTTTCTCGTTGAAGAAGGAGAAACAACCCTCGACCCGACGGCGGATCTTCGCCCGCCGAAGCTCCCGGCAAGGCTGCCCAAAGCGATCACCGTGGCCCAAATGAGCAAAGTCCTCTCGACGACCGACGGGGACGACTGGCAGTCGATTAGAGACAAGGCCCTGCTCGAATTCATGTACGCGACCGGGGCGAGAGTGAGCGAGGCGGTCGACCTCAATGTCGATGATGTAATCGACGCAGATGGGAGCGGGGTCACTGATCTCGTGCGCCTGTTCGGCAAAGGCGGCAAACAGCGCATCGTTCCCCTCGGCAGTTTCGCGAGGAACGCGATCGATTCCTACCTCGTTCGCGTGCGTCCCGAGCTTGCAAAGAAGGGCAAAGCCGGCCCTGCGCTGTTTCTGGGCGCAAGAGGTGCACGGCTCTCAAGGCAGAACATCTGGCTGGTAATCCAGTCCCGGGTAGAGCAGGCGAAGCTCGGCATCACCGCCTCTCCGCACACCTTCCGGCACTCCTTCGCGACCCACCTGCTTGAAGGCGGAGCGGATGTCCGGGTCGTCCAGGAACTACTCGGACACTCCTCTGTTTCAACCACCCAGATTTACACCCAGGTGACCGCCGATACTTTGCGCGATATGTACCTGACTGCGCATCCAAGATCGAGGTAGCGCCAAGTAGACTCTCAGAGTGACCAGCAGATCGGATGACACTTCG
This sequence comes from Homoserinimonas sp., assembly GCA_023957835.1. Taxonomy (GTDB): domain Bacteria; phylum Actinomycetota; class Actinomycetes; order Actinomycetales; family Microbacteriaceae; genus Terrimesophilobacter. The sequence goes on along the minus strand of JAMLGP010000001.1, from coordinate 909,904 downwards.
GCCGAACTCGCAGGTCTGGAGAGCAGCGAATCGGCTCTGGCAGGAGTTTTCCCCGAGCCGAAGAAGCTTAACGGCCACGGACCCGCGAGGATTATCGCCCTCTGCAATCAAAAAGGCGGCGTCGGCAAGACGACCACGACCATTAACCTCGGCGCAGCCCTTGCCGATTACGGCCGCAAGGTGCTTTGCGTCGACTTCGACCCGCAGGGTGCTCTGTCCGCGGGGCTAGGCGCGACGGTGCACGATGTTGTCAACATCTACGATCTCCTGGTCGATTCGAGCCAGAACCCGGAAGACGCTATCCAGCACACCGGAACGAAAAACCTCGAACTGATTCCGGCGAATATTGACCTTTCCGCCGCCGAGGTTCACCTGATCAACGAGGTGGCCCGCGAGCAGATTCTCGCGAGGGTATTGCGCAAAGTCGCCAACGACTACGACGCGATTCTCATCGACTGCCAGCCTTCGCTCGGCATCCTCACGGTCAATGCCCTTACCGCCAGCCACGGGGTGCTGATCCCGCTCGAATGCGAGTTCTTTGCTCTGCGCGGTGTTGCGCTGCTCATCGAAACCATCGAAAAGGTGCGGGACCGGCTCAACCCCGCTCTGGCTCTCGACGGCATCCTTGCTACCATGTATGACCCGCGCACTTTGCACTCGAGAGAAGTGCTCGAGCGGGTACAGGAGACGTTCGGAGATCGGGTTTTCAAGACTGTTATCGCCCGCACTGTGAAGTTCCCCGATGCGAGCGTCGCCGCAGCCCCGATTACAGAGTTCGCCCCGGAGTCTCCGGCCGCGGAAGCCTATCGCCAGCTAGCCAGAGAGTTGATTGTTCGTGGTGCCGTTGCCTGAAAACGGCCTTCAGGTGGAATCCGCCACCGAATTCACTGTCAGCCTGTCGAATTTCAACGGCCCGTTTGACCTGCTGCTAAGACTCATCGCCAAGCATGAAATGGATGTCACCGAGGTTGCCCTGAGCGCAGTGACCGACGAATTCATTTCCTTCCTGCGCGGTCTCGACGGCCCGGAGGAGCTTGAGCAGGCAAGTGAATTCCTCGTGGTCGCGGCAACTTTGCTCGACCTGAAAGTCGCAAGCCTGCTCCCGCAGGGTGAACTTGTGGATGCCGAAGCGGTAGCCCTGCTCGAAGCCAGAGATCTCTTGTTCGCGAGACTGCTCCAATACCGGGCGTTCAAGGAAGTTTCCGCCTGGTTCGGAGCCGGATTCGAAGCCGAGGCTTCAAGACACGCAAGACAGGTTCGGCTCGAAGAGAAGTACCGCCAGTCCACTCCGGAACTGGTCTGGACTCTCACTGCCGAAGATTTCGCGGCTCTCGCCGCGCTCGCGATGGCGCCTCGCGAACTGCCGAAGGTCTCACTCGCGCACTTGCACGCGCCGCTGGTGAGCATCCGGGAGCAGGCCGCGATCGTAGTGAGCCGACTTAGAACCGAGGGGACGCTGTCGTTTCGCGAACTAATAGTCGGAGTGAGCCAGAGGGGCGAGATCGTAGCGAGGTTCCTCGCTGTTCTTGAGCTGTACCGAGTGGATGCAGTCGCATTTCAGCAGGTCGAGCCCCTCGGCGAATTGAGCATTCGCTGGACCGCAGAGAACTGGAGCGACGCGAGCCTGGCCAATCTCGGCAGTGAATACCAGGAGGCCGGAATTGGAGCCTGAAATGGAGTCCGGGTTGGAGCCCGAACTGGGGTTGAGCCTGGAACGGCGGCTTGAGGCCGTGCTCATCGTCGCGGAGGAGCCGCTGAGCATAGTCAATCTGGCGACTTCGCTTGGAGCTCCAGTGCCGGCTGTCAGGCAGTCGATCGAAAGGCTCGTAGCCGACTACGACGGCGAGGGCGAGGGCAAGGTAAGGCGAGGGTTCGAACTGCGCGAAGTTGGCGGCGGTTGGCGAATCTACGTTCGCCCGGAATTCGACTCGGTCGTGAGTAATTTCGTTCTCACTCAGAATCCGAGCAAGCTATCACAGGCGGCCCTCGAAACTCTTGCCGTCATCGCCTACAAGCAGCCGATCAGCCGCGGCCAGATCGCCGCGATTCGGGCCGTCAATGTGGACTCGGTCGTTCGCACTCTGGTCAGCAGGGGGCTGATTACCGAGGCCTATACCGACAGTGAGACCGGGGCGATTCACTTCGAAACCACCGACCTGCTCCTGACCCAGCTCGGAATCAACTCGCTTGACGAATTGCCGCACATCTCCCCACTTCTGGATGACGGGGCCGAGGGTTTCGATGGAGTCGCCTGAAGTCGAAGGGGTACGGCTGCAAAAGCTAATGGCCGCTGCAGGTGTTGCTTCCAGGCGCGCATCGGAAGACCTGATTTCCGCAGGCAAAGTGCGGGTGAACGGCGTCGTCGTGACCGAACTCGGAACCAGAGTTCAGCTTGGCGATCGGGTCACGGTCAACGGTCAGGACGTGCAACTGGATACAACCAGAAGATACCTGATGCTCAATAAGCCGGTAGGAGTGGTGAGTTCCATGGCTGACGAGCAGGGCAGGCGCGACCTCACCGAGTTCACTTCCGGCTACCCCGAGCGGCTTTTCAACGTTGGCAGGCTTGATGCGCAAACCTCCGGGCTGCTGCTGCTGACCAATGACGGCGAGCTCGCGCACACTCTCGCCCACCCGTCCTTCGGGGTGCAGAAAACCTACCTGGCAAAGACCCGTGGTCGGATTACCGCCCAGACGGTTGGAAAGCTGCGGGCCGGAATCGAACTTGAAGACGGGCCGATTTCGGTGGATTCTGCCCGAGTGATTCAGTCGGCTGAGAGGGAGAGTCTGATTGAGCTCAGTCTGCATTCCGGAAGAAATCGGATCGTGCGCCGGATGCTCGACGCAGTTGGACATCCGGTGCTAGACCTCGTTCGCCGCAGCTTCGGCCCGCTGCACCTCGGGTCGCTCCCGGTTGGCGCGGTGCGCGACCTTACTAAGGTTGAAATCGGCCAATTATTGAGGGTCAGCAGAGACAAGCCGAATCCCGAGGTGCGAGCGGGGAGTTCAAACAAGGGCACCCAGCCTGAAGGCAAGTCAGCAAGAAGTAAAATCAGCGTGAAGGAAAGTCGGCGTGAACGGTAGTCGGATCGACGGCCAGGTGCGGATAGTCGGTGCGGGACTGCTCGGGTCAAGCATCGGACTCGGCCTGCGGTCGCGGGGAGTCGACACAATCGTCGAGGACTCTTCTCCGACCGCGCTCGACCTGGCCATCGACTACGGTGCGGGCCGCGCCGCCTCGGCCGAAGACAAACCTCTGCTGATCGTGGTCGCGGTTCCGCCTGACCTGACCGCGCGGGTCATTGCTGAGGAACTGGAGAGGTTCCCTTATGCGATAGTCACCGACGTTGCGAGCGTCAAGACTCGGGTGCTGGAAGAGCTTCGAAGCACCGGTGCCGATACTTCCAGATACCTCGGATCGCACCCCCTCGCCGGCAGAGAGCGCGGAGGCGCAATCTCCGCTCGCGGAGACCTGTTCATCGGCCGACCGTGGGTCATCGCAACCGGGAATGGCGAGAACAAGAAGATGATCGGGATCATTGAGGACCTGATCCTCGACCTCGAGGCCCTGCCGATTCTCATGAGTGCGGGGGAGCACGATCGCAGTGTCGCTCTGGTTTCGCACGCACCGCAGGTGGTTTCGAGCCTGCTCGCCCGGCAACTACTCGGCGGGAGTGAACGCTCGCTCAACCTCGCCGGCCAGGGACTGCGCGATTCCACGAGAATCGCGGCGAGCGATCCGGAACTGTGGATTCAGATCCTTGCGGCAAACAACCTGCCGGTGGTCGAGGTGCTCGAGGGAGTGCATCGCGATCTGGATTCGATCATCCAAACCCTCAAAGACACCGGCAAGCCAGGTTCCAGGCGCGCAATCGCTGAATTGCTCGCGGGCGGAAACGCGGGAGTTTCAAGGCTGCCAGGAAAGCACGGTCAGGATCGCAAGTTCAGTTCGCTCGTGGTCATGGTGGATGACCAGCCAGGAGAGCTCGCAAGGCTGCTCACCGAAATCGGAGCGGCAGGAATCAACCTCGAAGATCTGCGGCTCGAACACGCATCGGGCGCTTTGTTCGGCCTGGCTGAGATTTCGGTGCTGCCGGAGGTTGAGCAAAGACTCATAGAAGAGCTCGAGGGCCGAGGCTGGCGGATTGCCGAGGCGTACCGGTGAAGCGGCTGATCGTCGCAGTCGACGGACCGGCCGGCAGCGGAAAATCCAGCGTTAGCAGGGCAGCGGCTCGCGCGCTGGGGTTCGACTATCAGGACACCGGAGCCGCCTACCGGGCACTCGCCTGGTTCGGACTGGAGCGCGGAATCGAACTGGACGATCCGGCGCAGGTGATCGCACTGCTGGATTCCTTCGACTATCTAATCGGGCTGGACCCCGACGGTTACTTTGTTCGCGTCGGCAGCACGGATGTAACCTCGGCAATTCGCGAACCCAGAGTTTCCGAGGTGGTCAGCAAGGTAGCGCGAATCCCCGAAGTGCGCGAGTGGCTCAACAACCTGTTTCGCAGAATCATGCTCGATGGTCGCGCACCGGGGATCATCACCGAAGGGCGCGACATTACCACCGTCGTTGCTCCGGACGCGCCTGTTCGGGTGCTGCTCACTGCCTCCGAAGCCGCACGCAGCGCAAGGCGCGCCGCAGAGCTCGATGGCCACTCCGCGTCGAAAGTGGGCAGAGACCTCGCAAGCAGGGACGCCCAGGATCTCAAAGTCGTCGACTTCATGAACGCGGCAGAAGGGGTTACCGTAATCGACTCGACCGAACTCGATTTCGAGGCGACAGTTGACGCGCTGCTTAAGGTGATTCGCAAAGCCGCCTGAATTGCCGCATCCGCTTTGAAAGTAGGATTGGTGGGTGCCGGACGAAGATTCCTACCCTGAGCTTGACCACGCACTGGTCGAGCGGTTGGAGTCTATCGACGAAGAAACCGCGGCAAAGCGAGTCACTGCCCTTAGAGCCGGGCTTGAGGAATACGAACTCGAAGACGACGACCTCGGCCTGCTCGACGGCGAGGACTCGGCAGAGTTCGAAACCGGCGCGAGCCCTGCGCTGCCGATATTGGCCATCGTCGGGCGGCCGAACGTCGGCAAGTCAGCTCTGGTGAACCGGATCCTCGGCCGCAGGGAAGCTGTGGTTCAGGATGTTCCGGGAGTCACGAGAGACCGGGTCAACTACGCGGCAGAGTGGAACGATCGCCGCTTCACTCTCGTCGACACCGGCGGCTGGGAGCCCGACGCTAAAGGTATCAACGCTTCGGTAGCCGCACAGGCGGAAGTCGCGATCGACCTCGCCGACGCCGTGCTGTTCGTGGTGGATGCAACGGTAGGTGCGACCTCCACCGACGAGCACGTGGTGAAGCTGCTTCGATCTACCAAAAAGCCGGTGATTCTCGTCGCCAACAAGGTTGACGATGCGCACCAGGAACCCGAAGCGGTAGCCCTGTGGAGTCTCGGCCTCGGCGAACCATGGCCGGTTTCAGCTATCCACGGCAGGGGAGTGGCAGACCTGCTCGACCACGTGCTGAAAGTATTGCCGGAGCAATCGGCAGTTGCAAAGGGGCAGGTCGGCGGACCGAGGAGAGTCGCCCTGCTCGGGCGGCCAAACGTCGGCAAGTCTTCGCTGCTCAACAAAGCCGCTGGCAGCGAACGGGTAGTCGTGAACGAACTCGCCGGCACGACTCGGGATCCGGTCGATGAGCAAATCGAGATCTCGGGAAAACCCTGGACCTTCGTGGACACTGCGGGCATCCGCCGCAGAGTGAACCTGTCGAAAGGCGCCGACTTCTACGCTTCGCTGCGCACCACCGCGGCTCTTGAGAAGGCGGAAGTTGCCGTCGTGCTGATCGATGTGAGCGAGCCGATCAGCGAGCAGGATGTCCGAGTAATCGATCTCGTTCTCGAGAGCGGGCGGGCTCTCGTTCTCGCCTTCAACAAGTGGGACCTGCTGGATGACGACCGCCGCAGGTACCTCGAGCGCGAGATCGAACAGGACCTCGCCCACGTGAGCTGGGCGCCGAGGGTGAACATTTCGGCGAAGACCGGAAGGCACCTCGAGAAACTGGTTCCGGCACTCGAACTCGCGCTCGAATCCTGGGACACCAGAATTCCCACCGGAAAATTCAATGCGCTGCTGGCCGAACTGACCGCAGAACACCCGCATCCGGTTCGAGGCGGCAAGCAGCCGAGAATCCTCTTTGGCACCCAGGCTTCGAACCGGCCGCCTACTTTCGTTCTTTTTACTACCGGCTTCCTCGACCCGCAGTATCGCCGATTCATCACTCGCAGGCTGCGGGAAATCTACGGTTTCGAAGGTTCGCCGATCAATGTCAATATGCGAGTTCGGGAAAAGCGCAAGCGCTAGCTTGCGAGCGGACTATTTCAGCTCGCCTTCTCGCAGCGCCAGCCCTCGGGCATCTCACCCGACTCCAGGAACGCGCGCAGCTTGGCCGATGATTCTTCATCCAGTGCAGAGTCGGCCTGGGGGTAGATGATCGGCTCTTCCTTGCTGTTGTGGTTATCGAGCTTGGAGAGCAATTCCTGACAGGCGTTTTTCAGTTCGCCGGCATCCGTCGAGGAGCCGAGCAGGTCATCCAGCCCGTCCATAGCGTCCCAGAGCTCGCCGTGCTCCTTGAGCATTACGAAGATCGCCATGACTCCGCCGCCCTTCTTAAGCGGCGGGAAGAGGATTTCTTCTTCGAGGTAGATGTGGCGCCTGAGTCCCTTCATCGCGCGTTTCAGGGGTTCGGGGTCGCCGCCGCCGGCGCCGAGCGTTGATACGTATTCTTCAATCCCACCGTCGATCTCGCGATGTTCGCGTTCGAGGGCGGCGGCCAGCGTTTCGGCAACCATTGAGTTCCTCGCAATTCTTCTACTTCCATAATGTCCCTTAGCCTGCGGTCGGCGCTGAATCGCGAGAGACTTCGACTATGCGAATCTTGATCGCGGGCGGTTCCGGCCTGATCGGGACCGCCGTCAAAGAGGAACTCGGTCGTCTCGGCCACGAAGTGCGCTGCCTCGTTAGGAGTGCGCCCAGGAACGACTCTGACTGGCAGTGGAATCCGGTTACCGGTTCGATTCCTTCGGAAGCCATCGACTGGGCTGATTCGCTCATCGGTCTTTCCGGCGCGAGCCTCTCAAGGCTGCCCTGGACTCGCCGCCATCGCGAGGAGATCCTTAGCAGCAGGGTAGAGGCGACTCGCAATCTCGCGAGAGCGATCGACGGTTCAGCAAACCCGCCCAGGATCTGGGTCAATGCCTCGGCTGTTGGCTACTACGGCAACCGTCCGGGTGAAGTTCTCGACGAATCAGCACGCCGCGGTTCGGGCTTTCTGGCTGAAGTCGTTGGCCAGTGGGAGGATGCCGCGAAGGTCAGCGGCAAGTCGAGAGTCGTTGTGGTTCGAACCGGGATAGTGGTTGCCAGCCGCGGTGCGTTTCTACCCCTAATTCTCGCAACCCGACTCGGTCTGGGCTCGCGAATCGGCAGCGGCACTCAGCATTGGCCCTGGATTTCAGTTCGGGATGAGGCGCGAGCGATCGTCTACCTGGCCACCGAATCGAAGATTTCCGGCCCGGTAAACCTTGTCGGTCCAAACCCGGCAACCTCAGTCGAATGCACGAGAGCGCTGGCCGCCGCACTGCGCAGGCCGCACTGGCTGTGGCTGCCGAGCTGGCTGCTCAGGCTGGTCATGGGCCGAGCGGCGGACGAACTGCTGCTCTCTGATCAGCAGGTTGTACCCAAGTTGCTCGAGTCTGAAGGCTTCGAGTTCGAGCATTCCACGGTCGATTCTGCGATCACCGCAATGTTCGAGCCGAATTGAGCTTCGACCAGCTCGATTTCAGTCGGCGAGGATGAGCTTCGCGGCCCTTTCTGCGATTGCGATGGTCGGCGCATGAGTGTGGCCGCGGATTATCTCCGGCATGACTGAAGCGTCGGCGACTCGAAGCCCTTCCACTCCGCGCACCTTGAGCTCGGGATCCACGACGGATGCTTCATCCAGTCCCATTCGCGCAGTTCCGACCGGGTGGTACATGGTGTGGGCGTAGCCGCGAATCGTCTCCTCGTACAACTCGGGCTTGCTCAACTGATCGGCATTTTCGGGGACGATGTGCCTGCCGTTTGTGACCTGCCGCATCCGCTCGGTGCTGAGCACCTTGTCGCACCATGCCATTCCGGACATTAGCGCCTTGAAGTCCACCCCACCCGAATCGCTCAGATACTTCGGGTCGATTACCGCCTTTGCCTCAGGATCGGCCGAAGCCAGGCTCACGATTCCGGAACTTTCCGGTCTGAGCAGGATGCAGCCCAGGGTGATCCCGTGGCCCTGATAGGTTTCGAGCCCCTCGGCGATGAACGCGACCGGAGCGAAAATCAGCTCAAGATCGGGGTGAGCCAACTCGGGCCTGCTCTTCACGAATCCGTAGGCTTCTGCGACGTTTGAGCTGAGCATGCCTTTTCTGGTGAAGAGGTACTTCGCGATCTGGCCGAGGCTGCGGGCGGAATAGAGGGTGTCTCGAAATGCCTCGAGAATCATCCCGCTGACCAGGTGGTCCTTTAGGTTCAGGCCGACTTCTTCGGATGCCGCGACCAGATCGATCCCGTGGGTTGCCAACGGCTTGGGGTCGCCGATTCCGGAGAGCATGAGCAATTGCGGAGTGTTCACCGCACCGGCCGCGAGAATAACTTCCCGCCTGGCCAGTGCGGTCTGCCGGGTACCGTTTTCGAGGTACTCGACCCCGTTCGCCCTTTTTCCTTCGAAGGTGACTCTGCTGACCAGCACATTCGATCGCACCGTCAGATTGCTGCGGCCCGAGGCAGGCTTGAGGTAGGCGTCGACGGTGCTGAATCTTGCGCCGTTCTGCTGAGTGACCATCGTCTGGCTGAAGCCCTGCGGCTCGCGGCTGTTCGCGATTTCATCGACCCGCAGCCCGGCTTCGGGGAGCGCCTCGAGTATCGCGGCGGTTGCAGACCGGGGACTGCGCTGGGCATTCACTGCAACTGCGCCGTTCGCTCCGTGCTCAACGCCGTCTGCGCCGGCGATTCGCTCGGCTTCGAGAAAGTGGGGGAGCAGGGCCTCAAATGACCAGGAGGGACCAGCGAGCTTTGCCCATTCGTCGTAGTCCGCGGCAAAGCCCCGAACCCACATCATGGCGTTTATCGAGGATGACCCGCCAAGCATTTTGCCGCGCGGCCAGTAGATGCTGCGGCCGTGCAGTTCGGGCTGTGAAACCGTGTCGTAGTTCCAGTCGACTTCGGAGCGGAACAGCTGCGAGAAGGCAGCCGGAATGTGGATCTCCTGCTTCTTGTCCGGGCCTCCCGCCTCCAGCAGGAGCACGCTGTACTTGCCGCCTGCACTGAGTCGGTTGGCCAGTACGCAGCCGGCCGATCCTGCGCCGACAATGACGAAGTCAAAACTCTCGGACATCCACAACCCCCTCGTTGAACCTATGCCCAAGTCTGCACCAACCAAGCCCCAATCGGCCCGCTCGCACGGCCTGAAGTCAATCGCCGCCCCATTCCGCTAAACTGTTCAAGTTGTCACGGGCTGTGGCGCAGCTTGGTAGCGCACATGACTGGGGGTCATGGGGTCGCAAGTTCAAATCTTGTCAGCCCGACCAGTACTGTCGCCGGCACTTTGCGATTTTCAAAGCCGCATCTTGCTAATGCTCGACCGTTCCAGTTGTTCCGCTCTTAAGCACGTTAGCCAACGAAATCGCGGATACGATCGCCCACACTCCTTCGAGCAACAGAAATCCGAGTTGGAAGCTGATTGCGGCATCAACTGCGAGAATCGCAGAGCCTAAGAGATTCAAAATCAGGTAGACCCGGGACTTGGTGTTTAGCCAGCCGCGAAGCGAAGCGACGAATGCGGCGAGGATCAGCAACGATCCGGCGATTTGAATGGACTGCTCAATCATGACTACGACCCCCTAGTTGGAGCGTCGTCTTGAGGATCGGCATACGGCGCGTCTCGACCGAGCTGTTGAGGAACAGCGACCTAAACATTCTAGGCAGATCGCCCGCAAGCTCCCGAGCCTTCAGGCTGCTCTTGCCGCGGCCTCAACCTCCTTGCGCCCGGGCAGACAAATACAGGGCAACAGCGCAACCGGTGCGAAAGCGACTGCCCACCAAAAGGGGGAACTCGACCTGAATCGAGTTCCCCGAGCTTTGCTGGCGATGCCTTTCGATCTGGTGCGTCAGGACCTACTTATGACCCTGAAGCCGGTGTCGGAAGAGCGCATATTTTCAATCGTCGACGACTTGTTCCTGCCGCTTACGCGCCTTTAGTCTGCGCCCGATCGAACCCGGCTGCAAAGCCGCGTTCGAAAGCGAGTTGGGTCTTGAATGCCGACCTGCGATCCTCGAAGCCGAAGTCGTCCTGGCCTGCGCCGAAGTTGCCGTGAGCAAAGTGACCGTGTGCATAGTGACCGTGTCCGTAATGACCGCGTCCATAGTGGCCGTGACCGTGGTGACCGCGCCGACGGCCCTTTGGCAAGTCGGTTCGAGTGGCCCTGTCGGCCTTCATTGCCTCGGCAATGGTGTCGAGGGTCCTGAGGGTGACTTCCAGGTCTTCCGCTGAAACGGCTTCCCGAGCACTGTCGAGTCGGGCGTGCTCGCTTGCGGCGAGTTTGCCAGCCATCTTCAGCAGACGGCGACGGGGGCGTGGTTCAAAGTTTGTGTACTGGGTTTCCATGTTTGTTCCTTACTTGTTGAGTTGCATGTATATGTAATATTGCATGTAAATAGATTACTTGTCAAGTTGCATGTAATATCGATGTTGTGAGTAATCGAGCAAGCGATGAAGATTCAGACTCTGGGTTCGCAGAGGAGATAGCAGAGTCGTTGTTTCGACTGCGGGGAAGTGGTCGTGGACCACGTGGACCGCGTGGACTGCGTGGACCGAGGGGTCAGCACGAACCGCATGTGCACAGTCCTCACGATCATGCTCCGCACATCCAGGGTTTCGCTGGCTTCATGGCCATTGCCAGAGCGGTCGATTTTCTGGGCAGGTCGACTAAACCGGTTACCGTGAGCGAGATTGCTGAAGAAATCGGTGTCGATCAGCCCAGAGCCACTCGATTGGTTCAACAGGGGGTATCGAGGGGGCTGTTTTCGAGAGAGGCGGATTCGGATGATGCTCGCCGAACCCTCGTCGTGCTTACTGATCACGGGCGGGAGTTCTCGTCACGATTGCGTTCTGAGCGGCGTGCTCCCCTCGATGCTGCCCTCGCCAATTTCAGTGCCGAGGAAAAGGAATCTCTTGCGAGGCTGCTGAAGAAGCTCGCCGACAATTGGCCGGATCGTTCCCGCTGAACTCTCAAGCCTTAGCGTCGAATCGGGTAATGAGCCCGGCTTGATTTGTGACCAGACCTATCTGGCAAGAGGCGAGTAAAGCACGAGGCCGTTGCCCATATTGTCGTAAACGACCGCGCGGCGCTCGTGTGCATCATCGTACGGACCTTTCATGATCGCGCCGCCGGCTTCCTCGATTGATTTTGCGAAGCCGTCGACGTCATCCGTCTTCATGCTCACAAGAGTCGTCCCGATCATCGGGTGGTCCAGGGATGTCGCAATCGCGATCGTAATCGCGCCGCCGTCAAGCACAGCGAAGTGGCTTCCATCACGGAACTTCAGCGGAAAACCGAGGGTCTCGGTGTAGAACTTGATCGATTCGTCGAGGTTTTCGGTGGAAAGGACCACCATTCGAACTTCAAGTGAACTCATTTCTTCCTCCTCGTCCCACTCTCTCACCTTTGCCGGGCCGCATTGCCTTCGGATCAGGGCGTCAAGAGCACAGATAGCACCAATGTCGTCGGCCTTTGCTAAGGTCAGTCTTACGTTCAAGAGTCGCGACCACAGGTACCTGGCCGGTCGCGCGGCAACCCGAATCCATCGAAACCGGGTGCCCCAGGGGTAGAACGGGCGGTACGAAAAATCGCACCGCAAGTATCGATGGGGCGTCGCCCCGGAGAGGGGTGATCACCATGATTGCCGATGGTATTGAGGTCAGTGACGGGCGGTGGTGGGAGGCCTTGCCGCTGAGGTATGAGCAGGTGGGAAAGACTTTCTCACTCACGCAACGCGACATGGTCATCCAGGATGTGCTTAAGTCCCACGTCCCGGTCGCTTTCAGGTCGGAGGAATCAGGCGAAGAGATCTCGGTAGAGCAACTCGCCGAGCGGATTGCGGAGGCCAGTGCCGAGTTCGATCGCAGTCGCGGAGCCGAACTGGATCGACGTCGGCGCGAGGGATGGGAGCACCTTGAGCGCGCCTTTGCAAGGCGCGATGCCGAGGAAGTCATCAGAGGTGGAGTCTGGTCGGGTTTCAAGGTGGGGACCGCGATCGCATGGATGTGGAACTTCATCGACTTCGAGCCGAAGTTCGGCGCCCTTCAGGCTGCGAAGGCGATTCTCAGTTCTATGGATGATCTCAAAGTCGGAACTATCCCGGAGCATGGGCCGGACCTGTTTCACTGGCCCGAGCGCGCGCGTGAACTCGAGCTGGAGGGCTGGACTCCTTCGAAATATCGGCGGCAGAAGGATGAGCAGGGCATCCCGGTCTACCGGCTTAGCGACCAGAATCTCTGAGTTGGACCCGTCGCGGGGTGCTGAATCTGACCTCAGTGCCCTGCGGCAGCGCTGCGCAAAACGGCAACCGGGAATCTAGAGCCCGGCGCCCATTTCTACCAGCAGCACACCCAGCATGACGAGCACGATCCCGAGTCCCATCACCCAGGTGAATGGTTCCTTGAACAGCAGCTTTCCGCACACCGCAGTTATCGCAACTCCGGCTGCTGACCAGATTCCGTAGGCAACACCCAGCGGCATGTGATTTTCGAGCACCCCTACGAACATTGCGAACGAACTCAGGTAGCCGATCGCGACTGCTATGTACCAAAGCCTGTTCGACTTGACTGCCATCCACAGTGAGAGGGTGCCGCCGACTTCGAGCAGGATTGCGGAGCAGAGAAAGAACCAGGCAATCGGGTTCACGAGTCGGCTCCTTCCCGAGTTGATGGCGCTGTTTTCGGATGTCCGGCCGCCTTCCGCTCAGCGGCCTGCGAGCCGAGTTCAATGGTCAGCACTCCGGCGATGATCACGACGATTCCGATTCCCATTAGCGGGGTAATCGACTCCCCGAAGAGAAGCATTGACATGACGGCGGTGAGCGCGACCCCGCAGGCGCCCCAGATCCCGTAGGCGACGCCGATCCCCATTCCCTCTTTGAGCACGAGGCTAAGAAACACGAAGGAGGCAACGAACCCGAACGCAACAATCGAGTACAGCCAGGGTGCGTCAATGGCACCTCGAAGGCTCAGCGATCCGGAAACCTCAGTAGTTATCGCCAAAGCCAGGTAGAGCCAGCTTCGGGGAGTGCTGGAAATCCGCTCAGGTGCCTGCGCTTCGGTCACTTCAAAGCACCTCGCCGAGGTAGGAGTACTTCACGAAAACCTCGGCTGCGATTCCAGCCTCCTCGAGCACGCCCTGAACTGCGGCGAGCATGTAGCCGGAGTCCCAGCCCATGTACAGATAGTTGTCTTCGTCGACCTTGTCCCAGTGGCCGTTCCAGGCCTGAGTCTTGAACAGCGGCCCCCCGTTTCGGGTACTGAATGAGACCACAGCGCTGCGCGAGTCCGCCCAAAGCCGCTTGAAGACCCGATTGAAGAGGTACTTCACATCCGGCACTTCCCAGTGCTCGCCGCGATATTCGACATAGTCGAACTCCCGATTCCAGCCGGGGGGCCAGCCCTTTCTGCGCTTCGCGTCAAGAATCGGAGTGAGCCCATCGTCGTCAATGGAAACCACAGACGGCGTCGGCCAGACCTGCACGAGTTCTAGGCTCAACTGCGCAGTGCGCTCTGCAATGGCCGCGGTAGACCAGGCATTCAGATCTGCAATTTCGCGGGTTGCCGCAATTGAGCTTCTTTTGTAGGCGGACTGCTTTGACTTGAACGGGGAGTCGAGAATCGACTGGGCCAGGTCATCCTCAATCATCACGAGGTTGCCCAGAGTCGGTGCGAGAGAACGGAAACTGTTTTGCTCGTCTTCTGAAAGGTCCTTCCATTCGCGCATTCCGTCAGCGCTCCAGTTGTCGGCGGGGCTAAGCGGCGCAACGTGGTCTACGCCGAAGCTCGAAGCGTCAGCGAGCCCGTTGAGCCGCTGGAATACGTATTGCGGCTGGGGGAGCGGCGTGTACTTGAGCGCAACCCGCACTCTCTCGTCCGATGGAGTGATTCTCGAGATCGCTCGCAGTAGCTCGTCCGGTCCGGCGAGCCAGGCGCGGCAAAGCCTTGCAACCATGCGGTCGACTGGGATTCCGACAATTGTTCTGCGAAGCAGCATCGACTGCACATATTCGAACAATTGAATCAGATCTGTTCGGCTCAGGCTCCCAGCCCTGAATTCCTGAAGAGCCCGCATGAGCAGCGGGAACATTCCGCGGCCAAAGCCGGAAAGCCACCCCAGTTGTCTGGAGATCTCGGGGTCTTCAATCGAACCGGGATTGAGCAGTTCGCCGTAGACCTCGGCAAACGCCTTCCAGTTGATGGCGCGCTCCAGCAGGGTCTGCATATCCAGTCGCGGGAATCGGCTCCTGAATACTTCATAGACCCGGCGATTGCCTCGATCGATTTCTATGCCGGTGAGCATGACGAGAAAGTGGCGCCAAAAGTCGCCAATGGCCTCCCCGGTCGCCTGCTCGATCGGAAACCAATAGTCGTTTTCGATTTCGGACTGCTGGGTGTGGGTGAGCCCCATGAGCACGTAGTTGTGAATCAGTTCGTGATCCCGGAGCGGTGCACCCGTGGAGTTCAGACTCTCGAAAATCTGCTGAGCGTTGGCGGCGCCGCCAAGGCTGATCGAAACGTGCTCGAGCCTTTGCAGTCCGCGCCAGATCCGCTCCACCTCGGTCGAAGGAATCTGGCTTCGGAAAAAGGCGTAGTTGTCGTCGAACCTGGAGTCTTCAATGCTCCCTGTTCCGCCGCCGAGCACCACTCGCTCGAAGACCTGCGCCCAGGCAAGGTGCGGAACCAGAGCTGTCTGCACCGGGTCGGTTCCACGCAGCAGCACCTTTTCGAGTTCGGCCGAGAGGGCGGGGTCTTCCTCCCGAATACTGTGCTGGAGTGCCGCGACCAGGAGCATGATCGTCGTGATCCGCTGCTGGCCGTCAATGAGCACGAGTTCATCGCCACTGCCCTCTGAAACTGAGGAAAGGATCGAGCCGATGAAATGAGACCGGCCCTCCGGGGCATCCGCCACTCGACGGATGTCCGAAAGCAGCTGTTCACAGCCGTCAATATCCCAGCGATACTGGCGCTGATACACCGGAACGACGATCGTCGGACCCGCTGAGAGCCACTGGATAGTGTTGACCGCACTCGCGTTCAGATTCGCGGCCGCAGTCGCCATCTACCTGACCTCTCGCCCTCACCGTTTCGGCCTCAAGTCTATTCGAAGCCCCCTGTTAGGCTTGCCTAAGTTGGGCCTGTTAAAACGTGCTGGCCCCGATGAAAGGTATGTACGCCAAATGGGATACATAAAGTGCGCCGCTCTTGAAGAGACCGGCTATGTAGTACTGGATCAATACGACCAGGCAAAGGATCCGAAGGAGTGGCTCGACATCGAGTATGTCGACTGGAAGTCCTCCGGTGAGACCAGGTTCGCGCCTCTGGCAAGCGCCAAGGGTGAGATTGAAGTGAACGGCTTCTGGAACCACCAGCCGCCGCGCACCGATAAGGACGGCGTCTGGATTCCGTCTCAGGTCGAGAAGGCTCCGAATCTGGTTCGCAGGGCGCAGGAGCCGGGAGCTAACGTCGGCCGCTGCCGGGTAATTGAGCTGCAGCCGAACAACTACGCGGACGCGTTGTACAACCTTCACCAGGACGACAACAACCGCCTGAACCCAGACGGAACCGGCTGGATCGTTCGCGGATTCTTCAACCTCACCAACGACGACACGAGCTACTTCGTGCTTCGCGACAACCAGACCGACCCGAGCGTCGAATACCGGCTTGCGCTGCCAGCGGGAGCCCAGCTGATCGTGGACACTCAGCGAATCTGGCACGCGACCTGCCTGAACTCTCCGCAGCCTCGCTATTGCCTCATTACCTCGTGGGAGTCCGGGCCGGAGCTCGACGCCTACATCGCCAAGTACAACGGCAAGAGCCGTGTTCCGAATGTTGAGGTTTCCCAGGACATTCTGGATGCCGGCCAGGAGGAGCAGTCCCGTCGCCTCGCCGCCCGCGCCGCCTACTATGCGGCAAAGGGCCAGGCGGAGAAGGCAGCCATGAGCGAGGCCTGAACCGCAGTTAGGTTCAAAGGGGGTCGCGGTCTCAAGCCGCGGCCCCTGACTTCGTTTGGCGTATGCACAGCCAGGTAGATCAGCAAGAGGCCGTTTAGTCTTAACTCGTGAGTTCGATTGCAGAACCTTTCTATCGCGCACTAGGTGCCGGCAGATTCGAATCGTCGATTCACGCGCAGGGAGCCTGGAATCCCCACGAGCAGCATATGGCCCCGGTCACCGGACTCCTCACCCACTTGATTGAGCGCTTTGAGCCGAGGCCCGAACTGCAACTGGCGAGACTCAGTTTTGAGATACTCGGGCTCATTCCCGAAGGGGAATTTGAGGTCAGACTTCAGATGCTTAGAGCCGGGCGCACTATCGAACTTGTGCAGGCAGATCTTCAAGCCAACGACAGAATCGCAGTCTCAGCAAGGGGTTGGCGCCTGCAGCGAATCGATTCGAGCTCGATCGAAGGGATCGAGGACCAGCCGATGCCGGGCCCCGAGGCGGCCAGCAAGCCGTGGGATCTGGGGGACTGGCCGGGCGGCTACATCCACTCGATCGAGGCACTCTTGCTGCCCGAGCACCGACCGGGTCGAGGCAGGGCATGGCTGCGAACCGGGCATCCGCTCCTTGCCGACGCAGAAATCTCCGACACCGCCAGATTGCTCGGCCTCGCTGACACTAGCAATGGGATCGCCACTCGAGTGCCGCCGGGGAGCTGGGCTTTCCCGAACGTCGATCTGCAGATCCACCTCTACCGCGAACCGAGGGGCGAATGGCTCGGACTCGAGAACTCGGTGACCTTCGGTGCAGGCGGGGTCGGACTAACCTCAACAGTTCTCCACGACCTGACCGGACCGTTCGGCCGTGCAGAGCAGATTCTGACCCTTCGGCCTATGGCCAAGTCGACATAGGGTTAGATCATGGCCCTATTGCACAACGCTGAATTGTCCCCATCCAAGACCGAGCTGCTGGATGACTGGGCGCCGAAACAGGATTGGTTCGTTGGAGAGGCGGGCAAGCCGATTGAACGGGTAGCCGCCTTTCGCTTCGATGACCCAGCCGGGAAAGTCGGAGTCGAAACGCTGCTTGTGAGAGCCGGGAACGGCCCGCTGCTGCAAATTCCGCTCACCTATCGTGAGGCCCCATTGGAAGGCGGTGAAGGGGCGTTCATCGGTAATATGCAGCACTCCGTCCTTGGAAAACGATGGGTATACGACGGAGCGGGTGACCCGGTGTACCTCGTGACCACTGCGGATGCGGCCCTAATGGGCGGCGAGCAGGCAACGCTGCGGATAGAAATCGACGGCAAGATGGTTGAGCGCGAGCCCTCTGCACTCGTGAAGGGATCCGGAAGCTCGACGACCTACTGCCAGACTCCGACGGCGCTCAACGTTTCCAGCCATCGGGATGGACGCCGGACTGTAGTCGAAACCCCCGGTTTCGTACTCATCGTCCAGCGAGTTCTTGATGGATCGAACCTGCACTGGCCGAACAGCATTCAGGGCGCAGTTTCCGAGTCTGCACTGCTTACCGGCACCTGGGAAGGAGAGTCGAACCCTCAGGATCTCGTTTTCGCCATGCGCAGGTAGCGAGCGATCTCACTTTAGCCACACCTAAAGAATCACGATTCTTCAAGGTCAAATTCGAGTTTCCACTCTAAGAAGTTGACAACCGGCTAAGTAGCATTGGATTCGGAAATCGAGCCCAAAAGGCTCCAGAGCTCAGGCAGTTGCTACCGGCGGCCCTGCGGGAGGGAATCGACTTGAAACGCGAACAGGAGCGCGAGCGAGAGCGCGCATTGTGGAACGAGCGGATGGCCAGCGCAGAGGCGATGGTGCCTCTAATCGGGGAGCTCTATCGCGACAGGGGAGTAGTCGTATCGATATATGGCAGAAGGCTCATCAACCAATCCCCGGTTGCCATCCTCAAGGCCCACCGCTTCGCCCGCCAGATCAACGACGTGGAACTTCCGATCGATGAGACCCTTCCGATTCTGCGGGCTATTTCCAAATTGCGCCCAGGAGCGTCATCGATAGACCTGGCAAAGCTGGCAGTGAGGTTCAGAGCTCAGGGCGGCGATCTTGACGAATTCCTGCAGAGGGAACTCTCTGACGCGCTCGGCGACCCGACCGGCCCGGCTGGTGGAACGGATGTCGTGCTCTACGGGTTCGGACGAATCGGCCGAATCATCGCCCGTATCCTGATTGCACACACCGGAAACGGCGAGGGGCTTCGTCTTCGCGCGATCGTCGTCCGCAAGAATTCGGAGGATGACCTGGTCAAGCGGGCGAGCCTGCTTAGGCGGGACTCCATCCACGGCCCATTCGAGGGCACGATCTCGGTGAATCGGGAAGACAACACCATCCTCGCCAACGGCACCCTGATTCAGGTGATCTACTCGGACGATCCCTCATCGGTGGATTACTCGAAATATGGGATCAGCAACGCAATCGTGGTCGACAACACCGGACGCTGGCGGGACCGCGAAGGACTGAGCAAGCACCTGAACTGCCCCGGTGTTTCAAGGGTTCTGCTCACTGCTCCAGGCAAGGGCGATGTGATGAACATCGTTTACGGGATCAACCACGAGAATGTAACCGCCGGGGACTCGATCGTCTCAGCGGCATCCTGCACGACCAATGCGATCGTTCCCGTGCTCAAGGCGATCAATGACAAGTTCGGAATTGAGCACGGCCACGTTGAGACGGTTCACGCGTATACGAACGATCAAAACCTCACCGATAATTTCCACAAGGGCAATCGCCGTGGTCGATCTGCCCCGATGAACATGGTCATAACCGAGACCGGGGCGGCCGGCGCAGTGGCAAAGGCTCTGCCGGAGCTGACCGGAAAGCTGACCGGTAATGCAATCCGAGTTCCAACTCCGGATGTCTCAATGGCGATCCTGAATCTGGAGCTGAATTCGAACACAACGGTTTCCGAGGTCAATTCCTACTTGCGGGGCCTGTCTCTAGACTCTCCTCTTCAACAGCAGATCGACTTCATTGACTCTCCGGAGGTGGTATCCACCGACTTCGTGGGTTCTCACCGGGCAGGAATAGTCGACGGGCTCGCGACCATCAGTAATGACAATCACCTCGTGGTCTACGTCTGGTACGACAACGAGTACGGCTACAGCAGCCAGGTCGTCAGGGTGCTTGAACACATGGCGGCAAGCCACCCGAAAGTACTCCCGGAAAGATCACCGGTACCGGTCTGAGCAATTTTGCATCCGACCTCACGAAACTTCGACTTGAATCGTTAAGTGGGTATGAGGCCGTTTGAAGAAATCGTTCGGGAGCACGGCGCGAGCGTTCTGAGCGTTTGCCGAGCTCTTGTGGGAACCGCTGACGCCGAGGATGCCTGGGCAGAGACGTTCCTTGCGGCGCTTCGGGCTTATCCGAGCCTTCGACCGGATTCGAGTATTCGCGGATGGCTCGTAACCATTGCGCACAACAAGTGCATGGACCTGCTCCGTTCCAGATCCCGAAGGATTGCAAACGAAACGGAGCTAACCGAAGACGCAGGCATGCAGACCAGGGCGGCAGGTTCGGATCTCGATCTTTGGAAGAGTATTGCCGGGTTGCCTGAGCGCCAGCGACTTGCGATAGTCCATCACTACTTCGGGGGCCTGAGCCACGCTGCGACGGCGGCAATCATCGGCGGATCGCCGGAGTCGGTCAGGAAAGCATCCTCAGATGGACTGTTTAGCCTGCGCAGCAAAATCACTGGAGGAGACTGATTATGGAAACGCTGGAAAATCTGGAGGAGCTGCGGCAGGTGGACGAATCGACCCTCGCGAGACTACACCAACGGCTCGAGCGAGAGTCGGAGGAAGAAGGATTGCTTGCGGTTGCATTTCGAGAGATCGATTCCCCGATCGGAAAGCTTCTAATCGCATCCACAAGCAGGGGACTCGTGAGACTGGCTTTCCAGAATGAAAAGAGGGAGGAAGTCCTTGATGAGCTTTCCAGAAAACTCAGTCCGGCAATTCTCGAGTCCCCCTCAAAGCTGGACAAAGAATCCAGAGAACTCGATGAGTATTTCAGAGGGGAAAGGCGTGATTTTGATTTGCCGCTTGATCTGAGTCTGAGCACCGGGTTCCGTCGGCGAGTGCTCGGAGAAATGGCCAGGATCCCCTATGGGGCGACTAGCACCTACAGCAGGCTCGCTGTAGCCGCAGGCAGTCCAAATGCCACCCGTGCGGTTGGGACGGCCTGTGCGACGAATCCGATCCCGATCGTCCTGCCCTGCCACCGCGTATTGCGAACAGATGGCAGTCTCGGAGGATATCGCGGCGGCCTGGAAGCCAAATCGACTCTTCTGGAACTGGAGTCTCGATGAGCAGGCAGCTTGCAGGCGAACCAGAGCCGATTCGACCCGATTGGGCGAACTCAGATCCGCTGTTACAGGACTACTACGACAATGAATGGGGATTCCCGGTTACCGACGAGCGGGGAGTGTTCGAACGGATCAGCCTTGAGGCCTTTCAGTCGGGGCTGTCCTGGCTCACGATCCTTCGCAAGCGGCCGGCATTCAGGCAAGCCTTTGCAGGCTTCGATCCGGATGCTGTCGCAGCATTCTCTGAGGCGGATGTTGAACGACTTTTGAACGACGAAGGCATTGTCAGGAACCAATTGAAGATCCGAGCCACAATGCAGAATGCCAGAGCAACCGTTAAGCTTCGGGAGACCGTCGGGCTTGCCGAACTCGTCTGGTCTTTCAAGCCTGAACCCGATGCTCTGAAACCGGGAGCGACCTGGTCGAAGGAGTCGGCAGAATTGTCCAAAGAACTGCGAAGGAGCGGCTTCAGTTTTGTAGGCCCGACCACAATGTACGCGCTGATGGAAGCCATAGGTCTCGTTAACGCACGATTGTCCTGAAGGGTTAAGTAGACTTCCAATCTGTGGAGACCAAACGTACCTTTGAAGTCGGTACCCAGATCTTCACGGTCCCAAATCTGCTGAGTTTTGCCAGACTCATCCTCGTTCCGGTGTTTCTCGTGCTGGTAATTACCGGCGAAGACTTGCTTGCTCTCGTGGTTTTGATTATCTCGAGCGCCACCGATTTTCTTGACGGACTTCTGGCACGGTCGCTCAACCAGGTGACCAGGCTCGGTCAGTTGCTTGATCCGGCCGCTGACAGGTTATTCATTTTTGCCGCTCTAATCGGGCTCGCAGTTAGAGGCGTGGTGCCCTGGTGGCTAGCCGCGATAGTCATCGGCCGTGACGTTGGCCTTCTGGTTGCGGGGATTGTCCTCGCGAACTTCGGATTCGGCCCGCTCCCGGTTCACCATCTCGGAAAAATCGCTACTTTCTGCCTGCTTTACGCACTGCCCATTTTGATGGTCGGGCAGGCGTTTGAAGTCGCCGCTCCAATCAGCGCGCCGATCGGCTGGGCCTTCGCAATTTGGGGAGCATTTCTCTATTGGTGGGCGGGCGTCATTTACATCGTTGAGACCGCCCGGGTGGTCAAAATTCCGCGACCCGAAGAGTTTGCTGAATCCGATACTCTAGGTGCCTAAGGAAGAGCGAGGTGGGCATGGCGGATAACGAAGGATCGCAACCGCACGAAGCGTCTGCGGATGACACAACCGCCCACTTCGGCGAAGAGTTCCAGTCCCAGCTCGCTGCATACGCAGATGGAGTCACTCAGGAAGAGCAGGAAGCAATTGATGCTCTTCCATCCGGTTCGGCGCTGCTGGTCGTCAGGCGCGGACCGAATCTGGGGGCGCGATTCCTGCTCGACTCCGATCGAACCACGGTGGGGCGTCATCCGGATGCCGGGATATTCCTGGACGATGTGACCGTCTCAAGGATGCACACCGAATTTCTCAGGCACGGTACCGCTTTCGAACTTCGCGACCTCGGCTCGCTGAACGGAACCTATTTTGACGGAGTCCGGGTCGATTCAGCCCTGCTCACCGACGGTGCAGAGGTTCAGATTGGAAAGTTCCGGTTGACTTTCTACGCATCAAGGACCGATCTGCCAGGACAGGTAGCGGACCTGTGACAAATTCAGCAGCTCAGGCAAAGGCGCCTTCCTCCCAAAATCTTCTCGGAATCGGACAAGTCCTCGCAAGGCTGAGGCCGGAATTTCCGGATTTGACTCCCTCGAAACTCAGGTTCCTCGAGGAGAGAAAGCTCATCAGGCCGGCCAGAACTGAATCCGGTTACAGAAAGTTCTCTCCGAAGGATCTGGAACGGCTCCGACTGGTCCTGACAATGCAGAGAGACCAGTATTTGCCGCTCAAAGTAATTCGCAGCTTTCTCGCTGATCTGGATGCCGGCCGCAACCCGGAAGTTCCGGGAAGTTCGACCGGGCCGATTCCCACGATTCTGGTTTCCGAACGGAAGATGAAGAAGGAAGACCTGGCGCGTGCCGCCGGAGCTACGCCGCAGCTACTGGCCGATGCGATTTCTGCTGCGCTCATTGCACCGGCAGAATTCTATGGCGAGCAGTCCCTTGGAGTGCTCAAAGCGCTGGCAGAATTGCAGCGATCCGGAATCGAACCGCGACACCTGAGAGGCCTGAGGGCCGCGGTTGAGCGAGACCTGAGCCTGATCGAAAGTGCGCTTGTCCCGATCGCAAGACGGAATGATCCGGCAAGCAGGGCGAGAGTTAATGAACTTGCCAAAGAGATTGCAGGCAACCTCGAAGTGGTCAGAACTAACCTGATCCGCGGAGCAATCAGTAGGCTGGGGGGCTAGAGCCCTTAACTCGAGTCGAAGCCTCTTACGACACGCCGAGCAAAACGCCGGATGTCGTTGCCTGACGGCTCGACCGTGGGTACCGTTGAGGCTGCGGGTGGATTCCACCTGAAGGCCTCGATCTTAAAGCTTGAAAGGCTGGTCATGGCAGAACTCAGCAGTCGCGAGAACTCGCGCTTTGACCTAGGGCTTCTGTTTACCGACGGCCTTCCCGACATTGACGACAGTGCCGGATATCGCGGTGCGATTGCGGCGAGAGCGGCCGGTATCAGCTATCGGCAACTTGACTATTGGGCCCGAACCGAGCTTGTGGAGCCGACCGTTCGAGGTGCGGCAGGATCTGGATCGCAGCGTCTTTACGGATTCCGCGACATTCTGGTTTTGAAGCTCGTGAAGCGCCTGCTTGATACTGGGATCTCGCTTCAGCAGATCCGTACCGCTGTAAACCAGCTCCGCGAGGCCGGAGTAAACGATCTGGCGCAGACCACTCTAATGAGCGATGGAGCGAGCGTTTACCTTTGCACTTCAAATGATGAGGTTATCGACCTGGTGAGCCGCGGACAGGGAGTCTTCGGAATCGCAGTCGGCAAGGTCCTGAGAGAAGTCGAATCCAGTCTGGTTGAACTTGATTCCGGTCAGGATCCTCAGGACGAGCTTGCGGCCAGGCGCGCTTCCAGAGCGTCCTAGCAACTAACTGCCGCGAACTCACGCTCCAGCGTTCGTGTGAGCCTCAGGCGATGTGGCCCGCCCGCATAACGCGCTCGAGCAGTTGATCGAAGTGGTGGGCCATCTCTTCGGCACTTTCTCCCGGCCAGATGTGCAGCGGCTTTGCCGCGCCCTGGGCCTGCTGAAGGGAAGTGCGCTCCGGCAATTGCGGGCTTAGCACCAGGGGGCCGAACATGTCCCGCAGCTCCTTGATTCTGAACTGGTGCTCGATCGACTGAGTCTTTACTCTGTTGACGATTATCCCGAGAGGTTGAAGCCGGGGAGAGATCCCGCGTCGAATCTCCTCAATTGCCCTGAGAGCCCTGTCTGCAGCTGCAACTGAAAAGAGGCCAGGTTCGGTCACGATTGTGACTCGGTCGCTGGCCGCCCAGGCCGTTCTCGTCAGCGCGTTGAGCGACGGTGCCGAGTCGATCAGAACAAGATCGTACTCTGCTTCCACGTGTGCCAGGGCTTCTTCAAGCTTCCAGACGTCGCGAATGGTCGGATGCGGTCCATCAAAGTTAATCGCGGAAGGGCTGCCGATGAGCACATCGATCTTGCCGGGCCGGCCTCGCGTCCATCCACTCGGGACTATCGAAGCTCTTACGACCTTCTCCTTCGGAGAGGAGAGGACGTCCGCAATGTTCTGATGGCCTGCGACCTCGATATCCATCCCGGTAGACACGTCGGCCTGCGGGTCAAGATCAACAACCAGAGTTCGAAGGCCCTTGGCGAAGGAAGCCGATGCCAATCCCAACGTCACAGTGGTTTTTCCGACTCCACCCTTCAGGGAGCTGACGCTGAGTACGTGCACGAGTAAAGACGATACCTTCACTAGTCTGAAAGAACCTAAATCTTGCCGGTGGAAAGTTCAGATTCCGGCTCCTTTGGGGTTCAGGTAGCAAATATTCTTAGACGGCCGAAGGCGGAACTGTCTGATCGAATTGAGAGGTGGCGCGTGTTCCGAAAGATACTTGTAGCCAACCGAGGTGAGATCGCAATCCGCGCATTTAGGGCGGCGTTTGAGCTTGGCGCCAGGACAGTAGCTGTATTCCCCTGGGAAGACCGCAACTCAATGCATCGGCTAAAGGCCGATGAAGCGTACCTGATTGGTACAGAAGGCCACCCGGTTCGCGCTTATCTGGATGTGGCTGAAATCATCCGAGTTGCCACTTCCTGCGGGGCAGACGCGATCTATCCGGGCTACGGGTTCCTTTCAGAAAATCCTGCCCTCGCAGAAGCCGCTCAGAAGGCCGGGATCACCTTCATCGGCCCAGGGAAGAGTGTTCTTGAAATGGCTGGCAACAAGGTTGCCGCAAAAGAGCGAGCCATTGCGGCCGGAGTGCCTGTACTGAAATCGAGCGAGGCTTCGGCGGATGTCGAAGAGCTGCTTCGCAGTTCGGCAGAAGTGGGCTTTCCGCTCTTCGCAAAGGCGGTGGCTGGCGGCGGCGGCAGGGGAATGCGCCGAGTGGACTCTCTCGACGACCTCCCGGATGCGCTTTCTGCAGCCATGCGCGAAGCTGACAGCGCCTTCGGAGATCCGAGGCTCTTTCTTGAGCAGGCGGTATTGCGTCCAAGGCACATTGAAGTGCAAATTCTTGCCGACGCGAAGGGGAATACGGTTCACCTCTTTGAGAGGGACTGCAGCGTGCAAAGGCGCAATCAGAAAGTTGTCGAGATCGCTCCCGCTCAAAACCTTGATCCAGAACTCAAGGAATCTCTTTATCGGGACGCAGTCGCATTCGCAAAGTCAATCGGCTATGTGAATGCCGGCACGGTCGAGTTCCTCGTTGACACCGCGGGAGAAAACGCGGGTCGGCACGTATTCATCGAGATGAATCCGAGAATTCAGGTAGAACACACTGTTACCGAAGAAGTAACCGATGTCGACCTGGTTCAGTCCCAGATGCGGATCGCGGCGGGGGAGAGCCTGGAAGATCTCGGACTGACCCAAGATTCGGTCCGAGTTCGAGGCGCGGCACTGCAGTGCCGAATTACTACCGAAGATCCTTCAGAAGGTTTCCGCCCCGATACCGGCAGAATCACGACCTACCGCTCCCCGGGCGGGGCAGGGATTCGGCTGGACGGAGGCACGATCGATCCGGGAACCAGCATCAGTCCGCACTTCGACTCGATGCTCGTGAAAATGACTTGTCGCGGTGCGGACTTCTCCAGCGCGCTTGCCAGAGCAAGGCGGGGGCTCGCGGAGTTTCGAATCAGGGGAGTCGCTACCAACATCCCCTTTCTTCAGGCTGTTCTGGATGATCCGTCCTTCGAGCAGGGCGACATCAGCACCACCTTCATTGATGAGCGCCCGGCTCTATTGGAGGCAAGGCCCTCAAAGGACCGCGGAACCAAAGTCCTCAATTGGCTCGCTGACGTAACCGTGAACCAGCCTCACGGAGCTGTCGGTGACTTGGAGAGCCCTGAGTTGAAGCTCCCCGTACTTGATATCTCCGCCGCACCGCCCAGGGGCTCTCGTGACTATTTGCGAGAACTTGGCCCACTCGGATTCGCGAAGAAGCTCAGGGAGCAGTCAGCACTTGCGGTCACCGATACAACTTTTCGGGATGCCCACCAGTCTGTACTTGCAACCAGAGTCCGCACGCGTGACCTCGAGCTGATCGCTCCATACGTCGCGAGAATGACTCCGCAACTGCTGTCCGTAGAGGCCTGGGGAGGAGCCACCTACGACGTGGCCTTGCGGTTCCTCGCCGAAGACCCGTGGGAGCGACTCGCGACGCTGAGGGAGAAGCTGCCGAACATTGCAATCCAGGCGCTCTTGAGGGGCAGAAATACGGTTGGCTACACGCCGTATCCTGTGAAGGTTACAGACGCGTTCGTGAAAGAAGCCGCGAAAACCGGAGTCGATATTTTTAGAATCTTCGATGCCCTAAACGACGTGAACCAGATGCGACCGGCGATCGATTCGGTGCTCGAAACGGGTACCGCGGTAGCCGAAGTCGCCTTCTGCTACACGGCCGACATGCTCGACCCTTCGGAGGATCTCTACACCCTTGATTATTACCTCCGCCTGGCGGAGCAGATTGTGGAGTCGGGGGCTCACATTCTAGCCGTTAAGGACATGGCAGGGTTATTGCGGGCGGGCTCGGCTGAGGCCCTGGTGGCGGCGCTGCGGCAGCGATTCGACTTGCCGGTACACGTACACACTCACGACACCGCCGGCGGCCAGCTGGCAACTCTGCTGGCCGCTAGCCGAGCTGGCGCGGATGCGGTGGATGTTGCAAGTGCGCCCATGGCCGGAACCACTAGTCAGCCTCCGGCTTCGGCCCTGATTGCCGCGCTTTCCAATACCGAAAGGGACACCGGAATCTCTTTGCAGGCGGTTTCGGATCTCGAACCTTACTGGGAGGCAGTTCGCAAAGTTTACCGGCCGTTTGAGGCCGGACTGGCCGGCCCCACGGGACGGGTCTATCATCACGAAATCCCGGGTGGCCAGTTATCCAACCTTCGGACCCAGGCCATCGCTCTCGGGCTCGGCAATCAGTTCGAGAAGATTGAAGACTGGTATTCCGCAGCTAATCGGATTCTCGGCAGGCCGCCAAAAGTAACCCCTTCGTCAAAGGTCGTTGGAGATCTCGCACTTGCGATGGCCGCTGCGGACGCTGACCCTGAGGAGTTCGAAAACAACCCGGGTGCTTTCGACATCCCTGATTCAGTGATCTCCTTCATGGCGGGTGAGCTCGGCGATCCCCCTGGGGGATGGCCGGAACCGTTCCGAAGCAAGGTGCTCAAGGGAAGATCAGTTTCGGTGGAAGTGGGCGAGCTCTCCGAGGAAGACTCTCAAAGCCTCGACGCTGACCCTGCAACCCGCAGGTCGACTTTAAACAGGCTACTCTTTGCCGGTCCCACGAAGCAGTTTGAACAATCGAGGGAAACCTACGGTGATCTCTCGGTTGTCGACACTATCGACTACCTCTATGGGCTTCGACCGGGCGTCGAGCACGTGGTCGACCTCGAGGCCGGCGTTCGACTCATTGTCGGGCTTCAGGCAATCGGTGAAGCAGACGAGAAGGGAATGCGAACGGTAATGACCGTCATCAACGGTCAGCTTCGTCCTGTCTTCATCAGGGACCGCTCCATCAAGGTGGATGCGCGCTCGGCCGAAAAGGCTGATTCCGGGAATCCGCGGCACGTTCCCGCACCATTCTCCGGAGTGGTAACCCTCAAAGTCGCCCCTGGCGATGAGGTCGAGGTCGGGCAGGTGGTAGCAAGCATTGAAGCCATGAAGATGGAGGCTTCAATTACCGCCAGCTCCAGCGGGAAGGTAGAGCGGGTGGTAATTCCGGTTACGCAACAAGTTGAGGCTGGGGATCTGCTGCTCGTAATCGAACCCTAGAGTCGGCGGTGTAAGCTGGAGGGTCTGACTAAGAAGGGTGACCAGGCTTTGGCCACGAGAACCGGAAAAGACCCAGCGGGCTCTCAAGTCGAAAGTACTTCGAAGACGTCCGCAGCTAAGAGGCAGGAGCTTGCAGGTGAGTCCTCGCTCCCGAAGAGTCTCAGGATCGATGTAACTCTCCCCGAGGAGTCCTTTGAGGTTCCCGAGGATGAAGAGGCGGTAGCCATTGAAGAAACGCCGGTACAGGCGGGCAAGGTGCTCGAGTCAAACCTGAGTACGACTTCAATTGAACTGATTCCGGTAGTGCCGATCCCGGATCCCGAGTCGGAGCGCTCTCAGACCCGAGGCAGGAGGAACGAGCCCGCAGTTCCGCAAACCCCGGAGCCAACCGAACTGTTGACCTCCGATCGCCTACTCGAGCGAAATGCGATCAAGAAGCCGAAACCGGAGGGTTTCTGGCAAAGCGCGGTCTACTCGCTGAGTCTGCATCTTGTTAATCTCGGAGATTCAAAGGCAGTGCGAGCAAGGAAGGAAATGGATGCGCGGATCAGCAGAAAGTTCGATGCAGGCACGCGCTTCATTGCCGTCTTGAGTCGAAAAGGGGGAGTCGGAAAGACCACAATTTCCACACTCCTTGGAATGGCGCTCGCAGAGGTCCGCGACGACCCGGTAATCGCCGTAGATGCCAATCCCGACCGGGGTACTCTTGCCGAGAGGGTCAAGCGTCGATCGAGTTCTACCGTTCGCGATGTTGTATCCAATGCGAGCCAGATCAAGTCATTCAGCGAATTCTCTAACCTGGTCACGCGGGATGAGACCAGACTGGACGTGCTTGCTTCGGATGCGGACCCGACCGTCTCTGAAGCTTTCGACGCCAAGGATTTTGACGCTGTAGCGGACGCGGTGTCCAGGTTCTACTCGATCGCAATCGCGGACTGTGGAACCGGAATCGTACTTTCGGTGATGCAGTCTGTGCTGCGCCGGGCAGACGCGCTCGTTATCATTTCCGGGGGAAGTGTCGACGAGGCTCGGCTGGCTTCGGAGACTCTGACCTGGCTGGAAACTAATGGCTATGCTCAACTGGCCAGAAACTCGGTAGTTGCACTCAACACTGCAACCCCGGCGACCAGTCTGGTCAATCTGGACGAGATTGAAACGCACTTCAGGTCAAGGGTGCGGGAGATAGTCCGCATCCCATACGACCCGCTGCTCGCGACCGGGGCGGCGATCGATTTCAGGCAGTTGAGGCCGCTCACCGTCGCGAGCGCGAGGTTGCTGGCGGCGGCCGTTGCAGACGGTATTCCCCTAGCCGACGGTCATTAACTCGGGTGACAGTACGTCAAATTCGCGTGTTCGGGGACCCGGTCCTTCGGACAGTTTCGGCTGAAGTCAGTACAGACGACCCCGGACTCAACTCGCTGGTGGAAGATCTACTGGATACGGTCAGGCTGCCCGGCAGGGCGGGGGTTGCCGCCCCCCAGATTGGAGTGGGCCTCAGGGCTTTCAGTTACAACATCGACGGCGAAGTTGGATACATTCTCAATCCAGTGCTCGAGGAAGTTCGCGGTGAACCGGCTCTGGTCGATGAAGGCTGTCTGTCCGTGCCGGGTTTCTACTTTCAACGCGAGCGATTCCCGTGGGCAAGAGTTACAGGCATCGATTTGGATGGAAACAAAATCGAACTTTCTGGAGAGGGACTGATGGCGCAGGCCCTCCAGCACGAAACAGACCATCTGGAAGGAAAGCTCTTCATCGAGGGGCTCGATAAGGAGCGCAAGCGCGAAGCCATGCGCCAAATCCGCGAATCGGACTGGTTCTAAGAGGCTTTCGGAACTAGCCGACTACCGAGTGCCCCTGAGTGGGAGGGGAGTCCTCATATAGGCCTTCGATGACATCCTCGAAATCACTCAGGACCACATTGCGCTTGACGCTGAGCTTCGGAGTCAGGTGGCCGCTGGCCTCGGTCAGGTCGTGCGGAAGAATCACGAACTTCCTGATTGACTCCGCGCGTGAAACTCCCGCGTTCGCCTTGTCGATGGCACTTTGGATTTCCGCGAGCACCTTCGGGTTCTTCGAAGCCTGGTCAATCGGCATCGTGGCGTCTTCGCCATTGTTATTCAGCCACACCGGGAGCATTTCCTCATCGAGAGAAATCAGCGCCCCGATGAACGGCTTGCGATCGCCCACGACGATTACCTGGCCGATGATCGGGTTTGCCCGAATCGGATCTTCGAGAGTTGCGGGGGCGACGTTCTTGCCTCCGGCTGTGACGATCATTTCCTTCTTGCGACCCGTGATCTCCAGATAGCCGTCTTCGTCGATCGAGCCGATGTCGCCGGTCTTGAACCACTTACCATTGAAAGCACCCTTAGTGGCTTCCGGGTTGTTCCAGTAACCGGCGAAAATGTTGATTCCAGCGGCTTCGATCTCTCCATCTTCGGCAATCCTCGCGGAGCAGCCGGGAAGAGGAGGTCCAACCTTGCCGATCTTGAAGTTGGATGGGACGTTCACGGAAATCGGTGCGGTCGTCTCGGTAAGTCCGTAGCCTTCAAGAATCGTCAGCCCCAGACTGCGATAGAAGTGGCCAAGGAAGAGCCCAAGAGGCGCCGAACCCGAAACGGCGTACTTGACTCTTCCGCCGAGAGCATGACGAATCTTGCTGAGCACGAGCTTGTCGAAGAGCGCGAACTGCATTGCGAGGCCGAACGGTACCTTTCCGGCATCCAGCGCTTTCGAGTGCGCAACCGCAACAGCCGCAGCCTTGCGGAAGATCTTGCCCTTTCCACCGCTCTCTGCCTTCTGCTCTGAAGAGTTGTATACCTTTTCAAATACCCTCGGCACAGCGAGCAGGAAGGTCGGGCGGAAGGAACCCATAGCAGGAAGCAGCTGCTTCGTGTCGGCCTGGTGGCCAACCTTGACACCGCCGTGGATCGCAAGCACCGCGATGAATCTCGCGAAAATGTGGGCGAGGGTAATGAACAGCAAGGTGCTGGACTCGGTGTTTACTACCTCAGGAATCGCTTCCCTCGCGTTGCGGGAAAGCTCCACGAAGTTCGAATGGGTGAGCATGCACCCCTTGGGCCTGCCTGTCGTGCCCGCGGTGTAAATCAAAGTGGCAAGGTCTGAACCCTTTGCAAGATTGCGGCGACGCTCTATCTCCTTGTCAGGGACATCCTTACCGCTCGCAGCCAGCTTTTCGAGATCGCCAGTGTCGATCTTCCAGACATTTTTGATTAGCGGCAGATCGGGGTGTGCCTCGTCGAAACGTGCGAAGTGATCCGGAGTCTCGGTCATCATTGCGACCGTTCCCGAGTCCGAAAGGTTGTACTGAATCTGGCTCGGAGAGGAGGTCTCGTAAATCGGAACCATCACCGCTCCGGCATACCAAATGGCAAAGTCAATCAAGGTCCATTCGTACCTCGTCTTGCACATCAGTCCGATCTTGTCGCCCGGCTCAATTCCCGCTGCGACGAATCCCTTCGCGAGAGCAATTACCTGGTCTTCAAATTCCTTGGCGGTGACGTCGGTCCAGCCTCCGTCATCAGTCGGCAGCGAAAAAAGAGCCAAATTCGGAGTCGCTTTGACTCGCTCGACCAGGAGGTCTGTTGTATTCGCTCCCGGGTCAGCAGGAACGATGGCGGGCATTTCGCAGAGATCCACGGCAACTCCTTCGATACCGGTCAGGTCAATGATTTCACTCTATCTGGATTGGCTGGCCAAATGGAGTTCGGGGTACAAACCTTCGTCCAGCGATAGGCTTGGCAAGTCAAAGGTCTCGAGTTAGATCGGCAGAGCGGGGAGCGGACGCGAATGTTCTACTGGTTCATGAAGAACCTCATCGCGGGGCCGATACTGCGCACGGCATTCCGCCCGTGGGTGACGGGAGCCGAGAACATACCTCGCTCGGGAGCAGTGATTCTCGCCAGCAATCATCTTTCATTCATCGATTCGATCTTTCTGCCTCTCGTGATCGAGCGCAGGGTTACCTTTCTCGCCAAGAGCGATTACTACACCACAAGGGGTATCAAGGGCTGGGCAATCAAGACCTTTCTTAAGGCTGCCGGGATGCTCCCAATAGATCGCTCTGGCGGCAAGGCTTCCGAAGCGAGCCTTAGAACCGGACTCGGGGTACTTGCAAAGGGAGAAGTGCTGGGGATTTATCCGGAGGGAACGAGAAGCCCTGATGGCCGGTTGTATCGAGGCAGAACCGGAGTGGCCCGGATAGTGCTGGAAGGCGGGGTGCCAGTGGTTCCGGTCGCGATGATCGATACCGAAAAGGTAATGCCGATCGGCAAGCGAATTCCGAAAGTGCGTCGAGTTGGAGTGATAATCGGCGAACCATTGGATTTCTCGCGGTTCGAGGGGATGGAGAGCGACCGCTTCATCCTGCGCTCAATCACCGATGAGATCATCTACGAGCTGAGTCAGCTAAGCAATCAGGAATACGTGGACGTGTATGCGAGCACGGTTAAGGAGCAGCTCGGCAGCAGGAGCCGCTGACCCGGGTCACACTGGATTCCGGCGGTTATGCTGGAACCGGGGAGCCTCCCGATTTGGCTGCATCGCGGCAGCATTCTGGTCAGTTTCTGGGCTGACAGTCGACTTTCAATAGTGAAGGAGTGTGCAGAGTGGTCGATCCGACCGAGCCAGTCGTTCTCGCCGATCAGGCCGTGATTGATGGGCTCGACCACTGGCGCACTCTTCCGATCGCGCAGCAGCCCCCCTGGCCTTCGGCAGATGCGCTGAGTGCGGCTTCGGCGGAACTGGCCACCCTCCCTCCGCTCGTCTTTGCAGGGGAGGTCGACTTGCTAAAGACAAGGCTCGCGAGTGCGGCCAGGGGAGAAGCCTTCCTTCTGCAGGGAGGGGATTGCGCCGAAACCTTTGCTGCCGCAACCGCGAATCAAATCCGCGATCGGGTGAAGACGATTCTTCAAATGGCCGTTGTGCTTACTTATGGCGCATCCATGCCGGTAATCAAAATGGGCAGGATGGCCGGCCAGTTCGCGAAGCCGCGGTCCAGTGAAGTTGAGACTCGGGGAGATATCACCCTGCCCGCCTATAGAGGCGACATCGTCAATGGCTACGACTTCACTGAAGCCTCGAGAGCTTCGGATCCTTCCAGGCTTATTCGCGGATACCACACCGCTTCGAGCACGCTGAATTTAATCCGGGCATTCACTCAGGGCGGGTTTGCTGACTTGCGGCACGTACACAGCTGGAATCAGGGATTTGCTCGAAACCCTGCGAACGTAAGGTACGAGCACCTGGCCAGGGAAATTGACCGCGCTGTCAAATTCATGATGGCCTGCGGTGCCGATTTCGAGGCGCTAAAGCGAACCGAGTTCTACATTTCGCACGAAGCACTGCTCATGGATTACGAGAGACCCCTTACTCGAATCGATTCGAGAACCGGAACCCCCTACGACACTTCCGCTCACTTCCTCTGGGTTGGTGAACGAACCAGGCAATTGGATGGAGCACATCTGGATTTCCTTTCGAGGGTGCGCAATCCAATCGGAGTCAAACTCGGTCCGGGTGCTAAGGCGAGCGATGCACTGGCCCTGATCGACAAGCTCGATCCTGACCGAGAGCCCGGAAGACTGACTTTCATCACCAGAATGGGAGCTACAAAGATTCGGGATGTGCTTCCCGAGTTGATTTCGGGCGTTGCCGCTTCAGAATCGACTCCGCTTTGGGTTTGCGATCCCATGCATGGCAACGGACTTACCACTCCGAACGGCTACAAGACGAGGCGGTTCGACGACGTCGTAGGCGAAGTCAAAGGATTCTTTGAAGTGCACAGGGAGTTGGGTACCCACCCGGGCGGCATCCACATTGAACTCACCGGGGATGACGTGACGGAGTGCCTTGGCGGTTCGGAACAGATCGACGAAGCGAGCCTAAGTACCAGATACGAGTCGCTTTGCGACCCCAGACTCAATCACATGCAGTCGCTCGAGCTCGCATTTCTAATTGCTGAAGAGCTTAGCTCTCGCCAATAGTGGCGGTCTGTTTCAAAAGCCGAGATTGAAGTTGATCTTCAAGGTCGTGCCTTTGTCGACGGTCTTGCCTGGTTGAGGTGAAATCTTCTTTACTGTTGACCCTGGGAATGCGTCAGCCAAAGTGTCGTAATCGAGTTGGAATCCGAGAGCAACGAGTTGCGGCTTCGCGTCCCGCCAGGCCATCCCTATCAGGTCTGGGATCTGAACCTGCTCAATCCCGTCGGAAATGATCAGCTGGAGCACGGTTCCCTTGGTAACGGGGGAGTCGGGAAGCTTGACTCCTATGACGTTCCCCTTTTGGACCGTATCGCTCCAGTCGTGCAGCCCCTGAGAGGTTGAACCGTCGAGGCCAACTTGTTGCAGAGCTGCTTTGGCATCATCAACCGAGAGGTCTGTCACTGAAGGGATTGGGCCGAGAGAAACCACGAGAGTTATCGGCTCTCCATCCCAGTACTGGTCGACCGTTGACAGGTCGAGCGGGTTGCCGTCTTCCCCCACTCCAAGAGCAGAAATAACTACTCCGAGGGCAACTTCTGAATTGAATTGATAATCGGAATCCTGAAGGGTGAAATCCTTCTCAACACTTGAGCGAGCGGTTTGCTCATCGATGCCGACGAGCTTCGGCAGTGGGAGCAGTTTCGGGCCGTCAGAAATTACCAGGGCCACTTCTCCGCCGTGTGCGACGGCGCTGCCGACTTTCGGATTGGTCCCCATCACCAACCCTTTTGCGATGGTTCTGCTGAAGTCGTGCTCCTGATTCTCTGAAACTTTCAGGTCGGCCTTTTCAAGGATGCTCGTCGCCGTCGGGATGTCCCTGCCTTCCACGGACGGAATCATCACTTTGGACCCGGGTCCGGACCCGTAATACCACCCGGTAGCGCCAGCTCCCGCAGTCAGCAACAGCACAAGCACGAACAGCCATGCTCCGAGCGAGCGCCGCTTAGTGGCAGCGGTTGCGAGAGCAGTCGTATTGTCGCGGACTACCGAGCCGGTGTTCCCTCTCGGCCTTCGCTCAAGTACCTGAGTGGCTGCTTCAGATCCCTCATCGGGAGCAGGAATGGAGGCCGCTTGATTCGGAATAACCAGAGTCTGATCAGGAGTCGATGCGGCAACTGGCCGACCGCCTCTCGCGAGCAAGTGCTTGGTTTCTCGAAGTTGTTCGAGCATTGCTCGGGCATCCGCCGGCCGCTGATCGGGGTCTTTTGCGGTCGCCCAGAGCACCAGTTCGTCCAGCTCAACCGGAACCTCCGGATTCTTGGTACTCGGTGTCGGTACGGACTCGTTTGCGTGCTGATTCGCAATTTGAAACGGCTGATCGCCCTTAAACGGCTGTTCTCCCGCGAGCATTTCGTAAAGCATGATTCCGACTGCGTAAATGTCGCTCCTTGCGTCTGCGACTCCGCGGGTCACAAGCTCAGGTGAGAGGTAGGCGATTGTGCCGAGGAGGGCTGCGCCGGTTGCGGTCTGTTTCGTTGCAGCTCTGGCCAGCCCGAAGTCGCTGAGCTTAATTCGGCCGTCATCGGCCAGCAGAACATTCTCGGGTTTCAGATCCCTGTGAACTATGCCGTTCCTGTGGGCAGCCGCTAGACCCGCCAATACCGCCTGCATAATGTCAAGAGCCTGCTCCGTGGTAAGTATCGGCTGTTCGTTGAGCAGATCGCGAAGGGTAATCCCAGGCAGATATTCCATAACAAGGTAGGCGGTGTCTTCATCCTGACCCTGGTCATATACATTTACGACGTTGGGATGTGCCAGCCTGGCCGCTGATCTAGCTTCCTGAATGAATCGAAGTCGATAGTCAGGGTCATCGGAGAGATGACCGTGCATGACCTTAATTGCGACTTTGCGCTCAAGTCGCAAGTCATTAGCCAGGTAGACGGTGGCCATTCCACCGCGGGCAATGCGCGAACGAATCTGATAGCGCCCGTCAATCAGGCGACCGATCAGTGGATCGGAAGGATTCGAATTCACTTCAGAAGTCTAAATTTGCAATCTTCGTGCACTCTGGCAAAACACCGCGAGCCGCCGGTTCCGTAATTAGCCGAGCTGGCTAAGCCAGGCACGCGCGGACGCCTCCCATTTTGCATAGGCGTTTGGAAAAGCCGAAATCTGGACTGCCTGAGCGGCCTGGGTAACCGTCATGTTCTGCCAGCCGCTTATGTCAAGCAGGCCGCGAGTCTTGCCTTTGTTCGGGTTGCTTGGCCCTCCAAAAAAGAGCCTGCTCGCATAAACCGGATCGGTCAGTTGCGCGGGAGTTCCCCAGCCAGTACTCGGCCGCTGCTGAAAAAGCCCCACCGAATCGAGGTCGCCGTAGTTGAGGTTGCGCAGGGTTGATTCCTGAGCTGCCGCAGCCAAAGCAATGATGAGCCCGTAGTCGCTAACCCCCAGGCTTCGTCCAACCTGAATTATCGTCCTGGCGTTAGCCTCCATCTCGGCGGTGAGGATGTAGACCCCCGAGCCCGATTCCGCGGGAATTGAGCTGACTCCGGGAATTCTCAAGGTTGCACCAGCGTAAATGATGCTTGATCTGTTCAACCCGTTTGCAGTCAGGATGGCCTGAATGCTGACCCCGAACTTGGAAGCGATGCCGGTTACCGTGTCTCCGGGGACAATCCGGTAGATGAAGTAGGTGGGTTCAGCCGGGGCTGGGGCCGGTGCGGGGCTCGCGGTCGGCGGCGTGGAAGGAGTGACGCTTGAAACCGGGGTGGCGTCGAGAGTGTCGGAATTGCCGCTAGGTGGGGTTGGAGCGGCAGATGCTGGAGGGGCTGGGGTTGGCGCAGGGCCCGAAGATGGGATCGTGAGCAACTGGCCGGGGTAGATGATGCTCGTCCAGCGGAGTCCATTGGCGTCCAGAACTGACTGAGTGGAAACTCCATATCGGCTGGCGATTCCGCTTACGGTGTCTCCGGAGACGACCTTGTATCTGACCGCGGAGGCAGGAGTTGTTGGTGCCGGGGCTGGGCTCGGAGCTGGGCTCGGAGTCGACGGACTGGCAGAGGTCAGGCGCAGGATCTGACCGGGGAAAATCAACGATTTCCAGCTCAATCCGTTGATTGCAAGGACTTCAGCCGTCTTCAGGCCGAACCGAGTCGCAATTCCACTGACCGTGTCTCCAGCGTTGACTTTGTAGCTGGTTGGAGTTGCCGCAAGGCTTGATGCCGGGGCACTCTTTGTCAAGACTTTCGGGCTGGTAACCATGGCGTCCGCGACCATTGACTTGAGCTGGGCACTTGAAGATTTCGGAAGTTTGATCGGCTTGGGATCCCTGGCCGCATCGCCCGCGGGCTTTGCGGATGCGGGGACCGGGACAAGGGTGAGTGCCATCGTGCTCGCAAGCAAAATTGGCAGGGTCTGGCCAAAGTAGTTTGGCTTCTTTCCCGAAGCGTGTCTTCCCGCGCGCTTAACGCCGAAGCTCGCACCAGAGGAGCTCATCATCAATTTCCCCACTCGAAGTTCCCCAGTTGATTCAATAAACCTGTCACAGAAGTGGATTGCTGTCAATCAATGGTGAGAAAGTGACAGATGTTACAGGTGTCAACTTCGATCGTAGTGATAACTGAAGTGACCTCCGAGTTTCTGGCAAAATCAAATCGTGGCTAAGTCGTCTGACAAGAAGTCTGAAGATTTGAAGTGGCTCACTGTTCCGGAACTGGTCGAGAGGCTGGGAATCGGAGTAAGCAAGATACGCAGGTTGATCGAGGACCGGCACTTGCTCGGGCTTCGGGTAGACGGAGTGCTAAAGGTCCCGGAGCTTTTTCTTCAGGGCAATGAAGTCCTGCCTGAACTGCGGGGCACTCTGATTCTGCTTACGGATCGCG
This sequence comes from Homoserinimonas sp., assembly GCA_023957835.1. Classification (GTDB taxonomy): domain Bacteria; phylum Actinomycetota; class Actinomycetes; order Actinomycetales; family Microbacteriaceae; genus Terrimesophilobacter. Next base: position 872,021 of record JAMLGP010000001.1, on the reverse strand, counting down.
GATATAGCGATGAAGAGGCCATGTCCTGGATGCTAACCGAAGAATCGAGCCTCGGGGTCACTCCGATTGAGGCACTTCGTGAAGGAAGGAAGGCCGAAGTCCGGCGCATCGCACAGGCGCTCGGCTTCTAGCCTTAAGAACCAATCCTGAGCAATTCAGCTCGAACGATGGAGGACTTTCTCCGCCAGTTCCCTCAGTCCTTGTGCTGCAACTGGGGAAATTGCCTCTGAACTCAATTCTTGAAATCCACGCTTCGCATTTTCGGCGATGAGAGCTTCCACTTCCTCCAGTGCTCCACTGTCGGCGATCATTGACTGGAGTCTTTCGATCTGCGAGGCGCTTAACGATCGGTCTCCCAGTAACTGGTCGAAATCCCGCAGCCTCGCTTTGGAAAATCTGGATCTCGCGATCGAGACCAGCATGGTGCGTTTTCCTTCGCGCAAATCGTCTCCAGCCGGCTTGCCGGTGATCAAAGGGTCACCGAAGACTCCGAGGAGGTCGTCCCTTAGCTGGAAGGCAATTCCAATCGGCAGACCGAAGCTCGACAGCGCCCGCAAGAGTTGATCAGTTCCATTGCCAACTGAACAACCGATCCTCAGAGGCGCCTCAACGCTGTACTTGGCAGACTTGAGGACAATGACCTGATTTGTCAGCTCTGAATTGAGTGAACCAGTATCTGTGCTCCAGACCTGCCCTGCCAGCACATCGAGATACTGGCCGTACATGACCTCAGTTCGCATCTGATCGAATTCACTTCTGGCTCTGCTGTGCAAAGTGACTTCCGGCAGAAGGCCGAGGGAGTTATTGAAATCCTCTTCGCTCCAGCTCAAAAGCAAATCACCGAGCAGAATTGCAGAAGCTCTTCCGAACCCCTCGGATTCTCCAGCCCAGTTGCGCTCTGAATGGAGTTCTTCAAACAGGCGATGAACTGAACTGCCTCCCCGGCGGGTATCTGAATTGTCAATCAGATCGTCGTGAACGAGAGCAGCAGCATGAAATAGCTCGAGCGCGGCTGCCACTTTGGCGAGGTTAAGGGGAGCGGGCCCTTCGTTTCGATTGCGGTTCGAGTCCGAACTCTCTTCGGTGGCGGCAGCAAGCCAGCCCAGGTAAACGAACTGTGCGCGGAATCGCTTTCCGCCCAGAAGGAGTTCCCTGGCAACCCTGAATAGCTCGCTCAGCTGCGGGTTGAGATTGACGGCCAGCGACTCGCGCTGATCCAGAGCATCGCTTAGAGTCTGCTGGACATTTCGCATGTACAGCGCCCTCTCAGCCACATTCCTAGCCTAGTCAGCCCGGTGCGCATACAATGAAGGGGAGTGAGAGGAGGAGCGATGCCACTTTCTGAACAGGAGCAGCGACTCCTCGACGAGATGGAACGCAATTTGTACCGCCATGACGCGGACTTCGTTGCGACCGTTAGCGGGTCTTCGACCAAACCAGATTTTCGCGCCATGGTGATCGGAATTCTGATTGCGATCCTCGGAATCGCCGTCGTGGTTACAGGAGTTGCAACCCGACTTCCAATTATCGGAGTTCTGGGATTCTTGGTCATGTTCGGCGGGGTTCTAGTCTCGCTGCGCAGATCGAAAGAGCGCCCAGGCGTCGAGAGCAAGTCGAGTACTCGCGAACCCAGGCGAAGCTTTATGGATCGAATGAACGAGAAGTGGGACAGCCAGCAAAACCGCCCAGGCGGATGATGCTTTAGCAGAAGTCTCGAGCGGCCGAAAGGCCGCTTTTTTTGTTTCCGCAGAGACCGGCTGGCGGCTCTTGCCAAATCTTCCTCCACTAATCTCCACTGGCAAAATCCCCTAGATATAAGGGCGATTCAAAGCCATGGGTTCGAATCTTTCGAAATTTGATTGAAAAGTGGTTGGCAGTGGAGTAAAGTGGAGAAATCTTGATCCTGGCCGGAGAACAAGGGGGTGCGAGCAGATGTTTCTTGGCACCTACGCACCCAAACTCGACGAGAAGGGGAGGATCATCCTTCCCGCCAAGTTTTGGGACGAACTCGAATCCGGGATTGTGATCACCAGGGGACAGGAACGCTGTCTGGTGGTCTACAGCGCGAGAGAGTTCGAAGAGCTTCACGAACGAATTCGCCAGGCGCCAATAACAAGCAAGAAGTCGAGGGACTATCTGAGGCTCTTTCTGTCGGGCGCGCACTCTGAGGTGCCGGATAAGCAGCACCGGGTGACCATCCCTTCGATGCTCAGAAGCTATGCCGGCCTGGACCGCGAGCTCACAGTAATTGGAGCGGGCAACCACGCCGAAATTTGGGACACCGACGCCTGGAACGAGTACTACGCACAGCAGGAATCGAGCTACTCCGAGATAACGGAGGAGGTGATTCCGGGACTCTTCTAGTTCTTTGCCCCTGACTCCCAGCCGAAATCGCCCCTGACACACTTCCCCGGTGCCAGGTTCGATCGGATGGGGATCAGGAGTAAAGGGCTTCGTCCCTAAAGTCAATGGCCGGATTGGATAGTCAGCCAACGCCGCTGGAAGAGATTCACCTTCCTGTAATGCTCGAGCGCACCATTGAACTTCTATCGCCAGCGCTTTCAATGCCAGGAGCAATAATGCTGGACGCCACTCTTGGGATGGCGGGCCACTCGGTTGAAATCCTTCGGCGTTTCCCCGAACTCAGGGTGATCGGAATCGACCGGGATCAGGAGGCTCTTGCGGTTGCCAGGGAACGGCTCAATGAATTCGAGTCCCGAGTGCGGCTTGTCAAAGGAACCTTCGACGAAATACCGAGAATTCTGGAAGGGGCCGGTCTTGAATTCGTTTCGGGAGTGCTTTTCGATTTCGGGGTCTCCTCACTTCAGCTTGACTCCAGGGAGCGAGGTTTCTCTTATGCGCGATCCTCGGCTTTGGACATGCGAATGGATCAGGCTTCGGGCCTGACTGCCAGACAAATCCTCGCCGAATACGACGAGTCTGAATTACGTCGAATCTTCTGGGAGTACGGAGAAGAGAGGTTCGCCGGCCGCCTTGCAGCCCGAATCGTAAATCAAAGACAGACAGAGCCGATTTCCGATTCAACCCAATTGGTTGCCTTGATCGAGAGGGTGATTCCTGCATCAAAGCGACGCTCCGGGCATCCTGCAAAGCGGGTTTTTCAGGCGCTGAGAATCGAAGTGAATGGAGAGCTCGATCAAATCGAAAGAGCGCTTCCGGCCGCTATAGCTGCAATTGGAATCGGGGGGAGAATCGTCACCCTCTCGTATCACTCCCTCGAAGATCGGGCGGTGAAGCGCGCCTTCGCAGCCGGAGCCAGTTCTTCCAGTCCCGCCGATCTCCCGATTGAGTTGCCTGGTCACGGTCCGGTATTGCGCTTGCTGACGAGAGGTGCGGAACTGGCCGACGAACCGGAGCGTGCTGCGAACCCGCGCTCAGCTTCAGTAAGGCTTAGGGCAGTTGAGCGGATTGGAGTGGCCGCATGAGCGCGCTTCCTCTCCAGTCGGTTCAGACTATTCGCTCGCCACAGCCGCCTCGGCTTGAGGTGGTTTCCTCACGTTCTCAGCGCCGGTCACGGCCCAAGTCGTTCTACGCAATGGTGACGGTTGGCGGACTCATTGCCATTTTGCTTGCCCAACTGTTGCTGAGCATTGCCGTGTCCAATGGCGCTTACCAAATTGCGGGACTGCACAAGCAGCAAAGTGAACTCACCCGCGATCAACAGGCCCTGACCGAAGAACTCCAGGTGCTCAGGTCACCGCAGCATCTTGCGAGCAGCGCAGAAGTACTGGGGATGGTTACCAATCCGAGCACCGCATACCTACGACTCTCAGATGGGGCGGTTATCGGAAGCCCGGTTGCCGCGAGGGCTTCAGACGGCATAGCCATGGGGGCCGATGGCCAGGCTCTGGTTCCCAACGAGCTGCTTGCTGGGATCGCGCCGGTTTCAGCCACTACTGGATCCAACGTTCAATCCAGCCAGACTGAAACAGAATCTCAGGGTCCGGAATCGACCATTGGGTCCGGCACGCCGGATGGCGCTCTTCCAACTCCGAACACCAGGTGAGTGCGAGAGTACCAACTGATGAGACAGCAGCGAGTCGCCCGAAGAAGGCTTGCGATAGCCGTCATTCTGGCTTTTGCAGTTTGCTCAGTTTTTGTAACTCGTCTCGTTGATCTGCAGGTAGTGCGCGCGGCCGAATTGAACGCACAGTCTCTGGGCAAGCGGGCAATTGAAGTGGCGGTGACCGCTCCTCGCGGCCAAATCGTTGATGACAAGGGAGTCGTCCTTGCTGACAGTGTCACTCGCTTTGATATAACCGCGGCGCCGAAAAATGTCTCGGATTTCACAAGAACCAAGTCGGATGGCTCCGCCGAGAAGGTAACCGTTGCTCAGGCCATCGGTGAGATTGCGGAGATCACCGGTGCGGATGCCGGCAAGCTCCTGACCGCAGTAACTCAGGATCCCGATTCTCTTTGGGCGATGCTCGTCCCCAAAGTCGATGTCGATACCTATCGAGCGATTCGGGCTCTCGACATTCCCTGGGTTTACTCCCAGACTCAGGAGGAGCGAATCTACCCTGCAGGTTCCGTTGCCGGAAACCTTGTAGGGTTCGTGGGCACCGATGGCCCGCAAACGGGCCTCGAAGTCACCCAGAACTCCTGTCTTGCCAGTACCGACGGAACTTCTACTTATGAGCAGGGTGCCGACGGCGTGCGGATTCCGGGAAGTACGGTAACGACTAAAGAAGCCATTCCTGGTGGCACGCTGACCCTGACCATCGACAGCGACCTCCAGTGGTTCGTCCAGCAGGCAATTGCCGAGCAGGCTCAGGCTATTGGCGCGGAGTCCGCAATGGCTGGTGTGGTCAGGGTGAGCGATGGCCACATAATGGCCCTTGCTGACTATCCGTCGGTCGACCCTAACAATATGGGCGCGACGGACGTCGCATTCTATGGTTCTCGCAGCTTCAACTACATGTTCGAACCCGGATCGATCATGAAGGCCGTTACCGCATCCATGCTCGTGAACGAGGGAGTCGCAGGGCCAACTTCGGAAGAAGTGGTACCGGGCGTCTGGCGTACGCCTGATGGTGCCAGAATCCAGGACTCGACTTCCCATGGGGAAATGCACTGGACGCTCACCGGGGTGCTTGAACAGTCATCGAATGTCGGTATGTCCATGTTCGGTTCGGAGCTGGCTTCAGCCACCCGCTACGACTATCTTCGCAAGTACGGATTCGGCGAAGCAACCTCGGTTCACTTTCAGGGAGAAGCTTCAGGGCTGCTTGATTCGAACTGGAATACCCAGCAAAAATATGACGTCACTTATGGTCAGGGGATTGCCGTAACCTTCGCCCAAATGCTCGGGGCTTATCAGGCGATTGCAAATGGGGGAGTGAAGTTGCCCCTGAGTCTGGTCGAGAGTTGCACCCATCCCGACGGGACAGTAGAAAAGCTTGACATCGGAGCACCCGAACGAGTTATCAGCGAGCAGGCGTCACAGACCACTGTCGGAATGCTCGAGAGCGTTGTGACTGGCGGATGGCTTTCTTCGCAGCTGAGCATCCCCGGCTACCGAGTTGCGGCCAAGACTGGAACTGCCCAGGTCGCGCTGCCAACCGGAGGATACGGGAATGACTACATAGTTTCCGTCGCCGGAATCGCGCCAGCAGACAACCCCCAATACGTGGTGATTGTGACCTATGTAAAGCCCCATATTATGAAATCGTCGGCCGCTGCGGCGCCAACATTCCGTAAGATCATGACGCAGGTACTCAAGGTTTTCAGAGTGCCTCCGTCAACAAAGCCGGGTCCCGGTTATCCAACCACCTGGTGAGAAAGAGGATGTATTGATAGGTCGGATACCTCCGGTCCTTCGCCCAGAGCATCCATCGCCCCGCTCTTTGGCCGGATTGGTTGCTGACTTCGGGTTGCAGAGCATTGGCTCGCTTGACGGAGTCGAGATCACGGGCCTGACGGTGCGATCAAGCGAGACTCAACCGGGAGATCTCTTTGTCGGAATGCCGGGAGAGCACGGTCATGGTGCCGCATTTGCCGGGGATGCACGAGAGGCTGGCGCGGTTGCGTTACTGACCGACGAAACGGGAGCCGAGATTGCGAGGGACTCGGGTTTGCCAATCGTCCTGGTCGACTCGCCTCGCCTGGCCCTTGGGGAGGTCTCAGCATGGATTTATCAATCCAGCGAGGAGCCTCCGCTTCTGTTTGGGGTAACCGGCACCAATGGTAAGACTTCGACCGCCTACCTCCTGGAGGGAATCCTCGGCCAGCTTGGGCTGGTCACAGGGTTAAGTTCCACTGCGGAGCGCCATATCGGCACTTTAAACGTTGTGAGCCGCCTGACCACTCCGGAGGCAAGTGAATTGCACGCTTTGCTTGCGCGAATGCGGGAGGCCAATGTCAGGGCAGTGGCTGTCGAGGTCAGCGCCCAGGCGCTCAGCAAAAATCGAGTGGATGGCATTGTCTTCGATGTGGTCGGGTTCACCAACCTAAGTCATGATCATCTGGACGACTATGCCGACATGGAAGAGTACTTTCAGGCAAAACTCGAATTCTTCGAACCTTCTCACGGCAGGAGGGGCGTAGTTTCGCTCGATTCCAGTTGGGGGCAGAGAATAGTCGAGGGTTCTCATATTCCGGTTACTACGATTTCCGCTACCAAAGGGGTGGATGCGGAGTGGCGAGTGGAGATTGTCGAGGAGTGTGCGGAATACACGGCTTTTCGGCTCGAAGGGCCGGACGGTCGCTCGATTGAGTCCAAAGTCCCGGTAATCGGCTGGCACATGGCGGCAAATGCCGGAATGGCGATTGTGATGCTGGTTGAGGCTGGGTTCGAGCTTGAAGCCATCGGCCATGCAATTGCAGACGGGATCGATGCCTATTTGCCAGGACGCACGGAGCGAGTTTCCGGCGACGAGGGCCCTACCGTCTATGTCGACTTCGGCCACAGCCCCGATGCCTTCCTGAACACTTTGGGTGCTGTCCGAAAGGTCACCACAGGCAGAGTCATCATGCTCTTCGGGGCGGATGGGGATCGAGACCCGACCAAGCGGCACGAAATGGGGCGAGTCGCCTCTGAATACTCCGACATCCTCGTGATTACCGACCACCACCCCCGGTTTGAGGATCCTGCCTCGATTCGAAAGACGCTCGTGGAAGGTGCAGGGCTCGCGGAGCATCAGGCCGAGCTTTATGAGGTCAGTCCGCCGGAGAAGGCGATTCGAAAAGCGGTTTCGCTGGCCAAAGAGGGGGACTCGATTCTCTGGGCGGGCCCTGGACACCAGGACTACAGAGACATAGAAGGCGTTCGCACTCCATACTCCGCGCGAGAACTCGCCCGACAGGCAATTCGCGAGGCTGGCTGGTGATTAGTCTTTCTCTTTCGGAACTCGGCGACGTCCTCGGCTCAATCGAGTTAATTGAAGGAGAGGCACCGTTCAGTTCCACCGAAGAAACACTCGTTGTTTCCGATTCCAGAGACGCGGTTCCCGGCAGCATCTTCTTCGCCCTTAAGGGTGAGCACGGTCACGGACACGATTTTGCTGCCCAGGCTGTGGATCTGGGGGCGAGCCTCGTAGTCGCCGAGGCACCTCTGGAGCTTTCGGTACCCGTGGCAGTTGTGCCAGACAGCCTCGAGGCCCTCTCCAGACTTGCGAGGTTTGTAGTGGAGAAGGTTCGGGGATTGGGCAGGTTGAGCGTTGTCGCTGTTACCGGCTCCAATGGTAAGACGACCACAAAGAACATGCTGCGAACCGTCCTGTCGAAGCATGGCAATGTCGTTTCACCGCAGGGATCCTTCAACAACCAGGTAGGAACTCCGCTTTCTCTCCTTGGAGTGCGCCCGGATACGGACTTCCTCGTGGTTGAAATGGGTGCCAGCGGGATCGGCCAGATTGCGAAGCTGGTTTCGATAGTCATGCCGGATGTCGCAATCGTCCTCAAAGTCGGCCTCGCGCACGTTGGAGAATTCGGTGGTATTGAAGCCACGGAAAGAGCGAAGTCGGAGATAGTGGCTTCCCTTCCGAGATCGGCTACGGCGATTCTCAATGCGGACGACCCGAGGGTGATGAACATGGCTGGCAAGACAGTCGCTCGGATCTCGACTTTCGGCTTCTCCTCGGGTGCTGATTTCAAGGCGGAGAACCTTTCTGCGAGTTTCGAAGGGACCGACTTCGACTTCGTAGCGGGCGAATTGAGGCTCCGCTCAAGTCTTCGCATCCTCGGTGAACACATGGTGATGAATGCTCTGGCAACGGTTGCGGCGACGACTGCGCTTGGAATCGAGCCGGTAGTTGCCCTAGCTGCGCTTAGTGAGATGAATCTCGCAGAGCGCTGGCGAATGCAGATTCTGGAAGGTCCGAATGGATCGGTGATCATTAACGACGCATACAATGCAAGCCCTGACTCGATGGCCGCTGCACTCAAGACTCTCGCCGAGCTAACGAGAGGCAAGGCTCGCTCCTTCGCGGTGCTGGGAGAAATGGCCGAACTCGGGGACTTCAGCTTCGAGGAACATGACCGCCTCGGAAGGCTCGCAGTTCGTTTGAACATCGATCAGTTAATTGTTGTTGGTTTAGGCGCAAAACCCATTCATGTGGCTGCCGGGCTTGAAGGCTCGTGGAACGGAGAGTCGATCTTCGTGGAAACTCCACGGGAGGCATACGATCAATTGCGTGGCGAGTTGCTTCCTGGAGATGTCGTTCTAGTGAAATCTTCGAATTCATCTGGGCTTCGGCACCTGGGCGATCAACTGGCGGAGGTTAGGTAGTGCTCGCTCTCTTGCTTGCCGGCGGACTCTCGATGGCATTCACCCTCTTGCTGACTCCGCTGTTCGCAAATCTCTTCCGCAAAATGAACCTCGGGCAGTTCATTCGCGCCGATACCCCGACAACTCACGTGATGAAGCGAGGCACTCCCTCCATGGGCGGAGTTGTATTCGTCGCCGCCTCGGTGTTCGGGTATTTCGTTGCCCACTGGCTCGGCGGCGGGTTGCCTTCGGCAAGCGCGGTCCTCGTTATTTTCATGATGTGCGGCCTTGGATTCATCGGATTCATCGACGATCTGCTGAAGGTTTCAAGGCAAAACAGCCTCGGTCTGGCTGGCTGGTACAAGATCCTGGGTGCGGTCGTGGTCGCGGTTGCCTTTGCTTTGATCGGAATCAACTATCGAGACAGCCACGGCCGCAGTCCGGTTTCCACCGCGATCAGTTTCATTCGGGACTTGCCATTTGACTTCATTCTCAGCTTTGGAACGATTGCGGGCACGATCGCAATAATCATTTGGATTGTATTTATAACCGTGTCCGCTTCAAACGCGGTAAATCTCGCAGACGGTCTGGACGGACTCGCGGCAGGGGCGTCGATTTTTGCGATTGGTTCATATGTGATCATCGGCTTCTGGCAGTTCCAGCAGTCCTGCTTCAACGCGTCCGTCGCGATTGAGAACCAGTTCAAGTGCTACGACGTTTCCCAACCGTTTGAACTTGCGACTATTGCCACCGCAATAGTTGGCGCCCTCATCGGATTTCTTTGGTGGAACACCTCGCCGGCGCAAATCATTATGGGAGATACGGGGTCTTTTGCCCTCGGCGGTGCACTGGCGGCTCTGGCGATTCTGTCCCGAACGGAAATGCTCCTGATACTGATCGGCGGGCTTTTCGTTGTCATCACGGTTCAGGTGATAATCCAGCGGATCTACTTCAAGGCCACGAAAGGCAAGCGAATCTGGAAGGCGAGTCCCCTGCATCACCACTTTGAAATCGTCGGCTGGCTCGAGATCACTATTGTGGTTCGGTTCTGGATCATTTCCGGGCTGTTTGTCGCTGCCGGAGTCGGACTGTTCTATCTCGAGTGGCTTTCCAGTACGTCCTCATGACTTCAAATCGGGCGAGTTCTCTGGATAGCTGGAATGCTGACTGGGCTGGGCTTAGAGTCGTGGTCCTGGGGCTGGGAGTTACCGGATTCTCAGTCGCGGATACTCTGGTCGAACTCGGTTGCAGGGTCATGGTGGCAGCAAGCTCAATCGATGAGACTCGAGATCAGATTTTGCAGGTCCTGGGAGTGGAAACCGAGATTGCGGATCTTGATCTGGCCGTTCCGGAGCGAGTGAAGGAGTTTGATCCGGAGCTTGTAGTCATTTCACCCGGGTTTGCCCCACATCATCCCGCCGCCCAGTGGGCTAGTGCTTCCGGTGCGCAAGTTTGGGGAGATATCGAACTTGCCTGGCGCCTTAGAGACAAGTTCGGCAAGCCTGCAGAGTGGATTTGCGTCACCGGAACCAACGGCAAGACCACTACCGTACAGCTGACTGCGGCGATGCTGAGTGAGAGCGGTCTTCGCGTTGCCGCCTGTGGAAACGTTGGAGTTCCGGTTCTGGACGCGATCAGGGACCCGATTGAATTCGAGGTGCTTGTGGTAGAGCTCTCAAGCTTTCAGTTGCACTATCTCGGAGATATTTCTCCATGGGCAAGCGCCTGTTTGAACGTTTACGACGACCATCTGGACTGGCACTCGGGCCCGGAGGATTACCGCAAGTCCAAGGGAAAGGTCTATTCGAACACTCAGATTGCCTGTGTTTACAACATCGACGATCCCACCACGAGAGAGCTTGTGGAAGAGGCGGATGTGGTTGAAGGCTGTCGGGCAATAGGATTCGGACTTGGAATTCCCGGTCCCAGTGACTTCGGGATCGTTGATGAAGTCGCCTGCGATCGAGCTTTTCTGGAGGATCGGGCCAATCAGGCCCTTGAGCTGTTCGAAATCGAGACTCTCAAGGAAAGGGGATTAGGCAGCTCTCCGCTAATCGCGGACAGCCTGGCTGCTGCGGCATTGGCGAGGTCGTTCGGGACGGACATACCTTCAATCAGGCGGGCGATTTCCGGGTTCTCGCCGGCGCCCCATCGAGTTCAGGTGGTAGCCGAATCTGGGGGAGTCACCTGGATAGATGATTCCAAAGCAACGAACCCGCATGCCGCTTCTGCTTCGCTGTCAACCTTCAAATCGGTTGTATGGATTCTTGGCGGGTTGTTCAAGGGTGCTTCCCCCGATGAATTGGTCGCGGAAGTTGCTCCTCGGCTTCGCGGTGCTGTCGTAATTGGCGCTGAAAGAGCCCTCGCCGTCGAGGCGTTGAAGCGACACGCGCCGGGAGTTCCGATCATTGAAGTCAAAGTCGCAGAAACTGGTGAAGTCATGAACTTGGCTGTGGCTGCCGCATCCAGAATGGCGCAGAAAGGCGACGTCGTATTGCTTGCACCGGCCGCAGCATCGATGGATCAGTTCGTCGATTACAAGGATCGGGGAAAGCAGTTCGCATCGGCTGTGAATCAATTGGTGGGAGGAGTTGAAGATGACAGCAACCCCACCGCGGCCGCGACCTGATAGACCCGAGAAGACGCGTGCCGTTACTTCCCAGGGGGGCACCGAGAAGCCTCGATCCGGTTCCGTTGTAAGGGTTACAGTCCGAAAGATCTTCGGATCTGTTAACGGCAATTACTTTCTTCTTCTTGGAACGACAATGTTCCTGGTTATTTTCGGGCTGGTAATGGTGCTCTCTTCTTCTTCGGTTGAGTCATACATTGCCACGCGAGATTTTTTCTCCGGGTTCCTGCGTCAGGCGCTCTTCGCGATCCTTGGCATCCCGGCGATGCTCCTGGCCGCGCGGATCAGGCCTGCCTTCTGGCGAAAATGGGCCGGGGTCTTCATGATTGGCGCCATCGTTCTGCAGTTCCTTGTTGTGGCTACCGGGCTCGGGCTTGAGTCCGGCGGAAACAGAAACTGGATTCTTTTGGGGTCAATCTCATTCCAGCCATCTGAGTTGTTGAAGGTCGGTCTTGCACTCTGGCTCGGAATGGTTCTCGGCAAGTCTGGCGCGCCGCTGGAAGATCCGAAGTATCTCGCCCGCACAGTCGGCATCGTTTCGGGCCTGGCACTGGCACTTGTCGTTATGGGTGGCGACCTCGGTACAACCCTGATTCTTGCAATGATCATTCTGGGCACGATGTTTTTCTCAGGAGTCCGGCTGCGATTCATAGTTTTGCCTTTGGTAGTGCTCGGACTGCTCGCCGTGATTTACGCCCTTTCCGGAGGCTCAAGGCAAAGCCGAATTGAGGCATGGCAAAGCGGTTGCACAGTTGACGGCGACTATGGCGGACTTTGCTGGCAAACTCTTCACGGCTGGTGGGCTCTCGCTTCCGGCGGGATTTTCGGTGTCGGCCTTGGAAATTCAAAGGCGAAGTGGTCGTGGCTGCCCGAAGCCGACAACGACTTCATATTCGCTATCATTGGAGAAGAGTTTGGACTGCTGGGCGCAGTCATGGTTTTAGCTCTGTTCGTGCTGCTGGCAATAGCTTTCGTTCGAATAATCAGGTCAACCAGGGATCCGGTCGCCAAAGTGACGATTAGCGCGATCATGGTTTGGATCCTCGGCCAGGCCTTTGTGAATATTGCCGTAGTTCTCGGATTGCTACCGGTACTTGGTGTCCCACTGCCGCTGATCTCCGCCGGCGGTACCGCCCTCATTACGACGCTGATTGCGATCGGGATCGTGCTGTCTTACGCGAGGAACACCGGGGAGCCAAGGGCAGCAGGGCAATGACAAGCTATCTGCTGGCGGGAGGTGGAACCGCCGGTCACATTAATCCGCTGCTCGCAGTCGCCGATCGGATTTCAAAGACCGAGCCGAACTCGGAGATTCTGGTTCTGGGTACAGAGGCCGGAATGGAATCCAGATTGGTTCCGGAACGCGGTTACGAGCTGCGAATAATTCCCAAAGTCGCCCTTCCGCGAAGACTGAGGTTCGGCATTTTCGCCTTCCCCTCAAAGCTGTTCAAAGCGGTGCGTCAGGTCAGGAAATTAATCCGAGAAGCCGGGATCGAGGTCATAGTGGGCTTCGGGGGCTTCGTCTCTGCTCCCGCTTATCTGGCCGGCTGGTTCGAAAAGGTGCCAATCGTCATTCATGAAGCCAATCGCGTTCCGGGATTCGCAAACCGGATGGGCAGTCGGTTGACTCGATTCGTCGGTATTGCCTTTAGGGGAACTCCGCTTAGGCACGCCCGATTCGTCGGTATGCCTATGAGGCGTGAACTCGAGGAACTTGATCGGCCTGCTGCGCGTACCGAAGCCAGAGACTTTTTCGGGTTTGAAAATGACCGTCCGACGCTGCTGGTTACCGGAGGGTCGCAGGGGGCCCGATCGATAAATGAAACGATCGCCGAGTCCGCCGAGGCAATAACCGGGGCCGGCTGGAATATCCTTCACATAGTCGGGATGAAAGGCGAGATCCCTGAGTCGGGGTCTGCCGGATACCATCCGATTCGATATTGCGATCGAATGGATCTGGCCCTGGCTATCGCAGATTTCGCTGTTTCAAGAGCAGGTTCTGCGACCATTGCTGAACTGACCGGACTCGGGATCCCCTCTGCGCTCGTGCCACTGGATACAGGTAACGGAGAGCAGTTCCATAACGCGAGCGATGTCGTGGCAGCGGGGGGAGCGCTGCTGGTGCGAAATTCAGAATTCAACCCTCAATGGGTTCGTACGAACCTCGTCAACGTTCTACTCGATACCGAGAAGCTGTCCTCCATGGCAAAAGCTTCGGGCTCGCTCGGGGTGCTGGACGGCACTGCCCGACTTGTTTCGCTCATTCAGGAGAGCCTGGATTCGGCTGCCCGCGAGGGAAGAAGGTCGAGAATTTGATCAAGTCAGACTTCAGAGAGCAAATGCCCGACCACTTCAGCCGGCTCCACTTCGTGGGAATTGGCGGGGCGGGAATGAGCGGCATTGCCCTGATCATGCTCTCGCAAGGTGTCGAGGTCACCGGCTCGGACATCCGCGAAACCGACACGGTTCGAGATCTTCGCGGCAGGGGGGCTCGGATTGAGATCGGGCACAGCCGTCGGGCGATTGGAGCACCGGATGCGGTGATTGTTACCGGCGCGGTCGCAGAAGACAACCCTGAGGTACTTGAAGCCAGAGACCGCGGGATCCCGGTAGTGCACAGAGCAGTAGCCCTCGCCTGGCTAACGGGAAGGTTCGAACTCGTTGCAGTTGCCGGTGCACACGGAAAGACGACTTCTACCTCGATGATCGTCTCTGCGCTTAGAGAACTTGGGCGAGATGTCGGATTCGTCAATGGCGGAGTGATTAAGTCACTTGGAACGAGCGCAATGCCGGGAACTGACAAGGTATTCGTCATAGAAGCAGATGAATCTGACGGCTCCTTCCTGCTCTATAAGACTTCAATCGTGCTAATCACCAATGTCGACCCAGACCATCTTGATCACTTTGGCAGTGCGGAGGCTTTCAAGGACGCCTTCGTGCAGTTCGCGGGTACAGCCATCTCTTCCATCGTGATTTCCGCAGATGATGCCGGCGCTCTCGAGATCACGCCGAGGATTGACGCGGGCAAAGTCACAAGTTTCGGAACCAGCCAGAAGGCGGATGTTCGAATCAGCGGGATTGAATCCGGCCCCGTCGTATCCTTCGACCTTCATTGGCGAGAAGAAGATTTTCCAGTCAGACTCAGAGTTCCCGGAATTCATAATGCGGTGAACGCCGCTGGTGCATTCGGGGTTCTAATGCGCCTGGGTATTCCTCCCGGAGATGCGATCGATGCGCTGTCCAGATTTGAAGGAGCAGAGCGTCGGTTTGATCTGAAAGGCGAAGTGGGCGGAGTAAAGGTTTATGACGACTTCGCTCATCACCCGACCGAAGTGAGGGCCGCGCTCCTTGGAGCCAGAGCCGCATCGGGCGGGGGTCGAATCATTCCAATCTTCCAGCCGCACTTGTTCAGCCGAACTCAACTCATGGCCGATCAATTCGCCAGGATCTTCGAAGAGTTTGCTGACCATACGATCGTGGTGCCCATCTACCCGGCCAGAGAGGAACCAATTCCGGGAGTGACCGGCGAATTGATTGTCAATGAGCTGCAGGACGCAGACCGGGGCGAGTACTGCCTTGATTGGGATTCGGCTGTGGAAGCAGCGGTCAGGCTAGCCGCACCCGGCGATCTTCTGATTCCAATGGGCGGGGGAGACATCTATCGCATTATCCCAGGGCTGCTTGCCGGTCTGGAAGCTCGGTTTGGAAAGCAAAGTTGAAAAGACCGGGAGGATTCGATCCTGTTCCTGACAAACCTGTCGCCAGGGCGACACCACCGAAAGCGAAAGTTCAGGCTGGCCGAGGCTCAACCTCTTCAAAACCGGTAAAAGTCAGCACAGCGAACCGGCAACAGCGAAAAGTCGAGCGCCTGGAGGTTCGCAGGTTCACCAGACGATCCCGCCACAGGCGCACGTTCTGGCTGGGTTTGACAGCCAGCCTTGCTGTACTCGGCGTGCTTCTCGCCGTGGCTATTTACTCCCCGGTCATGTCTCTCAGGACAATTCGAATAGAGGGGGCAACTTCTGTCCCGGCGGATGAAATCAAGACGACTCTGGAAGGACAACTTGGAACGCCCCTGGCATTGATTGACTACGACCGGATCAAGGGCGAACTTGAGAAGTATCCGAAGATCCGCAGCTTCGTGACAGAGGTGGTTCCGCCATCCACTCTTGTTGTAAAGATCACCGAACGCAGTGCAATTGCTCAGGTTCAGTCAAGCACTGGCTTCCTTGTGATTGACCCTGCCGGAGTGGTGATTTCCAACTCCCCAAAGAGGATCTCCGGGTTGCCAATCCTGAGGGTCGACTTCTCAGACCCGAATTCGCCTGCATTCCGCTCCGCGATTGAAGTGTTGATTGCGCTTCCGGATTCGATCAGATCGCAGGTGTCAGAGATAACCGCTACTTCAAAGGACGACGTGACTTTGGCTTTGGTCTCCGCGAATCAGTCTGTGATTTGGGGAAGTGCAGAGCGTTCCGCTTTGAAAGCCAGAGTTTTGGAAGAACTCATGAATGTGCAGGGGCAGAAGTCGGGGCTTGAATTCGATGTCTCTGCTCCTTTGAGCCCGGTAGTCAAGCAGGGCTGAGGGCAAGACTGCGCCAAATCCAATTTGCGACACGCGGTGGAGGAACGCATGAGCTGTCGATCTGCCGTCTAGCGTCAACAGAGACAGATATGCATACTGAGCATAACATTAAGCCTCAAGTAGAACTTTAAGGCTGAATCGGAGGCGAGAAGTGACATCCAACCAGAACTACCTTGCGGTAATCAAGGTGGTTGGCATCGGCGGTGGTGGCGTCAATGCAATCAATCGGATGATCGAGCTTGGGCTCCGCGGCGTTGAGTTTGTCGCGATCAATACCGACGCTCAGGCTCTGCTGATGAGCGACGCCGATATAAAGCTTGATGTCGGTCGAGAGTTGACGCGTGGCCTCGGAGCGGGTGCCGACCCTGAGGTTGGACGCAGGGCCGCAGAGGACCATGCGGAAGAAATCGAGGAAGCCCTCGCCGGAGCCGACATGGTATTTGTTACTGCCGGCGAAGGGGGAGGTACGGGAACCGGAGGAGCTCCGGTAGTTGCCCGAATTGCAAAATCCATCGGCGCGCTAACGATTGGCGTAGTGACCAGGCCGTTCAGCTTTGAAGGAAAGCGCAGGGCTGCTCAGGCGGACTCCGGCATAGCCAATTTGAAGAGCGAAGTAGACACCCTGATAGTTGTCCCGAACGACCGATTGCTTGAAATCAGCGATCGCGGAATCAGCTTCCTCGAGGCATTCGCTACTGCAGACCAGGTGTTGCTCGCCGGTGTACAGGGAATTACCGATTTGATCACCACTCCGGGCCTGATCAACCTCGACTTTGCGGACGTGAAGTCGGTAATGCAGGGAGCTGGGTCGGCGCTCATGGGCATCGGCTCATCCAGAGGAGCTGATCGCGCGATCAAGGCGGCCGAACTCGCAATCGCCAGCCCGCTACTTGAAGCGAGCATCGAGGGGGCTCACGGAGTACTGCTTTCGATTCAGGGCGGATCGAACCTCGGGATCTTTGAAATCAACGATGCTGCCCGACTGGTTCAGGAGGCAGTGCACCCAGAGGCGAACATTATCTTCGGCGCGGTTATCGACGACACTCTGGGCGACGAGGTCAGGGTCACAGTTATTGCGGCCGGGTTCGACGGGGGAGAGCCCATCCAGCGCAAGATTGATCGTCGTTCGAACTACATTGCAACCGACGAAGTTCTGGAGCCCGAAAAGCCCGCATTTCTCGACGAAGATCAGGATCTCTCGCAAGAGCCTCAGGTAACCGTGGAGGTTCCGATGGTCAGGAGCGATCCGGCTTTCGATGAACTCAGCGAAGATCTGGACATTCCCGACTTCTTGAAGTGATGAAGCAAGATCCCGATCTCAAATCGCGACTTGAATACGTCAGCAGAAAAATCGAGCAAACTGCTAGGACGGCAGGGCGGGATCCCCGAGAGATTACGACCGTTGTGGTCACGAAGTTCCAACCTGCAGAGCTGATCCGGGAACTCAATCAGCTTGGCGTGAAGAATTTTGGGGAAAGTCGCCATCAGGAAGCCAGCAGGAAAACAGCCGAACTGGCCGACCTGCAAGCCACATGGCATTTCGTCGGACAGCTTCAGTCGAACAAGGCCAGGGCGGTGGCTGGCTATTGCCAGGTGATCCACTCCCTGGACCGCCTTTCGCTGCTCAAGGGCATTGGCTCAGCGGATCGAAGAGTTGATTGCTTCATCGAGCTCAACCTGACCGCTGACCCGGGGAGGGGAGGAATCCAGCCGACCGGTCTGGTCGAATTTGCGGAGTTGGCGGTTCAGGAGCCCAATATCCGGCTTCTGGGGGTCATGGCGGTCGCACCACTTGGAGTTGAACCAAGAGCGGCATTCAGCAGAGTGCGTGAAGCATCCGATCTGCTTCGCACGATCTCGCCAGAATCGAAATGGATCTCAGCCGGGATGTCGCAGGATTTTGAAGAGGCGATTCTCGAGGGTGCGACACACCTTCGAATTGGTACAGCAATCACGGGCACTCGCCCTCAGGCGGGTTAATCTCTTGCATGTACAGGTACATCTGGAGGAGAGAAGATGCCCAATCCGCTGCGAAAGACCATGGTCTATCTTGGCCTGGCCGACGAGGAACTCGACTACCAGGAGCAGGAGCCGATTCCGGCCCACCACGCACAGCCGATTGCCCCGGTCGGGCAGCCTCAGCGCGCTCAGGTTACTCCATTGCGCCGGAACCCGAAACAAGTTGCGGGAACCCCTGAAATGAATGAGATTCTTACCGTCACCCCGAAGCAGTACAAGGACGCAAAAATGATCGCGGAGAACTTCCGCGAGGGTGTTCCCGTGATCATGAACATCTCCCAAATGTCCGAGATCGAGGCACGTCGCCTCATCGACTTTGCAAGCGGACTTGCGGAAGGGCTGTACGGGAGAATTGAGCGGGTAACCAGCAAGGTATTTCTACTCTCTCCAGCTCATGTTGCGATCAGTGGGGATCAGGCTGAGGGCAACAGCACCGATGAGCAAGCCTTCATAGTGGAACGCTGACATCGTTGCCTTCATAGCGACCGTTTTCTACGTCGCCCTGTTGCTCTACTTCTTCATTCTTTGGGCGAGGTTTCTGCTGGATCTGGCCAGGAATTTTTCCCGCAGCTGGAGGCCGACAGGAGTCCTGCTGGTTATCTCGGTCGCGATTCTCACGCTTACCGATCCTCCCATGAAGCTCGTACGACGCATCCTCCCTCCAGTGCGATTCGGCGCGGCAGCTCTTGACTTCTCGTGGAGCATCGTCATGATCGTTGTGATCGTTCTAATGTATGTAGCTTTGATTTTCAGTTAAAGGGCTTAGACTGTATCGGCCAAGCAATTGAAGGATGTTCATTTGAACGCAAATCAAGAAAAGATTTGCTACCGTAATCGGGCAGATGAACAGCCTCCCCGCAGAACGTGAAGGTGACCCCAATGGCTCTGACTCCAGAAGACGTAGTCAACAAGCGCTTCCAATCGACGAAGTTCAAGGAAGGCTACGACCAGGATGAAGTGGATGATTTTCTGGATGAGGTAGTAGTCGAGCTTCGACGCCTCAATCAGGAAAATGACGAATTGCGACAGCGACTGGCTGCCAGCGAAGCACAGGTCAGCGAGCTTCAGCGTAACGCGAGCGCTGCGCCGGCTCAGGCACCGGTACAGGCGCCGTCTCAGGCACCGGTGCAGGATCCGACCGCACAGCAGGGCTTTGCTGCAGCAGACCCGATGGGAGACCCGAACAGCACGAACAACCTGCTGCAGCTGGCCAGGAGGCTCCATGAGGAGCACGTTCGCGAGGGAGTCGAGAAGAGAGACGCCCTTATCGCGGAGGGCCATGCAACCGCAGCGAAGATTGTGAATGACGCTGAGGCAAGACAGCGTGCTGAGATTTCCAGACTTGAACAGGAGAAGGTTGCAATCGAGCGCAGAATCGAAGATCTGCGGCAGTTCGAGCGCGAGTACCGCGCAAAGCTCAAGGGACACCTGGAGGGAATCCTTCAGGAGCTGGACGCGACTTCGGGTCAGGGGGCACCATCGGCAGCACCTGCGGCAGGTTTTGAACCGGCCGCTCCTGGGCAGCCGCAGGCTGGGTTCCCAGGAGTAGGCGGAAACTGAACTGTCCGCCAGTTCACCGGTGAGTGATCGAAAAGTACGTCCTGCCGCTTTAATTCTGCTCTTCGCCATTGCGGTTGTGGTCTGCGCTGCCGATCAGTTCACCAAGTTCTTAATCACTTCTAATCTCGTCGAGGGTCAGCAGGTTCAGGTCCTGGGCGAAGTGCTTCAGTTCCACTATGTCAAGAACTCCGGAGCCGCATTCTCTCTGGCAAGCGGTTCAACCTGGATATTCTCGGCAATAGCAGTCGGAGTTACCGGATTCATTTTCTGGTACGCACGCCGGATTCGTTCAACTGGATGGGCAATTCTCTTCGGAATGCTCCTCGGTGGAACCATCGGCAATCTGATTGATCGGCTTTTTCGAGAGCCAAGTTTCGGGCTGGGGCACGTTGTCGATTTCATCCAGGTCTGGGGCTTTCCTGCAATCTTCAATGTTGCCGACTCGTTTATCGTTTCGAGCATGGGGCTCTTCCTGATTCTCACTCTTCGCGGTGTTCGGCTGGAAGGCAATCAGGCATCCTCGGGCTCAGTCCGGGAAGAACTGAATTCAAACGAACGCGGATAGCGGTGGAGTCCAGGAGCATCCAGGTTCCGGCATCGCTCGCTGGGGAGCGGGCCGATGTCGCCCTGTCGCGACTGCTGGGGTTTTCCAGAACTTACTCGGCCGAGGTAATTGATTCCGGAGGACTGGAAGTCGCAGGAAAGGTTCTTCGAAAGTCGGAATTGCTTACCGAGGGCGCGCTGCTCAGCGTGACCTGGCAGCCAAAGTCCGAAGCGGAAATCGTGCCAGAGGACATCACCGCTCTTTCGGTGGTTCACCTTGACGATGACCTGGTCGTGATTGACAAGCCCGCTGGGGTGGCCTCACATCCTTCTCTCGGTTGGGAGGGGCCGAGCGTGCTCGGAGTCCTCTCCGCCAGGGGTATTTCGGTCAGCGGGCTTGGCCCTGCTGAGCGTTCAGGAATCGTCCATCGCCTGGATGTCGGAACGAGCGGCCTCATGGTTGTCGCCAGGAGTGATCTTGCCTACCAGAGGCTGAAGGCCGCCTTCAAGCACAGAGAAGTGGAGAAGATCTATCGCGCGGTCGTTCAGGGCCACCCTGATCCGCTTTTCGGGACAATCGATGCGCCCATCGGCAGGCATCCCCGATCCAGATGGAAGTTCGCGGTTACCGCGGACGGAAAGCCTTCGGTGACACACTTCAGGACGATTGAGGCTTTCAGGTCCGCCTCTCTGCTGGAAGTCGAGCTGGAAACCGGTAGAACCCACCAGATCAGAGTGCACCTGGCCGCCAATCATCACCCCTGTGTCGGAGATGAGCTTTATGGCGCAGACAGAAAGCTTTCGGCCAGGCTTGAGCTAACCAGGCAATGGTTACACGCAATGCGGCTGGGCTTTGAGCACCCGCTTAGCGGGGACAGGCTGAGCTTTGAATCAAACTATCCCGATGACCTGAGCAGGTCTCTCGAGGTACTTCGCAGAGAGTGACGGCAGGTCGCGCAACCGAACTCTGCTGCGGAGTCTAGGCTGGATAGACGATCTTTACCCAGCGGAGCAGTCTTGACCACCAACCCCGATTCCTTTGTGCATCTTCATGTGCACAGCGAGTATTCGATGTTGGATGGAGCAGCTCGGGTCAAACCCCTTATCGAGGCTGCAGTCGAACAGGGAATGCCGGCCATAGCCCTTACCGACCATGGAAACATGTTCGGGGCATTCGACTTCTGGTCGACCGCACGTGAGGCTGGAATCAAGCCGATCATCGGAACCGAGGCCTATCTGACTCCCGGTACCCCGAGGGGCGAGAAAACTCGAGTCAAGTGGGCTGATGGCGGCGAGGACGACGTAAGCGGCGGGGGTGCCTATACCCATATGACTTTGCTCGCCGAGAACGATGAAGGGCTCCACAACCTGTTTCGGATGTCGTCTCTTGCATCCATAGAAGGCTTCTACTACAAGCCGCGGCACGACCTCGACTTGCTTGAGAAGTACTCGAAGGGAGTCATCGCCACTACCGGTTGCGCCGGTGGCGAGGTGCAGACGCGGCTGAGGCTCGGACAGTTCAAGGAAGCGAAAGCTGCAGCCGCGAGGATGCAGGAGATCTTTGGCAGGGAAAACTACTACTGCGAAATCATGGACCATGGCATTGATGTCGAGCGCAGGACGATTTCGCAACTAATCGAGCTTGCGAAAGAGCTCGGAATGCCGCTGGTTGCCACGAATGACCTGCATTACACGCATCGTGAAGACGCGACCGCGCACTCCGCCCTTCTTTGCATCCAGTCAGGGTCGACTCTCGACGACCCGAAGCGTTTCAAACTCGACGGCGAGGAATATTACCTGAAGTCTTCAGAGCAAATGCGGGAGATTTTCCGCGAACAGCCTGAAGCAATCAGCAACACACTCCTGATCGCAGAGCGTTGCGAGGTCAACTTCGAAAAGCGCGATCTCATGCCTAAGTTCCCGGTACCTCAAGGTGAAACAGAAGCCACCTGGTTTGAGAAGGAAGTGCAGAAGGGGCTTGAAGAGCGGTTCCCAAACGGCGTGCCTGAGGATCACAGAGTCCGTGCCGAGTATGAAGTTGGGGTCATTAAGAACATGGGTTTCCCGGGCTACTTTCTGGTCGTAGCAGACTTTATCGCCTGGGCGAGGCGCCAGGGAATCCGAGTGGGACCTGGCCGCGGATCAGCGGCTGGATCGGTGGTTGCCTGGGCGCTAAAGATAACCGGCCTTGATCCGCTTGATCACGGGTTGATTTTCGAACGCTTCCTCAACCCCGACCGCATCTCAATGCCGGACATCGACATCGACTTTGATGACCGCAGGCGCCCGGAAGTCATCCGCTATGTCACCGAGAAGTACGGCGAAGATCGAGTCGCGCAGATCGTCACCTACGGAACCATCAAAGCGAAGCAGGCGCTAAAGGACTCTGCAAGAGTACTCGGAATGCCCTATTCGGTAGGAGAGCGTCTCACCAAGGCAGTGCCCCCTCCGATCATGGGCAAGGACCTTCCGCTGACTGACCTGATCGATCCGAAGGCCAGCAGGTACAAAGAAGCTGCGGATTTCAGGACGATTGTCGAGAGCGATCCGCAGGCTGCAGAAGTGTTTCAGACGGCTCTTGGAATTGAAAACCTGAGACGGCAGTGGGGAGTTCACGCCGCCGGAGTCATTATGTCCGCAGAGCCCCTTATTGATGTGCTCCCGATAATGAAGCGCGAAGACGACGGCGCAATAATTACCCAGTTTGATCAGCCTCCGTGCGAGAAGCTTGGGCTGCTAAAGATGGACTTCCTTGGCCTTCGGAACCTGACCGTGATTCAGGATGCCATAAGCGGAATCAAGGCGAATCGCGGCATCGAAGTTGTTCCTGAGAATCTGGATCTCAACGCAGACAAGAAGACTTACGAACTGCTCTCTCGCGGAGAAACCCTCGGAGTCTTCCAGCTGGACAGCGCTCAATTGAGGGCGCTGCTAAAGCAATTGAAACCGGATTGCTTCAACGACATCACAGCGGTCATCGCCCTTTATCGGCCTGGTCCGCTGGGAATGAACTCGCACATCAAGTACGCGCTGCGCAAGAACGGACTTGAAGAGGTCGACGCGATTCATCCCGAACTCGCGGAGCCCCTATCGGACATCCTCGCCGAAACCTACGGTCTGGTGATTTATCAGGAACAGGTGATGGCGGCAGCCCAGAGGGTTGCGGGCTTCACCCTGAGCCAGGCGGACACTCTGCGCAAGGCGATGGGGAAGAAGGACAAGAAGGTTCTGGATAAGGAGTTCGCCAACTTCTCTGCTGGCATGTCCGGAAATGGCTTCAGCATTGACGCTGCGAAGGCTCTCTGGGGGATCATGGAGCCCTTCGCCGATTACGGCTTCAATAAGTCGCACGGGGCCGCCTATGCGGTGCTTAGCTATTGGACGGCCTATCTCAAGGCGAATTACCCGGCCGAGTATATGGCTGCGTTACTTACGAGCGTTGGTGATTCGAGAGACAAGCTCGGGATTTATCTGGCCGAGTGCAGGCGAATGGGGATAAAGGTACTGCCACCCGACGTGAATGAGTCATCAGGTGATTTCACTGCCATCGGAGACGACATCAGATTCGGACTGGGCGCAGTTCGAAACGTCGGGGCTTCTGTGGTTGCTCAAATAGTCAGTGCCAGAGCAGAGAACGGAAACTTCACGGGCTTCCACGACTTCCTCGAGAAAGTGCCCTCTCAAGTCGCCAACAAGCGCACCGTTGAGTCGCTAGTCAAGGCTGGGGCATTCGATTCCTTCGGATTCGCTCGCCGTGCGCTCGTGGAAATCCACGAAGAAGCAGTGGATGCCGCAACGGCTCAAAAGCGCATGGAAGCGACGGGCCAGGTTGGTTTCGATTTCGACGACCTTTGGGAGAGCTCGGAGCCCTCGATCAGCATCCCGAATCGACCGGAATGGACGAAGAAGGACAAACTGGCCTTTGAGCGCGAAATGCTGGGCATGTATGTTTCAGACCATCCTCTGGCTGGCCTTGAGCGGCAGCTTGCAAAGTATGCGACGAGCCAAATCGCTGAAATTCAGGAGCTCGAAGACAATTCCGACTCGGAAATGGTGACAATTGCCGGCCTAATCACTTCGGTGCAGGACAAGGTCGCCCGCAACTCCGGAAACCCATATGCGATAGTTCAGATCGAAGACTTCACCGGGGAGATTCAGGTCACTTTTCTTGGCAAGACCTTCCAGGAGTTTCGTCCAATGCTGGAGAACGACGTGATCGTCGCTATTAAGGGCAGGGTCGACAGGAGGGATGAGGGTGCGGCACTTAGAGCGGTGAGCGTGCTCAGGCCGGAGCTTGGCCAGAGTTTCAGCGATGAACCGCTGGTTATTTCAGTTCCGGAAATTCGAGCCACTACCGAGGTGGTTTCAGCGCTAAGCGATGTGCTCATCAGGCATGCCGGCAAGAGCGATGTTCAGCTGAGGCTGGTTAGCGAGGAGAACTCGAGAATGTTCGAAGTTCCCTTCCAGGTAAACGTAAACCCGGATCTTTATGGCGAGCTCAAGGCCCTTCTTGGTCCGGGCTGCCTCGGCTGAATTCGATCCGCTGAAACGGCAGCGGCCGAATGAGCCGAAAATCCGGTCCTCGTGACGTAACCTTGAACCACTATGTTCTGTCCGTTCTGCCGTTTTCCCGACTCGAGGGTTGTCGACTCCCGAACGAGCGATGACGGACTCTCGATTCGCCGCAGGAGGCAGTGCCCACAGTGCGGCAAGAGGTTCAGCACTACCGAAACCGCGAGCCTCAACGTTGTAAAGCGAAGCGGGGTAGTGCAGCCATTCAGCCGGGAGAAGATAGTTGCCGGTGTCAGAAAGGCCTGCCAGGGCAGACCGGTTACCGATACCGATTTGTCGGCTCTCGCGGCTCGGGTTGAAGAAACCATCCGGGCAACCGGTGCTTCTCAAATCGACGCGAATGAGATTGGCCTGACGATTCTGCCGGAGCTGCGGGAGCTCGACGAGGTTGCTTACCTGAGATTTGCAAGCGTCTATCAGGGCTTTGAATCTCTGGAGGACTTTGAGACCGCGATCGCTCTGCTGCGGGTCGAGCATTCCGCAGATCCGATAGATCGGTAGCTCAGCAGGGACTCTTCCTGTGACCGATTAGGCTATCGGGCGGAATGTACAAGTTCATTTTCAAGACTTTTCTCACTCGCCTCGATGCCGAGTTCGCCCACGGCCTCGCATTCCTGCTGATTCGCATTCTCGGCCTTCCCGGAATCCGAAGTGCGGTTCATTCATTTACCCGGCCCAAAGCGAATGGCCCGGTTGAACTAATGGGCCTCAAGTTCAGTTCCAGGTTTGGCCTCGCTGCGGGATTCGACAAGGATGCGAAGGGGCTCAGAGGACTTTGGGCGCTGGGATTCGGGCACGTGGAAGTCGGAACTGTGACCGCATTGGCTCAGCCGGGAAACCCAAGGCCGCGATTGTTTCGGCTGGTTGCTGATCGGGCGCTGATAAATCGGATGGGGTTCAACAATCACGGCGCCGAAGCTGCGGCAAGGGCCATCGCACGTTTCAGGGAGCTTCGCAAGGATCTCGTGGTAGGAGCAAATATCGGCAAGTCGAGAGCGACTCCGGTCGAGGAGGCGGTCGCAGACTATGAACAGAGCGCGACTTTGCTTGCTCCGGTGGCCGACTATCTCGTCGTAAACGTTAGCTCGCCCAACACCCCGGGATTGCGCGGCCTGCAGGAGGCTTCAAAACTTCGACCATTGCTCTCAGCTATTCTTGCGGTCGCCGGGGAATGCCCGGTACTGGTAAAGCTTGCGCCGGATCTTGAGAACGATGAATTGGCCGGCATTGCGAAGCTGGTTACGGAACTAGGGCTCGCTGGAGTCATAGCGACGAATACGACCATTTCAAGGTCTGGTCTGCGCTCAGAGGAGGAGTTGATTCTCAAGGCAGGGGAGGGGGGCCTTTCAGGGGCGCCCCTGGCTCCCAGGTCCGTCGAGGTGCTCAGACTCCTTCGAAAGGCACTCGGCTCCGATTGCTGCATTATCTCCGTGGGCGGAGTGGAATCAGCCGCGGATGTCACTGCACGATTGGAAGCGGGAGCCGACCTGGTGCAGGGCTACACCGGATTCATCTATCGAGGGCCTCTCTGGGCGCGGCAGTTGAACCGCGCAGTTCGGGCCTAACTCGGGTATTGTCCCCTTTTTACCTGCGGTTTTGGCAATCTCATTACCCTCAACTGCATTCCTCGCATTGCCGCGTACCAGCGGTTTCCGCGCTGAAGGTGCTCCGCACCGTACTTTGCGGTCAGTTTCCTGGTAACCAGCATTCCGAGAATCACTCCGTCGATGATGGCGGCAAGGAAGAACGTCCACAGAATTGCTATTCCAAGCAGTTGCACTCTCTCGTCGAAGAAGGTAAGCAGAATTACCAGGAACATGACTGGAATGAGTACTTCACCGACGCTGAACCTCGCGTCGACGTAGTCCCGAATCCACTTGCGCTGCGGCCCCTTGTCGCGAGCGGTGAGGTACTTTTCCTCACCGGCCGCCATCCCCGCCCTTGCGCGCTCCCTGGCCTGAGCCATCTTCGCCCTGGCTTCCTTCGAGGCGTTCTTGCGGTCATTGCTGACCAGCGGTCGCTGGTTTGCAGCCTCGCGCTCTTTTCTGGTGGGGGTTGGCTTGCCTTTTCCAACAGTTGCGGGTTCGTCTTCAGTCGACTCTGAACTGGGCCTGGGCTGTTTTGCCACGTGAATCCTCTACTCTTTTCGGTTCGATTAAGATTACCGTCATGACCCCAGTTGAAGTTCCGGCATCCAGCGCAGCAGCCCTCGAAGAGCTCGTAGCTCAGGGCCTGCCTAAAGCGATTTCTGATCTCGGATCGCTCGTTCGCATCCCTTCTGTATCCTGGGCGGCCTTTGATCCTGCCCACGTCCAGTCGAGTGCGGAAGCTGTAGCGGAATTCGCCAGAGAACTCGGGATCTTTGACTCAATCCAAATCTCCAGAGCAGCGATTGCCGGCACCGAAGAACTTGGGCAGCCGGCGGTGCTTGGTGTCAGGGCTGCAAAAAACGGTCGACCGACCGTGCTCCTGTATGCCCACCACGACGTACAGCCGCCCGGCAAGGATGAAGAGTGGGAATCTGCCCCCTTTGAGCCCGTGGTTCGAGGCGAGCGGCTCTACGGCCGCGGTGCAGCAGACGATAAAGCCGGAGTAATGACGCACATCGCCTCGCTGAGGGCGATTTCGAAGCTGCTCGGAGAAGACCTCGACCTTGGAATCGTGCTCTTCATCGAAGGGGAAGAGGAATTTGGCTCTCGCTCTTTCCGCGGCTTCATCGAAAAGCATCGGCAGGAGTTGGCCTCTGACGTCATGGTTGTCGCGGACTCGGACAACTGGAGTACAGAAATTCCGGCAATCACCGTTTCCCTAAGGGGCAACGTAACCTTCCGCCTTTCGGTTCGAACCCTCGGACACGCTTCGCACTCCGGGATGTTCGGTGGAGCGGTGCCGGATGCCATGCTCGCAATGATCAAGTTGCTTTCAACTCTGCACGATGACAACGGCGGCGTTGCAGTTAAGGGCCTCACTTCCACTACGGGGCAGACCCCTGAGTTTGATGAAGAGCGGCTGCGCCAGGACGCGGCGATTCTCGACGGAGTTTCCTCAATCGGCACCGGAACCGTCCCCAGCCGGCTGTGGTACCAGCCGTCGATCACGGTTACGGGAATTGACGCGCCGACTGTCGCAAACGCATCCAACACCCTGATTCCGGAGGTTTCGGTACGGGTTAGCGCGAGGATTGCACCGGGACAGAAGGCGGAAGACGCATTCAAGGCGATCGAAGCTCACTTGAATGAAAACAGACCCTTTGGAGCTCAAATCGCGATAACAGAGGCGGATATGGGGGAGCCGTTCCTCGTCGACCGATCCGGATGGGCAATTGCAGAATGCAAGGCGGCCATGCTGGCCGGATGGGGCCAGGAACCGGTGGAGACCGGAGTCGGCGGCTCAATTCCCTTCATCTCCGACCTCGTCGAAGCTTTCCCGGACGCCCAGGTGCTCGTTACCGGAGTTGAAGACCCGGACACAAGGGCGCACAGTCCGAACGAGTCACTTCACCTCGGCGTATTCCGCAGAGCTATTCAAACTGAAGCAAATCTGCTGTGGCGGCTCAACCAGCGTCACTGAAGTGCATACACTGGAGAGGAATGAGGGAGTTCTAATGACTGAATCGACCATTGCAGAGAAGATCGCACCCGCTCACGGAGTCAAGCTAACTGACACCGCGGCCGAAAAGGTGCGCTCGTTGTGCGCACAGGAGGGCAGAGACGATCTTCGACTCCGGATCGCAGTTCAGCCCGGAGGCTGCTCCGGACTCATCTACCAGCTTTATTTTGATGAACGACTTCTCGATGGAGACAGCACGGTCGATTTCGGCGGAGTCGAGGTTGTGGTCGACAAGATGAGCGCTCCCTATCTAGAGGGGGCATCCATCGACTTTGAAGACAGCATCCAGAAGCAGGGCTTCACTATCGACAACCCGAATGCTGTGGGCAGTTGCGCCTGCGGAGACTCCTTCCACTGAAACCAGCCGATTCGAAGGCCGACGAGTTGTCAATTTGATAATGAATTCTTTGATTTCGGGCCCGGAAGGGCGAGTCCTTCGGAGTAGGCTGAGAGAAACCCATAGACTGCGATTGTCAGTCTCCGTGTAGTCCGAGAGGTTCACTGTGCGTTCAAGTCGCCATCTTCGCTGGATTGCAGTACCGGTAGCTCTGGGCCTGGCTCTGGCCCTTGCCGGTTGCACCCAGCAACAGTTGAATGGATTCCTTCCTGGTTCTCCAGACACGACAAATCACACCGGTGACATAACCGGCCTGTGGGTGACGAGCTGGATCATCATGCTCGGTGTTGGTCTGCTCGTCTGGGGACTCATCATTTGGTGTGCGGTCGTCTACCGCCGCAGGAAGGGGCAGACCGGCCTGCCGGTGCAGTTGCGCTACAACCTGCCGATCGAGATTCTCTATACGGTGGTTCCATTCGTGCTGATCATCGGGTTCTTCGCCTTCACTGCGAGAGACCAGGCGAAGATCGAAGAGCCGATCGCAAACCCGGATGTCCAGGCACAGGCCATAGGAAAGCGCTGGTCGTGGGACTTCAACTACATCAACGCGGGACCAAACGGCGAGAGCGTGCACTCCACGGGAGTGATGGCAAAAGAAATCGACGAGCCTCCGTTCATCGACTACAGCCAGCTTCCGGTCTTCTACCTGCCGGTCAACAAATCGGTCTCACTCGACATCCTCAGCCGGGACGTCATCCACTCTTTCTGGGTTCCCGAGTTCCTGTACAAGAAGGACATGATTCCCGGGCACACCAACCACATGTACTTCACTCCGACCAAGATCGGAAAGTACATAGGAAAGTGCGCCGAGCTTTGCGGTGAATACCACTCGCTCATGCTCTTCTACGTCGATGTCGTTTCGCAGGAGGATTACGACGCCTATATTCAGAGCCTCATTGACAAGGGTCAAACCGGGGTTCTGGGGGCAGACTACGACGCTAATACCAACCAGCCGGGCACTGACGCCCCAACTGGAAACGAGTAGGGCAAGAGAAGATGAGCACAACTACAGCTCCGCGCACCACTAAGTCCGAGACGACAGCTCCGCAGCAGCCGAATCGGGGGAGCGGGCAGAATTTCGGGGGTTCTAAGGTCGGCACCAAAGGCGATTTGATCGTCAACTGGATCACGACCACCGATCACAAGAAGATCGGCTATCTGTATCTGATCACTTCCTTCATCTACTTCTGCCTCGGCGGAGTTATGGCTCTGGTTATGCGCGCCCAGCTCTTCGAGCCAGGCGTTGAGCTGCTTCAAACCAAGGAACAGTACAACCAGCTGTTCACAATGCACGGAACGATCATGCTACTCATGTTCGCAACGCCGCTGTTTGCCGGCTTTGTGAACGTTATTATGCCGCTGCAGATCGGAGCTCCGGATGTGGCGTTCCCGAGGCTGAATGCTCTCGCCTACTGGTTCTACAACTTCGGCAGTCTCATTGCGGTAGCGGGCTTCCTGACCCCGCAGGGCGCAGCCTCCTTCGGCTGGTTCGCCTATACGCCTCTGTCGGATGATTCGTTCTCCCCCGGAGCGGGAGGAAACCTCTGGGTATTTGGACTCGCCTTGAGCGGTTTCGGCACGATTCTCGGTGCGGTCAACTTCCTGACGACCATCATTACGATGCGCGCTCCGGGAATGACCATGTTCCGGATGCCGATCTTCACCTGGAACGCAATGGTCACCTCGATCCTCGTGATCATGGTGTTCCCGCCCCTTGCGGCTGCGCTCTTCGGACTCGGAATGGACAGGGTTTTTGACGGGCACATCTATTCTGTTGCGGCCGGCGGGCCGATCCTGTTCCAGCACTTGTTCTGGTTCTTCGGGCATCCCGAGGTTTACATCATTGCGATTCCGTTCTTCGGAATAGTCTCTGAAGTCTTCCCGGTCTTCAGCCGAAAGCCGGTATTCGGGTACAAGACGCTAGTCGGCGCCACAGTCGCGATCGCGGCGCTATCTGTCACTGTGTGGGCTCACCACATGTACACGACCGGATCGGTACTGTTGCCGTTCTTCTCCGTTATGACCATGATGATCGCGGTTCCTACCGGAGTTAAGTTCTTCAACTGGGTCGGTACCATGTGGCGAGGCTCGATTACCTTCGAGGCCGCGATGATCTGGGCCCTGGGGTTCATGGTCACGTTCCTCTTCGGCGGACTTACCGGAGTTATTATCGCTTCGCCGCCACTGGACTTCCACGTTTCAGACACCTACTTCATCGTCGCTCACTTCCACTACACGGTCTTCGGAACAGTGGTCTTCGCAATGTTCAGCGGATTCTATTTCTGGTGGCCCAAGTGGACCGGAAAGATGCTCAATGAGCGGCTGGGGAAGATCCACTTCTGGCTGTTGTTCCTCGGCTTCCACACGACCTTCCTCGTCCAGCACTGGCTGGGAGTCATGGGAATGCCAAGGCGCTACGCGACTTACCAGCCTGAAGAGGGCTTCACCTGGATGAATCAGCTTTCTACCGCAGGCGCGATGCTGCTTGGAATCTCGATGATTCCGTTCCTCTACAACGTGTACATAACCGCCAGGCGCGCTCCGAAGGTGACAGTCGACGACCCCTGGGGTTACGGCCGCTCGCTTGAGTGGGCAACGTCCTGCCCGCCGCCGAGGCACAACTTCACCTCGATTCCGAGAATCAGGTCAGAGTCGCCGGCCTTCGACCTGCACCACCCGGAGGCAGCTCCTGCTGAATATGTACTAGAAGCCGGTTCCAACGGAAAGGCCAAGTAAAGGCGATGAGAACCAACACCTATATGTTCTGGATCCTTTCCGTCTTCTTCTTTCTGGAATCGATCGGATACACGATCTGGAGCCTCCTGGACCCGTTCCACCTCAAGATCGAGTGGGTCGGCACTCTCGCCATGGCTTTGTGCGGAGTCCTGTTCGCTCTCATCGCCTTTTACCTCGGGATGCAGTACCGCAGGCAGGGCGGCGAGCTTCCAGAGGACGTAAGGACCGCGAACATCGATGATGGAGACACCGAAGTAGGTTTCTACAGCCCGTGGAGCTGGTGGCCGATGACCATCGGCGTCGGAGCTGCACTTACCTTCCTTGGAGTCGCAATCGGCGCCTGGATCGCTTTCATTGGTGTGACTCTGGCTCTTGTAGCTCTTGTCGGCTGGGTCTTCGAGTACTACCGCGGCAATTTCGGCCGCTGAGAAGGATTCTTCCTTCCAGCCAGGCCTTCGGGTTCGGCCAGATCGTTGATTCCCCGGGGATTTCACCACCGCCTGAGAAGAGGAACCCTTTTCTCAGCCTATTGCAGCCTTCCAAAGCAACAGCACGCAGAACTCAGGCACCTCAGCACAGCGCAACTCCGCTCCCGCAGAGGGGGACCGCCCGTTGTGGCCGCTCCTACGCAAGTAGCAGCTGCGTTCTCCTAGTGGTGTCCGCCCTGCTCAAGTTCCTTTGGCGTAGCGGGGGAGATGCGGTCTTCGAAAAACCATCTCGAAACTACTGCCCGCAACCGCTGAGAGAACTTGATCTTTCCATCCGCACCGGGACGGATCATTAGCGGCTTGTAGTCGTGGTAGTCAACCAGGCGCCAGCGCTCGTAATCGTCAAGCGGCTGGTGCACCTCATGGTACTGACCGCCTGGAAGCCTCACCATTCTGCCCGACTCGTAGCCGTGAAGAGCAACCTCTCTATCCTTCTTCTGGAGCGAGATGCAGACCCTTTTCGTGATCCAGAATGCGATGATAGGCGCGAGAATGAGCAGCGCCTGCAACGTGTGGGTCACAGCTTCGATCGTGAGGTGGAAGTGCGTTGCAATGACGTCTGAACCACCGGCGGCCCACAGGACGGCGTAGAAGGAGACTCCGGCGGCGCCGATTGCGGTGCGCACCGGGGCATTCCTCGGGCGGTCAGCAATGTGGTGCTCGCGCTTGTCTCCGGTCACCCAAATCTCGATGAACGGGTACAGGAGAACAAGCAGGATGAAGATCCCAATGATGATCATCGGCGCGAGAATGTTGAAGGAGTAGGTGTGGTTCCAAAGGACGACTTCCCATCCTGGCGGAACCAGCCTCAGCGCGCCGTCAAGGAACCCGATGTACCAGTCGGGCTGAGTACCTGCGGAGATCGGTGCAGGGTCATACGGCCCGTAATTCCAGATCGGGTTGATCGTGAAGAAGGTCGAGATCAGTACGATCACGCCGAATACGACGAAAAAGAACCCTCCGGCCTTCGCAGCGAAGTTCGGCATGACCGGAACTCCGACGACATTGTCGTTGGTGCGACCCGGTCCGCCGTACTGGGTGTGCTTGTTGATGACCATTAGCAGCAGGTGCAGCCCGAGAGCCGCAACCAGGATCGCCGGCAGAAGGAGGATGTGCAGGGAATAGAGCCTCGGCACGATGACTCCTCCGGGGAACTCGCCGCCGAATAGCAGGTAGGAAACCCAGGTTCCCACCAGCGGGATTCCCTTGACCATTCCGTCGATGATGCGAAGTCCGTTGCCCGAGAGCAGGTCATCCGGGAGGGAGTATCCGGTGAAGCCCTCTCCCATTGCGAGGATGAAGAGCACGAAACCGATTACCCAGTTGAGCTCACGCGGCTTGCGGAAGGCTCCGTTGAAGAAGACTCGGAGCATATGCAGCCCGATGGCCGCCACAAACAGCAGAGCCGCCCAGTGGTGGACCTGTCGCATCAACAGGCCGCCCCTTATGTCAAACGAAATGTTCAGGGTCGAGGAGTAAGCGGCCGACATTTCGACGCCCTTGAACGGCACATAGGAACCGTCATAGTGGACCTCGGTCATTGTCGGGTCGAAGAACAGAGTGAGGAAGGTTCCGGACAGCAGGATGGCGATGAGGCTGTAGATGGCAACTTCGCCGAGCATGAAGGTCCAGTGGTCAGGGAAGATCTTGCGACCGAGCTCCTTGGTAATGCCGGAGATTGCGGTTCGCTCGTCGAGGTAGCTCGCGGCGGCAGAAGTGAACTTCGACCCTCCCGCGGCCTTGACCCCGGACTTGGTAGCGGTGGATTCTGCGGTGGTCATGCACGCTCCCAGAAGCTCGGGCCTACAGGTTCAGTGAAGTCGCTTTGGGCGATCAGATAGCCCTCGTCATCCACGGTGATCGGCAATTGCGGCAACGGCCTCTTGGCGGGACCGAAAATTACCTTTGCTTCGTGGCTGATGTCGAACTGCGACTGATGGCACGGGCAAAGCAAGTGGTGGGTGTGCTGCTCAGCAAGGGCAACCGGGCAGCCGACGTGAGTGCAGATCTTCGAGTAGGCGACGATTCCCTGGTAGTTCCAGTCCTTGCGCTCTTCAGATACGTGCAGATCCTGCGGGTCGAGTCGCATGAGAATAACAGCGGCCTTTGCCTTCTCGTCGAGACGGCTCTCGGCATCCCCGAGGTTATCGGGAATGACGTGGAAGACGGAGCCAATCGTGACATCCGATGCCTTGATCGGAGTCCCATCAGGGTCGCGAGAGAGGCGAACTCCCTTTGCCCACATGGTTTTGTTGAGGAGTGCAACGGGGTCCGCAGCCGGGGCGAGATCCCGGAGCATTACAACTGCCGGCAGGGGTGCAACCACAAGCGCTCCGATGAGGCTGCGGCGAATGAGCGTCCTCCTGCCGAAGCCCGACTCTTCGTTGCCGAGCTTGAATACCTCTGCGGCAGCGGCCCTGGTTTCCTCGCTGCCTCTGGTTGGGTGGCGGGGTTCGGTCCACTCGCCATCCTTCATGAGATTCTTGGCCCAGTAAATCGCGCCAATTCCAATCGAGAGCAGTGCGAGAGAAATTCCAACTCCGAGGAACAGGTTGTTCAGACGGACGGAGCTCAGGTTGCCAGGAGTGATCGGGAAAATCACATAAGCGACGATGGCAAAGATGCTTGACGCGACAGACAGCAGAAACAGTCCGCCGACCCGCCTGGCCGCGGCCTTTTCCTTTTTCGGGTCCTGGTCGGTTGCGCGCGGGTGATGGGGCGGCATTCCCGGGTTCTGGAACACTTCGGCGGCAATTACCGCTGTTCCCGCAGAAACCGCTCCGTCTTTCGTCGCGAGCTCAGACTCGGCGCTGCCGCCGTCCTTCTTCGCCATTGAATTCCCTTCGACTACTTCTTTGAATTATTCGAATCTAGTTCGGTCTTGCGGTGATCCAGATGGTGACTCCGACGATTGCGCCGAGGCCGAAAATCCAGATGAACAATCCCTCAGCAACCGGACCGAGCCCTCCAAGGTCAACACCGCCTACACCGCTCGCGTTCTCCTGCTGGAACTTGAGGTAGCTGATGATGTTGGCCTTGTCCTGCGGAGTCAGGTTGAGGTCGCTGAATACCGGCATGTTCTGGGGTCCGGTTACCATTGCCTCGTAAATGTACTTGGCTTCAACGCCTTGAAGCGCCGGCGCGTACTTGCCTTCGGTTAGAGCACCACCGGCTCCGGCAATGTTGTGGCACATTGCGCAGTTGATTCTGAAGAGCTCGAGGCCGGCGGCGGCGTCTCCGGAGCCGTCAAGCCACTTCTCGTCAGGAACAGCGGGTCCGGGGGCGAGACTGGCAATGTAGGCGGCTACAGCATCGATCTGAGTCTGAGTGAACTGCGGAGGCTTCTGGGCGCCCTGCGGACCCTGGAAGGCCAGCGGCATCCTCCCTGTGCCCATCTGGAAGTCAACTGAGGCAGATCCGACGCCGTAGAGGCTCGGCCCCTCTGCGGTCCCTGCGGCATTCACTCCGTGGCAGGTAGCGCAGTTCGCCGCGAAAAGCTTCTGTCCCTCGGTAATTGCAGCACTGGAATCGCTGCTCGACTCTGCCGAAGCAGTAGTCGACAGAAGCGCATACGCACCGCCGGTAGTCAGCAGTCCGATCAGGATCAAGGCAACGGATGCCAGCGGGTGCCGCCTGCCACTGGCGCGGCGGGCAGCGGTCGAGTTTCGATTTTGCATTCTTGCCGAATCCCTTATTTGAGTACGTAAATGACGAGGAAGAGTCCAATCCAGACCACGTCGACGAAGTGCCAGTAGTAAGAGACCACGATCGCGCTCGTCGTCTCCTTGTGCGTGAACTTGTTGACGCTGAAGAATCGTCCGATTACAAGCAGGAACGCGATCAGTCCGCCGGTTACGTGCAGAGCGTGGAAGCCGGTCGTGATGTAGAAGGCCGAGCCGTACTGGTTGGAGCTCATGCTTATGTGCTCGGAAACCAGGTTGGCGTACTCGTAGATCTGACCGATCACGAAGACGGCGCCCATGGCGTAGGTGAGGAAGAACCACTCGACCACGCCCCAGTTGCGCCAGCTCGTTGCTCGAACCTGACCCCGCTCAGCTGCCCAGACGCCGAACTGACAGGCGAAGGATGAGAGCAGGAGGATCGTCGTATTGATCCCCGCGTACAGGACATCCAGTTTTGAAGTCTCGAAAGCCCACAGTCCCGGCGATGTCGAGCGGAGGGTGAAGTAGATCGCAAACAGGCCGGCGAAGAACATAACTTCGCTGCCAAGCCAAACGATCGTTCCCACCGCAACGACACTCGGCCGATTCACAGTCGGGGCACCTACATTGTGCGTGAGTGAAGTGCTGGTCACGTCTCCCATTATGGCCGAAATCTCGGCGGGTTCGTCATTCTGGAGGGCCTGTCCCGCGAAAAAGCTAGGATCACTCGTGTGTCTACCTCTCTCAACTGGCCCGATTTACTCACTGCGCTCCTTGATAGACGCAATCTAACTATTAGTGAAGCCTCCTGGGCGATGCGCCAGGTCATGGCGGGGGAGACCACTCCGGCTCAGCTTTCGGCCTTCCTGATCGCTCTCAGAGCCAAAGGGGAGACGGTCGACGAGATAGTCGGTTTCCGGGATGCCGTTCTCGAGCACGCAAAGCCGCTCAAGGTGGATCCGATGGCTCTCGACATTGTCGGAACCGGGGGAGACCGGTTCGGAACCGTTAATGTCTCGAGCATGTCCGCAATCGTTGCGGCGGCCGCGGGAGTGCCTGTGGTCAAGCACGGTAATCGGGCCGCGAGTTCGGCGACCGGGTCATCCGATGTCCTCAATGCCCTGGGGATTCGGCTCGATCTTGATGAAGAGGCGGTCGCGAAAGTTTTCGAGGAGGCCGGGATCACTTTCGTGTTCGCCGCGCATTTCCATCCGGGCTTCAGAAACGCAGGACAGGTCAGGGGAGAGCTCGCCGTTCCAACGGTGTTCAACTTTCTGGGGCCGCTTTGCAATCCGGCTCGCTGCGAGGCGAACGCGGTCGGGGTCGCTGATCCGAGCAAGATTCCGCTGTTTGTGGGAGTTTTCCAGACCAGGGGAGCCACGGCCCTGGTGTTCCGCGGCGATGACGGCCTCGACGAGCTGACCACGACCGGTCACAGCCACATTTGGGAAGTCTCAAGAGGGGCCGTAACCGAACACGATCTGGACCCTCTTGAACTCGGGATTGCCAGAGCGGAACTCTCGGATCTGCTTGGTGGAGAACCCGGACACAACGCGGAGGTTGCCAGAAAGGTGCTCTCGGGCGAAAAGGGGCCGGTGAGAGACATTGTTCTGCTGAATTCCGCTGCTGGAATGGTTGCTTACGACCTCGCCAGGGATCCTGCCCAGGTGCAAATCGCGATTGTCGAAAGATTCAGATCGAAGATCGATCTGGCGCGAGAAGTAATCGACTCTGGCGCTGCGCGCAGGAAACTTGAAGACTGGGCAGCGGCAACTAGTCGCTGAGGCCGAACGCACTCGTGGGAGAGTGCCGAAATTCAGCATTCTGACATAATGTGCATTATCGGAGGTTGTAGACTCCGGGTCGAACTGCTTAGGTCGGTTGTTAGCGCCTCGCGCGGCCCTTGGTAATGAATCCCCATGCCAGTAGCACGACTACGGCACCGCCAATTGCCCAGAACCAGGCGAGGATCGACCAGAAGTTCTCATAGGCATCTTTGACTCCGAAGAGTCCGGCGAGCCAGCCACCGACTATCGCACCGATCAGACCGAGCACCAGCGTCGCTATCCAGCCGCCTTTCTGCTTGCCCGGAAGAATAAGCTTCGCGATGGCTCCGGCGATCAGTCCGAGAATGATGAAAGCGAAAAAGCCCATTTTGATCTCCTAATCGATTTTTGCCGCCAACCTGCGCGACAGACCTAAACCTACCGCCTGACCGGCAGATACCGGTTCCACCAGCCGAGTACCGCCTCAAACCTCTCCAGCCGGTGTCTGGGCTGGCCGCTGCGACTTAGTTCGTGGTTCTCCCCCGGGAAAATCAGCATTTCGACATCAATTCCCCTGTCAATTCCCCTGCGCTTTAGCGCGAGGTAATAACGCTCGCCCTGGGACAGCGGACAGCGAAGGTCCTGCTCCGAATGAAGAATCAGCGTCGGCGTCCTCACTTCGTTCACAAATTCCTGCGGGCTCTGCGCGGCGACCTGTACCGGATCAGTTCCCATGTATTCGTCGCCGAAGAAGTCGCCGATGTCTGCGGTTCCGACAAATCCGACCGGATCAATGAAGCCCCGCTCTACGATCGCCCCCTTGAACCGGTGATCGTGGCCGATAATCCAGGCGGTCATGTAACCGCCGTAGGAGCCACCCATGACGCCGGCGCGATCGCCGTCAAAGCTCGGATTCGCGGCGAGAGCGCCCTCGAGGAAGTCGATCACGTCTTCGAAGTCGTAGGTTCCCATTCGACCCTTGATCGCCCGTCCGTGCTCCTGGCCGTAGCCTGATGCTCCTCTCGGGTTGCACATGACTATCGCGTAGCCGGCATCTGCATAAACCTGAACTTCGTCGAAAACCGTTCCGGTGTATTGGGTGTAGGGCCCGCCATGAATGTTGAGCAGCACCGGGTGCGGACCGGGACCGGCAGGAGTCAGGGTCCAGCCGTGAATCGGATGCCCGTCCCTGGCCGCAACCTCCAGCGGAACCGGCTCAATGATCCCGGCTTTCTGAAGCCCGGATGAAAAATCAGTGAGCTTGCGCTGTCCGGCGCTGGAAACAGCGATGAGCTCGCCTTTGGATCTGGAGTCTGCACAAGCCGCGGCAATCACCCCGGCAGCCTCATCGAAGCCGCTGACGACGATCGAACTCTCCCCCGGCCCGATTAGCGTTTCCGCCGTTCCGTCAGGGGCGATCGCAACGAGACTGACGCTCCCAAACCAGGTATTCGGCACGAGAACCCGGCCATCGGACAAAACCTTCATTTCATTGGCGCCGTCGGCATAGTCGGTGTTTTCCGGGTCAGAAAGCCGAATCGGGTCCCTGCCCTTTTCGAGCCGGTAAAGCGCACCGTTCTTCGCCACGTGATCCCGGCCGCTCTCCCCCAGCTCAGAGGCAACGAAATACAAGTCGCCATTCGGAGCGAAATTGAAGCCGTCGATGCCGAAGCCGGCTTCTGGTTCGAGAAGGGCAACCGGCTCGGCATCCTTTTTCGCCAGCGGCACCCGATAGATCCCATTTACGAGATCGACATCCCTCGAGTCGTGACGGGCCGAAACGAAGGCGAGATTCTTTCCGTCCGGAGTGAACCGCAGGTATCCGTCATCGAAATCGCCGAAGGTAACCTGCCTTGACTCCGGAATGCCCTTTTTCGGTTCCGGCTTCGGATTTGCCACGCTTGGTGCGGGCCTATAAACCGGCTCGAGATCAAGGTCCGGGACCTCTACCAGAAACGCGTGGTTCCGGCGGTCGATCGTGTAGCCAAGGCCGTTCATCTTGTATTTGCGGGTAGAAATCGACCTCGGCGATTCCGAAGCTGCCGGCAGGTCGTCGATGGTTCCGTAGCGGCCCTCTTCTGCGACCCTCGACAGGAAGGCAATCGACCTGCCGTCCGGTGACCAGTCGAAGCCTGAGACACCGAGCTTCGAGTCGGTCAGTTGCAGGGGCTCCCCTCCCCCGGATCTCACTGCAAACAGCTGGGCCGGCCCGTCGCCGTCTGAGCGCAGGAAGGCGATTACCTCCCCGTCTGGACTAAACCTCGGGGCGCCGTCGCTGAAGCCCCTCGTGAGTCTTCTCGGCGCAGCCTTGCCGTCTAGGCTTGCGCTCCAGAGTTGCCCGACATAGGCATTTGCATCCAGATTCGGACTGGAAGTCGCAAAAACCGCCCAGGAGCCGGATGGGTGAATGGCTGGCCTCGAGAGGCTTACGAGCAGAGGAAGATCGGCTGGTTTCACGCCCTAACTCTACGACGCACCCCTATGGCGCGGTAAAGCCGCTTACATCGCCAACCAGGCGGATGTTGTCCGCAGGAATCGGGTCCACCGCGGCGGCCGCCACTTCGGCTGCAAATTCCTGAACGTTGTAGAGCTTTCCGGCCGCTTCGCGCCTGGACGAGATAGCTCCCGGATTGACTCGCTCAAGCAGGGTCGCGGTAATGGTGCCTTCGATCATGTCCCCGGATACGACCACGAAGTCGATGCCCAGCTCGGTGAGCTGCGGAATCATCGCCCGAAGCGCATCCTCCCCCGCCCGCTTGCTTAGAGCCACCGGTTCGTATTCCGGCATAGTCGGAACGGTCCGAATGAAGTGCGCCTGATGGCTAGTAACGAAGACGACCCTCCCGCCTTTGTTCAGCAGCGGAAGCGCCGCGGTGAGTACGTTTACCTGAGCATCGCGATTTAGCCGCAGGGCATAATCTTCGCCCATGTTGGCTTCCATTCCACCTGAAGCGTTCAGGACGAGGATGTCAAGGCCGCCCCACGCCTCCTTCACGGTCGCAAACATGGCTGATACCGACTCGGGATCGGTCAGGTCGGCACCGACGATTATTGACGAAGCTCCTT
The DNA here is from genome assembly GCA_023957835.1 of Homoserinimonas sp. Taxonomy (GTDB): domain Bacteria; phylum Actinomycetota; class Actinomycetes; order Actinomycetales; family Microbacteriaceae; genus Terrimesophilobacter. The sequence goes on along the minus strand of JAMLGP010000001.1, from coordinate 831,661 downwards.
CTGCGGAGAGCTCGTCGGAGATCTGCTGTGCTCGCTTTTCCTTGTTTCGGTAGTTGATCGCTACCTTCGCTCCCGCTCTGGCGAGAATGCGAACAGTATCTGCGCCAATTCCGCGGGAGGAACCGGTTACGAGAGCGCTCTTGCCGGCGAGGCTTCCGGGCTTCAACTCTGTAGTCACGCCACTGACCCTAGCAAGTTCCGCATGCTAGGTTCAGTACAGACACGACGGCCGAAAGGTGCTCGATTGCCATGGACTTTGTAACTCACTACGCCTGGCTGATATGGCTCGGGCTGATTCTCATCTTTCTGATCATCGAGATGATGACTCTCGAGTTCACCTTCCTCATGATCGCCATCGGCAGCCTCGGCGGACTTATCAGCGGGCTTTTCGGCCTCGCCTGGTGGGCTCAGATCGTAATTGCAGCCGTTCTCGCGCTGCTGCTGCTCGGTCTGGTCAAACCAGCTCTGCTAAGACACCTTAAGAAAGGCGCGGATCCGGCTCTTACCCTTATCGATGCGCTGATAGGCATGGATGCCACCGCAATCAAGGACTTTAAGAACAATTCGGGTCAGGTGAAGCTCGCGGTCGGAGAGACCTGGACTGCGAAACTTGAGGATGGCGGCAAGGCTAGCGTCCGCGAAGGAGACCTGCTCAAGGTTGTTGGGATCGAGGGCGCGACCGCTGTGGTAGCGCCAACCGGGAAGGGATCGAAATGAGGGATTTCCAAAGCATTTTGTTGGTTCTAGTGGTCGCGGTAATCGCGATCTTCGTGCTCACGATTCTTTTCAAGGCAATTCGGATCATTCCGCAGGCGCGGGCGGGCGTGGTCGAAAGGCTAGGGAGGTACCACAAGACTCTTGCCCCCGGACTGAATCTCGTCATCCCGATCATCGACAAGGTTCGACCACTTATCGACATGCGCGAGCAGGTAGTGTCCTTTCCTCCCCAACCGGTTATCACCGAGGACAACCTCGTCGTCTCGATTGACACGGTCGTCTATTTCCAGGTGACCGATGCCCGTGCGGCGACATATGAAATCGCCAATTATCTCGGCGCGGTCGAGCAGCTCACAACCACCACCCTGCGTAACGTCGTCGGAGGCCTGAACCTCGAAGAGGCTCTGACCAGCCGTGACAACATCAACGGCCAGTTGAGGGTGGTACTTGACGAGGCAACCGGCAAGTGGGGAATTCGAGTCAGCAGAGTCGAGCTCAAGGCAATCGATCCTCCCGTCTCAATTCAGGATTCGATGGAAAAGCAAATGCGCGCGGAGCGCGACCGCCGTGCCGTGATTCTCGCCGCGGAAGGTACCAAGCAGTCCCAGATTCTGGAAGCAGAAGGAGCCAGGCAGGCTGCGATCCTAAAGGCGGAAGGTGACGCAAAGGCCGCAGTGCTTCGGGCAGAGGGTGAAGCTACCGCGATCAAGACGGTCTTCCAGTCGATCCACGAGGGAGATCCGGATCCCAAGCTGCTCGCATACCAGTACCTGCTGACCCTCCCGAAGATCGCGGAGAGCGATTCAAGCAAGCTTTGGATCATTCCTTCGGAGTTCACGGAGGCGCTAACTCAGATCACGAGCGGATTCCTAGGCGGAAAGCCTGGAACCAAGGGAGTACATGGCGCCTAAGAAGGGGTCGGCCTTCCTGGCCGGGCTAACTCCGCGGGTACTCGCACACCGCGGGCTGGCCGTCGAAGCGCCCGAAAATACCCTTCTGGCTTTCGCAAAAGCGCTTTCGCTCGGTGTGAAGATTATCGAAACCGACATCTGGGTAAGCAGTGACGGGACCGCCGTGATCAGCCACGACGGAGACCTGAAGCGGCTCACGGGTCGCAATCTTCGGGTCGATCAGATGACGGCTTCCGAGTTGCGAAGAATCGATCTCGGCGAAGGTCAGGGTTTCAGTTCTCTTGCGGATGCTCTCGACGCATTTCCCGAGGCGCTCTTCAATATCGACTTGAAGACGGATGCCGTAGTTCCCTCTGCGATCGCTTCAATCCGGGATCTTGCGGCCAGCGATCGAGTTCTGGTCACATCCTTCAGCGAGAAGCGGCGATTGAAGGCGATAGCTTCGCTGCCAGGAGTCGCAACCTCCCTTTCATTCCAGTCAGCGGCGCGACTATTGCTTAGTCTGCGCCTCAGGCGTGACGGCCGCACAAAATCGATTCTTTCCGGGATCGACGCGATTCAAATTCCCGAGCGCTGGCGGGCGCTCAAGGTCCTCTCCCCTGACTTAATTTCCGCCGCACACGCAGCCGGAGTGGAAGTGCACGTCTGGACAGTGAACGATGCCGAAGATATGCGCCGACTGCTTTCGCTTGGAGTCGATGGAATCGTGACGGATCGCGCCGACATTGCGGTCGAGGTGCTCGGTTCCAGGCTCGACTGAGCGATTGCTGGGAACCGCCTGAGAATACGGCGTAGCGGGAAGGATTCCCGCAACTTCGTGGTCTATAACTTGTGGGAAGCCTGTGTCAGGCAAGGCTTTAACTGGTGCGAAAAGAGGAATAGACCATGGCGGATCGTAGTTTGCGCGGTGCACGACTCGGGGCGCAGAGCCTCCAGAGCGAAGAAGGCGTGACGTTCTCTCCGCGACTTAGAAGCGTCTATCAATTGCCTGATGGCTCAACTTTCGAGGTCACCTTTGCCGCTGATGCAGAGATTCCAACGGTTTGGGAATCGCCCAAGACCGGTCAGGAGGGCCGGCTTCTTGGAGCCAACGGACTTCCGGTGGTCTCCGATCAGGATGAGATCAGGGCTCCTCGCAGCCACTGGGACATGCTGCTGGAGCGGCGCACCCGGGCTGAACTCGAAATCCTGCTCGAGGAGCGACTGGCTTTCCTTCGTGCAAGGCGCGGCGAACAGAAGATCGGCGCTTAGGGCCGTCTTCGGGAAATCCCCCACCAGGTAACTTTCAAGAGCGCCTCGGCGACGATTCCGGCGTGCATCTTCGACTTTCCATCGACTCGTTCAACGAATCGGATGGGGTGCTCGATTACTGTCATTCCTCTGCGTTCTGCGCGCCAGGCGAGTTCTATTTGAAAGCAATAGCCCTGAGAGGACACTGAATCAAGGCTGATTCGCCTCAAAGTCTGAGCTCGGTAGATTCGAAAGCCGCTAGTCAGGTCTCGAATTCGGGAATTCAATACCCAGCGAGCGTAACGATTGCCGGACTTTGAGATGAACCTGCGGATCCAGGGCCAGTTTGCTACCGAGCCGCCGGGTACCCATCTCGAACCCAGCACGAGGTCTGCTCCGCTTTCGGCGAGTTCGAGCATTTGAATCAGTTCGGCCGGATCGTGAGAGCCGTCGGCATCCATTTCGACGATGAATTGATAGCCCTTGTCGATAGCGAGGGAGAAACCGGCCAGGTATGCTCTGCCGAGTCCTTGTTTGGCATCCCGATGCAGAACTTCGATTGCGGAGTCCTTTGAAGCGAGCTGATCCGCAAGCTCGCCGGTGCCGTCGGGACTCGAGTCATCAACGATGAGCAGGTCCGCAGCAGGCAGAACTTGTCTCAGCCGACCGACTATCTTCGGCAGCCCGCTCAACTCGTTGTAGGTCGGAATAATGACGAGGGTTTCGCTCACTTGAGGCTCAATCCGTTCCGAAGCGAGTGGGTTGGCAGGAGCCTCAATAGTCTGAGCAAACCGAGAAAAATGAGTTCCGCAATTGCGAAGGCGCTAATCCCGAAGCCGAGATAGGGCCCGACGGCCATGGCAGGAGTGAGCGAAGAATGCAGTTCGACGTTCTCAACCATGGATCCTGCTGTAAAGATCGGCAACTCATCGATCGTGGTTCCATCCGGGGCGATGATCGCGCTAACTCCGACCGTCGAAACCTGAACCAGCCAGCGGCCGGCTTCTATCGCTCGCAGCCTTGCAATGGCGAGTTGCTGCACATTTTCATCGGTGTGGCCGAAGTCGGCGTTATTTGTCGGTGCCAGGATCACCTCGGCCCCGGAATCAATCATCCGGCTGATCAGGGAGTCATCAACTATGTCGAAGCAAATCGCAAGCCCGGCTTTGACCCCGTTGATATCGAAGACATTGCTCCGGGTGCCGATCGTGTAATCGCGGGGTACGAGGTCGAACAGGCTCGGAGCAAAGGGGTACCAGAATGCTCTGTCCGGCAGGTACTCGGCAAAGGGCACCGGATGGATCTTGTCGTACTGCGCAACCGGCCCTTTCCCCGGTTTCCAAAGCAGCAGACTGTTGAAAGTCCGTCCTTCATCGTCAGAGGTAACCGTGCCCGTAACGAGGGGTGCATTCAGGCGCTCGGTCACATAGTCGAGTGCTTCCGCAGCCTGCGGGTAAACCAGAGGGTTCAGATCTGAAGCGTTCTCCGGCCAGACAAGCAGGTCGATGTCCTCGCCGAAGAGCTTGATGGTTTCCGCCAGATGCTCGTTCAGGGTCTCCCCCGGCAGCCTCTGTGCGAACAGTCCGGCATCCGAATTTCCCTGAACAGCTGCCACTTTGAGCGTCCCGGTTACCGGCGTCTTATAGCCGGGGACCAGGAGAAGAATTGCGATGGCAGTCAGTAGCGCGATCGCACTGGTGTGCCACTGCAGACGGAAGCTCAGGCAAATCTGCAGTGCAAGGGCACTCACCCAGGCGAGAAGAAAGCTCAGCCCGGTTACACCCACCCAGACTGTGAGCCCGGAAAAAGGGCTCTCCGACTGCGAAAACGACAGTCGCCCCCAGGAAAATCCACCGTAGGGCCAGGTGCTCGTAACGGTCTCGCGCAGAGTCCAGACGGCCGCCAGCAATAACGGCAGCGCGAAGAACCTGCCCCAGTTGCCAGGCAGGTAGCGCGGAACGAGTCGCCAGCAAAGTGCGAGCAGCACTGCGCCCAAAGAAAAGAAGAGCGACTGGATGCCTGCGAGGGCGAGCCACGGAACCGGGCCGAGGTAGATCGTCAGCCAGAAGATAAGCGTTCCCCAGAAGGCGAAACCGCTCAGCAATCCAATGAGCAAAGCCCTGCCGGTTGACTGGCCTTTGAAAGACCAGAGAATGAGCCCGACTCCGATGAAAACCAGAAACCACAAGTCGTATTTAGGAAAGGACATGGAAAGCACGACCCCGCCGAGCGCCCCGGCCGCGATGGCCGCTGGCAGGGTCAATCCCGGTTCGGATCGGCCGCCGTTTCTGGAAAGCGCTCGAGGAATTTCCACTCGATAAAGCCTAGGTGAGTCGTCTGGCAATCAGTTGACTCCGGTCCAGGCTACGAGTCCGCGGTCGATCGAATTGAGCGCCTTTCTCGCGGTTCTTCCAAGTTCGTCTTCGTCGAGTTTCGAGATCTGATCCAGCAAGTCGATTGTCTGCTTTGTGACCCGGACGAAATCTCCTGCCGCCATTTCGGCATCCAGAAGGATGCTCTCTAGCGCCACTCCCCTCGCCCAATTGCTCATGGCGATGCTCAGAGTCGCAATCGGAGGATCATCCGGGTCGAGCCGGTGCCGTTCCTGTACTTCGCTTAGCGCCTCCCAGGCTTCCAGGGTTCTCTTGAAGGCCTTACGGAAGCTGCCTGAGGGCAGCTCGAATATTGCGGCAGATTCCGACTCTCGCCTGGGCTCGTAGACGATGGCTGCGACCATCGCCGCCAGCCCTGCCGGATCCAGCTCGCTCCATGCTCCTCCCCTAATGCACTCGGCAACCAGCAGGTCTCTTTCAGAATAGATCTTTCGGAGGGACTGGCCTGAGGCGGTGACTCGAAGCTGCGAGTTTTCGAGTTTCAGGTAGCCCAGTTCCTCCAGAACTTCGATAATTCGATCGAAAGCCCTGCTTATGGCGCCGGTTCTGGAATCGATGTGCTTTCTCAGCGAATCAGTCTGACGTTTGAGCGCAAACCAGCGCTCGGCCCATCGGGAGTGGGCTTCTCGCTCCGGACAGGAATTGCACGGATGCTGTTTGATTTTGCTCCTGAGCTTCGCAATTTCCGCAAGCCTTTTGCTGCGCTCCTGGCTCTTCTCGACTTTCTTTCGACGCGAGCCGGATTTCTCAAGTTCAGACAGCTCGTGGCGCAGCCTTGCGAACTCGGCGAAATCGCCGAGGTGGCAGTTCATGCTTTTCGCATAGCCCGCAAGGGACTCTTCCTGACCCCTGACCTTCTGGGCGAGATCGACTACCGCCCTGTCGGCCTGAAACTGAGCGAAGGAGGACTCAAGAATTCGACGACTCTGTTCTGCTCCGAATTCGGAGATCAAATTGACCGCCATGTTGTATCCGGGCCTGAAACTCGAAATGAGCGGATAGGTGCGCCTCGACGCCAGAGCTGCAAGAGTCGTCGGTTCCATGCCCGGCTGCCACTGGACTACGGAGTGGCCGTGATCATCGATCCCGCGGCGACCGGCCCTTCCGGTTAGCTGGGTGAACTCCCCTGCCGTGATCGGAACCCGAGACTCGCCATTGAACTTCTCGAGCTTCTCGAGCACGACGGTTCTCGCCGGCATGTTAACGCCGAGGGCAAGAGTTTCCGTTGCGAAGACGACCTTCACGAGCTTCCTGCCGAAGAGTTCTTCCACCGTTTCCTTGAAAACAGGAATCATTCCGGCATGATGCGAAGCGATGCCGCGTTCGAGTCCCGCGAGCCACTCCCGGTAGCCGAGAACCTGCAGGTCTTCGCCCGGGATCTGGTCGCAACGCTCCTCAACGATTCGACGGATTTCTTCTCGCTCAGACCGGTCGGTGAGTTTGATTCCCCTGCGAAGCAGTCCTTCGACTGCGGCGTCGCAGCCTGCGCGGCTGAAAATGAAGTAGATCGCGGGAAGCAGACCTCTGGATTCGAGCAGCCTGATGGCACCGGCTCTGTCGGTCCGGGGGAAGTTCGCCATTCTGGGCTGAGGGCGCGATCGGCCGCGCCTGGCGGATCCAATTGTTCCATTGATCGAGATCATCCTCGTGAGCTGCTGAAGTTCCGGATTGATTCGATTCGAATCGCCTTTGGCGCTGCGCGAGAAGAGTTCGATGAGGCTGTCTCGAATCAGTACGTGCTGGGTGAGCGGCACCGGCCGGTCTTCGGAGACAATCACAGCCGTCTCTCCGCGAACGGATTGCAGCCAGTCCCCGAACTCCTCTGCATTTGAAACTGTTGCGCTAAGCGACACGAGCCTGACAGTCTTCGGCAAGTGGATGATGACCTCTTCCCAGACGGCTCCCCTCATTCGGTCTGCGAGGTAGTGCACTTCATCCATGACCACGAACTGCAGGTCGGGAAGCAGGTCCGAGTCGGCATAGAGCATGTTTCGCAGGACTTCGGTCGTCATGACCACGATTCGCGCACCCGAGTTGATGCTGGAATCTCCGGTGAGCAGGCCGACATCCGCTTCGCCGTAAATTTCGGTTAGTTCCTGGAACTTCTGATTGCTAAGCGCCTTGATTGGCGTGGTGTAGAACACCTTGGAAGCGCGAGTTCGCATCGTAAGGTGCACTGCGAATTGGGCGACTATGGTTTTGCCAGAGCCTGTCGGCGCCGCGACGAGCACGCTCTGACCCTGTTCGAGTGCGCGGCAGGCGGCTAGCTGGAATGGATCCAGCGCAAACGGGAGACTCGACTGAAATTCTGCAATCACGCCGTGCTCGCGGCGCCGATATCGGACTCGAGCTTTCGCTGCTTCCTTGCCGCAATGGCGTCATGCCAGTAGGCGATTCCGACCGCGAGGAAGTAAAGCGCGACCATCGGAATCGCGAGCAGGAACATTGAGAACACATCCGCCGCCGGGGTTGCAATCGCGGTGAAGAGCGTAATCAGGAGGATCGCGATTCGCCATCCTTTGAGGATCGCTTTGGCGGAGACGATTCCGATGAAGTTCAGTATCACGAGGAATACCGGCAGCACGAAGGCGATACCTACGGCGAGGATGAGCTTGAGGACGAAGTTCAGGTAGTCCTTGGCGTCCATGACTGAAACGGACCCCTCCGGAGCAAAGCTACTCAAGAGCACCACTATGTGCGGCAATACGAACCAGCCAGCGGCGCAACCGGCGAGGAACAGCGGGATAGCGGTGAAGACGAAGCCGAAGGTGTAACGCTTCTCCTTTTTCGTGAGCCCCGGAACCAGAAATGCGAAGATCTGGTACAGCCACACCGGGCTTGAAAGAAAAAGTCCGACGTAAATCGCGATCTGCATTCTCAGATCGAAGGACGAGGTCACTTGAGAGAAGTTGAGCACCGCGTTTCTGGTCGCGGCAACCTCGGCTATGGGCCCCGAAATCTTCTCGACTATCCACTCGGAAAGAATGAATCCGACTACCGCGCCGGCGAGTACCCCGAGCGCTGCGCGAAATAGTCGCTTTCGTAGTTCGACGAGGTGCTGCCCGAGCGACATGCGGCGCTCGCGGTTCTCGCCGCGGCGTTCACGCGCGGCCATGAGACTCAGGACTTGGAGCTGGGCTTGGCGTCGTCCTTCTTGGCTTCCTCTTCGGCTTCCCCGGACTTCATTTCATTCTTGAAGATCTTCATCGACTGTCCGACGCTCTTGGCGAGTCCTGGCAGTTTCGTTGCGCCGAATAGCAGCAGAATGACTGCCAAAATGATCAGGGCGTGCCACCCCGTAAAACCTTGAAGCATTGCTTTGGCCTCTTCCCAAATCGAGCTGTTCGCCTAATTCTAGTCAGCGATCGCGAGACTTTCCTATTGGCCCGAGTGGTAGCGCTCCAAAGCCTGTCTTGCCCAGTCTCCGACAGCCGTTACTGCGTCCTCGGGACCGATGACTCTCATGACCTCGGATCGCGAGTTCACAAGCCGCTTGAGTCCATGGAAGTGCGAAACCCTGATCTGGGCCCGGACTCTGGAGCCATCGGTGCCCATAGGTTTCACGACGGCCAGATAATCTTCGACGAGCGGGACCGCGTTCGCGAGCAATTCGACTTCCACGTCCAGGTCGTCGGGTGATCCCTCGAACAGGGAATCCGGGAGGGGCAGCTCTGTCGGGTGGTGGGCCAGAGGCTCCTTCGTGATTTCGATCTTGCTAATTCGATCCAGCCGAAAAGTCCTAAGCGCCTCCCTCAGGTGGCACCAGCCACGCAGATACCAGTCATTGTCGACCGACTCGACTCTTAGTGGGTCGACCCTTCTGCGTTCGAGCTCGCCCTTTGCATTCAGGTAGTCGAATTCAACCTGCACTCCGCTTGCGACTGCTTCCTTGAAGGCGGCGAGGGTCGCATTGGTTTCGGTATCGGCGACAGCAACCTGGCTTGGCAGGCCGCTCGTGGCTCTCGCGAGTTTGACAAGCAGCCCGGAAATGAGATCCCGGTCCTGCCTCTCGGGCAGCGCGGACAGATACTGAAGGCCCGCAATGAGCGCGGCAGCTTCTCGGCTGGAAAACCTCGGAGTTTCGTCGATGGCGATGAGGTTCGTGAGGACAATCTCATCGTTTTCTTCGAACTCTTCCCAGGCGATGTCGAAAAGATCATCCGGCTGGTAGGTCGCGGTCACTCCTGGAATTCCGGAGACCGCAATCAACCGCACTGCTTGCCGAACCTGTTCCTCCGAGATCCCGAAGTGCTCTGCAGCTTCAGAAACTGAAACCTGCCCTCGATCAATCAGGAACGGAACAAGCGACAGCAGGAAGGTGAGCCGATCTCTGGCCTGCAGCGCGGGAGTATTCTCAGCCATTCGAAACCCCCGACTCCACCGGATGGTTCGCGGCTATGGTCTCGAGCCTCCTGAGGACTTCGAACCTGAGTTCGTCGGGCGACTCGACCAGGACTTCCGGGCCGAATCCGGCCAGTTCGTCTGCGAGGATGTGCAGGTCGACATAGTGCAGGCTGATCCGACCGTCAGACAGGCGGTTCGACCCTTCCTGCTGTAGCAGGCGGACCTCGGCGTCGGTTCCCGGCTCGACTCGAATGGTCGCCTTGTGGCTGCTCCAAACTTCTTTCAGTTCGGCGAGCGCTCTGGCCGCACTGTCATCCTCAATTTCAGGAGAGTCTGCGCTTGAAGCCCGAACTTCGCTGACAATTCGCCTCAGAAGGAAGGTCCTGCGCTCGCCGCTTGCAACCTCGACCGCATACAAGTGCCATCGACCCTGAAACTGCACGAGGGCAAGAGGAAAGGCCTTCCTCGAAGTGGAATTGGTCTCGCCAGGCTTGAGGTATTCGAACTCGACTTGCTGCCGCTTCTCGAGGGCGACGCTCAGGCTGCCAAAGGCTTTGTCCCGGATGTTCGCCCGCGGCGTGTAGTCGAGCAGCGGCTGAGAAGACTCCAGCCCCGTAGAGCGCAGCTTCATGAGCGCCCGCCTGGACTCTCCGGAAAGCGATCCCTCTCTCCAGACCAGCGAAGCCAGATTGAGCAGCGAAGCCTCTTCCTTGCTGAAAGTTATGTCGGCAGGCAGCTCGTACTCGGTTCGAAGGATCCGATAGAGGGTGTTCTGGTTGTTTCCCTCATCTCCGAGCGGTTCGAAAGTCTCCAGAGGAACGCCCAGCTCTCGCAAATCATCCTTGTCGCGCTGGAATTGACGTTCGAGCGCAGAATTGTCGCTGCTGGCCGCATACTTCTGGCGATAACCCTGAACCGTGGAGAGGATTTCGGTCTTTGTAAGGCCGTTCCTGGTTGCGAGCAGGGCGAGAACCAGGCTGAACAGGCGTTCCTCTACCGGAATTCGCTCGCCTGCTCCGCCCGCATCCATTTGACTACCTTGCTATGCCTAGAATGTCGACAACATAGACGACGGTTGAATTGCTGGGAACGCCTTCGATTCCATCCTTGCCGAAGGCAAGTTCAGAGGGAATGACCGCGAGAACCTGGGAGCCGATTCGCTGGCCGGCGAGCGCCTTCACGAGTCCCTCGGGAACTTTCGCGGACTTCTTGAGCTGGATTATCGAGGCGTTGTTCGTGCTCCAGTTGGAATCGAAAACACTGCCGTCTGACCAGAGCAACGCCGTGTACTTCACGACGATGTAGTCGTCGTTCTCGACCTTCTTGCCGTTCCCGCCGATGAGCACGTTCACCGCGAGGCCCGCTGGCGGGTCCTGATTCGGGATCGTGATACCGGGGGCGCCGTCAGGAGCTGTGACGACGGCAGGCATTCCCGGTTGCGGGGACTGAATCCAGCCTTCGGCCTTGCCGTGCATTGATTTCAGTATGTCGATAACGAAAACGAAGGTATCGGTCGACGATCCGCCGGTTTGTCCCGCTCCCTCCGGAGTGGTGGCAATCGCGATTCGAGAGCCTACGGTTGCGCACCTGAGGCCCAGAGTCACAGAAGGAGTACCTGAGTCCCCCACGGTTATGATCGAGCCGGCGCCGGTTGCATCGCTCTTGTAGGCGACCTCGCCGGTTGTTCCGTTTACGACCATGTATCGGAAGATCGCAACGTCGCCAGTCTGAAGCACCGCTCCGTCACCCTGCTTCAGTACCGTGCGTTCGGTCTTCTTTGTGACAATCGGGGTCGGGAAAGTGGCATTCTGAGGAGCCCCGAACCTGCCCTGCACCGAAATGTAGGCGGAGGCATCACCCGACTTGTATTCCGGCTGGCAACCTCCGGCTGAACCCACCTGAGTGCAGGCGGTCAAACCGGCCACTACTACGGCTGTCGTAACCAACGCTGAAATTGCGCGCACGGATCCTCGATTCCTTGATTTAAGTCTGGATAATTCTAGGCCGAAGCTGATGGCGGTTCCCGCCGACTCGAGCTTGACTGAGCCAAAGTCTCAGCCTTGCGCGCGGCTTTTCTGGCCCGCCTGGGCGTGGACTCGCTTTGGCCGAGCGTGCCGGGGGTCCAGGCCTCGACATCCTCTTCGGAGTATTCGGGCTTGTTTCTCTTCTTTTGCGCCGGCAGTACCGTTCCCGGCGCAAGCCGCCGCGCGTGCACGAGAAAGGCAGTGTGGGCGATCATTCTGTGGTCTGGTCTGACCGCAAGGCCCTCGACGTGCCAGCCGCGCACGAGACTCTCTGAGCTCTCGGGCTCTGTGAACCCGCCTGAATCCCGAATCGACTCAACGACTCTGGATAGCTGGGTGACGGTGGCAACGTAGCAAAGCAGCACCCCGCCGGGCTTTAGCACTCTAGCTGCCGAGTCGAGGTATTCCCACGGGGTCAGCAGGTCCAGAACTATCCGATCGACACTTGAGGGCTCAAGTTCCGAAGCCAGTTCTGAAATATCGCTCTCGACGAGCCTCCAGTTGGAGGGATGCTCGCCGAAATAACCGGAGACATTTCCCTTCGCGACTCTCGCGAACTCTTCGCGGCGCTCGAAGGAGACCACTTCGCCGGACTCGCCGACCGCCCTGAGCAGGCTGAGCGTCAGGGCTCCGGAGCCCGCTCCGGCTTCAACGACTCTTGCTCCCGGAAAAATGTCGGCGAGGCTCAGAATCTGGGCGGCATCCTTCGGGTAGATGATGGCGGCGCCTCTCGGCATGGAAACTACGAAGTCGCGAAGCAGCGGGCGAAGTGCGAGGTATTCGGTGCCAACCGCATCCTGAATCACCGAGCCGTTTAGTTTGCCGATGATGTCCGCGTGCGCGAGTACTCCCTTGTGTGAGTGGAAAACTCCGCCTTCAATGAGAGTGAAAGTGTGCTGGCGACCTCTGGGACCGGTGAGCTGCACTCGGTCTCCAAGCTGGAAAGTCTCGCTGCCCTCGGAATTCAAGCTCTCACCTCCTGGCCTGCCGCTCGAAGACTACCCGGCTGAGATCCTCAACCGATTTTCCTGCGAGGGTGGGCCAAATGACTATGTCATCGAAATCTCCGAGATCGACGTGAGCAGGGATGCCGATAACAGTCGCCGAGGCCGCCCGGCCAGACATGACGCCAGGGATCGAATCCTCCAGAACTATCGAGTCCTGAGGCTCCACCCCGAGCAGGCTCGCCCCGCGCAGGTATGCCTCCGGGTTGGGCTTTGGCATTGAGACGTCCTCCCCCGTGACGATCGCGTCGAACAGCACCGAACCGGTTGAACCTGCTACGAACTCGGCAAATGGCCGGCGGGACATGGTGACGAGGGCGGTTGGAACTCCCCACTCGCGCAGGGAAAGGAGCAACTCGAGTGCCCCCGGCCGCCACGGAACCGCGGCCCGCGACTGCTCAAGCACAGAACTCGTGAGTCGAGCAACGATCTCCTCGGGATCCAGGTCCACTCCCCTGGATTGCAGCTTCGAAGCGGTAGTCAGCAGTCCTGCTCCGATAAGTTCAAGCCCGTCCGACTTGCTCCACTCGCCGTTGAACTCGCGCACGAGACTCGCTTCGGCAATGGCCCAATAGGGCTCGGTGTCGACGAGAGTGCCGTCGAGATCCCAAAGCACGGCGGCAGGGAGAGAGGAAGTCACATCCAGAGTCTAGGCGGAGCCTGCGAGCGACTTTCGGAGCGGGTCATATCCTGTATGCGGGAGGTTCGAATGGCGAGTTCTGAGAATGACGGCACGGAGAGGATTCTGATTGCCGCTTTCGAAGGCTGGAACGACGCTGGCGAGGCGGCTTCTCGCGCGATTTCGCATCTTGTCGAGGCCCTCAATCTCGAGACGATTTTCGAAGTCGATTCTGAACACTATTTCGACTACCAGTTCAATCGGCCGACCGTCGAGATCGGCGAGAACGGCCAGCGGGAGATCGAGTGGCCGACCGTGCTCATTTCCGGACCGGCCAGGCCCTCTAAGGGCGCGGTCTATGTGCTCAGCGGTACCGAGCCTGCGAGGAACTGGAAGCAATTCACCTCCGAGATTCTCGGAATGATCGAAGAACTCGAAATCGAAAAGGTAATTACGGTCGGATCGATGCTCGCCGATGTTCCGCACACGAGGCCGATCGCGATCTTCGCCAGCAGCGACAATGACAAGCTGCGCGAACTGCCGAAGGTAGAGCGAAGCACCTATGAAGGGCCGGTGGGCATCCTTTCAGTGCTCGCGGTCGCGGCTGAGTCGGTGGAGATTCCGACGCTTTCAATCTGGGCCTCGGTTCCCCACTACGTGCACAACACCCCTTCACCCAAGGCGGCTCTCGCCCTGCTCGAGCGGCTTGAGCAGTACCTCGATCGCACCGTCGATCACAGGGACCTCGAGAAGGAGTCAGAGGACTGGGTCAAGAACATCGATTCCCTCGCCGAGGATGACGAGGACATGGCCCGCTACATAGAGCAGCTTGAGAAGGCCAGGGATACTGTGGATTCCCCGGAAGCCAGCGGTGACGCGATAGCCGAGGAATTCGAGCGGTACCTGCGGCACCGCGACGATAACGCGGAGGGCCAGTTTCCCTAGAGTTTGATTCCCAGCAGGCCGTCTATTGCTGCAATCGAGACTTCGCTTGCCGGCTCGCCTTGATCAATTGCACGGTCAACTTCGCTTAGCGCAAGCGGCGTATCGAGATCATTCGAGAGGGCGCTTCTAAGGGCGGCCAGCAAAGCCTGGCCCGATTCCTCGGATGCCGAATCCCGACCCGACGCCCAGCGAGTCCACTTCTCCAGTCTTTGCACAGCAAGGGCGAACCCGGCCTCCGTCCACTCCCAGTCCTCGCGGTAGTGGTGCTCGAGGATCGCAAGCCGAATCGCCCTCGGATCACGGCCGGCTTCGAGCAGCCTGGATACGAAAACCAGATTCCCCTTGGACTTGCTCATCTTCTCACCGTCGAGAGCAACCATTCCGGAATGGGAATATATCTCGGACCATTTCCTGCCGAGCAGCATCGCCGAGTGCGCGGCGCTGAACTCGTGGTGCGGAAAACGCAGGTCAGAGCCTCCGCCGTTCAACTGGATTGGCGCGCCGAGGTACATTCCGCCGATTACCGAGCACTCTATGTGCCAGCCGGGCCGCCCCCTGCCTGCCGGGGAATCCCACGAGGGCTCGCCCGGCCGCTCTGCTCGCCAAAGCAGCGGATCCAGCGGATCGCGCTTTCCGGGCCGATCGGGGTCCCCGCCTCGCTCGGCAGAAAGCGCGAGCATGGTCTGGCGGTCGTAGCCGCTCACCTCGCCGAGCCGCCAGAGGCCGGATTGCTCCGCAGCTCCAGAATCAAAGTAAAGATCTGCCTCCACGAAATAGGCGAAACCCGCATCAAGCAGCCGTTTGCAGGCCTCCCCTATCTCCGCGACCGATTCGGCGACTCCCACATAGTGATCCGGCGGGATAACTCGAAGCGCCTCCATGTCGCTGCGGTAGAGGTCTATCTGGGACTCAGCCAGTTCGCACCAGTCGACGCCGGTGGCGTTCGCCCGTTCCAGCAGCGGGTCGTCGACGTCTGTGACGTTCTGGACGTAGTTGACCGCGAGTCCGGCATCCCGTAGCACCCGGTTTAGTGTGTCGTAGGCGAGATAGGTTGCAGCGTGGCCAATGTGGGTTGCGTCGTAGGGCGTGATCCCGCAGACGTAGAACTGCGCAGTCCCGGCATCCGAAAGCTGTTCGACTCGCCCGCTCGAGGAGTTGTAGACCGCGGGCCGGGTTCCCTTCCCCGGCAGCGATGGAAGCTGCGGGAAATTCCATGACTTCACGCCGTGATCACTCCCGCCGAGAGCATCCAAATTAGCGCGCCGCCAAGCAGGACCCGATAGATCACGAACGGCAGGAAGGAGCGCTTCGAGATATAGCTCATGAAGAAGGCGATCACTACGAAGCCGACGACGAAGGCGACTCCGGTTGCCGCCGCGATTTCCCAGCCGTTGAAGACTTCGGGCACGCAGCCGAGCGCGGCATCCGTGCAAGGATCTTTGATCGATTTGTAGAGCTGGTAGAAGCCGCTGCCGAATACCGCGGGCATAGCGAGCAGGAACGAGTATCTTGCGGCCGCGCGGCGCTCGTAGCCGAGAAACAGCCCGGCTGTGATCGTGCCGCCGGATCTCGAGACTCCTGGGATGAGCGCGAGGGCCTGAGCGAGCCCGTAGACGATCGCGTGCGGCCAGGTCAGTTCCTTGAGCCGCAGCTCCTTGCGGCCGATCCAGTCGGCGAGCCCGAGCAGCAGGCCGAAGCCAATGAGGGTGAAGGCGACTATCCAGAGCGAGCGGAAAGTCGTCTCTATGTCATCCTGAAAAAGCAGTCCGAGCACGACGATCGGAATGCTGCCAAGAATAATGAACCAACCGAGTCTCGCGTGCGGGTCGTTCCTTGGGATCCGGCCAAAAAGCGCGGCAAACCAGTGGCCGATGATTCTCGTGATGTCGTGCCAGAAATAGACCAGCACGGCGAGTTCGGTTCCGATCTGGATGATCGCCGTGAACGCCGCCCCGGTGTCTGCCCCAGAGCCGAGGAATTCGCTCGCGATTCGCAAGTGCGCACTCGATGAGATCGGCAGGAACTCGGTTAGCCCCTGGATGAGACCGAGAATTAGCGCCTCTAACACTTCGCTCCAGCTTCCAAGTCCGAATTCGTCGCTGTCAGTAGTTCAGCAACAGGTCGGTCAGTACCCGCCTACCGAAGACTAGTGCGTCAAGGGGCACTCGCTCGTCAACGCCGTGGAACATTGCCGGAAAATCGAGATTTCCGGGCAACTGCAGCGGTGCGAAGCCATAGCCGGTAATTCCGAGACGGCTGAGCGCCTTATTGTCGGTTCCTCCGGAAAGCAGGTAGGGCAGAATCGGCGCTCCCGGGTCGTGCTCGCCGAGCACTCGCTTCATTTCCTCAATGAGCGCGCCCTCGAACGGGGTCTCGAGTCCGACATCCTGAATCATGACTTCGACCTCGACGTCGTCGCCGACGATTTGCCTGATTTGTGCGATCACCGCCTCTTCTTCGCCGGGCAGAGTTCGAACGTCGATTCGCGCCTCCGCGGTGTCGGGGATGACATTGTGCTTGTATCCGGCGGTGAGCCCTGTCGGGTTGCTCGTGGTCCGAAGCGAGGCGCGAATGAAGCCGGCGGCGGTTCCAGTCGCGATTGCGATCTCGTCTGCGGAGACCTTCTCGGGGTCCTTGCCGAGCACCTTCGCAAGTTCGGCGATAAGCGCGGTCGTCGTGCTCGTCATGCGAATCGACCACTCCTGCCGGCCGATCTTCGCGACTGCTTCGGCGAGCTTGGTGACCGCGTTGTTTTCGATGTACCTCGAACCGTGTGCGGCCGTGCCCCTTGCAATGAGCTTGATCCAGACGATCGCCTTTTCGCCAGTCTGAATCAGGTAGTGCCGCTTTCCGGCGAGCTCGATCGAGTAGCCACCCACCTCGCTGATTGCTTCTGTCGCGCCCTCGAAGACTTCCGGATGCGTGTCCACGACATGCCCCGCCCCGAACAGTCCCCCGGCCTCCTCGTCTGCAAAGAACGCCACGACGAGGTTCCTGGCAGGCTGTTTGCCCGCGCCGAGGATGTCCTGCAGCGCGGTCACGATCATCGCGTCCATGTCCTTCATGTCCACCGCGCCTCGGCCCCAGAGCAGGCCGTCCCTTATGGTGCCGGCGAAGGGATCGACGCTCCAGTTGTCCGGCTGGGCCGGGACGACATCCGTGTGTCCGTGGACGACGAGGGCGGGCTTCGACTGATCGGCGCCCTCGACTTTCGCGACCACGCTCAGTCGCGACTTCGCGCTCTCGAAGTACTCAGGCTGCAGTCCGAGCTTGGCAAGCTCTGAGCCCAGATACTCGGCCGCTTCAGCCTCGCCGTTGGACTTGCCCTCACCGTAATTGGTGGTATCCATGCGGATGAGCGTTTGAGCAATCGTGACCACTGGATCCTGAGCCGGATCGGCTTCGTTCGACTTCACATCCCCAACGCTAGCCTGTGTGCCCATGGGGCGCGCCAACATGATATTCTCGACTCTCGGTGCAAGCAGTTTTGCACTTTGTCCGGGTGGCGGAATTGGTAGACGCGCTAGCTTGAGGTGCTAGTGCCCGCTTAAGGGCGTGGGGGTTCAAGTCCCCCCTCGGACACCAACTGGTTAACTCCCCAACTTCCCGATCCCCGGCACGAATCGGCCGGTCTTGCGGGCGTACTCGCGGAAGGTGAACGAGTGGGCCTGGGCGAGCATCCGTTCTTCCCAGCGGGCTTTGAAGCCGAACAGTGCTAACAGCAGCAGCCAAGTCAGGCAGTGCCACCAGGATGCGCCGATTAGCACGAGGCCGAAGCCGCCGAAGAGCAGGCCGCTGTAGATCGGGTTGCGGACCCATGCGTAGATGCCGCTCGTGATGAGGGTCGCGCCATCCTTCGGGATCGGGCTCGGGGTGAGCGACTTGCCGAGGGTGACGACGCCGAGAACGGTGATCGCCAGGCCGGCGAAAATCAGGATCGCGGCGAGTGCAATTAGCCAGCCTGGCCGCGGCCAGAGGCTCCCCTGCGGCTCGACAATGAGCGCGATCATGAGGATGATCTGTGCGGCGACGAGCGAATTCGCCCAGGTGCGCTTCACGGGGCTGACCGGCCTGCTGGTTGCGGCCTAGTACTTCGAGGACTTGACCAGAGTGACGAACGCCATGACGCCGAGGATCGCGACGATCGTGCCGATAGTCAGTAGAACGTATTCGATTGGGTGCATGACCCCAGTATTCTCCAAACTTGCTCCGGATGCCCGCTCGGCACTCGAATCCCCCTCGATTTTCGCTCGATTTGCTTTGCCTGCCGGCGGGAACTTCACGCGTTCGAAAGTCGTGTTTGCTGCCTGTGGATTACCAGTTGGAATGTCGGTGGCTGGGTGTTGAGTTATAGACATGGAAGGCATGCGGAGCGAGGCGCAGGCGGCGAGTGTTACCGCGCCGCGCTTGGCTGTGTCAAGTTTGGATGCTCCGAGTTTTGCTGCGCCGCGCTCGGCTGGGCCATTGCGAGTTGCGTTGCCATCGGCTGTTCCATCGGCAACGGAGATCGGTCCAGCCGTCGACGAACTTGAGCTCGACTTCGGCCTTGAGTTCGATCGCTTGGTTGCGAACTGGGTTGCGGAGCAGTCAACTTCCAGCGCCGAATACAACGCCGCTGAATACAGCGAAGCGCAGGGCTGGCTCGACGCCCTGCTTGAGGCCCGTGCGGTCATGGCCGCGATGCAGGCCAGAGAGCAGGAATGCCTGGCACGGCTCGAGGAGATCGCGCTTGAAGAGGCCGGCCCGCACGCATCCGGACTCAATCAGGAACTTGCCTGGCGATCGATGGTGGCCGAAGTCGCGGTTGCCACCCGGCAGGCCGATCGAACAGTTCAGGTGCAGTTCAACCTCGCCCGCAGGCTGCTTGCCCTGCCGAAAGTTTCCGACGCTCTTGCTCGAGGGCGAATCTCGATCCAGCACGCTCGGGTAATCGCAGAGCACTCGATTGGCCTCAGCGCTGCCGGGGACGCCGCCGAAGCTCGCGGCGGAGCTCTCGCCGAGTATGAAGAGCTCGCTCTCACCCGCGCCGAGGCGACCACGCCTGGCAAGCTCGCTTCTACCGCCCGCGCCCTCGCCGCGAGGCTGCAGCAGGAGCCCTTCGAAGAGCGGGCTGGACGGGCCAGCGAGGACCGCTGTGTTGAGATCCGCGAACTCGAAGACGGGATGTCCCAGCTCGTCCACACTCTCCCAACCGTTTTCGCCTCAGCAATCTTCGATCGGCTGACTCGGCAGGCCAAAGCAGTAAGTGCGGCTGGGGATGCGCGCTCGCGGGACCAGTTGCGCTCCGATCTGGCAGTGGAGCTGCTCCTCAACGGCGAACCGCTTTGCGACTCTGCTACTCCGCTCTCCGCCGCCCGCGGTATTCGGGCTCAGGTTTCGATAGTGATTCCGGCGCTGACGCTCCTGGGCAAGAGCGCGCGCGTCGGGAGTGGAGGAAGCGTAGGCAAGAACTCGCGCTCCGGTGAGGCCTGGCTCCCTGATGAGAGCCTCGTGTTCTCGGGCGAAAACCTCGAAGCCGCAGCTCTCGCCGGTCGCGGACCCATCGACCTCGAAACTGCCGCATTGCTTGCCGCCCATGCCCCCGAACTCGTCCGCGTGATCACCCATCCGATCTCCGGAGTGATCATCACCGCCGACACTTACCGACCAACCGCCTCACTCCGGCGCTACCTCGAGCAGCGGGATCGGCACTGTCGGTTCCCGAGCTGTAATCGCGATGCGACCTGGTGTGATATCGACCACACGATCGCCTGGGAAGACGGCGGAAAAACCGAACCGGGCAATCTCGAAGTGCTCTGTCGAGGCCACCACACCCTCAAACACAATTCGAAATGGAAAGTCGAGCAGGTCGCCCCGGGAGTACTCGAATGGACGAGTCCGCTTGGACATCCGGTCCGCGCTGGGCCCGACTGACATCTGAGATCGGCAGTTTCAGTCAGGCAGTTCCAGGGGAATTTCCGTGACCGTTTGATGCGATTTGACGATTACTATACAGCCGTATAATCTGCTGAACATGCGTATAGTGGAATCGTTCCCGGAACACGATCTCACTGCGCGAGCCCGTCTTCGGAATGCGGCGATCGAAATCTTTGCTGCCAGTGGGTTCAACGCAAGTGTTCGAGACATCGCAACTCACGCCGGGGTTAGTGCAGGGCTCATTACCCATCACTTCGGATCAAAGGAAAACCTCCGGCACGAATGCGATCTCGAAGTTGTTCGTCAATATCGCGAGATCAAGTCGAACGGGGTCGCGATGACGCCCACCCAGTCAATCGCAATCATCTCTGAAACCAACGAGTATGCGCCCATGCTCGTCTACATCCTGCGAAGTGTGAAGGACGGTGGCCTGGCCGGTCGGGAAATCCTCGAGCACATGATCGAAGAGGCAATCGTGTTCTCAGAGGAAGGCGTTGCGACTGGAGTCGTGCGGCCAAGTCGGGATCCGGCATCCAGGGCTAGATATCTAGTTACTTCCGGACTCGGCGGGATTCTGCTTCAACTCTCGCTTCGAGCAGAGCTTGATATAGGAAAACTTGATCTCTCCGAAATTGGGCCCATAGTTCGCGGGATCGTCGATGACGTCACCCTTCCAACGCTGGAGGTATATACCGAAGGCGTGCTTGCCGACGGTGCCTACCTGGACGAATATCTGCGGGTTGCGGCGAATCAGAATGGACAGCCAGCACCGCGTAGCGAAACCGAAAGGAAGAAATGAACTCAACGACCGCAGTCGAGATCGAAGGGCTCGAAAAGAGTTATGGCTCAACCCGAGCGCTTGATGGACTGAACTTGCGAATAGAAGCCGGTACCGTTGCTGGATTTCTCGGCCCAAACGGGTCCGGAAAGACGACTACCATCCGCATCTTGCTCGGGCTTCTTCGAGCAGACGGTGGAAGGGCAGTTCTTCTGGGCGGAGACCCGTGGCGGGATGCCGTCGAACTTCACCGGCGCCTCGCCTATGTCGCGGGTGATGTCACGCTCTGGCCGAACCTGACAGGGGGCGAAGCTATCGACATTCTGGGTTCGCTGCGGGGAGATCTGGACCGATCGAGGGTGGAATTGTTTCTGCAGCGTTTCGACCTTGATCCGAACAAGAAGGCTCGTAGCTATTCGAAGGGAAATCGTCAGAAAGTTGGGTTGGTTTCGGCCTTTGCCAGCCGCGCAGAATTACTGATACTCGATGAACCAACTAATGGCCTGGATCCGCTTATGGAGGGCGTCTTCACAGAATGCGTGTCAGAGGCCCGCGCCGAAGGCAGGTCAGTCCTGCTTTCAAGCCACATTTTTGCTGAGGTCGAGAAGCTATGCGATACCGTGACGATCATCCGCGACGGCCGCACTGTGGAATCCGGCACTCTCGCCGAACTGAGGCACTTGCAGCGTTCAACGATCACGGTGACCCTCGGCAGCGATCCGAGTCCACTGGCGGCAATCGAAGGCGTGCACGATCTGGCGACAGACAGCGGACGCACCACTTTCACGGTCGATAGTGCGGCACTTCCAAAGGTGCTTGCTTCCGTCGCCTCACTCGAGCCGCGCGAACTGGTATCCACTCCCCCTTCGCTCGAGGAGCTATTTTTGCGCCACTATGGCGTTCACTCAGCGGCGGAAAGCTAAACGCCATGAGAGGTATCGGCACAATGATTCGCTTCGTCCTGCGTCGGAACTGGCTCAGGATGCTCATTTGGGTAACTGTCTTGGCAGGAATGGTTCCGCTAGTGATTGATTCGCAGCGAGAGCTCTTTCCAACTCAGGAAGCCCGCGACGCCTACGCACAGGTCGCCAATACCCCCGCCGTGGCAGCCCTAACCGGACTGCCATACGCCGCGGGGACGCTCGGTGGCATCTTCAACATCAAATTGTGGATGACGCTCGCCGTCGGCCTGTCGTTCGCGGTAATCTTCCTCGTCACTCGCAATGGACGGGCAGAGGAGGAAAGCGGACGGTCCGAGATTCTGCGCGCCGGAGTGCTCGGTCGACATGCTTATTCGGTCGCTAACTGGATTGTCTTCGCAACCTTCGCCATGATGGTTGGCCTCGCTTGTGCGCTGCTGGCGATTTCCCAGGGGCTGCCGGTTGCCGGATCGTTGCTAATGGGGGCGTCTTTGGTCGGAGTCGCGCTCGTCTTTCTTGGAATAGCAGCGGTGTCTGGCCAGCTAACCACAACCAGCCGCGGAGCCAATGCGCTCGCCTCCTGTTCTCTCGGCATCGCATATCTGCTGCGTGCGTTCGCAGACGTGGAGGCAGACGGTGACCGTTCCCTTTGGATCACCTGGCTCTCTCCAATTGGCTGGGGTCAGCAAACCCGCTCTTACGGTGAGAACCTGTGGTGGCCGCTTCTTATTTGCCTTATTGCAGCCGCCGCCGCGTGCGTATGCGCTCTCTGGCTAGAGGGTAGGCGGGATCTGGGCGCCGGGATGCTGCCAGATCGAGCGGGCAATAGAGAAGCAACTCCTTTTGGCCGCACTCAACTCGGCTTGACGCTCAGACTCCAGCGTGCACCAATTATCGGCTGGACTCTCGGAATTATCGTAGGTGCGCTCTTCTTTGGCGGCGTTGCCACGGCCATGGCCGAGCTCCTGGCCGGAGACAGTTCCGTCTCGAAGATATTCATCGGTTCTTCGAAGAATGTTCTGGATGGCCTGCTCGGCTTCTTCACCATGGCGAACGCCCTTCTCGTCGCCGCTTTCGCACTTCAGAGCAGCGACTCCATTAGATCCGCGGAGTCATCCGGCCAGGTCGAGCTGCAATGGTCCTCCGCTATCTCGCGGATACGGTGGGCAGGCATTCGGATGTTTGTCCCGGCAATCCTCTCTCTCATGCTGCTTGCATTGAGCGGAGCTGCAATTGGCCTTGCTTTTGGCGCGGCAATAGGCGACACCGGGCAAGCCTTGCGCTTCATCGGAGCCTCGATCGCCTATTGGCCCTCGATTCTGCTGGTGATTGGTGTCGCAGTGTTATGCGCGGCCTGGATTCCTCGTGCAGCATCTGCCGTAACTTGGGGTCTCTTCGGTGTTGCGGTCGTTCTCTCGATGTTTGGTGACCTGTTCGGACTCCCCGAATGGGTTCTTCAGAACGTGCCATTCAACGCGGTGCCTCGACTTGATCAGGACCCGGCTGTTCTGCCGCTAATTGTGCTCACCGGGCTCGCGATTCTTGCTGGAGTGTTCGGGCTCGCGAGACTTCGCTCACGAGACATGGTGGGTGCCTGAAACACGGCTTAGCCTCTCTTCCCGATCGATATTGTTGAGGCATGAGCACGAACGGTACGAGCAAAGCTCGCACAGCCAAAAACAGCACGAGCAAAAACAGCACGAGCAAAAACAGTAGCGCCCCGAAAAAGGTAGTAATCGTCGGCGCCGGAATGATCGGGCTCGCGACTGCCTGGCATCTGCGTCAGCGCGGAGTCGAGGTCACAGTCGTCGACCGCAAGGGGGTCGCGGCCGGCTCGAGTTGGGGAAACGCCGGCTGGCTGACCCCGGCGCTCACCCTCCCGCTCGGTGAGCCTTCCGTTCTGCTCTCCGCCCCCAAGACCATGCTCAGCTCGAAGTCCCCGCTCTATATTCCGCTGCGACTTGACCCGAAGCTCATTCGCTTTCTCACCGGCTTCGCCTGGCACTCGCTCCCCCGCCAGTGGCGAAAGTCGATGGAGATCTTCGCAAAGGTCAACCCGCTCGGCATGCCGGCCTTCCACGAACTCGCCGACGGCGGAGTCACGGCCCCGGTCAAAGAGGCAAAGCCCTTCCTCGCCGGCTTCCGCAGCGAAAAGGATCGCAAGGTTCTGCTGCACGAGTTCGAGGTAGTCGAAAAGAGCGGCGATACCGTACGCTTCGACCTCGCAACCGGTGACGAGCTGCGCGCGATCGAGCCGACCCTCTCCGATGCAGTCACCTGCGGAGTCCTCTTGCACGGCCAGTACTTCATCAACCCGCCCAAGTACCTCGAATCCCTCGGCGAATCCGTCGCGGGTCTCGGCGCCGAACTCAAGACCGGATTCGACGTCACGGATATCGAGGACACCGGCAAGAGTGTCAAGGTAACCTCCGCGACCGGCGAAGTGCTCGGGGCCGACGCGGTCGTCATCGCGACCGGCGCCTGGATGGACAAGCTCGCCCGCCGCTTCGGCGTCAAGGCGATCGTGCAGGCCGGCCGCGGCTACAGCTTTAGCGTCGTGCCGGAAACGATCCCCTCGCATCCGATCTATTTTCCGACCCAGCGCCTCGCCTGCACCCCGCTCGGCGACCGGCTGCGCATCGGCGGAATGATGGAATTCAGATCAGTGGATGCCCCGCCCGACAAGCGCAGAATCCGCACCCTGGTCGACGCCGGCCGCCCGGTGTTTCAGGGAGTCGACTGGGAAGCCCGCAAGGAAGAGTGGGTCGGTGGCCGCCCGGTAACTGCAGACGGCCACGCCCTCATCGGCCCGACCAGGTCGCCGCGGGTGTTCGTCGGCGGAGGTCACGGCATGTGGGGCATCGCCCTCGGCCCGCTCACCGGCAAACTGCTCGCCGGCGCGGTAGTTGGCGAGCCTGACCCGCTGCTTAGGAACTTCGACCCGCTGAGGTAGGCGCGGCTTGGGAGCAGCTTCGAGAAGTGGGCGCGGCTCGGGAGCAGCTTCGAGAAGTAGCTGAGGGCAAACCGGAGCGAGTTCGGGTCGGACTGGCGCAAATCGAAGGCCAATTGGTGCATGTCCTGCGAAACTCGCTGCAAAACTCTCAATTGAAACATTCGAACAAATGTTCGATAATTGGTGAATGTCGAGTGTTGCACTGGTTGCGGAACTGCGGGAGCGAATCCAGCAGCTCCAGTCCCCCGGTCTCGACCTGCCCGCTTTGCCGACCGAGCCTACTTTGGCTTCACTGCTGCCTTCCGGGGCTCTGAGGGTCGGCGCAACCTACTCGGTCGAGAACTCGCTCACGCTCATCATGCTTCTGCTTTCCGCGCCATCCGCGGCCGGAGCCTGGTGCGGGGTTGTCGGAATACCCGAGTTCGGCATTGAAGCGGCCGCAGAGTTCGGCGTCGATCTTGAGCGGCTGATTCTGGTTCCGACCCCGGGAGACCAGTGGCTTGCAGCGACGGCTGCCCTCGCGGATGCCCTTAGCCTCATCGTCGTCAGGCCGCCGAAACGAGCGAGCGAAGCCAGCATTGCAAGACTCTCCGCGAGGCTCAGAAAGCGATCCTCGACCCTGATCGTGCTCGGAAGCTGGCCGCAAAGCGAGGCGATGCTGAGCCTCACCGAAAGCAACTGGAGCGGAATCGGCCGCGGCCGCGGGCGGCTGCGGGAGCGGGATCTGACCGTAACCGTTACCAGTCGCGCCTGGCCCAGGCCGCGAAGTGCGAGAGTCCACCTCTAATGCCCGCGGAAAGGGTAATGGCAGTACTCTGCCCCGACTGGCCGGTTCACTCCGCGATCCGGCTGCACGGCCTGCCCGCAGAAGCGCCAATCGCGATAATCGAAACCGGTCGCGTGTATTCAAGCTCTGTCGCTGCCCGCGCGGAGGGAGTGCGAACAGGACTCAAGCTGCGGGAGGCACAGTCCCGCTGCCCGGAACTGCTCGTCCTGCCGCGAAAACCAGACGAGGAGGCGCGCAGTTTCGAACCGGTACTCGCCGGGCTCGAAGAGTTTGTAACCGGGCTGCAGGTGCTGAGGCCTGGAAGCTGCGCACTCAAGGCAAAAGGCCCGGCCGCCTATTACGGCAGTGAAGAAGAGGCCGCACTTTGGCTGCTGGATCGGCTCGATGAACTGGGGGTCACCGCCGCCAGAATCGGTGTTGCCGACGGAGTGTTCACGGCGGAGATTGCCGCGGGGCTGGGCGGACGCAGAATTCGGCGGGTTCCCGAAGGGACGGCCGCGGCCTTTCTCTCCCCGCTTTCGGTCGGAGTTCTCGAAGACGACAGGCTCGCTACTCTGCTTCGGCGGCTCGGCATCCCAACTCTCGGCGACTTCGCCGCGATGGATGCCGAAGCGGTCCGCGACCGGCTCGGCGAACACGGCGCCAGGCTGCACTCCCTCGCCTCCGGCCTCGATTCGCGGCAGGTGCAGGCGAGAGTCCCGCCGGCAGACCTCGAGCGCAGCATCGACTTCGAGCCTGCGGTCGAGCGGATTGATCAGGTCGCCTTCGGGGTGCGCACCCTAGCCGACGAGTTCATCGGGGCGCTGACCGCGGCGAAACTCGTCTGCACTGCGCTCAGGGTCGAACTCGAGTCGGAGCGGGGCGAGGTTTCGGATCGGGTGTGGCTGCATCCGCGCTCCTTCACTGCAGAGGATGTTGTCGACCGGATCCGCTGGCAGCTTCAGGGAGCCTCGACCGAGCCCGCCCTCAGTTCGGGGATCGTCTCGGTGCGGCTGGAGCCGGAAAGCGTCGATTCGATCGGCAATCACGAAGAGGGACTCTTCGGCGGCGGGCCGGATGAGCGCATCCACCATTCGCTTTCTAGGCTCCAGGGCATGCTCGGCCGCTCGGCAGTGCTCACTGCGGCCGTAGGCGGCGGCAGAGCCCCGGCGGATCGGGCGACCCTGACTCCCTGGGGCGAGCGGGTGCTCCATGATCGCCAGCCGGAACTCCCCTGGCCGGGCAGCCTTCCACACCCCGCCCCCGCAACCGTGTTCGAGCCACCGCGACCGGTGAGCCTGTTCGCCGAATCGGGAGACGAACTCTCGGTTGATGATCGCGGTTTCCTGTCAGATTCCCCCGCCCTGGTTTCCAGCGGGGGCCGCAGTCTCTCGGTTTCAAGCTGGTCGGTGCCCTGGACTGTCGACGAGCGCTGGTGGGATGCGCAGCGCTCGAGCAGGGCGAGCAGGATCCAGATTGTCGATACCGCCGGCACCGGCTGGCTGCTCGCCCTCGAACACGGGCGGTGGTGGCTGGAGGCGCGGTATGACTGAGCGCGGTTTGGTCGGGCGTCGCAGGTCGACAGGGGCGTCCTGATGGGCTGGCGCAATCCTCCGGTTCCGTGGGCGGAGCTTGAACGGGCGCTGTCCGGGCGAAGTTCTCCCTCGACGGCGCCGAGCGAGTTTGAAGGCCTCGGCTGGCGAACCAGTCGCCCGAGATATCAGGCGCCGAAGTTACAAGTGCCGGCGGGTGATCTGATCCCCTACGCAGAGCTCCACGTTCACTCCAATTACAGCTTTCTCGACGGAGCGAGCTCGCCTGAAGAACTGCTTGAGGAAGCGGTGCGAATCGGGCTTAGCGCGATCGCGCTCACCGATCACGACGGCTTTTACGGCATCCCGAGGCTTGCCGAGGCTGCCGAGAGTTTCCCGCAGCTAAGCACGATCTTCGGCGCAGAACTCTCGCTCGAACTGAGCAAGCCGCAAAACGGCATCCCCGATCCCGAAGGCGAGCACCTGCTCGTGCTCGCCAAAGGACAGCAGGGCTATCACCGACTCGCCGGGGCGATTACCGCCGCCCAGCTTCGTGGTGGAGCAGAGAAAGGTAAACCGGTATACGACCTGGCCGAACTCGCCGAGGCCGCGCAGGGCGACTGGCTCATTCTCAGCGGATGCCGAAAAGGCCGGGTGCGAAAAGCTCTCGTCGAAAACGGCGACGCAGCCGCCCTCAGAGAACTCGACTTTCTTGCATCTGCCTTCGGCCGGGACAACCTCGTGGTCGAACTCTACAGCCACGGCAGCCCCCTCGATGACGAACTCAACGATCGCCTGTTCGCTCTTGCCGCGAGAAGAAACCTGCGATTCGCCGCCACCGGAAACGTGCACTATGCGAGCCCGCAGCGGCATCGGCTCGCCAACGCCCTCGCCGCGGTGCGGGCGAGAGGCAGCCTCGACCAGCTCGACGGCTGGCTGCCGGCTTCAGGTGCCGCCCACCTGCGAAGCGGCGCAGAGATGGCGAGGTTGTTCGCCGCCTATCCCGGTGCAATCGAGACCACGATCGAGATTGCACAAGAGACAGCCTTCCGGCTGCGCAGCGTCAAGCCTGGACTGCCCGATCAGGAGGTTCCTGCAGGTCACTCCCCCATGAGCTGGCTGCGGGAGCTAACCTGGGCGGCCGTGCCGGAGAGGTTTCCGCTCGGGGTCGATGAGGCCGGTCGCGAGCGAATCGCCCACGAACTCGATGTGATTGAGCAGAAGGATTTTCCCGGCTACTTCCTGATCGTCCACGACATCGTTCGCGAGGCAAGGCGCCGCGGCATCCTCTGCCAGGGCAGGGGCTCTGCGGCTAATTCGGTGGTTTGCTACCTGCTCGGAATCACCGCGGTCGATGCGATCTTCTACAACCTGCCGTTCGAGCGGTTCCTTTCGAGCATGCGCGAAGAGGAGCCGGATATAGACGTGGATTTCGACTCGAACCGGCGCGAAGAAATCATCCAGTACGTCTTCGAGAAGTACGGCAGGCGAAACGCCGCCCAGGTTGCCAATGTCATCACCTATCGCGGCAAGGCGGCGGTTCGCGACATGGCGAAGGCCCTCGGCTATTCGACCGGCCAGCAGGACGCATGGTCCAAACAGGTCGAGCGAAGATCCCTGCCGGGGGCGGAGGCAGACAGCGATATTCCGGATGCCGTGCTCAGCCTCGCGAGGCAAGTGAAGGACTTCCCGAGGCACCTCGGCATCCACTCCGGAGGAATGGTGCTCACCAAGCGGCCGGTCGGAGAAGTGGTTCCGATCGAGCACGCGCGGATGGAGAACCGCACCGTTTTGCAGTGGGACAAGGATGACTGCGCCTGGATGGGGCTGGTCAAGTTCGACCTGCTCGGCCTCGGCATGCTCGCCGCCCTGCAGCGCTGCCTCGACCTGATCGCGGGTGCGACCGGCGAGCAGTGGACGCTCGCGAACATCCCGAAAGAGGAGGCGGGGGTCTATGACATGCTTTGCCGGGCGGATGCCGTTGGGGTGTTTCAAGTCGAGAGCCGAGCCCAGCTGAACACTTTGCCAAGGCTGCAGCCGAGGCGCTTCTACGAGCTCGTGACCGAAATCGCACTGATCAGGCCGGGGCCGATTCAGGGCGGCGCCGTGCATCCCTACGTGCGGCGCAAGACCGGAAAGGAGCCGGTGACTTACGCCCACCCGGTGCTCAGGCCAGTGCTTGAGCGCACCCTCGGCATCCCCCTGTTCCAGGAGCAGGCAATGCAAATGGCCATGGCCCTCGGCGAACTGAACCCGGATGATGCGAACCTGCTCAGGCGCGCGATCGGCTCCAAGCGCGGCGAACAGCGAATCGCCAGGCTGGAGGAAAAGCTCAGGGCGGGAATGGCCGCCAAGGGCATTTCAACCGAGGATGCCGACCTGATTTACAACCGGATCCGCGCCTTCTCAGACTTCGGCTTCGCCGAGAGCCACTCGATCAGTTTCGCCCTCATCGTCTATGCGAGCGCCTGGTTCAAGCTGCACTACCCCGGAGCCTTTCTGGCCGCGCTGCTTGCCGCTCAGCCGATGGGCTTCTACTCGCCCAAGAGTCTCGTGGCCGATGCGAGGCGGCACGGGGTCAAGGTGCTACGGCCGGACATCCGATTCTCCGGGGTGGACGCGGAGCTCGAGTCGACGGAAACTCCCCTGCAGGCGGGCCGAGAAGAGTGCGTTAACCCCGTGCAGCCTCCCGTCCCGCAGCGATTCGACCCAAAGGCGCACTTCGATACGGCGGAGCACCGCAGGGACGGCGCCTTCGCGGTGCGGCTGGGGCTTGCCGAGGTGCGCGGGATTGGTCGGGAACTTGCCGAGCGGATTGTCCGGGAGCGGGATGATCCAAACGGCAGTGGCGCGTTTTCGAGCATGTACGACCTCGTGCGCAGGGTTGGGCTCAATACCGCCCAGTTGGAGGCTCTCGCCTCGGCCGACGCCTTCGCCTCCATGGGGCTCGACTTGCGGCAGGCGCTTTGGCTCGCCGGTTCTGCCGCCCAGGATCGGGCAGAATTCCTGCCGGGGACTGCAACCGCGGTGCAGCCTCCGCTGTTCACCCTGCCCACCGAACTCGAGCGGCTCGAAGCCGATCTGGTCGCGACCGGTATCTCGGTCGATTCAGACCCGATTCGGCCGCATCGCGAGGCTCTCTCCGGCGCGGGGATTCTTCCGGCGGCCGGTCTCCAGTCTGTAGAGAGCGGCACTCGGGTTTCGGTTTGCGGAGTCGTTACCCATCGGCAGCGGCCGCAAACCGCCGGCGGCATCACCTTCATGACCCTTGAGGACGAGACCGGGCTCGCTAACGTGATTTGCTCGCAGGGAGCCTGGCGCAGGTTCCGCAGGGTTGCGAGGGATTCCAGAGTGCTCATTGTGCGCGGGATCCTTGAGCGCACGAGCGAAGGCATTTGCAATATCCAGGCCGATTTATTCGAAGCCGTGCAGATTGCCAGTCCGACCAGATCGAGGGATTTCAAGTGAAAACTCGTGGCAGTCTAGATAGATGGCACAACAGCATCCGTGGTCTCGCTATGTGGCTATCGGCGACTCCTTCACCGAGGGAATCGGCGATCCCGAACCGCGCAGCCCCGGAGGAAATCGCGGCTGGGCGGATCGAGTCGCCGAAGTGCTCAGCGCGAAGACCGACGACTTCGCTTACGCCAATCTCGCCATTCGCGGCCGCCTGCTCCAGCAGATCTTCGATGAGCAGGTCGAACCCGCCCTCGAACTGCGGCCGGACCTCGTGACGGTGTCAGCCGGTGGCAACGACATCCTGAGGCCGGGCTCTGATCCGGACGCCATCGCCGAGAAGCTCGAAGAAATGATCCGAGAGCTCAGGCGAAATAACGCGACTGTGCTTCTGTTCAACGGCCCCGACATCGGAATGACTCCTGTCCTTCGCCGCACGAGGGGCAAGGTGGCAATCTACAACGAGAACGTGCGCGCACTGGCCCAGCGGCAGGATGCGATAGTTGCGGATATGTGGTCGATGCGCGAACTCAAGGACCCGAGAATGTGGGCCCCGGATCGACTGCACTTTTCCCCCATAGGCCATCACACGATCGCCAGAATGGTCCTGCGTTCGCTCGGAGTCGAAAACGACCTCGAGCCTTACAAGCCCGAACCGCTGCCGGAGAAGTCCTGGCGGCAGGCGCGCGTCGAAGACATCGGCTGGGCGAAGGAGTACCTGCTGCCCTGGGTGGTGCGCAGGATTCGGCACCAGTCTTCCGGAGACGGGATCACCCCAAAGCGCCCCGAGCCGGGATCAGTAAACAGCGAGTAGGAGAGCAGTACTAATGGCGGATGCAGTAACCAGATTCACTCAGGCGGCAATGGACCTCGGATACCCGGTGGCAGTGCGAACCATGGACCAGAGCACCCACACGGCGACTGAAGCGGCAAACGCGGTCGGTTGCGAAGTGGGGGCGATTGTAAAAAGTCTGGTTTTCGAAGCCGACGGAGCTCCCCTGCTCGTCCTGACTTCCGGCCCCAATCGAGTTGACACGAAGTTGCTGGGCGAGAACCTGGGCCTGGCGATCACCAAGGCGGATGCCGACATGGTCAAGCAAGTGAGCGGATTTTCAATCGGCGGTGTCCCGCCGTTTGGACACAAGTCGAAGCTGCGCACCATTGTCGATTCCGATTTGCTTCGCTTCGAGAAGGTTTGGGCGGCGGCAGGCGCCGCAACCTCAGTGTTTGAGATCAGCCCGGACGAACTCATCGAGCTGTCCGGGGGCGAAGTAGCTCAGGTCAGCTAGCCCTCTTCGGGGCGAGCGATAACACGAGCTCGAGCAGTCGCTTTGCCGACTTCTCCCAGGTGAACTTTGCAGCCTGGCTCGGCGCGGCCTTCGAGAGCCGGTTCCAGGTCGCGTCGTCTTCAAGTTCGAGCGCCTTTGAGGCCACGTCCTCCGGGCTGCGCGGATCGAAGTACAGGGCTCCATCGCCGGCAACCTCCCGGAACACCGGGATGTCGCTGCACAGTACCGGCGTGCCCATAGTGAGTGCCTCAACGACCGGGATTCCAAACCCCTCTTCAAGCGAGGCAGTCACGAGAGCCGTGCACTCTGCAAGCAGCCCGAGGTACTCCTCGTCGCTGACTCCGTTCAGGAACTCGATCGAACCCTCCGGAGCAAGCTTCGAATAGCGTTCGCGATCCGCATCGCTGATTCTGCTGAGCAACTGGAGCTTGTATCCGGGCAGAGAATGCATTGCGGCGGCAAGGGTCTCGACGTTCTTGTAGGGCATGAAGGAGCCCATGTAGACGAGAGTCTTCTTCCTGCCCTTCGGCCGCGGCGGTTCGGGGTCAACGGCGCTGCTGACGACGGTAATCGACCGATCAGTGAGGTGGTGCTCAATGATTTGCTGCTTTGCCGCTTCGGTGCCGGTCACCACGACATCCGCACGGTTCACTACGAGCCGCTGCGGCCAGTAGGCGAGGTGATAGAGCCTCCAGCCGAGCCGGATGTACCACGGCAGGTCCCTGGGCGGCGTCGGGTTGTTGTAGTAGATCAGGTCGTGCAGGGTGAGGATGAGCTTGTACTTGCGGCCCGCAGAGCCCATGGTCTGCATGGGAGTGAACACGACATCCGGCTTGAATTTGTTGATCTGCAGCGAAACCCAGGGCTCAAGCAGGCTCGTTGGTGAGCGAGCGATCACCCAGGGCAGCTCTGGCAGCATCTCAAGCTGCCTCTCGTCCGAGATGATCATTGTCACCGGGTGGAGTTTGCTGAATGCCTCTACGAGCCTCGCTCCGTAGCGGCTGATCCCGTCGTGGCGTCCCAGTCGGGTGTAGCGGCAGTCGAAAAGGAAGTTCAATTCTTGCCCAACCGGCTCAGGAACGAGTGAATCGCCTCGGCGGCGAGCTTCGGCTTCTCGTAGTGGATTAGGTGGCCGACTTGCGGGATCACCTCGAGTTCGGAATCGGGAATTCGGGATGCCAGTTCCCGAACCGCAGATATCGGCGTGATGTCGTCGAGTTCGGCCGCTATCAGCAGAGTCGGCGTCGAAATCTGCTCCGCCACTTGCCCGACGTTTTGACTCACCGAGGCTTCGAAGGCCTCGCCAACCGATTTGCTGTCAGAAAAGTTATTGAAATACCGGTGGTGTTCCTCATGAATCCACTTGCGCAGTTCGCGATCCTTAGTCTTGGCAAGACTCACGCTCATGAACTGCACGACAAGCCAGTTGCCGAGCATCGCCTTTGCCATCTTCTTCGGGAGTTTCGCGGCCGTCCGATAGAAGCTCACTGTGATCCAGGTTGCGAATTTTCGCGGTCCCTCAGTTCCGGAGATCGCGATCGGATTCATGAGAATCAGTCCCGGAGTCCTGAGCCCCTTTGCGATAGCCGCCGAAGTAATGATGGTTCCGAAGGAGTGCCCGAAGATTATCGCCTTTCCGGTCAGGTTGAGCTTGGCCAGGAGCGCCTCGAGCCAGGCTTCGTAACCGGCAATGCTGTGCTCGGATTCGGTCATAGGGGTTGACTCGCCAAAGCCGGGCAGGTCCGGGACGATGAACCGGTACTCGGGCAGCTGCGCAATCACCGGTTCGATTCCGTGATGTTCACCGCGATAGCCGTGCACGGCAACTATGGTCCAGTCGGCATCTTCCTGTCCGTAGCTCCAGTAACTTGTCGTGCTTCCGAGTATTTCGACTCTCGAAGCCGAGCAGGGGATTTTTGAAACAGCCGCGGCGTAAGGGGAAGTGACAGACATCGCCCTCAAGTCTAGGTAAAGATCGGAGCAACAATCGGAGCAACGATCGGAGCGGCGGGCGCAATTGGGCCATTGTCGTGGGCACTGAATACGCTGATTGCGTGCCGGAATACAAGTGGTTTGAAAAACTCGCGACCTTCGACCTTGAAACCACAGGA
This sequence comes from Homoserinimonas sp., assembly GCA_023957835.1. Lineage (GTDB taxonomy): Bacteria > Actinomycetota > Actinomycetes > Actinomycetales > Microbacteriaceae > Terrimesophilobacter. Next base: position 797,753 of record JAMLGP010000001.1, on the reverse strand, counting down.
ATCGATGTTCGATCCAGCAGGATAGTTACCGCCAATCTGAGCATTCTCGGCGCCGACGGCGGGGTAATCGAACGCCGGGACTGGCTTGCCGATCCTGGAATAGAGATCCCGCCGCAGGCCAGCGCGGTTCACGGGATATCAACCGAAATGGCACGCGAAGAGGGCAGGCCCGCAGTCGAAGTGGTCGCCGAAGTCCTGCAGGAAGTCCGCAGAGTTCTCGAGTCGGGGCTTGCTTTAACGGTCTTCAACGCCCCTTACGACCTGACCCTGCTGAATTTCGAGGCCAGTCGTCACGGTCTTGAGCCGATCTCCGATCCCAGACCGGTCATCGATCCCCTCGTGATTGACCGGGAGCTCGATCGCTATCGAAAGGGAAAACGCACCCTTGAGATCGCTGCCGCAGTCTATGGAGTGTCACTTGAAGGTGCACACGACGCGGGAGCGGATGCAATAGCTTCGGGGCGGATTGCTCAGCAATTCCCGGAGCGATTCCCGGAAGTCGCCGAAATCAGCGGATCCGAACTGCACGAGCTGCAGGTTCAGTGGAGCAGGAGGCAGTCCGAAAGCTTCGCAGAATATATGCGCAGGACTAAGGATCCCAATTTCAGGGAAACTGCGGGCTGGCCGCTGAAACAGGCGTGAGGCTGGGCTTAGCTGCCGAAGCCCTTGTAGCGGGTATTGAACTTCTCTACCCGGCCGGCGCTGTCGAGGATGCGCTGCTTTCCGGTGTAGAACGGGTGCGATTCCGAGGAGATCTCGACATCGATCACCGGGTAGCTGTTTCCGTCTTCCCATTCGATGGTCTTCTCGCTCGTAGCGGTAGAGCGGGTCAGGAAAGTAGCTCCGGAAGCTAGGTCGCGAAAGACGACCGGTGCATACTCGGGGTGAATATCTGACTTCATGAAGATTCCTAGACTGATTGAGAAGTAGTTCGCGGGCCCAGAACGGGCCGAAGGACTACTTTACCAGAGATCTGGCTGAAAACCGGCCATCCTTTTCCTCGATCTGGAGTTGCAGGTCGAAGGTCTTTCTGAGCAAATCTGAAGTCAGCACTTCTTTGATCGGCCCGGCGGCAATGACTTTTCCTTTGCGCAACAGCAGCACGTGGCTGAAACCGTCCGGAATCTCCTCGACGTGATGGGTGACCATGACGATTCCGGGGGCATCCTTTGACCGCGCAAAGCCGGTTAGTAGCTCCAGAAGTTCCTCTCTTGCGCCAAGATCAAGGCTCGCGGCCGGTTCGTCGAGAAGCATGAGTTCCGGGTCGGTCATCACCGCCCTGGCGATCTGGACCCGCTTTTGCTCGCCGTCGCTTAGTTGCCCGAACTTGCGGTCGGCAAGATGGTCTACTTTCCACTCCCGCAACACCCGCTTTGCGCGTTTGATATCCAGCGCGGAATACTCCTCATTCCAGCGGCCGGTCACCGAATAAGCGGCCGTGAGTACCACGTTGAGTACCGTCTCGTTCGCGGGGAGCTTTCGAGCCATTAGTGACGAAGCGAAACCGACTCTTGTCCTGATTTCGAACACGTCGACGTCGCCCAGAGTCTCGTCGAGAATTGTCGCCATTCCCGAGCTCGGGTGGGTCATTGCCGAAGCGACCTGAAGCAGCGTCGTCTTTCCCGCACCATTCGGTCCAAGAATCACCCAGCGCTCGCTCGAATCCACGATCCAGTTGACCGAATCGAGAATGCGATTACCGCCTCTGACCACAGAGACGTTCTCGAACTGGATGACACTGGTCATGAAATCCAGCCTAAATCACCCGAGGAACTGTCTCAGTTTGGAAGAACACTGCGGTAGACAGAGATGGTTTCGGCTGCAATTTTCGTCCAGCTGAAATCGCTTTCGACTCGCTCTCTGCCAGCCTGCCCGAAGCGGCTGCAGGCGTCCTCGTCGGAAAGCAGATTCTCGATCGCCTCGCGCAGTCCGGTGACAAAGCGCTCAGGCTCAGTTGGCCATCCGTCTGAATCCAGTTCAAGCCCGACAAGAAGACCGGTTTCTCCGTCAACCACTACTTCAGGGATGCCGCCAACTGCTGATGCGACTACCGGAAGCCCGCAGGCCATCGCCTCCAGATTGACGATTCCGAGTGGCTCATAGATCGACGGGCAGACAAATACGGTTGCGAGTCCGAGCAGCGCCTTAAGTTCTCGGTGGGAAAGCTGCCGATCCAGCCAGACCACCCCAGTGCGGTTTGCGGCCAGCGCGGCTATTAGCGCGGCCACTTCACTGTGAAGCTCTGGAGTATCTGCAGAACCGGCGCATAGAACGATCTGAACATCGGCCGGCAGCCCGCTGACAGCACGAAGAAGGTATGGAAGTCCCTTTTGCCTCGTGATTCGGCCGACGAATACAATCGACCTCCGCTCCGGGTCTATTCCTAGAGACCGGACAAGGTTCGGATCCTCAACTGGAGTCCACTTTTCGGTGTCGATGCCGTTATGAATCACCTGAACTTTGGACCCGTCAAGACCCGGATAGCAGTTGAGAATATCAGTCCGCATGCCTTTGCTGACCGCTATCACCGCATCCGCGGCAAGGAAGGCATCCGACTCGATCTGACTCGAAATTCGATATCCTCCGCCGAGCTGTTCGGCCTTCCAGGGCCGCATGGGCTCGAGGCTGTGCGCCGTGAGCACGTGCGGAATGCCGTGCAGCAGTTGAGCAAGCCTGCCGGCTCCGTTTGCGTACCAGGTGTGCGAATGCACGAGGTCCGCACCTTCGACATCCCGTGCCATGAGTAGATTTACTCCGATCGTGGCAAGGGCCGGGTTCGAGCCTTCGAGCTGAGGTGGAGTCGAGTAGTTGAAAACGCCAGCTTCAGTTCTGGGGTTCCCAAAGCAGCGAACTACGGGATCGATCCGACCCCTAAGAGCGCGTACCAATTCGGCAACGTGAACCCCCGCTCCCCCATAGACTTCCGGCGGATACTCCCTGGTCAGCAGATCGACTCTCACGCTAACGACGCTAGTGCACCCTCCGGGCCTCATCTACTGTTGGAGAATGCGGTCGAAGAAGATATTCGGAATCGTTCTGGCCGGTGGCGAAGGCAAGCGGCTAATGCCCCTGACCGCTGACCGTGCCAAGCCCGCTGTTCCATTCGGCGGCATCTATCGGCTGGTCGACTTCGCGCTCTCAAATCTCATCAATTCCGGACTGCGTCAGATCGTCGTACTCACCCAGTACATGTCGCACAGTCTCGACCGACACGTGTCTCAGGCTTGGCGGCTCTCCGGGATCACGAACTCCTACATCGCCTCGGTTCCCGCTCAGCAAAGGCTCGGCAAGCGATGGTTTGCCGGTTCGGCGGATGCGATCCTGCAGAGCCTCAATCTGCTGAAAGATGAAAAGCCCGACATCGTCGTTGTAGTCGGTGCCGATCACGTTTATCGCATGGACTTCCAGCAAATGATCGACGCCCATATTGAAAGCGGCGCTGGAGTCACCGTGGCGGCTATTCGGCAGCCGATAGAACTGTCCAATCAGTTCGGGGTTATCGAGACCGACCCTGCCAGGCCGGATCGAATCTCGGTCTTCCATGAGAAGCCGCAAAGCGCCACCGGGCTCAAGAATGCGCCTGAACTTGTTTTGGCATCCATGGGCAACTACGTGTTCGATGCAGACGCTCTAATGAATGCTGTGCTTCGCGACGGAGAACGGTCCGACTCCAACCACGATATGGGCGGCGACATAATCCCTGATTTCGTGGCGAGATCGGATGCGGCGGTTTACGACCTGATTAGAAACGAAGTTCCGGGAGCAACCGATCGCGATCGGTATTACTGGAGGGATGTCGGAACCATCGCATCCTTCTTCGAAGCTCATCAGGACCTGGTCTCTGCGCTGCCGGTCTTCAATCTCTACAACCGCGAATGGCCGATCCACAGCGAATCGCTTGACTCTCCTCCGGCCAAGTTCGTTCGCGATTCGAGTGGAAACTATGGAACCACCATCGACTCAATCGTTTCCCTCGGCTGCCTGCTTTCAGGGGCCCACGTGGAGCGCAGCGTGCTCGGCCCGTGGGCGACCATTGAATCAGGCGCGAAGGTGATCGACTCCGTCCTGTTTGATCGGGTGCGGATAGGTCCCGGCGCTGTCGTCCAAAGGGCTATTCTCGACAAGGAAGTCACTGTCGATGCCGGGGCAACTGTAGGAGTCGACCCGCAGGCTGACCGAGCCAGAGGATTCACAATTGCCGAACCCGGAATCACCGTCGTCGGAAAGGGAATCCACGTCAGTTGACCAAACGGCCTTCCGTTCCGGTCTGGAGAATCAATGCCCCGATTTCTCGTAGTGCTCGACGTCGATTCGACGCTCATTGAGCAGGAGATTATCGAACTGCTCGCCGAAGAATCGGGATCGGGCGCCGAGGTTGCCTCGATCACCCTCGATGCCATGAACGGAAAGCTCGACTTTGAGGAGAGCCTTCGGGCTCGGGTGGCGACGCTAAAAGGACTGTCGATTTCGGTGTTTGCCAGGGTCCGGCGCTCGATTGCTGTGACCAAGGGCGTACCAGAGCTTGTGAGAAGCGTGCAGGCCGCCGGCGGCAGGGTGGGCGCGATCTCAGGTGGTTTTCACGAGGTGATTGATCCACTTGCAGCCGGACTCGGGCTTGACCGCTGGAGGGCTAACACCCTCGAAGTCGAAGACGGAATCCTGACCGGTCGGGTCAGGGGCAGGATTATCGACGCGAAAGCCAAGGCTGAAACTCTTGAGTCGTGGTCGCGGATCTACTCGATCCCGCTGGAGAACGCTGTTTCAATCGGCGACGGCGCGAACGATCTGGAGATGATGCGGCTGGCCGGTCTATCGGTTGCCTTCGAGGCCAAGGCTCCGGTTCGAGATCAAGCCGGAGTGATTCTGGATGACCGGGATCTGAGCCGGGTTTTGCCGCTACTTGGACTCGAGGGTTAGTGGCCCATCCCGAGTCCGCCGTCGACGGGAATTACCGCCCCTGAAATATAGGAAGCCTCAGGGCCGGAGAGCCAGACGACCACCTTCGCAATCTCCTCCGGGCTGCAAAAACGATTCGCCGGAATCGACTTGAGATATTCGGCCTGCTGTTCTTCAGGCAGCACTGCGGTCATTTCGGTTTCGACAAAGCCGGGGGCAACGACGTTCGCAGTGATATTCCTCGAACCGAGCTCTCTCGTGAGCGACCGGGCCAGGCCCACCAGCCCGCTCTTGGAAGCCGCATAGTTGACCTGGCCGGCAGAACCGAGCAGTCCGACGACACTTGAAATCAGAATGATTCGGCCGAACTTCGCCTTGAGCATGTTCTTTGAAGCCCGCTTGACGACTCGGAACGCTCCGGAAAGATTCGTGTCGATTACCGAAGTGAAATCTTCTTCCGTCATCCGAAGCAGAAGCGTGTCCTTGGTGACTCCGGCATTCGCGACCAGGATTTCGACCGGACCGAGTTCGGCTTCGATCGTTTCGAAAGCCTTGTCGATCGACTCTGCGTCGGTGACATCCGCCTTTACCGTGAGGCTACCCTTTGGGCCTTCTCCACTGCGTGCGGTCACCGCAACCTTGAAGCCCCTTTCGATGAACTCGCTCGCGATCGCGAAGCCGATTCCCCTGTTGCCGCCGGTTACCAGAACAACCTGCGGCGAAGTCGAAGTTTCCATGCGGCCATCCTAGGGTCAGCGCAGGTGTTGCTTAACTCCTAGGCTGGAAAGACAGCCATGTCCAGACGCGCGGTCAATATCACCAATCTGCCGAGATCCCCCCAGGAGGATCGTCGCAGACGCGCGATCATGTACACGGTAATGATGCTCATTCGGCTTACCTGCTTCGTACTTTGCATAGTTCTTCAGGGCTGGTGGATTTTGGTTTTCGGACTAGGAGCGATTTTCCTGCCTTACTTCGCCGTCGTAGTCGGGAACGCCGCCGATAGCCGCGGACAACTCGTCGAGCGCCCGGGCTCCATAGTGCGATTCGATCCGACCGGAGATTCCGGTCAAAGTCCGGTTCCGCCAGAGAAGGATTCAGACAGTTGACCGAGGCAGACATTCAGTGTTCAAGGGCAGGATGTCGAATGAACGCCAAATGGAATGTCAATTGGCGAAATCCCAGGATTCATTCGGAGGAGCGCGTAAAGGTGTGGAGTGCCTGTACTGAGCACGTTGATTATTTGCGGGATTACCTATCCTCAAGGGGCTTCCCGGTCGAGGTGACTGTCTTTCCGGCAACGGTAGAACGACTCGGGGCTGCCGGGTGAAGGGCTGGAAGTTCGTCTTCAGCGCACGCTGGGCGGGCTATTTCGCTCTCGTGGTTGTTTTCGGCTTTGCCTGCTATCTGCTCGGAAACTGGCAGTTTGCACGGCTCGCCGAGACTCGCGAGGCCATTGCCAGAGTGGACGCCAATTACGACGCTGCACCGGTCCCGCTCAACCAGTTACTCCCGGGAATGGAAGCTTTCGATTCGAAGGACGAGTGGAGATCCGTCGAAGTCAGCGGCCACTACCTTTCAGATCAGCAAGTGCTCGTGCGCACTCGGCCCCTGAACGGGGATGTCGGCTTCGAAGTGCTGGTTCCGCTCCAGCTCGAAGACGGCTCCGTGCTGGCTATTGATCGCGGCTGGGTTGCCAGCGGCGAGAGTTCCGACTCCCCCGATTTCGTGCCCGACCCTCCCTCCGGGCAGGTCACCGTTGTGGCGCGGCTCAAGCCTGGAGAACCGGAGATTCCTGGCAGATCCGCACCGAAAGGGCAGCTGGCGACAATTCAACTGGACAAGTTTGCGAGTCTCGTTGGACTGCCGACCTACACCGGAGCATATGGATTGATGGCGAGCGAAACTCCCTCCGCAGCTCAGGATCTCGCTGCCCTGCCTCGACCGGAAGATGATGAAGGACCACACCTTTCATACGCGCTCCAGTGGATAGCATTTGCGATTCTGGCCATGATCGGCCTCGTCTGGGCGATTCGACAGGAACACAGGGTACGAAACTCTGACGATCCGAGAGTTCGGGAGATGGAGGCCAGGCGAAAGGCGCGCAAGCTCGCAAAGGGGCCGAGTGATGCAGAAATCGAAGATGCGCAGATCGAGAGGGCTGCAGCAGCCGTTCAGGCGAGTTCGATCAATTCTGAGTAGTCGGCGCTCCAGTAGTCCTCAATTCCATCCGGAAGTACGAGTACCTTCTCAGGGTTGAGTGCTTCCACAGCCCCCTGATCGTGGCTGACGAGCACTACAGCTCCCGAATAGCTCGCCAAAGCTGAGAGGATCTCCTGCCTGCTGGCGGGATCGAGGTTATTCGTCGGCTCGTCGAGGAGCAGCAGGTTCGCTCCGGATACGACGATCATGGCCAGGGCCAGCCGGGTCTTTTCTCCCCCAGAGAGTACTTTGGCCGGCTTGAGGGAATCTTCGCCGGTGAACAGGAAGGAACCGAGGATGCGCCTGGCTTCGGTCTCTGTCAGCTCTTTCGAGACGGAAAGCATGTTCTGAAGCACGGTCGCAGAAGTATCGAGGGTCTCGTGCTCCTGGGCGTAGTAGCCGATTCTCAGCCCGTGGCCTGGGGTTACCTTGCCGGTGTCCGGGGACTCGATCCCGGAGAGGATGCGAAGCAGGGTCGTCTTTCCGGCTCCGTTGAGACCGAGGACGACTACTTTGGAGCCCCTGTCTACCGCGAGGTCGACTGCGGTGAAGACCTCGAGAGATCCGTAACTCTTGCTAAGGCCCTCAGCCGTGAGCGGAGTCTTTCCGCAGGCCTGCGGTTGTGGAAAGCGCAGTTTCGCTACCCGATCCTGAACTCGAACTTCCTCAAGGCCGGAAAGCATCTTTTCCGCCCTGCGCGCCATTTGATGCGCCGCAGCGGCCTTGGTCGCCTTCGCCCCGAATCGGGCAGCCTGCAACTGCAGGGTTTGAGCCTTCTTCTCGACATTTGCGCGCTCCTTGCGTCTGCGCTCTTCGTCCGCCTCTCGCTGCTTCAGATAGGCCTTCCAGCCCATGTTGTAAACGTCAATCAACTGGCGATTGGCATCCACATAGAAAACCCGATTAACCGTTTCTTCAACGAGTGCGACATCGTGGCTGATCACGATCAATCCGCCAGTGAAGGACTTGAGGTGCTCTCGCAGCCAGGTGACGGAATCGGCATCAAGGTGGTTCGTGGGCTCATCCAGCAGCAGCGTGTCGGCCTCGGAGAAGAGAATGCGCGCGAGCTCGATTCTGCGCCGCTGCCCGCCTGAAAGAGTCTGCAGCTGCTGATTCAAAACGCGCTCTGGAAGGCCGAGGTTACCCGCGATTCGTGCCGCCTCGGCCTCTGCCGCGTAACCTCCGAGTGCCTGATATCTGGCCTCGAGCTTGCTGTACCGCTCCATTGCCGCGGCACGGTTCGCTTCAGAACCCATTTCCATACTTGCTTTTGCCAATCCGGAAACTATCGTGCCGAGCCCTCTGGCGTTGAGGATCCGATCGCGGGCAAGTTCCTCAGGGTTTCCGGACCTCGGATCCTGAGGCAGGTAGCCGATCTCGCCTGACCGGCGAACGGCGCCGGAAAATGGCTGCCCCTCTCCAGCGAGGATTCGGGTGAGGGTAGTCTTCCCTGCGCCATTGCGGCCGACCAGCCCGACCTTGTCGCCCTTGTCGACACGGAAGGTCACATCCGTCATCAGCGTCCTTGCACCGACGCGCACTTCAATATCGGTGGCGCTGAGCAAGGGAGATCCAGTTCTTTCTTGGAGGTATCGGTCGAAACGAAACCGGCGAACGTCTAGTCTAATTCCATGACCAGCCTGAGCCTCGCCATCGGAAAGCCAACCCTTGCAGATCGCCTGTTCTCCCGCGGACTCGTAGTAGATGGCCTCCTGATCACCGTTGGGGCGGTACTTACCGCCATTTGTGCTCAGTTTTCAATTTACCTCTGGCCCGTGCCGATTACCGGTCAGACACTCGCTGTGCTCCTGGTCGGCAGTTCTCTCGGTTCGCTGCGTGGCACGCTCTCAATGGTGTTGTATGGAGCTTTGGGTGTGGTCGGATTGCCGGTCTTTGCCGACTCGTCTTCCGGCCTTTCGGTGCTCATGGGGCCCACCGGCGGCTACATAATCGGTTTCATTTTTGCGGCCGCCTTAACCGGCTGGCTCGCGCAAATCGAATGGGATCGCAAAATTTTGCGATCGATCTGTTCGTTTCTCGCCGGGACCGTAGTTATCTACCTGTTCGGATTGCCCTGGCTGGCAATCAGCCTTCAACTGGATCTCGCGCAGACTCTTCAGGCGGGGTTCTATCCGTTCATAATCGGCGGGGTTATCAAGTCGCTCATTGCCGCTGGAGTTGTGACTCTCGGCTGGAAGTTCGTAGTCCGTGAAGATCGCCGAAACTCAAGTCGATTTGAGGCGGACTAGCGCTCTAGATTGCAAACCCGATGGCGCGCATCATTTCGCGGCCGTCTTCTGTGATCTTCTCCGGCCCCCACGGCGGCATCCAGACCCAGTTGATCCTGAACTGTTCAACTACTCCCTCAAGGGCCTGAGCCATGTCCTCTTCGATGACGTCAGTCAGAGGACAACCGGCAGAGGTGAGCGTCATGCTAACGATTAGGGCGTCGTTCTCGTCATCCCAGCTGAGATCGTAGATCAGTCCCAGGTCGACAATATTGACGCCAAGCTCGGGGTCGATCACTTCCTTGAGGGCTTCTTCGACCTGATCGAACAGGCGCGGCTCCAATGCAACTGGCATGACCTCAGCCTACTTTCGCATTGTTCAGGAAGCGATCATAACCTTCTTCTTCGAGGCGCTCTGCAAGCTCGGGCCCGCCTTCTTCTGCAATCCTGCCTTCGACGAAAACGTGCACGAAGTCCGGCCGGATATAGCGGAGAATCCTCGTGTAGTGGGTAATCAGCAGTACTCCGACATCCGTGCTCTCACGCGCGCGATTCACTCCATCGGAGACGATCTTCAGTGCGTCGACATCCAGCCCGGAGTCAGTTTCGTCGAGGATCGCAATCTTCGGTTTGAGCAGTTCAAGCTGAAGGATTTCGTTGCGCTTCTTCTCGCCTCCGGAGAAACCCTCGTTGAGGTTTCGCTGTGCGAACGACGGGTCCATCCGCAGGTTTTCCATCGACGTCTTGACATCCTTGATCCAGCTTCGAACAGCCGGCGGTTCGCCGTCGATGGCAGTCTTGGCGGTGCGGAGGAAGTTGGTGACAGTTACCCCCGGAATCTCGACCGGGTACTGCATGGCGAGGAAAAGTCCGGCTCTAGCTCGCGCGTCTACGGTCATCGCAAGAACATCCTCTCCGTCGAGAGTGATCGAGCCCGAATCCACCGTGTACTTCGGATGTCCGGCAATCGTATAGGCGAGAGTTGACTTGCCGGAGCCATTCGGTCCCATGATCGCGTGGGTTTCTCCGGACTTCACCGTGAGGTCAACACCCTTGAGGATCGCCTTCGTACCCTGCTCGGTCTGCACGCTCACATGCAGGTCGCGGATTTGCAGTTCCGTCATTTCTCAAACCCCTTCGGTTTCGTAGTCATAGAGCGGCGTCGGATCCAGGTAAACCTGGCCGTCGCGCAGTTCAAGTCGGAATACCGGCACCGGCTCATAGGCAGGAAGGTTTAGAGCCTTGCCGTTGTTGAGCGAGAACCGCGAGCCGTGAGCCCAGCACTCGATGGTGTCGTCCTCGACAAAGCCCTCAGAAAGCGACACCTCGCCGTGGGTGCAGGTATCGCCGATTGCGAAAATCCTGCCTTCTGAATCCTTTACCAGAGCAATCGGCTGCCCTTCGATTACCACTCGAATGGCGGAAGTGAGCTGGATGTCATCAGCCGCGCAAACCTGTACCTTGTCGCTCATTCGGCCCGGCCCCCAAGTTCGAGGTCAATGGCCCGCTCGACGTCTTCGGCAATATCCGGCAGGTGGATCTTCTGCACGATGCCGCTCAGGAAGCCTCTTACTACAAGCCGCCTTGCTTCGTCCTCGGTTATGCCTCTGGCCTGAAGATAGAACAATTGCTCGTCATCGAATCGACCGCTGGCGCTCGCATGGCCGGCCCCGAGGATATCCCCGGTTTCAATCTCGAGATTCGGCACCGAATCGGCTCTGCCGCCGTCGCTTAGTAACAGATTGCGGTTTTCTTCGTAGCTGTCGGTACCGATCGCGCTCGGGCGGATGAGCACATCCCCCACCCAAACCGTCCTCGCATTGTCGCCGTTGAGCGCACCGCGATAGTTGACTCTTGACTTGGTGTTCGGGGCGTCGTGATTGACGAAAATCTGATGCTCAAGGTGCTGATTGCTGTCTGCGAAGTAGACGCCGAGCAGTTCCGCTTCTCCGCCCTGGCCTGCAAGATGAGTGCTGTTGGTCATTCTCACTACGGAACCGCCGAGGGTGACCGCGAGGTGGTGCAGCCGAGCGTCTCTTCCGAGAGTTGCGTAGGTGCTTGAGAGCTGGGTTGATTCAGCGGTCCAGTCCTGAATCGTAACAACGGTCAGTACCGCGCCGTCGCCTACCGAGATTTCGAGATTCTCAGCAAGCTGGGCGCTGCCCACATTCCTGAGCACAATGGTGCCCGTCGACCCCGATGCCGCGTTGAACACGAGGTGGCCCGCCGCCGGGGCCGCCGAGCCCGTTCGCTGCAAATCGACTCGGCCGCCGTCCTTCTCAATGTCAATGACCCAGGCCCCGCTCGAGTGCGACCAGGCGTTCGCAGAGGCCTTGTCTTCCGGCTTGCCGACCTCGCCGATTCGCTTCGAGCCGCGATCGACCCACTCGACCGTCGCAGCGCCTTCAACACTGCTTTCGATTTGCGGCCTGGATCCGTCGAGCGGCTCGTCGATAAGAGTCGAAAGCAGCTTCACCGGAGTGTATTTCCACGCTTCCTCGAAGCCGGTTACCGGTTCAAACTCGCTGACATCAAATGATGTGAACCTCCCGAGGCGGCTTTGAATCGGGATTACTCCCCAGCCTCCGTCGCTGTGCTGCTTCGAAAGAAGTCGTGAGTGTTCGATTGCCGCCGCAGAGGGCGAAGCTGCTGCCATTGCTATCCGACAGATCCTTCCATGCCCATTTCGATGAGTTTGTTGAGTTCCATGGCGTATTCCATCGGAAGTTCGCGCGCGATCGGTTCAATGAAGCCGCGAACGATCATCGCCATAGCTTCAGCCTCGGGGACTCCTCTGGACTGCAGGTAGAAGAGCTGTTCAGCGCTCACTCTCGAAACTGTTGCCTCGTGCCCCATTTGGACATCATCTTCGCGAATGTCGGTAGTCGGGTAGGTGTCTGATCGGGAGATCGTGTCTACCAGCAGGGCATCGCAGCGAACCGTATTGGCCGAGTGGTGCGCCCCTTCTGCAATCTGTACGAGACCCCGATAGCCTGCCCTTCCGCCTCCGCGGGCAATCGACTTCGAAACTATGGATGACTGGGTGTTAGGAGCGAGGTGAACCATCTTGGCCCCCGCATCCTGATGCTGTCCCGGACCGGCAAAGGCCACCGAAAGCGTCTCGCCTTTCGCATGCTCGCCGACGAGATAGATCGAGGGGTACTTCATCGTTACCTTGGATCCGATGTTCCCGTCGACCCACTCCATGGTTGCGCCTTCGTGGGCTATAGCGCGCTTGGTAACGAGGTTATAGACGTTGTTGGACCAGTTTTGAATGGTTGTGTAGCGCACCCTGGCGTTCTTCTTCACGACGATTTCAACGACCGCGGAGTGGAGCGAGTCGGTCGTGTAGATCGGCGCGGTGCAGCCTTCTATGTAGTGAACATAGCTGCCTTCGTCGGCGATGATCAGGGTCCGCTCGAACTGGCCCATGTTCTCGGTGTTGATTCTGAAGTAGGCCTGCAGCGGAATATCTACGTGCACTCCCGGCGGAACATAAACGAAGGAACCGCCCGACCAGGCAGCGGTGTTGAGAGCCGCGAACTTGTTGTCGCCGGCCGGAATAACAGTCCCGAAGTATTCGGTGAAGAACTCCGGATGCTCGCGAAGTGCGGTGTCCGTGTCGGTGAAGATTACGCCCTGGGCTTCAAGCTCGGAGCGGATCTGATGGTACACAACCTCGGATTCATACTGCGCGGTGACGCCGGCCACCAGCCGCGACCGTTCGGCTTCAGGGATGCCGATTCGCTCGTAGGTGTTCTTTATGTCCTCCGGAAGGTCTTCCCAGGTCTGGGCCTGCTTCTCCGTAGAGCGGACGAAATACTTGATGTTGTCGAAGTCGATCCCGGAGAGATCCGCACCCCACGATGGCATTGGCTTGCGCAGGAACATCCTGAGCCCCTTTAGCCGATGCTTGAGCATCCACTCTGATTCGCCCTTAAGCCGGGAAATGTCGCGTACTACTTCTTCGTCGATCCCGCGCCTGGCTGAAGCTCCAGCTTTATCGGAATCCGACCAGCCGAATTCATAGACGCCGAGGCCCTCCAGTTCAGGACGGTTGATCAACACGTCTGACATGGGCTACCTCAAACTCTTCGACTAGATTCCAACACACAAAGCAACACCTCATATCGCTACTGAATTCCCCGGGGTCTCGGGCGGCCGTCTTCGAAAGAAATTCGCCACTGCCCTGTTCCCCTTCGCCGTTTGCACCCCTGGTGCATAGACTGACTTGGGACTTCGGCTCCTTCGCCATACAGAATCCGGGTATTTTTCCCGGTGTTTTGCTCTGCGCTTCGAGTCTACATTGACAGACTATTTTTGCCAGAGGTGATTGATCCGAGCCGGACAAACTACGAATTTGGAGCGCGGAAACTTGAAGGTGTTCAAACGGGCAGTTAACTGGATCGCGCCGAAGGAATTGGGAGTCAGAGCAAAGGTTCTGGCATGGCTTTCGCTGGCAACTGAGCTGACGATCGTCGGTACGGGAGGGGCAGTAAGACTCACCGCTTCGGGGCTCGGATGTCCGAGCTGGCCCCTTTGCTCCCCCGAGTCTCTCGTGCCGGTTCCGGAACAGGGCATCCACAGCGTGATCGAGTTTTCGAACAGGCTCATGACCGGAGTTGTGGGAATCGTTGCCCTGCTGACCTTCTTTTACTTCCTTCGCCAAAGGTCGACACAGCGCAGTGCCTACTGGCTCAGTTTCAGCCTGCTCATGCTGGTACTGGTCCAGGCCGGAATCGGCGGCATTACCGTGCTCTCCAGCCTCGAGTCCTGGGTCGTCGGCCTCCACTTTTTGCTTTCAGCTCTCATGGTCGTGCTCGCGACCTGGCTGGTCTGGGAGGTCTCTGCAGCACCTTCCGACAGAGCTTCTGTTCTGATTCGCTGGATCGCGGGGCTGGTTGCGGTTTTTGCGACAGTCACAGTCCTGATCGGGATTCTGACTACAGGTTCCGGCCCGCATGCCGGAGATTCCGCAGCGGCAAGGAACGGACTGTCGACAGAGTTGCTTGAGCACCTGCATGCATGGCCGGGATATCTCACTCTTGGCGCTACCTGTCTGCTCGCCATCCTCGCCTGGCGTGCGCGATCAATCCGGGTATTGCGGGTATCGTTCTGGTTGCTTGTGGTAGAGGCAGTACAGATTGGGGTTGGTCTCTATCAGGCGCGAAACGGGCTTCCGCCGATTCTCGTCGGCATTCACCTCGTGTTCGCGTGCCTCGTTCTAAGTTTGATTACCGTCGCAATTCTTTCCACGCGCAGCAGAGAAAAGCTGAATGCTCATCAACTTTCCGAAAGTAAATAAAAGCTCAGAAACCGAACCTGAAAATATTTCCAGATTCTGAAAAATTTATGGGAATGGCTCAGGGAGTCGGGTTGGCCTGATAGTAGGCTTGCCTGAGCTCCACGGCAATTCGACCACGATCCGATATCGGGTGGCCATTTCTTCTGGCCCACTCGCGAATTGCCTGTACATCCTCGCTGGACTTTGCCGCCCCCTTGCGACCGTTCCTGGCGGCTTCCCGTCCTGCTGCGATATATGGTCTCAGAATTTCGGCAAATTCCCGGGAATGTTCGGACTTGAGATCTATCTCATAGTTGCGGCCCTCGAAACCGAACCTGACTGTATGACCAAGCCCATCCGGAATCAATGAACCATCCAAATCATCGACCAACTGTACGGTGACCTTCTTACCCATTCCCTAACTCCTAATCCGCGGTTTTGCCAAACCGTCCCTTTTATCTATTAGACCACATCCCGGAATGGCAAAAGCGGGGAGTAGGCAAGCTCTCAGAAACTGAATTGCGAAATGATTTTCAGAATGGGAGCAGCGGGTCGATACCGACGGCGACGAACAGCAAAGTCAGATAGGTGATGGATGCGTGAAAGACCTTCATCGGGGATCCTTCGAGATGGCGAATCACCTTTGAATAGAGCCTGTGCGATTCGAGAATGAACCAGCCCCCTGAAAGCACTGCCACAGCCAGATACAACAATCCCATGTCGGCGATCGGCACGAGCAGCAGGGAGCAGATGACTGTCGCCCACGCGTAGAGGATTACCTGTAGGCCCACCTGAGTCCGGCCGCGGACAACAGCGAGCATGGGGACGTTCGCGCTCTGGTAATCCTCCCGATAGCGCATCGACAGGGGCCAGTAGTGCGGCGGAGTCCAAAGGAAGACGACGAAGAAGAGCACTATCGGCGCCCAGCTCAAGTCCCCCGTCACGGCCGCCCAGCCGACGAGCACCGGAAAGCACCCTGCGGCCCCGCCCCAGATGATGTTCTGGGAGGTGCGGCGCTTGAGAATGAGGGAGTACCCGACGACATAGAAAATGTGGCCAGCGGCAGCAAGTACGGCAGCCAGCCAGTTCACAAGCAATCCCAGCCAGAGAGTCGACCCTATGGCGGTAACCCACGCAAAGATGAGCGCTTCCCTGTCACTGAGTTCTCCGGTAACAAGCGGCCGATGGCCGGTGCGCTTCATTACCCGGTCAATGTCTCGATCTATATAGCAATTGAATGCGCCTGCGGAGCCGGCGCTAAAGAAGCCTCCGATGAGCGTGGCGAGCACAAGCCAGAGACTTGGGAGGCCCCGCTGGGCCAGAAACATAACTGGAATGGTCGTGATCAGAAGCAGCTCGATGATTCGCGGCTTAGTCAACTGCACATAAGCCATAAACTTCCGCCGCCAGCCCAGGCTGGGCGCGGTTTTACGCTGAATTGTTGCCGAACTCAATGAACACCTAACTAAAGTCGCCAACTCGAGTCTAAGGCCGAACGGCTGCGCCGGCTGGACCGGTGCTGAGAGGGGCGCTGGTGCGAGGTTGCCTATACTTGGGATTGCTTGCCAACGTTGGCTTTGCCGAGTAATCGTCAATCGCTCTGAGGTTGGCGGTCCGGAATAGGTTGGCGGCTCGATACGTTCAAAACGATGAAGGGACTCTCGATTCCTAATGCCAACCCTCGACTTCAATGATCTGGACAAAAGAGCAATAGACACAGCCAGAGTGCTGGCCGCAGACGCAGTCGAGAAGGCCGGCAGCGGGCATCCGGGAACAGCAATGAGCCTTGCTCCCGCCGCTTATCTTCTGTTTCAGAAAGTCATGCGACGGGATCCGAGCGACAGCTCCTGGCTGGGTCGCGACCGCTTCATCCTTTCCTGCGGCCACTCCTCCCTCACCCAATACGTGCAGTTCTATCTGGCTGGCTACGGACTCGAACTCGACGATCTCAAGGCGCTGAGAACCTGGGGATCGAAGACCCCGGGGCATCCGGAATATCGCCACACCGACGGAATCGAGATCACTACGGGCCCCCTTGGCCAGGGAATCTCTTCCGCTGTCGGATTTGCTTATGCTTCGCGATACGAGCGGGGGTTGTTCGACCCGGATGCTGCACCCGGAACCAGCCCCTTCGATCACTTCGTGTATGTAATTGCGAGTGACGGGGATCTTGAGGAGGGAATCTCGAGCGAAGCATCGTCCCTTGCGGGCCACCAGGAACTCGGCAATCTGGTTGTGATTTATGACGACAACCAAATTTCGATCGAAGACGACACCAAGATCGCGTTCACTGAGGATGTCGCAGCCCGCTACGCCGCTTACCACTGGCATGTCCAGGTAGTCGACTGGAAGAAGACCGGCCAGTACATCGAAGATCTTCAGGCGCTTTATGACGCAATCGAGGCGGCAAAGGCAGAGACTGACCGGCCGTCGCTAATTGTGCTCCGAACCATAATCGGCTGGCCTTCCCCAACGAAGCAGAACACCGGCAAGATCCACGGTTCTGCACTGGGCAGCGAAGAACTCGCAGCACTAAAGAAGGTATTGAACTTCGACCCAAATGCTCAGTTCGCGGTTGAGCAGGAAGTCCTCGACCACACCCGAAAGGCGACAGATCGAGGCAAAGCGGCCCACGCCGAATGGGATGTCCGGTTTGAATCCTGGGCGAAGGCAAACCCAGAGCGAAAGGCGCTCCTCGATCGCCTGCAGTCCGGCGCCCTGCCCGATGACATTTCAGAAGCTCTCCCGATCTTCCCGGCAGACAAGGCAGTTTCAACCCGATCGGCTTCAGGAAAGGTGATCAACGCTCTCGCAGCAAAGCTCCCGGAGCTTTGGGGAGGATCCGCCGACCTGGCGGAGTCGAACAACACGACTATCGAAAGCGCAAAGTCCTTTGTTCCTACCGATCGTTCGACCGATGAATGGGCCGGGGATCCATACGGCCGCGTTCTGCACTTCGGAATTCGCGAGCACGCAATGGGCGCGATCGTCAACGGTATAGTCCTGCACGGGCCAACCCGCGCCTTCGGCGGCACCTTCCTCATCTTCAGCGACTACATGAGAGCCTCGGTGAGACTTGCCGCACTCATGCAAATCCCCTCGATCTACGTCTGGACTCATGATTCAATCGCCCTCGGCGGCGACGGGCCGACCCACCAGCCGGTCGAGCACCTGACCGCGCTCAGGGCCATTCCAGGGCTTGATGTGATCAGGCCTGCCGATGCCAATGAAGTCGCCTACGCCTGGCTTGCGATCCTGCAGAGGCGCGGCGGCCCCGCCGGACTTGCACTCAGCCGACAGAACCTTCCGGTCTTCGAGCGGGGCGATTCGAAGGCGAGCGGCGATGTGCTTGCATCTGCCAAGGGAGTTGCCAGAGGCGCCTACATTCTTGCGGAGGCCGAGAGCGGCAAACCGGACGTCATCCTGATCGCAACCGGCTCCGAGGTGCAGTTCGCCCTCGAAGCCAGAGCCTCGCTCAAGGCGGACGGAATTCAGGCGAGAGTGGTATCCGCCCCCTGTCTGGAGTGGTTCGCTGAGCAGGACGAAAGCTACCGAAACGAAGTCTTGCCGCCAGCCATTGGCGCGCGGGTTTCGGTTGAAGCCGGAATCGCAATGAGCTGGCGCGGAATCGTCGGCGACCGCGGTCGCAGCGTTTCGATAGAGACTTTCGGCGCTTCTGCCGACTATGAGGTGCTCTACCGTGAATACGGAATGACCACCGAGCATGTGATTGCTGCAGCTAAGGAAACCCTCGCTGCACAGAACTGAATACTGGAAAGGTCCTGATTTCAAATGACTGATACCACTAGCCCCCTCGCAGAGCTGAGCAGTGCCGGAGTGAGCGTCTGGCTGGATGACCTCTCGAGAGAGAGGATCGTCAGCGGCGATCTTCAGCGGCTCATTGACGAGCGGCACGTTGTTGGAGTGACCACCAACCCGACGATCTTCGCGAACGCCCTTTCTGAAGGCGGCGCCTATGCGGAGCAGGTCGCGAAGCTCGCAAAGGCCGGCAAGAATGCAGCCGAGGCAGTAGTCGACATTACGACCCACGATGTCGCAACCGGTTGCGACATCTTCCACGATCTCTATCTCAAGACTGATGGTCAGGATGGCCGAGTCTCGATCGAGGTCGAGCCAGCCGTCGCGCACGACACCGCTGGCACGATCAAGGAAGGCAAGCTGCTTTGGGAGCTTGTCGACCGGCCGAACGTAATGATCAAGGTTCCGGCTACCGTCGAGGGGCTCGAAGCGATCACCGAGCTTACCGCAGTCGGAATCAGCGTCAACGTGACTCTCATCTTCAGCCTTGAGCGCCACCGCGAAGTCATCAACGCCTACCTGAGCGGTCTCGAGCGGGCAAAGGCAGCCGGAATCGACCTCGCCGGAATCCGGTCGGTCGCTTCGTTCTTCGTATCCAGAGTCGATACCGAAGTGGACAAGCGACTGGACGCAATTGGAACTCCGGAAGCGAAGGCACTTCGCGGGAAGGCCGGAATCGCAAACGCCAGGCTCGCCTACGAGGTCTTCGAGCAGGCCTTCGCAAGCGAGAGGGCGAAAGGACTGCTTGCGGCCGGGGCGAACCTGCAGAGGCCGCTCTGGGCATCCACCGGAGTAAAGGATCCGGAGTTCAGGGACACCCTCTATGTAGAAGAACTAGTCGTAAACAACGTCATCAACACAATGCCCGAAAAGACCATGGAAGCCACCTTCGAGCACGGAAGTATCAAGGGTGACACCGTAACAGGAAAGTACCAGGAAGCCAATGAAGTGCTCGATGAGCTCGCTGCGCTTGGCATTTCCTACACCGAGGTGACCGACCTTCTGGAGAAGGAAGGGATTGAGAAGTTCACGGTCTCCTGGAATCAGCTCCTCGACACCGTCCAAAAATCACTCGAAGCGGCCAGAGAGAAGAACTGAAATGAGTTTCGACCTCACTCTCAGCGGCAGCGCCCTTGAGGCGGCGGAACGGCTCGTGCCTGAACTGGTTCGCGACCTCGTAGCTTCCGGGATCGCCGCCCAGGATCCCAGCCTCTGGGGGGCGGATGCCGAGAGCGAGGCGGCAATCAGGCTCGGCTGGACGGAAGCGGTCGCTCTTTCAGAGCCCCTGGTTCCGGAGATCATGGCTCTTCACGAGCAGCTTCGCCGCTCGGGAGTAAGCCACTTCGTACTAAGCGGAATGGGCGGGTCTTCTCTGGCCCCGGAAGTTATCACGAGGACCGCCGGGGTTGAGCTGACCATTCTCGACACAACCTCCCCCGGCCAGATCGAAGCCGCTCTGCGCGACAGACTCTTAACGACTGCGCTCATCGTTTCTTCGAAGTCCGGCTCCACGGTCGAAACCGACAGTCACAAACGAGTCTACGAACAGGCTTTCCGCGAAGCCGGAATCGATCCGAAGGAGCGGATCATCGTCGTAACCGATCCAGGCTCACCGCTTGATACCTCGGCTCGGGCGGATGGCTACCGGGTCTTCAATGCGGATCCGAACGTCGGCGGCCGCTATTCCGCCCTAACGGCCTTCGGTCTTGTGCCCTCCGGCCTGGCCGGAGTCGACATTGCGGCACTGCTCGATGAAGCATCATCGGTAACCGGCAGAGTCTCAGTCGATCTGCCGGAAAACCCAGCTCTGCAACTCGGTGCGGCGATCGCCGGCAGCAAGCCTTTGCGGGACAAGCTCGGTCTGGTTGCGGACGGCACCTACATCCTCGGTTTCGCCGACTGGGCGGAGCAGCTCATTGCAGAATCGACCGGCAAGCTGGGAAAGGGCCTGCTGCCGGTAGTTCTGGATCCGCAGTCCCCCGAAATAGGAGCGGGACTCGACGACCTGCAAATCGTGCGCTTTGTCGAGAGTGAGCGTGCGACCGAGAGGGTCGAGCCAGGCGAAATTGAGATCAGCGGCACGCTCGGCGCGCAATTCGTTGTCTGGGAGACCGCAATCGCGGTAGCCGGCAGAATTCTGGGTATCAACCCCTTCGATCAGCCGGATGTCGAATCGGCCAAGGCGGCCGCCAGAGGACTGCTCGAATCAACTCCGAAGCCGACAGAGCCGGACTTCGTGGACTCAGGAATCGAGATCAGGTCTTCGAACAGGGCGATGGCTGCCAGCGGAATCCTCGAGGCAACGCTCGCGAGCCTGTTCAAGTCGATTCCGCCTAATGGCTACCTGAGCATTCAGGCCTACCTGGACCGACTGCATCTCGGAGATGCTGCCGCACTGCGAGACCTCGTGGCAAAGTTCCTGAGGGACGGCGGAACACCCAGGCCCGTTACCTTCGGCTGGGGGCCCAGGTTCCTGCACTCGACCGGCCAGTTCCACAAAGGCGGTCCGGCAGTCGGCGTCTTTCTTCAACTGACCTCCAACGAGCCGGAAGATCTGGCGATTCCGGGCCGTCCGTTCAGTTTCGGGCAGTTGATCAGGGCTCAGGCGCAGGGAGATGCTGCAGTGTTGCAGAAGCACGGTCGCCCGGTGCTGAGCCTCAATCTCACTGACCCGGTGGCTAACCTCTCAGCAATTGCAAAGTTCTTCGGCTGAGCGCGAATGGCACCGGTCGAAATCTCCAAGGGATTCAATCCACTAAGGGTGCCCTCAGACCGGCGCCTGAATCGCATCGCCGGCCCCAGCGCTCTCGTGATCTTCGGAGTCACCGGGGATCTGGCCAACAAGAAACTGCTGCCCGCGATCTACGACCTTGCGAATCGAGGCCTGCTGCCGCCGGGGTTTTCGATTGTTGGCTTCGCCAGGCGGGATTGGGATGACTCCGCTTTTGCGAAGGTAGCGGAAGAATCGGTCCGCAAATATTCGCGCACGGCCTTCGATGAGGAGGTCTGGAGACAGCTTGCAGAGGGCATCCGCTTTGTTCGGGGAAGCTTCGACGATGCAGCCGCCTATGAGCGCCTGAATGGGGCCCTGCAGGAGCTCGACTCAAAGCGCGGAACCCTCGGCAATCACGCCTTCTATCTGTCAATTCCTCCGGATTCATTTCCGGTGGTAACCGAGCAATTGAAAAGCGCGGGACTTGCCGAGCAGAAGAACGGCCAGTGGCGCAGGGTCGTGATCGAAAAGCCCTTTGGCAGCGACCTCAAGTCGGCCAGAGCGCTCAATGAAGCGGTCGAATCGGTGTTTCCCGCGGATTCGGTTTTTCGAATCGACCATTATCTGGGCAAGGAGACCGTGCAGAACCTGCTCGCCCTGCGGTTCGCCAACCAGCTCTACGAGCCGATCTGGAACGAGAGGTACGTCGACCACGTACAGATCACCATGGCGGAAGACATCGGCGTTGGCGGTCGTGCAGGCTACTACGACGGAATCGGGGCGGCCAGGGACGTCATTCAGAACCACTTGCTGCAGCTGCTCGCTCTCACGGCGATGGAAGAACCGGTCTCGTTCGACGCACACGATCTGCGCACCGAGAAGGAGAAGATACTTTCCGCAGTGCGCCTCGGCGCTGACCTCGGCCTCACGACCGCGAGGGGACAATACTCGGCAGGCTGGCAGGGCGGCGTTCCGGTCGCCGGATTCCTCCAGGAAGAGGGAATCAATCCGAAGTCCGAAACGGAGACTTTTGCCGCGCTGAGGCTCACGATCAATACCCGCAGGTGGTCCGGAGTGCCCTTTTATCTGCGCACCGGCAAACGCCTAGGTCGTCGGGTAACCGAAATCGCAGTCGTCTTCAAGCGCGCCCCGCAGTATTTGTTCGCCGAGAGTCAGACGAGCGCCCTCGGCCAGAACGCAATCGTCATCAGGGTCCAGCCGGATGAAGGGGTAACAATTCGATTCGGTTCCAAACTGCCAGGAGCGGGAATGCAGGTCAGGGACGTGACCATGGACTTCGGCTACGGACACGCATTCACAGAAGCAAGTCCTGAGGCCTACGAGAGACTGATTCTGGATGTCCTGCTCGGCGATCCTCCCCTGTTCCCCCGGCACGAAGAGGTCGAGTTGAGCTGGAAGATCCTCGATCCCGTAGAAGAGTTTTGGGCAGCAAGCGGCAAACCCGAAGCCTATCTCCCCGGCACCTGGGGACCGAACTCCTCGGACCTGCTCCTGGCCAGAGACGGTCGGAAGTGGAGGCGGCCATGATCGTTGAACTGCCGGACACTACTACCAGCGCGATCTCCAGAGAACTCGTCAAAGTGCGACAGGAGGGCGGTGCTGTAGCTCTCGGCCGCGTTCTGACCCTCGTGATTGCCACCAGCCACGGCGCAGAAGAGGAGGCGATTCTCGCGGCGAATGACGCATCCAGAGAGCATCCGATGCGCGTCGTGGTGCTCTCAACTTCCGAGGGCGGAAAGTCGGAGCGGTCAAGGCTCGATGCCCAGATTCGCGTTGGCGGGGATGCAGGCGCGAGCGAGGTTGTCGTTCTGAGAGCCTACGGAGAGGCCGCAGACCACGAAGAGGGGCTGATAACCGGACTATTGCTCGCCGACGCGCCCATCGTCGCCTGGTGGCCCGGCGAAGCGCCGGCGAAGGTATCGCAGTCGGCTGTTGGGCGCATGGCGCAGCTTCGAATCACCGACGCTGCGGTGCAAAAAGAACCCAGAGCTTTCCTTCATGAGCTCGCCTCGAACTATGAACCCGGGGACACCGACTTCGCCTGGACTCGACTGACCCTCTGGCGGGCGCAATTGGCGGCGGTGCTTGATCAACCGCCGTTTGAACCGGTAGTCGCGGTGGAGGTCGCCGGGGCGCCCGATTCGCCTTCTACAGTGCTGCTCGCGGCCTGGCTGCAGCTTCAGCTGCGGGTACCGGTGAATCAGTCTTCAGTCGACCCTGCCGGTCTCGGTGCTGGAATCTTCAGTGTTCGACTCGAGCGGGCATCCGGGGTTGTGGAATTGCATCGTTCGCAACCGGAAATCGTGACGCTTAATCAGCCGGGTCAGCCGCAGCACGACCTCACTCTGCCAAGGCGCAGCCTCAGAGACTGCCTCACCGAGGAACTTCGCAGAGTTGAACCTGACGATCTCTACGGAGAGGTGATTCGCCACGGATTGAGCGTTCCTGGAGAGGAACCGCAGTGAGCGCCGACCGAACCCTTAGAATCTCCCGGTCGAGGCATGAGCTCGCCGAAGAAGTGGCTGGAGACTTCTACAGCCTCATGCTCGAACTTTGCGAGAACAAGCCGGTTATTCATGTTGCGCTAACCGGAGGCAGTGTAGGAATCGAGATTCTCAAGGCGATCAGCGACTCTCCGCTGCTGCCTGAGCTCGACTGGAGTCGAATCCAGTTCTGGTGGGGCGACGAACGGTGGCTGGCAACCGCAGATCCAGAGAGAAACGACTTTCAGGCAGAGTCGGCGCTACTGAACTTATTGCTTGCGCGGGACCTCGTGACCGACAGCCAGATGCACAGATTCGCTGCGTCAGACTCCGGATTAACCCTTGAAGAAGCTGCTAGGGAAGCGACTGTCCAACTGTCTGAAGCCGCAGGGGCAAATCAGGAAAGCCCGATCTTTGATCTGGTTTTCCTCGGCGTAGGACCGGATGCCCACATTGCGTCGCTGTTCCCCGGCACGGCCGAGATCGGGCTGGCTGGCGCGAGGGCGGTGCCGGTGCACAACTCCCCCAAACCGCCGCCGGAACGACTCAGCCTGACGCTTGAGGCCCTGAACCGCTCTGATCGCACCTGGCTGTGCCTGGCTGGCCCGGACAAGGCCGCAGCCCTGAGCCTCGCTCTGGCTGGCGCAAGGCCATCAGAGGTGCCTGCGGCAGGCGTTTCCGGTCGAATTGAGACGCGCTTCTATGCCGATGAGGCTGCGGCTTCAGAAGTTCCGGAAGAACTGCTGCGGGCTGAGGGCTGAATCAGGCCTTGCCGCGTCGGACCCGCAACTGGTGGAGGGCATCCTCAAGCAGAGCCTGGGCTTCCTCTTCCGTCCGGCGCTCTTTCACGTACGCGAGATGGGTCTTGTAGGGCTCGAGCTTTGCGACCGCCGGCGGATTCGCCTGGTCGCGGCCGGCTGGCAACCCGCAGTTCGGGCAGTCGAACTGGTCGGGGATTTCGGTCGGATCGATCGTAGCCAGAAAGTACGGGCTCATTTCGTGCCCGTTCGCACACCAGTATGAAATCTGAATCCGATCGGCGTGGAATCCGCGATCCTGTTCCCCCATTGGACCAGAACCAACGCGCGATCCACGGATGGCGCTACCGCCTGTAGGCATTGCTGTTCCTAACTTCCAGAACTGAACTTCGTAATAAGTCCAAGTACCACGATGCAGGCGAGCCAGACAAGTCCGAGAACGACGGTAAACCGGTTGAGGTTGCGTTCGGCAACTCCGGATGCTCCGAGGTTCGATGTGGTGCCGCCGCCGAACATGTCAGAGAGTCCGCCGCCACGCCCCTTATGCAGAAGGATGAGCAGAGTCAGCAGGAGGCTCGTGATGCCGAGCAGAACCTGCAGGATTACCTGAAGAACTTCCACAGAATTGATGCCTTTCTTGGGGCAGGGGCGTTGTCAAGTATAACCGGCGCCAGGAAACTCAAGGAACTCGAAGGATTCGAACTGGATCGAGTCGCGCTGCACGGATAGCTGGAGCGATCGATCCGGCCAAGGCGGCGAGGACCATGAGAATGCCGACAGACAGCGAGAACGCCGCGACCGGAGCCTGGCCGGTGAGAGCGAAGTCGAGGATCACGCCGACTAGAGTCCCAAGCCCTGCGCCGACAATCCCGCAAGCACCAGCGTTGATCAGGATTTGCAGCACTATTGTGCTTCTGCTCGCTCCGAGAGCGCGGCTTCTGCCAATGTCTTTCGCCATGCCGGAAACTCGACCAAACTGCAGTATTCCAATCAGAATCGCAACGGCGAGCAGCAGCGCAGTTACCAGAAGCCGAGCGCTGGTTGCGAGCTCTGCCGCCACGTCACTGCTAAGCAAAGCGAGATCCTTCGAAGTATCGATCCGCAGAGCTCCGGGGCTCTCAACCACCAGCGCACTAGTTACCGCCCGCGTCACAGTCTGCAAATGTGCGACATCGCTTACGCTCACCCAGAGTGTGAGCAATCGATTGGAATCCGACGTTGAGGCTCCAACCAACAATTCGCCATTGAGTCTGGTCAGAGGTGCACCGGCACTGAAATTTCCAACTACAACGGCGCTTAGAGTACGACTCTCGATTGCCCCGACTCCCTGTGAGAATCCGAGTTGTTTTGCCAAGTCCGGGCCAGCTAGTGCTTCTCCTGGCAACAATTGATTGCCATGGCTGGTTTCTATCGCAGGCGGAAGTTCTCCGTAGATTCGCCTCGCGGTCACAATTGCACTGCCGGGAATTGCGGCATTCGATACATCGGTTGCCGGACCTATGCCAACGGCCCATTCGACGCCGCTGATGTTCGAAACTACTTCCACACTCTCCGGAGATAAGCCTGCGGAGCCCTGTGGGTCGGTCACCGCAATCAATCTGCCCTGCGGAGAGTTGATCCTTTCCAGAGTGCGCTGCTGACTTGCTACGGCCAGCCCCGTGGTGGCGAAAATCGCCGTTGTACCGGCGAACGCGACAAGCATTGCTACAACGGTCGGGATGAACGGATGTCTAAGTCGATGCAGTGCATCGGCGACGAAATAGCCGGGTCTGGGTGTCCCGGAATTCATGGCACCAACTGCAATCGATTTGGCAGCTTTGCAACTCGCTTGGAATCGTGGGTCGCGACAATCACAATCGCGCCCTCTGAGGCGGCATCCGCGAGGGCGCGCCAAACGACATCCGCAGATTCTGAGTCGAGATTCCCAGTTGGCTCGTCAGCAAAGATGATTTCGGGATTCTTTACCAGAGCACGGCAAAGCGCAATTCGCTGTGCCTGACCACCAGAGACTTCGCCGGGCCGATAAGTAGCTCGCGCTCCTACCCCGAACCTATCGAGCAGTTCCTGTGCCCTCGATGCTGACTCTTCGCGGCGAAGGCCAGCGAGCCAGCCAGCCTCCATCACGTTGTCCAGAGCCGTGCGAGACAAGTCGAGTACGGCATCCTGAAAGACGAAACCAACGTGACGAGCCCTTAGCCGCGCCCTATCTGCGTCAGCGAGGTCCTGGACATCCTGATCATCCCAGCGGATCGAACCGGCACTTGGAGTGAGCATTAGAGCGAGCAAATACAGCAAAGTGGATTTTCCTGCACCTGACGGCCCAGTTATTCCAGTTAAAGTTCCGGCCTCGAAGGTGTGGCTCAGCTTGCTCAGCGCCGGCGAGCCTGCCGACTGGTATCGATGCTCGAGGTCCTGCACTTGGATTTGCAAGACTAGCCTTTCGGATTGGGAACTGCGACGAGGATCTTCTCCCCCGGCTTCACGCCTTCGACAATGCTGCGGCCGTTGTTCGACACCAGGACCTTTATCGGGAGCTGCTTGCCGTCGCTTCTGGTCAAGAACGTATTGCCTGCCGCATCAGTTGCTATCGCGGAGGTAGGAACTTCGGAACCCGAAGTTGGAGGAACCAGGATCAGATTGCCTGAAAGTACCGACTTTGTGCCCAGCGCAAGGAATTCGGAGCATTCCTGCCCGCAGATTGATTCGGCACCTTCGACCGGGCGCAGTACTGCAATAGTCGTGCCAGTGTCATCGGCTGCTGTTTCGAGATGATCGACTTCGGCCGACCATTTCTTGTCTCCAACGCTGATCTCAACTTGCAGGCCCGGCGTCGTTCTGGAAATCGCTTCTGGCAGTACGCGAAAACTGAATTGTGGTGCGTCATCAGCACCGACGAGCAAAGATTGACCGGGAGCGACTAGAGAGCCAACTCTTACATTCGGTGCGGGTGCCAACGTAGCTGGGAGGGTGGGCAGGAAGACAATTCTTCCCATTGGAACGCTACTACTTGGCGCGAGCCCAAGGCTTTTTGTCCATTTGGCTACTGCGGCGGAAGTTGCGCTCCCGTAAACCCCGTCAACGTTTGCGGACAGGTATCCCTTGGCGTTTAGGAACTTCTCAAGTTGGAGAACGTCGGTCCCACTCATTCCCGCCGCCAGATCGCGGAAGGCCGGAACGCCACCCTCTACTGCCACCACCGGCGAGAGGTCCACCGTGTAGAGCACGTCGCCGTTGCCCACTTGACTGCCTGAACCGGAAAGGTTGATCGAGGTCAGCGTTCCGCTCGCGCCATTCACTCCGACCGGATGGGTCGGCCAATCAACGTTGATCCCGTATGCCTGTTCGACCGAGAGCGTCCCCTCTCCGACATCAATTGTCGCCTCAGAAGCGGTCGGAGTGTTCGCAACCGGCGGGTGAGTAGCCTGAATAGCCGCCCACCAACCAACTGCCAGAGCGAGCACAATGCTCAGGGACCATGCCCCGATCGCCAGGACGCTTCGCGATGCATGCGGAAACTTCGCCATAGCTCAGTCTCCCCCTAAAGTCGCTCCAAGTTCTTCAGCCTCGCGTGGATCGGGCTGGGGGCAGAAACCCTCTGCCCGTAATTCATCACCGGTACTTATGGGGACTTCGTCAAGTGGGAACCAGGAATCTCTACCGTAATTCTCTACCCAGTCCTTTCTGGAGGGCGGATCAGATATCGGGTATCCGTGTTCACGTAGACACTCTGCCTCTACAACATATAGTTCGTAGAGTCCGGCCAGAAACGAGTCCGTAAGCGGCGGTGGCAGTGGCGACTCTCCCACTTCATCAACGCAGGCGGCATCTAGACCATCCTTTACCGGGCGGCCCGGCGCATATGGTTGCGCAATGGATCCCCCATTCAACAACCGAGCATCTGCTCCGTACTTCCTTGCACATTCGATATACCGGGAAGCCCAGTCCGCGAACATAGCGTCGTACTGTTCGTAGCTGGTTGCCTGTGGGGCAAGGCGATCCTCTACTTCACTACTCGTTCCGGAACAAGAACAGAGTGACCATGATGCGAGAACAGCACAAATCGAAAGAGTTAACCTTGAGGATCTCATTCACCCAGCGCTTGTGCAACTTGGCGTTGCATAGAGGTAATCGCCATTAGTCGTCTCCCGCCAGTAACCGCCGCCGTAACCGATGTCTTGATAGTCGTGAATTATCCTATAGTTTGTCGAATTCCCATTCCATTGAGGATAGGCAGACCAATCGCCGGGGCCCCAGGAGTTACCAGAGCCCTTTTGCTTAATAGTTAATAGGCCGTATTTGCTCCCACAAGCGTGACTGTTGACTCCGCTGTCAATGTAGGCACTCGCAACGCCCGAAAACCCAAGTACTAGTACAGCAGACGTCACAATGACGGAAGCGGTCATAGTCTTCTTCTTCATTTGAAATCTCCCCCCAGATCCAATTTCTGAAAGTCTAAATCCGCCCGGTCTCGATTGTCTATGACGAGTTTGAACATATAGTCGTGTGAAAGGGCGGACCCAACCTGAGAGGATTCAATTTCATTGCAGGTGTTCAGAACAACTTGAAGGGCCTTACCCATAGCTCAGTCTCCTCCTAAAGTCGCTCCAAGTTCTTCGGCCTCGCGCGGGTCCGGCTGGGGGCAGAGGCCGTCGGCCTTTTCGGCGTCGCCCCCATTATTCAATATTTCAACTAACGGGAACCAAGAATTGCCACCGTAGTTCTCTACCCAGTCCTTGCGTGACGGCGGTTCTGAAATCGTGTAACCGTGTTCACGTAAGCACTTAGCCTCCACAACATACAGCTCGTAGAGTCCGGCCAGAAACGAGTCCGTCAGCGGCGGCGGCAACGGAGACTCACCGACTTCTTCAACACAGGCAGCGTCCAAACCGTCCTTAACTGGGCGACCCGGCGCATATGGCTGATCGATGGATCCGCCATTCAATAGCCGAGCATCGGCACCATATTTTCGCGCACATTCGATATACCGAGAAGCCCAGTCCGCGAACATAGCGTCGTATTGTTCGTAGCTGGTTGCCTGTGGAGTCGGGTTCACATCTTCTGTAGAAGCTGATGAACCACAACCGCATAATCCAAGAAAAAGCGCCATTCCCGTTGCGCACGCAAGTACTGCCTTCATGTCTCAGTCTCCCCCTAAAGTTGCGCCGAGTTCTTCTGCCTTGCGGGGGTCGGGCTGGGGGCAGAATCCTTCGGCCTCTATTCCACCGCCTGCGAGATAGACATCGCTTAGTGGGTTCCAGGAATCTGCGCCATAGTTTTCTACCCACTCCTCACGGGTAGGAGGATTACTTACAACATATCCGTGCGCTTTCAAGCATGCAGCCTGTTCGACTAGCAACTCGTAAAGCCCCCTTAGGAAAGAATCGGTCAATTCCGGGACTCGTGGCGGTTTTCCAACTTTCTGCAAGCAATCCGCATCAAGTCCATCTTCAACTGGCCTACCCGGCGCATACGGCTGATCGATTGAACCTCCGTTCAACAACTGAGCATCGGCACCAAATTCTCTTGCACACTCGATGTAGCGGGAGGCCCAATCGGCGAACATTGCATCGTACTGCTCGTAGCTCGTGGTCGTCGGCGTGGGGTTTGGTTCGCCGGTTTCAGTGGCTGCGGTGCAGCCTGAGAGCAGGATTGATAATGCTACTGCCAATGACAATAGCCCCGCGAATTGGCGACCTGCCATTCCGGAATTGTACGCTTTGTCTACGTATCGAGCCGAAAAGAATCACGTAGATTCGCGGCTCTAAACCCCGACGTGGCTTTGGTAGCGGGCGATCTTTGCGAACTCGTCGACTACGAGGCTCGCGCCGCCGACGAGGGCGCCGTCGACGTTCGGCTGCCGCATGAAGCTCGCGATGTTTCCGGACTTGACGGAGCCGCCGTAGAGGACCCGGGTTGACTTTGCGGTGTCGGCTCCCAGGGACCTGCCGATTACCTCGCGCAGCTTGCCTGCGACATCCTCTGCCTGTTCTGGCGTCGCAGCCTGGCCGGAACCGATCGCCCAGACCGGTTCGTAGGCCACGACAATCTCTACCGACTTCGGCAGCGCAGCCAGTGCGATTTCCAGTTGCTCAACTGGAACTGCGCTCGCGCCCTTGGTTTCGAGGTCTTCGGCGGTCTCTCCGACGCAAATTACCGGGACTAGACCGTGCCGAATAGCGGCTGCGGCCTTTGAACCGACGGTTTCGCTCGACTCCGCGTGATGGCCGCGTCGCTCAGAATGGCCGACGATCGCGAACTTGCAGTCAAGAGCCTTGAGGAAAGCACCGGAGACTTCGCCGGTGTAGGCGCCCGAATCGTGCTCTGAAACATCCTGCGCACCGAAAGTGAGCTCGAATTTGTCTCCGGCAATTAGCGACTGGACCGAGCGCAAATCGGTGAACGGGGGGAAAACCGCCACTTCGACCGTGCTGAAGTCGAATCGGGCATCCTTGAGAGCCCAGGCGAGTTTTTGCACGAAGGCGATCGACTGCAGGTGGTCGAGATTCATCTTCCAGTTGCCCGCGATCAGCGGGATGCGGTCCGTCGTTAGCTCTGCCAACCCAATACCTCCAGTCCGGGGAGCGACTCCCCCTCGAGAAATTCGAGGCTCGCTCCTCCGCCAGTCGAAATGTGCCCGAAATCAGCCTCCGTGTAGCCGAACTCCCGAACTGCGGCTGCGGAATCACCCCCGCCGACTACCGAAAGCCCCCGAACCTCGGTGAGTGCCTTCGCCAGAGTGCGGGTGCCTTCGGCGAAAGCCGGGAACTCAAAGACGCCCATTGGCCCGTTCCAGAACACTGTTCTGGATGCCTTCACTACTTGAGCGAACTCCTGCGCGGTTTGCGGGCCGATATCCAGCCCCATGCCGGCCGCGCCCCAGGGTGCAGCTTCGAGTGATTCGACCGGACGGACCTCGTGATCTGCGTCCGCCTTGAATCCGGACGCCATTACCGCGTCGACCGGCAACACCAGTTCGACTCCAATTTCCTTTGCCTTCGCGAGGTAGCCCTTCACGGTGTCGAGCTGATCTGCTTCAAGCAGACTTGCCCCAACCGAATTGCCCTGGGCTGCGAGGAAGGTGTACGTCATTCCACCGCCGATCAGCAGCGAATCGACCTTCGGCAGTAGATGTTCGATCACGCCGAGCTTGTCTGAAACCTTTGCGCCACCGAGAACCACCGTGTACGGCCGCTCAGGACGCTCTGTGAGCCGCTCGAGTACTCCGAGCTCTGTCTCGATGAGTCTTCCGGCCGCGCTCGGCAGCAATTCTGCGAGATCCCAGACGCTCGCCTGTTTGCGGTGGACTACGCCGAAGCCGTCCGAAACGAACGCGTCTGCGAATTCGGCCAGCTTCGACGCGAACTCGCGGCGCTCTGCATCGTTTTTGGCGGTTTCGCCCTTGTTGAACCTGAGGTTCTCAAGCAGCGCGATCTCGCCCTCTCCGAGTCCGGCCACAGCGCTCCTTGCCGCCTGGCCGATCGTATCTGTCGCGAAGGTCACCGGCTGGCCAAGTAGCTCTGAAAGCCGCTGGGCGACCGGAGCAAGGCTGTAGGCAGCATCCGGAGCCGCGTCGGGGCGACCAAGGTGGGAGATGACTATTACCTTTACCCCGGCGTGCAGCAGTTCGTTGAGTGTCGTAAGTGACGCGCGAATCCGCCCGTCGTCGGTGATCGCACCACCCTCCAGCGGAACATTCAAATCGCAGCGGACGATGATCCGCTTTCCGCCCAGTGGCCCGAGGGACTCGATGGTTCGAAGCACGATTCGAGCCTAGATCCTCGCCGCCACATACTCGGTGAGATCGACCAGCCGGTTCGAGTAGCCCCACTCATTGTCGTACCAGCCGGCAACCTTGACCTGAGTGCCAATCACCTTGGTAAGCCCGGAATCGAAAATGCAGGAGTGCGGGTCGCCGACGATATCCGTCGAAACCAGCGGATCCTCGCTGTAGCTAAGCAGTCCCTTGAGACTCCCGTTTGCCGCTTCTCGGTAAGCTGCGTTGACATCATCTACGGTCAGTCCGGCACGTGTCTCCACCGTCAGATCGGTGATCGAACCGGTTGGAACCGGTACTCGAAGGGCATAGCCGTCGAGCTTGCCGACGAGCTCGGGCAGAACGAGGCCGATGGCCTTGGCCGCTCCGGTGCTGGTCGGGACGATGTTGATCGCCGCAGCTCTGGCGCGCCTGAGGTCCTTGTGCGGGCCATCCTGCAGGTTCTGGTCGGCTGTGTAGGCGTGAACGGTAGTCATGAGGCCCCGCTCAATCCCGAAGTTGTCCATGAACACCTTCGCAAGTGGCGCGAGGCAGTTGGTAGTACAGGATGCGTTCGAAATGATGTTGTGCTTAGCCGAGTCGTAGTCCTTCTCGTTTACCCCCATTACGAAAGTGCCGTCCTCGCCCTTGCCGGGAGCGGAGATTATGACCTTCTTCGCGCCCGCTGAAAGGTGCTTGCCGGCATCTGCCGCGTCGGTGAACCGACCGGTGGATTCGATGACGATATCCACTCCCAGGTCTCCCCAGGGCAGCAGCGCCGGGTCCTTTTCGGCAAGGGCCACGATCGGCTTGCCGTTTACCCGCAACTGCTTGTCGTCAAAGTCGACTTCTGAGCCGAGCTTTCCGAGCACCGAATCGTACTTGAGCAGACTGGCCAGAGTCTTGTTGTCGGTCAGGTCGTTTACCGCGACAATTTCCAGTTTGCTGCCAAGCGATTCAGCGGCGCGATAGAAATTGCGACCGATGCGACCGAAGCCATTGATGCCTACACGAACGGACAATTGGTTACTCCTTGGGGAAAATTCGGGACATTTTGCCGTTACGACAGTACCAGCAGTCCGTCGGTCTTCTCGCTCGCTGCTGCAAAGCGCGCCGCTACGTTGGACCAGTCGGCGAGGTTCCAGAAGGCCTTGATGTAATCGCCCTTGACGTTCACGTAGTCGAGGTAGAAGGCGTGCTCCCACATGTCAAGCAGCAGCAGCGGAATAGTGCCGGTTGCAAAGTTGCCCTGGTGGTCGTAGTACTGCTGCACGAGCAGCTTCTTGCCGAGGGAATCCCAGACGAGAGCGCCCCAGCCGGAGCCCTGAATTCCGGCGGCGGCGGCGGTGAAGTGAGCCTGGAACTTCTCGAAAGAGCCGAAGTTGTCGTCAATTGCGGATGCGAGTTCGCCAGTGGGCTTGTCGCCTCCGTCTGGAGAGAGGTTGGTCCAGAAGATCGTGTGGTTTACGTGGCCGGCGAGATTGAAGGCCAGGTCTTTTTCGAGCTTGGTTACATTGCCGAAATCGTTCGCATCCCGCGCCTCTGCGAGCTTTGCGAGGGCAGTGTTCGCCCCGTCGACGTAAGCCTTGTGATGCTTGTCATGATGCAGTTCCATGATTCGGCCGCTGATGTGCGGTTCGAGGGCGGAGTAGTCGTAGCCCAATTCAGGAAGGGTGTAGTCAGCCATAGTGGAATCTCCTTGCAGATTGCATGCCTCGGAAAGCGAACCTCGTCGCTGAGGACAGTTCCAGTCTATGCCGATTGATTCGGCCCCGTTTCAGGAGATTGCGAAGTCAGGTGGAAGGTTCGCTTCGGTACCGGGAATCCCCTGTTCCGCGGCGACCTTGTCCGCCATGGCCAAGAGCCGCCGGATCCGGCCTGCAACCGCGTCCTTGGTCATTGGAGGGTCGGCGTGGTGGCCGAGCTCATCGAGGCTCGCATCCTTGAAATCAAGCCTCAGCTGGCCGGCGTAGCGCAAGTGAGTTGGGACGCTGTCGCCGAGAATCTCGAGGGCTCGCTCGATTCTCGCGCAGGCGGCAACGGCGGCCTGAGCAGATCGGCGCAGGTTCGCATCGTCGAAATTCACAAGCCTATTGACCCCGGCACGCACCTCTCGCCTCTGGCGCAATTCTTCCCACCTGGAAACCATGGAAACGGCCCCCATTCGCCTCAGGAGGGCTGCTATCGCCTCACCTTCGCGCACTACGACTCTGTGCACTCCCCTGACTTCCCGCGTCTTGGCGGGCACTTTGAGCCGTCCGGCCGCTCCGACAAGCGCCATTGCAGACTCATTGCCGGGAGAGACGACTTCGAGGGATGACGAGCGCCCCGGATCGCTGAGTGTCCCCCTGGCGAGAAAGGCCCCTCTCCAGATCGCTGCAAGTTCTTCAGGTGAACCGGTAGTGAGTTTGTTCGGCAGGCCGCGCACCGGTCGTCCTCGCTGGTCGAGCAAGCCGGTCTGGCGAGCCAGGGTCTCTGCATCAAGAACTCTGACGAGGTAGTTGGTCGTGGTTCTGGGTCCGGAAGCACTCAGAACCGACAGCTCGCTCTTTACTCCGAAGATTTCGGCAAGCGCCTTCCGCAGCCTTTGCGACACTTCCATCGAGTCAAGTTCGGCTTCGATCGCGATCCGGCCAGAGATTACATGGAGTCCGCCTGCAAATCGCAGCGTAGTTGTGAGCTCTGCCTTGCGGACATCCGTCTTGGTGGTTTCTACCCGGCGGAGCTCGTCCTTGACTTCAGAAGTAAGCGTCGTGGCTGCCAATTTCACTCCCGTCCGAGATCTCTGTGCCGCACCGTCACGGCAACTCCGGGCAACTCACGAAGCCTATTGGACAACTCCTCCGCTATTACGACCGAACGGTGTTTTCCCCCGGTGCAGCCCAGGGCGATCGTTGCGTGCCGCTTGTTTTCCCGCTGATAGCCGGCGAGTACCGGGGCGAGAGCAGCGGAATATGCGTCAACAAACTCCAGTGCCCCGGTCTGGGCGAGCACGAAGTCGCGAACCTTCGGTTCGAGGCCGGTGTGGCCCCTCAGTTCCGGATTCCAGAATGGATTCGGCAGAAATCGCATGTCTGCCACTATGTCTGCGTCGGTGGGAACTCCGTACTTGAAACCGAAGCTCGTAATGGTCAGCTGCACTCCGGGGGACCCGTCTTCGGCGAAGATGTCGGAAATCTTGGTCGCAAGCTGGTGGATGTTGAGCTCGGAAGTATCGATGATTATGTCGCTGGATTCCCGCATCGAGAGCATTCGCTGGCGTTCTGCGCTGATTCCGTCGAGCAGAGTTCCATCGCCCTGAAGCGGATGCGGGCGCCTTACCTGCTCGAACCGGCGGACCAGGGTCTCGTCGGTGGCTTCGAGAAATACCACAGTGACGTCAGCTGCCGCCTTTAGAGCTTCAACTGACTGCTCGAGATCGGCGAAGAGCCGGCCACCTCGAACATCGGTAATCGCGGCAATCTTCGGGACGGTGTCTCCGGCCTTAGCGGCGAGTTCGACGAGTGGCCTGATCATTTGCGGGGGCAGGTTGTCGACCACATACCAGCCGAGATCTTCGAGGGCGTTTCCGACCGTTGATCTGCCCGCGCCGGACATCCCGGTTACGACCAGAACCTTCTGGTCAGATCCGACGTCCGTCATTGCGCGATCGCATCCTTGCCTAGCTCTTGATTGATCAAAGCCTAGTCGCTTGAACTAGTGCCTGATTTAGCTGCTCGAATCGGGGTGAAGCTGCGAGTGGATTAGTTCTGCCATTGATTCCCCGATCCCCTTCACTTCAGTGAGATCTTCAGCGGACGCGGACTTGAGGTGCTTCACCGAGCCGAAGTGTCGAAGCAACTCCGCAACTCGGGCCGGACCCAGTCCCGGAATCTCGCTGAGGACGCTCGTGATATCTGCCTTGCGCTTCTTGCGCTGGAAGGTGATTGCGAATCTGTGCGCTTCATCCCTGATCCGCTGAATAAGAAACAGCGCATCGCTGTTTCTCGGCAGTATTACCGGGAAGTCGCTGTCTGGCAGCCAGATCTCTTCGAGCCGCTTGGCGATCCCGCAAAGAGCGATCGAACCTTCACCACTGGTCGGGATGCCGAGCTCTCTAAAGACCCTCGCCGCAGCCTGAACCTGTGGTTGACCGCCATCCACAATGAGCAGATTGGGGCGATAGGCGAATCGCTTCCTCGGCGCTTCCGCGATTTCGGTTTCGGCTGATTCTGCTTCCGATTCTGGATCCTCGGTCAGCCGACTGAGTCTTCTGGAAAGCGTCTGGTAGATCGACTCGGTATCGTCCGCGGATTCGGCAATGCTGAATCTTCGGTAGAGATCCTTCCTCGGCAGGCCGTCCTCGAACACGACCATTGAAGCGACGATGTTCGTGCCTGAGAGGTGCGAAATGTCGAAGCACTCCATTCTGAGTGGGGCCTCGGCCATTCCGAGCGCTTCCTGGATGTCGCTCAGAGCCGCGGAGCGCGCAACGAAGTCGCTGCTCCTTCGGGTCTTGTAACTGGCCAGTGAACTCTTCGCATTGGTCAGTACCGTTTCGGCCAGTTGAGCGAGGTCTCCTCGTTTTGGCACGCGGAATTCGACTCGACCAGCGCTGCCATGGGCCTGCCGCTGCTGGCTCAGGTAGCGCTCGAGCCCTTCCGTGTCTTCGGGCAGTGCCGGCACTGCGACCAGCCGGGGTGGTACCAGAGGCTCGCCTGCGGCATCCGAATAGGCGTTCTGGATTACCGTCTCTACAAGTTCCGGGAGCTTGAGGTCGAGCTCCTTGTCGAGAACCCAGCTTCGCACTCCCCGGATTCGCCCGCCGCGGACTATGAATAGCTGAACGGCGGCGGCGAGTTCATCATCGGCGATTCCGAACAAGTCTGCGTCGATCGAATCCGGCAGGACGATGGAGTTCTTTGAAAGCACCGTCTCCAGAGCGGTCAACTGGTCGCGGTACTTCGCAGCGGTTTCGTAGTCCTGCTCGGCGGCGGCCGCCTTCATTTTCGACTGAAGCTGGTTCAGAAAGGATGAGTCGTTCCCGGCCATGAACGAGGAAAAGTCCAAAGAGAGCGCCTTGTGGTCTTCCCTGCTGATCCAGCCGACGCAGGGTGCTGCACACTTGCCGATTTGCCCGAGTAGACACGGACGACCGGTTTGTTCCGCCCTTCGATAAACGGAATCGGTGCAACTGCGCATGGGAAAAACTTTCAGCAACAAGTCGAGAGTTTCTCTGATCGCCCAAACCTTCGTGTACGGGCCGAAGTATCGCGCACCTTTGATCGCGTGGTTTCTCGTAATGAACACTCTGGGTACGTCTTCCGCAAGAGTGATGGCGAGATACGGGTAGCTCTTGTCGTCCCGGAACTGTACATTGAATGGCGGATTGAATTCCTTGATCCAGCTGAATTCAAGCTGCAGCGCCTCGAATTCACTGCCGACAACCGTCCATTCGACTGAACTCGCGGTGGTTACCATTCTGCGCGTGCGTTCGTGCAGGCTCTCGAGCGGGGCAAAGTAATTGCTCAGCCTCGCTCTAAGGTTCTTGGCTTTGCCGACGTAGAGAATGCGCCTGGCAGGGTCTCTGAACCGGTATACACCGGGAGAGGTAGGAATCTCTCCGGTCTTTGGTCGGTAGGAAACCGAATTGCTCATGGCTTTTTGGTTGAAAGTATTCCGCGCAGGAAGGTTCCTGTGTAGCTGGAGAGCGATTTTGCAACCTGTTCCGGGGTTCCCGTCGCCACCACCTGGCCGCCGGCGTCTCCGCCTTCCGGCCCAAGATCGATGATCCAGTCCGCGGACTTAATTACGTCGAGATTGTGCTCGATTACGACCACCGAGTTGCCCTTTTCGACGAGTCCGTTGAGCACGAGCAGCAGCTTACGCACGTCCTCGAAGTGCAATCCGGTCGTCGGCTCATCCAGAACGTAGATGCTTCTGCCCAGTGAACGGCGCTGCAGTTCGGTTGCGAGCTTGACTCTCTGGGCTTCGCCGCCGGAGAGGGTCGTTGCGCTCTGGCCGAGGCGTACGTAGCCGAGTCCGACATCCACGAGAGTCTTTAAATACCGGTGGATGCCGCTGACAGCCTCGAAGAACTTCGCGGCTTCGCTGATCGGCATATCCAGTACTTCCGCGATGTTCTTGCCCTTGTAGCGCACCGCGAGAGTGTCGCGGTTATAGCGCGCGCCACCGCAGACTTCGCAGACCACGTAGACATCCGGCAGGAAGTTCATTTCGATGGTTATGGTTCCGTCACCGGCGCAGTGCTCGCAGCGGCCGCCTTTGACATTGAAACTAAACCGGCCCGGAAGGTAGCCCCTCGCCTTTGCTTCCGCCGTCTCTGAGAAGAGGGTGCGGATTCGGTCGAAGACTCCGGTATAGGTCGCGGGGTTCGATCTCGGAGTGCGTCCGATCGGCGCCTGGTCGACGTGAATTACCTTGTCGAGGTTGTCGAGGCCGGTAATTCTCGTGTGTCTGCCGGGAATTTGCCTCGCCCCATTGAGCTGGTTTGCCAGAGACCGATAGAGAATATCGTTCACGAGCGATGATTTGCCTGAGCCGCTCACTCCCGTTACTGCGATAAACAGCCCGAGCGGAAACTCGACCGTCAGATCCTTCAGGTTGTTCGCTCTCGCCCCCTCTACGGTGAGTATTCTCGACTCGTCTACCGGCCGGCGCTTTCGCGGGGTTTCGATCGCTTTTCTGCCCGAAAGATAATCTCCGGTTATCGAAACGCGGTTTTCAAGCAGCGTGCGATAGTCCCCGGAGTGGACCACCTCTCCCCCGTGCTCTCCCGCGCCTGGCCCGATGTCTACGATCCAGTCGGCGGTCTTGATCGTGTCCTCATCGTGCTCGACGACAATTAGCGTGTTCCCCAGATCGCGAAGCTTGACGAGAGTCTCGATCAGACGGTGGTTATCCCTCTGGTGCAGTCCGATACTCGGCTCGTCAAGCACGTACAGCACGCCGGTAAGGCCGGAGCCGATCTGGGTGGCGAGTCTGATTCTCTGGGCCTCGCCTCCGGAGAGCGAACCGGCTGATCTCGCCAGATTCAGATAACCCAGTCCCACTTCGTGCAGAAATTCGAGCCTCGCCCTGATTTCCCGAAGCACTGCGGCCGCGATCTTGGCCTCTTTAGCGTTCAATTGAAGTTCGTTCATGAAGCCGAGAGCAGAATCGAGGCTGAGCAGACAAACCTCGGAAATACTCGACCCGCCGACTTTGACCGCGAGCACTTCAGGCTTGAGCCTTGAACCCTCGCACACCGGGCACGGAGTCTCCCTCAGGTAGCTCGACCAGCGCTGCCTCGCCGAATCGGTCTCAGCTTCCTGGTACTTCCGCTCAATGTAGGGAATTACTCCCTCGAAACCGGTCGTGTAGCGCATTTCGCGGCCGAATCGGTTCTTCCAGCGGATAGTGACTTCGAAGTTGTTTCCGCGAAGCACGGCTTCGTGGATCGAATCGGAAAGCTTCTCCCACGCCGTGTTAAGCGAGAAGTCCAGATCCTGAGCGAGTCCCTCAAGCAGGCGCTGGAAATAGTTGAACAAGCCCTTTCCGGATTGCGACCAGGGCAGGATCACGCCTTCGGCAATGCTCAGCGAAGGATCGCCGAGGAGCATTTCGGTATCCACCGACATCCTCGTACCCAGTCCGGAACAGGCGGGGCAGGCACCGAAGGGGGCGTTGAACGAAAAGGTGCGCGGTTCGATTTCGGTGAGCTGAACCGGATGTCCGTTGGGGCAGGACAGCTTCTCCGAGAATGACTGCCAGGCTTTGTCGCCTTCCAGATCGACGTAGTTGATCGAAACTACACCGTCTGTGAGCCGCAGTGCGGTTTCGAGCGAATCGGTCAGTCGGGAAAGCATGTCCGGGCCGGCAACGAGTCGGTCGATCACTACCGAAATATCGTGCTTGAACTGCTTTTTGAGAGTCGGCGGGTCGGAGAGCTGCACCATCTCGCCATCCACGAGCGCTCTCGAGTAACCACCGGCTGCGAGTTCCTGGAAGAGATCCACGAACTCGCCCTTCTTCTGGCTCACGACCGGACTCATAACCTGGAATCGGGTTCCGGTCTCAAGCTCCATTAACTGGTCTGCGATTTGCTGCACGGTCTGGCGCTGAATTCGCTCACCGCACTCCGGGCAGTACGGAATGCCGATTCTGGCCCAGAGCAGTCGCATGTAGTCATACACCTCGGTGATGGTGCCGACGGTAGAACGGGGGTTTCGATTGGTTGACTTCTGGTCGATCGAGACTGCCGGGCTAAGCCCTTCAATGAAGTCGACGTCGGGCCGATCGACCTGACCGAGGAATTGCCTGGCATAGGCGGAGAGAGATTCAACATATCTGCGCTGACCCTCGGCGAAGATCGTGTCGAAAGCGAGGCTCGACTTTCCCGAGCCGGAAAGACCCGTGAATACCACGAGAGAGTTGCGCGGGATCTCCAGATCGACGTTCTTGAGATTGTGAACGCGGGCTCCGCGCACTCTGAGGGTGTCGTTGGTCCTGCCTGCGCCGATACTCGTTACGTTCGAGGTTTCGAGGGGCTCAATACTTTCAGACAGCGACACACCATCGATCATAGATTCGACCTGCGACATGATGCTGGACTCAGGCGTGTCCGGCGGCGGCCATTTGACGAAGCTCCTTCTTCAAGTCGGCTACCTCGTCTCTGAGTCGCGCAGCGAGCTCGAATTTGAGTTCTCCGGCGGCCTGAAGCATCTGATCGTTGAGGTCTCGAACCAGAGCCTCCAACTCGTTGGCGCCGCTCGCGCCGATTCCCGTCCTGAGCGGCACTGGGGCAGAGCTGCGCTTCGTTCCGCCAGACTCCTGAAGGAATCGGGCGGTATCGGCCTCCTCGCGAATCAGCACTTCGGTGATGTCGGCTATTCGCTTTCTCAGCGGAGTCGGATCGATGCCCTTCTCCTTGTTCCAGGCAATTTGCTTTTCCCGCCTTCGATTAGTCTCGTCGATCGCGAGCTTCATTGAATCGGTCAGGGTATCTGCGTACATGTGGACCTCGCCGGAGACGTTTCTAGCTGCGCGGCCGATGGTCTGGATGAGCGAAGTCGAGGACCTCAGAAAGCCCTCCTTATCGGCATCCAGTATCGAAACCAGTGAGACTTCCGGCAGGTCGAGGCCTTCTCTAAGCAGATTGATTCCAACCAGTACGTCGTAGACTCCCTGCCGCAGTTCGGTGAGCAGTTCGACTCTGCGCAGGGTATCGACATCGGAATGCAGGTACCTGACGCGCACTCCCATTTCGGTGAAGTAGTCGGTCAATTCCTCGGCCATCCTCTTGGTCAGAGTGGTGACGAGTACCCGTTCATTCCGCTCGGCCCGAATCCGGATTTCTTCGAGCAAATCATCAATCTGGCCCTTGATCGGTTTGACTACAACCTTCGGGTCCACCAGCCCGGTCGGTCTGATTACCTGTTCAACAATGCTGTCGGTGATGCCAAGTTCGTACCGTCCGGGCGTTGCCGAGAGATAAACCTTCTGGCCCACCCGATCGAGAAACTCCTGCCAGGTGAGCGGCCGGTTATCCAGAGCGCTCGGCAGGCGGAAACCGTGCTCGACGAGCGTTCTCTTTCTTGAAGCATCGCCCTCATACATCGCG
This sequence comes from Homoserinimonas sp., assembly GCA_023957835.1. GTDB lineage: Bacteria > Actinomycetota > Actinomycetes > Actinomycetales > Microbacteriaceae > Terrimesophilobacter. The sequence continues at coordinate 755,995 of JAMLGP010000001.1, read as the reverse complement.
CCGATTTGAGGCACCGTCACGTGGGATTCGTCAATTACGACCAGAAAATCCTCCGGAAAATAGTCGAGCAGGCAGTGCGGGGGCTCCCCCGGCTGCCGGCCGTCAATGTGCCGCGAATAGTTCTCGATTCCGCTGCAGAAGCCGATCTGCTCCATCATTTCCAGATCGAAGGTAGTGCGCATTCTTAGTCTTTGGGCCTCGAGCAGCTTCCCTTGCCGGTCGAGTTCCCTCAGCCTGTCGTCCAGTTCATCCCGGATGCCCGCAATCGCCCGCTTCATGGTCTCGGGGCTCGCTGCATAGTGGGTCGCAGGAAACAGCGACACTGCATCCATGGTCTTGAGCACTTCTCCGGTAAGCGGATGCAGGGTATAGAGCGCTTCGATCTCATTGCCGAACATTTCGATCCGAATCGCGTGCTCTTCGTAGACCGGGATGATCTCGATGGTGTCGCCGCGCACCCGGAACCTGCCCCGAGAAAAGTCGATGTCGTTTCGGACGTACTGCATGGACACGAGGTCGCGAATGAGCTTGTCCCGACTTATGTTCTGGCCGACCTGCAGGGCAACCATGGCCTCGAGATACTCTTCGGCCGCGCCAAGTCCGTAGATGCAGGAGACCGTTGAAACGACGACAACATCGCGCCTGCTCAGCAGGGAGTTGGTGGTTGAGTGTCGAAGCCGCTCGACTTCGGCATTGATCGAGCTGTCCTTCTCGATGAAGGTATCGGTTTGCGGAACGTAGGCTTCCGGCTGGTAGTAGTCGTAGTAGGAGACGAAGTATTCGACCGCATTGTTCGGCATGAGTTCGCGAAACTCGTTTGCGAGTTGCGCGGCAAGGGTCTTGTTGTGGGAGAGCACGAGGGTAGGGCGCTGGACCTGTTCAATGAGCCAGGCCGTGGTGGCTGATTTGCCGGTGCCGGTCGCACCGAGGAGCACGACATCCGTTTCACCCGCGTTGATTCGAGCCGCCAATTCGGCGATAGCAGCCGGCTGATCACCGCTCGGAACGTACTCGCTGATCACTTCGAAAGGGCGGACTGCCCTGGTTGGCTGCATCTTTCAAGCCTATGCAATGCCGCCGACACGAGTGCAGTGCAGGGTTCAGGTTCTGGTAAGGCCGGACACTATCTCCCAGAGGGCGTCGACCTGGTCGAGAGTGTCCTGAATCTCTCCATTGGCATCGATCACCACATCGGCTATCGCGAGGCGATCAGAGTCTTCAGCCTGGGAGAGAATTCTTCGCTTAGCCTCTTCCCTGCTCATGCCGCGAATTTCGACCAACCGCTCGATTCGGATTTCCGGAGTCGCATCGACCACGACGATCAGGTCAAAGGGATGCTCGGAGTCGACACCGGCTTCAACCAGCAGCGGCACGTCGTAGACGACGATGGCGCTCTCATTCTCTCTGGCGGTCTCGTGGATTCGCTGCTGCGCTATTCGCTTGACTTCCGGGTGGGTAATTTGGTCCAATCTGGATCGCAGGGCAGGGTCAGCGAAAATCATTGCGCCCAGTCTCGCCCGGTCGAGTCGTCCGTCTTCCGCAAGAATTTCGGGACCGAACTCTTTGACAATTCGCCCGAGCGCGGGCTGGCCCGGTTCCACGACTTCTCTGGCAATTGCGTCGGCGTCCACTATCACCGCGCCTAGTTCTCTGAGGCGCGCTGAAACAACGCTCTTTCCGGATGCGATTCCCCCGGTAAGCCCGATCAGGTACACCTGCAAATGCTAGCCGCTAGCAATGGCCGAAAAGCAAACGGGCCCGTCCCGAAGGACGAGCCCGTTTCGCGGAGCTATTGAATCAGGAGTTGCCTGCGAGCTTTTCGCGAAGTGCAGCAAGCGATTCGTCGTCTGCGAGGGTACCGGATGCCACGGTCTCACTTGAGAACGAGCTTGCCCCTTCGGAGGCGGCCTCTTCAGCGAGGTCCTCTGCTGCCGCAGCAACCTGCTTCTTGTGCGCCTCCCAGCGCTGCTGGGCAGCCGCGTAATCGCGCTCCCACTTCTCGCGCTGGTCCTCGAAGCCCTCGCGCCATTCGTTGGTCTCCGGGTCGAAGCCCTCAGGGTACTTGTAGTTGCCCTGTTCGTCGTATTCGGTAAGCATTCCGTAGAGCGCGGGGTCGAATTCGGTTCCCTCGGGGTCTACACCTTCGTTGGCCTGCTTGAGGCTAAGCGAAATGCGGCGGCGCTCCAGATCGATGTCGATGACCTTCACGAATACGTCATCGCCGACGGAAACGACCTGCTCAGCGAGCTCGATGTGCTTGCCCGAAAGCTCTGAGATGTGAACCAGGCCTTCAATGCCGTCTGCGACTCGTACAAAGGCGCCGAACGGGACGAGCTTGGTGACCTTTCCGGGAGCAACCTGGCCGATCGCGTGGGTTCTTGCGAAGAGCTGCCACGGGTCTTCCTGAGTTGCCTTGAGAGAAAGCGAAACGCGTTCGCGGTCCATCTCGACCTCGAGGATCTCTACCGTAACTTCCTGACCGACCTCTACGACCTCGCTCGCGTGCTCAATGTGCTTCCAGCTCAGTTCGGAAACGTGAACGAGACCGTCAACTCCGCCGAGATCCACGAAGGCTCCGAAGTTGACGATGGACGAAACAACTCCCTTGCGAACCTGGCCGCGGGCCAGATTGCCGAGGAAGGAGCTGCGACTCTCGCTCTGGCTCTGTTCGAGCAGGGCGCGGCGGGACAGAACCACGTTGTTGCGGTTCTTGTCGAGTTCGAGAATCTTGGCGTCGATCTCCTGGCCGAGGTACGGGGAAAGGTCCCGAACTCGCCTGAGTTCAATGAGCGAAGCCGGCAGGAAGCCGCGCAGGCCGATGTCCACGATGAGTCCGCCCTTGACGACCTCGATCACGGTGCCGGTGACGATGCCATCCTGCTCGCGAATCTTGTCGACATCCCCCCAGGCGCGCTCGTACTGAGCCCGCTTCTTGGAGAGGATGAGGCGACCCTCTTTGTCTTCCTTCTGAAGGACGAGGGCCTCTACGGTGTCGCCGACCTTGACCACTTCATCAGGGTCTACGTCGTGCTTGATTGAAAGTTCACGGGAGGGAATCACTCCCTCGGTCTTGTAACCGACGTCGAGCAGAACCTCGTCGCGGTCGATCTTGACTACGGTGCCCTGAATCAGGTCTCCGTCGTCGAAGCTCTTTAGAGTTTTTTCAACCTCGGCCAGGATGTCGTCAGCAGATCCGATGTCGTTGATTGCGACCTGCTTGGGGCCGGTAGTGGTTGCGCTAGTCATGTAGTTGGTGCTCCAGTATGGACATGGGTAAGGCCGCGAAGAATTGAGGATTCTTGAATTCGCCGCGGCAGGCGGACAGGACGTCACGATCCTGTATGCACAGGCGTGACGTTCCAGCCTATCGAATCCCACGCTGCATTGCCAAAGCGGGCCTATAGCCAGCCGCGGTCTCTACTTGAGCAGAGTGGACTTAAGGGTGTCGAGGCCGACTCCGCCGAGGTCGAGTGCGCGGCGGTGGAACTCCTTGATATCGAAGGCAGCTCCTTCCCGGGCCTTGACCTCGTCGCGAATTTGCTCCCAGATGCGCTGCCCGACCTTGTAGGACGGCGCCTGGCCCGGCCAGCCGAAGTAGCGGTTGACCTCGAACCTGACAAACGGCTCGTTCATGTTGACGTTCTTCTTCATGAAATCGAAGGCGTAGTCGTACTCCCAAACTCCGCTGCCGTCGAGGTTCTGCTTGCCGAGGTGCACGCCTATGTCGAGAACGACTCTGGCAGCGCGCATCCGCTGGCCGTCAAGCATTCCGAGCCGATCACCAGGGTCGTCAAGGTAGCCGAGCTGCTCCATGAGCCGCTCCGCATAGAGCGCCCAGCCCTCCGCATGGCCGCTGGTTCCAGCAAGCTGCCTGCGCCAGGTGTTGAGTTTCGCCCGGTTGTAGACTGCCTGGGCAATCTGCAGGTGGTGGCCGGGGACTCCCTCGTGGTAAACCGTCGTGGTTTCGCGCCAGGTGTTGAACTCGGTGACTCCCTCGGGAACGGACCACCACATCCGGCCGGCTCTTGAAAAGTCGTCGCTCGGGCTCGTGTAGTAAATGCCACCCTCCTGGGTGGGAGCGATCATGCATTCGAGTTTGCGAATCGGCTCCGCGATGTTGAAGTGAGACTTGGAGAGCTCCTCGACCGCGGTGTCACTGAGCTTTTGCATCCACTTCTGCAAGGCATCGGTACCGTGGAGCTTTCGCTTCGGATCGGCGTCGAGAATCTCGATCGCTTCTTCGACGCTCGCCCCAGGTTTGATCTCCTGGGCGATGCGCGACTGCTCTTCAACCATCCGGGCGAGTTCCTCTATGCCCCACTCATAGGTCTCATCGAGATCGATCTTCGCGCCGAGGAACCTGCGGGAAAGCAGGGCGTAAAGATCGCGGCCGATCCCGTCGGTTTCGCTTGCCGCAGGGGCGAGCTCGCTCTCGAAGAAATCGACCAGCTTTCCATACGCGCCAGCGGAAGCCTCAGCCCCCTTCTTCAGTTCGGCGCGGAGAGAATCTGAAATTTCTCCTTCGCTAACCGAGGCGCCCTCGGTGAACTTGAAGAAGAAGCCATCGCTGCCGGAATGCTTCTTGGTCTGTGCCATGACCTCCAGAACCTGGCGTTTGGCAGGAACCGTGCCGTCCTTAATGCCAACCCGAAGAGTCTCGATGTAGCCGTCGATGGCTCCTGGAAGGTTCTGCAGCCGGCCGGCGATCGTCTCCCAGTCCGAGATCGAGTCGTGTGACATGAGGTCGAACACATCCCTGATCTGCTGTGCGGGAGAAGCGATTACGTTGAGGTCGCGCTTCCAGAGCCCAGCGTCATACTGCTCGATGTCGAGGGTGATCTCATTGGTCATATCGGTCTTGGTGACCTCATCGACCTCGTCTGCCGGAGATGCCGCACCAAGCTTTGCGAGCACCTTCCTGCTCTCCGCGAGCAGCCTTTCCTGGCCGGCTGGCGAATAGTCGCCGAATTCCTCGTATCGACCCGGAATGCCGATCCAAATTGCAACTTCGGGGACCAGGTCCGCGAGGGTCGTGACCCAATCCTCTGCGATTTTGTCGATTTGGCTTGGTTCGCGCGCTGATTCAGTCGCGGCGCTTTGCGCTGTCATAGGAACAATCTTACGGCGCGACGCTGCGGCTCATTGCCGCAGTTCAGTGCGCGGCAGCGTCCCAGTCAGGGCCCGTGCCCACCTGGACGTCAAGCGGCACCTTGAGCTCTGCAGCTGAACCCATGCGTTCCCTGACTATCGCGGTTAGTTCTTCAAGTTCTCCGGAGGCAACCTCGAAAACCAGCTCGTCATGAACCTGAAGGAGCATTCGCGACCGAAGCTGCTTTTGTTTCATATCGTCGTCAATCCGGATCATGGCGATCTTTATGATGTCCGCGGCGCTCCCCTGAATCGGTGCATTGAGCGCCTGCCGCTCGGCGTTTTCCCGAAGCACCCGATTCGGTGAATTGAGATCCGCGAATGGACGCCTGCGACCGAAAATGGTTTCGGTATAGCCGTCAATCTTCGCCTGTGCGACAACATTGCGCAGATAATCGCGAACTGCCCCGAATCTCGCGAAGTAGTCGACCATCAGCTGTTTGGCTTCAGAGACTTCGATCCGAAGCTGCTTGGAAAGCCCGAAGGCGCTCAATCCGTAGGCGAGGCCGTAGGACATCGCCTTGACCTTTGCGCGCATGGTGGGAGTCACAGCCGCCGGTTCCACTCCGAAGATTCGCGAGCCGACAAAGCGGTGCAGGTCTTCGCCGTGATTGAAAGCCTCAATGAGCCCGGCATCTCCAGACAAGTGAGCCATGATCCGCATTTCGATTTGCGAATAGTCGGCGGTGAGCAAGGTTTCAAAACCTCCCCCCGCCACGAAAGCCGAACGGATTTGCCGACCCTCTTCGGTCTTCACCGGAATGTTCTGCAGATTCGGATCATTCGAGGAGATTCGACCGGTACTCGTGCCGGTCTGGTCGTAGGTTGTGTGGATCCTGCCGTCGGACGCGATTGCCTTCTCAAGGGTTTCCACCATTTGTCTGAGCTTGGTTGCATCGCGGTGTTGCAGGAGCAGATCGAGAAACGGATGCGGTTCGTCCAGTTGGTCCTGCAGATCGGCGAGGGCCGCAGCGTCTGTTGAATAGCCGGTCTTGGTGGAACGGGTCTTCGGCATCCCGAGTTCTTCGAACAGCACTTGCTGAAGCTGTTTTGGAGAACCGAGGTTTACTTCGTGTCCGATAGCCGCGAAGGCTTCTGCTGCAATTCGAGCCGCCCTGTCGCCGAGGCTCTTGTTGAGCCCGGAGAGCTTCTTTGAATCCACCGCAATCCCGGTCAGTTCAAGCCTTGCCAGTACCGGAATAAGCGGAATCTCAATTTCGGACAGCACTCTTGCCGAACCTGCGCTGAGCTTGCTCGCCAGCTCTTCGCCCAGTCTGAAGACGTACCAGGCTTCGGTTGCGGGGTTAAGTCCCTCAACTTCCGGAATCAACTGGTTTTGGTCGGCCACGGGCAGAGTTTCGCCAAGCTGTTCGAAGACCTGAGCTTCAATTCCCTCCTGCTTGCCGCCAGGCTGCAGGAGCCAACTGCCAAGCCTGCAATCGAAACTGATTCCAGCGAGCTCTATTTCTGCATCGCTAAGGGCCTTGAAAGCGGTTTTGGAATCGAACAGGCACTTCGGAGAAGTTGAATTGAGCCAGGTTTCCAGCGCCGCATAATCCGGTCGGTGTTTTCCCCAAGGGATATAGACGGAGTCGTCGCTTGCAGCTATCCCAATAGAAACCAATCCCTCTGAGTTGGCTTCGACCGTGAGGCCCGCGGGCTTTGACTGGTTGGCGAGGTTTAATGCCATCCAGTTCTCGAGTTCCTCGTCAACGAGTTTGCGAACCGGCGGTGCAGCTGCGCCAGATGTGGTTGGGGCAGCGCTTGAAGGCGATTCGCTCTGACCCGGTCTTTCTCCTGCCAGCTTCAGGACTCGTTCGAGCAGTGTTCGAAACTGGAGTTTGCCGAACACTGCTCGCACTTGCTCGGTGTTGATTTCGCCCCGCGCCAGATCTTCGGGTTGAGCAGACAGATCGACATCGGTAACCAGATGGTTGAGTTGCCGGTTGAGAATCGCACGATCCTTTTGAGAGCGCAGGTTCTCTCCGACTACACCGGAGATCTCGTCTGCGTGCTCAAGGATTCCGTTGAGATCGCCGTATTCCAGCACCCATTTCAGTGCGGTCTTCTCTCCAACTTTGTCAATGCCGATGAGGTTGTCGCTGGATTCACCGACCAGTGCGGCGATTTCCGGATACTTTTCGGGGGGAATGCCGTACCTCTCCATAACCGCCGCGGGATCGTATCGCTTGAGTTCCGAAACCCCCCTGACGTTCGGGTACAGCAGAGTAACGTCTTCGTTCACCAACTGTATGGTGTCGCGATCTCCGGAGACGACCAGCACCTTGTAGCCCTGCTCAGCGCCCTTGCTTGCGAGAGTCGCGAGAATGTCATCCGCTTCGAAGTCTTCCTTGCTGAGGGTAGGAATGCCCATGGCTTCGAGCGCCTCCTGGAGGAGTGGGATCTGTCCCTTGAACTCCGGAGGGGTTTCGGAGCGAGTGCCTTTGTATTCGGGATAGAGCCGGGTCCTGAAGGAATAGCGGGAGATATCGAAGGCGACGGCGATGTGGGTCGGTTTTTCGTTTTGCAGGAGCGAAAGCAGCATTGAAATGAAGCCGTGGATAGCGTTTGTGTGCTGGCCGTCCCTCGTGATGAAACTATCCAGAGGCAGTGCGTAGAAAGCCCTGAATGCCAGAGAGTGGCCGTCAATGACCATGAGGGTAGGCTTCTGCTTGTCTGACACGTCGCAAGCCTACCCGTCGGCACTGACATGGAACCAAGAGAGGAATCTCCGAAAATGGGCGTTCCAAGTATTGAAGTAGACCCCGCGGCCCCCGCCGGAGAACTGGGCAGGAAGATGGGAATCGAGGTCATTTCGGCTAGTCCCGAGTTGTCAATTGCGAGGATGCCGGTTGAGGGAAACACCCAGCCTTACGGGATTCTCCACGGAGGTGCTCACCTCGTACTCGCGGAATCCCTCGGCTCCATGTCTGCCCACCTTCACGCCGGTCCTGGTCGATATGCGGTCGGAATCGAAATCGGCGCAAGCCACTCCCGTTCAGTAGCCTCTGGCTGGGTGACCGGCACCTGCAAGGCGATCAGTCTCGGCAGAACGATCACGGTTCACGAAATCGTGCTGACCGACGATGACGGAAATCGCCTGTCTACAGTACGGATGACGAATCTGCTCCGCGACGCCTAGGTTTGCTCGGCTAGTTCTTCTTCGCTAGCTCTTCTTCGCGCTGAGCTGGTCGATGATTGCAGCAGCAACCGCCTGCATAGTCATCCTGCGATCCATCGATGCCTTCTGAATCCACCGGAACGCCTCCGGCTCGGTCAGCCCCATCTTTTCGTTGAGCAGCCCCTTGGCGCGCTCAACCAGCTTTCGCGCCTCGAAGCGCTCCGCGAGGTCGGCTATCTCAGTCTCAAGGGCCACAATTTGAGCGTGCCTTGCCAGTGCGATCTCTATCGCCGGCAGGAGGTCATTCGGTGTAAACGGCTTGACCACGTATGCGAGAGCGCCGGCTTCGGTTGCTCGCTCTACGAGTTCCTTCTGGCTGAAGGCAGTCAGCAACACGACTGGGGCGATCCTCCCCTTAGTCAATTGATCCGCTGCCGAAATACCATCGAGCTTTGGCATTTTGACATCCATCACGACCAGGTCAGGTCGCAATTCGGTTGCAAGTGCGACGGCCGCTTCGCCATCTCCGGCTTCCCCTACTACGTCGAACCCGTTGTCTCGCAAAGTCTCGACGATGTCCAGTCGAATGAGCGACTCGTCCTCTGCGACGACTACCCTTCGGGGTACCGCCTGAGCGCCATTTTCATCGACCACACTCAAATCCTAGAGGAATCGCCAGTTGCGATAGTCTTGGGTTCGATCACCCGAGCCGGTGTGGCGGAATGGCAGACGCGGAGCACTCAAAATGCTTTGCTCGAAAGGGCGTGTGGGTTCAAGTCCCACCACCGGCACTTAGTTCGACTTGGCCCAGGCAGGAGCCGCCGCGTTCATAGCATCACCGATGGTGTGAACCCGCAAGTCGTTAGTCGAGCCGGGGATTCCTGGAGGAGAACCTGAAATCACCACGACCCTGTCCCCAACTTCTGCGAGTCCTTCCGCGATCAGTATTTCGTCTACTTGAGCGAACATGGCGTCGGTATGGGTAACCAGTGGGACCAGGAATGAGCGGATTCCCCAGGTTAGGGCCATTCTCCTCAGGATGCCCGGCTCAGGCGTAAACGCGAGCATCGGAATCCTTGACCGCAGCCTTGACATTCTCCTGGCAGAATCACCTGACTGGGTGAATACGCACAGGAACTTGGCTTCGACGAACTCGGCGACTTCGGCCGCGGCAAGAGTCACCGCCCCACCCTGGGTACGCGGTTTTGCCTTGATCGGAGCGATCCGCTCCAGCCCGTGATCTTCCGTCGACTCGATAATCCTTGCCATGGTTTGCACCGTTACTACCGGAAATTCACCAACGCTTGTTTCCCCGCTTAGCATCACGGCATCCGTCCCGTCCAGCACGGCGTTCGCGACATCGGAAGTTTCCGCTCTCGTCGGCCGAGGACTGGAAATCATCGATTCGAGCATTTGAGTAGCTACGATCACCGGCTTTGCCATCCTGCGGCAGTGTTCAACTGCCTGCTTTTGGACGATCGGAACTGCCTCTAGAGGAAGTTCGACTCCGAGGTCACCTCTGGCCACCATAATTCCGTCGAACGCATCAATGATCGCCTCAAGATTGTCGACCGCCTGCGGTTTTTCGATCTTCGCGATGACAGGGATCTTCCTACCCTTCTCGGCCATGATTTCACGAACCTTCAGGGCGTCCTCGGCCGTCCGAACGAATGAAAGCGCAATGAAATCAACCCCGAGATCCAGAGCCCAGCGCAGATCTTCCTCGTCCTTTTCGGAAAGCGCAGGAACATTGACCGCCACGCCTGGGAGGTTGATCCCCTTATGGTCGGAAACTTCACCGGGAACTTCGACGACCGTAGTTACCGTCTCGCCATCGGTTGAAACCACTCTCAGGGTGACTTTTCCGTCGTCAATGAGAATAGGATCGCCCGCCTTGACATCGGAGGGCAGGCCCTTATAAGTCGTTGAACAAATCTCACGCGTTCCCGGCACGTCCTTGATCGTGATCCTGAATTCGTCGCCCACTTCGAGTTCGTACGGCCCATTCTCGAAATTTCCAAGCCGAATCTTCGGACCCTGCAGGTCAGCGAGGACTGCAACCGCCCTTCCTGCGTCCTTCGCGGCTCGCAGCAAGTTCGCGTAAACCTCCTCATGAACTTCATGGCTGCCGTGACTGAGGTTGAGCCTCCCGACATCCACTCCGGCTTCTACTATTGCCCGGATATTTTCATAGCTTGAGGTCGCCGGCCCCAAAGTGGCCACGATTTTTGCGCGTCTCACTTGCTTCCTTAGTTCGTTGAATTGGTGCTGCTTCGTACAATCAGAGCCTGATCGCCGTTTCGCCTGATTTGATCGGTTCGGGTAATTGAGTCTTATCTTCAAGGTACCGGTCTACGGCAGCGGCCGCGGCCCGACCCTCAGCGATCGCCCAAACGATCAGTGAGGCACCACGACCGGCGTCGCCGGCGATGAATACACCGGGGACCTCAGAACCATAGTCCTTGTCGCGCCCAAGTTTGCCATTCTTCGCGGTCAGCTCAAGCTGGACTGACAGCCCGCTTTCCTGAGTGCCGGTGAACCCGAGCGCCAGCAGTACGAGATCGGCCTCTAGTACCACTTCAGTGCCCGGCTTCGGCCGTCTTCCGCCTTCGAACAATTCAGTCTCGGCGACCCTGAGTCCGGTCACTTCTCCGAGCCGATTTCCGGTGAACTCGATCGTAGTAGCCAGAAACTTTCGATCTCCGCCTTCCTCGTGTGAGCTTGTTACTTCAAAGAGCAGCGGATCTACCGGCCAGGGTTCCTCAGCCGATCTCAGCTTCGGGCGCTGGGCTCCAATTGCAAGGCTGGTGACGGAAACCGCACCCTGGCGGTGTGCTGTGCCAATGCAGTCGGCACCCGTGTCGCCGCCGCCGAGAATGACAACTCGTTTGCCCTCTGCGGTGACTCGACTGCCTTCGCCGAATTCGCCAGAATTGACCCGATTCTGCTGAACCAGGTAGTCCATCGCCTGGTGGATTCCAGCCAGATTCCGGCCTGGTACCTCCAGCTCTCTGGCTTCAAGTGCTCCTGTTGCGATGACGACCGCGTCGTAGCGGGATTTCAATTCGCTCCAGCTCAGATCGACTCCGACGTTCACACCGGTTCTGAATTTCGTTCCCTCTTCCCGCATTTGATTCAGACGGTTGTCAATGAGGCCCTTTTCAAGCTTGAAATCGGGGATTCCGTACCTAAGCAACCCCCCGAGCCGATCATCCCGCTCAAAAACAGCGACCGTATGACCGACCCGAGTTAGTTGCTGAGCGGCAGCCAGGCCGGCCGGACCGGACCCGACTACGGCAATCGTCTTGCCGGTGAGGCGGTTCGGCGGGAGCGGCTGCACCCAGCCTCGAGCCCAGGCGGTGTCGATAATCGACTGCTCGATCTGCTTTATGGTCACCGGTTCCTGACTTATGCCAAGTACGCATGCCGACTCGCACGGAGCTGGACACAGGCGGCCGGTGAATTCCGGAAAGTTGTTGGTGGCCAGGAGCCTCTCCGCTGCCTCGCGGTCCTCTCCCCCTCTGACCAGATCATTCCATTCCGGAATCAGGTTTCCAAGAGGGCATCCCTGATGGCAAAACGGGATGCCGCAATCCATACAGCGCGTCGCCTGCCTGCGCACGACCTGAGGGTCGGCCGCTTCATACACTTCCTTCCAGTCGAGCAGGCGAATCGGCACTGGGCGCCGCCCTGGAAGCTCTCTATTACGAATCTTCAGGAATCCCTTCGGATCAGCCATGCGCGACCTCCAGAATCCTCTCCCAGGCAAGCGGACCCAGAGGGTCCAGCCCCGAGTGCTCAAACTCTTTTTGTGCTCCTGTTACCGCCTTGAATCCCCTCGGAATAAGCTTTACAAACTGTTGACCGAGTTCGGACCTGTTTGAGAGCATTCGTTCTGCAAGTACCGATCCGGTCTCATTCAAATGGCGCTCAAGCAGATCCGAGAGCAATTGGATATCTTCCGGTTCAAGGTCTTCGATTAGCAGTTCACCAGAATCCAGGGCCTGACGATTCACTCGCTCCGGGCGGAACTTGCGCAGGAAGAGCATCCCGCCAGACATTCCGGCCGCCAGGTTTCGACCCGTAGAACCGAGGATTACCGCTACCCCTCCCGTCATGTATTCGAGGGCATGATCGCCAACTCCTTCCACGACGGCTACTGCTCCCGAATTCCTAACCAGAAATCGCTCGCCGACCACGCCTCGAATGAAAATTTCGCCTGAGGTAGCACCGTAGCCAATGACATTGCCGGCAATTACGTTTCGCTCCGCCGGAAAGACACTTCCCCGATCGGGCGAGACGATGATTCGCCCGCCAGACAAACCCTTTGCGAGATAGTCATTGGCCTCCCCTTCGAGTCGAATGGTGATCCCGCTCGGGAGGAAGGCACCCAGAGATTGGCCTGCGGTGCCTCTGAGTGAGACTCCTATCGTGCCCTCTGGGAGTCCTCCCGCCCCCATCCTTCTGGTTACTTCATGGCCAAGCAGGGCTCCAACCGCCCTGTCGGTGTTGGAAACCGCGAGTTCGAACCTGCGCTGCATTCCTGATGCGAACACTTCGTCGCAATCCCGAACTAGTTGATTGTCGAAGTGATCCTGAAGCTCGTGATCCTGATCCCGGGAGTGCCTGACTGCCTCCAGATCGCCGACCTTCAGGATGGGTTCCAGATTCAGTCCGTCAGCTTTCCAGTGCGAAACGGCGCGGCTCGCATCTATGATCTCGGTTCTTCCGACAATGTCGTCGAGCCGCCTGTAGCCGAGTTCTGCCAGGTAACCCCTGACCTCCTCTGCGAGAAATTCGAAGAAGTTCTCTACGAATTCCGGCTTTCCGCTGAATCTTGCCCGCAGTTCTGGATTTTGCGTCGCCACTCCCACCGGGCAGGTGTCCAGATGACACACTCGCATCATTACGCAGCCTGATACCACGAGCGGCGCGGTGGCAAACCCGAACTCCTCTGCTCCGAGTGCTGCCGCAATGATCACATCCCTGCCGGTCTTCAGCTGACCGTCGACCTGTAGAACGATTCGGTCTCTGAGGCCGTCCAGGGTGAGTGTCTGCTGCGCCTCCGCGAGACCGATTTCCCACGGGGTGCCTGCATGCTTGAGGGAGGAAAGCGGGCTAGCTCCGGTGCCGCCATCGTGGCCGGAAACGAGCACGACATCCGCCTTCGCCTTCACGACCCCTGCCGCTACCGCCCCAATTCCCGACTGGCTCACAAGCTTGACCTGAATTCTGGCTTTCGGATTCGCTCGCTTTAGGTCGAAAATGAGCTGTTTCAGATCTTCAATCGAATAGATATCGTGGTGCGGCGGCGGGCTGATCAGCCCGACTCCGGGAGTTGAATTCCTGGTTTCCGCAATCCACGGATAGACCTTCTCTGACGGCAACTGGCCGCCCTCGCCGGGTTTTGCACCCTGCGCCATCTTGATTTGAATGTCGGTCGCCCGATTCAGGTAGAGACTCGTGACCCCGAATCTGGCAGAAGCGACCTGCTTGATTGCGCTGCATCTTGCCGGATCCTCAAGCCGGTCCAGACTCTCCCCTCCTTCGCCGGTATTGCTCTTCGCTCCCAGTCGATTCATCGCAATGGCAAGAGTCTCGTGAGCTTCCTGACTAATCGAGCCGTAGCTCATGGCACCCGTTGAGAACCTCCTGATGATCTCGGAGGCCGGTTCGACGTCTTCGATCGGAATCGGTTCTCTTCCGTTCGCATTCAGACGGAAGAGTCCGCGAATTGTCTTTAGCGATTCAGACTGATCGTCTACGAGCTTCGAGTATTGCCTGAAGATGTCGAACCGCCGCTGTCTCGTCGAATGCTGCAGGCGGAATACCGTTTCCGGGTTGAACAAATGAGCGGGGCCGCCTCGGCGCCACTGGTATTCCCCGCCGATGGGCAGCCTCAAGTGGGCGTTCGACCCTTCCTGGTCGGGATAGGCAGCCTGATGTCGCCTTAGGTTCTCCTCGGCTATAACTTCAATTCCAACTCCGCCGAGCCTTGAGACGGTGCCTTCGAAGTACTCGTCCACAAATTCCTGAGCCAAGCCAATCGCCTCGAAAGCCTGAGCACCGGCATAGGAAGAGACAACAGAAATGCCCATCTTCGACATGGTCTTGAGGATTCCCTTGCCGAGAGCCCGAATAATATTGGCGACTGCTTCTTCGGCGGAGACCTCGGTGATGATCCCGCGCCGGACCAGCTCTTCAGCACTCTCCATGGCCAGATAGGGGTTAACGGCAGAAGCTCCGTAGCCGATCAACAGGGCGGCGTGGTGAACTTCTCGGACATCCCCTGCTTCGACGATAATCCCTACCTTGAGTCGATTCTCCTGTCGGATGAGATGGTGATGTACGGCAGAGAGCAGGAGCAAAGAGGGAATTGGAGCGAATTCCCTGTTCGACTCGCGGTCAGAGAGAATCAGGTATTTCGCGCCCTGAGAGATCGCCTCGTCAACCTCCCGGCAAATCTCGCTAAGCCGATCCTGCATAGCTCGGGGGCCGTCATCGACCCGATACAGGCCACGAACCGTGGTTGTGGTTTTATTGCCGGGTGAAGCATCTATGTGCTGGATTTTCGCAAGTTCGTCATTGTTCAGTACCGGAAAGTCCAGAACAATCTGGAAAGCGTGTTCCGGAGTTGCAGTGAGCAGGTTTCTCTCCGGGCCCAATGCGAGCTTCATGGAGGTGACGATCTCCTCTCTGATGCTGTCCAGTGGCGGATTCGTAACCTGGGCAAACTGCTGGGTGAAGTAGTCGAATAGCAGTCGGGGCCGATCGGAAAGGGCAGCTATCGGGGTATCCGAGCCCATAGCACCAACCGGTTCCACGCCGGTTCTGGCCATCGGCTCGATAATTACCCGCAACTCCTCTTCGGTGTAGCCGAAGGTCCTTTGGCGTCTGGTTACGGATGCGGAGGTGTGGACTACATGCTCCCTCTCCGGCAGATCCCGCAGGTTGATCCGGCCTTCCTCGAGCCACTTTCCCCAGGGCTGCGCGGCAGAAAGAGACTCCTTGATTTCCTGATCTTCAATGATCCGGCCTGCTTCGGTATCAACGAGGAAGATATTTCCCGGACTCAGCCTGCCTTTCCTGACCACCGTGCTCTCGTCAACCTTTATAACTCCGGCCTCGCTTGCGAGAACTACCAGCCCGGAATCGGTGATCATGAACCTTCCCGGTCTCAGTCCGTTGCGATCCAGAGTTGCACCAATTAGCCTGCCGTCGGTCGCGATTATCGCGGCAGGGCCGTCCCATGGCTCCATTAGCACCGAGTGGTATTCGTAGAAGTCCTTCTGCGACTGCGGCAGGCTCTGATCATTTTCGAAAGCTTCGGGAATCATCATGAGCATCGCATGCGGGAGCGATCTGCCAGCAAGCGTCAGGAGTTCGAAGACTTCGTCGAACGCCGCAGAGTCGCTGCCGCCAGGTGTAATTATTGGGAACAGCTCGTCAATGTTCCCGAGCACTTCGGTGGATAGTTGCGACTGCCGAGCGCGCATCCAGTTCCGATTCCCCTGGATGGTATTGATTTCACCGTTATGGGCGATCATTCGAAACGGCTGGGCTAAGGGCCAGGACGGAAAGGTATTGGTCGAGAAGCGGGAGTGCACTATTGCGAATCTCGAAGCGAGCGAAGGCTCGGCCAGATCACGGTAGAAGCGGCCGAGCTGGAGCGCGGTGACCATTCCCTTGAAGATCATTGTTCTGCCGGAGAGCGAGCAAAAGTAGGCCTCAGAACTGCGCTCTGCACGGCTTCTGAGTCGGAATAGTCTTCGCTCAAGTTCTATGCCAGAACTTTCATCGCCAGGGCTCCCCACGAAGATCTGATGAATCGCAGGCATTACCGCCGTGGATTGCTTCCCTACGGCTCTCAGGTCGATCGGTACTTGTCTCCAGCCGAGTACCGTAAGGCCCTCAATTCGAGCTAGCTCATGAATCTGCTCTCTGGCGCTCCGCAACTCGGAATCTGCCTGCGGCAGGAAAACAATCCCGGTGCCATAGTGGCCGGCCGGTGGCAATTTGAATTCGACTGCATTGCGCAGGAAGGTGTCCGGCAGCTGGATGAGAATGCCGGCACCGTCACCCGTTCCTTCGTCAGCGCCGACAGCCCCGCGATGCTCGAGATTCCTGAGAGCGTTCAGAGCTAGTTCAACGATGTCGTGGCCGGCGGAACCGCGCAAAGTTGCGACCATCGCTATTCCGCAGGCGTCTTTCTCAAACGCAGGATCGTAGAGCCCGGTTTTGGCAGGAACAGCACTGTAGCGATGGTTGAGCGGGCAAACAGGCATTTCGGCATCCCCAGGAATTGAATCAAGGGACGTCGGTGGCCCAATTTGCGACCCAGCCGATCGACCGGGTTCCAGGATTTTGGGCTATGGATTTAGCAAAGCTGCTTTTGGCTGCCTACTTCTTTCCTGCCCGACTGGCTTCGTTTGCCTTGTTCGACTTTGCGACCTCTTTGCCGTCAAAGTCCGAATCCGAATAGACGTGCTCAGAGTGTACACCAGCCTCGGGATCCCACTCGCGACCTGGAACGTATGGGCTCGGTTCGAGACCGGGGTGCCTGCGTCCCTGCACGATGAGAATGGTCAGTCCCACTGCAATTGCCGCGAACGAAGCCCAGACGTTGGTTCGAATTCCGAGGAAAATCTCGCTCGGATCTATTCGAATCGACTCGAAGAAGCTGCGGCCAATTCCGTACCAGATCAGGTAGCAGCCAAGCAGCCTCCCCCACTGCAGGCGGAACGCACCGGGCTTGGGTGCCTTGACCTCAAACTCGAAGAAGGGAATTACCCTCTTCACTAGCTTCCAGCGCCTTTCGATGAAAATCAGCACACCCACCCCGATGAGATTCCAGATGATTTCATACAGGAAGGTCGGGTGAAACAGAGTGCCGGCTGGCAGACCTGCGGGGAACGCCGGATTGCTCGATTCGATCTCGAGACCCCAGGGCAGATCGGTGGGCAGGCCGAATAGCTCGTGATTGAAGTAGTTGCCCAATCTTCCGAAAGCCTGGGCCAGCAGAAGGCTTGGGGCGAGGGCGTCAGCAAAACTCCAGAACCTTACTCCGGAGATCTTGCAGCCAATCCAGGTACCAACCGCTCCAAGCATGAGCGCACCGAAGATCGCCATTCCGCCTTCCCAGATGTACAGGGTCTTCAGGAGATCCTTGCCGGGGCCGAAGTAGTCATCCGGGTGGGTTAGTACGTGGAAGATCCTGCCGCCGATGATTCCGAATGGAACCGCCCACAGGGCTATGTCGAGAACCACGCCGGGGTCTGCTCCACGCTGCTTGAGCCTAAAAGCGGTGAGGATGGTGGCTGCGACTATGCCGGTTAGTATGCAGATCGCGTAAGCGTGAATAGACAGTACGTAGTCTTTCGGGATAAACCCCAGCCAGCTGAACCACTCGCCCAGCGGCACCCGCCAGACCTGCCAGGCATAGTCAGGGCTCGGGATGGAAGCGGGCAGAATCCCTAAGTACGTGTTCACTGTTAGCAATTGCCTTTCGAAAGTTCACGCTTGGCGCTAACCAAGCCTAATACTGCCCGAGAGAGCCTGAGCCTTCGCTCTGAGAGCCTCGATTCCACCTGTCTCAAGCGACGAAACGAAAGCAGAGCCGACTATGGCTCCGTCAGCGTATTTGAGCACTTCTGCGACTTGTTCGGGGGTTGAGATTCCGAGCCCGACGCAGATTCTCTCGGCATTAGCCTCGCGCAGTCTGCCTACAAGCGCTCTGGCTGCGGAGTCGAGTTCAGATCGCGAGCCAGTGGTCCCCATCGTTGAGACAGCGTAAACAAATCCGCGAGAATTCCTGGTGATCGCATCCAGTCGCTCTTTCGACGAACTCGGTGCTGCCAGAAAAACCCGATCGAGATCAAACTCGCTGGAAATTTCGATCCAGTCTTTAGCTTCGTCCGGGATCAGGTCCGGAGTGATGAGTCCGCTTGCTCCGGACTTCTTCAGTTCAGCCGCGAAGTTTCGAACTCCGAACTGAAGAACGGGATTCCAGTAAGTCATCACCAGAGTCGGGACTGCCGACTCATTACGGATAGTTTCCAGCGCTTCAAAGACCTGTCTAACGCGAAATCCGCCTTCAAGCGAACGCTGCGTGGCGCGCTGAATGACCGGTCCATCCATTACCGGGTCAGAATATGGAATGCCCAGCTCCAGAATGTCCACCCCGGAATTGGCGAGCGTTATCGCCGCACCAATACTCTCGTCCAGGCTCGGGAAACCGATCGGAAGGTAGCCTACGAGGCAGCCTCGCCCCGCGCGACGCCGCTCATCGATCAAAGACTGCACTTCGGACATTAGGAGTCGCCAGCCAGCGAGAACCAGGAACTTGCCGTTTCCATATCCTTGTCCCCTCTGCCGCTCAGGCTAACCAGAATCACGGACCCCGATTCCAGTTCAGCAGCCAGTTTTCCTGCCCCTGCGAGGGCGTGGGCGGATTCAATAGCGGGGATGATGCCCTCGGTTCTCGAGAGCAGCCGCATTGCCTCCATAGCCTCGCTGTCGGTGATTGCCGAATACCTGACTCTGCCGATCGAGGCGAGCCAGGAGTGTTCCGGACCGACTCCCGGATAATCCAGCCCGGCCGAAATTGAATGAGATTCAATGGTCTGGCCGTCCTCATCCTGAAGCAGGTAGCTCCTGGCTCCATGCAGTACTCCCGGTCGGCCCTTTGAGATGGTCGCTGCATGGCGAGCCGTTTCAATTCCGTCTCCGCCGGCCTCAAATCCGTAGAGAGCGACTTCCTGATCATCAAGGAACGCGTCGAAGATGCCTATTGCATTCGAACCTCCGCCAACGCAGGCGGCAACCGCACTCGGGAGCCTGCCGACGGCCTGGAGCACTTGTTCCCTTGCTTCCTCGCCGATTATCTTCTGGAAATCTCGCACCATCGCTGGAAATGGATGCGGACCGGCTACGGTACCGAAAATATAGTTGGTGCTGGCAACATTGCTAACCCAGTCGCGCATGGCTTCATTGATCGCATCTTTGAGGGTGCGGGAGCCCGTTCTGACAGGTATAACTTCCGCCCCGAGCAGTCTCATCCTCGCGACGTTTAGTGCCTGCCGTTCAGTATCAACTTCGCCCATATAGACAGTGCATTCCATGCCAAAGAGCGCCGCTGCCGTGGCCGTTGCGACTCCGTGCTGCCCTGCGCCGGTCTCGGCGATCAGCCTTCGCTTGCCGATCCTGCTGCTCAGCAGAGCCTGGCCAAGAACATTGTTGATCTTGTGAGAGCCGGTGTGGTTCAGGTCCTCGCGCTTGAGGAGGATTCTCGACGCACCGAAACTGCCCGCAAATCGCGGTACTTCGGTGAGGATCGATGGCCGGCCGGTGTACTCCCTTCCGAGACGTTCAAGTTCTGCGCGAAACTCGGGGTCGCTTCGGGCAACATCGTAGGCGGCAGAAAGTTCGTCGATTGCCTCAACCAGAGATTCCGGGACGAATCTTCCGCCGAACTCGCCAAAGTAGGGGCCCGGTTGGTCTCGAAGACTCACTCGACCTCCAGAAAGCTTCTAAGCGTGCTCGCGGGGTCGGAAGTTACTAGCGCTTCGCCAATAAGAATTGCATCGGCTCCCGACTCACGGTATCTGGCCACATCTGCCGGGGTTCTCACCGCCGACTCGGCGACCTTGACTGCGTCAGCCGGGAACCCGGGCGCGAGCGTTGAGAACAGTTCGCGATCCAATTCGAAGGTGCGCATGTCTCTGGCGTTCACGCCGATCAGTCTGGCACCGACGTCCGCGGCCCTGGCCATCTCTTCCCTGCTGTGCACTTCAACCAGCGGCGTCATCCCGAGGCTTTCGCTCAGGTGCTTCAAATCCCGCAGCCTTTTCTGGTCAAGTACAGAAACCATGAGCAGAATCAAATCCGCTCCCGCGGCCCTTGCTTCAAGCACCTGATACTCAGTCGAAATGAAATCCTTTCGAAGGACAGGTAGTGCGACCGCACTTCTGACTGCAGTCAGATCTTCAAGTGACCCCTTGAACCTCCGGGATTCGGTAAGCACGCTGATCGCGCTCGCTCCTGAAGTTTCGTAAACGGCTGCAAGCGACCCCGGTTCGGGAATATCAGCCAGATCGCCCCTTGAAGGGCTGGCTCGCTTCACTTCTGCAATGATCTTGAGTTGTCGCGAGCCTGAGAGCGCCGCCAGGGCATCCAGCGCCGGGGGTGCGCTGAGCGCTTCAATTTCAAGCTGTGCCTGACTGCGTTCAGTTTGCCTTTCGGCAGCATCCGCAGCGGCGCCCGCAACGAGCTCGGCCAGAAGACCGCTCAGTGCTGGCTCTTGGACTGGTATCTCGGGCCGGCTACTCCCCATCCGGCCTTTGCGAGAATCCATCCCACGAGGGGTCCGCCCGCAACCAGAGCAACGGCCACAATGAACATGGTCAGCGAATTAAACCAAAAAGCTGCGACCGCAACTACGAAGCCAATGAAAACTATCGTCACGCCGGTCCAGGCGGCCGGGGAATTGCCGTGACCCGGATCCGATATGTCTTCGTTGCTCATGTCACTCCTGATTTCACACTTGGGATTGTCTTGCTTCGCTCAGTCTATCGGCGCAAGTTGCAGTTGAAGGCCAGGCAACCCCTAACTTACATTTTCGGTTGGATCATTACCGTCAGCCAGCTGGTCCCAACTGCCAGCCCAGTCCTCGCCTTCGCTTCGCGAGACTGCCTTAGCTCCGGACTCGAACCTGCCCGCAGATCCTGGCCAGTATCGATGCACAGTAAGAATTGCAATTCCTACAATTACAACAACAGCGCCGCTTGCGATGCCGATGAACGGCCAGGCGCTGGCTGAAACTGACTTGACGACTGCGGAAATGGCTTCCAGCCCGTCAATTCCGGTTGCCTTGCTCACTCCGGACGAGACAGCCCGAAGCGGGTCGAGCAGTGCAAACAGAGCGGAAACAGACATCCCTGCGCCAAACAGCACGAGAAGTATCGACCCAATGGTTCTCGCAAGTCTTCCGGCAATTGCAAGTACCGCTATGCAGGCAAGTGCCGCCAGTGAAAGGGCGATGAAAACCGGAGCGGATTCCATTCCTGCCGCATCTACGGTTCCGACGCCATTGGCGGAGTCGGCGAACCGGGCGGAAAACCAGGTTTGAGACCAGGCCAGGAGCGCTGCTATCGCTCCGAGGACCCCAGCAAGAAGCAGCCGGCTCTTGAGCTTTCGTGCGTTCGTTGGCATTAGTTCGTCCGCTTCAGGGACTCGGCAATTCCGATGGCTCGAAGTGGAGCGGCGGCTTTGTTGACGGTTTCCGTGAATTCGGAATCCGGGTTCGAATCTGCAACGATCCCCGCTCCTGCCTGTACGGTTGCCAATCCCCCCGATATCACAGCCGTTCTGATTGCAATGGCAAGGTCGAGGTCTCCCGAAAGCGCAAAATAGCCGACTACTCCCCCGTAAATTCCTCTACCGGCCGGCTCCAGTTCATCGATAACTTCGAGCGCCTTTGGCTTCGGTGCTCCGGAAAGTGTTCCGGCAGGAAAAGTGGCTTTGAATACATCAATCGGACTCGCTGTCGGCTGTAGCTCCCCTTCGACTGACGATACGAGGTGCATAATGTGGCTGAATCTCTCCACCTGCATGAATTCAGTGACTTCCACGGTGCCCGGGACGCAGATCTTCAGCAGGTCATTTCTGGCAAGGTCTACGAGCATGAGGTGTTCTGCCCGCTCCTTTTGATCCTCTTCGAGTTCCCTCGCAAGCTGACTGTCGAGTTCGGGAGTTGCACCACGATGCCTCGAACCCGCGATCGGATGAGTGAACACTCTCCCGTTGCTTGCCTTGACCAGGGCCTCCGGCGAGGATCCGACAACCCAGTATGGCTCGCCCTCCGTCGTCGCAAAGGCAAGAAAGTACATGTAGGGGCTAGGGTTCAAGGTACGCAGGATTCGGTAAATATCGAGCGGGTCTGACCCGATCTCAAGATCAAACCGCTGAGACAGGACCACCTGGAAGATATCGCCTACGCCGATGCGATGCTTGGCCGTGGTTACCGCGTCCTTGAATTCTTCAGCACTGACTCTGTTTCTCGCGGGCAGCGCATTTTCCCTGTCAATACTTGCCAGCCACGCCTCCGAGGGTGCTGCAAGCCTTGACTGGAGTTCGTCGAGTCGCAACTGGGCTGCAATCCAGATTTCATCCAGTTCTGACGAAGCTTCAATTAGAGCATTGAAGAGCAGGCTTACTTCTCCGGTTGAGTGATCGATAATGACCAGTTCTCGGACAAAGCTAAGCGCCTGAATCGGAACCGCAGTTTCCTTCGACGGACCGTCGCCAAGGTTTTCGATCTCTCTGATCGCATCCCAGCCGATGAATCCGACCAGCCCTCCGGTTAGTGGAGGGAGGTCCGGAATGCGCCCACTCGACCAGCGTTCATGCAGATAGCTAACGGCCTCGAGCGGTGAGGCATCCAATCTTCCTCCAAAGGCGCGAGTCTCACTCAATCCGTATGGCGCATCGCCTTCGATCCAACTGGCGCGACCGCAATCCTCGCTGAGAATTCCGTAGCTCGAAGCACCGATGAATGAGTAGCGCGACCAGATTCCACCCTGTTCGGCCGACTCAAGCAGGAACGACCCCATGGAATTCGCACCGAGTTTGCGATAGACACCGATCGGGGTCTCACCGTCTGCGAACAGGGTCCGAACTACCGGCACAACCTTGTGAATAGAGGCAAGTTCATTGAACTGCGTCCTTTCGGTAGTCCTCATTCGAGAATGCTCATTTGCCGCTTTCCAGAACCATTGTGAACCTGGGTTCAGACTGGAAGCAGGAGTGCGACCCGAGGTGGCAAGAGGCCCCCGCTGGCTCAACCGTTAGTAGGACCGCAGTCGAATCGCAGTCCAGTCTCGCATCGACGAGAATCATCTGTTCTTCCGGACCCTCTGCGATAGTCGACACTTCGCGATCTGAGAAGGAAACATAGCTCACAACTCCCTCTTTGAAAGTACTTTCAAGAGTGTCGCGATCCTGCCAGCAAAACCTCAGCACAGTCCCGGAGGCGGCTTCCTGCACGATTGCAGGCACTCGCCCGTCCTGATCAAACCTGATCGAGCCGATAAACCCGGCCGATTCTTTCGAGCTCAATATCCCAACCTGACTTTCATATCCTGAATCCCGGTGAACGCCGTTAGCTCACTCCAAGCAGGTCGATCACGAAAATTAGAGTCCGGCCGGCCAGAGAATGCCCCGAGCCAGGAGGGCCATAGGCCAGAGCCGGCGGGATCACCAGTTCACGCCTCCCCCCGACCTTCATTCCGGGAATTCCTTCCTGCCATCCCTGAATCAATCCTCTCAGCGGGAACGAAATGGACTCACCCTTGCCCCAGCTCGAGTCAAATTCCTCTCCGGTCTCAAGATCCACGCCTACGTAGTGAACTTCGACAGTCTGGCCGGCCGATGCGGTATCACCGGTACCGACCTCAATGTCACGAACGATTAACTCAGTCGGCGGTGCGCCTTCGAAGAAGTCGATTTCGGGCTTTGAGCGGCTGAAGCCAGGCGAGTTTGAATTCATTACTCAATCAAAGCAGAAGCGGGTGACTCAGTGGATTGAATGTCGACGCGCAGCGGTTCGAAGTCTCTCAATGTTTTCGGCAGGTTCGCCGCCTGAAAAGACGCTGGAGCCGGCAACGAAGGTATTGGCTCCAGCTTCGGCCGCACGCCCGATAGTTTCCAGATCTATGCCGCCATCCACCTGCAGCCAAAGGTCCGCCGGCGATTCGGCGCGAATCGCCCTGGAAAGCAGTTCCAGTTTTGGCAGTACTTGCGACATGAATTTCTGTCCTCCGAAGCCGGGCTCTACCGTCATCACGAGAATCTGATCGAAATCACCGAGGTGCCCGATCAACCCTTCCACCCCGGTACCGGGCTTTATTGCCACTCCTGCTCTCGAGCCGGCATCCCTGATTCTCGCTGCCAGCGCGGAAGGATTCTCAGTCGCTTCAAAATGGAAAGTCACAGAAGCTGCGCCGAGTTCCGCATAGCCCACTGCCCATCGATCCGGATCCTCGATCATGAGGTGAACGTCCAGAGGAACTGGAGAAACCTCCTGAATTCTCTTGACCATTTGAGGGCCAAAGGTGAGGTTCGGGACGAAGTGGTTGTCCATGACATCCACGTGAACCAGATCTGCATTGGCAATGAGCTGGAGATCCCGTTCCATGTTCACGAAGTCTGCTGAGAGGATGCTCGGGTTGATTCGCACGCTCATGACTCGAGCCTAGCGGCGGCCACGCCTTCAATTACTTAGCTGTCAGTCGCCCGCGCTACGGATTCCGCCCGCGCCCCTGCTCCAGTCGCCGGCACTCATCGGCTTCTTTCCTGCCGGCTGCACCCTTAGTAGTTCTATCGGCGCGGTACCTGTTCCAATAAGTACTTTCCCGTTGAAGGCGAACTCTCCGGGTTTGAGTGGCGGTCCATCGAAATCGATTCTTGAATCATGAACTTTGAACCTTGCTCCAAGAACGGTTGTGAAGGCTCCAGGCTCCGGGGTTACCGCGCGAATCCGATTGTCTATTTCAACTGCGCTCTGGCTCCAGTCGATCCTCCCGTCCTCAGACTGAAGCTTCGGAGCCAGCGTTGGTTCGCCATCCTGTTCGCGGGAGAACAATCCGCCTTCGGCGATTCCGTTTATGGTCCGAAGCAGCAGTGCTGAACCGCTCAGGGACAGGGAATCCAGCAGGTGCCCGGATGTCTCGTTTTTTCCGATTGACTGAGTCATCATCCCGAAAACGGGCCCGGCATCAAGTTCCTCTGTTAGCTGAAAGACCGTCGCCCCTGTCACATCATCGCCATTCAGAATCGCGTGCTGGACCGGCGCGGCTCCTCTCCATCGCGGCAGCAGGGAGAAGTGAAGATTGATCCATTCAAAACGCGGCGCGCCAAGCAGCGGGGGCTTGATCATTCCGCCGTATGCAACCACTACTCCCAGATCCGAATTCAATCCGATTAACTCTTCGGCAACTGCGGACACCCTGTTGGCCTTGATTACAGGCAGCCCCAGTCGCTCGGCTTCCAGAGCTACCGGAGTTGGCATAAGCTGCCTTTTGCGGCCAGTTAGGGAATCTTCTCTGGTTAGAACTGCCGCAATCTCGTGAGCGCTCTGCGCGATCGACTTCAGTGAAGGCAACGCTGCCGCCGGGCTTCCGGCAAATATTATCCGCACTGCACACCTTTCGAAGCTCAATCCCCACTCTAGAAAGTAGTCGAGTCAAATACATCCGGGTCATCAAATCGCGCCCGAAGCGACTGGCTCGACGGTAAACGAACCCTTCCCCCGCCTGCTCGGCTTGCCTCAACTGCCGATCTAACCAGAGCACTCCGGACCAGAGCCGCGACTGACGCCCCAGTCCCATATTCAAATCTGACTACGATCCGGGTCTCGCCAGTTCCCCCGGCTGAGGGCCCGAGGATATCCACTCCAGGCAGGCTCCTGAGCTCGCCTGCGAGTACAGAAATCTCCTCCTGCGCACCCTTCACCACAGCAACTCGAATCGATGGAGGAAACCGCAGCTTCGTCCTTTCGATTAGTTCGTTGCGTGATTGCTCGACGAGCCTCCAGGTGGCCAGCGCCGCACCAAGGCTTCCGGTTACCCCGGTAATTATCGAAGGAGCGCCGGGTGCCGCAAGGCTGATCGCTCCGACCCACTGACGGAGACAGTCTTCCGCGACGTTGAGGCTTTCTCTCATCAATTGTCTTTCGCCATCAAGAATCAGGACCACCTGATATCCGTCGCTGGCTATCGGCTCGGCCCCTCTCGTGGCTATTACAAGCTTCGGGCTGGAGTCAACAGTGGTGATCGACCTTTGCCCATCTGCGACCACCACCGGTATTCCAGGGAAAGCTTTCCCCAGGTCCTCTGCGGTTCTCTCCGCACCGAGCCGACTCCTGCGCAGCTTTTGCCTTCCGCAATTCGGACATGCCCAGTTTGCCGAAATCGCACCGCAAACGCGGCAATTAGGTATCGAGTTGGAAGACTGCAGTTCAAGCGGTCCGGCACACTCCCTGCACCTGGCAGGTTCGCCGCAGTGCTCGCAATTGAGCCGCGTTACGTATCCCGGAACTGCCGTCTGAATCAGGGCAGGGCCGCTCTTTAGTGCCTTGGATACCTCCTGCCAGGCGAGGGTCGGGATCCTCGCTCTGGAAGGCAGCGGATCCTGAGATATCTGTTTGGCGGTGAGGATGACTCTGGGAGTGGTTCGCCTGACTGGCTGGATCTCATCAAGCCAGCCGATTTCAACCAGTCTCTCCACCTGAGTCGTTCTCGTTAAGCCAGCAAAAATCAGCGCGGTCTCCTGCAATTCCTGCCTGACCAGCGCTGCATCCCTCGGGTGAACGTATGGGGCAAGTGGCTCCCGCAAGAGCTGGTCGCCGTCGTTCCAGATGATGATCATGGCCAGGTCGCTCGCAGGAGCGTACACCGCAGAACGGTTGCCGATAATTAGCTTCGGAGAACCGGACAGGCACTCCAAGAAGGCTCGATAGCGCAGGCGATCGGTTTGACCGGAATCGATTCGAAGTATCCGCTCTTCTGGAAGCATCGCTTTGGCGGCGGCCAGAATCTGTTCTAAATCCCGATAGTCAGGCACCGCAATGATTACCGAACCGGATCCCAGAGCTTTCGACGCGATTTCCGCGAGATCGAAAGCCCAGCTTCCCACCCATTGCTCGCCGGCGCTTCGCACCCCCGGCAGGACCTCGAGAGCCGCCCGGCCGCGGTTCTGGACAAGCCGATCAATCTGGGCATCATCATAATTGCCTAGCTTTACTGAGTTCGTTCCCAGAATCGGGATGGACTTCGGCCCCGCCTCCAGCCAGCTGTTTTCAATCCGCACCTGGCGCTTTGGGATTGCGAGCCTCAGCACGTCACTTGCGCTGCCCGAGGCGCGGTCAGCAACTCTCCTCGCCAGTTGGTACAGCTCGGCGGTTAGTACCTTTGCAGGAGAGATCACCGCTTCGATCGGACTAAGTCTTCCTTCGAAGGAAGCAGAATCAGCAACTTCAACAAGATAGCCATTCATTAACCGGCGCCCGCTTCGAAGCGGCACCGTAACTCTTACGCCTGGCAGGGCGGAGTCCGCCAGTTCTATTGGGATCGCGTAGTCAAGCAACCGATCCAGTTGCGGCAGCGGGGAATCTATCAGCACCCTGGCGATGGATGCCGAAGTCATTTCAGATTCCCGCCGCGCTTTGCAGAGCGCTCACCCGGTCGAGCCTCTCCCAGGTGAAATCCTCAAGTTCGCGACCGAAATGCCCATAGCTGGCGGTTTGTCGGTAAATCGGCCTAAGCAGGTCGAGATCCCGGATGATCGCGGCCGGCCTCAGGTCGAAGACCTCCATAATCGCCGACAGGATCTTCGAATCCTCGACCTTTCCAGTGCCGAAAGTCTCAACGTAAAGTCCAACCGGGGCAGCTTTGCCTATTGCATAGGCGACCTGCAATTCGAGTCGATCGGCGAGTCCTGCTGCTACAGCATTCTTGGCGACCCAGCGCATGGCGTAAGCGCCGGATCTGTCCACCTTCGATGGATCTTTTCCGCTGAAGGCGCCTCCGCCGTGCCTCGCGAAGCCCCCGTAAGTGTCGACAATGATCTTTCTGCCAGTAAGTCCGGCATCGCTTCGAGGCCCTCCGAGTTCAAAACGGCCTGCCGGATTTATCCAGGTTTCCATCGAGTCAGTATCTAGCCCCGCGGTTTCCAGCACCGGTTCGATAACGAGCTGCCTCATTTCCGCGTGCAACTGGGAATTCTCGACTTTCGGCGAGTGCTGAGTGGATAGAACGACCGTCTGTAGGGTTTTGGCCAGATCCCCCTCGTATCCAATAGTGACCTGAGTCTTACCATCCGGTCGCAGGTAGTCGACGATCCCCTGCCTTCGGACTGCAGCGAGTCTCTCCGAGAGGCGGTGGGCAAGCCAGATCGGCAACGGCATATATTGCGGAGTTTCATTGGTTGCATAGCCGAACATGATCCCCTGATCGCCGGCGCCCTGGCGATCCAGTTCGTCGGTGGAACCCTTTTCTCTGCCCTCGACCGCGAAGTCCACTCCGGCCGCGATATCGGGCGACTGGCTGCCGATTGACACCTCAACACCGCAGGACTCACCATCAAATCCAACTGCCGAGGACGTGTAGCCGATTTCGCAAATAATGTCTCGAACGAGCTGCGGAATCTCCACGTATCCGTCGCAAGTGACCTCTCCTGCGACATGGACCAGGCCGGTGGTAGCGAGAGTTTCGACGGCAACCCGGCTGTTCCTGTCCACCGAGAGCAGGGCATCCAAAATCCCGTCCGAAATCTGGTCGCAGACCTTGTCTGGATGCCCTTCGGTAACGGACTCGCTCGTGAATAGACGCAGATTAGTAGACAATTTTCACCCTAGAAACGCAGATCAATGAAGTACATCGAGAATACTGTTTGCCACCGACAGCTTGGACCCGGAAGTGGCCAGAACAATATTGCCAGAGCGATCGAGAACCGTGACCGTGTTACCGTCCGTCGCGAAGCCTTCGCTCCAGCCGACTCGATTCACAACCAGGAAATCGCACCCTTTGCGTTCGAGCTTTCCGCGAGCGATCTCAAGCAGAGCGGAATCATCGGGCTCAGTTTCTGCCGCGAACCCCACGATTATCTGTCCGGCCCGGCGATCCCTGCTAATGGAAGCGAGAATGTCCGGATTCTTAACCATTCGCAGGTTGAGTTCCTCCCCTGCGAACTCCTTCTTGATCTTTGATTGCTCAACCTCTGCCGGTCGATAATCAGCTACCGCGGCTGCCATGATCACGAGGTCAAAATCCGAAACTCTCGCCTGTACCGTTTCAAACAGTTCCGTTGCGCTTGATACCGCTACGAACTCACTCGATGCCGGTATTTCCGTTTCCAGGTTCGCGCCGATCAGTGTGACTGAAGCCCCACGGTTGGCGGCAGCGGCAGCAAGAGCCGCACCCTGCCTTCCTGTAGACCGATTCCCAACAAATCGCACCGGATCTAGTGGCTCTCGAGTCCCTCCTGCGGTCACTAAGACGCGCTTCCCTTCGAGATCATGCCGATTAGGACCTGCGGCGGCGGCGGCAATGACGGCTGCGGCAATTTCCTCAGGTTCGGCCATTCGCCCGGGACCCGTGTCGCTCCCGGTCAGTCGCCCGCTCGCCGGCCCAACGATAGTCGCGCCTCTCTGTTTTAGAATCGCCACGTTCGCAACAGTTGAAGGATGTTGCCACATTTCGGTGTGCATCGCCGGCGCCAGTACTAGTGGCGCTCTGCTGGCCAGGATTGTGGTCGAAAGCAGGTCATCGGCAAGCCCGACTGCCAGTCGGGCGATCATATTCGCCGTTGCGGGAGCTACCACGATCACGTCCGCTGATTGTCCGATTGCGACGTGCCTTACTTCGGCGACCCCTTCGAACAAATCGGAGTACACCTGGTTGTGGCTGATTGCTTCCAGAGTCGGCGCACCGACGAACCGAAGCGCAGACTCTGTGGCAACGATCTGAACGTCATGTCCGGCCAGAACCAGGTCTCGCGCTACTCCTACCGCCTTGTAGGCGGCGATGCCTCCGCTGATACCGACAACAACCTTCAGCTTCTTCTCGCTCATTGTCATCGCGGTGTGTCAGCGCTCTTGAGTGTTGCTTAGCGATCTAGCCGCTTGAGTGAGAGCTTTCCCTCGTTGATCTCGTGCAGGGCGACGGAGAGCGGCTTGTCGTCCACGGTCGAGTCGACGAGAGGGCCGACATTGTCGAAAAGACTGCCCTCATGCAGGTCTGCGTAGTAGTCATTAATCTGCCGCGCACGCCGTGATGCAAAGATGACCAGGGCATACTTCGAATCCACTCTAGTGAGCAATTCATCGATAGGCGGATCGATAATCCCCTTGGCTCGCTCGACCATTCCAACTCCTTCATCGGGCAGTCAGCCCTGATTCTTACCTGAAAACCCCATCAATTCTACGACCTCCGCCGCCGCCTGTGCGACATCGCTGTTCACCACTCGGAAGTCGAACTCGTCCTGCGCTTCAAGCTCGATCTTTGCAGTTGCGAGTCTTCTTGCCTGTTCAGCAGCGCTCTCAGTGCCCCTGCCGGTGAGACGGCGAACTAGTTCTTCCCAACTTGGGGGGAGCAGGAAGATCAGCAGAGCATCCGGGACGGCCTTCCTTACCGCTCTTGCCCCCTGCAGGTCAATTTCCAGAAGCACACTTCTGCCGCTTTCGAGGGCCTCACGTATCGGTGCGGCAGGAGTGCCATAGCGATATGCGTTGTGGACAATTGCCGTTTCGAGCATTTCCCCACTGGATTCGAGTTCATCAAATTCCTCATCACTTACGAATCGGTAGTTAACTCCGTCCACCTCACCGGGTCTGGGGCTCCTGGTTGTAGCCGAAACCGAAATGAGGACCTCGGGGTAGTTCGCACGGATGTAGTCAGAGACCGCTCCCTTTCCGACCGCAGTCGGCCCTGCGAGCACCACGAGCTTTGGTTCGTGAGCACGTACGAAGGTCTCAGATCCACTTTCCGCCTCTTCAGCTTCGAACCAGCGCTCAAATCTTGCTCGTTGCCTGACTCCAAGGCCGCCCAGTTTCCTGGACTTCGAAATTTCAAGAGAAGCAAGGATTCTTTCAACCTTCACCGGCCCGAATTTTGGCAGGCTTAAAAGCAGTTCCCTGACCCTCAATCCAGCCTCAGCGCTCGAGCGATCAATCCAGGCAGCGCGTGCGACATCGAGGATCGACCGCAAACCATTTGCAACCTGAGTCTTCACTTCTGCACGAGCGCGCCTGGCGGCGACCGCCGCTTTTGAGGCGGCGAGCCTGTCGACTTCCGGAGGTTTCAACTCATCGCCTCCGCAAGTCTTTCCCGCTCGCTATCGATCGAAGCGTCCAGTCGGCCGGGACCAGCCGCAAGTACCGAACGAGATATCGAGGCAATGACCTGGCCCGCGGCCGCACCGAAGTTCGCCTTGATCGCGGAATAGTCTGCACCCTGATGGCCAAACCCCGGAGCGAGGATCGGAATCGGCGGTGAATCGTGCGTTGATTCGAACTCAATTCCACTACCTGCCAATTGCGATGTCGCCCCGATTACAGCTCCGAAAGACCCGAATCGCCCGGTCAGCGGCGCATTGCATTCTGCGAGCCTTCTATAGATCTCCAGGGCGACCGTTGGCGAATCGTCCTTACCGCCGGTTCGAGCGTTCTGAAAGAGTTCGGAACCAGAGTTTGAGGTTCTGGTGAGAACAAAAACACCCTTCGAACCCGAACCCGCAAAGGGGCTAAGGCTCTCCAGTACTTCTGCGCCCATGAATGGGTTCACAGTCATAGCATCGCACTCGAGCGAACTGCCCTCGCCCAGCCAGGCTTCCAGATAAGAATTCATGGTGCTGCCAATATCTCCTCGCTTCGCATCCGCAATTACGAGCAGTCCCGCCTCTTTCGCCGCCCTGATCACTTTCTCAAGCGCACGGTATCCCTCTGAACCGAAATGCTCAAATAGCGCCACCTGCGGTTTGATGATTCCAATCCGGTTGCTGCACGCTGCTACGACCTTCAGGCCGAAACTTTCAAGCCCTAGCGAGTCCTGGTTTAGTCCCCATTCATCGAGCAGCCACGGATGAGGATCAATCCCGACACACAGTTGACCGTAGTCCGCAATTGCGTTCGCGAGCTTCTCACCGAAGAGGACGTTTTCAGGCATTGGCGAGCCTGTCCTTCGCATAGTCCTGCAGCGAGCGAACCTCGAATCCTTCTCTCAGTTCTTCAATAGAAGAAACCACAGCCCCAAGCTGGGCGATCGTGGTGAAAAGCGCCCGGTCCGCCGCGACAGTTGCAGTCCGAATCTCGTAGCCATCGGCTCTCGCCTTTCCCCCTGAAGGAGTATTGATGACCATGTCAATTTCGCCTGCGCTAATCAAATCGACGATTGATCGTGAGTCTGAGTAATTGGCCTCAGCGCCCGAATCTGACTGCTTTCTAACCACTCGAGCGTCGATCCCGTAACGCGAAAGTACTTCCGCGGTACCGGAAGTTGCAAGAATGCCGAACCCCAGTTGTTTCAGCCTTAGTACCGGCAGGATTATCGAGCGCTTGTCTCGATCCGCGACCGAGACGAATACTGTGCCTGCAGAGGGCAGGCCTCCGTATGCTGCAGCCTGGCTCTTCGCAAAGGCCTTCGGAAAGTTCGAATCGAGGCCCATGACCTCGCCGGTAGAGCGCATCTCCGGTCCGAGGATTGAGTCCACGATCTTCCCCTCGCGAGTGCGGAACCGTTTGAACGGCAAGACAGCTTCCTTTACCGCGACCGGATGCGTCGGAGGCTTGAAGAGCCCGTCGTCTCTCGGCAGCATTCCGGCCTCTTTCAATTCCGAGATGCTGCTGCCGGTCATAATCAGAGCGGCCGACTTTGCCAGTGAGAGTCCAAACGCTTTTGAAACGAAGGGCACCGTTCGCGACGCTCTTGGATTGGCCTCCAGCACGTAAAGAACTTCCTGGCCGATTGCGAACTGCACGTTGAGCAGGCCGACCACGCCTATTCCTCTTGCGATTTCCTCGGTCGCAGCCCTGATCTCGAGAAGCACTTCGCGACCTAAGGTCACTGACGGGAGTGTGCAGGAAGAATCTCCGGAGTGAATGCCGGCCTCTTCGAGGTGCTCCATTACGCCGCCGATATAGAGTTCAGCTCCATCAAAGAGCGCGTCAACATCGATTTCGATTGCGTCGTCGAGAAAGCGGTCGATCAACAGGGGTCTGCCCGGACCGATGATCGCGCTCTTGGATACCTTCCTGAAGTATCCGGAGAGCGCCTCCGAGTCATAAATGATTTCCATTCCCCGGCCGCCGAGCACGAACGATGGCCGAACGAGCACCGGATAGCCGATTTCAGCGGCAACTTCAGCGGCACTTTCGAGATCTACCGCGGTTCCGTTCCTCGGTGCTCTCAACCCGGCCTCCTCGAGAATCCTGGCGAATTCACCGCGTTCCTCTGCGAGGTCGATTGCGGATGGCGAGGTTCCGAGAATCCTGACCCCTGCTGCCTCAAGGCCTCTCGCAAGTCCGAGCGGCGTCTGACCGCCGAGCTGAACGATTACGCCCTCTACCGTCCCGCTCGCGGATTCTGCGTGGATTACTTCCAGGACATCCTCGAGAGTGAGCGGCTCGAAATACAGTCGATCGCTCGTGTCGTAATCGGTGGAAACGGTTTCCGGATTGCAATTGATCATCACGGTCTCGAAGCCTGCTCCGGAGAGTGCAAAGGCCGCGTGTACGCAGGAATAGTCGAATTCAACTCCCTGGCCGATTCGGTTTGGGCCGGAACCCAGAATTACCACCTTCCTGCGGTCGCTCGGCGCCACCTCGGTCTCCTGGTCGTAGCTGGAGTAGTGATAGGGAGTCAGTGCCGGGAACTCCCCCGCACAGGTATCAACCGTCTTGAATACCGGTCTTACTCCAAAGTCGAGCCTGAGCTTTCTGAACTCGGCTTCCGGAATCTGCCTCAGGGCTGCGAGCTGAGCATCAGAGAAGCCGTGATACTTTGCGGAGAAGACGAGCTCTGAATTCAGTTCGTCGGCTTCCGCGAACTCCCGCGCCGTCTCGTTGAGCAGCGCAATTTGATCAATAAACCAGGGATCGATCCCGGTCGCTTCGAATAACTCCTGAACTTTCGCCCCGGCTCTAAGCGCCTGTTGCACTCTGATAATGCGATCGTCAGCAGGTTCCGACGACTGAACGATCAGCTCCTCTGCAGACCACTCGAGCGGGTCCCAGTGGAATGAGGAGTTCCGCTTCTCAACCGAGCGCAGCGCCTTCTGAAGGGCGGTCGTGAAGTTGCGGCCAATCGCCATCGCCTCGCCCACCGACTTCATGGTGGTCGTAAGGGTCGGGTCTGCCGCAGGAAACTTCTCAAAGGCAAACCTCGGTACCTTTACGACCACGTAATCGAGAGTCGGCTCGAAGCTTGCCGGAGTAACTCTGGTGATGTCGTTCGGTATCTCATCAAGCCGATAGCCGATAGCCAGCTTGGCCGCGATCTTTGCAATCGGAAAACCCGTGGCTTTGCTGGCCAGGGCGCTTGATCTTGAAACTCTGGGGTTCATTTCAATGACGATGACCCTGCCGCTGGCCGGATCTACCGCGAACTGAATGTTGCAACCTCCGGTATCCACTCCGACGAGTCTGATGATTTCGATGCCGATGTCGCGCAGCTTCTGAAATTCTCGGTCGGTTAGTGTCATTGCGGGAGCAACCGTTATCGAATCTCCGGTGTGCACACCTACCGGGTCGACATTTTCGATTGAGCAAACGACGACCGTATTGTCCGAAGCGTCGCGCATCAGTTCGAGTTCGAATTCCTTCCAGCCGAGAATCGATTCTTCAAGCAGAACTTCGCTCGTCGGACTCTGATGCAGTCCGTCTTCGACCATTCGAATCAGCTCCGCCTGATCGTGAGCAAATCCGCTCCCCAGCCCTCCCATCGTGAACGAAGGCCGAATCACGAGAGGGTATCCAAGTTCTTCGGCAAACTGCACTGCCTGCTCCACACTGTGTGCAACAAAGGACTTTGCGACTTCTGCCCCCGCTTCAAGTACAAGGTCCTTGAATAGCTGGCGATCTTCTCCACGCTGGATAGCCGTCAGGTTTGCGCCGATGAGTTCCACTCCGAACTTTTCCAGGACTCCATGTTCGTGCAGTTGTACGGCAGCATTTAGCGCTGTCTGCCCGCCTAGAGTTGGCAGGATCGCGTCAGGGCGCTCCTTTTCGATTATCGATTCGATCACCTGCCAGGTGATTGGCTCGATGTAGGTTGCGTCTGCAAAGTCCGGATCGGTCATTATCGTCGCCGGATTCGAATTAATGAGGATGACCCTCACTCCTTCTTCGCGCAACACTCGGCAAGCCTGTGTTCCGGAATAGTCGAACTCGCAGGCCTGTCCGATAACGATCGGGCCGGATCCGATCACCAGAACCGAATTGATATCGTCTCGCTTCGGCACTTTTACTTCACTCCCTTGTCGAGAACCAGAGCCCTGAACCGGTCGAAGAGGTAATCGGCGTCATGAGGGCCGGCCGCGGCCTCGGGATGATACTGAACCGAAAAAGCCGGCAGATCGAAGGCGCGAATGCCTTCCACCACCTGATCATTCAGATTCAGGTGACTCGCCTCAACCTCTCCGAATCCTGCCGGGGACTGGACCCGGCCGCCAATGGGCATCCGAACAGCGAAGCCGTGATTGTGTGCGGTTATCTCCGTTCGACCGGTTGAAACATCCACAACCGGCTGGTTGATTCCGCGGTGGCCGAAGGGAAGTTTGTAGGTTTCAAAACCGAGAGCCCTGCCGAGCAACTGATTGCCAAAGCAAATCCCGAAGAACGGAATCCGATTCCGCAGCACTTCCTGAAGCAACTCGATTTGGCCGTCGGACGCTGCCGGGTCGCCGGGACCGTTTGAGAAAAACACTGCATCCGGAGAGTCTTTTGCCAATTCGGCGAAGGTGATTGATTCCGGTACCACCAGTACTTCGAAGCCTCGTTCACGGAGCTTCCTTAGAGTCGAGGCCTTTACTCCGAGGTCAAGCACAGCAACCAAACCAATCCGTTCGCCGATCGGATCCAGTCGATACGGTTCCTTTGTCGAAACGACCGCCGAAAGACTCAACCCGGCCATTTGCCGGCTGGAGAGAACGCGCTGCTCCTGAACTTCGGGACTAAGGTCGAATTCCTCTCCCGAGAAGATGCCCGCTCTCATCACTCCCGCTGATCGCAGTCGGCGGGTTAGTGCGCGGGTGTCTATTCCACAGATCCCAACTACCTGATTCTCATCCAAATAAGACTCGAGGTTTGAGGTTGCCCTGTGGTTTGAGACAACTCTCGAAGGATCCCGCACCACGAATCCTGAGACCCAGATTCGCCCCGACTCTTCATCTTCCTGATTGACTCCAGTGATCCCAATGTGCGGAGCAGTCATTATTACGATTTGTCCTGCGTAGGAAGGATCGGTGAGCGTTTCCTGGAAGCCGGTCATTCCGGTTGCAAAGACCAGTTCCCCCATGGTGCTGCCGGTTCGACCATAGGCTCTGCCTTGAAATCTGCTGCCGTCTTCCAGTACAAGTACTGCCTTTCCGGGGGCGGAACTCATTCCGTACCCTCCAGTTGAACCTGCGAAATTACTCCTTTGACTGCCCGAATCCAGTCGGCTGCATCAGAGTCGGGACGCAGATAGCTATCCAGCAGTTCTGCCCCGAGCAGCCAGGTCAATCGGATCAGACCTTCAGGCTCTACTCCGGAGTCGATGGTCCAGGCAGCCGTTTCAATCGACTGCAGATCCCGGACCGGAATGAAGATCGCGCTCCTGCTTCTCATTTGCAGTGCGATTCCCGCTTCACTGACCGAAACCAGAGCCCGATCCTTCAAACCAAGGCCGTGAACGGCTATCCTCTCAAACGGCCTGCCGCTCCGGGTGGTGTTGAGGTAAAGACAGTCGATAACCGCAATCGGATCAGATTCCGGCGCCGGCGGTTCGGCTGGAGCCGGAATGCCCGATTGCCTCCGCTTGAGCGCGTGCCAGCCGAAGTACATTCCCGCGAAACTCAGCCCGATTACCCCGACAATAATCAACGTTGGCAGCAATCTATCCATTGGTCACCATTCCATTCTCAGCCTTCGAATCCGATGGCTCGACAACCTCGCCATCCTTCACAGTGAGTCTGCCTCTGTGAACGGTCGCGACTACTTTGCCTGGAAGGGTCATCCCGAAAAATGGCGAATTTGAAGACTTGCCGCGCAACCGAGACGCCTCGAATTCACTCCTGGCCTCCGGGTCGTAGAAGACGATTTCCGCCGGTTCGCCGGCAGCGATTCTAAGAGGATGCCCCTCAACCCTCCCGATTCCCGCCGGTTGAGTCGACATGACCGCTTCCAGTTGCGTCCAGCCGAATTCGCCGGTCTCGACCATTGCGGCGTGGACAACGGACAGAGCGGACTCCAGGCCGACCATTCCGAACGCGGCCGCCTGCCATTCGGTTTCCTTTGATTCCAGCGGATGCGGAGCGTGGTCCGTTGCGATCGCATCGATGGTTCCGTCCCTCAGGCCCTCCCGAAGCGCCGCCACGTCCTCACTCGTTCGCAGCGGAGGATTGACCTTGAACCTCGAGTCGTAACCGCGGGCAGTTTCCTCTGTCAGCAGCAGGTGGTGGGGAGTTGCTTCGGCTGTCACCAAAATACCTCTCGCCTTCGCCCAGCGAAGCAAGTCAACAGAACCGGCAGTCGAGACGTGGCAAACGTGCAGCCGCGCACCGGATTCTCCTGCGAGCAGCACATCGCGCGCAATGATCGCCTCTTCTGCGGCCGCCGGCCAGCCGGCGAGTCCCAATTCCGAATTGAGTGCTCCTTCATTCATTTGAGCGCCTTCGGTAAGGTTCGGATCCTGAGCGTGCTGGGCGATGACTCCGTCGAAGGACTTGACATACTCAAGAGCTCTGCGCATCAGCTGTGAATTGAATACGCACCTGCCGTCGTCTGAGAAGACTCTGACCTTTGCACGGCTCCTGGCCATTGCGCCAATTTCCGCGAGTGCCTCCCCTGCAAGCCCTGCAGTCACCGCGCCGACGGGGCGCACTTCCACGAGTCCCGCTTCAACCCCAAGCGAATGGACCTGTTCGACGACCCCTGCAGTATCTGCCACCGGAGAGGTGTTCGCCATTGCGTGAATGACGGTATAACCGCCCACCGCGGCCGCTCTCGAGCCGCTCAAGACAGTTTCACTCTGTTCGAAGCCGGGTTCGCGAAGGTGTGTGTGAAGATCGACCAACCCGGTGAGGGCCAGGAGCCCGTTCGTGTCGACCAGTTCGGCTTTCGCGTCGTTCAGACCCGTCCCGAGTTCGAGAATCCTTCCTTCGGAAACGAGGATGTCCGTCCGCTCTCCGCTTGAAAGTGTGGCTCCCCTGAAGAGTAATCGAGTCACTGCGATTCCCTTCTCGCACCGGAAAGCATCAAGTAGAGCACTGCCATTCGAATCGAAACTCCGTTTGCAACCTGTTCGCGAACAGTCGACCTGGAAGAGTCGGCGGCGGCAGCAGAAATTTCAAGTCCTCGATTCATCGGACCCGGATGCATGATCAAAGTGTCGTCGGACAGGCCGTGTAGCCGCTCATCGTTCAGTCCCCAGAATCTCGAATATTCGCGCGGATTCGGAAAATACGCCGCGTGCATTCTCTCGGATTGAATCCGAAGCATCATCACCGCATCCGGCTTCTCTTCTAGAGCCCGATCCAGATCGAAGTGAATTTTGACCGGCCAGTGTTCTATTCCGCGCGGCAGGAGCGTTGCGGGCGCAGCGAGTGAGACCTGCGCTCCCAGCGTGTTGAGCAGCCAGATGTTCGACCTTGCAACTCTGGAGTGAAGAATGTCTCCCACAATCAGCACCTTCACCCCGTCCAGCGCAGTCCCGGTGGAATCCCCGGAGCGAATTCTCCTTCTGATCGAGAATGCGTCAAGCAGCGCCTGAGTGGGGTGTTCGTGGGTGCCATCACCTGCATTGACAACACCGGCATCGATCCAGCCGCTGTCGGCCAGCAATTTCGGGGCTCCTGAGGCTGCGTGCCTTACGACGACTGCGTCTGCTCCCATTGCTGCGAGGGTTTGAGCGGTGTCTTTCAGGCTTTCGCCCTTTGAAACGCTCGAACCTTTGGCGCTGAATGTAAGTACGTCTGCGCTGAGCATTTTTGCCGCAAGCTCGAAAGATGTACGAGTTCTGGTCGAGTCTTCATAAAACAGGCTGACGACTGTCTTGCCACGGAGCGCTGGCAAGCGAGGTACCGATCGACCTGCGACTTCGGACATTCCCTCTGCTGTGTCCATGATTTCGATCGCGGTCTCGCGACTTAGATCCTTTGCGCTCAGCAGGTGTCTCATGATTCGATCTTCACTTCATCGATGCCATCGAACTCCTCTACTTTGACCTGAACTCTCTCCGCGAGCGAAGTCGGCAGGTTCTTCCCGACGTAGTCGGCGCGAATCGGCAGTTCGCGATGCCCTCGATCAACCAAGACTGCGAGCTGGACCGCGGCCGGGCGGCCCAAATCGACAATTGCATCCAGCGCGGCCCGAATGGTGCGGCCTGAAAAAAGCACATCGTCGACGAGGACCACCGTCAAACCATCGATCCCATCCACTGGAATATCGGTCCGCCCTGGAATCTTCATCGGCTTCTCGGCAAGATCATCGCGGTACATCGTCACATCGAGGGATCCGACCCTGATCGGAACTCCCTCGATCGATTCAATCCTTGTCGCTATTCGCTGTGCGAGGGCAACTCCGCGAGTGTGAATTCCCAGAATCAGCAGGTCCGCCGCTCCCCGATTCGATTCGAGGATTTCATGGGCAATTCGGGTCAGTGCCCTCGATATGTCAGATTGCTGCAGAAGAACGCGTGCAGTCATTCCGACCTCCTTCCCCGCCTCTCGGGACGGACTTTAAAGGATGTCTTCTGACTCCACTATAACGGCGATGATTCGGGAAGCTGCGCGATCCTGCCCAGCAAGCCGTTCACAAATCCCGCGGAATCCTCGGTGCTGTAGGTTCGTGCGGCAGTCACAGCCTCGGAAATGGCGACCGCGGCCGGGACTTCGGCATTGAATCGAAGCTCCCAGATTCCAATTCGAAGAATTGCGCGGTCGATGATCGGCATTCTCTCAATGGTCCAGCCCTGAGCGTGGGTTTCTATGAGCTCATCAATCTGAGAAAGGTGTTCGACGATCCCTTCAAGAATTTGGCGAGCGTACTGCCACGACCCGAGCCGCGGTCGATCTGCCTCGGCTCTTGAGGCTTCCTGTTCCAGCGCTTCCTGAATACTCAAGGACTTCAGATCAGCGCCGTAGAGCAGATCGAGTGCTCGCTTTCTCGACTTGGTTCTGGCACTCACTTCAGATCAGTCGTTCACTCGGCCGAGGTAATCCCCGGTCCGCGTGTCAACCTTCACCTTCGTTCCCTGCTCAAGAAACAGGGGAACCTGGATCTGGTAGCCGGTTTCGACGGTGGCTGGTTTGGTTCCGCCGGTTGAGCGATCCCCCTGGAGTCCAGGCTCGGTGTGGGTTATCTCCAGCACGACCGATGCCGGTAGCTCTACATAGAGTGCTTCTCCGTTATGAAGGGCGATTAGCACATTCTGGTTTTCGAGCATGAAGTTGGCAGCATCCCCCACTTGCTCCGGCGTCAGAGTCAATTGGTCGTAAGTATCGGTGTTCATGAACACAAAGCCGTCCGCATCCTTGTAGAGGTACTGGAAGTCCGCGCGGTCTACGGTTTCAATTTCGACCTTGGCTCCGGCGTTGAAAGTGCGCTCGATTGTACGGCCGGTGCGAACATTCTTGACTTTCGTACGAACGAAAGCGCCGCCCTTGCCGGGCTTGACATGCTGGAACTCAACCACGGACCAAAGCCCGCCGTCCATATTTAGAACTACGCCATTACGAATGTCTGCAGTGGAAGCCATTACCCAAGCTTATTGGCTCAGCCAATCCGTCTACGAATCAGCTCCAGAGCCAGCAGGTAAGACTCAAAACCGAAACCGGCAATCACACCGGTCGCCACCGCTGAAATCACGCTCCGATGCCGGAACTGCTCCCTTGAGTACGGGTTTGAAATGTGAACTTCCACGAGAATCTGTCCAGCCTGCTGGATCAGTGCCGCCGCATCCCGCAGGGCGTAAGAATAGTGAGTGAACGCGGCCGGGTTCAGGATGACCGGAGTCTGAGAATCGATGGCCTCGTGTATCCAGGAGATTAGCTCTGCTTCTGAATCGGTCTGCCTCAAATCGATATCGAAGCCGGACCCCGCTTTCTCAAGCTCGTTCCTGAGATCTTCAAGACCCAGTGTTCCGTACACTTCTGGCTCCCTGGATCCCAGTCTGGAAAGATTTGGGCCGTTGAGTACCAGAACTCGTTTCATGGCAGACACTCTAACTGCCGATTTCCTGATACGCCGCAAATAACAGGGATTGGTCCGGACCCGCGAGAATAGTGGGCCTTGCTACGTCATCCAGTACCACGAACCTGAGCAAGTCTCCCCTGGCCTTCTTGTCACGCTTCATTACGCTCAGTAGGCTCTCCCAGCGACCAGCCGGATATTCGAGCGGCAGTCCGAGCGAGCTCAGGATGGAGCGGTGCCGTTCCACCACTTCGTCGCTCAGGCGCCCGGCAAGTCTCGCTAGCTCCGCTGCGTAAACCATGCCGATCGACACTGCGGCCCCGTGACGCCATTGGTACCGCTCGAGATACTCAATCGCATGCCCAAGGGTATGGCCGTAGTTCAGGATTTCCCGAAGTCCGGATTCCCTGAAGTCCTCACTTACGACTCTGGCCTTGACTGAAATCGCCAGCTCAATAGCTCGCCGGAATTGCGCTGATTCGGGATTAGTCGCGACATCAGGATCAATCTCTACCAGCTCAAGGATCTCCGGATTGGCAATGAAGCCGCACTTGACTACTTCGGCGAAACCCGCCAGCAGATCATTCCGAGGCAGTCCCGCGAGAAAGTCGAGGTCAACCAGAACTGCGCTCGGCGAATGGAATACTCCTACGAGGTTCTTTCCTTCAGAAGTGTTTACGCCCGTCTTTCCGCCGATCGCGGCATCTACCATCCCCAGTACAGTGGTTGGGATCTGAATAACTCTTACTCCGCGAAGCCAGGTGCCTGCAACAAAGCCGGCAAGGTCTGTAGCTGCTCCACCCCCAAGTCCGATAACGGTGTCCGAGCGGGTGAAGTTCGCTGTCCCCATGATTTGCCAGCAGAAGGCCGCGACCTCGATCCGCTTTGCGGCTTCGGAATCGGGAATTTCCGCGAGGAGCACTTCGAACCTTCTCGAAAGCTCCTCTCGGAGACCCTCGGCTATATTAGTAAGACTCGGTTGGTGGATAAGAAGGATCTTCTGTGATTCCGAATCGACAAGATCACCGAGACCG
The DNA here is from genome assembly GCA_023957835.1 of Homoserinimonas sp. Classification (GTDB taxonomy): domain Bacteria; phylum Actinomycetota; class Actinomycetes; order Actinomycetales; family Microbacteriaceae; genus Terrimesophilobacter. Next base: position 713,754 of record JAMLGP010000001.1, on the reverse strand, counting down.
CCCAGCAGGTCATTGCCGAAATGAATCTCGTAGCTGGAGTCGCCTCCGACGCGAATGGTACTCAAGTTTGACCCTCCTCACGGATCCACTGCGCAATCTGCCTTGCCGAAACCGCGGCGCTCTCCACTGAGCTGTCGATAGTGCGAGTCGCGAGACTTTTGTATATTGCTGATCGCTCCTCAACGAGCTTGATCCAGGACTGAAGACCTTCCTTCAGCAGAGGACGCGGAGAACTCGCGAGCCTTCCTTCAACTGCCTGGGGGGTTACAGTGACCAGCAGAACGCGCCTATTAGCAAGATCTTCCTGAGTCTCGGGATTCAGGACTGCACCACCTCCCAGAGCCACCACCGAGGGCTCCGTCAGTGCTCTGGCGACTTCGATTCTCTCGACTGCTCTGAACCAGGCTTCTCCATGCTCGCTGAAGATTTGAACAATCGGGCCATGTTTGGCCACAATTCTTCGATCGGTGTCAACAAAGGGAACTCGCAGTTCTCTGGCAATCCGGCGTCCAATTACGCTCTTGCCAGCCCCGGGAGGACCAATCACCACAAGAATCGGGGTTTCGTTCATCGGTGTTCGATCGGCCAACTGCCTGCCGGTTTGAGATTGGCTGGAATCGAAGCCATGAAGCTCACAAGATTTCGTCGCGACTCCTCGATCGAGTCGCCACCGAATTTCTCAAGCATCGCATCCGCGAGGACCAGCGCAACCATCGCCTCCGCCACTACCCCGGCAGCGGGCACTGCACAGACATCTGAGCGCTGGTGATGCGCCTGCGAGGCTTCTCCAGTTGTGACGTCCACGGTCTTGAGAGCATGCGGCACCGTGGAAATCGGCTTCATTGCGGCACTTACCCGAAGTACGCCTCCGGTGCTCATTCCTCCTTCGGTGCCCCCCGCTCGATCAGTGTTTCGACTTAGGCCCTCGCTGGTTGCGAAGATCTCGTCGTGCGCGATTGACCCTCTCCGCGATGCAGTCCTGAATCCGTCACCGATCTCCACGGCCTTTATAGCCTGAATTCCCATCAATGCACCGGCGAGTCTGGAGTCCAGGCGGCGGTCCCATTCGGAGTAGGAACCGAGGCCCGGAGGCAATCCATAGGCTAGAACTTCGACGATGCCGCCGAGAGTGTCTCCATCCTTTTGTGCGGAATCAACTTCGGCGACCATCTTCGCGCTGGTGGTCGCATCGGAGCATCTCAGCGGATCTTCATCCAGGCGAGCGACGTCCTCCGGATCCGGGAGGACTGCGTCTTCCGGAATCCGAACGCCGCCAATTGCGACCGTGTGGCTAACGAGTCTCACTCCAAGTTCCCTAAGAAAGGCTTTGGCAACTGCCCCGAGCGCTACCCTTGCGGCAGTCTCTCGGGCGCTGGCTCTCTCCAGAACATTTCTGGCTTCTGAAAAGCCGTACTTCTGCATTCCGACGAGGTCTGCGTGTCCGGGACGAGGTTTAGTCAGCGCTGCGCCTCTGCCCTTTGGAAGGGTGGCCGGGTCGACCGGTTCCGCGCTCATGACTTCCACCCAGCGGGGCCATTCGCTGTTTCCAATCCTCAAAGCAATCGGGCTCCCCATGGTCAGCCCGAAGCGGATTCCGGATGAGATCGAGAGCTCATCTTCTTCAAACTTCTGACGAGCTCCCCGACCGTAACCGAGCCGCCTTCTTGCAAGATCTGCCCGGATATCTTCGGATCTGCAAGGCACTCCGGCAGGGAGCCCTTCCAGAATCGCAATCAGCTCCGGCCCGTGTGATTCCCCTGCGGTCAGCCAGCGCAACATGATTCCATCCTCCCACGTTGAGTTGACTGACTACGCCGAGCTAAACCGCGGCCAGCTTCATTGCCGCCAGAACCCGCGATTCTCTATCCAGCGGGCGCAAAGGATCGCCGTACATGAAGATCCGAATCTGGGCTAAAGCCTGATGTACGAGCATTTCCAGTCCCGAAACGACTGTCCCGCCTGCGCTCTCCCAACTCTCCGTCAAAGGGGCGGGAGCAGGCTCATAGGCCAGGTCGACGAGCGGAGTTGAAGACCTGAACGACCGAGAGAACTCGCGAACGAGCCCGATATTGCCGGGCAGAGTACTGACGGCCAGGTCCACTTCGGGTTCTTCACTGTCCAGTCCCGCGAACGTCAGCGCGATACCAATATCTTCAGCCAGTCGACTTAGCGCCTCTAATCCTCGCCTCGAGCGATTCAAGAGAACTATCTCGGTCGCACCGAGCCTGGAAAGTGCCAGCAACACCGATCTCGAGCTTGCCCCTCCGCCCAGTATCGCCGCCCGATTGGGGCGCGGCTTGGGGGTCGCTTCTACCGCCTTCATGGCTCCGTAAACATCCGTATTGAATCCGAGTACCTGTCCCCTATCGAGAAGAATCGTGTTTGCCGCGCCGGAGAGTTGCGTCGCCGGATCGACTTCGTCTGCGAGTCGCCTTGCTTCGTCTTTGAGTGGCATAGTCACAGAGAGACCGAGCCATCCCTTGTCAAGGTTCGACAGAAAGTCGGCAAGCTCGTGAGCTTCGAGCTCCACTCGCTCATAACTCCAGTCCAGACCCAGTTCCCGGTATGCAGCCAGATGCAGTTGAGGGGAACGGGAATGCGAAATGGGTGAACCGAGTACCGCGAGTTTACGGTGCGCTGCCATCTGTCACTGGCAATTCGGACTCTTGGAAGTGCGACACCACTCCTGAAGCTGCCTTACTGCGGCGTTGTGCTCCGCAAGGGTCGTCGAAAACACTGTTTCTCCGGTATCCAGGTTCACCGGCACAAAATAGAACCACGGTCCGTCCGCCGGATGCAAAGCAGCGTCAATTGCCAGATCTCCGGCTGCGCCGATCGGGCCAATTGGCAACCCCGGATTAGCGTAGGTGTTGTACTTATTCGACGCGTCTGCCCGCTCCTCTGGCGTAGTCCATACGGTATGGGTTCGCCCCGTTCCGTAGGAAACAGTCGCGTCAGATTCGAGGTGCCAGCCTGCATTCAGGCGGTTGGTAAACACTCTCGACACCTTGTAGAAGTCTTCAGTATTGCGGCCGGCTTCCCGTTGAATTATTGAGGCGAGGGTGAGGACTCGATGTCGATCATCCGGCGCTACTCCAGCCGCATCCAAAGACTGGAAAGTACGATTTACCAGAATCTGCAGAACCGCTCTGGCATCCAGTCCAGGATCGAAATGATAGGTCGCGGGGAATAAATAGCCTTCGAGGCTGGGCGCTTCCACTGGCGCACCATAGCTGGTCGGATCCGAGGCTGCAGTCTTGAAATCTTCTACTGAGATCCCGGTAGCGGTACTCAATATCTCGAAGACCTGGTCGATGCTTTTACCCTCGGGAATCAGAGCAGTTTGCTCTACCCTGCTGGCGGGATCCCGAAGTGCATCCAGCGCCGCCTGCGAGCTCATCTTTTTGGCCAGCACGTAATAGCCTGGATAGAAATCCACCGGCGGATCCTGTGCAAGCAGCAGAGAATAGAAAGTTTCAAAGCTCTTTATTACGCCGGCATCGAGTAGCGAATTTGTAACTTCCACTCCTGTATCACCTTTGACGATGACTATTGTTGCCTCTCCGGAGCCCTGACCGACATAGTCGGGAGGAGGAAGTTCCCAGCCGAGCAGTTTTCTGATCTGGGGCTCATAATTCGCCCACGCAAAAGCGGCACCGCCAGCCCCCAGCCCCAGAATTACAACAACGGAAATCAAGGCGATGAGCCAGCCTTTTCGAGACTTCCTGGACTTCTTTTCGCGAACTTTCGCAGGTTTCTCCTCGCGAGGGCGTGCTCTCGCTTCGGCGGCCAGGGCTTCCTTTCTGGTCATTGGAGGACCGGCCGGCGAAGTCGGAGTCGGAGTCGGCGAGGAATTCTGAGCCGGGAATATATCGTCCCAGCGAGGTTCATCCGCCATTTCCGCTACCTATCATCGTCAGTCAGCACTCTGCCGGGAGCTGATCCCGTAAGCCTCTCCGCTTCAAGAGCGTTTTGCAGGATTATAGTTGCCGCCACCTGATCGATAACTGACCTCGAGTTCTTTGTCGACTTGCCGGCATCTCGAAGTCTCGACTGAGCATGAACCGTTGAGAGCCGCTCGTCGACCAGCCGAACAGTGATGGTACCTGAAGCAGCAAGACCTGCTGCAAAGTCCTGAGCGTCCTTTGTGGAGGGGGTTTGGCTGCCATCCAGTGAGAGCGGCAAACCGACCACCAGCTCGATTGCCCCATACTCCTCTGCCAGCCTGAGCACTCGATTCAGCGTTGATTCATTTCTCGGCAGTGTTTCCAGTGGGAGAACGAGCAGTCCTTCAGAATCGCTGCGGGAAATTCCTACTCGCGCTTTGCCAACGTCAATCCCCAGTCGAATTCCCTGCCGCAAGTTCAGGTCTCCGAAACTGCAGTATTGATCGCTTTGAGCGCCGCGTCGATTTGGGCAACATTCGGACCGCCAGCCTGGGCGAGGTCATTCTTTCCTCCGCCGCCTCCACCGAGGAGTCCTGCAGCCAGCCTGGCAAGTTCCCCTGCCTCAATCCCTTTTGATACTGCCGACTGGTTCACCGCGACAATTACAGCTGCCTTCGAATCGACTTCAGCGCCCAGTGCTACGACGGAAGCATCATTGGTGAGCCTGCCTCGCACTCCGATTGCCAGAGTCCTAAGATCGTCAACGCTCGAGACGGCACCGAGGTTGCTTAGGGCACGCGTTATTCCGTTCTTCGACTCCGCCGCAGAGACGAGTTCTGGGAGCCGTGTGCTGAGAGCGGCAGACTGGAATTGCGCGATCTTCTTTTCGGCCGCCTTGAGGTTCGCAATGAGTTCCGAAATGCGCTCAGGAAGCTGTTCACGAGGAGTCTTGAGTTCACTGCTAAGTGCTGACACGATCGATCGTTCAACGGCCAAATCGCGAAAACCCTCTATTCCGACCAAAGACTCGATCCGTCGATTGCTTGAACCGATCGACGACTCCCCCACAACATTGATCAGTCCGACTTCAGAGCTCGTCGAAACGTGGGTGCCGGCACACAACTCCCGAGACCAGGCACCGCCGATTTCGACGACCCTGACGGTATCTCCGTACTTCTCACCGAACAACGCCATGGCCCCAAGGGCTTTTGCCTCGGCGAGAGGCATCACCCGGGTCTCAACTTCGAAGTTGCTTCGAATAGCCTGGTTTGAAATTTCTTCGATTTCCGATCGCGTTTCAGGTGAAAGCGATTGATTCCAGTTGAAGTCCAGCCTCATATAGCCAGCTTTGTTGTACGAGCCGGCCTGATGCGCCTGGGGTCCGAGCACCTGCCTCAGAGCCGCGTGAATCAAGTGGGTTGCAGAGTGCGCCTGAGTAGCACCTTTTCGCCACTGCGGATCTACGACGGTTCTGGCTGAGTCGCCAACTGCGACCTCGCCCGACTTCACTTCAACCTTGTGGCTGACCAGTCCCTTTACCGGCCGCTGCACATCGAGCACCTCGAGCTCGAAGCTGCTTCCAACGATTCGACCCGAGTCGGCTTCCTGACCGCCGGCTTCGGCATACAGCGAAGTTTCCTTAAGAATCACATCGGCTATTTCGCCTTCTCGGGCACGGTCCACGGACTTTCCACCGACTATTACTCCGATGACCTTGCTGTCGGTCTCCAGAAACTCATATCCCGTGAACACCGTTTCGCCGAGTGCGCGGAAATCGCTGTATACGGACAGGTCCGCAAGCAGGGTCTTCTTTGCTTTGGAGTCGGCCTTCGCCCTAGATTTCTGCTCGGCCATTAGTTTGTCGAAGCCCGCCCGGTCCACCGTTAGTCCTGCTTCTGCGGCCATCTCGAGAGTCAAATCAACCGGGAAACCGAAGGTGTCATGTAGCTGGAATGCAACGTCGCCCGAGAGCTCAGAGTTTCCGCTGCTTCGTACCTTCGAAACGGCCAGATCCAGGATGCTCGTCCCGCTTTCAAGGGTCTTCAGGAAAGTCTCTTCCTCCCCGTATGCGAGACCGGAGATTCTGGAGAAATCCGACTCGACTTCCGGATAGGCGGCCTTCATTGCGTCTCTCGATGCGGGGAAGAGGACCGGGAAAGTCGCTTCCTCGACTCCGAGGAGCCGCATTGCGCGAACGCTCCTGCGAAGCAGGCGCCTCAGAATGTAGCCTCGCCCTTCATTCGACGGAGTTACGCCATCCCCCATGAGCATTAGCGCGGATCGAACGTGGTCGGCTATTACCCGCATTCTCACGTCGTCTTCGTGATCACTGCCGTATTTTCGGCCGGAAAGGCTCTCCGCTGCATCCAGCACCGGCCGCACCTGGTCGATTTCGTAAAGGTTTTCAACGTCCTGCTTTATGAATGCAACCCGCTCAAGGCCCATACCGGTATCGATGTTCTTTTGCGGCAGCTCGCCCAAAATTTCGAAATCGTTCTTCCCGGTGCCCTCTCCGCGCAAATACTGCATGAAGACCAGATTCCAAATCTCCAGGTAGCGATCGTCATCAGTGGCCGGTCCGCCGTCGATTCCGTAAGCGGGCCCGCGATCAAAAAAGATCTCGGAACACGGACCCGCAGGCCCGGGCAGGCCCGTCGACCAGTAATTGGTATCCATTCCAAGCCGCTGGATTCGATCATCCGGGAGTCCGGCGATCTTCTTCCAGAGCTGGAAAGCCTCCTCGTCATCCTCATAGATCGTGACCCAAAGATCACGCTCCTGGAACCCGTAGCCGCCCTCGCTCTCCGGCTTGGTCAGCAACTCCCAGGCGAACCCTATGGCCCCTTCCTTGAAGTAATCGCCGAAGGAGAAGTTCCCGTTCATCTGGAAAAACGTGCCGTGTCTGGTCGTTTTTCCGACTTCATCGATGTCGAGAGTCCTAATGCACTTCTGGACGCTTGTAGCTCTGGGATACGGGGCCGGCACGAGACCGGTCAAATAGGGAATGAATGGCACCATTCCCGCGACGGTAAAAAGCAGGGTCGGATCGTCGCTTACCAGCGATGCGGAAGGCACGACCGTATGGCCGCGCTCGGCGAAGAAGTCGAGCCAGCGACGGCGAATCTCGGCGGTCTGCACTACTTGCGCTTGGTGAAGTCGGCGATCGCCTCTTCGGCGTCAGCCACCGCGGCTTTTAGTTCCGCTTCTCTGGCCTTGTAACCATCGACCACTGCCGAGCCGAACTCCTTGACCTTTGAATCGACATCCGAAAAGAACCGCTGCCCCTCAGGAGTCTTGGCGACCTGATGCGCGGCAACAAACCCGATGCCGACTCCGGCAATCAGCCAAAGCAACTTTTTCATAGTTCGCTCCTTAGAACTTTCAAGACCCAGGCCTTAAGACTACTTTGCCTCCCGGCTTGCTTAGCGCGCTGCGTAGTACTCGACGACGAGCTGAATTTCACAGGTGATCGGCACTTCGGCGCGCTTCGGGCGCCTCACGAGCCTAGCCTGCAACTTGTCAAGCTCTACCTCAAGGTAACCGGGAACCTTGGGCAATACCTCAGCGTGGCCACCGGCGGCGGCAACCTGGAAGGGCTCAAGCAGTTCGCTCTTCGGGTGAACGTGAATGAGCTGCCCTGGCTTCACTCTGAATGACGGACGGTCAACCCGCTGTCCGTCAACCATGATGTGCCGGTGAACGATCTGCTGGCGGGCCTGTGCGGTGGTACGAGCAAATCCTGCACGAAGGACGAGCGCATCCAGCCTCATCTCGAGGAGCTCGACGAGGTTCTCACCGGTCAGACCCTGTGAGCGGCGAGCTTCCTGGAAGACGATCCTGAGCTGTGCCTCGCGAATGCCGTACTGGGCGCGGAGGCGCTGCTTCTCCCGAAGCCGAACTGCGTAGTCGCTGTCGGTGCGACGCCTCGTGCGGCCGTGCTGACCGGGAGCATAGGGGCGCTTCTCCATGTAGCGGGCTGCCTTGGGAGTAAGCGGAATGCCAAGGGCGCGTGAAAGTTTTGTCTTTCCGCGGGTGCGAGACTTGGTGGACACAGTTTCCTCTCGATATTTCAATCAGCGAAGTTTGCCACCTGCGCGACTATCGGCAGGAAGACCTAAGTAGAGGGATTGCCAGAAGGACCACCCGGCTAAAGGGCATCCCCAAACAGTCAGGAATCGCGGCAGCCGTTCGCAATTCTCCTGTTGGCGGCTTCAAGAATAGCAGATCATTCGCCCCGAGTTATTCGACGAAGCTTTTCCAGCCGCGCCGCAATCTCGCGCTCTGCACCGTGGTTCGAAGGTAGGTAATAACTCTTGCCGATGAGATTTTCCGGCGCGTAATCCTGCCTCACGACTCCTATTTCTTCGTCGTGCGGGTATTTGTAGCCCTTTCCGTGCCCAAGGGCTCCTGCTCCCGGATAGTGCGCGTCTCGCAGATGCCTTGGAACCGGGCCGAAGTTGCCATCTCTGACATCCTTTAGCGCCTCCTCGACTCCCAGATAGGCGGCGTTCGACTTGGGCGCGGTTGAGAGATACACGACCGCTTCGGCGAGAGGTATGCGGCCCTCCGGCATTCCGATGAACTGCACGGCATCGGCAGCCGAGACTGCTATCTGCAGGGCCTGCGGGTCTGCGAGTCCGATGTCCTCAGCCGCAAGAATGATGATCCGCCTCGCAATGAACCTCGGATCTTCACCGGCTTCGATCATTCGCGCGAGATAGTGCAGCGCCGCATCGGGGTCGGAACCCCTCACCGATTTGATGAATGCGCTGATCACGTCATAATGTTCGTCACCCTGTCGGTCATATCTCAGGAGTGCGCGATCAACAACCTGAGACACCAGAATTTCGTCGATTACGGGATCAGCGCCCTGTGAATTCGCGACGGCAGCTGCCGAAGCCGCCTCAAGTGCGGTGAGTGCTCTTCTGGCGTCGCCTGCCGAGAGCCTGACGATCGCCGCTTTCGCGGACGGTTCAATCGCCACTCGGGAATTCAGACCGCGCTCGTCTCCGATTGCTCGGTCGATGACTCGTTCGAGGTCTTCGTCGCTCAGAGGCTCCAGGGTGAGCAAGAGCGACCTTGACAGTAGCGGAGTGATGACAGAGAAGGATGGATTCTCAGTGGTGGCGGCGACAAGGATGACCCAGCCGTTTTCGACGCCCGGCAGCAGCGCATCCTGTTGCGCCTTTGAAAAGCGATGGATCTCGTCGAGGAAAAGCACCGTGGTTTGGCCATAGAGATCTCTGGTTGAGAGTGCCTTTTGGATTACCTCTCGAACGTCCTTCACCCCGGCAGAAACCGCTGAGAGTTCTACGAAATGGCGGTTGGAAGCGTTTGCTATCGCTTTGGCGATCGTCGTTTTGCCGGTTCCCGGAGGCCCCCAAAGGATCACAGAGGTGACAGAGCCCTCCGTACCATCGACCAGGGCTCGAAGTGGTGAACCCTGCTTCAGGAGATGACGCTGACCCTCGAGTTCATCCAGGTTTCTCGGTCTCATCCTCGCTGCGAGCGGAATCGAACCACCCTGCAGTCCCGGTTGCGACGCCATGACTTGAATGCTATCCGGGTCAGGGTGTGAGGTAGCCTTCGCGGCGGCAGGTAATCTACTTTTGGCGAGAAACTCTGGCGACGAAGGAGCATGGTGGCAAGAAGCAAGAATGCTGAACGCGAGGCAAAGATCGCTCGCGATCGACTTCGCCGATTTCAGGCAAAGCAGGGAGTTCATGATCTCCAGGTCAAGCGCAGAAAGCGAGACAACCTGTTCGCAATCATCGGCGCCGCAGCAGTTCTCGCTCTGGCTGCAGTCACACAGGTGGTCTACTTCTCAACCGGACCTGGAGCTCCAAGACCTGAGCCAAGCAGTTCGACCACGCCGGATGCAACCAAGGGTGTAAATATCGGAGACGTTCCAGACCCCGTCTCCGCAGAAGACAGGATCTGGACCGGAACGCTCGAACTCAATGATGTAAATCTCGGGATAGAACTCGATGGCACCGTTGCACCCCAGGCAGTCGCCTCCTTCGTGAAGGATGCTCAGGACGGCTACTTCATTGACAAGACCTGTCACAGGCTAACTACGGGAAACACTCACTTGATCCAGTGCGGATCGGTGGATGGCAAAGGGTCAAGTGACCCGAACTACCGGTTCGGTCCGATCGAAAATGCACCGACCGATAACCTTTATCCAGCCGGAACCATTGCCCTCGCGAGGGTAAGCGGAGCGGCCTACACTCAGGGCCACCAGTTCTTCATCATGCTCGAGGATGGCGGCCTGCCAAGCGACGCTGCTGGCGGCTACACGATTTTCGGAAAGGTGACGAGCGGCCTGGATCAGCTTGAAGCCGAAATTGGATCAAAGGGCACGAAGGATGGAAGTACAGATGGGCAACCTCTCGTTCCAACTACCATCACTTCGGTAACGATTCAGTAGGAACGGGCAAGCGATTCCGCTTGCAATAGGCTGGGAAAACCGTATTGGCAACCGGATCGACTTTCTGGTCGAACACTGAGGCAGGATAAGTGGCGCAATCTTCAGACAGCTGGGGCAGAGTTGATGAAACCGGCACTGTATTCGTACGAACCGCTGATGGCGAGCGTTCGGTAGGTCAGTTTCCTGACGCTACCGCAGAAGAGGCTCTCGCCTACTTTGAGCACAAGTTCGTAGAGCTTGCGGGTCAGGTTACGCTCCTGGAGCAGCGAGTCAAGAGGGGCGCCCCGGCTAGTGAAGTAGCCAAATCGGTGGAGGCGCTCAAGGCACAGGTCGAAGGAGCGAATGCGGTCGGCGATCTGGCAAGTCTTCAATCGCGACTTGACGCGCTGCATGGTGCGGTTGCAGAACTCAGCGCGCAGCAGGAAGCCGAACATCGGGCGAGCATTGAGGCCGCGGTCGCTGAAAGGACGGCGCTGGTAACAGAAGCCGAGGCTTTGGCCGCGCAGGATCCGAGCAAAGTGCAGTGGAAGCAAACCGGCATTCGAGTGGACGAACTGTTTGCTGCCTGGCAGTTGCAACAAAAGACGGGACCGAGACTTCCAAAAACTGAAGGCAATGAGCTCTGGAAGCGGTTCCGGGCAGCTCGGGCAACCATCGAAACCCAGCGCAGGGCCTTCTTCGCGGAAATGGACTCGGTCCACAAGGATGCGAGAACTCGCAAGCAGGAACTCATCGCTCGAGCTGAAGCTCTGGCGGACAAAGGTGCAGAGGGAATCCCTGCATACCGTCTTCTGATTGAGGAGTGGAAAGGCGCAGGTCGCTCAGGCAAGAAATCCGATGACGCGCTTTGGGCAAAATTCAAGGCCGCTGGAGACACGCTATATGCGGCCAAGTCCGAGCGCGATGCCAAAGACGAAATAGAGTTCGGTGCCAATCTGCAGGCAAAACTTGAACTTCTCACAGAAGCAGAGAAACTTACTGAACTGGATGACAAAGACGCCGCCCGTGAACAGCTGAGAAACATCCAGGAGCGCTGGGAAGCCATCGGAAAAGTACCCAGGGACAAGGTGCGCTCGGTCGAAGACCGCCTGAGAAAAGTCGAGTCCGGAATCAAGAAGCTTGAAGAGGCGCACTGGAAGCAAAACGACCCTGAAAAGAAGGCGCGAAGTGAAGGGATGGTGAGCCAGCTGGAAAGCGCTATCGCGAAGCTCGAGCAGGAGCTTTCAGAGGCGACCTCTAAAGGGGAATCCAGTAAGGCAGCCGAACTTGAAGAGGCACTGAAGGCCCGGAGAGCCTGGCTCGCCGCAATCGGCTGATCACTTTCCACAGGAAGGGTTTTCCACAAGTACCGCGGTTCTCGGTCAGCGTCTTCTTCAGTGGTTCGAAGATCGCATGGTGAGCCAATCAAGATTGCTGGACGAAGCAACCTTTCCAATCGCGGAGCTGACCGCAGCAGCCCTTGATGGTGAACTAATGGACCTCAATGGAGCATTTCATTCAATCGCCGAATTTGCTGACTGCGAACTCAGAGCCGAAACTCTAAAACTTGCGCCCCGAATCATCGCCGAACGAATGACTGCAGCGTGGGTCTACGGGGCGATAAGCAGCCTTCGAACGCCACTGGAAATTTGCATGGACATTTCGAATCGGACAAGGCCTCCAGCCGGGTCCGAGTTTCATACTCGGGAGGTGGTCATTGCCCCTTCGGAGTGGATCTTGATCGGCATGACACAAGTAACAACTCCAATCCGCACCATTCTCGATCTGGTTTGCACAGAGTCGGTATCCGATTCGGACAGTCCCGCTGAACTTGCCGAGATCATCGGGCGCCTCGCTGCTTTCGGCAAACTTAGTCGGGAATATTGCGTTGAAGCCCTTGGGGCCAGATTCCGTGTACCGGATCGAACAATCAGAACGCAGTTTATTAATTCGGCACTGGCCGACACTGCGCTTTGACCGCTAGCTCGCGCTTACTCGATAAACGTCGTAGACCTGATCGATCCTGCGAACCGCATTTAGGACTCGATCGAGGTGCGTGGTATCCCCCGTCTCGAACAGGAATCGGCTTAGCGCGACTCGGTCGCTGGAGGTCGTAACGGTTGCGGAAAGGATATTCACATGGTGCTCCGACAGAACCCTCGTGACATCCGAAAGCAACCCCGCTCTGTCGAGAGCTTCGACCTGAATCTGGACCAGAAAGACGTTCTTGGCCTTGGGCGCCCACGCCACTTCAATCATTCGCTCCGGCTCGAGGACGAGCGAGGCGACATTCTTGCAATTTGCCTGATGAACCGAGACGCCCGAGCCGCGAGTAACGAAGCCGACGATCTCATCCCCCGGAACGGGAGTGCAGCACTTGGCCAGTTTCACGAGGATGTCGGGAGCCCCCCGGACCAGAACCCCCGAGTCCCCGCTCTGGCTTTGTCTCGGACGCCCTCGCACCGGAACCGGCAGGTCGCCCTCATCGTTTTCGGATTCCGACTGGAGGTTCGCAACGACTTTCTCGAGTACCGACTGAGTGGAAATGTGCCCTTCGCCCACAGCCGAATATAGCGCAGAGACATCTTCATAGCGCAACTGGGAGGCTACTTCAGTAAACGAATCCTGAGTCATGAGCTTTTGGAGAGGGAGGTTCTGCTTTCTCATTGCCCTGGCAATGGCATCCTTGCCCTGCTCAATGGCCTCTTCGCGGCGCTCCTTGGTAAACCACTGCTTGATCTTGTTGCGAGCCCTCGTGCTCTTGACGAAGGAGAGCCAGTCCTTGCTCGGTCCGGCGTCCGGGTTTTTTGAGGTAAATACCTCGACTACTTCGCCGCTGGTAAGCACAGTGTCGAGCGGGACCAGCCGACCGTTGACCTTCGCCCCCATTGTCCGGTGGCCGACCTCTGTGTGCACCGCATAGGCGAAGTCGACCGGAGTTGCACCGGCAGGCAGGCCGATGACCTTGCCGTGCGGGGTGAAAACGTAAACCTCCTTGGCGCCAATTTCGAACCGGAGAGAATCCAGAAACTCGCTCGGGTCGCTGGTCTCCGCCTGCCAGTCGGAGATGTGCGCGAGCCAGGCCATCTCGGTTTCAGAGTCGAATTTGCTCGCGCCCTTATTCATCCGCTCCTTGTATTTCCAGTGAGCCGCGACGCCGTACTCGGCACGCTGATGCATTTCTTCGGTGCGAATCTGGATCTCCACGGGTCGACCGTGGGGCCCGATGACGGTCGTATGAAGGGATTGATAGAGATTGAATTTGGGCGTCGCGATGTAATCCTTGAACCTGCCCGGGATCGGATTCCACCTCGCATGGATTGCCCCGAGCGCCGCGTAGCAGTCCTTAACGCTGTTCACGAGAATCCGAATGCCCACCAAATCGTAAATTTCGTCGAATTCCCTGCCTCGCAGCACCATCTTCTGGTAGATCGAATAGAACTGCTTGGGCCGACCGGCGACCGTACCACGAATCTTCTCAGCTTTGAGGTCCTCGTTTATAGCCTCGATCACCTCATGTACGAAGTCTTCGCGCTGAGGGGTGCGTTCGCGAACCAGGTTTTCTATTTCGACGTAGATTTTCGGATAGAGCACTGCGAAGGAGAGATCCTCCAACTCGAGTTTTATGGCCTGGATGCCCAGCCGATGCGCGAGCGGAGCATAGATTTCGAGGGTTTCCTGAGCCTTCTTTGCGGCAGATTCCGGAGAGACGAATCCCCAGGTCCGTGCATTGTGAAGCCTGTCGGCGAGTTTGATCACAAGTACGCGAATGTCCTTGGACATGGCAACGACCATTTTGCGAACGGTCTCTGCCTGCGCGCTGTCACCGTACTTGAGCTTGTCGAGCTTGGTGACCCCGTCGACGAGCATCGCAATTTCGTCCCCGAACTGCGCTCTTACGTCGTCAAGGCTGAATTCGGTGTCTTCTACCGTGTCGTGAAGCAGTGCCGCGGCGATCGTCACCGGTCCGATGCCGAGTTCGGCAAGGATCTGGGCTACCGCGAGCGGATGGCTGATGTACGGCTCGCCGCTGCGTCGAAGCTGCCCTTCGTGCGCCTTTTCAGCGGCACGGAATGCACGTTCGACCAGTGCGAGGTCGGCTTTGGGGTGATGAGTGCGGATCGTTCGAAACAACCGCTCAAGGGCCCCCACCGGCTGAGAGCGAGAGAAGATCCTCGGCAGGAGCGAGCGTCTGGAGCTGTTTGGCGCAACGGAGGATTGCGAAACCTCAACGGGATCTGCCCCAGGCATTCGATCCTCCCGACCTAAACGGGCTGGAGACGGTAACTGCCTGCTCAGACCTTTACTGCGGCACCTCTCGCTTTGAGAGTCGCGGCGTCGTGCTTGCGAATCTCCGGCTCACCCTGACGGAACCAAGCATACAGTGGAGCCGCTATAAAGATCGTTGAGTAGGTGCCGAGAATGATTCCGATCAATAGTGCCAGCGAAATGTCGCGAAGCGTGTCCGCTCCGAGGACGTAGGCGCCAACAAAGAGGATCGTCCCAACCGGCAAAACCGCGACCACTCCGGTGTTGATGGACCTCACGAGAGTCTGGTTGACAGCGAGGTTCACAGACTCGCCGAAAGTGTGCCGCAGCAGCACGGCTTCTTCCGCAGTGTTTTCCTTGATCTTGTCGAAGACCACGACGGTGTCATAGAGCGAATAGGCGAGAATCGTGAGGAAGCCGATAAGCGCTGCCGGGGTGATCTCGAAACCGGTGAGCGCATAGACCCCTGCTGTCACCACGAGGTCATGAACCAGCGACAGGATCGCGGCCATCGACATCTTCCAGGTTCTGAAATAGAAGGCCATGATCACGAGGGCGAGGACCAGGAATACGATAAGCCCCTGAATTGCCTGCCTCGAGACATCCGCTCCCCAGGTCGGTCCAATGAAGGTGTGAGTCACATTGGCCGCGGGAACGTTATAAGCAACCGCGAGGGCATCCGCTATTTGCTTGGTCTCGTCGTCGCTCAGTTGATCCGTCTGGATTCGAACTCCGTCGGTTCCAACTACCGAGACCTTGGCAACCATGTCGGGGACAACGCTCGCAACCGCATCGGTGGCAACGCTCTGCTTTGCGTTCTGGACTTCACTCACCTGGAACTGCGATCCGCCACGGAACTCAATTCCAAAGTTGAATCCGCCCTTGAAGACTGGGATCAGGACTGACGCGATCATCATGAGCGAGGCGACGATGAGCCAGAATCGACCCCAGCCAACGAAGTTGAGGGATCGCTCTCCCGTGTAGAGCGCGTTTCCGAAGCGGGCAAATCTGGACGTCATTACTTCTTCCCCTTTGCCGCGAGTTCGGCGGCTTCAGCCGCTTTGCGTTCGGCGATGGTCTGACGCCTGGCAGCTTCCTTCGAACTGGAAAGAGCGCTCTTTCCCTTGCCCTCCTTGATTACGCGGAATTCGCCGGCCCCGCGATAGACCGCGCCGTGCGCCATCGGGTCAAGACCTGAAAGCGGATGTCCGTCTCCGAAGAACTTGGTTCTTGCAAGCAATTGCAGCATCGGGTGGGTAAACAGGATAACGATGATGACGTCGATAATCGTCGTAATGCCCAGAGTCAGAGCGAACCCTCGAACGTTTCCGACTGCAACAATAAACAGCACTATCGCAGCCAGCAAGTTCGTTCCCTTTGCCGCATACACAGTCTTCAGGGCGCGCTTCCAGCCGGCTTCAACCGCGGAAACGATGACTCTGCCCTCTCGCAACTCGTCTCTCACGCGTTCGAAGTAGATGATGAAGGAGTCCGCCGTGAAACCGATCGCAACAATCAAGCCGGCAACCCCGGCAAGGGATAATCGATAGCCCTCGCGCCAGGAGAGAATCGTAATGACCAGATAGGTCATGATTCCCGCCACCACAAGCGAGGCGATCGTCACCGATCCCAGGGCGCGATATTGGAACATCGTGTAGATCATGACCAGGATCAGACCGAGGATTCCGGCGAGCAATCCGCTTTGAAGCTGCGATGTACCAAGGGTTGCGGAAATAGTCTCTGAACTCTGAACTTCGAAACCGATAGGCAGGGCACCGAACTTCAACTGGTCGGCAAGCACCTTGGCGCTTTGCTGAGTGAAGTTTCCGCTGATTTGCGCCTTGCCATCGGTAATTACGGCCCTGGTAGTTGGAGCGGAGATCACGCTTCCATCGAGAACGATTGCGAATCGGTTCTTGTTGTCGGTGAGACCATAGAGCCTCGTCGTGACCTTTCCGAATTCCTTTGCGCCCTCGGCATTGAATACGAGGTTAACGCCCCACTCATTGGTCGTTGCTCCCTGGGCATTCGGAATGAGGCCCGCTGAAGCATCCGAAATTGTTTCACCGCTGACCTCGACCGGTCCAAGGATGTACTTCTCAATCCCGTTGACATCGCAGGTTATAAGCGGTTCGTCAGTGGGAGCAACATTTGCACCGCTGGATTCGATGTTCTTGCAGTCAAAAGCATTGAATTGATCCTGGAGGGCCGGAGTGATCCAGGCGTCATCGCTGGCATCCGTTGGTGTGACTGTCGGGGTTGGTTCGCTGGAAGGCTCGCTGCTCGGCTCGCCTGTTGGTTCATCGCTCGATTCTTCGTCCGGAGCGTCTGTCGGCGATGGCGATTCGCTCGGTTGCACGACAGTGTTTGCAGATGAAGTAGCGGCTATTACCGGTCGGAATTCGAGTTTTGCCGAAGATTCGATCCTGTTTCTAGTCTCGTCGTCGATCTTGGTTCCAGGAATCGAAACAACTACGTTCTTGCCGCCCTGGGTATTGATCTCCGCCTCAGAAACACCGGAGGCATCGATTCTCTGGCGGATAATTGCAACGGCCTGATCAAGCTGCTCGGGTTTTACTTCCTGCCCACTCTCAAGCTTCGGGGCAAGGATTATCTGGGTGCCACCCTCGAGGTCAAGAGCGAGCTTAGGAGTCCAGGTACCTCCGGCCCACAGCACTCCGCCGAGGTTGAGGGCGAACAGGCCGACGATCAGGGCAATCAACCAGCCAAGGGAGCGCCAGGCCTTCTTGACCGGAGTTTGACGAACCGCCACGTGGAATCTGCTTTCTGGGTCGAATTGCGAGTTTGAGGACTAAGGAGGTTACTCCCCGCTGTCCGTCGCCTTCTTGCGATTTGGCTTCTTCGGCTCTGCGTCGTCAATCCGCTCGCCAAACTTGGGGTCCTGAGCCGACTCGGGTTCTGATTCCTCAATCTCTTCGGGCATCGGCGGTTCGACGACTTTGAGAATCACCTGGCGGTGAAGTTTGACAATCGTCTTGGGAGCGATTTGGACAAGGGCCGTGTTGTCTTCGTCATCCATCGAAACCAGAGTCCCGTAGAGCCCGAAGTTAGTCATGACTTCCACACCGGGGTGCATTGATGCGAGTCGATTCTGCGCTTCTTTTTGGCGCTTGCGAGAGCTCCAGAACTGGAATCCGATGAGTCCGGCCAGTAGCACGATGATTATCAGGAATGTGGGGTCCATGCTGAGTCTGGAGCCTTCCGGGTTCGTGGAGTCGGCCTAGAGTCTGGCCAGATTGAATTATAGGTCATCGCCGAACAGTCCAGATGACTCGCGAGCGAGCCCCAGGTGACGCCAGGCCTGTGCAGTAGCAACGCGTCCTCGTGGTGAACGGGTGAGGAGTCCGATCCTGACGAGGAACGGTTCCACGACCGACTCGATCGTCTCGGCCTCTTCGCCCACCGAGACAGCGAGCGTATTGAGCCCCACCGGGCCGCCTTCAAAGCGTTCAAGTACAGTGCGAAGAACCGCACGGTCGAGCCGATCGAGTCCCAGCTCGTCAACGTCGTAAAGTTCGAGTGCACTCCGAACCGCACTGACTCCTTCTGTTCCGCTGACGAGGCTGAAGTCACGCACCCTGCGCAGAAGCCGATTCGAAATCCTGGGGGTTCCACGGCTTCTGGTTGCGATTTCCGCCTTGGCTTCTGCAGAAAGTTCGAGATTCAACATCTTCGCTGCCCGCTCGAGAACAATTTCCAGCTCTGCCGGATCGTAGAACTCCAGGTGCGCCGTGAAGCCGAACCGATCTCTAAGCGGATTTGGCAACAGTCCGGCTCTGGTAGTTGCACCGACAAGTGTGAAGGGGGCCAGGTCCAGAGGAATGGATGTCGCCCCCGCACCTTTGCCCACCATGATGTCGATTCGAAAGTCCTCCATCGCGAGGTAGAGCATCTCTTCTGCCGACCGCGCCATCCGGTGAATCTCATCGATGAAGAGCACTTCTCCGGGAGCGAGAGAAGAAAGCACTGCAGCCAGATCCCCGGCGTGCTGGATTGCGGGTCCGCTCGAGATTCTCAACGGTCGTCCGCTCTCCTCAGCAACAATCATGGCCAGCGTCGTCTTCCCCAGTCCGGGCGGGCCGGCAAGGAGAATGTGATCGGGAGTGCGGTTCTGAAGTTTCGCGGCATCCAGCAGCAACTGCAGTTGTGCCCGAACCTTCGACTGGCCGACGAATTCTGCGAGAGTTTTCGGGCGAAGAGCGCCCTCGAACGCCAGCTCCGCTTCGGATTCCGGAAAAGCACGCCCGATCCCTGCAGCCGCGTCGCTCATCGCGCCACCTCAGTCCCGCGGGGCCCGAGCCGGCTTAGCGCACTGCGCAGGAGCAGGTCGGTTCCCAAATGCGACCCTGCGGCTTCGCTGAGAACTTCCTGGACTGTCTGGCCTGCTACCCGTTCGCTCCAACCCAGCCCAACCAGAGCACGAATCACATCTGCGGCAGCGTCTGACTCCTCCTCGGAGGCCGCCGCCCTTGCCAGGCCTGGTCGCAGTTTCCCGGCCAGCGATACCGCAATGAGCTTCGCGGTCTTCGGCCCGATTCCGGACACCTTGCGGAAAGGAGCATCGTCTTCGGCCGCGATCGCCCCTGCAATTCCGTCGACTCCGATCGTTCCGAGAATCGACAGGGCGGTCTTGGGGCCCACCCCGCTCACTCCTCTTAGCAAGTCAAAAACTTCGCGCGCCTCTTCGGATTCGAAGCCGAATAGCGCGAGTTCGTCCTCCCGAACGATTAGCGCGGTATGAATGGTGGCTTCATGGCCCGTTCGCAGCGAGAGTACATGATCGGAAGTGACCGCAATCTGGAATCCGACTCCCCCGACATCCACAATTATCGATCCCGTCGAGGCAGAGAGAACCCGACCTCGAAGAGTTGCAATCATGCCTTAAGCCTAGGGTTGCCCCCGCGCTTTGCGGCCTCTCTCTGTGCGGCGTGCCACTTCTGCTGAGCTGGAGTTAGGTCGCCGGCGGCCGGAACCTGAGGCCCGCCGCTTCGCCACGCGTGGCAAATGGCCAGGGCAAGGGCGTCTGAAGCATCGGCTGGCTTTGGTACTTCGTCAAGCCCGAGCACCTTTGCGACCATGATGCCGAGCTGCTTTTTATCTGCTCCCCCGAACCCGGTAAGCGCCGCTTTAACTTCGGTTGGAGTGTGCAGCCCGATCGGAATGCCGTGGCGGGCAGCAGCCAGCAGTGCGACCCCGCTGGCCTGGGCGACACCCATGACCGTTCTCAAATTCTGCTGAGCGAAGACCTGCTCAAGTGCCATCGCATCAGGAGAGTGTTCGGCAATCAGCCGGTCGATTCCGTCGGCGACCCGCCTGATTCTGCCGGAAAGCTCCTCGTCCGGGGCAGTGCGAATGACCTCCACTGCGACGAGCTTTGCTCGACGGTCGCTCGAAACGTCAACGACTCCGATTCCGCACCTGGTCAGTCCGGGGTCTATTCCCAGGATGCGTCTAGCCATTCGGCTATTCTTCGTCCAGTTGAGCCTGGACTTCCGGAGACATGTCGAAGTTCGAGTAAATGTTCTGCACGTCGTCGCTGTCTTCCAGCGCGTCGATCAGCCGGATTACCTTTCTTGCCGTTTCGACATCCACATCCACTGTCAGCGCAGGAACGAACTCTGCTTCCGCCGAGTCGTAGTCGATCCCCGCCTCCTGCAGCGCCTTCCGAACCTCGACTAGCTGCGAAGGGTCTGTGATTACTTCGAATCCGCCGCCCTCGTCGTTTACCTCTTCGGCTCCGGCATCCAGGACTGCCATGAGGATGTCATCCTCGGTCACCGAATCCGTCTTCGTGATCGAGATGACGCCCTTGCGATTGAAGTTGTAGGCAACGCTTCCCGGATCGGCCATGGTTCCACCGTTGCGTGAAACGATCGTTCGCACTTCTGCCGCCGCCCGGTTCTTGTTGTCGGTCAGGCACTCGATCAGCAGCGCGACTCCGTTTGCCGCGTAGCCCTCATACATGATCGTCTGATAATCAACCGATTCCCCGGTGAGTCCTGCCCCGCGCTTTATCGCCCGATCAATGTTGTCGTTCGGAACACTCGTCTTCTTCGCCTTCTGCACAGCGTCAACGAGAGTCGGGTTTCCCGAAAGGTCAGCACCACCGATTTTTGCGGCAACCTCGATGTTCTTGATGAGCTTGGCAAAGGATTTGGCCCGGCGAGCGTCAATGACCGCCTTCTTGTGCTTCGTAGTTGCCCACTTGGAATGTCCGCTCACGATTTACCTCTCGTTACTTTCAAGGCGCAATTCTACTAAGCACCCGTCGCGGCCTCACTCCCGCGAACTTGAGTTCGATTGCGGAGAGTTTCTTTATGACTTCAGTCCTGCCGTTTCTCCAGTCCTCAACCGGATTGGCAGAGACTTTCGAGAGCTCCTTGCTTGAGCCGTGAACCAGTCCGCGAAGTGCCAGCAGGTCTGCGCCGTCGTCTAGTTTCGCGAGTCGACTCGCTTCTGTCGCTTCTTTGATGAAACTCACCCTCTTGCGCACCCAAAGCAGCAGAACCACCCAGACGATCGAACCTGAAACAACGGTTCCGAGGATCACCCCGACCCAGGTAATGAAACCCTCGGTGGAGTTGCCGGCGGTTTCGAGCATCCCTCCGGTCCCGCTCGCAGCGTCGAAAGGAACGCGTGCGGCACTGCCCACGATCGGCAGATCGCCGAGAACCTGTGCAGCGTCGCTCATGGCACCCTTGAACCCCTGCCCGGCGGTGCTGATCTGGCGACCGATTTCGGCGAGGGCTCCGATAGCGACCCCGACCGAGAATCCGAGCCAGATTCCCAGACCGATGAAACTGATCGCAAGAAAGTCCGCAAGGATCTGCAGGCCGCGTCGAAGAGGAAAG
The DNA here is from genome assembly GCA_023957835.1 of Homoserinimonas sp. GTDB lineage: Bacteria > Actinomycetota > Actinomycetes > Actinomycetales > Microbacteriaceae > Terrimesophilobacter. The sequence goes on along the minus strand of JAMLGP010000001.1, from coordinate 692,317 downwards.
TCAGAGTAGATCTTCATGCCTGCAAGCATGTCGGCTCAGGAGGCTTTGCGCACCTTCGCCTTCCTCACCTTTTCTAGGAAGTAGCCGTGGAATCGGTGATCCTGAGTCATTTCGGGGTGGAATGAAGTGCCGAGCAGGTTTCCCTGTTCCACTGCAACAACCCGACCGTCGGCAAGTGCTGCGAGCACCTTCACTTCGGGACCGACCCGCTCAACTACTGGAGCGCGAATGAATACCGCGTGCAGCGGCGGGTCTCCAATTGCGGACACAGAAAGGTCAACCTCGAACGAATCAGTCTGGGAGCCGAATGCGTTCCGCCTGACGTCAATATTGATTTCGCCGAGACTGAGCTGCCCTTCAATTCCGTCGAGAATGTTTGCAGAAAGCATGATCAGTCCAGCGCAGGTTCCGTACACCGGCAGACCGGTCTGGATTGCGCTCAGCAAAGGCTCTCTAAGGCCGAAAGTTCGCGAGAGCTTATCCATGACGCTGGATTCCCCACCAGGAATGATCAGCCCGTCGACCTCGGACAGTTCGGAAGCCCGCCGAACCGGAATTGCGTCCGCTCCAAACCCTCTGAGGACAGCCAGATGCTCCCTAAAATCGCCCTGAAGGGCGAGTACCCCTACTCGCGGAGTGTTAGCGCTCGTTTGAGCTCACCAGCCTCTTTCAGCGAGCCGGTGCGGGGCGGGAAGGTCTGCAACATTGATCCCCACCATTGCCTCACCGAGCCCTCTGGAAGCTTCGGCGATTACCTTCGGGTCGTCGTAGAAGGTCGTGGCCTTCACGATTGCGGCCGCGCGCTTGGACGGGTTTCCGGACTTGAAGATTCCAGAGCCGACGAAAACGCCGTCTGCGCCGAGCTGCATCATGAGGGCGGCATCTGCAGGAGTTGCGACTCCCCCGGCTGTAAACAACACCACCGGGAGCTTTCCGGTTTCGGCGATTTCCGCTACGAGCTCGTAGGGAGCCTGGAGCTCCTTGGCTGCGACGTAAAGTTCGTCCTTGGTCTTGGACTTTAGGTTGTTGATCTCTCCGGTAATCGTGCGGATGTGCTTGGTCGCTTCAGAGACATCCCCGGTTCCGGCCTCGCCCTTCGACCGAATCATCGCCGCGCCTTCGCTGATCCGACGCAGCGCCTCACCGAGGTTCGTTGCTCCGCAGACGAAAGGAACGGTGAACTGCCACTTGTCGATGTGGTTTACGTAGTCGGCAGGGCTCAGTACCTCTGATTCGTCGATGTAGTCGACCTTGAGAGCTTCAAGAACCTGCGCCTCAACGAAGTGGCCGATTCTGGCCTTGGCCATCACCGGAATCGACACCGAAGAGATGATTGCGTCGATAAGATCGGGATCGCTCATTCTGGCAACACCGCCCTGAGCGCGAATGTCTGCGGGAACGCGCTCGAGGGCCATTACCGCAACGGCTCCGGCGTCTTCGGCGATCTTCGCCTGATCGGCGGTGACTACATCCATAATCACCCCGCCCTTTAGCATTTCGGCGAGGCCGCGCTTTACGCGGTCGGTGCCCAGACTGGTAGAGGGTTCAGATGCTTTTGCCATACAGCCATTCTACTTCGGCCAGGCATCGGCAATCTGTTGCCGAACTTCGCCAAGCAGTCTCGGCAGGGCTTTGGTCTTGGCGATGATCGGGAAGAAGTTCGAGTCCAGCGCCCAGCGCGGAACTATGTGCTGGTGCAAATGGGCCGAGATTCCGGCGCCAGCTATGCGCCCCTGGTTCATTCCGATGTTGAAACCATCGCAATTGGAGATGCTGCGAACGACCTTCATCGCGGTCTGGGTGAGGGTGCCCATTTCGTCGATTTCGTCACGAGTCGCATCGTCATAAAGCGCAACATGCCTGTACGGGCATACAAGCAAGTGCCCGGTGTTGTACGGATACAGGTTCAAAAGCACGTAGGCGTGCGTTCCGCGAGCGACAATGAGCGTCTTTTCATCATCCTTGGTCGGAGCGATGCAAAACGGGCAGGCGTCGTCGTCTGGCTCCTGGCCGTCCTGGATGTAAACCAGGCGATGCGGAGTCCACAGCCTCTGGAACGCATCCGGCACGGCCGCGAAGTCCGCGGCATCCTCAACTTCGTCGAATTCGTCGTTCACTTCAAACCTGCTCGTGGCTCGCGATTGAATCAGTGATTCGCTTTATCGCTTCGGGGATCGGCACGCCGTTTTCCTGATGCCCGTCGCGGAACCTGAAACTCACGGCCCCTGCTGCACGGTCGTCTTCGCCGGCTATGAGCTGGAACGGGATTTTCTGCAGCGTCGCATTGCGGATCTTCTTGGGCATCCGATCGTGGGAGAGATCGATTTCCGCTCGAACACCCTCACTCTTCAGGCTATTGATGACCCCGGAGAGGTATTCGTTATATTCCTCGGCGACAGGGATGCCCACTACCTGAACCGGAGCGAGCCAAACCGGGAAAGCCCCTGCAAAGTGTTCGAGCAGAATCGCAATGAAGCGGTCAATCGACCCCATGAGCGCTCGGTGGATCATTACCGGCCGCTGTCGGCTGCCATCGGCTGCGGTGTATTCGAGTCCGAATCGCTCAGGCAGGTTGAAGTCGATCTGTACGGTCGAGAGCTGCCAGGACCTGCCGATCGCATCCCTCGTCTTGAGGTCGATCTTGGGGCCGTAGAAGGCCGCTTCTCCGGGCTGCTCGGTGACTTTGAGTCCGCTCGCCGCCGCTACTCTGCGCAGGGCATTGGTGGCAGCTTCCCAGTTTTCTTCCGAGCCGATCCACTTGGTCTTCTCGTCGTCGCGCATCGACAATTCGAGTTCGAAGTTGTCGAGACCGAAGTCCTTTAGCAGGCCGAGGACGAAGTCGAGCACCCTCGCGCATTCTTCTTCGAGCTCTTCTGCTGAGACGAAGATGTGGGCGTCGTCCTGAGTAAAGCCGCGCACTCTCGTGAGTCCGTGCAGCGCCCCGGAAAGTTCGTTGCGATAGACGGTCCCAAATTCACTCAGCCGCATCGGCAGATCGCGATAGCTGCGGCCCCGCTCCCGATAAATGAGGATGTGCATCGGGCAGTTCATCGGCTTGAGGTAGTAGTCCTGCCCCTGCCTCGTGATATTGCCTTCGGAGTCGCGCTCCTCATCCATGCGAATCGGAGGGAACATGCCTTCCGCATAGGTCACGAGGTGGTTGCTTTCGATGAACAAGTCGGCCTTGGTGATGTGCGGGGTGTAGACGTAGGAATAGCCGGCCGCTCGATTGCGCTTGAGCGAGTGCTGCTCGATTTCCTGACGCAGGATTCCGCCCTTGGGATGCCACACGGCAAGCCCGGAGCCGATCTCGGTGGGGAATGAAAACAGATCGAGCTCCTGGCCGAGCTTTCTGTGATCGCGCCTTGCGGCCTCTTCCATTCGAGATTGGTATTCGCGAAGCTCTTCCTTGCTCGGCCAGGCGGTGCCGTAAATCCGCTGGAGCTGCTTATTCTTCTCTGAGCCTCGCCAGTACGCAGCCGCGACCCTGGTGAGTGCAAAGCCGTTGCCGATCAGGCGAGTGTTTGGCAGGTGCGGGCCTCGGCAAAGATCCTTCCAGCGAATCTCGCCGGTCTTCGGGTCAACATTGTCGTAAATCGTAAGTTCTGCACCGCCGACTTCGACCGACTCGTCTTCCGCGGTGCCCCCCTTGAGGCCGATGAGTTCGAGCTTGTAGGGCTCTGCTGCCAGTTCTGCCCGGGCCTCTGCCTCGGTCACGACGCGGCGCTGAAACCGCTGGCCCTGCTTGACGATTTGCTGCATCGCCTTGTCGATCGCCTTGAGGTCCTCCGGCGTGAACGGGGTTTCGACATCGAAGTCGTAGTAGAAGCCGTCGGCAATGGGCGGGCCGATTCCGAGTCTCGCCTCCGGGTTGATCGACTGCACCGCCTGTGCGGTCACGTGCGCGGCGGAGTGGCGCAGGATTGAAAGCCCGTCGGGGGAATTAATTGTTACAGGCTCGACTTTGTCGGCATCCGTGACTGTTGCAGCAAGGTCCCGCAGTTCACCATTTACGCGCATCGCTACGATGCTGCGATCCTCGAACAGATCAAAACCGGTTCTTTCGCTACTCACTCACCCAACTTTAGTGGCGCGCCAGCGGTGCGGAATTCAGGTGCAAGCCCCGGCTCTAGGATCCGGTACTGCCGTCGATGGCCTCCCGGAGCAGATCGGCGTGCCCATTGTGCCTCGCGTATTCCTCGATCATATGCACGAGAATCCACCTGAGACTCGGATGCTCGCCAGTCCTTCGCGGTTTGGCCGCAAGCTGATCAAGGCCGCCTTGCCCGAGCGCCTTCTCGGTGAGTTCTCGTGACGCTTTCACTGAAGCTTCAAAGAGTGCCCGCAAGTCGTCCGGAGAATCGGATTTCGCTGAGTTCCACTCCCAGTCCGGATCAGCATCCCAGTCAACACTGCGCCAGGGCTCCTGGGCTTCACTGCCGAAGAGACGCACCGAAAACCAGATGTCTTCCACATACGCCATGTGCTTCAGTAGCCCGCCGAGAGTCATAGTGCTCGGTGGGAGTCTCTTTGCGAGAGCTTCTGCTTCGAGACCGGCAGTCTTCCAGATCAAAGTCGCGCGGTGAAAGTCGAGAAAGCCGAGCAGGGTGTCGATTTCGCTGCCCGCTGCAGGCGGCTGCGGCCTGCCAAAGTTATCTATATTCGCCATGCCTAGAGGCTATTTGGAACCTATGCTCTTTCATAGACAATAGGCAATTGAATGACCGAAGGTGAATTGATACTCGTCGCCTCGCTCGCAGGCTTTGCAATCCTGCTTGCACTCGTCTGGTATCTGGATTCACGGCGACGGAAAAGGGGCGACAAGACTCTGGGCGGAGTTTTCGGCGCCTTTGACGAAGTTTTTCATCCTGAAGCGGCCAAGGCTGCTGAAACCCGCGAGGTTCAAGAGGAACTGCCAGCACCATCCCCGCTCGCTGGCGACCCGATTCGCCCGGACGGCACGATCAGGATTGAGTTAACCCGCCGGAAGGACTAATCGCTCTATGGACATTCGGATTCCTATTGGTGGGCGATACTGGGTTCGAACCAGTGACCTCTTCCGTGTCAGGGAAGCGCGCTACCACTGCGCCAATCGCCCAGGCTTTCACCTGGAGGTGGAGACGGGATTTGAACCCGCGTATACGGCTTTGCAGGCCGCTGCCTCGCCTCTCGGCCACTCCACCGCGTGCGGTCCGGACCGGCTGGCCCTTCCCACTCGAGCGGATGACGAGACTCGAACTCGCGACCCTCACCTTGGCAAGGTGATGCGCTACCAACTGCGCTACATCCGCGTTGCACAGAAACTCTGTGCCTAGAGACTCTAACCGATGCTCGGTGTCTCTGACAATTCCCCGACCCCGTATGTCGCAACCTGTGGCAGGATTGACTAGCCTGAAACGGCAAGGGCGATTGGCGCAGTTGGTAGCGCGCTTCCTTCACACGGAAGAGGTCATCAGTTCAAGTCTGGTATCGCCCACTGGAATTAGGCCCTGTAAATCTCAACGACCGGCGGTTCGGACAGCAGGCTCCGCCAGCGCTCCAGGTACGCCTTCATGGTCGGATCGTTCTCAACCCTCTCCTGATCAAGGTCGTAGGTTTCCTGATCCGCGTACTCGATGAGCTCAATGAAGCGGCCCTCTTCTGTCGTCGACCACAGCAGTCGGACTCGGATTCCTCCGGGAGCTTCGTAGAAAGGCGATGTTTCCGCCACAAACGCTTCGAGATCGGCCTGTCTGCCGGCCGCAACTTTGCCTCGCAAGTGAAGTTCAATCATCGTTTCTCTCCAATCGGTATCTTCGCTCGCGCAATCGGCAGCCTTATGAGAGCGAATGAAATAGCAAAGCTCCAGGCGGCGGCGATCCCGGCCAGGCCCAACTGGGAAAACAATTGCGAGAACTGCCCGGAATAGACGAATCCGGTCTCCTCGGCGAATATCCCAAGATGAATCAGCCCGACCAGACCACCGACAGCCAGAGGTATCGCCAGACGCTGTGCGGCCCCGGATCCGCGACGAGCTACCTCGCTCAGCCCCCCGGCGAGCAAACCGAGGATAGCGGCAGGGATGATCTCAAGGTAGGCGCATGCCGCAAACCCGGCCGCCATTCCGGAGAGCATTCCGCAGGCAAGTCCCTCAAGCGAGTTTCGCCCGCGCTTGATTCGCTCGATTCCGGCTGCGGCAATCACCGCTGCGCAGACGATCGCGGTGTAGTTGCGCAGGATTTCCGGAGTGACCTCATCTATCTGCAGCTCAATGCCAATTGCAAGCGAGAGCCCCGCAAGAGCTACGAAGGTTGAGCCAAGCAACAATTTGCCAGACGACGGAGCACTTCGAGTCTTAGCGCCGCGAATCAGAGCAGCAAAAGCGGCCGCTGTCCCAATCGCGAGAGGAACGCCTCCGGCAAAATCCAGGGCCCCAAACTCGCGATAGAGCAAGGTGCCGGTTCCTCCGAATACCAGCCCGGTCAGCGGAACCAGCAAGAGACTACAGAACACCAGCTCTGTCAGGATTCGATTGCGCAAATTCAATCCTTCAGCATCCAGCATGCTCGCAAACCCCGCACTCAACCCCAGGATGAATACCCCGATTAGCACGGCGAAGCCTGACAACATCCAGCCAAGCCAGATTGAAAGGCAAGCAATCGAGCCCAGCAGGATAACCGTGAAAGTCAGGTCGCCCAAAATCCGCGTCAAGCTTCCCTCGGTCAGAAGGATCATTCCGGGCAGGCACCCCAGAACAAAAAAGCCACTAGCGAGAACCAGAACCGGATCAGCCACGAGACATGCTTACCACCCTCTAGCACAAAGGCATCGGTTTTCGGTTGGAAATATAGACTTGGGGGGTGCGACGTCAAGTTACTGACAGGACTGCTGCGCTTCTGCTGCTGGTAGCCGCCCTGCTCGGACTAATAACCGCCAATACTCCTATCGGACCTTACATCTACGACGCGTTGCACTATGAATTGCCGACCGGATTTCTGGGCTTCTCCCTGGATCCCTCGGGCTGGATCAAGGATGGCCTGCTTGCCATCTTCTTCCTGATCGCAGCGATTGAACTCAGACACGAGTTCCGCAGCGGCGAACTGGCGTCCGCTCGACGAGCACTAGTGCCGGTAGTCGCCGCAGTCGGCGGTGTGATCGCGCCAGCCGCGATCTTCTTGCTGATGGTTCCACACCGTGGACTGTCCATCGGATGGCCGATACCAACCGCAACGGATATCGCCTTTGCACTCGGCTTGCTTGCGATGGTTGGAAAGGGGCTACCGAAACGCATACGGGCACTACTGCTTGCGCTGGCCGTGATCGACGATTTGATTGCAATCTTCATTATCGGGACCTTTTTTACAGAGGAATTGAATCCGCTGCCGCTCCTAGCGGCCATACCGGTAGTTCTAGTTTTCGGCTGGCTATCTTTTAGGAGTTTTCGTTTCCGAACTACCGCGATGGTCCTTCTTGCGGTCGGTGCGTGGTGGCTCGTGATGTTGAGCGACGTCCACCCGACCATCGCGGGAGTAGCTCTTGGACTGGTTCTAGCGGAGCCTGCGGCCTCCAAGGTGAAAACCAAACTCGAACCGATAACAAATCAAGTTATTTTGCCTATCTTTGCCTTCACGGCCGCTTCGGTCCTGATCCCCAAAGTAGAACCCGCGCACCTTAGTCCGGTGTTCTGGGCAATCGTCGTGGCTTTGCCGCTGGGAAAGCTGGTCGGAATCAGCGTCGCCGGTTTCATAGCGTCCCGGCTTGCCGTCCGCCGCTCCGACCGCACCAAGTTCGCCGACTTAATTCTTGTGGCACTCCTTGGTGGAGTCGGCTTCACTGTTTCGCTGCTGATGAACGAACTTGCGTTCGAAGGGAGTCCGATTATTGCCGCGGAAGGTACCCTCGCAGTCTTGACCGGATCTGCAATTTCCGCAGTTCTCGGACTGGTTTACACAGCCGTAAGGGCCAGAACCTACCGCAGGCTCACTCCTCTTCCAAGTCCTCCGACGTTAGAGCGATGAGCCTGGAAGCCGCCCGCAGGTACTTCTTGCGATAACCGCCGGCGAGCATGTCGGGAGCAAACACTTCGTCGATCGGGATTCCGCTCGCGAAGACGCGAACCCGTGCGTCGTAGAGGCGATCGACGAAGGCGACGAATCTCAAAGCATCCGTCTGGCTCTTGAGCTCGTGAACTCCTCGGACACCAATTGCAGATAGCCCTTCAACCATCTTCGCGAATCGGGACGGGTGGATATTCGCGAGGTGGTCGATGATCGAATCGAAGTCGTCGAGTGCGGTCTCTCCGGGAACACCGGAAAGCCTCCGCTCGATTTGATCATCCGGCCAGACTTCGGCATGCCCGTCGATCGCGCGACGCCGAAAATCGAGACCATCGATACGGATGATCGTGAAGCGGTTGGCAAGAGAATCAATCTCACGCAGAAAGTCAACAGCCGCAAATCTCCCCTCGCCAAGAGCATTCGGCGGTGTATTTGAAGTGGCCGCAATTCTTGTCCCGGTGTCGGCAAGTTCGCCGAGTAGCCTCGCCATTAGCCTCGTATCACCCGGATCGTCTAGCTCGAATTCATCGATGCACACGAGACTCGCACCGCGCAACAATGCAACGGCGTTCGCATAGCCGACAGCACCGACGAGGGCGGTGTACTCAATAAAGGTTCCGAAGTACTTGCGTCCCGGAGCAGCAAACCAGAGCGCGGCGAGCAAGTGGGTCTTTCCGACTCCAAACCCGCCATCCAGATATATCCCCGGTTTGGATTCCGCGCCCTTCCTGCGGCCGAAGAGTTTCGCCGTACCAGGGCGCCATGCAGAAATGAAGGCCCGGATGGCTGCGACCGCGGATGCCTGAGACGGGTATTCGGGGTCCGGAGTGAAGGAATCGAGAGTTGCTTTGCGGAACTGTCTGGGAGGAACCAGATGATCAAGAATCTCGCTGCCGTTCAGGGTCGGCTTGCGCTCCGTAATGGAACTTGTACGCACTTGATTCAAACTGGATTCCTGTCCGGTGTCGGATTGGATTCGCGCCGCGACCCGCGCGGCCGGAAGTAGCAGATCGCCACAACTTTGCAAGGGGTGCTTACATAGATAGGCGGGTGTCTTCAGTTTACTGTCCTGTCGAGTGCCCCTAGTCCGGCCAAAGTGCCCAAGTTGGAGTTGTAAATGCCAGTTGCCCCAGATCCTTCAGATCGATTCAGTCAATTCGCGCATCCGGAACGACTCGTTTCCACCGACTGGCTTCAGGAACGCCTCGGCGACCCCGGCCTTGTAATTGCCGAATCCGATGAGGACGTGCTCCTCTACGAGACCGGGCACATCCCCGGGGCGGTAAAGATCGACTGGCACACCGACTTGAACGATCCGGTTGAGCGCGACTTTCTTGATGGCCAATCGCTTGCGAAGCTCCTGGGCGAAAAGGGCATTTCTCCGGATACGACGATCGTGCTCTACGGCGACAAGAGCAACTGGTGGGCTGCCTATGCGCTTTGGGTTCTTACTCTCTTTGGGCACAAGGATGTGCGGCTCCTCGACGGCGGCCGCGCCAAGTGGATTTCTGAGGGCCGCGAGCTGACCATCGACCCGACGCGGCCCGCCACCGCTGAATATCCCGTGCTTGAGCGGAACGACGAATCGAATCGAGCCTGGCGATCAGACGTCCTCGCTCACCTGGGCTCTCCCCTGGTCGATGTTCGCTCACCCGAAGAGTACAGCGGTGAGAGAACCGAAATTCCCGGGTACCCCGCGGAAGGCGCACTTCGCGCCGGACACATTCCTTCGGCGCAGTCGGTTCCCTGGGCTAGAGCCGCCGAAGAGGACGGGACTTTCAAGTCGAGGTCTGCGCTCGAAGCGATCTATCAGACCGAGAAGGGGCTGAAGCCGAATGATTCGGTAATCACCTATTGCCGAATCGGCGAGCGATCCAGTCACAGCTGGTTCGTTCTCAAGTATCTGCTCGGATTTGAAGACGTTCGCAATTACGACGGTTCCTGGACCGAGTGGGGTTCCTCGGTTGGAGTTCCGATCATCCTCGGAACCGAGCCGGGTGCAGTACCCGAGAAATGGCGCCGCAATTGAACGAAGTGCCGGCGAGGCTCGCAGAAATCCGCGAGGAATTCCTGGAAATGGACCCCTCGGATCGATTGCTGCTCCTGCTGGATTATTCGAACGCTCTGCCGGAACTCCCGGATCGGCTGAGTCAGCATCCCGGGCTGCTTGAGCAGGTAGTGGAGTGCCAGTCGTCGGTCTTCCTGCTCGCCGAGGTCGACGAGGATCAAAAAGTCCGATTGTTTGCAACAGCTCCCGCCGAAGCGCCAACCACGAGGGGTTTCGCATCAATCCTCGTTCAGGGGCTCGACGGCCTTGAAGTCGGGGAAGTGCTTGCAATCCCGGAGGACTTTCCCCAGTCTCTCGGGCTGACCGCGCTCGTGAGCCCGCTCCGAATCAGAGGGATGACCGCCATGCTCGGGCGTACCAAGAGGCAAGTCAGGGAACAGCTCGAATCGTGATTATCAACCAGTTGATTCCGGCTCCTGGAACCCAATTCGATCTGGAGTCGGACCTCGACCTACTGGCCGAGCTCTACCGACCACCGTCGACCCCGTGGCTGCGGCTCAATTTCGTAGCAAGTATTGATGGCATTGCCGCTGATTCCAATGGTATTTCCGAAGGGCTGAGCAGTCGCACGGATCGCAGAATTCTGGGTTTGATCAGGAGAAATTCGGATGCCGTTCTGGTTGGCGCAGGAAGCGTCAGGACAGAGGGCTATTTCCTGCCTCGCTCTACCGACCTTGCGGTAGTAACTTCCACTGGCAACCTCGGTGGACACGAGTTTCCAAAATCAATCTCTCCGGAGAAACTCACGGTATTTTGCCCGAAAAGCGCGAGAGTCAGGCTTGCCGAGTCCCTGGGTGAAGTCCCGCACACCGTGATCGAGCTTCCGGGCCCCGAAATCGACCTTGGCAAGGTGATTGAAACTCTCAATAGCCAGGGAAAATCGAGCATCGTCTGCGAAGGCGGTCCGACTCTCGCCGCGAAGCTAATTGATGCCGGGTTGGTTCAGGAACTTTGCCTGACTATCAATCCGAGTCTGATTGGCGCGGGCCCCGGTTTTCTTTCCGGGCTCGTTGACGGCAAGACCCTTGAACTCAGCCAGCTTCTGATTGACGAGGAATCACTGCTTTACGGACGCTGGCTACTCAAACCCTGAGCATTCAGCCAGTTCGAAATCACCGTGTCCCAGCGATCCGGGTCCAGATTCCAAAGTCTCGTGTGGTCCGCCTGTTCGAAAAGCTCTAGCGTGACCAGATCCGGCCTGCGCTCTGCAAGCAGCTCAGAGCCGCTTGAGGGCACGTAGTCGTCGGCCCTGCTGTGAAGGATCAGTGTTGGAACCTTGAGTCTTTCCGGGTGCTCAGGAACGTTGAGTCGATCAAGGTCGATTGGCGAATCCATGCCGGTGAAGAATTTTCCCCACGAGCGCGAAATCATCAGGTAGGTGAGCTTCCTAAGCGGCCCGCGAAAACCCATTTCTTTACCCTGATGATCCAGAGTTGTATACCAGTCGACCACCGGCGAATCCAGAACCAGCCCCGCAATCCGATCCCTATACTGAGAGCGGAACAAGGTTTGCAGCGCGATCGCTCCCCCCATCGACCAGCCCATGAGCACTATTCGCCTGGCCCCGCGACTCAGGGCGAACTCGATCGCAGCCTCGGCGTCTCTCCACTCTCGATCTCCTAGCGCATACCTGAAATCAGGGCTCTCCGGGGCTCCAGAATCATTTCGGTAGGAGATCAGCAGACTCGAAAGCCCTGCTTCACGAAAGACCGGGACCGCCCTGAATCCCTCTGCTCTAGTCGCGGCCCGGCCATGAATCTGAATGACCCAGTCAGTTTCGGTGCCGGTCGACGCGCTGCTGCCTTCGGCGGGAAACAACCAGGCCGGCATCCCGCCGAGCTCAGCCGCAATTTCGACTTCTTCAAATGGCAGGTCGAGTCGATTCGGGTCAAGTTGCAGCCAGCCGCTCAGCCGGCCACGAGCCGGGCTCCCCAGTTCCCCCAAATCCACCCAGAGCAATTCGCGCGTGATTGTGTCAGAGGTTTGAGAGATGACTTCACCGATTGCGGCATGGCCGGAGTCCTCTTCAAACCAAAGACCATACCGCCCCTCGAGTGCCGTGGCCGGGCTTCGGCCGAGCACGATCCGACCTGACGAAAGATCTGCTGAGAGGATTTCGACATCCTGTTCTCTGGATTTCGGCGGAACCAGCACCATGTGGGCGATCTTCGAGGCGGTTGCGAAGGTGGCAACTGCGGTTCCGAAGCCGACTCCCGCTGCGATTCCAAGAGCCAGCAGCGACCTGCTGCCGGCTGTTGCGGCGTGCCTAACTTCGACTCCCACAGTTGAACTTTAGTCTTCGAACGTGTCGACTTCGGCTCAGGACTCAACCACTCAGACCGAGTTCGATCTTGCTCTTGAGTCCATCCGAAAGGCGAGCTTCAGGTCGGAACTGGCGGTTTCGGAAATACCGGCTCCTGCGAACCTCGCACCCGAGGCTTTCGCGCTAACCGCTGATGTGAAGCCCGGCGGCCACGGCTCAGATTCGGAATTCGCGACCGGGCGATTCATTCTGCTTTACGATCGAACCGAACCGGAGCCCTGGGGTGGACCGTTTCGAATCGTTTGTTATGCTCAGGCCCCGCTGGAGACAGAGATCGGCGTGGATCCGTTCCTCGCCGAAGTCGCATGGTCCTGGATGGTGGATGCCCTTGACGCCCGACAGGCCGCCTATAATCTGGCTTCCGGCACGGTCACGAGGATTCTTTCTACCGGTTTCGGGGCCCTTTCCGATCAGGGCGACGGCTCGCAGCTCGAATTGAGGGCGAGCTGGTCTCCACTGCTCGGAGATGCGGGACTGCACGTTCAGGCGTGGGGGGACCTGCTCTGCATGCTTGCCGGCCTGCCACCGAGCTCCGAAGGGGTTTCCTTATTGGCGGCGAGGCGCTCGCGATCGTGACAGCGGAAGCAACTCCGCACGAAGAAGTACGAGTGATCGACTCCAGACAGGAGTACTTTCGGGCGATCGACTCAATAGCGGAAGGAACCGGGCCGATCGCGGTCGATGCCGAGCGGGCATCCGGCTTCAGATACTCCCAGCGCGCGTACCTGATCCAAATGTTTCGCAACGATGCCGGTACATTTCTTTTCGATCCCCCAGCAATTGGCGACTTCAGCGATTTGAATTCGGCAATCAACCAAACCGAATGGGTGCTCCATGCCGCGAGTCAGGACCTTAACTGCCTTCGGGAAGTGGGGCTCGACCCGCTCCAGATTTTCGACACGGAACTTGGAGCGCGGCTCGCCGGGCTTCCCAGAGTCGGACTCGGAACGGTCGTTGAAGAGCTGCTCGGCATTCACCTCGCAAAAGAGCACTCTGCCGCCGACTGGTCAACTCGGCCGCTGCCTGAGTCCTGGCTGATTTATGCCGCTCTGGATGTCGAACTGCTCGTAGATCTCAGGGGCGAGATCGCAAAACTGCTTTTGGCACAGGACAAGAGCGAGATTGCTGCACAGGAGTTTCGCGCGACTCTCGAAAAGGAGGCCAAGCCCGCTGCTGCAGAACCCTGGCGCAGGCTCTCCGGGATGCACAATCTGCGAGACGCGAGAGCCATGGCGATAGCCAGGACCCTGTGGGAAGCCCGGGATGCGCTCGCAATCGAGACCGACACTGCGGCAGGGCGACTGCTGCCAGACGCCTCGATCATCGCGGTATCCAAGAACCCGCCAGCTTCACGACGAGATCTCGCAGCGACCAGGGAATTCACCGGCCGGACCAGCAGAAGCCAGCTCGACCGCTGGTGGAAAGCTCTCGAGTCCGGGCTTGCTGCACAGGATCTTCCGGAAGTTCGCCCGCACGGCGAGGGAATCCCGCCGGCAAGGGTCTGGTCAGACAAGAAGCCTGAAGCCGATGCCAGACTAAAGCGGGCGAAAGCGGAATTTGCCGAGCTAAGTGAGAAGCTCTCCATCCCGATGGAGAACCTGCTCACCCCGGACTTGCTGCGCAGAATTAGCTGGGAGCCCCCGGCCGACTTGCAGGAGCTGCCGACCGTGCTGCGCGAAGGCGGTGCGAGACCCTGGCAAATTGACCTCGCCGTGCCCGCCATAAGGAAAGCGTTTGTCGAGGCTGCCCAAGCCGACACCGAGTCGGCAGAACAAGACTCGTAGGAAGAATCAAAGGACTAACCTCAAACCCTCCCAGAATCTAGGATCGAATTGGACCTGGATCTGGAGGGCAAAGTGGCTGAACGTTCAGAAGTTGTATTCGTCGACGGAGTGAGGACCCCATTCGGCAGAGCTGGCGAGAAGGGGATGTACTGGCAGACTCGCGCAGACGATCTGGCCGTCAAGGCCATGATCGGCTTGCTCGAGCGAAACCCAAAGCTGCCTCAGGAGAAAATTGACGATGTCGCGATGGCCGCGGCAACCCAGACCGGCGACCAGGGCCTGACTCTCGGGCGCACTACCGCCCTGCTCGCGGGGCTGCCGCGAAGCGTCCCCGGCTACGCAATCGACCGCATGTGCGCAGGCGCCATGACCGCTGTGACCACTGTTGCCGGCGCAATCGGCATCGGAATGTACGACCTCGCCATCGCCGGCGGCGTAGAGCACATGGGGCATCACCCGATGGGTTCTGGAGCCGACCCCAACCCCAGATTCGTCGCCGAAAAGCTCGTGGGAATGGAAGCTCTCAGCATGGGGGCAACTGCGGAGCGAATTCACGATCGCTTTCCGGAACTGACCAAAGAGCGGGCCGACAGGTTCGCCATGAACAGCCAGCACAAGCTGGCTGCGGCCTACGAGGCTGGCAAGATTCAGCCGGACCTAATCCCGGTAGCTATCCGCACAGACTCCGGCTGGGGACTCGCCGAGCGAGATGAGGCCCCGCGTCCGGAAACGACCATGGAGGGGCTCGCGGGCCTCAAGACCCCGTTCAGGCCGCACGGCCGGGTCACCGCGGGAAACTCTTCAGGACTGAACGATGGTGCGACCGTGAGCCTGATTGCCAGTGCTAACGCGGCCAAAGAATTCGGACTCGGAGCGAAAATGCGGCTCGTGAGCTTCGCCTTCGCCGGAGTGGAGCCCGAGATCATGGGAATCGGGCCTATCCCCTCAACCGAAAAGGCGTTGAAGAAGGCCGGGCTGTCGATTGGTGACATCGGCCTGTTTGAACTCAATGAGGCCTTCGCCGTGCAGGTTCTTTCCTTCCTCAACCACTTCGGAATCGCCGATGACGACCCGCGAGTCAATCTGTGGGGAGGCGCGATCGCGATCGGGCATCCTCTGGCCTCATCTGGCGTTCGGCTCATGATTCAGCTCGCGAGGCAATTCGAGGAGCACCCCGAGGTCCGATACGGACTGACCGCAATGTGCATCGGCCTCGGCCAGGGCGGCTCGGTCATCTGGGAGAACCCGCACTACGACGGAAAGAAGAACTGAAATGGCAGACAAGTTCGACGCCTTGCTTGAGCGTTCAAAGGATGAGGTAGTCACTCATTCCCTCGTGCGGGACGTGCCGATTTCAGGTGGCAAAATTCTGGCTCTGCTTACCCTCGACAATGGCAAGGACCACTCAAGACCCAACACCCTGGGTCCTGCGACCTTGAAGGAATATGCGGACAGGCTTGCGGAATTGAAGGCCCGCGCGGCAAAGGGCGAAATCCACGCGGTCGCGGTAACCGGAAAGCAGTACATTCTCGCGGCAGGAGCCGACCTGACCCAGGCAAGCACCATTCCGGATCGTGAAACGGCGAAGTTGATCGCCCAACAGGGCCATGCTGCCCTCGGTTCCCTTTCGGAACTGGGCGTCCCTTCGTTCGTCTTCATCAACGGGCTCGCTCTCGGCGGCGGAGTCGAGATCGCGCTCAATGCCCACTACCGAACGGTGGATAGTTCAATCGCAGCCCTCGCCCTGCCGGAGGTGTTTCTTGGAATATTCCCCGGATGGGGAGGCGCATGGCTGCTGCCGAACCTCATCGGGATCGAGAATGCGCTAAAGGTCATTATCGAAAATCCGCTAAAGAACAACCGCACCCTCAAGGGCAGGGATGTCCTGGAACTCGGAATCGCGGACGCCATGTTCTCCCCGGCGAACTTCCTCGAGGAATCGATCAAGTGGGCCGATGACGTCGTTTCCGGGCGAATCAAGGTAAAGCGAAAGAACGAGCCCGGAAAAATCGAACGCACGGTCAAGTGGCCGCTCGCAATCGACATCGCCCGCAAGTCCCTGGAAAGCAAGATCGGCAAGGTCGCAAAGTCTCCGTACGCCGCCCTCGACTTGCTTTCGGCAGCGCGAAACACGGACAAGAAGACGGGTTTCGCTGCCGAGGACGAACGGCTGTCAGAACTCATCACGGGCGACCAGTTCCGGGCGAGCATTTACGCGTTCAATCTGGTTCAAAAGCGGACGAAGCATCCGGCCGGGGCGCCCGACAAGGCTCTGGCCAGATCGATAACCAAAGTCGGAGTGATTGGCGCGGGACTCATGGCCAGCCAGTTCGCGCTGCTCTTCCTTCGGCGACTGCGGGTCCCGGTAGTAATTACCGACCTGGACATGGCGAGAGTCGACAAGGGACTCGACTACATCCGCGGAGAAATCAAGAGCCTGCTGGAGAAGGGCCGAATCGACCAGGATGAATCCAATCGATTGAACGGCCTTATTTCGGGAACAACCGACAAGACTGATTTCGCGGACTGCGACTGGGTAATCGAAGCAGTATTCGAGGATCTCAAGGTCAAGCAGGACGTCTTCGCCGAGATCGAACCCCATTTGAGCGAGACCGCGATTCTCGCGACCAACACCTCTTCGCTCAACGTGGGACAGATTGGCGCAAAGCTCAAGCACCCAGAGAGACTAGTCGGATTCCACTTCTTCAACCCGGTTGCGGTCATGCCTCTCGTGGAAGTAGTCCGGAGCAAGAAGACCGACGACGCGACGCTAAGTACGGCCATGGTCACCGCGGGTTCTCTCAGGAAGAACGCCGTGATCACTTCGGATACCCCCGGTTTCGTCGTGAACAGGATCCTTGCCAGGCTGCTGGGCGAGGCAGTGCGGGCCCTCGACGAAGGCACCTCGTTTGAAGTGGTGAACGAATCTATCAAGCCGTTCGGCCTGCCGATGACTCCGTTTGAACTGCTGGAAATGGTGGGCCTGCCGGTGGCAGCACACGTGCTCGACACCCACCACGAAGCATTCCCCGACCGCTACTACGACGGTGCGAGCCTTCACAAGCTCGCGGAATACGGCAAAATCTTCAACCGCGACGGCAAGGGCAAGATCACCGGATTCGACCCCAAAGCCGTCGAACTTTTCAGCGGAGGCAAGACTCCAGCCGATGGAGAGGAAATTCTTCGACGCGTCGAGGACGGCCTCGCCGATGAAATCCATCGGATGCTAAAGGAAGGCGTCGTCTCCGAACCCGACGACATCGACCTTTGCATGATTATCGGAGCCGGTTGGCCCTTCCAAATGGGTGGCGCTACCCCTTACCTGGATCGGGTTGGCGCCTCTGAGCGGGTCTTCAATGACACCTTCCACCACCCGCCGATTCGCGGAGTGGATTGAACTTAGCCGGCGTCAGTTCGTACTCAGACGAGGGACCTGAGTACGAACTGAAGGATGCCGCCGTTGCGGTAATAGTCGGCCTCCCCCGGAGTGTCAATCCGTACTTTCGCGTCGAATTGGATCGCCTTGCGTCCGGGAGCAGAGTGCTCCGTCGGTTCGGCAGTGACCCGCAGCGTGGAAGGAGTCTCTCCTTCGTTCAGCTTCTCAAGGCCGTGGATGCTGATTGCCTCAGTTCCGTCAAGACCGAGGCTCGACCACGATTCTCCATCGGGGAACTGGAGCGGAATAACTCCCATACCGATGAGATTTGAACGGTGAATCCGCTCGAAGCTTTCGGCTATAACCGCGTGCACCCCGAGCAGGCTCGTGCCCTTCGCCGCCCAGTCTCTGCTGGACCCAGAGCCGTACTCCTTACCAGCGAGCACAACCAGCGGAATTCCCGCCGCCTGATACGCCTCTGAAGCGTCATAGATGAAGGCCTGCGGGGCATCCGCCTTTGTGAAGTCGCGGGTATAGCCTCCCTCTACCCCGGCACCGTCGTTTTCCGATGCCAGCAACTGGTTTCTCAGCCGAATGTTGGCGAAAGTGCCGCGAATCATTACTTCGTGATTTCCCCGCCTGGAACCGTAGGAGTTGAAGTCCTTCCTTTCGATTCCGTGAGCGGTCAGGTAGCGGCCTGCGGGGCTGTCAGCCTTGATGCTGCCGGCGGGACTGATGTGGTCAGTCGTAACCGAGTCGCCGAGAGCTGCGAGCACTCTGGCTCCCTCGATGTCCTTTACCGGGGTGAGTTCGAGAGTCATTCCGTCAAAGTAAGGCGGACGGCGAACATAGGTTGACTGCTCGTTCCATTCGAATACATCGCCGTCCGGGGTTGGGAGGGACTTCCAGCGTTCGTCTCCCTCGAACACCCCGGAATACTCCTTGGTGAACATCGAGCTGTCGATCGACTGATCGATCGCCTCCTGAACCTCGGATGCTGCTGGCCAGATGTCCCTGAGATAGACATCCGATCCCGAAGAGTCACTTCCGAGAGGTTGAGAGTCGAAGTCGAAGTCCATAGTCCCGGCGAGCGCATAAGCAACTACGAGCGGCGGACTGGCCAGATAATTCATCTTCACGTCTGGGTTGATCCGGCCCTCGAAGTTTCGGTTGCCAGAGAGCACGGCGGTAACAGCCAGATCGTTCTCATTGACGGCTCTCGAGATTTCGTCCTCGAGAGGACCGGAGTTGCCTATGCAGGTCGTGCAGCCGTAACCGACAAGGTAAAAGCCGAGCTCTTCGAGGTACTTGTCCAGGCCAGCTTTCGCGTAGTAGTCGGTTACCACTTTGGAGCCGGGCGCAAGGGTGGTTTTCACCCAGGGCTTGGTTTTGAGCCCCTTGCGGGCTGCGTTCTTGGCGAGCAGGCCCGCAGCGAGCATGACCGACGGGTTGGAAGTGTTGGTGCAAGAGGTGATGGCGGCAATTGCGACCGAGCCGTTGTCTACGGAAAACTCTCGGCCATCCCCGGTCTTCACCTTCGTCGGAGTCGATGCGGCTCCGGAAACGTAATTGTTCAGGTCCTGCTCAAAGCGCTTCTTCGATTCGGAGAGGATGATTCGGTCCTGGGGCCTCTTCGGGCCCGCGATGGAAGGCACCACAGTTCCAAGATCCAGTTCCATGTATTCGCTGAATACCGGCTCGACTGCCGGGTCGTGCCAAAGTCCCTGCAGCTTCGAGTACGCCTCGACCAGTTCAATCTGCTCGCGGCTTCTGCCGGTCAATTCGAGGTAGTCGAGAGTCACCTGATCGATTGGGAACATGGCCGCAGTTGAACCGAACTCCGGACTCATGTTTCCTATGGTCGCGCGATTGGCGAGAGGAACCTGAGCGACTCCGTTGCCGTAGAACTCAACGAACTTTCCGACGACGCCCTGCTTGCGCAGCATTTCGGTGATCGTTAGCACGACATCCGTAGCGGTCACCCCTGAAGGGATCTCTCCGGTGAGCTTGAAGCCGACGACCTTCGGAATGAGCATCGATACCGGCTGGCCGAGCATCGCGGCCTCCGCCTCGATTCCGCCGACTCCCCAGCCGAGCACGCCGAGGCCGTTAACCATCGTCGTGTGAGAGTCCGTCCCGACGAGGGTGTCCGGATAGACGTTGAGCTCGCCGTCGATCTCCCGGGTCATCGCGACTCTCGCGAGGTACTCGATATTCACCTGGTGGACGATTCCGGTTCCGGGTGGCACGACCTTGAAGTCGTCAAACGCTGTCTGGCCCCAGCGCAGGAACTGGTACCTCTCGCCGTTTCGCTCGTATTCGATTTCGACGTTTCGCTGGAAAGCATTCTCAGTGCCGAACAAATCGGCAATCACTGAGTGGTCGATAACCATTTCGGCGGGAGCCAGCGGGTTGATTTTCTTTGGGTCTCCCCCGAGCTCGGCTACAGCTTCGCGCATGGTGGCGAGATCGACAATGCACGGGACGCCGGTGAAGTCCTGCATGATGACCCTCGCCGGAGTGAACTGAATCTCCGTATCCGGCTCCGCGTTCGGATCCCAGGATCCCAGCGCTTCTATCTGCCGCTTCGTAACGTTCTTGCCATCTTCGGTTCGAAGTTGATTCTCGAGCAGCACCTTGAGGCTGAACGGCAGCTTCTCGTGACCGGCCACTTTGTCGATCCGGAAGACTCGATACGACTTGCCGCCTACTTCGAGGCTGCTCCTGGCTCCAAAGCTGTCAATAGCCGACATTCGGTCCCCAATCCATCACAAAGTATCTTGATATCGAGATAAATTCTAGCACGCCGAGAGTCAGCGACCGGTCGGAATGTCGCGACCCACGGGCAGCTTTCGGTACACCGAAGTGACAAGCAGCCAGGTGACCCAGAGCATCGCAGCGTAGAGCGGTACCCCCATAAGCAACTTGGTCGCAGCGAGCCATTCAACCTGATGGGAGAAATACATCGGAGCCTGGACGGCGAGCCTCAACCCGAAAAGGCCCACCCAGAGCCAGGTGACGAGAGTGAGCACCTTTCGCTTGGCCGGATGCTTGCGCCACTCAGTTGGCTCATTGGTGAGCAGACCGACGATTAGACCAATAAGGGGCCACTTGACGATGATGCTTAGAAGTAGAACGATGACGCTCGACAAATTGATAATGAGGCCGAGAGCAAAGTTGTCGGCGGCATTTCCGGTCCAGAGCGCGAGCCCGGCGGAAAGAGCAATTCCGAACACCCCGGCGATCGCCTGAGTCGGATTGCTCCTGGTAAATAGTCGAACCAGAACGAAGGCCAGCGCGATAATCACAGGGGCAATTACCGAGGGAACCAGCTGCCGCGTGATCGCGTACGCGACAAGGAAACCGAGTCCAGGGAGGATCGCCTCGATCAGCCCTCTGACCCCGCCTACTGCCTCCAGCAGGGACTTGGCGGTCGGAACTTCGCCCGGTTCTACTTTCGCGATTCCCGCTTTTCGAACCGCCTGTTGAAGTGCGTCCTTAAAGCTTTCCGGTTCAGACACTCTGCGTTCCACCCGAAGCGTCAGTTGCGGCAGCGGGAACGATGATCGGGATCAGGTCCCTCGGGGGCATCGGCGAATTACCCCTGACCACGACGATGCTTCTGAACAGGTCCTCAACCTTCGCAGCGGCATCCGGGTCCGTGGTGGCTGCGCCCGCGATAACTCCCCGCAGGAACCAGCGCGGGCCGTCTACTCCGATGAATCTTGCGAGTCGCTTTGTGCCGGGCTGTCCAGGGGCGGTTGCGACAATTTCTGCCATTAGTTCCGGACCGAATGGTCCGGGCACCACCTTCGACTTGCCGCCCTGTTTGGCAATTTGTTCCGCAATCTGTTCGCGAATTTCATGCCATAATCCGGTTGTTCGCGGAGCTGCGAACGGCTGCACCTGCAGGCTCGAATCCGCATAATCAAGCCCCACTGCAACCACTCGCTTGCTGCCCTCTTCGACTTCGAGCCGAAGCTGAAGGCCCTCTCGTGGAAGAATCTTGACTCCCCCAAGGTCAACATAGGGTCGAACGGCATTGGCTTCGGATTCGTCAAGCGGTCCCGCGGTTGCTCGGTCCTCCGGCGCAGACTTCGATTGATCCGACGTCTCCCCGCTTTCTGTTTGACCGGGATCGGTCATTTCAGCCTCCTCCCCTGATTTCCGCCGGATCTCCACCGTAACCGGTGGATCCGAACCCGGAGTCTCCTCTTTGACTTCCGGGGAGTGAGCCTACCTGTACAAACCGAACCCTCGGCACAGGCAGCACTACCAATTGCGCGATTCGATCACCGGCAGAGATCGAATATGGCGCCTGCAAATCGGTGTTCAGCAGAGTGATCCGAATCTCTCCGCGATAGCCGGCATCCACAAGACCGGGGCTGTTGACGATGGTGAGCCCGTGTCTGGCAGCGAGTCCGCTTCTTGGAACAACGAGCGCCATGAAGCCGTCCGGAAGGGCGATCGAGAGCCCTGTTCGTACAGTTTGCCGTTGACCGGGTTCGAGGACGAGATCCTCAGTTGAGCGCAAATCGGCCCCGGCATCCCCCGGGTGGGAATACTGCGGTGCCGAATCGCCGACGAACAGAACTTCAACTTCTGCTTCCACACATTGAGGTTAGTGCAATCGACTACCGCCGGAATCTGATCGAATGGACTCATGACGATCTATCGTGAACGGCTTTGGGTTTCAATCGGAGTGCTGCTGGCAGTTGCGCTCGTGATACCGGCGGCCATCCTGGTCTTTCTGCCGATCAACCCGATCGTCGGAGTGCTAACCGGAGCCGGCATCTTTCTGGTCATCGGAGCGCTACTGATCTTCACCTCGCCTCAACTGGAGGTTACGGACACGGAATTCCGTGCCGGAGGGGCGAAGGTCCCCAGGTCGCTCATAGGACGAGTTGAGGCCTTTCGAGAGCCCGAGGCAACCGTTCAAAGAGGGCTGAAGCTGGATGCGAGGGCCTGGCTGCTAATTCGAGGATGGATACGTCCGGTCGTCAAGGTCGAGCTCAACGATCCCAGAGATCCAACCCCTTATTGGCTGATCTCAACCAGAAAGCCTGAAGAGCTTGCAAAAGCTCTCAGTGAAACCTGAGCGTATTCTCAGCTCGCGCACTCGATGCAGATCGGTCCAAGCTTTTCTTCGTGATCAATCTGCGAGCGATGCTTCACAAGAAAACAGCTGACGCACGTGAACTCATCTGCCTGAGGAGGAAGAACGACTACGTTCAGGTCATCATCCGTAAGGATCTCCGCGGGCAACTCGTATCCGCCTGGGTTATCCGCATCATCGACATCGACAACTCCTGACATTTTGTCAGGGACCCGTTCTTTTAGGGCCTCGATCGACTCCGAGTCATCCTCTGACTTGCGCGGTGCGTCGTAGTCGGTTGCCATTACCATCCACTTCTTCAACTAGTAGTTTTTTTCAAATCGGCGGGGGTAGTTTGCAACATTCGGCCCGTAATAGCAAACCATCGGGCTGCAACCGCTCCTGCTACCGGTGAAACTCACGGCACGCCCACGATATTCCCGTACTTTTCGGGGATTTCATGGCACCCTGAATTCAGTCGTTTGACCTGGGAGAGGCATCCATGCAGGACCTTAGGGTGATCGGAGTAGAGGACGGAAAACTCCTCGCAATCTCCGACGATGGGCAACGATTCCGGATTGAAATCGATGACGGGCTGCGCAGTTCGATTCGGAGCGCCGCAAGTGAACCGAAGTCCGAGCAGAGGGTTTCTCCAAAGGAAATTCAGGCTCTAATCCGGGGTGGAATGTCCGCCGAGGAGGTCGCCGCTTCTACCGGAGCGCGAATCGAGGATGTCAGGCGATTTGAGGGTCCAATCGTTGCCGAGCGGGAATACGTCGTTAATTCCGCAATGACTGTCCCGGTGCACACGGTTCTTGGAGCCGAATTGGGCGAACAACCGGCAAGCTTCGGAGAAGCCATCAATGCAAGACTCCGCCAACTTGGCGCTGCTAACCAACGCTGGGCCAGTTGGAAGGAAACTCAGGACGGCTGGACAATCAAGCTCACCTTTGCCGCCGGAGAAATTGAGCATGATGCGCGTTGGCGCTTTGACCCCAAAAAACTGGCTCTCTCCCCCTTGAACGGCGACGCAGAAAACCTGTCTCGCCAGGGGGATCTGTCAGGAACCCTGATCCCCAGGCTCCGCGCCGTTGACGGCGGCGATTCGCAGGCCGATCAGTCCAGGTTTGACAGCGGCGCATTTACCGAAGACCAACTGCACGATTCGAATGCATCAGGCACGGATTCATCGTTGCTTGACACCGCTCCGCAGCTCGAACGCGTACCTTACGGGCGAATCGGGACCAGGCCGGCTCCAGCGAGCACCGATCAGTCGGGTAACTCGAGTCAGACTGCCGACTTGCTTGAAGCTCTCAGAAAGCGCAGAGGGGAACGGGAAGCCGCGAACTTCGAAGACCTCGAGGAGTCGAAGTCGGAGCACCCTTCTTCCGGAGGGATTCGGCTCGTGGAAGTTCCACTCCCTGAAATCGAGGATGAGCCGGACGATGAGGATTCCGTTCCACCGATCCCTGCCGCCAAGTCAAGCAAGCGCAGTCGCGCGTCAGTACCCAGCTGGGACGAAATTGTATTCGGAGCCAGGTCGGACGACGATCCGGCCTGAACGGGCAATTCGCTTTAAGCCGCCAGAGCCCCAAACCTGAGCAAAGGAACGCGCAGTTCCTCCTGCGTTACTGATCCGTGCTGTCCGACCATCGCAAGCGACTGAGCATTGGCGGTTCTGGAATCGTAGTACGCAACCCTCTTTCGAGCCAGCACGTAAAAATCCGGGATTCTGGGCCGAACTCTCTTGCTCACTTCGGGACCGAACCACCCTCGCTCGACAGCCGTTTCGGCGGAGATCACCTCAGCTCTCGAAGACTCTGACTCTCGCCATGCTTCGAAGGTCGCTTGCCGGACTGAAGCAGAGGCATCCGGCTCGAAATAGAGGCCCAGTGCTCGCGGGTCTCCGGCAATGTGCCGAACACCATCCAGCAACTCCGGGCTGCTGTCGAACAGGATCAGTCCGCTCTGCTGGACATCCACGGCACCGTGATCCGCTATGACGACCATTCCCTCCTGAGGGCCGAGGCCCGATTTCAATTCCGCCACCGCGGCATCTATTTCCTCAAGGGCTCGCATCGCTTTGGTTGAGAGTCGGCCCTTCTCATGCAGCGCGTGATCAAATTCCGCTGCATAAAGATAGACGAGGGCACTCTCCTCGCTATCGAGGATCTCCCTCGCAATCTTTGCTCTGTCCGCCACTTTCTCCGCACCGGAAAAAGACGCCCCTCGGAGAACTGCCGCGGTGAAGCCCGTGTTGCGGAACCTCTCGATGCCAATCGCGTGGCTGGGGATTCCGAACTCTGCTGCTCGTTCGAAGACGGTAGAGGCCAGTTGCCACTCGCTCGGATCCATCAGATCATCCCACCCCGAGAGCGGGCGAACCACCCTGTCGTTAGCCACATCAAAGCTTGAATAGCCGATCATCCCGTGCGTCCCGGCCAGGGTCCCGGTCGTAATGGTGCTCAATCCGCTGACCGTTGTCGTTGGAAATCCGGCCATTGCGATACTTGACCGATCGAGTACAGAAGAGAGGGTTCGAGCGTGCCCCGACCGCTCGATGAGAGTATCCACACCGAGGCCATCGATCACAAAAACAACGAACTTTTTGAGGGCTGGAAACCCCAGGGGATTTTCGCGCCCGCGTAGTGCCTGAAGTCCACCTGGCATGACATCGGCAAGGCTCGGGAGTCCTGTCGCGTCGGCCGGTAGCATGGTCGTAATCCTATGACGACTACGATTTCCTCCCCCACCGAAGACCCCACCGGCGAACGAATAACAGATATCGACGTCTCCAGCGAGATGGAGAGTTCGTTCCTTGAATATGCCTACTCCGTCATTTACTCGCGGGCGCTTCCGGACGCCAGAGACGGTCTCAAGCCCGTACAGCGGCGCATTCTCTATCAAATGAGCGAAATGGGACTGCGCCCGGAAAAGGGGCACGTCAAGTCGTCGCGAGTCGTGGGGGACGTCATGGGCAAGCTCCATCCCCATGGCGATGCGTCGATTTACGACGCGATGGTTCGACTTGCCCAGCCTTTTGTGCTCAGAGTCCCGTTAGTGGATGGGCACGGAAACTTCGGTTCTCTGGATGACGGACCTGCCGCAGCGAGATACACAGAGGCGAGACTCGCGGTGGCCGCTCTCGCGCTGGTATCAGGCCTGGATGAAGACGTAGTGGACTTTGTCCCCAATTACGACAATCAGCTAACCCAGCCGGAAGTGCTTCCAGCGGCTTTTCCCAACCTTCTCGTCAACGGCGCAAACGGAATAGCTGTTGGCATGGCCACCAATATGGCTCCCCACAACCTGATCGAGGTAGTTGCCGCAGCCAGGCACCTGCTCGCTCATCCGGACGCGAGCCTCGACACTTTGATGGAGTTCATTCCGGGCCCGGATTTACCTACCGGGGGAACGATTGTCGGACTGGACGGCATCCGGGAGGCCTACGAGACCGGCCGCGGCAGTTTCAGAACCCGGGCGAAGTTTTCCATCGAGAATCTCAGCGCGAGAAAGACCGGAATTGTCGTCACCGAGCTCCCGTACCTCGTGGGTGCGGAGAAGGTAATCGAGAAGATCAAGGACGGGGTCAACTCGAGAAAGCTGGCCGGAATTTCCGATGTCACAGATCTCACAGACCGCAAGAACGGACTGCGGCTGGTCATTTCGGTCAAGACCGGCTTCAACCCGCAGGCGGTAATGGAGCAGCTCTTCAAGCACACTCCGCTTGAGGACCAGTTCAGCATCAACAATGTGGCCCTCGTGAAGGGCGGACCGCAGACTCTTGGCCTGAGAGACCTGCTTCAGGTTTATCTGGATCACCGGATTCTGGTTACCACCAGGCGCAGCCGCTTCCGGCTTGAGCGCAGGCGGGAAAGGCTTCATCTGGTTGAAGGATTGCTGATCGCAATTCTGGACATAGACGAAGTTATTCAACTGATCCGCTCGAGCGATGATGCTGACTCAGCTCGAAAGCGGCTGATCGAAGTCTTCGACTTGAGCGAGGTTCAGGCAGAGTACATTCTCGAATTGCGACTGAGGAGACTTACGAAGTTTTCGAGGATAGAGCTCGAGAGCGAGAAGGAACGGCTCCAGGCAGAAATAGTCGAGCTTGAAGAACTGCTCGCCAACCCGGATCGACTGCGCGAGCTTATCTCCACGGAGCTTGAATCGGTGGCCGAGGAACTCGGAACCCCTCGCCGGACACTGCTTACGGAAGCGGGAGCAGTTCGGACATCGAAGAGTACCGGGCCTGCGCCAGTTCTGGAGGTCGCAGATTCGCCCTGTGAAGTGCTGCTTTCAACTACCGGGCGCGTACTGAGAGTCGAACTGCCGGAAGGCGCACTGGAATCCGGCCCCCGAGCCCGCAGGAGAAGCAAACACGACGCCATAAGGTCCACGGTCGTGACAACGGCGAGGACAGAAATCGGGGCCATAACCAGTCGCGGTCGACTCATCCGAATGAATCCGGTGGATCTGCCTCAGGTTCCTGCAAGCTCTGTGCAACTTGCTGCAGGAGCAAAGATCAACGAATACCTCGGAATTGCCAAAGATGAGCGGGTTGTCGCTCTGGTTTCTCTGGAGTCGGAGAACCCAATTGCTCTTGGTACCAAACTGGGGACGGTCAAGAGGGTCACCCCCGGTGACTACCCGTCGAAACCGGATTTCGAACTGATAGCTCTGAAGGACGGGGATGAAGTAGTCGGCGCTGGCCAGGGTGGAGACGGCGAAGAACTCGTCTTCGTAACTTCTCATGCCCAGCTGCTGCACTTTCCGGCATCTGCGGTAAGGCCACAGGGTCGAAGTGCCGCCGGAATGGCCGGAATCCGCCTCGCTGACGGGGCGAGAGTCATCAGTTTTGCGACCGTGGACCCCGCAGTCGAACTCGCCGTAGCCACAATTTCCACTTCGCAGAATACGATCGCAGGCACCGATCCGGGGCGGGCGAAGCTCAGTCGGTTCGAAGACTTCCCTGGCAAGGGTCGTGGCACCGGAGGAGTCCGCTGCCACTCGCTGCTCAAGGGAGAAAGCGGTCTGCAGCTCGCCTGGGTGGGCCCGCTGCCCGCACTCGCGGTCGGACCTGACGGTTCAACTCGAGAATTGCCGGAACCTGGAGCAAAGCGAGACGCTTCGGGATCTCCTTTGGATGCGGTGATCGGCTCGATCGGAACTACAGCCTCGAACTCCTAGGCGTCAATCCGATTTCGATCGAGCTCAGAAGCCCCCGAAATCAGAAACTCCTTCCTTGGAGCGACATCATTTCCCATGAGCAGGTCGAAGGTGAGTTCTGCCGCCTTGAGATCTGTCATTCCAACCCTGCGCAGAGTCCGGTGCCTGCGATCCATGGTTGTAGTAGCCAGTTGCTCTGCGTCCATTTCGCCGAGCCCCTTGTAGCGCTGAATCGGATCCCGATATCGCTTTCCGGCCTTCTTTAGCTCTGCAAGCACTCCGGAAAGCTCCGCCTCCGAGTAGGTGTAGATGGTCTCCTTAGGCTTCGAGCCATTGTGGACTACCACTCGATGCAAGGGTGGAACCGCCGCATACACTCGTCCCTCCTGGATCATCTGGGGCATGTAGCGGTGGAAGAGGGTCAAAAGCAGGGTGCGGATGTGCGCACCGTCGACATCCGCATCGCTCATGATTATGACCTTTTGGTAGCGCGCAGCGCTCAGGTCGAAACTGCGGCCCGAACCGGCGCCGATCACCTGGATAATCGCAGCACATTCCGCGTTGGAAAGCATGTCTGAAATGCTTGCCTTCTGGACATTCAGAATCTTGCCTCGAATCGGAAGCAGCGCCTGAAACTCGCTGTCTCTCGCAAGTTTGGCCGTGCCGAGCGCCGAATCGCCCTCTACGATGAACAACTCGCAATTCGATACGTCATTGCTCCTGCAGTCAACGAGCTTTGCCGGCAGGGAAGAGTTCTCCAGAGCCGTCTTTCTGCGCTGAGTCTCCTTATGGGCGCGCGCCGAGACTCGGGCCTTCATTTCAGAGACGATCTTCTCCAGCACGAGGGCCGACTGGGCCTTGTCGTCCCGCTTGCCAGAGTTGAACTTTTCGGTCAACGCTTTTGTCAGGACCGTCGAAACGATATTTCTAACCGCAGGAGTCCCAAGAACCTCCTTGGTCTGACCCTCAAACTGAGGTTCGGCCAGCCGAACTGTAAGCACCGCGGTCAACCCGGCAAGGACGTCCTCCTTTTCGAGCTTCTCGTTCGAATTGGAGGAGACCTTGAGCCTTCTGGCGTTCCTGTCGACTTCGGCTCTTAGAAACTTGAGCAGTCCCTGCTCGAAACCGGTCTGGTGGGTGCCGCCCTTTGGGGTCGCGATTATGTTCACGAAACTTCGAAACTCGGTGTCGTAGCCGGTACCCCACCTCAGGGCGATTCCCACTTCGCAATTTCGCTCGACTTCGGTAGCAACCATGTGGCCCTGGCCGTCATCCACCGGAACGGTTTCAGTGAACGTGCCCGCGCCACCGAGCATCCAGGTTGAAGTCAGCGGAGCATCCTTCGCGAGAAAGTCGACGAACTCGGCGATGCCTCCGTCGAATCGGAACTCTTCTGAAACCGGCTCGGAGCTGCGGTCATCCTGAATGCGAAGCGAGAGACCTCTGACCAGAAAGGCGGTTTGCCTCGCCCTGGCGAAGAGGCCATCCAGCTGGAAATCAGTTCCCCTGGTGAAAATTTGCGGGTCGGCCCAATAGCGAACTCTCGTTCCGGTGGCCCCCTTTGGCGCCTTCTTCAGCTTTCGAAGTTCGCTCTTATCCAGAAACGGCGTGAAGGGCGCGCTGGGAGTCGGCTCGCCAGAATCCTCAAATGTTCCCGGCTCGCCTCGCTTGAAAGAGAGCGCCCAGGTGAATCCGTCTCGATCCACCTCAACATCGAGCCGCTCAGAAAGCGCGTTGACAACCGAGGCGCCAACACCGTGAAGACCACCGGAAGCGGTGTACGAGTTCGAGCCGAACTTTCCGCCGGCATGCAGCTTCGTGAACACAACTTCTACGCCGTTGAGTCCGGTCCTCGGCTCGATGTCGGTGGGGATGCCGCGGCCCTTGTCCGCCACTTCAACGCTGCCATCGGGACGGAGAGTGATCTCGATCGATTCGCCAAAACCGCTCAGCGCTTCATCAACCGAGTTGTCGATAATCTCCCAAAGGCAGTGCATGAGCCCTCGAGAATCAGTAGAGCCGATGTACATTCCGGGCCGCTTTCGCACCGCCTCCAGCCCCTCAAGCACCTTAAGGTGGCTGGCGGAATACTCCGAGCTCGACAACTTGATACCTCCGGTTCCAAAACTGCTCTGCGTCCGACTTCAAGTCGCTGAGCCAACTTCAACCCTAATGAGCACCTGAACCATCGAGCGGCATCGACACTACGAGGCGGCTATACGCGTTGAGCGAAATACCGCCCCAATTGCAAGCAAGAGGGGCGATTCTCGTGCTTGGATTGATTCAGCAAGCAGATTTGGAGCAATGGGGATGTCGCAAGCCACTACCGAAGAAATGGCCGCCGTCGGGACCGAGGCGTTCAGTCTGGGAATCGGAGACCGCTGCGACAGTTGCGGAGCTCAGGCGTATATTCGGGCGACCATCGGCGACAGCGAATTGCTGTTTTGCGCCCACCACGGACACCGTCACCAGGAAAAGCTCGCGAAGATCGCCACCTCGTGGCACGACGAATCCAGCCGACTCAGCGCGGAAAGCTAGGTGGCTTCCAGGCGTACGCTGGGCCTAGGCAGGCGGGTTAGGTACTTTTTTTGGCGAGCATCCAACGTCGACTGGAAGAACCTTCGCAGAATCTCTAAGAAGCTAAGCCGCGCGACCTGGAAGCCTGCTACTCTCATCGCGCTCGACATGATCTGGAGTGCCGCCAGACACGAGACGGGGTTCACCGACTATCAGGACTGGGACTTCCACCTGCTTGGACATCGGGATCGAATCACCTATATGACCCACCCGAAGTCGAATCACATAGCCCAGCTCGTGAACCAAAAACCTTATCGGCACTTCTTCGCAGACAAATCCGAGTTTGTGAAGCACTTCTCTGAATACATAGGCAGAGAAACTCTGGATGCCCGCGAGTCCTCTCCACAGGAGATCGAGAAGTTCGTCAACAAGCACCAATCGGTCATGATCAAGATGATCGACAGCGACGGTGGCAAAGGCATCGAGCGCAGGAATGCTACCGATATCAGGGACTACGCGCAATTCAAGAATGAGCTGATTGAAAATCGCCAGTTCCTGATCGAGCAGGTAATCCCCCAGCATCCCGAAATGGCTGCCCTCAACCCTTCGAGCGTCAATTCGCTTCGGATCGTCTCCTACTTCGATGGCAAGGAAGTTCACATCCTTGCTCGAGTGCTGAAGATGGGCAACGGTGATGTCATCGACAACTTTGCCCACGGCGGGATGTACACAATGCTCAGCGAGGACGGAGTTGCCCTGCACGCCGCTTTCGACGTCGAAGGCGACGCCTACGAGATCCACCCGATCTCAGGGATACGGATTCCAGGCTTCAAAGTTCCGCTCTACGACAAGGTTCTCGAGCTAGTCGACACGGTTGCACGAATTGTGCCGGAGATCCCCTATGTCGGCTGGGATATTGCGATCTCCCCCGACCGCCCCGTGGTAATCGAAGGAAACTACAACACCGGAGTCTTTCAGGCCAAGCCGAGCCTGACCGGTAACAAGACAGGTCTGCTTCCCCTGTACCGCGAGAAGATCGGCTTCTGACTCAATCGGATTCTGGTTCAGACCGGGCGGATGATTCCCATCGGAGTGCTCTGGTGACCCTGCCCCAGCGGATTATCGGAAAGGATGCGCTCGAACAAGCCGTTGCGGCCGACGGTGGATCCCAGAACATTTCCGCCGAAGTCATTTATGTCCACGATCAGCACTTCTGCCCTGCACTCGAGCAATTGCTTTAGCCGCTTCGCCACCTGATTCGGCTTTGCCGGCGCGAGGACTACCTGAGTGTTGTAAGGCGGGATCGTGCCACTGGTCGGACCGTCAATTCCTCTGGCTTTAGGACCCGCGATCCGATAGAAATCGCCCTTTCGTCCAAACCGTTTTGTTACCGCTGCGACCGCCGCGGCAAAGAGGATTCTCGGGGTTCCGCATTCCTGCAGAGCCATTTCCATCGTCTCTGGCATGCCGAGTCCGATTCCGGAGGGAGTCTTCGTTACATACTTCGAAAGCTTGAGTGCGAGCGGTCTCGGCTTGATCGAACTCACCGGAAACGAACGACCCTGAGTAATCGCGACGATCTTCTCAGTGATGAAGAGGACATCGCCATCTTTGAGTTGAGGTTTGGCGAATTCGATGACTACCTGGTCAATTTCATCCTCAGGAGAAACCAACCGGGTCTTTATCGGGATGCGCTGGTACTTTTCACCATCTACTTCAACCTCGAGGGCCTTCCCCGCGTTGGCTTCCACCTTCGGCGCCTAGTCCAGGAAGTCCTTCAGAGACTGGGATCTCGAGGGGTGTCGAAGCTTGGCCATGGTCTTCGACTCGATCTGCCTGATCCGCTCGCGGGTTACGCCGAAAGTGTCTCCGATCTGGTCAAGGGTCTTCGGCATCCCGTCTCCGAGCCCGAACCGCATCCGGATCACGCCGGCCTCGCGCTCAGACAGGGAGTCGAGCAGGCTCTCCAGTTGCTTTTGCATCATGGTAAACCCGACAGCGTCAGCGGGAACTACAGCTTCGGTGTCCTCGATGAGGTCACCGAATTCACTGTCTCCGTCTTCGCCAAGCGGAGTGTGCAGCGAGATCGGCTCGCGGCCGTACTTCTGGACTTCCACAACTTTTTCGGGAGTCATGTCGAGTTCGCGGCTGAGCTCTTCCGGAGTGGGTTCGCGGCCAAGATCCTGAAGCATCTGACGCTGCACCCTCGCGAGCTTGTTGATGACTTCAACCATGTGCACCGGAATTCGAATGGTGCGCGCCTGGTCGGCCATTGCCCTGGTTATTGCCTGACGGATCCACCAGGTCGCGTAAGTCGAGAACTTGAATCCCTTGGTGTAGTCGAACTTTTCAACCGCACGGATGAGGCCGAGGTTGCCTTCCTGAATCAAATCCAGGAATTGCATCCCGCGCCCCGTGTAGCGCTTGGCAAGGCTGACCACCAGCCTCAGGTTCGCACCAAGGAGGTGCGACTTCGCGCGCTGCCCGTCTTTCGCAACCCAGCGGAGCTCTCGTTCTAGTTCCTTGCTGATCTTGCCCTTGCTGTTTGCGAGTTTGTCCTCTGCAAACAGCCCGGCTTCGATTCGCATTGCCAGCTCAACCTCTTCGGCAGCGTTTAGCAGTGCGACCTTTCCGATCTGCTTCAGATAGTCCTTGACCGGGTCTGCTGTAGCTCCGGTGATTGCGGTCGAATAGACCGGCAGTTCGTCCTCATCGTCGGCCATTGAGAGCACGATTGCTCCAGCAGGCAGAGCTTCGGCGGCATCTTCGTCGTCTTCGTCTTCAACCTCGTCGGCTGGCTCTTCTGCTTCTGACTCTTCGCCTTCGACCTTGCTCTTCGACCGCGTCTTTCGCTTGGGTTGCTCGACCGAATCAGAATCTTCTTCAGAATCTCCCTGCTCGTCTTCCAGATCCTCAACGTCCAGATCTACTTCGTCCAGCTCCTCGTCAGCCAGATCGACATCCGCGGCGAGTTCGTCAAGTTCCTCTTCGGCCTCGCCCTCAGCACCCTGCGGCAGAGACTTTGGACTGGACTTCGTGGATACCTTGGCGGTCTTCGACTTTGCCGGAGCAGCTTTGGACGTGGCCATGGACTCGGGCTTGGCCGCAACTGTCGATTTGGTTTTGGCGGCAGGCTTTGCCTCGGCCTTTGTACCCGCCTTGACTGCGGGCTTGCTGGCCTTGCCTTCCTCAGACTTGCCGACTGCCTTGCTCGCAGTCTTGCTAGTCGTTGCGGCATTCTTCGCTGCATTCTTCGCTGCAGGTTTGGATGCTGTCTTCGATGCCGAATCTCCACCTGGCTTAGTAGCCGGCTTAGCAACTGGCTTAGCGGCAGCTTTAGCAGCGGGTTTAGTCGCAGGTTTGACCGCAGACTTGGCCGCGGGCCTCTTCGCAGTATCTTCCGGATTGATGTTTACGGATTTCGCAGTGGCCTTTTTGCCTGTTGCCGCTGCCGGGGGATCTTGCTTCAACTTTTCCTTCGTTTTTGGAGGCACACTCGACTCAATAGTCAACGGGGCTTCCGATTCCGTTCTTGACTTCTTTCCTGACATTCGCGACCAGAACGATCCGGTCTTTGCTTTCGGTTCCTTCAATGGAGACCCTTCCGACGACGGTCTTGAGACCGAACCATCAGTAGTCGAAGTTCGTTCTGTCTTTGATTTCGCTGCCATTTTGGGGACACCTTTCCTCAACCGCAGATTTTCGCTTTAGATCTATTGGGAGCAGGGAAGTCGATTCCCCCGCGAAATTGACAGTTTTCGGGCAGTACTTGGACCCATGTCAAGCCCCCTGCGACTCAAGAGTCAGCAATTGGCAACCTGAACGGGTCCGATTCAATTATTGCATGGAATCAAACGACCCCTTACCGAACGCGCTCGAGCGCTTACGCCCTAATCTTCAACCGCGACTGGAGTTGCAACATTCCCGGTCAGCTTAACTCGGGGCCGGCCTTACCGGAATCTTCGTCGCCGTTTCTCTGAAGAGCCAGAAAAATCTCCAGTTCCGCCGCGATTTCGTCCGCAGTCGGAAGCTTCCCGTCTTCTGCAATGAGAGGAGACCGAAGCGGGTTTCCCTCCATGTACGAGTCGTGCCGATCTTCAAGCGTGGACACCAGGCGGGACAACTCGTGATTGCCCTCCACCTGGCGATCGAGCTTCTCAATGAACTCGCGGCTTTCTTCCTGCAGGTCATCGAGTGCGAAGATCAGACCGGTTGCCGTGGAAATCGATTCAAGCGACTTGATTGCGGCATCCGGGAACTCGGTATCGGCAAGGTAGTGCGGAATCAATAGAACGAAGCCGACGGTTGGGTGATCCGATTCCTGCAGTCTGTACTCCACGAGGTGAAGAGCGTTAGCCAGCACCTGAGTGTGCGGCCGCCAGACCGAAAAAGTCTCAATCAGATCACTTCGATTCCCGCTGACAGTGATTCCTATCGGCCTCGTGTGCGGGACCGGCATCGGAATCGCGTGGACCCAGGTGGTGGACTTGACTTCAAATCTCGAGATGAGATTCAGTACCGCTTGATTGAAGCCTTCCCAGCGAAAGTCGGGTTCGTAACCGGCCAGCAGAAGAAACTGCTGACCTACGACATCCTTCGCCAGGTAAAGAGCGAGCATCGGGGGCCGATACCCCTCGAGGTGATCCTGATCAAAGTAGATAGTCGGGCGCCGAGCTCGGTAATCAAGCAGTAAGTCATTATCAAACGCGGCCACTACCACCGGATCACAAGTCTCGAGCAGGTAATCAATGGACTGGCTCACGGCCCCTCCGGCATCCGCAAACCCGGTCAGTCCGGCAATGAGGGGCAATCCGGACGGAACCTCGCTCGCTTCCGGCTGCAGCTCGTAGAGCCCCTCTGGGTTATCCATTCTTCAAGCCTACAGACGAGGCCGCGAGCCCACCGATAGAAATGGTCTGTCTCGAAATGCCCTCAGCGAACAAACAGCAAAGAGCCGGATTTGCTGAGATTGCCGCGAAGCTAGCATTGCGTTATGACTCTTCCCAAACTCAGTGTCACCACTTCCACTGACCTCCCCGACTGCGATGTTCTGGTACTCGGTGTGGCAATTCGCGATTCGAAGCCGACGATTGTTTCGGAAAACCCGAAGTTGCTCGAGCTCTCGAGCGGGCTTGAGCGAATCGGGGTAACAGGTGCTGAAGAGGAGATAACCAGAATTCCCGGCATTGAAGGATCCGCGAGCATTGCTCTCGTAGGGCTCGGGAAGGAAGCGGCGAGCGAGAACCTCCTGCGTCGGGTTGCAGGAGCTTCAACAAGGCAAGTGCTGGGTGCGGCGCACATGGCGATCTCTCTGCCGATCAAATCAGCGTCGGATTTGAGGGCCGTAGCCGAGGGCGCACTGATCGGAGCGTATGTCTTCAATGAATTCCGTTCAGGCGAAGTAGACACGTCCAAACAGCCACCTGCGAAAATCACAATAGTTGCCAGCCATCTCCAGTCCGAAGAGGCCGAAGTCGCGAACGCGCAATCAAGGGCGAGAGTCATTAGCGAAGCCGTGCACAGTGTTCGAGATCTGGTCAACACCCCTCCTTCTCACCTTTACCCCGAAACCTTTGCCGCCGCGGTTAAGGCTGCCGCAAGCGAAGCGCCGGTTGAGGTTTCTGTTCTCGCCGATATGGAACTTCGTGAGGGCGGATTCGGCGGCATTCTGGGAGTAGGGCAGGGATCGGTCAGGGGCCCTCGGCTCGTGAAACTCAGCTATTCGCCAAAGGGAGCTTCCAGACACCTTGCTCTGGTTGGAAAGGGCATCACCTTCGATTCAGGCGGCCTTTCGCTAAAACCGCCTGCCTCGATGGTGGGGATGAAGTATGACATGACTGGAGCGGCCACCGTGTTTGCCGTAACTGTCGCGGCGGCAAAGCTGCAGTTGCCGGTGAAAATCACCGCGTGGCTTTGCATTGCGGAGAATTTGCCCTCCGGTTCCTCAATTCGACCAAATGATGTCCTCTGTATTCGGGGCGGCAAGACGGTAGAAGTGCTCAACACAGATGCCGAGGGACGACTCGTGATGGCCGACGGCCTGGCGGCGGCAAGCGAAGAGCAACCGGATGCGATTGTGGACGTTGCAACCCTTACCGGTGCGCAAAGAGTGGCTCTCGGAGACCGCTATGTGGGAACCATGGGCAATGAAGACCTGGTAAATGAGCTGTTCGATCTGTCGAGGCAAGTTGGAGAACAGTTATGGCCGATGCCACTGCCCGCGGAGCTTCGGCCCCTGCTCAATTCGGATGTCGCAGATATCGCCAACGTCAAGATTGGAAGCACGGCCGCCGGAATGCTCGTGGCTGGAGTCTTTCTTCAGGAGTTCGTAGGCTTCAGGCCGGATGGCAGCCGGATCCCCTGGGCACACCTAGATATTGCTGGGCCCGCAAATAATGAGGGGTCGGGATTCGGTTACACCGGCAAGGGGCCGACGGGAGTCGCGGTGCGGACGCTCATTGCGCTGGCGGAGCAAATTTCGCGCTCGTAGTAGAGTCGATTTGGCATCAGAAACCTGACAGAAATGCGTCACGCTGAGATCCAGCCTGTGCGCACGAACGACTGAAATCGAGGGAGAAGCCCCGTGTCGGAAAAGAATTTTGATCTTGTCGTCCTTGGCGCAGGAAGCGGTGGCTATGCGGCCGCGCTTCGAGCCTCCCAGCTCGGGATGTCCGTCGCGCTCATCGAAAAGAACAAGGTTGGCGGAACCTGCCTGCATGTCGGCTGCATCCCGACGAAGGCTCTGCTCCACTCGGCAGAAGTCGCAGATGTTACCCGCGAATCGGCAACCTACGGAGTCAAGTCGAATTTTGACGGTGTCGACATTGCGGCGGTAAGCGCATACCGCGAAGGCATCGTTGCCAGCAAATACAAGGGGCTTCAGGGTCTGATTAAGGCCAGGGGAATTACGACCATTGAGGGCGAAGGAAAACTAGTCGCGCCAAATGCTGTGCAGGTCGGGGAAGACCGGATTGTCGGAAAGAATGTGGTGCTCGCCACTGGTTCCTATTCGAAGTCTTTACCTGGTCTTGAAATCGGGGGCAGGGTCATTACTTCGGAGGAGGCACTGGCTCTTCCATTCGTGCCTCGCAAGGTGGCGGTGCTCGGCGGTGGAGTAATCGGAGTCGAGTTCTCCAGCGTCTGGCGCTCCTGGGGCGCAGAAGTGACCATCATTGAAGCTCTGCCCCATCTGGTTCCAAACGAAGACGAGTCAGTCAGCAAGCAGTTCGAGCGTGCTTTCAGAAAGCGCGGCATCGACTTCAAACTCGGCGTGCGATTCAAGTCCGTTACACAAACCGACGCGGGAGTGACCGTTACCCTCGAAGATGGCGAAACTATCGAAGCAGAACTCCTGCTCGTGGCGGTTGGCCGCGGCCCTTCGACTGCGAACCTGGGCTACGAAGAGGTCGGCCTCAAAATGGATCGCGGCTTTGTAATCACCGACGAAAGACTCCGCACGAGTGTGCCGGGAGTCTGGGCGGTCGGCGACATCGTCCCAGGACTGCAGCTCGCCCATCGCGGGTTCCAGCAGGGAATATTCGTGGCCGAGGAAATCGCGGGACTGAACCCGATTGTGGTGCCCGATTCGAGCATCCCGAAAGTCACGTACTCGGATCCGGAGGTCGCATCCATCGGACTTTCCGAAGCCAAAGCCAAGGAGCAGTACGGCGCAGATAAGGTTTCCAGCTACGACTACAACCTCGCCGGCAATGGCAAGAGCCACATAATCGGAACCACCGGCTCGGTGAAGGTGGTCAGAGTCGTAGACGGCCCTGTCGTCGGTGTACACATGATCGGCGCTCGAGTCGGAGAGCTAATCGGCGAAGCTCAACTAGCGGTCAACTGGGAGGCCTACCCGGAAGACATTGCCCCGTTGATTCACGCTCACCCGACTCAGAACGAGGCTCTTGGAGAGGCATTCCTTGCCCTCGCCGGAAAGCCATTGCACGCTGTATAGGCGCTAAAGCCGAACTATGCTGGTAAGACTGCACCGGTTCTGAAGGAGCACCAGTCATGAGCGAATCCGTCAACCTACCTGCACTCGGAGAGAGTGTCACAGAAGGGACGGTGACTCGATGGCTCAAGAAAGTCGGCGATCGAGTAGAAGTCGATGAGCCTCTCGTCGAGGTATCAACTGACAAGGTTGACACCGAGATTCCTTCTCCGATCGCGGGGATTCTCGAAGAGATCCTCGTCAACGAGGACGAAACCGTCGACGTCGGAACCCCTCTTGCGCGGGTAGGCGACGGAAACGGAGGGGGCTCTCCCACTCCGGCTCCTGAGGCAGTTTCTGAGTCCGCAGTCGCCGAGCCTGTGACTGAAGCGCAGCCTGAGCCCGTTCCTTCTGAACCGCAAGTTGTCGAAACAACGGCTCCCGTGGCTGAAGCGATTCCCGTTGAGGCACCTGTAATCGCGTCGGTCGGTGAGTTCGCCGAGCCGGCGACTGAGGCACCGGCCGAACCGATCCAGGCAGAACCGGCTCAGACAGTACCGGTTCAGGCAGAGCCGGAACCTATTGCTCCGGCGCAAGTGCTGACTCCGCCTGAACCCTCGGTTTCGGTTACGGTTTCCGCAGATTCCGATCAGCCCTCTGGCAACTCGGGTTATGTGACTCCGATCGTGCGGAAGCTCGCGAACGAAAGCGGCATTGACCTCTCCACCATTTCCGGATCCGGTGTAGGCGGTCGCATTCGAAAGCAGGATGTCATTTCAGCAGCCAGCAGCGCGGCCCAGCCGGTGGCATTCAAGAAGCTCGAGACTTCACCTCTAAGAGGAACCAGCGCGCCGATGTCAAGGTTGCGCAAGGTGATCGCGGAGCGCGCGGTAATTTCGATGCAGTCTTCTGCGCAGTTGACGACTGTCGTGGAAGTCGACGTGACTGCCCTTTCTGCGCTCAGGGAAGAGATCAAAGACGAATTCCAGTCGAAAGTTGGAACGAAACTCAGCTTCCTTCCGTTCTTTACTTTTGCGGCCGCCGAGGCTCTCAAAGCCTTCCCGATTATCAATGCGCAAATCGATGGCGACAATATCGTTTACCCCGGCCAGGAAAACATCAGCATCGCGGTAGACACCGAGCGTGGCCTGCTAACTCCGGTAATTCGAGATGCCGGTGACCTGACCGTCGCTCAAATCGCAACGGCGATTGCAGACCTCGCAGATCGGACCAGGGGAAACAGCCTCAAGCCCGACGAACTTGCAGGGGGAACCTTCACGGTAACCAATACCGGGTCCCGCGGCGCGCTGTTTGACACTCCGGTGGTCTTCCTTCCGCAGTCTGCGATCCTGGGCACCGGGATTGTGACCAAGAGGCCGGTAGTCGTGACCGACAACGGGCTGGATGCCATCGCGATCAGATCACTCGTCTTCCTGGCTCTTTCCTACGACCATCGAATCATCGACGGAGCAGATGCAGCTCGATTCCTGAGCGCGGTAAAGAACCGACTCGAGTCTGGCGATTTTCGGGGAGTCCTCGGACTGTAGCTGGTTGCTTCTCTAGTCGGATACTGCCGGTTCAAGAAGGTCACGAAGCCTCCAGCCTGCCTCCTCGCGGACCAGAAGCAGCGTCGCCTGCACCGGATCACCGATGCCAAGCAGAACTGTGTCTCCAAGTTGCTGCAGCACATTCAGATCCTCGGGCTCGAAGCCTGGTTCAGAAATTTCTACGCCAGTCTCCCTTGCGCTCTGGATTAGAAACTGATCTGAATCCAGCAATACGGATCCGGCCTGATCGACTTCGATCAGACACGCTTCAGAGAATGAATCAAGGCACGAGCTGCGGACTTCAAGGAGCGCCCTGGCCGCATCCAGCGGATCGTCTCCTCGGATTGCCAATCGTGCCAATTGATCGATCTTCACTTCCTTCTCGATCGGCGCTGAAGTCACCGAGGTACCTGCAGGCGCATCAACCGCCCTCGAAGGAATCACGAGAGTAAGCAGCACGATAACCAGACCGCCCCCGGCTATAACCCAGATTCTGGGACGGATCTTCAATCGCGAAAGCACGCTCCCGCCTGCTGCGATTGCCCTCGCAATCATTCCGGATTCGACCAATCGGGGCGCTACATAGTCCGAAACCCCTCCCCCTTCGCCTGCCGCAGAGGGAGGGGCCGGCTCTGTTCCGATTCGATTCGGAAGCTCGAGTTGTCCCGCAAGTTGCTCTTCGAAGTTGAAGTTGACCGGTTCGGGCTCCGTGAGAGAAAACAGACGGGAACCGAGCAGCTTAAGCCATTCGGAAGGATCGTCCGTGTCCCCCGGCTCAGAAAGACCGTCGAGACAGTCTGCCCATTCTCCGAGCACCAACCGGCTCAATTTGAGCAGCGAAACGAGATCGCCAGTCACTCCGGCTTCAGAGGAAAGTCGAGCAACCGAGAATTTGCCCGAAGTCGCCTCCGGCAACGGTTCAAGCACTGTTGCGGAGCCGAAAGCGCTCAGCACCGGTGCCCCGGAGTCATCGAAGCAAATCGAGGCGGGTT
Organism: Homoserinimonas sp.; assembly: GCA_023957835.1. Taxonomy (GTDB): domain Bacteria; phylum Actinomycetota; class Actinomycetes; order Actinomycetales; family Microbacteriaceae; genus Terrimesophilobacter. The sequence goes on along the minus strand of JAMLGP010000001.1, from coordinate 651,477 downwards.
CAATTCGATTGTGAATTACCCCCGCACGGTGCAGTTCAATGAGAGAAGCAGCCAGGGGTGCGAGAATCGTGACCGCTTCACCCGGCGTTGGCCGCCTCCTTCGCAGGAGGTCGGCAAGGTTCTGACTCCTCAGGCGCTGAAGCACCAGGAGAGGCCGTCCTTCCCTGTCTGAACTCAAGTCCAGCAACTCAAGTACGTGGCGGCCAGGAGCTCTCGAGAGAGCTTCGATTTCTCTGGCAATCTCGCGCCCGGGAATCTCCTTTCGGAAGTGTTTTATTGCAACAAGTTTGAGCTGCGGATCAATAGAGACTTCCGCATCGGAATGGGCGACATCCGGCGCTTCGAATCTGCCGAGCCAGACCCGAGAGCGCGGCCCTTCCCCGAGAAGACGAATCGGCTGATATCCGGCTAAAGGCTCCACCACAAGAGTTTGAGTGATCGACGGATTTCCGACCGCGGTTGACCGTTTGAACAGTGGGCGCCGTCTGCGATTGGAATCTGGGGAGGAGTCGAGCCGATATTCTTGAGGAATGGCTCGCACGAAGACCCCCAAGGAAGAAAAAGAACCGGGCAGACTCAAGCAGATGTACCGGGTCTTCCAGATGACCAGGCGGTACGACCCTCCCTCGATCTGGTGGATGGCCGCAGGATTTCTGGTTCCGCTGGCCATTGGACTTGTACTGGCCTTCGTGCTCGCATCCGGCAGCATATTCGGCCTCATCCTCTGGATAATCGCCGGAGTGCTCGCGGGCTTGCTGGGATTCCTCGTTATTCTCGGCCGCAAGGCAGAGAGGGCCGCCTATTCGCAAATCGAGGGACAACCAGGGGCGGTTGGAGCAGTGCTCAAAAACTCCCTGCCGAGAGGCTGGATTGGAACCGAATTGCCGATGGCAATCAGTCCAAAGACTCAGGACGCTGTTTACCGCGCAGTTGGTAAAGGCGGAGTAGTCCTCATCGGCGAAGGACCGGAGACTCACACCAGGCGGATGCTTGAAGACGAGCGGCGCAAGGTTCAGCGAATGCTGCCCAATGTTCCGGTGAATCTGCTTCAGGTTGGCCCGGATGCAAATTCGGTCCCGCTCCAGAAGCTCGCAAAGCAATTCCGCGGCTTCAAGAAGACTCTCAACAAGGCGGAGGTGCTCGCAGTCAACAATCGGCTGAGTTCTCTGCAAAGGGGGCTCAACCTGCCAATTCCGAAGGGAATCGACCCGACCAAGGTTCGGGCGCAGCGCCCCCGCTAAATTTCGATCTCGAGAGGCTGCGCGGCTAGATCAGGACAATCAGCGTCCCGGCAGCCTTGTCGTGAAGTCCGCGCTGATCCCGATCCCAAATCAATGCCGGGATCACAAGGCACAGCAAGAGCGTTCTGACGATCGGCCTCCAGGGTCCGATCCAGCCACCACGCATTGGCACAACTCGCATCCGGAATATCAGGTGGCCGATACTTCCGCTGGCTGAAATTAGGAAGACGATCTGGGTGAGGGCGAAGATTCCGAGAGTCGCAAACGCCGCGTACTCGAAGAAGGCGATCGAGATGACCACGCTCAGCGCCCAGTCGACAACCAGAGCACCAATTCTGCGGCCGGGCCTTGCAATCGATCGCGGCCCCGATTCTGGAAGTCCCAGTCTCTCCCCCGGCCAGCGCTGTTCCGGAAGTCCGCTTTGGGAGTCTCGATTGGTGTCGGCTGGCATCAATTGATCCTAAGCCGGTTCGTAACACGGCTGAAACAAATCCGATACGCCTTCGAAACCAACCCGTCATACGCTGAGTCCCAGCCAAACCCACTCCAAACCGCAATCCGGGAGCTCGCCAATGTTCAAGGACCCAGCCGAAGTTCAAAAATACATAAAGGATCACGACGTCAAGTTCGTGGACATCCGATTCACCGACCTGCCCGGAGTGCAGCAGCACTTCACGATCCCCGCCTCGAGCGTAGATGCGGACTTCTTCGAATCCGGCCAGCTTTTCGACGGTTCTTCAATTCGCGGCTTCGCCTCGATTCATGAATCCGACATGCAGTTGATTCCGGATGTCGAAACCGCCTACATGGATCCGTTCAGATCCGAATCAACCCTCATCATGCTGTTCGACATCTACAACCCCCGGAACGGCGAAATCTATGGCAGGGACCCGCGACAGGTAGCCCGAAAAGCCGAGAAGTACCTTGCCTCCACCGGTATTGCCGATACCGCCTATTTCGCGCCGGAAGCGGAGTTCTACATTTTCGACGACGTCCGCTATGAGGTAACCCAGAACTCGAGCTTCTACTCGCTCGACTCTGAAGAAGGCGCCTGGAACACAGGGCGGGTCGAAGAGGGCGGAAATCTCGGCTACAAGACTCCGTTCAAGGGCGGGTACTTTCCGGTCAGCCCGATCGACAAGCAGGCGGACCTTCGCGATGACATTTGCCTCAAACTCATGGATGCCGGACTCATTCTGGAGAGAGCCCACCACGAAGTGGGCACCGGCGGCCAGGCCGAAATCAACTACCGATTCGACACCATGGTTCGGGCGGCCGACGACCTGCTGAAGTTCAAGTACATAGTCAAGAACACAGCCCTCGAATGGGGAAAGACCGCGACCTTCATGCCGAAGCCTCTATTCGGCGACAATGGTTCCGGCATGCACACCCACCAGTCGCTCTGGAGCGCGGGCAAGCCGCTCTTCTACGACGAGAAGGGCTACGGCGGACTCTCCGACATCGCCCGCTGGTACATTGGCGGTTTGCTGAAGCACGCCCCCGCAGTGCTGGCCTTCACAAACCCTTCGATCAACAGCTACCGCAGGCTGGTCAAGGGCTTCGAGGCTCCGGTCAACCTCGTGTATTCCGCCGGCAACCGGTCGGCGGCGATCCGGATCCCGATTACCGGCACCAACCCGAAGGCCAAGAGGATCGAATTCAGAGCTCCGGATGCCTCCGGCAACCCGTATCTGGCTTTCGCAGCTCAAATGATGGCCGGCCTTGACGGCATTCGGAGCAAGATCGAACCGCACGAGCCCATCGACAAGGACCTGTACGAATTGCCTCCGGAGGAGGCGAGGAACATTCCGCAGGTTCCCGGCTCGCTGGAAGAGTCGCTCGCAGCCCTTGAGGACGACCGAGATTTCCTCACCGCGGGCGGGGTGTTCACAGATGACCTGATCGACACCTGGGTGAGCCTCAAGCGCGAGAAGGAACTGCTGCCTCTGGCCCAGCGGCCGCATCCGTTCGAGTTCGAGCTGTACTTCGGGGTCTGATTCCGGGGAGGTCTTCGGGACGGTACTTCCGGTTCCGAGGCCAGTGATTTACTGGGCCCCAGACGGCAACTGCCGTCTGGGGCCCAGTCTATCTCTGGACGTTTACGGACGTCTACGGGGAGTAAACGGACAGGTTTTCGGACAGACCAGATGACGGCGCTGTTCTGGTTCGATGTCCGGATGTCCAAGCAGCGTTCGAAACAACTGCGGAAACGCGGAGCCACGCGTCTATCGCCGGCGGTCCCCCGCGGATTGGCCCGACGTCAGAAGTCCCAATACTCGTCTTGGGCCGCGTGATTCCGCGGATCTTCGGGGGTTGCAGCGGGACCGTGCCCCCTGCGTGCCACTCTGAAAAAGGGCGCTTCGCGTGCAGTTTCGAGGCCGTGGCACACGACAATACTACTCGTCGTGTAGGAGATCAGCCGGAATCTGTCACGTGGAAGACCTTCCCTATCGGGCGATGCTCCGGGGTGTGGTGTGTGTACTTGCCCCGAGTCGTCGCACAGCACCCAAGGGCCAACCGAACCACAGAAGCCGTCAGATTACTATGGAACTGCTAGAACGCTACCCGCGAGAGAGTGAGGACCGGAATGGATGACCGTATCCGGCAGACGGGTCAGTTCCTGAAGGACGCAGCACAGGAGTCCGCGCGTCAGACGTTGAGCAATCATGGGGACGAACAGCACCAAAAGGGGTTCAGGAGTGCAGCTGGCATCAGCCTGCGTCGAATAGACCAAAAGATCGACGCCTTGAAAGAGCAGATGAAGGGTCCAGGCCTGAGCAAGGCTGAGCAAGCGATTTACGCTCACCTCGATGAACTGAAATCCGAGATCGAAACTGATTTTGAGCGTTACTGGCGAGGCAGCGGCGTGAACTGGCGTCCGCCAAAGCCAATCGCCAAGGGCGTACTTCGGAAGCCCGAAGAACCTTAACGCTGGGCCGCGCGGGACGCGCGATCAGCATGACACCCCATTCAATGACCTCGACGCAGTCTCTCGTTCCACACAATCCATCCGCCGGTTCACGATCTTGTCCCCTGCCGCGACGCCACCTGTATCGAGCCCAAGCTGGCAACGGCTTTGCTACTTGGTTCTTGTCTTGCCCTGAGCATGCCGAATCCGATACGCATCACTGAGTTGGATCTCCGGGTTAATTTCCAATGCCCTTGCAATGCGACGGAGCGTGCTCCGGTAACCATGGGCCTTACTGATGTAGGTTACTGCGCGCCCACTCCACACCATAGATGCAGCGGTCAGAAAGCGCAGCACGCCCTCATCAAGTGCGATGGCTGGTTTCACCCTCGGAGGCGGCACACGTTCTCCCAACGGTGGTGGCGAGAAGTAGAGATCGACAACGGGTACGCCCGCATGGCTGTATGAACTGAGGATTCGATAGTAGATGTACGCGTCGGTACCGCCTGGCTCCAAATCCTCGCAGATGAGATCGAATCGTCGAGCGTTGTCTGCGGAGCCGAGGAAGTCCTCCATGTTCGTACCCGTTACCTCACCTTCGCGGAAGGTCGTCGCGACCGCCCGCTTCAGAGAGGACTGAAGGCCGGTTCGTTGTCTAGCGTATTCGTGGAGGAAAGCACGGATACCTTCATCGTCTTTGCTCTGCACAAGCCACGCCGCGGTCAGCGCGCACTCGTAGACAACACGGACCAGCGGAAGTGCAGCATTGTGATGGTCACTGTCCAGAAGCAGTTGGACAGCTCGTGCCGTCTCGTGAATATGGCGCGTGAGGCCTACCACACACTCCATCCGAGCCACGTCCTGCGTCGTAATCGCCCTACCTGCGCGCGCACGAGGCTGAGACATTTCTGTCGGGTGCCCCTCTGCATCCCAGGCATCGAAAAGCTCGATCATAAGCTCGCGCAGTTCGAAGGTGCTAATAGCCATGAAAATTCCTCGCTGAGTACGGGACTAAGACGCGGCCACGGAGATCGGAGGAACGCACCTCATCCAGGCGCGCTCCTCCGACGTTGAAGCGCTACGCGTCGACGCTCACGCTGACGAGGTCGTCGATCAGTACAGTGTCCGCAAGCTTCGCGGCGACTTCTGAGAGCGAGGAGTAGCTTGCTGTGTCGAGTCCCGAACGTGCTGCAAGCAGTGGACTGAACCTACGCAACTCATCGAACGTCGTGCCGTGGACGATGGGAATGACACGGTCCGTCGCTAGTAGAGCAGACAGCTCCTGCGAAGCGATGCCGTCGCTATTGAGGCTCTTGAAGAGCGAAGGAGTCACGAGCACGATTCCAGCTCGCGAACCCGCAAGTCCCTTGTCAATCTTTCGGATTAGCGAAGTGCCAAGCGGAACGTCCATCTCGCTGAACCAGACGGTCACATCAAGTTCTACGAGCAGGTTGTTCAGCTCAAGGGCTGCGCCCTGGCGGTCATCCCACGCGTGGCACAGGAACAAGTCGCGCGCCTCCGAGTGGGTCTTGGCGATCTGAACGACTTGCTCGCGCACAGGATTCAGCGTCTGGTATTCGGAAGTTGAGTACGTGACAGCCATTCGACGTGCTCTACTCGAACTTCCGCTCCCTCCGCCGCCGGACCGACTGGCGTAGCTCGCAATTCGACGGGGCGGTGGAGTGGGTGCGGGTGTCGGTGTGTACGATGGCCGCTCGTAGTAGCCGTACCGTGACGAACCACCGTGGACAGGACAGTCGGCGCCGCCGCCTCGAATGTGCCCCAGTACGGGCGCTGTGCATCTGGACATAGGTGCAGTTCCTCCTCAGAAACTTCGCACCGAAGACCTAGAACCCTGCGAGCGAGTCCTCTTGACTCGCCCCTCCGCAGTGGTATTAGAGTTGAAGCAACCATCCCCTGCGAAAGTTTGGTGCCCTCAACCCCGACCCGGCTCCCCCGGCGATCGGGGTTGTCGTGCTTCGGTTGCCGTTTGGCGATCCAATACTACATATGGGCACCGACATTGGATAGCACCACAAGGCGTAGTAGTTACATCAGTGTAGTTTTCCACCGGTCTACCTCGGAATCACACAGGTTATCCACTAGCTTGTCCACAGATCCGTTCAAAGAAACGTGGACTCTTCCAATTCGTCGAGTCTCATGAATAGAGGCCCCGCGTTTCTCTCGTCCTTTCCCGTCGACGCTCTTGAGCGCGAGGGACGCTAGCATTTCTGATTACTCGGAGAACGGCTTCAGCGCGAGCGTGGTCGATCTTCTGAGCTGTGGAATTGGGCGAGGATCCAAGTACCGCGGCACTAGTGACCTGATATCGATCGCGGTATGCGGCAACCACCGAGGCTGCACGACGCCAGGCGGTGGCGCGCTGCGGGTCCGCAGGCTCGGCGCCAAGAGCCGCAACCCAAGGCGCCGACTCAGCGATCGCGGCATCGAGCACCGCGTCCGCTCGCGCTTCGATCAACTCACGGCGCTCAGCGAGAGCCTGCCGCATCTCGTCGCTCATCCCGCCGATCGCTTCGGGGATGAGACCGGCGATCAGCTTGGGGACCGAGCGCCCGCGACTCGACCCCGCAGCCCTCGCTGAAGCCGCAGCAACTCGATGTCTGAGCACGGCCGCGATGTCGTCCGCGTCACCCAAGCCACGTGCGCGGACGAGTCGTGGGAGCAGCGCCTCCACGTTGTGGTTGTTGGCCTCGGCTCGGCGCAGTTCGGCGGTGAGCGGGCCGAACGCATCCGAGTCGATGACGTCCTCCGCTTGTTCAAGACTCAGACCAGATGCCCGCACCATGGATGCCCACCGATCACGTTGCGCCGCAGCGGCGATCGTCTCGTACTCGGCCGCGAGTTGCGCGATCGTGCCCCAGGATTCTTGCTCGGCTGCCATCGTTTCGTGAGCGGAGAGTTCGGCGCCGACGTGCTGCAGTACTCCGCAGAGCACGCTGCGGCCGGTAGCTTCGTCGTTGTCGCCCGGATGCGGTCCCACGTGGGACGCGTCAGGCTTATCGACTGCAACATATGCAGTGTTGGCGTCGCGCCCCCTGGTCATGGCCACGTAGAACGTCTCGCTGGTCATGGTCGAGTCGACGAGCACGTGTGCGGTATCGGTTGTGAGGCCCTGTGCACGGAATGACGTGACCGCATAGCCGAGGTTCTGTAAACGCACCTACCTCTCACACGAGTAGGAAGGTGGGCCGACTGATGGGCCAGAACCAGCAGGAACAGAGTACGGGGTCAGTGTCGCCGTTGCGGGCGGTGGTGTATGTGCGGATCAGTGATGATCCCGAGAGTACCGAGCGTGGGGTGGATCGGCAGGAGGCCGATTGCCGCGCCTACGCTGTCGCGCACGGCTGGGAGGTCGCGGCGGTGTTCCGTGAGAATGACACGTCGGCGTTCAAGCAGCGCACGATCACGCTGGCATCGGGTGAGCGGGTGCGCCGCGTGGTTCGCCCAGAGTTCCGCGCGATGCTCAAGCACCTGGCCGATGGACAGGCGCAAGTGATGATCGCCTACGACCTGGATCGAGCGGTACGCGACCCCAGAGATTTGGAGGACTTGATCGACGCGAAAGTGCTGGCCGGGTTCACCGTGCGCTCGGTCACCGGCTCCCTACGGTTGGACACCGATTCGGATGTAGCGATGGCCAGGGTGCTGGTAGCGATGGCGAACAAGTCCAGCGCCGACACCGCCCGCCGAGTCGCCCGCGCAGCCAAGCAGCAAGCCATTGAGGGCACCTGGCACGGCGGCAGGGTGCCGTTCGGCTACCGCGCCGAGTCCGGTGCCCTCGTCGTTGATCCGGTGGCGGGGCCGATGGTGGCCGAGGCCGCGCAGCGGGTGCTGGCCGGTGAGTCGCTGTACCGGATTCGCAAGGACTGGAACGAGCGCGGCGTGCTGACCACCCACGGGTGCGCGTGGTCGGATAAGACGATCAAGATGGTGCTGCGCAGCCCCTCCATCAAAGGCGTGCGCGAGTACCGCCCCGTATTGCCGGACGGCACCCGTGCGAAGACCTCGCAGATGCAGGTGAAAGCCGCCTGGCCTGCGATTCTCGATGAGGACACCTGGCAGCAGGTCTCCGATGTGCTCGATGCGCGGAAGCAGGCGCGGAACTTCCATCAGCCCGGCAGTGGGGCGGCGAAGCGCATGTATCCGTTCTCGGGGCTGATCCGCTGCTCAGCGTGTGGGCGGGCGATGCTCCACCGAGGCAACGTGTATCAGTGCGTGCAGGCCACCCGCGGCGGATGTCACCGCTCGATCCGCTCCGCCGACATCTTGAAACTGGTGGAAGAAGCGGTGCTGGCAACATTCGAGCAAATCACCCTGGCCCCGTCGAAGCGGGCGACGCCGAGCGTGGACGCGGGTGCGCGGGTCGGTCTCGCCGCGAGGCTGGATGCTGACCGGGAACGCCTGGCCCGATTGGACGACGATCACTATGACGGGTTGATCGACAAGGCGATGTGGGTGCGGCAGCGGGCCAGGATCGCCGAGCGGATCGAGGTCACCCGGCGTGAGTACGCCGCCGCCATGCCCGAACAGGAGGGGCCGGGCATCGACGTGACCACCGTCGCCAAAGAATGGGCGGGGCGTACCCCGTTGTGGCAGTACCAGGCCACCAGCCTGATCTTGGAAGCCGTGCTCGTCCACGCTCTGCCGAACGGGATGAACGGTGCGACCCCAGCACGTCGCCGCAACGAGACGGTTGAGGCGTTCCACACCCGCCGCACCGTGTACCGCGCCGAGGTGCTGGCCCGCCGGGTGGAGTTCGTCTGGCGAGCCTGAGCACGGCCACCCGCAGGGCGTTGTCGGCCCCGCATCTTGACCAGCGCAAGCGGTTCAGGGTGCGGGGCCTTTCCGTATCTTCGAGACAATGCGCTTGTTGGGGCGAGGTGCCGTGCAGAGTCCTCGCAGTTCGTCCAGCACCGCCGGATCGTCCACCGTCGCGGGCAAACCCTGCGCCTGACGTGAGGCAGCGGCCAGGCGTGCTCCCAACGTGAAAGCAGCATGCTGTGACGACGGCGCGGAACGGTCAGGAGTGACGGAGGCGGGTGCGGTGGGGATGCTCATGCTGATAGGTACGACGCCCCTCCCACAGACTCGCGGTGGTTCAGGGTTCGGCCTGCTTGTCTGGGTTGGCGGCCCATATCGCAGCCAGCAGGCCGGTGTCGCAGCGCAGGGAGTCGAGGGGTTCGCCGCTGAGCAGGCGCAGCAGCACCCCGTCGCCAGTCGCAGTACCAGCGTGTTTCGGAGCGGGATGCCCGAGCACGATCCGCAGCAAGGCAGCCCACGACGTCGACGGTACCCCGAGCAGCTCCGGGATAGCGCGGTCGCGGCGTAGCACCTCTACCGCGTTCGGCCGGGAGGTCAGATCGCCGAGCCGGTAGGCGACGTGCTCGATGCAGTCGGTCACGAGCACGGCATCCCATCCGGCCGAGGCGAACAGCCCGACTATCTCCGATAGGACGGCAGCGACCCGAGCGCGCTCGCTGCCGTCGAAGTCTTCCTCATTGTCGGTGGTGGGGTTGACGGCGAACGCGGGGTGGTAGTCGGCCAGGTTCTCTCGCTCCGCGAACCGGATGGCGTCGTGGAAGCCGACGATTCTGGCCGTGTGGCGCACCTTGCTCGGCGAGACGAGCATCCCCGCCGCCCGCACTTCGACGCCACAGGTGATCTTCATCGCGCGAGTGACGACCGCCCACGGGTTTCCGGCGTTCCTGGTCGAGGGGGCGAGCATGACCTCGAATGCTGCCGAGGCAATCTCCCACTCATCCAGTGCGTACTTGCGGGCCAGGCGTCGATACCTCTCTGCCGTGTACCGCATGAGTTCCGCGGCTTCACGGTCACTGCGCCAGGCCCCAGGCCCGGCCTCGTGCAACCGGATCAGCAGGGTGCGTAAGCCCTCTGGTGTCTCGAACCCGTGGCGTGGCGAGCCATCCTGGGCTGCGGCGTCGTCGCCTGTAGTGGGTGGGGTGTGTTCGGTCACGGTGGCACCTCCCGTGAAGGAGGTGCGCCACCAGAACCCACGCCAGGACGTGAACCAGCACGCCGCTACAACCGTTCGTCAGTCGATACGTCGCTGCTTCCCCGGCGCAGCGCAGGTACGACTTGTCAGAAGGCCGCCCTGCAGCGATAGGAACGGCTGCGAATGCTCGCGCCGGGAATCATTCCGGCGCGAGCATCCGCAGTCGCTCTAGGGTGCGGTTTCGCGGGTCAAGACAGCGACCATTTGCCGACCTCTCGATACTCCGAGTCGTAGATGGTCTCGGTAATCGGCTGGGCGAGGTCGTAATGCTTCATGTTGCCGCCCCAGTACCGCAGCACACGCGCCAGTTCCTCAACTGGATCTCCCGCGACGGCTCCCAGGTCTATGTCCAGGCGGAATCGGGTCGGGTTATCTGGGGAATCACTCATACTTCAAGTATAATACTGAACTGCTAGTTGAGGGTTGGAGGGTGTGGACTGCCGAAAATCCTGGACTGATGCCGTGTAAGCCTCAACTCGCACTCGAAAGGAACCATGATGCGCCCCGTCGATCTGGCAACCCGGGCCGGAGTCTCCACCCAACAGATTCGCAACCTCGAAGCCGCCGGAGTCCTCCCGCCTGCCGATCGCACAGGTTCGGGTTACCGGGTCTATCGCGGTGCGCACCTCAGCGCTCTACTCTGCTATCAGGCACTCGCACGCGGCCACGGCGCTGGATCAGCCCGTTCCATCATGGAAGCGTTGAGCACAGGACAGATCGACCAAGCATTGGCCCTCCTTGATGCCAGCCACCACGAACTTCACCAGCAACGCCAGGCCCTTACCGAAACGAGCCAGGCCCTCACCCGTGTTGCCGCTGCGGTAGAGCATCACGCCGGCCCGGACGCGCCGTTGTCCATCGGAGAACTCGCGGACTATCTCGGGATACGCACGTCAGCGCTCCGCGTATGGGAACACGCTGGTCTGCTCGCCCCAGCTCGGCAGACCAGCCGCCGCCACCGGGTCTATGACAGCGAGGACGTCAGAGACGCCCGAATCATCCATCTCCTCCGGCAAGGACGCTATCGCTTCGACCGCATCAGACCCATCATCACCGAACTCCGAGGAAGCAAGAGTGCCGATGCTCTACAGGCCGCGCTCACCGAACGACGAACCAGCCTGACACACCGAGCCAGAGCCATGCTCGACGGCGCAGCCCTCCTCCAACAACACATCACCGAGTTCATCGCCTCCGACGCACCCGCCCCGAGCGAACCAGTAACCGGCTCCTAACCCCAGCACCCCACCGACCGCTCGGCACCGGCCACCCTCTGCCTCTGAAACAACGGATGCACGTATGCCACCGCGGGTGGGGCGTGCGCACCTCCTTCATGAGACGACTCATGAGGGAGGCCAGGATGAAGGGCGGGGTGATCCTGTTCCGCGGCACAGGTGCTGCCGCGCGCCGCTATGTCGAGGCCGACCGCTCCCGCGCCGACGAGTATTACCTGGGCGCGGACAACGCCTTGTCGGAGTACACGGTGCTCGATGCTAGCGGCGAGGTCACCGCCGCAATGTCACTGTCGGCGGTCGAGTACGAGGGGTGGGTGGACTGGCACGATCCCGTCACGGGTGAGTCGATGGGCACGCCACGTAATCCGGGTGAGGGGTCGAAGGGTTCGCCGTTGTTCGCGGAGATGACGATTAACGCACCCAAGAGCCTGTCGGTCGCCGCCGCCCTCCACCCCGAAGTATCTAGCGCCCTCGACCAAGCGCAGCAGGATGCACTTGGAGAGATTCGCCGCTGGCTCGGCCAACACTCCGTCATCAGGGTCGGGCCGCGTGACGCGCGGGAAGTGCTGCCTATCGAGCAGATGCAGGTCGTCGGCATCCGCCACAAGACCTCGCGGGCTGGTGATCCGCACCGGCATATTCACATGCAGATCGGCACTCGGGTGTTTGCGGCTGGGAAGTGGCGGGCACTGGATACGGCGGCGTTGTTCAAGCAGCAAGGCGCGATCCGCGCCCTCGGAACCGCGGTCATCGCCGCGCACCCACACCTCGCGCAAACCCTCGCAGAGCATGGCCTGACCCTCGATCCCGTCTCCGGCGAGGTAGTTGAGTTGCAGCCATTCAATGGGGTGATGTCGAAGCGGTCTGCGCAGATCAGACGCAACCTCGTCCGGCTCGAAGCCGAATGGGAAACAGAGCACCCCGGCGAAGCTCTCGGCCCGATCATGACCGCGAAGTTGCAGGGCATCGCCTGGACACACAAGCGGCCAGGGAAGAAGCCGACTGATTTGAAGAACGAGCAGTGGTGGGTGCAGGAACTCCGCGACGCCGGATACGACCCCGCTGCACCTCGACGCAGCACCGTGCAGCGCCCGGTGCAGTTGGATGAACTTGCGGTGCAGGAGGTTGCATCACGGGCACTGGATCGCTGCGCCGCCGCATCATCAGCATGGACGAAACACAGCATGCAGGAGCACGTCACCCGCATCACCACCGAACACGGAGTGCAAGCAACACCTGCCGAGCTGCGCGAGTTCATCAAGATAGCGACCGACCTTGCGGTCTCGGATTGCTTCTCCGTCCTGCCACCGGGTGCGGCGACGCCGGAACATGTCGCGCACCTGACCAGCCTCACCGTGATCGCCGCCGAAACCGCGCTCCGCGACCGCTTCGCCGCCACCACCCCAGAGCAAGAATCGAAGCACCCGGACATGACCGACGCCGCACAAGTAGCGGGGCTGAACAAAGGGCAGGCGGTCGCTGCTGCTGCGGTTGCATCATCTGACCCGTTGGTGATCGTGGAGGGTGCTGCGGGCAGCGGGAAGACGACGATGCTGCGCACCGCCATCGACGTCGCCGCCCAGCACAGCAGGGCGTCACGGGTGGTTGCACCGACGCTGCGCGCGGCGCAGGTCGCGCACGAAGAACTCGGCATCCCCGCAACGAGCGTTGCGGCGCTCGTACATGCGCACGGATGGCGATGGAACTCCGATGGCGTATGGACACGCCTACACCCTGGCGACGCTGACCCCGACACCGGGCGCACCTTCACCGGCCCGCCCGACGATGCTGTGCTGTCGCGGGGTGAACGGGTAATCGTGGACGAGGCCGGGATGCTCGACCAAGACACCGCCCACGCCCTCCTCACCATCACCACCGAAGCCGGAGCGACCGTCGCGCTTGTCGGCGACCGTGCCCAACTCCCCGCTGTCGGTCGGGGCGGGGTACTCGACATGGCCGCACAGATCAGGGGCCGTACATACGACATGACCGAGCTGCACCGGTTCGCCGACGCCGAGTACGCGACACTCACGCTGACGATGCGCGACCGGGAGAACCCCGGCGAGGTGTTCGACCGGCTCACTGCCATGGGCCTCGTGATACTGCACGCGGACGAGGAACAAGCCCAGCAGCACATCACAGAGCAAGCTACTGAGGGTGAGGCGATCACGGTCGCCTCGAACGACAAGGCAGCGGCGTTGAACGAGCGCATCCGCATGGGGCGGGTCGAGCGAGGCGAGGTTGATGACACGATCACGGCGACCGGCAGCGACGAGCTGCCTATCGGTCGGGGTGATCTGATCCAGACGAGGAGGAACGACCCCGCGCTTGGCGTGGCGAACCGGCAGCAATGGATCGTGCAGCACGTCGCTGGTAATGGCACCGTGTACGCCCGCGAGACCGGCAGCGGGCGCAGGAACCCCCGCACCGTCGCCCTCCCGCCTGAGTACGTGAGTGAACACGCGCACCTGTCCTACGCAGCAACCGCGTACGGCGTCCAGGGCGCAACCGTCAACGCCTCCCACACGATGCTGACTGAGGCGACGAGCGCGGCAGGCGTCTACGTTGGCATGACCCGAGGCCGCGAGCACAACTGGCTGCACGTTGTTGCCGAGGATATGGCGGAGGCTCGGGCGCAGTTCGTTGCAGCGACGGAGCGCGATCCCGCAGACCGGGGCCTCGACCACGCCACCGCACAAGCCGCCGAAGCCGTGCGTGGCATCGTCAAGGACGGCCCGATCCAGCGCGTCACCGAAGAACTCGCCAGACTCGACAGGGAAGCCGAACGTGCTGAGCGGCATGCGGATCGATGGGAGCAGGCCGCCAACCGGCTCGATGCCCAACGCGCTGCGCACCGGGCCGAGAGCGACGAGAGCACCGCCGCGCTTCGCCAGGCCGAGGAAGAGGCCGCGCGGGTGCGTGCCAAGGTCGCCGCGCCCCTCACCAAGCAAGCCGAACAAGACGGAGCGACGTACCTTGCCAGAGTAGAAGCAGAGAGGACAGCGAGCACACGCCTCGCCACTGTCGGGCGATTCGGGCGGCGTAAGGCCCGCGACGAGCACCGCGCCGCCAGCGAACAAGCAGCAACCATCCGAGTACACCTTCGCGATGAGTGGGACGCCGAACCGCCACGAACCCGCAGCGCACTACCCGAATGGGCTACACAGGTCGCGGAGCGGCGAGCAGAAGCCGATCCCCGCGTGAGCGAAGCCAACCAAGCTGTCGAAACCGCGCGCACCGAACGAACCACAACGGTTGACCGTCACCGCAACGAACGGCTGGCGCTCTTGGCAAGCGAGTACGGGGCTGAGAATGCCCGCGCTCACCAGTACGGGATGCGCGCCCTCAACCCTCGACGCAATGCCCGCGATGCTCGCACCCGCGCAGACTTCCTTCGCGTCGAGAGTGCAGAACTCCGCAGCCTCCCGACGAACGTCGCCGCCAAGCTCATCGAGACGAAGCGCGCCGAGCAGGAGCGTGGTCGGCAGCAGGCAACGGAACGGGCCAGGCAACTGCATAGTCCGTTTGCGAACGATCCCCAACGCTATGACCCGCGCCGCGAGGGACCAGCGCGCGGCCTGTGATCAGTCACGCAGTTCCTGTGGTCCACATGACCTATCCTGGCGTCGGGTATGATGCTTGGCATGGGTAACTTGATTTGCGTGTTCGCTGCGACGCACACGCTTGCTGTCCGCGACCGCCGCGCCTAACGGCGCGCCTCGCTGAACGCTTCGCGCGTCGTCCATCCGAGAGACCATTCGCGTCTCGGAACGGCGATCTTGCGCACCCATTTTTTCTCTGTGCTCTGCCCTGTTTCCGAGGCGCTCCATCCTTCTTTCTTGGAGCGCGAACATGCCTCGTTCATCCCACGGCGGCCGACACGAACTCGGCCAGAACTTCCTCACCCACACACCCACTATCAGCAAGATCACAGCCCTCGTTACGGCGACGAAGGGGCCGATCCTTGAACTCGGCGCTGGAGCCGGTGCACTCACGAGGCCTCTCGCGCAACTCGGCAGGCCAGTGACTGCGATCGACATCGACGAGCATCGGATCGCAAGCCTCCAAAGCGCACTGCCAGGCGTGACGATCAATCACGCCGACGCGCTCACCGTTCCTCTCGACCATCCCGTGATCGTAGGGAACATCCCTTTCCACCTCACCACTCCGATTCTGCGACGGCTTCTCCGGGGCGGCACCTGGACCGAGGCCGTGCTCCTCACTCAATGGGAGGTCGCACGCAAGCGCTGCGGGATCGGTGGCTCCACCATGCTGACTGCGCAGACTGCGCCCTGGTTTACCTTCGACCTCCACGGCCGGGTTCCCTCCTGGGGTTTTCGCCCACGCCCCAGCGTTGATGGGGGCATCATCCAGATCAGTAGACGCAACCATCCTCTCGTTCCCGGTTCACAGCGCAGCCGGTACGAACAGTTCGTACGCGCGGTGTTCACCGGTCGAGGCGGAACCCTCGAGCGCATCATCGCGAACGCGGGCCGCCTCGATCCTGGACAAGCCAAGCAACTCTTGAGGCAGAGTGGCATCGACACACGCGCGTTGCCGCGAGACCTGACACCAGAGCAGTGGGCCGGAGTCTGGAACGCGATGCCTGAGCAGCCACCACTCAAAACCCACCAAACACGACCACGGTCTAACGATTCATGATCTCGCTGCCCGCGATGATCAGTCGGTCGCGCGAGTGAACTCTCACCGACCGGTAAACTACAACCGCGCACACGCGCACGATCACAGGTGAGTGCGTTTAGGGCACCTCGGCTAGCCGAGTTCGACGTGCTCAGAGACATAGGCCGCGGGTAGAAGGACAGCAGATTTCCGAGAGAGTCCTTCCCGTCGAACCAGCATTGAGCCATCGCTTCGGACATCGGCGACCTTCCAACGGTCTCCGTTGCGTACCCAGCTCCGCCCGGCCCGCAAGCGTCGATCGTTGCGGCGCGTGATGACGATGTCGCCGAAAGCTGCGTTCGTGCCATCGTGCAGTTCCGATTCACGCGCACCGCGAACGGTGCCGTCGAGGATCAGATCGGTTCGCGCACGGTTGTTGAGCGCGGTGACGAACTCGTTCGAGTCAGCAACGAGCACCGACGCGCGCCGCGCGATCATGTCGGCGCGCCAGGCCGCGTACGCGGCCTCGATCATGGCTTCGGTGTCACCTTCAACGATGCGGCCATGGTCAGCGTAGGTGTCGATGACTTCGGTGTGTCCGTGGCGGAGATCGAGGGAGGCGCGCTTCTCCCAGTCGTGCGTAAAGCGGTGCACATCAACGAGTTCAGCGACGTCATCGCGGTCATGTGCGAGGAGTCTGAACGCACCGCCCGCGTCGACCGACTGGAGCTGTGCGTAGTCGCCAACGAGGAGCACCTTCGCACCTGCCTCAGCGGCAAGCTGGGTGATCCGGTCAAGCGAGAGGGTCCCTGCAAGCGAAGCCTCGTCGATGATGACAAGCTGCCCAGCCTGGAACGTCTCGCCCGTTTGGAGACGGCTCTGCCACCACTTCGCGGTGTTCTCCGTTGCGATCCCGAGATCATCAGCGAGTACCTGGGCTGCGCTTGAAGATGGTGCGAGCCCGACCACAGATCCTGGGCCGTGCTCTTTCTCCCACGCTCGTCGTAGTGCGCTCATTGCGGTGGTCTTTCCGGCTCCCGCCGGGCCGACCAGCAGGTCGATGGACCTCCCTGAGACGGCGATTGCCATCAGCGCGGATGCTTGGTCCATGGCAAGCATCCGGCGCTCGCTGTCAGGCTTCCGCACGATGCGTTCGACCGTCGTCAGCGAGACGGTCGGGCCCGCCGTTGTGCGCGCGAGTTGCAGCAGGCGGCCTTCTGCTTCGAGCAGCTCACCCGAAGAAAACACCGTCGAGTTTCTCGGACGGAACACCGACGACTCATCACTCCGACGGAAGACAGCCGGGCTCGATGCCAGTTCAGGCGGTGTCAGCCGCAAAGACGCAGCCTCGGCCTCATCCACGACCAATCCGACGATGGCTTCACGGTCTTGCGTGCTCGCGAATCGATACCCCATCGTCTGTCGTGCAGCCTCAGCCGTGAGGTTCCAACGCCGCCACGTCGACCGCTTCTCTCCAACCGCAACGACAACACTCTGCCCGAGCCTATGGACGATACCGAGCGGCAGGTCGTCGGCCCTCAGAAGCAACGGATCCTCGTTCGTGGTGACTCGTCGAGCCCAGCTCGTGGCATCCGCCCCGAGGATCATTCCAGCTCGCTCTCGCCACTGAGCGGTGAGTTCGGCAAGCGAATGAATCTGCTTCTCCGGCCGCGTGGCGAGCGTCGCCTGGGCCCGCAGCTTGATGATCGTCGTGCTTGATGGTTGCCTGCCGTGCTTCGCCGCGTACGCCGCGATGAGACGGTCCTTCTCCTCGTCGATGTGTCGCGAACGCGATGAGAACTCGGTGACGAGTTCCTGCGGGACTTGCGCGATCGCCCACGCCGCGTTGCGGTCGCGTCCCCTGTCGCGGGCTTCCCATTGGACCCCGAAGAGCCGCGTCAGGTGATCGGCGAACACGGCCTCGTGCAGCTCGGAGAGCGCCACCGTCGCGGCATGCATCGGGCGGCTGTCCAGGCTGCGCCATTTGTTGTCGAGCACGGTCTGCACCTTATTGCTGATAACGACGTGCGTGTGGAGGTGAGGATCGCCCGCGCGTGAGTCGTAGTGGTCGTACGCTGTCGCGATCAGCCCGCGCACGTCGACCTGCGCAACGGCTCCGTCGCCGGGGGTTGCACCCGCGCGCGTGGCTGCAACTTCGCGCTCCATGAATGCAACCACGTCTGCAACCGCAGCGTGATGAGCGTCGACGATGAGCGATTGCGTTCCCGCGTCGGCGACGGCCCACAACACCGACGCCGACTTCGGAATCGAGAAAGTGTAGTCGAATCCTGCAACCGCGCGACGCGTGCCGCGTTCCGCCTCTTCGGCCTCGATCGCCGCGACTGCTCGACC
This sequence comes from Homoserinimonas sp., assembly GCA_023957835.1. GTDB lineage: Bacteria > Actinomycetota > Actinomycetes > Actinomycetales > Microbacteriaceae > Terrimesophilobacter. The sequence goes on along the minus strand of JAMLGP010000001.1, from coordinate 633,090 downwards.
GCGAGAAGTCGCAGTCAGATCGGGATCAAGCGCCGCAACACGCTCAGCAATGCGTTCGGTCTTCGCCTTGTACTGCGGATATGCGCGGCCCAACGGCGCTCCGGTGAGCGGATCTCGGCCCATACCGATCAATAGCTGAAGTTGCGCCTCGGTGACTTCGTCACCTTCTTTGAGCTGCCCACCGCCCATCGCCGCGATTCCAGTCCCCATCCAGCGTCCGGGAGGGGTTCCGTCGGCGTTGTAGTAACGCGTCAGCGGAGTCGAAAGGCTGCGGTCTCCGTCCCCCGCGGCGACGGTGCGCAGCAGGTACTTGTAGCCGTCGCCAGCCGACATCAATCGCATCGACACCGTCACCCCGCTCACCTTCCCTCCATCAAGGAGGAGGTGGACAAGGTGCTTCGAAACTCAGTCGTGAGGCGTCGCGACCTCGATCTGCCAGACGCGTGGTAGCTGGGGTAGCTCGCTGGCAGGTGAGCGCGCAACAGTGAACAGTGCCGCCCTCTACGTTTAGAACGGCCAGACTCTAGGCTCGTCGAGTTCAACCGGAACACGGACACTCGAAGCGCGGGGATGCGACTGAAGCAACTGCCGCACCGTGCGAATGGCAAAGTATGACTCCACGATGAACCTTCGCTGCTCGCCCCACAGCGAGGGAACATATGCATTGTCACGGATCGAGTGCGCGGTCTTTGAACGTCGACGCCGTATCTCCCTCAGTATCGAACTTGCAGACTGCACGAGCCCATTGGGATCGTGAGTGACGGTTCGCTCCATCCAGGCGATGAGCATGCTCATCGTGCCGCGCTGAGCCCGGTAGACGTTACCTTCAGAGTCCTGTCTTTCCTCAGTCGTAGCCAATTTCGCGCGCTCGAAGAACTTGACGTTCAAAGGCTCAATGAGGAGCTTGTTGAGTTGCTCGATGAAGCTCGTCAGCTCAAGCTCCGTGGGGCGTATCAGATAGCCGAAATCTGTAGGTCGGTCGCGATCCGCATAGGTCTGCTTGAAGAGGTGTGGATAGTCGATTGCACCGCAGATCTCGTTGATCAACTGAGTCTCCATGAGCACAGCAGTGTACGGACTGATGCGTTTGGGGAACTCTCCCATAAGGTGTGGGCGCACCCAGTCAGGATGAAGCAGCCAACTTTGGTCATCGTGCTCGAAGGATTTCCAGTAGGACTGCTCAGCGGCCGACAGATCATGAAGGTACCGAAGCGGCACACCAACGACGATCTCATCGCTGCTTTCGTCGTCGCGAAAGCCAATACTGAACGTCGTCAAAAATGTATCCAGAGGGGTATTCTCCTGAGCCCGGATCTCCCCGCCAATGTCGAGCGTGTAATTGTAGCGAGGGTCATCTCGATACCTCGCCAGCACCGCAGCATGAAAGAACACAGATGACAGCTGCGCCCGCCCCGTCGCGAGTGCAGCAGAATACGGCGCACCTGGGTAGCGGTCGCCCGCCGATATCTCTGTGAGGACGCGTTCCCTCGGGTAGAGGATGGCACCCGCTGCACCTCCACGGCGCCCAATTTCAGCCGCGTTCGCGTCTGCGGACTGAGGCGGAAAACCTAGGATGAACGGATTGACCATCTCATGGCCGAAGTTGACGTAGATATCGCCTTCTGCCGCGAGGGCGCGGATCGTGGATTCGATGCCGTCGGCGTCATGCCCGACGATCTCGGCTAGTTCCTCGGTGCTTATGCCGTTGAAGTCGGCCGAGTTGAGATACGCAGAAGTAATGTGTTGTAGTACTTCGCGCCGTAAGGACTCAGAGACCGAAGCACCCGCCGAGGCCGGGTCGTGATCCAAGGGCTACGCCTCCCTGATGTAGGTAATTCCAAACGCACGAACCTGACGGAACTCCTGGCGACTGCTGCCGAAGTCGAACCATCCGCCGTCGGACTTCTGAAAGATGTCGAGACCTCGACCAAGGTTGATGCGCCAACCTGTGTCGGTACGGATCCAGCGATCATGACCGCCGGGGTCCTTCGCGACGTCAACCTTGATGCCTTGCTGCGCAGCACCCTGCACGATCTCATTTAGCATCTGCAGCTGCTTCTTCTGGTACTCCGGCTCCTCCTCCAACAAGGTGAACAGCTTGAAGTTGACCTCGTCGGCTGGGTCCTTTGCCGCCGCAATCATGGCAAGCAGCTCCACGAGATTGCGTCCCTGATGGCTCATGCGGACGTACGGGTCATGCAGTTCAATTTCAGACGCGCCCTCCAAGTACGGCATGAGCAGCGTCTCATACGAGAGACCTCGCTGATTCTCAGCAAAGTCACGGTGCCCTTCGAAGAGCTTCGGCTCGGGCACTGCGATTTCAATCTGAACATCATTACCAGTAGCAAGATCCACGCGAGACAACGAGCTTTCATCGCCCCTGTCAGCGCCTGCGGCCTCGACATCCGTAACCGCATCAGCCCCGTCGCCGCTGGAAGCGGCTCGGCGTGAACGGTAGTACGTCGGAAACTCGTCCTCCTCTAGCGTCGTCACAGGTTTCCAGCCGCCGCCGATCGGCTCGTACCCGAACCGTACGTCCGCCATCGTCGCATCGATGCGCAAAATCTGGTCCTTCACGCGCTTACGCCCCTCGACCGCGAAGCGCAGGATCTCCTCGACTTCCTCGGCGGTTGCCTGCTCGTGCGGGTAGAGCAGCTTCATCAGTCCCGAGAATGTCTTGTGGATGCCGTCTCGGTCGCGGGTCGAGATGTCCGAGCCGAGAGTGAAGTACTGCTGGTAGCGGTCGGAGTAGTCGAGGTTCCGCATCGACTTGAGAACTTCGGCGATATAGTCGACGACGAATCCGTAGCCACTGGAGAACATCTCGCTGCGGATGGTGTCAACCTCCCACCCGGGGATGTAGAAGTGCAACCGGTCAAGGAACGCCGGGTCATGGTAACTCTCAGGCAGCTCGTCAAACAGGTCTGAGTGCTTGAGCATGTACGGCACTGTGTGCGACGTATTGCCGACGAACACCATGGATGCCTCGGCGCCGAGTGTCTCCACACCACGGGAGAACGACTTGTTCGCCATGTAGTTCTTCATAATGTCCACAAGCGCTTTATCTGTGCGCTTCTTCTTGCCCGCGAACTCGTCGAATGCGACGACATCCCAGTATCCAACGAGGCCAAGTCGGCCATTGGAGTTGTTCACGAACAACTTCGGTACTGTCACTTCTCCACCCGAGATGAGCATGCCGTGTGGAGAGAACTCGGAGTAGATGTGCGACTTGCCCGTGCCCTTGGGCCCCAGCTCGACGAGGTTGTAGTTGCGCTCGACAAATGGGATCAGACGCACTAGTTGCAAGAGCTTCCCCCGGCGCCCAAACATCTCGGGGTCGAACCCGATTGACTGGAGGAGTAGATCGATCCACTCGTCCGTCGTGAACTTCGCGCGCGCATCGAGGTAACCGTCGTAATCGAAGTTCGACATCTGGATCGGCTTGAGCGAGCCCAAGATCCACGGCGAAACGCGCGCATCTTCAGTATGGAAGTACTCGACATCGCACAGGCACCAGACTCCACCGACGAGCAACTTGGGGTGAGCGCCCACGGTCGCCGAGTCGACAATGACGCCACTGATCCCGAGATTGGCGAATGTGGCCTGATAGACATCGTCCTTCTCATTGAGGGCGACACTGACTTTGTCAATGATCCTGTAGCGGCCTCGCTCCTTGATCTTGGACTTCACCAGCTCCGACTCATTACGGTGCACGTAGTGTTCGGCAAGGATCTTCCTGACTGTCTCGATGCCTGCTTGGATCGTCGCTTCGTCATCGGATGCCGCGTACTGGCCGAGCAGGTACTCAAGCACGTAGGAGGGCACGATCGCGTTGCCCTTGACCGCCTTGACGAGGTCCTTACGGACGACTGCACCGGCGAAGTGCTCGTTGATCTTGTCGTCGAGAGCTGACTTGGTTGGAGCGGTATCGGTCGCTTCAGCGTCGGAAAGGAGGTCGATCCCGCCGAACGCATCTTCAAGGTTCGTCATGGCTCTCCTAGAAGTCGAAATCTGTCGTGAACGATCGCTTGATGGTGTAGTTCCCCTTCGAGAGCAACTTCCATTGAGTCGTGTTCGGGATGGGCTCTTCGAGGCGCAGCTCGACGGGTCGGTTGTTGTACTGGTCAGCGTCCTGGGTCAGATACAACACAGACTTCTGGTACCGGTCGCGCTGGTCGTCAGATGCACTGTCAAACGTGAGGATGGGCTGGTCAGAAATCAGCGTGTCGTCAACGTAAAGGCCGAGGCGCACTTGGCGAGGTCGGATCTTGTCAGTTACCGCTTCACGCTGAAGCAATTTGACTGCGAGCTGACCGGTGGTGATCTTGTCAGTCTCGGGCATGAGGTCGACATTGACGTGCCGGACGTCGCTCTTACGCTTCTTATTGACCGTGATCACTGGGACCACGATCTCCTGGAGCGATGCACCGCCGTGAACATATCGGGTACCAGCACCGGGTTGCGGAATGCGGTGGATCGACTTCGGAATCTGAATGTCGATGTCCCCCACGAGCCCCACTTGTGCCGAGGTGAACGTCATGAAAGACGGGGAGGGTTTCAGCGACCTCCCCAGTACGTAGCGTCGGTTGGTCTTGGTGACCGCGTCCCCCTGCGGACTCTCTGAGAGGTAGTAGGCCTGCTCCAGCGGGATGTCTTGGTATAGGAACCCATGATCGGCGGTGATCAGGATGTTCGTGGCGTTCGCGTTAGTCCACTTCTTCACGAGTTGGAGCAGCTCGCGCAATGTCTCTTCAGCGGCCTCAAAGACAGTTCGCTCGGTTGAGGCCGAATCTCCCGCTGCATCAATGCGGTCGTGGTAGACGTAGAAGATCTGGTGCTTCGTGTAAAGCTCGCGAAGTTCACTTCCCGGCATCGCCAGAACTTGAGCGGCCGTGATGGCATGCCCTTTGACTGATTGCAGAATCTTGTCGCGGTTCGCGGTTCCGTTCGTCGGCTTCCCGTCCGCCAGCACCGGCAGGCCTACGGGGTCGAGTTCTAGGCTCGAATGCGGTAGTAGTGACGCCATACCGAGCTGGGTATAACTCGGTAACGAGCCGAGCACGGCCGATAGGGAGGCATCGAATCGGTTCTCGCTACGGATCGTCGATGCGAGTTCCTCAGCGACTTCGTAACGCATGCCATCAGAGATGATGACGACCACCTTCGTGCGCCCGTCCTTAACGACGGGAGCGACGTGGCGGTCATAGAACTTGGCCTGCGGTGCGAGAGCAGGAGACTTCCACTCGCTCAAAGGCTCAAGTGCCTGCTGCCAGCGCCCCCCGAAGTCGTAGAGGTACTTGTTGGCATACTGCTTATCGACCTCGGCTTTGAGCGCTTCAAGTGGCTTTTGGAAGTCCGCGGTCTGATGCGCGTAGGTGAACCACCGGTAGTGCTGGTCGATGCGAAACCAGTCAGACTGATACTTCTCCAGCCCGACGGTGGCCGTAGCGATTGCGTGCGGCAATCCGGCGATCTCTGTAAGTAGCTCGGATGCACTTTGAATGGCCTTGTAAAGCTTCGTGTACTTTGCACTCCACAGGCTGTGCTGCCGTTGTCGAACAATCTCAGCAACCTCGCGAGGCGTCACCGACTGGGTAGCAACAGCGGCAGCGAGATCCACAATCACCTTGCGGTCGATCTCTTCGAAGATTGTGAGGTTGGCTAACTCACGGTAGTCGCGATGCTCAATCCTCGTCTTGACGTCGAGCGCGTCGGAAGCGCGTGACGCGAGTGTTGTCATCACGCCCTGCGTGCGAACGTCGTAGCGCAGGGCATTGAAGTCGCTGCGGATGTTGCGGAACTCGTCAGGCGTGGTTGACGAGAAGTCCTCGATAGCACGGCTGAACATCCACAGAACGAAGTCGTCAATTGTCGGTGTCGTGCTCGCGTACTTGTAGATGCTCGCGAGCCCGTCCCAGAAGAACTGGCTGAGGCCAAAGGCCACAAGGTCATCGAACTTGGCGTGCTTTCCCGCCGCGTTCTCAACCAGGAGTTCGCGCACGATGTCGGTTAGTTTGTTGCCGGATGCTTTGACAAGAACCTGGCACATTTTGGCGCGAAGGAGCGACGCGTCGTCGCCGTCATTCAACAGCTTCACCAACGCCAGTTTGCGGCTGTTTGCTGCGAAGAACTTCTGGTGCTCTTCGATTACCGGTAGCAAAGCAGGGTCATTGAGGCCTAGCTCCTGCTGGAGCATGGAGGTCCTGTCCGCGGTGAATACCCCGTACGCCAGCTCAAGGTCAAGCAACCAATTCGCCGTTCCGTGCGGGATGGCGCCCGAGCGGTAGACGAGGTACTTGCTGGTGTGATCAGCGAGGATCGTGCTCTTCACCCCAAACTCGTCGTCCTGAACGCGGATGACGTCGACCCCGCCAAGATCGAGCGCATCAAGGTCGGCGGTGTACTCCTCAGTGGGATCGTGCCAAAACACCACCCGTTGGGCGGCGAGTCGGCTTTGAAGTGCATCCTGGACGGAGGTCAGATCAGTCACTCGCTGCCTCCAGTCCCGGAATCTTCTTAAGCGCGGCACCGAACTTCGGGTAGTTCACCTTCACACCATCGTCGAGGTCGATCACGACGTTCTCAGACGCTTTCGGGAAGAGCGTGTCGTGCTCATACTCATTCAACTCGACAAGGATCTTTCGGAGCCGGTCCGCTTCCTTCGCGTTCCCCACACGCTCGGCCTGCTGGAGCGCGGACTCGAGCTTGGTCACGTACTCACGCAGGTAGGTCAGCACCGTCGAGACCGTCGACGGCGTGTACCGGTGCATGTAAATCAGCGCATTGAACGAACCCTTGGGGCTGGAGAACAGCCAGTAGATCGGGCGCTTCTTATACCTCTGGACATGGTCCTTGTAGAACGACTTCACGAAGTAGTCGCGCAGGCTCTTCACACCGAGTGACTCGGTGACGAACTGAAGGTTCTCCTCGAAGTGCTGCTCGCCGAACGCGACCCGAAGGAACTGACGGAACCGCTCAACGATGTCATCCTCGAACCAATCTCCATCCACCACCGGGATGACATTGTCGGCATCGGGCGCAAACGTCGGGTTCGGAACCTTCGCGAGGTAGTCCTGCAGAGTCGCGCCCTGGTCAGCGAGGATCAGGCCGGGCTGGTCGAGGCTGTAGCGCCCGAACATGCAACCGACGGCGTACGACACGAGATCAGCAGCCAATGACGCCCCGGACGGGCGGTCGAGCGTAGCGTTCGCGGCGTCAACCTCAGTGTTCACTTCGCCGTCAAGTCCGAAGAGTGAACTGAAGACGAGGTTGTTCGACGTTTCCGCCTCCGTCATCACGTCGACGTCTTGTGCGACCTCGTCCATGATGAGCTTCGCCACCTCTGCGACAGACGCCGCCCCGCTTCGCGCAATCAGGTCGAGTTGGCGGAACTCGGCCGCGGTCTCGCGCCGACTCCAGTTCCTCTTGGCTATCTCAACACATGTCTTTGCTCGTTCGACCACGCCCGAGAGTTTGGACGGATGACGCCAAGGAAGTACTGAGACGTATCCGGTGTTCGCATGCATGCCGGGCGCCACGGCCTTGATGAATAGATCGGCGACCGATGAGTTGAGGTACGCGAGGAACGTGAGCAGTTCCTCAGAGTCGTCTGCGCGGCTGAACAGACTCATCGAAACGACATCGAACATGGTCCCGGAGTCGCGAAGGCGCGCGCCCAGGATTGGCTGCCCGATGTCGGACCATTCAACCGCGGGCCGACCGTAGTATCCCTGATTCTGAGGTCGCGCACGCAGCTTCCCTGCTTCATCTCGGTTGTTCTTGATGACGGAGCCATCCTGCGTCCAGTCGACAACCAATTCCAGGTTTCCAAACCACTTCCTGAAGGGCCCACCCTTGCTGTAGGGCAGCCAGCGGGGACGTGCCGCGTCCGGCAGACCCATTTGGGTAGCGGAAAAGGAGATCTCCCACCACGCGCGCAGGAACCGGTCATTGTCGCCGGTCTGCAGGCCCACCCGCGCGTCGGCAACGGAAGACAACGGGGCGTCGTGGCTCAATCGGTTAGCTTGATTGGGAGTCAGCCAGTATGCGATGACCGAGTTGGGGAAGGCCTCGAACTCGGACGAGGCAATCTTAGACAGCGCCCCCCGCTCGAGAGCAGATCGGAACTCGGCCGCCATCACGGATTCGCCGCGCCCGTTCATGCGGTAGAACGCGCCGATCGTGGAGTGCGACCCACTGCGCGACGTGACGAACGCGCACGTGTTTACGACCTCGCCACTGAACGAGTCGAACGCCCCAACACCGAGCCCGATCATCCCGACCAGGGGGTTTCCAGCGAGGAGCGACTCCCTGAATTTTCGGAACGTCGTCTGAAAGGTCCAGGACTGCATCGTGATCATGGCGACGAAACCGCGCGCCACGAGAGCGTGGCAGCGCTCAATAAAGGCTGCGTAGAGATCCGATTTGGCGTCGGGGAACCGCGATGCCAGGCGCTCTGCCAGCGACGGTGCCATGTTCTTGCTGCCCATATACGGAGGGTTAGCCACCGCTACCGTGTAACGCGGCACGAGGTAGCTCGCCTGCCTCACAACGTGCTGGGCTCTTTGGAGTGCATCTTCGTGGAAAAGATCGCCGCCACCCTCGAGAGATGCGCGATGCTCGGCGAGCCGGACGGTCAGGTCTGGGTCGGGTTGGATGAGGGAGCCGAAGGTGTCGGCGTCCGCGAACTGGTTCCAGAATGCCTCTTCCGCGTGACGGTCGCCATCCGTGGTCACGAGGTAGCTCAGTTCGTCGGCGCTGAAGGAGATCGGGTCGAGCACGCAAATGTTCGGCTCGTCAGGGTTCTTCAGGAAGAGCTTGCGCTTAGCTGCGGCCTTCATCGTCAGGGCGAACGCCGCCAACGCACCGGCGCGCGGGTCAATTTCGGTGCCGTAGAGGTTGTTCGCGAGGATCAGTCCCGGAATCTGCGACGGAGTGTAACCCTCCTCCTCGTAGATCGCGTAGAGAAGATCAAACGCGTAGGTGAGCATGTGCCCTGACCCGCATGCGGGGTCGATCACCGTGAGTTCTTCGGGCTTGGTGATCTTGAGGAAGTCAGTTTCCTCGTCGACTGGAGCGATGTAGTAATCCATCTGGTCAACAAGGCGTGACTCAGGGTGGTTGAGCATCCATAGGCGACCGACGGAGTTCTCGACGAGGTACCGGACGATCCAGTGCGGGGTGAAGAGCTGAGTCGCGGCAGGGATCTCGTCAGCGCCAGCCTTCTTGTTCTTCTTGAACCCGGCGAAGACCTCATCCTTACGTTCGGAGATATAAAACTGGTAGAGCCAGCCGATGACTTCGACGTCTTGGCAAACCTCCTCAGTCAACACACTCGCGGAACGACTCAGGACAGAGTCCTCGGCAAGAACGTTCGCGGGAATCAGCAGTTCGGTGAAGTCCCCTTCGCGCTCGAACATGAACGGCATCGCCCGGTTCCAGTAGCGGCAGTAGTCTGCGAGTAGCACTGAATAGGCCTCGGCTTGAGCATCGACACCGGGTCGGGGCTGGCGGGTACCGTTGAGGAGTCCCGTAACGGTGGCCGCGTTTGGACCCTTGACCACCTCATCGTCGATCTGGCCGCGCTTAGCGGCAGCGAGAATCTCGGGCTGGCCGACCTGGTCTGCCGCGGGTGAAACGACACCGATCCCGGTGTATCCATTCGCATCCATGAATCGAAGGGCGATGATGCGGTTGAACCAGGTGTAGGCGACCTTGTCGGCTACGTGCTCTTTGCCCTTGTCGTCACCTCCTCCCACAGAAATAGCACGTTCCAGTGCCGACACGGCTCGCGGTTGCTCGACGCGCTCGGGAGAACCCGGAGCGAGAACCGCTGTGATGCGCGCGCCCACTTCGCGGATAAGTTCTGTACGCGCTGAGGTAGCAAAGGACTTAAGAAGGGTGGTATCCATCAGAGCGTGATTCGCTTTCCGTCATTGAGGGTCGCAACCAGCGCGGTCCGCAAAGCGGCCAGGTAGTTATCGACATCCGATTCAGATTCGAGGACACCGGTAACACCGGGGGCGCTTATCGTCTTCACCGAAACCATCGGCTTCGGCTGCGGAGCGTCGCCGTCCTTGCCTTGCTGTGACTCAACGAGTTGACTCAGCAATGCCGGGTATTCGTCCTGCTCAAAGGTCGCGCCAGCCTGGAGGATGATCGCGACCTGCGTTTCATTGCTGAGTCGCGCGAGGATGGCGTCGATTCGTCCGATCACGCTCTCCTGTGCCGCTGTCGGGGCGTTGGCGAAGTACGTGCTGCCAAGGATTTCGGTCTTACGCCCTTCGATCGCTGCAATGACGGCCGCACGTTTTTCGGCCACGACGTCGTCAATCTGGCTCCTCAAAGCGTCGGCCGCTACCTTGAGCTGGTTCATCTTGTTGCCACGGAAAGCATTGGCATCCGAAAGCAGTTCCTTGACGCGCTCGGCGCTACCTGCCGGAAGCGAGCCGAGATTCCCGGAGTTAGTGTTCAGAAGCGTCTGTGCTTCGTCGAAGATCTTCGCCTGTTGACCGTTGAGGAAGGACTTGATGGGGTCGATCAAGTCCTCCTTGGCTTCGAGCAGCTCATCGGCCCTGTCGAAGTCGTTGAGGTACCAGTCGACCTGCTTGCCGACGACGTCGTCGAGAAGAGCGACAACATTGGAGAGTTGACTTGTGAACGGGTACCGGCTGCCGCCCACAAGGGCAGCTAGTTCGTCACGCCTCGCCGCGAGCTTGTCCTTGCCAAACCTGGCAAGCTCGGTGGCGTCGGATGGTACTGCGGCTTCGTCAAAGAAGTCTGTGCAGAACTTCTTGAATGCGGCGACCTTCGCTTGGTCATAGGCCTTCTGTGGGGCAACAACGACGTGCTGATGCTTTCCTGTATTGCGGATCAGTGATGCTGCCTCGGTCCGAACCACCGGGTTGGAATCGACGCTCAGCGCCACCCTGCCGTTTCCCACGAGCCATCCGAGCACAACCTCGATTGAGCCGAGGTCCCAGCCGTAGGGCTTGGTCTCGAAGCGGTCGACGATCTTCTTGATCGTCACTTGTTCGCCGAGGCCGGTCTGGGTGATGATCCAGGACTCCAACTCAGTACCCGGCGAGTTCAGCGCGCTGAGCGTCGCCGCGTCGAAGAGACCTCCGTCGTTCTGTACGGCGCTCGCAACCTGCTGCTCAGGGAACACCTTCCCGCCGAGCAATCCGAGGCTGGTGTAGGTGCGGCTCACGAGTTCCTGGAACCCGTCGGTCACGCGCGTGAGAGCGTCGTGCGAACTGGAGGTGACCTCGGCGGCGTTGGTAATCAGCTGGGCTCTGCCCACAGCCTGGCGGAGGCGCTCGATGAGTTCCTTCTCGCGGTCTGTGTTGAGTATCTGCTTGGACTGCAGGATCGCCTGCATCGAGGGAGTCGCGCCGGAATTGGTGCGCTGCTTGGTGTACTTCTCCGTCTTCAGTAGCAGTCGCAAGTCGGCAAGCAACCGCTTGTCGCGACCAAGGAACACCCGCAGCTCGTCCCGACCCATGCTCTGTGCCGCGATCTCGGAATCGCTGTAGCTGGTCTCGGGAGTGATGAAGTGGATCGTCAGCTCACGCTGATTTCCCTGCGGAATGTCATCGAGCTTGTAACCAAACGAGAAGTCTTGGCCGTTCTTGGCGTACTTGAGTTTGTTGCTCTTGAGAATGTCGGAAGAAAGGTACCGGAAGAGCTTGCTAGAGACTTCGGAGGAGTCAACGTCGACCGCCTTGATCTCCTTCTCGATCTCCTGCTCCTCATTGGTGAGGTACTCGTAGATGTTGCCGTTCCGCTGAACGTACGATTGTGCTTCCAGGAGGTTGAGTGCCTCCTGGACCTGTTTGCCCAGTCCTGTGAGGTCGAGCCCGAAGCGGTCATAGACGAGCACGGTGAGGTTACGAGGGGTCGCTTTGAAGGTGTCGACGTACTTGACCAGGAACAGCGCCTTCAGCAGGCGATTCGCGAGGATTGTGACTTCCGAGCTTGGGTCTGGCAAGTGTTTCTCAGCCTGGAGAATGGCGCTCTGAGCTGCCGACTTCAGTGCCGCGCTGATTCCGGCGAACATCTGGTCGAAGGTTGCGAGGTAACCAACCTGCTCGTTTCCGATGCGCTTGGCAACTTCCTGGACTACGCCGAGCATCGAGCGCTCACCGACGGAGCTGTTCTTGCCCTCGAACATGTTGTGGTCGGACAGGCCCTCGATTGCGGCCTGGAACATCGGAATTTGGTAGGTGACGAACGGATACGTGTTGATGAAGCGCGTTTCGTCCACGTAGTTGCGGTAGGTTTTCGCGCCGTCGACGAAGTTGAAGATGGTCGGGAAGTTCGCCGCCTGCGTGGAATGGATCGCCTGTAATGCGGTCGTACCTGCGTCGTTCTTCTCTAGCAGACGCTTGCTGATGACTTCTTCGACGTCTTGGCTGGTGAGCTTGACCTTGGTGCTGAAACGAGCCTGGATCTTGGAGAAGTCGTTCCCCTGTTGCCTCGTGCGGTCGCCGATGACCTTGTCCATGTCTTCCTGCGAAGTTACGAAGACCCACGACCGGCCCTTGCACTTGGTGTTGAGGGACTCGGCGATGGTCTGGAGGTTGAGCATGAGTTTGACGTCGTCGGCGATGAACTGGCCGACCTCGTCGACGAAGAAGTTGAGTCGGAAGCCTGGCTCCTGCGTGTCGATCCATGCCTTTACAGACGTCGCGAAGTCTTCGATCGAGACTGCGTATGACTTCTGGTACTGGGCGATGATGCCTGGATTCGCCTCGCCATTTACCTCAGCGAACGCCTTGTCGATGTTGTGACCTTCAAGTGCGGTCTGCTCGCGCCCTTGTGACCAGTCAATCCCGGCGGTCCTCGCAAAGGCTGCCTTGAACGCGTCATACTGGCCGCGCTTATCGAGGTCTTCCTCAAAGCGGGCGACGGCGCCGTCGTTACCGAAGTATCCGCGACTCTCGTCGAATACCTTGACGAACACCTTGAGTAGTGCGTCTGTCTGGTCCTTTGCGATCAGGGTCGCCTTCTGGTCAATGTTGAACAGCAGGCTCTTGGCGGGGATGGACGCTGCTTTCTTCAAAGAGGCAATAAGCATTGCGTCGTCGGTCTTGGCGAGGAAACTCTCTGCAACTTTGTCGCGCGCAAAGGCCTGGCCTTCGACGTCGCCGAGGAGGTGTGCGAGCATCTTCAACAGGTGGGACTTACCGGAGCCGAAGAAGCCCGAGATCCACACGCCGTTGGCGTTTGTGTAGTTGGTGTACTCCTCCAGTAGCGGCGCAACGCCCTTGGCAGCGTCGTTGGTAAAGACATACTCTTCGACTTCGATGCCGAGGTGGTCAGCGTCATCGGCTTTGACTACGCCCTCGATTGAGCGGGTGACGTCTTTGAGGAAGATCTCGTTAAGTTTCATCGGGTCATGCTTCCTGGTCGAGAATGCGCTTGGCGCGATAGAAGGAGTCATCTTTGAGCTGGCCGAAGAGGACCAGGGCTGAGCCCTGAGTGGCTGAGACCTCGTATCGGCCAGGGAAAAACATCAGCATCGGCTTGTCGGATACGACGGTCTGCAGGTTGTTGAGCACGGTGTGCGAGCGTACAAACGGGAACACTTCACCGATTCCAGTAAGGAAGAGAATCTGGAACGACTCCGCCGCGATCAGCTCCTTGACCGCCGGGGCAAGATGCATTTGCGGGTCGAGCATGTTCTGCAGCATCTTGAGGAACTCTGGCTTGTCCATCGTTGGCTCAGCAGCAAGAACGCGATCCCAGACGTTGCGCTTCTTGAGAAGGTCGACACACAGGTCATAGAGGTTGATCTCGAAAACTTTGATGCCCAGCTCGGTATCGAGCTTGGTCTTGATGCGCTTCTTGGCCTGCGCGACGTCAAGCGCACACGACGGGTCATAGTCGTAGATGAAGTGGGCGACCTCATTGCCGAGGCCCTCCATCCTGAGGAACCGTTGGCTGCTCAGGACCTTGAAGAGGTGAGCCTCTTGCTGGGCCAGCGTGGGCTTGGACTGCAGTGGCATCAAACCGTCCTCGTCGGGAAGAAGCGGATGTCGCTTGGCGAGCGCTCGGTGAGGCATTCGGTCACGCGGGCAGAGAGCAGCACAGGCTCGATGGCGCCCTGTTTAGACACAAGCCCGGCCTCGACCATCATCTTGAACAGCACCTGTCGAAGCTTCTTGTAGGACAGGTCTGTGACGTCGTCCAGTTCGTCATGCCACATAGCCTTGGCCCGATAGAAGGTGTCATAGTCCTCGTACGACACGTTGCCTGCCAAGGTGAGAAATCGCTCATGGAGCACCTCCTCCGCGAACTCTCCAATGAGTTGGTACCGGCGACATGCTGCGGCCCACATCAAATGGCCGCGCTCGGTGGCCGTGACATCGGCGAGGATCTCAAGTTCACGCTCGGAGAGCACCGACAGACGGTTGAGGGTCTCGCGCACACGCCGGACACCAGTGCTGTGAGTTCTGGCCTGTAGGAGGTTCTCCTCAACTGCGGTGTCTCGGACCTTTGCCCAGTCGCGAAGTTTGCCGTACACGGGCGCCAAGACGGCGGCCTCCCGCGCAAGGAGGCCACCAGTAGTGAATGACAGCGAGTAACGACTATCTGCACTGTGACGCATAGGGCCTCCTTTCGAAAATGGGCAGTAGATCAGGGTATGAATGACCACCGACATTGATGGCGGTGGCGGCGTGTCGCGCGGGTAGTTAGGAGGGTGCGGTCTCCTCGGGTGCGGCTGCACCGCCACGGCGGACCCAGTCATCGACCTCCGTCGCTTGGAACTTCCAGAGGCGCCCGATTTTGTGGGCAGGCATGCTCTTGTCGGCGATCCAGGCGTAGACGGTGTCCTTGGTGACACCAAGATGAGAGGCGATGTCGTCGGCAGAAAGCCACGGCTCGGTCACGTTGGTCCGCCCTCTCAGCCCGCATGGGCAGTCACTCAGATGCTATCGGAGTACTACCGAGCTGAGTAGGGTTTTTCCGGGTGTAATCCAGTGTGCGACGCCAAGACAGTGTTTCAGACGGCGAGATGGCCGGAGAGCCATGCTGAGACGGTCGCCCTCCAACGTTCTGTGTCCGAGTTCCACGCCAGCGTGTGACCCGCATTGAAGCTCTCCAGCTGCACGAGGTCCGGCCGCTTCCCTGCGAGCGCGGACGAAGTATTGATGGGAACTGAATCGTCGTCAGCCCCGTGAAGGATCAGCGTCGGCACAGAGAGTTCGTCGGCACGCGCAATCCAATCTGATTCGCGGAACGGGATCTGGCACGCGACTCCGGTCAGTCTGGAGAGCTGAGCATTGGTCAGCCACGGGACCGCGAGCAGCCCAAGACTGGAAGGGAGCCGGGCACGATTGCAGTTGGCCTTGATGACCTCAATCCAGTTAAGCACGGGTGAATCCAGGACAAGTCCGACTATCTGCGGCCCATAGTCCGACCGTGTCGCAAGCTGCAGCGCGATTGCGGCGCCCATAGACCAGCCGAACAGGACGATCCGTTCGGCTCCTCTGCGAACCGCGTATCCTATCGCGGCCTCGACGTCTTCGGTTTCGGCGGCGCCGAGCGTGGAGCGACCGGCCCCCACGGTAGGCCCTTCACCATCGTTACGGTAACTCACCACGAGCGACGTAAGCCCCAGTTGCGTCGCGACCTGTACACCGCGGAGCGTGCCCGTTCGGGGGCTGCCCAGACCGTGGAGGTGAATCGCCCAGGTCGATGTGTGGCCATCGACGCGCCATGCAGGTGCCGAACCAACCGGCGTCCTGATCGTGATGTCGCGGGCAACGAGCCCGGCGTCCTCGGGTGTCGCGAAGTAGATGCCGCTCCACGACGCTCGATCACTAGCTCGCGGGGTGAATCCTGGGGACACTCCAACGACGATGCGGGCGACTAGGTTTTGGCCACGATCCTCAACTTCGTTGCCGAGTTGCGCCCATCCACCGCGTTCAAACCAGAGATTGTAGGTGCCGGGCGCTTCGGTATCGCCAGTGCGATCGAGCAGAAGAAGTTGGCGATCACCATTGATCTCAACGCCTCGCAAGGTCAGGTTGAAACGGCGTGGCCCGACTGGTGCCGTGAGCTTCCGCGCGATCGTCCATCCCAGGGCTGCACCAGCAGCACCGACCATGGCGCCGCCGATCGCGAGCTGTCGCTTCATGTACGCTCCCAACTGTTGTCGCCACGATCCGCGCGCAAACCTTCGCGCACCACGCCCGAGTCGAGCCCCAGAAGTTGCGCCTCAGCCCGTTTCAGGAGAGCTACTTCAGTAGGCGTCACTTCGAATGTCACGCGCGGGTCGATCATGGCGTCGCGAATCTCAACCACTTCGCGGTGCAATCGCCCTTCAGGATCGTTGAGGCTGGCTCCAAGCGCGTCGGTGCCGCTGAGCCCGGGGCGCACGCTCGTGGCTCGCTGCCAGAGCGGCTCCAGCTCCTCCACAATCTGCGCTATCTGCGCGCGTCGAGAGCGATCACGCAGCGATCGGACAACTGGTTGGCCCGCGAACCCGGCGCACAAGAACAGGAAGGTGAGCAGGGAGAGCAGGCCATATGCTTCGCCGACCGTGCGCATCAGTTCCAGGTGACCCGCGACATGTGCGACATCCATTACGAGGACCACGGCGGCCAAGCCCACGCCGCACGCCGAGCCAAGAAGCAGGAGGAGTGCGGGGATGCGCTGGATGCCGGTGCCGACGCGAAGTTGGCGTGCAGCCAACGCGACCATGGCCGCCAGGACGATGCCGCAGTAGGTGAAGCCGATCATTGAGTAGGCGGCCGTTACCGGTTGGTCGCCGAGGTCAAGCATGAATGTCGCGGTCGATGTCCCTCGGTCGATGAAGAAGAACAACACCGTCGTCGTGACAAGGGCAAGGATCAGCGCGGGGCGCCCGACGGCGGCTCGCACCAGCCGGGGACGATACTCACCTGCCTTCATTGCCGCGCGCCCCAGAAAGAAGAGCCCAATCATCAAGAGTGCGTCGGAGAGCAGAGTCGTGATGTTCGTTCCGCCAAGGACCGGGTCGACGGCCAGGTAGATCGCATCCACGTTGAGGGTCATTGCGATCGCGATGGTCAGGGATGCGTAGGTGATACTTCGGTCGGGGCGCCCGCGTCGCAGGATCAGCAGGCTCGCTACGAGAACCCACATGAGGATCGCAACGAGCGTCTGGATCATCCGAAGACCTCGAAGTAGCGAGACCCCGCGAAAGCGGCCCCTCGGATGCCTGCCGCGAGCCGGTCCGCGAGAGATTCCGCAGCAATCTCGGTGTCGGAGTCAAGATCCTGCCGCCTGAGCAGACGTGCGCGAGTGTGCGGAGGAATGTCAGGCAGGAGGACGTCCGCCTCTGTGCACTCGTCGCCGTCGCAGTGGCCCAAGATCATGTGTGACAGCTCGTGTAGAACGAACTGCTGGCGATGTAGGGCGGAGTCCGTGCGTGTGTGGATGATGATGTCATCTGCGTCGGTGGTGAGCCACACCGCACACAGGCCGTCGCGATCGCCGATCTCGGCAAGCTCGACGATGCGAAGGCGGCGCCTCCTGCGTTGTTGCACGACACCGTAGAGATCGTCGAAGGTGAACGCACTGCCGAGGGCAAGATCCGAGACGGCCGCTTGAACGACCTGTTCGATATTCACGTTGCGCTCACCTCCTTCGAGGGCACTTCGCGGCATCGACTCGGCTACATGAGCGACGCCGTTATTGCTGGTCTGTATGCGTCATTTCCTCATCCAAGAACTTGCTGATGGCTTGGAGTGCCTTCGGTGAGATATCTCCAAGAGTGCGCGCCGCGTACGACTTCACCTTCGCCGCACGCATGGAGCGCACGAGATCAAGCTGTGCGCTGACCTTCTCGGGAACTACGGCGTCGTTCGCGCCGATCAAGAAGTCAGTGTCGACATCGAAGAACGCTGCAAGCCCGGCGAAGACGGCGGGGTCCTGAACGTACCGGTGCCCATTGACCATGTACGTCCAACGCGACCTCGACAGGTTGGTGCCGCGATCCCGGAGAAATGCCGCAATCTGCGAGTAGGTAGGCTCGGCGCCGGTTTCGGCGATCGCAACATCGAGCAACAGCCGCAGGCGCTTCGCAAGATCCGCAGCCGCAGTTGCGCCCTCGTCGTCGGTCATGCGCGCTGACCTCCTTCGCTCGCGGTGAGAAGCATCCTCGGCAGGGTAATCCCGGCACGTTACGCATGCTCAATATAGCTGTTGAGCATGAACAAATCAAGGGTTGCGCATGCTCAACGGTCGGTGTTAGAAACGAAGCCCCGCACGTTTTGAGCATGCTCAACGCCCGGAGGCCTCTGGACCCTTCGATCACTCCCAGGGAGGTGAACCATGCCCAGATTCTGGCTTCGTACGCCTTGTCAACCACACTCGCGGTCAACCACACTCGCGCCGAAACGAGTCGCTAAGTCGTGCCGTTGGCACAGGCAGGCGCATCCGCAGAGTTCGTGCAGTCGCTCGCCCACCTCACCGGTGTATCGCCACGCACTCCTGCGACGTGGCGCGCCGGAGAGGAGGGCACCTGATGGTGTCGACAGATGAACGCCGAGCCACCCGCGAAGCGAAGCTCGATGAGTTGCACGAGAAGCTGACCGAAGCAGTCGACAAGCTGGTGTCCGGTGAGGATTGGGCGGCTGCGCTCCGGTTCGCAGCCAGGTTCCGCAGCCGCTCGTTCAACAACACCCTGCTCATCTGGATGCAGCACGCCGCCGTATTCGAGGCGGGACTCGTGTCCGAGCCGATGCCGTCATATGTGGCTGGGTACAAGCAGTGGCAGCAGTTGGGCCGCCAGGTCGAGAAGGGGCAGCCCGGGTATCAGATTCTTGCTCCGGTGACCGGTCGATTCGCGTCGCCGACGCCTGCGGATCCGACGTCGTGGCGGCGGCTCAACCGATTCGAGAAGCCACGACCGAGCGAGGAAGTCCGCTCGAAGATGATCGGCGTTCGCCCCGCCTACGTGTGGGACGCGGCGCAGACTTCCGGCGATACCCTGCCGACTCCACCTGCACCGACGTTGTTGAAGGGCGAAGCACCGGAGGGCCTCTGGGCGGGACTCGCCGAGCGAATCAAGGCCGCAGGATTTCAGCTCCTCAATGTAGAGCACGAGGGCCTGATCCACGGCGCGAACGGTGTCACCGACTACACGGAGAAGACGGTCAAGGTCCGCGAGAACATGGATCCGGCCGCGCGCGTGAAGACGCTTGCTCACGAACTCGCCCATGTGCTCATGCATGGCCCTGATCAAGATGCCGCGCGGCTGCACCGGGGTGTCGGCGAGGTGGAGGCCGAGTCCGTCGCGCTCATGATTGGCGCCGCGCACGGGATGGATACCAGCGACTACACGATCCCCTATGTCACCTCGTGGGCCGCAAACGCCGACGGCCAGGAACCCGCGGAGATCGTGCGCGCGACCGGAGAACGAGTGCGCGCCACCGCTATGAAAATTCTCGAGCAGCTGGACACGCAGATGATCGGCGATGGCACTCCCCCTGGGCTCGATCGCACCGCCGGGCGTACCAACTCCGCCCCCTCGAAGCGCACGGGCACTGTGCCGTCCATCGCGAGCAGCTCGAAGCACGCGGCTACGACCGATTCGCGGGGGCTGTGATGGGCGCGGCAGATTCATTCGTTCAGGTCCTCGATCGAATGGGCCACGATGCAGCACTCGGTCGAAGCGCACTCGCGTTGGCAGCGAGCGGCATCCCGGTGTTTCCATGTGCCGCTGGCGGGAAGCGCCCCGCTGTCGCGGGAGGATTTCACGCCGCGAGCGCCGACAGGGACCTGGTGCATCGTTGGTGGACGGCGATGCCCAAGGCAAACATTGGGATGCCGACGGGCGCAGCCTCGGGCCTCGTCGTCGTCGATGTCGACGTTCACGGCGCTGTCGACGGATACGCGGCGCTGGAGCGTGCGCGACGCGAAGGGCTGGTGAATGGCTGGGTCGCAGCGGTGGAAACACCATCGCGCGGCCTGCACCTGTACTTCTCTGCGAGGGGCAATGCGCATCAGACGTCTTGGCAATCGGCGCGAGCGGGAATCGACTTTCGTGGCGACGGCGGCTACATCATCCTGCCGCCCTCGGTGCGGACCATTGACGGTGAAGCGCGCCGGTACAAGACGTTGCGGCTCGCTCACGGAAGCGGACATCCGCTCGACGCACAGCGCCTTCGTGATCTCTTGGATCCTCCACGGCCGTCCGCGAACCCACGCGATGCAGCCACAGATATGGCGCCCGCTGATCTCACGCGATTGGCGAGTTGGGTATCCCGCCTCCAAGAGGGCGAGCGGAACCACGGCGTCTTCTGGGCAGCCTGCAAAATGGCGGAGAAAGACATCCCCACAGGAGCGGCGCTCGACGCTCTCACGGCCGCGGGTGCGACTGCTGGGCTCAGTGAGCGTGAAGTGACGACGACCGTCCGCTCGGCCTATCGATCCGTGCATGGCCGGTCAGCTCAACGATTACCATTGGGCGCCCCCATGACGCCGCCGCACCGACCGCGACCGGTCACGGATTCTCGGGCCTTGGCATGAGGAGCATTCGGGCGCGCCGATCGGCGATCATCACGGCGGTCGCGGGCACAGTCTTCATCGCTGCGGGAGCGTTTTGGCTGTCGTTTACCTCCCTGGCGGATCTCGCTGCCCGCTCGGGCATCGGTGCGGGGCAGGCATGGGCGTGGCCGCTCATTGTCGACGGCGTCATCGTCGTTTCGACCGTTGCTGTTGTTGCCCTCGCCGGGTCACGTTCCGCCTGGTATCCGTGGACGCTGCTTGCGGGAGCCGCAGCCGTTTCGGTGACGGCAAACTCGATCCATGCGGTGGTCGCCGCCGATGCCGACGTGCCAAGTGTACTTGCCGCGGCTGTCGCAGCCGTTCCACCGGTGGTGCTGTTGGCAATCACGCACTTGACTGTGCTGCTCGTGCGCACGCCTGAGGCGGCCGAGGAGCACGCCGATGTCGCGCTTCTCTCTCCCCAGGAACAAGCGACCGTCTTGCGTGAAAAAGGCTGGTCGAACAAGCGCATCGCCCGCGAACTCGCCGTGCATCCTTCTACCGTCGGGCGCTGGTGCGCGAGCGCACCTACTGAACATGAGCGGGCGCGTTCCGCACCCGACGAAACAGAGGACTCAACATGAACGAGAACACGGCCGACGTCGGTAACCGCCCCATCGATGCGGAAGCCATCGACGTTACGACGAGGCACGAAGCCGTCGAGTCGATGAGGCTTCGCAATCAGCAGCGGAGTTCGATGCGTGATCCTTCGACATACCGAGGGCGCGGTGTTGAATGGGTACGCCCGACCGACCTGGTGGCTCGCAGCAGCGCACGAGTGGCCGGTGCGGGGATCAACTTCCAGTCCGAGCTGCATCGGCGCACGCGCTCAGCCGCACAGGACGGCACCCGGCGCATCGCCGAACGTGCACGTCATCTCCCGCCCCTGTCAGCGTTTGGGCGTGGTGCCACGCGACCGGATGCGGGGCGCAGCTCGATCGGCACCGCCTGATCGTGAAGAGCGGACATCGTCATGGGTACCTCATCTGCATCCAACCTTCCCACTGGGGAGCGGGTGCGCACCTGCATGGCAGGAGGTGCTCTTGTCATGACCACTCACTATTCCCCGTCGCACCCTCGCGAGGACTTCACCACGAGCGAAGGATTGCGCGCCCTGCTGCACCGGTTGCACCAGTCGGGTGCCCACGCATGGAAACACGACCGCGTAGCCGCGGAACTCGCCACGTTTGCTGCCGAGAAGTATGGGGCGCTCGCTCGAAAACACGGGCTCGACCCGTGGGAGGCCGCATCCGCAGCTTTCGATGTGATGCGAACTCGTTCGGCCCGCGAAGCTGACGACCCCTGGGCCGTCGTCACTCGCGGCGTGCAGATCACCTGCATCGCCGAAGAGCGTGGGCAAGGGCTACTTTGCGCCACGCACCAAGCTCGCCGCCCGCACGTCTCCGCATTCCATGACCCAGAACGATTCGCTGACAGAGAGAATCCTCTCGCCGACTACCATCCCGCATTCCATGTGGTCGACAAGTACCTCGAACCTGAGGCTGAAGACGCCAACAAGAATGACGAGGTAGGCACCGCCAAACAGGCGATTGAAGTGTCAATCGCGTTGTTCGCGACGCTGGGCTGGCCGGAGAGCACGACCCGCGCCGCGATCGAGCACGTGTGTGGCGCGATCGCACGGGCCGGGTCTCGGCAGAGCGCCTACGAAGTGTTGCGCCGTGACAAGCATGCTCGCGCGCTCCTCGATCTGCCCGGCGACGCGTGGTCGGCCCTGCTGCACGCACTACTCGGACATCCCAACCCCGCATATCGCGCAACGAGCACCGGCCGCGGCATCCTCCTTCGCATCCTTGTCGGCGAGACTCTTCCTGCTCTGCTGCTCGATGACGACCTCGTGTCGATCATCGTGACGTGCGCACCCAGTCATGGGAGCGGACGATGAGCACCCACGACGGGCACATCGAGCTGGAACGAGCTGTCGACTCAATCCACGTTGGCCATCGTCACCGCAAGGATCTCGGGGAACTCGCTCTCCTCGCCGCCTCGATCGAACGGGATGGATTGCTGCAACCAATCACTGTGACGCCGGAGGGCAATCTCGTGTGCGGGGCCCGTCGGCTGGCCGCGATCAAGCAACTGGGATGGATGCACGTCAAAGTCTGGGTGCGCTCAGGGATCTCGGGAGAACTCGCGCACCTCCTTGCTGAGCAGGATGACAACGCGCTGCACAAGTCGCTCACCCAGCTGGAGAATGCAGCGTTGTACCGGGAGATCAAGACATTGATGGCTGAGGATGCCGCCCGTCGCCAAGAAGCATCACGATTCAGCACCGAGAATCAGCCGGGAAATGACGGTGCCGCAAAATTTGCGGCACCGTCAGACTCGGTCGGAGACGCGCGCGAGCAGGCTGCGGCGATGATCCCGGAGGGCGCCTCGCACACGACGCTGGAGAAGATCAACTATCTGCAGCAGTTGACGGAAGACGAAAGTCAGCCCGACTCCGTGCGAGAAGGCATCGCGGCCGAGCTGGAACTCATCGGCTCAGGCGCTCCCGTGCACCCAAGCTTCCAGCGTGCTCGGCAGCTCGTGACCTCGGCACAACCCGATGGTGACGTTGTGGATGTGGCGAAGCTGGCTGAGGAAGCGCTCGCACGCATCAAGAACGCTCCGAAGCCCAAACGGCGACCTTCGCCAAGCGCGCTGACTTCGCGCGTCGACGGCGACGAGCCGTGGCCAATTCGCGCATTCGTCGTCACGTGGACGGAACTCGACGGCTGGTGGCGGCACTTCGACGTCGATGAACTGGCCCGCCATCTGAGTGACGCCGAGGTCGAGATGTTCCTGCACGTTGTTGAAGCCACCGTTCAGGTCGCTGAGCAACTCCGTGCCGCGCGCGACCTCGATAGTGCAGACGCCGAGTCGGCGACCCAGGTGGGGAACCTTCGCGCACTCTGAGCCGAGACTGATGCGGCGCACCTGTCCCGCATGAAGCTTCCTACCGCTCCCCGCGCACGCCGCACTCTGATCGCCCTCATCACGTCGCTGTCGCTGGCGATCCTTGTCGCTGGCATCGGCATCTACGGACTCGTCATCGGATCCGAGCAACCCACCGAGTCAACTGATCCTCCATTGTCGAGTGCTGCTCCGAGCGCAGAACCTTCTCGTGAGCCGACCTCACCACCTCGGATCCCGTCGCTCCCACAGACCACCGACGCCGAGGCGTTCGCGCGCAGCGTCGCCGAGGCACTGTTCACCTGGGACACCGGCAGTGGGTTCCTGCCGCTCGACTACACCGCCGTCATCCTCAACGTCGCCGACCCGACCGGCTTCGAACAGTCGGGACTCGCCGCCGACATCGCCACCTACCTGCCCACGCAGAGCGCGTGGGCGCAGCTGCGACCGTACGCAACGACGCAGCGGTTGGAGATCACCTCAGTGTTCGTGCCGGATGCCTGGGCTGATGCGCTCGCGCAGGCTCGCCCAGGGCAGCTCCCCGACGGCGCCGCGGCATACACGATCGAGGGCATCCGCCAGCGATCCGGCGTGTGGAACGGCGACCCAGTCACCGCAGAGCAGCCGGTCGCGTTTACGATCTTCATCGCGTGCCCAGCCGACGACCCTTGCCACGTCCTGCGGCTCTCGCAAGTGAACAATCCGCTGCGTTAGGACGGCGGGCCCATGATGAAAAAGCTCGCGATCGCAGTGGTCTCCTTGATACTGCTCGCACCGACACTCGGACTCGTCACTGTCGGACTGGTGGTGAACCCCACAGCGATCGTTTGCCTCGCCTCGTCGGGGTTGACCGTGGGAAAGGTGCCGGATTCTCTCCTGGTCACAACCGCCAATGGCGAGACGATCACACTGGACAAACAACAGCTCACGCACGCGGCGACGATCATCACTGTCGGATCGGGAATCGAAGGAGTCACAAGAGACGCCATCCAAATCGCGCTGATGGCGGCGCTGACCGAGTCGATGCTTCGGCAACTGGCGAACACAGGCGCCTATCCCGAATCCGGCAACTACCCGAACGACGGGAACGGCTCCGACCACGACTCGCTCGGCCTGTTCCAGATGCGACCGCAATCAGGCTGGGGCTCGGTCGCGGAGTTGATGGACCCCGAGTATCAAGCCAAAGCATTCTTCGGTGGGCCGGCTGGCCCCAACTTTCCCTCGCCGCGTGGCCTACTCGACATCCCGGGCTGGCAGAGCATGGGCAAAGGCGAAGTCGCGCAGGCAGTGGAAGTGTCCGCCTACCCCGACCGGTACAACAAATACGAACCCGTCGCCGAGACGATCCTCGTCGCCCTCACGAGTGGCACGTCGGCATCAATGACAGCCTCCGCAGCACGCCCGACAACGGTCGCGGCTGTGGCGGAGGCGTCGCGCGTAGTGTTCCCGCTACCCGAAGGCACCTGGGTTCATACCAGCGACTTCGGTCCGCGCATCGATCCACTCACCGGCGAACGCGCCTTCCATACCGGCACCGACTTCGCCGCTCCAGACGGAACACCGATCCTCGCCGTCGCTGATGGGATCGTCACGGTCGCCGAGTTTTCAGGTGGCTACGGAGGTCTCATCGTGATCGAGCACCGCATCGGAAGCACGACTATTGCGACCGCGTATGCGCACATGTGGCAGCACGGCATCCATGTTTCCGTCGGCGAGCGGGTGATCGCCGGACAACACATCGGCGACGTAGGCTCCTCGGGACGATCAACCGGCCCACACCTGCACTTCGAAGTCCGACCAGGCGGAACGAGTGGCGAAGCTGTGGATGCTGCCAAGTGGCTCAATGACCACGACGCCGCCGATCTTCCCGAAGCCACCGCGGGCGCCGGATGTTCAGCGCTTGGAGGTGGACTCTCGTGAATGTGTTCCCTGACTTCGGCAGCCTCAGTGGCATCGGGGACCTCGCAATCGTGATCGGCGCGATGCTGACGGTCATCCTGGTCGTGGCGGTCCTCATGATCATCGTCAGCGCCATCGCTTGGGCCTTAGCTTCTTCGACGGGCAACCCCGCGGTCGTTGCGAAGGCGCGGACCGGAGTCTTTGTGGCGCTTGGCGCCGCGATCCTCGCCGGTGGCGCCGTGACCTGGGTGAACTGGCTCATCGGTGTCGGCGGCCAGTTGTAGAGCTACTGCTTGCATCAGGCCTGGCGGGAATCCCGCCAGGCCTGTCCCTTCCACGTGACGACGTGCGCACCTTGCTCTCGACCATGTTTCATCACCGCCCCGGGCGGTCCTCGTGCCAAGGAGACACCGTGTTTGAACTCATCACGACCCTCACCGCTGCTCTGCCGATGAACATTGACGTCACCCCCAATGACTCGGGGTTGCCCGGGATCGGGCAGTTGCGCGTCATTGTAGGTGCCGTCATGACGATCGGACTGATCCTGTCCGTGCTCGCCTTGATCGTGTCAGCGATCGTGTGGGGATTCGGAGCGAACTCGTCCAACCCTCACCTCGCCTCCCGCGGCAAGCTCGGCGTGCTCGTCTCCTGCGGCGCCGCGATTATCTGCGGCGCTTCCGTGACGCTCATCAATTTCTTCTGGAACGTTGGGCAGCAGGTGTGAAGTTCGCCCAGGCATCCGCTTCGAGGGCCACGTCATGAGTATCTGCGATATCCCCGTCATCTCCAGCGTGTGCGATGCCGTTGGTGAAGGAGCCGCGTCACTGGTGTCTGCTCCTTTCGATTGGCTGGCCGCGACGATGGGGCAAGCCGCAGGATGGCTCATCGAAGCCATGTGGACTGTGTTCGACAGCACCACCTTCGTCGACGTCCAGTCACAGGGCTACCTCGACGTCTACAACCTGCTCTTCGGTGTCGGCGTCTTCATCGTGTTGCTCTTCTTCTGCTTCCAGCTCATTCTGGGATTGATTCGACGCGAACCTGCGGCGCTCTCACGCGCAGCACTGGGCGCGGCCAAAGCTGTACTTGGTTCATTTGTTGTCATCACGCTGACGGCGACGGCGCTGGAGATCGTCGACCAACTCTCCATCGGCATCGTCCAGGCCGCAGGAGAGACCACTGGGACGATGGGCGACAAGATCGCGCTGCTCGCGGCGGGACTCACGACGATCAATATCGCGGCACCGGGCGTCGGTGCGATCATCACGATCTTCCTGGCCGGGCTCATGATCTGCGCGGTCGCGATTGTCTGGTTCTCGCTCCTCATTCGCAAAGCTCTGCTGCTCGTGGCAATCGTCCTCGCCCCAGTCGCGTTCGCGGGTGCCGCATGGGATGTCACTCGCGGCTGGATCGGCAAATGGGTGGCGTTCGTCGTTGCGCTCATCGTGTCAAAGCTCGTCCTTGTTGTCGTGTTCCTCATCGCTATCACCCAGGTGTCAACACCGATCGAAGCTGACCTGGCCGCCGTCACTGAACCGATCGCTGGCATCGTGCTGCTGTTCATCGCGGCGTTCGCGCCCTACATGGTCTACCGATTCATCTCGTTCTTGGGTTTCGATCTCTACCAAGCGATGGGAAGCGAGCAGGAAGCGAAGAACGCCGTCAATCGGCCCGTGCCTGTTCCGTCGAAGCCGCAAAGCGACGGCGTAAAGAAGGTTCTGGATGGCGGTTCGGGCTCTGGCACCGGTACGTCAACTGCGTCGAGCAGTGCCCGGGGCGCAATCCCCGCAGCGGGTGCGAGCAGCGGCGGGGCCGCGGCAGGCGCCAAGGCGGGAACGGGCGCGAGCGCAGGCGCAGGCGCTGGTGCCGGGGCAGGAGCGGGAGCTGGTGCCGCCGCGGCGGCCGGTCCTGCCGCAGCCGTGATCATCGGAGCGGAAGTCGTCAAGGGCGCTGCCACCGCGGGGCCGAAGGTTGGGCAGGCGATTGGTGGCACGGCTGAAACGGCTGTGACTGGTGCGGGTGAGGTCGGGTCCTCACCCTCTGCAACGCCTGCCGCCACTACGCCTCCCCCTGCGCCTCAGCCTCCAGCACCACGATCAGACCCCGCCCCGACGAGCACCCCTCGACCTCGGCCGAGCATCAAGGAGTGATTGACCATGTCGAAGAATTACGACGTTCACCGCGCCGGTGAGCTTGTACCGGTCAAGTTCTCGCGACTGACTCGCCGCGGCGTGCTCCTCGGCCTGTCGCTCTCACAACTTGTTGCCCTGGGCATCGGTATCGGCACGCTTGTGTGGGCGTTCTACGCTGGCGGCGGCATCCTGATTGCGTTCTCGTCACCCGTGTGGCTCGCATCGGCCGCCGTGGTCTGGATCCGGATTACAGGCCGCGCAATCGTCGAGTGGATCCCCGTGTTCCTCTGGTGGATTTGGAAGACCACCGCAGGGCAACTCCTCTACCGTCGACGAGTCGTGAAGCCTCGGCCAGCGGGCACGCTCGCGCTTCCCGGCGACATGGCCCGGCTTCGCGAATACGACGATCCGGTGACTGGCGCAGGAATGGTTCACGATCCGACGGCTGAGACGCTCACTGCCATCGTTGCCGTCTCACATCCCGCTTTCGTGCTCCTCGACCCCGGCGAGCAAGAACGTCGAGTCAGTTCGTGGGGGCGTGTGCTCGCGACGGTCTGCCGGTCGGGTCGCATCTCGATGCTCCAGGTGCTTGAGCGGACGCTGCCTGACTCCGGGAGCGGGCTTGCCGAGTGGTGGGCCTCGCACGGCGTCGCCGACGCCTCTTGGGCCTCGACCACATACGCCGAGCTGATTGATCGCGCGGGACCCGCAGGTGAACGCCATGCGACCACCCTGTCGCTGTCACTTGATATGCGAGCTGCCTCGCGTCAGATTCGCACTGCTGGCGGCGGCATCCGCGGCGCGGCGGCTGTGCTCCGCCAAGAGATGTCCACGCTCGTTGCTGCGTTGCGCTCGGCGGATCTCTCACCCTCGTCCTGGCTGACCTCCGGTGAAATCGCAGTGATTCTGCGGTCGGCGTATGACCCTGCTGTTGCGGCGACCCTGGAACGCCACGGTGAGCTTGGGCAGTCGCTCGCGACCGCCGGACCCGTGGCCGTCAATGAGTCTTGGTCTCGGCTGCGCACCGACTCAGCATTTCACGCAGTGCTGTGGATCTCGGAATGGCCTCGGTCGATGGTCTACCCGGGGTTCCTTGCGCCGCTGCTGCTGTCGACGGGCATCCAGCGCTCCTTCTCGCTGCTCTGCACTCCGATGCGCTCCGATCAGGCGGCGCGCGACATTCGAAAGAAGAAGACCGAGTACATCTCTGACGCGGCCCAACGGCAGCGGATCGGTCAAATAGAAGACGCGTCGCAGGCAGCAGAGTTTCACGATGTGCTGCAGCAGGAAGCCGACCTCACGGCCGGGCACGGGGTGCTCCGCTACACGGGTCTCGTCTCTGTCTCGGCGCGCACAGCCGACGACCTCGATGCCGCGGTTGCCGCCATTGAGCAGGCGGCGATCCAGGCCTCCTGCGAGACACGTCTCCTTGTCGGTCAGCAGGCCCAGGCGTTCACCGCGGCGGCGTTGCCGCTGTGCCGGACCGTGTGAGCGGCGCTTTCCTGAATCACGCAGATTCGTTGCTCAGATTCAACTCTTGTTGACGTTATTCGCGGCTGCGACCGATGCCACCGCGGCGACAACGGTGCCCCCAGCTATCGCTGCACCAGTCAACGCCTTCTTGCCAGCCTCAATACCTGCATTCTTCAGTTGCGCGCCGTCACGGAGTGCGTCACGCCAGCGGGTTGCCTTGAGCGGCGCTCGTACGGGATCGAGGCCAAGTGGTTCATGAAACTCATCGATACTCAGTGCTGTCGTGTTCACGGAATCCACCACGGCTCGCGCTCGCCGGGCATGCAAAAGCTTGTTTGAGTCGGCTGTCGATCCGGCGCTGTCCATCCTCTGGATCAGCTTCCTCGTCCTCCCAACAATTAGGTCTCTTCGCTCCTGTTGAGCGGCCACGAGCCCGATGCGATGTCCATCAATGTCTGCTGGGGCAAGGCCAAGAACATGATCCAGCTCCAGCACAGAAAACTCATCCTGCAACTGGAAACACCGAGCGAGTACTGCGAGCCAGATACTCACTTCGAACTCGACTTCGTACGTCGCACTCGCAATCTCGCCGATCTTCTTCTTTTCCTCGACCTTGTCCGCAAGAGCATCGAGAGCGCGCAACGCAGACCCCTGAACTTCAGCGATTGTGCCCGACTCTGACTCAATCTTCTTCCAGGCGGTCTCCCTGTTACCGCCATGCTCGCCAATCATCTGAGCTTCTCTGATCGCGAGCACTACACGATCCAGTTTCGACAGGACTGCGTCTCGCTGCGCTCGGCGAACGTCGTCCAACTTCTCGTCGATCTTGACTAGCAGCGCCTTGAGTTCATTGGCTTCTGCTTGCTTCGCGAGCTGGGTCATCAGCCCGCCGAGCCCGGAGAGCAGCGCAGGGTTCGTCAACAACGATCCAGGTCCGTTCTCGACCTGCACCCACTTGTTGATTGCTCCTGGCTCTCCGAACATCGCGTGGCTGATGCCTTTGGTCTTGGTCGGCATCAACCCGAGTTCCTTCACCCGCGCGGCCGACTCTTTTGTCAGCTTCAAGTACCTTCCAGATCTCTCCACCGCATCCGACGCCGCACGAATCGCTTCACTCCCGCCGCCCAGTATCCGAGCCAAGTTGTCGGGGCGAACAACATCCGAGACTGCTAGCAGTCCCATTGACTCCAGGAAGCGATCAACTGCATTCTGCTCGCCCACGACCGCGAGACCATCGCCATCACTTACAAGCTCGATCTCGTCAGTCATTACGCCCCTCCCTATCGGATGCTTCAAGCGTATTGCGTACCGCAGACATCGACCCGAGTTTCTTTCGTGCACCTGTCAGCTACTAGCGATTCGCAAAGCCAGGAGGTCATGATGCCAACGTTTTACGATCCCGGCGCCGACGCCGGTGAAGCATCCGAGGCGCTACGCGGGCTCGCGCATGCGACACGCAACTTCGAGAACCTGCAGGATATGTACGGTGTCCTGGGCGATCTGCTGTCGGGAGTCCGGTCGCTGAGGCAAGTGCTCGACCAACTCGCTACGGCTCACGTCAACAACCATGCCCGCGCCTTTGACGATCACGGAAACCATGCCGTTGGATCAGCGGACGCGCTCGCTGCCGCCGATGAGTTGCACCAGTCGGCAACGTTCATCGACCAAGCCGAAGAGCGACTGAACGCCGCAGCGTCTGCCGCGAGCCAGGTCGCTTGGCACGACTCACCCGCCGCACGCGCCACCACGACTGTTCGTTGGATCAACGTCGTCTTCATGCAAGGCGACGAGGCAGACGAAGTACTCGACATGATCGACTCCGACGGCCCTGCCGCAGGGCTGGACCACCTGAAGAACTGGGATTTCGGAGACGAGACCACGAGCGCAGCGATGGAGAACGGGTACGTCTACGACGAGCCGCCCAGCGGCGCGCTGGAGCACGAGTTGCGCGAGGGTAACTATCACCTCACGTACAGCCACAGTTTCGACCATGTCGCACTGTATCGACGCCACACAGTCAGCCTCGAAGACGGACTTCCAGACGAGTCGCGTGGCCTCCACACCAGCCCAGCGACGCGGCGCCAGCAACGCTCCTCCTGGTTCGAGCCAGCGAACATCACGGCACTCAAGCAGCAGCGAGGGCTCGGGCTATGAACCGGGACGATGCCGAGAAGCTCCACAGCGCAGTACTCGTGGCTCCGGCATCCGAGAAGCGCCGGGTGCGCGCGCAGCGACGTAAGGCGGCATCAAAGCTGCAGATCGAGCAGCAACGTGCTGAACGGCGGGAAGCCCACGCGAAGTACCTCGCCGAGATGGCCGAGCGTCGGGGAACTACATATTTGCCCGCAGCTGGCGAGCCCGGACCGGCTCAGCTACGTACGCCAGGACCATTTCGCCTGCCCCGACATCAAGACACCTCAGCCACTCTCGCGGGCGCGTACCCGTTCCTCGCCGAGGGCGGGCTCGGTTCCGATGGCGTATTCGTCGGGCAGGACCTGTACTCGGGCGGCTCCTTCGTCTACGACCCATGGGTGTTGTACGCCCGTGGCATCATCACTGCACCGAATCTCGTGCTCGCGGGCATCGTGGGGTCGGGCAAGTCGAGCTTGGCGAAGAGTCTCTACACGCGATCCCTCCCGTTCGGGCGCCGCGTGTATGTGCCAGGTGACCCCAAAGGTGAGCACACGGCAGTCGCGGAAGCAGTGGGTGGCCGAGCAATCGTCCTCGGGCACGGGCTCGCGACGCGACTCAACCCGCTCGACGAGGGCTACCGCCCCTCTGGTATGAGCGATGAGAGCTGGGCGTCCACCGTCGCGTCTCGTCGCCGCGACCTCATCGGTGCGCTGGCTGAGACGGTTCTCAATCGTCCCTTGACACCGCTGGAACACACGGCAATCGACACGGCCCTCACCGACGTCATGCGCAGCAATGACGTGCCGATCCTTCCGATGGTCGTCGAGCACATCCTTGCGCCAACTACTCACGCAGACCCCGACGGCAGACTTGCCGAAGACGGACGTCTCGTCGGGCATGCGCTCCGACGGCTCGTTGCTGGCGACCTCGCCGGACTCTTCGATGGTCCGTCAACGGTGACCTTCGATCCCACGTTGCCGATGATCTCTCTGGACTTGTCACGAGTGACGGAGAACTCGACGCTGATTTCGGTGCTCATGACGTGCTCCTCAGCGTGGATGGAGTCCGCGCTGCTCGATCCAAACGGTGGTCAGCGCTGGTGTATCTACGACGAGGCGTGGCGGCTGATGTCCCACCCAGCTCTATTGCGCCGGATGGACGCTCACTGGCGACTTGCGCGACACTACGGGATCGCGAACATGCTGATCTTTCACAAGCTCACCGATTTGGAGAACGTCGGTGATCAAGGGTCAGCAATGCGCGCTCTGGCAAACAGCCTGCTGGCCAATGCCGAGACCAGGATCATCTACCGGCAGGAATCCGACCAACTCGGCGTCACGGCCGGGGCACTCGGGCTTACCGGCACCGAGCAGAAACTGTTGCCCGGACTCGGCGCAGGACAAGGCCTCTGGCGCATCAAGGACCGTTCCTTCGTCTGCCAGCACCAGCTGCACCCGGGCGAGATGGAACTCTTCGACACGACCGGACGAATGATGAGCTGAACTCGCGAGGACGCTCCTACGCACCTACGCCATATGAGCAAGAGCAGCACCATGGATTCATCGTCCGAGTCATCTATCAACATTCCGATCGCCAGAGTCCGCGTTGATGAACGCGGTGCGATGCACGTCACGCTGGACGGCGAAGAGTTCCCGCCTCCTGGTGTGGGGTCGAAATGGAGCAGGGTTCGGTTCGGTGAGTTGCTCGACGCGCTCTCGTCTCACCGCACCCGTACCGTTCGTGTCGAGGTGCACGAGTACGACGGCTCGGTATTCACTGACATCGTGCACGCAACTCGCAGCGAACGCATCGCAGACGAGGTGCCGCTGCCCAGTGCCACGCGGCGAGCGCGCCATCGAACGACTCATCAACTGATCGAGATACGCGGCTCTGGTTTCATCCCGGGCGAGGACGTGACGGTTGCGCTCACGTTGTCGAGCGCGGAAGGCGCCGCAGACGGCACGGCTCGCGCAGTTGTCGATCTCAGCCAGATTGCGGATCAGAACACAGAACTCGTGCTCATCGGGCGTATCTCAGGTGTGATTGTCGCCGAGCGGTTGCAGTCATGACGGGCGCCCAGTCTCACAGCCGAGGTCTCGGTGATGAGCTGACCAACGCACTCATGATCGGTCTCTTTGCTCTGTTCGGTATCGCAGCGGTACTTCGCGGCGCCGGATCTATCGCCGCATTTCTGTCTGGTGCGGAGCAATCGGAAGTCGGTTTCGCGGGTGGCGTCAACGTGCTCTTCAATCCGGCAGACCCTGCCGCAGCGCTGGAATCGCCAAGCCTCAACGCAGTGCTCTACTGGGTCGTCGCGACGTTCATGCTCGGTGCACTCGCCACGACGAGTGTGTGGGTCTGGATCAGGCTGCGGCGTCACTCTGTCGCGGCCACGGCCGACCCCCGCAAGCTTCACGGAATCGCGAGCAGACATAATGTCGCATCCAACGCGTCGTCGAGGGCGCTCCTGCACCGTGCTGCGACCCTCAGGCCGTCACTTGTGCGTCCGAAGCCCGAGGATGTCGGCTTCCTACTTGGGCGCTCGCACGGTAAGCAAATCTGGGCCAGTGTCGAAGATTCGATCCTGCTCATCGGGCCGCCGCGCTCCGGCAAGGGACTGCACGTCGTGATTCCAGCCATCCTCGACGCACCAGGTGCCGTCGTCACGACGTCGACTCGGCCCGACAACCTGACGGTCACGCTCAAGGCAAGGCAGCGACTCGGCCCTGTTGCTGTCTTCGATCCGCAGCACCTCGCCGAAGGTATTCCTGCAGGGCTGCGATGGTCACCTATCCGTGGCTGCGAGGATCCGCTCACCGCGATGATCCGAGCGACGGGCCTCGCAGCAGCGACCGAACTCTCTTCAGGCGGTGTCGAAGGTGGCGGCTTCTGGGAGGGCAAGACCCGAGTCGCGCTGCAAGCGCTCCTCCACGCCGCGGCCCTCGACCATCGGACGCCTGCGGAACTCTTCCGGTGGACGCTCGACCCTGCTGCCGCTGCCGAGGCCGTCGCGATCCTGATTGGCTCTCCGTTTGCCGCGACGGGCTGGGCGGAATCGTTGGAAGCGATGCTCGACTCCGATCCGCGCACTCGTGACAGCATTTGGCAGGGAGTGTCGCTCGCTCTAGCGGCGCTCGCCGATCCGCGAGTCTTGGACGCGGTCAGCCCGTCAGAGGGCGAACACTTCGACCCGGAACAGTTCATCCGACGCCGCGGCACGCTCTACCTGCTCGCGACCGGAGCCGGAGCCGGGAACAGCGCTGCGTTGGTCTCAGCATTCGTCGAAGACCTCGTCGAGACAGCCCGTCGTATGGCAGCTCGATCGTCCGGCGCGCGGCTTGATCCGCCGCTACTGCTCGCGCTCGATGAGATCGGGAATCTCGCGCCACTCCCGTCCCTACCAACCCTGATGGCCGAGGGCGGTGGCACAGGCATCACCACGATGCCCGTGCTGCAATCGCTCGCGCAGGCGCGCGACAAATGGTCAGAGAATCAGGCAGCAGCGATCTGGGATGCGAGCATCGCGAAGATCATCCTCGGCGGCGCGTCGAACTCTCGCGATCTTCAGGACCTCTCCACCCTCATCGGCGAACGCGACGAGTTCACGGAGTCAGTCACCCACGGCGACTACGGCTCACGCTCCAATCAGCGCTCCGTCCGAAGAGTCCCGATCATGCCCCCGGATCGCATTCGGACCCTCCCTTTCGGGACCGGCGTCATCATGCTCCGCTCGACCCCGCCGATAGTCACCGACCTTCATCCATGGCCGAAACGTGCCGACGCACAGCAGCTCAAGACGGATCGCAGCACCGTTGAGTCGCTCCTGCAGCGTGCGCAGAGATACTGACCGGCGTTGGGCGTCGACGCGCACCTGTCCGATGCAGTGACCGAACGACGCGGTCACCCAAGCAGACAGGAAGACGACCATGTCCATCCACACACAATCATCCGTCTCGGGCTTCGTCGCTACGGACCCGAAGCTCACTTCCTCGACCAACGGCGACACTCGTTTGTATTTCCGATTCGGGCAAGAGCACTTTCGCCGCGAAGAGGACGGCACATTCACCCAAACCGAGACGAGCTATCACCACCTGGTGATGTTCGGTCGTTCCGCGGAATACGCCCAAGAGCGATTCCAGAAGGGTGACAGTTTCGTCGCCGAAGGCTACGCGCACGAGTACTCCTACGAACGCGACGGTCAGAGCGTTGAAGGTGAGGAGTTCGTTGCCAAGCGCATCGGCCACGACACCGCTCGCACCCGATACGAGGTTGACCGCACGCCACGCGCGGCGGCGCATCGTGGCCCGACGCGAGACGGCAGCCGAGAGTTCAGCTCCCCTCCGCAGCGGCCGAGTAGCCCTGCCCCAGCACTCGGTCGCTGAACGGAACCGGAGCACACCATGAACGACAGCAGTCTCCCCGGCTCGGCCTTTAACGACGCGCCCGAACCCAGGTTCGAAGCTGAATCCATCGCCGAACCGCCACACCCGATCAACTGGAACCTCCTCACCGCGAATGACCTTGAACAAGAGCTTCTCGAACTCAATCGCTGGGTGAACTGGCTTCGCTTGGAGTACGGACTCCCGGCCTCGGTCATACCTCCGCTGTGGCACCGACACCGAGAGCTGGTCTGGGAGCTTTCAGCGCTTCACCTGCACTGGCTCTGCGCCTACGACGTCAACCAAGACGGGTCTGCGCCGCTGGGCTGGCATCGCGACTTTGCCGATGCGCGCCAGCGCCTCCGCGATTGGGTCACCACAAGTGGCACTCGACTCGATCGAGATAGGCCGACACGACAAACGATCTGGCCAGGGGAAGACCACCTGGTCGAGACGGTCGAACAAGCTGTCACCGACAGGGAGGCCGACTTCGTACAGTTCGTCATCGACCAGGTGCAGGCGCGGGAAGCTGCGGAAGACGCCTTCTTCGCGAGTATCGACGATCTCGCCAGTGGTCCGGAAGATTGACCGCAGTCAGAACGTCAGTGCCTCAACCCGTTCAACTGTGTCTGGAACCTGCTCACCTTGACGCCGCTCGACCGCTTCGCGACGACGGTACCGGAGAAGAAGAACCAAGCTGATGGGGCCTATTGCGATGAACTTCATCGCGTTCCACAGACACACCAGGATGATGAGGTGCAGCCATCCCGGCCCGCCCTCCGCGACGAGGTCTGAACACCAACTGGCGACCAGGACGTAGGGCACCGCGATGATCATCGCAGGTACACCCCACTTCAGACCACCGCGGCTGCGGATGAGCGCAAGAACGACGTTGGTGGGCATGTAGCGGCGCATAAACTCGCGTCCATACATGCTCAGAAGCAAAATTGAACGAATCATGATGGGACCTCTCGATACACGTACTTCTCCGCAGAGGAGGCAACATATATCGAGTTCCCCGAAGGGCCGCCCCGAGGGGCCTACTAATTTGTGGACGTGCCTCGCCTTTCACTGTACGCCTACCTTCAAGGAACATAAAGGGGCAGATGTCGCGCACCTTCGGAGAGAAGAAGTTCACTGAAGGAGGTCGCCATGCCCACGCTCTCTGCTTTTGTCCAGGACGAGCGCACCGCGAGAATCCTGCTGTCGCTCGCTGGTACTTCCAACGACACGGTTACGGGCTCCTTGCTCGCAAGCGTCGGCGGCGTTGAGTTGATCACTCTGGCAGACAGCGACAAGCCAATCCCGGGCATGGATACCGTGGAAACCGCGGTGTGGCGGGATCGCATGCGAGTGGCCGGTACTCTCGATCGCCTGGTAGCACGCATGGCTGAGGCGGACAGGGTTCGGGTCCTCATCCCGAGCGACCCAGAATGGCCGATCGCTCTCAACGACCTTGGAGCACGAGCACCCTACGCGCTGTGGGCGCTGGGTCGCACCGAGCTTCTCACCGCACCCGCTTCCCAACTGATCACCGTCACTGGCGCCCGCGCAGCAACCGGCTATGGGGTGCATGTTGCGGAGGACCTTTCCAGTGAGCTGGCTCGAAGCGGGAGAACGGTCGTTGGCGGAGCCGCCTACGGCATCGAGGGCTCGGCGCATCGGTCAGCGCTTCTCGAACGCGGAGACACGATCGCCGTGCTTGCTGCAGGAGTCGACCGCCCGTACCCTGCCGGTCACGCAGACCTCATTCAGAGCATCTCGCGTCAAGGATTGGTGATCTCCGAGGTGCCACCAGGGCTTGTCCCGACTCGACAGCGCTTCATAGATCGCGCACGTATCCTCGCCGCGCTCTCCGAGTCCACCATCGTCGTCGAGGCCGGGTTTCGGTCTGGGGCGTTACACACGGCTCGGGAGGCCGCACTTCTGGGCCGCGATGTTGGTGCCGTGCCGGGGCCTGTTACCAGCGCGGCGAGCGCTGGCACGAACTCGTTGCTCCAGTCGGGCGACGCTCGCGTTGTGACGAACGCAAGCGACATCACGCGAGAGTGCACCGCGAACGCCCCCAAGCGGAATGCTATCCACCCGGGGGCGTCACGTGCCGTCGTGCCCGACAGCCGCGTGCTGTAACAGCTACCTCACCGTTGGGATCTCGACGACGAGCCTCTGTCGCAGCTCATTCAGGTCTCGATACCCTCGAACACCTTGTTGAGCGCTTCAGCCGCGACTTCGACGATAAGTTCGGGACGCTTTGCATAGTGCCCCTCAGTGATCGCCTCGTCACTGTGTCCCAGGAGGTCGCGTGCGGCCTCGACACCGGCCGTATCCGACACCGCCGCTGCAACTGCTTTGCGGAGGCTGCGGAAGGTGAGGTGCTTAGCGTCGACCCCGATAGCCAGCAGTTCCGGTTCGAATTCGCGGCGGAACATCCGGAGCAACTCGCCGACGGCGCTGGGGTCGCGCGGACGGCCGCGCTCGGTCGTGAACAGCACGTCGTCTGGATTCCGTTCGGGGTCGGGAACGTGGTTCGCCACGAGTTCGCTCAGTACCTTCGCTGCGAACTTCGGCACGCGAATCCAACGCTTTTGTCGCTCAGCTTTGGGCGAGTCCTGGCGAAACAGGCCGCGGGACTTGGTGCGAACCATCGTCCCGCCGACCCAGACGAGCGCCTCCATCGTGAGGCTTCCATCCGGTTGTTCCACCGCCTCGAACTTCACGTCCTGGAACCGGATCGCAATCGGTTCTGCCGTCCTCTCGGAGGTGCCGAGCGTGATGAGGATGTAGTCGGCGAGCAGCTTGTAGTTGGGCCGTCGGCCCACCGGATACCGCTTTCGGTGCCGCTCGGGCCACACTTCGCGGATGAGGTGGAGGATGTACTTGACCTGCACCGCGTCGAGTTCGAAGTACACCGTGTCCGGCTCGTCCGCTCGCCTGGTCGCACGGATCGGGTTCGCCATGACGACCGCTCCGTACCGTGTGTTCTGGATCGACCCGGCAGCCGAGAAGTGCCCCTGCTGGATCGCCCAGTCGAACATGAGCGACATCACGTTCCGAACCTTGTTCGCGGTCGTTACCGACTTCTCCCGTGCTACGTCCATGAGCAGCCCATCAGCACGGTCGGCGGTGATGTCGGCAATGGGGATGGCACCGGCGCGCGGGACGACATGCGCGCGAACAACCGATGCGTAGCCATCGACGGTCTGCTCGCGGCGCTGGCGCAGCACCCGCGGATCATCGTCGTGATACGCCGTCTTCAGCCACGCCTTCGCCAGCTCAGCGACAGTCATGACCTGTGCTCGTCGCGCCAGCACTCGACCGACAGCGACATCAGCAGCTTCCTGCAACGCCGTCAGCGCCTCAGCCTCGGTCGCTCCGCTGCCGCTGGGACGACGCTCCTGCCCCTGGCCGTCATAGACCCGCGCTCGCGCGATGACCAGTCCGCTCGGCTCGACCGTGTAGGTCACCTTGCCGAGTTCGCCGAGTGCGCGCTTCGGCCGCGCCATCAGTCGCCCGCCCTATCCGTCGGGGCCACGATCCGCCCAGCGATGAACGCCTCGACATCCTCATCGCGGTAGCGAACGTTGTGCGACGAGAGTGCGACGAACGGCAACCCGAGACCTCGGCTGCGCGCACGCTCTGTGCGCCAGTCAGCGAGCGTCCTGATCGGGATGCCCGTGTACTCCGCAAGCTCCTGCGGAGTCCAGAGGCGGGGGCGGTCGTCGCTCATACCAATGAGGTAGGCGGCACCACCCGCAGACCTCCAGCGAACCCCGTAGGACGGCCAAGAATCGAGTAAACGGACGGGTTCTCGGACCGCCGCAGTAGCGACCAACTCCATGCTCAACATCGCACTTCCCTGTATTTGCAGGGGAGTATGATCCTGTGGAACACCCTCCGGTTCTCAGATCCTCAAGCCGAGCTGTATTACGGGGTCTGATTCCGAGAGGTCTTGGGGATCGCACTCGCAGCCTCCGACGCCCGTACTCTGTTTAGTGCGCCTCAGTTGCTCTTCTGCGGCACATGGCGCAGTTCAAAGGTCGAGGTGTCCTCGAGAATCAGGTCATTCCCGGAGGAAGAGGTGTGCTCCTGCTTCCTGGCCCAGGTTTCGCCACCGAGCAACTCCCAATCCTCGATCCAGAAGCCATCGGGGCTCGGCTTGTACTGCTTCTCATAATGTCCTGCCCCCCAGAAGTAGTTGCTCCAGACGTTCTTGTAGAGCGGGCTCGTGAAGTCGGTACAGACGACGATCGTGCTCTCGGTGGTCTGTTCGGGTACCCAGACCAGATGCAGCCCGGTGACCTCGCCTCTGGCGGTGGACAGCGAGCCCGGCTCGCCATCGCCCCCCTTGCCGTAATCCACATCCCACCAGAGTGCTATGGGGACGAACCCGCCATCGCCCTGCTTGTTGCGGATGCTACAGCCGTCGCCGAGATTGTGGCTGCCTTCGAAGGTGAAGTCGTAGGCGGTGTTGCGTAACGTTTGCCGCTCGTAGTCGAAGTCCAGGGCTGCGGCATTGAAGCGGAACGGCACGGTCGCAGTCATCGAGGAGGTTAGCTGACCTTCATCGCCATGTCCTGCGCCGTCGGAACTGAACTCCAGATCGAAGCGCAGGCAGTCCTCGGTGCGCTGCCTCGCGAGCTGAACCACCGGATCGTCACCGCCGCCCATCAACTGCGCCGCACGCTCGATCTGCAAGAGGACCGAGATCATTCGGTGCACGATGTGCTGTTCGGCGCAGAGCGCATACTCCTCCTCTACGCAGACACTTTGCAGCGCGAGCAGCTCGCTCATGTCGACGCCTTGCTCTGCAAAGCCGAGCAACTGCCGCTGGCGCTCGAAGGCGAGCACCGTCTCTGTGGCGGCCCGGGCAGCTTCGCAGCTCGAGTCGGCGGCGGCGAGCCGCACATCGACGACCTCTTTCTGGTAACGGTCCATCAGCCGTTCCATCGTCTCCTGGAACGCCGGATCGCCGGCGACGCCGCTCAATTGGGCGTTCCGCTCCGCCTGCAGCAAGGCGCTTACCTCGTTGCGAACCTGCTGCTCTGCCGTGCCGCCAAGCCGCTTCTTGGCCGACTCAACGTCGCCGAGGTAGCCCTGCTGCACCCCCGCACCGCTAAAGTGCTCAACGAGCAGCGTGATGGTCTCGGCCTGAGGATCCGGCATGGCAAGGGCGAGCTCGGTACCCGCGCCGCTGTAGCCAAAGAGCACGCGCGCATCCGCCGGTACCTCCCCTGCGGGCGTGATCGTGAGTCGACCGTATTCGGCGAGCATCGTCCCGGAGGGCTCCAGTTGCACCCCGTAGGAGGGTCCATCACCCCAAGGCAGACCGTCGAGCGAGCTAAGCGGTGTCATAGTGACCCGGGCAGGAGCAAGCAGTGCGCCCGCGGGCAACAGCAGGGTGTAGACCGTGCCGTCGGCACCGGTCGTCGTCAGTTCGCCGCCGTCTCGACCGACCATGGCGCCCACCGCATGAGCGTCGTCGAGCATCGGGGAGACGGTGATCGTCGGCAGCGTCGGAATCGAGGGCACAGGCGCACCCCCCGGGACGCAGCCAGTCGCAGTGAGCAACAGGCCGATTGCGACGGTGGACAGCAGACCGAATCGTCGTAGGCAAGACACGCCGAAATGCTAACCGACCGAATCAGGTACCCACAGCCTTGCTGGACGAAGTCGGGACTGGTGTGAGACCGGTCGGCGAAATGCTCTACCTCCACGGGAATATCAGGGCGTGCCCTGCCAGGCGACAAGCGCGTCGATCAGCGATGCCATCCTTTCCGCCACCTTGTCGGGTGGCAGGGCACGGTCGACGGATCCGCGGTAGAGATTGCCGCCGAGCGCGGCCCAGAACGTCACCCAGCCGCTGCTTTCAGGGATCATCCAGGCCTCGTCCCCTGGGCGAAGCGAAGTAGCATCGATCGCAACCGGGCGGCCGATCGTGGCAGCCCACGCATGGTATTCCGGCATCAGCCAGGCGCCACCCTCGAGCGCCGTGATCACGACGGTCGCCTGCGTGCCCCAGATGCAAAGCAGCTTGCTGCGCTCCAGCGAGGTGAATGGCTCAGCGCCGTAGAGCGCAGCAGCGTATGGATCGGGGCCCACCGGCGCGGAGAGTAGAGCGTCCACAGGCGCGATGAGGGCCTTGCAGTCGGCCGGCAGCGTCGCGACCCCGGCAGGCCGGCTGGACGGGTCGGAAAGTCGGGATTGGCCGATCCGCTCGATTACCTTCTTGACGCGCGGCGTCCAGTACTGATCGCAGCCGGTCGGGCCGATCATCAGGTTGATCCGGATCCAATCCTCCCCGACTGCGGCCTCGTAGTCGGCGTTCGTATAGCCGTAGGTATTGTTCCACTGGCAGTTATCGCCCTTGAAATCCTTCCCGGTGTATCCGTAGAGCGAACGATAGCCAGCTGCAGCGCCGGGCAGGGCGACGATGGACAGATAGCGCGCTTCGAAGAGGTCCATGGCCGGGGTACCCCGCAACCAGATGTTGGGCGTATCGAGATAGGCCATACCCACGTCGTTTGTCCAGACGCAGTCCAGACCACCCTGATTAGCCACCGCATCCCGCCAACTGCCCAGATGGGTCAACATATCCCGGACCTCCCCAATCGGAAGGTCGAGGAGCTTCATTCCGTCCAGCGAGGTCCCGAACATTGCGCCGAGCTCCGCGCAACTGACCGACCACAAGGGCGCGGGACGCTCGATCGCGAGCGGTTCAGCGGTCGGGGTGGGTGTCGCGAGCTCACCGGGGGTTCTGTCCGAGGTCGATGCATTGCCGCTGGGCGAAGATCCCGGTGCATCGGGACCGGCCGCGCAGCCGACGAGCAGGAGTGCGACGACGGCGATCACTACCGCGGAGCGACCGTGTACCATGCCGCGAGTTTACCGAACGGGGTACGCCCGCACTCCTGCACGATAAAGGTCGGGACCGGTGCGAGACCTGCAACATTGGGATGCAGAACGAGACCGAGCAAGGCAGGGACGCGCGAGGAGCGCCGGTGGCAGCGAGTTTAAGTCTCGTAGAAGAGGCGTTCGAAGACCGCTCTTGAGCGCCGGGTAGTGCGCAGGTATTCGTCTTCGAGTCTGTTCGCTGAGCCTGCAGGCAGGCCCAGCAGTCTAGCAACGCCCTCGAGTTGGGATCGATCCCTCGGCAGCACGTCGGTCGTTTTGGCGGTCCAAAGGTAAAGCGCGGAGCGGCAGCGGGAAGCCAGCAGCCAGG
Source organism: Homoserinimonas sp. (assembly GCA_023957835.1). GTDB lineage: Bacteria > Actinomycetota > Actinomycetes > Actinomycetales > Microbacteriaceae > Terrimesophilobacter. The sequence goes on along the minus strand of JAMLGP010000001.1, from coordinate 590,401 downwards.
CCTCTCGCAGTATCCGCGCATCGCCGCGCGAAACAGCACCGGTGTCAGCCGCGACCTTCAACGCGCGAAGGGTTGAGGTGGTCCTGAGTTTCTCATCCGTTGCCGCACGCTGCAGCTGGATCAATTGCACCAGCCACTCAACGTCGCTAATCGAACCGCGGCCAAGCTTGAGGTGTCTCGAAGGATCAGCGCCTCTGGGAAGCCGCTCAGCTTCGACTCGCGCCTTAATTCTTCTGATCTCGCGAACATCCCTTTCAGAAAGAGAATTCGGGTAGCGAATCTCGTCGGCGAGGGCCAGAAAGTCCCGGATCAGCGGCTCGCTGCCCGCGGTGCCCTTCGCACGAAGGAGCGCCTGCGCCTCCCAGGTTAGTGACCAGCGCTCATAGTAGGCGCGGTAGGACTCGAGCGAGCGAACTACCGGGCCGTTCTTGCCTTCTGGCCTGAGATCAATGTCAAGCTCGAAAGGAAGCTGGAAGTCTTCGGTCAGCCGGTTCAGTTCTGAAACGATTCGCTCCGCAGCTTTCTGGCCCTCCCCGGCATCTGCCGAGCGATAGACGTAGATTATGTCGGCATCGGAGCCGAAGCCCAGTTCCCGTCCCCCGAACCGTCCCATTGCAATAATTGCGAATTCGAAACCCGAAGGTACTTCGGCATTGGCAGCCAGAGAGAGGAAGGCCCCAAGCACCGCCGTGTTGAGGTCTGACAGCGCTTCGCCGAGCTCCTCTACCCCGATCAGATTCAGGATGCTGCCAATGGCCAGTCGCAGTGTCTCTCGTCTTCGAATAGCGCGGATTGCCAAAGCCGCAGAATCCGAATCATCCGAATATCTCATGGCAATCGATTCGGCTTCTTTCGACAGCGAATCCAGAGTCCGAGGCTTCAACTCGGCGTCATCCTCCAGCCAGGCTACGGACTCCGGGATCCGCTCAAAGAGGTCGCCGACGAAGCGGGAAGTCGACAAGACCTGCATGAGCCGGTGCGCCGCTCCGGACGAATCCCTGAGCATCCTGAGATACCAGTGGGACTCACCGAGGGCATCGCTTAGTCGGCGAAAGACAAGCAGACCGTGATCCGGGTCGGTGCCTTCGGAGAGCCACTGAAGAATCACCGGCAGAAGATTCCGCTGGATCTTTGCCCTGCGGGACAGTCCTTCAGTTAGTGCGGCTATGTGCCTCAGAGCCCCCGCAGGATCCTTGAAGCCAATAGCTCCAAGCCTCGCCTGCGCCTGATCGCTGGAAAGCGCGAAGCTTTCTTCAGGCAGTGCCGCGACCGCCGAGAGCAGTGGGCGGTAAAACAGACGCTCGTGCAGGGAGTGCACTTCGGCCTTTACCCCTCGCCAGTGGTCGAGGAGACCATCAGCGGTTGGAGCAAGTCCGGTGGCTCTCGCAAGAACTCTAAGGGAAGGTTCATCCCTTGGCATGAGATGCGTCCGCGTAAGGCGGCGAAGCTGGAGCCGGTGCTCAATCAGCCTGAGAGTTCGATAATCAATGCCGAATCTTTCCGCTTCTGTTCTGCCGATGTAACCGAATTCAACCAGCGCAGCCAGCGCCCCGAGGGTGGAACGCTGTCGAACTCGTTCGTCTGTCTGACCGTGCACGAGCTGCAGAAGCTGGGTCGTGAACTCGATGTCCCGAAGTCCTCCCTCTCCGAGTTTGACCTGCACGTCGCGATCGTGCTCCGGGATGTGCGCTGTGACTCGCTCGCGCATCTTCTGTACAGACTCGACGAAGTTCTCCTTCGAAGCGCTGCTCCAGACCAGGGGCTGAATGGCATCCACGAATTGGGCGCCGAGTTTGAGGTCACCAGCGATTGGCCGGGCCTTCAGCAGAGCCTGAAACTCCCATCCCTTTGCCCATCGCTCGTAGTAGGCAAGATAGGAATCGAGACTGCGAACCAGGACACCCGACTTGCCCTCGGGCCTCAGGTTCGCATCCAGCTCCCAAAGCCCGGGCTCCGGCGATGGACCGTGCAGAATTCGAGTCAGTCGTTTTGCGATTGCCGTCGCTGCCCTGACTGATTCCTCGACTGTTGCCTCTCCGACGGGTGAAGCGACATACAGTACGTCCACATCGCTCAGGTAGTTGAGCTCTCGCGCCCCGGTCTTTCCCATTCCGATCACGGCGATAGAAGTTGAACTCGGGTTCGCGCCTTCGCGCGTGAGTTCTGATGTTGCAAGGTCGATGGCCGCGACTATGGCGGCACCCGCGAGATCCGCGAGAGCTGCAGCCAAGGAATCCACTCCGCCCAGAGGGTCTTTCAGCTCAAGATCGAAGATGGCGATTTCAGTTAGAAGTTCACGGTATGCCACGCGCAGGGTAACGATTGCTTCCTCGCCCTCGCGATCCTTCACAGAATCCTGCAATCTTCTGTTCATCGCTTCCGGCTGTGGCAACTCGGCCACCGGCTTCCTGAACAGGGCGAGCGCGGCGGGTCTCCTGCGCAGAAATTCGCCGAGTCCCGCCGAAGCGCCCAGAACTCGGATTAACCGGCCGGCTGCAGCACGATCTTCGAGGATTCCGCGAACTGCGGGCGCATCCCTCTCCTCCAGTAATGAAAGATAGTGGAGCGCCTGATCGGGGTCCGCTGCTCGCTCAAATTCCGGAACAACATCCGCCGGCACTTGGCTCAGGGCAAGAGAACTCGCTGCAAGGTTTACGAAGCCAAGCTTCGCGAGGCCGGTTAGCGTAGAGCGTTTTCGAGGCGATGGCGAACCAGGCATTCGCTCAAAGTGCTTCCAGATTGTTCTCAAGTTCGAACGGAGTCACCTGGGAACGGTAGGCAGTCCATTCGCGGCGTTTGTTGAGCAGTACGTAGTTGAAGACCTGCTCCCCCAGAGTTTCAGCGACTAGCTCGGAACCCTCCATGATGGCAGTTGCATGGTCAAGGCTTGCCGGCAGCGGATGGAACCCGAGCGCCTTTCGTTCGGAATCAGTCAGATTCCAGACGTTGTCTTCGGCTTCGGCAGGGAGTTCATAGCCCTCTTCAATTCCCTTGAGGCCAGCAGCCAGAATTAGCGAGTAGGCGAGGTAGGGGTTGGCGGCTGAGTCCAGGGCTCGGTATTCGATTCTCGAACTCTGGCCCTTGCTCGGCTTGTAGAGCGGAACCCGAATCAGTGCGGAGCGGTTGTTGTGTCCCCAGCAAACGAAGCTCGGGGCTTCTCCCCCGCCCCATAAGCGCTTGTAGGAGTTCACATACTGGTTTGTGACCGCGGTGATTTCCGGAGCATGTCTTAGCAGTCCCGCGATGAATTGTCTGCCCACTTTGGAGAGCTGATACTCCGCCCCTGCCTCGAAGAACGCATTGGTGTCCCCCTCGAAAAGAGACATGTGGGTGTGCATTCCGGATCCCGGATGCTCAGAGAAGGGCTTTGGCATAAAGGTCGCGTAGACCCCCTGCTCAATCGCAACTTCCTTGACCACGGTGCGGAACGTCATGATGTTGTCAGCGGTCGTGAGCCCGTCGGCGTAGCGAAGGTCGATTTCGTTCTGGCCGGGGCCACCCTCGTGGTGGCTGAATTCGACCGATATTCCGAGGTCTTCGAGCATCCGCACCGAGCGGCGCCTAAAATCGTGAGCCGTTCCGCCGGGCACATTGTCGAAATAGCCTGCCGAATCGACCGGTACCGGTCGGCCGTTCTCGTCGAGCTTGGAACTCTTTAGCAGGTAGAACTCGATCTCCGGATGGGTGTAGAAGGTGAACCCTTTATCTGCCGCCCTTGCGAGGGTGCGCTTCATCACGTTTCGAGGATCGGCAACCGCCGGTTCGCCGTCAGGGGTGCTGATGTCGCAGAACATCCTCGCAGTCGGGTCAACCTCGCCGCGCCACGGAAGAATCTGGAAGGTTGCGGGATCCGGATTGAGCAGGACATCCGCCTCGAACAGCCTGGTCAGTCCCTCGATTGCCGAACCGTCTACTCCGACCCCCTCGGCGAATGCGCCTTCAACCTCTGCCGGAGCGATTGCTACCGACTTGAGGGTACCGATGACATCGGTGAACCAAAGCCGAACGAACTTGACTCCGCGCTCTTCAATGGTGCGCAGTACGAAGTCGCGCTGTTTGTCCATTGCCCCTCCAGCTTTGATTCGGTGCCGATTATCAGGCTAGTGGCTAGACTGCCTGCATGAGCGAACCGACAGCGGAGGCAGTAGCCGCTCAGGCAAATCTAAAGCGGGTTAGAACCAGGCACTTCCAGTCTGCCAAGGAAAACGGGATCAAAATCACCGGCCTCACCAGCTACGACCAGTTGAGTGCAACGATCTTCGATCGGGCCGGAATTGACTTCCTTCTGGTCGGCGATTCAGCGGGAAACAACGTCCTCGGCTTCGATACGACCCTCCCGGTAACGGTTGACGAACTCATTCCGCTGACTCGGGCGGTCGCAAACGCGGTCAGCAGGGCATTCGTTGTCGCAGACATGCCCTTCGGTTCCTACGAGACCGGGCCAGAGGAAGCGCTGCACACCGCGTTCCGATTCATGAAGGAAACCGGCGCACACGCGGTCAAGCTCGAAGGCGGAGAGCGCAGTGCCAAGCAAATCAAACGAATTGTCAGCGCAGGCATCCCGGTAATGGCGCACATCGGTTTCACTCCGCAAAGCGAGCACGGCCTCGGCGGGCACCTGATTCAGGGCAGGGGGGATGCCGTAGCGCAGTTGCTCGCAGATGCCCACGCTGTAGAAGATGCGGGGGCGTTCGCAGTCGTACTCGAAATGGTCCCGGCAACCTCGGCAGCCCAGGTGACAAAGGAGCTCAAAATCCCAACGATCGGGGTTGGGGCGGGTCCCGATGTCGACGGCCAGTTGCTCGTCTGGACCGATTGGGCGGGCTTTTCGACCGGTCGCATCCCGAAGTTCGTGAAACAGTACGCGAATCTGGCCGAAGTGCTCACTAATGCGGTTGGAGAGTTCAGAGCCGAGGTTGCGAGCGGTGCCTATCCAGCGCCCGAACACAATTACGAATAGCAATATTCCACGGGCAGGCCGTAACTGACTTCTATAATCAATCCAGAGGTTTGAGGTTCGATCAGCTTCTCTCCGATCGCACATTCCGCCGAGGATGCCGGGAATGCCCGCCCACGAGCGTGCGGTGTTCGGGTGCGCCATTCATTCAATCGAATTGAGAGTGTGCCATGACCTCTTCCGCCACCGACCTAATTGAAGACCTGTTCACCCGAACCGTTGAGCGAAATCCCGGAGAGCCCGAGTTCCATCAGGCGCTTCACGAAGTGCTCGAATCGCTCGGACCGGTGCTGGTCGCCCATCCCGAATTTGCGGATTCCGGGGTTCTCGAGCGGCTCGTGGAGCCGGAGCGGCAAATCATGTTCCGCGTCCCCTGGGTCGACGACTCCGGCAGGGTTGTGGTCAATCGAGGGTTCAGGGTCCAGTTCAATTCCGCGCTCGGCCCCTTCAAGGGAGGCTTGCGCTTCCATCCGAGCGTGAATCTGAGCATCATGAAGTTTCTGGGCTTTGAACAGACCTTCAAGAACGCCCTTACCGGTCAGGGAATCGGTGGGGCTAAAGGAGGAAGCGATTTCGATCCACACGGGCGATCGGATGCCGAAATCATGCGATTTTGCCAGTCGTTCATGACCGAGCTCTACCGTCACATTGGCGCAGATACGGATGTCCCTGCCGGCGACATTGGAGTCGGCGGCCGTGAGATCGGCTATTTGTTCGGCCAGTACCGCCGAATCACGAATCGCCACGAAACCGGAGTTCTCACTGGAAAAGGACTCGGCTGGGGCGGAGCAGAGGTCAGAACAGAAGCCACGGGTTATGGTGCAGTCTTCTTCATGCAGGAGATGCTTTCGACACGCTCAGAAAGGCTCGAAGGCAAGACCGCAATAATCTCCGGATCAGGAAATGTTGCGATCTACGCCATCGAGAAGCTGCAGCAGCTTGGGGCCAGACCAATTACCGCTTCCGACTCGACCGGATTCGTAATCGACGAGCAGGGAATAGATCTCGAATTGCTGAAGGAAGTCAAGGAGCGAAGCCGGGAGAGGATTTCTGCCTACGCCAATCGTCGACCCGGAGCAAGATTCGTCGCTTCCGGGCGGGTATGGGAGGTACCCGGCCAGATCGCAATTCCCGCAGCGACCCAAAACGAGCTAGGACCAGACGATGCGGCCGCCCTTGTAAAAAACGGCGTCATCGCAGTGGCCGAGGGCTCGAATATGTCCTGCACTCCGGATGCGGTCGAACTATTTCGCCAAGCGAAGGTGCTGTTCGCTCCCGGCAAGGCCGCAAATGCAGGCGGAGTCGCCGTCTCGGCGCTCGAGATGGCCCAGAACGCCGCTCGAGAACACTGGAGTTTTGAAAAGAGCGAAGCGAGGCTCAAGTCGATAATGGTCGACATCCACTCGGCGGCGTTGCAGGCGGCTGAACGCTACGAGCACCCCGGAGACTATGTAGTTGGGGCGAACTCCGCGGCATTCCTGAGGGTCGCAAGTGCAATGCTCGACCAGGGGCTCGTGTAGCGATGGTTCTTCTCCAGTAGCGGTCGCTATTAGCTACAGGACAAGTCCTCTGCAGCATCCACAAGCGGAATCACCTGTTCGCGTTTGCAGAAAGTATTGCCTCGGCTCTCTCGACCGCACGTTGGAAACTGTTCACTGCGGAATTGAGCTCCCCGGCATGCTCTTCGATGAGCCTGCGCTCATAGGCGCTTTGAACGGCCGAGTAGATACCTGCGAGATTGGTCTGCATTTTGCAATTTACGTCGGCGACTGCTGTTTCGATCTCCAATTGCGATACGGTTGCCGTACCCCAGCGGCGATCGTCGTTTGCCTCCCACGGCGACTGGTATGAATAGCCTGCGCGCGCCATGCACTCACTCCATGCCGCGAACACAGAATGCACCCTGCTGTCCTGGGATGCCGACGTCCAGGACTGTGAACTGATCTCCTCATAGAGCCGAAGGAGTTCGATCCCCGATCCCTCAACTTGGAGCTTACCTGCCTGAAAGCAGCCGCCCTGGGGGATCGCTTTGCCGGCATAGGTACCGCCGCCAGACTCCGCACCCAGCACGTTCAGGTAATCGTCGGGAAGGTTCTGCCACGACTCCGCCTCTTCCTCGGCCTGTCGACGGGCTGACTCAACCCCTTCCACTGTCGTGGGGCCCGCGTGGTAGCCGTCATGCACCGCGTGTTCTGCATCGAGCAGGCCGTAAAGCCCTGCGTTTGTGAACTCGCTGCCGTCTACAGGGAACATCGATACCGTCTGGTACCAGACGGGCTGAACTTCGAAGTCGAGACCAAATCCCGTCATGCAATTGGCTACTGCTTCGTAGACGCCATGCTGCATGGTTCGGATTGCTTCAGCAGTAGGAAGATACGTGTCCAGAGGAAGCCTGATATCGCCTGGAGTTGTGATCGTCGGGATAGCCGTTAGGTTCGGCTCATCATTGAACCCGACCAACTTGGGTGAGAACGTGGCTGCCGAAAGGACGCCCGTGCATAGAACAGCGACGCCGAGACCGGCCAATACCGCAATTATCTTCTTCTTATTATTCGTCAACATGGTCACACCTCTCAGAACCACTTCAACGAGCTTGTTTGATCGTTGTATGTAACTTGGCTGACGAAGGTTCGTGTCCCAATGAATTGGCTAGAACCCGTGTAGTTGGCGTTGGTGTAAATACGGAGATCACGACTATATGAGAGATTCTTGACAGAGCTAATGGTGTCATTCAACTGACACCAGGTGACTAGTGGGTAAGTCAGGGCAAGGGGGCTATTACACACATCCGGGACATTATAGGTATGGATGGCAGGCCAGCCACTCATGTCGGGATAGTTCGCTGGCAGATCAGAATAGGGCGCGCTATACCCCGCTGTGTTATATACACACACTTCGTCGGAGTCACAGTTACCGTCATATGCGGCCCCGAGTGCCGCAGTCCCCGAAGTCAGAACTAGCAGCGTTACAGCACTTACGAATAAGAGGACTTGGCTAAGACTCGATAGTCGCTCTTGGCGGGATGTGCTAATCCAATGAGATCGAACCCGTGGAACATTCGCCGTCTCGAGAGTTGAGATTGAATACATCCCTGCACCGTCCCTTCCTAGTTGAAACTTGTTGGCCTAACTGGAACCGACGAAAGGGCACTCCGATTGGGGGAACTCGTTCAGCCGACTCATTGTTGGCCTCCTAAGAGAGTAAATCGGAAAGACGATAATGCCTACCCTTTCCCGAACCGAGTGTCTGGATAAGGTCGAGCGATTCCCTCCAAGGGGGTCGATAATGGTCGACATCCACTCGGCGGCTTTGCAGGCGGCTGAACGCTACGAGCACCCAGGAGACTACGTTGTCGGAGCGAACTCAGCGGCATTCCTGAGAGTTGCAAATGCAATGCTCGACCAGGGGTTGATTTGACCGGCACACTGAGTGTACGGAGCGCTCTGGCGCCTAGTCGTCATCCCAGTCTGCCTGATCCTCTTCGGCCCAATCGCGGGCACGCTGCGAAATGATCTCGAGGGCGCGAGAAGCTTCTTCTCTGGACTTGAACGGACCTATCCGATCCAACGAGAGGGATTGCGGTCCCTCCTCGACCTCGCCTGTCCGCGAGTTGAACCACCACTCGGTCATGGGCACCTCCCGCTCAGCCTAAAATCGATCTTAAGCCCGAGCACTCCTCGCGGCGAGTCGCCCGGCCCCTCCAGAAACAGAGAAGAGAATCGCAATGACCGATGCCGCAATCGGAATTGATATCGGCGGAAGCGGAATCAAGGGAGCGGTAGTCGATTGTCGAAAGGGCGATCTGCTTTCGGACCGCGAACGGATCGATACCCCGCAAGGCGGGGAGCCCGAAGACATACTCGACACCGTGGTCGAACTCTTCGAAAGATTCGATGGACTGGAAGATGACGTGGCGGTAGGGGTTTGTTTTCCAGCGATCATTCGGAATGGCTGCACGATGTCAGCCGCCAATATTTCGAAGAAGTGGATCGGGCTCGAAGCCGAAAAACTCTTCGAGCAGCGGCTCAAGCGGGACATCCACTTTGTGAATGATGCGGATGCCGCCGGCATCGGCGAACTGCGCTACGGTGCAGCCTCCGGCCGCGACGGTCTCACCGTGCTCACGACTCTCGGCACCGGGATCGGCAGTGCGTTGATTTATAACGGGGTCCTCATCCCGAATTCCGAGCTTGGACACCTGGAGATCGACGGCAAGGAGGCGGAGAAGCTCGCAGCAGCCTCGGTCAAGGACGAGAAGGACCTCAGCTGGAAAGAGTGGGCGGAGCGCCTGCAGAGGTATTACGAACACCTGGAGCTGCTGCTCTCCCCCGATCTCTTTCTCATCGGCGGCGGAGTGTCAAAGGATGCCGGAGACTTCCTTCCCCTGCTTGAGCTTCAGACGGAAATCCTGCCGGCAATGCTCAAAAACAACGCCGGAATAATCGGCGCAGCTTCGCTTGCAGCGGGCTGAATCGCCCGCTCCCGAGGAGTGTGAATGGGCCGGCTGATACGCCGGGTTCTGTTGACGCCGATTAGCCAAAGCTTCTCGGCGCTGGACGGCCATCTATCTCGGGATTGCGTTGCCGCAATCCTCCAGCGATCTACCCGGGAACTTGGCGGGCCACCTTGGCGTTCCCTGTTGATCTTGCTCCGGGCGAGGTTTACCTAGCCGACTCGATCACTCGAGTCGCTGGTGGTCTCTTACACCACCGTTTCACCCTTACCTGCGGCCGAAGCCGCCGGCGGTCTGCTTTCTGTTGCACTTTCTCGCGGATTGCTCCGGGTGGGAGTTACCCACCGCCCTGCCCTGCGGAGCCCGGACGTTCCTCGGCGCGTATTTCTGCGCGACGCGACCGTCTTGCCGACCCATTCGCAATCGAGTCTACGGTGCTTCGAAGTCCGACTGAAGGTCCATTGCCCGATTGGCTGCGGCATCCGCACGCTTGTTCTTTTCTCTGGGGATCCACTCGAACTTCACCGGAGTACCAATTAGCTCCTGCCGGGCAACCGCTGCCAGTTCTGCCATGTCCGGGTGCTTGATCTTCCACCTGCCGGACATTTGCTCGACCACGAGCTTCGAGTCCATTCGCACGTGCAGGCTCGCGTCCGGGTCGATTTTGAGTGCCCTGCGCACTCCCTCGATGAGGGCAGTGTATTCCGCGACGTTATTCGAAACGATGCCGAGGTACCGCCCCACCGTGGCGAGTACCTGTCCGGTTGCGGCGTCAATTACCACCGAACCGCTCCCCGCCTGACCCGGATTTCCACGAGAACCGCCGTCTGCCTCGATGATTAGCTCGCGCATGCCTTGGCCCGCCGCCTCAGAGTCCCGACTGGGCGGTTCTTACCAGAATCGCATTGCTGTCCGGGCAAAGCAGGACATCGTCTGCGGCGGCCGCTCGGATCTCAGCCAGATCACTCTCGGTGAGCTTTACCCCGCTCGCGCTTGAAATTCCGCGCTCGAGCAGTGAGGCGCCGACTCCGTAGCGCTCCCTTTGCTTCTCGTAAAGGGCAAGCAGTTCGCCCGGAATCTTTGCGGTGATTTCTGCCCTGTTCGCCTTCAGGTGATCCGTTTCGCTTGAAAAGCCTGAAAGCGCCTTCGCCTTGCCTGCCTCAGCCTCGCTGAGCTTGGCTTCTAGTTCCTGCACCTCGGCCGCTGAAGTTCCGGCTGTCTTTTCCTGCTCTTCGATGCGCTCCATTACAACCAGCTGCATATCCTCGAGGTCGCTCAGCCTTCCGCGCAGGGCGGCGAGTTCGGTTTCCAGCCCAGCGACATCTTTGACCGAGGATGTCGCCTCGAGCCTTTCGACATCCCTCGCGATCCGAGTCTCAACCACCTCGACATCCGCTTCGATCCTCGAAAGCTCGGCTTTAGAGTCTTCGACTTCTCCCTGGTGTACTGCCTGAATCCTTCGTGCAGCCTCGATTTGCGAGTTCAGGTCGGCAATTAGCGCGGTCTCGGGCAAGGAATTGGCTCTGTGGTTCACCTGACTCAACTGGGTGTCGATCGCCTGCAGGTCCAAAAGGATCAATTGATCCTCGGGGCTGGCTTTCATTGGCATTTGCTGGTTCCGGTTTCTCTACTGGACAATCGTGAAATCCCACGGGTCGGTGCGCAGGTCGCTAACCGACACTTCCACTCCTGGGAGCGCGCTCCTCAATTGCTCGGCGGCGACATCCAGCCAAAGCCATTCGGCCGCCCAGTGCGAGATATCGATCAGAGCAGGACCGCTGCCGAGCTTCGCAGTCTCCCTGAATGCCGAGGCCGGATGATGCCTCAAGTCGCTCGTCACGTACACGTCGGCAGTCCGAACGGCTTCAGAATCGAGATAGCTGTCACCGGCTCCCGCGCACACTGCGACCCGGGTGATTTCCCGGTCATAGCCGCCGGAGACCCGAACACCGGTAGCAGTCGGCGGCAGAATCTCGGCGAGTAATCGAGCAAGTCGGCCAAGAGCCATCGGCTCCGGAAGATTGCCGACCCTGCCGATTCCGGTGCTCGCTCCGGGCAGCGCAGAGATAGGTTCAACCTCGAGCAGTCCGAGCCTTTTCGCGAGCTCGGCTGAAGTGCCGGTTTCGACCACGTCGGCGTTCGTATGCGCAGCGTACAGCGCGCAACCTCCCCGAATGAGCCTCGCGAGGACTGACCCCTTGAATTCGGTCTCAGCTATCGCGGTGACGCCTCGCAACAGTAGTGGGTGATGTGCGAGGAGCAATTGAGCTCCCAAATCAACCGCTTCGTCGACCACTTCCGGTACTGCGTCGACTGTCAGGTGAATCCTGTCGACAGGTGAAGCCGGGTCACCTGAGAGCAGGCCGATCGCGTCCCAGTCTTCTGCCCCGCTCGGCGGCCAAAACGATTCGGCAACCGAAATCACATCGGCTACGGTCGCGCTATTGGCCGGCATTACCCCAGTGTAGTTGCGCTCTATGCCCCGCCGGGCGCTGGCGTTTTCGGCGGCTTCGGTGCCTTGGGCTTCCGTTCGGCCTTAGGCTTCGAAACCCCTCCGGCCTCCTGCCTGCGAATAGCCGGGATGCCCAAAATTATTGGTGCAAGCAACCCGATTGCCATTGCGACGAGCACTCCTACATCGCTCGAGGCGAGGTCTGATGTACCACCCAGGTAGGGCAACAGGTATCCCTGCCAGCTAAGCCAACCGACTGAAGCGCTCGTCAGCCCGAATCCGATGGCGCTCGCCACAAGCAGAGCCACCAGATTTCTCCAGATAACACTCGGATAGATCCCTCCCGGCTTGACGAGGGAAGCGCTATCGAAGTGCTTATTCCTGATCATCATCTCGGCACCAAAGATGCCCGCCCAGGCGGCAACCGGAACTGCGAGGCTGGTTGCGACATCCCTGAGCAGTTCGATCAGATCTGCCCCGGAGGCTGCGAAGAGTGCGCCAACCGCGCCAATCAGAATTGCGATTAGGGCCGCCCCAACCGGTCGGCGTATGGAACCGCCAAGGCTTTGCAAAGCAAGACCCCCCGAGTACATGGAGAGGGCCACTCCCGAAAGGAGCCCCAGTGCAAGGAATGCCAGCAAAGGAGCCGGATACCAAATCGGAATCATTAGCGCGATCGTATCCAGAGGGGACTCAATCAAACCCTTTGCTGTGTCCGGGCTGGATGCCGCCAGCAGCGCTCCATAGGCGATCAGTACAAAGGCCGGTATTGTGGCGCCGAAAGTGGACCAAAGGACGGTCGTAACCGCAGAACTGCCGCTGCGCTGATACCTGGCCAGATCTGAGCTGCTTACCGCCCAGGCCAGTCCCACGAAACTGAACACGAGAATGGCTCCCGTGACGACGAGCATCCAGGAACCATCCGGAATCGTAAGCGCCTGTTCGAGATCTACCATCGGCCAGGTAATAACAATGAAACCGATCAGCAGCAGCGAAGAGCCGACAGTCACGACCATCTGAAGCCGAGCCAGCAGCCCGTAGCCGAAGGTTGACACCAGCAGGGCGAGTACGAACCCAAGACCGACAAAAATGAAGGTCAACAGTCCTTCGCCCAGCCCGAAGTCAAGTTCAGCACCGGCAAGGATTCGAGCACTCCCCGCCGCGAGGAACCACAGCAGCAGCGCGCCCCAAAACACACGAATCGCCAGCGCAAGCAGGGAGGGCAGGGCGTTCCCGACGTGGCCGAAGGCGGCTCTCGAAACAACCATGGTCGGCTGGGAACTCCACTTTCCGGCGAGCGCCCCAAGACCCAGGGGCAGGAATGAGAGCGCGACTCCTGCGAGGGTTGCTATGAGGGCCTGACGAAGACTAAGCCCGAGGGAAAGGATTGCACCACCGAACACCACTGAAACAACGCTTGAATTGATCGCGAACCACAGCCAGAACCCCCTCGCGGCCCTCGCGGCTCTTTGCTCAACCGGGGTTGGCTCCACCCCGACTTGCTCAACCTGAAAGCCTCGGGGAGTCTTCATGGCGGCGACTGCGAGCTTCTCTGCGGTACCCGTTCGACCCGCGGCATCTTCTGGCGAACCCGCTTCCGCAATGATCCCGGCTGGATCCAAAGTTGACTCGGGACTTCCTGATTCATCGGGGTCCAGCCAGAGCTGAGTCGGAACTGAATCCGATGGCCCAACATCATTCCCAGCCAGCAAGTCTTCGAACTTGAACTCCCCGGAAGGGGTCGAAACATTCAACTCGGGTGCGACGAGGTCGGGAATTTGGGGTCCGGCAGCAGGCTCAGCGTGGCCCGGAGGAGGCGGAAGATTCGAAATCGGAGCCGACATCGGAGCTGGCGCGTTCAGCAGCTCACTGTCGAGAACGTCGTCGATACGGAAGGTGTGAGTGGCTTCTTCCGCTTCCGGAGCGGCAACCGGGTGAGGCAGGGTAGCTTCTGGCTCCTGAAAGTAGATCGGGTCCTGCAGCAGGGTTGCTCCTGCACTCTCACCGATCGGCGCCGACGGAGTCTCGCCGCCGGAGTCGCTGCCGCCGGAGTCCCCGCCGCCTGAGTCCCCGCCTTCTGTCCGCCCCGGGTCAGTGGTCGCAAATGGAACTGATTCTGGATCAAGGATGTCCTGAAACTCAGCACGGGCGTCAGCAACCTCGGCAATCGCACCCGGATCGCCGCTCTTCAACGCAGAATCCTGCCAGGCCACAAAGGCGGCGGCATCCTCTTGTCGTAATTTGAGTTGAAGCTCCAATTTCTGAAGCGCGTCCAGTGTGCTCAAGCCATCTTGTGCACCAAGTTCAGTTGCCAGTTCTGCAACCGGAATCGATTTGCGCTGAGGTTTTGAAGGGGCTGTCCGGCTCGAGTCGGCAATTGGAGTCGGTTCCTCAACCAACGAATGAGTACTCTCTCCAGTTGGCACTTCGGGAATTTGCGCTGCCGGGCTTGAAGGCTCGGAAATTGATGACTCTGAGACCGGAGTAGCCGGCTCAGTAACCGGCTCAGCAAGAGACTCCGCTACAGGTTCAGCGACGGGCTCTGACTCAATTAAATCTTCGGCGCCGGGCATTGGTGGCACAATGTGGGCCGCACCGGTATGCGCAAGCTTCTCAAAATCTGCAAACAAAGCGTCGGCGAGTTCATCATCGCTCGTACCGGTTGGGGATTTCGGCGCGCCAGAATCGGGGGGCGTGAAGGTCGAGCGCCTTGGACCGGTCGGCTCGCCTTCGTTCTCTTGAATCCCCCCGGACTCCGAGCCGTCATCGGCCAGGTTGTTTTCGTCAACCATGCGCCAAGAATACGGGGAAAGAGAGATTCTCGGTTATCGGCATGCCGATTGCGAAATCTAAATGCAATGGATAGCGGGACAATTTCGACCACTTGTCACTTGAAAGTGGGCCCTGCCGGGATCGAACCGACGACATCCACGGTGTAAACGTGGCGCTCTACCAGCTGAGCTAAAGGCCCTTGCCCGGATTTCTTCGGGACGCAGTACATGCTACCGGCCAGATATCCTTCAAAGCATCCCCGGCGCAACTATCGGTCGGAATTTGCGGAAATTGGCAAGCCGAGGTGTCGGGTGGAATGCTAGGAAAAACTCAGAGACCGCCAGAAACTGCGAAGTTCAATTTACCCGAGCCCAAGCGAGGTCAATCTTGACAGTCAATGACCAGGATCCGTATTCGAAGAGTGATTTCGATTCCGATCCGGAAGAGACCGCGGAGTGGCAGGAGTCTCTGGATGAATTGATTGCCGCCAAAGGACCGGAGCGCGGCAGGGCAATTATGCTCAGTCTTCTCAAGCGATCCAAGGAACTGCAACTCGGGGTTCCAATGGTCCCTACCACGGACTACATCAATACCATCGCCCCTCAGGACGAGCCGGAGTTTCCGGGGGACGAGGACGTAGAGCGGAGATACCGCGCCTGGCTGCGCTGGAACGCCGCAATGATCGTGCACAGGGCTCAAAGACCCGGCATCTCGGTCGGCGGGCATATTTCCACCTACGCCTCCTCAACAACTCTCTACGAAGTCGGACACAACCACTTTTTCCACGGTCACGACAACCCTGGCGGCGCCGACCAGATCTTTTATCAGGGACATGCCTCCCCCGGAATGTATGCGAGAGCCTTTCTCGAAGGCAGGCTGACTGAATCTCAGCTTGACGGCTTCAGGCAGGAGAAGTCCCACTCGAGCGGAGGGCTTCCCTCGTACCCGCACCCGCAGCTCATGCCCGAATTTTGGGAATTCCCGACGGTTTCAATGGGCCTTGGCCCAATGAATGCGATCTGGCAGGCCGTAACCAATCGCTACCTGACCGACCGCGGCATCCGGGATCTTTCGGAAAGCCGGGTCTGGGCCTTCCTCGGCGATGGCGAAATGGACGAGGTCGAGAGCCGCGGTGCTCTTCAATGGGCGGCAAACTTCAAGCTCGACAACCTGACCTTTGTCATCAATTGCAATCTCCAGCGCCTCGACGGCCCGGTTCGCGGCAACGGAAAGATAATCCAGGAACTCGAGAGCTACTTCCGCGGCGCGGGCTGGAATGTGATCAAAGTCATCTGGGGTCGCGAGTGGGATGACTTGCTCGCGAAAGATTCCGAAGGCGCCCTCGTCAAACTCATGAACCGCACTCCGGACGGCGACTACCAGACTTACAAGGCCGAAAGCGGAGCCTACGTTCGCGAGAACTTCTTCGGCCGCGACCCAAGAGTCGCCGAAATGGTCAAGGACTATACCGACGATCAACTCTGGGGACTCAAGCGCGGAGGACACGACTACCGAAAGGTCTATGCAGCGTTCAAAGCGGCTACAGAGCACAAGGGGCAGCCGACCGTGATTCTGGTGAAAACCATTAAGGGCTACGGACTCGGTCCTTCATTCGAAGGCAGAAACGCGACGCATCAAATGAAGAAGCTCTCGCTGGAGAACTTGAAGGACTTCCGCGATGCCATGCAGATTCCGATTACCGATGCCGCTCTGGAGAGCGATCCGTACCGGCCGCCGTTCTACCATCCGGGCGCAACGGACCCGGCGATTCAGTATTTGCTTGAGCGACGGCGCGACCTCGGCGGCTTTCTCCCCGAGAGAAGGAGCAGATTCATTCAGATGGAGCTGCCGGAAGACAGCGCTTACGAAGTAGCTCGCAGGGGCTCAGGCAAGCAGGAGATCGCCACGACCATGGCCTTCGCCCGGCTGCTCAAAGACCTGCTTCGATCGGGAGACTTCGGGGCGAGAATTGTCCCGATCATTCCGGATGAGGCGCGAACTTTCGGAATGGATGCCTACTTCCCCACCGCCAAGATTTACAACCCGAACGGGATGAACTACACCTCGGTCGACCGCGATTTGCTGCTCGCCTACAAGGAAAGTAAAGACGGCCAGATCATGCACGTCGGAATAAACGAGGCCGGCGCCTTCGCCGCCTTCACTGCGGTCGGCAGCTCCTACTCGACTCACGACGAGACCCTCATTCCGATCTACGTCTTCTACTCGATGTTCGGCTTCCAGCGAACCGGAGACGGAATGTGGGCGGCCGGAGACCAGATGGCTCGCGGTTTCATCATCGGGGCGACCGCCGGAAAGACCACTCTCACCGGCGAGGGCCTTCAGCACGCCGATGGGCATTCGCCGCTGCTGGCGTCCACGAATCCTTCGGTGGTCAGCTATGACCCCGCCTACGGGTACGAACTCGGGCACATTGTGAAAGCCGGAATCGAGCGGATGTACGGGGGCGAACATCCGAAACCGAACGTCATGTACTACCTCACTGTGTACAACGAACCTCTGATTCAGCCCGCGGAGCCCGAGAACCTGGATGTCGACGGCTTGCTAAAGGGCATCTACCTGCTTTCGGAATCTGCGATCGACGGTCCGAGAGCGAACCTGCTTGCTTCGGGGGTGGCCGTGCCATGGGCTCTCGAGGCGAAGGGCCTGCTTGAATCCGACTGGGGAATCGCCGCAGACGTGTGGTCTGTCACATCCTGGTCGGAGCTGCGCCGGGAGGGACTGGAAGCCGAAGAATGGAACTTCCTGCACCCGGGAGAAGGCGGAATGCTGCCCTATCTGACTCAAAGGCTCATGAACAGGGAGGGGCCGTTTGTGGCAGTGAGCGACTTCATGCACGCTGTTCCCGATCAGATAAGAAGGTTTGTGCCAGGCGATTTCTACACTCTCGGCGCCGACGGCTACGGCTTTTCTGACACGAGGGCCGCCGCGAGACGCTACTTCAAGATCGACGGACCGTCAATCGTGGTCCGAACCCTGGAAGCTCTCGCGAGACAGGGTAGGGTCGATCCGGACCTGGCAAGACAGGCTATAGAGAAGTACTCGCTGCACGATGTGAACGCCGGAACGACAGGTACTGCCGGTGGCGAAAGCTGAAACCTCGGCAATGCATCAGGCAGAGCCTATCGACCCTAAAGCCAAGGCGCAGACCCTTGTCTGGCTGAAGAAGATCTCTGGTGAACTCGCAACAGCAACTCTCAAGCGCCTCGAAGACACTCTCCCCTGGTATCGGGAAATGCCCCCCGGGCGCAGATCTGCAGTTGGAATGGTCGCCCAGGCTGGAATCTCATCCTTCATCCAGTGGTATGACGATCCGAGTTCCACTTCGTGGATCGCGGCAGATGTTTTCGGAGTTGCGCCGCGCGAATTGCTGCGCTCGGTAAGCCTCTCCCAGACTCTCCAGCTCATTAAGGTCACCGTCGAAGTAGTCGAAGACCGGGTAAAGGGGCGGGATGAAAGTCTGCGAGAGGCGATTCTTCACTATTCCCGTGAAATCGCCTTCGGAGCTGCCGACGTCTATGCGCGTGCGGCAGAGGCGAGGGGGCTTTGGGACGCGAGGCTCGAGGCGCTCGTAGTCGACAGCATCCTCAGCGGAGAGTATGACGATGAACTGCCGAGCAGAATCGCAGCTCTCGGCTGGCACGGCCACGGCGAAGTTGCAGTCCTCGTCGGCACCGCCCCAAGGCAACTGGATGTCGACACAATTCGCCGAACCGCTCGCCACCTCGAAGCGGATGTCCTCATCGGCGTTCAGGGAAACCGCCTTGTGGTAGTGATCGGCCGGGCACTGCCGGCGGAAACCGCCGACGGCGCTTCAAACCGTCCCTTCATCGAGATCGCCACGGCCCTCGAACCCGGTTTCGGTGACGGGTATCTGGTTCTGGGCCACGAAGTCCCCACTCTCGTTGAAGCCAACCGGAGCGCCAAGGCCGCACTTGCAGGATTCGCGGTAGCCAGATCATGGAGAAACGCCCCGCGGCCGACAATGGCCGACGATTTGCTCCCCGAGCGGGCACTCGCTGGGGATCCCCTGGCCAGAGCCGCCCTAATCAGTCGGATCTACCGCCCGCTTCAGGCCCATGCGGGTGAATTGCTCTCTACCCTCTGGGCCTACCTCGACAACGGGCATTCTCTCGAGGCAACCGCTCGAGAACTCTTTGTACACCCGAATACGGTCCGCTACAGGCTCAAGCGAGTAAGTGATCTGATCGGGTACGACGCGACCGGTCCTCGAGAGGCGTTCGTGCTGCAGGCGGCTCTGATCGTCGGTTCGATTGCCGAGTCCGAATTCAACTTCCGGCGCCGTTAAGGCCAGACCTTTGCGTCCAATCGACAAAGTTCGCCAGTATTGTTGGTAGACGCTGCACAGTGTGCCTGACCCGATTGAAGGGAAACTGGATTAGTGATTGTCGTAGTCTGCCCCGGGCAGGGTTCTCAAACCCCCGGCTTTCTTGCTCCCTGGCTCGAAATCCCGGGTCTGTCTGAACGGCTCGCGAAGTACTCCGAAGCGGCAGGGCTGGATCTCGAACAGCACGGTACAGTCAGCGATGCGGAAACGATTCGGGATACTGCAGTCGCGCAGCCGCTCATCGTTGCGGCCGGATTGCTGACCCTGTCGGCGCTCATTGACGGTCATCTCGACCTGATCGGCGGGGTTGCCGGTCATTCAGTTGGAGAATTCACGGCCGCGGCCGCTGCAGGCGTTCTTACCGACACTGACGCGGTTTCGCTCGTCGCTGCTAGGGGCAGGGCAATGGCCGAAGCGGCGGCCCTGACTCCGACCGGAATGAGCGCGGTAATCGGAGCCGACGAAGACGAACTCCTCTCCAGGCTCGCCGAACTCGGACTCGAACCGGCCAACTTCAACGGGGCGGGCCAGATCGTGGTTGCCGGAGCCCTCGACGCGCTCGAAAAGCTCGCCGCGAATCCGCCGGCTTCATCTCGCGTTATTCCGCTGCAGGTCGCCGGAGCATTTCACACCCGCTACATGGCGAGCGCAGTAGAGGCTCTCGCCGCAGCCGCTGCCGGGATCGAGCCTGGCGAACCCGACCTGACGCTTTGGACCAATAAGGACGGCCACCGCGTTTCCAGCGGCAGCGAGTTCCTCGACCTGCTCGTCGGCCAGGTCGCTTCCCCGGTCCGCTGGGACAAGTGCATGGAATCCTTCTCGAGGAATGAAGTAACCGGAATCATAGAACTTGCACCCGCCGGGGCTCTCGTCGGGCTTGCAAAGCGAGCACTCAAGGGCACTCCGACGGTTGCAGTGAAGACTCCGGACGACCTGGAAGCTGCTATCGAAATGCTGGAGAACGCATGAGCAATCCGACCCTGAACCAGTCAACCGGAGCAAAGTACACCAGAATCTACGGATTCGGCGCTGCGAGGGGCGACCGGGTGGTTCCAAACGATGAGCTCGTTGGCCCGATCGATTCGAGCGATGAGTGGATTCGCCAGCGCACCGGGATCATCACGAGAACCCGCGCTTCCGAGGGAATCCTGGCCGTGGATCTTGCGACCGAGGCGGCCAAAGAGGCGATCGCAGCATCCGGAGTCGAACCCTCGCAAATCGATCTGGTGATAGTCGCAACGATCAGCAATGTCCAGCAGACTCCGTCGATCGCCGCAGTGGTCGCAGACAGAGTCGGGGCAAACCCGGCAGCAGCCTACGACTCGAACGCCGCCTGCGCGGGTTATTCCTACGGTCTAACTCAGGCTGATGCACTCATCAAAGCGGGAGCAGCCCACTACGCTCTCGTCATCGGCGCCGAAAAGCTCTCCGATCTGGTGGACCCCACCGACCGGTCAATCTCGTTCCTGCTGGGCGACGGCGCCGGAGCTGCGGTGGTGGGCCCAAGCGACTACCCGGGCATCTCCCCGGCAGTCTGGGGCTCAGACGGTTCAAAAGCTGGCGCAGTAGGCATGAATGCCACGCTCATCGACTACCGCGAGGGAGACGCCAACTGGCCGACTCTGCGACAGGAAGGACAGACAGTCTTCCGCTGGGCGGTCTGGGAGATGGCCAAGGCCGCGAAGCAGGCACTCGAACTTGCCGGCGTCAAGCCGGAAGATCTCGCCGCCTTCATCCCCCACCAGGCAAACATGCGAATCATTGACGAGTTCGCCAAGCAACTGAGACTTCCGGAATCCGTAGTGATTGCAAGGGACATCGAGACCACAGGGAACACCTCCGCTGCTTCGATTCCGCTTGCTACCCACCGGCTCCTAAAGGAGCATCCTGAACTTCACGGCGGCCTCGCCCTGCAGATCGGCTTTGGAGCCGGACTGGTTTTTGGGGCGCAAGTCGTCGTCCTGCCCTAAACTATTCCCCGGCCAACCAACCAAGGAGAAAAACAATGGCACTGTCTACTGAAGAAGTCCTCGCGGGCCTCGCCGAGCTCATTAACGATGAGACCGGAATCGCCACCGACACGATCGAGCTGGACAAGTCCTTCACCGACGACCTGGACATCGACTCGATTTCGATGATGACCATCGTGGTCAACGCCGAAGAGAAGTTCGACGTCAAGATTCCGGATGACGAGGTCAAGAACCTCAAGACCGTCGCAGACGCGGTCAACTTCATCGTCAAGGCCCAGAACTAGGCTGAATCGGTCCGTGCGCGCTGACGTACGGCGATTTACCTTCGAATGACCGTCGAAAGAGTCGATTAGATGGCAGCAAAGAAGATCGTTGTCACCGGAATCGGAGCCACGTCTCCGCTTGGCGGCAATGCCGCTGATTCCTGGCAGAACCTGCTTGCGGGCCAGTCCGGCGCGAGCACAATCGAGGCCGACTGGGTTTCTGCCCTCGAACTTCCGGTGACCTTCGCGGCCCATGCCAGAGTCAAGGCAACAGACGTGCTCGATCGAGTGGAGGCGAAGCGGCTTGATCCTTCCAGCCAGTTCGCACTGCTCGCGGGACGCGAGGCCTGGGCAGACGCTGGCTCGCCCGAGACAGAGCCTGAGCGCTTCGGAATCGACTGGGCCACCGGAATCGGCGGAGTCTGGACCCTTCTTGACGCCTGGGACACCCTGCGCGAAAAGGGGCCACGCAGGGTTCTGCCGATGACTGTGCCGATGCTCATGCCGAACGCACCTGGAGCTGCAATTGGGATGGACCTGCACGCCAGGGCGGGCATCCGCACTGTAGTCTCGGCCTGCGCTTCAAGCACCGAGTCGGTCGCAAATGCCTTCGAGCACCTCCAGGCGGGCCTTGCCGACGTGATCATTGCGGGCGGTTCGGAAGCGGCAATCCACCCTCTGCCGATTGCGGCATTTGCAAATATGCAGGCTCTGTCAAAGCGCAACGACTCCCCTGAAACCGCCTCCAGACCGTATGACGTGACTCGGGACGGATTCGTCCTCGGCGAAGGCGCAGCCGCCCTGGTTCTCGAGACCGAAGAGCACGCAAAGGCCAGAGGAGCGAGAATCTACGCCGAGCTGGCCGGAGGAGCCGTGACGAGCGACGCCTTCCACATAACCGCCCCCGACCCCGAGGGCTCTGCCGCTGCCAGAGCGATGATTCAGGCCCTTGAGCACGCCGATGCGCCTCGAGAGGCCGTTCGGCACATCAACGCCCACGCGACCAGCACCGGAGTTGGAGACATCGCCGAATACAACGCCCTGCTTCGAGTCTTCGGAGATCACCTCGGCGAAATTCCGGTCTCTGCAACCAAGGCCGCTACCGGCCACCTGCTCGGCGGCGCCGGAGCTATCGAGGCGGTGTTCACCGTTCTCGCCCTGCACAATCGCCTGGCTCCGCCGACCATCAACCTGACCGAGCAGGATCCGGAGATTCCTCTGGACGTCGTCCGCGAACCGCGCAAGCTCCCTGACGGCGATCTGCTCGCGATTAGCAATTCGTTCGGCTTTGGCGGCCACAACGCCGTAGTGGCTTTCCGCAGCGTGTAGCCTCTATCGAATGGGGGCAAAGGCGCGCGCTGCAGACTCCGGCGCTGGCAATTCAAGCCCTCGCTTCGCAATCATCGGCGCCGGGCCCTCGGGGCTCGCGGCCGCGCGAAGCCTGAGCAAGCGGGGAATCGACTTCGAAGGGTTCGAGGCCTCCGACTCGGTAGGCGGACTTTGGGACATCGACAATCCGAGAAGCACCGTCTACGAATCCGCCCACCTCATTTCAAGCAAGGGAACCACTCAGTTTCTTGAGTTCCCAATGCCGGCGGATACACCCGATTATCCGAAGCATTCGCACCTAAAGCGCTATTTCAGCGACTACGCCAAGCACTTCGGACTGGTGGAGAAGTTCAGGTTCAATTCCAAAGCGACATCGGTCAAGCCGGATGCCGGAGAGTGGCTCGTGAGCTACAGCACTCCCGACGGGGAGCACGCTTCAAGATTCACCGGTGTCATTCTGGCAAACGGCACCCTTGCAGAGCCGTTCTTTCCCAGTTTCAAGGGCGAATTCAGCGGGGAACTAATCCACTCCAGCAGCTACAAGAGTGCCTCGGTTTTCGACGGAAAGTCGGTGCTCATCATTGGAGCAGGAAACAGCGGCTGCGATATAGCCGTTGATGCGGTCCATCACGCGGCACACATCGACCTGAGCGTTCGCCGCGGCTATTATTTCGTGCCGAAGTACGTTTTCGGCAAGCCTTCCGACACCATTGGCGGGAAGAGGCCGCTGCCTCGCCGGATAAAGCAATTTGTCGATTCCAGGCTGCTCAGCTGGTTCACCGGCGATCCAACCCGATTCGGCTTTCCAAAGCCCGATTATCGAATCTACGAATCGCACCCGGTGGTCAATTCGCTCATCCTCCAGCATCTCGGCCAGGGCGATCTGAGGATCAAGCCCGACATCGCAAGCTTCGAGGGCAGGACTGTGCACTTCTCGGACGGAAGCTCCCAGGAGTATGACCTCGTGATGCTCGCTACCGGCTACAAACTCGACTACCCGTTTATCGATCGCGAGCACTTGAACTGGACCGGGGCATCCCCGAAAATCTTCCTGAACATCTTCGGCAGCGACACCGGTTCGGCCAAATTCAATGGAATCTATATTGCCGGGATGGTCGAAGCCTCCGGCCTCGGCTGGGAGGGCCGCTTCGCCCAGACCGAACTGCTCGCGTCCTACTTTGCGGCGGATTCCCAAGCCAGGACCCGCTTTGAGCAAAGGGCGGCCGGAAAGTGGCCCGACTTGACCGGCGGCTACAAGTACCTCGCTCTGGACCGAATGGCTTTCTACGTCAACAAATTCGCCTATCTCAAAGTCGTGAGGCGACTGACCAGAGAACTGGAGAAAGCAGCTAATGGACATCGATGAAGTTGTACTGAATTTCAATCCCGCTTCTTTGATGGCGCTGGATGTCGTGCTCGCCCTGATCATGTTCGGAATTGCCCTCGGAGTAAAAGTCGAGGACTTCAAGGCCGTACTCAAGATGCCAAAGGCAATCTCGGTGGCAATAGCCGCACAGTTCATTTTGCTTCCGGCAGTAACCTTCGGGCTGACTCTGCTGCTGCAGGTCGGACCCTCGATTGCTCTTGGCATGATTCTCGTGGCCTGCTGCCCGCCGGGAAACATTTCACAGGTGCTCACCAATCAGGCCAGAGGAAATGTGGCGCTGAGCGCCTCAATGACTGCCGTGAGCAATGTTCTGGCAATCTTCCTCATGCCGATCAACTTCGCCTTCTGGGGAGGGTTGCACCCCACCGCCAAAGAAATCTTCAAGACCGTCAATCTGGACGCTCTCGACATGCTCCTGAAGATCGTCCTGATTATCGGAGTGCCCTTTGCGGTGGGAATCTTCATCGCACACCTTTGGCCGAAATTCTCCGCCAAAGTGCAGCCCTGGGTTCGCGGTTTCAGCCTCGTAGCGCTGCTCGCGTTCATTGTTATCGCGCTCATCGGCAACTGGAAGTACTTCATCGGCTTCATCGGAATGGTGCTGCTTGCGGTATTCCTGCACGATGCAATCGCCCTCGCCCTCGGCTGGGGAACTTCGAAACTGTTCCGGCTCGACTCGCCGAGCACCAAAGCGGTCACGTTCGAGGTCGGAATTCGAAACTCCGGACTCGGACTGGGACTCGTCTTCGCATTCTTCGGTGGCCTCGGCGGAATGGCAGTTGTTGCAGGCTGGTGGGGAATCTGGGACATTGTCGCCGGCCTCGCTCTTGCTTCATTCTGGGCCGCTCGGCACAAGAAGACGGATGCCGCCCCTCCAGAGACGGCACGGACTTCGGCCTGAGTTGTGTCACACAGGGTCTATGTCACCGGAGGGAGCGGCTTTCTCGGCAGCTCTGTAGTCTCAGGGCTCAGCAAGCTTGATTCCGTCGAACTCGTAGTTAGCGGAGATCTCAGAGAACCCAGAGAGAAGCTGCCAGACGTGACCTACGAGCCCCTCGACATTACTGACCCCGAGGCGCTGCTCCCCCAGTTGCGAAAGCATCGAATCGATGTTGTTGTGCACCTGGCCGCGATTGTGAACCCCGGTCCGAAGATCACAAGGCAGCAAGAGTTCAAGGTGGATGTCGAAGGCAGCCGGAACGTCATCCGCGCCTGTCTGGAAGCCGGGGTCAGGCGACTGGTGGTTTCATCGAGCGGTGCAGCCTACGGGTATCACCGTGACAATCCGGAATGGATCAGCGAGGATCAGCCTCTGCGGGGAAACGTCGAGTTCGCCTATTCGGATCACAAGCGGCAAGTCGAAGGACTGCTGGCCGAGGCGAGGGTGCAGCACCCGGAACTCGAGCAGGTAACTTTCAGGATCGGAACAATTCTCGGCCTCACCGTCGACAATCAGATCACCGCACTATTCGAGCACAAGCGGATTCTGGCGATCGCCGGGTCCGACAGTCCATTCGTTTTCGCCTGGGATCAGGATGTCGTAGCGGCCATGCTTCGTGCTGCAACGGTCGGCCCCGCGGGAATCTTCAATCTTGCAGGCGATGGCGCGGTGACGGTTCGAGATCTCGCCCGCACCCTCGGGAAAACTACACTTACCGTCCCCGCCTGGCTGCTGACTGCCGCCCTGTGGGTTGGAAAGCGCCTTCGCGTTTCTCGCTACGGGCCGGAGCAGGTTGGATTCCTCAGGTACCGCCCGGTGCTCTCAAACGCCAGGCTCAAGGCCGTTTTCGGCTACACGCCGAGCCTGACCAGCCTTGCGGCCCTCGAAGCCTGGCGCGACCGCTAGCCGACCCTCGCTAGCCGGCCCGCGCTAACCAACCCAGCGAAATCGGCGACCGCGCTCGGCGGTTTCGCGTGCGCGCCGCAGGAGCGGCGGCGCGCTAGCCAACCTTATGCAGCCAAACAACCTGATTTTCATCGCTTGCGTGCCTGAACGCCTCGAGTTCATCATCCCAGGCTTGTCCGAGAGCAAGCCGCAGCTCCCGGTGCAGCTCGAAAGCGTCGGAACCGGCGGTTTCCATTGCGAACCTGATCCGGTCTTCCGGGACCACCAGATTGCCGGCGGTGTCTGTCTGGGCGTAGAAGATCCCGAGATCCGGAGTGTGCATCCACCTGGCTCCGTCTGAACCGGGGGTCGCGTCCTCTGTAACTTCGTAGCGCAAGTGCTCCCAGCCGCGAAGAGCAGAGGCCAGGCGGGCACCTGTACCCTGCGGGCCTTCCCAGTAGTACTCGGTCCGCATCGAGTTCTTGAGGATCGGCTGGGGATTCCAGTTGAAATTCACGGCGTGTTCAATCGCGCCGCCTGCCGCCCACTCGACGTGCGGACACAGCGCCTTGGGCGAAGAGTGAATGTAAAGCACTCCACGCGCTCTATTTGCAGTCACAGTCTTCTCCATTCGTCAGGTGCGACTTCCCCATCGGCCTGCGAATGTAGTTGTGACGTTTGAAGTTTCCCTTGAATTATGACTGATCAAACCGGCAAATAACAACTGTGTGATTCCGACACGCGGTCGGAGTTGCAAATCCAATATCCAGTATGGTTATACTCGGCGACTATATACACGGTATCCCTTTATCGAAAGGCGCCCCATGTCAGTCAGATTGAGCCTCCTCGCCATCCTCGATCAGGGACCCTGCTACGGCTACCAGCTTCGAAATGAGTTCGACCGCAGAACCGGCTCGACCTGGCCTCTCAATGTCGGTCAGATCTATAACACTTTGGATCGTCTCGAACGCGATGGGCTGGTTGTCAAAGCCGACACTGCCGAGCTGGGGCTCGAAGACTCGGGGCAGACCGATACCGGGCAGATCTACTATTCGATCACCGCGACGGGCCGAGCGGAGGTCGCCGGCTGGCTCGGTTCCCCAGTCGAGCGGAGCGCTGCCACGCGGGATGAGCTCGCGATCAAACTCGCAATCGCCGTGACTCTGCCAGGCGTGGACATTGCAGAAGTTATCCAGGTGCAGCGCACCGCGACACTGAGAAACTTGCAGGAACTCACCCGCACAAAGAATGCCTCTGGCGATCCCGAGTCCTCGGAGGATCTCGCCTGGTTGCTCGTGGTCGACTCGATGATCTTCCAGGCGGAGGCGGAAGTTCGCTGGCTCGACCACTCTGAGGCAAGGCTTACCCGAGCGAGCGCCGCCGGCCGCGCCGCACCGATGCCGCTTAGCACCGAGGTGCCCAAGCGCGGAAGGCCGGCAAAGGCGGATTCCCGATGAGCGCCGAGGTGCTGCTTCGGCTCGATGGAGTCTCAATGCACTACGGCAAAGGTGAAACCGCTATCACAGCCCTGGCTGGCGTTGATCTGTCTGTGCACGAAGGCGAACTCGTGGCGATCATGGGCGCGTCCGGTTCGGGCAAGTCGACTCTGCTCACTATCGCCGGCGGCCTCACGACGCCCACGAGCGGCGAAGTCATCGTGCAGGGGCAGTGGCTCTCAACCATGTCGCCTGCGGGTATAGCAGCGCTGCGCCGCCGCACGCTCGGCTTTGTCTTCCAGGATTTCAATCTCATCCCCGCGCTCACCGCCCTCGAGAACGTGACGCTACCGCTAGAACTCGACGGATGGCGCCGCCGCAAGGCACGCTCGGCCGGTCTCAACGCCCTCCGCTCGGTCGAGCTCGACGACCGTGCCGACCGCTACCCGGACGATCTCTCGGGCGGCCAGCAGCAGCGCGTCGCGATTGCGCGCGCAGTCGTCGGAACGCGACGCCTCATCCTCGCCGACGAGCCTACCGGAGCGCTAGACAGCACGACCGGTGAGGTCGTGCTAAGGATGCTGCGCCGCCGCGTCAACGCCGGTGCGGGCGGCATCCTCGTGACCCACGACGCGCGGCACGCCGCGTGGGCCGACCGGATCGTGTTCCTGCGCGACGGCCGCATCGTCGACGAGAGCGACGGAGGCAACCTCGACGAGCTGCTCTCGCCCGGGACGTTGCGGTGAGCCGCTCGGAGCGTGCGAACCGAAAGGCTAGCCTGCGCGTCGCGCTCAAGATTGCGGCGCGCACAAGCCTTCGCTCCCTCGGTCGCAGCGTGCTCATTGTCGCGATGGTTGCGCTGCCCGTCACGGGGCTAGTGGGCATCGCGACTGTGGCCGACAGCATGTACAACCCGACCGCACAGGAGCGCATTGCAACGGAACTCGGACACACTGAGGCACGACTCCGTGTCACCACGGGGCCGAACGCTGAATTGCGCCAAGTGCCCGACCAGCCCGACTATTACAGCGCTTGTTGCTGGGACGATCAGGGCGATCTGGTCTCGCCGCGCGATGCACTACCCGTTGGGACGCGCATCCTGCCGATCACGACCGCGACCATCTTGGCGGAGACCGCAACCGGCATCGGACGAATCGACGTGCGCGAGGGCGAGGTGTGGGACCCTGCGTTCGTCGGAATGTATGACGTGACCGAAGGCCGCGCGCCACGTAACGACCGAGAAGTCATGGTAACCGCCTCCCTTCTGACCCGACTCGGGGCAAAGATCGGCGATACCGTCGCCTTGCGTGAAGGGCCGATTTCCCGGGTCTCGATCGTCGGGATCATCGACGACGAGACCCACGCCGACAGACAGGAGTGGTTCTTCGCAAGACCTGGTGCGCTCTCCGGCACATCAGCCTGGGATGACCTGCAGAACGCCACCTTCTACCTTCCCGACACCAAACTGAGCTGGGAGCAGGTGAAGGAGCTCAACGACGAAGGGATCACGGTTCTGTCGAGGAGCGTCCTCCTGAACCCGCCGGTGCCGGACGGTTCCATTCCCGAGTTCAATACCCTGAGCAGTTTCTTCTCAATCCTTTCGCTCGTGGCGATCGTTGCCGCTTTCGCGGCTTTCGAAGTGATTCTCCTGGCCGGTGCCGCCTTCACAGTGACGGCACGACAACAGCAGCGAACTCTTGCGACGATCGCGAGCGTCGGGGCATCGCGCAAACTCCTGTTCCGCATCCTCGCCGCGAACGGCAGCGTGCTCGGCACGATCGGCGGACTGATCGGCATCGTTGTCGGGATTGCCGCGGCCGCGATCTTCATGGTGGTGACCGCCGACGGCAGTGCCACCCAGTACTACGGATTCCATCTGCCCTGGCTCGGCTATCTCGCTTCCGTAGCCTTCGCCGTACTCATCGGCTGGATCGCGTCACTGCTGCCGGCGCGCAACACGAGCCGCTTCGATGTCGTCGCCGCACTGCGCGGAGCACGTAAGCCGCCGGCGCCGAGCGCTCGGCGGCCAGTGGTCGGACTCGCGATGCTTCTGAGCGGCATCGGGATCACGCTCGTCGGCGGCATCTTCATGGCCGTGCTCATCGAGGCGGGGCGAGACTATCCGAGCGGGCATCCGCTGCAGTGGATCCCGGTCCTCATGCTCATCATTGGACCGATTCTCGTACAGCTCGGTCTCGTGCTGTGCGGGCCACTCCTCCTGCGCGCGATCGCCCGGATCATGCGCGGTTCCGGGCTTGGCGCGAGACTCGCATCCCGTGACTCGGCACGCAATCCCGGGCGCGCCGTTCCGGCGCTCGCCGCCGTTATGACGACAGTGTTTGTTGCCGTCCTCGGCATGTGCATCGCCGCTGGCAGCGACGCGAGAATGTTGAACACTTACCAGTGGAGCATGCCGCTCGGCGGCGTCAGAGTACCGCTCACACTGGCAGACTTTAGTGACCCAGAAAAACCCATCGTCTCGACCTATGCGCATCCCGAGGCCATCGAACGCGCCATTCAGGAATCGGTCAACGAAGATCAAATGCAATTGCTCTACGGAGTGCCCGACTGGGTTTCACCCGGCGGGAGCTCGGAGGTCACCACTCTGGATGTCCCACCGCAGAACCTATGCCCCAGTAATCCGTTCTCGTCTGATTACACTCCCGGCGCCGACGACTCAGCGACCCCCGCCGGCCGGGCTGCACAGAAAGACTGGCGTTGCCAGAACTTCTTCCCCTCTGGATTCTCGAGTCCAGGATTCGATCATCTTTTTGTCGGGGACGCCGAAAGTCTTGCAATCATTCTGGGCAAGGAGCCGAGCGCACGAGCTAAAGAAGTGCTAAACAGCGGAGGCGTTGTAGCGCTCTACCGCGACTATGTAGATGGGGATAAAGTATCCATTTCCTGGTGGTCGCCTGAGCAACTCGAAGAGCGGGATCAAGGGGAGGATCCTGGCAAGCCGCAGCGTACGGAGACGCTTAGTGCGGTCATAGAATTACCCGAGCACCCGCTCTACTTCGGGGCCTTCATTTCGAAAGCGACTGCCGATCGACTCGAACTTGGCTACCGCCCTTCCGTCGTTATCGCCTCGACGAAGACCGTCCCGACTACGCAGGAACAGGATGCTCTGAATCAGGCAATCGCTGCGCTACCCGACAATAACAGCGAGTAGTCGCGGATCAACGCAAATATTGAGACAGGGCCGACAGACTATTTTGCGCCCTGGGTGTGGGGTCTGCTCGGACTCGCGGGGCTCATCGCCATCGCCTCCTCGGCGATCGCAATCGGGCTCGCTCGCTTCGATGGACGGCAGGATGATGCAACACTATCGGCGATCGGGGCCGGACGATTCGTCCGCAAGAGCTTCGCGTTCTGGCAGGCGATAGTCATCACCGGGATCGGGAGTTTGCTGGGTGCGGTGACTGCACTCGTTCCGGCCTGGGCTCTTGGCCCCACCGGACTGCCATTCGTACCTCCATGGCTACAGATAGGACAAATTGTGATCGCTCTTCCTTTTCTGATTGCTGTGGGAAGTTGGCTGTTAACCATGCGAAGCAAGGTACTGGCGCGTAGGGTTGCGATCGCTTAAGGCAAGCGGTGATATGCCTCAAAGCGGCATCGACCTACCAGCTCGGAAGTCAGTGAGGATCGGTGCCGAAGACGCGCCGCGAAATAGCCTGTACGTCCTGATCCAGATCGTCTACCTTGCGCTCGAGTCTGTCAATCCGAGAATCAAGCGCCTCAAATCTGGCGTCGATTACCTTGCCCTGAGATTCGATGCTCTCGCGAAGGGAGTCTCTGACGATTATTAGGTTGCGGTTGAAACTCGTCGTCTGCCAGCCGAGCATGCCGAAAACCGCCGTTGCGAAAATGCCCATGAGCACCCAAACTTGGGGTTCGGTCAACTCGATCACACTCCCATTTTCACGGACCGGTTGACGGAAATCTAGCGCGATAGACCGGAAACATCGGGCTTGACAGCTTGAATTGTGGATAAGGAAGCGGTCGATGTTTCGAGGAGGAGGGGTTACGTCCACTACTTGGCGTCGGCGTAGGAGTCCACGACCGAGATGCTCAGCGGGAACTCGACCGGGGTTGCGCCGAACAGCAGGCGGCCGGCCTCCGCGGCGGCTCGCTCGATCGCATCGACCACGGCATCCGTCCTTGCAGCCGGCGAGTGTACGACGATTTCATCGTGCAGGAAAAACACTAGGTGCGGGGCATCCGTTAACCACGCTTCGCCGCCCAGTTCGTGCAGCAATCCTCGCAGTGTCGCCATCCAGCACAGCGCCCACTCTGCTGCGGTGCCCTGAACAACGAAGTTGCGGGTGAACCGACCCCAGGACCGAGCCTGACCGCGAGCACGACTCGCATCAGCATCCGTCGCACCCTGTTCGTACGCTGCCGACTGCAGTTCGCGCCAGTTTCCGCCGGGTTTGGGCGAGCTGCGACCGAGCCGGGTAGTAACGATCTCGCCCCGTTCTCCCGCTCGCGCCGCGCTTTCGACCAGTCCGATTGCCCGTGGAAAGGCTCTGGTCAGGGCAGGCATGAGCCTGCCGCTCTCCCCCGTTGTTGCGCCGTACATCGCTCCTAGCATGGCGACCTTTGCGTGATCACGGGACTTAATCGCTCCACTTTCCACAATCCCCGCATACATGTCCCTGGCGCGGCCCGCTTCGGCCATCGCCGTATCGCCCGACAGCGCGGCGAGGATGCGCGGCTCGAGCTGCGAGGCATCCGCCACCACGAGTTTCCAACCGGGGTCAGCTACCACTGCACCACGGACTTGCTTCGGCAACTGGAGTGCGCCTCCGCCGCCTTTGCTCGCCCAGCGACCGGTAACCACCCCACCCACCACATAGTCCGGGCGAAACCGGCCGTCGTGCACATTGGCATCGAGCCAGTGCCAGCCGTTGGCGCTCAGGAGTCTCGACAGCTTCTTATACTCGAGCAGCGGTTCGATCGCCGGGTGATCCAGTTTGCGCAGGTCCCAGGATCTTGTCGAAGCCACTCTGAGTCCCGCCTGGCGCAGCGCCTTCAGCAGCTCCGACGGCGAATCGGGATTCAGTTCGGGTGACTGCAGCGCGACTCTGACTCTCGCAAGCACTGCTTCAAGCCTCGCTGGCCGCATTCCCAAAACCGGGCGCGGACCAAGCAATTCGGCAAGCATCTTCTCGTGCAACTCCGCCCGAAGCGGCAGTCCCGCGAAATGCATTTCGCTTGCTACAAGCGCCCCCGCGGATTCCGCAGCAACGAGCAGCCCGAGTCGACCAGATTCCCCCGAGGCCTCGATCGCTTTCCTTTGCGCACGAAGCTCTTCAATCGGATCCGCTGCCTGCGAAGTATTGGAGGTCTCGAGGCTCTGGTTCAGGAACTCGTCATCGAAGAGGGATGTCGAAGCCTGTTCCAAGTGAATAGTCTGCTCCCCGGTCGGTTCATCCCACACGGTCGGCGCCGCCCTCGCAAACCCGGTATCGGCGGTGAACTCGGAATTTCTGAGAATGACGTGAGCCAGCCGCAAGTCATGGCAGCGCTCGACTCGAACTCCCGCTTCTAGCAGCGGCGGATACCAGATCGCGGTATCGTCCCACACCCAGCGAATGCCCGGCGCTTCTTCACGGGAAACTATCCGGGCCAGCTCACTCCAGTCTTGAACGGGAGAATATTCGAAGGCAGAGTCCGGCTCTTCGAGTCGCGCAAGTTTGAATCGGACTCGATTCGAGCCTTCGACTCTTGCCAGAACCCGAAACACGCTTCAAGTCTGCCCGGAGTCGCCGACAAACCGATTCAATCAGTGCAGAAGCTCGCCGCTTCGGGCGAGGACATTTTTCTCCCCGGCTTCGATTGGGACGGCAAATCGGTTTTGCTTCGGCGGCATCGGGCAGTTGAATGCGTAGGAAAAAGCGCAGGGCGGCAGTACCCCGAGATTGAAATCGAGGGTCACCTTTCCGGCCTTGTCGGGAAGGACGAAGAGGAATCTTCCGACTCCGTAGGTGTCCACTCCGCTCGTCGAATCCGAGTAGACGATCTGCAATGCTTTGCCGGAGCTGATCGCGGCAAGCGAATACTCGACGCCATCCTTCGTGAAGCTCACTTCGCCCGGAACTTCCAGGTCGCGGGTCTTGCCCTCGTCCTTGCTATGTTCAAACGGGAGGGTCATCCCCGGCTTTTCGGAGAACCGAGCTTCAACCACCCACTCCGGGTTGTATGGGTAGAAGTCAATTCGACCGAAGTTCTGAACCGCCTCTGATTCAGAGTCCCAGACTCGGAGCGCGTAACGACCGCCCTCGCCTGCAATAACGAAGCCACTGACGGTACTGCTGAACTCAAGCTCACCGGGAGATTCCGAGTCCTTGCCTCTGACAACCACTTCAGAATCGACCAGTTCGCCATCAAGCCGAATCCCCTCGCCAGCGGTAGCTGTCAGTTTGAGCCCGGACTCGCCGGGAGGCAATGGCTCCCAGCGGCCCGGGACTCCCCAGACCTCTTGCGGCGAATCAATCCAGTTTGTCGAGACAAGAGCCAGATTGCCTCTTGGCTCCAGCACCGCGCGGGTGCGTCTCTCCCGGAATTTCTCAAACTGCTCGCGCGCATCCATCTCGGTAAAGAGATTTCAGAGTGCGCGAATGTTTTCCGCCTGCGGACCCTTCGGTCCCTGAGTCAGGTCGAATTCGACTTTCTGGTTCTCAGTCAGAGAGCGGTACCCGCTCCCGGCGATCGCGGTGTAGTGGGCGAATACATCGGGGCTGCCGTCGTCTGGAGCGATGAAGCCAAATCCCTTTTCCGCATTGAACCACTTGACCGTGCCTACTGCCATTTTCCTTCTCCTTCAGGAGTCAATCTCGATAGCTCCGATTGCCGAAGCCACCCGTCGCGGTGATCATCGTCCGCTCCCGAAGGTTCAGAACGCCTCTTGGCACACTGTCATTCAAGATCTGCGAGGTACAGCAACTGCGTATCAGAGCGTAGTGCAATTGGGGGTATTGGCGCCTCAGTTTTTATCGGGAATTGTGAATCGTTACGAATGACCGAACTTGATCAGCACTGTACAGCGCTCGGGAATTTGCTGAAAACTCGCTGACTTCAATAAGCACGAAGCTAGTCGGTTCAGGTAAAGTTGCTGAGTTGCCACCGTCGGCTCGCACCCGATTCAGGGAAGTACCAGAAGGTCAATCTCCTCGAGTGGCTCAGTTTGAACGGTCTGAAGTTAACCGTTCAGGAAAGCAGATCAACCATGACATCGATGACCCGATCGATTTCTTCCGGCATGCCCAGCCCGGAACCTCAATCTGGCTTGCCTCAAAGCTGGATCGTAGAAAAGGACGGAGAAGTCGCGGCTGAAGTCAATTTGACCTCTGCAGGCAAGTTCAGAGTCACCAGCAGCAATGGCCGAAAGCTTGGAACCTTCGACACACTTGCGCAGGTTCGGCATCGCCTGGAGAGCTTTCAGGAAGAAACTTTGCGGGAGCGCATCCGCAAGTCGACTTTCCTCATGTTTGGGGGCTTGTTCGCTCTCATCGCCTCGATCGCCATCGCAATTGTAGGGGCGACATTTCTGCTTCGCCCCTGAATTGCCTGAACCCGATTGATTAGTGGAACAACTGGCCGTTAGCCAACCCAATGGCCAGCATGATCAGCAGCCACACCGTTATAAGTGCTCCGGCTATCCAGACGAGACGGATGCGGCGAGCCTGATTCGACTCTGCTCTGATCCGGCGAAACTCGGCCAGATCAGCTTCTACATCACCAGATCCTTTCGCCCTGGATCCCCAGGTGGAATCCGACTCTGCCGCAGCGCGAATCGCCTTCAGTCGGGACTCTGAGATTTCCGACTTAAGGGAGCTCAACCACGGCCGAAGTTCCCTGGGAGTTAGAACCGCAACCTTCTTAGGCGGTCTGGCAACAGTCACATTTCTCGGATCAACGACTACGAGGCAGGGGGTAACATCCACTCGCTCGCCCACCGCGTCGGAGAGCAACTGGGTTGCCCTGACTGCCTCAAACTCGCAGTCTCTGATGAACGGCACCCTCTCCCCATCCACGATCACTGTCACGTCACCAACCCAGAGCGATTTTCCGGCGAGCGGCTGCACAGAGATCGTAAATACCCCCATCGGACCGACCAGCAAATGATCAATTTCGCTGTCGGACTTGCCTATCGGAATCGAGTGCCTCGAGTAGCAATCTTCTCCCAGACTCGCGAGCATGTCCGCAATTGCGACTTCTCCGAGAGCGGAAATATACGACAATCGCAATCCCGGAGGCAGCGGGTTGATGCCAAAGAATCTGGCCAGTCCGGATCGCGAGGGCAGGAGTCTCGCTTCGCCAAGCAGTTCCTTCAAATTTGGAAATGGTCGACCCAATGCCACTGCGCCCTGCGTCGCAGTAGGTCGATTGGACATCGGGTTCTCCAATTTATGGGCAGGGCGCGCCTCAAGCTCACTCGGGTAGCGGGCTCACTTTGAAGCTACCTTGTAGCAATGGCCTCCACTAACCCCCAGAAATGGGTTCCAAAGGTCGAATCTGTGCCCTTCATATAGCATCCGGCTATTGACCTGGCTGGCTTTTGAGCGCATTCTGTAATCAGGTCAACTCATCGCCCGGAAGAGCCGCACCAAGTGCCGCACCGGGCGATGAGTCTTTTCAGGTCATCGGACCAAGGATGTCCAAAGCTACCGTAGAAAGGGCAGAGTCTTCGTTGCTCGGCTGGAACGAGCCAGCAAGCACATCCCGATACAACCTGCTTAGCTCGCTGCGATTGAAGTATGCGCCACCACCTGAAGCCTTGACGCACTGGTTAACTGCGTACTGTGCGGCAGAGAC
This sequence comes from Homoserinimonas sp., assembly GCA_023957835.1. Taxonomy (GTDB): domain Bacteria; phylum Actinomycetota; class Actinomycetes; order Actinomycetales; family Microbacteriaceae; genus Terrimesophilobacter. The sequence goes on along the minus strand of JAMLGP010000001.1, from coordinate 554,368 downwards.
GGCACGCACCTTGAGGCCAACCAGTTCTCGAAACCAGCGATCGCCGAGGTCGGCTCCGGCATCCACCTGACCTGCAAACTTTTCCAGTTGCGGATGAATACCGTCCAGGGCCATCGCGGCTCCCGCGATTCTGCGTCGAACGTCAGGATCCGAGGACTTCGGTGCTCCTCCAGCCCTGGATGAGGTACGGGCCTTTGCACTTTCAATCGCAAGTTCAACCGCCCGCAAGGCAATGCCCGTGTATACCGAAGCAAGAAGGATCTCAAAGTTCGCGAAGATCGCAAGAATGAGCGGATCGGAACTGGGACCCGGGTCGATCCTGCGATGTACGCGATCCGCCCGGGCCCGAACCTTTGAGAGCTTCGTGGTGTTGCCGCTTGTCGCGCGCATTCCGAGCGTGTCCCAGTCGTCGAGAATTTGAATTCCTTCCGCATCGCGCTCGATTACCGCATGGACAAGCTTCGGCGCATCCGGAGAAGTCGAGTCCATCCCGAAAATCGCAAGCCTTGACCAGGCCGGTGAAAGACTCGTGAAGATCTTGGTGCCGGTGTACTCGTATCCCCCATCGTCGAGTGGAACCGCTTGAGTTTGACTCCCGAATAGGACCAAGTCGTTGCCGGCTTCACTGATTGCAAGTGCGAACAGCTCGCCTCTGGCCGCCTCCTCCAGAACGAAATCAAGTGAATGATCACTTTGCCTGTTAAGAACCAGCGCGACGCCGGTCCAGATCAGGTGCATGTTCACCGCGAGTGCAGTGGCTGCACTTGCAGCGGCAAGCCGCTTCTGCTCTTCAGCTACCTCCTGCAGGCTAAGTCCTTTTCCACCGAATTGCTCCGGGACAAGCGCCGCCAGATAGCCCGCCTTTTTTAGCTCTTCGAAATCCTCAAATGGAAACCTGTTTTCGCGATCGTAAGCCCCTGCTCTGGATCGAAACCGGTCGAGCATCGCGTCGGAGAGAATAGCCATGGTTCTAGGATGCCATTTAGACCGACCGACGAACTCTGAGGCGGAAATGAAAGAACTCGACTACAGCCCGCTTAACTCTTCGGTAACTGCAGAGCAAATCAGGCAATTCAAGCGAGCGCACTCCTCCTCTCAATCCGGCGAGCTAATCTTCAGGCTCATAATCGGAACCTTCATTCTGGCAATAATCGGTCTCGCGGCTTCGATCCTCTTCGAAGTGGAGTTCAGCAACCCTGCATTGATTCTCATCCTGCTCCTTGTCGCAGGAGGTATTTTCGTCGTGCTCTCGCTCGTAAGAAGCCGGGGGCAGTGGGAACGCTGGATTCGAATGAGCAGATTCGCCCTCGACAACGATCTGGTGTTCGAAACCGAGACCGCCCCTCCAGGTTATGCAGGCATGATCTTTTCGATTGGCGAAAACCGAGCCATTCAGGAGCGAATCAGTCGCCTTGATGACCCCTTCGTAGACATTGCGCAATATCGATACACGACCGGATCGGGAAAGAACAAGAGGACTCATCACTGGACCTATCTGGCTCTCAAACTGGACCGCAGGCTGCCGCAGATGGTGCTGGATTCCAAACTCAACAACACGATTTTGAGCAACTTGCCGGCGATCTTCACTCGGAGCCAGGTGCTGGAACTTGAGGGAGACTTCAACAGCAAATTCAAGCTGTATTGCCCGAAAGAGTATGAAACCGATGCTCTATACATCTTCACTCCAGATCTCATGAGCGCTCTCATGGACAAGGCGGCCGCACTGGATGTCGAAGTTGTGGATGACTGGATCTTCTTCTACGCAAACGGTCAGCTTGACTTGTCAACTCCTGAGGTCCTCTCGCAGTTCTTCAAGATTGTGCAGACGGTCGGCAAGAAGGTGATTTCCCAATCAGCCAGATACGCTGACTCTCGCTTACAGTCGCCGGCCGAAGCTCGAAGTGGCCTGAATTCCCGACTGGCCGCAGACATGATCGCCCCTCAGGGTCGAAGGCTCAAGAGGGGAATCTCCTGGGCGGCGGTTTCCCTTATGGTTGGAATCTTCCTGCTCTGGCTGCTAATTGGCCATTTCGGATTCGGACTGTTTTCCTGAAGATCGAGACAAGTCGATTCCGTCCGGAAGGGCATTCGTCCCGACGAAGACCAGCCGCTGAGTCGGCCTTGTCATTGCCACATAAAGCGAGGCTGCGCCGCGATCCGATTCATCGACGATTTGCACGGCATCAACGATAACTACGGTATCGAACTCGAGCCCCTTTGCATCGAAAGTGCTCAAGACGGTGATCTCAGAATCAATGCCTTCTGCCCCGATCCCGACTCGTCCCGGGAAAGTAGCTTGAAGCTCCTCAAATAACTCAGGCAATCGCGACTTTGGCGCCATCACCCCAATAGTCCCTCCAACTTCGAAGGCGAGTTCGACTGCAGTTTCGGCGCTGTTTACCAGCTCAGGAGGCCAATTGCTGGATCTGACCGCAGCGGCGGCAGTGATCGGCAGGTTGTGTGCCAATGCCATTCGCTCGGCCTGTTCGGCGATTTGCGAGGGCGTGCGGTAGTTGACTGTGAGTTCTTCGAGCCTCAGCCAGTCTGATTGGTTCCTGGCGCCTATCAGGGACTTCAACGCTGTCGACCAGTCCCCCACAGCAGAAGCTGAAGCCGCCTGCGCAATATCACCGACGACTGTGAACGACAGTGATGGCCCTCTGCGTCGCAGCAACCTCCACTGCATTGCAGAGAGCTCCTGCGCTTCGTCAACTACAACGTGACCGTATGCCCAGGTGCGATCACTTGCGGCTCTCTCGGCTGTGGTCACGGAGTCCGAGTAATCTGCGAAACCCTCGGCAAGAGACTTCGCATCGATGAATCCCTCGACTTTGAAGCTCTCGATTGCCTGCCTTGCATTCTCAATGTCTCGTTCGGCCTGCTCCTGCTGTTGCCTGAGCCGAGACTGGTCCTGGACCGCATCCTCCCCCAGCAACTCGGCCGCCTCATCCAGCAGGGGGATGTCGGAAATCGTGAACTCTGCTCCGCGATCGCGCCTAAGCAGCGCGCGCTTTTCCGGATTCCAATCGGGGGTCAGTTCGGCCAGCCAATTGGGTCGCGAATAGAGATCCTGAAGAAGCTTCTGAGGAGTCAACGGCAGCCAGGCAGTGTTCAACTGAACTTTAACGTCGTCTGAAGTCCGAAGATCTTCTCTGAGCAAGGCGAGGTCGGAGTCGTCGAGCGTTGAGCCTCTCTCTCTGAGTTTCGCGGCCATCCTTTCGGTTAACTCGCCGAGTGCAGCTCTGGCAAAAACCACTCGCGCTTCATTGTGCGGTAAACCTGTGGCCTGAGCCGACTTCAGGGCCCGCGCAATCAATTCAGGCTCCAGCGTCAGGGATTCGCCATTAACCCTTATTTCTGCGGCTGCCTCGGGAATCACCTGACGCGATCTGACGGCCTTCTCAATAAGTTTCACCATCTCGATCGATCCCTTTAGCCGTGCGGTGGCGGTGGGATCGTCTTCACTGGCTTCGATTCCTGGATACAACTGGCCAAGGCTCGCGAGTACTACCCCAGATTCTCCAAGGGAGGGTAGTACTGCTTCGATGTACCGAACGAAGGATCGAGTGGGTCCCACAATGAGCACCCCGCTGGATCGCAGCCGTTCCCGGTTTGAATAGAGGAGGAACGCTGCCCGGTGCAGGGCTACTGCGGTCTTTCCGGTGCCCGGTCCGCCCTGAACAACCAGCACCCCCTTGATCTCTGATCGGATGATTTTGTCCTGCTCCGCCTGAATCGTGGCGACTATGTCTGACATTCGGCCAGTGCGCTGAGCGCTCATTGCGGCAAGCAGGGCCCCCTCTCCCTGGAGTTGAATCCCCTCGCTTTGAAGCAATTTGGAATCGAAAACCTCATCCTCTATTCGGACCAGTTCGCGACCTCGAACATACAAGTGTCGCCTGGATCTCGTCCCCATCGGGTTCAGCGCAGTTGCCTGATAGAACGCACTTGCCTGCGGTACCCGCCAGTCCAGTAGCAAAGGCTTCAGGTCTTCGCTTCGAATTCCGATCCGCCCAATGTAGTGGTGCACAGGCTCCGGCTCATTTTCATCCGTAGTAATACGGCCGAAGGCGAGTCGATCGCCAACCTCCTGCAGTTGCAAAATCCGATCTTCGAAGAGCTTCGCGAAGCTGTCCCGTTCGGATCTGGCCTGATGCCCTCCGCCCACGTCGCTTGATCTCACTTCTGCGAGACGCTGCTTCGCTTCCTCAATCAGCTCGCCCAGTCGGGCATATAGTCCATTGACGTATTCGCGCTCCCGCTGCAACTCAGAATTGCCCAAACAGACTCACACCCCTTGAAATGGCAACGTGCAAGTCTATCGGTTTAGCGCGACTTGTTCTCCTGAGACTGCTGACCCTGCTGCTCGCGAAGGATCGCCAGAGCTCTGGACACCCGCTCACTTAGCCCGGCGACTCTGCGTGGAGCCTTACGCTCAAGATCGGCAATCAGAAGCAGCGCCTCCGCACGCTGCTTCTGGTGAACTGCATAGGCTGCGAGGTTACGTGCAAGCGAAATCCGGGCGCCCCAGACCGCAAGCCAAATGCTCAACCCGCAGGCGACCAGGCCAACGATGATCACCCAAACCCGGGGTCTGCCTGAAATTGTCGACCAAATGGCAAGAGCCGTGATTACCACCGCCAGAATCACCGGGATGGACCGAACTACTCTGCCAATTGCGACCTTGGAGCTAAGACTCTTCTGTCGCTCATCGACGGCCGAAAGCCAGGACTTGTAGTCGGCAATTCTGCCTTTGGATAGCCTCGAGCCCGATTGCGACCTGAGCTCGTCGCGAAGCACCTGATAACCGGTCTGGGGGCGCCGGAGCGCCCTCGAGATCAGCAAGGCGCTAACTACTGCGACAGCGAAGCTCAGCACTACCCCGATTGAACCAATCAGCAATTCAATCGACTCTCCGTTGTCGTGCGAGGCGCCCAGAATCAGACGCAGCGACAGGTCAACTCCCGCCGCTACCGCGACCAGCAGGATTGAGCCAATCGCGATCATCCAGGTCAGGATGCGGTCGCGATCGCGATTTCCGGCAGTTCTGCCCGCCCGGCGAACAAAGTGGCCGGTTCCAACGTCAACCACCTGCAGCAGGGCAGCGAGGATCCAGACTGCAAGCAGCGTCACGAGTGCAATCCAGAAGCTATCGCCTGTCATTAGCGTCACCCTTCAGTATTCCGGCACTCAATCAGAAGACCTTGCCTGGGTTTAGTATCCCCCGAGGATCAAAGACTTGCTTAATCTCTCTTTGAAGAGAAACCTGATCGTCTCCGAGTTCCTCGGAAAGCCACCTGCGCTTCAACAGGCCTACTCCGTGCTCACCGGTTAGAGTTCCCCCGAGGTCGAGGGCAGAACGAAACAGCTCCCCTGCCGCCTCCCAGACTGAATCTGGAATCGCTTCGCCCTCGATCATGAAGTTCGGGTGAAGATTCCCGTCCGCCGCATGCGCAACAGTTGGAATCTCCAGTCCGTACTTCTTTCCGATTCTGGCTATTTCCCCAAACATTTGACCCAGTTTGCTTCTCGGAACTGCGACATCTTCGATCAGGACTCTGCCGGTCGCGGCCATTGCCGGGTGAAATGCTCGCCGAAAGGCAAGGATGTCCTCTCCGCTTGCCGCGTCGGCTGACACTTCAACTTTCCTTGCGCCAGCTTCAAGGATCTCTACAGCCCTGGCAGCATCCGACTGACCGTCGCCCTCGTCGAATTGAACTATCAGCCGAGCACCAGAGCGAATGTCAGAATCAGACTTCAGGTACCTGCTGATCAATCGGATTGAAACTTCATCCATGAGTTCCATCGATGCGGGTTGAAGTCCCGATCGGCTCAAGTCCATTGATGCTCGCGCTGCGGCATCGACGCGATCGAACTCAACCTGAATCGTGACCGTCGGCCCCGGAGGAAGATTTCGAAGTCTAAGTGTTGCCGCGACAATTACGCCAAGGGTTCCTTCAGAGCCAACGAAGAGCGAAACCAAATCAAGGCCGGTGACTCCCTTCACGGTTCCGCGACCGAGATTGAGAGTGCGGCCATCTGCAAGCACGACGGTTAGCGCAAGGACGGACTCCCTTGTCACGCCATACTTCGCGCAGAGCAGCCCTCCGGCGTTTGTCGCGATATTGCCACCGATGGTGGAAATCGCCCGGCTCGCAGGATCCGGCGGGTACCAAAGGCCATGCATTCGAAGCGAATCGTTGAACTCACCATTCAATAAACCGGGTTCGACAACCGCAGTCTGATCATCCGGATTGAGAGACAATACCCGGTTCATCCTCAGAGTGGACAGGACTATCTCTCCCGCTCCGCCTATCGCACCTCCGGCGAGCCCAGTCCCCGCGCCTCGAACAACGACCGGAATTCGATTCTCAAAGGCAAATTCCATCGTCAGCCGGACATCCTCTACAGACTGCGCCTCTACGATCGCCAGAGGTGAAGAGTCGCTCTCATACCCTGATTTGTCCTTGCGAGCTTCGGCCAGAGCGACCGGATCGGTAGTAACCGAGGGACCCAGAGCGTCCCGAAGCGCAGTTACGAGTTGATCGTCCATTACGAACCGGCAAGCAGCGCATCTACCTCGTCCCGCAACGGGATCGACGGCACCGCTCCTTCTTTCTGGACCGAGAGTGCCGCGGCGGCAGTTGCAAACCGGATCGCTTGCCGGACTTCCTGGCCCTCGGCCAGCGCGGCGGCGAAGGCACCGCAATAAGTGTCACCCGCTCCGGTGGTGTCAACTGCGCTTACCTTGAGAGCCTCGATCTCGGCAACTTGCTCGCCATTTCGGTAGTAGACGCTGCCAGCAGAGCCAAGAGTGACTATCAGATTCGGTACCCGTGCGGCCAAAACTTCGGATGCCTCCCGCAGATCGTCTAATTCTGCGATCACACAGGCTTCATGTTCGTTTACGATCAGGAAGTCCAGATGTCCGATCAGATCTTCGGGCAATTTCATTGCAGGTGCGGCGTTAAGGATGAATTCAGATCCGAATTCCCTCGAAGCCCTTGCTGCCTCTGTCACGGCCCCTATTGGCAATTCAAGCTGTGCCAGGACGACTTTTCCTGAAGCCAGTTTCGCCAGGTCTCCTTCTCCCATTGCTGTCACTGCGGCATTGGCACCGGAAGCTACCAGCACGGTATTCTCTGCGTTCGCGGCGACCGTGATCAGGGCAAGTCCGGAAACTCCGTCTTCGCTCCGGACTTGCGAATCGTCGATTCCGGCATCCTTCATGACTCCACGAAGAATTACCGCATTCTCATCGCTGCCGAGAGCACCAATCATTGAACAATCGGCACCGGATCTCGCAACCGCTACCGCCTGATTGAGCCCCTTGCCTCCCGGGTAATTCGCAACTCCGGTTGCTTTGAGGGTTTCTCCTGGATTGGGAATACGCTCAACCGTGACCACAAGATCCATGTTTGCGCTGCCAACAACGATCACACCGCGCTTAGAACTCACACATTAACCCTAACTGCCGCAGTTCACGGTGAGAGAGTTGTCTCATGCCGGCAACTCTCCTGAAATCGACAGGCAACTACGATGCCCATGGAGTTCTCGGATATCTGGCAACGCACGCAATTCCTGAAATTGAGGATGCAACTCCTCAGCGTTACCGGCGAAAAATCCGTACCTCTGGCGGTGTTAAAGAATTGAACATTTCGCTGGTTCGAGCTGGCAGGGAGAACTACGCCATCTTCGGTTGTTCTCTGGATGGAGACAAGCTCCCTGTGGAACTGGAGCAAAGAGTTCGACGGCTGCTGAGCCTTGATATTGACACGACAGATTCAGATCGCAAGCTTGCCGAGGATCCTGACGTTGGTGTGCTCATTCGTCAATCCCCCGGTCTCCGAATCCCTGGGAGTCTGTTTGCTGAGGAGGAATTGGTCCGGACAATGATCGGCCAGCAAGTTTCGATTTCCGCGGCTCGAAGCGCTTTGTCCCGGCTTTGTCTGGAGCTTTGCCCGGACTCAGGGCTATTCCCAACCTCAGCAATGATCGCGTCAGAGGGAGCGAGCCTGCTTCGAGGACCGCGCGCCCGCGCATCAGCAGTTATAGGGGTTTGTCAGGCTCTGGCCGAAGGTGAACTCGTCATCAATCCAGACCTGAACCCCGAAGAACTCAGAGAACGACTTCTGCCATTTCCAGGAATCGGACCGTGGACGATTGGCCATGTAGCAATGAGAGTTCTTGGTGCACAGGATGTGTTTCTTTCAGGTGATCTCGTTGTAAGGCAAGGGGCAACATTGCTTGGCCTGCCAGGAGATGCTCGCGGTCTCGAAAGACTTTCCAGCCGATGGAGCCCTTACCGCAGTTCGGTCACCGCGCACCTTTGGCGTCATGCTCTGGCGAGCCGGAATTCCATAACTGTGAAGCTCAGGAATCGCCGAGACCCCTCTCACAACTGATCAATTCCCACCGTAGAAATTGATGATTCAGGAGTCAGCTTCAACGGTTGTGATAGCACCTGTTACAGGAGCAAGACCGCTGAGTCGCTCAGGCGACAGAACTCTTGCGACTTCATCGGCTTTCATAAGTCCTGCCTCGACGACCAGCTCGGCTATTGAAGCGTTCGTCGTCAGTGCAGTATGTGCCAGTTTGGCAGCGGCGGCATAGCCGATGTATGGAGTGAGCGCCGTGACTACGCCGACTGAAGTTCCCACCTGAGCAGCAAGCCTTGAGGTGTTGGCGGTGATCCCATCAATGCAGTGGACGCGCAGCGTGTAGCACGCATTCGTCATCCATGCCAGTGACTGCAGGATGCTGTGCGCTATGACCGGCTCGAATGCATTCAATTGCAACTGGCCGGCTTCTGCGGCGGCAGTGACCGTCGCATCCGCTCCAATCACGCTGAAGGCAACCTGGTTCACTACCTCGGGGATTACCGGATTGACCTTGCCTGGCATGATCGACGATCCGGCCTGACGCGCAGGGAGGTTGATCTCTCCGATTCCTGCCTGCGGGCCGCTGGAAAGCAGTCGGAGATCGTTGCAAATCTTCGAGAGTTTCACTGCTGCCCTCTTCAGATGGCCGCTCAGCGTCATGAAGATGCCGGCATCGCTGGTTGCTTCGATCAGGTCCGGTGAAGTAACCATCGGGATTCCGGTGACTTCTTCCAATTTCCGTCTGACCGCTTCCGCGTAGCGAGGGTCCGCAGTTATCCCTGTCCCAATAGCTGTTGCGCCCATATTGATTTCATTGAGCCATGGGATCGTCTCACTGAGCCGCTCCTGATCCTCAATCAGGGTGTGGGCGAAGCCGTTGAATTCCTGACCGAGGGTCATTGGAACCGCATCCTGCAGTTGGGTCCTTCCGACCTTTAGCACACTGGCGAACTCCGCACCCTTCTTCTCAAAGGCCGCGATCAACTTCTTGTGCTCTGCGAGCAATCGTTGAGTACTCAATACCATCGCGAGCTTTATCGCGGTCGGATAGACGTCGTTTGTGCTCTGACTCCGATTGACATCATCGATCGGATGAAGGTGCACGTAGTCGCCGAGCTTCTCGCCCATGAGTTCGAGGCCCCGATTGGCGATCACCTCGTTTGTATTCATATTTGTCGAGGTGCCGGCACCGCCCTGTATGACTCCCACCAGAAATTGGTCATGGAATTTTCCATCGATAATTTCCTGGCAGGCCTTGTCAATGACCTCCGCCTTGGCTGCGTCAATAGTGCCCAGCTCGCGATTCGCACGTGCTGCAGCCTGCTTCACCATAGCGAGGGCCCGGATCAGGTCGGGATAGACCGAGATTGGTCTCCGAGTAATTGGAAAATTCTCTCTTGCCCTCTCGGTATGAATCCCCCAATAGGCGTCCATTGGAATCTCCATCGAGCCGACAGAGTCGGTTTCTGTGCGGGTTGGGCCAGCCGGTTCGCTGGGCAGAGCGCTTGGCGCTTCAGACATTCGAAAATCTCCTTTGAAGATCGATGTTCCAACTCTAGCTTTGGGCGCGAAGCCCGATGACAACCCCAATCAATGGAAGATGGGGACTATCAAGTAGACGCCGAACAGAGCCAGGATTCCAGATATTCCGAACAGCAGCCTGGAGAGAGCTATCTTCACCTTGCCCGAATCGGGGTTCTCTGCGCGCGCCTGAATGCCTCGTTCATAAAGACGTATCCCAAGTGAAGCGATTACCACCACCAAACAAGCTCCGATCAGCGAGGCGGTAGCCACGACCACAAAAGAAAGCCAGTCGATCACTTCCCCTGCCCTCCCTGGTCAGCGGGAGGCTTTGGCTTGGCACTGGCGATTACCGGCGGCGCTTTTGGCATCACAACGCTCGGTGTGAACTCAATCACTGGAATCTCACCGGTCACATTCTTGCTGTTGACCGGGTTCCTACGGGATCGTCGGAACATCAGAATAATTACAACTGCCCCTACGATCGTGTCTGCCAATACTCCAAGAGGTCCGAGCCTTGCGATTAGCTCGGCAACAGCGGCCATAGCCGCAGCACAGGGAAGAGTTACCAGCCAGGCAATTCCGATCCTCCCGGCGACCCGCCACCTGACACTTCTCGGGTTTCTGCCCAATCCAGCTCCAATGACGGAGCCGCTGGCTACCTGAGTGGTCGAGAGTGCGAAGCCTAAGTGCGAACTGGCAAGAATGGTTGCAGTTGTTGAAGCCTCGGCGGCAAAACCCTGGGCAGGGGAGACATCTGTAATTCCGGTACCTACAGTACGAATGATCCTCCAGCCGCCAACATAAGTCCCAGCAGCGATGGCGAGGGCGCAAACCGCGATGACCCAGAATTCCGGGCCAGATCCCGGCTTCTGGAAGCCCGCAGCAATGAGAGCCAGAGTGATTACACCCATGGTCTTTTGGGCATCATTGGTCCCATGCGCCAGGGAAACCATGCTTGAAGTGAAGACCTGTCCCAATCTGAATCGCCTTCGCGCATTGCCCAGCTGCTTCCCTCTGGTCAATGCATAAGCGAGCTTCGTCGCCACAAAGGCAACGCCAGCGGCCGTCAGCGGCGCCAATACAGCCGGAAAAACAATCTTGCTAAGAAACACCCCCGGGTCGATCGCTCCAAAACCCGCCCCTGCCCCAACTGAAACCGCACCGATGAGTCCACCGAACAGGGCATGCGAAGAACTCGAAGGCAACCCAAGCAACCAAGTGGTCAGGTTCCACATGATGGCGCCGATCAAGCCGGCAAAGATCATCATCGGAGTGATCTGTATTCCGCCGTCACCCTCACGTATTAATCCCCCTGAGATGGTCCTGGCCACCTCTGTACTTAAGAAAGCACCAACGAGATTGAGAATTGCAGCTATCGAAACTGCCACTTTGGGCTTGAGAGCGCCAGTAGCTATAGGTGTGGCCATCGCATTGGCGGTGTCGTGAAACCCGTTTGTGAAATCGAAGAATAAGGCCAGGCAAATGACCAGTACGACGAGAAGCGAAATGTCCACTGCCGTTGAGTCTTTCATCCAGACAACTAGCGGTCAACACAGACCTGAAGGTAATGGTTGAAGGATGTCCGTCAGCACCACTCCGAAGCGTCTTGCCTCGTGTCAATAGGTCCGGGAATGATTGACGTGTGCCTCACGTAAAAGGTCCGCGTGGCTTAGGCCGCGGGGCGGGTTCCTTGGGTGCGGGCGGCGGCGAGTTCGATGAGTTGCTGCTGGATGCCGGTGATGCGTCGGGTTATCGCTGCGGGATTCAGTGTTGCATGCTCGTCGGCCAGTCGTTGGATGGCCGCGGCGTTGAGCATGTTGGCATCGAGGAGTCGTTGGTATGGGGTTCTCGGCTTGTCGTAGACGCGCTTCTTCCGGCCCGCACTGGTGTGGGTGAAGCTGGTGGCTTTCACGCAGGGCAGTAGGAAGTTCTTGCGCTTCATCACCAGGGAGTGCAGTTCGTTGAGGAGTCGTAGTTCGTGGTCGGTCTCGTAGCGGTAGCGGAACGCGTGTCGGCGGACCCAGTCGCCGTTGCGCTGCTCGACGTGGGCGTTGTCGTTGTGCTGGTAGGGGCGGCCGCGGGTGACAGGGATGTCGTGCTCGTCGCACCAGGTGATCACTGACCAGTTCAGGAACTCGGACCCGTTATCGAAGTCCATTCCGAGGATCGGAGTCGGTGAGGTCTTTCGGATCCACTCCATGCCTGCTTTCACGTTCACATGGGCGTTGTTGCGGATGCCGCGGATCAGTGTCCACCCGATCACCGGGTCCGTTGCGGTCAGGGTGCGTAGGTATTCGCCTTTGGTGGTGTGGCCGCAGTGCGCGACGGTGTCCAATTCGTAGAACCCCGGTCCGGGTGGCAGGCCGTCCATTGATGTGCGGATAGGGATCGAGGAGCGCAGGATGTGGGACGGTTTCGTCGTGCCTAACGCACCCGGGTAGCGGGCGTCGCGGTGGGGTTTTAGGTAACGGTCGATCGTTGCCGCGGACATCGACCGCAGCTCATCCAGCACCACATCGGAGACGCGGTTCGCGACGCGGCCGAGCTCGTTGAAGCGGATCAAGCGCTCGAGGGTGTCGTCCATGATCGCGGCGAGGTACTTCCCTGACGGTTGCCCTGATAGTGCCCAGACCTCCTGGAGGACGATGAGTGCGTCGTAGGAGTACTTCCTCGGCCGCGGCCTGCGCTGCTGGTCACGGTCGGCGCCTTTGCGAGCGAGCGCCTTCCGGATCGCTCGGCGGGCGTAGTCCCGGTTCCAGCCGGTGGTCTCCACGAGTGCGTCCAGCAGTCGGCTCTTCCCAGCACGGTCGGCTTTCGTGTACTCGCGGGCGTACTTCTTCGTGATCTCCCGACGCGTAGCCATCGATAATCCCTTGCTCATCATGCCAGGGAACTACGCGGACCTCTTTACGTGAGGCACACGCTGCCACTCCCGGACCTTTTAGCTGAGTCAAGTCGTGAAGTGGAAATGGACGTGTTATCACTAGTACAATCGGTAATCGGCCAGCGATTCATAATTTTCGCAGACGACTTGCATACACCCCCAACTCTGGGGGAGCTAAGACTATTCTGCTGCCTGACTCGGAGACTCTAAACTTTTCTCAAACCAGGTATGCGATTGGTGGGGATCTGAACTTGGACGACAACAACTTTTACGGTGCACCAGCGGGATGGTATCCGGATCCTCTCGGTCTGCCTCAATTGCGGTGGTGGGACAGTACTGCCTGGACGCACCAGACCGCAGAGGCCAGAGCGCCCATGGTAATGCAGGAGACCACCTATGCCTGGGCGGATGACGAACCGCGTTCGATGGACTTGGAAGATGACGACGCTCCAACCCGCCGCGAACGTCGAGAAAAAGAACGTCGCGATCGCGCCGAAACTTCACTGCCCACTGCATTGACACTGCTCCAGCTTGAGCCGCCTTCGAAGTCGGATGTCCAATCGGGAGTTCCAAGCCCTGGCAGCGGTTCTGCTGAAGGCGGATTCGCCTCTGCTCCGGCATTCGGCGCATCTCCAAGCAGTTCCCCTGATTCGTCAGTTGGGAATCCTCCGGATCCGTCAGGATTTGGCCAGACAGGTTATTCAGGTCAACCCCCAACCTCGCAGCCCGCATTTTCCGGCACGCAATATGGTTCCGGGACTCAAGACGACTCCGTTTTCCAGGGCTTCTCCGGTTTTGCTCCACAACAGTCCCAGCAACCCCAGCAGAGCTTTGACTGGGCACCGAGAGTCGATCCGTTAAGCGATCCGCAGTATCAGGCCTATTTGCGAGCCCAGACGGCCCCGCACGCAAAGCCGACCCACAACGGCGCAGTCTGGACGATCGCCTTGATTCCTCTGCTCCAGCTCGTACTTAGCCTGCTGGTATTGACCGCATTTGGTACTTCCGAACCGTCGGCAATCATGGCCGCCATCTGGCTGGCTCCGTACCCGATCACGGTCCTCCTTGCAGCTATGGATCGCAACACTCTTCGAAAAGTAGGCCATGAGAAGACCGCGCACTGGCTGTGGGCCTTTGCGGGAGCCCCGATTTATTTGGTTGTCAGAGCGGTGGCGGCAATTCGCGAGTCCGGCGGCGGATTCGGTCCAGTTCTGGTTTGGCTCGGTCTCGGACTATTGCAGATTGGTGCAATTGTTGCGGTTCCGGGACTTCTTATCTCCTCTGTACCTGCCCTGTTCGCCAGTCAGGCTGAGCAATCCATTGCATCCGATGCTGCTGTCATCGGAGCCCAACTCAACGTCTTCTGCCCGAAGGAACCACCGGTATTTATCGGCCAGACTTTCGAATGTCTGGGCATGAATGCTGCCGGCAAGGGAATGAATATCGAAGTCAGCCTCCAGCGCGTAAATGGCTGGATTGACTGGCAGGTCACCGACTGGGGCATCTACACAATCGGCTAACGAATAAGTTCCCCGCGAACTGGGGTATCCAGATCACACCCGAAGTCGCTAACGTCAGAAGTGGGGAAACTTCAGACGAATGCGAAGCATTCTGGGGGACAAAATGTCATTGGACGCGGCGGAAACGATTGTAATAGCCGGCTGGTACCCGGATCCGGCCGATGGGAGCCAGGCACGCTGGTGGGATGGATCCGGCTGGACTGACACAGTCAAACCAATGCATCCGGAACCTGAGCAGGATCGCTACTTCAGTGCTGCGAATGCCCGAAAGGAAGCGGCTCTTCCACCGGTAGACCCGTTCCGGCCGTCTGATCACCGATACAACTCAACTGGATTTGTCTCAATGGAGGCGAGACCGGCATACAAATACACTCCAACTCGCGCTTACACAGCCTCCGTTTGGTGGCTGGCAACCATGCCAGTCTGGGCCACTGTATTGCTGGTTGTACTAATCGTCGGACTCGGACAGTATTTTTCGTTCTTCCCAGCCCTGATTGTCGGAATTGTTCTTTGGCTTACCGCAGCGGCTCTGACCATGCAGGATCGAAAAGGCCTGTTGAATAATCTGCATCCGTCAGCTGCTTCCGCCTGGTGGTTCCTGCTCGGGCCCTTCATCTATCTAATTGCGAGGGCCGTCCACGTCACGCACAACACCGGTCGCGGCTGGGCCCCGGTGATCGTCTACGCTCTTTGCTCCGCGGTGCCAATCTCTGCAGTTCTCGCCTATACCTGGCTCTTCACCCTTTTGTCAGGATTTCTGACTCAAGTCTGAGCCACCAAGGATTGCGTCGACTGTTGAATGGACGGCGTTGAAGGTAACCTCTGGGACTGTGAGCTTCTCCGCGCCCCCGGAATTTACCACCCGACCCACTCTTCGAGGCAGCTTCGGAATGGTGGCCTCTACCCACTGGCTGGGCACAGCAGCTGGTCAGGCAGTGCTCGAGCGAGGCGGAAACGCCTTTGACGCGGCCGTTGCCTGCGCATTCGTCCTGCAGGTAGTCGAACCACATCTCAACGGCCCCGGCGGGGATCTCGTCGGAATCTTCAGCACGTCCGAAGAGCCTGGCGAACCGATAGTGCTCATGGGTCAGGGGCCAGCACCCTCTCAGGCAACAATTGATCATTATCGCGCCGAGGGCCTCTCTTCCATTCCAGGGGCAGGTGGGCTCGCCGCTGCAGTGCCAGGTGCCACCGATGCCTGGTTGCTCCTGCTTCGTGACTATGGAACCTGGGAGCTTGAGGATGTCCTCAAGTTTGCAATTGACTACTCGAGATCCGGCTTCCCGATTCTGGATCGAGTGGTAGCAACGATCGAGACGGTAGCTTCGCTCTTCCGCGAAAACTGGACGAGTTCCGCAGATCTCTGGCTTCCCGACGGGAACGCTCCCGCCAGAGGAAGCCACTTCCAGAACTTACCGCTCGCCAGAACATTCGAGCGCCTTGCGAAGGCGGCAAAGGGAACTAGCCGAGCATCGAGAATCGACGCTGCAAGAGCCGAGTGGTCAGAGGGCTTTGTCGCAGAGACTGCAGAGAAATTCCTCGCAATGCCGCACAGGCATTCAAACGGTGCCGACCTTCCCGGAGTCATTACGGCAGCCGATTTCGCGGCTTTTCGTGCACAATTCGAAACAGCAGTCTGCGCGGACTTCCGAGGAGTAACCATTGCAAAGGCCGGACCGTGGAGTCAGGGGCCGGCGCTGCTTGAAATGCTCGGAATTCTCGACGGCTTCCCCGATGACGAACTTGACCCGGCGTCTGCCGCTGGTGCCCACAATATTCTCGAAGCGGAGAAACTCGCTCTGGCAGACAGAGACTCCTACTTTGGCGACTCAAATCAGGGCGTACTGAGCGAATTGCTCTCCCCTGAATATCTGGCCGGTCGAAGAGCTCTCATCGGTCCAGAAGCGTCAAGAGAGTTCAGGCCGGGACTACTGTCCACACAACTTCCATTCATTCCACCGCTCAATTCGGCAGATCGCGATCAGACTGCCAGATCCGGTAAGACGCCTCCTTTTGGAGAACCGACCGTGGAAGAGAACGGCGAGACGAAGGGTGACACCTGCCACCTGGACGTGGTCGACAGGTGGGGAAATCTGGTCTCCGTAACACCCTCCGGCGGTTGGCTCCAGTCGTCCCCGGCATTTCCTGAACTCGGGTTCTGCCTTGGGACCAGGCTTCAAATGACCTGGCTCGATCCGCGATCCCCTTCTGCCCTCAAACCGGGAATGCGGCCGAGAACCACTCTTACGCCTACTTTGCTGCTTAGAAACGGAAAGGCTTTCAGCACCCTCGGGTCACCTGGTGGTGACCAGCAGGATCAATGGCAATTGCCCTACCTGCTTCGCACGATCGTTGGAGGCTATTCCCCGCAGGAAGCCATCGACGCACCAACCCTTCATTCAACCTCCTTCCCGGATTCGTTCTGGCCAAGACATTGGGAACCCGGAGGCGCAGTACTGGAAAGTCGGCTAGGAGAAGACTTGATATCCGAACTGCGGGATCGCGGCCATGAAGTCACAGTTGCCGGAGACTGGACACTCGGCAGACTATCTGCAGTCGGAATCGAGCCAGACGGCAGTTATTTCGCCGCGGCGAACCCGAGGGGCATGCAGGGTTACGCAGCCGGCCGATGAGCGAAGGAGCAATACCTCTGCCTAGAGTTGGAATATGAGCCTCAATGAGATCCCGCTCGTGACCATCGACGGAGACGAAACAACATTTGGTGACGTCCGATCCTCCGCAACACTCGTAGTGAATGTAGCATCCAAATGCGGGCACACTCCCCAATACGGCGGACTCGAAAAACTGTTCGAAAAGTACTCGAGCTCCGGCCTGACGATACTCGGATTTCCCTGCAATCAGTTCATGCTTCAGGAACCGGGCAGTGCGGAGCAGATAAAGGAATTCTGCAGTCTCAACTACGGGGTAACCTTCCCACTCTTCGAAAAGATCAAAGTCAATGGGAAGCACACTCATCCGCTCTATCGCCAATTGAAACTCGCCCTGGATTCTTCGGGTGAAGCCGGAGACGTCAAGTGGAATTTCGAGAAGTTTCTAATTGAGGATGATGACTCGATTCAACGCTTCAGGAGCAAGATTGAGCCGGAATCCTTCGAGCTCGTTTCGACCATTGAAAACGCCCTCAGCAGGCGATAAAACCATCGCAGCGGGTCACGGTGACGCCACTGCAAACTGCTTCATCCGCGGTTAGGCTTTTAGCTATGGGCAAGGAATTCAAGAACGAGACCGAGTCGAGTCGCTACACGCTGAGAATAGACGGCGAAATCGCGAGCGCCGTTGACTACAAGATCAGCGGGGACTCCATTTCGTTTACCCACACGTTCACCGACGCAAAGCGTCGCGGTCAGGGATTGGCCGGCGAAATAGTTGAATTCGCCGTCAATGACGTCGAGCAAAGTTCGAACCTTCGAATCGTTCCCATGTGCTGGTATGTCGGCGAATGGTTTGACAAGCATCCTGACCGAACTCAGTTGCTAAGTCGCTAATTGTCGACGACACGCAAAATTCCATTGAATTAATACTTACTTTGGGTGGTGTTCTGCCACTACGTTTGAGCAAACCGTTCAGTTGTCCTGAACGACTAAATCCAACCCAAAGGAGAAACAATGGCGCTTCCCTGGAAACTTCATGGCAACGGGAAGGAAGTCTCAGCAGATGAGATCATCCTCCCCGAGGAACGACTTAGCTGGCTTAGAACTATCGGATTCGGTGGTCAGCACGTGGTTGCCATGTTCGGTGCAACCTTTTTGGTTCCTTTGCTTACCGGCTTCCCGCCATCAACAACACTGCTCTTTTCCGGAATTGGAACGCTCCTCTTCCTGATCATCACGGCGAACAGACTGCCGAGCTATTTGGGGTCATCGTTCGCGTTTATCGCCCCGATAATTGCCGCGACGGCGGCTGGCGGCCAGGGTGTGGCGCTCGGTGGAATCATCGTTACCGGTGCCGTGCTGGCCGTGGTTGGAATCATCGTCCACTTCTCAGGAACCAGGTGGATAAACTTCCTGCTGCCTCCAGTAGTGAGCGGAGCGATTGTGGCGCTTATTGGATTCGCGCTCGCCCCGGCCGCGGGAAACAATTTCGCCGCGTCACCCTGGATCGCTCTGATCACGCTCGCCGGTGTAATCCTCTGCGCAGTTCTGTTCAAGGGGTTCATCGGAAGGCTCTCGATCCTGATCGGAGTTATCGTCGGATACATTGCCGCGGTAATCGCAGGAGAGGTGAATTTCGACAAGGTCAACGACGCAGCCTGGCTGGGATTGCCCACCTTTACAACTCCGGTATTCTCCGCTCAGTATTTCGCGGTCTACCTAATGTTCCTTCCTGTCGTACTCGCACTGGTTGCAGAGAACGTGGGCCACATTAAGGGGGTCGGGCAACTCATAAAGCGAGACCTGGATCCTCTGACCGGACGCGCCCTGTTTGCCGACGGTGCCGCGACTGTCATCGCCGGCCTCGGTGGAGGATCTGCAACGACTACTTATGGCGAAAACATCGGTGTAATGGCGGCTACGAAGATTTTCTCGACGGCCGCATACTGGATTGCTGGAATCGTGGCAATTCTGCTTGGACTTTCGCCCAAGATCGGCGAGCTGATCAACACCATTCCACCGGGAGTTATTGGCGGAGTTACCACTGCCCTATACGGATTGATCGGCATCATTGGTGTTCGCATCTGGGTGGAAAACAAAGTTGACTTCGCCAGGCCGACCAACCAGATGACCGCGGGTGTCGCCCTGATTATGGGAATCGCCAACTACACACTCTCCTTCGGAGAAGTAAAGTTCGAGGGAATCATTCTCGGCACGGTAGCTGCTGTTGTCATCTATCACCTTATGAACCTGCTCAGCAAGCTCCGTGGCGGCTCGGATGCCTCCTCACCCTCGACTGAAGCAAAGGCGAGTAGCAGTTCGAAGAAGAAAGCGAGTTAGAAGGGCTGAAGCGGGTAGCCAGTCGTATTTCTGATCGGCTGGCTACCCCCAGAAAGGGGATAAGAATCAGGATTTGTCTGTCCTTGCATTCCTGAGTGTCCCCCAACTTCGATACCCTTGAAGGGCTACCCTTTGCCAGTAGACCAGCCTTTTTGAAGTCTTGAATAGAATCGAAAGACTGTGGCAAACCTTCGAATCGGAGAGGACAACCCCTATGGCACCAGACCAGGCCGTACCGGCTGGTTGGTACCCGGACCCGTACTCAGTTTCTGAGTTGCGCTGGTGGGATGGAACAAACTGGACCGAATCAGTGCATCCGCCCGCCGCGCCGCCTCCCCCGGTTGCTCCGGTTCCCATTCAGTCACCCGAAGTAACCTCTTCGCAGGTTGCACCTTCGCAACAATCGCAGGGCACTCCTCCGCAGGTAACCGCCCCGAATCCTTCACCCGCTTCTACGCCGATTCAGGCAACCACGCCTGCACCTCCACAGGTACAGGCGCCTGAACCAGCACAAATCCCTTCAAACCCCTTCCCGATGCCTCCGGCAGGCTCTCCCGCTCCTGCTTCCCCGCAAGGCGAAACTCAACAACAAACCGCAACAACTTCGGACCAGGCGGGCCTGCAACCAGATTCGTCTGCCACACCTTTACCCTCGCGGCGCCAACTCCGTTCGCACGACGAGACTGGATCCACTTTGTTGGGCACTCCTGCCACAGCTACAGAACCTGAGTTTCCTGCGGCGGGAACTCAGGCTGTAAAACCAGATGACAAAGCAAACCAGCAAGGCTTCGATTGGCTGCCGGATGCAAGGCCGCTTGGAGCCTCAACTTCTTCACTTACTACGGCACCGGCTGAAGACGGACTGGCGATCTTTGGCAATGGTGGAAATGGATCCGAGTCAACTCCTCATTCTGCCCCTGTTCCAGCAAAGGGAACCCCAGCCTGGGGTCAGGCGGATGGCGTGACAAGCCCTGGAGAGGCTGGTGCTACCAGAAAGTCAACTACCTCCGGCTGGTTCATTGCCCTCATGCCGCTCATCTTCGCGTTACTTGCTGCGGCCGCAGTAAAAGGAGCGGAGAACTACCCGCGGTATATCCCCGATAGCATCCCATGGTGGATGCTGGCAGTCGGAGTGCTGGCTGCTCTCTATGTCGTGACGATCATTCTTGCAATAGCGGATCGGAGCAAGCTCGACTGGGCTGGGCATCGCAATCCTGCACACTGGGCCTGGGCTCTGTTGACAGCTCCGATCTATTTGCTGGTCAGAACAATTTCCGTGAAGAGGGAAACAGGTCGGCTCTCGGTACTCCTAATCGTCTGGCTCCTCTTGGCAGCAGCTCTGGTTGGAGCCTGGTTTGCAGCTGACTACTTCATGCCGGAACTAATCGAGCCGTACCAGCTGCCTTTCCTTTGACAGCGGGGACTCGGAGCGCCTCAGGTCTGGCCGAAACTCCGGGTTAAATGGTACGGAGGCGGTAGTCTCTGAACCGAAGCACTGTCGCGAATTACCCCCGTAACCTCGCTATTAGCTTCTTGTTCGCTACCGCCTCCGGGTACCCCCCGTATTGCGTGTTTCTAGGTTAGTTGCCAAGCAAAGATGCGCGCTGTCCCCAAAAGGGGGTTGCCACGCTGGTTCTATGGCTCCTGCCTCGCAGAGTGAGCGACTGAGCGAAAACTAGTAACTTAAAGGCGAAAGCCCCCGGTCGCTACGAGTAGCTTCTGGAGGCTTTCTATTACCTTGGAGTTTGACCTCCTCGGTTCAACTTATATCCCGCACTTCGAGCGAGAGCACAACCCCTAAAGTTTCGCTAGATAGTTTAGACTTAGGGCTCTCGCAGAAGATCCTGCAGAACAACGGCCTGATTCATGGTCTCGTCGTGTGCGCTGTAGACGAGGGTTACCCTGGGCTGCTGAGCAGCCAATACTCGCAATTCTTCGAACGCGGGATTGCCGGCAAGCTCGGCCCGATACTTTTTTTCGAATTCCGGCCAGTTTGCGGCCTCGTGGTTGAACCACTTTCTCAATTCATTCGAAGGACCAACCTCTTTGAGCCAAACTTCTACTTCAGCCTTGTCTTTGCTGATTCCTCTCGGCCACAATCTGTCGACCAGAATCCGATATCCGTCCGCAGGGTCTGCAGGCTCATAGACCCTCTTGATTTTTACTTCCATATCTCCACAATCCCACTATCTTCGGGCAGCGGCTAGCTTTGAACCATGAGCAATGTTGATTCAAATTCAGTTATAACGCTGGTCGACGACCTGATTGCGGCAACTCCAATTCCAGAGGAAGGACTCGGGCACTACACGGTCTTGACTCACCCGGACGCGCGAGTAGTTGTCCTCGCCTTCAGTGATGGTCACTTGCTGAAAGAACATGCCGCTCCATTCCCTGTCCTGATGCAGGCGCTGACCGGCGAGCTGCTCGTTCGAGCTGGCGGAGAAGAGACGAGGCTGATCCCCGGAATGCTCCTGAGACTGGATGCAATGCTTCGTCACGAGGTTCAGGCGGTGTCTGCCTCGAGGCTTATGCTCACATTGATTACCAGATAGCCGGGCTGCCGAGTCTTTTGGCTAACCTGCCGCAATCGCTTCGCGCAGCAGAGACTGCAGCGCCGCGAGCTGGATGTCCGACTCCCCGTCAATAGCATCGTCACTGCCTTCCAGAGCCCGCGCCGCGAGCCCTGCCTTATTCCCAATGAGGTCGGCAATTCTCGCGTCGATCGTGTGGGCGGCGATAATTCTCCAGGCCGTTACCGGCTCCGTCTGGCCGATTCGATGAACGCGGTCAATTGCCTGAGTCTGCTCCGCGCTCGTCCATGACAGCTCCGCGAGGACCACGTTGGAGGCTGCTTGAAGATTGAGACCGACTCCGGCCGCCGTGAGAGAGGCAACAGCTATCGCGACATCCGGATCATTGGCGAATGCGTCGATCTGCTTTTGTCTGAAGGCAGTTGACTGGTCTCCCCTGATTGAAATCGATTTGAGGCCATGCTTTTCGAAGTGCTCTTCCGCGGCATCCATGACATCTATGTGCTTCGCAAAGAACACAACCTTTCCGACCGATCTCGCCAGTTGCACCGTATAGTCAGCAGCGAGAATTGCCTTTGCCTGGCCGATTCTCCTCACCATCGTGAATACATTCTCCGTATTGCCAAGGGCTCTGGACTCTTCGAGCTCGGCATGGGCAACGACCCGGATCAGGTCTTCCGGATCGCCGTCAGGTTTGGCCGCAATGACTCTGCGATAGCGTTCGAGCAGTCTCTGAACCAGAGCGGACTCTGCCTGGCGGATGCTGCGGCCTGACTCGTCATCAAGCTCGACCGGAAGATCCGCAATTCTTCTCGCGGGAATATCAGCCGCAACGTCGATCTTGCGCCTCCTGACGATCCCCATGTCGATCACGGTCTTTCGCGCGGCGGCGAAGAAACCCGGATCAGCCGGAGTCAATCCAGTATCTTCAAGTTTGCGCATGAGCGGAGGTAGTGGCTTTTTGTCATCAATCCAGCCGAGGAACTGCCAAATTGCCCTGAAATCTTCGATGTCGTTAATGAGCGGAGTACCGGTCAATGCCATCATCAGGGGATCCTTGAAAGTGCCCCTGATTTGCTTACTGAGAGCCAGAACGTTGCGCGATCGCTGCGACGTGAGGTTCTTGATGAAGTGCGCCTCGTCAACGACCATTCCCTTGAAGCCGAATCGACCCAGCCAACCGACATGCCTGTCGAGCACTTCGTAGTTGACTATGACGACATCACTGAAGGCATCGACTTCCTTGCCGTCCCCGTGAACTACGGTGGCGGATCGCTGCGGCGTCCAGATCTCCACCTCTCGCGCCCAGTTCATTTTCACCACATTTGGCACTACTGCCAGCAGCGGATAACAGTGGGAGACCGAAGCCGCAAGCAATGCCTGCGCAGTCTTTCCAAGACCGGGTTCATCCGCGAGCAGAAAGGTCCTGTGCCCTGCTCTGACTTCGGCAAGAAATCTTGCCTGATGGCGCATCAGATCCGGCCCGCCGGGAAGCTTGAGCGAACGCGCTTCAGGCAACTCCATAGAAGCGGCACCGCCGCCCGCCCCCAACTCGAACGCTCTGAACAGCGGTTCCAGCAGTTCCCAGTTCGAAAGTCTGCCGGCAGGTTTCACAGCTCGGGATTGAATCGCAGACAAGTCTGGGGCCAGAAATGGATTCGCCAGTTGGGCTTGCCTGACTGACTGCGGTACTACCTGCTTCTCCTGCTCCTTAGGCGTCGGCTCCGTCTCCTTGACAATCATGAGATCGTCCGGGCTCAACTCCGTTCCGGAGGCAATCAGCATGTCGCGACGGAGCTTCTTCGCAGCCTCACTTACTTTCGCGTCCTCAGCGAGCAACTGAATCAAGGTCGTGTCTCTCGCCGCGGTCTTCGCGAGAATCGTCGCAACTCCGTCCAGTCTCTTAAACAGTTCTGCCCGCTCGGTTTCGGTCAGGCCCTGATCTGACTTCGCCTTTGCCCGCTCTTCGCGCATCAGGAGCGCAATCACCTGAAACTTAATCCTGCTGCTGGGTGACACTTTTCCGCGCTCTGCGGCGCTTTCGACCTCCCGAACTGCGCGGGCAAGAATCGGGATGATGCCTACGTCATCTCCTGGACGGCTGCGCTTGTGTGCGCTGCGCCTTTGGGTGGTTCTGGCGGAACCCGCGTCGGTTGACCTGGTTCCCTGGCCCAATTGAGCCATGTTCCTCCTTGAGGGCTTCGCCTCTTAACTGAATCGGCACAATTGCCGTGCCGTCTGGTACTCCCGCCACCTGAACCTCCCGTTGGGTTACGGCGGTCCGTTGAGGCGCTTTGGGTTTCTCGATCTGAGCAACTCACCAAAGCTGAGGTCAGATCTCGAAGAGATCCCCTTGAATCGCAATTATTCTACCGACCAAGTGCCACCACCGCTACTTACGGGCTTTGTAGTCGGGATTCGGTACTTTGATCAGTACACCCGCGATGATCAGTCCAAGGGCCGCGAGGAACTGTCCAGCCACCCAGAACTGCCCGTGGAGGTCCAGGGGCCAGAACGGATTCCAGACGACCACAATCACGGCCATTACCAAAATCCACCACCACTGCTTTGCCTGCCAGGCAAAGACCGCAACTATAAGAGCGAAAACACTCACGACGATTTTGATCCAGTAGTAGCCGCTGTTGTTATCAAGCAGTGCAAGCCCGGCCATTAGCACGATTGCGCCGAGAATCCCGGGCGCCAGAGCTGGCCTGGTAAATGGCGGAGTTGGATAAGAAGTCATCTCGCCAAGGTTACCTGTCCAGAGCGGGATAGAGTCGAATCATGGCCTCGAAGAACGCCCGGGAGCGGGCAATTGCCAACCTGCAGCAACTAGTCAGAATCCCGACTATTTCCAGACTGGATGAAGGGGAGACCGACTGGGCGACTTTCGATAGATTCCGCAGAGAGTTCGCAAGTCTCTATCCGCTCATTCACGAGAAGCTCACTCTCGAGCCGGTCGACACCCATTCGATGCTGTTCAAGTGGGAAGGGCGAGAGCCTGGCGATCCAGCGGTTCTTATGGCCCACTATGACGTAGTGGCCGCTACAGACGAGGGCTGGGAGCATCCGCCATTCGCAGCCGAAATCGTTACTGAGCCCGATGGCAGTGAGATTCTCTGGGGTCGAGGCACTCTGGATGATAAGGGGTCTCTGGTTTGTGCGGCTGAAGCCGTAGAGGCTGCATTGAGAGAGGGATTCCAGCCCAGGCACGATGTCTACCTCAGCTTCGGACACAACGAGGAAGTCGCCGGCACCGGAGCGATGAGAGCCGTGGATCTTTTCGAGACTCGCAAGATTCGTCCGCGCCTGGTCCTGGATGAGGGCGGTGCGGTAGTCGAGGGAATCTTCCCGGGAGTGACTAAACCGATCGCAGTCGTCGGGGTGAGTGAAAAAGGGATAATGAGCCTTCGACTTTCGGTCAGCCAGCCGGGCGGGCACGCATCCACGCCCCCGAAAGAAGCGGCTACGATCCGACTCGCGAGAGCACTCGTACGACTCAACAAGAAGCCGTTCAGGAAGAGCTTTGTTCCTACCAACCTCGAAATGATTCGGACGGTGGGCAGCCAAGCCCGCCAACCTCTCAAGTGGGTGTTCACCAACCAGTGGCTGACCCGCTGGCCGCTGCTTTGGCTATTCGGCAGGCTAAGCGACGAAACCAGAGCAATGGTTAGAACCACTCAGGTGGCGTCTCAGCTCAGCGGTGCACAGGCCGCCAACGCCATTCCAGAATCGGCTGAGGCAATTGTCAATATTCGAATAGCAATTGATTCGAGTACTGCGACGGCGATAGAACACGTGCGGAAGGCCGTTCGAGACCCCGGTGTTCAAATCGAAGCCATCCACCCCACGGAACCGTCTCCTGCTTCTCCAACTTCCGGACCGGCATGGGAACTAGTGAAAGCGGCAATTTCAGAGACCTACAGAGATGCCATTGTGACTCCGTACGTCATGCTCGGGGCCAGCGACAGCAGGCACTTTGCAAGGGTCTCGGGCTTCGTTTATCGGTTTAGCCCATTTGAAATGTCGACCGAGGAACGGGGTACTCTCCACGCCATGAATGAGCGAATTAGAGTCGAGACGTTCCTCAAGGGGATTGAGTTCTATCGAAAAGTCATAGCGGCTCTCTGAGAGAGCAGCAATTGTTATCGGTCGGCCATCCAGTTCATGAGCGGGCTGGGCCGATCGGTAATGATTCCGTCCACTCCGAGCGAAATCGCCTGATTCCAGCTCGATTTTGAGTTGAGGGTGTAGACCAGAACAGCCATGCCTGAACGATGAATGCGATCGACCGCCCACCGGTCTGCAGCTATTGCATCCGCACTCGTGATGATCGCGATTGCACCGTATAGCTCCGCATAGCCCACCGGGTCAGAGGGAAGCTCTTTGATTAGAATCGCTCGCGGGATCGATTCGTCCGCAATTCTGGCGTTATCCAAAGTCACCGGATCGAAGCTCATAAGGACTACAAGCCCGGAAAGCTCGAACTGCTGAATCATGGCGGTAACGATTCCTGCTTCTTCGGCACTCCAGTAGCCCTTTAGCTCGATTAGCGCCCGCACAGGTTGCGCAGTCGCTGCCAGTTCGCCCAGCCGGCTAAGCAGCTGCTCGAGGGTCGGGATCCTGGTACCGGCAAACTCCGGTGAAAACCAGGAACCAGCGTCCAGACGCTCCAGTACTGAAAGTTCAAGGTCGCTGACACGGCCGGTGCCGTTGGTCGTCCGATCGACGGTCCTGTCGTGCATCAATACCGGAATACCGTCACTGGTGAGCTGGACGTCGGTTTCTATAAACCGCGCACCAGCCCGAATGGCGGATTCAAAGGCAGGAAGAGTGTTCTCTGGAGCGACTTTTCGATCTCCGCGATGGCTGGCAACAAAAGCGGCGTCGCCAGGCGATCTGATGACTCCAAACAGAGAACTGGCGCGAACGCTGGACAAGTCGGGGCTCAGAACCAGGGCCGCCGAAGCGAACGCGGCGAGCAGAATCACTGCCGTAGATCTGCGCACTATCCACGGTCTGGACGGGTTGCTGGTCAACGCTGACTGCTTCCTGTTGGTTCTGCCTGCGAATGCAAGTAGAGCCACTATACAGGGTTCGTTACCATTCCGTTACATTGATCCCGAATGCCGACTTCAAGAGCTGACTCAGATGATCGCCTTGGTGTGCCAGACCGTCTTCGTTTCCGTAAAGAAGCGGATGCGTTCGATCGACGGAGCAGGAACTCCGGTCTCAGGGGGCAATACCCTCTTGAGCGTTTCAGCGGCGCTGATTTGCAGGTCGACCCACTCGAGTTCGCCTGCTCCGGCCAGATCGAGACCATTGACATCCGAGTGGGAAGCAAGCCAGGGAGCGATCTCCGCCGCCGAACCGGTGAGAATGTTGACCACTCCTCCGGGAACGTCACTCGTGGCGAGAACTTCGGCAAGACTGATCGCTGGCAGGGGTGCTGCCTCATTGGCTACCAGCACCGCCGTATTTCCGCTGACCAGTACCGGCGCGAGCACCGACGCAAGACCAAGCAGCCCTCCCCCTGCCGCCAGTTCCCCCTGTGGAGCGATTATCGCTACCACTCCAGTTGGTTCGGGGGTGGAGATGTTGAAGTACGGGCCGCTCACAGCGTTGCCGTTTCCGACTACCTGCAGATACTTGTCCGCCCAGCCTGCATACCAAATCCAGACATCGATCGCGGCGTCCACTTCCTGGTTGGCTTTGGACTGGGTCAGCCCTCCCGCTGCCCTAAGCTCCGCAACGAACTGCTCCCGGCGCCCTTCAAGCAACTCTGCAATCCGGTACAGGACCTGCCCGCGATTGTAGGCGGTGGCAGAAGACCAGCCCGCTACTGCAGCTCGCGCGGCCACAACTGCGTCCCTGGCATCCTTTCTGCTTGCCTTGGCGGCATTTGCCAGAAAACGTCCCTTGCGGTCCGCTACCTCGAAAGTGCGACCGGATTCGCTTCGGGGGAAGGCTCCGCCAATGTAGAGCTTGTAGGTCTTGGGAACTGCCAGGTGAGAATTCATCGTGCTACCGCCTTCTTCGAACCGCGCTTCTGGCCGGAAGCTGATCTGGATGAAGTCTTCTTTGCTGCCGCAATCTCGCCAGTCCCTGATCGCGAGCCCTTCGGCTCCGAAGCGGCCCGCGTAAGCACTCCCTTCCCGAACTGACCCCAGCTTGATTCAAGATAGGCGCCGAGTCCGTGCCGCCCGCCTTCGCGGCCGTATCCAGACTCCTTATAGCCGCCGAACGGGCTTGCTGGATCAAATCGATTGAAGGTGTTCGCCCAAACAACTCCTGCCCTTAGCCGATCAGCCACTCCCAGGATTCGACTCCCCTTGTCGCTCCAGATCCCAGCTGACAAGCCGTAAGGCGTGTTGTTGGCTTTTGCAATCGCCTCTGCTGGAGTGCGGAAAGTCAGGACCGAGAGCACCGGCCCGAAGATCTCTTCCCTGGCGATTCGGTGGCTGGTTTCGACTCCGGTAAAGATGGTGGGGGCGAACCAGAAGCCCTTGTCCGGGATCGCGCAGTCTGAACTCCATCTGGTTGCACCTTCCGCCTCTCCGACTTCGGAGAGGGTGCGGATGCGATCAAGCTGCTCTCTGGAGTTGATGGCCCCAATATCCGTGTTCTTGTCAAGCGGGTCCCCCAGCCGCAGGGTGGAGAGTCTCGACTTGAGCCTGTCGATAACCTCGTCGTGGATGTTCTCCTGAACCAGCAGGCGACTGCCGGCGCAGCAAACGTGACCCTGATTGAAGAAGATCCCGTTCACTATGCCCTCGACCGCCTGATCAAGCGGAGCATCGTCGAAGACGATGTTGGCGGCCTTCCCGCCGAGCTCAAGGGTGATCTTCTTTCCGGTGCCTGCGGTGGACCTGGCAATTGCCCTGCCTACTGCGGTCGATCCGGTGAACGCTACTTTGTCGACTCCCGCGTGATTGACCAGGGCAGAGCCGGTGTCTCCAGCGCCGGTGATGATATTCACCACTCCGGGCGGGAGGTCGGCCTGCTGAAGAATGTCAGCAAACAGAAGTGCAGACAGCGGCGTGGTCTCTGCCGGCTTGAGCACTACGGTGTTGCCGCAGGCCAGCGCCGGTGCGATTTTCCAGGCGAGCATAAGCAGCGGGAAGTTCCAGGGAATCACCTGCGCTGCAACTCCGAGAGGCTTCGGCGCGGGTCCAAGCCCCGCGTAGTCGAGCTTGTCGGCCCAGCCCGCGTAGTAGAAGAACCAGGCTGCGACCAGCGGGACGTCGACATCCCTGCTCTCTTTGATGGGCTTTCCATTGTCGAGACTCTCGGCCACCGCCAGCTCGCGAGTGCGCTCCTGGACGAGCCTCGCGATCCGGAAGAGGTACTTCCCGCGGTCACGACCGCTTAGCTTCGACCAGGTCTTGTCATAGGCGCGTCTGGCTGCGGAAACGGCCAGATCGACATCCTGAGCGTTTGCCGAGGCAATTCGGGCGATCGGAGACTCGTCCGCCGGAGAAATGGTGGTGAACTGCTTTCCGTGCCCTTCAACGAACTGGCCGTCGATGAAGAGCCCGTATTCCTTCCTGAGGTTGAGAATGCTCCTGGACTCAGGCGCCGGCGCGTATTCCAGAAAACTCATTGCCACTCCTTCTCTTGGCCGAATGCAAAGACTTCGGTAATCACGATTTCAATCAATGGTCAGGTAGTCCGCTCCGCTGTAGTGCCCGGTCTGCAGCTTCTGTCGCTGCAGCAGAACGTCATTGAGCAGGCTTGAGGCTCCGAACCGGAACAGGTGCGGATCGAGCCAGTCTTCGCCGGCGGTCTCGGCAACCGTCACGAGATAGCGAACCGCGTCCTTGGATGAGCGGATGCCGCCGGCCGGCTTCACGCCGATCTTCTCTCCGGTCAGTCGGTACCAGTCTCGAACCACCTGGAGCATTAGCAGGGTGACGGGGAGGGTTGCAGCCGGTTGAACCTTTCCGGTGGATGTCTTGATAAAGTCGGCCCCGGCCAGAATCGAAAGCCAGCTTGCCTTTTTGACGTTGTCGTAGGTGTTGAGCTCTCCGGTTTCCAGAATCACTTTGAGGTGGGCGGAAGTTCCGTCCGGGCGGCGGCATGCATCCTTGATCTTTACGATCTGCTCAAAAACCTTGCCGTAATTGCCCGCGAGGAAGGCACCGCGATCGATAACCATGTCTATTTCGTCGGCACCGGCCGCCACAGCCTCTGCCGTATCGGCGAGTTTGACTGCAAGAGAAGCCCTGCCGCTGGGGAATGCGGTAGCAACTGCCGCGACGGCGATCCCATCCGGCCCGCCGCTTCCGTGGGCGGCTCCGAGGGCTTCAACTGCATCAGCCACGAGGTCTCCGTAGACGCAGACTGCAGCAACTCTCGGCGTAGTCGGATCGCTCGGATCGGGATTTATAGCCTTGGCTACGAGAGACTGGACTTTGCCAGGAGTGTCCGCACCTTCGAGGGTGGTCAGATCGATGAGTCTGATGATCGTGTCCAGTGCCCAGACCTTGGAACTCGTCTTTATCGATCTGGTTGCAAGCGCAGCCGCCCGAGCCTCAAGTCCGACCGCGTCTACTCCGCTCAGCCCCTCCAGGTGAAGCTTCAGGTTCTTCTCGCTCAGATCGGTTCCAAGTAGCTGCACCGCCCTGCTGGCTGGAGCCAGGGCAGTCGATTGTTCCATTGTCATCTCTCCTCCAGAAGCATTGAGGCGGTGTCTTCGTCGGTGACGATGACAGTGCAAAGCCCGCTTGTGACGACTGCCCTGGCCACGGGGTGTTTGGCCTCGCCCGCGACGACGAGAATCGAGTTCGGTGCTCTTCGCAATTCCGAGAGCCCCAAACCGACCGTGCGCTCGTCAAGGCCCGGATCCACGGGGTTTCCATTTGAGTCGATGTAGCGGCCAAGCACGTCGCCGACCGCACCTCTGCGGACAAGTTCGGAAATATTCTCTTTGACCAGATAGCCGGTGTCGACCAGGACTGATGAGGCATCCGCGACGCCTGCGCTGAACAGGAAGGCATCTGCCTTCTTTGCCCGATCAAGTACCGAAGCGACTGTGCGATCCGCGACAATTGCCCGCTTTGTTTCAAGCCGTTCGAGAATTGCCGGGCTCGGCAGGAGTATTGCCTGGCCTCTGCCCTTTCTGGCAATTTCTGCGGCAGTGGTTGAAGCGGTACCAGGCCTCTTGTTCAGGCTCACTCCCCCATTTATTTGAACTACAGAGACCCCGTTTGCCCATGCCATCGGCAAGTGGTGAGCAACGTCATCGAGGGTTCTGCCCCAGCTGATTCCGAGAGTGCGAGGTACCGGCCTCAGCGCGGTCAGGTAGTCAGCGGCGGCTTGCGCAACTCTCGAGCGCAGATCTTCCGCAACTGGAACAACCACCGCATCCTTGAGTCCGAATTTTTCGCGAAGCTCCCGCTCCACGCCCAGCCGCCTCGCCCTGGGATGCACGATCTCAATTCGTACAATTCCACGCTCTCTGCCGCGGGCAAGCAGCCTGCCGACCTTCCAGCGCGTAATCCCGAGCAGGGCTCCGATTTCATCCTGCGTCTTGTCTTCGTCGTAATAGAGTTCGGCCACCCGCACCGTCAGTAGCTCGGTGTCCTCGGAAATGCTTGTTGCCATTGGCCCGCCTCCTCTTATTACAGGCTAGGTCGCCGATTGACGAGCCGCAACAATCGTTGAAAATAATGCTCAAATGAGCATACGAACGAGCGCTCCCTGCGCGCATGCTGGATTGCCGGCGGCTCTCGCGCACGCTGGCCGGGCACGGGACTTTGCGGCGACTAGGCTCGCGATGTGGCAATTGCGCTTGCTCTGGACCTGGGAGGCACCAAAGTAGAGTCCGCTCTTGTCGACTCCGAGGGGCAAATTCTGCCAGGCAGCAGAGCTCGGCGACTCACCGGCCGGGATTCGACTTCTGAGAACCTTGAGGATGCGGTCGCCGCGGTCCTCAATGACTCTCTGAAATCTGCTCACCGGGTTCGAATCGACGGTGTGGGGATCGGAGCGGCCGGACCTGTAAATCTGGACAACGGAACGGTTTCCCCGCTAAATCTGCCCGCCTGGCGGGAGTTTCCTCTCGTTGATCACGTGCGCTCCTTTGTCGACGACTTGCCGGTGGCAATGCAAATGGACGGCCTGTGCATTACCCTCGCCGAAACCTGGAAGGGTGCGGCCAGGGGATTCAGCAACGTGCTCGGAATGGTAATTTCAACCGGTATCGGTGGCGGACTCGTTATCGGCGGGGCCCCGGCACCCGGCGCAAGTGGAAATGCGGGACACATTGGCCATGTTCAGGTGGCCGGCTTTGGCGATCCGGAGTGTTTTTGCGGTGGTCGCGCCTGCCTTGAAGCCATCGCATCCGGCCCGTCCTCGGTCAAGTGGGCGCAAGGTCAGGGCTGGGAGGGAGACTCCGGCGAACAACTCGCGCTAGATGCGAAAGCGGGAATTGAACTCGCCCTTCGCGCGATCGAGAGGGCGGGCAGGGCGATCGGACTCGCGATAGGTTCCGCGAGCTGTCTGATCGATCTGGATGCCGTTGTAATCGGCGGAGGCTTCTCCCGAGTCGGGTCTCGAATGTTCGATGCCGTTCGAAAGGGACTCAATGAGCACGACGGTTTCGAGTTCAGCAGCAGACTGCAGTTGCTGGAAACCTCACTGGGCGATGCCGGCCCCCTGATCGGAGCCGCTGCTCTGATACACCTGCCGAATCTGGTCGCCGAGTCTAAACACTGAGCCTTGAACTGAAGCTAATTGAAGCCGTTGCCTCGATTGGGCCGCCTTCGTTCGGGAATTGAAATTCAGAACTCTCGCTTGCTAAAAATCTGATCTGGAAATCCTCGGAAACCAAAACTCGACCGGGCTCGACTACTCCCCCAAACTCAATGGATCCCGCGTATTCTCCGGCCGCGGGAATCAACCCTTCAGTCGGCCCGCTGAGAGCGAGAACGCGTCCTGCGATCGCCCGGGGAGTATCTGAATCAATCGATAATCGACCGCGAACTGAATGTTCCCTCCCCAATAGTTGAGCCGCACTTTCGACCTGACCCAGGCCAAGGAGTTCCCGGATCCAGGTGGAGGAAATCTTTCTGCCTTCCGAATCGATCGCGGGAACGTGCCGAACTTCGAACCCGAGGCTTAGACCCATTTCATCCAGCAGTGCCAAATCACCCCTGCCGCCTTTTCCGTACCGAAAATCCGGGCCTGCGTAAACGATTCGCGCTCCCAGGCCCCTGAAAACAATCAGTTCCACAAAGTCCTCGGCAGACTGCTGACTCTGTTCTTTGTCGAAGGTGAGCATGAGGGTTGCCTGCAAGCCACGGTCTTCGAGCAATTCGAGCTTCTGCTGATTGCTAATGAGTGACGGCGGACACCTGTCAGGAGCGAGAACGCTAAGGGGGTTGCGGTCGAAGGTAAGCACTGTTGGAATCAAGTCCTTCGAACCGGCATCAACCAGCAACTGGGAGATCATTTCCTGATGCCCACGGTGCACCCCGTCGAACTTGCCCACCGCAACGGCACTCGGCCCGAATCCAGCTGGAACTTCGCTGGGCGAGTTGAAGATCTGCAACCTAAGCTCCTCGAGCCTCGGGCGCTGGTGGCGCTCCCGCCTGCTGGCGATATAGCCAGATCATTCCGAGCACGGGAAGCACGAGAGGAATGAACAAGTATCCCCTGCCAAATACCGACCAGACCGTGTCACTTGGGAAGAGCACAGGGTCGAAAATGCTGAGCAATCCAACAGCAATAACCCCGACGAACTCAAAGATGATTGCGATCCAGGCAATTATTCGCCATCCGCTCCCAGACTTGATAAGCGCAATGGTCGCAACTATATAGACGAGCGCCGAAACAGCGGACAATGAGTAGGCAACCGGGGCCTGATCAAACTTGCTGACTATCTGCACGAAGGACCTGCCGGTAGCTGCAAGCGCAAGGATGCCGTAAACCGCAATCAGCGCTCGACCGATACCGGTTACTCTGGCCCGCGAACTGGTCGGTAAATCTGCTTCCATCGTCTTCAAGACTAGGACACCCGACTCAGCCGATCGTCCCAGTCGGAGGGATACTCCAGATCTGGAGCATTCGATAGACCATTATCGAGATTGCCAGAAGCACGACCCCGATTATGACCGTGCTCCACTTGGTCCTCTCGATCAGTCCCCAGAAACCAGCAACCGGGACGAGGATGATCGCCGATACCAGATAGGTATAGAACTCGAGAGGGTTGCCAAGACATGCGTTCCCGAACCCGGGAGCGATGATGGCGATAATGAGCTGCGCGATCAATAGCAGTTCGACGAGCACGGCTATGCCCAGAACATAGTCATTTGGTTTCCGTCCGAGCAGCCCTGCCGTAACGCAGGCAAGCCCGGCGGCCAAAGCGAGCCCAACCTGGACCCAGGCAAACCAGTCAATCATTTTCGCGCTCCAGAGTCAGGAAGGTTCATGACCGGACGGGCGATTCCCGACTCGACTTCGACGATACCGATGAGCTCTCCTTGTGGGTCAATCGCGGCGGCGCGTCCATCGCTGATATCGGCTGCGGTCGCAATCGACAATTGGGCTTTGCGGCCCATCCGAAGCTCGGCGCTTTGCCTTTGGTCAAACTTGAGGGCGGGCATTATTTGAGAAATTGCGGCTGATGCATTCATTACTGAGTCCTGGAGTTCCGCGGTGTCCGGGGAAGAAGCAGCTTCAACTTCAAAGGGACCAATCCTGGTTCTGCGCAAAGAAGTCAGGTGGCCGCCGACTTCGAGCGCTTCCCCGAGATCCCGGGCCAAAGCCCTGATATAAGTGCCCGAAGAGCAGTTCACCCGCACCTTCAGATCGAGAAATTCTCCCTCGGCCCGGCTGGAGAGAAGCTCAAACTCATGGATGGTTACCTTTCTGGGCTTGAGTTCGACTTGCTCCCCCGCTCTGGCCCTCGCATACGCCCGTTTACCATCAACTTTTATTGCGCTGAAGGTAGAAGGAACCTGGGCGATCTCACCGGTTAACTTCCCGATGGCCCTCGCGATCTGGCTATCAGTCAGGCCCGCAACAAGTCCCGGCTCTGCAACTCGATCTGCGGGTGAATCAGCGTCATCACTGGGCGTGCTCGCCCCGAGCCTTATCGTCGCAAGATATTCCTTGTCGAGTCCAACCAGGAAGGTGAGTAGCCTGGTGGCGGGACCGATACCGAGCAACAGGAGCCCCGTCGCCATGGGGTCAAGTGTTCCAGCGTGGCCGATCCTGCGAATCCCGAATCGTCTGCGGCAGATGGAAACGACATCGTGGCTCGTCATTCCCGAAGGCTTGTCAATCAACAACAATCCGCTGGTTTTAGACTCGAGACCGCCCACTCGACGAGGTTACCAACTACCTGGGTCTAAGATTCCGGCCATGAGGATTGGTGTAATCGGAGCGGGAGCTGTTGGCGGAACGATAGCCGCTTTGCTGGATAGAGGCGGGCACCAGATCGAGGTAACTGCACGGGGTGAACACCTCGCTGCGATCAGACGACACGGCTTAAGTCTCGAAGGAGCCTGGGGAACCCACGTTGCCAAAGTCGAAGCCAATCCGATCCTTACCGCTGCTCCCGATCTGGTCTTGCTGACCACCAAAGCGCTGGATGCCCAATCGGCTCTGGAAGAAAACTCGAGGCTTATCGACGGCGTTCCCCTCGTAGTGGTTCAGAACGGACTGGACGGGCTTCGCATCGCTTCGCAAGTACTGCCGAGTTCCACCCCTGTCGGAGCCCTGGCTGTATTCGCGGCCAGCTATCTCGCACCCGGCTCGGTCGCAGTAACCACTCCGGGAAGTACCTATCTTGGAAGCGCTTCGAACGGACCGGAAGTCGAGTTCGCAGCCGGAATCCTCGAGATGGTCATGCCAACTAAGGTCATCCGGAACTTTCCCGGTGCCCAGTGGACGAAGCTGCTCGTGAACCAGATCAACGCGCTCCCCGCGATTACAGGCCTGAGCGCCCAGGAGACCATCTCGATCCGCGGCTTGAGGCTCGTCCTCACCCGCAGCCTCAAGGAGGCAGCTCGAATCGGGTTCAGGACGGGAATCCGATTTGCGAGTCTTCAGGGGTTATCCAATCCGCTCCTGAGGCTCTACTGCCGACTGCCAGACTGGATCGCGCAATTGCTTCCGCTGCTAATGAAACTGAGAATGGGCAAGCGGCCAAACCCCGGATCGACGCTGCAAAGCATACTTAGGGGACAGCCGACCGAGATCGACTTTCTAAACGGGGCAATCGTCGACGCGGCGATCGCGCAGGGTCTCAAGGCACCGATAAACGCCGAGCTCGTCAAATTAGTGCATGAGGTTGAGGTCGGCGGCAGGTTCTACTCCGCGCAGGAGGTTGCCGCGCGAATTGGTGCCGCTACAGGCTACTAGCAGGAGTCGGCGAAAATTCTTCTCGGGTGTTCCGGGTCCTGATTGTCGATTATGGTAGAGGCTCTCGTGCTCGGGTCCGCGTCGTCAATGTAGGCGACATCCGCAGCCGCCCGAAGTTTGACTTCGGGTTCTTCCGAATCCTGCGGGGGAACGCTCAGCCAAACTGAGTAGTTCCAGACTGAAGCAAGTTCGGGCCGAAGCAGGAAGACTCCATCCATGATGAGCACCGCGTCGAGCCCCGCGGTCATCCACTTCGGCTGGAAGACGGGCTGATCTCTCACCGCATCGAACCCGGTCAGGACGAAACCGGTGCTACCCGCAGTGTGAAACGGGTCGATGAGCACGCGCCTGAGCAGAGAATAGTCGTACTTGCTTCGGTAGAAATCAAAACCGCTGTTGCCGGGCCCATCTGACCTGCCTGATCTCGGCAATTGAAAATCGTCAATCGAGGCCCGGAATACTTTGGGCTCGAATTCGCCCAGCGCCTCTGCGAGGTCGTCAGCGAACTCGCGCTGGCCTGAGCCGTGCCGACCATCGATTGCAATCAATGTTCGACCGTGGCCGTAATTGTGACTAATTTCAGCCGCAATGGCGGCCAGCTGATCCTTTTTCTGCGGAGCCCAACGAGCCATATTTCCAGACTAGTCCGGTTACCAGCCTCCCGACCGGGGCTCGCCTTCCGCCGCATCCTCTCCCGTGCGCGGTTTGAGATAGGGATCGGGATCCCCTGCGTGGGTTGCTCCCGCTGCCAGCTCACTCACTTCCGTGTCCCGCTTTTGCGCCTCGGCTAGCAGGTCCTGGATGTGCCGGGCATTCTCCGGGATCGCATCCGCAATGAATTCGAGTTTTGGGGTGAGCCTCGCCGTGATGTTCCTGCCGACCTCGGTCCTTAGCATTCCGGTCGCCGACTTCAAAGCCTCTGCGCTTGCAGCTCGCTCTTCATCACTGCCGTAAACGGTGTAGAAGATACTCGCGAGCTGCAGATCACCGGAAACTCGAACGTCGGTAATTGTGACAAACCCAAGTCGCGGGTCTTTCAAGCCCTTCTCGAGGCGCTCCGCAACAATCACCTTGATTCGATCTGCCATCTTTCTGGCGCGTTCGGAATCAGCCATTTCAGCCTCCTGCCTTGGGGTGCCAATCCGGTTAGCGGATCAGCGAACCTTTTCCTTAAGCTCGATAGTCTCGATCTCGTCGCCAATCTGGATGTCG
Source organism: Homoserinimonas sp. (assembly GCA_023957835.1). Taxonomy (GTDB): domain Bacteria; phylum Actinomycetota; class Actinomycetes; order Actinomycetales; family Microbacteriaceae; genus Terrimesophilobacter. The sequence goes on along the minus strand of JAMLGP010000001.1, from coordinate 516,994 downwards.
TTGTACTTGCCGAGACCGATACCGCACTCGAACCCGTCCTTGACCTCAGTGACGTCGTCCTTGAACCTGCGAAGGCTCTCGATTGCGAGTCCATCGGCAAGAACCACTCCGTCTCGAATGACTCTCGCCTTCGCGTTGCGGGTAATGGTCCCGCTCCGCACGAGCACTCCGGCGATATTGCCGAACTTCGAGGAGCGGAACACCTCGCGGATTTCGGCGAGACCGGACTGAATCTCTTCGTACTCCGGCTTGAGCATGCCCTTTAGAGCGTTCTCGACATCCTCGAGGGCCGAGTAAATCACCGAGTAGAAGCGGACATCCACCCCTTCCACACTCGCGCGCTCTCTGGCCTTCGAGTCGGGGCGCACGTTGAAGCCGATGATGATCGCGTTATCGACCGTTGCGAGGTTGACGTCGCTCTCGGTAATAGCTCCCACACCGCGGTGGATGATTCGAAGCTGCACGCTCTCGTCGACCTCGATCTTGAGCAGCGATTCCTCAAGCGCTTCGACCGCACCGGAAACATCACCCTTGATGATGAGGTTGAGAGACTCGACCTTGCCGTCCTCGATCGCCTTGGTGAAGTCTTCGAGGCTGATCCGCTTTCTGCTGCGGGCAAGAAGGGCGTTGCGCTCGACCGCCTCGCGCTTCTCCGCGATTTGACGAGCCGTGCGGTCATCGTCGGTGACTATGAAGGTGTCGCCGGCTCTCGGCACGGAAGTGAAACCGAGAACTGCCACCGGACGGGCAGGAAGTGCCTCCTCGACCGGTTCGCCGTTCTCATCGAACATGGCCCGGACTCGACCGTATGCCGTACCGGCCACGATCGGATCTCCCACTTCGAGAGTTCCAGACTGGATGAGCACGGTCGCCACGGCGCCGCGCCCCTTGTCGAGCTTGGCCTCGATCGCGACCCCGCGGGCCGTACGATCCGGGTTTGCCCTCAGGTCCATTCCGGCATCGGCGGTCAACAGGACTGCATCCAGCAACTCCTGGATACCGATGTTGTTGAGTGCCGAAACGTCAACGAACATCGTGTCTCCGCCGTATTCTTCCGCAACCAGGCCGAATTCGGTCAGTTGCTGGCGGACCTTGGCGGGATTGGCATCCGGCTTGTCGATCTTGTTCACCGCAACCACGATTGGCACATTCGCCGCCTGAGCGTGGTTTAGAGCCTCAACCGTCTGCGGCATTATTCCGTCGTCTGCCGCCACCACCAGGATCGCAATATCGGTGACTTGAGCACCGCGCGCGCGCATGGCCGTAAAGGCTTCGTGGCCCGGAGTGTCTATGAAGGTGATGGTTCGCTCTTCGCCATCGTGTTCCACCTCGACCTGGTAGGCGCCGATGTGCTGGGTGATTCCGCCGGCTTCCCCTTCGCGCACATTCGCCTTGCGGATCGCGTCCAGCAGTCTCGTCTTTCCGTGATCGACGTGACCCATAACGGTAACTACCGGTGGCCTCGCGATGCGGTCTTCGTCTTCTTCGTCCTCAGCCTCCTGATCGAGATCGATGTCGAAGCCCTCGAGGAGCTCGCGATCCTCGTCTTCCGGAGAAACGATCTGGATCTTGTAGCCGAGCTCAGCGCCGAGCACCTCGAAGGTCGCCTCGTCAAGCGACTCTGTCGCCGTCGCCATTTCACCGAGGTGGAACAGCACGGTTACAAGGTTTGCCGGGCTCGCATCAATCTTGTCCGCGAAGTCGGTGATGGATGCTCCGCGGCGAAGCCTGATTACCGTACTGCCGTCGCCCTTTGGAACGGTTACGCCGCCAAGAGTAGGAGCGTCACGAAGTTCGAATTCTGCGCGCTTGGTCCGCTTCGACTTGCGCGCCTTTGACTTGCCGCTGCCGCGGCCGAATGCTCCTGCCGTACCGCCTCCGCGGCCCCTGCCCCCGGCACCCGGTCTCGGCGGTGCGCCAAAACCTCCCGGTGCCTCACCTGGACCTCCCGGCCTGAAACCTCCGCCGGTGCGAGCGCCCGGCCCCCTGCCGCCTCCTGGTGCGCCTGTACGCGGACCCGACGGGGCGCCACTTCGAGGACCAGCACCGGTCCTTGGCGCGCCCGGTCTCGGAGCTCCAGGTCTCGGAATTCCCGAAGGAGAACCTGGCCGGGACTGCATTCCCTGAGTGCTCGCAAACGGGTTGTTTCCCGGTCGCGGCCCTCCCGGTCTTGGCATTCCCTGGCTGCTTGTGTATGGATTATTTCCGGGTCTCGGGATTCCGGGCTTAGGGGTGGCCTTTGGCTCTGAGAGTCCCTGGGTCGGCTTCGCATCTGAGGGTCGCGGGACACTTGATACTTCTGCCTGAGCCGCAGCGGGGACTGCAGCGCTCGTTTCTGCTGTCGGCGATGCAGATTCTTCCGGCTTTGCGGCAGTACTCGGTTTCGGACCGGCGGGACTCTTTGCTGCCGGAGCCTTGGTTTCGGCAGCCTTAGGGGCGGTGATTCCCTCCGCCTCGAGGGCGGCCTTGAGCTTTCTCGCCACCGGAGGCTCAATACTGGAGGACGGCCCCTTTACGAACTCGCCCATCTCCTTGAGTTTCTCAAGGGCCTTCTTGCTGTCGATGCCGAGCTCTGCTGCGATCTCGTGCACGCGTGGTTTCGCCACAATTCTCCTGTCTCGGGTCTGCCCCGGGCAGGAGCAGACCTTTAGCTAGACGACGGTCTCATTTCGAGCCGCTCATCAGTTGTCCATAGCTCATTCAGCCTGTTCTTCTTGTGTCGCTTTCGCGGCAATGATGTCCGCCAAAACCTGGCGAGCACTAATCGGCCCCTCCACCCTCAGCGCCTTCGCGAAGACCCTTCGAGATATCGCCGATTGCACGCAATCGCTTGCGGCATGCACCCACGCACCCCGTCCACCCATGGTCGCAGTTTGATCCGCTACCACTTCACCGGCTCTTGCAACCACTCTGAGTAATTCCGAGCGGAATGCACGTTGCCGACAGCCGAGGCAGGTTCTGACGGATTCCAGTGTAGCGCCTAGCTTTCGAGGATGCTGTCAGGCTGGATGTCGATCCTGGCTCCCGTTAGCTTGGCGGCCAGTCGAGCGTTTTGCCCTTCCTTGCCGATGGCCAGCGAAAGCTGGTAATCGGGAACGAGCGCTCTGACTGCCTTGAGCGACTCATCAATGACAAATGCACTGGAAACTTTGGCAGGCGACAGTGCGTTTGCGACGAAAGTTGCCAGATCCGGGCTGTAGTCAACGATGTCGATTTTTTCGTCATTTAGCTCCGCAGTCACGGCCCTTACGCGTTGCCCCATCTCGCCGATACAGGCTCCTTTTGCGTTGATCCCGGGCTCGTTGGCCTTCACTGCGATTTTGGTTCGATGCCCCGCCTCTCTTGCCAGGGAAACGATCTCTACCGCACCACTGGCGATCTCCGGGACCTCCAGCGCAAACAGCTTCCTGACCAGGGAAGGGTGAGTCCTCGAAACCGTAATAGAAGGGCCCTTAACCCCCTTAGCGACGTTGGTCACATATACGCGGATCCGCGAGCCGTGCTGGTATTCCTCACCGGGCACTTGCTCCTCAGGAGGCAGAATCGCCTCAACTGCGCCAAGGTCGATGTGGATCATCCGCGGATTCTGCGCCTGCTGGATTACTCCTGCGACAATGTCGCCTTCGCGACCCTTGAATTCGCCAAGCACGTGGTCGTCTGCGATGTCGCGAAGCCGCTGGTTGATGACCTGCTTCGCCGCGAATGCACCGACTCGCCCGAAGTCTTCCGGCTCGTCTTCAACTTCGCCAATAACTTCGCCGTTTTCGTTCAGTTCCGGAACGAAGATAGAAATCCGACCGGTCTTTCGGTTGAGTTCAACTCTCGCCTGAGTCTTGGAATCTCGCGAATCGAGTTTGCCCGTGTGCCGCAAATAGGCGGTAAGTATCGCCTGCTCGATTATGGAGGCGAGCTCCTCAAACGGGATTTCCCGTTCGCGTTCCATGCCGCGAAGCACACTCAGATCGATTTCCAAGGTGGCCTCCACTATTCACTTCTGCTACAGGTGCGCTAGAACTCGAGAACTAAGTTACCCGAGTTGACATCGATCTGCGGTCGCTGACCTGCTGAAGATCCTCAGAGAAGAGCAGGTTTCCCTGCGTCAGGCGCTCTTATGACGCTGCATACGCCTTCGGGCAACGATCAACCCAAGCCCAAGGAGCAGCGCTACTCCCCCTCCGAAACCAATGCCGGAAGCACCGGCCCAATCAATACCTGTGTCGGCCAACTCGGGTGAGCCCCTGCCCAGCAAAAGGGAATAGCCGACAATCGGGTCATCTACCAGGAAACCGACGAAGTGACTTGGGAAGTAGTTATTATTGTCCAGATCGGCCAAAGTAAACTTCACCAGCACTCCGACCCAGTCGCCGAAACCGGATTCGTCGTAATCACCCATGTAGGTGTCATGTGCCACCCAGAAAGTTCCATCGGTATCGATCTGCAGCCCGTAAATCCAGGAGTCGGTGACCAGCCACTCTCCGTCAAGCCGACCCTCAACCGTCACCACCGCGCTGCTAACATCCACCGAGTAGACGTAGCGGAGATACCTGTCGATGACGTAGAACTTGCCATTCGCCGGGTCGAATGCAAAAGCGTACGGATCAACAAGATCGTCGTCGTCAACATTGCCAACCAGAGTCAGTTCAGCGTTATTCAAGTCAACTGTGAACAGGCCGAGGAAAGCGCCGTCCTGATCCGGATCACTGTAATCAGCGAAGGCGTAGGCCGTCCCGTCATCCGAAATCGCAATGCCAAAAACCTTGTAGATATCGAGACCACCGGAAGAGAACTCTCCCACCTGCTGGAAGCCTCCAGTACCCATGTTGATGCTGTAAAGAAAGTTGGAATCCTCATCCTCAACAGGGATGAATCCTTTTCCGGATGACGGCTGGATTGCCCCTTGACCTACGTTCCCCTCAACCCCACCAGAGCCTACAAGAATCGCACCGCCCGAACCGGGGTTAACCCGATACAACTCACTTGAGTCTTCGCACAGTGGCGCCCCAACCGTATAGAGCTTCTGGCCTGAAGGGGTCGTCGCAGAGATTGGGGCCTTGGTTATCGGATGTCCGCCCCAGGTTGAACTTGTCGTACTGTTTTCCAGCAACTTTGGCAGAACCTGATTCCAGGCTGCCTGGCCGCTCGGACTCTCATCATCGTTGAAATAATCCCAGGCTTCGAAAGCGATAGTCCCACCGGTCTGGGTCTGCGGATCGCCCGCCTTAAAGACACCGGCAGTCATGAAGGTGTCATCGCAGATAGTGCCCGCGTACCAAACGGTCAGAGGCTCAAGTTGAGCTTGACTGAATGCTCCGAGGTTCATTGCGTAGGTTCCGTTTACATATGGAATATCGTTTGGAAGGCTCGAGTCGTCGACCCAGCGAATCGAATTAGGCGAACCAGCACAACTAAGGACATTGTCATAGTTGACACCGAGCGCGGCATCCAAGATCTCCGCAGTTCCACCCCCATAACTCGGGGAGTAGCAGGATCCGCTAATGAGCACGTGCCCGCCATCCTGGATCCAGGCAATGAAAACGTCCCAGGCGTCTGCAGACATCCAGGTCGGAGGATTGGACGAGTCGTAAAAGTCCGCATTCTCCTGCTCAGGGAGAACGAAATAGTCGACTCCGCTCAGCTCAGTCGCCCAGGTCGTGTCCTGGCCGTTGCCTCCGTCAAACGGAACTACGTTGTATCCCGCGGCTGTCAGCGCGTTCGAGATCCACTCGTATTCACCGCCGTCAACCCCGTTGCTCGTATCGACGACACTGGAGTTTGAGAACACTATGACTGTGTCTCCGGTTGCGGCCTGCGCCGCAGTTGGCATAAGCATTGCACTCAATAGTGCGAGCACGCCGATGATTCCAGCGACGCGAATTCTGGAAATAGGACGCATAATTGCTCCCGGCTGGATAAGGCTTCTGAGATAGGGTTGCGGCGAATATACCATTCTCAGGCTCTTCACAGTATTCCTTTTTGAGCCTATTTAAGAATTGCTTCAAGCTTCGATCGCACTTCGATCAGAGGTAGCGAAATCCGCTCTCCGCTGCGGCGGTCCCAAAGCTCGACTTCACCGCGCTCGGCGCCCTTGCCGACTACAACTACGAGCGGTACTCCTAGCAATTCGGCATCGCCGAATTTGACTCCAGGTGAGACCTTCTGCCGGTCGTCAAAAAGAACGTCGAAACCGGCACTCTCGAATTCTGAAACGAGTGCTTCGGCCTTTTGATAAACGGCATCCTCTTTTGTTGCGGCAACCAGGTGAACATCGAAAGGGCTGACTTCTACCGGCCAGATCAGCCCCTTTTCGTCGTGATTTGCCTCCGCAATCACCGCAAGAACCCTCGTCACGCCAATTCCGTAAGAGCCCATGGTTACAGTCACGAGTTTGCCGTTCTCGTCAAGAACCTGAAGGCCGAGCGCTTCCGCATACTTGCGGCCGAGCTGGAAGACATGGCCGATTTCCATGCCTCTTGCAAGTTCTACCGGTCCTGAGCCATCGGGCGCGGCGTCCCCCGCCTTGACTTCGGCTGCCTCAATGTAACCGTCCGCAGTGAAGTCCCGGCCGGCGACCAGCCCGAAGACGTGCTTTTCGTGCTGATTGGCACCGGTAACCCAGGAACTGCCATCTACGACCCTCGGGTCAATGAGATACCGGATGCCGCTGGCAGAATCTTCTCCGAGGATTGCGCCGGTAGGAGACCAGGGCCCGATGTAGCCCTTTACCAGCTCCGGGTTCGCTTCAAAGTCGGCATCGGTAGCGGCTTCGACTTCTGCCGGAGCAAATGCCACCTCGATTCGCTTGAGATCGACTTCGCGATCGCCGGGGAGACCGATAATCACGAGTTCGCGTGAGCCGTCGAGGTGCTTGAGCGCGAGAACCACGTTCTTGAGAGTGTCCCCTGCAGTCCACTTCCGGTCCTGCCTGGGCACTGCACTGTTGGCCAGATCCACAAGGGTCGAAATCGTCGGGGTATTCGGTGAATCGTGGATTACCGCCTTCGGCAGGCCGTCAAACGGGATCGGCTCCGGGGCGAGCGTTCGATAAGCCTCTACGTTGGCCGCGTAGCCACCGGCCGATCTCACGAAAGTGTCCTCGCCGATCGGAGTGGGGTGGAGGAATTCTTCCGAGCGTGAACCTCCCATTGCTCCTGCGTCAGCCTGGACAATGACGTACGAGAGCCCGAATCGCCTGAAGATCCGCTCGTAGGCGTCGCGCTGTGCCTGATAGGAAGCGTCCAGACCGGCATCCGTGTAGTCAAAGGAATAGGCATCCTTCATGGTGAACTCGCGGCCCCGAAGCAGTCCCGCTCTGGGCCTTGCCTCATCACGGTACTTGTCCTGAATCTGGTAAAGCATTAGCGGAAGGTCTTTGTAGCTTGAATAAAGGTCCTTTACAAGCAGAGTGAAGACCTCTTCGTGTGTTGGAGCCAGCAGATAGTCGGCATCCTTGCGGTCCTTCAGTCGAAAGATGCCGTCACCGTATTCGGTCCACCGGCCGGTGAGCTCGTACGGCTCTCTCGGCAGCAAAGCCGGAAAGTGCACTTCCTGGGCGCCCGCGGCATCCATCTCCTCGCGAATTATCTTCTCGACCTTCGCCTTGACTTTCAGGCCGAGCGGCAGCCAGGCAAAGATCCCGGGAGCCTGCCTGCGGATATAGCCGGCACGCACCAGCAGCCGGTGGCTGGCAACCTCGGCATCCGAAGGGTCGTCCCGAAGGGTGCGCACGAATAGCTGTGAAAGTCTGGTCGTCACAGTTATCGAGTCTACTTAAGGCTCAACAGCCGATCGCAGTACGCTTGGGTACTACCGAGCGAGCAAGGAGGGTTGCCGGATTGAAGTCGCGCATTGACGAGATCGACAGGCGGATAATCGCCGAGTTGGGAAAAGACGCGAGGCTTTCGATCCGGGGTCTCGCTGAGAAAGTCCATATTTCCCGGACTTCCGCCCATGCGCGCCTCCAGCGGCTGATAGATGACGGAGTCATCACCGGATTCGCGGCAACGGTAAACAGGGAAGCTCTGGGGCTCACGATTACCGCGATTGTGATTGTCAAAGTCGATACCGACTGGACCACGGTCTCAGAGTCCCTTGCGACCTTGCCTTTCGTTGAAAAAGTTCAGGCACTTGCCGGTGACATCGATATTTTGCTAACCGTGAGCGCTCCGGATCACGAGACGCTGTCTGAAACCATCCTTCGCAGGATCAGGAGCATGCCCGGCGTGGCTTCGACTCGCTCCTATGTAATCCTCGAAGAGCGGCCGGGAACCGCACCCGAACAAGTGCTGGACATTTGGCACAAGTAGCCCTCGCCTGGTTGCTGACTGTCCCGGCTTTGAGCCCCTCCAACGCCAGTCGTTACGATTACCGGCCCAACGAGATACATGGCTGATCACTCGGAGCAACATTGACCCATGAGTATCGATCTGGCTACCCCTTTGCCTAACGTGCTTCCGGATGACGCGCCCTTCCGCCTGATCGGAGACACCGGCAAGGCCGTGCCTCCGAAGCAACGAAAAGGCTTCGAACTGCCGAGCATCGAAACCCTTTCCCTCATTTACCGGAAGATGGTCGTTGCAAGACGGTGGGACACTCAGGTGACCGCTCTCACCCGTCAAGGCAGGCTCTCTACCTACCCGTCAGCGAGGGGTCAGGAGGCTTCCGAGCTTGGAACCGTGATTGCGATGCGGCCGACCGACTGGCTGTTCCCCACCTACCGGGACAGTATCGCGGTGCTCACCAGAGGGGTTCCGACAGCAGAAATTCTTACGAGTTTTCGCGGAGACTGGCATTGCGGCTGGGATCCGCATGAATACTCGACCGCCCCGCAGGTGACTCCTCTTGCTACCCAGTTGCTCCACGCAGTGGGGCTTGCCACTGCGGCAAAACTCAAAGGCGACCCGATCGCGGCGGTTACATTCATTGGGGACGGCGCAACTAGCGAAGGCGACTCGCACGAAGCTTTCAACTTCGCCGGGGTCTGGCAGGCGCCAACTGTCTTCGTAATCCAGAACAACCAGTTCGCAATCAGCGTTCCCTATTCAAAGCAGACCCGGGCGAGAATGCTTGCCGATCGGGCCGTTGGATACGGCATCCCCGGTTTCCATGTAGATGGGAATGATGCTGCAGCCGTCTACGCCGTAGTTTCATCCGCGCTTGAGAGGGCGCGATCAGGTGGCGGTCCCACCATGATCGAGTGCCTCACCTACCGAACCGAACCGCACACCAACTCGGACGATCCGAGCAGGTACCGGAATTCCAAGGAAGTGGATGCCTGGCGAGCCAAAGACCCGATCGAACGACTTGAGCGCTACCTGCTTTCAGAGGGCGCGTTGACCGACGCGGATCGCGAATCAATCAACGCGGAAGCAGAAGAAGGCGCTCGGGCCATGCGCGATGCTCTCAATAAGGATCCGGTGCTGGATCCGCTCGAACTTTTTGATCATGTCTACTTTGCCGAAAGGCCCGCGCTCAAAGAGCAGCGAGAGGCTCTTGCTTCCGAGCTCGCTTCACGCGGCTCCGCGGGCCGCACTGGCGGAGGCGAATGATGGCGAAGAACTCTGCAGCCGCGGCTGACTCTGCAACGGTCACTATGGCTTCCGCACTCAATCGGGCGATGCGTGAGGCACTCAGCGAAGACTCAAGCGTCGTAATCTTCGGCGAGGACGTGGGACCACTCGGCGGAGTATTCCGGATTACCGACGGCCTTACCCGCGACTTCGGTGAAAACCGGGTCTGGGATTCTCCGCTCGCCGAATCGGGCATTATCGGCACCGCAATTGGAATGGCAATGTACGGGATGCGGCCGATAGTCGAAATGCAGTTCGACGCTTTCAGCTACCCGGCCTTCGAGCAAGTCGTGTCCCACGTTGCAAAGATGCACAATCGAACCAGGGGCGCGGTGCGGCTTCCAATGGTCATTCGAATTCCAACTTCCGGTGGAATCGGCGGTGTCGAGCACCACTCTGATTCTTCGGAGGCCTACTGGACCCACACCCCTGGACTCACGGTGGTAACTCCTTCAAACCCGGCAGATGCGTATTCGATGCTTCTCGAGGCGATCCGAAGCGACGATCCGGTGATTTTCCTTGAGCCTAAGAGCCGCTACTGGATGAAGGAAAAAAGCGAGGGGAACCTCGAACCGCTTCCGATGAACAGGGCGAGAGTGGTTCGCGAAGGAACCGACGTGACGCTCATCGCCTACGGGCCGACCGTCTCGGTAGCCCTTGAAACTGCCGAACTCGGAACTCACGAGGGACTATCTGTCGAGGTGATTGACCTGCGCAGCCTCTCCCCCTTTGATGACGAGACCGTAGGAGCTTCGGTTCGAAAGACTCACCGTGCGGCTGTGATTCACGAGGCCGCCCAGTTCGGAGGATACGGAGCCGAAGTGGCAGCCCGCGTCACCGAGCGCGAGTTCTATCACCTCGCAGCGCCCATTTTGCGGATCACCGGTGCTGACACTCCTTTTCCGGCACCCCTTCTGGAGAAGTTCTACTTGCCTAATCCTGAGCGAATTCTCGATTCGCTAAGCACCTGGCAGTGGGAGGACTGAAGTGGCCAGAGATAGGGATTTCATTCTCCCCGACCTCGGTGAAGGGCTCACCGAAGCCGAAATTGTGAACTGGCTCGTGACAGAAGGTGAAGAGATTCTCGTCGACCAGCCGATCATCGAAGTGGAATCTGCCAAGTCAATTGTTGATCTGCCTTCCCCTTTCGCCGGCACCGTCAAGAAACTTCACTTTGCCGTCGGAGACACGATTCACACTGGTCAGGCGATAATCACGATCGTCACCGACGCTGCGGATACCGCGGACTCCGTTCCTGGAACGGCGCTGAGGGGCGATCCCGCAACTGCGTCGAGCGGGGGCCAGGTCGAAGTGCTCGAGGGCTTCGGCGCCGCAAAGAGCGGAGCTGCGCCGAGAAGATCGGGAAGATTCGGAAAGGCCGCCGGCGGTGCAGCAGACTCTGTCTCTCCCGCAGTAGCCGCGCCGGTGGTGCCAGCCGTGCCGGCCAAGGGCGCTGCCTCCCCGGTGGTCTCGCCTCTGGTTCGAAAGCTTGCTCGGGATAACGGCCTCGTCGCACACAGGCTCGCCGGTTCGGGACCCGGTGGTCTCGTCATGCGAGCGGATGTTGAGAAGGCAATTGGACAGCCGGGCCGCTCAGAGGCCCCTCCCGCTCCTGTCTCGCGCGCGACCGGAGATCTCGTGATCCCGATCACGGGGCTGCGCAAGGTCGTCGCGGAGAGAATGGCGGCTTCCCGACGGGAGGTGCCAGAAGCAACGATCTGGCTCGATGTAGACGCGACCAACCTGCTCGCCGCCAAGGGTGAGCTCGAAGCAGCAACCGGCGAGCGCTGGAGTTCAACCGCTCTCGTAGCAAGGTTCGTGGTCGAAGGATTGAAGCTTCACCCGATCCTGAATTCGAGCGTCGATATGGCGGCCGGAGAGATCGTGCAGCACTCGCAAATCAATCTGGGAATCGCGGCCCAGACTTCTCGAGGGTTAATGGTGCCGGTAATCCGCAACGCCGGGGAAATGAATACGAGGCAATTGCGAGACGCTTTCGTCGAGATTGCTCAAACCGCCAAGACTGGCAGCTTCAGCGCCGAGCAATTGCGCGGCGGCACCTTCACCCTCAACAATTACGGCGGCCACGGGGTTGATGGCTCGGCACCGATCATCAACCAGCCTGAAGTCGGGATGCTCGGCATGGGCCGGGTACTCGACCGCCCGTGGGTCGTGGACGGACAGATCGTCGTTCGCAAAATCATGGTCGTCTCGATGGTTTTCGACCACCGGGTCTGCGATGGCGATATCCCGAGCGAATTCGTCAAGTACGTGACCGGGTGCATTGAGAACCCGATTTCGGCCCTTGCCGGACTTTGAGCCGGCCTACCGACCGGTTGCCAGTCGGAACTTGATTACCTGGCCCGGACGAACCTGAGCGAGTGCGTCCAGGGATGGATCGGTTACTACGGCTATGACCGGGTAACCTCCGGTAACCGGGTGATCCACTCCGAGAATCGTCGGGACGCCATCCGGTGACACCTGAATCGCACCCGGAAGCATTCCTTCGCTGAGAAGTTCTTCGTCCTTCACCCGACCGAGGATCGGGCCGTCAATTCTGATTCCTCTGCGATCAGAACGCTGCGAAACCACCCACTCGGCCTCGAAGAATTTGGACCAGTTCTCCGGGCCGAACCAGCCTCGCCTGGGGCCCGGTCTGACCTCGATTTGGCGGGTACCGGCATCCGGGATATTCACCGGAACCAAATCAACTACAGGAATCGGGTCGATTGAACTGATCCCGATCGGCAGTTCGTCACCGGCACGGAGCGGGTCCGGGCCGATCATCGCGAGGGTGTCCCTCGACCTTGAACCGAGAATCGGGGGCAGATCTACTCCGCCTCGAATCGCAAGGTAGAACCTGAGCCCGTGCTCGGTTACCGGCAGCTTTAGCCGCGAGCCGGCATTCAGTCGGATGGCGGTGTTGGGTTCTGCAGGAAGGTCGTCAACTTTGAGCAGTCCCCAGGAGCCCGTGACCGCAATCCAAAGATCGCCGAGGGCTTCAAACTCGACTCCGCCCAAGAGTATCTCCAGGCCGGCGGCATCCTTCGGATTGCCAACCAGACGATTGGCCAGGGCCATGGCGGCCCTGTCCATTGCGCCGGAGCGCCCAACGCCGAAAGCGGTCGCCCCGCTTCGTCCTCTGTCCTGAACGAGCGTAAGCGCACCGGGATTGATTACTCGCAGAGCCTTCACCGGGACACCGCCTCGAACTTCACCCGAGTGCGGGGTGTTATCAGAGCCGGTGATTCGAGTTCGCCATCCCAGAGTTCTGCCTCGGTAGTGCCGATGATTCTCCAGCCGCCAGGCGAGTTTCTCGGGTAGATCCCGCAAAACTCTCCGGCGAGCGCAACCGAGCCGCGTGGCACTTCGGGTCTGGAGGTTTCGAGTCTCGGTACTGACAGGCCGCCACCGGCCAGGTAGGCAAAACCCGGAGCAAAGCCGATGAAAGCGCAAACCCAGTCGGTCTTCAAGTGCCAGTCGATTAGTGAGTCGGTACTGCGGTCCAGGATCTTCGCGACCTCTTCGAGATCGGCTCCGTCATACCTGATCGGGATCGTGACCTCTTTGGAATCGGCATACGCAGCGGTGCCAACTTCGAGAGAATTGATCCAGTCGACCAGTGCTCTTAAGCCAATTCGTTCCGGATCCACGCTCACGAGAACTGTTCTCGCCGCGGGGACCAGCCCAAGCACTCCGGAAGGTTTCGAGTCTTCCATCGAGGCATACGCGGCAATTGTGGATTCGAGATCCTCAAACTCTGCCAGAACAGCCCTGTCCCCGTACGGCATGATCTTCATCCAAACGACCTCACTTCAACTCCCGCTCCGGAAAGCCCAGAACGCACTGCTGCAACCATTCTTGCCGCCCCCGGTGTATCCGAGTGCAGGCAAAGCGAATCGACCTCAATTTGCAATAAGGACCCATCGAGGGCAACCACGGTACCCTCCGTTGCGATTTGGATGGCCCGGCTCGCGGCAACCTCCGGATCCTTGATCACGGAGCCTTCCGCGCCTCGTGGCGCGAGGGAGCCGTCCGGCAGATAACCGCGATCTGCAAAGGCCTCACGAAAGAACTTCACACCCAGCTCGGCGCACGCGGTCTGAATTGCACTGCGCGGCAGTCCAAGAACCGGCAAACCGAATTGCGATGCCACCTGGGCGACGATGGAGGCCAGCCTCTCGACTACTGCCGCTCGGTTATAGAGGGCGCCGTGCGGTTTCAGATAACGCACAGCGGTACCCAGACTCTCAGCCACCCGCATCAGGGACGTAACCTGTCCGGTGATACTTTCGAGCAAGTCGGCAGACTCTATTTCGATTTCCCGCCTCCCGAAACCTTCGCGATCCGGAAACGACGGATGCGCGCCAATGGTTACCCCATTTGCAATCGCAAGTTCGACGCTCCTCCGCATGCTCTCCGCGTCTCCCGCGTGCCCGCCGCAGGCGATACTGGCGCTGGAGATCAGCCAAAAAATCTCGGTGTCAGCGCCCATTCCCTCACCAAGATCGCAGTTGAGGTCAATGGACGGCACGGTTCAAGCCTAGAAGCTAGCCCAGAATCCGGGGACCTAACCGGTCAGGAAACCGTTTGCTCGGGTTCCCCGGGATTCGGCTTCTGTCCGAACCCTGCCTCCCTGTTTCCAACGAGGACGACAACATTGTGAAAGACGAGGCTCGCGTCTTTGGGATCACGAGCGGCTACATCCATTCCGTGCTCTCGCCATCGCTCGAGTACTTCAGCGACCTCGAGAAACATCTTTTCGGCTTCTGCCCTCGTGAGCAGAGCAGCCCCCTGATATCTGGCTCTGAGCGCCGCGGGGTCCTTCGGGATCGTTTCGTCCAGCATCGACTCAATCCACTGCAGAATTTCGGCGTTTATCGGGTCGGCCCCGCCCGGTATGACTTCGGCGGGGAAATAGAAGCCCTCCGGGTGGGTGAGCTTCCACACTCGGTCCCTGCTGTCTCTGGCCAGCTCGGGAGCCTCTTCAAGCAGTCTCACCGCTCCAAGTGCTCGAAGGTGATAGCTCACAGCATTGGCCGGCTCGCCCATAATTTCCGCCAGATCGGCTGCTCGAGCGGAGTGCCGCACGGAAAGCTCGTGGATAATTCTCTGGCGAATCGGGTGGGCGAGCGCTTTCATCGTTTCCGGGTCCGTTATTCGGAACGATTCCTTCACCATGGCTCGAGTATAGCAATTCCGCAACAAAAGTTGCGCAACTATTCTTGCGTAAGTATGCTTTCCCGCATGGCAACCATCCCCGCGAGTGACGACACGATCCCCGCACCGGCAATTTCACCTGAAACTGCCGTGCCGGTGGAGCCCGCTGGACACAAGAAATCTCTCGGCCCCTCGCTTTGGCACAACGCCGATTACCTGCTGCTCATGTCCGGCAAGACGACCCAGATTATCGGCGCGGGCTTTGTGACTTTCGCCGTGCCGCTAATCGCGTTCGCGATAACCCAGTCGGTGTTTCTTGCCGGACTGGTGAGCACGATCGGTGCCCTCGGCTACCTGGTTGCAACCCTTCCAGCCGGTGCGATTGCGGATCGGGTCGATCGCAAGAAACTCCTGCTGCTTTGCGCGGGCCTTGACTTTGCCCTGCTGGCCTCGCTGGTAGTCGCCATCTGGATGAACGCCCTCGGCTTCTGGCATCTCGCGATCGTGCTGTTCCTTTCTGCAATCGTGGCTTCCTTCTTTCAGCCGGCGGAAGCCGGTGGCATCCGCGAAGTAGTTCGGGCAGACCAAATGGGTTCAGCGATGGCAGCAATGCAGGGCCGCTCGGCGGTCGCCGCCCTCGCTTCGGGCCCGATCGGCGGCTTGCTCTACTCGATTGCGAGAGTCCTCCCCTTCCTGGCCGGCGCGGTGGGCTACGCGGTTGTCTTCGTCTGCACGCTATTTGTAAGGCGGCCGCTCAATGGCGATCTCGAACACGCAAAGAAAGAGAGTGCCTGGGAGTCCCTGATCGACGGCCTGAAGTTTGTTTGGGCTGTCAAGTTTCTAAGAGCCGGAATCGGAATCTTCGCGCTCATCAACCTCGGCTTCAACGGACTCATGATCGCCCTGAACCTGCACCTCGTCGCGATCGGAACTGAGCCGTTTCTCATCGGACTGATCGACGCAGTCGCCGGGGCATCCATGCTCGTCGGTGCAATCATTGCAGGACCGCTCGTAAAGCGGTTCCCTTCCGGGCCACTCGCCATCGCGGGAATCCTGCTGGCGGTGGTCGGCGGAACCGCTATGGCCTTCTCGACCGAGTACTGGGAATACCTCGTCTGGATCGCAATCGCCATCATCCTCATTCCAGCTGTCAACTCAGGGCTAATTGGATATGCGAGTGTGATTACGCCATCAAAACTTCAGGGCAGGATGAACGCCGTTCTGAATCTTTCCGGAGTCGCAGTTGCGCCAATCGCCCCGGTAGTTGCGGGATTGCTGCTGGAAGTTTCAAACGTCAACTTCGCAATGGGATCCTTCGCCGTTTTCTTCATCATCGGCGCGATCGTCTTCGCGTTTTACAAGCCGATTCGCTCAATCGGCACTCCCGAAACCTGGGAGAAGGATCTCGTGGAGTGGCCGAGGAAGAAGTGATGCGGGCCCGGCGCAGACCGGCGCCGCCTATTTGCCGAGGAAACCCGGCTTGCGCTTCTCCTGGAACGACTTGAAGCCTTCTGTGTAGTCGGCGGTGGTGGCGCGCAACTCCTCCTGAACTGCGCTTTCGCGAGCGATGGATGTCCACAGGCCTACCCGCTCATCGCGAAGGCTCCGGATGATTTGCTTGCTCGCGAGGAAGGCTTTGGTGGCCCCGGTCGCCGCGGTGCGCGCTTTCTGCCTGGCGAAGTCGAGCAGTTCGGCATCCGGAATTGCCCGACTGAACAGACCGGCCGTCACGGCTTCTGAGCCGGAGATCAGCTCCCCGGTATAGATGAGGTCGAGAGCTCGATGGGCACCGAGCCGCTCGAAGAACAGCGCGTGACCGCCAGAGTCCAGAAGCGCTCCGAGGTTGGCAAACGGTGAGCCGAACTTCGCTCCCTCGGCCACATAGACGACGTCTGTGGCGATGAGGAGCCCAAGGCCAATGCCGAGGCAAGCGCCCTGCGCGGCCGCGAAAGTGGGGGCAGGAAACTCTGCGAGCGAGCGCATTACCGGCTCGAATACTTCGCCAAGAAAACTCAGGGCGTCATCGGCCGCCGGGTCTACCGCGGAAATGTCCCGCCCTGCGCAGAATGCCCGGCCTTCCCCGCGAATGAGCAGGGCGCGAGGGGATGCCGCCTCGGCTTCTTCTAGCCGCGCACCCAGTTCAGCGAGCGCCGCTTCGTCGAGCGCGTTGAGCTTCTCCGAAATGTTGAGCACGATCTCGGCTACGTCATCGGCGATGGTCAAATCGATCATGTTGGGAATCCTAACCAGCGCAAAAGTCGCTTAGGCGTCGTAGTCAACCGAAACGGTGTCGCTCGTCGGGTGCGACTGGCAGGTGAGCACGTAGCCGGCCTCGAGCTCTTCCGGTTCCAGAGCGAAGTTCTCGTCCATCGAGACCGTGCCGTCGACGAGCTTGGCCCTGCAGGTGCCGCAGACCCCGCCGGCACAGGCGAACGGGACATCCGAGCGAATCCGCAAGGCGGCGTTCAGCACCGTCTCCCTGGAGTGTTTGGCAGTCGTGACGGTCGCCGAAACCCCGTCGAGCGTGAAGTTGATCGTGTGCACTCCCTCTCGCTCGTCGACTATGACCGGCCTGCCCTGCTGGCCGGCGGGTCGATCCGGCCGGTCGGTCGTGAACAGCTCAAAGCGCACGTGCTTGCGGTCGACTCCGGATTCCTCGAGGGTGTCGCGCACGAGTTGCACGAGGTCGAAGGGTCCGCAAATGAACCACTCATCGACATCTCTGGGCCGCACGAGGTGGTCGAGAAAAAGCTTCAGTCGCTCCGAGTCGAGCCTGCCTGAGAAGACTTCCGCTCCCCTGCGCTCTCGGGTCAGCACGTGGAAGAGTGCGAATCTGGCCGGGTATCGATCCTTCAATTCGGCCAGCTCTTCTAGGAACATCACATCCTGCGCGGTGCGGTTCGAGTAGATGAGGCTGAACCTTGTCAGCGGCGAGGCCTCGAGGATCGATCTGGCCAGGGACATGATCGGGGTTACGCCGGAGCCTGCGGCGATCGCCGCATAGTGGCGCTCGATGTCTGGACCGAGTTTCGTCGTGAAGGTGCCCTGCGGGCTCATCACGTCGATTTCCATCCCGGCTTCGAGGGATTCGTTTGCCCAGGTGGAGAACTCTCCTCCGATATCCCGCTTGATCGCAACCTTCAGTTCGCCCGGTTTGGGAGCGGCGCAGATCGAGTAGCTGCGGCGAAGTTCGTGACCGTTGAGTTCCTTACGCAAAGCCAGGTACTGGCCGGGAGCATAGTCGTAGTGGTCGAACAGCTCTTTCGGCACATCGAAGGTGACCTCTATCGAGTCATCGGTGAGCCTTCGAACCTGACTGACTGCAAGCTTGTGAAAGCTCGCACGCTTGCGCTGGGAGCGGGGTTCCAGAGCCATCTCAGTGCACCTTGAAGTAATCGAACGGTTCCTGGCAGGCGTTGCAGGAATATAGGGCCTTGCAGCTTGTCGAGCCGAAGCGGGTTAGCTCCTTCGTGTTGAGCGAGCCGCAGTGCGGGCACTTGACCTGCAGTGACAGGGAGACTTTGCCCTGTGCTGTCCGACCGAGCGCTGCCCTGCCGGTGGGCGGGGCGATTCCGAATTCTGAGAGTTTCTGCTTCCCCTCTTCGGACATCCAGTCGGTAGTCCAGGCCGGCGCCAGGGCCATTTTGACCTCTACCTTGTCGAAGCCCTCGGCTTTGAGCGCGGACTCTACGTCTGCTTTCATGGTGTCCATTGCCGGACAGCCCGAGTAGGTCGGGGTGAGGGTAACTTTTGCGGTTCCATCTGCGAAATCGGCTTCCCGAAGCACTCCGAGATCTTCGATTGTGAGCACGGGAACTTCCGGGTCGCAAACGGTGGCGGCGATCTTCCACACCCTCTCGGCGAGTGAGTGCTCGCGGCTGAGCTGAGACTTTGCGACCGCGCTCACCAGGTCGCTCCGGGATGTTCGCGAGCCAGCACCTGCATTTCGGCCAGCAGGTGCCCCAGGAACTCGGTGTGCTGCCCGAGCCTGCCGCCGCCTCGGGCGACGAAGCCTGCCGGAATCTCGATTTCGCAGCGTGCAAACACGGCCGCGGTCGACTTCTCGAAGCCTTCCAGGAGACTCGACGGTGCGGCTGCGACGCCCTTGAGCGAGTCCGTCAGTTCGTCATCCCGGAACAGCTCCTCGACGAAGGGCCAGATCACTTCGAGTCCGCGAAGCATGCGCCTGCGGGACTCGTCTGTGCCGAGAGACAATCGCAGCATCCACTGGTCTGCGTGATCGCGGTGGTAGTCGACCTCTTTGAGGGCCTTGGCGGCGATTGCAGCCAAAGTGGCATTGGCAGAGCCCTGCAACTGCCGGTAGAGCTCGAACTGAAAGTGCGAGGCAACAAACTGCCTGGCGATCGTCTGGGCGAAGTCGCCGTTTGGCTGTTCAAAGAGCTGGGCGTTTACGAATTCGCTTTCGCCGCGAAAGTAGGCGAGGTCATCCTCGGTCTTGCCCCAGGCGAGGCCGGCGTAACTCAGGAAGGCGCGGGCGTGGCCGAGCTGGTCGAGGGCGATATTGGTGAGCGCGACATCCTCTTCGAGTTCCGGTGCCCGAGCCACCCACCAGCCGAGTTGCTGAGCGAGAATGAGCGCGTCATCGCCGAGCCGAAGCGCGTAGCGGGCGACCTGCTCGGTCGGCTTCTCGGCAGCCTCTGCGACATCCTCGGCGGTGAAAGCCTCGCCGACCGAGACCTGAAAGCTCGTCTCGCTCAAAGGTGCTTCACTCCCTCAGCCTCGGTGTAGTAGCCGGCGTGACGATAGCGCTTGCCCTTTGGGCTCTCGAAGAAGGCGTCCTTTTCGTCCGGATCAGAGGTCGTGATCTCGCTTGACGGAACCACCCAGATCGAGACGCCCTCGTTGCGGCGAGTGTAGAGGTCCCTCGCGTTGCGTAGCGCCATTTCCGCATCCGGAGCGTGCAGCGAACCGGCGTGCAGATGGCTCAATCCTCTGGATGCCCGAACGAAAACCTCCCAAAGCGGCCAGGTCTCGTGCTCTCCCCCGCCCGGACTGCTCATGATGCCATCGCCTGTTCGGACTCCCTTGCAGCGTAGGCGGCAGCGGCCTCGCGCACCCAGGCTCCGTCTTCGTGCGCCTTGCGCCGACGCTCGAGCCTGATCGAGTTCGCCGGGCCGCGGCCCTTT
The DNA here is from genome assembly GCA_023957835.1 of Homoserinimonas sp. Taxonomy (GTDB): domain Bacteria; phylum Actinomycetota; class Actinomycetes; order Actinomycetales; family Microbacteriaceae; genus Terrimesophilobacter. Next base: position 497,121 of record JAMLGP010000001.1, on the reverse strand, counting down.
AGCACTTCGTAAAACTCATCCCAGTCGAGTTCGCCGAAGTCGTAGTGGCCGCGCTTTTCGTTCCACTTGATTGCCGGGTCCGGCAGGGTGAGCCCTAGTACTTCGGACTGCGGAACGATCATGTCGACGAAGCGCTGCCGCAAGTCGTCATTGCTGAAGCGCTTGATCTTCCAGGCCATGCTTTGGGCCGAATTCGGCGAGTCGGCATCCGGCGGGCCGAACATCATGAGCGCCGGGGCATACCAGCGGTTCACCGACTCCTGCGCCATCTCGTGCTGCTCCTTCGTTCCGCGGGACAGGTGCAGGAGGATCTCGAACCCCTGGCGCTGGTGGAAGGATTCTTCCTTACAAATGCGCACCATCGCCCGGCCGTAAGGACCGTAGGAGGCTCGGCAGAGCGGAACCTGATTGCAGATTGCCGCGCCGTCGACAAGCCAGCCGATCGAACCCATATCTGCCCAGCTCGGAGTGTGGTAGTTGAAGATCGAGGAGTACTTGGCCTTGCCGGTGATGAGGTCCTCGGTCATCTTGTCGCGAGTGATACCGAGGGTTTGGGCGGCTGAATAGAGGTACAGCCCGTGACCGGCCTCGTCCTGAACCTTGGCCATGAGGATCGCCTTGCGCTTGAGGCTCGGGGCGCGAGTGATCCAGTTGCCTTCCGGCTGCATCCCAATGATTTCGGAGTGGCCGTGCTGGGAAATCTGGCGGATGAGGGTCTTGCGATAGGCCTCCGGCATCCAGTCGGTCGGCTCTATCCGCTCGTCTGCGGCGATGATTTCGTCGAACCTTGCCAGAGCGTCCTGATCTATGGCGCCCGATTCGGTTTCCTCGCGTGCCATTCTCATGACCTCCGATTCGAAGTTTCGACGTTGAAATTCTAGTCGCAGCTACTGGAAACTGACCGACCGTTCGTTTAGGCTTCCCCTAGGCTAACACCCGGGAGATGGGCGGTCAACGATGAGCGATACCTATGTGCGGCCGGAAACGATGCTCCGAGATGATCGGGCATCCACGGAACTGCTCGGCATGGAAGTACTCGAAATGGAGCAGGGTCGGGCAGTCGTGTCGATGCTCGTTCGACCTGACATGCTCAACGGACACGCGATCACCCACGGCGGGCTGGTCTTCACTCTCGCCGACACAGCGTTCGCCATGGCGTGCAACACTGAAGGCTCGGTCACGGTGTCTTCGGGCGCGGAAATCGTCTTCTACGCTCCGTCACACGCGGGCGATTTGCTGACCGCAACGGCGGTAATGCGCTCCCAGCGGGGCCGAAACGGAATTTGCGACGTCGAAGTGCGGAACGAAGCCGGGATCGTCGCAGAGTTCCGCGGACATTCCAGAACAGTGCCGGCAGAAAGGGTGAGGAAGCGCGATGACTGAGTCCGAAGGCAACGGCACCCGCCACAACTACGACCAGGAGTCGATCCTCGCGATCGCGGTCGACGTCTTCAATCGGCACGGCTACGAAGCCACCTCCATGGGCATGCTCGCCGAGGCGCTCGGGATCACCAAGTCCGCGATCTATCACCACGTCCCGAGCAAGGAGTACCTGCTGCAGCTGGCCCTCGATCGGGCGCTCGGCCGCCTCGAAGCAATACTGGATGACCCGCTCGCCTCAACCGGACCGGCAATCGACAAGCTCCGCTACGTCCTTCGCTCGGCCACGAGCGTGCTAACCGACGACGTATCCTTCATCACCCTTCTGCTCCGGGTACGCGGCAACAGCGAAATGGAACGCTCCGCGCTGGAGCGCCGGCGCGCCTTCAATCGGACGATCTCGGAACTCGTCGATCAGGCGCAGGCCGACGGCGCCATCCGTCCGGATCTGGATTCTCGGACCACCGCAAGGCTCCTGTTCGGCATGATCGGCTCTGTCGTCGACTGGTATCGGCCGGATGGCCCGGTGAGTGCGGAGAAGGTTGCCGACGACGTGGTCGCGGTCGCGTTCGGCGGGGTGCAGGTGCGGTAGACGGCCTATCCCCTCACCGCCAGTTACTCCGCCAAGCCAGAGTCTCCTGGTTGTTGCACTTTGGCCTGTCCGCGGCATTTGCAATCATTGAGTGGTGAGCGAACTTCAGCCCAACGAAGACGAGAATGTCCAGTGGTTCACCGTGTTGCTAAGGCATCCGACGGTTTCCGAATCGGTTAGGATCGAGCAGTTGTCAGCCTTCGATGACCAGGAAGCCGCATCGCTTGCAATTGGTCTCGCGGCCGATCGCATGACCGGCGGCAACAGGAGCGGCTGGACCGTTGACAGCATTTCGTTAGAGACTGGCGCGTAGCTGAAAGACGGCAGACAGCGGTACATACCCGGTTGCGGTCGAAGATGTTGATCTCAGCGGTCCCGTGGGTGCAGGTAAACCCGTCGGCCGACTCCCCATCTTCGCCGTTCGGAGCTCCAATCTGTTCGCCACGAAATAACGGGTCCGCGACGCCTGCAGCTGCGAGTGCCGCAATGAAGGCGATACGCCAATCACGATATTAGTATCAATAGTGATACTATTCTTGAGTGACACAAATCGAGCAGATACTTGCCCAGATGCGGAACTCACCAAGTGGAATCAGGTTTACTGACCTTGCGAAGGTTTGTGAACACTATTTCGGTGCACCGCGCCAGCAGGGAACCTCGCACCGGGTGTACCGAATGCCTTGGCGGGGAGACCCGCGCGTGAATATTCAAGACGACCACGGGAAGGCCAAGCCCTACCAGGTGAGACAAGTGCTGGCGGCAATCGAGAAATTGGAAGGAGAACAATCGTGACAAGGGTAAACGCAGAACACTACATATACCGAGTGCGCTGGTCGGCTGAAGACAACGCATTCATCGGAACAGTAGTGGAGATGCCTTCGCTTTCATGGGCGGCCGACACGCAGAACGACGCTTTCGTTGGCATCCGGAGTCTTGTCGCAGAAGTGCTCGACGACATGCTGGCGAACGCCGAGACACCTCCGGATGCTATAGCTGACCGCAGCTACTCGGGTAAGTTCATGGTGCGCGTACCCCCGGAAGTACACCGTCAACTCGCAATCGACGCCGCGGAGCAGAGGGTTTCGCTTAATCGGCTGGCAGCGAGTCGCCTTATTGGTGCGTAAGTCTTATAACCGTGACTCCATTCGGGTCGCGCTCTGTGCACTCTCGAACTAAATCAGTAACAGAGTTGCCATTAACCCGCGATAGCTTTCCTGAAGGAATTTCTGGGGGTACAACTCATTGGACGAGACGACCGAAGGTCTCACCTTTCGCAAAGTATGTCGGCAATCTTTTCAAGTGCATCTGCTATCCGATGGAATTTCGGATCCGCTGGAACCGGACCATTCATGCCCATGGCATTTTGATCCATCCTGCGGATTTCGGCGATTATCGCCTCTAGTTCTTCAATGTCACCATGCATGCTCGAACTATAACTCTCCATAACTTGGTTGACTCATTCGGGGAGATTGATGACCTGCGTAGTAGAGCCCCCAATGACGAGCAACGTTCGAGTAGATATGGCTGAAACGGAATTTGGATGAACTTATTCCATCTCCTGGTCAAATCTTGAGGTGAAGCCTAGGTACCCCATTGGCGCGCCAGTTTCGTGACTAGCTTTCACTACTAAACCTGGATCCAAGAGAATCGTGAATGCCCAGTCGAACAGGGGAGTTCAGCCTCGCCGCGTTGACAACCGACACACTCTAATCGAGCACAAGTTCACCACGCCGAGGCGCTTCAGAATGCCATAAATGAATGCAGCACGCCACTATCGAAAAGCAAGAGTGATATCGGGAGACTTGTGTCAAAATTTTGCACCCTGAAAGAGGGCTGCTAGCGCGGTGGCGGTACCGATAATCTTCAACATAGAGAATGAGGGAGAAACAGAAGTGTCAGATAACGGTTCGGAGTCTAAGGAAATTGACGCGAAGCAAGTGCCTGAAAGCGAGAAGGTGCCTGCCAAGTCAATGGTGACGTTGCCGAAGTGGGTCCTTTACGCGGTTGGTGGGGCAATCCTCGCGATCATTGTTGTGGCAGTTACTGTTTTCAGTGTCAATTCGATTGGGGCTGCAGAGAAGCAGGCGAAGATTGATAAGGCAAAGGCAGCAGCAGCTAAAGAGCTTGAGACTCGGCACAAGACTCTATTCCAGAGCGCACTTGACTCCTGCGCGGCCTCGAATTCTTTCGCGGGTACGGCGGAAGTTCGCGATGGTGGCAAAGGCTTATTGCTGGATAGCGATGGTGGTGACGATTTCACTATCTACCTAGCATGGACACAGCAAAAATGCATTCTTGGAAAGCTGGGCGCCTCCGAAACCATCTTGGATCGAATCGGCCAAACAAGGCCGCTAGATGGCACTCAGGAAGCCGAATGGGATGATCTTTCGATGCATTGGACTTATTCGAAAGACAGTGGCATCGACATCGTTATTGATTTTAAGCAGTAACTCGGTCGACGAGTGCGAAACCGACCTAGATGTCGGATTGGGTCTTCTGGGACATGTAGCACATCTGGCTTCGCTTGGGAGAAAGCTAAGTCTGTAACCCGGATCGCCATCACTGACCGAAAACCCGCTTCATTCCTAAGCTAGGTGATCTTTACTTGTGATCGAGGTGCAATTAGGCAATAGGCGACCAACCGATTAGACCGTCCTACCCTTCGACACAAGAGTAAAGCCATCGTGGGTCGTAACGACTTCATCTTTCTGGTTGCGAATCACGGTTACCCAACAGACTTCGCGGTATTCGCCAGTGTCTCACGGGGTGATCTGCTTGGCTGTTAGAGCCACGCGAGTACTGTCGTTGGGTGAGACAGGCGTCACAAAGCGCGGGTTCTTGAGGCCGTAATTGGCGAGAGCTGGTCTAGGGCTGGATCGACGAATGGGCCCGCGGTCCGGAAGACGAGCAGATGGCCATAGAGGATGATGCGGGGAAAGAACCTTCTCGCGGCGGCGGGTGCCCAAGAACGTGGAGCATTTCGACAAAGCAAGGAGGCTTCTTGTCCACCAAAGTCGCTCTTCAGTGCCGACGACATCCAGTGTCGGGAGGCATCGTGAATGATTGGTAATTTCGGCAAGATTGCGCCGAACTACCAACGTGGCAGATCGTTCGACAAAGTCTCCCACGCACCTATGCTTGACGCGTGACCGATTCGCATGCGCAAAAGCGGCAACTTTGGCGCCGGATGTGGATGTTAGTCGCCGCTGCCTTGATCATTGCTTACTTATCGTTCTTGAGCGTCTCACAAGGCAATTTCTTGTGGGAGAGAGACCAAGCGCAAGATGAGCGAAATAGGGCCCGGGCAGAAAGCCTCGATCGAATCCCAAGCGGATATACGGAATTTCCAAACGGGCCTTTTGCCTACGACACGTCGCAGAGCGGTCGGTGCGGTAATGATCTCTGTGTTTCGATAATGGTCTACAACCGAAAAGACGTTTGTAACGGTGAACAACTGACAGTCCAGATCATGTTCCTTGACGAGACCGGCACAGTCATCGACACTCAATCTGGTAGTAGCGAGGGGACCCGGCGAGCAGGTCACTTCTGGTTTGCAATCGTGAGAACGGCAAAGCCAGCAAAGAAGTTTGTCGTTTCAGGATTCTCCTGCCAACCAGATCCCTCTACCTAACTAAGCAACCGCCACATCATGAACTCAACTGCGGTGCCCGCGGCCCCTAAGGTCGGCTTCTCCACGCCACCGCCAAAATGTGGCCAAAGAAGATCGAGATGCAATTTGCCTAAGGCGTGGGCCACCTCTTCGCCACGAGCGTCAGAACATCATAGGTCGCAACCACTTCGTCGTTCTGGTTGTGGATCACGGCGTCCCAGCAGACTTCGCCGTATTCGTCGGTTTCGCGCGGGGTGATCTTCTTGGCGGTGAGGGTCACGCGGATGCTGTCGCCGGGTGAGACCGGGGTCACGAAGCGCAGATTCTCTAGGCCATAGTTTGCGAGCACCGGTCCGGGGGCCGGGTCGACGAAGAGGCCCGCGGCCCAGGAAACGAGCAGGTAGCCGTGGGCAACGATGCCGGGGAAGAACGGATTCGCGGCGGCGGCCTGCTCATCGGTGTGGGCGTAGAACTTGTCACCGGTCGACTCGGCAAACGCCGTGATGTCTTCAAGCGTGACCTCGCGAAGCGGCGATTCGATCGAGTCTCCTACTTTGAGCTCCGCGAGCGACTTTCTGAATGGGTGCGGGCCGTCTAGGTTGCGTGGGGCGCCGCTGAACCACTGGCCGGTAACTGCGGTGAGCATCGCCGGGGAACCCTGCACCGCGGTCCGCTGCATGTGATGAAGCACAGAGCGGATGCCGCCAAGCTCCTCCCCGCCGCCGGCGCGACCGGGACCGCCGTGCACAAGGTGCGGCACCGGGGAACCGTGGCCGGTACTCGACCGGGCATCGTCGCGATCCAAAATCAACGTACGGCCGTGGTGGGCCGCAATCCCCTCGATGACCTTGCGGGCAACCTCGCCATCGTGGGTAGCAACTGTGGCAACGAGAGAGCCGGCACCCATCGCTGCCAGGGCGACCGCCTCATCCACCGAATCGTAGCCGATGACCGAAGAAACCGGGCCGAACGCCTCGACCGAGTGCGCGGCCGCAGCCAGGGCATCCGCAAAATGCAGTAGCACCGGCTGCATAAAAGCGCCCTCAGGCACGGTCCCGGTCGAACCGTCGGCGCGGCGCACCTCAGGCTCATCGAGCGAGCCGACCACGATCTGGCCACCCGCAGAAACCAGCTCGCCAACCTTCGCGAGTACTTCGGCCTTCTGCTCGCGGCTAACCAGGGCCCCCATGGTCACGCCCTCCGCCCTGGGATCGCCGACCACGACCCGCTCGGAAAGCCTCGCACTGACCGCGACAATCAGATCGTCCACTACCGCGGCCGGAACGATCGCTCGGCGAATGCTCGTGCACTTCTGCCCCGCCTTCGCGGTCATTTCGGTGACCAGCGACTTTACATACGCGTCAAACTCCGGGGTGCCGACGAGAGCGTCGGGCCCCAGGATCGCGGCGTTGAGCGAGTCGGTCTCTGCTGTGAACCGCACTCCCCCGTGAACGACGTTCGGGTGGGCGCGAAGCGAATTGGCGGTCGAAGCTGAGCCGGTGAAGCCGACGAGGTCCCGGTAGTCGAGGTGATCGAGCAAATCCCTCGCCGAACCTGAAACCAACTGGAGCGAACCGGCCGGCAGGAGTCCGGACTCAATCATGGCCCGCACTGCGGTCTCCGCGAGGTAAACCGTAGGAGTTGCGGGCTTGACGATCGTTGGCACACCGGCCAGGAACGCCGAAGCGAACTTTTCGAGCATCCCCCAGACCGGAAAGTTGAAGGCATTGATCTGCACAGCGACCCCTGGCAGCCGGGTGTAAATGTGCTGGCCGATGAACGATCCGTCCTTAGAGAGCACTTCTGCCGCACCGTCGACGATGATGTTCGAGTTCGGCAGTTCGCGCCGCCCCTTGGAGCCGAAGGTGAACAGCACGCCGATGCCGCCGTCGATGTCGATCATCGAGTCACCCCGGGTCGCGCCGGTCTTCGCGGAGACCTCGTAGAGCTCCTCGCGACGGCCGTTCAGGTACTGCGCGAGTTCCTTGAGCTTCAGCGCGCGCTCGTGGAAAGTCAGGGCGCCAAGGCTCGCCTGGCCGATGGTGCGGGCGTGCTCGATCGCGGTCTGCAGGTTCGCACCACTCGCGTTGACTGCGGCGACCTGCTCGCCTGTGCTCGCATCCAGAATTGCGGTCGCCTCTCCGGCGGCAGGCACCCACCACTCGTCCATGAGATAACTCGGGATGACGTTCACGCCTGATCCTCCTTCGGCCAGTCATAGAAACCCCGCCCGCTCTTGCGGCCGAGCTCGCCGCGGGCGACCTTGTCGCGCAGCAGCTTCGGCGGCGAGAAGCGGTCGCCGAGGGTTGCTTCGAGGTATTCGGCAATGCCGAGTCGCACATCCAGCCCGACAAGATCGGTGAGCTTTAGCGGGCCCATCGGGTGACCGTAGCCGAGCACCATGGCGGCGTCGATATCCTCCGCGGTGGCGACGCCGTCTTCGAGCATGCGCATGGCTTCGAGGGCGATCGCTACCCCGAGCCTCGAACTCGCAAAGCCGGGAACGTCGCGAACGGTGATCGGAGTCTTGCCGAGGGCATTAACCCAGCCGCCGGCCGCCCTGGTCAGTTCGGAAGCGGTCTGCTCGCCGACTACGATTTCGACGAGCTTCGAAGATGGCACCGGGTTGAAGAAGTGCAGGCCGCAAAACCGGTCCGGCCGCTTGAGCTGCTCTGCAAGCCTCGAAATTGAGATCGAAGAGGTATTGCTAGCGATCCAGGCTTCCGGCCCGACCGATTCCTCGATCCGCGCCAGGGCGGGAAGTTTGATCTCGAGCGACTCAGGCACCGCCTCAACCACGAGTCCCGCGTTGGCAAAAGTGCCGAAATCGGTGCTGAAGCCGATCCGCGCTGTAAGTTCATCAAGGCCGAATTCGGTGGTTTCCTTTTTGATGCTCACGAGCAGAGCCGCGAGTACCGTGCTCCTCGCCCGAGTTACCGATTCGGCATCGCGCTCGACAACCTGAACGTTCGCACCGGCCAAAGCGAAAGCGTGCGCGATTCCGGCACCCATCCGGCCACCGCCGAGAACGCCGACGTAGTCTGGAACGCCCAGGCCGGAAATGCCGCTCACTTCTCCTTCTTCCTCTCCAGGAACGCCGTCATCCGCTCGAATTTCGCCGGGGACTCAAACAACTCGGCCTGCTCATCAAGGTCGATCTGCGGATGCGCTACGCGAGGAGCTGCGAGCACCCGCTTTGTCGCCATTAGTGCCGTCGGATCGTTCGCGAGAATCCGATCAGCCAGCGCGTCTGCGGCCGGAAGGAGCGCTTCGGGTTCGTGCACCTCGCTAACCAGGCGAAGGGCGAGTGCTTCCTCTGCGATGAGGATTCGGCTGGCAAGCAGAACTTCCTTGGCCACAGGCTCCCCGACCAGCTCGAGCAGCCGCCAGGTCGCACCGGCTCCGGCAAGGATGCCAAGCCCCACCTCGGGGTTGCCGAACTTTGCCCTCGTGCTTGCGATTCGAAAGTCTGCAGCGTAGGCAAGCTCCGCACCGCCGCCGAGCGCATAACCGTCGACTGCTGCAATCACCGGCATAGGCAGGGCGGCGATCCGCTGGAAGATTCGCGTGTTGATTCCTTCGAGAGCCTCCCTGCGGCCGCGCTCTCGCAACTGGCGGATGTCCGCTCCGGAAGCAAAAGTGCCGCCGGCTCCCGAGATAATCAGCAGCTTCGGCTCAGACTCCAGCCGTCCGCAAACCTCGTGCAGCTCGTCGACCATCTGCTGGTCGATTGCGTTTCGCACTTCGGGGCGATTCAGAACAACGTGCACTCGATCATCGCGCTCCTCGACGAGCAGTGCTGCGGGACTCGACATTGGCTCAGCCACGCGCCAGCGGCGGCTCGGTGGCCGCCTGCACCTCTTCGAAGGTGACTCCCGGTGCAAGCTCGCGCAGAACGAGTCCGCTTTCGGCGACATCGATTACCGCGAGATCTGTGATGATCCGATTGACCACGCCTCGACCGGTGAGAGGAAGAGAGCACTCGTTCACGATCTTGGCAGAACCGTCCTTGGCAACATGCTCCATTAGAACGATGAGCTTTCCGGCACCGTGAACGAGATCCATCGCCCCTCCCGGCCCCTTGACCATCTTTCCCGGAATCATCCAATTAGCGAGATCACCGGTGGCAGAAACCTGCATTGCTCCGAGAATTGCGGCATCGATCTTCCCTCCGCGAATCATGCCGAAACTCGTAGCCGAATCGAAGAACGCCGCCCCCGGCAGCAGGGTAACCGTTTCCTTTCCTGCATTGATGAGGTCCGGGTCAACGTTCTCTTCTGTCGGGTAGGGGCCCACACCAAGGATGCCGTTCTCCGATTGCAAGACCACGGTTACGTTTTCCGGTACAAAGTTCGGAACGAGAGTCGGCAGTCCGATTCCCAGATTTACATAAGATCCATCGGCGAGTTCCTGTGCCGCTCTTGCGGCCATTTCGTCCCTGGTCAGAGCCATTTCAAACCTCCCTCACCGTGCGGCGCTCTATTCGTTTCTCGACGCCGGAGCCTACTTCGACAATCCGCTGCACATAGACCCCAGGCAAATGGATGGAGTCCGGATCAATCTCGCCGGGTTCGACGAGCTCCTCGACCTCTGCGATGCAGATTCGACCCGCCATCGCTGCAATCGGATTGAAGTTCCTTGCCGACTTGTTGAAAACCAGGTTTCCGAACCGGTCGCCCCTAAGAGCATGAACCAGCGAGAAATCGGCGGTGATCGACTCTTCCAGCACGAACTCCCGCTTGCGCCCTCCGTGCTCGAAGCTCCGAACCTCTTTGGCTTCAGAGGCTACGGACACCGATCCGTCGACCGCATACTTGCGAGGCAGTCCTCCCTCTGCAACCTGGGTTCCAACGCCGGTAGGAGTGAAGAATGCCGCAATCCCTGCTCCGCCAGCCCGAAGCTTTTCTGCAAGCGTGCCCTGGGGGGTCAACTCCAGCTCCAGTTCCCCGGAGAGGAACTGGCGCTCGAACTCCTTGTTTTCCCCGACATACGATGAGGTCATTTTCCTGATCCGGCGAGCCCCAAGCAGAACGCCGAGACCCCAGTCGTCCACGCCGCAGTTATTGCTGATTACCGACAAATCCTTTGCTCCCTGTTCGAGCAGCGCCTCAATGAGCTTCATCGGGTTTCCGCAAAGCCCGAACCCGCCGACGGCGATACTCGCCCCGTCTCGGATATCGGCTACAGCCTGTTTCGCCGAGCCTACGGTCTTGTCAATAGTCATCTTCGACTCCTGGTTCAATTGGGGCCGGATCGCGGCCTTCCCCCATTCTTCCCCGGCGAACGTGAAACCCGAAAGCGGCAGGGACGAAAAGTGAGCGACAACCCGATCCTTAGGACAACTGGCCGGACCGAATCGGCCCGTTCGAACTAGAGTGAAGCCTAAGGAATCACGAGTTCCCCCCACCTTCTTGAGGCAATGGAGCACAAAATGAGTCAGCGCGAAGTCGTAATCATCTCGGGAGCTCGCACTCCCCTTGGAAAACTCAAGGGAGCACTCGCGAGCCTGAGCGCCGTGGAACTCGGAACTACCGCGGTCAAGGCCGCCATTGAACGTTCAAAAGTAGATGTGTCGGATGTCGCGGCCGTCATTCTTGGACAGGTGCTTCAGGCAGGCTCCGGTCAGGGACCGGCGCGGCAGGTTTCGGTGGCATCGGGCCTGGGCTGGAATGTACCGACGATTACGATCAACAAGCTTTGTCTCTCGGGGCTTACCGCGGTAATTGACGCCGCGAGACTCATCCGAACCGGAGAAGCCGAGGTAGTGGTTGCAGGCGGTCAGGAGTCGATGACCAACGCTCCTCACCTGCTCATGGGCTCCCGCAACGGCTGGCAATACGGGTCGTTCGAAGTCATCGACCACATGGCCTACGACGGGTTGACCGACGCCTTCGACAAAGTTTCGATGGGATTGTCTACTGAAAACCACAACGGCAAGCTCGGCATCACGAGGCAGCAGCAGGATGAGGTAGCAGCAGCTTCGCATCAACGGGCGGCAGCCGCCGCAGGCTTGCTCGCGGAAGAGATCACTCCGGTGACGATCAAGGGACGCAAGGGCGACACCGTGGTAGAGGCCGACGAGGGAATCAGACCGGATAGCACAGCGGAATCACTCTCTGGCCTGCGCCCGGCATTCTCTGCCGATGGTTCGATCACGGCCGGCAACTCGTCCCCGATCAGCGACGGAGCGGCAGCCCTCGTCGTCGCCAGTCGCGACTACGCGAAGGCGAACGGCCTCGAGTGGCTCGCGGTAGTCGGCGAACCTGGTCAGGTGGCGGGCCCGGACAACTCGCTGCACTCGCAGCCGGCGAACGCGATTAACAGCGCTCTGGGCCGCGCGGGCTGGAGTGTCGCGGACCTGGACTTCCTCGAAATCAACGAAGCTTTCGCCGCGGTCGCTCTGGAGTCCGCGAAGGAACTCGGGGTGAGCCTCGACAAGGTTAATGTCCACGGAGGGGCAATCGCCCTCGGCCACCCAATCGGAGCTTCAGGCGCCCGCCTCGCCCTACACGCCGCCTTCGAACTGTCTCGCCGCGGCAGCGGCAAAGCCGCAGTATCTCTCTGCGGCGGCGGCGGCCAGGGCGAAGCGCTCCTCCTCTCCCGCTAACCATCGTTTGGGCGCGACCTAGGGGTCGCAGGTGTGGCGGGCGTCTACGGGCGGCGACCCTTAGGCCGTGCCCAAACGCCCACGTCAAGACCCTAGAAAAGCGATACCGGCTTAACGATGTCCGCATAAATCAGTAGCAAGCTCATCGCCCCCAGCACCACGACCACCACCATCGTCACCGGGAGAAGCCTGGCGACATCCACCGGCCCCGGATCCTTTCGCTTGAACAGCTTCGCAAAGAACCGGCGAATACCCTCCCAAAGTGCTCCAGCGACGTGTCCGCCGTCGAGAGGCATGAGCGGAATGAGATTGAACACCATGAGAGCAACATTGAGCGAAGCGATAACACTCAGAATCGACTGAACCCTCTCTGCAACAGGGAGAGTGTTGAGGCTCGTGATTTCACCGGCGATACGGCCTACCCCTACTACGCTCATCGGACCGTTCGGGTCCCGCTCCTGCGGTCCAAAGGCTGCCTCTGCAACCTGATAGAGCTTTTGCGGAAGATTGGCAACGATGCCCACTATCGCCGCGGTGTTCGCGCCCACGGCCGGAAGTACGGCCGTCAATGGTTGCGGTACGACTTCATAGGCAGAAGAAATTCCGAGCATGCCAACTTCCTCGGTAAGCGACTTGCCGTCCGAACCGGTTTGGATCTTTCCGTCCTGACCGACGACATAACGCTCGGTCAGCGCCGGCGTAACGCTCAGCTGAACGGTACTGCCATTGCGCTCGACTTCAAGAGCAAGAGCCTTTCCCGCCGAAGCCTGAATGATCGAGGTCGCCTGCTCCCAGCTTGAAATCGCCTCCCCGCCGATGCTCAGGATCTTGTCACCGGGAAGCACCCCCGCCTCAGCAGCGGGGGCCTTCTGATCGCTCGCGGTGCAGGAACTCTGGCTGCTGCCGGCCGGAATCAGACACTCGCTTACTCCCCCGATGGTCGTACTCAATTGAGCGACGCCGAAACCGCAGAGAACGATTGCATAAAGAACTACCGCAATCACGAGATTCATGAATGGACCGCCGAGCATGACGATTACGCGCTTCCAAACCGCCAGATTGTAGAAGGTGCGATGTTCCTGCCCTGCTTCTACCTTTTCTGCGTCGGAGAGCCTCGCATCCTGAATCAAGGTCTCCATGAACCCGGTGCCGCCAGCCCTGGGCTTGCCGCCTTCTTTTTCCGGAGGAAGCATCCCGGCCATCGATATGTACCCGCCAAGCGGAACGGCCTTGATTCCGTACTCGGTGTCCCCGCGAGTAAACGACCACAAGGTCTTGCCGAAGCCGATCATGTACTGGCCTACTCGAACCCCAAACGCCTTGGCCGGGATGAGGTGGCCCAGTTCGTGCAGCGCGATAGAGATCAGAAGGCCAAGGGCGAGGATCACTACCCCGAGCACATAGAGAAGAACTGTTTCCACCTCAACGTCCGTTACGAGACTGAATGAATTTCGATCAGAAAGACCAGAGTCTGGCCGACGAGGTTACTTTCATTTATTGTTCCTTCGCCGTAGCCATACTTTGGCGGAATCACAACCAGCAGCTGGGCACCGGCCTTCTGCCCGACCATGGCCGCGGCGAAGCCGGGAATCACTCCTCCGACTGGGAAAGTTGCCGGACTTGAACCATACGACTGGTCGAAGATCTCCCCGCTGTTCCAGGAAATCCCCTGATAGTCGATGGTCACGGTCGAGGCCTGAGAAACTTCAGCGCCATCGCCCGCCTTGAGTACCTGAAGTTCAAGTTCCGTCGGAGGATCGGTCTCTGGCAAATCGACTACCGGCTCGGATCCGCTCAAATCGACGGTCGGCAGGTTCTCGGTCCAGTCGCTTGGGGTCGGCAGTTCTGTGAGATCCGGCGAAGGTGATTCTGTTGGTGCCGGCCCTGCGCTCTTTATGTCGAAGACAAACACCAGAGAGTCATTCGCTCCTATGCCGAAGTTCGGTCCGGCGTCTCCAAAAGCATCCTCTGCCGGAACAATTCCGGCCACTCGAGATCCAACTTTCGAGCACTGTACGATCTTTGCCAGTCCGGTCAGCACCTTAGCTTCGTCAACCACAAAAGTGAGAGCGCCTTCGGAGCTGAAGTCCGGTGAAGAATCGAGCTTCTCGCCGGTGGCGGCGCTGTAGAGAACATAATTGGTTGAAACCTGCATTCCGGGCTCAACGACTTCCCCGTCGCCTTCTGTGATAACCGCCCGCTCCGTCTTCCTGGAAGTCAGCGGACTCGGGAATTTAACCGCAGGCTCAACTCCCGGCTCCCCCGTAACCTTGACCTTTGCTATCTCCGCTCCGGAAGGGGTAACTGCACAGCCACCAGCCGAACTGAGATCAGTGCCAGAGGCGCACGCACTCAGAGAGGCGATCGCAATTGCTGACACACCGATCATGCTCAGGATTTTTTTCATTACTCAGAAGACTCTTTCAGTTGGGGCAGGGAAGCAATTGTCCTCCGAAACCCTATCTGGATACTGTGTGTGCGCTGAATGAACGCCCTTTAGCCGACAAGAATCTCCGGCTCATGCCTCACTTCAAAGTTGACGGAATTCGCAATGAAGCACTTTTGGGATGCTTCTCGGTGAGCACTCAAAGCCTCCTCGATCATTTCTGAACTTGAGACCGTGACGATCGGCTTCAGCACGGCGAGAGTGAAATGACCTCCCCCGTCGACAGTCTGCTCCATGACGCCTTCGGGAGAATCCGTGTAGGCGGTGACCACAACACCCCGGTTGGTGGCTACGTGCAGGTAGCTGAGCATGTGGCACTGGCTAAGCGCAGCCAGTAGCAACTCCTCCGGGTTCCAGCGCTCCGGATTGCCGTGGAAGGTTTTGTCCGAAGAACCTGCAATTTCGTGCAGTTTGCCGTCAGCCCGGACCAGGTTCTCTCGACCGTAATCCCGATAACTGCTGGTTCCGGTGCCGCGATTGCCCTGCCACTCCACGAAGACTCGGTAATGATGCTCTTTGGCCATAAGCCAAGGCTAGCTTTGAAGGCGTTTAATCGCTGTCAGCGTTAGAATTCAAGCACTATGACTGACACCTTGGCTACGGCCGCTTCCGCATCAATGAGCGTTCCTCAGGAGCGCAAAGTCGTGACCGCAATTCCCGGTCCCAAGTCCCAGGCGATTCATGAGCGACGAACCAAAGTAGTCGCCGCCGGTGCCGCCTCCGGATTCCCGATCTACGTCGACCACGCCCACGGCGCGATCCTTGTGGATGTCGACGGCAACCAGTTCATTGACCTCGGCTCGGGCATCGGAGTCACAACCATCGGCCACACCGATGACGGAGTAGTAGCCGCCGCCAGCCGTCAGGTCGGGGAACTCACCCATGGCTTGTTCACCATCACCCCATATGAGGGTTACGTTCGGGTTGCAGAACTGCTTGCAGCCCACACTCCAGGCGATTTCGCCAAAAAGACCGTCCTGGTGAATGCTGGTGCAGAAGCCGTGGAAAACGGAGTGAAGATCGCCCGCAAGTACACCGGCCGCAAGGCGGTAGCGGTGCTCGACCACGCGTTCCACGGCCGCACTAACCTCACCATGGCGATGAATTACAAGGCCATGCCGTACGGACTCGGCTTCGGGCCGTTCGCAAGCGATATCCACCACGCCCCGAACTCCTACCCGTATCATGACGGATTGAGCGGTGCCGAGGCCGCTGCGCGGACGATCGCCTTCCTTGAGAAGACCGTTGGCGCCGAGGATCTGGCGTGCCTCGTGGCAGAGCCGATTCAGGGCGAAGGCGGCTTCATGGTTCCTGCCGAGGGCTACCTGAACGCTCTGCAGAAGTGGTGCACCGAAAAGGGCGTCGTTTTCATTGCGGATGAAATCCAATCCGGAATGGCCCGCACCGGCAAGTATTTCGCCAGCGAGCACTTTGGGCTTGTTCCCGATCTGGTTCTGTCCGCAAAGGGAATCGCGGGCGGGCTGCCGCTTGCCGCGGTAACCGGCCGCGCAGAGATCATGGATGCAGCTCACCCCGGTGGTCTCGGCGGCACCTTTGGCGGCAACCCGGTCTCTACTGCGGCGGCGATCGCAGTATTCGAGGCGATCGAAAAGGGCAACCTGCTCGGCGAGGCGAAGCGCATTGAGAACACTCTCAAGACCGAATTACTGCGACTTCAGGCGAAGTTCCCAATCATCGGGGACGTGCGTGGACTTGGCGCGATGATTGCCATGGAATTCGTAATGCCAGGCACAGAGAACTCAACCAAGGAGCCGAATGCTGCCGCGGTTTCCGCGCTTTCGAAGCACGCCTTTGAAAACGGAGTGATTCTGCTGACCGCCGGAACCTACGGAAACGTAATCCGCTTCCTGCCGAGCCTCGCGGTGAGCGATGCCCTGATTCTGGACGCGGTGGGCGTGATTGAGGACGCTCTGGCCAGACTGTGACCGCTCCTGAGAGCGATCGCGGGCTGAAGGCCGAAGGAGTAGTAGAACTCGCGAGAGTAACGCGAAACGGCCTGACAGAGTCCAGACATCTGGGCGCGGCAATTGTGCTGGGTCCGGATGGTTCGGTACTGAAGTCGCTCGGTGACACCAGTTCCGCTCTGGTCTACCCGCGATCCTCGATTAAGCCGCTGCAGGCGATTACCGTGCTCGGGCTTGGGGCGAACCTCGAAGGGGTAGAGGTTGCGCTTGCTTCAGCAAGTCACGCAGGAACCTCCGCCCATCAAAATGCTGTGTCTGGTGAGCTCTCGAAAGTCGGCCTGACTGAATCGGATCTCGGATGTCCTGAGGACTGGCCGCTGGATCTGCAGAGTCAGGCAGAAGCCCGGCTTGGTTCCGGAAAGCGCAAGCTCGCCATGAACTGTTCCGGAAAACACGCGTCATTCCTGCTCGCCTGCAGGGCAAACGACTGGCCGATCGACTCGTATCTGGATCCAGGACATCCTCTCCAATTGCGAGTCAGGCAGACCGTCGAGAACTGGTGCGAAGAGAAAGTCGGGGCGGTCGGAGTTGACGGCTGCGGGGCCCCGCTGTTCGCGCTCAGCCTCAGGGGCCTCGCCAGAGGAATCGGCAAAGTCGCCGCCGGAGTCGATGAGCCCTCCAGAAAGCTGGTCGAAGCAATCAAGCGCCACCCCTGGGCAATTGACGGGATCGGACGAGCAAACACGGTCGTGGTGGAAGAGCTCGGGCTGCTCTGCAAAGGAGGAGCCGAGGGAGTCATGGTCATGGCCGCGGCAGACGGAACCAGCCTCGCCCTCAAGATGATCGACGGAAGCCACCGCGCGACCACGCTCGTCGCCCTGTCGCTGCTCGCGCAACTCGGGGTAATTACCGCCGAGGACCGCGACCGAGTGGCGGCTCTGACAACCGAACAGGTGCTCGGCGGAGGGCTGCAGGTTGGAGCAGTCGAAGTTTCGTTACAGTAGGCCAGCTCCTCGGGGTCGCGGCGCAGGTTCTAAACCGTCTTTCGAATCCATACCGTGGTGTTCGGCGGGAGGCCTCCGCTGAAGCTTTCAGATGCCGCGAGGATGGAGCCCTCTGGAAGCTCTACCGGCGCGGCAGAGAAATTTGCGATCACTTGAACTTCACCGTTTTCGAAGGCGACGACATTCCGCTGGAAGCCTTCGAGCCAGTCGAGTCGGCCGGTCCCCAGGTTGAATTGCTTTCGAGAGCGCAGGGCCGACTTGTACAACTCGAGAGTCGAACCGCGGGTTCCATCCTGCTGATCGCGCGAATACTCGCTCCAGAGTTCCGGCTGGGGCAGCCAGCTCTTTCCTGTCGAATTGAATCCGAAGGCAGGAGAATCCTTCTCCCAGGGAATAGGCACTCGGCATCCGTCGCGACCGTACCGCTTGTGCT
Source organism: Homoserinimonas sp. (assembly GCA_023957835.1). GTDB lineage: Bacteria > Actinomycetota > Actinomycetes > Actinomycetales > Microbacteriaceae > Terrimesophilobacter. The sequence continues at coordinate 479,124 of JAMLGP010000001.1, read as the reverse complement.
TCGTGCGTTCCCAGGTCGGATCCTGCCGTGCGGAATCCGGCAACTCCACGTCTTCCGGCAGCCCTAGTTCTTCGCCTTGATAGAGATAGGAGCTGCCCGGCAGAGCGAGCATGAGCAAGGAGGCTGCTCTCGCTCTGCGCAACCCGAGCAGCCGGTCGGGCTGCTCCTTCGACTTCGGGCCGATTCCATCTCCCTGCGGGCTGTCGGCGCTTAGGCCGAAGCGAGTGGCATGTCGCACTACATCGTGGTTGGAGAGTACCCAGGTGCTCGGAGCCCCTACCGAGCCGAAAGCCGCGAGCGACTGCCTGATCACTTTTCGCAGTGCAGCGGCCTTGAGCGGGGTTCCAAGGTAGGCGAAGTTGAAGGCCTGGTGCATTTCATCGGGCCGCACCCAGTTCGCGAGCTTCGACAGCGGAAAGACCCAGGCTTCCGCGACCATCACCTTTTCCCCCGGATACTCGTCGAGTACCTTGCGCCACTCGCGATAGATTTCGTGCACCTCGGGTTGCGCCCAGTACGGTTCCGAGAAAGGTTTCGCGTCCGAACCGTAGTCGGCATCAGGCAAGCCGGCCTTCTTGATCAGGCCGTGGGCGACATCCACCCTGAATCCGTCGATGCCGCGATCCAGCCAGAATCTCAGGATGTCCCTGAACTGCTCCCTGACCCACGGGTTTCGCCAGTTCAGGTCGGGCTGCGATTGATCGAACAAGTGCAGATACCACTGACCTGGCCCGCCCTTCTCCCCCGGAACCTGCTTCCAGGCGGGCCCGCCAAAGACCGACTGCCAGTTGTTTGGTGGCGAGTTCCTGCCCTTGCCTTCACGGAAAATATAGCGATCGCGTTCCGGGCTGCCTGCAGGGGCGGCAAGCGCCTCCTGGAACCACTTGTGGTCGCTGGAGGTGTGGTTGGGAACCAGATCGATAATGACCTTGAGTTCATGACTGTGAGCCTCGGCCAGCAGCAAATCGAAATCGTGCAGATCGCCGAACCTCGGATCGACTTGCCGATAGTCTGCAACGTCATAGCCTGCGTCGTGTTGTGGAGACGTGTAGAAAGGCGATAGCCATACAGCATCTACGCCCAGTTCCTTGAGGGAGCCGAGTCGGCTTCGGATTCCAGACAGGTCCCCCAGTCCATCACCGTCCGCGTCTGCAAATGATCGAGGGTAGACCTGATAGATGACGGCCGATCGCCACCATTCCAAAGCTGACACTCTTCGATACTAGGAGCCGCTGCCTGATGAGCCTGACAGTTTTCCCAGACTAGGAGGATGCCGCCAGCAGAATGGTCTGGAATTGAGCCATAAATCTCTGCTCCTCGGCTTCTGAAAGCTGCCGGAACATCTTGGTCGTGTTCAGGACCGCCTCGGTCGGGAAGATCAGGGTATTTCTGGAGATCTCACTCGGAATAGTCCCGATCTCAGGTGTACGGTTTTCAACCGGCGAAATGAAGCCGGTATCTGCGGCAACCTCTACCGCATTTTGCCTGTCGTAGTAGAAGTTGATGAACTTCTCGACGTTCGTTCTATGGGTGGAGCCGATCGGCACGACGACGACGTCACTCCAAAGAACACCGCCATTTGCCGGGATGGCAAACGCCCACTTTTCACGGCCGACTTCCTTGTTCAGCTGCATTATGTCGCCCGCTCGCGCGATGGCGGCCACTGTGGATCCCTTAATCAGGTCGTCCTTGTACTTGTCGCCTTTGATGCTTCTAAGCTGGCCGTCAGTCACAAGCGGGCGGAGGAAATCAATAGTCTCTGTAAACTCCTTGTCCCCCCAATCCGACGAAGAAATGTCGATGCCCCGATCCAGCATTATCAGTCCCACTGTGTCCCGCATGGATGACATGGCGCCTACTCGACCGTGCAGGTTTTCTGCCCAGAGATCAGAGACGGCAGAAATTCCGTTTGGAACCAATTCCGTGTTCCAGGCTACGCCAGTGAATCCGCTTCGCCACGGCATGGATGCTTTCCGCAGCGCCGACGAATCAGCTCCTCGGAATACCAGTCGCAGATTGTCAAAGTTGGTGATGTTCTCGCGGCGAATCTCCTGAGCGTAGCCCAGCCGGATCCACTTGGCCGCCATCCAGTCGCTCAGTACCGAGGCGTCAGAACCAATGTCTTCACCCTTTTGCAACTGGGGTTTGACCTTTTGGTAATAGGTATTGTCGTCCGCGACCTGATTTGTGAAAGTTACCGAAATTCCGGAAGCGTCCGAGAACCTGCTCAGTAGAGGGAAGTCCTCTCCTACCGAATTCCGGTAGGTTTCCCGGCCGTCAAATCTGAGCGACTTTTGAGTGTCTGAAATATCGGTAGCCGCTTCCGGCCTGCCGCCGGTTTTGCTGGAGCAGGCGGCGAGAGCAAGCGCTGAGGCTCCGACAGCGGCACCCTGAATAAGAGACCTCCTGGAAAAGAGGCCACGAATTGGCTCACCTGCAGGACTCGGCAAGTTCAACTCAGGTGGGTTCATTCGCGCGTCCTCCGGATTTGGCAAGATCAGGTGTACTGGTCTGTCTGATAATTGCACAAAGCGGGGGCTGAGCCTCTCACCCGAATTAGGTACATTCATACCCCAATCTGGGGGAAGACGAACCGGTCTAGAGCGCGCTCCGCATCAAAACCACTGTGTTCAAGTCCGACCGGAGGTTCACTCAGCCAAACAGGTCCGCAACCGCGTCACGAAACGCAGTGGAATGGGTCTCAACATCTGCGGGGCTGGTTTCGGGACACATAAGCGCCATGTTGTGGAAGGGCGTCATAAGAATCCCTCGGTTGAGAGCATGCAGATGCAGATACTGCTGGAGTTCAAAGTCATCCGCGGCCGCCGCTTCGGCCCCGTCGCGAGGGGCCGTGGAGCGGAAACTATATTCTGCTCTTGCCCCGAGTCGCGTCACCTGCCAGGGCGCCCCGAAATCGTCAATCGCGGACTGAACTCCTGCGGTCCATTCGACTGATCTTTCGATCATGCGCCCAAATGCCTCCGGCGTCAGTACTTTGCTCAAAGTTGCACGGATGCCGGCGAGCGAAAGAGCATTCCCTGCGAGGGTCCCGCCGACCCCGCCCACATCGATATCTTCCAGTTCGATGCTCTCTCTGATTCGCCTGGCCAGCCCATCGGTCATTCCAAATGCCGCAGCCGGAACCCCTCCCCCGATGCTCTTGCCGATGACTAGAAAGTCTGGCTCCAGGTTCTCTGCTTTCGTCATCCCACCCGGACCGGCACAGAAAGTATGGGTTTCGTCAATGATCAGCAAGGTCCCGTATCTGGTGCAAAGTTCCCTCACGCCGCGGTGATAATCCGGATCCGGCAATACGATCCCAATATTCGTCAAAGCCGGTTCAATTAGAAAAGCAGCGATCTCGCCAGTGGAAAGTACCCTCTCCAGATCATCGAGGTCATTGAACTTGACTACCGCAGTAGTTTGATCCAGAGCAACCGGTGCTCCAATATTGCCCCGTCTGGAAACCACTCTCCCGGCCCCATCGAGATTCGCGAACGTCTCATCGACCGTTCCGTGATAGCAGTAGTCGTGAACCGCAATCTTGGGCCTGCCTGTGACCTGCCTCGCGTACCTAATCGCACTTCGGTTCGCGTCTGTCGCAGAAAGTGTGAACTGCCAGCTCGGAAGGCCGAATCTCTCCTCAAGCAATTGTGCAGCGACCGCTCCATCTTCTGTAGGGAGCATAAAAGTCGATCCCTTCGACAACTGAGCCGAAAGAGCTGCCACCGACGCCGCAGGGGCATGCCCCGCCATCGCTCCGGTATCGCCAAGGCAAAAGTCGACGTGGTCGATTCCGTCCAAATCAGTGAAGTGGGAACCCAGAGCGGATTCCACGAAAACTGGCCAGGGCCCTGGCCACTTCGCCATCCAGAGCATCGGCACCCCGTCGGGCATATTGGCGGATGCTTCTTGCCAAGCCTTTCCGGATTTGGGGCGATCCTGCCGGAATCGTTCCACTTCGGCTGACCAAAGATTCTTCAGCCGAGTTCTGTCTATTTCACGCTCGGCTTTCAACTGATTCATTCCTTCAGGAGACCTTTTCCAGCCTCTTTCTGCGGATAGCTGAAGAGACCTGAGAAATCAGTACCAAAATGATCGCCAGGAAGAAGACTGCAGAGGCAATCACGTTAGCCTCCGCAGGTATTCCTCTTGCTGCAGACACATACACGTACTTCGGGAAGGTGCTGGTAGTCCCCGAGTTGAAGTAGGTGATGATGAAGTCGTCGAAGCTCAGCGCGAACGAGAGCAACGCGGCTGCGATAATCCCTGGCAGAAGTAGCGGGAAGGTAATCCTCCAGAACACCTGATTTGGAGAGCCGTACAGGTCTCTGCCCGCTTCCTCCAGCGCTGGGTCCAAAGTCGAAACTCTCGCCTTTACGGTCACGACGACGAAACTCACACAGAACATCGTGTGAGCAATGATGATCGTTACCAGTCCCTTTTCCACTCCCGCGGTCAGAAACTCTGCGGCCAGACCCGCACCAAGGACAACTTCCGGAGTTGCCATTGGCAGGAACAGAAGCAGGCTGATCGCCGCCCTGAATCTGAAGCGATAGCGAACCAGAGCTATTGCAATCATCGTGCCGAGAATCGTCGCGCAAATTGTCGCTGTTACCCCGATGATGATGCTGTTGCCGAAGGCCTCACAGACCTCCTGCTGATTGCAAACATTGAGCCACTTGTCAAAGGTGAAACCGCGCCACACTATGTTCGATTTCACAGAGTTGTTGAACGAGAAAATGAACGTGTAGGCGATCGGAATCATCAGGAAGGTAAGAGCAACGATCGCGTATGCCGGCAATAGCCATTTGCCCAGTCCAAGCTTCGAACTCACAGCAGATCCTCCGTTCCACTGCGCTTCACATAGACCGTTACCATCACGAGAATTACTGCCATCAGGATGATCGACAGGGATGCCGCGGCAGGGTAATTGAGAGTAACGAGGAAGTTGCTCTCGATCACATTTCCGATCATTGCCGTCCCGCTGCCACCGAGGAAGTTTCGGCTCGCATTGATGTAGTCACCAGCTGCCGGAATGAACGTGAGCAGAACGCCAGATACGATCCCGGACATTGAGAGAGGGATCGTGACCTTGAAAAACGTGGTCGAAGGCTTGGAGTAGAGGTCACCTCCGGCTTCGAGCAACCTCGTGTCCAGCCTCTCGAGCGTCGAGTACAGCGGCAAAGTCATGAACGGAATGAAGTTGTAAGTCAATCCGAACACGACCGCAGCCCCGGTACCGGTGAAGTGTGCATCTGGCGCCATCAGAGAGAGTGCCTTCAATCCTGAAATGACGACGCCCTCATCCGAAAGTATTGACTTCCAGGCCAGAGTGCGAAGCAGAAAGCTGATAAAGAACGGGGCGATTACGAGCACGAGCAGCAGGTTCTGCACCAGCGGCCAGCGTCTTGCCTTTACCCCGATGAAGTACGCCAGCGGGTAGCTGAACAGCAAGGCGAAGATCGTGGCAAGGATCGCGTAGATGAAGGACCGCAGGATGTGCTCGCCGTAGGTGCCGATTACATCGACGTAGTTCTCCCACTTGAAGGCGGTCTGATACTCGCCGATATCACCCATTGGGGCCGGTTCCTGAAGCGAGGTCAGGACAAGCGAAACCAGAGGAACCAGAAAGAAGAGCATGAGGTAGAGGATTCCCGGAAGCAGTAAGAGCAGCGCAATCCTGCTCTTACGCCTTGGTCCCTGCTCCCTTGCTGTTCCAGTAGCGAAAGCGCCGAAGGCCATGCTCAGGCCTCCTCGAGCTCCGACATTAGCGCATGCTTTTTCTGCATGGCTATCGTCGCCGTGTCAGTGTCGGCTGCAAATTTGGGGCCGGGTGCGGGCTCGTCAGCGAGACCGAATCCGTGCTCCACATCCCAGCTGACCCAAACCTCGGAGCCCTCGGCGGCAACCGGCCCTGACTTCATGTTCTGCTCGAAGACAGTCACCTTGCCAATTCCGGGAATCGCCAGAATGTACTGGGTGCTCACTCCGCTGAATGAAACATCGATGATGCGGCCGGGGCCCAGAACGTTCACCCCTGCAGACTGCTTTGGTGCGCTGAGGTGTAAATGCAATTTTTCGGGCCGTACGCCGATAGTCACTTCCCCTGCGTGCCTTTGGGCGCGCTTGGTCGGGACGACGATCTTGACTCCCTCGATATCCACCGAGATCGAGTTGCTGGTGGACCCCGTTACCTTCCCGGTGAACAGGTTGGACTGGCCAAGGAAGTTTGCGACGAAAGCCGTCTTTGGCAGTTCGTACAGCTCCTGTGGTGCACCCAGCTGCTCAATCTCGCCCTTATTCATAACCGCGACGGTATCCGCCATTGTCATGGCTTCTTCCTGGTCGTGTGTTACGTGAACGAAGGTTAGCCCCACTTCTTCCTGAATCGACTTGAGCTCAAGTTGCATTTGGCGGCGCAACTTGAGGTCGAGCGCGCCAAGCGGTTCATCAAGAAGAAGAAGGGCCGGTCTGTTCACAATTGCTCTGGCAAGTGCGACTCGCTGCTGTTGCCCTCCAGAAAGCTGCTGTGGCTTTCTGGCCGCGAGATGATCAAGCTCCACCAGTCGGAGTGCCTCGTGTGCCTTGCCGACCGGATCCGCAATGTGCCTGCGACGAAGACCGAAGGCCACATTCTCCAGAACTGTCATGTGCGGGAATAGCGCATAACTTTGAAAGACGGTGTTGACCTGACGCTGGTAGGGCTTGAGCTTGGTGACATCCTTGCCGCCGATCAGCACTTTTCCTTCGGTCGGATCTTCCAGTCCCGCGACGAGCCGCAGGGTCGTGGTCTTTCCACAGCCTGAAGGGCCAAGTAGTGCAAAGAACGACCCTGCCGGAATCGTCAGGTCGAGGTGTTCGATCGCGGTAAAGCCGGGGAACCTCTTCTGGATTCCTACCAGTTCGAGGTCCGCCCCACTTTCCGCAAAGGCACCGGTCGCCAACCTAGGCTCCGAGCAGGATGGCTTGGAACTGGGTCGCGTACTTCTGCTCCTCCGCTGCGCTTAGAGTGCGGAACAGATGAGTGTTTGCAAGAGTCGCGTCGCTCGGGAAGATCAGCTGGTTGTCGGCCAACTCGGGGTCGAGATCCATCATCGCTTCCTTCGCGCCCTTCACCGGCGGAATATAGTTCACCCAGGCGGCAACCATTGCTGCGACCTCAGGGTCGTAGTAGTAGTTGATGAGGTCTTCGGCGTTCTTCTTGTGTCCCGAACCGATCGGAACGATGAAGTTGTCGTTCCAAAGCGTTCCACCCTTATCCGGGACCGCGAAGTCCCAGTGCTCTCCTGCTTCGGCGTTCAGCTGAGTGATATCACCGGACCAGACGATCGCGGCGAGAGTGTCGCCGTTGACAAGGTCCTCCTTGTAGGAGTTGCCCTTGATGTTGCGGATCTGCCCATCGGTCACCTGCTTCTGCAGAACGTCAATTGCGGCGGTGAACTCCGCATCGCCCCAATTGCCGTCAATTTGAGTGCCGAGGTCCTGCATGATGCAGCCCATGGTGTCGCGCATTTCGGAAAGCACGCCGACGCGACCTTTGAGTGACGGATCCCACAGGTCTGAAACCGAAGTCAAGCCTTCCGGTATTTCATCCTTGTTCCAGGCGATTCCCGCGAATCCACCCTGCCACGGAATCGAAATCTTGCGGCCCGGGTCGAAGTCAACATTCTTGAGCGCGTCAACCAGGTTGCTCTCGACATTGGGCATCCTTGTGCGGTCAAGCTCCTGACCGTAGCCAAAGCGAATCCAGCGTGCGATCATCCAGTCCGTTAGACAGACAACGTCGCAGCCGATGTCCTGGCCGAGCTTCAACTGGTCCTTGACCTTGCCGTAGTAGGTGTCGTTGTCGTCAACGGCTTCTGTGTAGGTGGCCTTTATGCCGGTCTGCTTTTCGAAGCCCTCAAGCGATGGGTAGTTGCCATCGTCGTCGACATCCAGATACAGGGCCCAGTTGTCCCACCGCACTGTCTTGTCGGTGTCTGAAATGTCCTCTGCGGGCTTTGGCTTGTCCTGAGCTCCGGTTGAGCAGGCGGCAAGAGTGAGGGCGGCTGCCCCTACGCCGGCGCCTTTGAGCATGGTCCGACGGGAGAGCTGGGCGCGCTGCGCCCGGAGTACTAGATCACGAATAAACGGATCTTCTGGAAGTGGCTTGGCCATCTGAATGCAACTCCTTCACAACTGGTGCACATGACGAACTTGGTGATTCGTGTTGCTAGATACTGACACACCAAGGGAGGGTTTCGCATCAATTTGTGACCTAAACGATGAATTTTTCGACCAAACTTCACGAAATCAGTTGATTTTGACCGTTTCCACCTGCGGAATCCATCGTGTAACGATCCAATCGGCGAGTAGGCTGTTTGTCGGACGGTCGACAGGTCAATCCCGTCCCAAGAGCAAAGAACCTGTAACTGCAGAGTCAAGAGAATAGGGCAGGAGAGCAATGAAGGTCGCCGTCCCAAGGGAAATCAAAAACAACGAATACCGGGTCGCAATTACGCCGGCCGGAGTCCACGATCTGGTGGCGAATGGCCATTCGGTAATCGTCGAGACTGAAGCGGGGCTCGGTTCCTCGATTTCGGATGCAGACTACAAAGCGGCCGGAGCAACGATCGGCAAGAGCGCTGACCAGGTGTGGGCGGAAGCCGACATGCTGCTAAAGGTAAAGGAGCCGATCAAGGAAGAGTACAAGCACTTCCGGGATGATCTGCTCATCTTCGCTTACCTGCATCTGGCCGCGGAGGCGGAGCTGACGACAGCACTGGTCGATTCGAAGGTAACCGCAATTGCCTACGAAACGGTTCAGTTGCCCAATCGAGCTCTCCCCCTGCTTGCACCAATGAGCGAAGTAGCTGGAAGACTCGCGCCGATTGTCGGCGCGAATGCGATGCTCAAGCCGAATGGCGGCCCTGGGCTTCTGGTACCTGGGGTTCCCGGCACCTACCCGGCAAAGGTGGTAGTTCTAGGAGGCGGCGTTGCGGGCTCGAACTCTGTTTACGTCTCCGTCGGCCTTGGAGCGGATGTTACCGTGCTCGACACCAATTTGGTCAGGCTTAAGGAGCTTGACGAAATGTATTCAGGTCGGGTGCGGACTATCGCATCCAACGGGTTTGAAATTGAGAGAGCAGTTCTAAACGCTGATCTCGTCATTGGTTCCGTGCTGGTACCCGGCGCAAAGGCTCCTAAACTGGTTAGCAATGATCTCGTGGCAAAGATGAAGCCCGGCAGCGTACTGGTTGACATTGCGGTAGATCAGGGCGGCTGCTTTGCTGATTCCCACCCCACTACGCACGCGGACCCGACATTCCAGGTCCACGGGTCACTGTTCTACTGCGTGGCAAATATGCCCGGTGCAGTTCCCAACACTTCTACCTATGCTCTGACGAATGCGACCATGCCGTATGTCCGTGCACTGGCCAACAATGGCTGGGAAAAGGCACTGAAAGCGGATCCTGCTCTTGGGTTGGGGCTTAATGTGCACGCAGGGCATGTGGTGAGCGCTCCGGTGGCATCCGCTTTGGGGCTCAATCACACCGAACTCTCAACTATTATCGGCTAGAGCGACCGCCTTACTTAAGGGTTGAAAATCTGAGTCGGGAGACTATTCCGTTCAGATCAAGCAACCAGCCGGATTCGGTCGGGTCTGCCAATGGAGGTGGCAACACTCTCGATCTCGACAGATTCCTGAAGTCTCCGAGACTGCAGTTATGGAACAGGACAGGTCCGCTTCTGCGAAGTTCGGAGAACCTTGACCAATTTGCGTTCCATTCCTCAGGGTCCGCGATTGGTACTCCGTCAGAGTAGTAATCTGCCTGGCCACTGGACAATCCGCCTGCTGAACTGGACGAAACCCTGAGGAACTCCCTGAAAGCGCTCGGACTTCCGCTGACAACTGCAAGAGGTGCGGGTTCGTCGACTTGCGCAGGTCGATTTGAGCGGACCGAATCATTGCGGCTGGACTGCGGTCGAGTTGAATCGCCCCGGACAGCGACCTGGGTTACCATGCCTCGCCAGACTCCTCGTCCCGATGGCGAGCGCGGATCGAACCCATCCGGACTGCCGGTCAGTGCAATGAAATCATGGCGGTCCCGGATTCGAAGCACTAGTGAACAATCAGCCACTCGCAACAGCGAGGTATCGAGAGTGCAGGTGCTGAACGCGAGTCCGACTCCTCGACGCGTGCCCTCTCTGGAAAGACTTGAAAGCGAGTCGAGCAATGCAGCCTTGTGTTCAGAACCCAATTGCCCGAGTGTGACATCCAGATCATCGAAAATCAGTATGCGATTCTCCAGATGTCCGCTTCGCAAGCTTTCGAGCGCACGGTGAACCTCATCCCAGACGGATTCGATCGAGCTCTCGACCCAAATCGAATCGGCAAGAGAACCATGGATGCTCCTAAGTGCAGTCGACTTGCCAGAGCCCTTAGCACCCACGACCGCCACGTTGCCATCATCACGAGGCGAGTAGGTTGCAAGACAGCGGCTTTGCTTCTCTGGAACATCAGACAGCCCAAAAACCCCGGCAACCGAATCACGGTTATCCAGTTGTTCCATTGGAATCAGTACCGGCAGAGGGTTCAGCCAGGGCCTCCTTGGTTCAGGATCAGTGGAGTATCGCTCCACCAGTCTCCTGATTTCTGACGGATTGCTTAAGGCGATCTGAACCAGTTCCGGCGCATTGCCAGACCGAACGATCGATCGGCCTACTGCACCTCTTTCGAGCTGGGCCGCATCACTCGCCCCAAGAACCGAGATGCTGTCTTCCCTGCTGTTGACCCGCAGACAAATCCTCAGATTGCAGTTCGCCAGGATCGACTCTCGAATTGAGCCCGAAGGGCGCTGGGTGCAAAGGATCAGGTGAATTCCCAGAGACCGACCCCTTGCAGCAATATCAGTGAACAGCTCATGCAACCCCGGGTAATCGGACAGCAGAGTTGCAAACTCGTCGACAACTATCACGAGTCGGGCGAGACTGGACCCTGATGCCGTTCCTCCGGCTTCGAGATCATCAAACGATCTGGCACCCGCACGCAGCAGAAATTCTTCCCTAAATCGAAGTTCGGCCCTCAGGCTCAGCAGTACTCGCTCGGCTTCGGCGGAATCGAGATCAGTGATTACCCCGGTGACGTGCCTTAGATCGCCCAACTCCGCAAAGGTCGAGCCGCCCTTGAAATCGACGAGCAGGAAGTTGAGTTCTGAGGGCGGGCGCTCGGCAGCCATGCCCAGAAGCCAGGTAATCAGCAACTCGCTCTTACCGCTGCCGGTAGTTCCCGCAACGATTGCGTGAGGCCCGTCGATACCGAGATCAACTTCAAACTGGCCGGATTTTCCCATCCCTATGGCTGCGGAAAGCCTGCCCTTTGAGCGGACTTCAAGGTCAGAAAAGCTGACCCGCAAAGGCAGCCTGTCCACTGGCTGGAAGCCCCCCGCAGTTGCACTTGCTTCGGTCGAGAGTTGCGAGGCTAGTAGCCACCCTTCGGCCACCGAAAAATAGCAGGGCGAGAACTCGGAGTCTTCCCGGCGTCCGGTGACTTCAATCCGCGCCGAATGCGATCCGGATAGATCAAGCAGCATGCCTTTACGAACGGACTGCCTGCTCGGGATAATCTGCACGCTAATCGGAGATGCCTTCCCATTGCGGTTCTGAAACTCGAAATACAGGTCGTCCCGAGTTCTTTCAGGAACAGGCTGCTTGACTCCCCTCTCAAAGTGAGGCAGCTTCGAGACCCAGGGGAGCTCTCGCAGAAGCGCAGTACTCATCTCAAGCTTCCAATTTGATTCGTCGAGCTTCATGGCGCATTGGGCGAGAATCGCGCCAGCGAGAGCGGCGACCCGCGGCCCAATGCCTACAATGCTGATTCCCTCAGAAGCCCGAATCTGGCGCGGACCGTCCTCAAGCCACTCAGCGGCTCGAAGCAGGTCGACCGACATTGATTGGAGTTCACCGCTGCAGTCGTCGAAGTCATCATTGGACTCGACTCTGACCCCGCTTCGTGTCCTGCCAATCCCGACGTGAATCAATAAGTCGCCGATATCCTCTACCCCTGAGCGGCTTCGGGCCGACGCTCTTGCTTCCCCGAAAGAATTGGGGATCAACGACTCGCTCAGTTTTTGCTCCCGTTCCTGAGCCAGTGCATCCGTTATCGACTGTCGAACCGCATCGAGCTTGCGCCGAAACCTGAACTCGGCGAGCCTTTCGGACCTGCGACCCCGCCTTTTCGAGTCAAGGACCGCGGCTATCGCGACCACTGGACCGAGCACCGCAAACAGAATTGCAAAGGGCGAACCGGTTATCAGCCAAATCAGGAGTGAAGCTATTACCGGTGCGGCACTGGCGAATATTGGGAACGGCGATCTCTCTACTGCCGCCGGAACACTCGGGAGTCGAATCGGCGCCCTGCTCATCTAAGAATTGGAACGGAAGTTCAGGCCCGTGACTTTGACCCGACCCCGATCCTGTACACGGTTTCTGCCCAGAAAAGCTGTGGAGGAGCGAAATCTTCTGCCGTTAGCTGACCACGAAGAATTGCTCTCCCAGATCCACTCGAGTTCCCCGGGATATCGAGTACCGATGATCCGGGCGACAGCGAATAGGTTTGAGTTCCGGCTCGCGGAAAACGGTGCCGTTCCCGGAGAATCGATCTTTTATCCAAAACCTCCCTGATTCCTGTCCGAATTCCAGGTGAGTCTTGGACACTGAACGACCCGGATCAGCAATCTGGACGAGTCGGTCGAAGAACTCTCCCGGCTCGGGTTTCGGGCTTCGACCGATTAGACCGGTTCCGGTGACAGTAAATGATTCGCCCGTGCTGAATTGGAGTACAAAAGACTCAGCCTGTTCATGCGACGCCGAGTCTGCAGAGGATTCCGGACTTTCCCGACTCGGGCTTCCAACCGTCAACCCCTCCGGCTTCACCGGATCGATGATGTTGGTGTCGGAGGGCCTGGCAATTTCTGTATTGATACTCGGCGAAACCTGGCCGCACTCCGGACAGAAGATGTCATCCGCGGCCATAGGAGTACCGCACTGCGCACAGACCAACTCGTCCTGAGCAGCTTCAACCTGCACCGGGAGCGACGAGAAACCGAATTCGGCACCTTTGCCTTCGGGAGCCACCGACCTCCCGCATTCTCCGCAGAAGAGAGCCAGCTCAGGCAAGCTTTCGCCACAATAGTCACATTGCAAAGCGCTCATCGACCTCTCTTGAAAAGACTGGTAACGCGATAACCGCCAAGGCTCTTTAGTGAAACCAGGGCCTTTATTCTCTCCCACCGGGTGAGTCCGCCACCGAGGAGGAATCGCAGATCCTCTACCGACCTCCAAACCTGAACGGCATCCTCTGCGCTCGGCTCGCCGGGAGAAAACACCGCCCTGTCTGCAAATGCCGCGAGTACGAACGGCTGACTTCCCCCAACAGCCTGCGCAACTTCGATTCTTGTCGGCGAAGGACCCGGCGAGTACCCGAAATCAAGTACTGCGTCGGCGAATTCATCCCAACCGCCTACAACCCTGGCCAAAGAGTCCGGAGCTTTGAGGCGCAACCTCCTGCGACGCCACTTTGCAATCAGAATGAACAGGAATGGAGAAAGCAGAACAAGCAAGGCCAGCAAGATCCAGCCAGCAATCGAGAGCGCTGAGAGCAGAATTGCCAGCAGAGGGCTAATTGATTGCGGTTCGTCCTGGCTGGAGCTTGGTGGAACCTGAGCGTTCTGAACCACGGTTTCCGGCACGGGAGGCTGAACCGGGGACTGCGGCCTTGCGACTTGAGTAGGCTCATCCGGCTTTTCTTCCGGAATGGGCCTGGCCGGAGGTGTCGGATCAATTGCGATCCAGCCAAGGCTCGCAGTATTCACTTCGATCCAGGCAGAAACCCTCGAGCCGATAATTTCTTCACCCGAAGCCGCCTGCTGTGATGCAGAAGGATCGAATCCGAAGACTACGCGAGCAGGAAAGCCGAGTTGTCTGGCCATCAGCGCTGCCGTTACCGCATACTGCTCCTGATCGCCGATCATTCGATCTCCGGTGAGCAGTTCAGTGATCCTGTCTGCAGAGTGGCCCGATCTGCTTGGAACCTCATCGGTTCCCACTCCGTGGCTCAGGTAACCGTTCTCCTTCAGTCCGGCAATCATTGCCGCCAATCGCTCCCCCGGAGAATCAAGTCCCGCCACATAGCTGTCCAGCACAGCCGGCAATTCTTCCGGCACGACCCCGATCGGAGGCAGTTCAGCGCTCCCAGGCCGCAAAGTACCAAGGTCGATTGAGCTCTGATCGGTTGATACGACTGCTGTGATCGTGTAGCTGTCCCCTCTGTGCAATCCGCCAAGAACCGCTGCTGTTCCCGAGTTGTCGTTGTAATAGAAACGGTCGGACAGGGCTACAGCATTGGGGCCGTGGAACTGAATCGACTCCAGGTCCCCTACAGTAGGCAGCCAGACACCGGTGTAGTTGACGACAGCGATTGTGATTTCGGCGCTAGTGCCGGAAGTTGCCGACTGATCCACTGACATGGGAACTCGAGTGAAAGTGCCTGAAGCGGTAGTGCCGCGTCCACTGCCTACAGAAAAAACAACTCCGTCGTAGCTGTCGAGGGTGGCAATTCTTATCTTCGCTCCCGATGGCAACCCCGAAACTATCAGCATCGATTCGTCGGCCAGACCGGGCTGCTCATACTTGCGGAAACTGGAAAGCGGACTCGGATAGCTTCGCGGATTGAAGGGCTGGGAGATCAGATTCCGAAGTACGACCCTGTCTGATTGCGGCGGCAGGACCGCGCTTTGACCGATTGAAGCCGCACCGGCTACAGCGAGAATGACGCTCGCTCCGAGCAGGGTGCGAAGCACTCCAATTGCTCCTCCCAGCCCTTTCGCAGCACCGAAGCCTGGCGAATCTGACACTCTTTGCCGAATTGAAGATCGCCTGCGATTCCACCGAAACCAGTTCAGCCACACAAGAGTCACGGCCGTCAGGCCAAGTGCGGTAGCCACAGACCAGAACCCGGTTTCAGGCCCGACAAGGATCCCGATCACAAACACGAATATGGGGCCGAGAACTGACAACTCCGGGACCCTTTGACTCAGGGCAAGTCGTAAAGAAAGAACAGTCGACAGCAATGTCAAAAGAAAAATCGGTATGAGCAACGACTGGTACTCACCCACTGGAATGCTAATCGTGAGTAATTGCTTCCAACTCGTTCCAGCGCCGAAGAACAAGTCGGCCAGCCCGTCCAGGGATGGAAGCACCAGCAAAATTGCTCTCGACGGCACAGCTAGCGGAACTCCGAACAGAAAGTAGGCAGCTATCGTTGTCAGAAGCAATACCGGTGACGACCATCGAAGCCAGCGCGAGACGATGACCAGCGCTGCGCCAATGACAAATGTGACTGAAACGACGATCACGAATCTTGGGGTTGAGTAGATCGGCCAAAATGGAATTACTGCGATGGCCGTAGCCATTGCTAGTGCGATCAGGTGGACTGGGACTTCACTCCAGTCTCGTCTTCGCACCTCTTGAGTCTTCAATTCGCTCATGCTGCGGAGGACCTCGCCATCGCCCTTCTCAAGTCCTCCAGATAGCCGACCGTGAGGACTCTTAGACCGGGAACGCTGCGCAGGCCCGGTACTACCAGCTGATTGCACGCGATTGCAATGACTTCTACATCTACCGGGAAATTTGCGGATGCCGATCGAAGGTCTGCCGGAGTCGTCTTCGAACCGCAAACCAGAAACGCTATCGATACCCCTGAAACCTGATCAGCCACAATCCTCGAGATATCCCGAACATTCAAAGCCGATTCGGATTTCTGAATTAGCGACAGATCGTCCAGTAACCTGCTGCGGCTAATTGTGCTTAGGCGATTTACTGCCAGGAGCTTTCGTTTGGCGAACTCAGGGGTCTTTTCTCCCACTACCACTGAAACGGTTCTTGCGTCGCGAATTGCACGAACCCCAAGGGAACCGGCGACACTTACGGCGAGCTCAAATTCATCGTCGTTCTCGTAGTCCGAGTCAGCCAGACTGAGTGCGACGACCAGATGGCTTCTCCTTGTCTCCTCGAATTGTCGAACCATGTGGGTTCCAGTTCGAGCGGTGCTCTTCCAGTGGATGTAGCGCCGCTCGTCTCCCGGTACATATTCGCGAAGGGCGTGAAAGGAAACGTCGCTATTTGAAATCTGCCTCGTCGGGTTTCCTTCGAGATCGCGAATGAAACCGGTAGTAGTGCTGGGAACTCCGATAGTAAGCGGGTGGACATAAACGAGTTCGGAACCAGTCCAGACCAATTCTCGTCGGATAATTCCAAGCGGATCCGCCCTGATCGTGCGCACCGGGCCGATGACCGCGAGACCTCGCTTTTTCGACGGAAGAGAGAACTCCTGGCGATGCACACCGGCTGCAGGCAATGAAGGAAGAGTGAAGCTGAGAACTTCCTCTCCCACGGCCAATTCGACCTCTGCCCCCAGAATTCTGTGTCCGGTTGGATTGGAAATCTCAACTGAGCCGCCCGCGGGTTGCCCGACCACAACCCTCGAGTGCTCTATCTCAAGTCGAACCCCAAAGGGACTCCGGCCCACCAGATACAGCCCCGCGACCAGCATGATCACCAGTCCGCACCAGCCGAAGGCAACCAATTCGAGCCATCCGAGCCAATACCCGAAGATTAGAGCCAGTGGAACTGCTGCAAGCATCACCCAGCCAAGCGGAGTTATCACCCCCGAGATTCGAATGGCCACATTTCTGGCCACGCCCCGAACTTCTCGGCTGAACTTAACTATCGCGACTATCGCATCGGCAAGGATCCCGGTTCTGTTTCCTACCAGCCTGGATCTTGCGTTCGTCAAGCCTTCTAGAGAATCGAAAGTGGACGTTCTCGTACCGGCCAGTCCAGACCTGGTTCTGACCTCCGCTTCCTGCGACTTGCTCCTGTGCCTGGTTGAACTCACACGGCCTGCCTGTCGCTGGGAGGTGGAGTCTCCAGCAATAGCTGGCTGATAACGCTCGGGGCTGTTACCCCATCAAACTCCGCCTCCGGGTCGAGTATCAAACGATGTGCGAGTACTGGCTCTGCCAGAACCTTTACGTCGTCCGGAATCACATAATGCCGCCCGCTAGCTGCCGCGAGGGTCTTGGCGGTTCTAACCAGAGCGATTGCAGCCCGAACGCTCGCACCAAGACGCACTTCATCAGAATTGCGAGTCGCATCCACCAGTCTGGAAACGTAATCGCTAATCGAAGGATCGACGTGCACGCTCCTTGAAAGTGATCCCAGCTCAAGTACCGCC
This sequence comes from Homoserinimonas sp., assembly GCA_023957835.1. Lineage (GTDB taxonomy): Bacteria > Actinomycetota > Actinomycetes > Actinomycetales > Microbacteriaceae > Terrimesophilobacter. The sequence goes on along the minus strand of JAMLGP010000001.1, from coordinate 461,846 downwards.
TTTGGACTGATTACGGGTTTCAGAATTGTTTCGCCAGCTCGAGCGCTAACCTCTTGCAGGATTCGAAGTGTGGATGCGTGATCCGGATAACCGATGGATGCCTTGAGAATGAAGCGATCTAATTGCGCTTCGGGAAGACGATAGGTGCCGGCCTGCTCAATTGGGTTTTGAGTGGCGATGACCATGAAGGGATTGGGAACCTTGTGAGTGGTTCCGTCGACTGTGACCTGACCTTCCTCCATCACCTCCAGCAGCGCAGCCTGAGTCTTTGGGCTGGCCCGGTTGATCTCGTCTGCAAGAACGATGTTTGCGAAAACCGGTCCCGGGTGGAATTCGAATGCTTTGGAATGCTGATCGTAGATGCTGACCCCGGTGATGTCACCGGGAAGCAAGTCCGGAGTGAACTGGATCCGACTGCTGGTTCCGCTCACGCTCTGGGCAATCGCTCTCGCAAGAGAGGTTTTCCCCGTTCCAGGGTAGTCCTCGAGCAGGAGGTGACCCTGACTGAGGAAAGCCGTCAATGCCAGCTTGATGACGAAGGCCTTTCCGAGCAGCACTTGCTCGACGCTCGACACCAAATGTTCGAACGTTTCGGCGAATTCTGTGGCTTGCTCCGGAGTCATTGTCACGATTTCTACTTTCTTAAGGATGGCTTCATCGTTGCGGTTGGTCAGGATGTGCAGGTTGCGGTCGCGTAGAGAGAGTCCTGATACGGGTTCCCGGGGTGGTCAGGAGCCCCGCTGCCGAAGTCGACGACCGCTTTGACTCTTACTATCACTTGACTAATGTCCGGGAAAACCGGGGGTGGAACTGTCGAATCGCCAGAGTACACGCCGAATCCCGTTCCCGCGTCAAATGCGAACAGATAGCTGTAGCCGGGGCTCCCGCCATTCAGCGGATGGTCTACCGTCACCGACTCGCCGACTACACAACTGAGGATGATCGCCCGAGAGTTCACCGGAGTGAGAGTCATTGGATCAGAGGCTTCTCCACAGAAAAGCCCGCTGAGATCGCGGCAGCCGCGGAAGGTTACGGTTTGAGGATTTCCGTACACTGAGGCGTCAGCCAGCGAAGTCAGGAAATCGCCTTCGGAAACGTCCAGCCAGTTTGAAGAGCCGTTGATTGAGTACTGAAACTTTGCTGCGGTCAGAGAGGCAACCTCCAGATCGTTCCCAGCCTGGATGTCCCACTGTCCCGAGTCTCTGGGCTGTAACGAGATCGAACCGCTGGCCTTGCCTGGCTGTCTCATCGTAAGGATTTCACCTGATGCCGTCGGAGTGCAGTAGTAGCCATTGTCGGCGTAGACCACATATCGATAACTCTCCTGATCTGCTACTGAATCATCGATCCAGGTCTGGGCCCCAAGGAGGTTCCCGCTAATCCCTGGAGTGGGAACCGAGCAGGAGTCAGGCAAAGTATCTGTAGAGAGGAATCGACCGACGGAATAACTGAGGTTCGGCGATCCATTTGCACTGCTTGCGCCCCACGTGATCTGAATGTGACCGGCCGCATTGATGACAACCCCGGTTACTCCGCCGGCGGTCTGGCTTGGGGGCCCTACTACGGTAATTGGAACCGCAGGATTGCGAAGCCACGCGCTCTCGCTTAGAACCTGTGCGTTGTTTCTGGCGTATACACTCACCAGATAACTGGTCCCGGGCCTCAATTGTGCGGAGCTGTTCTCGAAGGTGAGATTAGTAGTTCCGGCCGGCACGAGCCTTGACAAGTCGACTCCCGGACCGGTGATTCGCACTGTGTAGCCAATCACCGGCGAACCGGAAACCGGATCCGAAACAGCGTTCCAGCTGACTTCCATCGAACCGCCGAGCGGGGCCAGATTTGTCGGAGTAGCCACCACGGATGCCGGGGCCGCAGGCAGCACGTCGGACCAGACCGGAAACCCGATCTTCGCGGATTCCGACTTGCCAATCGAGTTGATTGCCACTACTCCAACTCGAACCTGATTTGTAGGTCCGTTCCCAGGGGTGCTGATCGAGCAGCCGCTGTTCACCGCGCACTGCGTCACACCGTAAATTTCGTTGGTGTCGACCCGAGTTGTAGTTACTTCGTAGCCAGTGATCGGTGAATTATTGAAAGCTCCAGGGCTCCAGGCGACCTGAAGAGTTCCATTGCTGAAAGCATTCACCTTCACCCCGGTTACCGGGTCTGGCACATCCTGAATCTGCAGTGTGACCGCACCCCAGACAAAGCGATCCGGATCTTTGGTTGCGTCCGATACCTGATATTGGATAGTGACATCCTGCGCTGCGGCATCCGACGATACCGTAACGGAAAGCTTCCTAAGATCCGAACTGGGGGTCACGCTAACCCCTGGCGGAAGAGAAGCACCATCAATACCGCGGATTCCGACTACCGTAAGCGGCAGGTCCGGGAACGGGTTCGTAGCATTGTCATTGGCCAATACATCCACCACTGTGGTCTTTCCACGCGGAGTTATAAATGAATCCGCGGCGGGAATCGCGAGTGGCCTGGTTGAGGCGACTACGTTCAACTGGATGCTTCCTGCTCTGCCCTCAGACAGATCGTCTTTTACCCCGAGAATCAAGGCTGTCTTTGAACCCTTGACTGCATCCGGATTTGCCCTGATAGTCAGAGACTGCCCGGTGACCGTATAGCTGAATCCGACCGGAAGCGGACTCAACACCGTGTAGGCGAGCTCGTCAATATCGTCCGGATAGGGGTAGTTGGTCAGCTTAAGAAGATCGATCTCCTTCTCCTGGGCGGGCTCGAAATCCAGTACAGCGCCATTGAATACCGGAGGCTGGTTTTCTCTGGGCGTCACGTTTATCGACAGAACCAGTACAGACTTCCTTCCGTTCGGATCGGTTGCCGAGCTGCCATCGGTTACTTCGAATGAAATCGATGCTGGCCCGAAGTACTTATCCGCAGATCTGAATCTCAGCGTCTGGTCATCGACAACTAGATTCGAATCGTCAGAGTGAGTTGCCTTGACAGTGTCAGGGTTGGCAAGCCTCACCTGCTTTCCTCCGATGGCAATCACATACTCGTTCAGGTCGATGGTCAGGGTTGACTCGCTGGCGATCGTGAGCGGTCGAGCCTTTCGATTGATTTGGGGAAGAGCATCGTCGTAGCCGGGCACCCAGATGAAGGCATATGCAACCACTGTCGGATCGTTGGGATTCATGACCGCGAACGGGATTATCTGGCGATTATCCTCAACGGTCACATTCACTTTCTGATCTGCGAGCAGCACCGCAGAACCTCGGAACTCGTTCAGCAGGGAGACCTTCAGGCTGCTTACCGGGCCATCTGCAAAGAATGCGCTGGCAAGCACATTCACGTCGATCGAGCTGCGATCAAGCACATCGGTGAGGCTCAATACGGTATCGCTGACTATCGGCCGCGCAGGCGGTGCATTCGGATCTACGGTAATCGTCACGAAGCTCGAGCTGGATCCACCGAGGGAGTTCTGAATCGTATAGATCAGACCGTATTGGCCCTCCTCTGCAGGCGGAGTCGCCGTTATCACGGTTCCGTCTGTGCTGACGACCAAAGACTGGTCATTGGTCGGTTCTACCGCTACCACTGTCAGCGGATTCCCGTCGGGATCCGAATCATTGGCTAGAACCTGAATCGTCACGGTTCCGCCGGGGCGGATGGACACTTCATCCGGAATCGCAATCGGATTTCGGGCTTCTGTGCCTTTGGGCGCGATTCCGATTCGGATTACTCCGCTCGCCCTGGCTCCGAGATCATCGATCACCGTATAGCTGAAGGAGTCGGTACCGGCTGAATAGGCCCCAGCTTCAAAAACAAAACTGTCAGAGCCTGAGAGAGTCACCGATCCCTTCTCCGGGTTGGTCTCCTGGCCGATCAACTGGACCGAGTCCCCGTCCGGATCTATGCCGATTAGCGGAACCCTTACGGTTACCTTCTGCCCCGCCAACACCCGTCCAACTACCGTTACCGGGGTTGGCGGATGGTTGGTAGCTTCGACTTTCTCCCGCACCGAAATCTTCACCTGCGCCTGAGCCCGCTGGCCGTCCGGACCGCTGACGGTATAGGTTGCAGTGAAATCTCCCGGGGTATTTGGCGCCAGATATCGCAGAACATTGCCTGACGCGAAGAGTAGCCCTGCGTCCCCGCCGAGCTCCGTAGTTAGTTGCGGTTCGAGGCTGAGCGGCTCACCATCCGGCTGGATATCGTTGTCGAGAACCGGAATGTCAATTGCCGCACCGACTCTGGCAGACACGCTGTCATCGTTTGCAATTGGAGGCTGAAGCCGCGCGGGTCTCGGAATCTCAATTACAGTTACGATTCCCGTTGCGCTGGCGAGCCCATTTGTGACCTGATAACTGAAGCGGACAGGTCCGGAATCCAACGGCGCGGTCAAGTTGATCCGAATCGCTCGCTGATCAAGCACCTCTGCCTGGACTCCGCTTGAAGAAGGTAATTCTTCGACCCCGGAAACCAGAAGCACCCCGCCTGCAGGATCGATGTCTGTAGCCGCAATGTCAATGGTTTGCGAACTGAGCGTCTTGACGAAAACTGTCTTGGGGGTAGTGATTGGCTTGGAATTTACATCAGGAGTTGCAGCAACATCAATGCGAATCACTCCGGTCGCGGTTTGGTCGCCGTCTGTCACTACGTAATCGATAATGAATGTTCTGATCTGGTTGCTGCTGAACCTAAACGTCCCGGCGCTCAGATTGGAGACGATACTCGATCCTGTCCGTTCTGGAACGCTGCTGAGTCGGATAACTCCAGTGCCTCCCCTGACCTGAAGCAGGGGCCGAACGGTAACCTCCTGACCGACGTAAGTCAGGATTGCGAACGGTTCCGCGATAATCGGCACTTCCCCTGGTGCGCCCACGGAAATCGTCAGGTTTCCAGACGATCTGGCGAGCCCATCAGTAACCACCAAAGAAACTGACCGACTGGAGCTTGCGGCGCCGCCTTCTATGAAGACCACAGTTCCCTGCGGCTGGAAGCTGACCGCATCCGGTGCTCCGGTAGATGCCTCTGACAGATAGATTGGATCTCCATCCGGATCTACCCAGTCGCCGAGTACGGATGTCGAGACCCTTCCTCCCGAGGCGACAAGAGTTTTCGACTTTCGCACTTGAACGGGTGCCCCGTTTTCCTCCGGAGTCCGAATGGTGATTTTGACTGTTGCGCTTGCTTCTCCGCCTCTGCCGTCTGAAATCGAGTAACTGAAGCTGAACTGGCCGCTCGCGCTGGCGGCAAGATTGAGCTGGATTTGTTGTCCGTTATTGACCAGATCGAGACTTCCAACCGACTCCGAAACCTGACCAACCTTCGAGACAACCAGCACGTCGCCATTCGAGTCGTAGTCATTGAGAAGAATCGGAAGTATCGTCCCTCGGCCCGGTCTGGCACCGAACTCATCGTCGACCGCAACCGGGGGCTGCTGCTGCTTTTCAAATTGGGACGGGGAGTTCAAGTCGTCCGCCTGCACTACCTGCTGCTCCTCTTTGGCCTTCTGAAGAGCGCTCCAGTTATTGATCAGCTCGCCAGTGCCCTGCACTGCCCAGACCCCGCCTCCCCTCGGGTCGTTCAGGACCAGCTGGTTACCATTGCGCTCGAACTCCAGTCGGACCGCATTAACTGGCATCTCTTCCAGGTTCAGCTCTACCGGGATTGAACCGGAACATTTGCGCCACGCGACTCCGTCACTCCAGGCCGCGTAACTGCACTCACCCAAAACGATCGGTCGTGCCGGATTTCCGCTGCGCCCACTCTCAAGAGTTGTAAAGCCGTTTCCATCGAATGCCAGCAGCCCTCTGCTGTAAGCAATTAGCAGTTGTCCGGCTTTCGGATCTGAACGCTGCAGCCGAACCGATGCTCCAGCAGGTACAAAAGGCGATAGATCGAATACTTCCCCATCTGCCGCTAGTTTCAAATCGGTCGTATCAAGAATCAGTCTCTTCTCGCCTATCTGGCTAACTTCGAACTGACTTTGCTCGCTTCCGAGTTCAAGTTCATGGGTTTGCACCTGACCGATGCTGGATGTGGCATCGATTTGATAAACCAATCCGGCGATCCGGGAATAGGCAATCAATTGCCCATCTGGCCCAACTTCAAAGACTGAACCATCTCCGAGGTTGTAGGTAGCCGGAGTCTCAGGATTGAAGTGCCTGAACTCTGAAAAAGGCGTGATCCAGACTTGTCCATGGCCGTCGGTCACGACTACATTCGCGCCGGCAAGGAACAAGCCGGGCTCGACGCTTGGCATCGGGACACTATCAACGATCGTTGATGTCGCCGGGTCGATTATGTCGGTCTTCCCATTTCCAAGATCAAATCGGAGAACTGTTGATCCGTCCTGTACAACCTGATATTCGCTGCCTTCACCCTGAACTACAGAATCCAGTTCCATGACCTGAGTGTTGGTGCGACCCATGAGCCTGCTGTCACCATTTGAAACCCAAACCGAAGCGTCATTCAGATCAAGCCTTTGAGCCGGGTAGCCCGTTGACACCACGGCACTGGCCGCAATCACTGCGACCAGAGCCACGGAACTGGCGATCGTGACCGCAAGTGACTTGTGGGAGGACAGCCAGGTTTTGAACATTGATCAGCCGCCGAAGTCCACGCACTTCTGACCGCTTGGCTCGCCCAAAGTCCCCTGCCGATTAACTCTGACCGTGATACAGACACGATCACCCGGCCGCGCATCCACTGAAAACTTTGCGGCCTGCTGAATACTGCTGGTCGCCCCGGAGTTCGATGTGATCTGATATGAATCGCCGGGCAGCAATCCGGGATCCGACCAGCCGAATTCGATCGAGTTGGAAGTTATCACCGCGGAAATATCTGTGACTCTGGGGATCTGGCCCGATCCCGATTTGACGATGACCAACACGGCAACAACTCCGAGCGCAATCACTGCTACCGCACTGCTAAGGAGTATCCATCCGAGGATTCCTACCAGCCGATTCTGACCGCCAAACCGACTCCCGACCGGCCCGTCATCTTCTCGCTGAAGCGTAGCTACCGCCTGGAATGACTCATCGTCGCCGGAGCGTCTCCTTCTTAGTCTTGCCCCCTGCCCACGGCTCGCAGTTGAGACGGCCTTTACTCTGGTCCGATCCTCGAGTTCGCCAACACTTGCTACGGCCCACTCATCCACAGCAACTTCTGCCTGAGTCTGCGGCAATCCGAGCTCCGCTTCGACCTCCTGTAGTTGTCGGACCACCTCTATCGCGGTCGCGGGTCGCTCGGCGGGATTCTTCGACATGCACTTCTGAAGGAGCTTCTCCAGCCGAGCCGGAACATCGGGCCGACCAATAGGCTCAATTTTCGCTCGATTGATTCTGGTGATCAGGTCGGTTGAGCTATTCGACTCTCCCGGAATTTCGAATGGTGAACGGCCGGCAAGCAGGGAATAGATCGTTGCGCCAAGCGACCAAACTTCTGAAGCTACTGTCCCTGCCGTCTCATCCATGAGCACTTCCGGCGCGGACCATGGAACAGACATGCCCACAGCCTCCAGGTGCCCAGTGTCACTCAGGGTGGCAGCTATTCCGAAGTCGGACAACACCGGGTTTCCGTAGGCAGTCAGGAGAATATTCGAAGGCTTGATGTCTCTGTGCAGCACTCCGGCGCGATGTGCGGTCTCAATTGCACTGCCAATTCGCACCCCGATTTGCAGCACCTCCGGTACCGGAATCCGTTCTCGCCGATACCTGTCGCTCAATGAAGGAGAGCACAGCTCCATCACCAGGTAGGGCCTGCCGTCAGCAGATACGCCTGCCTGATGAACTGTCAGAATCGACGGATGCGAGCTCAGTTGAGCCATGAGATTCGCTTCTGCCTGGAACATTTGGCGAACCTGATCATTGACGATTTCGCTCAACATGACCTTTACGGCTACCTTGCGACGAGGCATATTCTGCTCGTAAAGGAAGACGTCTGCGAACCCTCCAGATCCGAGCACGTGCACGTGCGAGAATCCGGGCAGGACAGGAGGGGCGGATGGCAAACGTCTGCTCATTGCGCCCCCTCAATCTGCGAACAAACTCGGACGAACTTGTCCACCTGGCCAGTTCTGCAATTTTAGGAGCAATGAATCCCCGCTGGGAAAGGTTTGACCAGCTTCCCAGCTTGAACCGTCTACCCCACTACGAGGGTATGACCTGATGTTTCCGCTTCGAAGGCGAGATTACATCCACCACGACAGCAGTTATATTGTCTCGCCCCCCTGCCTCAATAGCGGAAAAGACGAGAGACTCGGCGGCCTGGCCCGCTTCCGGATTCTGGCCGAGTATCCTCCTCATTTGCGGTCCGGAAAGTTCCTTGGTGAGCCCGTCGGAGCAGATTAGAAGCCTGGAGCCGGCTTCAACTGGAATCAGCCAGAAATCCGGCAGCGGCTCACTATTGAAGCCAAGCGCTCGAGTGACCACATTGCTGTCTGGATGGTGCTCCGCATCTTCAGGAGCAAGCAAGCCGGCATCCACGAGCTCTTGAACAACCGAGTGGTCAACAGTGACCTGCCGGAACTCTCCATTCGCTTCAAGGTACAGCCTCGAATCTCCAATATTAAACACTGCCCAGTAGGGCAAACCCTCATTCAGACACAATCCCGCCCCGGTAACGGTGGTTCCAATTCCGAGATGTTCGATGTCTGCTGTTTCTCCGATATCCAGGGTTGCATTGCGAAGTGCAGTGAGCAGTTCCGCAGGTTGGACTACCGGCCGATGTGTCAACTCCTCGAGACGGCGTACTACCGCATCACTGGCGACTTCTCCAGCTGCGTGCCCTCCCATTCCATCAGCCACAGCAAAAATCGGCGATTTTGCAATGAAGCTGTCCTCATTATGAGCGCGCTTGCGTCCGGTATCTGTTACTGCACCCCAGGCAACACTCACTCCGGGGTGCTTAGAGCCCGGCAACTTCACTCTGAGGCTTCCAACTCGAGCCCCGATTCCAGTCATCCTTCAGAGTCCGATATTCCGGATCTGACGGTTTGGGAGTCAGAACGCTCTAGCAAGATTCGAATCCCGTCTCCTATTTCCACAATCGTCCCATCAAGAATCACAGTTGATTCGCCCTGACGCAAAAGGCGGTTTGCCCCATTCGGTGGCAAGATTCTGGTTCCGTTTGTGGAGCCCAGATCGGTGAGCACTACAGAGGCTCCAGTTTGCCGAAATTCTACGTGGCTGGCAGAGACCTCTTTCATCGGTGAAGGAACCATCACCAGCCTCGGTGCGATTCCCTGCAGAATCCGAGGCGGGTTCGGGGCTCTGCCTATGATGGTCGGCCGATCAAGCGAAATCGCTTCATGCGAACCCACGTGAATTTTGGCGACCATCTCGCCGGCAGGTTCCGGCGGGCGCGAGGAATTCAATCTGGAACCGCCAGGTGCGGCAAAGCTTGGAGCCCGTAGTTCCGACCTGATCTCCTCGGCGGAAAGTATCACCGTGTCCGCTTCGATAGAGCTCGGGTCGAAGGGCAGCTCGGGCTCAACTCTGGGCCGGACTCTGACCGTGTCTTCTACTTCGGGGGAAAGCTCATCCACGACTTAGCCGCCCAGTCCGGAAATCAGATTGATAACACTCGCAAGGATCACTGCGCCGAATAGATAGGAGAGCAATCCGTGCCTCAGTACCGTCATGCGAAATTCCCGATTGCGAAGCGAAGTGTCCGCTACCTGGTAAGTCATCCCGAGCACGAATGAGACGTAGGCAAAATCCCGATAGTCGGGATCTTCGCTCTGATTGAAATCAATGCCCCTGCCCTCCGAGCGGTAGTAGATGGATGCGTATCGCAAAGTGTAGAGAGTGTGGATGAGAACCCATGAGACTGCGACGCTGAGCAGTGCAACGGCGGCCAGGTAAATCTTCTCCGGGCCCGCCGCGTGCGAAGCCTTGACCAATACCAAAATGACAATCCCCAGGGACGCAAGGCAGGCCAATACCACGACGAGATCTGATGCCGTCCGGGAAGGATCCTCGCGTGTTGCATGAGACTTGGTGGCTTCAGACGTCATCCTCCCGATTCTCAGCCAAACCCAAAGGATGTAAAACAGAGCACCCGCTATCCAGCCCGCTGCCAAAGCGAATTCACCCAGTCCGATGAGGATCGCCGCAGAAGCGAAAACCACTCCGACGACTAGCATCGCCAGGAGCCTCAGACTCGCTGCCAGAGTTGAAACCTTCGTAGTCGCGACCACTATGCGATTATCGTCGCAAAATCGGTACCTGACTTGGCAATTCTCGCTGCAAGCTTCGAAGAATTTCATAAGCACTACCGATTCCGTTGTTTGGAGTCGCCAGAATTGCGGAATCGCTTGTGAAATACCATTTGGGCTGTCAGAATCGATACATGAGCCCGAACGGTAAGGCCCAGCAACTTGATGATGTCTCGAAGGCAATCATTGAGCAGTTGCAGACTGACGGTCGACGCTCATACGCCGAAATCGGCAAAGCGGTTGGACTCAGTGAAGCCGCAGTGCGCCAAAGGGTGCAGAAATTGACCGATTCCGGAGTAATGCAGGTCGTTGCAGTAACCGACCCGATGCAGCTGGGTTTCTACCGTCAGGCGATGGTGGGAATCCGGGTGACTGGGGATGCTGCTGCGGTAGCCGAACGTCTCGGGCGGATTCCCGCCGTTGACTATGTAGTGCTGACCGCAGGCAGTTTCGATGTACTGGCCGAGGTTGTGTGCGAAAGCGACAACGATCTCATCGACCTGCTAAATAAGGAGATTCGCGGCATCCCGGGGGTTCAATCCACCGAGACTTTCGTGTATCTCAAGCTGCAGAAGCAGTTTTACAACTGGGGAACGAGATAAGAGAAATGACAATTCTGGAAACACCCACAACCAGCTACGACACCAAGACCCTGCAGGCGATGGCGAGAGACCACCTGTGGATGGCGTTCGCGCGCCAGTCTGTTATGGAGAGCGGTCCCGGCGTGCCGATAATCGTGCGCGGAGAAGGCCACCACATTTGGGACAGCAACGGCAAGAAGTACTTCGACGCCCTGAGCGGGCTGTTCGTAGTGAACGCCGGACACGGGCGAAAGAGGCTCGCTGAAGCCGCCGCCCGCCAGGCGGAGGAGCTCGCTTACTTCCCCATCTGGTCGTATGCGCACCCCAAGGCGATCGAACTCGCAGATCGACTCGCTGGCTATGCTCCGGGCGACCTGAACCGAGTCTTCTTCTCCTCCGGCGGTGGAGAGGCAGTAGAGACCGCATTCAAGCTAGCCAAGTACTACTGGAAGCTCGCCGGAAAGCCTGGAAAGCACAAGGTAATTTCCAGGTCGATCGCCTACCACGGCACTCCTCAGGGAGCGCTGGCGATCACCGGAATCCCGGACATGAAGGCCATGTTCGAGCCGGTAACTCCTGGTGGATTCCGCGTGCCGAACACGAACTACTACCGAGCAGACGAGATGGGCTTCAACGGGAGCCTTGAGGAATTCGGCCAGTGGGCTGCCAACCGGATCGAAGAAATGATCCTGTTCGAGGGCCCGGACACAGTTGCGGCGGTCTTCCTCGAACCGGTGCAGAATTCCGGCGGATGCTTCCCGCCGCCTCCCGGCTACTTCAAGCGAGTGCGCGAGATTTGCGATCAGTACGACGTCATCATGGTTGCCGACGAGGTGATCACCGGTTTCGGTCGGATCGGCAACATGTTCGCTTCCACGACCTACGACTTCGTGCCTGACATGATCACCTGCGCCAAGGGGATGACCAGCGGCTACTCCCCTGCCGGGGCGACGATCGTGAGCGACCGGCTCTACGAACCGTTCAAGCACGGAGACACGACCTTCTACCACGGCTACACTTTCGGCGGCCACCCGGTCTCCGCGGCTGTTGCCCTGGAGAACCTCGACATCTTCGAAGAAGAAAAACTCAACGAGAGAGTTCGCGAGTACTCTCCGGTATTCCGCGCGACGCTGGAAAAGCTGCTCGACCTGCCGATAGTCGGCGACGTTCGCGGAGACGGCTACTTCTTCGGAATCGAACTGGTCAAGGACAAGGCAACCAAGGTGACCTTCAATGACGACGAGTCGGAGCGGCTGCTTAGGGGCTTCCTCTCCAAGGCTCTCTTCGACGCCGGCCTCTACTGCCGTGCGGACGATCGCGGAGATCCCGTGGTTCAGCTCGCTCCGCCGCTGACTATCGGACCGGCGGAATTCGACGAGATCGAGGGAATCCTTCGCGGAGTGCTCACCGAAGCGTGGAAGCGGATCTGACCTCCTCAGGATCCGAGAAATGAGCAAGTATCGGGGCGTGAGCTTCTGGCTGGATTCGCTCGTCGAATCCGGGACGGATGATCTCGCGCCCCGATCTTCGCTTAATTCGGAAGCGGAGGCCGACGTCGCAATAGTCGGCGGAGGTCTCACCGGCCTGTGGAGCGCGTACTACCTGCTAAAGCATTCCCCCGACCTGCGGATAGTTATCCTCGAAAAGGAGATTGCCGGGTTCGGTGCTTCCGGCCGCAATGGCGGGTGGTGCTCTGCCTTGTTCCCCGCATCGGTTTCTGCAATGGAGCGCAGACACGGGCTGGATGCCGCCCTCGCCATGCGAAGAGCAATGATCGAAACCGTTGATGAAGTTGGCCGCGCATCCGCGGCCGAGGGGATCGACTGCGACTTTGCCAAGGGCGGAACCCTGCTCTTCGCGCGCTCAAAGCCGCAACTCGCACGGGCCAGCGCCGAAATCGCCGAAACCGAACACTACGGAGTCGACGACGTTCATCTAGTCAAGGATGAGCGAAACCTGCCGACAGGGACGATTGAAACTTTGATCGAACCGGCCTGCGCGAGACTGCATCCGGCGAAACTCGTCAGAGGGCTCGCTCAAACTGTCGAGAAAATGGGCGCTCGAATCTTCGAGGAAACCGAAGTGCTCTCCTGGTCGCCGCATCGCGTGGAAACTGCTCGCGGCGCGGTCACCGCAAAGCAAATTGTGATTGCAACTGAGGGTTTCGGGGCGAACTTCCGTCAAACCCACCGCCGCATCCTTCCGCTGTATTCGCTAATGATTGCAACCGAACCGCTGCCCGACTCGTTCTGGAAGAGAGCTGGCATCGAGCACGGGCAGACGTTCAGCGATTTCCGGCACCTGCTCATTTATGGCCAGCGCACTGCCGATAATCGGTTTGCCTTTGGCGGGCGCGGAGCCCGATACCACTGGGGAAGTGCGATTCGCACCGACTATGACTTCGTTCCAAGGGTTTTCGAACACCTGCGGAAGACTCTGATCGAGCTCTTCCCCGAGGCGGCTTCGGCTGAGATCACCCACCGGTGGGGCGGGCCGATCGGCGTGCCTCGCGACTGGCACGCGGCGGTCGACCACAATGCAGAGACCGGCGTGGCCTGGGCGGGAGGCTACGTCGGCGACGGGTTGAGCACCACCAATCTCGCCGGCAGGACGATAGCCGACCTGATTTCCGGTGCGGACACCGACCTCACGCGACTGCCCTGGGTCAACCATCGCTCGCGAAACTGGGAGCCAGAGCCCCTTCGCTTCGCAGGCGCCAACCTCGGTCTGCTCGCCATGCAGTTCGCCGACTGGGAAGAGCGCGTCACCGGCAGACCATCGATCGCGGCGAAGCTCATGTCGCCGCTGGTTGGCGGCTGAGCGAGTCCGCCTGATCAGGCTAGGCGGTCACCTCGGTCTCATCGGCTACCGGACCGGCGAACTGCGCCTCGTAAAGGCGTGAGTATGCCCCTCCGGCCTCAAGCAGTTCTGCGTGAGTTCCCTGCTCCACGATCTTGCCCTGCTCCATTACGAGGATGAGGTCGGCATCGCGAATGGTCGAGAGTCGGTGCGCGATAACGAAGCTCGTCCGGTCACTCCGCAGAGCAGCCATGGCGTGCTGGACGAGAACTTCTGTTCTCGTATCGACAGAACTTGTCGCCTCATCGAGAATCAGCACGCTCGGTTGCGCGAGGAACGCCCGCGCAATCGTGAGCAGCTGCTTTTCTCCCGCACTTACGTTTGAGGCTTCTTCGTCAAGTACCGTGTCGTAGCCGTCTGGCAGGGTGCGAACGAAGCGATCAACGTAGGTCGCAGTCGCGGCCTCTGCTATCTCTTCATCGGTGGCATCGGGCCTGGCGTAGGCGAGGTTCTCCCTGATGGTTCCGGCAAAGAGCCAGGTGTCCTGAAGCACCATTCCGATTCTGGAACGCAGGTCGTCGCGAGTCATTTTGGCAATATCCACTCCGTCGAGAGTGATCCTCCCGGAATTGAGCTCATAGAACCGCATGATGAGGTTTACCAGAGTGGTCTTTCCGGCTCCGGTTGGCCCGACGATGGCGATGGTATGTCCGGGCTTTGCTACCAAGTTGACGTTCTCGATGAGAGGGACATCCGGGTCGTAGCTGAAGTTCACGTTCTCGAACTCGAGACGGCCTTTGGCCTGAGTGGGCGACTCTGCCGGTTCGACATCCGGACTCTGGTCGGCGGCGTCCATTACCTCGAATACCCGCTCAGCCGAGGCCACTCCTGACTGCAGGAGGTTGGCCATGCTGCCGAGCTGCGCGAGAGGCTGGGTGAACTGCCTCGAGTACTGGATGAAGGCCTGGATATCGCCGAGGCGCATCGAGCCGTTTGCGACCTGCAGGCCGCCGACTACCGCAATCAGAACATAGACGAGGTTTCCGACAAACATCATTGAAGGCATGATGATTCCGGAAACGAACTGGCCGCCGAAGCTAGCCTTGTAGAGCTCCTCGTTCTTGGAGTCGAACACTCCGGAGACTTCCCGCTGACGACCGAAGACCTTGACCAGGGCATGGCCGGTAAAGTTCTCCTCGATTTGGGCGTTGAGTTCTCCGGTGTGCTTCCACTGCGCGGCGAACATCTTCTGTGAGCGCTTGGCGATCAGAACGGTAATGATGATCGTGAGTGGGATGGTCACGAGCGCAATTGCGCTCAACAGTGGCGAAGTAATGAACATCATGATGAGCACTCCGACCACCGTCAGCAGCGATGACACCACCTGGCTGAGGGTCTGCTGGAGGCTTTGTGAAATGTTGTCGATGTCGTTTGTCACCCTGGAGAGCAACTCGCCTCTTGGCGTCTTGTCGAAGTAGCTAAGCGGCAGGCGGTGTACTTTCGCCTCGACGTCCTCGCGCAGTCGGAACACTGTCTTCTGTACAACATCATTGAGGATGTAGGCCTGCAGCCAGCCGAAGATCGAGGAGAAGATGTAGAGGATTAGCACCATCATGAGTACAAAGGACAGCGCTGCGAAGTCGATCCCAATGCCGGGAGTCAGGTGCATTCCACTGAGAAGATCTGCGTAGCTATCCTGGCCTGAAGCGCGAAGACCATCGATAACCTGCGCTTTGGTTGCTCCGGCCGGCAGATTCTTCGAAATTACACCTTCGAAAATGAGATTGGTGCCTTCGCCGAGCAGCTTCGGACCAATAACGGAAAGCGTCACGCTCGCGATCGCGAACAGGATCACCCAGGCGAGCCCGAACCATTGGGGACGCAAGGTGCGAATCAGCCGCTTTGCGCTCGGCCCGAAGTTAATCGCCTTTTCGGCGGGCATTCCGGCACCGCCAAACGGGCCGCGGCCCCTTGGAGGCCTGGCAGGGGCAGTTTGACGTTCTGACTGGCTCATCGTGCCTCCTCCGGAGTCAGCTGTGAAGAAACAATTTCGGCATAGGTTTCGTTGGATTCGAGCAACTCGTCGTGAGTGCCGATTCCGACGATCTCCCCGTTTTCGAGGACGATGATCTGATCGGCGTCGATGATGGTTGAGACTCGCTGGGCGACTATGAGCATGGTCGCTCCCTTCACTTTTCGTTTCAGTGCCAGTCGCAATCGGGCATCGGTAGCGGTATCCAAAGCCGAGAACGAATCATCGAAGATATAGATTTCCGGTTGTTTCACCAGCGCTCTGGCGATTGCAAGCCTTTGCCGCTGGCCGCCGGAAACATTCGTCCCGCCCTGGGCTATTGGAGCTTCGAGGCCTTCTTCGAACTCGGACACGAAGCCCTTGGCCTGCGCGATCTCTAGTGCCGCCCAGAGCTCCTCATCTGTGGCATCCGGTTTGCCGTACTTCAGGTTGCTCGCGACTGTTCCGGAGAAAAGATAGGGCCTTTGGGGAACTAGCCCCATGGTCGACCAAAGCAGGTCGGGGTCGAGCTCTCTTACGTCAACACCATCAACTAGAACTGAACCGCCTGTTACATCGAAGAGCCGAGGCAGGAGATTCACAAGGGTGGTCTTCCCGGAACCCGTGCTGCCGATAATCGCGGTGGTCTTGCCCGGCTTGACTGCGAAGGTGAGATTCTTCAGTACCGGCTCTTCCGCCCCCGGGTACTGGAATGAGGCATCCAGAAATTCAATTGTTCCGTGCTCTGTTACCTCGGTCACCGGCTTTGAAGGCGGAACCACAGATGAGCTGGTTTCGAGCACTTCCCCGATCCGATCGGCGCTGACTGCGGCCCTCGGTAAAAGGATTCCCAGGAAGGTAGCCATCATGACTCCCATGAGAATCTGAATAAGGTACTGGAGAAACGCCATGAGCGTCCCGACTTCAATATCGCCGGCGTCCACTCTGAGTCCGCCGAACCAAATGACGGCGACACTCGATACGTTCATCACGAGCATCACGACCGGGAACATTAGTGCGAAGTAGCGACCGGCGCTCAGTGCTGTCTCGGTGAGATCGGCATTGGCCTTATCAAACCGGCTGGTCTCTACCTTTTCGCGAACAAAAGCGCGGATGACCCTGATTCCGGTGAGCTGCTCGCGGAGGACCAGGTTGACCTTGTCGATTCGCTTCTGCATCTTCCGGAAAAGCGGAACCATTCGCATCATGATTCCGCCGACGACTATCAGGAGAATCGGGATGCTCACCGCCATGAGCCAGGACAGTCCGACATCCTGTTGCAGGGCCATGATTACTCCGCCGATTGCGAGCATCGGAGCGGAAATGAAGAGGGTGCAGATCATGAGTACGACCATTTGCACTTGCTGTACGTCATTGGTCGTGCGTGTGATGAGCGAGGGTGCGCCGAAAGTTGCAACTTCGCGCTCTGAGAAGTCGCTCACCTTGTGGAAGATTGCGCCGCGGAGATCCCGGCCGAGGGACATTGCCATCCGCGCGCCGAAGTAGACGGCTGTGATCGAGCAGGCGACCTGCAACAAAGTGATGCCGAGCATTACGCCGCCGATCGCGATGATATAGCCGACGTCTCCCTTGGCGATTCCATTGTCGACTATGTCCGCATTGAGAGTGGGCAAGTAGAGAGATGCCAGAGATTGGGCAAGCTGAAAGACACAGACCGCAACAAACATCAGCCAGTATGGGCGCAGATAGCGCCCAAGTATCTTCATGAGCATTTGATCAGTTCCTGTTCTTTCGTGGTTTTGGAGTACCTGCGACCCCGTAGAGGATGATCGAGGTGATTTCCCGGTCGGTAAGTTTGTGGTCCGGATTCAGGTGCGGGACTGTCGAGGCGAAGATGAAAAGCCTGATGACCTGAGCAACCTGAGCAGGCGGCATATTCAATTCCTCAAGGAATGGGCTCAGGACTTCTGAAACAACCTGGCCGATGCGGTCCTGAGGCTTCTTGTTCGGACGGTGGTTGTGGCCGAGCAGCGCCATGAGTTTGAAGATGTCGGCAAACCGCTTTCTGGCGATCCGGACGATCTCCAGCACTGCGGTCTCAAGGTCATCGGAGGTGATTTCTCCCCTCATTTCTGCCTGCATCCGAACCGGGTCCAGGAATCGATCCACTGCAGCATTGATTAGGGTATCTTTGTCGCCGAAGGCTCGAAACACAGTACCTTCGGCGATCCCCGCTGCCTCGGCGATTTGCCTGGAGGTGAGATCTTTGCCGTGGACTGCAAGCAGCGGTATTACCGCATCCAGAATCGCGGCCTGTCTGTCCTCGACCGACATCCTCGGCGCGCGGGCGGGCTTCACCGGGCTGTTCCGCCTCAGAGTATCGATTCCACGATTGCGCACCCAGTGATCATAATGAGTGAGCGCTCACTCCGCAAATTGAAATATCTTCACTATGCGAAACTAGAGGTCAAGTTCACGTCCAGGGAATACGGCAGGAAGATCCGGAGTTGAAGCAGGCATGTCCAAAGCGGTCAGTTACAGCCAATACGGCGGTCCAGAGGTTCTTGAACTGGTTGAAGTCGAGGTCCCGCAACCTGAACCGGACCAGGTTCGAGTCGCGGTTCGAGCCGCGGGAGTGAATCCCTTCGACTTCAAGGTGCGCCGCGGAGGCTACATCCCCGGCCATTCGCTGCCCTCGCGTCAGGGCGTCGAGTTCGCAGGAATAGTGGATGTCGTCGGTAGTGAGGTAAGCCAGTTCAAGCCTGGAGACGAAGTACTCGGCTGGGCGAACAGCGGTGCTCAGGCAGAATACGTTGTGGTTCCTGCGAAGCAACTCGCACCTAAGCCAGCCGAACTGGATTGGGCGATCGCAGGCGGACTTGGCCTAACTGCCAACACAGCCAGAAGGTCAATTGATGCTCTGGATCTGAACGGCTCTGACACGGTGCTTGTGACCGGTGCGGCTGGAGGCGTCGGCATAGTCGCCGTGCAGTTTGCCCGCGATCTCGGTGCCAAAGTAGTGGGGACTTCCAGCCCGCAGAATCACGAGTTTCTCGAGTCTCTGGGAATCATTCCAGTTGCCTATGGCGAAGGCGAACTTGATCGACTTAGAGCGGCTGCTACAGAAGGCTACACCGCTGCGCTCGACACGGTCGGCGGTCAGCCTATCGAAACAGCAATCGCACTTGGCATCGCGCCGGAGCGAATCAACACGATCGCGGATCGTGCCGCAGTTGAAAAGCACGGAATCAAGGCTGTCGGAGGCAGCGGAAAGACTTCCGCCGAGCTTGAGGAATTCGCAAGGACCGCAGCAAGCGGCGCGCTCGTGCTGCCGATCCGCGCAACCTACCGACTGGACCAGGTTCAGGATGCCTACCGCGATCTCGAGACCGGCCACGGGCTGGGCAAGGTGGTACTGCTAATTCCGTAGGCAGTGCCATTCGCAGCCGGGGCCCACCTTCGCAGAGCACCTTCACTTTCGAGCCGACCCGTGCGACTAGTGCTGCTTCTGGCCCTCCGAAACCAGTTCCGCGTTGCGCGCGACTACCGTGACTACATCGTGGTCGACCGAGAGAAAGCCGTCCTCGGCGCTCGCAACCACGAGATTGCCGTCGGACTGGGTAATCCGCACGGTTCCGGCCGCAAGGATCGCTAGCACGGGCTCATGGCCGGAAAGGATGCCGATTTCGCCTATTTGAGTCCTGGCGATGACCTGCTTTGCCTCTCCGTTCCAGACTTCCTGCTCGGCGGAGACGACGCTCACGGTGAGAGGCATGGTTAGCCGTTCTCCTTCTGGATCTGCGCCCACTTCTCTTCGACATCAGAGATCGCACCAACGTTGAAGAACGCCTGCTCTGCAACACTGTCGAAGTCTCCGCGGCAAATCGCGTCGAACGACTCGATCGTGTCCTTTAGCGGAACAGTAGAACCTTCAACACCGGTGAACTTCTTGGCCATGTAGGTGTTCTGAGACAGGAACTGCTGAATCCGGCGAGCACGGGCAACCGTGATCTTGTCTTCTTCAGAGAGCTCGTCGACACCGAGGATCGCGATGATCTCCTGCAGTTCCTTGTTCTTCTGCAGAATCTGCTTGACCGTAGTGGCAACGCGGTAGTGGTCAGCACCGAGGTAGCGCGGGTCGAGGATGCGGCTGGTTGAAGTCAGCGGGTCGACCGCCGGGTAGAGGCCCTTGGACGCGATCTCACGGCTGAGCTCGGTCGTCGCGTCGAGGTGCGCGAAGGTCGTCGCTGGCGCCGGGTCGGTGTAGTCGTCGGCTGGCACGTAGATCGCCTGCAGCGAGGTGATCGAGTGACCGCGAGTGGAGGTGATGCGCTCTTGAAGGATGCCCATTTCATCCGCGAGGTTCGGCTGGTAACCCACCGCGGAAGGCATGCGACCGAGCAGGGTTGAAACCTCTGAACCGGCCTGGGTGAAACGGAAGATGTTGTCGATGAAGAGCAGTACATCCTGCTTCTGAACATCGCGGAAGTATTCCGCCATGGTCAAAGCCGACAGCGCAACCCGAAGGCGGGTTCCAGGCGGCTCATCCATCTGGCCGAAGACGAGAGCGGTCTTATCGAAGACGCCGGCTTCCTCCATCTCGTGGATGAGGTCGTTGCCTTCACGAGTACGCTCGCCGACACCGGCGAACACCGAGACACCACCGTGGTCCTGGGCAACGCGCTGAATCATCTCCTGAATCAGAACTGTCTTACCGACGCCGGCGCCGCCGAACAGTCCGATCTTTCCACCCTGAACGTATGGGGTGAGCAGGTCAATGACCTTGATGCCGGTCTCAAAGAGCTGGGTCTTCGACTCGAGCTGATCGAACGCTGGCGGCTCGCGATGGATGCTCCAGCGCTCCTTGACCTCGATCTTCTCTTTCGGGTCCGCGTTGAGGATCTCGCCGATAACGTTGAACACCTTGCCCTTGGTGACATCGCCAACGGGGACGGTGATCGAGTCGCCGGTGTCGCGAACTTCCTGACCGCGCACGAGGCCGTCGGTCGGCTTGAGTGCGATCGCCCTGACCACGTCATCACCCAGGTGTTGCGCCACCTCGAGGGTGATCTCGTGCTCTTCCTTGCCGATCTTGATCGTCGTCTTTAGAGCGTTGTAGATCTCAGGGATCGCATCATGCGGGAACTCGATGTCGACGACCGGGCCGGTGACTCTCGAGATTCGGCCGACGCCGGTCTTCTGCTGCGCCTTCTTGGACTTGGCGGGTGCTGTGGTAGTCATTGCTTTCCTGTTTCCTTTGGTTTGCCTATGCCGAAGCGAGGGCGTCTGCGCCGCCAACGATTTCGGAAATCTGCTGGGTAATCTCGGCCTGTCTGGCGTTGTTTGAGAGTCTCGTGTAATCGATAATGAGCTTGTCGGCGTTGTCGCTGGCTGACTTCATGGCCTTCTGGGTGGCAGCGTGCTTGCTCGCCGCCGACTGGAGCATCGCGTTGAAGATTCGGCTTTCGATATAAACCGGAAGCAGCGCGTCTAGCACTCCCGCCTCTTCGGGCTCGAACTCGTAGAGCGGCTGGACAATTCGCTCTCCAGCAGGTTCTGCTCCCTCGACAATTTCCAGTGGTAGCAAGCGCACTACCTCCGGCACCTGGGTGAGCATGCTCACAAACCGGTTGTAGACGATATGAATCTCATCCACTCCGCCCTCGGATGCCAGCTGGATAAAGCGATCGACCAGCGTCTGTCCGATTTCGTGCGCGAGGTCGGGAGCCGGGTTCTCGGTGTTTCCGAACCACGCCTTCTCAATCGGACGCTTGCGGAAGTTGAAGTAGGCGATTGCTTTTCGGCCGATCAGATAGTGGACAACATCCTTGCCTTCTGCCCTGAGCCTGGCCTCAAGCTCTCCGGCTTCGCGAACCACGTTGGTGTTGAATGCACCGGCAAGGCCGCGGTCGGAGGAGAAAATGACGATCGCAGCCCGCTCGATCTTCTCTGGCTCCGTGGTGAGGATGTGCTTCGCATTTGAATAGGTCGCCGCAGCCGAGACGGCCCTGGTCACCGCGCGCGAGTAAGGCCCGGAAGCAGCTACCCGCTGCTGAGCCTTCTGGATGCGCGAAGCCGCGATGAGTTCCATCGCTTTGGTGATCTTCTTGGTCGTCTGGGCAGAACGAATCTTCTGCCGATAAATGCGAAGCTGAGCGCCCATAGGTTATCGGCGGCCCTTCACGATCTGCTCCTGAGCGATGTCCTCTGCGGCGATCTCCTCGAACTCCTCGGTACCGGCGGTGATTAGCGGCTTGCCCTCACCGGTCTGGAACTGGAGCTTGAACTTGTCGATCTCCTTGTCGAGGGTCTCAACCGTCTTGTCGTCGAGCACATTGGTCTCGCGCAAGGTAGAAAGCACCTTGGTGTTGCGGCCCAGATAGTCGAGCAGCTCGCGCTCGAACCTCAGGATGTCCTCCACCGGCACTTCATCAAGTTTTCCGTTGGTTCCGGCCCAGATCGAGACGACCTGATCCTCCACTGCGTACGGAGAGTACTGCGGCTGCTTGAGGAGCTCGGTGAGCCTCGCTCCTCGGGCTAGCTGCCTGCGGCTAGCAGCATCCAGATCGGAGGCGAACATTGCGAAGGCCTCGAGGGCGCGGTACTGGGCGAGTTCGATCTTGAGAGTTCCGGAGACCTTCTTGATCGACTTGACCTGGGCGTCACCGCCGACGCGGGAAACCGAGATACCGACGTCGACCGCCGGGCGCTGGTTCGCGTTGAACAAATCAGACTGCAGGAAGATCTGGCCGTCGGTGATCGAAATCACGTTGGTCGGAATGTAAGCCGAAACGTCGTTCGCCTTGGTCTCGATGATCGGAAGGCCGGTCATTGAACCCCCGCCCAGCTCGTCGGAGAGCTTTGCGCAGCGCTCAAGCAGCCTCGAGTGCAGGTAGAAAACGTCACCGGGGTATGCCTCACGTCCCGGCGGGCGGCGAAGCAGGAGCGAAACCGCGCGGTAGGCCTCTGCCTGCTTGGAAAGGTCATCAAAAACGATGAGCACGTGCTTGCCGCCGTACATCCAGTGCTGGCCGATCGCGCTGCCGGTGTAGGGGGCCAGGTACTTGAAGCCTGCAGCGTCTGATGCGGGGCTTGCGACGATCGTCGTGTACTCCATGGCACCGGCGTCTTCGAGAGCGCCCTTGACGCTCGCGATGGTAGAGCCCTTCTGGCCGATTGCGACGTAGATGCAGCGAACCTGCTTGTTTACGTCGCCGCTGTCCCAGTTGGCCTTCTGGTTGATGATGGTGTCGATCGCGATCGCGGTCTTTCCGGTCTGGCGGTCGCCGATGATGAGCTCGCGCTGTCCGCGGCCGATCGGGATCATCGCGTCAATCGCCTTGATTCCGGTCTGAAGCGGCTCGTGAACGCTCTTGCGCTGCATTACGCCGGGAGCTTGAAGTTCGAGCTCGCGGCGCCCCTCCGACTTGATGGCACCGAGGCCGTCAATCGGGTTGCCGAGCGGGTCGACTACCCGGCCGAGGTAGGCGTCACCAACCGGCACCGAGAGCACTTCGCCGGTGCGGGTGACTTCCATTCCCTCTTCGATTCCGGTGAAATCGCCGAGGATAACGACACCGATTTCGCTCTCGTCGAGGTTTAGCGCAAGGCCCAGAGTGCCATCGGCGAATCGCAGCAGCTCATTGGCCATCGCACCGGGCAGTCCTTCAACGTGGGCTATGCCATCGGCGGTGTCGATCACATGTCCGACCTCGGTGGCACCGGCCTTTGCCGGCTCGTAGGACTTTGCGAAGTCCTGAAGCGCGACCCTGATCTCGTCGGGACTAATTGTCAGTTCTGCCATTGTCTTTCCTTATTTCCCGGAAGCTGTCAGCTCCATGTTTCTAACCAGCCCTTATTTGGCCAGTTGAAGTTTCAAATCCTTCAGTCTTGATGCGACGGTGTCGTCAATAACGACTCCGCCCACGTTCACGCGCACTCCCCCGATTACCGAGGGGTCGATTATCTGCTGAATCGCCAGGTCGCCGAAACGCTCGGCCAGCCCCTTCTCAAGCCTGGCCTCCTGCGCCGGGCTGAGTCTGGTTGCAACTGTCACGGTCGCAATGGTCGTCGCTGACTGATCAGCGACTATTTCCTGTGCGTAATTGAGCGAGGCTCCGATTCTCCTGCCCATGGAAAAGCGGACGAGGTGTTCGATGATTGCGCTCGACTGTGGGCTCGCCTTGCCCTTGAGCAGCTTCGCCACGACCTTCACCTTTACGTCAGGGTCCCCCAGCTTCGAGCTAACGGCTAGCTCCAGCTCACCGTTTGAGGCGACGAGTTGGCTGAACGCGAAAAGTTCACCTGGGATGTCGACCCCGCCGGCAGAAACCGCCAGAGCACGAAGGCCGAGCTCTTCAATCCCGGCAACAAGATCCGCCTGAGCAGACCACCGGCTCTTTGCGAGCTGGCTGATTATCGAGCGGGACTCCTTGCCAAGCGCGGCAAACACCTTGTCAACCAGAGCGCTCTTTTCCTTCGCCGCAATTGCGGGATCGGAGAGCGTGTTCCGCAACTGTGCGGAATTGCCAACCAGGCGGCAGGCAGACAGAAGCTCCTCGCCGACCGAAGGAGCGATCTTTGCGCCCTGGGCCGCGAGCGAATCTCTTGCCGCATCCAGCGCATTCCTGGTTGCCGAGCCCACTACTTCTTCGCCTTCGCTTTCTGATCAGCCTCAAGGTCCGCAAGAAAGCGATCGACCATAGCGGAGGCTTTCTTGTCATCGGAAAGGCTCTCGCCCACTACTCCGGAGGCAAGAGTGATTGCCAGCGAGCCGACCTCGCTGCGCAGAGAAGCCAGAGCATTCTGCCTTTCCGCTTCGATCGTCGCCTGGGCGTTGGCCACAATCCGGGCGGCTTCAGCCTGAGCCTGTTCTTTCAGTTCCGCGAGAATTGCGCTGCCATCGGTTCTGGCCTGCTCGCGAATTCGAACAGCCTCGGTCCGAGCTTCGGCAAGGGCATCCTCGTACTCTTTCTTGCGGGCATCGGCTTCTACCTGAGCCTTCTGCGCACGATCAATCCCGCCTTCGATCGCGTCTCGCCTTGCGTCCAGCGCCTTTGTGACGTTGGGCATGACGACCCGGATGATGACGATCAGAACCAGCAGGAAAGCGATCGAGCCCCAGATCAGATCCGGCAGCTCCGGAATCAGGATGCTGTGCTCAGATCCTTCTGCCGCCGGCTCGGCAGCGGAGAGGAAAAATGCGAGGTGCACTAAAGGCTCCTTTTAGTAGTTGGTCTTGACTTACGGTGCTGGGAACGGAATGAAGGCGACACCGATTGCAATGAAGCAGAGCGCCTCGGTGATAGCGATACCAATCCACATGAGGGTCTGAAGTCGACCGGCAAGCTCTGGCTGGCGAGCGACAGACTCGACCGTCTTGCCGACGATCACGCCGACGCCGATTCCAGAACCGATTGCCGCAAGGCCGAAGGCCAGCGGAGCGATGTGTCCGACGAGATTCATTGTTTTCCTTTCGAGGTGTTACTTGGAAACCGTCGAGCTCAGTGCTCTTCGGCGAGTGCTAGCTGGATGTAGATGGCGGTGAGGATGGCGAAAATGTACGCCTGCAGAGCGGCGACGAAGATCTCAAGTACGACGAAGGCGACGCCCATTGCGAAGGTGCCGATGCCGATTAGCCCCCACAGGCTTCCGTTGACGATCATGTCGAAGAAGAACCCGGTGGCCAGGAAGCAAAGCACGAGCAGCATGTGGCCGGCGACCATATTCATCGTCAACCGGAGAGTAAGAGTAACCGGTCGCACAATGAAGGTGGAAAGCACTTCAAGCACCGCGATGATGGGCTTGATGAATACCGGCACTCCGGGCAGCCACAGGGCGTTCTTGAAGAACTTGCCGACGCCGAACTTGCGGATTCCGGCATAGACGAAGGCCACGTAGGCGATTATCGAGAGGATGATCGCCTGGCCGATCAGACCGGTGCTGGCGATCTGCAGCCCGGGGATCGTACCGGTGATGTTCATTGCAAGCGTCAGGAAGAAGATCGTCATGATGAGCGGAGCAAACCGCTTGCCGTCCTTCTCACCGAGAGTGTCAATGGCAATGCCCTTTCGGGCAAAGTCGACGGCGAATTCCATCGCGACCTGTCCGCGCCCGGGAACGAGCTTCATTCTTCTCGTGCCCAGCCAGAGAACAAGAATCAGAACTGCGACTGCCAGAAGCCGAATCAACATGATTCGGTTCAACTCGAATGGGGTGCCTACGAAAAGGATTGGGGTGGGGAAAAACTCGTCGATTGAGGGGCCAGTGAATTCACCGCTTCCCTGCCCGTCAGCGGTGGCGAGCAGTATTGAGGTCAAGGCTGTTGAAAGCAGGATTTACTCCAGACGTGTAGCGATTGGCGCATCGTTTGGTCAGACGAGAGCGTCACTACACTATCAAGATTTCCGGTCGGATTTTTGAACTTCAGCTTCACCCTCTCCGGGCATCCGTACCGCGACCACCGGAATCCTGCTGGTTTGCAAAGCGACAATGTCGACCACAAGGAAGCCGATGACCGCCACGAGTGCGCAAAAGAAGAACATCCACGGATTCAGCCAGGACTGATAGCGCAGCCAAATGAGGACTCCAAGGAAGACCAGAATCTTCAGAAGCCACGCGCCAAGTACGATTGCAAAGAACCGGAGGTCCGGCTCGCTTCGAGACTTGAGGCGGGAAGCCACGAGAACGCTCAGAGCTGTTGTGCCCATAAAGACCGCGGCAAGTCCCGCTCCAATAAGGGCGCTGTAAACCACCGGGAGTCCACCGGTCAGAAATCCGATGGCTGACCCGGCAATGGCGATTCCTGCGGTGACCCATGCCCCATAGACGAGGGCCCTCGTGTGTACGGGAGATGATCTGGACAATCGTGCCCCGTCCGGACGCTTCGCCACTACTCTCCTTCCCCGGTTTGAACTAGTTTTCTCCTTCGCAACGGAGCAAGAGTTATAACGGTCATTACACAAAGGCCAAGAACCAGAAACACCAGCACCCACTGCCAGGGAACGAAAAGGAAGCCCAGGACTCCGAATGCGATCACCGCGGTCCAGCAGTAAAACAAGAGCACAGTCTTCAGGTGGGAATGTCCCATGTCAAGAAGTCGATGGTGAAGATGCTTGCGGTCGGCGCTGAACGGAGACTTGCCTGCCCTAAGCCGTCGGACGACGGCAAGAAAGAAGTCGGCGATCGGCAGGAGCAAAATCGCCACCGGAAGCAGAATCGGAATGAAGGCCGGGGCGAGGAGCTTGCCGGACTGAAGAGAATACGGATCGATTTGGCCGGTGACTGAAATTGCAGAGGTGGCCATGAGCAGGCCGACCAGGAGTGCGCCTGAATCCCCCATGAACAGCTTTGCGGGATGCCAGTTGAAGGGCAGAAAACCTACGCAGGCTCCAATTAGCACTGCGGTAATCAGCGAGGCCAGATTGAAGTACTCCGCCTCCCCTACCGCTCTCGCAAGCCAATAACTGTAAATGAAAAACACACCGTTTGCGATAATCGCGACTCCGGCAACGAGTCCGTCCAGGCCGTCGATGAAGTTCACAGCGTTCATTACAAGTACGACAGCCACAATCGTGAGCACCAGTCCAAGGACCGGCGGGACTACGATGATGCCCCCGATGGGCAGGGTAACCAGCTGAACTCCCTGCCAGACCAGCAGACCGGCCGCAATCACCTGACCGGCCAGCTTTGTCAGCCAGTCCAGATCCCAAAGATCATCTGCTACCCCGATCAGAACAATGATCAGGACGGCACCGAGGATCACAATGATCTGAGATGGTTTGGCGAAAACCAGATGAAACCAACTCACCTGACTTGCAACCAGCATTGCGACGCAAATTCCAAAAAACATCGCGACCCCGCCTAGCCTGGGGGTCGGAGTCTTGTGGACATCCCGCTCTCGAATCTTGGGATATAACCGGAACTTCCTGCCCAGCTTCCAGGTGAGCCAGGAGGCTCCGGCGGTAACAACCGCGGAGATCAGCCCGGCGATTATGTAGAAGATCACTTGAGCGCCTCGAGGATGTCCTCGTCCGAGATTGCCCCGTGGCGAACGATCTGAAGTTCCTTGCCAATGAGGAGTCCGGTCAGATCGATGATCGTCGAACCCGGATCTGCCTTGCTATCGGGATCGGGCTTGCGCACTCCCCCGTCCAAATAGACCTTGACTTTGTCTCCAAGCGCTTCAAAGGCTTCCTGCGCCGTGGATGCCGCTGGCTGTCCGGTCAGATTCGCGGAACTGACAGCCATGGGTCCGACCTCGGAAAGCAGCTCAAGCGCGATCTCGTCATTCGGCATCCGCAGAGCCACGGTTCCGTGAGTGTCTCCGAGATCCCATTGAAGCGAATCCCGAGCCGGAACAATGAGAGTCAGCGCCCCGGGCCAGAAGGCTTTCACGAGCCTTCTCGCTTCATCCGGAATCGAATCTGCGAGAGCATCAAGAGTCGGAATACCGGGAATCAGCACCGGCGGAGGAGATTGCCTGCCGCGGCCCTTTGCGGCCAGCAGTTCATTGACCGCCCGCGGATTGAAGGCGTCGCAGCCCAGCCCATAGACGGTGTCGGTAGGGATGACCACCAGCTCGCCCATTCCAATTGCCTGACGAGCCAACCGCATTCCGGTTAAGAGTTCAGCGCTGTCAGCACAGTCGTAGATCGTGGCCATTTCGCTAGCCATCCTAGTTGCCACCAGACTTGTCAATTGCTGGCAGACTGGCTGCTTGCAGGCAGACCAGAATCCAGAAGTAAGTAAAGGGGGGGAATTGAAACTATTCGTCTTCGACTTCGACGACACTCTTTACGACTACGACTTCCGACTGCGCCTGCCCGCTCTTGCTTTGCTAACCGGAAAAAGCCAGTACCACCTGGCAAAGACCTGGTGGGCGGCGGGCTTCGAGCGCAGGGCAGAGGCCGGCGAGTGGAAAACGTCTGCCGAATACCTCGCCCAGTTTGAAGAGGCTACCGGGGCGAGCCTGACTCTTGAAGGCTGGCGAGAGTCGCGGATGCTTGCAAGTTCCCCTATTCCCGGAGCGGTTGCCGCCCTCCGACGGGCGGCGGAACTCGGCAAGACTGCAGTGCTGACCAACAATCCGGCGCCATTCGCAGAGTCCTTTGAGTTCCTGGCACCGGATGTGGCCGCAATAGTCGGCGACCGAGTCCTGGTAAGCAGTGACCTTGGAGTTCGGAAGCCTGATGCCGGGATCTATCGACTTGCTCTCGAAAGGCTCGGAGCAAACGCTGGCGAAACCTACTTCACTGATGACTCCGCTGCGAATGTTGCAGGCGCTGAATCTCTTGGGATCACTGGGCATAAAATCGCCTGGAGGGATGGCCAGGCAGATATTGCGGCCCTCTCCGCTTCGATAGAGGACTTTGCCTCTAGATAGCCGGGAAAGCAACTAGCGAATCGCGGTGGTTGCGCGATCGCGATCGAGCAGGTCCTTGTGCGCGGAGATCGAGCACCATCCGTCCTTTTCGAGAATCATGTTGATCGCCTCTGCCTGAAGCTCGCCGTGTTCAAGCACGAGAACACCACCCTTTCGAAGCAGGCTCAGTGCCCTCTTCGAAATGACTCGCACGACATCGAGGCCGTCCTCTCCTCCATAAAGTGCGGCCTCAGGGTCGAAGAGTCGCACCTCCGGGTCTCGCGGAATGGCTCCGATCGGGATGTAGGGCGGGTTTGAAACCACGACCGAAACTGTTCCCTCCAGCTCCGGCAGGGCTGTCGCAAGGTCGCCGAGTACGAGTTCGAAGTTACCGACTGCGATCATTACGGCATTTCGTTTTGCCCATTCGTGGGCCTGAGGCGAGCGCTCAACTCCGTAGACGCGAGCACGGGGAACTTCAGTTGCGATCGACAGGGCTATCGCGCCGCTGCCAGTGCCAAGGTCAACTGCGACGGGGTCGGATTCTTCCGAAACGGCGAGCGCATCGATCGCGAGCTGAGCGACAATTTCGGTTTCCGGCCTGGGAACAAACACTCCTGACCCAACCAGCAGTTCCAGCCCGCGAAATGGCGCGAGACCGGTCAAGTGCTGAAGCGGCTCTCGCGCCGCTCGCCTTGCGACAAGAGAGCCAAACTCCTCGATCTGCGCGCCGTCAGCTTCAAGCCCAACCGCGATTCTGGCCTGAACCTCTCCCCTGCCCAGCCCGAGCACGTGCCCGAGCAGCAGCTCGGAGTCCACTTCCGGGTCGGGGACTCCGGCGGCTTTCAACTCCGCGACTGCGCGATCGCGAAGAGCACGAAGGGAGTTCACTCAGGCAACTTCCATCATTGCCAAAGACTACGAGTCGGCAGCCAGGTCGGACAGGCGCTCTTCCTCGTCGAAGGCGATGCAGGAAGCGATTACATCATCCAGTGCGCCGTTCATTACCGAATCCAGGTTGTAAGCCTTGAAGCCTGTGCGGTGATCTGCAATTCGGTTCTCAGGGAAGTTATAGGTGCGGATGCGCTCGGACCTGTCCATGGTGCGAATCTGGCTCCGTCTTGCGTCAGAGGCCGCAGCCGCCTGCTCCTCCTGCTGAAGGGCGAGCAGTCGAGCGCGAAGCACGCGCATTCCGGCTTCGCGGTTTTGCAGCTGACTTTTCTCATTTTGCATTGAGACCACGATTCCCGTGGGCAGGTGGGTGATTCGCACGGCGGAGTCCGTGGTGTTGACCGACTGACCGCCGGGACCGCTCGACCGGTAGACGTCGATCTTGAGGTCGTTCGGGTTGATTTCAATCTCTTCAGGCTCGTCGACTTCCGGAAAGACGAGCACTCCGGTGGTTGAAGTGTGGATTCTGCCCTGGGATTCGGTGACCGGTACGCGCTGAACCCGGTGTACTCCGCCTTCGTACTTCAAGTGCGCCCAGACTCCCTGCGAGGGCTCCGTCGCGTTCGACTTGATCGCCACCTGCACGTCCTTGTAGCCGCCGAGGTCGCTCTCGTTGCTGTCGAGTATCTCGGTCTTCCAGCCTTTGGATTCGGCGTAGTGCAGGTACATTCTCAGCAGATCGGCGGCGAAGAGCATGCTCTCGGCACCGCCTTCGCCACCCTTGATCTCCATGATCACATCGCGCCCGTCATCCGGGTCGCGAGGAATCAGCAGTCGGCGCAGCTTCTCCTGTGACTGGGCGAGGTTCTCCTCCAGAGCCGGCACCTCGGCGGCGAACGAGTCGTCGTCCTTCGCCAATTCCCGTGCCGCCGCCAGATCGTCCTGCGCCTGCAGCCAGTGCTCGTGCGCGGCCTTGATCTGACTCAGCTCTGCGTAACGGCGGTTCAGCCGCTTAGCCTTGCCCGGGTCGGCGTGAATCTCGGGATTGGCCAGCTCGGTCTGCAGACTCTCATGCTCGGCCAGCAGCACCGCCACTGACTCGAACACTTCAGTCCTCCTTGGCGGAGGATGCGCCAGGCAGAGACTTCTGAATCTGGATCAGGAACTCGACGTTGGAGTTGGTCTCCTTGAGCTTCCCGAGAACGATTTCCAGAGCCTGCTGCTGGTCGAGTCCGGCGAGGGCCCGGCGAAGCTTCCAGGTCACTTTGACCTCGTCTGCGCCCATGAGCATCTCTTCGCGGCGGGTGCCTGAAGCGTTGACATCCACTGCCGGGAAGATTCTCTTGTCGGCAAGCTGGCGGGAAAGGCGCAACTCCATGTTTCCGGTGCCCTTGAACTCCTCAAAGATGACCTCGTCCATCTTCGAACCGGTCTCTACGAGAGCGGTGGCGAGAATCGTGAGCGAACCGCCATCCTCTATGTTTCTAGCGGCTCCGAAGAATCGCTTCGGCGGATAGAGGGCGGATGAATCAACACCGCCGGAGAGAATACGGCCGGTAGTCGGGGCGGCCAGGTTGTAGGCCCTGCCGAGTCGGGTAATCGAATCCAGCAGTACGACCACGTCGTGACCCAGTTCAACAAGCCGCTTCGCCCGCTCAATGGCGAGTTCGGCAACCGTCGTGTGGTCTTCCGCAGGGCGATCGAAAGTCGAGGCGATAACCTCTCCCTTGACGGTGCGCTGCATGTCGGTGACCTCTTCCGGCCGCTCATCTACGAGCACGACCATGAGGTGGACCTCAGGGTTGTTCTTCGCGATCGCATTCGCGATCGCCTGCAGCACGAGCGTCTTTCCAGCCTTGGGCGGGGAAACGATTAGTCCGCGCTGACCCTTTCCGATCGGCGCAACCAAGTCGATGATCCTCGTGGTGAGCTTTCCGGCTTCGGTTTCGAGCCTGAGCCGCTCGGTCGGGTAGAGCGGGGTCAGTTTGCCGAACTCGACTCGCTCCGCGAGCGAATCTGCAGGCATGCCGTTTACGGAGTCAATCTTGACCAGAGCGTTGTACTTCTGGCGGCCGGGGTTTTCGCCCTCGCGAGGCTGGCGAATCGCTCCGACAACTGCGTCGCCCTTGCGGAGGTTGTACTTCTTCACCTGACCGAGCGAAACGTATACATCGTTGCTGCCCGGAAGGTAGCCGGTGGTGCGCACGAAGGCGTAGTTGTCCAGGATGTCGAGGATTCCGGCAACGGGAATCAGAACGTCATCTTCAGTCAGTTCCGGTTCAACATCGTCGTGTCCGCGACGGCGGCGGTCGCGATAGCGGTTGCGGCCGCGGTCATCGTCCTGCTGCCTGTCTTGACGGTCGCCATTCTGGCGGTCTGCCCCCTGTCGATCTGACCCCTGGCGCTCGCCGTTTTGACGGTCCTGCTGCTTTTCGGTGTTGCGGTTGCGGTTGCGCCGATTCCTTGAACCCGAAGTCGCTTCTTCGTCTTCGCCCGATTCGTCGGCATCGCCCGCAGTTGGTGCGTGCTCGGCCTGAGAGTAGCTGGTGTCTTCCGCGGCGTTGGAATCTGATTCATGCTGCGCCTTCGCACCGAAGTCGGCGCTCTCGGCTGCCGCTGGCCCGCTCTGCTCGACGCTAACGGCGCCATTAGTTCCGGCAGCAGCACTCGCTCTGCGCGGGCTTCGCTTTCTGGTTGTTTCTGCAGGCTTTTGGTCTTCCGATTCTCGGCTTGCGGCGCCTGCAGTCGAATCGGATTCCTGGATCTCGGAGATGGTCTCCACGAGTTCTCCCTTACGTAATTTGGCGGCGCTGGCGACTCCCAGCGACTCTGCGAGTGACTTCAGTTCAGTCAGGCTGAGTGCAGCGAGATCGGCGCCGGTGTCCGGGCCTTCAGGGCGGACATCTTGGTCAGTCAATGAGGGTTTCCTTCCCCATTTGCGCACCGGTATGGGTTTCACACGGCGCGACATTGGGATCGATTCTTCGATTCCTCAAACCGCTGCGGCAAACGCGCAGAGTGAAAGTCTCGAAGACTTGCTGTGATTGCTTCCGGGTTCTTCGACTTGTCAGTCGGAGCCTTCTACCGGATGCACCACAACTGTAGCACCTTTGAAATCAACGGCCAGAAGCAACGGCGTCCAGTGTGCACTTGAATTCTTCTCCACGAGCTCCGCGGCAACCAGCCGCTGGCTCGGATCGCTGCACAAAACGAGCACCGAAGGACCCGCTCCGGAAACAACTGCGGCGAGACCGTTCTTTCGAAGCATGTGGATCACCGCATCCGTTTCCTTCATCGCGCTGGCCCGATAGCTCTGGTGCAGTCGATCCTCAGTCGCGTCAAGAAGCAGCTCCGGACTTTGAACGAGCGCCGCGATCAACAGCGCACTTCTTGAAACATTGAAGATTGCATCTTCGTGCGGAACCGAGCTGGGTTGCAGACTGCGAGCAAGCGCGGTCGACATGGCAGCCTCCGGCACAAAAACGGCGGCAGAGACTCCCCTGTGGGCAATGAGCTTCTTGAACTTCGGACCGGCATCTCCCACCCAGGCGATCGTCAGCCCGCCAAACAGCGCTGGCGCCACATTGTCGGGATGCCCCTCCATGTCGGTCGCAAGCTCAAGGAGCCTGTCTGAACTGAATTCGACGAGCCCTTCGAGCAGCCCTTTGGCCGCCATCACCCCGGAGACTATCGCCGCTCCTGATGAGCCGAGTCCCCTGCTGTGCGGAATCGAATTCCGAGCTTCAATCTCCAGTCCCGGCATTTCCATACCGACGCTGTCAAAAACGTGGCGAATAGATCTGGCAACGAGATTCGATTCGTCAGTGGCAACTTCCCCTTCGCCCACCCCGAAAACCTTGACGGTAACTCCGGCGGCTTGCCTCACGGTCACAGTCAGCTCGTCATAGAGCGAAAGGGCGAGTCCCAGAGTGTCGAAGCCCGGGCCGAGGTTCGCGGTCGTTGCCGGAACCTTGACCTGAACGCTCGTGCCCGCCGGAATTTCTCGGGAGTTCATCATTCGTGAAGTCCAAGGGATTCTGCAACTGAATCGGTGTCTGCGTCCAGAACCGTCGGAGTTACCTCGGAGCCGTCTTCTCGCCTGAGCGCCCAATGGGGGTCCTTTAGTCCGTGCCCGGTGACCGTAACCACGACCTTTGAGCCTTTTGGAATGAGGCCAGCCTCTGCCCGGTCAAGCAGTCCGGCCACTCCGATCGCCGAGGCCGGCTCAACGAAAATTCCAACCTCGGAAGAGAGCAGTCTGTGGGCGCAGAGGATCTGCTCGTCGGTTTGCATTCCGAAATAGCCAGAACTGTCGTCCCTGGCCACCAGAGCCTTTTCCCATGAGGCGGGATTTCCGATTCGAATCGCGCTCGCGATGGTCTCCGGCTCCTTTACGACGTGGCCGAGAACCATCGGGGCACTGCCAGCCGCCTGGAATCCGAACATTCTCGGCAGCGAATCGATTGCACCTCTATCGAGCCCCTCACGATAGCCCCGGTGGTAAGCGGTGTAGTTGCCGGCGTTGCCGAGCGGAAGAAAATGAAAGTTGGGAGCAGCGTCCAGAACCTCTATGACTTCGAAGGCCGCTGTTTTCTGGCCCTCGATCCGATCGTCATTTACCGAGTTCACGAGGTGGACCGGATACTTTTCGGCGAGTTCTCTTGCGATGTCCAGGCAATCATCGAAGTTTCCCCTGATCTGCACAATTTGCGCTCCGTGGGCAACTGCCTGACTAAGTTTTCCCATTGCAATCTTGCCCTGAGGAACCAGAACCGCGGAGGTGATGCCGGCCCGGGTGGCGTAGGCAGCAGCGGAAGCGGAGGTGTTTCCGGTTGAAGCACAAACTACCGCCCTGGCACCACGTTCAACCGCCTTTGAAACGGCCAGCGTCATCCCCCGATCTTTGAACGAGCCGGTCGGATTCATGCCCTCGAACTTGATCCAGACCTCTGCACCTGTGCGCTCAGAAATGGCGGGGGCTTCAAGAAGCGGCGTCCCACCTTCTCCGAGAGTCACAATCGGAGTCGATTCACTTACCGGCAGCCGATCGAAGTACTCGCGGATGACTCCTCGCCACTGACCAGTCACTACTACAGCCCCTCAACTCTTAAGACGGAAACGACGGATTTCACCACAGCGGAGCTGGCCAGTTCAGCAACAGTAGCCGCGAGAGAAGATTCGGAAGCCTCGTGGGTTCCGATCACCAGAGTAGCGGCCGGAAGGCTCGCCCCCGATTCATCGTTTATGGACTGCACCAGAGTCTGGACCGAAACTTCGTGGTTGCGGAAGATTTCTGCGATCCCGGCCAGCACACCGGGTCGGTCCTCAACTACAAGAGTGATTTGGTATCTGGTGGTGATTGCGGACATCGGCAGAACTTCAAGCTCGGCGTGTCTGGACTCGGCGATTCCGGGACCCCCGATTACGTGTCTTCTGGCTGCGCTCACAAGATCCCCAAGTACGGCGGAAGCGGTTTCCATTCCACCGGCTCCCGCTCCATAGAACATGAGATCGCCGGCCGCTTCTGCCTCTACAAAGACCGCGTTTTTTGATCCGTGCACGGCGGCAAGCGGATGTCCCTCCGGCACCAGAGCGGGATACACCCTCGCGCTGACTCCCTCGCCTTCGCCCTTGCCTTCGCCCTTCCCAAGCGCGATCCTTTCGCAAATTGCAAGTAACTTGACGACGTAGCCTGCTCGTTTGGCCGCCTCGACCTGCTCGAGGGTGATTGCGGAAATTCCCTCCCGGTAGACCGATTCGAGAGGAATTACCGTGTGGAAGGCAAGGCTCGCAATGATTGCCGCCTTCTGCGCTGCGTCGTAGCCTTCAATGTCGGCTGTCGGATCCGCCTCGGCAAAGCCCAGTTCGGTCGCGGTCGCGAGAGCGTCCTCGAGGCTCACCCCCGCATTGTGCATGCGATCAAGAATGAAGTTCGTCGTGCCGTTCACGATGCCAAGGATCCGCTCCACCCGATCCCCAGCGAGGGAATCGTGCAGTGGCCGAATGATCGGAATTGCTCCGCCAACTGCAGCCTCATAGTAGAGCTGCGCGCCAACCTGCTCGGCAAGCTCGAACAATTCCGGACCGTGGGTGGCGAGCAGTGCTTTGTTCGCGGTAATCACATCCGCACCCGAGTTCAAAGCCAGAAGGATTAGCTCACGAGCGGGTTCAATGCCGCCAATGAGCTCAATCACGATATCTGCGCCGAGGATCAGCGACTCGGCATCCGTAGTTAACAGCTCTTCGGGCAGATTCGCCTTTCTGGCTGCTTTCAAGTCTCGAACTGCGATCCCGACCAGGTCTATTCCGGCCCCGATCCTCTCCGCGAGTTCTTCGCGGTGCTCGAGTAGCAAAGAGGCGACCTGAGCGCCCACATTGCCCGCCCCGAGCAGTGCAATTCGCAGATTCCGATACTCGATCACTTGCCACCTCCCAGAGGGCTAGCGTCAAGCCCGCAATCCCTGCCCAGCAGATCACTTTCTGTCTCGCCGCGAATAATCATTCTCGCTACTCCATTTCGAACTGAGACCACTGCCGGACGGCCCAGATAGTTGTAGTTGCTCGATAGCGACCAGCAATAGGCTCCGGTCGCCGCAACTGCAATCAAGTCGCCGCCTGAGACATCGCCCGGCAGATATTCGTCCATGACGACTACGTCTCCGGACTCGCAATGTTTACCCACGATGCGGCAAAGCACAGGATCGGAACCAGAGCTGCGGTTGGCAAGCCGCGCTGAATAGTCCGCCTGGTAGAGAGCCGGCCGAGGATTATCTGACATGCCCCCGTCTACGCTCAGGTACCGCCTTGCTGCCGGGCCACTGACGGTACTCAATTGGACGTCCTTGACAGACCCCGCCCGATAGATGGTGATTCCCGCCGGTCCGGCTATTGCTCGTCCTGGCTCGATCGCGATGTTCGGTAATGGAATGCCGAGCGCGGAAGCGGCACCCGAAACCAGCCGTGCAAACTCGCCGGCAAGGAAGTCTGCACGGGGAGCCTCGTCGGTTGAAACATAGGGGATGCCGAATCCTCCCCCGAGATTGAGCTCTTCAACCGGGCCATCCGCCAGCAATTCCGCGTGAAGTGCCATCAGCCGCGAAATGGCTTCAGCGAAGCCCTCAATACCGAAGATCTGCGAGCCGATGTGCGAGTGCAGCCCCCGGAAGTTCAAATTGGGGCAGTCTCTAATTCGCGCGACCAGAGCCGGGGCCTCCGAAATCGAGACTCCGAACTTCTGATCGTCGTGAGAGGTGGCCAGGTACTCGTGGGTGTGAGCGTGAACGCCGGTTCGCACTCTGAGACGCACCGACTGGATCCGATTGTGATTCCTCGCAAGCTCGTCTATGAGTTCAATTTCGCGGGCATTGTCAATGTTGATCGTTCCGACTCCGGCAGCCACTGAGCGTTCAAGTTCGGTTCGGCTCTTGTTGTTTCCGTGCAACCCGATTCGCTCCGGATCGATCCCGGCTGCAAGAACCAGTGCGAGTTCCCCCCGGCTGGCGACATCAATGTTCAAGCCCTCTGCGACCATCCAGCGGGCGAAATCTGAGCACAGGAATGCCTTTGCGGCGTAATAGACCGTGGTCCGAACTCCGAGTTTTGCGAACTCCTGCTCGAAGGCGACTCGGAATCCGCGAGCTCTCGACCTGGCATCCGCTTCATCAATCAGGTAAAGCGGAGTGCCGAACTGTTCTGCAAGGTCGC
This sequence comes from Homoserinimonas sp., assembly GCA_023957835.1. Taxonomy (GTDB): domain Bacteria; phylum Actinomycetota; class Actinomycetes; order Actinomycetales; family Microbacteriaceae; genus Terrimesophilobacter. The sequence continues at coordinate 424,341 of JAMLGP010000001.1, read as the reverse complement.
TCAGTCGAATCCCGGCAAGGGAAATCGAACCGTCCGCGCCGCGGTTGAGGTCGGCGGGCCAGACTTTCCGGGCAAGCTCATTCGCATCGCCGGGTTTTCGCAACCAGGCGGGGGCGAGTGGGTTCTCAGTCACGGGCACCTCAACGAAAATGGCTGGAGGCGAGCGAACCCGGATTGGTTCCTGAAGCCAGTTGAAATTCTACAAGAAGGCTAGTTCACGCCCTGTAATACGACCGCGGACTCGGTCCTGTCTATCGTGAACTGCCCAAGTACTCTCGTACCGAGGTAGATCACGCAGCTTTGGCCAGTCGCAACCGAATTAAGCGGCTCAACCGGGGTTGCAATGAGTTCACCGTCTTTCAGGACGATTGAAGCATCGACCGGATCCGCGTGAGCCCGAATTTGAATCTGGCAATCCAGTGGTTCGGCCAGTCCGGCGGGAGGCTCGCCCGCCCAGCTCATTCTTGCTCCGGCCAGTTCGCCGATTGCGAGCGCCTCTTTCGGCCCCACAACTACTTCATTCGACTTGGGCCGGATCTCAAGTACGTATCGGGGCTTTCCATCCTCGGCCGGGAAGCCGATCTTCAGTCCCTTGCGCTGACCCACAGTGAACGATGTGGCGCCTTCGTGGGTACCGAGCTTCTCGCCCCCGCTGTCGACTATGTCCCCGGGTACGGTGCCGATCTTCTCGGCGAGCCAGGCTCCGGTGTCACCCTCCGGAATGAAGCAAATGTCATGACTGTCAGGCTTGCTGGCTACCGTGAAACCTCTCCTCGCCGCTTCCGCCCTGACCTCAGCTTTGCTTGGAGTGCTCCCAAGCGGGAAGATCGTGTGCTCAAGCTGCTGGGCGTTGAGCACTCCGAGCACGTAGGACTGATCCTTCGCCCAGTCGGCCGCACGATGAAGTTCGCGGTCGCCGCTTTCGGTCACCACGATCTTCGCGTAATGTCCCGTGACGATCCCGTCGAAGCCGAGGTCCAGCGCCTTTTCGAGCAGGGCGGCGAACTTGATCTTCTCGTTGCAGCGCAAACAGGGGTTGGGTGTCCGGCCGGCTGAGTACTCGGCGATGAAATCGTCAACGACATCGAGCTTGAATCGTTCGGAGAAGTCCCAGACGTAGAACGGTATTCCGAGCTGGTTTGCGACCCGCTGGGCGTCCATCGAGTCTTCGATTGTGCAGCAGCCGCGGCTTCCGATACGCAGGGTCCCGGGCATTCGACTAAGAGCGAGGTGCACTCCGACTACCTCATGTCCCGCGTCCACGGCACGGGCAGCGGCGACCGCGGAATCCACTCCGCCGCTCATTGCTGCAATTACCTTCACGAGTTCAACCCTACGTCTCGATTGGAAAGGCCCGCTTTTCTGGCCTTTTCGAAGACTTCAGGGATGACCCTGATCAGGGAATCGACATCCTGTGCTGTGCTCGAGTGGCCGAGAGTCAGACGCAGGGCTCCGCTTGCGCTTTCCTCGTCGAGTCCCATCCCAAGCAGAACGTGGCTCACCTCCGGTACTCCCGCCTGGCAGGCCGAGCCGGTACTCGCGGAAATTCCGCGTTCATCGAGCAAATAAACCAGAGAATCACCCTGGCAGCCTGGAAACAGGAAGTGTGCGTTCGAATCAAGGCGCTCCACCGGATCCCCGGTGAGCACCGCCTCTGGCACGGCTTCGAGTACGCCGGCAATCAACCGATCCCTCAGCGGGCGAAGATCCGGGATGTCGCTGGCCACGGCAGCCGCGAAGGCGGCGGCTCCCGCAACGTTCTGGGTTCCCGAGCGCAGATCCCGCTCCTGACCACCCCCGTGGATGAGGGGCCTCGCGACGGCCTTTCGATCCAGAATGAGCGCGCCCATCCCCTGCGGGCCGCCGATCTTGTGGGCTGAAATCGAGAGCGCAGCCAGGCCGCTGGAGTCGAAGTCGATCGACAGGTGCTTGAATGCGCTTACCGCATCCGCGTGAACCGGAACCGAAAATCGATTTGCGATCGCGGCGAGCTCGGCAATTGGCTGGATAGTCCCCACTTCGTTGTTAGCCCAGATCACTGTGAACAAGGCCCAGTCATCGAATTCTGCGAGCTTTTCTTCAACAACTGAAGGAACTACTCGGCCGAACTCGTCAAGCGGCAACCACTCGACAATTGCGCCCTCGTTTTGCTCGAGCCAATTCAGGGAATCGATAGTCGCGTGGTGTTCGCCGAGCGGAGCCAGGATTCTCTTCCTACCCGCTTCACGGGCGGCGAGGAAGATTCCCTTGATCGCAAGGTTGACCGATTCTGTCCCTCCGCCGGTGAAAATCACCTCAATTGGATCGCAGCCAATGCTGGCGGCCAGTTGTTCCCGAGATTCTTCAAGTAGCTGTCTGGCTCTTCGCCCGTCGGAGTGAATCGAAGAAGGGTTACCGACCACCTCAAGGGCGCCGAGCATCGCATTGCGCGATACTTCCAGTAGGGGAGTCGTTGCGGCATGGTCAAAATAGACACTCACTTCGCCTCCACGAAAACGAACCCTTTGACTCTGATTACTCTAGAACGATGCCCACCCTCGATCCGCTGCGCAATCTCGGCGTCACGACTTCTGCGGAGGGAGGCGAACTTCGAGTTTATTCAGCGAGCGCAACAAGCATGCAATTGTGCCTGCACTCCGCAAGGGACCTCGACTGGGTGTCCGAGACCATCCCGATGGCTCGCGATGAACACTCTGTCTGGTCAGTCAGCAGTCCGAAACTGGCCAACGGCGCCCGCTATTCCCTGCGGGCAGATGGCCCGAGTGACGGCGGAGTTTCAGGGCGATTCGATCCCAAACTTCTGCTGATAGACCCGTATTCCAAAGGCCTCGTGCGCTCCGGAAGCGGTGCGTGGAGGTCCTGCGTGGTCGATGAGCCTTTCGACTGGGCGGGAGCAACCAAGCCCGGAACCCCGATCGATCGAACGATCATTTACGAGGCCCACGCCAAAGGTCTGACCAAATTGAATCCCGGACTTCCCGAACAACTGAGGGGCAGCTACGCGGGGCTCGCGCACGATTCGACAATTCAGTATCTGGTCGAACTGGGGATTACAGCGGTCGAACTCCTGCCGGTGCATCAATTCATTACAGAGCAGCGGTTGCTCAAAATGGGACTTACAAATTACTGGGGCTATAACTCCCTCTCGTTCTTTACTCCGCATGCTGCCTGGGCATCCCCATCAGCCCAGAAGGCGGGCCCGGGAGCGATCCTCAGAGAATTCAAGGGGATGGTGAAGCTCTTTCACGAAGCCGGTATCGAAGTCTTCCTGGACGTAGTGTTCAATCACACCTCGGAAGAGGGGCCGGGCGGGCCGACAAACAGTCTGCGTGGACTCGACGATCGCACCTATTATCGGCAGGATGCAGCCGGAAACTACATCGACACGACCGGCTGCGGAAATTCGATAAACCCGAACACCCCCGCGGCCCAGCGGCTCATTCTCGATTCTCTTAGGTATTGGGCGAACGAAGTGCAAATCGACGGCTTCCGCTTCGACCTTGCAGTTACCCTCGGCAGAAACGAAGCGGGTGATTTCGATTTGAAGCATCCGCTGCTTCAGGCGATAACCGATGATCCGGCGCTCTCCGGCTGCAAGTTAATCGCCGAACCCTGGGATGTCGGCCCGAACGGATGGCACACCGGCGGCTTTCCCGACGGCTGGCTCGAATGGAACGATAGATATCGGGACAGGGTCAGATCTTTCTGGCTGACCGATATTGCAGCAGCTCGCTCTTCCGGCAGTGCCCCGATCGGAATCGGAAAGCTCGCAACAAGAATCAGCGGCTCTTCGGATGTCTACTCGGCAGAGCGCGGACCCGTCGCCTCCGTCAACTTCGTAACCGCGCACGACGGGTTCACGGCCTGGGACCTCACGACCTTCGACCAGAAACACAACCTCGGAAACGGCGAAGACAACCGTGACGGAGCAGACACAAACCACTCGTTCAACCACGGAGTCGAGGGTGAGACCGATGATCCGCAAGTTATCGGTATGCGCAGGCGCGCCATTCGGAACCTGCTTGCGAGCCTGCTGCTTTCCGCCGGAACGCCGATGATTACTGCCGGTGACGAAATCGCAAGGAGCCAGCGCGGTAACAACAACGCCTATTGCCATGATGATGATCTGAGCTGGCTGCCCTGGGAGATCCAGGACTGGCAAAGAGAGCTTCGCGAAATCGTCAGGGCCGCTACCAAGTTTCGAGTCGAAAACCCCGCTGTGCGACCGCGAGATTTTGGAGTCCACGGCGAATCTGTAGAGACCGCCACCCAAATGGAATGGTTCGATTCCGGCGGCTCGACCATGTCGATCGACGACTGGAATTCTCCTGAAGCCAGGACCCTCCAGTACCTTGCATCTTCGACTCACGAAACTGAGGGTTTCAATCGAATCTTGCTTGCGGTGCACGGGCTCGAAACCGAAGTTGAACTCAAACTTCCCGTTCGCTCGGGCGTTTCAAACTATCGACTGCTGTTCGACAGCGCGTTCGACTGGATAGAGCAGAGCGATCATGCCCCTGGATCGGTCGTGACCATGTCGCCGACTTCAATGAGGCTGTACCGGGCAGACTGAATGGAACCCGGCCATCCGATCAGGTGACGTCCTTTCGCCAGCTTGTAAACCATCCGATAACACCGGCCGCGACCGCGTAACCGATCAGCACCAGTCCGCCAGCCCACCACTGAAGAGCTTCGGAACCGGCAGCCGACTGGCTGAAGGTGCTGAAGATGCTCGAGCCTGCCAGAGCGTCCCCCGCTGCTCCGGGGAGGAATCTGGCCAGCTGGGCGCTCCAGTCCCAAAAGGAACCGGCGAGTCTAAGGATCGGTTCCAAAAATTGGGTAAAGGCGAGCACGATGACTACAGCGGCGACTTGACTAGGGATGAGTACTCCGAGGCCCACTCCGACCAGAGCCCAGATTGCCATCACCAGAATGACCCTCCCCGCCAGCAGCCAGGTATCGGGGTCCGATAGGCCAGGGTCATGACCGGTGAGGGAAAGCAGCGGCGCTCCAACGCCCATTGACCCCAGCAGAGCCACGGCACCAAAGCCTGCGCCAATAACCGCAAGGCAAACGTACTTGGCTGCGAGCACAATCCCCCTCCTGGGCGTTGCCAGGAAGGTTGGAGTCAGGGTCTGGTGCCTGAATTCGGACGTCGTGGCAAGCGCGCCGAGCAGTACCGGGAAGACATACCCCATGCTTGAAGCCAGACTGTAGATGATCGGGGGCAGCGCGCCGTCCGGCAGATTCGGGATGTTGGCCGAACTTCCCAGTCCGGCCTGATTCAATCCGCCTGCTCCGAGCCCGAATACTCCGGCCATCATGCCGGCGGTGAAGGCTACGTAGACGAAAAGCACCAGAAGCAGAATCCACCACAGCCTTACAGTGAATACCTTGGCAAATTCGGCCCTAATCGCTCTGAGAAAACTCATTTCTGTTCTCCGTTCCCGACCAGATCAAGGAAGGCGCTTTCGAGCCCGGTTTGCTCGGTGTGAAGTTTTCGAAGCGCTATTCCCGATTCCAGCGCGATCTTTCCGACTTGCTCGGCATCGAGCCCGGAGACCGATAGCGAGCTTGTGCCCTGCTCCACTTCACCACCCGCGTTCTGAAGCGCCTTCGCGAGTCCGGACTGATCCGCAGATTCGACCTCAACCCGGCTTCTCTGGACGAGACCGGAGAGCCCGCCCTGGTAGACCATTTGCCCCTTCGCAATGATCACTACCCGATCAACGCTCTGCTGCACTTCCGATAGCAAGTGCGAAGAAACCAGAATGGTCCTGCCTTCGGAGGCGAGGTTTCTCAGCAGAGTCCTCATCCAGCTGATGCCCTCGGGATCCAGACCGTTAACCGGCTCATCCAGCACCAGAACTCCGGGGTCTCCCAGCAGGGCGAAGGCCAGCCCGAGTCTCTGCCGCATTCCGAGCGAATGGCCGCCAACTCGACGATCTGCGAACTGGCTCATGCCGACTTGAGTCAGCACTGCCTGCACTCGTGATTTCGGAATTGCCGCGGCCGTCGCATAAACATTTAGATGCGCCAGACCACTTCTACCCGGATGGAAACTGGATGCCTCCAGCGCGGTGCCAACCGTTTCGAGTGGATGTTTGAGCTGGCGATAGCTGACCCCTCCGAAAGTCGCGCTGCCGTAGCTTGGTTCCACGAGCCCGAGCAGAGCCCTCAAAGTAGTAGTCTTCCCCGCGCCATTTGGACCAAGGAACCCGGTGACCTCTCCCGGTTCCACCGTGAAGCTAAGATCATCGACTGCCCGCACCGGACCAAACGATTTCGAGAGATTTCGCACTTCGATAGTTGTGCTATTTGCCATAGCAAAACTAAATCACACTTCAGCAGGTGATTGCAAGCCTTTCAATCGAGAGTCCAGTCGATTGGTTCCGCGCCCTGCTCCGCGAGCAGCCGGTTCGCCCGACTGAAGGGCCGGGAGCCGAAGAAGCCGCTGCCCGCAGAAAGCGGGCTCGGATGAGCCGAGCGAATCGATGGAAAGGGCTCAAGTGCCGGGGCAAGACTGCCGGCATCCCTGCCCCAAAGGATCCCCACGAGCGGCTTGCCCCGACTAACCAGCGCACTAATCGCACATTCGGTCACCACTTCCCAGCCTTTGCCCTTGTGCGATCCGGACGCTCCCGGCCTGACCGTCAGCACTCTGTTCAGCAGCAGGACTCCGCTCCTGGCCCAGGCAGATAAGTCACCGTGAGTCGGCGGATTAATTCCCAGATCATCCCTGAGTTCGCGGTAGATGTTTTGCAGGCTCCGCGGAACTGGCCGCACCGAGCGATCGACGGCGAAGGCAAGGCCGATCGGATGTCCGGGAGTCGGATAGGGATCCTGTCCAACTATCAGAGCCCTCACCTCGTCAAATGGAAAGGTGAACGCCCTAAGCACGTTTGCTCCGGCAGGCAAATAACCTCTGCCGGACGCCGCCTCCGCTCTTAGAAAGTCTCCGAGTTTCGCGATCTGGCCGGCTACAGGTTCAAGAGCACTCGCCCAGCCGGGGTCCAGCAACTCGGAAATGGGTCGGGGTTCGGCCATGAATAGAGACTACGACCGTGCACTGGCGCTAGGGTTCGTTCATGACTTTAGTTCGAGGAAGAGCCGGAGCGGTCACTGCGAGTCTCATCGGCTTTCTGATTTTCGTTGAATTCGTCAGTGGAATCCTCCAGGGTTTCTACGTTCCGCTGATACCGGATCTGGTCAAATACCTCGACATCAAGGATGCAGACTTCAACATCTTTGAGGGCACTCAGCTCATGCTCTCTGCCCTCGTCGTGCCGGTACTGGCGAAACTCGGCGATATGTACGGCCACAAGAAGATTCTTTTGATCGCAACCGTCCTGACAGCGGGCGCGACCTGGTGGCTGGCTTTCGCCGCCGACTTCACCAGCTTCCTGCTTGCCTGGACTCTTCAGGCCTTCTACGCCGTCTGGCTTCCCCTCGAGATCGCACTAATTTATGACAAGGGCAGGCGCAGCGGGCGAGCGGCTTCGACCACCCGCCGGGCTGCCGGACTGCTCGTGGTCGGACTCGAAGCGGGGGCCATTGCCGGCGCCCTCGGCAGCTCGAGAATCTTCGACATTTTTGGCGGCACCGAACAACTTGCCACTTCGGTGACCCCAACTCTCATGGCCCCGGCAATCGCAGTGACTCTGGTCTTCTTTGTAATTCTCTTCGGGGTACCGGAGTCTGAGCCTCTGCCTGACCGCACTCTCGACTGGGCCGGCTTCTCGATTCTGACGATCGCCTTGCTGCTGGTCACCTCAGGACTTACCTTCCTGAAGCTCAACGAGGGTGCCTGGTGGCCATGGGCGATGATCGTTGGCGGGCTGCTCGCGTTCTGGCCCTTTGTGCGATTCGAACTGCACCAGAAGGACCCGGCCATCGACATTCGGGTGCTCAGCAAACCGAACATGTGGCCGGTTCAGCTGACCGCTTTCCTCGTCGGAATCAGCCTGCTCGGGGCACAGGCTCCGCTGTCGACTTATGCGGGCACGGACAAGGATGCCCTCGGCTACGGGCTCGGGCTTAGCGCAGGAACGATTTCGATTCTGATCGGCCTGTATCTGATCTCAATGATTACCGGAGCGATCCTGTTCCCGCTGGTATCAAAGCTCATGACACCCAGATCGGCACTGATAATTGCGGCATTCCTGGTTGCCATCGGCTATTTGATGTTCGTTCCGTTCCACCTGGAAACCTGGCAGGTATTCATGAACATGGTGATCGCCGGTCTCGGCAGCGGTGCTCTGGTAGGAGCGCTGCCAGCCGCCGCTGCTGCCGCAGCCCCACGCGGGCAAACCGGGATCGCCTCCGCGCTCACCAATACAACCAAAACCATCGGCGGATCTTTCGCATCCTCCGTGTTCGCCATCGTCCTGGCGATCGGCGCGGTACACCTCGCGGGTTCCACGGCCGGCAGCCTCTTCGGCTACTACCTGGTCTGGATAATCTGCGGCTGCGGTGCGCTGGTGGCCGCTGTACTCCTGTTCTTCGTTCCTAAGCTCGCCTTTGCGGACTCTACCGCCGAGGAGGAGTCGGCGAAATGATTGAGCTGAAGGCTCTTGCAGAAGAGGCCGCACGCTTCTCCTCGGAACTTCAGGCGGTTCGCCGGGACATCCACCGGCACCCGGAACTGGGGCTCGAAGTGCCGAAGACACTCGACAGAGTCCTGGCCTCGATCTCGACCCTGCCGATTGAGGTTTCTCGCTCAGAAACCGGCCCGGCGGGACCGATGACCTCTGCGATAGTGAGAATTACCGGAGAGGGCAAAGGACCGACCGTCCTGCTTCGAGCCGATCTGGACGGCCTCGCCCTGCAGGAAGATACCGGTCTCGAATTCGCTTCTGAAGTTCCTGGCAGAATGCACGCCTGCGGACATGATCTGCACGCCGCGATTGCAGTTGGCGCAATCCACCTGCTCACTACGCATCGGGACCAGCTCAACGGCGAAGTAATCTTCATGCTGCAGCCGGGTGAAGAAGGCTACCGCGGTGCGGATCACATGCTCGCAGATGGCCTGCTCGGCCGGGCCAGCGGTGAACTGACCGGAGCCTTCGCCCTTCACGTAACAACTGGTCAGCCGCTCGGCAAATTCGTGACCAGACCGGGCACCTTGATGGCCGCCGCGGCGGAACTCAACGTAGTCATTAAGGGCGCCGGCGGTCATGGTTCGGCTCCTCACCTTGCCAGGGATCCGAACCAGGTTCTGGCCGAAATAGTTTCCGGGCTGCAGACCATGGTCACCCGGAGGTTCAGCGCTTTCGATCCGGTGATTATCACTGTCGGCTGGATGGCGGGGGGTCAGCCGGGCACGAATAATGTGATCCCGAATTCGGCCGCTTTCGGCGCGACCATAAGAACTTTCTCTCCAAAGCACCTCGCGGAAGTAGAGAAGTACGCGGGGGAACTCGTAGTCGGCATCGCAGGAGCCTATGGACTCGAAGTCGAGATCGAGTTCAAGATCATCACTGTTCCTCTGCAGAATGATGCTGCTTCAGTTGAGCTCGCCGAAAAGGTCGCAGTTGAGATGTTCGGTTCGGAAAGATTCGAAATCCTCGAGTCGCCCATTGGAGGCGCAGAAGACTTCGCCTCTGTACTTCGGGAAGTACCGGGAGCCTTCGTATTCGTCGGAGCCTGCCCTCCGGAGCTGGATCCGGAGACCGCGCCCAACAATCACTCGAACCTCGCGCAGTTCGATGATTCGGTCCTCCCAGATGCCTCGGCGTATCTGGCTGCTCTGGCATTTGCAAAGTTGAATTCCTAGGATTCGACCGTTTCGCACCCGCTTTCGACGGCAAATATTACGTCAGGTTTCAATCCGGTTACTCCGTGTTTCAACTCAGATTGATCAGCCAGGAGGCCGTTCCTAATCTCAAGTTGACGGCGATTTCTCGCCTGAACAACGACTTAAGGAGAAGCCATGACTACCGACTGGAAATTCGAAACCAGGCAAATTCATTCGGGCGCCCAACCCGACCCGACAACCAATGCGCGCGCAACCCCGATTTATCAGACAACTTCATACGTGTTCAACAGCGCCGAACACGCCGAGAAACTGTTTTCACTTTCCGAATTCGGCAACATTTATACCAGAATTCAGAACCCGACTCAGGCGGTAGTCGAAGAGCGACTGGCAGCCCTTGAGGGCGGGACCGGGGCGCTGCTGGTCTCGTCTGGAATGTCGGCCGTGAGCCTGGCCGTACTGAACATCGCGGCGGCCGGGGACCACATAGTCTCCTCGTCATCGATTTACGGGGGAACTTATAACCTCTTCAAGTTCACCCTCGCAAAACTAGGAATCGAAACCACTTTCGTTGAGAACCAGGACGATCCGGAGGAGTGGCGCAGGGCCGTTCGACCGAACACCAAGCTGTTCTTCGCAGAGTCCATCGGGAATCCGAGAATCAATATTCTCGACCTCCAGAAAGTTGCAGACGTTGCTCACGATTCGGGATTGCCGCTGATTGTCGACAACACGATTCCAACCCCGTACCTGCTTCGCCCTTTCGAGCACGGCGCAGACATCGTGGTTCACGCGGCCACCAAGTTCCTCGGTGGGCATGGAACAGTGATTTCCGGGGCAATTGTCGACGGCGGCAGGTTTGCCTGGTCGAAGAATGTTGAGAAGTTCCCCGGCCTGACCGAACCGGATGCTTCCTACCATGGCGCGAGCTACACGGCCGCCGTGGGCGACGGCCTCGCCTACATCATCAAGGCCAGAGTCCAGCTCCTCCGCGACCTCGGACCAGCAATTTCCCCCAACAGCGCCTGGCAGCTCATTCAGGGAATCGAGACCCTGAGCCTGAGGATCGAGCGCCACGTTCAGAACACACAGGCTGTGGCGGAATGGCTTGAGAAGCAGGAGGAAGTGGATACCGTCCACTATGCGGGCCTGCCTTCCAGCCCGTGGTTTGAAATCGGCCAGAAATACACGCCAAAGGGCGCAGGCGCCGTGCTTTCCTTCGAATTGAAGGGCGGAGTACCAGCCGGTCGCGCGCTAGTGGACGGAGTGAAGCTGTTCAGCCATCTTGCAAACATTGGAGACGTTCGCAGCCTCATCATTCACCCGGCCTCCACGACCCATTCTCAATTGACTCCGGAACAGCAACTGACGGCCGGAGTGACCCCGGGACTGGTTCGACTGTCGGTGGGACTCGAGAACATCGACGACATAGTCGCCGATCTCAAGGCCGGACTAGAGGCGGCCCGCTCGGCTCTGAAATCGGCCGCCTGAGAAGTAGCAGCAGGCTCGACCAGCGGGGTCGCCATTCAACGGCGACCCCGCAATATTCGAGGAGCAGGAGTTCAAGCAAATGGATTGGCAGACCGCGGCAGATTCAATCCCCTCAGGATTCATCCCTGAAGCTACAGCTCGATCCCTGCTCGGCAAGCCCCCTGCCAGCGGAGCCTGGCGAGACGGAGATCCGGTCGGATCCCGAAAGTTTCTAAGTCTTGGAAGTCAGCTCTTTGAAGGCGGAGGCAGTTTGCCCGAGGCAAGGATCGCCTTTGAGACCTGGGGGACTCTGAACCCCGATTCGAGCAACGCAATTCTCATTCTCCACGCTCTCACCGGAGACAGCCATGTGATCGGCGAGGCAGGACCGGGGCATCAAACCAGCGGATGGTGGACAGGGCTGGTCGGGCCGGGCTGCTGCATAGACATCGATCGGTACTTCGTCGTTGCTCCGAATGTGATCGGCGGCTGTCAGGGTTCAACCGGGCCTTCCAGCCTCGCGCCCGACGGTCAGGAATGGGGATCCAGATTCCCGTTCCTGAGCATCAGAGATCAGGTTCAGACTCAGGCCGCTTTCTCTGACGCAATTGGAATAGGCAAATGGGCGGCGATAATCGGCGGATCAATGGGCGGAATGCAGGCACTGGAGTGGGCAACCGGCTTTCCAGATCGGGCAGAGAGAGTTGGGATTCTCGCCGCTCCGGCTGCGAGCGATGCAGACAGCATCGCTTTGAACTCGGTTCAGATTGAGGCCATCCAGTCAGACCCGGGGTTCCGCGGCGGGGACTACTACGATGCGCTCGATGGCGAAGGTCCGCACAACGGCCTCGCCCTGGCAAGAAGAATTGCATTGCTCAGCTATAGATCCTCCGTAGAACTGAACGACAGGTTCGGAAGGACCTGGCAAAGCGGCATAGATCCAATCGGAGGGCGTGGAAAGTTCGCCATTGAGAGTTATCTGGACTTCCACGGAAATAAGTTCACCCGCCGGTTCGACGCAAACAGCTACCTGCGTCTGGCGCACGCCATGAGTTCGCACGATGTCGGCCGCGGCAGGGGCGGAATCGACAGCGCACTTTCCCGGATATCGGCAAGAGCCCTCGTATTGGGAGTCACAACAGATCGGCTGTTTCCACTTCACGCCCAGCAGGAGATCGCCTCGAAATTACCCAACAACATTTATGAAGATCAGGTTGCGACCATTGACTCTGAGTACGGTCACGACGGCTTTCTGATCAATACCGCAGAGGTCGCCAACCACCTCGATGCACTACTTTCTATGTGAAATTTGCCCGCCTCTTCCCCCTCGAACCAAGATCTTGAGGTGTCGCACCCCCATTTGGGGGTAAAACCGTGTGAATATTGGCTTCATGGATCTGATCGCCAAGGAGCGCGAGCGACTGCTCTACCGAACTACCAGGCTGATCGGAATCGTCCTAACCCTTTCGAGCTTCCTGGTTCTTGGAATTCCGGGCATTGTCGATTCAACGAGCCTGCTCGCTGCGATCATCCTGGGATTCCTCCTTCTGTTTTGCTACATCCGGCTCGCTGGTGAGCATTCCTTGCTCTGGGTGCTGCTTGGGCTTTCTGCCGGGCTGGGCGTTCTGGCTATCGTCCAGTTCCCGATCGAACCCTCAGATCGTCTCGCCCTGTCAATGGCCCTGATTCCGTTTGCAGGTGGCGCGCTCGGAGCTTTCGCCTTAGTCCTCACTTCGAATCTGTGGAGGATTCTTGTCCTGATCGCGGCTACCGCTGCTTCTTCTGGACTGGTTCTTCTGGCAGCAGGTTCTGCGACGATCCTAAGCCACTCGGTGGCTGCGGTTTTTCTCGGATGGATAGTATTCACTCTGGTTGGGATTTGGACCACTCGAAGCGTGGACCGGGCGGCGGATCGAATTAGGAGCATCGGACGCGCCCATCAAGCCGAACGTCAGGCGAGCGAGCTGGAAGCTCAGCGCCGCCAGGGCGCGCGGCTCCTTCACGACACGGTGCTGGCCACTCTCACTCTCCTTGCCCACTCCGGAGTTGGAGTCACAGTGGAAGCGCTCAAAGCTCAGGCTGGTGACGACGCGAGACTGCTGAGGCAGCTGCGGCTGGACGCGGGCAGCGATCCGGAAGACGGGAACGCTCAGAGTGATGCTCCCGAGAAGGACTCGGTCACGGACCAGACGATCGGAACGACTCTGGAGTCAGTCAAGCATCGGTTTAACCGGATAGGACTCGAAGTGAAATGGCACGGTACCGGTCAGGTGCTCCTGCCAGGAGAGGTGCTGGATGCCTTCCTTCTTGCCCTGGCCGAGTGCCTCGAGAATGTCAGAAGACACGCAGGCGTTTCGGAAGCCCATGTGACGATTACGGATGACGAGAAGACCGTCCGAGCAATGGTCACCGACTCGGGCGTCGGCTTCGATGTGGCGGATGTCGATTCCGCAAGACTCGGCCTCAAGGAATCTGTAATTGCGAGACTCAGCGAGGTCGGCGGAACCGCAAGACTGTTTTCAGCTCCAGGAGCGGGAACCACAGTCGTACTGGAGGTTCCGAAGTGACTGGCTACTCCCCGATAGAAGAAAACACTCTCGGTGTGGAAATTGGCAAGCGAGGCAAACCCAGAAGGCAGCCCTCATCGCCTGCCGCAAGGGCCCTTCGTCAAATGAGTGCGGGAACTGCAACTCTTGGCACGGGCTATCTGGGAATCGGCTTCGGAATTGTGGCCGGATTGGCGGGGGCCTTTGGAATTGGGCTCTTCTTTTTGCACTTCGGCTCATATCCGGACCCGATTCCGGTTTCGATCGGCTGGGTGCTGTATTGCCTCACGCTGATGGCAGCGGGCCTGACTGTCACTCAGCTTGGGGAAAAGATGCCGGGCTGGCTTTTTATCGTTTTCGCCGCCGCCCTTTCGATTGTCATCGCTCTTGATTTCATTTCTATTTGGCCCTTGGGAAACATCGGCGAGTTCGCGAGCGCGTCAATTGCGGCAACTGCCGCCTTACTAATGGCCGTGCACTTGAGGCCCGGGTGGGAAATTGCGACGGTTCTGCTGCTGTTCGCCTCGGCTTTCGTCTTCGCGATTTTCGCCACCACTGTCATTACCTCGAATACTGCCCCCGCGCAGATGCTGGTTATGGCCGAGGTAATCTTGCCGGTCTCAATCGCGCTTTGGTTCCTCGTTCAATTCAGGCGCCTAATCCAGCTGCAATTGGACAGGGTGCTGGTTCAAAGCACCGTTTCCGCTCCGAGAATGGCCGTCGGAATGCTTGCTTCGGAGGAGCTGGCGCGACTTGACCTGGCCGCAGAAGAGCTCTTCGACTCGATCGCAAGCGGACGCACCAAGCTCCCCCTTGAGCCGAAGACCGCCTCGGCAGCAGCATCCCTGGCGACAGAGCTAAGACTGCACCTGATCGAAGGAAGAAGAGAAACCTGGCTCTACCATGCGATTAGCGAATCAGAACTGCTCGGACGCTCTGTCACCCTCTCCGATCCCGGCAGCCTTGCCGGCCTAATGAGCCCGGCTGAGCGCGATGGCCTGCTTTCTGCGGTCTGGCTGCTGCTACTGGACGCACCACGGGAGCGGCCAACGATGCGCATTACTCTGGGGCCCGCGGAGTCCAATCGGCTCGGGGCAAATCCCGAGACCGTGCTTGTTCCGATTGAGGTTTCGACCACCGGACATTCTGCAAATAAAGTGGACCCGGCAATCTGGGCCGCGATTGCCAGAGTTGGCAGTTTCACAAACCAGAATGAAAGTGGAAATCTGAATGTCCGAATTGAATGCGTGGTAAGTAACCCTGCAGAGCAATACCATGCTGAACAGGCGAAAGGAAGCTGAGAGGGCAGAAATGACCGCTAATGGGAATAAACCGATTCGGCTCGCCCTCGTAGACGACCACAAAATGCTGCTCGGAGCCCTGACCGAGTGGATTCGTTCCGCAGCAGAGGACATCTCAATGGTCGCCGCCGTGACTACCTGGCCCGAGCTGTTGACGCACCCGGAGTTCCCGGTAGATGTTGTACTGCTGGATCTTGACCTGAAAGACAATCTCCCAATCTCCCTCAAGATCTCCACGCTCAAGACCACGGGCGTAAAGACCGTGCTGATGAGTACCTATTCGGAGCCGAACATAGTTCGGGAAGCCCTTGCCGCCGGAGCCCTCGGCTATCTGGTCAAGAGCGAGGATGCTCAAATGATCGTCGAAGCCATTCGGGCAGCGTTCAAGGACGAATCTTTCATTTCTGCCGAACTTGATCTTGCCCTAAACGCCAGCGATGTCGGCGGTGCACCGAAGCTCAGTGCGCAGGAACGCAGGGTCATGGCCCTCTACGGAGGCTGGGAGCCGGTGAAATCCGTCGCCTACAAACTCGGCATTTCAGAAGAAACCGCGAAGTCGTATCTCAAGCGAATTAGAGAGAAGTATCGTGTGGCCGGGTTCGACGTGGGCACCAAGGTTGCATTAAGAAAGCGTGCGATCCAGGACGGGATCCTCCTCCAGGTCGAAGAAGCCGGCAAGTTCTGAATCCTGCCTCAGGTTGACCAGTTCGTGGATCGCCCAACCCAGCAAAACCAGATAAAGCCCGTTCCGGAGGGTAAGAACTCCCAGCATGAGCGGGTTGAGTGACAGCAGCGAACCGTACCAATACGGATAGAAGAGCTGAGTCAGGGCGGCAATGGCGGCAGAAATTGCCGCTGGAACCGTGAACCACCCCCGGTCTTCATCATTTCGCGTCGAGAGTCCGAGAATTATCGGCACTGCCAGCCAGGACACGAATTGTGGAGAGCCCACTTTATTGAATGCGAGGAGGCAGCAGGCCAATGCGAGGGAGAGGACCGCAAGCACATGCTCTGGTCGGCCGCCGTGGCGCAATGCGATAACTGCAAGCAAGATCACCGCGATCACAGCGAGAAGCATTAGCGGTGTCATGAGCGAACCTACGAGGCCAACCCCGTCTCCGGTGACCTGCCAGGTCAGGATTTCATTGTCGTAATATACGTAGTTTCCTGCTGCACCTGAAAACGCTCGCCACATCCAGAACGTACTTATCGGGGCCTCGACCTGAAGCCCGCGGTTGGTCTGCTGGGAAATGAAACTGAAGACGTTTGATCCCGCTCCGAAGGAAAGTGCAACTACGAGCACGGCGAGACTGAAGCCGACGGCAATCGCCAGAGTATTTAGCCTGCCCTTAATAGACACGAGGATCGCAGTGACCAGAGCTACCGGCCAGACTTTGATCCAGGTTGCGATGGTCAAAAGCAAAGTCGCAAGCCAGGGTCGAGCCGCTATCAGGCTGACTCCCATGACTGCGACCGCAACGGTCACTGCGTCGATCCTACCCATGGCGATCGGCCCCAGCAGCACCATGAACCCAATCCACCACCAGGCGGCGGTTGCCCGCTTTGCTCTTCGGCCAAATCCGATGAGCACCGCGAAGGCACCAAGATCCAGAAGCAGGATCATGCTAAGCCAGACGCTCGAATACCAGTCGGGACCAAGAGCCGCCGCAGCGAGCATTGGGAAGATCGCCAGGATCGGGTACACCCAGGAGCTTTGAATGCCTACCCAAAAGCCATGCTCGGCGATTTGATCGACCCAGAACTTGTAAACGATTGAGACATCCCCCAGAGGCAGGCCCGGCGCGTGCAAATTGAGCCAGCCGATCCACAAATGCGCAAGCAGAAAGGCCAGCCAGAGGGCGATGGGATTCCTGCCTATAGAACGCATCGCCCTCCAGCGTAGTGGGGCTCAAACTCCCTCAATTCAGACCGAGGATTTCCCGAATTGCGCAGGGGATCGCCTGATTCAGGTCCAGGATCGTAAAGGGGCCCCCTCGACCAGCGAGAACGGCCGCTCTGCCGTGAATCAGCACTGCCGTTGCCGCAAGTGCTGCGAGCTTCGATTCGATGGACTCCGATTCGACCGAGTGGGTAGCGATGAGCGCTCCCATGATCCCTGCCAAAGCATCCCCCGCTCCTGCCGTGGCCAGCCAGGTAGTTGGAGCGGTTACCTTGAAGTCCCCTCCGGGACCGGAGATCCAGGTTGTGTGTCCTTTTAGCACGACCGTCGACTCGAAAGTGCTGGCGGCCCGCACCGCCCATTCTCCCGGGTCGAGTCGCAGTTCGGCTCGATCTTTCCCAAGCAATTTTGCGAGCTCGCCCTCGTGCGGGGTGAGCACGGCGGGGCCAGTGCAATCTCGGGCCACCGGCAGAGCGGCTGCATCCAGTACCGCCGGTAGTCCTGATTCAAGTGCGGTTTGAACTCTGGCTGCGGTCAGCGAGTCTTCCCCGAAATCTGCCATTCCTGATCCGATCAGCCATGCCTGCACCTTGCCATCGACTGTTACCGCTTCCGGCCGTCTTTCGAGCACCAGCTTTGACACCGACTGACTGCCCAGATAGCGCAACATGCCAACTCCGGTGTGGAGCGCCGCGTCAACCCCGATTACGGCTGCCCCGGGATAGTCTTCCGACCCGGTTATGACTCCGAGTACTCCGTGGGAGTACTTATCATCCCAGTCTTTTGGTAAGGCGATCCAGAGTGCGGCGTCTTCTGACTGCCACTCCTGAAACTCGCCTGACATTTTTCGACCCCTAAGGTTTTGAACGCCTTGTGGCGTCCTGGACTTCTCCGACCAGTTCTTCGATTATGTCTTCGAGGAAGAGCACTCCGATGGTGAGCCCGTTCTGGCTTGATACCTGGGCAAGGTGCTCTCCGTTGCGCCGCATTGCGGCGAGAGCATCCTCAAGCTCCGTTTCCTGAGAAACCCGGATGAGCTTTCTGATTCTCTTTGCAGGCACCGGCTTCAAGAAGTCTTCTTCTTCCTCCAGGTCAAGCACGTCCTTCATGTGCAGGTAGCCAACCAGCTCACCTTCGTCAACAATTGGATATCTGGAGAACCCGTGCTGGCTGACAGCGTGCTCGACATCGGAAGGAGTCGCCCCAACGTGCAGGCTTACGAGCTTTTCCATTCCTACTTCAACGTCTCTGACTTGCTTTTCGGTGAACTCAAAAGCCGCCGTCAGTGCGTCTCGATCATCCCTTAGCACCCCTTCGTGGCGGGACGTGGCAACTATGGTTGCGACTTCCTGAATGGTGAATGCGCTATTGGCTTCGGATTTCGGAGTTACTCCAAATAACCTCAGCGTGCCGTTCGCGATCGCGTTGAGAGCAACGATTATCGGGTGGAACAGGATTGAAATTCCAACCAGTGGCCTGGCGAGAATCAGCACCGCCCGATCCGAGGTGGAAAACGAAAGGTTCTTGGGAACCATCTCCCCGATTACGACGTGCAGGAACGATACGAGAATCAGAGCGATGGCAAATGAGATCACGTCGATTACCGATTCCGACCAGCCGGTGAGTGTTAGCGGGCTCTGGAGCAAATGGTGGATCGCCGGTTCGGAAACCCCGAGGATCAACAGGGAACACACCGTGATCCCAAGCTGGCTCGTCGCAAGCATCAGGGTCGTATTCTCCATTGCACGCAGGGCCACTCGGGCCGCCGAGCTTCCGGCCTGAGCCTTCGGTTCAATTTGCGATCGCCGCGCTGAGATTACCGAAAACTCTGCGGCTACGAAGAAGGCGTTGAGCAGCAACAGCACTACAAGCCAGGCCAGTCCCCACCAGTCGTTCATTCCTCGGCCTCCTCCTGCGAAGCGGCGGGGGTGAACCGAATCCGATCAACTCGACGCCCATCCATTCGTTCAACTCTGAACGAACCGGCATTGATCGAAACTTCGTCCCCAACTTTCGGCAGCCGGCCGAGTTCGCTCATGATGAACCCCGCGACCGTTTCATATGGTCCGTCCTCAGGCACAGAGACCCCTATCCGGTCCAGTAGCTCGTCCGGGCGAAGCATCCCGGGGAAAGTCAGCCAGTCTCTGGACTTAACGATCCCCGCTCTTGAACGATCGTGCTCATCAGATACCTCACCAACGAGCTCCTCTACCAGATCCTCAAGGGTCACGACCCCTGCGGTTCCCCCGTATTCATCGATAACGATCGCGAGCTGATAACCCCTGCCTTTGACTTCCCCAAGAAGGGTGTCCAGTCGCATGGTCTCAGGTACTTTGAGCGGTTGAGTGGCCAGAGCAGAAACCGGGACATCCTGCCTGCGATCCAGCGGAACAGCGACGGCCTGCTTCAAATGAACCAATCCCACGACATCGTCTATCCCGTCGTCGACGACCGGGAACCTCGAGTAGCCCGTGTTTCGAGACAACTCGATTACCTGCTGGGCGGGGGCACTCTTCGGGATGCTCACCACCTTCGGCCTGGGAGTCATTACATCCGTGGCCAGGTGCTCATTGAACTGAAGAGTCCTGGAGAGGAGGGTCGCAGTGTCGTGATCGAGACTTCCCTCCCGTGCAGATCTCTGCACGAGAGACCGGAGCTCTTCGGCTGTTCTGGCCGAGGAAAGCTCCTCCTTCGGTTCAACGCCAAGGCTTCGAAGTATCGCGTTTGCAGTCCCGTTGAGTATTGCAACAGCCGGTCTGAAAACAGCGGTGAAGGCCACCTGGAACGGCAGGACGATCTTTGCAACCCTGAGCGGCAGGGCCAGGGCAAAGTTCTTTGGGACCAGCTCGCCGACGATCATCGAAAGCAAGGTGGCTAGAGCTACGGCAAGGAAGCTTGGAAGGAAGGCAACGATCGGCTCGGGCCAGTTCGGTTCAACCAGCCAGGGGCGAATGTAACTCGCGATTGCCGGTTCCAGCGCAAAACCGGCAAGCAGAGTGGTCAGAGTGATTCCGAGCTGCGCGCTGGAGAGATGAGTAGAAGTGTGGCGAAGCGCCCGAATTGTGATCCCGAGCCTTCGTTCGCCTCTGTTTTGTCGAGCTTCGAGCTCTGCGCGGTCAAGGTTGACCAGAGAAAACTCTGAGGCTACGAAAAGGCCGGTAGCAATCGTGAGCAGGATTCCCAGCCCGAGCATGATCAACTCATGCACGGTGGCTGCCTATTGGGCGTCCAGGCGGAGGGTCGTCCATTATCCAATCGATTATATTCAACCCGGTGTTGGCATTCACCAACTGACCGGAAGCGCTTTGCCTTCCTCGTAACCGGCCGCCGACTGGATTCCCACTACAGCACGGTCTCTGAACGTCTTGAGATCTTTTGCACCGGCGTAGCTGAGAGAAGATCGGACTCCTGAAGTGATCATGTCGATCAGATCTTCAACCGAAGGCCGAAGCGGATCAAGGTAGATCCTCGAAGACGAAATTCCCTCTGCAAAAAGAGTCTTGCGCGCAAGATCAAAGGCATTCAGCCGACCAAACCTGCTCTGGACCGCCTTGGTAGATGCCATTCCCCAGCTTTCTTTGAATACCCTGCCGCTCTCGTCACTGCTTAGGCTCCCTGGAGATTCGATAGTTCCGGCAAACCAGGATCCGATCATCACAGAGGAGGCTCCGGCGGCAAGAGCCAGCGCGACATCCCTCGGATATCGGACTCCCCCATCTGCCCACACCGCTGCACCCAGATCTCTGGCTGCCTCCGCAGTCTCAATCACCGCCGAAAACTGCGGCCTGCCGACCGCTGTCATCATTCGGGTCGTGCACATTGCACCGGGACCCACTCCGACCTTGATGATCGTCGCGCCCGCCTTGAACAGATCCTTGACTGCTGAAGCGGTAACCACATTCCCTGCCACGAGAGGCAGCTTCAAGTCGAGATCCGAGACTGCCGCAACAGCCCCAAGCATCGCCTTCTGGTCGCCGTGGGCAGTATCCAGTACCAGCACGTCCACCCCGGCGTCCGCGAGCGCTCTGGCTTTCCCCTGCACGTCTCCGCTGATTCCAATCGCCGCGGCTACTTTGAGCCTCCCTTCTGAATCAAGGTTCGGCTTGTAGATGGTGGCCCGCAGTGCGCCTTTCCGGCTAATGGTTCCAATCACTGAGCCGTGCCGCACGACCGGGGCAAAGTTCTTTCCGGCCTCGACAAGCAGATCGAAGGCTCGCCTGGGTTCTCCCCCGTCTTCGGCATCTATCGAAGGGAACTCGTCAGAAATCAAGTCCGCCAGCTGGTCACCAGGTGAGGCTGAAGCCAGAACCGAAGCCTCGAAACAGCCAAGCAAGTCGCCACCGGCAGACTTGACGACTATCCCGTGATCGCTCGAAGCCGGGACTTTGCCCCGGGCCTGCGCAACGGTTGCATCGGACGGCAGTTCAAGGGCGGAATCGAATACCGGATCCTGCTCCTTGACCCAGCGAATGGCTGCATCGAGGTCCTGCAGGCTCAAGTCCTGCGGTAGCACCCCCAGCCCTCCACGCTTCGCCATCGCGGCCGCCAGACGCTGACCGGTGACCGAATTCATGTTTGCAGAAACGAGCGGAATGGTCGCACCGGTTCCGTCATCCGTCTCAAGAGAAACATCAAGCCTGCTTGAGATTTCAGACCGACTCGGAATTAGAAATACGTCAGAGTAGGTGAGATCGAATTGCGGCTGCGCACCGTGGAACTTCATAAATTCAGGGTAGCCGCAACACAATTGATCATTTCCTCAGCATGATTCCCGTTAGGCTTTGGGGGATGCAAACTTAGTTCGGGTTCGCATCCTCGCACCGAGAAGTTGGACGCAGACACAGGAGAGTGGGCGGTCAGTCTTGTCAACCCAGGTCGGCGAATCGCCGGAAGAAGCAAACGCCGGTGAGTTCGGAGCCAATGAGTGGCTTGTTGAAGAAATGTACGAGAGCTTTCTGGCTGATCGTAACTCTGTAGATCAGGCCTGGTGGCCAGTGCTCGACAGGTATCACGCCGCAAAGACCGCGAGCCCTGCAGCAGCAGCCCAGCCCGCTGCTGAGGAACAGGGCCACGACTCTTCTGTTCCGGAAGCTCCCGCTGACAACGCGGTCGAGACTTCAGCCGAGACAGAAACACAGGGCCCCGCAGCCACGGAGCAGACCTCTACTCCGGAACTGGGAGCACGGCCAGAAGCCCGACCAGAAGCCCGGCCAGAAGTCGCAGCCCCGGCCGAAGCGCCAGCAGCAGAAGTCGAGACTCCCCCCAACGCTGATATGCAAAGGGCAGCTCGCACTCCGGGTCAGCCGATTGCACGCACCACTTCGCGAGCACCCAAGAACCAGCCGATTCCGGCTGACGCACCGAAGGCGCATCCGCTTTCATCAGAGGATGCCGCTCAGGCTGCAGTTCCTGAGCGCACGGTGCAGTCCCTCAAGGGAATGGCCAAGTCGCTTGCCACCAATATGGACGCGAGCCTCACCGTTCCGACCGCTACGAGTGTTCGCACAGTCCCTGCCAAGCTTCTGATCGACAACCGGATCGTCATCAACAACCACCTCAAGCGCGCTCGAGGAGGAAAGGTTTCCTTCACCCACCTCATCGGCTGGGCACTGGTCCAGGCCGTTAAGGACTTCCCGAGCCAGAACGTCTACTACGAAGAGGTGGACGGAAAGCCCTCAGTCGTCACCCCGGCACACCTGAACCTCGGGATCGCGATTGACATCCCAAAGCCCGACGGTTCAAGGGCGCTGCTGGTTCCGAGTATCAAGCGCGCAGACACGATGAGCTTCGCCGAGTTTGTGGCCGAATATGAGGCGCTGGTTTCGAAGGCAAGATCGAACCAATTGACCGCGGATGACTTTGCCGGGACCACCATTTCCCTCACAAACCCGGGAGGAATCGGAACCGAGCACTCCGTGCCGAGGCTCATGAAGGGCCAGTGCTGCATTATCGGAGTTGGAGCGCTTGAGTACCCCGCCGAGTTTCAGGGGATGTCCCCCACCACTCTCGCAGATCTTGGAATCGGCAAGACCATCACCCTGACCTCTACCTACGACCACCGCGTGATTCAGGGCGCCGGCTCGGGCGAATTCCTCGGCAAGATCCACGAACTCCTGATCGGCGAGCGCAGTTTCTACGAGGACATCTTCTCCGCCCTGCGAATTCCCTACGATCCAATCCACTGGGCTCCGGATATCCACGTGGATACCGCCGATTCGGTTGACAAGACTGCGCGAGTTCAGGAGCTCATCAATGCCTTCCGAGTCCGCGGTCACCTCATGGCGGACATCGATCCGCTCGAGTATCAGCAGCGCACTCACCCGGACCTTGAGATTTCCAGCCACGGGCTGAGCTTCTGGGATCTGGACAGGGAATTCGTAACCGGCGGCTTTGGTGGTCAGCGCTCTGCCAAGCTGCGCAGCATTCTGGGAATCCTCAGAGATTCCTATTGCCGCACGATCGGCATCGAATACATGCACATTCAGAATCCCGCAGAGCGCGAGTGGATCCAGAATCGAGTCGAGACTCCTTACACGAAGCCGACTCACGATGAGCAAATGCGGGTTCTTGCGAAGCTCAACGAAGCAGAAGCGTTCGAAACCTTCCTGCAGACCAAGTACGTGGGTCAAAAGAGATTCAGCCTCGAAGGTGCAGAATCGATGATTTCACTGCTCGACGAGGTGATTCAGGGCGCCGCAGAATCCGGCCTCGACGAGGTCGCAATCGGAATGGCGCACAGGGGCCGGCTCAACGTACTCACCAACATCGCTGGAAAGACCTACGGTCAGATCTTCCGCGAGTTCGAAGGAACGCAGGATACGAAGGCTAGCCAGGGCTCTGGCGACGTGAAATACCACCTCGGCACCGAAGGAACCTACACCGCCATAGGCGGGGAGAAGATTCCGGTTTACCTCGCGGCCAATCCATCTCACCTCGAAGCGGTGGACAGCGTGCTTTCTGGAATTGTTCGCGCCAAGCAGGACCGCAAGCCGATCGGGACTTTCCGAGTGCTGCCGATCCTCATTCACGGGGATGCCGCAATGGCCGGTCAGGGAGTAGTTGTCGAGCTGCTTCAAATGTCCCAGTTGAGGGCATACCGAGTCGGTGGAACGATCCACCTGGTCGTAAACAATCAGGTCGGCTTCACGACTCCGCCCTCAGAAGGCAGAACTTCGGTTTATGCAACCGACGTGGCCAAGACGATTCAGGCGCCGATCTTCCACGTGAACGGCGACGATCCCGAGGCGGTGCTTAGAGTTGCCGCGCTCGCCTTCGCATTCCGACAGGAGTTTCACAAGGACGTCGTGATCGACCTTGTCTGCTACCGCAGAAGGGGCCACAACGAGGGAGACGACCCCTCGATGACCCAGCCGCTCATGTACAACCTCATCGAGGCCAAGCGCAGCGTTCGTACTCTGTACGCGGAAGCGCTCGTGGGCAGAGGCGACATCACGCAGGAAGAGTACGACGCCGCTCACGCGGACTTCCAGGATCGACTCGAGCGGGCATTCCAGGAGACCCATGCTGCACAAACCGGATCGATGCCGATCATCGTGCAGGATCCGAACGCGGTTTCAGACCTGGAGCGGCCGGGTTCGCAGCAGGACGACTCAACGGAAGCGCCGGAATCGACCGGAGTAGACGAGAGCGTAATAACTACCATTGGCGACGCACACGCCAATGCTCCTGCCGGTTTCACTGTTCACCAGAAGGTTCAGAACCTGCTCGACAAGCGGGTTGAAATGAGCAGAAGCGGCGGAATCGACTGGGCCTATGCAGAGCTGCTGGCCCTGGGCTCAGTGCTGCTTGAAGGGACCCCGGTTCGGCTGGTTGGCCAGGACACCAGGCGAGGTACTTTTGTTCAGCGCCATGCAGTGATCCATGATCGCGCCAACGGCCAGGAGTGGCTTCCGCTCGCGAATCTGGCGGAGAATCAGGCGAGATTCTGGGCATACGACTCGCTGCTTAGCGAGTATGCGGCGATGGGCTACGAGTACGGCTACTCAGTGGAGCGCGCCGATGCTCTGGTTCTTTGGGAAGCCCAGTTTGGCGACTTCGCAAACGGCGCCCAGACCATAGTCGACGAGTTTGTTTCGAGTGCGGAGCAGAAGTGGTCGCAGCGATCCAGCGTGGTTCTGCTCCTGCCCCACGGCTACGAGGGCCAGGGACCGGACCACTCCTCAGCGCGGATCGAGCGCTACCTGCAGCTGTGTGCAGAAAACAATATGACCGTGGCCAGGCCATCCACCCCTGCCTCCTACTTCCATTTGCTCAGGCGACAGGCCTACGCGAGACCGCGGCGGCCGCTGATCGTCTTCACACCGAAGGCAATGCTCAGGCTTCGCGGAGCAACCAGCGAGCTGGCCGATTTCACCTCCGGACGCTTCGAGCCGATCATCGATGACAGCACGATCGAAAACAAAGCTTCAGTGAAGCGAGTTCTGCTTCACTCCGGCAAGGTGCACTACGACCTGCTCGCCGAGAGGGAAAAGCGACAGCAGAACGACATCGCCCTGGTCCGGGTCGAGCAGTTCTACCCCCTCCCGATTCGCGAGCTGGTTTCAACGCTCAGCCAGTACCCGGATGCCGAACTCGTCTGGGTGCAGGACGAACCAGAGAATCAGGGCGCCTGGCCCTTCATTTGCCTCGAATTGCTCCGCGCAGGAAAGCGCGAAGTGAGAGTGGTCAGCCGAGCGGCTTCCGCCTCTCCGGCAACCGGCTCGAGCAAGCGAAGCGCGGCCGAGCAGACCGATATTCTCGAGCGAGCTCTCACTTTCTCCTGAATCGGGCCGTTTGCTCGGCTCGCCGTTGCTTGCCCTGACTATCCCGCTCTGGACTCCTCGGTCTGGCTGGCTGGCCTTGGAATCGTAAGTTTGAATGCTGTTCGGCCGGGCGTGCTTTCCACCGCAACATTGCCGCCGTGGCTTTCCACAATTGCTTTGGTTATTGCCAGCCCAAGCCCGCTGCCTCCGGTCTTGCGCGACCGTGATGCATCACCGGTTACGAAACGCTCGAAGAGAGTCGGAATGATCTCGGGATCGATGCCCGGACCGTTATCGACAACCCGAAGGGTGACAGAGTCTTCCGTCGATCCGAGTTCGAGTCGCACTGTTGATCCAGGCGGAGTATGGGCTCTGGCGTTGACGAGCAGGTTGCCAATCGCCTGCTGGAGTCGAAAAGAGTCTCCGATTACCGTCGCATCTTCCACTCCGGCGATCTCCCACTCGTGATCCGGAGCACTCACTTTGAGGTCTCCTATGGTGTTTTGAGCGACAACCGTCAGATCTACCGGTTCGAGCTGAAGTTCCGATCCTTCGTCCAGTCGCGCAAGAAGCAGCAAGTCTTCAACCAGGGCAGTCATCCTGATGGATTCCGACTCGATTCGAGACAACGCCTTGCGCATGTCAGGGTCGAGTTTCGCGCCGCTCCTCCTGGTCAATTCGGAGTAACCGCGAATCGAAGCGAGTGGAGTTCGCAGCTCGTGACTGGCGTCGGCCACAAACTGCCGGACCCTCTTTTCGCTCAGCTCTCTCGAATTGAGCGCAGCAGATACGTGATCCAGAAGCCGATTGAGGGCAACCGCCACCTGGCCGACCTCGTTGGGAGACTGGGTGAGGCTGGATGGAACTCGATCTCCGAGCGCTACCTCACCCTTATCCAGGTTCAATTCAGTAACTTTCGAGGCGGTGCTCGCTACTGCAGCAAGTGGCTGCAGCGAACGCCGAACGAAAATCCGCCCGCCGAAGCCGGCGAGGGCTATTCCGATTGCAGCAACGATCGTTACTATCACGGCCAGTTGCCAGGTAGTCATTTCGACATCCCTCATGGGAAGCCCCACGATTAGCCGCCCGCCGAATACTCCACTGTCGGAAATGACTCGGTAGTTTCCCAAAGTCCCGCCCAGCTGCACAGTGACCGGGGTCTGCGACGTAACTGAAAGCAGTGCTTCCTGAGCCTTGGCGTCCAGGGTTCGAAGCTGGGCAGTCTCGTCAAGGTAGCTTGGGGCGAGGATGCGGCCGTTGCGAACGAGCAGCCCGAGAGTTCCCGCGCCCTGAGCTTCGCCTGCTCCCGGAGGCCGATCCTGTTCTTCGCCAGGAAGCCGCGGAATTACCTGCACTACTCGCTTCAAAGCGCTTTCCAGTTGGCTGTCCAGTCGCTCAATCAGGAAGTGCCTGAGAACGAGCACGCTCGAAATACCCACCAGCACGCTCAGGAGCGTGAGGATTGCCACGATCCCGATCACCAGTCGTCGGCTGAGAGTCATGAAGCTGGCCTAAGCAAGTAGCCAACCCCGCGAACGGTGTGGATCATCGGAGACCCGAGAGTGTCGATCTTCTTTCGCAGGTAGGAAATGTATAACTCCACGATGCTCGCCCTGCCCTCGAAGTCATAACTCCAGACATGATCGAGGATCTGCGCCTTTGACAGAACGCGCCTGGGGTTGCGCATGAGGTAGCGCAGCAATTCGAATTCGGTGGCGGTCAGCGGAATTTGAGTCTCGCCTCTGTAGACCTCGTAGCTGTCTTCGTTCAACACGAGGTCACCTACTCGAACCTCCGGGTTCTCCGAAACCTCAACCGCCAGCACTCCCCTTCGCAGGAGCCCGCGCAATCGCGCAATGAGTTCTTCGAGACTGAACGGCTTAGTCACGTAGTCGTCGCCACTCGCGGTTAGTCCAATTACTCGATCCTGTACCGAATCCTTTGCTGTCAGAAACAGCACGGGAGCGGAGTGCCCGTTCGCCCGCATCCGCGAGAGCACTTCGAGCCCGTCCAGATCGGGAAGCATTATGTCGAGGACTGTCAAGTCGGGCCTGAACTCTCTTGCGATAGTTATGGCCGCGTGGCCAGTATCCGCTGTCCGAACTTCCCAGCCCTCGTATTTGAGCGCCATCGACAGCAAATCCGAGAGCGAGCGCTCATCATCTACGACGAGCACCCTGATCTTTCCGCCATCCGGCCGAACCAACTCTGTTTTTGCGCCGCGATCTTCCACGAGACAGTTCTCTCACTAAAGGCATAGTCATATCTATGTGATTCCTATGAAACTGCCGAGAACCTGGATCTACCGTATTCCGCAGGTAATTCATAGGCGACACCTTGGGCTTCCAAATGCCCTCATCGCAGGGTTGCGTCATGAAGTCGTTGAGGGACGGCAATCAACTCTCCGCGGCTTCCCGAAGCTGAAATCCGAACAAATCGAAAGGAATGCCAGTCATGACGATGGAAAGCCCGGAAAAGAAGAACCGAGGAAAGAAGACAATCAAGGAAGCTGCTGTACCGGTTTCAGAACCTGCAGCTTCGCAAAAAAGGTCTGTCCTCCGCTGGCTTTTGCCGGTACTTGGCGGGCTCGCCCTGCTTGTCATCGGACTATTTGGCGGGATTCTCATCGGCCAGCACTTGGGCGATGCCCGTGGTATCGTCCCCCCTGCAGCATTCAGTCAGAACCTTCGTTTCGGCAGCGGGTCCGAAGTGAACGGGAGACTCGGGCACGACAGATTTGATCGCGGTCAGGGCGAGTTCAACCTCGGCAGGAGATTGACTTCCGGAACCGTTGACTCTATTGACGGCGAAACTCTGGTCATGAAGCTATCCGACGGATCAACCGTGACTGTCAATGTGGATTCGGAGACGAAGGTGACCGCGACTAAGAAGATCGACGTGAGTGACCTGAAGGTTGGCGACAAAGTCACTGTCACCGGTCAAAAAGACGGAGACTCGATTACCGCGAATTCAATCATCGAGGGTCAATTGCTCGGCATCCGCTGAGCTTGCCCTAAGCCAGCGCCCCCGCGGGCGATCACTGCGAATGCAGGTCTTCTCGAACTATTGAGAGGATCTGCGTTCGCAGTTCTTCGGGAGCCGTTTCCCTGCAGGCTCTCTGCACCGCCTGGGTAAGAACGATTCCGACTCTGGCTTCGCCTTCGCAGTCTCCGCAACCGGCCAGGTGTTCGAGGATCTGGTCGTAATCCTCCTTGCACAACTCGTTGTGCAGGTACTCTTCCAATTCAGCGAGGGCTTTCTCGCATCCGCAATCTGTCATCGTCCAACTCCCGAACTGGCGTATTCGGACAGCAACTTTCTGAGCATTTGCCTTCCTCTGTGCAGGCGGCTCATAACGGTGCCGACCGGGGTCTTCATGATCTCCGCGATCTCCTGATAGGAGAAGCCTTCAACGTCTGCAAAGTAGACGGCGAGGCGAAACTCTTCCGGAATTGATTGGAGTGCGTCCTTGATCGCACTGTCCGGCAGATGGTCAATTGCTTCGGCTTCAGCGGATCTGGTGGTGGTAGCGGTAGCCGAGATCGCCTCTCCGACCTGCCACTCTTCCATCCCGTCGATCGAACCCTGAAAAGGATTTCGCTGGTTCTTCCTATAGTCATTAATGAAGGTATTGGTGAGGATTCGATAGAGCCAGGCTTTGAGGTTCGTCCCCTGCCGGTATCCGGCGAAGGCTGCGAACGCCTTGACGTAGGTCTCCTGAACCAGGTCCGAAGCATCCGTCGGATTCCGTGTCATTCGCATTGCCGCCGCATACAACTGATCCATAAACGGCAGAGCCTGCTCTTCGAACATGCGCCGCAATTCAAGGGATGACCTGGCTGGTGCCTCTGGCTTCTTAGAACTTTCCATCGCGGCCAAGCTTAGTTCCATGACCGTCAAGATTGACCGCCTCCCCTTCACTCAAGCCGATACTGTGGTAACCAATGTTGGTCTCTCGATATTCCAAACCGGAGTTTGATCCCTACCAGAACGACGATCTGGTTCTGGAGTTGCCCGACGGCCCGTGGCCAGCTCCTAGGCCCCACGGTCCGCTCGAATCGAGTCTCAAGCTGCCCGGTTCCAAGTCGCTGACCAATCGGGAACTCATTCTTTCGGCCCTTGCGGATTCCCCTTCAAGGCTCAATTCCCCACTGCGCGCCCGGGACACAGAGTTGATGGTTGAGGGACTAAAGAACCTCGGTGTTCAGATTCAGAAAGCCTCTGGCAACGGCGCCTTCGGTCCGGATTGGATTGTCACTCCCGGCGAGTTGAGCGGCGGGGCGACCATCGACTGCGGACTTGCCGGAACGGTAATGCGATTCCTGCCGGTGGTTTCTGCTCTGGCACTTAGTCCGGTCGCCTTCGACGGCGACCCGGAGGCCAGAAAGCGCCCGATGCGCTCAACGATCAGTTCGCTTCGCGGGCTGGGAATCGAAGTCAACGATGACGGCAGAGGCAAGCTCCCATTCAGCCTCTACGCAACAGGGTCAGTGCCGGGCGGAGAGATGGAAGTGGATGCCTCAGAGTCGAGCCAGTTCATTTCGGCCCTGCTGCTCGCGGCGGCGCGCTTCGAAAACGGGCTGGTGTTGAGGCACACTGGCACAAGCCTGCCGAGCCTCCCCCACATCCAAATGACTATTGCCTGTCTGGCGAATCGCGGAGTGAAAGTCGAGAGTCCGAACCCAACTACCTGGATCGTGAAGCCGGGCCCGATCGGCGGTCGGGAAATCGCAATTGAGCCGGATCTGTCAAACGCCGCGCCCTTCCTTGCGGCGGCGATCGTATCCGGCGGCAGGGTCACAATTGCCGACTGGCCTGGATCGACCACTCAAGTCGGAGCGCTGCTGCCTGAACTGCTCGCGAACTTCGGCGCAAAATCAGAGCTTGGCGATGCCGGGCTGACTGTCGACGGCGGCACCGGATTGCTGGGAGGTCAGGACCTCCCCGGAGTTGACCTCGACCTTTCGGAGGCCGGTGAGCTGGCTCCGACTATCGTTGCGCTTTGCGCTCTGGCTTCGGCCCCGAGCCGAATCACCGGGATCGGTCACCTGAGGGGGCACGAAACCGATCGCCTCGCCGCCCTCACGACGGAAATCAATGCCCTTGGCGGTGCCGTTACCGAGTTGGATGACGGACTGCAAATCGAGCCCGCGGAGCTTCACGGTGGTCTGTGGCACAGTTACCGGGATCATCGAATGGCGACTGCCGGAGCAATAATCGGCCTCGCTGTAGATGGAATTGGGATCGAGGATATTGCGACCACTTCGAAGACTCTCCCGGAATTTCCGCAGTTATGGCGTCAATTGGTGCATCCGCAGGCTCCGGCGACCGACCCATTTTCGATAGGACTGATTTGAAGGCGACCACCGGATGAGCTGGCTGCCGGAAGACGATCCAGAGGAGGATCGTTACGCCGACTTCGAAGTTAGAGTTCGGCCGAACCCCAGGGGTTCGAGGGCGAGGACCAAGACCAGGCCGAGCCACGAAGATGCGGTCACTGGGCGAGTATTCGCAGTAGATCGAGGACGTTACCAGGTGCTGGTCGACGAGGGCGGCAAGCAGGAGCGAGAACTGACGGCATCCAGGGCAAGCGAATTGCGCAGTCAGGCCGTGGTAGTCGGCGATCAGGTGGATCTGGTTGGAGATACCAGCGGAACTGAAGGAACTCTGGCCAGGATAGTCCGGATTCAGCCTCGAACCACTGTGCTCAGGCGCAGCGCAGACGACACCGACGCGATCGAGCGGATAATCGTCGCAAATGCCGACCAAATGCTCATTGTTACCGCGGCGGCAGATCCCGAGCCGCGGCCGAGGCTAATCGACCGTTATCTCGTGGCCGCGTTTGATGCTGGGATCTTCCCAATCCTCTGCGTAACCAAGATCGATCTTCAGGACCCCGCGGAACTACTCGCAAATTTCGCCGGGCTGGATCTTGAGATTGTATTGAGCTCCCCGGGCAAGGTCCCGACAGAGCGACTGCTCGATTTGCTCGATGGGCATACGACGGTTGCCGTTGGACACTCGGGAGTCGGAAAATCGACTCTGGTAAACGCTCTTGCCCCCGATGCGAACCGGGCAACCGGAAGAGTCAATGTCACCACCGGTCGCGGCAGACACACCTCCTCTTCTACGGTTTCTTACCGGGTTCGCGGCGGCTGGATTATCGACACTCCGGGAGTGCGATCCTTCGGCCTCGGTCATGTGGACCCTGCCAATATCCTCGGCTCCTTTGAGGATCTCGCTCTCCTTGCAGAGGATTGCCCCCGCGGCTGCACCCACCTGCCAGACTCCCCCGATTGTGCGATAGCGGAGAAGATTGCCGCCGGCGCCCTCGGCAATGTCGGCGCCTACAGACTCGACTCGCTGCACCGGCTGCTCAGTGCGCTTGGGTAGGAACGGGCACCCGGGAGGCAGGGCTAGCCTTGAGTGGTGACCGACTGGAGTCTTGAGCAGGATCTTGAGTTCGCTCTTTCTCTGGCCGACCTCGCAGACGCGATCTCGCTCGATCGATTCCGGGCCCAGGATCTTGAGGTGTCATTGAAGGCCGACCGGACCCAGGTGACGGATGCCGACACTGCCGTCGAGGCGAGCATCCGGGAATCCATTTCCACAAATCGCCCAGGCGACTCGATCTACGGGGAAGAGTACGGCACGGTCGGCGAGTCCAGCCGCCAGTGGATCCTCGACCCGATCGACGGGACAGCGAACTTCGTGCGAGGGGTTCCGGTTTGGTCAACCCTCATCGCACTCGCAATCGATGGTCACCCGAGACTAGGGATCGTAAGCGCACCCGCACTCGGCAGGCGCTGGTGGGCGGGGGAGGGCCTCGGCGCGAAGACTCGTGACATTGACGGCGGCGAAAGGCCGATCCGGGTTTCCAAAGTTGCCGATCTGGAGAACGCGTCGATCGCGATGAGCGGTCTCGACCGGTTCGAAGCTGCCGGGCAGCTTGAGAGCTTTCTGAGGCTCACTCGCGGCGCCTGGAGATCGCGCGACTACAGCGACGCCTGGGGGTACATGCTCGTGGCAGAGGGCGCAGTTGACGTGGCTGGCGAGTTCAATCTGCAGCCTTACGACATGGCGGCGCTGTTTCCGATAGTCAGCGAAGCCGGGGGCAAACTGACCTCCATGAAAGGCGAAGAGGGACCGTGGCACGGTTCGACCCTCGCAACAAACGGTCTGCTTCACGATCAGGTGCTCGCTTACTTCAACGACTGATTCCTGCCAACTTCGGCGCGCATTTTGTGAATTTGAACCTTAGGTGAAAGCATGAGGTAATGCCATTAGCTTCGGACGTGTCGTCCAAACCCAAAGCAGGCAGAGCGCGATCGCACGAATCCAAACGCGGCCTCATCCTGCTGTTCATCGGGCTCATGCTCGCCATGCTGCTCGCCTCGCTGAGCCAGACGGTGCTTAGCGCCGCAATGCCGACCATGGTCGGCGAACTCAACGGCGTCGATCTAATGCTCTGGGTAATGACCGCCTACATTCTCGCCTCTACGATCATGATGCCTATCTACGGCAAGGTCGGCGACCTCATCGGCCGCAAGGGACTGCTGCTGTTCGCGATCATCGCCTTTATGAGCGGTTCGGTCATCGGCGGGCTCGCCGCGGACATGAATGTGCTCATCATTGCGAGAGTCGTGCAGGGGCTCGGCGGCGGTGGACTCATGATCCTCTCCCAGGCGATCATTGCGGATGTCGTCCCGGCCAGGGAGCGCGGAAAATACATGGGAATCATGGGCGCGGTCTTTGCTGTCTCCTCGGTAGCCGGCCCGCTGCTCGGCGGCTGGTTTACCGAGGGAATCGGCTGGCGCTGGACCTTCTGGATGAACATTCCGCTCGGCCTGCTCGCCCTCGGCGCCTCAATCGCGTTCCTGCACCTGCCCAAGGTTGCTCGCACCGAGCCTCCGAAAATTGACGTTCTCGGCATGGCATTTCTTGCCGCCGCCACCACCTGCCTCGTTCTGGTTGCAAGCTGGGGCGGGAGCACTTACGACTGGGATTCCCTGCAAATCATCTCGCTCATCGCTGGCACAGTCGTAGCCGGGGCACTGTTCGTTCTGGTCGAATTCAGGACGCCAGAGCCGATCATCCCCATGTCCCTGTTCCGGGAGCGCAACTTCACGCTCACGACGATCGCGGGGTTGCTCACCGGGGTCGCGATGTTCGGAGTGCTCGGCTATCTGCCGACCTACCTGCAAATGACCTTCGGGCAGGATGCAACCGTCGCCGGACTGCTAATGATTCCGATGATGGGATCGCTCCTGCTGACTTCGATCGGTACCGGCTGGCTCGTAAGCAAGTACGGAAAATACAAGTGGATGCCCATGGTCGGCTCGGTAATTGTCGCGATCGGGCTAGTACTGCTGAGCACCATGACCCCGCAGACCGAGCTCTGGCTGTTCTGTTGTTATTTGGCGGTGATGGGCGCCGGGCTTGGCTGCAGCATGCAGATTCTCGTGCTCATCGTGCAGAACACCTTCCCCGCACGCATGGTCGGAACCGCAACCGCCTCGAACAACTATTTCCGGCAGATCGGTGCGACTCTTGGCAGCGCCTTCGTCGGCAGCCTGTTCGCAACCCGGTTGTTCGACCTGCTGGCCGCCCGCCTACCGGTGCACGGCTCAGTCGCGGGCCAGGCCCACTCGCTGACCCCGGATGCCGTCAAGCAGCTTCCTGACGCCATCCGCACGATTATCGATCAGGCTTACAGTGACGCCCTGACCCCGCTGTTCCTCTGGATGGCACCGCTCGCGGTTGCCGCCTTCGTGCTGCTCTGCTTCCTCAAGGAGGTTCCGCTGGCCACGACTATCGAGCGCGAAACAGTGATGGAGAACGCCGTTTCCGAGGGGAGTCTGCTGATTACCGGACCAATCGAGGTGCCGAAAGCGCGAGACAGTGAGGCTGCGGGCTAGCGCAATTGCGTTCCGGGCGAAGACCGTCGAATCCGAGACGCATAGTCGTCAAGAACTGCAAGCACTGAGGCGTGCTCCCAAATTCGATTGCGGCGTCGACCCGATCGTTCGGTAAGCACTCCGCGCGAAGTGAGGGTGTCAAGGGCTCGTAACGCGGT
This sequence comes from Homoserinimonas sp., assembly GCA_023957835.1. Taxonomy (GTDB): domain Bacteria; phylum Actinomycetota; class Actinomycetes; order Actinomycetales; family Microbacteriaceae; genus Terrimesophilobacter. The sequence continues at coordinate 389,532 of JAMLGP010000001.1, read as the reverse complement.
CATGTCGTTGTAGCCCTTGCTTCTCAGATAACCCAGGTTTACGACTGGTTGACCAATAAGCAGAGGGAGAATCCTCCACACGCTCGACTGTGAGCGCACTCCGGCGAGTAACTCTCTCGATGCAATTGAGACGTGCCGAAGTTCATCGACTAGTTGCTTTCCCGATTGCGTCGCAAACCGGCAGGCATCGGCAAACCTGCGGACGATCGGACCGGCATCTCCTGCACGGTAACGGGTCAGGGCGTCGAAGTATGTTTCGGTATTCCTAAGCAGCCCCGCCGATACCGGCACGGTAGTGCCGGTTGCGAGCTTCTGCTTGCGAATCGTCGCTTGAGCTAGCGCCCTGCCGGTGCGGCCGTTGCCATCGACAAATGGGTGGATCGTTTCAAACTGAGCGTGAGCGATCGCGATTTGTGCGACTGCCGGCAGATCCACTCTTCCAATGAAGGCAACTAGATCCTTGATTGCGCTCGAGATCCCTTCGTGCTGGGGAGCTACGAATACCGCACCGCGGGGGCCAGCATTGTCCCCGCCTATCCAGACAAGCTCTGTCCTCCACTTGCCAGCGTGTTCAGCCATCGATCTCAGCATGAGTTCTCGATGCATGTCGAGGATTGAACCCTCGTCGAGCCGATCTGAAAGCCTGATTGCGGCCTCCATGGCTCTTACATTGCCAACGACCGATCGCGAGTTGGCGGTCTCGCCTTCGTCAATCTCAGCCAGAGCGAGACTTCGGGCTGAAGTGGTCAGGAGTTCAATCTGACTGCTGGATGCGCTTTCGGTGCGCAGCAGGATCGCCGACATTGGTCCGAGCTCGGGACTTTCAATTCCAAGCGTGCGCTGCGCGTAGCTGTCGAAATCGGTCAAGCTCCGCGCCGCTTCCTCCACGTCCGCAGCCAGCCGAGTAGGAATATCAATTTGTTGAGTCGCGATCGGCGGAACTACTGCCGAGTAGTACTTCCCCGTCTGCCGCAGGACTTCCGCTCTGGAAAACAGTTGCGGGTACCTGGGCGCCCAGTCTCGTTCCTCCAGACCAATCGGTGCCATAGGAACCACGAGATCTGATCGCTCATGTGTGACCACGGAATGATCTTACTAACACTTCAAACCAAAAGTGTTAGTAACTCTCGAAACCTGAACGAGATCTGTTCCGTGGGGAGTCCTCAGCGCGCAATAGTGGCGATGGTGGAGATGGGGGGAATTGAACCCCCGTCCACTGCTGTGGTCGCATGCCTTCTACGGGTGTAGCCAGTAAGTGCGTTCTGCTCGGCTCCGGTCTTTGCCACTGGCAGCTAAACCGACGAGCCCAGACTCAGTTCAAGTCCCGCGGCACCCTGAGGCGCGATACCGCAGCTAGCTCTCTAGCTGACGCCAGGATCCGGGTAGAGAGCATTCCCGGTCTGACGGACTTTTATGGCGCTCGCTTAGGCAGCGAGGGCGAAGTCAGTGCGCTTTGCGTTGGCACTTATGTTTTGCGGGGATCGTTTACGAGATAACCCTGCATCCTCGACCCGCTTCTCACGCTCGCTCAGGCAATGTCGAAACCGATCATCCCCATGCTCGAGCTCCACCGTTTTGATGGTGAGAGCGGCCACTATTGCGCGCTGTGGAGTTTTCAAGACCGCCTGGGCGGCCTTCAATTCTAAGCGAAAACCGCGGATGCCGCCAGAGTGAATTCTGCCATTCACGGGAGGGGCATCCGTTGATTAGGCTGGAACAACACGTATCAGGAACGGTGCCGGGCGAGGAAGGTCGGCACTTTCGAAAGGAGACGGCTGATGAGCCGCTACAAAGTGACTAACCCTGCGACCGGCGAGACCGAGAAGACCTACGAGCAGATTTCGGATGCCGATCTCGACAAGGTAGTGGACAAGGCGGAGAGCGCCTACCGCAACTGGGGTCGCACTTCGAGTATTGACGAGCGGGCTGCGGTGATCCGCAGGGTCGCCGAGCTGCACACCGAGCGGCGCGAAGAGCTCGCCGACATCATCATTCGCGAAATGGGCAAGCCGATCGGCGACGCCCTCGGCGAAGTCGACTTCGCAGCGGCAATCTTCGCCTACTACGCAGACAACGCCCACTCGATCCTCGCCGACGAGACGATCGACCTCGTCGAAGGCAGCGAAGGCACTGCGATCGTGCGCACCGGCCCCCTCGGCGTGCTTGTCGGAATCATGCCGTGGAATTTCCCTTACTACCAGGTGGCGCGCTTTGCCGGACCGAACATCGTGATCGGCAACACGATCATCCTGAAGCACGCCTCGCAGTGCCCGGAGTCTGCTGCGGCGATCCAGAAGATCTTCGAAGACGCGGGTGCCCCGGATGGCGCATACAACAATGTGTATGCCACGAGCGACCAGCTCGCGCGAATCATCGCAGACCCGCGGATTCAGGGCGTCTCGCTCACCGGTTCTGAAGCAGCAGGTTCCGCCGTCGCCGAAGTTGCAGGACGCAACCTCAAGAAGGTCGTTCTCGAGCTTGGCGGATCGGACCCGTTCATCCTGCTGAGCACCGACGACATGGATGCGACCGTCGACTCCGCTCTCGCGGCAAGGCTCGACAACAGCGGCCAGTCCTGCAATGCCGCAAAGCGCTTCATCGTCATCGACAGCCTCTATGACGACTTCAAGAGCAAGTTCACCGAGAAGATGCTCGCCCGCAAGCCTGGCGACCCGAAGACCGGAGCCGGCGACTACGGCCCGCTCTCCTCGCTCGGTGCCGCCGAAGGGCTCGAAGAGCAGGTCAACCGGGCAAAGAAGCAGGGCGCCAAGGTGGAAACCAGCGGCTCTCGCGACGGCGCGTTCTTCCCGGCAACCGTCCTCTCCGAAGTTCCGGAAAACGCCGACGCCTACCGCGAAGAGTTTTTCGGACCGGTCGCTTCGATCTACAAGGTCTCGAGTGAGGATGAGGCGGTGCAGGTCGCAAACGCCACCCCGTTCGGTCTCGGCTCCTACCTCTTCACTACCGATCCGGAGCAGGCCAAGCGGGTTGCCGACAAGATCGATGCCGGAATGGTCTACATCAACGTGGTGCTCGCAGACAGCCCTGAACTGCCCTTCGGCGGAGTCAAGCGCAGCGGCGTCGGCCGCGAACTTGGCCGGTTCGGTGCGAATGAATTCGTAAACAAGAAGCTCATCCGCACAATTTGAATTCCGATCGGTTGAAAGGCAGAGTTGCCGCATGAGCGCGACAATTACAGTTCAGGGCGAGCACTCTGCCTTTCACCCGGCGGAAAAGGCTACCGTTCAGATCTCCGTCTCCTTCGACGGGTCGAAGCGCGACACCGTGTTTCAGCAGGCCAATGCCTCTGCGGAAGCGGTGCGCGAACAGATTAAGGCCCTGCACGACGAGAAAGCCGGCCCGGTCACTAACTGGTCCAGCGATCGGGTTCAGGTGTGGGGCAGTCGGCCGTGGAGTCAGGACGGAAAGCAGTTGCCCTTCGTCTACCACGCGAGCGTTTCCTTCACCGCGAAGTTCAACGATTTCGATGCGCTTTCAAAGTTCATTGAGACGATCGCGCCGCAGGACGGAGTCGGAATCGGCTGGATCTCCTGGGATCTGACCGAGGAGAAGCGCAAAGAAGTTACCGCCGAGGTGCGCACGAAGGCCGTTCAGGATGCCGCAGCCAAGGCGCTCTCCTACGCGAAAGCCGCAGGCTTCAAGTCCGTGGAAGCAATAGCGGTAGCGGATGTCGGAATGCTCGGCAATCAATCGGCCGGCTTTGAAAGCTACGGCTCGCCTGCACCGGTAATGGCCATGAGCCGGATGAAGGCCGATGCCGGTTCCGGACCCGAACTCTCACTCAAGCCGGAGGAGATTGAAATCCGGGCGGCGGTTGACGCGAGGTTCCAGGCGAACTGAGCCGGCATCCGGCACATTCAGTTCTATGGCCTCACTCCCCCAGTCGCGCGCGGTTTGCGATCGCCCGCCTGGCCTCGAGGTTGTCCTGACGTTCACGCAGAGCCTGGCGCTTGTCGTATTCGCGCTTGCCCTTCGCGACCGCCAGTTCGACCTTCGCCCGCCCGTCGCTGAAATATAGGGACAGCGGAATGAGGGTATAGCCGCCCTCCTTGACCTTCCCTTGAATCTTCAGGATCTGCGCCTTGTGGAGCAGCAACTTGCGCGTTCGCCGCGGGGCGTGGTTGTTCCAGGTGCCGCCGACGTATTCGGGAATGTGCACGGCATCCAGCCAGGCTTCACCCGCGTCGATAAATGCGTAACCGTCCACGAGAGAGGCTCTGCCCTCGCGCAGCGATTTCACTTCGCTGCCGGTGAGCACGAGTCCGGCCTCGTAGGTGTCTTCTATGTTGTAGTCGTGCCTGGCCTTTCGGTTGGTCGCCACGACCTTTTGGCCGCGTTCCCTTGGCACGGTACTACTCCTTTTCGCTGGCAGGACACTAAGTCGAATGCCCGGCTCGGCCGGGCGCGAGGCGCGAGGAGATCGGTCCTGACCCCGTTCGCTCAACCCACAAGTGTATCGCGAACTGACCCGAAAGTGGATAGCGGGCTGCCCCAGACGCCGACGGTTAGTTCAGACCCTCAGATATCGCCGAATCGCCACCGCGCCAGATATGGCAGCCAGAGCCGCCCCGCCGACGATGACTATCGGCACGACGATGAAGGCTTCACGCAGGCCGACGAAGGGCACCCCTGACGGGCTCGCATTCAGATAGCCCTGCACGAAGGACTGCACGATTGCCACGATCGCGCCGCTCGCGAGCACCGAACCGATCAGCGAAGCTACGACCCCTTCGAGAATGAACGGAGTCTGAATGTAGCGGTTGGAGGCCCCGACGAGTCGCATGATTCCGACTTCCCGCCTGCGACTGAAAGCGCTAAGGCGAATGGTCGTAGCAATCAGCAGCACCGCGGCAATGAGCATTAGAACCGCAATTCCGATTGCAGTGAGGCTTGAAACATTCAGCACATCGAAGATTGGCTGAAGATACTTCTTCTGGTCGACGACATCCTCAACCCCTGGCTGATTGGCGAGGCGCTCGATCACCACATCAGACTGAGTCGGATCCTTCAGGTTCACCCAGTAGGTTTCGGGGAGAAAGTCCGGGGTTACAAAGCCCGCGGAGTCATCCTTGCCGAATTGCTCCTGATAGTGCTGGTAGGCCTGATCGTGATCTTCGAACTCGTAGCGATCTATCAGTCCGGCCAGCGGCGCGGAATCGAGTGCCTGCTTTACCGCCGCCTTCTGCTGGCTGGTCGCTTCGGCTTCGTTGCAGTTGCCGCCCTCGTCATAGTCGGTGCAAAGGTAGATCGCAACCTGGGCCCGGTCGTACCAGTAGCCCTTCATTTGGTTGATCTGGAACTGAAGCAGGATTGCCGTTCCGACGAAGGTAAGCGAAATGAAGGTAACGAGGACTATCGAAACCACCATCGAAATGTTCCGGCGCAGTCCCTGGCCGACTTCGGAGAGAACTATGCCCAGTCTCATTCGCCGGTCCCCATTTCGGGCAGTTTCGGCGGCGGCGCCTGAAGCTTCACCGGAACCGATTGGGTCTGGTAGCCGCCCTGCCGCTCATCGCGAACTATCTGTCCGCCGACAAGTTCAACCACTCGCTGCTTGGCCTTGTCGACGATGCCCGCGTCGTGGGTGGCCATGACGATCGTGGTCCCACCCGCGCTGATTCGGCCGAGCAGGGTCATGATCCCTGCGCTCGTTGCAGGGTCGAGGTTTCCGGTGGGCTCGTCGGCCAGGAGGATCGCGGGCTTGTTGACTATCGCCCTCGCGATGGCCACGCGCTGCTGCTCCCCGCCGGAGAGTTCGTTCGGGAGCCTGGATGACTTGCCGGCCAGTCCCACCATGCGCAGGACATCCGGAACAGCCTCCTGAATGAAGCCCTTCGATTTGCCGATTACCTGGAGCGAGAAGGCGACGTTTTCGAATACCGACTTTTGCGGCAGGAGCCTGAAGTCCTGAAACACGACGCCGAGATTGCGTCGAAAGTAGGGGACTTTGCGGCCGCGGAGTTTGCGCAGGTCCTGGCCGAGAACGTGGATCTGGCCGCTGGTCGGCGCCTCTTCGCGCAGGATTAGGCGCAGAAAGCTCGACTTGCCGCTGCCGGATGCCCCAACCAGGAACACAAATTCGCCCTTGAGAATTTCTAGGTCGACTTTGTTGAGCGCTGGCCTGGCATTGCGCGGATAAACCTTGCTCACTTGTTCGAATCGAATCATGACTCTACGAGCCTAGGTTGGGGGGTGCTCCAGCGGCTTAGCGACTCGCAGACCTCGGACTTTATTCAGGAAGATGCTCGGTGCCTGATACCCGCAGAAATGAATCCGTCGAGATCGCCGTCGAAGACCGCGGTCGGGTTGTTGACTTCGTATTCGGTGCGCAGGTCCTTGACCATTTGGTAGGGGGCGAGAACGTAGCTGCGCATCTGGTCGCCCCAGCTTGCGGTGATGTTGCCTGCGAGCTCCTTCTTGGTCGCGGCTTCCTTCTCGCGCTGCAGCACGAGCAGCCTCGACTGCAGAACGCGCATGGCTGCGGCTCGGTTTTGAATCTGGCTCTTCTCGTTTTGCATTGAAACGACGATGCCGGTCGGCAAGTGGGTGATTCGAACTGCGGAGTCGGTCGTGTTCACCGACTGGCCGCCCGGACCGCTCGATCGGAAGACATCCACCCGAATCTCCGACTCGGGAATGTCGATCTCCTCGGTCTCCGGCATTAGCGGAATCACTTCAACCGCAGCGAAGCTCGTCTGGCGCTTGCCTGCGGAGTTGAACGGGCTCATCCGAACCAGTCGGTGAGTTCCGGCTTCAACACTCAAGGTCCCGAAGGCGTAAGGAGCATCGAACTCGATCGTCGTCGACTTGATCCCGGCTTCTTCGGCGTAGCTCGTGTCGAGCACCCGCGTCGGGTAGCCGTGCTGCTCTGCCCAGCGCAGGTACATCCGCTGCACCATCTCGGCAAAGTCGGCGGCATCCACTCCCCCGGCGCCGGCCCGGATTGTCATTACCGCGGGCAGGGCATCCCACTCTCCGCTGAGCAGGGTCTGCACTTCGAGGTCGCCAAGCACCTTGCGGATGCTCTCCAGCTCGGTGCGCACTTCGGCCGCGGCAGCCTCATCCGATTCTTCATTGGCGAGCTGAGCCATGACCTCGACATCGTCCAGTCGACGGGTCAGATTGCTGACCCTTGCCAGCTCCGCCTGCCGATGACTCAGGGCGCTCGTGACCTGCTGCGCCTTTTCGGGGTCGTCCCAAAGGTCTGGCTGGCCAGCCTGCTCGGTGAGGCTCGCGATCTCGGACTCGAGCTTTTCGACATTCACGACCGCGCGGATGTCGCCGAGAGTCGAACGCAGCGAGGCGAGATCCTCAGAGATATCGAGTTCGTTCATTTCCGCTCAAGACTATCGGAGGCGCCACGGTGAACCGCCCTCAGCGCGGCAGTCGGTAGCATTTTTGAGTGCCGAAGTCCGATCCTGATTTCAAGTCCGGGCCTGATTCCAAGCCCGAGCCCGACTTCAGGCCAGCATCAGGGTTCAGGCTCGGCTCGATCGTGATCCCGGCTCTGCTGCCCGCCCTCGCGTTCTCGATCGGCGAAGGCGCGGTGATTCCGATCATTCCGATAGTCGCCCACAATCTTGGTGCGCAGCTCGCTCTTGCCGGGCTAATCGCCGCAATGCTCTCAGTCGGCGAACTGCTCGGCGATATTCCAAGCGGCTGGATCGTAAGCAAAATCGGCGAACGGTCCGGCATGGTCTGGTCGGCGCTCCTTGCAGTCGCTGCGCTGGTCGCTGCGTACTTTTCCGAGAGCCCGTGGCTGCTAGGGGTTGCCGTACTGCTGATTGGCATCTCGACGGCGATTTTTGCGCTCGCGAGGCACGCCTTTCTCACGAGCTTCGTTCCGATTGAGTACCGTGCCAGGGCGCTGTCAACTTTGGGCGGGGCATTCCGGCTTGGCCTTCTGATCGGGCCCTTCGTGGCAGCCGGCGTCATCCACCTGACCGGATCAACCGGGTCGGCATTCCTCGTGCACATCGCCGGTTGCCTCGTCGCAATCGGTCTGCTGGTTTTACTTCCCGATCCCGACCGACTCTTCGGCAAAGGCACTGAAGCCAAGCCGACCGAATCTGTCAAAACGGCAACCCTTTGGCAAACTCTCAAGTCCAACCGAAAGGTGCTCGCGAGGCTCGGCACGGGCGCGGCACTCATCGGTGCCCTTAGAGCGAGTCGGCAGGTGATAGTTCCGCTTTGGGCAGTGAGCATCGGGCTCAGCGACACCCAGACTGCGCTGCTGGTGGGAGTTGCAGCGATCCTCGACTTCGCGCTGTTTTACACGACCGGTCAGATCATGGATCGCTGGGGTCGAATGTGGACAGCCCTGCCTTCAATGATCGGCCTCGGCCTCGGTCACCTCGTGCTCGCTTTCAGTCACGACCTGCCGGAGCGAGTCTTCTGGCTAATCGCCTGCACCATGGTTCTCGCGCTTGCCAACGGATTCGGCGCCGGACTGCTCATGACCATAGGCGCCGACCTCGCAGACAAGAAAGACCCGGCTCCGTTCCTCGGAGCCTGGCGCTTCACCGGCGATCTGGGTCGCGCGGCGGCGCCCCTGGCAGTTGCCGGTCTCACTGCGCTGGCATCGATTGCCGTCGCGAGCGGGATTATGGGGATCCTCGGTCTCGTCGGCGCTGGAGTGCTCGGCCGATATTTGCCGCGATTCGTTTCGATTCCAAAGGGGTATCGGAGATGATCCCGGTCTCGAATCTCGTGGCTTTCGGGCTGCTTTGCATTCCGATCATCGTCATCCCCGGTCCGAGCGTGCTGTTCACTATCGGGCGCTCGCTGGCTCTCGGCAGGTTCGGCGGCCTGCTGAGCGTGCTCGGCAATGTCCTCGGAGCAGTCGCAATCACGATTGCGATCGCCTTCGGAGTCGGCGCACTGCTTGAAGGATCGGATGTCGTCTTCTTCATCGTCAAACTGCTCGGCGCCGCCTATCTGATCTACCTCGGCATCCAGTCGATTCGGCACCGAAAGCAGAAGGCGGATGCCGCGACCGGCGAATTCAAGAAGCGCGGCAATGCCCGCACGGTGTGGGAAGCGTTCGTCGTCGGGATCACCAATGCGAAGTCGATCCTGTTCATGGTCGCGGTGCTGCCGCTGTTCGTTGAGAAGGATCAGGGCAATATCTGGCTGCAGATCCTGCTGCTCGGCTCGGTGTTCGTCGTAATAGCACTCGTTTCAGACAGCGCCTGGGCGCTGGCTGCCGGAACAGCCAGGGACTGGTTCGCGAAGTCCCCGAAGCGCATCGAGACTCTCGCGGCGATCGGCGGATCGCTAATGATCGTCCTCGGGCTGATTCTCGCCCTGCTTCCGCACTGAGCGCGCACCGGCGTACGGGCGTCTGCTGCGAGTTGGCCTTAGCGAGAAAAGACGCTTCTTGCGGTCGCGGTAACTTCGATTCGAAGCCCCTCCGGGAGCAGCACCGTGAGCATCGGCGGCCTCCAGTAGGCGGAGAGCTCGACAGTCGCGCTCTTGCCGTCGAGAGTTCCAGCGTTCTCAAGCCTGAGCGACTCGAATTCGGATGTCGGAGCACTCGCGAGATAACCAGCGGTTGCCGCAGCCACCTTCTTCGAATCCAGCACAATCGTCGGCCCGTCCGGACCGAGTACTACGTCGTCGAGTTCGAAGGCTTCCGCACCCACAAGTGCCGCGCCATCGGCGAGAGTGTAGAGCCGCTTTCGCTCGAGGTAGAGCGAGCTTGCGGCCACAACGACAAGAATCAAGACGAGACTCAGAAAGCCGAAGAAGATCGTCAGCGGCAACAGTGAGCCATCAACTTCGCGAGCCACACGGTCGGCAGTGATCTTCCTGCACCTGCCGTCAGCCACTGCCACCCCAGAATCTCGAAACCTGCTCGGTCGCCGTCGCACTCAGCGGCACCCCGAGCGGGGTGTTCAGGCCGATTACGCTCGGCGCGAGCGGAAGCGGAGCCGTAAGACTGATGCTGATGGTTACCATTCCCTGCCTGGTCAGGCAATTGCCGGGGTTCGGGCTGCAGCTAATGCTCACCCTTGGTTCCAGTTCATCGAGTCCTGCATCGGCCAGAGCAAACCTGATTGCGCGCTCGGCCCGTGCCGCAGCTTCTGCACTGTTGGGTGCCTGAACAAACACTCGAGTCGCCTGGCGGGCGGCACCTTCAACCGCGAAGGCGCTCGCCTGAATCGAGGCGATCGCGATCACCAGATAGACCAGCGGCACGAGCAGAATCAGCCCCACGGTAATGAACTCGAGCGACGCGCTGCCTTCCTCACTAGTCGAGAGTTTCAACCGCCGCATGACCGCTCACCTCCAGCCCGTGCTCGATTCCGACCAGCCCGATTAGCGGCAGCGGAGTGCGAATGGTGACCACCGCTGCCGGGTGGCCGAGGTAGCTGCCGTAGCTTGCGGAAACGTCCTGGGCGTAGCCGGGGCCCAGAGCAGTCTCGATGAGCTCGCGGGAGCGGACCACTCCATCTTCAAGGCCGTTGTCTGCCAGGGCTGCGAATCTTGCGCCTTCGCTCGCGGCATCCTGAATCGTATTTCTGACCAGCAAAGCAAGCCCCAGCTGGATGACCGAAAGGGTCAGCACGGTAAGCAGACTCCCGACGAGCACGAACTCGACCGCGGCCGAGCCGAGTTCTGCGGCATCCTCGCGCGGTAGCCGCCTAAGACGTCTGCCGACCTTGCCGAACAGCTCAAGCCGGAGCACTAGAAGCCGGTAACCCGATCGATCGCCTGCTGAAAGACGTCACTGAGGGCTGGCCCGGCGATTGCCCAGATTATGATCACGAGACCGGCGGTCATGAGGGTAATCAGAACCCAGCCGGGTACATCGCCGTCTTCTGCGCGGAGTCGACGAAGACTGAGATTCAAGAGACTGAGATTCAAGCGACTGGGCTTCGAGAGACTGTCTTTCGAGAGAGCGTTTTTCGAGAAACCAGACACTTTGAGAAACTTTCGAGCGGCCATTCGGAAATCATTTCGAAAGCGCGCAGGGAACGTTGAAACTATCCACAGCCGCGGACTCTGCCCCAGACACTGCCCCACACGCAACCGCCAGCGCTGACCGACTGCGACCGACGCTGCCGACTCAGGCGAAGCCGAAGAGCACGGGAAGCAACAGGACCACAAAGGCGAGCCAGGCGAAATACACCGGAAGGTACCCGGTCTGCCAGCGTTCGAGCCCCCCGATAGTTGCGCGGCCGGTGAGGTGCCGCAGCGAGAACCACACCGTTCCCAGTAGGTTCAGCAGCAGAATCAGGTTCAGCCCGAGAGCTGCTACTCGATTCGGCGTGAGACCGTACTCGCCGATTCTGCCGATCATTGAAGCCAGCACGAGTCCGTCGAGCACGATTGCCGAAAGAACCGCGACAAAGCGAATCCAATCGTTTGCTCCGACCGGCCGGGTCGATTCTCGAGCCGAGATTCCGTAAACCACGAGAGCTACCACGACGAGCAGCAGAGCATCGAAGCTCAGCAATAGTTCCCGATTGAAGTTCACCCAGACCCTGGTTGCCAGATAGAGCACCGCGGAAGCGGAGATCAGCAGCGCAAACAGCGGTGTGAAAATCGCGGCGAGTACCGGGGCAAGGTTTTCGATTATCGACTGCTTGGCTTCGACCAGCCAGGCTGCGACGATTACCGCTCCGGCCATCCCGGAGGGAATAAGCCAGAAATAGACTTCGTAGGTGACCTGCCAGCTAAACGGCATGAGAATCGCCGCGGTCAGCATCATGAGAATCCAGCCGCCGATCGCAATGAGGGTGTAGTAGATCAGCCACTCTCCGCTGAAGCGGTAGAAGTCCATCCGCCGCTCCTGCGAGCGCCACTGCCTGGCGAGGAAGGCAATTCCGGCAACCAGCCAAAGCAGTATCGGCAGATGCAGGGCGAAGACGATTTCGGATGCCGAAAAGGCTCCATCGAGAGCCGGGCTTTGGGAAGTGAAGGGGAACAGCCAGGCGGCGGCAATGAGCCCGACGGAAACTGCAGCAAGAACGGCGGTGAGCTTCCGGCCGGGTTTCTTCAGGAATACAAACCAGGCGACGAGAGGCAGGAACAGGAACAGCCCGTAGCTTCTAAGAAACCAGGTGCCGCTAGAACCTACACCACTCGACCACATGCCTCCAGACCCGGTGTCGGCAGTCCAGAAGAGTCGTCCAACCTGCATCGCGATCGCGGCGGCCATGGTAAATGCCACCATCCAGACGAGCTTCGGAGTCGAGGCAGGCTCGGCCTGAATTGCAGTGAGCTGCTTCCAGAGCCGATTCGAGTGCACTCTCGCAAACTCGGCAGTTACCTTGTCGGTCGCCCCGATTCTGCGAACCGCAATCAGAAAGGCCTCTTCCTCGGTCAGGCCGCTCGAACCCTGGCCGCTTGAAGCTAGTTCGGCAATTTGGTCTCGAAGATGCCCCGCGAGTTCTTCAACATCCTCTGAACTGACTGCTCGATGCTTCAGTACCGCCGATTTCCACTCGGAAATCTGATCCTCGATCCCGCTCATCACCGCGCCTCCACGATCTGCAGGGATTTCCAGTAGCCCGCTGCCTCGTAATCTTAGGCATCTAATGCTGACAGGTATCAGAACCCGAGCTGGAGAACGAAAATTCCCGGGAAGACCGCGAAGATTATGCTCACGGGCAGCACGCCGAAGACGAGGGGGATCATCATCGCGACCTCTTTGCGGCCGGCGATCTCGAGCAGTTCACGTTTGGACTGCTCCCTGGCATCCTGCGCCTGAGCCCGTAGCACTTCAGCCAGAGGGGTGCCGCGATCCAGAGCGCCGAGCAGCTGATCCACAAGCCGGCTGAGCGGTAGAAACTCCAGAGAGTCGGCGAGTCGCTTTAGCGCTTCGCCGATTCCGATTCCGCTGTTCACTTCGACTACTACAGAAGCAAACTCCTTCGAGAGTTCACCCTTGCCTAGCCCGGAGGCTCTGCGCAGTGAATCGAGGATTCCTTCTCCCGCTGTGAGGCTCAGAGTCATGAACTCGAGCACTACAGGGAGTTCCTCGGAGATCCGTGCGATTCTCCTTCTTGCGCTGCGGAATAGCACTTGCTGTCTGAGGAAGTACCCGAGTCCTGCTCCGAACAGCGCCCCAACTACCACTACAGGCAAGCTCTCCAGTCTGAATCCGGTCAGGATGAGAACTGCCGCCAGTCCCGTTGCAGCACCGACCGCCATCCAGACCAATTGCTGAAACCTGAAATTCTCGAGGCTCTCAGTCGTACCCGAACGCCTTAGAGCAAGGCGCAACGCACTGCCGCCGCCCATGAGGGTGGTTGAAACGCGTCTGGCGCCGCGCGCAATCGGTTCGAACAGCGAGCCTGCACCGGCCGTTCCCCTCGGTGTAGCAGAGGGCAGGTAGGACTTCGCGCCCTCAGAGAACTGCGCGACGTATGGCGCAACCCGACTGGCGAGCTTCGGGCGAGCGAGGTTCGGAATCAGGCTCAGCAGCAGCCACATGCCGGTTCCCAGCGAGCAGCCGATGAGAATCGCCCAGGCAAAGTTGTTGCTCACTCGAAGATCCTCTGCTGTTCAGGCAATCGAGCCAGCGCAATCATTGCCCGGTAAGCGATTGCGGTCGCTACGAGCCCGAGGAGGATGACCGTCAGCCCGGAGGCGGAGTTGTATGCGGCAGCGGCTTCCGGCCGGGTTGAAAGCAGGGCAAGGATCACCCATGGGGCAACCGAGGCGAGTCTTGCGGCATTCAGAATCCAGGACTGCCTCGCTTCAACCTCCCCTCGGATGGCGATCTCCTGCCGCAAGTGCAGACTGAGCGTTCGCAGAATGGAAGGAAGCTCATTGCCGCCGACTTGCCTTGCCATCCTCAGCGTCTCCAAAATTCGATCGGCTATTGGGTCGCTCAGTCGCTGCTTAAGCAGATTAAGACAGCGCTCGAAATTGCCCGAGCTTTCGTAATCGGCTCGGAACTGGGCGAATGCCGCTCGACTGAATGCCGGCCCGCTGGACTCAAGCGCGCAGATACTGTCAGGCAGGGATAAGCCGGAGCGCACTGCAGAGACGAGCTGATCAACAACATCCGGCCAGGACTGCCGGTTTGCCTTCTGGCGAGCTCTCGCTTTCCAGCCAAGAAGCAAGAACGGCACCGAAGCAGCGGCGACTGCAACGACCACTGCAAGTCCGAGGATGGGTGCGAGCAGCAGGCAAATTGCACCCGCGAGCAATCCGATCACTGCGGCGGAAAGGATGAGGCCCGCAGGTTTTAGCTGCTCAAGGCCCGCCTGCCTTAGCTGCCTCTCGATTCGGTTTTGCGCCTTCTGAGTGGTTCGCTCAGCAGGCGGACGCTGAGGCCACGCCCAGGGGGAAATCACCAGTAGCAGGCCGAGCCCAAGGCTCGCGCCTATTGCGGCTCCGAGGGTCAGGTTCATGAGGCGATCGCCGATTCGGCAAGGGCGACTTCGGCAGTTTCGACAATCGATGCGACATCGGGCTCGATTAGAGGACGCGGATCCAGTCCTGCGAGCTCGAACTTTTCGACGCGAGCAGGAACGATGCCCGTCGGCACAAGCAATCCAGCTTCCATTTCGAAAATCGCTTCTGCCTGCACCACACCGCCGACTACTTCCCCGGTTGGCGCGAGGATCTCCGTGATTCTTCGCGTTCCGGAGCGGTTCAGGGTGCAGTGAACGACCAAATCGATGCTCGAGGCAACGGTCGGCACTATGAATGAGGAGCCGATATTTCGCCCGGCAAGCAGCGGCAGAGTGCAGAGCTTTCCAAGAGCCTCTCGCGCACTATTGGCGTGAATGCTGCACATGCCGGGGAGTCCGCTGTTTAGAGCGATGAGCAAATCAAGCGCCTCAGCCTCTCGAACCTCGCCTACGACGAGCCGATCCGGCCGCATTCTCAGGGCTTCCTTGATGAGTCTGCGCAGGGTGATTTCTCCGGTCCCTTCGAGGCTCGGCTGTCTGCACTGCATTGCGACCGAGTCTCGCGCGCTGAACTGAAGTTCGAAGGTCTCCTCGACCGTGACGATTCGCTCTCCCGCCCGAGCCGAACTCAGCAGCGCTCCGAGCAGGGTGGTCTTGCCGCTTTGAGTCGCTCCGGAAACGAGGATGTTCTGCCCGGCCAGCACGCACATCCTCAGGAACTCCGCGGCGTTTCTCGGCATCGAGCCGAGGGAAACCAGTTGCGCGAGTTCGCGTACCTGGCGGCCGAACTTGCGAATGTTGACGACCCAGTGCCTTTGGGTGACATCAGGAATCACAACGTGGAGCCTGGAGCCGTCCGGAAGAGAGGCATCCACAAACGGGGACGAAAGATCGACTCTTCTGCCGCTGGATTGGAGCATCCTCTCGACGAGGTCTCGAACTTCGGACGAGGTGAGGACAATCCCTGCGGGCTCGGGTTTTCCACCCTTTGCCACAAATACCTCGGTCGGAGAGTTGATCCAGATCTCCTCGATTTCCTCGTCGTCTAGCAGTGGCTGCAGCGCGCCGAAGCCGGTAAGTGAGGCGAGGATCGTGCGGCTGGCGGCGGCCTCATCGGCGAGCCGTGGAACCGAGCCGCCAAGGGCGAGTTCGCTGTGCCTGCGGACTTCCTCGCTGACCAGCCTGGCTGCGAGCTCGCCATCCGACCCGAGATCTGCACCTTCGCGCTGCACCCGCTGCCGCACGCGCTGGGCAATTTGGCTCAAGACGGCATCCACCAGAGCATTCTTTAGGAACCTCGAGATCGGTCGTTCCGGTTTTCCACAGTCCCGCAAAGCACCGCTAAAACTCTCGCTTGCAGTTTGAGCAATGCCTCTAGACTGGACTGGCCAGCGGGAGTGGTGAAATTGGCAGACACGCAGGATTTAGGTTCCTGTGCTTTCGAGCGTGCGGGTTCAAGTCCCGCCTTCCGCACCGGGTTTCCAGCGCGAGCCGGTAGCCTTTGAGCCGAACCGCTCGCTTCTAGTCGACTGGAGATCCCCCGATTGGTAGGAACCGCACTGATTCCATGGCTGGATCCCGAGGCTCTCATTCACGGGTTCGGTCCCTACGCGCTCATCGGCGTTTGCCTGATAATTTTCGCCGAAACCGGACTGCTCATTGGGTTCTTGCTGCCTGGCGACACGCTCCTGATAATCACCGGACTGCTGTCATTCCACCCTGGCATCGGCGTCGACATTTGGTGGTCTACTCTCGCAATCGGGGTCGCGGCGTTCCTGGGCGGGGAAGTCGGCTATTTGATCGGGCACAAGTTCGGTCCGGCGATCTTCGAGCGCAAGGAGAGCGGCGTCTTCAGTCGAAAGAACGTCGAGCGTACAAACAAGTTCTTTGAGCGCTTCGGCGGGCTAGCCGTAATTCTGGCGCGATTCGTGCCTATCGTTCGCACCTTTGCTCCGGTAGCGGCCGGAGTCGGGCACATGAACTACAAGAAGTACTCGCTTTACAACTTCATCGGCGCGGTCATTTGGGGAATCGGGCTCACCTACTTCGGTTATCTGCTCGGCTATATTCCGCCGATCGCTGACCTCGTTCGCGAGTACATCGACCTCATTCTGATTACCGCGGTGGTACTCACCTTGCTTCCCACGATCTACCACTACGTCAAGGCGACTCGCGAAGCGAAAAGGGCAAATGCGCAGGGGGTTGCTCCGCTCACCGAGGCGGAAGCGGTCGTGGACAGCGCCTACTTCGATAATGACGCTTCGAACGACCCGGGCAAGGCCTGAGCGAGCCTGAATCTGGTCTAACCAATCAGCGGACTGAAAACCGTGAGTCCGATTAGCGCGAGATTCAACGCAATCACGAGCACGACAATCAGAATCAGCACCCCGCCAACAAACGGGCTGTTTGCCGAACTGCCCATCACTTTGCGATCGCCGGTGAGCCTGACCAGCGGAACCAGCGCAAACGGAATTCCGAAGCTCAGAAAGACCTGGCTAAGTACTAGCGCGAGAGTAGGGTCGATTCCGAGCGCGAGGATCACGAGGGCCGGCACGAGGGTGATCACCCGGCGCGTAAACAAGGGGATTCGACGATGGACGAGCCCTGCCATAATCGTCGCCCCCGCATAGCTGCCCACCGAAGTGGAAGCAAGTCCGGATGCCAGCAGTCCGATCGCAAACACCAGTGCGATCCCGGGTCCAAGGGCAGCTTCAATCGCGGAGTGCGCCCCTTCGATAGTGTCGGTATCCTCGATGCCGCGAAGGTTGACCGCTGCAAGCAGGAGCATTCCGATGTTCACGACGCCCGCAATTCCCAGAGCCAGAAAAACGTCGATCTTGGTGGATCTGAGCAGTCCGGCGCGACTGGATTCGGTTGCCTTCCCGTGCCGGTCGCGAGCCAGGGCCGAGTGCACGTAGATCGCGTGCGGCATTACCGTTGCGCCGAGCATCCCGGCTGCGAGCAGTACCGAGTCGACCCCGTCGAAGCGAGGAACCAGTCCGCCGAGGATTGCGCCGCCATCCGGTGGATTCACGAACAGCCCGGCAAGGAAGCCGACCGCAATGATTGCCAGCAGTCCGATGACTACCGTCTCGAACGGGCGCTGGCCGAATCTGGACTGCAGCCCCAGCAGGACCATCGAGACCACCCCGACGATGAGCCCGCCCAGAAACAGTGGAATGTGAAACAGCAGGTAGAGCGCGATCGCGCCGCCGATGATTTCGGCCAGGTCCGTGGCAGCGGCCACGAGTTCCGCCTGCGCCCAGAATGCGAGCCTCGGCCCTTTGCGCATTCGCTCGCCGAGCAGTTCCGGCATGGTCCGCCCGGTGACGATACCGAGCTTGGCGGACTGGTACTGCACCATTGCGGCCATGAGGTTCGCGGCGACCAGTACCCAGACCAGCAGGTAGCCGTAGCGCGCTCCCCCGGTGAGGTTTGCGGCTACATTGCCGGGGTCGACGTAGGCGATTGCCGCGACGAAGGCAGGTCCAAGCAGCAACCAGGAGCGACGAGTGATCGCCTTCTGGCCGACTTTGGACATAGCAAAACTCTATGGGCAGCTCAGTGGTGCAATTGCTCCTCGTGACCGGCATGTTCGGCCGGTTCAAGCTGGAAGGTCGAGTGCTCGACATCGAAGTGCTCTGCGAGGCACTCGGCGAGTTCGTCCAGTAGCTGCCCGGTTCGCCGCTTTGCAAACACTTCGTCATTGACTACCACGTGCGCTGAAAACACCGGATGTCCGGAAGTGATCGCCCACACGTGAACGTCGTGCACATCCACAACTCCGCCGGCGGAGAGCAAGTGTTCGCGGATCTCGGCAACGCTCGTATCGACCGGGACGGCTTCGCTCAGCACCCTGAGCGCATCCCGAAGCAGCAGGAACGCCCGCGGTGCAATCAGCAGTGCAATTGCGAGCGAAGCCAAAGCGTCTGCCGCCATGAAGCCCGTGGTCATGATCACGATCGCCGCGACTATCGCAGCAACCGATCCGAAGAGGTCGCCGAGCACCTCCAGGTAGGCGCCCTTCATATTGATCGAGGCTTCAGACTGCGGACGGAGAATCAGGGCGGCCGCGATATTGGCAACCAGGCCGATCACCCCGACCACGAGCATTGGCAGGCTCAGAACGTGAACTCCTTCAGGTTGCAGCAGCCGAAGAACGGCCTGGACGCCGACGCTGACTGCGACCGCAAGCAGGATTCCACCATTTATCAGCGCTCCGAAGACTTCCGCTCTCTGAAAGCCGAAGGTGGCCCGCTCGGTTGCCGGCCTTGCCGCAATCACCGTTGCCGCGAGCGCTACGGCCAGGCCGATCGTGTCCGAAAACATGTGGCCGGCGTCTGCAAAGAGCGCGAGTGAGCCAGTGACAATCGCCGCCACGACTTCCAGAACGAGAACGCTAACGACGATCACCAGCACGATCACGAGTCGGCTTCTGCTCGCACTCGAATTGTGATCGTGGCCCACCCTTAAACCGTAGGCGGGCTTGAGGCGCTTTGAAAGGCCGCCGCTCTAGTCGGGAACGATTTCCGTTCTCAGCAGGCGCTCCCGCACGATCGGCATTAGCTGGCCGAACGCCCTCTTTCGGTGACTGATCTGATTCTTCTCGTCCGCGGTCAGCTCTGCAGACGCAACCTCGTAGCTCTCCGGTTGAAAGATCGGGTCGTAACCGAAGCCATTCTCGCCGCGGGTCTCCTCGAGCACAGCTCCCGGCCAGATCCCGAGCTCGACGTGCTCGAAGCCTTCCATAACGAACGCTGCTGCACAGCGGAACTCCGCTTTGCGATCTGCAACACCTTTGAGCTCTGCGAGCAGTCTCGCGACATTGTCGGCATCCACTCGAGTCCCGGCGAACCTGGCCGAATTGATTCCCGGAGCCCCTCCGAGTGCGGCAACGCAAATCCCGGAATCGTCTGCTATCGACGGGATGCCGCTGTGCTCGAATGCGGCTCGCGCCTTAATGAGCGCGTTCTCCTCGAAGCTTGCCCCGTCTTCGACCGGTTCGGGCCCGTCATAGCCGACGAGTTCAATGCCGTCTAACCACGAGCCGAGGATCCGCCGCAATTCATCAACTTTGTGCGCGTTGTGGGTTGCGAGCAGTAGCTGCACTTTGTTCAGGAGGCCGCAGCTTTCGGCCGATCTTTTGCTTTGCCTTCCCGTCTCTTACGGGTGGCGAAAATCAGGAAACCACCTCCGCCTACGACGAGCACCCCGCCAGCAATGACGAACGGAATTGGATCAACTCCGGTGGCAGCGAGAATCGGAGTCCCCGAAAGATCAAATGCGCCCAGTGCGAAATAAGGGCTGTCGATCGGAACGTAAGGCCAAACCGATGGCGCTCCAGAACCCAGATTGAGAGCCCAATTGGTCGCGCGGTCCCAATTCGGATCCTGGTTATCACTTCCTGCCGAGATCGATGGCCCAATAACCAGACACTGGGGCTTGTCCACATCGAAGGTTCCGTCCGAAGTTGCCGGATCCGGGTTCTGCGGGTCGGTTGGGGTGAAGTTGTAACCGAGATAGACCGGACTCGGAGTCACCGAGATCACGGTCTTCCACTCTTTTCCGTCAACCTGCTGAGTGAACGTGACCGTCGTCGGAGTGTAATCGACCCGGTAGGCGTGAGCGTAGTCGCTGAGAGTGCCGCAACCGGCGGGCAAAGTCAGCGGGTCTATCGCCTCAACTGAAGCAACCTTTACAATCGCCGAGCCCTGGTAGTGAAGCTCGTCACCGTCCTCTGACAAGTCTCTGAAACCATTCGGCACTCCTGAGACGCCGTAGTAGGCAGCCGCCGCGGGGCCGTTGCCGGAGAACACTGAGGTCACTCCGGGATCATCCAGAGGCAGGAATCCCGACGGCAGAGGTTCGGCAGGGTTCAGCTCAAACTCGACTTTTCCGACGCCGTACTGGGGAACGCAATCCATGAACCACTCGGTGTCGAGGTTGCCTACAGTCACTGTTTGGTCTGAGAGTCCGGCACAGGCCGGAGTGCTGACCGGAGCAGCTTGCGCAGGTGTCACTGAGATTGCGGCAAGGCCCGCTCCGATGACGGAGGCTCCGGTCAGTGCTGCGTTCTTCTTCATGTTGCTCCTTCGGGTCGGTAAGAGCGTAGCAGTTGCGTGTCGCGTTCCAACTACGATTTGAACCGTGATCAGAAAGACGTCTCTCTGGTATCACCGCGAAGCCCAGCTGGATTCCGGGCTGTGGAGCGTGAAGTCGTTCGAGACTGACGAGCATCCGGACGGCTTTGTCGACCCGGATAGCGGGATTACTGATCGGGATGACTGGCTGTGGCGCTCTTTCGAGTCGCCGGGGGTGATGCTTCGGTTTGAAATCGCGGACGGAGTAATCCCGGAGGTGCCGCCGCTTTGGTTCGTGAACGTCGATGATCCTCGAGGAGAAAATCCGTCGACCCATCTTGTTGCATTCCAGACCGATCATCTGCCCGCAGGTTCGATCATCTCGAAGTTCAGTTTCGCCACCATGGGAGTGCCGAATAGTTCACAGGTCGGCGCCGTGCACTGGTATCGCACCGGAATCGTCAACCAGATCTTCGTCGCACCGCAGTGGCGTCGCCGGTTCATAGCCTCCTGCCTGTTTGGGGCGGCGGATGCTCTGCATCAGGGCAACGGCTGGTCCGGACACCTCAGAAGCGACGGCCGCCGGACTCGGCTCGGCATGTTGCTTGCGGCCGGTTTCAGGTACCCCCAGCGCTTTGCTGATCAGACTGCGGTCATGGCTCCAATGGACTTGCCGGAACCCGACCCGGATCAGGCTCTGGATTGAGCCAGGACTTCCGCCTGCATCCCGGCAAGCTTCGTTGTGCCAGCAAGGGCGAGGTCGAGCAGGTTGTTGAGTTCTGTGCGGTCGAAGGGGGCGCCTTCCGCAGTCCCCTGCACCTCTACGAAGAGGCCGCGGCCGGTGACTACTACATTCATGTCGGTCTCTGCACGGACATCCTCACTGTAGGCGAGATCGAGCATTGGGACTCCGTCGATGATTCCGACGCTCACCGCGGAAACGCTGTCGAAGAGCGGCTTAGAGTTCTGGCCGATGAATTTCTTTGACTTACCCCACTCGAGGGCGTCCGCGAGCGCGACGTAGGCGCCGGTGATTGCCGCGGTTCTGGTTCCGCCGTCTGCCTGCAGTACGTCGCAGTCAATGACGATCGTGTTTTCGCCGAGCGCTTTCATGTCGACGACCGCCCGCAGCGACCTTCCGACAAGCCGGGAGATTTCGTGAGTCCGGCCTCCTATCCGTCCCTTTACCGACTCCCTGTCCATCCGCTCGTTGGTTGAGCGCGGGAGCATTGAGTATTCGGCGGTGACCCAGCCTTTTCCGCTGCCGGTCATCCAGCGGGGCACTCCATTGGTGAAGGATGCCGTGCAAAGCACTCTGGTTCGACCGAAGCTCACGAGGGCGCTGCCTTCGGCCTGCTCGCTCCAGCCGCGCTCGAAGCTCACTTTGCGCAGCTCGTCGGCTGCGCGGCCATCTGCTCTGGAATCACTCACTCCTGGTTCCTTCCGGTGATCTGGAATCGAAAAAACTGGTCGCGCTCTCAACCGGCATCGGCTTCTCCGACCAGTTCGACGCTCGAGACTTCGGGGCCGAGAAAGCGGCGAGCGAGCTTCAGGAACTCCGCCTTGCTCTCTCCTGTCGCCTCGAACCTGTAGCTGGGGGCAGAACCCGCCTCGCGCAGGAGCTCGTGCTTGACGAGGGTGCGAAACACGTCGAAGGCTGTCTCCTCGGCGCTGGAGACCAGGGTCACATCGCGGCCCATCACAAATTGAATCGCCGCCGACATGAGCGGGTAGTGGGTGCAGCCCAGAACCAAAGTGTCGATCCCGGCCTCCTTGAGCGGCGCGAGATAGTCCTCGGCGACCCTGAACAACTCCGGGCTGGAGGTTACTCCGGCCTCCACAAACTCGACGAACCTCGGACATGCCTGAGTAAACAACTCGAGGTCGGATGCCGCAGAAAACGCGTCCTCATAAGCGCGCGACTTGATCGTCCCCTCGGTTCCGATCACGCCGACCTTGCGGTTCCGGGTCTGTCTCACAGCGGCGCGGACCGCGGGCTGAATAACCTCTACGACTGGAATTCCGTAGCCGTCGGTGAACCGTTCTCTCGCATCGCGAAGCATGGCGGCTGATGCCGTGTTGCAGGCGATCACCAGGAGTTTCACGCCCTGGGCGACGAGGTCATCCATCACCTTGAGCGAATACTCGCGCACCTTCGCTATCGGCTTTGGCCCGTAGGGTGAGTGAGCGGTATCGCCGACATAAAGCACCGATTCGTGCGGCAACTGGTCGATTATTGCCCTGGCGACCGTCAGTCCGCCCACTCCGGAATCGAAGATGCCAATCGGAGCGTCGGTCACGAGTAAAGAGTCTAATGAACTCGGGCCCGAGCACGGCCATCGCAGCCTCGACTCCGGAGCGCAGATAGGCTCTCCTTGTGACCAGCGCACTGTTGACTGACCGCTACGAATTGACCATGGTGGAGGCCGCCCTCAAGGCCGGAACCGCAAACCGGCGATCGATTTTCGAGGTGTTCGCCAGGCACCTGCCGAACGGTCGCCGCTACGGCGTTGTCGCTGGCACGGGCCGGCTGCTCGAACTCGTCGAGCAGTTCAGATTCGGGGATGCCGAACTCGACTGGTTGAAAGCCAATTCAGTAGTCGACACCCCGACCCTCGACTGGCTCGCAAACTATCGCTTCAACGGAAACATCTGGGGATACCAGGAAGGCGAGGTCTACTTTCCCGGCTCGCCGATTCTGATTGTTGAGGGGACTTTTGCCGAGGCGGTAGTGCTCGAGACCCTCGCCCTGAGCGTGCTCAACTACGACTCGGCGGTCGCGAGCGCCGCCAGTCGGATGGTTTGCGCGGCCGAGGGCCGCCCGATTGCTGAAATGGGATCCCGCAGGGCGAGCGAGGAGGCCGCCGTTGCTGCAGCGAGAGCAGCCTTCATTGCCGGGTTCAGCTCGACCAGCAACCTTGAGGCCGGCAGAACCTGGGGAGTGCCGACCATGGGGACGGCGGCGCACTCCTTTACTCTCCTGCACGATTCGGAGGAGCAGGCATTTCGCGCCCAGGTTGACGCCCTCGGTCCGGGCACGACTCTGCTGGTTGATACCTACGATGTGACCGCCGCGGTCAAACTTGCTGTGAAGGTCGCGGGCACCGAGCTGGGTGCTGTTCGGATCGACAGCGGCGATTTGCCAGGACAGGCGGCATCCGTTCGAAAGCTCCTCGACAGTCTCGGAGCAACGAAGACGAAGATTACCGTCACGAGCGATCTCGACGAATACGCGATTGCCTCGCTTAGGGCCGCTCCGGTCGACGCCTACGGGGCGGGTACCTCGGTGGTAACCGGATCAGGTTCACCAACCGCGGGAATGGTTTACAAGCTCGTCGCGAGAGTGGGAGACGACGGCGAATGGCTCTCGGTAGCGAAGAAGTCGAAGGCGAAGCTCTCGGTCGGCGGCAGGAAGGTCCCGATCAGACAGATCAACACGGGAGTGGCAGTCGCCGAAGTGCTGCACGTTGACGATGACCCTGACACTCAGGAGTCCTACGCCGACAAGGGAAGGAAGCTGCTCGTCGAGCTAATGACCGATGGCGAAGCCGACGGGCGGTACACCGGAATCGAAGGCACGAAGCTTGCCAGATCGCACTGCGCCAATGCGGTAGCCGAACTGCCGATCGACGCATTCAGGCTAACCAGGGGCGAGCCGGCCATCCCGACTATCTACGACTGAGTCGATGTCGCCTCAGGGCTTCATCTTTTCGTAGATTTCGCGGCAGGTCGGGCAGATCGGAAACTTTTCCGGATCGCGGCCAGGCGTCCAGAGCTTGCCGCAAAGTGCGCGGACCGGCTTGCCGGTGACAGCGGACTCCACAATCTTGTTCTTGGGGACGTAGTGCGAAAAACGCTCGTGGTCTCCGTCCTCGAGCTGCTCCTGCTCGAGCAGCTCTTCCAGTTCGCGATCGAGAGTCGCGGTGCCGCCGCCGACTTCATCCGGGCTGTTTGAAACGGAACTCATGCCTAAAGGGTACCTTCTGCCGCGAGCGAGCGTTCGGCTGCGCTAGTACCTCGCCGTGAACGCTAGCAGCTCGGGACCGCGGCGCTCGAAGACTTTCCCGCCGAAGTAGACCCCGGCGATTATCGCAGCGAGCCCGATTGCAAGGCCGACAAGCAGCGCCGCGACGCTGTATCCGCCGCCGCGCTGAAGGGCCAGGACCGCGAGCCACACGGAGGGAATTGAAATTCCAAGTACCGCGAAGAACGAGAGCCCCTGAACCCAGGATGCCCCTCCCGCGCTCGACTGCGGCTGCGCGAACGGGCCCGCTCCGGGGTGCACTGCCGGGTAAGGGAAGGCCGCCGAAATTACGCTCGAGAGTCCGAGGCCTACCAGCAGCACGCAGGAGCTCATGCCGATCAGCGCCGGTGCCACATCCGCGGAACCGTATCCCCAGACTGTCAGCGGAGTGCCCAGAGCGATTACGAAGATGCCTAGCAGCAGCGGCGGGACAATTCGGCCCAGCCGATCAGCCCAGCCGCGGATATTGCTCGCGACGTGCAGCCAGATGGCCGTGTTGTCGAAGGCGACGTCGTTGTGCACCGTGCTCCAGGCGATGAAGAAGCACATGATCGGCACCGGCAGCAGAACCAGCACGTGAAACGGCACTCCCGCCGGGTACAAAGCCGCCATCATGACTGCGGGGATGACCGGGACTATCACAAGCGAAGCCCGGTATCTCGCATCCCTCCCCCAATAACTCAGACTGCGGGCTGCGATTGCTCCGGCCTGATTTCCAGGCACGAGCCCGAACCAGCCGAGGCCGGCGTGTGGACGCTCGCGGCTGACCCGTTCAGGCGTAACCAGCATCCGGGAAACTACGAAGCTCCATGCGAACCACAGGACTGCAAGAAAAGCCGCGGCAATGAACAGAAACAGAATCGCGAGCCCCGCATTCCCACCGGCCGCTGCGGCTGGCGCTGCCCAAACCGCGCCCAACGGTGTAAAGGCGAGCACGCCGGCAAGGCCGTTGAGGACCCTAAGTCCGTCCTTTGCCCAGTCGACGGTTACCGCGAGCGCGACCAGCGGAGCGATTGCGCTTAGCACAAGCAGCGAGGTCAGTCCGGTGACTTCTCTCGCCCTCCGGCTCGAAAGCAGCAAAGCCGCAATGCTCGTTGTGACTCTGGCACCGAGAATGCAGGTCGCGACAATAAGAACCATTGAGATCAGCGCGACCAGAACTGTGCCGGCATCCCGCGTCCAGGTGACTACCTGAGCGATTGCGACGAGGGTAATTGCCAGCGCCGGTACCCCGATGAGCGCCGCGGCTGCAAGCCCGAGCGACAGTTTTGAGGTGGGAATTCCAAAAAGGCTGAACGAGCGCGGATCGAGAGTGTCATCTGCGCCGAATACCAGGGGAACCAGCAGGAAGCCAAGAACAATCAGGGAACCCGCAGAAACGACGACGTCTCTTGCGAGTTCCACCGGGGCAAGCCGAAGCGCGATCAAGCCGGCCGCCGCTGCAACGGCGGTGCCGACTCCGTAACTGAATCCGACGACGAGTCCGAAGATCTGCCAGGGGCTGCGGCGGAACAGATTCCCAAGCAGTCGAAGCTTTAGCTTGAGAAATCGTGCAACCACTCGAGATCCTCCACCGCTCCCTTGCCGCCGACCACTTCAATGAACTTGTCTTCGAGTCGCCCGGCCCCGCGCACCTCATCGACGGTTCCGGAAACGAGCACCTTGCCGTCGACGATGATCGCGACCGAGTCGCACATTCGCTCGATCAGTTCCATGCTGTGGCTCGAGAGCACTACCGTGCCGCCCGCCTTCACGTAGTTGCCGAGCACCTCGATGATCGCGCTTGCGGAAACCGGGTCCACCGATTCGAAGGGTTCATCAAGAACCAGTAGCTTCGGCGAGTGAATGAGGGCCGCAGCAAGTGCGATCTTTTTGACCATTCCGGCCGAATAATCGGCTACGAGTCTTGGCAGGGCATCCTCGAATCCAAAGGTTCTGGAAAGCTGAACGATTCGCTCTCTTACGGTCTGCGGCGGCAGGTCGCGCAGGATGCCCGCATAGTAGAGCAGTTGGTTTCCGGTCAGCCGATCGAACAGCCTCAATCGGTCCGGAAGTACCCCCATTTGCCTTTTTGCTGCGGCCGGATTTGCCCAGACATCCATACCGTCTACGAAGACTTTCCCTTCATCTGGTCTAAGTAATCCGCAAATCATTGAGAGGGTTGTGGTTTTCCCGGCGCCGTTCGGGCCGACAATTCCCTGCACAGTCCCGGTAGAAACTTCGAGGCTGATTTCGTCGACCGCTTTGGTTTCGCCGAATTGTTTTGAAAGCCCTTCAACCCTGAGAACAACGGCCTTTTCTGCGGCCTCCGCCTTGGCCTTCTTCTGCTTCTTCTTGACTTCAGCCTGGACTGTGCGTTTCTCCTCGGCCGATTCATCGTGCAGTTTCTCGATGAGGGCATCGAACTTGGCGAGGATTGAATCTGCGTTCTGCACGTGGTCAACGGTATCAAGTGAAAAGCCCATTTCTGAGCCGCTAACTTATTGATCACAAATTGAAAATGCTCGGCGAACTATCATCTTCTTTCCTGTGAGCTTCGATAAAGTTGTCTGAGCACAACGTGGTGTCCGTTCTTGCGCTTCGAAAATAACGGAGCAAACTTATAGACACCAAAGGAGTCACCTTGAGTACACAGGTAGTGATACTCGCCGCTGGCATGGGCAGCAGGCTCGGTCGTTCATTGCCGAAGCCGCTGACCGAATTGAACGACGGCCGCACGATCATGCAGCAGCAGTTCGACAACATCCGCCACGCCTTCGGCGACGCGGCCAAGGTGACGATCGTTGTCGGCTACAAACTTGAGTACATCATCGATGCCTTCCCGGAGGCCTCCTTCGTTTACAACGAGCAGTACGACCAGACGAACACTTCAAAGAGCCTGCTTCGCGCGCTTCGGGCATCCGCTCCCGGCGGGGTGCTCTGGATGAACGGCGACGTGGTCTTCGACCCTGAGGCTCTCGAGCGCGCGGCAAAGCTCATTGCTCGCGAGCAGTCCTTCGTTTCGGTCAACACCGCAAAGGTCTCGGATGAAGAGGTCAAGTACACGACGGATGCCCACGGCTACATTCGCGAACTCTCCAAGTCGGTAAAGAACGGCCTCGGTGAAGCGGTAGGAATCAACTACATCTCCCGCGACGCGAAGGCAGCACTTGTGCGCCAGCTCGCCCGGGTCAACGACCAGGACTATTTCGAGCGCGGACTCGAGCTGGCGGTAGCCGAAGACCGGCTTCAGCTTGAGCCTTTGGACATTTCAGACCTCTACGCGGTCGAGATCGACTTCGCCGAGGATCTGATTCGGGCCAACCAGTTCGTTTAAGACGGCTTCCTGCGGTTCGGTCGGGCTGGCTCGGGATAGCTCTGGCTCACTCGGGCTCACTCTCAGGCGGCCAGGCAATAGCATAGGGGCGTGTCTGCGACCCTGAACGATGATGCGACCTGGACGCCGTTTCGTCGCTATCGGCGCTCGCTTTGGCTGCTGACTCTTCGCGATTTGCGGGTCAGATACTCGACCTCGGTGCTCGGCTACTTCTGGTCGATTCTGGATCCGCTCGTCATGGCAGCCATCTACTGGTTCGTATTCACTCAGATTTTCGACCGCTCGGTTGGAGAGCAGCCCTACATCGTGTTTCTGCTGACCGCCCTGCTGCCTTGGATGTGGTTTAACGGAGCAATCAGCGACTGCACGAGGGCGTTCATTCGCGAGGCGCGGCTCATTCGCTCCACCCGCATTTCCAGAACTGTCTGGGTCAACAGGCTCGTGCTCTCCAAGGGAATAGAGTTCCTGGCGAGCCTGCCGGTACTCGCGGTCTTCGCGATCTTCGCGGGCGGAACCAGAGTCAACTGGCTGCTCGTGCTGTTCCCGCTCGGGATACTGATTCAGGCGGTGCTCATGGTCGGAATCGGGCTGATCGTCGCTCCGCTGGTTGTGTTCTTCCGCGATCTGGAGCGAGCAGTGAAGCTCATCTTGCGCTTCACGTTTTATGCGAGCCCGATCATCTACGGACTGCCAGATCTGCGCGAGCTCGGACTTGAACAAGTCGGAGCATTCAACCCGCTAGCCGGAATCTTCTCGGCCTACCGATCCGGGTTCTTCCCAGACCAGCTCGACTGGTTCGCAATCGGGATGAGCGCGGTGCTCAGCCTGCTGATCCTCGCCTTCGGCATTTTCGTCTACCGCCGCACCGAGCGCTCGGTGCTCAAGGAGATCTGATGGCCAAAACAACGGGGTCGCAGGGAACAGTGGGGTCGCGGGGGACAACGGGGTCGCGGGGAGATCTCGGGTCGCACGGTGCCGAGTGCGTCATCCGCGCCGAAGATCTTGGCATTCGTTTCCGTCGTAACCGCCGCGGCAGGCGCAGCTTCAAGGACCTGTTCGCCGGAAAGAACCGCAGAACCAGGCCGAGCGAGTTCTGGGCGCTGCGGCACGTGTCGTTCGAGGTGAATCGCGGCGAGGCTATCGGCGTGGTCGGTCGAAACGGCCAGGGCAAGTCGACCCTGCTCAAGCTCGTGACCGGAGTGCTCATTCCTGACGAAGGTTCGGTCGAGGTCCACGGCGGGGTCGCTCCGCTAATCGAGATCACCGGCGGCTTCGTCGATGACCTCACGGTACGCGACAACGTGAACCTCATGGCGGGTCTTCACGGAATGAAGAAGCAGGAAATCGCCGCCCGCTTCGACGAGATCATCGACTTCGCGGAGATCGGCGACTTTCTCGATACACCTTATAAGCACCTCTCCAGCGGCATGAAGGTCAGGCTCGCCTTTTCTGTAATTTCGCGACTCGAAGAACCGATCCTGCTCGTGGATGAGGTGCTCGCGGTCGGCGACAAGGCCTTCCGCGAGAAGTGCTACCGCCGGATTGAAGAACTGCTCGCCGGCGGGCGGACCCTGTTCTTCGTCTCTCACAATGAACGCGACCTAAAGCGATTCTGCAAGCGCGGCCTCTACCTCGACGGCGGCGAACTCAAGCTGGATGCTCCGATCCGGAAGGTGCTCGAGCAGTACAATGCGGACTACGGCTCTGGCTCCGGCACGGACGGGATCTAAGCTCCGGGCGCTACTGCCCCCACGCGCGACGCCGCTCTTCCTTATCGGCCATTATGCTCAAATGGCCGCTTCGCAATAGCTGGATGTATTTCCTGCCAGCCTCGACGGCTATCACTTCTTTGAGCGCGAGAGCGATCGTCTCGCGATTCGACTTTGTTCCAAGGAGCTCTTTTGCGCGCGCCAGGTCTTCTTCATTGATCTCAATTGCCCGCTTGGTCACGGTGAATGCCTCCTCGCCTCGTATATCTGAAGGGATCACTATTACATAAACCTCTCTTTGGCGAGATAGGGCCTCAGAGCGATAGATGGAGTCTCAGCGCGTCGTCGATCTCGAGCACTAGCCGGGTTGACAGTGTCGAGACCACGCGGATGAGACGATCGGTGCTGATCGAGCGCACTTGCTCGGCTTGAGCTTTAGACGGCACCGGCAGACCGGAGTCCTCGGTGGGCAGGAGAACCTGAAACGGGTAGACGAATCTAACATTCGTGGTCACCGGAACTACAGTTACGACGCCTCGACCCCGTCGATTCGCCGAATCATTCGCAGCGTTGCTGCTGACAATGACAACGGGGCGCACCTTGCCCTGCTCAGGTCCCACTGCCGGGTCAAGTGACGCCAGGTAGATTTGGCCCCGGACTATCACTGCCCCGACGCCAGTCCGTCTGCGAGAACCGCGCGCCACACTTCGTTCTCGCCCGAGGCCTCCCACTCATCCCAGGCTTCGGCGTAAGAATCCCGCATGGTCCATTGACGAAGAACTGCCACTGCGGAGCTGAGAGCCGCCGACCTCGTTGGGTAAACGCCGGAGCGGGTCTGCTCGTCCAGGAACTCGACTGCCTCGACCGGCAGGCTCACGCTAATTTTCATACCTGTATCCTACCGTGGTATTACCAGTGTGGCCGGAGAACTTTGGCCCGTTGCAGAAGTGCAGGATCGTGCGTATTTCCCTAAATTCTTGCCCAATTGCTCGCTCAAATGAGTCGAGATGCACGATCGTGCCGATCATCCGATAAGTCCTGCGTACCGAGCGATTGAGGGTGCACGATGTCAATCTCGGTGATGTCAGGGCTGAAATCTTTGCGGTTGTTGGTGTGAAACCGATCAGCTCCCCAAACGACCGCCGTAGCAAGATGAATCGCGTCGGCCGCCCTCAGTCCGTACTTCGCGCCAAGAGTTGTAGCGGCGTCTGCTACGTCGAGGTCGACTTCTTTGAGATCGAACTTCGCCAGAAGCAGTCGAAGTGCAGCACCTTCCCGCTCTCGATCGTGTCTGATCGTCCACGACAGTGTCTCCGGAAGCAGCAGAACGGAGCCCAGCAGGCTTTCCGATTGCGCAATTGTTCGACGGATCCACTCGCCCAATGCCCCTGGCTTGGTCGAGAAGATGACGATATCGGAATCAAACGCGTCCACTAGTTGTTGCCCGACTCGGGAGACTCGCCCTCCACTCGGTCCCAGGGTTCTTCCCTGCCCCTATTCCAGGCGATGTGAGCATCGGTCGTGTCCTGGGTGTCAAGTGCCCTGAGAATCAGGGGTTCATCTTTAAGCGCGGCCAATTGCAGCCGCAATTGTCTCGCCTGCTCCAGGACTTCGAGTCTCGCTGTCTTCATCCAGCGAGCATGGCCTACGAGCACGCCGACCGGCTTACCGTGGCGGGTAATTGTGATCTCTTCACCGGCCTCGACCCTGTTGAGGAGTTCGGGCAGCGCGACCCGCGCTTCGGTGAGAGAGTAGCTGGATTGCATTCACTAACTGTACAGCGATGTACAGTTTTGAACCAGAGCATTGCCAGCCCGAGGCATTCCCGCAATCTCAACGCTTATGATTGATTGCCCGAGTGAGAGGCAGAAGTTTGAAGCAAATTCGGGATGCCGACCTGAAGAAGGCGGCTCAGCATCCGCTCACCCATCGCGGCCTTGACAAGCTGCTCTCCACCCAGCGCCCGGTGGTCCTCGCTCACCTGAGGAATATTCGAGCGCGGCACCCCGAGGCCGACCCTGCACGGGTGATTCAGATTCTCGAGCGCAGGTACCTCGCTGCAGTCACAACCGGCGGCGCCGGTGTGGGGGCGGCGGCCTTCGTGCCGGGAGTTGGCACCGGGGTGAGCCTCGTACTAACCGGGGTCGAAACGGTCGGCTTTCTGGAAGCAACTGCACTGTTCGCTCAGTCGATAGCGGAAGTACACGGAATCCCGCTTCGCGAGCCCGACCGGGCACGGGCGATCGTAATGGCAATGATGCTCGGGACCTCAGGCAGCGAACTGGTGCTGAACATGGCAGCGCAGGCCAGCGGCGGCTCGGTTGCGCGCACCAAGTTCTGGGGAGACGTAATCGGCAGGAACGTGCCGCAGGCCGTGCTCGGCCCGCTTACCGACAAGCTGCAAAAGGCGTTTCTCAATCGCTTCGCGAGGAATACCGCTACCGGTGCCGTCGGGCGGATTCTGCCTTTCGGCATTGGGGCGACGATCGGCGGAACCGCCAATCACCTGCTCGGGCGAAAGGTCGTGACCAGTTCGCGAGGAGCCTTCGGGGCAGCACCGACCGAGTTCCCCTTCGAGATCGCGCCAAGGGCGCTCAAGGTCGTGAAGACCGACTCGAAGTGGATTACCGACGGGGCCGACTAGGACCTGGCCTGGCCAGCGACAGCCGACAGCGCTACAGCCCGCAACGCTACAGCCCGCAACGCGACACCCTGCAGCGCGACAGCCCGCAGCCTCAGTCTGCGCTCGCGGATGGGTCGTCTTCGTCTTCGCCTTCTCCGTCAAAGGGGTCAGCTTCTCTGACCCGGGGATCGTCAGCATGGATCGAGGCGTGCTTCTCCCAGTTATCGGCAAGTTCATCGACGGCAGCGTGGAACCGCTTTGTCGCTGCCCCAGGCGAAGTGTCGCCGAAGTGGCGCTCGACCCAGAACTTGAGGCGCTCGAGTGCTTCGGGGTCGCCGAGCACTCTCTCGACCGCCTCGATCACCTTCGGCGCGTCCCGAGCCTCCAGCCACTCGGCGTGACCGAGATACCCGGCGGTGTCGATCTCGGCATTTGGCGAAACCGGCTTCGCGACGATCAGTGCCTTTCCGGTTGCCAGACGGTCGTAAACCATTGCTGAAACGTCGGTGATAGCGACATCCGCAGCAGCAAGCTGCCAGCCGAGTTCCTTGCCGTTGTCATAGACGTGCTGCGCAGACTTGTCGTGCGAGTTCGCCGCCGCAATGTTCGAGATGATTTTCTCGTTGGCCGCCCGATACTCCTCGTCGAGTACTCCGCTCCTTGGATGCGGCCGGTAAATGAGCCGGTAGTCCTTCGACTTCAGCAAAGCGCTCGTGAGTGCAACCCCGTGTGAGGCGACCGAGCCGTAGGCCGCGGCATCCCGATCCCCCTCCCAGGTCGGGGCGTAGAGGATGACCTTGCGCGCATCCGGCCTGAATGGAAGCTCCCCCGCGAAGTGGTCTGCCTGCGGGCGGCCGATCATGAAGGTTCGCGATTCGACATCGAAGTCCCAGAGCTTTCGGCTTAGCCGGTCGCGCGCTGCCTGCCCGGCTACGAAGCTGTAGTCATACGCCTTGAACTGGTTCGTCGTCATGTACATCTTGTCGCTCTCGCCGTGATTGACGAAGACGTGCCACATGCGGCCGTAGCGGAACATCTGGAAGTTCTTGGTGTTCTGGTTGACGTAGAACACCATTCGCAGTTCCTGCTCGGCAACGAACTGCTCGAGCTCGACGACCTTGCGCAAATAGACCACCGGCACGGGAGCCTCGTCGAGCATGACGAGAGTGGCCCCGGGCGACCTTGTGATGATTGCCACCGGATACTTCTTGTTCAGTTCGACCAGCGGCGCATACCACTGGCGGATTTGATACAGGTTGACTTTGGTGTCGGCGAAATAGACCGCGATCTGGACGCTGCCGACCGCGGGCCGTTCAGGGAGTCTCGCGGCGAGGCTCCTTCTGGTGCCTCTCGCCCTCAGCAGGTTGCGCACTATCCGGTTAGCTGTCTTCAGGTCAGAAAGTACGCTCACGAGGCGATTAAACCAGCGGATGTCGCTCCTCCGGCCTCGATCGCGACCTCCGTTATCCTCCCGATATCGTGCAGCCTCACGCTGCTAGGCTCGGGCGCAAGGCCGAAACCAACCCCTGAGAGGTAATCGACGATTGTCAGGCTTCACCTTCGCCAAAGGCAATGCGGCGAAAATCCTTGCCGCGCCGCTTTACGGCCTCGGGGCACTGGCATCTCTGCTGGTTCGGCGCGATCGCTCTCGCTGGGTTTTTGCAAGCGCTGCCGGGCCGGGAGAAGGGGCACTCGCGCTCTACCGCTTCGTCGAGCGGGCCGCCCCGGAGCTTCGAATCGTCTGGCTCACGAGGGATGCCGCAGAGGTTGCCGCGGCGAAGAAACTCGGACTCAAGGCGGCTAAGCGAGGCAGTTGGCGCGGCTTCAGGCTCACCCTGCGGGCGGGAGTGGTGGTGGTCACCCACGGTCTGGGTGATGCGAACCGATTCGGCACTCGCGGAGCGTTCGTCGTGCAGCTTTGGCACGGGATCCCGCTCAAGAAGATTCAGCTCGATTCACCCGTGACCTTCTCCAGTCCGCGCCTGCTGCGAGGGTTGCTCAGGAGGTTCTATGCGCGCAGTACGAGGTCGATCGGACTCATGCCTGCCGCCTCTGAGGTTTCGGCGGCGCGGCTGCGAAGCGCGTTCGGTCTGCCCGAGGGTAAGGTCGCGGTAACCGGGGATCCTCGGGATGACGTGGTGCTCGGCGAGACTCAACCGGCGCGCGTACTCCTGGAATCGGCGACTGGTGATTTCGGCGCAGATCGGATCATCCTCTACGCGCCGACCTGGCGAGACGGCCAGCCGGACCCCGCGATTCCCAGTGCGGACGAGTGGGCTGAGATTTCGCAATTTCTGGAGAAGACAGCGAGCGTGCTCGTGCTGCGCCCGCATCCGCACGGCTTTGGGGAGTACGCCGCCGGTTCGGAAGCATCGAACCGAATCCGGATGCTCCCCTCGAGCGTGCAGGGCGACCTCAACCCGATCCTGCCTGCGGTCGACATTCTGGTAACCGACTACTCGTCGACCGCCTTCGATTTTGCTCTGCTGGGTCGGCCGATTGCTTTTCTTGCGCCGGATGCCGCCGAATACGAGGCGAGCCGCGGGCTCTATGAACCATTCAGTCGGTTCACGGGAGGCAGCGAGGTTTCGAGCTGGCGGGAGCTCATCGCGCTCCTGTCAGATTCGAAGCGGCTGGAGCGCCTCGCGGCCCATTCGAAGCGGCTCGCCGAAACCCACCACAAGTACCGCGACGGCCGGAACACTGCCAGAGTGTACGAGGAGCTTCGCTCCAGGCTCGGAGGTCTCGGGATGACGGCAGTGGCGGAAGCGGCAGAAGTGGCTGGTGCGATGCGGCCAGCCGATTCGACGCCACCGGCCGTCACGATAACCCTGATTGACGACCCGGCATCCCCCGCTCTGGAAATCTCCGGAACCGGCAGCGCGCCGCGAAGGGTGACTCTTGAAGGATCGAGGCTCACTCTCCAAGCAGAGATCTCGGCCAAATCGGGTAAATGGGTTGCGAGGGTTCCGCTGCTTGCAAGCCGCTGGGGCGGGTCGCCGCTGGCTCCGCCTTCAGGCAGCTACCGGATTCTTCTCGACGGGCTGGACCTCGATGGCTCCGAGGTCGCGCATCCGGAGTCCAGGCTCGTTCCCGGCAGATTCCGCCTCGCGTTCAGAGTCGAACTCGCGGAAGTGTTCGCGGTCTTCACCCCGCCACTCGGAGACGACGAGCTGGGCGGTGAGAATCAGGCCCGACTCGAACAGCAATACCGTTCCGCCAAAGTCGAAGCCGAGGACTCCGTTTTCTTCGAGAGCTTTTACGGCCAGAACGCGTCCTGCAATCCGCTCGCGATCGATCGCGAACTCGCGAGAGTGCGGCCGGAACTCAAGCGCTACTGGGGAGTGGCGGATGCCTCGGTGGCAGTCCCGCAAGGCTCGATCGCGGTCATCGAGGGCTCCAAACAGTGGTGGGAGGCCAGAGCCGCCTCAAAGCTCATCGTCATAAACGACTGGCTTCGAAACCGGTTCGAATCGCGCCCGCACCAGAAGGTGCTCCAAACCTGGCACGGAACCATGCTCAAGCGGCTTGCGATCTCCCGCCGGCCATTCAAGCCCCGCCCGGCTCTCGCGACGATTCGCGAGCGCGGCCGCTGGGACGCACTGCTCGCCCAGAACGACTACGCGAAGCAAATCTTCCGCCGCTCCTACGCCTACTTCGGCCCTATCTGGGAAGAGGGCTACCCGCGGGATGACGTGCTCTCGACCGGAGACCCCGCAGCGATCAGAAAGCGGCTCGGCATCCCAAATTCGGCTCGGGTTCTGCTCTACGCTCCGACCTGGCGCGACGACCGCCCGGACAAGGTCGACCATCTGGATGTTGCAGAGTTCAGCAGAAAGCTCGGACCCGACTGGGTGGTTCTCATCCGCGGCCACGCCCGCACGATCGAGCCGGGTCAGAATATCTCCGCGGAAGGCGTCATAGACGTGACGAGCTATCCGGACGTTTCCGAGATCTTTCTGGCTGCGGATGTCCTGGTCACCGACTATTCGAGCGTCATGTTCGACTTCTCCGTCACCGGCAAGCCGATCTACTTCTACACTCCGGATCTCAAGCGATACAAGGAGCAACTGCGCGGCTTCTACTTCGACCTGATCCCGAGCGCGCCGGGGCCGGTCGTGCAGGACGAGAGCGAACTCGTCGACCTGGTGCAGCATCCGGATGCCGTGCAGGCGGAGTACGCCTCGAAGTACGCCGCCTGGCGCGAGAAGTTCAACCCGCACGACGATGGCCACGCCACCGAGCGCGTGGTCGCCCGCCTGATTCGCGAAGGCTGGATCTGAATGGCCACACGCAAGGAGACCGCGGAGTTTATTCTCGATCAGCTGGATCCGCTGCCGGTGAGCACGCGCGCAATGTTCGGAGAGTACGCGCTGTACTGCGGCGACAAGACGGTCGCGTTCATCTGCGATGACACGCTCTTCATGAAGCCGACCGAGGTCGGCGAGGAGCTCCTCGGACCGGAGACCCTCGCTCCCGCATACCCTGGGTCGAAGCTCTACTACGCGGTGCCGGGCGACCGACTCGAGAACCGCGAGTGGCTGCAGGACCTCGTGCAGCGTACGACCGAAGCGCTCCCTGCACCGAAGCCGAAGGTGAAACGCACCCTGAAGCATCCTTCTACGAGCTAGCGCGAGTCAATCGGCGTACTCTCGGGTCCGTCGCTATCCAGGGATGTGCGGCCAGATCTATGAAACTGGCTGGCGGGGCATTTTCTCCACGAATCGGATCGTCGCTATTCGGTGCGCGAGGTGTCATTCACTCCGCTGGCGCCGCGAATGAGTCCAACGAGAAAGCCGGTGCCCCAGCTCAGGTGCATGGTCGGCAAGACGAGGGGAAAGATCAGTCTGAGACTCCAGGGTCTGACCCTGTCGGCAAACAGCGAGACCGCGAGCACAAGCAGCAGATAGGCGATCGGCGCGAGGTATACGGCGCTGAACAAGAGGCTCAGCTTGCCGTGCAGCACCCCGGTCAACTGGAGCACTCCAATGACGATGCTCGCGAGAATTGAGAGCACGAGCACCGGCGGGGCGTAGAACCGCCACGGGTTTCGCCCCTTGTCTCGTCGCACAAGTTCGGCCCGCCAGGCGCCGGTCGCGAAGAACTGCCTCACGAGCTTCGCCCAGTTCTCCCGCGGCCAGTAGGTGACCTTGAGTTTCGGGTCGAACCAGACCTCTCCCCCGCCGCGCCGGATCCGAAGGTTAAGTTCCCAGTCCTCACCGCGCCTGATTGTCTCGTCGAAATAGCCGGCCTTCTCAAGGGCTTCGCGGCGGAACACTCCAAGGTAGGCCGACTCGGCCGGTCCGGCTACCGCTCCGCTGTGGTACCTCGCACCACCAAGCCCGAACGGCGAGTTGTAGGCTCTCGCGACGGTCGCCTGAAACGGGGTGCGGCCGCGAGCGCGCATTATTCCGCCAACGTTGGCCGCTCCCGTGCTTAGCAAAGTTGCGACAG
This sequence comes from Homoserinimonas sp., assembly GCA_023957835.1. Classification (GTDB taxonomy): domain Bacteria; phylum Actinomycetota; class Actinomycetes; order Actinomycetales; family Microbacteriaceae; genus Terrimesophilobacter. Next base: position 351,933 of record JAMLGP010000001.1, on the reverse strand, counting down.
CCTGCTCGGTGTAGCCGGGTTCGAGTTCTGAGTGGGCATCCACTCTCACCACGATCGGCATCCTGCTCGCCTTGATTGCCAGATTGAGCCCGATCGGGATGTCCGCTCCAGGGTTCTCTACCGTGCGAATGCGCGGGTCACTCTTCGCGAGCTTCAGAACCGTCTCGGTCGTACCGTCGGTCGACGGGCCGAGGGCGAGAACGACTTCCTTTTCGCCGTCGTACTCCTGCTCGAGCACCGAGCGGATTGCGGCTTCGACGTAGCCGGCTTCATTTAGCACCGGCATAACGAAAGAGACCCCCGGTGAGGGAGTCTCCTTCGATGCCATGTGCTCAACTATGGCATTACTTGAGCTCTCCAAGTGTGAGAGTCACGGTTGTCGCCTGACCGTTTCGCACATAAGTGACGGTCGCGCTCGAGCCGGCTTCTGCAGCCCTGACCTGAGCGGTCAGGTCAGTGCTGCCGGTTACCGGCACTCCGTTGAAGGAAGTGATGATGTCGCCCTTCTGGATGCCGGCCTTGCTGGCGGGCCCGCCATCCGTAACCGACTGGACGCTCGCTCCGACTATCGTCTTGTCCTTGATCGCGCTGTCGGATGCGGCATCCATGATGGTCGCTCCCATGAGCCCGTGGCTCGCAGTGCCGTTGTTGATGATGTCGAACGCGACTCGCTTGGCGAGGTTCGACGGGATCGCGAAACCGATGCCGATGTTGCCCGACTGTCCGCCACCTAACTGCGAACCGGAGCCTGCGATGGCGACGTTGACGCCGATTACCTTGCCGTTCGAGTCGAGCAGCGCACCGCCCGAGTTGCCGGGGTTGATGGCCGCATCGGTCTGGATTACCGGGAGGAAGATGTTCGCCATGTCGAAGGCGGATTGGGGCTGGCTGCTTTGGTCGTCGCCGTTTCCGTTGCCGTTCGAGTCGCCGTTTCCGTTGCCGTTCGAGTCACCGAAGCCCGGGAACTCCCAGAAGTTGAATGGGCTGTCTCCCTGATCATTGGGCGACTGGCTGTTCGAGTCGTCCGGGGCGGCAGAAGAAGAAATCGTGATTCCCCGGTTGAGGGCGCTGACGATTCCGTTGGTGACGGTGTTTGAGAGACCGAGCGGGGCGCCGATCGCAACCGTCATGTCTCCGACATTGAGCTTGCTTGAATCGGCGAACTCGAGCGGCTGGAAGGTTCCGCTGATCTTGACTACCGCGAGGTCCGAAATCGGGTCGGTTCCTACGAGCTTGCCGGTGTAGAGGTGGCCGTCCCAGGTCTGCACCTGAATGGTCGGGTGCGCTGACTCGCCGTCCAAAGTCACGACGTGGGTATTGGTGAGGATGTAGCCGTCTTCGGTAATGATGATTCCCGAGCCGGTCCCGGCCGATTGCTCGCCCTGCACACTGATCGTCACGATCGAGGGCCCTGCTTTGGCAGCGATTGCAGTTACTGCAGTCACGCTGTTCGGGTTATTCACCGTGATCGTGGTCGGAGCGGCGGTCGCGGAAGTGCTCGAGTGGGAATTGAGGTTCGTGGTGATGGCCCAGGTCGCAACTCCAGCGCCCGCGGTACCGCCGATTAGTGCGCCTACTGCGAGCCCGGCTACGAGCCCGAGGGGGCTGCGGTTCTTCTTGCGGGTTTCGATTGTTGAAATCGGTGGATGCGGATTCAGCTCTGCGGTCAGTGTCTCAGTTGAGTGGGCCTCAGTTGGCTGGGCCTCAGTTGGCTGGGCCTCTGCTCTTGGTTCTGCGCCTGAATCGTGCGGAATCGGTTCTGCTATTGGTTCCGATTCTGAATTGTTCATTTCGACGGGCTCGTCGCTGTCGGTCATTGGGTGCTCCTTCCAGGCAGAGCCAGCATCCAACCCGAGTCTGAGCATTTCATATGTTGCGACTGAGAGGGCGCTGTTCATTCGCCGAATTCGCCGATGACTCGGCGATCGTCCCGCTCAATCCTAGTCAGCAGCCTGGTCCGGAGGGGTTTGCGGTGCAGTCGTCTTCGACCAGAACCGTCTTTGCGCCGTTTGAGGCAACAGCCACGAGCCGATTCGCTGGCACCCAAATCAGACCGTCGATCGGAATCCACTCAGAACTGCCAGCCCAACGATATTCCGGCCGGTAACCAACGGTCAGATCAATGTAGTAAGTACCCGGGCTCCGATAGATGTGACTGGTCGCAGTCGGGTCGAACTCCGCCAAACCGAGAGCCTTCCAGGTTGCGCCTGGGGTGTGAGTAGAGCGAGAAGCACCATCCCCGTAAGTCCACGAGTAGACCGCGGGAGTGAAGCGCACCGAAGCCAGTTGGCCCAGCAAAGTCCCCGACTTCACCTGCACCGGAGCCTTCGCATAGAAGTTCGTATCAAGCCCAACGAGCATCCAGCCGTTCGGCTGCATGAGATCCCGCGGAGGATCCGGGCGAAAAGACCTGACCGCTTCGAGTGTGACCGGGCCAGACGGCTCCCCCGGTTCGCCCGGGAGATTCAGCCCGTCCCCCGAACGGTGAAAAATGACGTCGGGATCTGGCTCAGCAAGAGGACCGGATGACCCTCCCGGGCTCCCAGGATCCGTAACAGTGACACCGATCGTCACTTCGGTCCCGTCGTTGGATGCGCCGACACTACACAGCCCTGCTTGCCGTTCGGCAGTAGCGCAGTCCCTAACCGAGGACACGAGTGGGCCTTGGAATAATAACGTGGCGAGGCCAATTAGCAAGGACACCTCTGAAAAGAATCTCTTCTCGCCTAGCACGGTTCCTCCGACCAGAGTTCATCGTGCGCGACCAGTAGTGCCCCAACTTCATTATCAAAGTCGAAAGTGACGAGATAGGTACCACGATCAAGCCTGTCGGGTGCCACAACAGACTGTCCTTCCGAGTTAAGTACGTCCGTTGCAGATACATCGGTGCAAACGTAAATGACTACGATCGCTGTTCCAAGGGAGAAAGCATCGAATTGTTGAAGTGTCACCTGGTCAAATGAAGACTCACCGATAGTGTGCAATCCTTGAGCCTTGAAGTTGTCGAAACTCTCCAGGTTCGCATCCAGCAACTCCCCCGTCATTACCGTGCTAGCCAGCGACGGATCCTTCCCGCCGCCCTGCAGAATCTCATCCGTAACCTTCAGATACCGCGCATAAGCCTCAACAGCCGCAGCCAGCGCTTCCTCATCCGAAGCAAACGGCGGCGTAACGCTCGGTTGCGGTGCCGGGCTCACTACCTCAGTTTTCGGAACGCAGCCGACGAGCAACACGGCAACAGCCACGGCCGAAACCAGGCCGAGAAAACGGTGTTTCATGGGCACCGAGACTAGGGCAGCATCCTTCGAGATCGAAGCGATTATCCACAGATCGCGCTAGCGTGACAGCATGACGGTAACGGGCAACTGGCAGCGCACGGCCAGGGCGGCAATGCTGCTCGGCGACGATGGAGAGCTTAGGCAGACTATCTTCGCGGAGATGTCCGGGCTAGCCGTGAGGACATCCGCGATCAATCTAGGTCAGGGGTTTCCCGATGAGGATGGCCCTCCCGAAGTTCTCGAGGCCGCGCAGAAGGCGATTCGGGATGGCATCAATCAGTACGCGCCGGGAATCGGAATGCCCGTTCTTCGCAATGCGATAGCCGCACACCAGGAGCGCTTCTATGGGCTCGCCGTCGACCCCGACCGCGAAGTAATGGTGACCGCTGGTGCGACCGAGGCGATCGCCGCAACCATCCTCGCGCTGACCGTCGAGGGCGACGAAGTGCTCACTCTCGAGCCGTTCTACGACTCCTACGCCGCGATCATTGGCCTCTCCGGCGCAGTCCACAAGACGGTTCCGCTTCGGGGCCCCGAATTCCGGCTTGACCCGGATGAGCTGCGAGCCGCGGTCACCGATCGCACGAGGCTCATTCTAATCAACGATCCGCATAACCCGACCGGCAGCATCCTGCCCAAAGAGCACTTGCAGCTGCTGGTCGAGCTTGCCATCGAGCACGATGCCCTGATCGTGACCGACGAAGTCTACGAGCACCTGGTTTTCGAAGGCGCGCACGTGCCGATCGCGAGCCTGCCGGGGGCGAGAGAGCGCACGATCAGCATTTCAAGCGCGGGCAAGACCTTCAGCACTACCGGCTGGAAAATCGGCTGGATTACGGCGCCGGCAGAGCTGATCGACGCAATCCTCGCAGTCAAGCAGTTCCTGACCTACACCAACGGCGCCCCCTTCCAGCCGGCAATCGCGGTCGGTCTCGGTCTGGCCGACAGCTACTTCGCGGATGCCGCTTCGACTCTTCAAGAAAAGAGCGCGATGCTCTCCCGCGGCCTCGTAGAAGCGGGCTTCACCGTATCCAAGCCGGAAGGCGGCTACTTCCTGATCGCGGACGCCGCCCCGCTCGGTTACAACGATGCGGACGAGCTCTGCAGGCTCCTGCCGGAGCTGGCCGGAGTGGTCGCAGTTCCGGTGACGGCGTTCGTGCAACCCGAGCGGCGCGCGGAATACGGCTCTTTGCTGCGCTTCGCCTACTGCAAGAAGTTCGAACTGCTGCAGCGGGCGGCGGATCAGTTGAGTTCGCTTAGGCGGTGACCCGGTAGGGCTTAGGTGAGTGCGCCGCAATTTGGCCGGCGCAACTGACTAGTAGCGCAGCCCTGCACGACCATGCTCAGGCGGGCTCAACTCTGCTCAGGCAGGCCCAACCCTGAATCTGCGCAGTTCGAGGGCCGGGTTTACTTTGCGGGTTGCGCTCAGCCGGTCGCGCGAGATCCAGGCGAGAGCGACATCCGTTTCATCTCCGATGGTGGCAAGCTCTACCCCCATCGGGTCGACGATCATGCTGTTTCCTGCGCCGATCGGCGGCGCCTGGTCGGCTGCGGCAATGTAAATGGTGTTCTCGATTGCGCGGGCGGTCACGAGAGTGCGCCAGTGCGATTCCTTGAGCGGGCCGCGCACCCACTCGCTCGGCAGGAGCACGAGATCGGCTCCGGCATCCACGATTCGCCGAGTGACTTCGGGAAAGCGCAGGTCGTAGCAGGTCTGCAGTCCGACCCTGAAGCCCGCAAGCTCGAACGTCTCCGGCGCCTCGATCGGCCCGGCCACTACCCAGTCGGACTCCTTCTGGCCGAAAGCGTCATACAAATGCATCTTTCGATAATTCGCCACGAGATTGCCAGAGCCGTCGAAGGCCACGAGCGTATTCGAGCAGCGCTTCGGATCCGCAGAAGTCTCAAGCATTCCGGCAACAACATGGATGCCGAATTCGCTCGCAATCCCGGCAACCGCAGTTGCAAACGCACCATCGATCGCCTCGGCCGCCGCGACACTGCGCGCCCCGAGTTCCGGCACGAAGAAACTCGAATACTCCGGAAACACCACAAGCTTCGCACCGCGCTCGGCCGCCCGCGCAGTCATCTCGCGAATCGCGGCAAGGTTCGCGTCCTTGTCCTCCCCCGGCGCAAACTGCCCCACCGCAATCGCAACTTCAGCCTCCTGCATACCTCCAGCCTACGTTCCCACTAGCCAACTCACGCGGGCATGCTCCTTCCGCCCCGCTCACCTACCCACTCAGGCATTCACCTTCCGCGCCTAACGCGACGCGATGATCCGGATCGTTCGAGAGCCAGGAGCCGAAACGCCACCAATCGCAAAACAACGCGGCGAAGGCTTCAGGAGGCTCGGGTGTGGCGGGCGTCTATGGGCGGAGCCTCCTGAAACCTTCGCCGCGCCCCCCGCAAACATGACAGTTCAAACCCCACGGGCATCCGATACCCTGCAATTAGCGATCCGAAGCGAAGGAGCCAGATGCCCGCCGCCTTCATTTACGATTCCGTCCGCACCCCGTTCGGCAAGCTCGGCAAGTCGCTGAGCGGCATCCGCCCGGACGACCTCGCGGCGACGGTACTCAAGGCGCTGCTCGAGCGCAACCCCGGGCTCGACCCGCTCGCGGTGGATGACGTGATTCTCGGCGATGCGAATGGAGCTGGCGAAGACAATCGCAATGTCGCGAGGATGGCGGCCCTGCTGGCAGGGTTCCCAACCTCGATTCCGGGCGCGACGACGAATCGGCTTTGCGGCTCCGGCCTTGAAGCGGTCATTCAGGCCAGCCGCGCGATCGAAACCGAGGATGCCCGGCTAATGCTCGCAGGCGGCGTCGAGTCGATGAGCCGTGCACCCTGGGTCGTTATGAAGCCGGAGCGCGCCTTCCCTTCCGGCCACGAGGTCATGTATTCGACGACGCTCGGCTGGAGGATCGTCAACCCTCAGATGCCGGCCGAGTGGACGATTGCGCTTGGCGAATCTGCCGAGATCCTCGCCGAGAGGTTTGAGATCTCTCGCGAAGCTCAGGACGAGTTCGCGCTGCGCAGCCACAAGCTCGCCGCCAAAGCCTGGGCCGAGGGTGTCTTCGACAAAGAAGTGGTCGCGGTTCCAGGTGCCGCCCTCGATCTCGACGAGTGCATCCGCCCCGACTCGACCCTCGAAGCTCTCTCCGCACTGCAGCCGGTATTCCGCGAAAACGGAACTGTCACCGCAGGCAACTCCTCCCCGCTTAATGACGGTGCAGGGGCGCTAGTCATCGGGGCGGAAGGAGTTCTCGACTCCGAACCCCTGGCGCGAATAGTCTCCCGCGGAGTGCACGCGGTCGATCCGGATATTTTCGGCATAGCCCCGGTCGAGGCAGCCAATCGCGCCCTCGCCCGCGCCGGTCTCGACTGGTCGCAAATCGACTTCGTGGAGCTCAACGAGGCCTTCGCGTCGCAAAGCCTCGCCTGCATCAAGCTCTGGCCGGATCTCGACCCTCAGAAGGTCAACATCCACGGTGGGGCGATCGGGATCGGGCACCCGCTCGGAGCATCTGGTGCGCGAATCATCGGCCACGCCGCTCACGAACTCGCACGCCGCGGGGGCGGCAGGGCTCTGGTTGCTATCTGCATCGGAGTCGGCCAGGGACTCGCAGTGGTGCTGGAGCGCTAGAGCATGTGCGGAAGGTTCGTGCTCAAGGAGACCGCCGAAGAAGTCGGCGCCTTCTTCGAGACCGACCTCACCGGAGAGGGAATTCCGCTCCCGTCCTGGAACATCAGCCCAACCCAGCAGATCTCGGTCGTGGTCGAATCCCTGAAAGACAGCCAGAAGCCAGTTCGCCGACTCGAGGCGGCAAGGTGGTCGCTCGTGCCTTCCTGGTCGAAGGAGTTGACCCTCAAGTTCCCGACCTTCAACGCCCGCACCGAGGACATTATGAGCAAGGGGACCTGGAAGCCTGCGGTCAAGTCGAAGCGCGCGATCATTCCGGCATCCGGCTATTTCGAGTGGAAAACCGACCCAGACGGCAGGAAGCGCCCGTTCTTCATTCACGACCCGGGCGGTTCCCTTCTCGCCTTCGCCGGCCTGTACTCCTGGTGGGCAGACCCGACCAGACCGAAGGATGACGACAGTCGCTGGGTACTTACCGCCACAATCCTGACCTCCCCCGCGGTTGCGGAGCTAGCCGGGATCCACGACCGCAACCCGGTCCCGCTGCCGAAGGACCTGTGGCAATGGTGGCTGGATCCGCTGACCGAAGGCGACCAGTCGATGGTGGATGCCGCAGTCAAAGCGGCAATCCCGGTCGCCTCAGGCTTGTCGTTTCACGAGGTGGCTCCAATTCGCGGCGACGGCCCTGAGCTCATCGAACCCTACTCCTAGAGTTCGGGTCTTTCTGCTCCAGCTCGATAACCTGCCGGCGAACCTCGTCGCGAAGTTCCTGCAGTTCGTGATGGCCGACTACGAGCCGCAATGCCGCGCGCGCAGAGTTGAAGGAGCCGAGAACCTCGGAGGTCGCAAGTGATTGCCCATAGCCGCTGCGCGCCTGAAACCTTGATCCCTTAGCGGTTACGAATCCAATCGTCTGCCCTGACTGATCTTCGACTCTGAACACTCCTGGGCGCAATTCATGAACCCAATAGCCAAAGCGCTGCCAGCGCTTTCCAGTAGCTGGCTCAACCGGTTCACCCATTGCACAAGTATCGAACATTTATTCGAATGCTTCAATCCCAGAAGTGCCCACAGTAAGACGAGCTGCTGACCCCTCTGCCAGAATCGGAGCATGACGACTGGAGTGTCGCGGGAGGCTAAGACCATTCGCGATGTGCTTCAGGAGACGGATGCCGCGAACTTCACTGGCCGCGAAGCGGAACTTGCTGCGGCTGCGAAGTTTCTGGAACCGAACTCCTCCAGTCGCATCCTCTATATCCACGGGCCCGGCGGAATCGGAAAGTCTGCACTGCTCCGGGCAATCGGCCGCTCTGCTGTGCAAGCAGGATTCAAGCTGAGCGCACACGATGCGAGGTCAATGCACCTCGGTCTTGGTGCGCTGCTGGCAACCTTGAGTGTCGGGGCAGACAGACCGACACTGCTCGTAATCGACGAAGTCGACCACCTCGGATCAATGCTGGCTCCGTTGAGAGAAGCGCTGCTCGACCTGTTGCCAGCCGACTCCCGGATAGCGATGGCCGGACGCAACTGGCCAGACGAGACCTGGAGGGCTGGCGGTCTCCCCGAGATTGTCATCGATCTTCCGCTGTCCCCGCTCTCCAGATCAGACGCAGAAGCCCCGCTGGAGCACAAGGGAATCAGCGACCCCTCAAGCCGCTCCAAAATCGCGGCCTGGGCGAAGGGCTACCCGCATGCACTAATGGTGGCGGCAAGCATCCAAGTACGAAGGTGAGCTTTGGGATCAGGAGCTCAAGTTCGGATACTGGCACCAGGAGGGCGCTCCAGGCGCTCTCGGAGTATGGAAAATAAACTCCTTCGAATCCAAGGGAGCGCCGACCAAGAGGGGCTAGTGGACCAGCAATTTAGGATCGCAGAAACCCAAACGGAGCGAGCCGAACTGCTTAGTGGTTGCGGGGACAGGATTTGAACCTGTGACCTCCGGGTTATGAGCCCGGCGAGCTACCGAACTGCTCCACCCCGCGTTGCGGTTATCAACCATAGCACACTGAGGCCGGGCCGGTTGGGCCCGGCTCTCAGCGACCGCTACGGGGTTACTCCGGCGGCGGCAAGTGCGCGCTCAAGCGCATCCTGCAGCTTCTTGTCGGCCTGTGCTGCTGCAACGAGGTCGTTGGCGGCGTAGGCGGCTTCGCGGTCCTTTAGAGCCTGCGCGGCATCCTGAAGCGCGGCTTTCAGAGCCGGGTTGTCTGCGGAGGTTCCGGGCTCGTCAGTTCCGGGCTCGGTCGGCTCGTCGGTGCCCGGCTCCTGCGGGGTCTCATTGTCGCCGGCAGACGCTCCGGAGTCGCCGCCGAAGATCGAGTCGAGGGCGGCATCGAGAGTGGACTCGAAGGCGATCTTGTCACCAAAGGCCACGAGGATCTTCTTGAGCAGCGGATAGCTCGTCTCTCCGGTGGAGCGCACGTAGACCGGCTGCACATACAGCAGTCCGCCACCGACGGGCAGGGTCAGCAGATTGCCCTTGATCACCGTGGTCGAACCCTGGCTGAGCAGGTTCAATTCAGTTGAAACCGTCGGGTCGGCGTTGAAGTTGTTCTGCACCTGACCCGGACCGGGCACGGTTTCAGCCTTGGGCAAAGTGAGCAGAGTGAACTTGCCGTAATCGGGCGAGATTTGCCCCGGAGTCGAGCCGGCATCCGCATTCACCGCAAGATAGCCGGTGAGGATGCTCCTGGCCTTATCTCCCGATTCCTTCGGAATATAGGTCGTATAGAGCGTGAACGCGGACTTATCTGAGCCCGGAACCTTCATGGTCAGGTAGTACGGCGGCTGCAGCCTCGCACTCGCAGAAGACTGGGTCGGGTCCGGAGGAGTGATCCAGGCGTCATCACTCTGGAACCAAGAGCCCGGCTCGGTCACGTGGTAAGTACCGAGAACAGCGCGCTGGACCTTGAACAAATCCGACGGGTAGCGCACGTGCTGCATGAGCTCCGGACTCATGTCGCTCATCGGCTTGACGGTGGTCGGGAAGATCTTCTGCCAGGTCTTGAGGATCGGGTCCTCGGTGTCCCAGGCGTAGAGAGTGACCTTCCCGGTGTAGGCATCGACTGTCGCCTTGACCGAGTTGCGGATGTAGTTGATGTCGTCGACTGCATACAGCGGCGTAGGCGTGTAAGTGTCTGCAATCGCACTCGAAAGCTGCTCAACGTGCGAGTACGGGTACTGATCACTCGTCGTGTAGCCGTCAACGATCCAAACGATCTTTCCGTCTACCACCGCAGGGTACGGATCGGTGTCGAGCGTCAGGTAGGGGGCAACCTTCTGGACGCGAGTGAGCGGGTGCCGATCGTAGAGGATTTGCGATTCCTCATTGACGTCGCTTGAAAGCAGGATCTGCTCCGACTGGAACTTGATCGCGTAAACGATCTTGTTGAGGAAGCTGTCGAGCTTGGGCCCGCCGTCTCCCTTGTAGGTGGTTTGGGCGTTCTGGCTGGACTCTTCGGTTCCGGACGGGTAGTCGAGCTCGGTCGGGTCCGCACCCTCCGGAGCGCCCACGATCGAGTAATTCGGCGAAGCCTCACCGAAGTACACCCGAGGCTCGAAGGTTCCAAGGTCCCCCTTTGTCGGGATACCCGACTCCAGGAATAACGGCATTCCGTCGACTGTGCGCTGGTTTCCATAAGCGGCAACAATGCCGTAACCGTGGGTGTAGACGATGTGGTCATTTACCCAGTTGCTTGAGCTGCCGATTCCCGCCTGGTTGAGTTCGCGAACCGCGATAACCGTGTCCTGAGTCTTTCCGTCGATCGTGTAGCGGTCAACGTCGAGGTGCGGAGCGAACTGGTAGTACTGCTTGATCTGCTCTAGCTGGGCAAAAGAGTCAGTTACGAGGGCCGGATCCAGAATCCTGATGTTCGCAGTGGTTTCAGCGTCGTTTCTGAGCGCTCCGGGGGCCGTATCCGTCTTTGCCTTATAGGGAGTCTCCTCTACATCGGAAACCCCATAGGCGGCTCTGGTCGCATCGATGTTTCGCTCTATGTACTGGGACTCGAGCGAGCGGGCGCTCGGGTCAACCTGGAATCTCTGGACAATCCACGGGTAGACTCCGCTGATCACAATCGCACTGACTACCAGCAGCGCGGTGCCGATTATCGGAAGCCTCCATTTGCCGATTACCGCGGTGATGATGAAGAGAATTGCAACTACAGCCGCGATGCCTGCAAGAATCGCCTTTCCGGGAATCACTGCATTAACATCCGTGTAGCCGGGTCCGACGATGAGATCGGTTGAGGTACTCGAAGACATGGTCGCGTACTGGTCGAGCCAGATGCTGACAGCCTGAAGCGCGAGGTAGATCGCACCGAGGATCGCGAACTGGATCCGCGCTGACTTCGAGATTCGAACCTCACGCCCGGCAAACCTGACAGCTCCGTACAGGTAGCTGGTTGCAAATGCTGCCACTGCAGAAATCAGTACGACCGCGGAAGCGAACGCGACCACTCCGCGGTAAAAGGGAAGCTCGAACAGGTAGAAGGAAATATCCATGCCGAACTGCGGGTCTGTTACTCCAGATGGAGTGCGGTTGAGCCACTCCAGGACCATCTGCCAGTTGGAACTCGTCGCGACTCCGGCAAAGAGTCCGAGAACGGCGGGGATGCCATAGGTGGCGAGCCTGCGCAGCGGCTCAACTACCTGCTGATAGCGATCAAGCTGGGAGCTCAGCTTGGCGTACATCGGTCGCCATCGGAATGCGACCTCTATGCTCACCCAGACCGGAATCGCCATCGCAAGAAACCCGACTCCGAACATTGCAGCGCTTGCGGCCCACTGCGTTGTGAGAACTTCGAGGTAGCCGAGTTGCTGGTACCAAAGCCAGTCGGCGTAGAGCCCCGCGAAGATGAAGAATCCGATAACCAGGGCTGCGATTACGGCGATGGCCACCACGAGTGGCGTTCGAGAGCGGCTTGCGGCAGGTCGTTCGGCGCGAGTTGAGGTCAAGGGAACTCTCCAGCTTTGGGGGACAGCGGTCAGTCCATGCTACCCGCAAAGGCTTGGAGAGCCCCGAGTTCAGCCTGCAGAGCAGCTCGGCAGAGAATCGACGCCAACCCCGGTCTCGATCGCCTTTAGCGCCGCGAGAGAATCTTTGAGAGTGGAAACAGCCACGACGGTAAGCCCGTCCGGAACGTGACCAACCACCTCGTCGCAGTTCGACTTCGGCGCCAGGAACCACTTCGCCTTTGCCCAAAGCGCCCCAAAGAGCTTCTGCTGAATTCCACCGATGGCTCCGATAGTTCCGTCAGCCTCTATCGTTCCGGTGCCTGCGACCTTCTCCCCTCCATTCAGCTCGCCGGGAGTTAGCAGATCGATGATCCCGAGAGCGAACATTTGGCCACCACTCGGACCGCCAACATTCTCGAGCTGGATGTCCACTTCGATCGGAAAATCAAACTGGATTGAAGGATAGAACCCCACTATCGGTGCCGGTGGATCGTCATCGCTGAGGATCGGAACCACCGATACGTCTTTGGTTTCACCGTTTCGCTTGATGACAATGCTCAGTTGATTTCCGACGCCGGAGGCCCCAATTACCTGGCGCAACTGATCTACGCCGGTAATAGTCTGACCGGCAACGGAAACGATTACATCTCCCGGTTCAAGCTTGCCGACCGCGGGACTGTTGTCGAGCAGGGCACCGACGGTGACCTCGCTTGGAACCGTGTATCCGAGTTCGATCAAAGCTGCGGCTACCGCGGCCTGTTGAGAATTGGCCATCATCAGCCGACCCTGCTCGTTGAGATCCGAAATTGAGAGCCCGGGCGGGAAGGCCTCATCCATCGGCGTGACTTTTCTTGACGGATCAAACCAGGCCTGGACTATCTCCCACCAGGTAGCTGGAGAGTCCGGGTCGCCGACCGTGCTTACAGTCAGCAGATCGAGAGCTCCGCCAGTCGGGTAGGTGGTCTCGTTTGGGACGCTGATCAGCGGTTTTCGTGAGTCTCCGGTTCCAGCCTTGCCGAGAGTATTGAATACCGGCCCCGGCACGTCGATCACATAGGGCGCAGGAATCAGGGCGAAAACGAGAAACCCGACTACCCCGACCGTAAGCAGCCATCCTCCGACAACTCGGGAACGGCGACGCCCTGAGGACGCTGGCGGTGCTTCAAATATGGACACTCAAGCCCTCTCTCAATTGGCCGTTCGCCACCAGCGGAGCGATAGAGCCATAAGCCTAGTTGAGAAGCCTCACTATTGCCCGGATCAGGGGTTAGCGTTGACTACATGGCGAAGAACGAGGATGCCGACCCGAACGAGGACGAGCCGCAATTCCCTCAGGGCTTCAACCTTGAAGAACTGCGGAAGTTCCTTGAAAACATTCCCGGCTTTGACCCGAGCATGCTTTCCGACTCCGGTGTGCTGAGGATAGACGAGAATTTCGTCAACCAGCTCATGGGAGCAATGGACAAGGCGGTCACCGATCACACCGGTGGAGTTAGCTGGAATCTCGCGAGGGATCGCGCAACCGAGGTCGCGAGAAAATCAAGCAAAAAGGTTCCCGAGAAGGACATAGCCGCGACCGAGCAGGCGTTCAGGGTTGCCGCCCTGTGGCTGGACGAAGCGACCTCATTCAGCGAATTGCAGAGTACGCCTCGAATTCTCACTCGCGAAGAGTGGGTGCAGGCCACTCTCCAGGTCTGGACCGAACTCGCCGAGCCTGTCGCTGGCGGCATCGCGGCGATAATTGCCAATACGGTTCGGCCCGAGGAATCCGAAGAACTCTCCGAACTGATCAACTCCTCGCGAAAGATCATTGAGAACGTTGGCGGAGCTATCTACGCGATGCAGTTCGGTGAGGTCATCGGGCAGTTGTCGACAGAGGTGGTCTCCGGTGGCGATGTCGGAATCCCGCTGTTTGGGAACAAGGATGACTCAATCCAGGCGGCGCTCATCCCTCAGAATCTTGCAGAATTCGGTGAGGGACTCGACATAGATCCGGAAGAAATCCGACTCTATCTGGCTGTAAGAGAGCTCGCCCACGCGAGGCTGTTCCGGCAGGCCAGGTGGCTGAATCTTCACGTGATCTCGGCGCTTCGAGAGATTTCGAGCGGGACCAGAATCAATCTCGACTTCTTCGAAGAATTCTCCGGAGATCCGAGCCAGCTCGATCCGGAAGAGCTGAAGAAGGCTATTTCGGCAGGAAAGCTGCTCATGCCAAAGAGCGAAACTCAGCTTGCCGCGCTCGGTCGGCTGGAAACCACTCTTGCGCTTATCGAAGGCTGGGTGGATGTCGTGACCGCGAGCGCGACTTCGAGGCTGCCGAGTGCGGATGCGATAGCCGAGACGGTACGGCGGCGGCGGGCTACCGGCGGTCCGGCCGAATCAGCCTTCGCCACGATTGCCGGACTCGAGTTGCGCCCCAGAAGGCTTAGAGAGGCTGCGGAGCTTTGGCGGAAGATCAGCGACGCTGTAGGGGCAGAGCGCAGGGACGAACTTTGGTCGCACCCTGATCTCGTACCGGGCAGTGAAGATATCGATGACCCGACTTTCCTGTTGTCGAATCTTTTGAATCCGGATCCTGAACCGGACGAAGTGGATCTCGCGCTCGAAGAGCTGCTCAATGACGAAGACGGAGAGGGCCGCCCCACCGAGTAAGCAGAGCCCGCGGCGAGCTTGTGGAAGAAATCGGCAGGCTCGACGACGCGGTCGGCATTATTCGAGGATGATCTACCGACTCGATCCGCGACTGCCGATCGCCTGGCGCGACCCGACCACTCTCCAGTTCGGAAGCCTGAATCCGAAGGCACTGCTGACTGAAGTTTCAACTGGTGAGGAGCGGGTCGTGGCCGCGATGCGAGTCGGCGCAACGAAGCCGGGGCTCGCGATGATCGCCAAGCGATCGAAAATCACCTCCTCAAGGCTCGAAGAACTGCTCGGGATTCTCGAGCCGGCACTTGAGCAGCCGACTCTCCCGGCGCAAAGAACCCGAATAGGACTCTGCGGTTCCGGGCCAACGGTCGAGCGATTGCTTTGGCGACTCGAGGAGTCCGAATTCACCGCAAACCTAATGGGGAAAACCATAGAGGAGGTTTCCAGATCTGAGGCCAGGCTCGAAGTCGACCTCGCAATTCTTGTGGGTTCCTTTGCGGCGGATCCGGCACTCGCCGGGTTTTGGCTGCGCAGGGATGTCCCGCACCTTCAGGTCCTCTACTTCGAGAACGAAGTCAGGTTTGGTCCGATCGTCGAACCGGGTGATCAGCCCTGCCTCAACTGCGTTGAACTCAATCGCCGTGTGGCAGATCCGTCCTGGGCGGCGGTTGCGAGTCAGCTTCAGGGGACCAGGACTCCAGCCGAATCCAATCGGGTGGCGAGCGAAGTTGCAACTCTGACGGTTCGGCTCCTGCTCGAGAAATTCAGTCTGGTTGAAGGAGAGCCCTTTGCTGGCATCTGCCTGGACATTGAAACCGGAAAACTCAGTCTCGAGAGGCACGCCTTCAACCCGCTTTGCACCTGCAGGGGTCCGATCCCGATCAGCTCGCGTTCGCCAATTCTGCAAGGAACCGAGATGGACTTCCCCCGCTGGAGCGTTGATCACTCCTGGCAGACCAGGACAGATTCAGAAATCTCCGTGCCCGCGTAATGCCCACATAGAGCAGCCTGCGTTCCTCCTCTATCGCAGCGGGAGTTTTTGCGTAGCTGATCGGCAGCACCCCCTCCCGCAGTACCGTGATGAAGACCGCTTCCCACTCGAGTCCCTTGGCGGAGTGCAATGTGGCGAGAGTGACCGATTCCTGATCCGGCTCGTGCTGGATTGAGGCAAGCTCTTCAAGTTCTCTCACTAAAGAACTAAGACCCGCTCCCACTGGCAGCTGCTCCGCAAGCCGAATGATGGTGTTGAGCGCTTCCCAGCGATTTCTGCCCGCGCCTCCAACTTCCGGCGCATTCTGACTCCAGCCGAGAGTCCTGAGGATGTCGCTCACGGTTTTGAACAGCGGCTCCCTGCTCTTGCCGATCGCCGATGCTCTGAGCATCATGATCGCCTGCCTGATCTCCGGCAATTCGAAGAATGAGGGTCCGCCGAGCACCCGATAGGAAATGGCGCTTTCGGAGAGCGCTCGCTCGAACTCCGCGGAATGAGCATTCATTCTGAACAAAATCGCGATGCCGCCGGGCTTCACCCCCTGCCGAATCAACTCCGCGACTTTGCCGGCAATTGCACGAGCCTCGGCCTGCTCGCTCTCGAAGGCGAGCACTTCCGGAGTCGACCAGGACTTCGAGCCCGCGCTTTCTGAGGAAACCAGATCAAGAGCACCCGGCCGGTTTCGCATTAGCGAATTCGCCACTTTCACAATCGGGGGAACCGAGCGGTAATCGGTCTCAAGTCGAACAGTGCGAGCATTCGGGTAGGTTTCCGGAAACTTCAGCAGGTAGCCGGAGTCCGCTCCGGCGAAACTGTAGATCGTCTGGCTCACGTCCCCAACGACGCAGACTTCCTCACTTGAGCCGAGCCAGAGCTGCAGGAGCCTTACCTGCAGCGGAGAGACGTCCTGGAATTCGTCAACCGTGAAGTGCCGGTACTGCTCCCTGATCTTTACGGCGATTCTCGGCTCCGTCTCGAGCATTCCTGCACAGGCAAGCAGCACATCCTCGAAGTCGATTGCTTTAGCCAGGTCCTTGGCGTTCTCATATCCGCTCTGCACTTCGGCCACCTGCTCGAGACTCAATCCCGCTGGAGGCGTCCTCGCGGCACCAAGATATTCCTCGATGCTCAGGCCGGTAACTTTGCGCCACTCCACTTCAGCAGCCAGGTCTCGGAGCAGGGCCGCATCCACTTTCAGTCCCTGCCGCGCCGCAACCTGGGAAAGCAGCCTGCCTTTCGAGTCCAGCAGCCTCGGCGGGTCGGAGCCCACGACCTGCGGCCAGAAGTATCTGAGCTGGGCGAGGGCCGCCGCGTGAAAAGTTCTCGCATTGACTCCCTCTACCCCCAGCCCTCTCAATCTGCCTCGAAGTTCGGCGGCCGCCTTGCTCGTGAAGGTCAGTGCGAGAACCTGCTCCGGGTTGAACTCCCCGGTTGCGACTCCAAACGCGATTCGGTGTGTAATCGCCCTCGTCTTGCCGGTGCCGGCTCCCGCGAGAATTGCCACCGGTCCGGTGAGTGCTTCGGCGGCTTCGCGCTGCCTCTCATCCAGTCCTTCGAGCAAAGAGCGCGGATCCCGGCCGACGATGCTGCTCAACTCTCGTCCAGCCAGGCGTCGATCATCGCCCGGGCAATTGAGGCCTTGCCCGGCAGCAGGATCGAAGTGTCCGCTTTCAGTTGCTCGCGACTGAACCACCTGAGATCGAGGATCTCGGTTCCATCCGGTCGCGGAGTCAGGTCCTGTCCCGACAGTGCGCGAGCCTTGAAGCCGAGCATGAGGGATGCCGGATAGGGCCAGGCCTGAGATCCCAGGTACTCTGCTCCGCCGACTCGAATCCCGGATTCTTCCTCGATCTCCCGCATCACCGCGGCTTCAAGCGATTCTCCCGGCTCAACGAACCCCGCGAGCAGTGAGAATCGATTGGATTCCCACATCGCGTTTGATCCGAGCAGAATCCGATCTTCTTCGTCAGTAACGGTAACTATGATCGCGGGATCTATCCTCGGGAAGACTTCGAGCCCGTCCTCCGGATCGCGAAGGACCCAGCCAGCCTGCTCCGCAACGAGCGGCCTGCCCGTTCTGGGCGAGAACTGGTGACTGCTTCTCCAGTTCGCGAGAGAAACCGCCTCGACCAGAAGTCCGGCATCGAGGTCGCTCAACCGGGCGCCGATCTCCCGAAGACTGATCCACTCTGATTCCGGGGCAAGCCTGATCGCCGCCTCGGTTGACAGCACCTGGCCCAGGTAGTTCACTTCTGCTCCCGATTCTCCGGGCTCTTCGCCGCGACCGAGATAGAACCAGACTTCCGGTTGAGGAAGTTCGCTCATTGAGAAGAACCTGATTCCGGTGCCGTCTGTAGTACGGAGCAGGGTCCGACCCTTCCAGACCGCGAGCACTCTGACCAGAGGGTCTGCCATGAACTCCTCAAGCAGGGACTGCTGATTGCGCCTGAGGTGATTTCGATCGACTGCAAAGCGGGCAAGCGGTAGCGACAGCGGCAATCCTCGCCGGGCAGCGTCACTAAGTGCGCCAGCGCTCTCTTGCCCCATCCCTTCATCATTGCAGGGACTGGGAATAGCGTGGCGTTCAGTCCGCAATCAGAGCGGTCGACTTACCCTAGGGCCATGGCTCGATCGCACCTTCAATTGGCTGCTCTGGCAACTGCCGCCGTTCCTCAGATGGAAGTTGTTTCCGCGAGAGACTTCGGCTTCGGCCGGCACGGCGACTTCGAGTCTGCTCTGCTCTCAGCCTCTGACGGCAGGGAGTATGTAATCCGAGTTCCAACCTCACAGCGGGCCGAATCCGAGCAATCAGCGGATCTCGTGGCGCTAAGGGCCCTTAGCAAGGGAATCCGGGCAAGGCTGCCTTTCTCAATCTCCAGCTATGTCGGGCAGACTCCGGCCTCCGACACCAGGGCGATCGTCTATGAATTTGTGCACGGAGACCGGACTGACCAGGCACAGCTGCAGCGCAATCCTGCATTGTGCGAGTCGATCGGCAGAGCGATCGCAGCAATTCAGTCGATTCCCACGAGCTTCATCTCGGATGCCGGGCTGCCGGTCCTGGGTCCGGCGGAAGTGCTCCAGGGGGTGCGCGAGCTTCTCGACCGTGCAGAAAGCACCGGCCTCACTCCGCAATTGCTCACTCGAAGGTGGCGGGAAGCCGTGAGCGACAGCTCCCTTTGGCGGTTCTCCCCCAGAGTTGTCAACGGCTCCCTCGACTTCGATTCCTTTCTCGTGGACGGCGACACTCTGGTCGGCATCCTCGGCTGGCAGGACCTCCGCGTCGACGATCCGGCGAGAGATCTCGGCTGGGCGTATTCACTAGATTCTCCTGCGGTGATTGAAGCTCTTGAAAGAACGGCCTTTGATCAATCCGCGTCAGGCGATCGGACCTCCGCAAGTCTTGACCGGTCAGAGCGCAATAGTCGAGCGGCAGATCTGGTCTGGCTTAGAGCTCTGCTGTATTCGGAACTCGAGTTAGCTCGCTGGCTGCTGCACGGGGTCTCCAGCAGGTCGACATCGGTTGTCGACGACGCGGTATCAATGCTCAAGACTCTCGAATCCCGGGTTCTTGGCGGGGAGGTTCAATCGCTACACCCGGAGACCGCACCCACACTGACGGTTGGCGAAGTAGCCGAACTTCTGGACAGGAACTAGAAGTCGCGCTCAGCTCACCCGCCCCTGCACTTCAACTGTCAGCGGAAAAATGTGTCGTCGCAGCTTGAACTTGAGAGTGAGCTTTCCCGATCTGGCCAGGTGAATTGAGATAACTGCTGCCGCAATGACTGGGACTGCACCGAAAATCATCGTGGTGGGCCGCACTCCCAGATACTCGATGACCCAGCCCATGAAGGGGCCGCCAATCGCCTGCGCACCGAGCGAGGTCATCGCGAAGATTGCCATCACCCTGCCTCGGATAACCCGATTGCAGGACATTTGCACTATGGCTTCGGCCGCCACGGTGAAGAGCAATCGCACAAAACCAATTGCGAACAGGCACACCAGGAAGATCGAAACCACTGGCGCAATCCCGGTCACCACTATCGTCAGACCGAAGCAGCCGGCGGCGAGCATGAGCGATCGAAGCCGATAGGTCAGGCGCCGGGTTGAAGCCAGTGAGCCAAGAAGCGCACCAAGTGCGGCAATGGAACTGTAGAGACCGTAGCCAGCAGCCCCGGATTTGAACTCATGGTCCGCGAAGGCCACGAGCATTACCGGCAGATTCATTCCGAATGCCGCCACGAATCCGAGCATTACGGTGGGCCAGAAGATAGTCGGCTTCCTGCGCGAATAGTGCACTGCCTCTGCTATCTGGCCGCGCCTTGGTGGAACCACAACTGTGCGAAGTAGCTCTGATTCGCGCATGAGCCACAGCGCGGCTACAAAAAACACGGCGGCGATTGCGCTCGAGGCGATAGCCCAGCCCGCGCCGAAAGCTGCAATGAGCACCCCGCTCAGGGCGGGGCCCACCAGTCCGCCTAGATGGAAAGTAGAGCCGTTGATCGCGATCGCGTTTCCTACCTTCGACTGACCCACCATCTCCTGAACGAAAACCGATCGCGCAGGACTGTCGACCACTGCGGTCAACCCCATCAGCAGTGCAGCGGCAAAGACTTCGAAAAGGTGAATTACGCCGGTCATCACGAGCACCGCCAGCGCAGCGCAGGCAACCGCGTTCGTACCCTGAGTGAAGCTCAGCAACCGTCTTCTCGGGTACCTGTCGGCTATTAGGCCGCCGATCGGCCCGAGCGCGAGCATCGGCCCGAAGAAGAGAAAAGTCGTGACTCCCACTAGGGCAACGCTCGAGGTCAGTTCGAATACGAGCCAGTCGACCGCGATCCTCATCGCCCAGTTCGCGGTGTTTGCCAGCAACTGGATGATCGCGTAGTAGCGGTAATTTCGAATTCTCAAAGGCGTGAAAACGTCCCTGAATCCGGGCCTTCGCAACAAAACCGGGATGGGCTCGGTCAGAGTCTCGTCTCTTTCGCCCTCCGATGTCACAATCTACAGATTATGGGATGCCGGACGAGTTAATTGCGGCTCGCCATCTGGAGAGCAGCTCGGCTTCGTCATCACCCGGAGCGAGCTCCACTTTCCGGTTCTCGGCGACGTAATAGAGCACAGCCGAGATCCGTTTTGGATCCATCGATTTCCACCTGGAGTAGGCAATCCGGTACAGCGCCAACTGCACCTTTCTGGACTCCCGCTCTTCTTCCGTAGTGGGCGCTTTACCGGTTTTCCAGTCGACGATCTGGATCATTCCGTCCCGCTCGTATACGGCGTCGAGTTTGCAAACTACGAGTTGGCCATCAAACGGAAGCTGAATCTCGCGTTCGACTTCGATCGGCTTCAGTCCTGCCCACTCTGACTGCTCGAAGTTCTCCTTCAATAGCTGCAATCGAGCCTCATCGAGTTCCTCTTCCTCAAGATCAAGTTCGGCGGACAGCGAATCGATTTCAGGGGTGAATCGTTCCGAGCCAGACCGCTGTTCCACCCAGGAGTGAAATTCGGTTCCGAGTCTCGTTGCCCGGTACGGTTTGGAAGGCATGGGTCGCCGCAGGAACTCAGCGACTTCTGCGGGAGAAGCCAGATAGTCCTTGAACTTGCTCGCCGGAATTCGGTACGGCAGACGCAGGAACTGGTCCCGATTTGCCTGCAGTTCGCGCTCGGCCAGCAGTCGTTCAATCTTTTCGCCGTATTTTCCGGAAAGGGAGGGTTCTGCCGACTCGACGAGCCTTGCGGCCGCTTCCACCTTCTTTCGCCGTCCGCCAAGCGGATCAGGCGGCCAGATCATCTCTTCTCTGCCCAGCTCCTGAGGTGGCTCGACACCCTTCGGCTCTGCAGGCAGCTCGGGAATAATTCCTGCTTCCGCAAGCTCGCGAAGGAACTCACCTGGTTTTCGAGGTTTCACTTGTTTGCCCCAGAAAGAGCCGGTGAGCAGAAGCCTGTGCCTTGCTCTCGTCAAAGCAACGTAGGCAAGTCGACGCTCCTCAAGAGAGTAGCTCTGGCGGACATCCGCTTTGAAGGTCTCAAAGCGGGCCCTGAGTTCTTTTCTGGAGGCGACCCCGCGCCAGTTGAAAACAGGGAGGCTTCTGCCGTCATCGCGAAACTCGAAGGGCAGGCGACCGAAGCCGGTCCAGCCCATGGAGTCGCGCGGGCTCTTGGGGAATTCTTCTTCCACGAGCCTGGGCACTACCACCAGATCCCATTCGAGCCCCTTGGCTCCGTGGACCGTGAGCAATTGAACCGCCCCCGGCACTGCGGTTTCAGAGCGCGGATTCAAGTCGTCGGTATAAGCTGCTCGTTCCAGCCAGGAGAGAAACGACGGCAGGTCGCCGTTTCGGTCGGTAGCCAGGAAACCGGACATGGCTTCGAAGAATCCGGTCAGACCGCTTGAGTGCGGTTCGCGATCGTCATTGGCCGTAACTTCGATGTCGAGATTTAGTTCCCGCACGACTATCGAAGTGAAGTCGAGCAGGTTCATTGTCGAGCGCGATCGCAGTTTGGAAAACAGCTCCCCCGCAGACCGGAGCCGCTCAAGCCCGAGCTCGCTAAAGCCCTCAAGCATCGGAGAATCGGGACGACTTCTCGAAATGAAGTCGAGAGCTTCGACTATCGAACCTGACTCCCCTTCAGCAATCGACTCCCGCATCGCACTCAGCACAGAGTCTTCGCGTGGTTTCAGTTCGTGATCGCGGGCAAAGAGCCTTCCGGCGAGCCTGGATAAAGCGTTCAGGTCCCGGGCGGCAATTCGCCATCTGGATCCGGCAAGCAGGCGAACCAGTTCTGCACCCGATGCAGGATCGCCGATCACTTTGAGAGCGCAAACCAGATCCACTACTTCAGGCTCGTCGAGCAGTCCACCAAGCCCAAGCACGTGAAATTCGATTCCAGCCTCCTTTAGGGCGCGAACGAAGATCGCCTGGCTGCTTCTCGCCCGGAACAGGATGGCCGCCGTGGGGTTCCTGCCCCTGGAGTCCGGTTGAAGGTTCTGCTTTAGCCAGTGGGCTACCGAAACCGCCTCATCGAGAATGGTTTCTTCAAACATGGCCTCGACCCCGAAATCGCTCGCCTCTGGACCTGGGCTTAGAAGTTTGAGAGTCGGGGTTCTGAGTGCGCTTAGCGGAGCAGCGACGGCATTTGCCGCATCCAGAATCCGCTTTCCATTTCGCCAGGAGATCGACAGGGACAGTTCTTTGACGGGCGATTCACCGGAGAAGTGTTCAGCGAACTGTTCGAGGTTGTCGGCGCTTGCCCCGCGCCAGCCGTAAATCGCCTGATTAGGATCCCCGACTGCCATAACCGGACTGCCCCTAAAAATCGAAGCGAGAAAGTTCGCCTGAAGCACGCTTGTGTCCTGGTACTCGTCGAGCAAGACGACCTTGAACCTGTTTCGAAGCTCGGCTCGCACAGTCTCGAAGTCCAGCACAGCCTGCAGAGCAAGCCGGGATTGGTCCGAGTATTGAACTACATTTCTAAGTCGCTTTGCGTTCTGAAATTCGCGGCAGAGCCTAACCAGCAGGGGCAATGCCCGGACTCTTTCAATGAGCTTGAGGACCTCGCCGTATTCTCCGGAGCCGCCATTTGGCAGATCCGCGAGGTCTCCGAATTCGGCAGCGAACCCCTCGAGTCTGGTCAGATCTACCCGATTGGACTCTAGCTTCTCACTTAGCTCAAGGATCGTCGTGGTGAGCTTGTCCAGATCGGCGTCGAGATCCTCAAGGCCGTCCTCTCTGCTGCTGATCGCGATTCGCCTTGCCATCTGCCAGGCGGCCGCTGCGCCAAGCACTTCGCTTTCCGGCTCCCTGCCGAGCCTCAATGCACTGTCCCTAAAGACGGAGCTCGCGAAAGAGTCGTAGGTGGCTACTCGAGGCGGGTCGAGAATCTCGAACCTGTCCCGGTCCAGTAGCTTTCGATCGACGAGTCGAAGCAGCTGGCGTCGAATCCTGACTGAAAGCTCGCCGGCAGCTTTTCTCGTGAAGGTTAGCCCGAGCACTTCTCCCGGGGAAATGATCCCATTGGCAACCAGCCAAACGACCCGGTTCGCCATGGTCTCGGTTTTTCCGCTCCCCGCGCCGGCGACGACGAGAGTTGGCTGAAGCTCTGCTTCGATAATCCGGGCCTGCTGCTCGGTCGGGGGGAACAGATCCAGAGCCTTCGCAAGCCCGGCCGCGCTGTATCGCTGTTCAGTCACTCGAAACCGCCCGAACTCTTTGCCAGCGCTGGCTGGTTCTGACATTTCGATCGGACTCATCGAAGCTCACCACGCCCCGATAGTTTCCAGTTGCCATTTCTTCGGCAACTTCAAGGATCATGGTTCGAAACCGATCCAGGGCCTCTGCGTCAAATTGCGCCTGCAGTCCCTCCCGGTATGACTTCCCCTTTACTCCGCTGCTCACCCAAACGAGCTTTGCTCCGCCGCCGTGGTGCGCGCCGTAGGGCTCGAGTGCGGAATCGAATAGCCCTTCCGAATATGCGAGCTGATAGGCGCCAAGCTGAGGAGTTTCGTCTATTTCCGGCTGCCGTTTGATTAGCTTTCCGGTCTTGAGATCCGCAATCACGACTTCCCCGTCAGGGGATCTCTCGACCCGATCAATCTTGCCCCTGAGTACGGCTCGACCGAGATCCAATTCGAAATCGCCCTCTGCAGAAGCGAGTTGCTTGGATTCGCTCCTGAAATCGGCAAGGTATTGCGCAAGACCCCTCGCAAGAGTCTCAACCGCCTTCTGCTCTCGCATCGACAACCATTCGGCTTCAAAAGGCAGTTCTTTCCAGCGAGAGAGAATCGCCTTCGAGAGCTCGGCGAAGTCTCCTTCGGGATAGTTCTCCATTGCCCAGTGAACGAGAGTCCCAACCGCGGTTCGGATGCTCGACTCGCCTCCCGACACCGAATCAATGAACCAGTCCATCGGTGAGTTCTGGAACGCCTCGATTCTGGAAGGCGACAGTCGAACCTGCTCAGTTGGCAGATAGAGTGCCTCTTCAGTCGAGGGAGTCAGCAGGCCGTGCCACTGGCTCGGATCTGCACCAGGCACCCCCGCCTTCGCGAGAGCCGCCAGATTGGCTGCCATCGAAGGATCCGGCCGAGCAGCCAGCTCGCGCCGAAGCTGTCCCGCGATTCCCCTCAATGAGGTTGGCGCTCCCGGTACCGCCATTTCGGGCTCGACGTCTTCGGGAAGAAGGCTGAAGAATGGTCCAGGTACTTCGTCCTCATTGGAAACTGCGGCGAGCAGAACCTGCGTCCTGGCCCGGCTGGCGGCCAGCAGCAACAGGCGAAGTTCGTTGTGCATCTCAATCCTGCGGCGGTCCAGTGCCGGGTTTTGACCCGTCTTCGCCCGCAAAACCAGTTCATCGATCTGGAACAGCGAACCGCGAGGTCGAAGGTTCGGCCAGTCGCCGTCTTGAAGGCCTCCGACTACTACCGTGTCAAACTCGAGTCCGACGACTCCGTTCGGGGTTGTGATCAGCACCGAGTCAGCCCTGGAAACCGGAGAGAGCGTGTCTTCCGGAATTTCGGAATCGAGCACTGCCGCAAGGAAAGCTTCTGGAGACGATTCTGACTCTCGCTCGGTGAATCTGCGCGCCGCAGTGAACAAGGCGAGCACCCCATCCAGATTGCGATTGGCTTCTGCTGAAACCAGCCCGTGACCGCTTGCCTGGTCGGCCCAGACTCTGGCGAGCCCGCTCTGATCCCAGACTAGCCAAAGCAATTCCTCGATTGAGGCGCGCTTTCCCGCTCGATCCGAGATTTCGAAGAACAACTTCGCAAGCCTGCCAGCCAGTCGTGCAGGTCGCGAATCGATAGTGGTGAAGCGATTTGGTCCGGAAAGCGCCTCCAGCAGAAGCTCAGTGGAAGAACGGTTTCCACCTCCGATCAGCTCTTCCGCTCGCAGGGCAAGCTTGAGCTGCCGCAGCCCGAGGTGATCGAGCCCTCCAAACGGGCCGAGTAGCAGGTTCTCTGCCAGCTCCCGATCAAGACTGCCTCTGCCCAGGCCGATGTTGACGATCTCAAGCAGCTCCCTGACTGGACGCTCTTCTCTCAACGGAGCTTCAGAAGTGGAAACCCGTATCGGCACTTCTGCGGTCGCGAGCGCTCTCGCCGCGGCCTGGATCTGTCCCCTGTTTCGTACGACCACCGCCATTTGCTCCCACGAGATCCCTGAATCCAGCCGCCTGGACCTGAGCCGGCGGGACACTTCCATCCAAAGTTCAGAACTTGTCTTGCCGAAGAGCACCGACCACTCGCCCGGCTCGCGAGCGCCGACTTCCGGCCGTCTCTGGCCCGCTGTGCCGGAGGTTCCGATCGGTCCGGTGATCGCATCGGTCAGCCTGAGCAATTCAGTACCGAGTCGGTAGGAGGTCCTTAGAAAGATCGACTCCATTTCTTTCGAGAGCTCCTGAGAAAGCCTGCTGAGGTTGTCGGACTCTGCTCCGCGAAATACGTTTGCGGCCACATCCGGATCTCCAAAGGCGATGACGCTCACCCCCCGACCGGCGAAAGCCCGAAGCAGGTTGATCATCGACTCGTTAGCATCCTGAATGTCATCGACGAATAGAATCTTGAGGTTCCTAACCCAGTCCGGGGCTCGTTCAGAGGCAATGAGATTCACTGCGGCAGAGCAGAGTTCCGCGGAGTCGAGCTGATCCGGCCGCAGGTTCGCGATGACCTGCTGATACTCGATCCGAAACTCCGCCAGAGCCTGCCATTCCTGCCGGCGTTGATCAGCGGCAATCGAGCGGATCTGGTCATCCGAAATCGAATATTCCGTCAGACGCATTAGCGCTTCGCGCAACTCCGTGCGGAACCCTTTGAGGGATCTGACGGTACGGCTCAGCCATTCCGGCCATTCCGAGTCGCGGCCCTGCTCAATCTGGCCGACGAGCAATTGGCTCAGGTCAGCATCCTGATCTGAGCCAGTCAGCAGTCGGGGAGGCTCTGCACCCT
Organism: Homoserinimonas sp.; assembly: GCA_023957835.1. Taxonomy (GTDB): domain Bacteria; phylum Actinomycetota; class Actinomycetes; order Actinomycetales; family Microbacteriaceae; genus Terrimesophilobacter. The sequence goes on along the minus strand of JAMLGP010000001.1, from coordinate 325,474 downwards.
CTGCCGCCCGGGCGAAGCTTACGATTTCGAAAGCAAGCGAATTGACCGTCCTTGCCGCGGGTCCCTCCAGCGGCAGAGCAATTCGCTTTGAAAGCGCATCCCTCAATACCGTTGCACTCGCTCTTGTCGAGGTCAAAGCCAGAACCTCCCGAGCCGACAAACCCCGCTTCAGCACCCTGTTTGCAAAAGCTTCGATGAGGGTCGTTGTCTTTCCGGTTCCAGGTGCCCCCACGACCACGGCAGAGACTTCAGCCGGAAGGTTGATCACTTGGAACTGCGCAGGATCCGACTTGAGAGGCTCTTCTGAGCTGGCCTCAAGAATGAATCCCTTCATGGTCATGACTGCCAAATTAGCCCACCCTCAAGACAGTCAGTCTTTGCGCTCTGAAAGAACTTGAATCCACTGCGGCCACGTTGTGTCGTAATCTGGGCGAGTGGAGATTCGCATAGGCATAATCAACAATTCCCGAGAGCTCAGTTTTGAGTCGGATCGAACTGCTGCAGAAATTGAGAAGGCGGTTTCCGACGCAATTTCTGGCGGAGCCAAACTGGTTCGATTTGAGGATTCCAAGGGGGATGTTTTTCTGATTTCGACTGAATATCTGGCTTATCTGGAACTCGGCTCCGGAACCTCGAGGCGGATCGGGTTCGTGGCCTGATGGAACTGCTCTTCGTCGCTCTTGGAGCAATCCTCATCGGACTCGGCCTTCGCTACCTCCTGCCAGGAAAAGACTCCTACGGCTCGGCTCTGCTGCCAGCGGTGAGCACTATTGCGGCTTCCGTTATTTGGGCAGGGCTTACCTGGCTCGGCTGGCCATTCGACGGGGCCTGGATCTGGTGGGTGAGCCTGGTCGGCGGCGGACTCATCGCAATTGCGGTTGCGCTGTTCGTGGTACCGAGGCGCCGACAGGCTGATGCCGCGGCTTTTGAGAGGCTCAACCGAGTTCAGACCGGAAGCTAGGCGGTCAGGCCGAGCTCATCCATTCGACGGGTGTGGCTGGCTATCAGTTCCGTGAATGCCGGCTCGAGTCTTTCTTCATCGGTTTCCGAGCCCTCGGGCAGGTTCAGAGCGCTCCTGGCGATCAGGAATACGTCCCCGACGAGAGATCTGCCGAAAAGGGCCAGCCGGGATGCGAGCTTGGGATTGGATTCGATTGCTGCCTTAAATTCGGCCAGAATGACATCCTGAGCGCAGCCATCTTCAAAGAGTCCGGCCATTCTGCGCGAGAGTTCAGCCGGCAGACCGAGGGCTATTGAAGAAAGCGCCTCATCCAGAATTCCGGATGCCACAAAGAATCCGAGCATCGTCTCAAACCAGTCGACTCCCCGGATTCGTCTTTGGAAAACATCAATCTCCGCCGAGTAGAGCTCCATTTGTTCGCTCGCAGCAACCCCGGATCTCTCAAGTTCGGAAACCAGCGCGAGGTGACGATTCAGCAGGATCTCTGCTGCCCTGGCGACGGACTGCTTCGAGGCCATTGATGGTGCTGCGCCGAGGCTCTGTGCGAGCAATTCGAAGAATGAAAGCTGCAGGTAGGCCGCCCGCCCGAGAAAGTCCTTCGGCTCCGGCGCCAGCTTGTCGAGCCCGACCCGGTTAATCACCTGATCTGGATTGGGCCGACGAGTTCGGCTTCTCCCCCCGGCCGGGCGTCTCGGGTTTCGGAATAGCTTCGCCACGATATAAGACTAGCGGGGAGGTTTCGACCCACCGCATGGCTTTCAGGGCATACACATCGGCGACCGATAGCCTTGAACCGTCCCTCAATTGTCGAGGGCAGTGCGTCCCAGGCAAAAGCGGACGCAATTCCAATAGCCAGACAGGGCCGCATAACTTGACATTTACCGAACTCGGCGTTGACCAGGATTTGGCCGACGCCCTCGCAATCAAAAACATCACAGAACCTTTCCCCATTCAGGCGCAGACCATTCCGCTGGGTCTCGACGGCCAGGACATAATCGGCCAGGCGAAAACCGGAACCGGAAAGACCCTCGGCTTCGGCCTGCCCCTGCTCCAAAGGCTCGGCAAAGATCCCGAGCCGGGAGTGAAGGCACTCGTAGTAGTTCCCACTAGAGAACTTTGCATTCAGGTGGCGGATGACCTGGCGACCGCCGCATCGCTTCGAAGCACGAAAATCGCCTCGATTTATGGTGGCAAAGCCTACGACGGCCAGATTCAGCAGTTGAAGGACGGCGCTCAGGTCGTAGTCGGCACCCCCGGCCGACTGCTTGATCTCGTCGGCCAGAAGGTCCTCTCTCTGCACTCAGTAGAAGTCATGGTGCTTGACGAGGCAGACAAAATGCTTGACCTCGGCTTCCTCGGGGATATCGAAAAGCTCTTTGCCCAGACCCCGGCCTCCAGACACACCATGCTCTTCTCGGCAACCATGCCCGGCCCGATCATCGCCCTCGCGAGGCGATTCATGAATCGGCCGATCCATATTCGCCACACAGATCCCGAGGACGGGCTGACTCAGGCCAATATCAAGCACGTCGTATACCGGACGCATCCACTCGACAAGGACGAGGTGATCGCCCGGATTCTGCAGGCGAAAGACAGAACCCGAACCGTCATCTTCACTCGAACCAAGAGAAGCGCTGCGAAGCTCGTCGAAGAGTTGAACGACCGGGGCTTTCCGGCGGTAGCGGTCCACGGCGACCTCAATCAGGAGCAAAGAGAGCGCGCCATGGCGGCGTTCAAGATCGGCAAGAAGGACATCCTGATTGCGACAGACGTAGCGGCCAGAGGAATCGACGTGACCGATGTGAGCCACGTGATAAACCACACGATCCCGGACGACCCCGACACTTACCTGCACAGAGCCGGCCGTACCGGTCGCGCTGGCAAGACCGGAACCGCGATCACCTTCGTCGACTGGGATGAACTGCACAAGTGGGGACTCATCAACAGGGCCCTCGAGATGGGAATCTCCGAACCGGTGGAAACCTATTCGTCTTCGCCGCACCTCTATTCGGATCTCGATATCCCTGCCGGTACGAAGGGAAGGCTTGCAACTTCGCCAGCCACGGCAGAGCACGGCGCGCCGCACGGAAAAGCCAGAAACGATCAGGGAACTTCTGGCGGCAGAAAGCACCCGCAGGACAAGCTGTCCAGGCCCAGGAAAGACGCGGCGCCAGCAGCGGAAACGGCGACCCGGGAAGCTCACGGGCAAAGACGTAATCGCCGGCGAACTTATCGCAGCAACGCTCCTGCCGCCTGAACGGGATCAGCCGGAGTAGGCGCTAGAGCCCGTGCCTTCCGAGAGGATCTTTTCCAGCACCTCTGGCTCCGTTGTATTTTCACCCAGTCGATTGGGCTTTCCGGTTCCGTGGTAGTCGCTCGAACCGGTAATTACCAAACCGAGTTCCTTTGCCTGCTCGGCCAGGATTGCAGCGGCCGCCGGGTCGTTTTCACGGTGCTTCAACTCGAGTCCAAACAGTCCCGCCGCAACGAGGTGGTCGAGATTCGTTCTGGAAATAAGGTGGTCCACTCCCCGTGTTGCAGGGTGAGCGAGCACCGGTACCCCTCCGGCCCCGCGAATCAGCTCTATCGCTTTGAGCGGATCCGGCGCGTAGTGCGGAACGTAATATCCCGAACTCGGGTGCAGGATGTCGTGGAAAGCCTGGCTCCTGTCGGTTGCGATCCCCCGCGCCACGAGCGCATCGGCGATGTGCGGCCTCCCGATCGTCGCTCCGTCGCTGGTCTGGGCCAGTACATCCTGCCAGGAGATGTCGAAGTCAGCAGCAAGTTTCTGCACTATCGTCTCCGCCCTCGTCAACCGGCTTTCTCTAATCCGCAGAGTTTCCTCGCGAAGTTCCAGATTCTCCGGATCGACAAGATAGGCGAGCATGTGGATGCTCTTGCCTTCCCATCTGGTGCTGAATTCCATTCCCGGGACCACGGCAAGACCGGTGCCTTCAGCAGCCTCCAAGGCTTCCGCCCATCCTTCGGTCGTATCGTGATCGGTGATGGCAACAGTTCCGAGCCCCGAAGCAACGGCAGATCGAATGAGTTCGGTCGGCCGCTCCGTGCCGTCCGAAACGCTGCTGTGGGTGTGCAAGTCGATTGGTCGGGGCATCCTGCCACTCTATCCGGGACGAACAGGTAGGCTCTGCTGAAATGTTTCGTCGAATCCTCGCGATCCTCCTGCTCGTGGTCCTCGCTGCCGGAACGCTAATCGCCTTCTGGCCGCAATTGTTCGGATTGCAGAGGGTGCCGGTCGCCGCTCAGGTCGTCTCGCTCAGAGGACTGGCTGCAGCACTCAGTCTCTTTCTCGTTCTCGCACTTGTAGTTCTGGGCTTCGTGTTCCCGAGACTGCGCAGGTTCTTCGGCGCAATTGCTGCGATCGGATTGCTGTTCGTAGTCTCCACCGGTGTTCTGCTCGCGGTCAGAGGTCTGGGCTCGGGCGGTTTCCACCACAAGGGAGATTCAGACCTGACCATCTTCAGCTGGAACACCCTCGGTGACGTCCCAGGATCCATGACCATTGCAAACGCGGCGATCGACGCGGGAGCGGATGTCGTGGTGCTGCCGGAAACGACGAGCGAAACCGCAATCGAGGTGGCGAGGATCATGGGGGCGGCTGGACATCCGATGTGGGTTCACACCTTCAGCTACGACCTGATCTCGAAGTCCAGAAGCACGTCCTTGCTGCTGAGTACCTCTCTCGGCAAATACAACGTGGATCTGGACCACCGGACAACTCAGGTTCTGCCGAGCCTCGTCGCAACTCCGGCAGACGGAACCGGCCCGACCATAGTGGCAGTACACGTCGTGGCGCCAAATCCTTCGCAAGTGAATCACTGGAAGCTTGACCTGACCTGGCTCGAGTCGATCTGTTCCGGCAAGAACGTGATTGTCGCAGGCGACTTCAACTCGACGATCGATCACTACTGGGGGCTGGGCTCCAATTCGGCCAAAGGCATCGGAAACTGTCTGGATGCGGGGGTTCAGAGTGGCAATGCCGCAGTGGGCACCTGGCCGACGAACCTGCCGCCCTGGCTTGGCGCACCGATAGACCACGTCATGGCCACCGACGGCTGGCAGGTAACCGGAATGCGGGTCCTCACGGACCTGGACGGAGCCGGCAGCGATCATCGGCCCATAGTTGTGCAGCTCATGCCTTTGAGGTGAAGAATGGTTGCATGGCCAAGACTTCATCCCCCGCTCCCCGCGCTACCGGAAATCGCTCGACCACTCCGGTTTCAGACACTTTCAAGGACTACATAGCCTCCAACTGGGCAGATCGCCAAGACTCGAATCCTGCCGCTCGGGAGCAGGCCGCCTTTGCTGCAGCTCGACGCTCGCGCCTTTCAAAAATGTATCCGGGGAAAAGGCTCATAATCCCCGCAGGAGCGGCGAAGGTGCGCTCGAACGACACCGACTTTCCGTTCCGGGCGCATTCCGACTTCGCCTATCTCACCGGCTGGGGAGCCGATTCTGAGCCGGACTCGGTACTCGTGCTTGAGCCTGAAGAGTCGGGCCATCAGGCGACTTTGTACTTCAGAGAACGGGCCGGCCGGGATTCCGACGAGTTCTACGCAAACCCTCAAATCGGCGAGTTCTGGATCGGCCCGAGGCCTTCCCTCGCGCAGGTGGCCGCCGATCTCGGCCTTGAAACCAAAGGGATCGCCGAACTCGAGTCGGTTCTGGACAAAGTCGATTCCGGCACCCTCATTATTCGAGATGCCGACCGCGACCTCACGGATCAGGTGGACGGCAGGCGCCTGCTTGACGCGGAAGTCGATTCGGTGGATGAGGACGGGGACCTGCAGCTCGCGAGAGACCTCTCGGAAGCCAAACTCGTAAAGGACGAGTTCGAAATATCAGAGCTGCGCAAGGCTGTTGCAGCCACAAAGCTCGGCTTTGACGATGTAATTGGCGACTTTGATGCCATAGTCGCCCACCCGAGAGGCGAGCGGCTCGTCGAAGGAACCTTCAACCGGCGAGCTCGAGCGGATGGAAACACGGTCGGCTATGACACCATTGCCGCCTCGGGGCCGCACGCCTGCATTCTGCACTGGACCAGGAACACCGGCCCGGTACGCGAGGGCGAAATGATCCTTCTGGACGCCGGAATAGAGCTTGAAAGCTACTACACCGCTGACATCACCCGGACATTGCCGATCTCCGGCAAGTTCAGCCCGATCCAGCGAAAAGTGTATGAAGCGGTACTTGAGGCCGCCGATGCAGCTTTCGCGATCGTCAAGCCGGGGATTCGCTTCCGCGAGATTCACGCCGCGGCCATGGCGGTAATTGCGCGAAAGACAGCGGAGTGGGGACTGCTTCCGGTTTCAGCCGAAGAGTCGCTCGATCCGGGCAATCAGTATCACCGCAGGTACATGGTTCACGGAACCAGCCATCACCTCGGAATCGACGTTCACGATTGCGCGAAGGCCCGCAGGGAGATGTATCTGGATGGGCTGGTCGAGCCGGGAATGGTCTTTACCATCGAGCCCGGCCTCTACTTCCAGCCCGACGACCTGACAGTCCCTGATGAGTACCGAGGAATCGGAGTTCGAATCGAGGACAACATCCTCGTCACCGAGAACGGAGCGGAGAACATCTCTGCAGGCATCCCGAGGACTGTGCCGGATGTGGAGAACTGGCTACTCGGCCGAACCGGAAAGTAGCTCCTGGGCTCGAAGTGCAAGCTCGGCATCCACGATTACTTCGTACTTGCCTGCAATCACCTGGTGAATCGAGGTGAAGTCTCTGCGCCTGCGGTTGAGTGCATAACTCACGATCCCGAACAGCATTCCGAAGCCAGCTCCGATCATGACGGCTGCCAGGAGGTAAACCATCGTGTTGTTTGACGGAGAAAACAGGAAAAGCACCAACCCCATGAAAATGCCGAACCAGGCGCCGCTTGCCGCCCCCGCGATCGCGGCTCTGCCATAGCTCATCTTTCCGGTGACTCGCTCAACCGTGTGAAGGTCACTGCCGACGATCGAGACCTGCTTGACCGGGAATTCGCCTCTGGCAAGTCGGTCCACCACCGATTGCGCTTCATCGTAGGTATCGTAGGTACCTAAGACATCACCCTTGGGGAGAGTCGGAAAGCCGATGTTTCGACTCTGGAAGCCGCTTTGGTTGCTCATCGGCCTATTCTCGCACGCGAATACTAGGGTTGTACCGTGACTGCCACAAGAGTTTTTGTTGCCCGCCTCGCCGGGTGCGCCGTTTTCGACCCGCTCGGTGACCGGGTCGGAAAAGTCCGCGACGTACTCGTGGTCTACAGGCACAAGCAATCCCCGCGAGTGATAGGTTTCGTGGTTGAAGTTCCCGGCAGGCGTCGAATTTTTCTCTCAATCGGCAGGGTTACAAGCATCGGCAGCGGACAGGTAATCACCACCGGACTGATCAACCTGCGCCGCTTCGAGCAGCGCGGCGGAGAAGTGCGGGTGATTGCCGAACTGCTCGGCCGAGTCGTCAACCTGACCGATGGCTCGGGCAAGGCGACGATCGAGGATGTTGCAATCAAGCAGAACCCTCGGGGGGAGTGGGAGATTGAAGAGCTCTTCCTGAGACTCCCGAAGACCAGCCCTTCTCCGTTCTCGAAGGGACACACGACCTTCGCTGCCTGGAGTGCCGTCGATGAGGTTGCGAATCACGACGAGCCTCAGTCTGCGAGCCACCTGCTTGCAGCTTACGAAGACCTGCGTCCGGCAGACCTCGCAAATGCCCTTCTGGATCTGCCGGATGAGCGAAGGCTCGAAGTCGCCGATGAGCTAAGCGACGAGCGACTCGCCGATGTTCTCGAGGAGATGCCGGAAAGCGAACAGGTCGAAATTCTTGAACACCTCGAAGACGATCGCGCCGCGGACGTCCTGGATCAAATGCAGCCGGATGACGCTGCCGACCTGATCGCCCAGTTGAGCGAAGAGCGCGGCGAGGCCCTCCTCGGGCTCATGGAGCCAGAGGAAGCAGAAGACGTTCGAATGCTCCTCGCCTACGCTCCGGATACCGCAGGTGGCCTGATGACTACCGAGCCGGTGATTGCGTCCTCGTCCGCGACTGTCGCAGAAGGACTTGCCCTAATCCGCCGTCAGGACTTGGCACCGGCGCTTGGAGCTGCCATCTGTGTGACGCTTCCCCCCTTCGAACCGCCGACCGGCCGGTTCCTCGGAATGGTTCACTTCCAGCAAATGCTGCGGTATCCGCCAATGGAGCGGCTCGGCACTCTGCTTGACCAGAAACTCGAGCCGGTGCCGGCGAATACTTCTGCGGCGGAAGTGAGTCGAATCCTCGCAAGCTATGACCTGGTTTCACTGCCGGTAGTGGATGAAAATCACCGGCTCGTGGGAGTTGTGACGGTCGATGACGTGCTGGATTATCTATTGCCTGACGACTGGCGAAGTCACGACGAAGACGAACCCGCGAAACTCCTGAGGGCTGATACCAGCCCGCTGGAGGTGATCGGAGCAGAATCGGTACCGGAGAGGAGGGAAAGCCATGGCCCGTCGAAGTGAAAAGAAGCTTGATTCGCCGAAAGGACTTCGGAGTTCGTTCATTCCTCGGCTCGGTGAACCGAGCGATCGTTTTGGACGCTTTACCGAGCGGATAGCGAGGGCTATGGGAACCCCCTGGTTCCTGTTCATCCTCACCGTGTTTTGCGCGATCTGGCTTACCTACAACACGCTCGCCCCCGACGGCTGGCGCTTCGATTCTGCAGCCCTCGGCTTCACCGCGCTGACTCTCATCCTCTCGCTGCAGGCCTCCTACGCCGCGCCGATGATCCTGCTCGCACAGAACCGCCAGGACGACCGCGACCGGGTTCAGATCGAGCAGGACCGGATTCGTGCTGAGCGCAACCTCGCCGACACCGAATACCTCGCTCGCGAGGTAGTTGCCCTGAGACTCATGGTCAAAGATCTGGCAAGCAAGGACTTCATTCGAGCCGAACTTCGTTCGATACTGGAAGAACTGGACAAGGAAAAAAAGAGCGAAACGGTTGATTGAAAACTTGAGATCCGCGCTTGATGCGGTGATCGACCCGGAGATTCGCCGTCCAATTGCCGATCTCGGCATGATTGATTCGGTCGAGTTCGCGGACGGGCTGGCAACTATCGGAATCAAGCTCACCATAGTGGGCTGTCCGGCTGCCGATCGGATTGAACGCGATGTGCGGGAAGCCGTCTCCGGGGTCGCCGGTGTCTCCTCGGTGCAGGTGAACGTTTCGGTCATGAGCGTCGAAGAGCGAATCGCGCTGACCGAGAGGCTTCGCGGCAGCAGACGGAAAGTGCAGTTCACTCCCGACAGTTCAACCGGGCTGATAGCGGTGACCAGTGGAAAGGGAGGCGTCGGAAAGTCGACTCTCACTGCAAATCTCGCGGTGGCCCTCGCCGGCCGCGGACTCAAGGTGGGAGTTGTCGACGCCGACGTCTTCGGCTTCTCGATCCCCGGGTTGCTCGGCGTCTCCGGCGAGAAGCCGACTAGAGTCGGGGACCTCATGCTTCCGCCGATCGGCTTCGGAGTGAAGGCGATTTCGATCGGGATGTTCCTGCCGGGCCCTGCTACGGCGGTCTCCTGGCGAGGCCCCATGCTTCACAGGACGATCAAGCAGTTTCTGAGCGAAGTGCACTTCGACGAGCTGGACATCCTGCTGCTGGACTTGCCGCCTGGAACCGGAGACGTCGCAATTTCGGTTGGCCAGCTGCTGCCGCACGCGCAGGTTCTGGTTGTGACTACTCCTCAGGTTGCGGCGGCAGACGTTGCGGAGCGCAGTGGGCTCGTCGCCCGCAAAACCGGCCAAAAGGTGATCGGGGTGGTCGAAAACATGGCAGGGCTTGCGCAACCTGACGGAACGGTGCTCGACCTGTTTGGTACCGGAGGAGGCGCGGATACCGCGTCGCGACTCGGAGTACCGCTGCTGGCTTCAATTCCGATCAGTGTCGCCCTCAGAAAAGGCGGCGACGACGGCGTTCCGATTGTAGTTAGCGATCCTGAGGATCCTGCCGCGAGCGCAATTATTGCGCTGGCAGATCAACTGGCTCGCTGAGCCTTGCAAGCAGCTCGGTAAGCAGCCGCTCGCTTAGTTCGTGCGGCAGAGCCTCAATCAGGGCGATCAAAGGCGCCATTTTCTCGGGCAGTGCTCCCCCGCCGGATCCGAGGCCGATTCCTCCTAGCAATTGGAGCGCGGTTGCCGAATCCAGATGTGCTCCTGCGGGCATGGAAGTCAGGTCGATTGGCAAGGCGGCAAGCACCTGTCCTCCGTCGATTGGCGCCACACCGCGAACCTCTTCTGCGGCTGATTCGAGGGCCCCGGACAATTCGTCAAGTACCGACTCGGTTACCGGGGTAATTGTCAGGTGGGTCGTTCTCGGCAGCCGAACGCCGTTGGACTGGATGATCGCGGGTTGAAGCTGGAGAAGGAATCCTCTGGTTCGAACCGCATCGGCCCAGTGGTGCGGATCCACCCTCCGGTCATCCGGAACCGTGGAATCCATGGCCACCGAAAGCAGCGGACCAACCGGCCTGCCCACAACCCGCAGTCCTTCGATGCCGTCGATAACCCGGTGGAGGGCATCGGTTGAACTCGCGCAACTTGCGGCGAGCTTCGAGTATCCGCGCTCGCCGAGGGCCTGAATTATCGCCCAGCTTGCGGCGAGTGGGCCCGCTCCCTTCGAGCCGAGCATTGTCGAGTTGACAACGGGGTAGCCCGGCCAGTTTGTGGTTGCAAAGAACTGCGATCGCTGGCGGTCGCGATCCCGCTGCAGCAGGACTGAAGCCCCTTTGGGCGAATAGCCGAACTTGTGCAAGTCGGCGCTCACGCTGGTTACCCCTGAAACCGCAAAGTCCCAGGGCCCTGTCTCCAGCCACGGCAGCACCCAGCCGCCGATGCAGGCGTCCACGTGACAGGAAATACCTTTGGCGGAGGCGGCCGCGGCCACTTCGGTTATCGGATCGAGTGAGGCAAACGGATAGCAGGGAGCCGAAACGACTACGAGGGCGACATCCGGTCCCATTTTGCTTTCAAGATCGGCGGCTCTGACCGCACCTTCCGGATCCACCGGTACCATATCGAGTTCGAGGTCGAAGTAGTGGGCGGCTTTCTGGAAAGCCGCGTGAGCGGTGGTCGGGGCAAGCAGCCTGGGCTTGCCCGAGTTGCTCTTTCGCCAATAGTCTCTCGCAGTCTTGACCGCAAGCAAACAACTCTCGGTACCGCCGCTCGTTACCGTGCCGACGACGTCGTCATCGCCGTGCAGGACCTTTTTGGCAAAGCCGAGCACTTCTCGCTCCATGACCGCAACAGAACTGAAGGTAGTCGGGTCGAGGCCGTTGACCGGCTGGACCATCCTGGCTGCCTCGGCGGCAAGTTCATCCAGCTCGGCGATCCCGCTGTCGTAAACGTAGGAAAGCACCCTTCCGCCGTGAGTGGGAGCATCGGCGGCACGCAGGTCGCCGAGCCGCTCAAGGATTTCGGCAGCGGGTCTTTGAAGCGTCATTTTGCGATGCTGCCCTTGCGCAGCTTGTACCGTGCAAGAGTTCCGAGGCTAAGCAGAATTATTACCGCCGGCACGAGGCTGAAGCTGTAGATGATTCCCTGAATCGCCGCAGGCGACTGGACCACTTCGGTAGTCGCGGAGGATTCCTGATAGCCGGCGATGGCGAGAACTATGGTCAGCACGGTGGCCCCGAGGGCCATTCCGGTGGTCTCACCAGCGGTCCACATTCCGCCGAAGGTGCCCGCCTTCCCGTCCTTGTTTGAGGCCGCGTCATGGGAGATTACATCCGGCAGCATTGCCATCGGCAGGGACTGCATTCCGGCGTAGGCGGCTCCCGCGATAGCTACCGGGGCATAGACCCACTCGCCCGGAGACCAGAGCAGTCCGATTAGGCTCAGCGCGGAGAGTCCGAAGATAACGCTCGCAATAACAAAGGAGAGCTCCTTACCGATTCGGTTCGCGATCTTTCCCCAAATCGGAGCCGCGACGAGAGCAGGGGCGATTAACGCAACGAAAAGCAGGGTAACTGCATCCTCGCTCTTTAGCACCCAGGTAGCCACATATTGGGCACCCGCAAGCATCAAACCGGTCGCGAGCCCCTGAAGCAGGAAGGTTCCAAGCAGCGCACGGAATGGCTGACTGCGCTTGAGGGCGGCAAAGCCCTCGCGATAGTTGTCCCAGATCGAGGCGGGCTCTTCCAGCGTCTCTGGAACTCGTCCCTTTCTGGCTACCGAGCTTGAGAGGTACAGGCCGATCCCGATTACGAGTCCGGCCACCACTGCCATGAGGAGGTACCCGGTGAAGTTCTTGCCGCCGCCGAGGGAGCGCAGCATCGGCCCGCCTGCTCCAAACAGCAGAATCGCGAACGTCAGTACTACCACTCGCCAGGTGAGCAGCCTTGTGCGCTCGTCATAGTCGTCGGTCAATTCTGCTGGCAGGGCTATGTAGGGCACCTGGAACAGGCTGAACGCCGTTGCTGCGAGTACGAAGGCGACAAGCACCCAGCCACCCGCTATCACCGGGTCAGTACCGGGTGGAACCACAAAGGTCAGGATGAAGAAGATGGGAAGCAGAACTGCGCCGATAACCATGAACCTGCGTCGGCTGCCGTGCCTGAGCAGATCCCGATCACTGCGGCCGCCGATTACAGGATCGATAATGACATCCCACACTTTGGCTGCAGTTACCAGAATGCCGGCGGCAAGGGCCGGAACCTTGAGAGTGTCGGTGAGGTAATAGACAAGTACCAGGCCCGGGAGGGTCGAGAATCCTCCGGTGCCGATTGAGCCGATCGCATAGCTGACGATCGTGGATTTCGGCAGGCGGGTTGCAGAGGTTTTGCGCTCCATTGCGGTCATCTCCCTGAGTGTAGCGTTGAGGATATGTCCGGTGCATTCCCTCAGGCCAGTCAAATTGAAGAACTAACTTCGGGACTGGCGAGTTCCTTCAAGAAGTCGACGGTGGTTTCCGCTCCTTTCACAGGGGCGAAGCTCCACGACCTTCCGCTGAGCAGCGCTCAGGATGTTGAAGAAGCGGCCTCGAGGGCGCGGATGGCTCAGCTCGTCTGGCAGAATTCCAGCTTCTCGACTCGCAAGAAGATCCTGCTGAAAGCTCACGATCTGATTCTGAAGCGCCGCGAAGAACTGCTTGACTTCGTCCAGTCGGAGACCGGCAAGACGCGAGGACAGGCCTTCGAGGAAGTGTTTCAAAGTGCGAGCGTCGCAAGGTACTACGCGCTTACAACTCGCCGGGTACTCGGCTCGCACTTTCGCCGGTCGGCGATTCCGACCGTGCTCCGCGCGAGAGTGAACTATCAGCCGAAGGGGCTTATTGGAGTCGTCACGCCCTGGAACTATCCGCTGAGCCTTGCCGCCATGGATGTCATCCCCGCTCTTGCAGCAGGCAATGCGGTCCTGCAGAAGGCTGACAATCAGGGTGCGCTGTCGGTGCTCGCACTGCGTAAGACTCTGCTGGACGCGGGCCTGCCAGAGCACCTGTGGGAAATCGTCACCGGAGACGGTGCCGAAGTCGGAAACGCGGTAAACGATGCAGCAAACTACATTTGCTTCACCGGTTCGACGGCGACCGGAACCGCCGTCGGGATTCGCGCCGCGACCGCGCTTCGCGGAGCCTCACTTGAACTCGGAGGCAAGAACCCGCTGATTGTACTCGATGACGTAAACGTGAAGAAGGCTGCCCACTCGGCGGTCTACGCGTGCTTTTCATCCATGGGCCAGTTGTGCGTTTCGATAGAGCGGATCTACGTGCTTCGCCCGGTAGCCGAAGAATTCTCTGCGGAGTTTGCGAAACTGACCAGCGAGCTTCGCCAGGGCGCTCAGTTCGATTACTCCACGGATGTCGGTTCCCTCACTCTCCCAAGCCAGCTAAAGCGAGTCCAGGAGCACGTCGACGACGCAATCAGGAAGGGCGCGACGCTGCTTGCCGGCGGAAAGCCGCGACCGGACCTCGGGCCGCTGTTCTTCGAGCCGACCGTTCTCACCGGGGTCAGCTCGAACATGGCCTGCTCGGGTAATGAAACCTTCGGACCGGTAGTGGCAATTACCGCGGTCGATTCGGTAGAAGAGGCTGTTATCGCCGCCAACGACTCGGAATTCGGCCTGAACGCCTCGATTTTCAGCGGCTCGGTTTCGCGAGCCAGAAGGATCGCGTCAATGCTGCGCACCGGCAGTGTAAATATAAACGAGGGCTATCGGGCGAGCTTTTCCACCGTTTCGGCCCCGATGGGCGGGATGAAGGCTTCGGGTCTCGGCAAGCGCAACGGACCGGAGGGACTGCTGAGGTTTGCCGATTCTCAGACGATCGCCAATTCGACCGGATTGCTTACCCTGCCGAGCACCGGCAAGGAATGGTCGAAACTCAGCGGATTAATGGTCCTGCTGCTACGCAGTCTGCGATTCCTGCACCGCAAATAGCGAGTCAGGTGGCCTCGCTGTCAAACGGCGCCTGCTTCCCCTGAGCTTCGAGTCGGCGCTTTCTCTTCATGTAGGCCGAGTCCTCGACCGGAGGCGCCTTGGTTGGCGCGATCTCATCGACAAGCGCTTCCCTGATGATCCTGCGCGGGTCATACTGCCGAGGGTCGAGCTTTTTCCAGTCGACGTCGTCGAAGTCCGGGCCCATCTCTTCTCGCATCCGGTCTTTGGCGCCATCCGCCATCTTTTTGAGATTCTTGACGAGTCTGGCCAGTTGAGAGGCATAGTAGGGAAGGCGTTCGGGCCCAAGCAGGAAGACTGCAAGCACTCCAATCAACAGGAGCTTTTCAAAGGTCAGCCCAAACACCAACTCAGACTAACCTGTATCAATCACTTCGCGCCTTAGAGTTGGATGAAGGTTAGGAGCCGACTTGGCTGGAAAAGAATCGGACTGGAAGTTCGCCGAAGAATTTGTAACCGAGCCAGAAGAGATTGCCAGGGCCAGAGCCGACTCCGCGGAACTCGGTATCAATGCAATCAGCGAGGCAACCGGTGCGCAGCTTGCTCTGCTATCAGCTGCAACTGTCGCAACGAACATCGTCGAAATCGGCACCGGAACTGGAGTCAGCGGACTCTGGATGCTCAAGGGCGCCCCGCAAGCGACCCTCACCTCGATCGACATCGAGGCGGACTTCCAGCAGCACGCAAAGCACTCCTTCTCAGCCGCAGGCATTCCCGCGAGCAGGGTGCGGCTCATTACCGGGAGGGCAAACGAAGTTCTGCCGAGAATGAACGAGGGGTCATACGATCTCGTCTTCGTGGATGCCGACCCGCTTTCGGTCATCGAATATGTAGAGCACGGCCTGCGCCTGGTGAGACCCGGCGGAATCGTTGCAGTTGCCCACGCACTTTGGCGCGGACACGTCGCCGACCCGGCCCATCGGGACGATGTAGTTGCCGGCTTCCGAAGCCTCTTGAAGGAGATTTCAGATTCATCGGCAGTGATCAGCAGCCTGAACCCGATCGGTGACGGACTGCTCATGATCACCAGAGTTGAGGACTGAATGGAACGATTCCGGGTAGTCCCCGCAGCCTATGTTTTTTTTCGCCGCGAGCAGGAAGTGCTGCTGCAACTGAGATCGGGAACCGGATTCATGGACGATCACTGGGCCGCGGCCGCAGCCGGACACATTGAAGAAGGCGAAAGCGTTTTCGCCGCGGCATGCAGAGAAGCCAGAGAAGAACTCGGCATAGAAATTCTCGAAACGGATCTGGAGCCGCTCACGGCCATGCACCGCACTCAATTGAACCATTCGTGGATCGATGAGCGAGTCGACTTCTTTTTCACCTGCAGGAGCTGGAGCGGAGAGCCCCGGCTCCAGGAGGCGGGGAAGGCCGCCGATCTCGGCTGGTTTGACCTGGCGGCCCTGCCGCATCCATTAGTGCCGCACGAGAAGTATGTGCTTGACCGACTGGTTGAAGGCACTCTGCCCTCAATCTCCAGTTTCGGATTTCAGACGGGTTGAACCGGCCCTCAGGCCGCGGGAACAACCTCGGATAATGCATCCCGAAGCTCTTTGGCTTCGGCGTCATTCACTGAAACAACCAACCGTCCGCCGCCCTCGAGTGGCACCCGAACGATTATGAGTCTTCCCTCGCGGACAGCCTCCATCGGCCCGTCTCCGGTCCTCGGTTTCATGGCTGCCATCGATTGCCCCTTTCGCTGTGGTTCCTCCATTATCCCGCATTTGAACGGAGGTCGGGACCGCGCAGAAGATTCCGCTCCATTTCCGCGGGCCGCTCCAGACAGTAGCAGCTACTGCGGCGGGTCAGGGTGGAGTCGAATCGTATCCGTTGTACCACCAGCAGATGTAACACCATGCCCACTGTCCCGCGATCAGCAGGAGAATCAGAATCGCCCGAAACCAACGAGACTTAGGGATGGCCAGGGCTCCCGCAAGCGGAAACATTGGCATAAGCAGCCTGAAGGTGCTCGATTGCGGAAAGAACACTGCAAGCAGGTAGATTCCGTAGCTGGCAAGCCAGATCCGCAGAGTGCTCCCAAGGCTTTTGGTTGCGGGAAGGAACAGGGAAGCAAAGAAGGCGATGATTAGCGCAATCAGCAAGGCGGTACCGAGGGCCCCAGGCATCCAGAACTGCGCCCCTTCGAACCACGGGGTGAATGGGACGAGTTCCCGATGTCCCAGGTAGGGAGCTCTCCAGGCAAGTTCGGTATCGGTGTATGCGCTAAATCGTCCGGTGTAGATCCAGGCGAGGAAGGGCCAGGCCAACCCCATTAGGCCGCTGAAGGCCGTGATTCCCAGCAGGAGTATCCGTTCCCACGCCGGAAAGGCATCCACCCGGCGATTCAGGAATCGAAGGCAGAAGTGCAGGCAAAGGGCGAGCGCAAAGGCCAGCCCGCTGGGCCTGGTGATCGCCATGACTGCGATTACCGGAATCAGAAGCAAATACCGCCGCTTCATGAGCAGATAGAGCGCCAGCGCGAGAAGAAAA
Source organism: Homoserinimonas sp. (assembly GCA_023957835.1). Lineage (GTDB taxonomy): Bacteria > Actinomycetota > Actinomycetes > Actinomycetales > Microbacteriaceae > Terrimesophilobacter. The sequence goes on along the minus strand of JAMLGP010000001.1, from coordinate 308,585 downwards.
ATGTACATCGATTCCGCGTAGGAGACCTGAAGAATTGGCGATAGCGGAGCGAAGCACACGATTGCGACTGCGAACAGGCTCGTTCCCGAGTCGAGCACCAGGCGGAACATCCTGAAGCAGATGAGGGCGGCGCCGAGACTGAATCCGATCGAGACGATTACCGAGATCGGCGCCCACGGCAGTCCGGTGACCATCATTATTCCTCGAACGAGCATCGGGTAGCCGGGCATGAACGCCCATGCATTCTCGGTAACCTCGCCCGCGGAGTTCAGCGGTAATTCCGACGGATAACCGACTACAGCGACGATGTGATACCAGGTGCTGTCCCACAGTTGCGCGAAACTGAAATAGTCGGGGCTCGCCCTGGTCCACGGGTTGTCTGGCTGCTTTGCTGCAAACCAAAGCAGAATTGTCGTGGTTACGACTCTGGAAACCAGCCAGACTGCGAGCACCCTGAGCCACCACGGAGTCATCCGATAGCGGATATATAGAGCCCTCCGAATCCCAACCGAGCGCAGGCTCGGTACGGTCAGCTCTCCGCCAGCCATGACCTCAGTCCGCGTTCGCAAGCGTGCAGCTGCTCCAGGTCAAGGCGTTCGTCGTCTGCGTGAGCGAGCAGAGCATCTCCCGGACCGTAATTGACCGCTGGGATGCCGAGAGCAGAAAACCTCGCCACATCCGTCCAGCCGTACTTCGGCTTCGCGATGCCTCCGACCGCCTTCACGAACTCTCTCGCTAGCGGCGCATCAAGCCCCGGCCTGGCCCCTTCAGCCAGATCGGTAACTTCAATCTCAATCCCTTCAAGACCGCACTCTTCGAGAAGCCCCTTTACTCTTTCCACCGCCTGATCTCCCGTGCTGTCGGGGGCGAAACGATAGTTGATTTCCAAAGTTGCAAGATCAGGGATCACATTCCCTGCTACTCCGCCCGAGATTGCTACGGCCGACAAGGACTCCCGATAGTCGAGTCCGTCGACGGTTACTGTCCGTGGCTGGTAGGCGGAGAGCATCGAAAGAACAGGGGCAAGTTGGTGAATTGCATTCTGGCCAACCCAGGCTCTTGCCGAGTGGGCTCGGCGTCCCCTCGAAGCTAGCTCAAGGCGCAGAGTACCGTTGCATCCTCCCTCAATTTCCGCTCCCGTGGGCTCGCAAAGGACCGCGAACTGCCCCTGCAGCAGTTCAGGGGAATTTCGTGAGAGCCGATCGAGCCCGTTCAGCTCGGAACTTACTTCCTCATGATCGTAAAACACCCAGCTAACATCGACGCGAGGATCCCTGAGAGTTGCAGCGAGCTTGAGCTGCACCGCGACCCCGCCCTTCATGTCGACCGTCCCGCGTCCCCAGAGAGTCGACCCTTCGAGTCTGGTAGGCAAATTGTTGTTCACCGGCACCGTGTCGATGTGCCCGGCGATTAGCACTCGCATCGGCTTGCCAAGGTTCGTCCTGGCAACGATTGCATCCCCGTCGCGAATCACCTCGAGATGATCGGACTGCGAAAGGGCGGCCTCAATCAGGTCGGCGAGACCAGCCTCCTGCCCGGATACCGACTCAACGTCGCAAAGCTGCCTGAGCAGATCTTCGATTGGCGCATTCAGGTCCAGACTCGGCACTTTCCAAGACTAGCCAGTACGGCAAACTTTTCTTCGCTGGGTGTTGCGCACGATAGCCTTTTCGAATGAGCAAGTCTGCGGCCTGGGGATTCGGACTTGCGACCTTTAAGCGAGACGGCACAGAACTCGACACCTGGTTTCCGGAGCCCAGGCTCGGCAAGAACCCAGGCTCAGTTCCCCCGCCGGAGCAATTGCTTCGCCTGATCGGCGAGGATTCAAGGCGTGCGGTTCGAATGGACGTTATTGCCGTCCAGATCGATCTCGACGCCGCTCCAGCTACTGTGCCCGATGCCTACCTACGACTGCACCTGCTTAGCCACAGGCTCGTGCTGCCAAATTCGATAAACCTCGATGGCCTTTTCTCTGTACTGCCCACAGTCTGCTGGAGCAATGCGGGTCCGATTGATCCCGAGGACGTCAATCGATTGAGACCAGAACTGCAGCGGGCCGGAATCTCAGTCCACGCTCTCGACAAGTTCCCGAGGCTGGTCGACTATCTGCTTCCTTCTGGAGTGAGGATCGCGGATGCCAACCGGGTGCGACTTGGGGCTTACCTTTCCCCGGGAACTACTGTCATGCACGAGGGCTTCGTAAACTTCAATGCCGGTACTTTGGGCCCTGCGATGGTCGAGGGACGGATTTCGCAGGGCGTTGTGGTCGGCGCCGGGGCAGACATCGGAGGCGGCGCCTCGATAATGGGAACCCTCAGCGGAGGAGGAAACGCAAGGCTGCTGATCGGGGAACGCACTCTGCTTGGTGCGAATTCGGGAATCGGAATCTCACTTGGAGATGACTGCGTAGTAGAAGCCGGCCTGTACATTACCTCCGGAATGAAGGTGGTTCTCGCTGATGGCGCTCCGACTGCCAGCGGGCAGCTCCCTACGGTCAAGGCGGAAACCCTTTCCGGTCGCAGCGGATTGCTCTACCGGCGAAACTCTCTGACCGGAGCGGTCGAAGTGCTCAACAGGGGCGGCGACGGAATTCAGCTCAACAAGGCCCTGCACGCCTAAGGGTAGCGAGCCGGGGAAGCTAGCGTCTGGGCCAGGCTCTGTCCGCCGGACCAATGTATAACTGCTGAGGTCTGCCGATTCGAGTGCTCGGATCTGCGTTCTGCTCGCGCCAGTGAGCGATCCAGCCGGGCAGCCTTCCAATTGCGAACAGCACGGTGAACATCCGAGGTGGGAACCCCATCGCCTTGTAGATGACTCCGGTGTAGAAGTCCACGTTCGGGTAGAGCTTGCGCTCAATGAAGTAGTCGTCCGCGAGAGCTACCGCTTCGAGTTCTTTCGCGATCTCAAGCAGGTCATCCTGAACTCCTAGCGCATCGAGCACTTCGTCCGCGCTTTCCTTTACAAGCCTGGCTCTGGGATCAAAATTCTTGTAAACCCTGTGCCCGAAGCCCATGAGGCGGATTCCGTCTTCCTTGTTCTTGACCCGCTCAACGAACTTCTCAACTCCCTCGCCCGAAGCCTTGATTTGAGCAAGCATCTTGAGTACCGCTTCATTGGCTCCGCCATGAAGGGGCCCGTAAAGTGCGTTTATTCCCGCGGAGATCGATGAGAAGATGTTCGCCTCTGTAGATCCGACGAGTCGAACGGTGGAGGTGGATGCGTTTTGCTCATGGTCTTCGTGCAGGATCAGCAGTCGTTCGAGGGCCTTGGAAAGCACGGGGTTTACAACGTATGGCTCCGCCATGTTTCCGAAGTTGAGCTTGAGGAAGTTGTCGACAAAGCTCAGGCTGTTGTCCGGGTAAAGCAAAGCCTGGCCGAGGGATTTCTTGTGAGCGTAGGCGGCAATTACCGGAAGCTTCGCCAGCAGGCGGATAGTCGAGATCTCGACCTGCTCCAGGTCATGGACATCCAGCGAGTCCTGATAGAAGGTTCCAAGGGCGCCAACAGCACTCGAAAGTACCGACATGGGGTGCGCGTTGTGCGGCAAGGCGTCGAAGAATCGTCTCAGATCTTCATGAATGAGGGTATGGCGGCGAATGGTTTCTTCGAAGCGATCGAGTTCAACTGCAGTGGGGAGTTCCCCGTGGATGAGCAGCCAGGCCACTTCGAGATAGGTCGAGTTCGCCGCAAGGTCTTCAATCGCATAGCCGCGGTACTTCAAGATCCCGGCATCGCCGTCAATGTAGGTGATCGCACTCTTGGCTGCCGCGGTATTTACGAACCCCTGATCGAGCGAAGTGAAGCCAGTTTGCTTTAGCAGATTCGATATATCGATTGCTGAAGCTCCCTCAGTCGCAGGGAGAATTGGAAACTCCATGCTCCCGCCTGGGTAACTAAGAATCGCCTTCTCGGGTGTCGACTCACTCACCCTTATAGCCTAGTTGTCAGGAGAGTCACTAAGGGATTCATCCAATTCCTTGATGTTTGAATTGGAGGAAGTCTCTAAGAAGTAGACAAATTCTCTCGCTACGGTGGCCTTCTGCAGGCGAACCGCAGCAATTTTGAGCTATTGCTGCTTCAGATGGTCGTTGACGTCTGCCGGCAAAGCAGCAACTATCGGATGATCTTTGTGGATGACTCCAATTTTCGCGGCCCCTCCCGGTGAGCCGAGGTCATCGAAGAATTCCACGTTTGCTAGGTAGTAGTCTGCCCACTCTTCCGGGAGATCGTCCTCATAGTAGATCGCTTCCACCGGGCAAACCGGCTCGCAGGCGCCACAGTCGACGCACTCATCCGGGTGGATATAGAGCATCCGATCGCCCTCATAAATGCAGTCAACCGGGCACTCATCTACACAGGCCCGATCCTTGATGTCGACGCAGGGAAGAGCAATTACATAGGTCACGACGCTCGACTTTCCTCTCCGGCCAATGCCTTCTCTTTCATCGTAACCCTCGGCTTCCGACGAAGCCGAGGAAAGAGCACTGCCACAGCAGCAATGACAATCGCCCCGACCAGCCAGGTAACTCCGATCTCGTTGAATGGAATGAGCACGGATCCGGCAAAACTCTCCTGACTGAACAGGATCACAGGAGTAAGAAATCCAACCGCACCCGCTACTACCAGCGGGCGATAGTTGAAATAGAGCCGGAGTCCGGCAAGCAACAATCCTGAAACTGCGAGAGCCAAAACCAGTCCAATTGGGAAAGCGCCTTCACCAGTACCAATCTTCACCTGATGATTGATGGTTCCAATAGTGCCTACGAGCACTCCGAGCAGCAGGAGGATTGCGGCAGCAGCCACTTTCCACCAAATCCCCAACCGAGCCCAATCCCCTGCGGACCCGGGCTGTTCAAGGACTTCGCGATAAGACTCAACCTTGCCGACTTCTTCGGTTTGCCCGCCTGAGTGAACGATGCTGTCTCCTTCAACTTTCAATTGAGTCCGGTACCTTTCGAGAGCCTGAATCTTCAACCCAAATACTGAGTCGATGCTCATACGTCGATCTGCGGTTGCGGCTTCCGATCCAGAAGGCACGATTTCAAAGCAGGGTATCCCACACACCTCTGCGGCAACTCGGCTTGCCTTCGCTGCTCGGACATGATCCGGATGCCCATAGCCGCCTTGCTCGTCATAGCTGACGATTGCCTGAGGCTGAATCTCGTCAATGGCTGCAACCAGATCTGCGACTACTTCCTTCAGATCGGCAGAGCAAAAGGATTCGGGGTCTGTGACCGCAGGATCCGGGATCGCACGATTGCCGTCCCATGCCATTCCAGAGTCCCGATATCTCCTTGGTTCAAGACCCGACCATCTTGCACCAGCCTCACCAAGGAAGCGATGACCCGAGACGCCGAGAACCTTTAGCGCTTCGCGAAGCTCCCGGGATCGAAATTCGCCAAGAGCTTCTGGATCCGAGGCGAGGTGCCGGAGCTCCGGCGGAATCACTTCTCCCCGTTCGCCCCTCGTGCAAGTCACAACTTCGGTTCTGATCCCCTGCTTTTCGAGCAGAGCAAGAGTGCCCCCGGTCGAGATCGTTTCGTCATCCGGATGGGCATGCACGAAAAGGACGCTAGCTGTCGAATCCTCATCGCCCACGAATCAAGAATAGGTCGTGCAGCACACTGTTCGGATTGCCTCAATTAGGTTAACCTAACTTAGGTAAGGGTATCCTTAGTTCTGGCAAATTCAGATTTGATTTCGAAAGGTAGTCCGGTGCTGGCCAATTTCCTGATCGGGCTCCGCGAAGGACTCGAAGCCAGCCTGGTAGTTGGAATTCTCGTTGCCTACCTTGTGAAGCTGCGCAGACCCGATGTCCTTCCCAGACTCTGGCTCGGAGTCGGCCTCGCGGTTGCCCTGTCGCTCGGCATTGGGGCGCTGCTGACTTTCGGAGCATACGGCCTGAGTTTCGAAGCTCAGGAGGCGATCGGCGGCAGCCTCTCAATAGTCGCAACCGCACTCGTCACCTGGATGCTCTTCTGGATGCTCAAGACCGCTCACTCCATGGGCAGGACACTCCGCGACGATGTAGACCAGCACTTGAGCGGATCTGGCTGGGGAATCGTCCTCGTCGCCTTCCTCGCGGTCGGTCGCGAGGGTATAGAGACGGCGCTCTTCCTTTGGGCAGCCGTTCAGGCAACCGGCCAGACCACCTTGCCGCTGCTCGGAGCCAGCCTAGGCATCCTTTGCGCAGTTGTACTCGGCTGGCTCATTTACCGCGGCGTCGTAAGGATCAACCTTGGAAAGTTCTTCGCCTGGACCGGAGGCTTCCTGATTATTGTGGCCGCGGGTGTTCTCGCCTACGGAGTCCACGATCTGCAGGAAGCCGGAATCCTGCCGGGACTGCATTCCCTAGCCTTCGATGTGAGCGGCGCCGTCCCGCCTGACAGTTGGTACGGAACCCTGTTGAAGGGAACTGTGAACTTCTCTCCCGCCACCACCTGGCTTGAGGCGCTCACCTGGGTCGCCTACACGATCCCCGTTCTCGTCCTCTTTGTCCGAGTGCTGCGAAAGCAGCACCGAAAATCCGCCCCGGCAACCGCCGAGGTTCCCGTCCTGAGCTCTCAAGGAGTCTGATGCAGTTCCCGCAAAACCCAACCGTCTCTCGAAGTCTCGCGATCTTTGCTACCGCCGCGATTTCGGCACTCACCCTCAGCGGCTGCGTTCCGAATCAACCCGGCGGCTCTGGAGCGACGACCATCAAGGTTGACAGTTCTGCAGACGAATGCGCGGTATCTGCTGCCGAGGCCCCAAGTGGAAGCCTCGTCTTTTCGGTCACTAACTCGGGCGATCAGGTTACCGAGTTCTACCTGCTCGCCGATGACGGCCTTCGGATCATTGGAGAGGTCGAGAATATCGGGCCCGGCATCAGCCGTAATCTGGTTGTCAATGCCTACCCTGGAGACTACTTCACGGTGTGCAAGCCGGGAATGATCGGTGCGGGAATCGGCCGGGCGGCATTCAAGGTCACCGATTCTGGTGCGCACCTTGCGCTTGCCGGAGATGTCTCGGAGCAGGTTGAAACGGCAAATGCCAACTACAAGGCATACGTCAAGGATCAGGTTGAACAGCTCGTTACCGGGACCGAGGCCTTCGCAAAGGCATACATTGCCGGCGATGATGATGCGGCTCGAGCCCTGTACGCCCCTGCCCGCATGCACTGGGAGCGGATAGAAACGGTTGCGGAGTCCTTCGGCGATCTCGACCCGCGAATGGACTTGCGTGAGGCGGATCTCGAAGAGGGTCAGGAGTGGACCGGCTGGCACGCCATTGAAAAGGACCTCTGGCCGGCAGAGGCGGAGGCCGGATTCGAGGCCTACAGTTCGGAAAAGCGAAACGCGCTGGCAGATCAGCTGGTTGCCGATACCCACACTCTCTACGAGAAAGTCCAGGATCTGAATTACTCGCTCGATCAGCAGACCAACGAAGCAATCGGACTGCTGGATGAGGTGGCAAGCGGAAAGATCACCGGTGAGGAAGAAGCCTGGTCGCACACCGATCTTTGGGATTTCCAGGCGAACATCGACGGTGCCAGGGTGCTGTTCGAGGGAGTTAAGCCCATTCTCGAGCAGAAGGATGCCGAACTCGCCAAGACTCTGACTTCCGAGTTCGCAAGCCTGCAGAAGCTCCTGGACGCACAACGAGTCGGCGACGGCTTCCGCCTTTACACAGAGCTGAGCCCCGCTGAGATAAAGGCGCTCTCCGATCAGGTGAATGCCCTCGCAGAGCCTCTTGCCGGGCTCACCGCCGCTCTCGTGCTTTGAGTTCGAAAGCCGACTAACTTGAGCAAACCAGCCAAAGTTCCAGCTGAAGCATCGACAGTAGCCCTGTCGCGGAGAGGGCTATTCGGACTCGCCGGTGCCGGAGTGGCCGGAGCAGGAATCGGAATAGGAGCAGACAGGGCAGTTCTTGCCGCGACCGAATCGCCCCCGGCCCAGACCTATCCGTTCTACGGAAAACATCAGGCTGGAATTACCACCCCGGCTCAGGATCGGCTCCACTTTGCCGCTTTCGATGTTCTGGACATCGATCGCTCCGAACTCAAATCGCTGCTTCGAGACTGGACTGTGGCTGCAGCCAGGATGACTTCGGGGCTCCCGGCCGGAAGGTTCGATCCCGGAGGAGGGCCATACGATGCGCCTCCGGATGACACCGGAGAGGCCATCGGATTGCCCGCAAGTTCGCTCACCATCACCTTCGGTTTCGGTCCTTCCCTGTTCGACTCCAGATTCGGGCTGCAGTCGAGCAAACCGGCAGCCCTGGTTGACCTGCCGCACTTTCCGGGAGATGCGCTGGAGGAGGAGCGCAGCGGAGGCGATTTATGCATTCAGGCATGCAGTCAGGATCCCCAGGTTGCTGTCCACGCAATCCGGAATCTCTCCAGGATTGCTTTCGGCAGGGCCAGTTTGCGCTGGGCGCAACTAGGGTTCGGCAGAACCTCCTCCACGAGTCAATCGCAATCGACCCCGAGAAACCTTTTCGGGTTCAAGGACGGTACGGCGAACCTCAAAGCGGAAGAATCAGGTGAGCTCGACGAGCAGCTCTGGGCGGCCGCAGAAGACGGGCCTGCCTGGATGTCAGGCGGCTCCTACCTGGTCGCCCGCACAATCCGTATGAGAATCGAAACCTGGGACCGCATTTCGCTGCGCGAACAGGAGCAGATCTTCGGCAGAAACAAAACGGATGGCGCGCCGCTTTCCGGCGGGCAGGAGTTCACAGAACCGGATTTCGAGACGTTGGGGAGGGCGGATGCTCCGCTCATCGATCCAGCATCCCACGTGCACCTGGCCCACCCGAGCATCCACGGTGGTGCGAAGCTGCTTCGCCGCGGCTACAACTTTGTAGACGGCAATGACGAACTCGGGCGATTGAATGCCGGGTTGTTCTTTCTCGCCTACCAGCGCGACCCGCGCAGGCAGTTCATCCCGATTCAGTTGTCACTGGCGAGAGCTGACCTGCTGAATGAGTACATTCAGCACATCGGGTCGGCAATTTTCGCGATTCCGCCCGGCTGCCGCGAGGGAAGCTACATCGGTTCCGCGCTTTTTGGAGACTAGGACTCGGGCAAGCACGGGAAGTCCAGGTCCGAAACCGCAGACTCAGTTCTGATTAGCCCGCTTGAGGTTCGCAGTTGTCCTCGCCCGCGCGTGCCGATCAAGTTCGAGCTTTCGGATCCTGATGACGTCCGGTGTGACCTCGACGCACTCGTCATCACGGGCGAATTCGAGGCTCTCTTCAAGGGTGAGCTTTCGCGAAGGAGTCATTCGCTCGAACACATCGGCGGTCGAAGAGCGCATATTGGTCAATTGCTTCTCTTTGGTGATGTTGACGTCCATGTCTTCTGAGCGCGGGTTCTCGCCAACCACCATTCCTTCATAGACCTCTGCACCGGGTTCGACGAAGAAGCTCATTCTCTCCTGAAGGGCGATCATTGCAAACGGGGTTGCGGTTCCAGCCCGATCAGCGACGATAGAACCGGTGCTGCGAGTCACTATCTGGCCCGCCCAGGGCCCGTAGCCGACCGAAATCGCATTGGAGATCCCGGTTCCTCTGGTCAGGGTCAGGAATTCCGTTCGGAAGCCGATAAGACCCCTGGCGGGAACGATGAACTCCATCCGAACCCAGCCGGTGCCGTGATTTCGCATTCCCTCCATTCGGCCTTTCCTGGCCGCGAGCAGTTGGGTGATTGCGCCGAGGTGCTCTTCCGGCGCATCGATGCTCAGGTGCTCAAACGGCTCGTGAATCTCTCCATCGACCCTGCGAGTGACCACTTGAGGCTTACCGACCGTGAGCTCAAACCCTTCCCTCTTCATTTGCTCAACCAGCACCGCGAGCGCGAGCTCTCCCCTGCCCTGGACCTCCCAGGCGTCGGGCCTGCCGATATCCAGAACCCGGATCGAGACGTTTCCGATGAGTTCGCGGTCGAGCCGATCCTTGACCATTCGCGCTGTGAGCTTGTGGCCCTTTACTTTGCCGACCAGCGGACTCGTGTTCGTGCCAATCGTCATTGAGATCGCCGGGTCATCCACGGTAATCGCTGGCAGTGGGCGGATGTCCTCGGGGTCTGCGAGGGTGTCCCCGATCATGATGTCGGAAAAGCCGGCAACTGCGACGATGTCGCCGGGGCCGGCGCTGTCAGTGGGGATGCGATCGAGCGCAACGGTCTTGAGCAGTTCGGTCACGCGCACATTGTGAACTTCGCCGTCCTTGCGGACCCAGGCGACAGTCTGGCCTTTGTGCAGGGTGCCATTGAAGATCCTCAGCAGCGCGAGCCGACCCAGGAATGCCGAGGCATCGAGGTTGGTAACGTGAGCCTGCAGCGGTGCTGAAGGGTCGAACTCGGGGGCCGGAATGTGCCTGAGGATCGCTTCAAAGAGCGGCTCGAGATCTGTGTTGTCGGGAAGACTCCCGTTCGCCGGCTGGTTCCTGCTTGAAGCCCCGTTGCGGCCTGAGGCGTAGACGACAGGTACATCCAGCACAGCGTCCAGATCCAGATCAGGGTGGTCTTCGGCAAGATCGCTCGCGAGGCCGAGCAGTAGGTCCTGGCTCTCCGCCACGACTTCCGCAATTCTCGCATCCGGCCGATCGGTCTTATTGACTACGAGAATAACCGGGAGCTTTGCCTCGAGGGCCTTTCGCAGAACGAATCTGGTTTGCGGAAGCGGACCCTCGCTCGCATCCACCAGCAGCATGACCCCGTCAACCATCGAGAGCCCCCGCTCAACCTCGCCGCCAAAGTCGGCGTGGCCGGGAGTATCGATGACATTGATGGTCACCGGGCCAGTGTCGGCGTGCTTGCCGCTGTAGTTGATTGCGGTGTTCTTGGCGAGGATCGTGATCCCCTTCTCGCGCTCGAGGTCTCCGGTGTCCATTGCACGCTCAGCTACCTGTGCGTGATCGCCGAAGGCTCCCGTCTGCCTGAGCATCGCATCCACCAGAGTCGTCTTGCCGTGGTCAACATGGGCAACGACACCGACGTTTCTAATATCGCTTCTGGAAGATGAAGGCATGCGTTTAGGGTTCCGATCTGAATTGGGAGCAATCAATCCTACTTGACCGGACCTGGAGAGGCAGTCTCCTGCCTTGGCGCCCACTCCTCCAGATTCCACAAAATTCCGGCTGCCAGAGGAACCGGTTGAATTCCGGTCACCCCATGGCTGAAACCCACTACCTGCCGGAACTGATACAGAGGCAGCCCATAGGCATCGCCGAACAGCTTCTTATCCAGCTGGACCTCCAGTTCCAGCTTCGACTTCTCATCGTCGGTTACTGAAAGCTTCGCGAGCAGCCCGTCAACGTCGGGATCGGAGTAGCCGTTGAAGTTGCTGATTCCGCCCGTGACGTAGATTGACTGGAGACCGGCGAAGGACGTGTTGCGCACCTGCCAACTGAAGATTGATGCATCGCTGCTCCCCGGAGCGTCCACGAGGCTGAACCAATCCGTAGATGAGCAGTCTGCAACGCTGAAGCCTGCCAGAGCTGCTCCAGCAGCAATGAGGCGGAACTCCTCTTTGCGCCTGGGGTTGGCCGGGTCGTAGAGAATGCAGACAGTAGGGTTCGGCTCACCGATGCTGGCCAGCAAAGCCTTGGCCTGTTCAATGTCGGGAGTCAGAAAATCTCGGGATCCGTTCGCTTCCAAAGCATCCGAGTAGCCGGGCTGGCCAGGAAAGAAGACCATGGAGGAGCGCAGCTCGAGTTTGTTGAGGGTGGTCACCACCAATTCCTGCTGGATCTCTGCACGCGGAATCGTCAGCAGGAAGGCCCTCCGAATTGTCGGATCGCTCATGCTCCCTGACCTGCTTCCGGTAATTCGCAAGTCCAGATGCTCGTAACTGCCCGTATCGGACTCGATCACCCCGAACCCCGTACCTGACTTCAGCAGTGATGCCACTTCGGCGTCGAGCCTCGGTGTTATCACGTCTGCCTGCCCGGATTGCAGCGCCTGCACCTGCAGGAGGGGGTCGGGCTCGAATTGGATTCGTACGGTCTCGAACCTGGGTTTCCTGCTGCCCGTGTAGCTGGAATTGGCTCGCAGCTCGACTGCTTCATTCGCCTCAAAACTCGAGATCACGTAGGGTCCGTTGGAAATCAGGATGCTCGGGTCAATTGGCTCCTGGCCAAGGTTGAATGCATAGTTCCAGACATTGGCAATTGCCGACAGTTCAGCCTGCTGCCGATCCTGGATCGCGGCAACCAGTCTCTCTTTGGCGGCAACAGCCTCATAATCGGACTTCGATTTCTCGTCCTGCGAAGGCGAATCCTGATCGCCTGGGGCAGAACCGAATGCAAGCCTCGAAACTACATGGGCCGGCAAGCCGACCTCGAGAGTCAACGGCCAATCAACAAAGTACTGATCCCAAACCAGGGTCAGAGACTTGAAATCGTCACTGATCTCCGGAGTCCTGGTTACAAACTGCAGCCCTTCACTGGTCGCACCGTCGAAATAGACGATCGAATCAGGAAACGGTTTTGAGTATTGCCCGGTTTCCGGATCAACATAGTCACTGTCATCGAAGTCTTTCGTATTCAGAGCCCCGGAATTAGCCGCCCAGGCAAGCAGAAGATCGGCGGCATCCACTGGCACCCCGTCTGACCACTTCGCATCTGCCGAAAGCGTGTAGCGCACCGTCAGTGGATCGTTGCTGAGCACAGTTGCAGTACCGAAGCTCTGATCGGGCTCCAGCTGCGAGTCGGCTCCATAGCGAAAAAAACTCGAGGAGGTCGCCTGGAGAATTTGCGTATTCGCCGGAGAGTCCCCGTAGGAAGTCCGGTCATTCAGCGAAAACAGAGACTGTCCGACTTCTACCCTGACAAGGCTGCCTGGAATGATCGTAGACTGCTCCGCGGGCCCAAAGGTACAGCCCTGCAGAACCAAACCGGCTGCTGCTGCCGTTATTAACAGAAGTACCGATCGCCGGTCAAAGAACTTCACCGGTTCAACCATCCGCGGCTACTTCGATTGCGCCGCAAGTCTACGCTCGCGGTTTCGCCTTTGCTCTTCAGGATCCGGCAGTGGGACAGCCGCGATCAATCGCTGGGTGTAAGGATCCTTCGCACCTCGAAGGATTTCATCTCTGGTTCCCTGCTCCACTAACTTCCCGTCGCGAAGCACGGCAATCTTGTGGGCCAACTGGTCCACTACTGCAAGGTCATGGCTAATAAACAGGCAGGCGAAGTTCTGCTGAGCCTGCAGTTCAAGCAGCAGCTCGAGGAACCGCGACTGCACAGAAACATCCAGAGCTGAAGTCGGTTCGTCCGCCACTAACAGTCGCGGACTCAAGGCGAGAGCTCGCGCAATTCCAATGCGCTGCTTCTGGCCCCCCGACAACTCATGCGGGTAGCGGTTTCGGAACATGGTCGGCAATTCGACCTGCTCCAGCAACTCTTCGACCTTGCGGTCGAGTTCCTTGCCCCTTGCGACTCCCGCAAGGAGCATCGGCTCTCCGATGCTCTGGCCGACTGGCATTCTCGGATTCAGAGACGAAGCCGGGTCCTGGAAGACGATTCCGGTCTTGCGACGCAACTCCCTCAGCTCTTTTGATGAGAGGCTGCTCATATCTTCGCCAACCACGCGGAGTTCGCCCGACGTGATCGGAAGTAACCCCATTGCCGCTCGCCCGATTGTGGTCTTACCAGATCCCGACTCTCCTACAAGACCGAGTAACTCACCAGGGTGAATCTCAAGCGAGACATCATCCACGGCCCTGAATGCCGGAACCCGACCCCGCTTGGGGTAATCGATGGTCACATTCTTGAGCGATAGAACCGGCTCCTGCTTAGCTTCAGCCGACGGCAGGGAACGCTCTTCGTGCTGTCCGAGGTGCGGAACAGCCGACAGCAACTCCTGAGTGTACGGCTTCTCCGGCTTCGAGAAGATTTGGTGTGCGGTACCGGTCTCGACGATTCGGCCCCTGTGCATTACGACGACCCGGTCCGAGAGGTCAGCTACTACCCCCATGTCGTGAGTAATCAGGATGATGGCCGAGTCGAGCCTCTTGTGAAGCGCCCTCAGCAGGTCGAGGATCTCCGCCTGAACCGTGACGTCCAGTGCCGTTGTCGGCTCGTCTGCGATGAGCAGGTCCGGGTCACAGGAGATCGACTGGGCGATCATTGCCCGCTGTCGCTGTCCGCCGGACAGCTGGTGTGGATAGGAGTTGAAAGCCTTTACCGGATCCGGCATCTCGACCATGCCGAGCAATTCGATTGCCCGGTCCTTGGCCGCAGCAGGACTGATTCCATAGTGCTGCCGGAGTGTCTCGACTATTTGGAATCCGACGGTGTAGACCGGGTTCAGCGCTGTCATCGGCTCCTGAAAAATTACGGCGATCTTCTCACCACGAACCTTGCGCATCTCGTTGGCGCGCAATCCGCGAAGCTCCACTCCATTGAGTTTCACACTGCCGCCGATTCGACTGTTGACGGGCAACAAGTCGAGCACCGCCATGGAGCTTGCGCTCTTTCCTGAGCCGGATTCTCCAACTATCGCAAGGACTTCGCCCTTGTGTACTTCATAGTTGAGCTTGATCGCTGCCGGAACCCACTGACCATCGACGCCGAAGTCGACACTCAGGTCGGAGACTTTCAGTACCGGCACCCTGTCACTGGTATCGGGGATTTCATCAGCGCTGGCTATTTGATCCGAAGTCTTTGATTCGGCCATTTTGGTTTCCCTGGTCTTTCTGTCGGACATCAGGCGCCTTCACCTGCGACGATAGATGGATGTTTCACTCCCGCTTCAACCAAGTGGTCGCGATTATCATTTGGATACTCTGCCTCGCTGGCGCCATCGCAGTAGCAGTGGCTGGCTTTGAGAGCGCTGGCGAGTACCTGCCGAGTGTTGCACTTTTCGCCTTTATAGGCTGGGCCGGGCTGTGGCGTCCATCGATCAAGGTAGACGATTCCGCGGTAACCCTCGTGAATGTGTTGAGCTCCGTCCAGATTCCCTGGCCGGCTATCATCCAGATCGATACTCGCTACGCCCTCACGGTAGTAACGCCCAATCACAAGTTTCCCGCTACCGCGGCTCCCGCCCCCGGTCGACTGACCACGGTATTCAGCCGAAAAGAAGTCGGCAGGGCGAATAGCCAGGTCGGAAGCGACGGCAGGATTCGCCCGAGCGATCTTCCTCACACCGACTCCGGCGCTGCAGCAATGATCATCCGAAACAAGTGGGAGCGCCTGCAGAAAGAGGACAGAATCGAGATCGGAGTCGCGGACGAGACTCCGGTTACTCGAATCTGGCACTCCACCACGATCGTCGCGGGCTGCCTGCTGGCCGCGCTCGCGATTGTCGCCCTGCTGTACGGCTAACCGCCTCATGAGTCGGCTGGCTCCTTCATCTTCCGTGCGACGAATCTGCTCTGCCTGGGGTCGAAGGCGTCTCGGACACCATCACCGATGAAGTTGACCGTCAAAGCGATTGCGACAATGAATACACCTGGCCAGATGAAGAGGTAGGGCCTGGTACTGAATGCGTTCTGATTCTGGCTGATGATCAGGCCCAGCGAGACGTCCGGTGGACGGATTCCGAAACCGAGGAAGCTCAGACCGGTCTCAAGCAGAATGGCGGCGGCCATGAGCAGTGTCGTCGAAACGATAACAACACCAACTGCGTTTGGAAGGATGTGGCGGAAGATGATTCTCGCATCTCTCGCTCCGGAAACCCTCGCAGCGTCGACATACTCTCGCTCTCGAAGAGTGAGGAATTCGCCGCGAACCAGTCTGGCAAGGCCGGTCCACAAGAACAGACCCAGCACAATCGACAGACCGATCACGCCGAGACCCTTGAAGTGTTCGCTTGCAATCTTTCCAACTACGGCACCGAGGACAATGACCGGGATGACGATTACGAGGTCGGTAAAGCGCATTAGAGCGGACTCGACCCAGCCGCGGTAGTAGCCGGCAATCGCCCCGATGACAGTCCCGATCACGGCGGAGAGAATTCCGATAATGAACATGACGATCAGCGAGTTCTGAACGCCTCTCATGGTCATGGCGAAGTAATCGATGCCGATGAGTGTCTGCCCGAAGGGATGATTACCCAGGTGAATACCATCTCCGCCAAGCCACTCCGGGATTAGCGACAGCGTGGGAGCGCCGCCATTCTCAAGCGGAACCAGCTCGTTGTACTTCCACTTCCACCAGCCCTGCATTCCGAAAACTCCGGAAGCGGAAAGAGACAGCACCACGATCGCGAGGAAGATGACCAGCGACCCCATCGCTACCTTATTCCGTAGGAACCGCTTCCAGATGAGCCTGCCCTGACTCATTCCTTCGGTCAGAGGTGCAACATCCCCTGAAGCGGAAACCTTGGTGTTGATTTCAGGTTCGAGGCTCATGCGCGCACCCTCACTCTCGGGTCAAGTGCGGAATAGGTCATGTCCGCAATGAAGTTGAACACAATTGCCGAAATCGCAATCACGACGAAGTATCCCATGACCGGATTCGGATCGGGAAGCGTTAGACCACGCTGGAACATTGCGCCCATTCCGGAGAAAGCGAAGACCTGCTCTGTAATGATCGCCCCTCCGAGGAGAGCACCGAAGTCCGAGGCGACAATGGTCGCGATCGGGATTAGAGAGTTTCGGAAAGCGTGCCTGACGATGACCACTCGCTCTGGCATTCCCTTTGCCCTGGCCGTCCGAATGTAATCCTGACTCAGAACATCGAGCATTCCAGCCCTTGCGTATCGGGTCAATCCTGCAAAAGAGATCAGCATGAGGGTAAGGGTCGGCAGCAGGAGGTGAGTAAACGAGTCGACACCCTGCACCCAAATATCTCCAACCAACCCAGGAGTCTGGGATCCAACTGTTGCAATTGGCCGCCCATTGATTGCGGAAAGATTTGAGTACGTTGGCCAGGCCTGCATCAATCGATCAATCAGGATGAGGCCTGCCGACAATAGGGCAGTGAAGATACCGACCCTGATATTCACTCCGCGATCCGGGCCCCCGACCAGATAGCCGGTCAACCATGCGACAGCTATCGTAATCAGACCCAGTATCAGGAGAGTGTAAATACTCGAAATATTGAGCAGTCCCTGAAGAGCGAAGTAGCAAACGTAGGCGATTGCTACCTGGATTCCCGCGGTTAGCAGAGCCCGCCGGTTCTTGATCCCTGCCATTAGGGCAGTGAGTACCCATCCGATGCCTGCTGCCATCAGCAGCATGAACACCGGACCGAGAGAAGGATGGGTAAACCAGTCGCTAACGGAGAAATAGGTCAAGACCGCAGCGGTGGCCGCTCCTGAAATTACAAAAACCATGAGTCTTCGTCGAAGATCTCCGCCGATCAGTCCAAGCCAAATCAGACCGGAGGCGAGGGAGATTATGACAATCCAAAGCGGACTGACTATCGGATCCGACAGAAAGTCGTTGAAACCGATCGCAATGAACTCCTTCAGCAGAATGCCCACCCAGAATGACGGCAGCGAGAACAGCAGGAACGAGATGAAGGTCATCACGAAGTCGAAGGTCGTGTATTGGCGAAGCGCGGAAACAATTCCGACGATCAGGCCCACGACAATGGCCAGTACAGTTGAAGCAGTTACGAGCTGCAAAGTTGCGTTCATTGCCTGAGGCAACAGCTGGAGTACAGGCTGGCCCTGAGCAGTCTGTCCGAGATCGCATGCCCCAATGAACGGGACGACACACTTGGCAGCTCCACCTAGCCATAGGAAGAACCTCAGTGGGGGTGGAACGTTGAGCTGAAGCCTTTCGATTCGAGCCGCCATTAGCTGCTCACGGTTTGGCAGGCGGCTCTGGTAATACTCTTCCAGCGGATCACCGGATAGAGCGGTGAGCTGGTACATGATGAAGGCCGCCCCCAGGAGAAGCAGCACCGAGACGATCAATCGTCTGGCAATGAATGAGACCATTGGTAACTCTTTCGCACTCGCAGGCCGACATCTGTGGCGAGCCTGCGGGAAGTCTAGCGAAGAGATTGAGTTCGTGACGCAATCTCTTCTGGCGTGGCCGGGTGGAACGAACGGAGCGCCAGGACCGATTGGTCCTGGCGCTCCGCCCTGAGAGTACTACCCAGGGCTAGTCACGAGTGACTAGACCAGGATGCTACTTCTTTGCCCACTCCCAGAAGTTCCAGCCGACACCGGCCTGACCTGGGTAGTAGACGACACCGGTCACGCTGTTGCTGTGGGCCATAACACCCGGAGCAACGAACAGCGGAACACCGTAGAAGTCACTCCACAGCAGCTTGTCAATCTGGACCTGGATGTCATCCTGGGCCTTCTTGTCAAGGGTGGTCTGCAGCTTGTTGGCAAGCGAGTCGACCTCTGCGTTGGAGTATCCGTTGTAGTTACCGCCACCGGTAGATCCGAAGATCTGCGGTACGCCGCCTACACCGACTCCGGAGGAGATCCATCCGAAGATCGTTGCATCGTAGGTACCGCTGCCGAGCAGCGAGCCCCAGTTCTCAGCACCGGCGTCAATGATCTTGAAGCCGGCCTGCTCAGCGGAGGCCTGAATAGCCTGGAACGCAGCTACACGGTTCGGGTTCTTGGTGTTGTAAAGAATCCGAACTTCTGGAGTGCGGCCGTTGAGGATCGCCATGGCGCCGTCGATGTCTACCTTGTCGAAAGCAGATGCACCGTTGCTCTTGATGGTCTCGGCGTAGCCGTCAGTACCCGGGAAGAACAGCTGCGAGTCGTAGATCTCAGCGTTCGGGTTCATCGGGGTGACGATAGCGTCGAGAATCTGCTGACGCGGAATCGTCTTGAGGAAGGCCTCGCGAAGATCCGGAGCATTCTGGAACACGCCAGTGTTGAAGGTCAGGTCAAGGTGGTCATAGCTGAACTGGTCACCAGTCAGAGTCGTGACTCCCTTGATTGCCTCAAGCGACTTGATCGTGTCTGCAGAAGCCTGCGGGTTGATGATGTCAACCTCACCGTTCTTAAGTGCAGTCACCTGTGCCTGAGCGTCACCGATGAAGCGTACAACGATCTTGTCGATCTTCGGAACGAGCGAACCCTTGTATTCCTTGTTGCGAACGAGGGTGATGGACTCCTTCGGAACCCATGCATCGAGCACGAACGCAGCCGAAGACAGGTACAGGCTCTTGTCGGTCGGAAGCGACGTTGCGTCGAATCCGGTGTTCCAGAAGTCTGCAGCCTTCTTAAGCACGTCGTTTACCGGAGCCGGGGCCGCGGCGTCACCACGAGGCATGGTCATGATCGCGTTGACCAGGTCAGCCTGAGAAACTCCTGCGTGGTCCGCGACAACGTGGATCGGAGCGTCGATCGGGTTGATCAGGCTCCAGTCGGCGTATGGCTCGCTGTAGGTGAGGGTGATCGACATGTTGTCGTCGCCAACGACCGGACGGTCCGCGAGGGCGAGTCCAGAGGTGTCACCTGCGTAGTCGAAGTAGGCGGTACCACCGGTGACGTTGCCGTCATCGTCGTAGGACGCGTCGTTGAAGAAACCGGAGAAGGCAGCCCAGGCAAGGAGCATGTCGTCAGCGGTAATCGGCGTTCCGTCAGACCAGGTAGCGGTCTTGGCCAGCGTGTACTTGACCGTCAGCGGGTCATCGCTCGTCTTCTCAACAGTACCGAAGCTCTTGTCAGGAATGAGATTGAGCTTGTTGTCGAGATAGAAGAAGCTCGAGCGCGTGTACCCCATGAACTTGCCGTTCATGTCCAGGTTTGAAGCGCTAGTGCTTGAGGTAAATGCGGTGAGTTCATTGACCTCGGCGACCGTAACGGTCCCTCCGGTCTGTGCAGCTGGCTGATCTCCGGTCGTTGTGCAACCGGTGATGAGCATCGCCGCAACTGCGGCAACCGAAACCGGCGCCACTATGCGTTGAAATTTCAACTTTCCTCCTGTGCAAGATGGATGCGAATGGGAGCCAAGTGAATGCGCTCCTATAGGCATATTTACAGAGAACCCTAGGTGGGTTCTACTCCACTCGCAAAACTTTAGGGGCAAATGTTACCTAGTGGTGATGCTTACTCGAAAAAAATGCGGATTGCGGCGAATTATTGCGCGAATTCCGCTGACTATGCAGTCATGCCTCGCTCCACGAGGTCGCAAACGCTCAGTCTTTCGCCAAACTTGCGCCTAGCATCTTTTAGGTGGGAGTTCACGATTCGACTGGACCGATCAAAGCGGTCCTGATCTATGACGGTGCCTGCGGTTTTTGCACGAGCAGCGTCGCCTTCCTTGGCCGCAGATTATCGGCAATGCCCAAGGCAGAACCCTTTCAAACGGCTGACCTCGGCTCCCTCGGATTGACCAACTCCAGGGCACAAAAAAGGGTCTGGCTGGTATTAACTTCAACGGAGACGGATTCCGTCGTCAATGAACAATTCGGCGGCCACTTCGCAATCGCGGAATTGCTTCGACACCAGCCCGAATTCGGCCTGCGGTTGCTGGGGAACCTGCTGGTTACCCAGCCGTTCAGCCTCGTCGCCTCTCTCGGGTACTTTCTGATTGCCAGATATCGGCACAAGATTCCTGCGTTTCTGGGTGGGAGTCCGACTTGCGATCTGCCGGAAGGACGCGGATGACTGCACCAGATCGCGACAAGCAAAAATCGCTGCCAAATGAGGTGCTTCTCAACACTCCGGATTCGATCCAGTCTCGTGGACGAACCTGGGGCGAAATCCTTCTGGTGCTCAGCCTTTCGCTCGGGGCCTCCGCGATCTACTCAATAGTCATAATCATCGATCGGCTAACCCAGTCGACTGCGATTTCAAAGCAGACCGCAACCCTAAATGCTCCAATGAGATCCAGAGAGGTATTCGATTTCATCTACCAGTTCCTCGGAATCTTCTTCGATCTGGTTCCTGTCGCACTGGTTTGCTATTTGCTTTGGCAGACGACCCGACCCCACTTGAGTCGAATTGGCCTCCACTCTGACGGCTATTTTCGAGACGCTCTCAGCGGAATCGGGCTTGCGCTGCTAATCGGCATTCCAGGAATCGGGCTATATGCCTTTGGACGCATGATCGGAATCACCGTCCACGTCATCCCGACTTCTCTTACTGAGCACTGGTGGACGATACCCATCCTGCTGTTTTCCGCCGCGAGAGCCGCGCTAAGCGAAGAGCTGATCGTTGTCGGCTACCTCTTTGCGAGACTCAGGGAACTCGCCTGGGGCCGCTGGCTGATTATTCTGTCAACCGCGGTCCTTCGCGGCAGTTATCACCTGTACCAGGGGATCGGCTCCTTCTTTGGCAACTTCGCAATGGGGGTGCTTTTCGGCTGGCTCTACTCGAGAACCGGCAGAGTACTGCCACTGGTAATCGCTCACTTCGTGATCGATGCGGCGATATTTGTCGGATACCCGTTTGTCGCCAGCGCCTTTACCTGGCTTTGATTCAGGCGAATGCTTCCGGAGGCGGGCAAGCGCAGAAAAGGTTTCTATCTCCCCAGGCTTGATCGATCCGGCTAACCGGCGGCCAGTATTTGTGCAACTTAGCCGCGTTTGAAGGAAAGACCGCGGTCTGCCTTGAATACGGGTGCTCCCACTCTTCCTCTACAGCAGCGGCAGCCGTGTGCGGGGCATTGACCAGAGGATTGTCCTCTGCATTCCACTCGCCGCTGCCCACGCGCTCCGCCTCTGCCTTGATCGAAACCATGGCCTCGACGAACCGTTCGAGTTCAGTGAGATCTTCGCTTTCGGTGGGCTCGACCATTAGCGTCCCTGGAACCGGGAAGGACATGGTCGGAGCATGGAATCCGTAGTCAATCAATCGCTTTGCGACATCATCAACCGTGATCCCGGTGGTCTCAGTAAGAGGTCTCAGATCCAGAATGCATTCGTGCGCGACCAGTCCGTTTTCTCCGCTGTAAAGCACGGGGAAGGATGAAGACAAGCGCCTGGCCAGATAATTGGCGGCAAGCACAGCCGCTCCAGTTGCAGACCGCAGCCCTTCACCGCCCATCATCCGGATGTACGCCCAGGTGATCGGAAGAATATTGGGACTTCCAAACGGGGCGCCGGAAACCGCATTCCGATGCGACGGTGAACCTTGAGCCACTTCGACAGCTCCGGGCAGCTTCTGCGCGAGCGGATGCGAGGGCAGGAAGGGAGCAAGGTGCGACTTCGCCGCGACCGGACCCACTCCGGGGCCTCCTCCGCCGTGCGGAATGCAGAAGGTCTTGTGCAGGTTCAGGTGCGAGACATCACCACCGAATTCGCCGAACTTCGCAAACTCAAGCAGCGCGTTTAGGTTCGCACCGTCAATGTAGACCTGCCCGCCGGCTTCGTGAACTGCAGAGGTGATCTGACGAATCTGCTGCTCGTAGACACCGTGAGTCGAGGGGTAAGTGACCATGAGGGCGGCGAGTTCAGCCGAGTGCTCTTGAATCTTGGCCCGCAAGTCGTCAAGATCGACATTGCCAAGTTCATCGCAGGCGACCACAACGACTTTCATTCCTGCCAGCACCGCGCTTGCGGCGTTCGTGCCGTGAGCGCTAGAAGGAATAAGACAAACCGTACGATCGTGATCGCCCCGCGAGTTGTGATAGCCGCGAATGGCCAGCAGGCCGGCGAGCTCTCCCTGGCTGCCTGCGTTCGGCTGCACCGAAACGGCGTCGTAGCCGGTGACTTCTGCCAGCCGGCTCTGAAGCTGGGCAATCAACTCGAGATAGCCCTCTACGTCCTCCTCGGGAGCAAACGGATGCACACTCGAGAATTCTGGCCAGGTCACCGCTTCCATCTCTGTCGCGGCATTGAGCTTCATTGTGCACGAGCCCAGCGGAATCATCCCCCGGTCAAGGGCGTAGTCCTTGTCGGCGAGCTGCTTGAGATAGCGCATCATGCTCGTCTCGGAGTGGTGCGAGTTGAACACCGGGTGAGTCAGGTACTGACTGGAGCGAAGCAACTGCTCGGGGATCCAGCTCGACAGCTCCCATCGGACGGTCTCGAGCTTCGCCGGATCATTAGCACCGAGTACCTTTGCAAGTTCCTGCAGCTCCTGCTCGGTAGTGGTTTCGTCGACCGAGAATTGAACCAGGTCGTCGCCAACTTTGAAGAACTGGAATCCGGACTCTCTGGCTCTCCTGACCAGTTCATCCGCGCTGTGCGCGGTCTGAATGCTCAAGGTGTCGAAGTAGTTTCCGTGCACAAGCGTGTGGCCGCCCTCGCTCGCCGCTGCGGCAAGAAAACGGGTGCCTTCGGCAACCCGCCTGGCGATGGCGAGCAGTCCCTCCGGGCCATGATAGACCGCGAACATTCCGGCCATTACCGCAAGCAAGACCTGAGCCGTGCAGATATTGGAGGTCGCCTTCTCTCGGCGAATGTGCTGCTCCCTGGCCTGAAGAGTGAGCCTATAGGCGGGGCGTCCCGCAGCATCCTTCGAAACTCCGACGAGTCGTCCCGGCATTTGTCTCTCCAGGCCGGCACGGACCGCAAGATAGCCGGCATGGGGCCCACCGAAGCCGATTGGCACCCCGAAGCGCTGAGTGGTACCTACCGCGATGTCTGCGCCGAGCTCTGCGGGAGACTTCAGCAAAGTCAGGGCGAGCAGGTCCGCAGCGACAACCGCGAGGCCGCCACCCGCCTGAACCGCTGAAATGACTTCGCTGGGATCCCAGACTCTTCCGGAGGCTCCCGGGTACTGGATGAAAACTCCGAAAGCTTCTGGAATTGACGGAGTAGAGACCCCATCGAAGGAAGTGAACTGCAATTGGATTTCGAGCGCCTCTGCGCGATTCTCAAGCAGCGCCTTTGTCTGCGGGAGAGCATCCGAATCGACAAGGAATAGATTCGACTCCGACCTGGAGACTCGCCTGGCCAGCAGCATCCCCTCGACCACCGCGGTTGACTCATCGAGCATTGACGAGTTGGCGGTGGTTAGCCCGGTGAGATCCGCAACCATGGTCTGAAAATTGATGAGTGCCTCGAGCCGACCCTGAGAGATTTCCGGCTGGTAGGGAGTGTAGGCGGTGTACCAGCTTGGGTTCTCGAGCACGTTCCTCTTGATTACCGCCGGAGTGAAGGTGTCGTAGTAGCCGAGGCCGATCATTGAGCGCAGCCTGCGATTCTTGTTCGCAAGCTGACGCAGCTCGGCGAGAGCTTCCGGCTCGCTAGCCGCCCTAGGCAGCTTTGAGGTGACTTCGGCGAGGTGAATGGATGCCGGAATCGCCGCCTGCATGAGCGCGTCTACCGACTCGAACCCGAGTTCCCTGAGCATAAGGGACTGGGCTTCCGCCCCGGTCCCGATGTGCCTGCCCGCGAACTCTCCCAGACTTGAACCAGACTTCACTCTCCCACCAGAGCCTTGTAAGCAGCTTCGTCCATGAGCTCGGGCGAGTCGAACTGTGATTCGTCCTCGACCTCTACCTTGATCATCCAGCCGGCCCCGAACGGATCCTCGTTGACCAGTTCGGGGGTCTCTACAACTGCAGAGTTCGACTCGACTACCACTCCGCCTACCGGGGCGAAAAGCTCGCCGACCGACTTGGTTGATTCGATCTCTCCGACGACCTTACCCGCTTCGATCTTCGATCCCACTTTCGGAAGGTCGACATAAACGACGTCGCCGAGCTTTTCGGCGGCGTAGTCGGTGATACCGACAGTCGCTGTGTTTCCGTCGACCTGTAGCCACTCGTGCTCAGGGGTGAATTTAAACTCAGACTTTTCAGCCATTTCAGTTCTTCTCTCTCTTATAGAACGGAAGGGGAACTACTGTTGCGGGGATCCGCGTGCCCCGAACGTCGATGTCCACTATTGACCCGATCTCCGCAAACAGCGGATCGATCATCGCCATGGCGATCGGATGTCCAAGCGTCGGGGAAAGAGCGCCGCTGGTTATTTCTCCCACGGCCTGGTCACCCGAGTAGAGCTCGTAACCGGCACGACCAGCACGGCGGCCCTCGGAAGCAAGCCCAACGAGAACCCTCGATCCCTCTTTGGGACCGGCCTCGGCGGCGCCCCTGCCGACGAAGTCAACTTCCTTCGTGAAGTGGACGACCTTTGCGAGGCCAACCTGGGCCGGGAGCACGTTTCGGTTCAGCTCGTGGCCGTAGAGCGGCATCCCTGCTTCAAGCCGAAGAGTATCCCGGCTCGCAAGTCCCGCGGGAATGAGCCCGAGCGGCTCACCTGCCAGCAGGAGCGCCTTCCACAAGTCGGCCGCGGCCGCATTGCCGACGTAGAGTTCGAAGCCGTCTTCTCCGGTGTAGCCGGTTCGCGCCACGAACACGGCTTCACCTTTGAAGTCGGCCGAAGTCGACCAGTAGTACTTGAGGTCGGCCAGGGACTGCGCGCCGTCCACTATCGACAGACCATCGGTGGCTTCAAGAATCTCTCTAGCCTTCGGTCCCTGAACTGCAATCAGGGCGGTTAAGTCACTCTCGTCAACGACCGATACTTCGAAGCCTTTTGAGCGCGAGTTGAGTTCCGCCACTACAGGATCATGGTTTCCCGCATTGGCCACAACAAGAAAATCGACTTCGCCCCTGCGGTAAACGATGAGGTCATCGATGATCCCGGCGGCTTCATCCAGGAGCAGGCTGTACTTGGCCTGCATCGGAGACAGGCTCGACATCTTCCCGGCGAGAGCGTAATCAAGGAAGGCGGCCGCTTCCGCACCCTCGACCCGTATCTCCGCCATGTGCGAAATGTCGAAGATTCCGGCGGCGGTTCGGACCGCATGATGTTCGGCGAGGTCTGAGCCATAACTCACGGGCATTAACCAGCCCGCAAAGTCAGTGAACTGAGCACCTGCAGCTTCATGCAGTTGATAGAGCGGCGACCTGCGCTCAATGGGCTTGTTTTCTGTCAAGAGTCCTCCTGGCATACCGGACGAACTCCCCCTCTGTCTTGGGCCTGAGAGTTTCATCGAGAGTTTCGATTTTCCCCGTGGGCGGAGTCGAGCGACTCGCTTTCCAGAGCGGCCGGATCAGTGCGGTACTTGCTACCTGAGAGATTGGCGGGGAGGCTTGCTCCTTCGGTGTCGCTTCAAATTCCGGCGACTCTCCCGCATTGCTTGGCGGCCCGATTTTTTGTTGTCGGCTTAGCCTAGCAATCGGATGACGTTCCCGTGTACGCGCCGATAGGATTACGGCCATGTCTTCAAGGGGCTCTGACCGCGCTTCGGTCCGCGAGAAGTTTCGATACTGGTTCGACAACGTAATGGCCAAAGGCACGGTCGCTGTCATGGGACTGCTTGGACTGGCCACCGTGGTGTTCATCTCGATCGTGGCTCTGCTGGTCATGATCTTCCAGTTCTTCCCTCCTCAGGAGACGGGCGAAGACAAACCGACCTTCTTCGAGGTGCTTTGGGGAAACCTCATGCGCACCCTCGACCCTGGGACCATGGGCGGAGACCAGGGCTGGGGATTCAGGGCAGCCATGCTCGTGGTCACGATCGGCGGGCTGATCATGGTCGCGAGCCTGATCGGAATCATTTCGAGTGCTTTCGATTCGAAAGTCGAGGAGCTTCGCAAGGGTAAGTCTCGGGTCATCGAGCGCGACCACACCCTTATTCTCGGCTGGAGCGACAAGGTGCTGACCATCGTCAGCGAGCTTTGCGTGGCGAACGAGTCTCGCAAGCGCGCGGTCATCGTGGTCCTCGCCGATCGGGACAAAGTGGAGATGGAAGACGAACTCCGGAATGTCCTGCCGAGGAAGACATCCACGAGGGTGATTGTCAGGAGTGGCGATCCAATGGATCTCAATACTCTGGAGATCGGAAATCCCTATTCGGCCAGGAGCATCATCCTTATTGCGCCTGAAGACGCGGAGGACCCCGACTCGACCGTCATCAAGATGGCGCTCGCGCTCACCAACAACCCAAAGCGCGGGACCGAACCGCTGAATGTGGTCGGCGAACTTCAACACGAGAAAAACCTCGAGGCGGCTAAGCTCGTCGGGCGTGACGAGGTCAGCTGGATTCTCGCGAGAGACTTGATCAGCAAGATTACGGTTCAAACCTGCCGCCAGAGCGGACTGAGCGGCGTCTACACAGAGCTTCTCGATTTCGACGGAGACGAAATCTATATTGCACCGGCTCCTGAGCTTGCCGGTTCCACTTTTGCGAAAGTTCAGCTGGATTTCGCAAAATCGTGTGTCATCGGTGTGGTTCGAAATGGGGAGATCGAACTCAACCCGAACCCGGACAGCGTGATTCAGCCGGAGGACAGCCTCATCCACATTTGCGCTGATGATTCCGCAATTCACCGCACAGAACCCGGAAAACCCGATCCCAGGCAGTTCGCGACCGTCTCAAAGAAGACGTACAGCAAGGGGCGCACGCTCATCCTCGGATCGAACTCCGACCTTCCAATCATCGTCCGAGAACTTGACGACTATGTGGAACGCGGCTCGGAACTCGTTGTGGTGAGCGAAGTTGAAGCTCAGGAATTGCCAGAGACCTCGAAACTAAAGGTCACCTCAAAGAAGGCGGATGTAACCAGTCGCCAGGTGCTCGTGGATCTGAAAGTAGACTCCTTCGATCACATAATCGTGCTCGCAGCCAAGGAAAGGCTCGACAGTCAAAGAGCAGACGCGCGAACGCTCGTGACCTTGCTGCACCTGCGCGAACTGGGAGAACTCGCAGGCAAGGAACTGAGCATCGTAAGCGAGATGCTCGACAACCGAAATCGCGAAATTGCCGAAGTCACAAAGGCAGATGACTTCATCGTTAGCGACAAGCTAATCAGCCTCGCCCTGTCCCAGCTGTCAGAAAATCGTCTGCTCTCCAAGGTCTTCGATTCGCTCTTCAAGAGCGAGGGCAGCGAGATCTACCTGCGTCCGGCCGAGGGCTACATAAAGCTTGGTGAGCCGGTCGACTTCTATACGATCGCAGGGTCAGCTTCCAGGATGAACGAGACCGCGATCGGCTACAGGCTTGCCAGTCAGATCCACGACTCCTCCAACGCTTACGGAGTCAGACTCAACCCTCTTAAGAGCGAACAAGTCACTTTGGGACCTGGGGATAAAGTCATAGTCCTGGCCGAGGATTGAACCGATTCAGGAGTCTTCGGCATTAGCTTTAGCGAGTCGAGCAACATGGGATCGGGCGTGCTCGAGAGCCGGGGCAAGGCCTGCGAACAAGTGGTTCGGATGCCGAAGTGCCTTCATAACGCCCAGCTTCTCCATTAGAGCCCTGTGCTCTTCACGCACTCCTTTGATCAGCACGGTTACGCCGCGCCGCTCAAGCTCTCTCACCAGTCCGGCCATGGCGTGAGCTCCGGTGGAGTCCACCAACTGCAGCTGGGAGAGTCGCAGAATGACGACCTGCACATTGGGCTCCTCGGCGATTCGGTCACTGAGCCGCTCCGCCGCACCGAAGAACAGCGATCCGTCAAAGCGGAACAGGGCGATCCGATTATCGCCAGGCTGGGCTTCACCCGGCAGCGGCTCGCGATGAGCACCGCTTGCCCTGCTCAGCGCGCGCAAAGCGAAGAAGCCGGCAGCAGCCAGGCCGATTCCGACGGCAATGATGAGGTCAAATGACACGGTCACGAGCATCGTGACGAAATAGATCGTTGCGGTCGAGCGACTGGCCATGATTACCCTGCGGGCAGTTGAAATGGAAACCATTCGGGCGGCGGTCATCATCAGCACCCCGGCGAGCGCGGCGAGGGGGATGCTCGACACAATTCCCGCTGCCGCGACGACTACGAAAAGCAGAACCAGAGAATGGACGACCGCTGCCAGTCGAGTCCGACCGCCGCTGCGCACATTGACCGCGGTTCTTGCAATCGCACCGGTCGCCGGCATTCCGCCGAAGAAGCTTGAGGCGATGGATGCGAGGCCCTGTCCTACCAATTCCCGGTCGGCGTTCACCGGTCCGGTGTCAGCGAGGGTGGCCGCCACACGAGCGGACAGCAGCGACTCAATCGCGGCAAGGGCGGCCACGGCGCAGGCTGGACCGGCAAGTTCGACGAGCAGAGAACCATTGATCGCCGGCAGCATCGGCACCGGCAGCGAAGCCGGAAGCTCTCCGATCTCTTTGAGTCCTAACCCAGCGAATACCGCAACGAGCGAAACGACGACTATCGCCACGAATGAGCCGGGCATCCTGGGTGCGAAGCGGCCAAACCCCAGCATGATCAGGGCAACTGCTGCCACTGCCGCGATCGGCAGGAGTGCTCCTGGCCAGCTGGCTTCAGCTATCGCCTGCACCGCGGCCACCGCAGCGTTCGTTGAGTGGCCGGAGTTGTGAACCCCGATCGCTGCGGGCACCTGCTGGAGGAAAATCGTAATCCCGATTCCGGCCGTGAACCCTTCGATTACCGGCCACGGAATGGTGCTCACCGCTCGACCTAGCCGCAGCGCTCCCGCCACCACGACAATGACTCCGGCCATGAGGCTCACGATCGCAACTGAGCCGATTCCGTGCACCGCCACGATCGGGGCGAGCACTACCACCATCGCACCGGTCGGTCCGGAGACCTGAACGCTGGAACCACCGAAGACTGCGGCCACTATGCCGGCAACGATCGCGGTAACAAGCCCTGCCTCGGCGCCGGCTCCGGAACTCACGCCGAATGCGAGCGCGAGCGGGAGCGCGACTATGCCGACGGTCAATCCGGCGGCGACATCCCCGCGCCAGCTGCGGCGAAGATCGCGATAGTCGGCGGGCTTGGGCAGCAGTACCCGAAGCCGCCGGGCAGCGCGGCTCATGAAGCGGTAACGGGAATTGAACCCGTAGTATGCGCTATTTCCGGCAGCGAAGCCGCAGCAGCCTCGCGTTCCCGATCGTCGGAGAGAATGTCCAGCAGTAGGCGCCGGGCGACTCTCAGGAGCTCGGCCACTTCGGGGTGGGCGAGCCGGTAGTAGACGATGCTCGCCCTGCGCTCAGAAACCACGAGCCGGTATCGCCGCAATACCGCGAGGTGCTGCGAGAGGTGGGATGCCTCCAGCCCGGTCTCAGAGAGCATGTCTGCAACTGCGACCTCTTCCCCGCCGCTCAGGATCTCGAGAATGCGGATGCGATACGGATGCGAAAGCCCCTTGAACAGGTTGGCCTTTATCTCGTAGAGCGGACGCTGCGCGTCGCGGAATGGCACCTAATCTCCCGGAGTTTGCGAAATGATGGATTCATCATATCGAGTAATGCCAGGTAGTTGTGAGCAAACAAAGTGACACGCTCGCCCAGTGAGCTGGCTCAGTCCAGATCGAGTCGCACGAGCGGCAACTCATAGTCGGCAGTGCCGTGCAGCTGCGTCATTGCATTGTCCAGTACCGACCAGAGGCGAGGGTGAGCCTTTTGGTAGCTCGCGAGCAGCGCCGAAGCCTCATCGACATCCAACACGGTTGCGACCGCCTTCGCGCGATATCGAAGCCCGATGCTCACCCGGCAAGCGGGGTTTGCCTCCACATTCTGGAACCACTGTGCCTTTCGCCCAAGTCCAGACGCGATCACGATCTCGCGAGGGTCGATCCGGCTAAGGACTTCGAGCGTCACGAAGCGAGCCTTGCCGGAGGTTCGACCCAAATGCTCAAGCAACAGTACGCGGCCGGCGAAGAGGAAACCAAGGCGGCATCTGAAGAGTGCAATCGGCGCGCGAACCAACCACCTCGTCTTCAATACCCGCGCACCGACTTTGCCCGCCACGGAAAATCACTCTAGACCCCGTTCAAATTGCAGACTGGGCAAATGTTGTCGTCGGAGGTTTTCTAGTCGCGAGCACCAGGTGAAATCACCTCGATTCCGAGTGATCTGGCGGCCTCGGTAAGCCTTCGGTCGTAACTGAGGATCGCGGAAACGTCGAGTCGAACGGCCGCTTCCAGATGGAGTGCATCGAGGGTGCGAAGATACGACATCGGCAGAAGGCCGGCTCCGCGATATACGGCCCTGTCGAGGGCAGCTAGAGAGACGCCTTCGATAATGCGAGTCACATCCGATTGATTGAGACCCTCTCGAACGGCAAGCCGGCGCAACTCGGTCTCAAGGAGATCACTGGATACAAGGCTCGCGGGCGCGCCATCCAGCCAGCTCTCAACGGCAGAACTCTCTGGTTGATCGACGAGTAACGCGCCGAAAGCAGATGTATCAACGTAGACAAGCGGAAGCGATGTCACTACCGCTCCTCGCGTAACTCGTCAATGATTTCGGCGAGGCTTCGTGAGACCGCTTTGCGTTCGATGCCCAAGCTCGCCCAGCCGCCTTGCCGTCGCGCGGGGCGAGCGATTGTCAATGCTGAAGGCGGTGCATCAAGCGGTACGATCCGACCAACAGGTACTCCGCGGTTGGTCAGGATGAATGAACTCCCTTCGCTAACCGCCCGGAGCACGCGACCGGACTCATTGCGCAACTCACGCTGCGACAAACGCTCAATCGGTGATTCTTCAGTACCCACAACAAATACTGTAGCATGCGTGCTACATACAAATTCCACTAAGTTGCCTCCACGTGCCTCTCGAGTGATTCCCACAGAACTAGTGTTCGGTTCCGACGAATAGATGAGGCTCCTGGCGCCTCGATCTGTGGACAAGTCTGGACTCCGAAATGACTCAGGGGAGTCTTACAACCTTGATTCGAAACCGGCACCTGACTGAGAACCAGCCGAGCTTTCGGCGAATTTCGAACTTCGGTAACTAGACGTTAAACCGGAACTCGACGACGTCGCCGTCCTGCATTACGTAGTCCTTGCCCTCCATGCGGGCCTTGCCGCGAGCGCGGGCTTCGTGAACGGAACCGGCGTCCACCAGGTCCTGGAAGGAGATGACTTCGGCTTTGATGAAGCCCTTTTCGAAATCGGTGTGGATGACGCCGGCGGCCTGGGGGGCCTTCCAACCCTTGTGAATCGTCCAGGCTCTGGCTTCCTTAGGGCCGGCGGTGAGGTAGGTCTGCAGGCCGAGCACGTCGAAGCCTAGGCGGGCGAGCTGATCGAGGCCGCTTTCTGCCTGGCCGGTTGAGGCGAGAAGTTCTGCAGCATCCGCCGGTTCGAGGTCGATCAGTTCGCTCTCGAGCTTGGCGTCGAGGAAGATCGCCGGCGTTGGTGTAACCAGATCCGCGAGGGCGGCTTTCGCCGAAGGGTCGGCGAGCACTTCTTCGTCGACATTGAATACATAGAGGAACGGTTTGGCGGTGAGCAGACCGAGCTCCCTGATTGGAGCGAGGTCGAGTTTTGAGTTGGCAGAAAGCGGCTTGCCGGAGTCGAGCCACTCCTTTGCAGCTTTGGCGGCTTCCAGCACGGCGGGCTCGATTTTGCGACCGCGGAGCTCCTTCTCGTAGCGCTCGATAGCCTTTTCGAGAGTCTGCAGGTCGGCCAGAACCAGCTCGGTGTGGATGGTCTCGAGGTCTGAGGCGGCATCCACTCTGCCATCGACGTGAATCACGTCTGGGTCGCTGAATCCGCGGCTGACGACTGCAATCGCATCGGCTTCTCGGATGTTGGCCAGGAACTTATTGCCGAGTCCCTCCCCCTCGCTCGCTCCGCGAACTATTCCGGCGATGTCGACGAAGGAAACCGGGGCGGGCAGGATCTTTTCGCTGCCGAAAAGCTCCGCGAGCACATTCAGGCGCTCATCCGGCAGGTTCACAACCCCGATGTTCGGTTCGATGGTCGCGAACGGATAGTTCGCGGCGAGTACCTGATTGCGGGTCAGTGCATTGAACAGGGTCGACTTGCCGGCATTCGGCAGTCCGACGATCGCGATGGTTAGAGCCACGGTCGTTAAGCGTACCTATTGAACCTTCGGCAGCGCGCCAGCCCAATTCGGCCGTCAGCCGGCATTCCTTCGGTGCCCGAGTTCTCTAACTCGCTAGCAGCGCCTTTGCGATCTGCCCGCCGAGAGCGACATTGCCGCGATAGACCTCGATGTTCACTTCGAGGCTCTTTCCGCCGGTTTCCCTCTGGATGTAGTCGAGCAGGAACGGGGTCGTGTCATTCCCGATAATCCCCGCCTTGTGGGATGCTTCGATCGCCTCCGCAAGCACCTTCGCGTGCAACTCGGGGTCGAGCTGCTTGTCCGCCGCCACCGGATTTGCGACCAGCACCGTAGAGGTCAGCCCCATGGCATCTCTCTGCTTGGCAATCGCGGCTACTTCCTCGGCACTCTCGACCCGGTATTCGATGTCGTATCCGGAGTCGGAAACGAAAAAGCCCGGATAGTCGGTGGTCCTGAATCCCACCACCGGCACGTTGAGCGTCTCGAGTCGCTCGAGAGTGAGCGGAATGTCCAGAATCGACTTGACTCCGGCACTGACAACTACGATCGGCACCTTCGCAAGAGTTCCAAGGTCGGCCGACTCGTCGAAGGTCTCGGAGGCACCGCGATGCACCCCGCCGAGCCCGCCGGTAGAAAACACCCTGACCCCGGCGAAGTGGGCGAGATAGGCGGTAGCCGCCACTGTGGTTCCGCCATTGAGCTTTTTCGCTGCTGCGATCGGCAGGTCGCGCTGGCTGACCTTCACTACCGAATCGTCTTCGGATAGCCGCTTGATTTCGTCCGAGGACATTCCGACCGTCGGCTCGCCGTCTACGACTCCTATCGTCGCGGGTACAACTCCGGCTGACCGCAGACCCTCTTCCGCTTCGCTCGCGACCTCGAAGTTTCGCGGCCTCGGCAGGCCGTGGGTGAAAATCGTTGACTCTAAAGCCAGTACCGGCCGGCCGTCTGCCAGGGCATCCGCCACTTCTGTCGAAACTCTCAAGTTCTCTCGCTCCTTATGATTCCGATTCAATTCTAGGTCGCGGGCATTCAGAAATTTTCGGCGATTCTCTCAGGTTGTGGCGTGGCGGGACCAAAGGTCGCCGGTTCGTGGGAGCATTCGAAAATGGGATTGGATTTCACAGCTATCGACTTCGAGACAGCCAACTCCCACAGCGCCTCCGCTTGCTCAGTCGGGCTGGTCAAAATGCGCGACGGCAAGGTCGTCGATGAATCTTCCTGGCTCATCCACCCTCCGCTCGGCTTCGATTCGTTCAGCGAATGGAACACCCGAATTCACGGAATCATGGCTCCGGATGTCGCGGACGCCCCGCTCTGGAGCGAGCAGCTTCCCGACCTCGCGGCCTTCGTCGGCAAAGACGTGCTTGTTGCCCACAACGCCGGATTCGACATGGGGGTCATTGCGGCCGCCTGCGAAGCCAGCCACGTTGACTGCCCAGACTTCAGCTACATTTGCAGCCTGCTGGTTGCCAGACGCACCTACCACCTCGATTCCTATCGACTGCCGGTTGCGGCGATGGCGGCCGGGTTCGAGGACTTCGAGCACCACAATGCTCTCGCCGATGCCCGCGCCTGCGCGGCTATCGTCGCTCACGCTGCAAGGCGCCACGATGCGGAAGATCTCGAGCACCTCGCGCAGATCACGAGTCAGAGGGTGCGGACGATCGGCAGCAAGGCCAAAGCGGCCGAGAACGAGACCTATCGGAGCATGGCCCTCAACTAGAACCTCGCGAAGCGGTGGCTGCAGTACTTCTTGCCTGAGGGCTCTGTCCGAGGTTGCTGGGAGACTTGAGAAATGGAACCGATTTACTTCCTTTTGATCGGCGCGGGCGCTGGCCTGCTCATCGGCGCGCTCATCGGCTGGCTGATCGAGCGGCTTCGCTCTACTTCCGGCAGCGCTGATCCGAAGGTGCTGCAGGCCAGGCACGAGGCTCAGCTTGCAGAAATGAGAGCCAGCGAGCAGGCGGCGCAGGCTGCTCTCGCAGCGGAACTGGCTTCGGTGCAGGCTACCGCCCTTGCTCTGCGCGAACAGGTGGGCGGGTTGCAGGAACAGCAAAGGGACCTGATCGATCGGCAGAGGGCGGAGCAGGAGGCACAGAAGGAGCGGGATCGCGCCGAGAGCAAGGTGCTGCAGATGCTCACCCCGGTGCAGGAGAATCTGCGCAGCATGCAGTCCAAGGTTTCCGAACTAGAGACCCAGCGGCGCGAGCAGCACGGCCAGCTGAGTGAACAGCTCAAAGCCGCCGCGGCATCCGAGGAGCGACTGCGCAGCACCGCAGAGTCCCTTGCTGCGGCGCTCAAGAGCAACAGCACTCGCGGAGTGTGGGGCGAAACTCAGTTGCGCAATGTCGTTCAGGCAGCAGGGCTGATTGAGCGAGTCGACTTCGACGTGCAGTCGAGCATTAATTCGGATGCCGGAGCCGGGCGCCCCGACATGGTCGTCCACTTGCCGGGCGGCAAGAACATTGCGGTAGACGCCAAGGTTCCTTTCAGTTCCTACCTTGAGGCCAGCGGCATCCCGGTCACCGCGGCCGGAGAAGAGGGGGCCAAGCGCGAGCGGCTGATGAAGGAGCACGTCAAGGCGCTTCGTTCTCACATCGATACTCTCGCCGGCAAGGAGTACTACGCCGGGCTGGATGCCTCTCCCGAACTCGTGATTGCGTTCATTCCGAGCGAGTCTCTAGTCTCAAGCGCCATGGAAGCCGATCCGGCCATCATGGATTACGCATTTGGAAAGCGGGTGGCACTTGCCTCTCCGGTGACCCTGTGGTCGGTGCTCAAGACTGTTGCCTTCTCCTGGCAGCAGAATGTGCTCACTGAAGACGCCAAGCTGCTCTTCGACTTGAGCAAGGAACTCTACGGCAGACTCTCGAAGCTCTCCGATCACGTCGAGAAGCTCGGTCGATCGATCGAACGCAGCGTAAAGGACTACAACACTTTCGTCGGCTCGCTGGAGCGGCAGGTGCTTCCAAGCGCCCGCAAGCTCAGTGCTCTGGACGAGTCGAAAGTACTTGGCGCGATTCCCGGAATCGAGGAGTCGCCGCGCGAACTCACCGCATTCGAGCTGACGACGGATCCCAACTCCACGTCGTAACCCGTGAGGTGTCAGTAACTGCTCCTCCACCTCACCACAAGGAGCAACTACTGACACCTCAGGGGCTCTCGCTTTAGTCGAGCCACTTCTCGATGAGGTGCTCAGCCACTACCCGGCGAATCGTGCCTGAGCGTGAGCGAAGCACGATGCTCTCCGTGCGGATGATCGGCCCCTTCCTGCGGACCCCGTCAACCAGTCCGCCGTCAGTAACCCCGGTTGCAACAAAGAAGGTGTTGTCCCCTTTGACCATGTCTTCGACTGTCATGATCTTGTCAAGATCAAGTCCGGCATCCGCTGCCCGGTCTCGCTCGAGATCGGTGCCGGGGGCAAGTCTGGCCTGCATGAACCCGCCGAGAGCCTTGATTGCGCAAGCGGTAGTAATGCCTTCCGGGCTGCCGCCGATTCCCGCGCAAAGATCGATTCGGGTCTCGTAGCGGGCAGCGTTGATGCCGCCTGCGACATCCCCGTCGAGCATGAGCCGGGTTCCGGCCCCGGTCGCCCTGATCTCCTCGATGAGCTTCGCGTGCCTCGGCCGGTCGAGCACTGCCACCGTCATCTCTCCAACCGGCTTGTTCTTCGCCTTCGCAAGAGCACGGATGTTGTCCCCGATTGGCCGGTCAAGGTCGAGTACACCGTGGCCTTCCGGACCCGCGACGATCTTGTCCATGTAGAACACCGAGGAGGCATCGAGCATGCTGCCGCGGTCAGAAACCGCGATTACCGAGATCGCGTTCTGCCGGCCTGCGGCAGTGAGAGAAGTGCCGTCGATCGGATCGACTGCGATATCGCAGGCCGGCCCGCGCCCGTTGCCGACGTGCTCGCCGTTGAACAGCATCGGAGCCTTGTCCTTTTCCCCCTCGCCGATGACGATCACTCCGTCGAAGTTGACCGTGCCGAGGAACTTTCGCATGGCGTCTACGGCCGCTCCGTCTGCCGCGTTCTTGTCGCCCCGGCCGATGAACGGCCAGGCGCGGATCGCTGCCGCTTCGGTAGCTCGCACGAGCTCCATTGCGAGGTTGCGGTCGGGCTGAAGCATGAGGGGGGCGGTATCGGTGTTCACGCCTTAAACGATATTGAGGAACACTCCTCGCAGAACCTCCCAGGGTCCAGAAAGTTCCGCCCTTCTTAATGGAAATGAACGGTCCCGGATTGATTCCGCGATCGGGCCGGATGCTGAGCCGGCCCAGCCAATAGACTCGACCCGTAGCCAAGTCGCAAGGAGCAAAAATGCCCATCGCAACCCCCGATCAGTACGCGGAAATGTTCAACAAGGCTAAGAAGAGCGGCTTCGCCTTCCCTGCAATTAACGTCTCTTCTTCCCAGACGCTAAACGCCGCTCTGCAGGGCTTTGCAGAAGCCGGATCTGACGGCATCGTTCAGGTATCCACCGGCGGGGCGGACTATCTGGCCGGTCCGAGCGTGAAAGCCAGGGCAAGGGGAGCGATCGCTTTCGCACGCTACGCCAAAGAGGTGGCAAAGAGCTACCCGGTCACGATTGCCCTGCACACCGACCACTGCCCCAAGGACGCCCTCGAAGGTTTCGTAATGCCGCTCATTGCCGCCTCGGAAGAGGAGATTCGCGCAGGCGGCGAGCCGCTGTTCCAGTCGCACATGTGGGATGGCTCTGCCGTGACCCTCAAGGAGAATCTTGAGATCGCAAAGACCCTGCTTCCGAAAATGAAAAACATTAATTCGATCCTCGAGGTGGAGATTGGAGTGGTCGGCGGCGAAGAAGACGGAGTCAGCCACGAGATCAACGAACACCTGTACACGACCGTCGAAGACGGCATCCAGACTGTTGAAGCGCTCGGTCTCGGCGAGAACGGGCGTTACATTGCAGCACTGACCTTTGGCAACGTTCACGGCGTCTATGCACCTGGAAACGTCAAACTCCGCCCCGAACTGCTCGCCGAGATTCAGGCCGGGATCGCGAAGAAGTTCGGCACCGGGCCCAACCCGCTCGACCTCGTTTTCCACGGCGGATCCGGTTCGAGTGATGAAGAAATCGCGACCGCCGTGCGCAACGGCGTCGTCAAGATGAACGTCGACACCGACACCCAGTACGCCTTCACTCGGCCGATCGCCGACTACATGCTCAAGAACTACGACGGGGTCATCAAGGTCGATGGCGGCGTTGGGATCAAGAAGCAGTATGACCCGAGAGCCTGGGGCAAGGTCGCAGAGGCGGCGATGGCAGCGAGAGTTGTTCAGTCGACGCAGCAGCTTGGCTCGGCCGGGCAGTCGATCTCTGCCGGCTGAAGCTGAGCAAGGCGGAATCGAAAGTCTCTAGACTCCGCGGCTTAGTACATAGGCTTGAAACGCGGGATCCGCATTGAGCAAAATCCCGAGAGCCACGGCCGAGGCCACGAAAGTCGCTGCGGCACCGACAATCGGGACCCACCACGAGCTGCGGCCGCGAGTAAGTCTCGAGTAGGACCAGCCAGCAGTCACCAGCCAGATGATCGACTGTGCGACAATAATCGCAATGCCGATTGGCGCGGTCAGGTCAGTAGTCTTGTATTCGCCTATTCCCATTTGGCTGTAAAGCGAATCAATCGAGTTGCTCAGATTCAGGTATCCGCTGATCCCGGAAACCAGAAACATCAAGCCGACCGCGACCAGAAAAATCGTGATCATTCTGTTCCAGGAAGCGGCTGAAACCGAAGCTCTCGTCGGTTGCGGCTTCGCCCCGGGAACTCCCTGCACGGATGCTGGCCGAGTCGGCATCACAGGATCGGCAGCGGGTTTCGGTTTCGGATTCGGATTCCATCGGGCGATCGCCGCTGCCTGCTCTTCCGGAGTGGCATACTCGCCAAACTCGGGCCGCTCAGCAGAGTCGCGAGCGACCCCGCCCTCTTCTTCACGACTCGACTGGCCCATGCCTGCGAGTCTATTCGAGCCGGTTAGGTGAACCCGTTCGAGATAATCACGTAATCTCTAAACTGGAGAACGGGAGTCAGATGCCAGAGCAAAAGCAGGGCGCACAACATCCGGATGACTGGGAGTTGAAGCAGGCGGTTTCAGAAGAGTTCCTGATCAGCGTCGATGTGGAAACAGCCGGCCCCAATCCGGGCACCTACGCGCTGCTGTCTATCGGGGCTTGCGCTCTGAATGACACTTCACGCAACTTCTACGCAGAGCTGAAGCCGACAAGCACAGCCTCTACCGAAGAATCACTTCGAGTCTCCGGGCTCAGCATGGCGGAGCTCGCCGAGACCGGACTTGAGCCTGAGGAGGCAATGGCGCAATTCGAGAAGTGGATCTACGAGGTTACCCCGGAGGGCGCGATTCCGGTTTTCCTCGGTTTCAATGCGGCCTTCG
The DNA here is from genome assembly GCA_023957835.1 of Homoserinimonas sp. Lineage (GTDB taxonomy): Bacteria > Actinomycetota > Actinomycetes > Actinomycetales > Microbacteriaceae > Terrimesophilobacter. The sequence continues at coordinate 269,584 of JAMLGP010000001.1, read as the reverse complement.
ACTGGATGTTCGTTTGCGACTATTTCTGGCGTTATCTGGGCAGGAATCCGTTCGGACATTCAGCAATCGACATCAAATCCGTGTACCTCGGAAAAGATGGGGGCTCGTGGTGGGGTACCGGCATGCGGTATCTTGCGGAGAAATACCTCGAAAGCCACAACTTGAGTCATAACGCCATGAGAGACGCTGTGGATCAGGCCGTGCTCTTCTCGAAGATGCTGGAAGATCACTCCGACCGCGCGAGCAGAACTGATTCGAGACTGAATCAATAGCAACGGGAAGGTGAACCATGAACGCCACCGAAGAAGACAATCAGGACGATGTTCGCAGGATTGCTGAATCCGCAAAGCGTTTCGGATTCGAAATCAAGGAAGAGGACGCGAGGCGCTGGCTCAAGTCCATTTCCGACGACTCATCTTCTTCGGAAATCGTTGTAGACGCGAACAGCGGTGCATTCGGCGCCCGGGTAGCCATGCTCGATTTCAGTCCGAGTGAGCTCGAGCGGTTCAGAAAGATCGGCAAGATTGTCGAGGTCACAAGCGATGATCCGAATGTGGAGAGCGCTCTGGCCATTTCGGGCTCAGCCGCACAGTCCAAGATTCAGAGCTACCCGGGCGATTGCGACTATTTTCAAAGGCTGAACATCAAGGCTCCGACTCGCGAAGAGGCATCCGCGACTATGGCCAGGCTCATGCGCGAGACTGCCCTCGGCCACCTGCAGGGGCCGACCTTCCAGTTCCTCGAAGCAAAGCTCGGCAGCTACCCCTTCGATGGAGCGCACAATGGAAAGCCGGTGTCCAAGGGCTCTCCGGTGAGCTGGACACCTGAAGAGGTTCAGGCCGGCTCCCTCGAACTTGACGGCCCGGATGGCAGGGTTACCTTCACCTGGGATGAAGCAGCGCAGGACCCCGGCTGGTGCAAACTCGACTGGGTTGTGAGCGATCCCGAGCGCGGCCAGCTGGCCAATGCAAGCAACGTGATCGACGTCACCTGGGAGTCTCCGGATGGCGAGATCGTTTCGCTCGATGGTTACCTCGACGCCTTCTTCCAGGAGGTTTACCTGGACGCCGAAGACGTGCCAATGTTTACCAAAATCGCCAAGCACGTTTCCTCCGACGCGCTCGATGAATACGTAGAGCGGCTTCAGGGAGAAGTTCGAAAGTACCTAACCCACCACCTGAATTACGGCAAAGCCGCAAAGCGGATGTATAACGTTTTCCGGCTTTCCGGTCAGCATCTCGAGGCCGCCTACATCAGGGAACTTTTCGACGAGCCGACGACGATCCTCTACCAGGTCTGGTCGCTCATCACGACTCTGGACAATGCGACCGGGGCCGGTTCATCCATTCCGATCGAGGATGTCCAGAACCAGGCGGACGCTCTGATCCTCGAAGTCATCAAAGCCCTCGAAGGCGACGAAGAAACCGAGATCGTAAAGTCTCTGCTTCGGCTTAGGACCACTCTGGAAAATCAGAAAGAAGGCACCGAGCGAGAATCCGAAGTTGAAGCTGCCCGTGCCCAGGTGATCAACGTGGTCAATACCTTCTTCCGCGATCGGCTCAACGGCATGCCCACCATCAAGTCATACATCGAGGAAGTTCAAGGAGCAGGCGCCCATTGACCGAAGCGGCAGCGCCCACCTCCCCGGATTCGCCGTGGCCGGTTTCTACCCTCTCCGCAAAGCTCAAGGAATGGATCGATCGCCTCGGCTCGGTCTGGATCGAAGGAGAAATAACCCAGTGGGGCGTTTCGGCCGGTAACGTCTACGGAAAGCTGAAAGACCTCGAAGCAGACGTCACGGTGAGCTTCAATATCTGGTCTACTGTGCGTTCAAAGCTGCCTGACGACCTAAAGCAGGGAGACCGGGTGATCGCCCTGGTCAAGCCGAACTTCTGGCCAAAGGGCGGAACCCTGAGCATGCAGGTTTTCGAAATGAGGCAAGTGGGCCTCGGCGACCTGCTGGAGCGGCTGGAGAAGCTGCGCCAGAAACTCGCAGCCGAGGGCTTGTTCGACGAGAGCCGCAAAGTCCCCTTGCCTTTCTTGCCAAACCTCATCGGGCTGGTCACCGGCAAGGATTCGGATGCGGAAAAGGACGTTCTGCGAAACGCCCAGTTGAGGTGGCCGAACGTTGCGTTCAGGATCGCCTATGCCGCTGTTCAGGGAGAGAAGGCAGCGGGTGAAGTAATTGCCGCGATCCGCACTCTGGATGCAGATCCGGAAGTGGATGTCATTATTGTCGCAAGGGGCGGCGGCGACTTTCAGAACCTGCTCGTCTTCAGCGATGAGAGCCTGGTTCGGGCGGCAGCAGAGTGCCGCACTCCGCTCGTGAGTGCGATCGGCCACGAAAACGACCGACCGCTGCTGGATTACGTGGCCGATCTTCGAGCATCGACCCCGACTGATGCGGCCAAGAGAGTCGTTCCGGATGTTGCGGAAGAAACCCTGAGAGTCCAGCAAGCCAGAAGCCGAATCGGCCTGCGACTGACGAGCCTGCTTAATGCAGAGATAGAGCGGATCGGCCAGCTTAGGTCAAGGCCCGTACTCGCGGGAAGCGACTGGATCACCCAGCAGCGCTCGGAGGATCTCACCCGTTACGTAGCCCGAGGTGCGGAGCTCATGGATCGGCTCGTCGAGCGTGCGGAATCGAAAATTGCAGAGCTTTCCGGCCAGCTGAGGGCGATTTCGCCAAGACGCACCCTTGAGCGCGGATACTCAATAGTTCAACTCGAATCCGGCGAGATTCTGAGAGAGTCCGGCCAGGCGAAGTCCGGCTCAAAGCTTCTCGTGACCCTATCCGACGGGTCGATCAGGGCGAAGGTTGAAGATTGAGAGAGCCCGGCCTGCGGCGGCTAGTAGTCTGGAGTGGTGAGCGCGGCATCCGATAAGCCCAGATTCGACTTCGCGGACTTGAGCTACGAACAGGCCCGGGACGAACTGATCAAGGTTGTGACCGAGCTTGAGCAGGGTTCAACGACCCTCGAGCAGTCTCTGGATCTTTGGGAAAAAGGCGAAGCTCTCGCCAGCCGCTGCGAAGAGTGGCTAATCGGCGCCAAGTCGAGGCTCGATGCGGCAAGGAGTGCGGCCCAGAACACTGCAGCGGTTGAGGAATGAGCCCCAAGTCTGAGCCGATCGTTGCCGAGCTGGGTCGCCCCGAAACGCCGGAAGAGACCGCCCAGCGCCGCTCGCAGGCAAGCGCGAAGCGGCGCCAGGGCCAGACCCTGTTCAACCTCGTTCTTGCTCTGGCCGCCTGCATCGCAGTCGTCGGAGTGGTATTGCTGTTTACCGAACAGCCCGGCCCGGTGATCCCTGCCGCCGACTACAAGTCCATCGCCGGTGAGGCAGACGCCGCAGTTCCACTGGCCGCGCCCGATCTGCCCGAAACCTGGCACTCCAACTTTGCCAGATACAACGCGGCGCCGACCGACAAGGTCCCCACCTGGGAGGTCGGTTTCCTCACCCCGAAAGGCGAGTTCATCGGGCTCAAGCAGGGGATCAATGCAAATCCGACCTGGGTGGCAAATCAACTCGGTGCGCGAGCGGCTACCGGCAACCGTGAAGTTGACGGGCGAAACTGGATCGTCTATGACTACCGAAAAGCCAAAGACACAGGAAACCTTGCCTACTCAATGGAACTGGACGAAGGCACAAGCAGCTTTGTGCTCTACGGGACCGCGGCAACCGATGAATTCGAACTGGTCGCCGCCCAGTTGACTAAGTGGATTGCGAACAACTCATGACTGCAGATTCCTCAAGTTCCGGCAAATTGACTCCGGCCGCCGCCTGGCGGGAGATGATCCAGGGCAACGGTCGTTTCATTGCCGGCGAGCCGCGGCATCCAAGACAGGATGTCGATCGGCGCGGAGAGCTCATCGGCACGCAATTTCCGAAAGCGGCCCTCTTTGGCTGCAGCGATTCCAGGCTCGCTGCGGAGATTATTTTCGACATGGGGCTTGGCGACCTGTTCGTAATCAGGAACGCGGGTCAAATCGTTTCTGCCCCCGTAATCGGCTCTATAGAGTATGCGGTTGCAATCCTGAATGTGCCGCTCATTGTCGTTCTTGGTCACGACGAGTGCGGAGCGGTGGCAGCGGCGATCGCGAGCGAGGGCCCGGACGCACCGTCGATTCCCCCTCACATTCGAGAGCTGATTGAGCCGGTCACCAGGGCGGTAGTCAAGGTTCGAGAGCGCACTTTAAAGGAGTCCCCTTTGGATGCGGCCGAGGTCGGCCGGGAGCACTTGCGAAGAACTGTGGCGGCTCTCGTCGAATCGTCAGAACTGATCAGCGAAGCGATCGCCGCGGGTACTCTGGCTATCGTCGGAGCGAACTACAAGTTGCTGGAAGGTCAGGTCGTATCCGATGTGACCGTAGGCAACGCCAGATAACAATCAGGAGCAGGCAGGGGCCATGAGCAAGTCGGAAGAGTTTCGGATCGAGCACGACACCATGGGCGAGGTTCGTGTACCGGCGAGCGCTCTCTACGCCGCCCAGACTCAGCGTGCGGTAGAGAACTTTCCGATTTCGGGAATGGGACTCGAATCGGCTCAGATCATCGCTCTGGCGCGAATCAAGAGAGCGGCAGCGATCGTAAACGGCTCGCTCGGAATCCTCAGCCCGGAAATCGCCAAGGCGATTACCGAGTCGGCTGACGAGATAATCGGCGGAGCGCATCACGACCAGTTCCCGATTGACGTCTACCAGACCGGCAGCGGCACTTCGTCGAACATGAACATGAACGAAGTGCTCGCGACTCTCGCAACAGCGAGGCTCGGTAGCCAGGTGCACCCCAATGATCACGTCAATGCCTCGCAGTCCTCTAACGATGTTTTCCCAACCTCGGTTCACCTCGCTGTGACCGGCGAACTGCTGCACCTGCTCATTCCGGCGCTTGAGAAGCTCGCCTCTTCGCTCGAAAAGAAGGCTGCGGAGTGGGCGAAGGCGGTCAAGTCCGGCCGCACGCACCTGATGGATGCCACCCCGGTCACTCTCGGCCAGGAATTCGGCGGCTACGCCCGCCAGATTCGGCTCGGGATCGAGCGGGTCCAGTCGGTAATCCCGCGCGTTGCCGAAGTCCCGCTGGGTGGCACGGCTGTTGGAACCGGCATCAATACTCCGGCGGGCTTCCCGCAGAAAGTAATCGCAGAGCTTGCGAAGGAATCCGGACTCCCGATTACAGAGGCGAAGGATCACTTCGAAGCTCAGGGGGCAAGAGACGGACTGGTTGAGGCATCCGGCGCTTTGAAAGTGATCGCGGTGAGTCTCACCAAAATCTGCAACGACCTGAGATGGATGGGCTCCGGCCCCAACACCGGGCTGGCCGAACTGCATCTGCCGGACCTTCAACCGGGATCCTCAATCATGCCGGGAAAGGTGAACCCGGTAATTCCCGAAGCCGTACTCATGGTGTGCGCTCGGGTGGTTGGAAATGACGCCACGATCTCCTGGTCAGGGGCAAGCGGGGCGTTCGAGTTGAACGTTGCGATCCCGGTGATGGGTACCGCCCTGCTCGAGTCGATTCGACTGCTCTCAAACAGCGCGAAGCTGCTTGCCGAAAAGACCGTAGACGGACTCAAGGCGAACCTTGAGCGGGCAAGGGCCATGGCCGAGTCCTCGCCCTCGATCGTCACGCCGCTAAACAAGGTGATCGGCTACGAGGCCGCCGCGAAGATTGCAAAGAATGCGGTGGCGAAGGGAATCACTATTCGGGAGTCGGTTATCGATCTCGGATTTGTCGAGCGCGGCGAAGTCAGCCTCGATCAGTTGGATGCGCTGCTTGACGTGTTCAGCATGACCCACCCGAACTGAGCGCGCCGTCACCCGGCAGCGGCCGGATCTTTCACCTCGAAGATCGGATACCCGTTCATATCGACGACTGCCCTCTTATCGAGCGGCTCCTGAAGTTGAATCGGAATCAGGGTCGGCAGATTCTGCGGATTCGACGTCACGAGACAGCTCGCGAGTTGATCGTCATTTGAACCGTCGGCCGGCTTCTTTTGGCCGTAATAAACGCCGACTTGCACCTCGGTAGCAGTTTCGCGGACCACCACCTGATGCGGGAAGCATCGAGCGTCCCCTGCAACCTTCACGACCAGATCTGCAGTATCCAGTGCAAGCAGCCCGGGACCCGGCGGATGCCCAACCAGCCCGTTCGAGTCTGTAGCGTCCTCAAGGTCAAAGTTCTTCAAGCTGAACAGGTAGACCGGCTGCCTCGTCTGACCTTTCACAGCCTGGAACCCGAGAACCGGCTGAGAAACAAGGTCCGTCGGAATCTTGGTGACGCCGGTGACAACTCGATTCAGCACTACCGGCTCCGGTTTGCCCCACATGAGTTCCACCTGAGTCGGCGGTGGCGGCGGCACCGGCTGCCTTGATAACCAGACCTGCCATGAGACAAACCCCGCAATCAACAGAGCGGCCAGGCCGAGACCTGCGATGAGTCGAGACAGTGCAAACGCCGAACCGGTGGGTTCATCGAAGTACGGGTTCCGATAACTCCAGCTGGCGGCGACTTTCCACAAACTCCGTGGAGCGATCACTCCCCAAAGAAGCAGAACCGCAAGACTCGCAAGTAGCACCCAGACAAGCAGTTCCACCTCTCGACCTTAACAGGTCAAAATGCAGAAAGTCTCAAACCAGTTCATTACCTTCGAGCAGTTCGGTCACGAGAGCCGCAATATCCGACCTCTCCGACCTCGTGAGGGTTATGTGGCCAAACAGTTTGTGTCCCTTGAGGGTCTCGATTACCGAGGCGACGCCATCGTGTCTGCCCACCCGCAGGTTGTCACGCTGCGCAACATCATGGGTAAGCACGACTCTCGAGTTCTGGCCGATTCGGCTGAGCACGGTTAGCAGAACATTGCGCTCGAGGGACTGAGCTTCATCGACAATGACGAACGAGTCGTGAAGGCTTCGACCTCTGATGTGGGTGAGCGGGAGTACTTCCAGCAATCCCCGCTCGACTACCTCATCGAGGACGTTTGACGAGACGACGGATCCAAGAGTGTCGAACACGGCCTGTGCCCAGGGGTTCATCTTCTCGGCTGCATCGCCCGGCAGGTATCCGAGGTCCTGTCCACCCACTGCGTAGAGCGGGCGGAAGACCATGATCTTCCGATGCTGCTGGCGCTCAAGCACGGCCTCAAGTCCGGCGCAGAGCGCGAGAGCAGACTTGCCTGTCCCTGCCCTGCCGCCGAGGGAGACTATGCCAAGCTCCGGATCCAGCAGCAGATCGATTGCGAGCCTTTGCTCTGCGGACCGGCCGTGCATTCCGAAGATTTCGCGATCGCCTCGAACCAAGCTGATCCGTCCGGGGCTGGTAACCCGCCCGAGGGCTGATCCGCGCTCGGAGTGGATTATCAGTCCGGTGTTTATGGGCATTTCCACGACCTGCGAAGTAGTGAGCACTTCCTCGTCGTAAAGCTTTGAAATGTCTTTGGACCCGAGGCTCAACTCGGCAGTTCCAGTCCAGCCTGAGTCCACCGCGAGTTCGGCGCGATACTCTTCGGCAGCAATTCCAATCGCCGCCGCCTTGACTCTAAGCGGCAGGTCTTTTGAGACCACTGTTACGTTGAGCCCGTCGTTTGCGAGGTTGGATGCGACAGCGAGAATTCGGGAGTCATTGTCCCCGAGCTGCAGTCCGGACGGCAATACCGACTGGTTGGAATGATTGAGCTCGACCCTCAGACTTCCTCCGGTGCCGACTGCTACCGGAAAATCGAGCCGCTCGTGTCTGATTCGCAATTCATCAAGATTGCGCAGTGCCTGTCTTGCGAAGTACCCGATCTCGGGATCGTTGCGCTTCGACTCGAGTTCGCTGATTACGACTACCGGCAGAACGATGTCGTGCTCTGCAAACCTGAAGATCGCCTTCGGGTCTGAGAGCAAAACGGAGGTGTCGAGAACGTAGGTTTTTTCAGCCTGACCGACTACCTCCCTTGCCGCTTCGAACTCTTTGGCCTGGGGAGTTTTTGTCGGGGCCACCAACTGCTCCATTCCCGGATTCAACCGCTACCGGTCTATCGTTGCGGCCACTGAAGGTTCTGAAGCGATCAATCGCGGCCGCCCCGATCGGGCGCGTTGCCCGATGTCTTGACGCTACGGTCTGATCGCGGAACTCTCGGCACCGACACACCCCCGGTTAAAGGGGCGAGAGGCCCCCGGGCTAACGCCCGGCGGTCAGTGTGAAGGATTCAAGAGCCGCCCTGAGCATCCCGACTGTCTCCTCGCTCGTAGTTGCGTGAGCACTCAATCGGATGCTGCTCCCCCTCGAGGTTGCCGTCACCCCGTGATTGTGAAGGCTCACAACCAGCGCCGTGAATTCTGTCGGCCCAGGTTCCAGAGAAACAATGCCCGCACGCTGCTTATCGTCTCTCGGCGAGACAACTCGAATCCCAAATTCGTCTGCTAGCTCGATGAGCTTTGCGGAGTTCTCGAGAACTCGTGAGGCAATTGCACCAACCCCGACTTCTGCAATCTCTTCCATCGCGGCCGCAAACCTGGCCTGGGCAATTGGGCTCGGATTGCTCTGCTGGAAGGCCTTTGCGCCCTTTGCGTGGTCTGGCACGGAGTCCATCGGCATCGGCAGCACATCGGTCGCGTTGAATCCTGAGAGCACCGGCCGCACGGCTTCGAGGGCCCGATCGCTGAGCGCCAGCAGTCCGGTTCCCCAGCCTGCCCTCGCCCACTTCTGACCCCCTGTCGCAAGGACATCGACTAGCCGATAATCGACATCCACCGCGGTGAATCCCTGAATTCCGTCGACAATCAGCAGGCGATCACCAATGACTTCGCGAATGCTTTCCAGATCAGCGAGTCTTCCGGTCCTGAAGTCCACAAGACTCAGAGCCACTGCCGCCGTATCTTTGCTCAGTTGCTTCCTGATGGCACTCGCGGTAACCCCGGCGAAGTCAGTCTCGAGCCACTGTGGCTCCACTTTCCCCATCGCCGCGGCAGCCCGCACTAGCGCAAAAGGGCCGCTCGGGAACTCGGCGGGAGAAATTAAGACTTTCCCCTTAAGCCCAAATGCGACCTGCATGAGCCCGATACTCGTGTTCGACTGAAAGACGATTTGCTCCGGCTTGAAACCGGTCAGTTTGCCAGCCGCGGACTGGAATCTCGAGTTCTGATCCATGAGACTTTCCAGGCTGCCGAATCTGGCGCGACTGAGCAGCTCGTCCAGCGCCCGCTCTTCCTCAATAGAGGCGCGCGAGAGCGGTCCGACCCTGGCAAAGTCGAGGTAGCCCGGCTCTTCGTCGAAGCGAAGCAGAAAGTCGTCGATCGACATCACCAGAAAAGTCTGCCACCCTCGGGCCGCGGCCGTGCGCAGCTACTGCCTGCGGCTACTGACCGTATCGGCGGTCCCTGCTCGAATAGTCGCGGATTGCGCGCAGAAAGTCGACTTCGCGAAGGTCAGGACCCAGAGCTTCAACGAAATAGAACTCGCTGTGGGCGCTTTGCCAGAGCATGAAGTCGCTAAGCCGCTGTTCGCCGGAAGTCCTGATCACGAGATCCGGATCCGGCTGGCCCCCAGTGTAGAGGTGTTCTCCGATCAACTCCGGAGTGAGAATCTCAGCCAGGGCGTCCAGAGACTTGCCTTCTGCAGCCTGCTGACGAACTATCGACTGCATCGCATCGACGATTTCCCGTCGACCCCCGTAGCCGACCGCGAGGTTAATGTGCAATCCCAGATTTTGCGCCGACCTCGCCTCTGCCGACTTTAGAGCTGCGGTCAAGGTCTCCGGTAGCTGTTTTGTGGAACCGACGTGCTGAATCTTCCAGTCGCGATAGTGCGACAGGTCGTCGGCCATCTCGGCGATGATCTGGAACAAATCATCCAGTTCTCCGGAATCTCTTCCGCTGAGATTGTCTGTTGAGAGCAGGTAGAGGGTAGCGACCGAAACTCCGATGCCGTCACACCACTCGAGGAACTCCCTGAACTTGGCCGCTCCGGCTCTGTGCCCGTGGGCTGCGGATTCCAGCAGGTTTTGTCTTGCCCAGCGGCGATTCCCGTCGAGAATCATCGCGATGTGACCGGGTACAGGTGCACCGGCTATTTGCTTGCGAAGTCGGCGCTGGTAGAGCTTGTAGAGCAGGCCGCGCGCCCTCGACACCCCACTGCTTCGCACCCTGCTACGTTAGCCCAATTCGCACTACGTATTCCCAGACTGCCGTTACCCCGATCGCGTATCGTCAGAATGTGACCGCAGATCTTCAGGAACCCACCCGAGTAGGCACCGCCGAGCCCGAGGAGCAGCCGATTCCGAACCTGCCGTTGCTCGAAGCTGCGCAGGCGAGTCAGGATGTCCGCCCATCCTGGCGAGGCTGGATTCACGCCGGCACTTTCCCGGCCGCAATTGCCCTCGGGGTGATTCTCATCACGCTCGCGCACGGACCGGCAGCCAAGTGGAGCTCCGCGGTCTTCATGGCCTGCTCGCTGTTGCTGTTTGGGATTTCAGCGCTCTACCACCGCTTCAACTGGTCTCCTCGAACCAAGAAGGTGCTCAAGAGACTCGACCACGCCAATATCTTCCTGCTGATCGCGGGTACCTACACTCCGATCACGGTGCTCGCTCTCCCACAGCCGAAGTCGATGATCCTTTTGATTCTGGTCTGGTCGGGAGCGCTGCTCGGCATCGGATTCCGAGTCTTCTGGATCGGGGCGCCTCGCTGGCTCTATGTACCGATCTATCTGCTGCTCGGCTGGGCGGCGATGATGTTCATCGTCGATTTCTTCCAGGCGAATGCGGTCATGATGATCCTGATTCTCGCCGGAGGGCTCTTCTACACCGCCGGAGCAATCGTCTACGGCCTGAAGAAGCCCAATCCGCTGCCTGGAACCTTCGGCTTCCACGAGATCTTCCACAGCTTCACCCTGCTGGCCTTCCTCTGCCACTGGACCGGAACTTTCCTCGTGGCAATCAACCCGCCGATCTTCGGCTGAGTTCAGCTCCTAGGTGCTTCGCCCTTCTTGCCTGACGGCTTGGACTTTGTTGCCCGAGCCTGCTCGGCTTCAATCTGATTGCGGACCTCTTCGCGGTAGCGGGATCTGCGAATCCTGCGGTTCATGTCGAGAATCAACAGCAGAGAAGCCAGGACGACGAAGGCGGTAGCCGCAAAGCCGATCCAGCCCGGAGCTTCCACGATTTGGTCAACCCCGGGTTCGGGAGTCGGAGTCGCAAGCTCCAGCAGCACTAGTGCGAGATTCATTTCGATTCCTCTGCAATTCCGGCGAAAAGGTCGCTCTCCGGTAGCTCGGTTTCAACCGTGGAGCTCACTAATTGAAAATCCTCCCACGGCCAGATCTCTCTTTGCATTTCGTTGGGCCAGAAGAAGAACCGGCTGTCCGGCGCCACCTGGCTCGCGTGGGCGCGCAGGGCGGCATCCCGAGCCTCGAAGTGGGCTCCGACATCCACGTGCGTTGTGGCCAGATCCGGCCGCTCCCGCATCCAGCTTCGAATGTCCTCGAGTTCCTCGATTAGCGGAGAATCCGGGAACTTCCCCTGGATTCCCTCGAGCATCGCCTTGACCTTGACCGAGTTGATTACCCGGTCGTAGTACACCTTTTGAACCTGCCAGGGTTCGCCGGCCTCGGGATAGCGGTTGGCATCCGCGGCAGCCTCGATCGCGAACATCGAAAGTTCGTGAGTTCGAATGTGGTCCGGATGCGGATATCCGCCCTGCTCGTCGTACGTGATGACGACCTGCGGCTTGAATTCGCGAATGATCGAAACCAGCGGTTCGGCAGAGTATTCGATAGGGATGAGTGCGAAGCAATTCGGCGGCAAGGCTTCGCCGTTTTCGGGCAGTCCTGAGTCTTCGTAGCCGAGCCACTTATGTTCGAACCCGATCGCGGCCTGGGCTTTTGCCATTTCGAGTCTGCGAAGTCCGGCCATGTCTCGCTCGGCCATCGCCTTTTGCTCCAAGCCCGGGTTTTGAATTCCGCCCCGCTCACCGCCGGTGCAGGTGACGACGAGCACCTCTACGCCCTCGGCTACATAGCGGGCGTAGGTCGCAGCGCCCTTACTGGATTCGTCATCCGGGTGAGCATGAACAGCGAGCAGCCTCTTCGGCAATGAAGTTCTCCTTTTTCACGGTTAGCCTAGGCATACAAGACTAACCGGGGAGTGCGATGCCCAAGGGCTCGGAATCGGGATCCGATTCACTGCTGCAGGAACGCTATGGAAATAGGGCGGGTTCCAGGCGTCGCGATCGGGTTCTTATTATCACGGTCGCAGCCGTGCTTGCCCTGTCCGGCCTCGCCTGGCTGATTTTTGCCAGTCCGCTCAGCGAAAAGGCGGGGCTGAGCAGCAAGGACCTCGGCAGCAGAGAGCTCGACCAGTTCACGGTTGAAATCAGCTGGTCGGTCTCGGTCGACCCCGGAACCGCGGTTAGCTGCGCGCTGCAGGCGCAGAACGAATCCCACGGAATTGTCGGCTGGAAGGTCGTCGATCTTCCCCCTTCTGAGAGCAGAACCAACCAGTATTCGGAGACTGTGAGAACCGTGCAGACCGCAGTTACCGGCTTGATCTATCGCTGCTGGCTAACTTAGAATTGATAGATCGTTTCCCAGACCGGTCGATTGGCCGGTCTTATTTGTTGAACTAGAAACGCACGGGCAAACCGAACCCGATCGAACTGCCGAAGGAGAGCATGATGGTTGACGCTGTTGCCGAAACTTGGCTTACCCAGGAAGCCTTCGACCGACTGACTGCAGAACTAGAACAGCTAAGCGGCGAGGGCCGCACCGAAATTGCACGCAAAATCGAACTCGCCCGCGAAGAGGGAGACCTCAAGGAAAACGGCGGATACCACGCCGCCAAAGAGGAGCAGGGCAAGATCGAGGCCCGAATTCGCCAGCTCACCGCCCTGCTTCGCACTGCCCAGGTTGGAAACCCGCCGGACGACGGAATCGTCGAACCGGGGATGCTCGTAGTCGCCAAAATCGCCGGGGAAAAGAGCCGCTTCCTGGTCGGCAATCGCGAAATGGCGGCCGACAGCGACCTCGACGTTTACAGCGAGCGCAGCCCGCTGGGAGTGGCGATCATGGGCCGCAAGCAGGGCGAAACGGTCAACTACACCGCGCCCAATGGCCGCTCGATCGAGGTCGAACTGCTTGAAGTTTCGACCTACCGCCCCTAGACGCTGGTTTTCAGCTATTCGATTTCGGGCTCGAGTCCGGATTCGCGCAGCAGGTTGAGCACGGTTTCAACGTGCTCCGGGCCGCGAGTCTCCAGACTCATTTCGATTTCTACTTCGCCGAGCAGGCCGCCTCGGGAGTTTCTCGTGTGGGAGACCTCGATGACGTTCGCATCGGCATCCGAAACGAGCTTGGCGATCTTCGCGAGCTGTCCGGGGCGATCTGGCAGCCGGATGCTCAGCCTCAGGTAGCGGTCGGATGCCGCAAGGCCCAGCGAAATAACCTTCTCCATTACCTGCGGGTCGATATTGCCGCCGCTAAGCACGGCGACGGTCTTGCCGAGGTTGCTGATCTTTCCGGTGAGGATTGCGGCGACCGTTACCGCTCCGGCCGGCTCGACTACGAGCTTGGCGCGCTCAAGCAGCACGAGGAGCGCGTGAGCGGTTTCGTCATCCGAGACGGTGACGATTTCGTCCACTAGGTCTCTGATGATCGGAAAGTTCAACTTGCCGGGCTTTGCCACCGCGATTCCGTCTGCGATGGTCGGGCGCATTTTGACTTCAACCGGCTCTCCGGCCTCGATCGACAGCGGATACGGAGCCGCGCCATCGGCCTGCACTCCGATGACTCGAATCTGCCTGCCTTCGGCGGCCGCCCGCTGCTTCACCGCACTCGCAACCCCGGCGATCAGTCCACCGCCGCCGATTGGAACAACCACCGTTTCGACGCCCGGAATCTGATCGAGAATCTCCAGGCCAAGCGTTCCCTGGCCGACTATGACGTCGTGATGGTCAAAAGGCGGAATGAAGACCGCTCCGGTTTTCTCCGAGAAGGCCACAGCGGAAACCAGCGATTCGGTGAGGTTCTGGCCCTCGAGCACGACCTCTGCCCCGTAGTCGCGAGTTGCCTGCAACTTGGGCAGTGCGGCTCCCACGGGCATGAAAATTGTCGCCCTGATTCCGAGCTCGCGCGCTGCCAGTGCGACTCCCTGCGCGTGATTTCCCGCCGAGGCTGCGACCACTCCCCTGGCCTTCTCCTCATCGGAGAGTCTGACCATGCGGTTGTAGGCGCCGCGAATTTTGTAAGAGCCGGTGCGCTGCAGGTTTTCGCACTTCAAGTGCAGTTCGGAGCCGAGCACGCCTGAGAGGTAGCGGGAGCTTTCCATCGGGGTGACCTGCACGACGCCGCTGACGATTTCCCGCGCCTGCTCAATTTCTAATAGAGCCGGGATTGCGCTGTTTTCACTCATTCTTGAGTACGTCCTCCAAAGTTGGATTCGGATCATCGAGCCACCGCTTGCGGGCGATGTACAGGAACATGGCATTGAGGGTTGCAACCAGCGGCACCGCGAATAGAGCCCCCGAGATTCCGGCGAGGAATCCCCCCGCGGCAACCGCGAGAACCACTGCCAGCGGGTGCACTTTCACGGCATTGCCCATTATCAGCGGCTGCAGAACGTGGCCTTCAATTTGCTGCACGAGAAGAACGATTCCGAGCATGATGAGCGCGGGCCAGGGTCCCAGATAAACGAGCGCCACGAAGACTGCGATTGCTCCGGTGAGCACGGCCCCGACCACCGGAATGAATGAGCCGAGAAACACAGCGATCGCAATCGGGATCACGAGCGGGAATCCGCCGTAGATCAATCCAAGTATCCAGGCGCCGAGTCCGATCCCCACCGCGTCGATGAAGGATACGAAAATCTGAACCCGGACGAAGTCGGAAAGAGTCACCCAGCCGGCGCGACCCGCTCCGTTTACGGCCACCCTCGCTTTGTGTGGGAACAGCCGGACCACCCAGGCCCAGATTTTTCCGCCGTCAATGAGCAGAAACAGGGTCGCGAATAAAGTCAGCAGGATCCCCGCGAGAAAGTGTCCGAAGCTCGAACCCGCATGCAGTACTCCGGAAACCAGCACCCCGCTGTCTGCCTGCAGCGCCTTCCAGGCCTGATCGAAATAGTCGGCGAGTTGCTCGTCAGTCAGATGCAGGGGCGAGGCGAGCAGGAAGTCCTGGAAATCGTTGAAGAAGGCTACAGATCGCTCGCTCAGTTCCGGGAAGCCGCGAAGAATCTGGGTGACTATGAGGTAGATGAGCCCGGTGACCAGGCCGATGATTCCGACTTCGGCGATTGTCACGCCGAGCCATTTCGGCATCCCGAATCTTTGCAGCCACCTTATAAAGGGCACGAGCAGGGCCGCGAGCAGCACCGCCACGAGCAGCGGGACGACCACGAGTCGCAACTGGATGACGAGAAACACCAGCAGTGCGATTACGCCGGAGATCACCAGAATCCGCCACGACCAGGCCCCGGCGATTTGCACACCGACCGGAACGAACTGGCGATCGACTTCTCCGGTTCCGCTGCTGTTGGCTGACCGTTTGAACCTCACGCTTGAAGTTTATTGGGCAATCCGCGAGTTGCCTGAAACTCCCCTGCTGCAGTCCGTCGCCGGTTGGCGGTAAGTTCGGGAGTCGTGACCGACACTATTTCGATTCGACGGGCGCGGCGGATCGCTCTGGCGGCTCAGGGCTTTGGCAGCCGCGCTCCGGAGCAGGTCGGCAAGCGCCAGCTCAATTCGACGATCCGACGGCTCGGCCTGCTCCAGATCGATTCGGTCAATGTCTTCGAACGCAGCCACTACCTGCCGGTTTTCGCTCGGCTCGGCTCCTACGACAAGGCCGAGCTGGATGCCCTGACTCTCAACAAGCGCGGCCCCTTTCTCGAATACTGGGCTCACGAGGCTGCGCTTATCCCCCGCGAGTGGTGGCCGCTGTTCCGCTGGAGGATGGAGGATTTTCGTGATCGCGAAAACTGGAGCCAGTGGTCGCGGCAGCACGCGAAGACCCTCGACTGGATCAGGCAGGAGCTTGCCGAGAAGGGGTCGATGGCTGCGAGCGAGTTCGAGCACGAAGACAATCGCCGCTCGGGGCCGTGGTGGGGGTGGTCCGATATCAAGACCGGCCTTGAGGCGTTGTTCGCAAACGGCGAGGTGATTTCTGCCGGGCGCAAGCGCTTTGAGCGGGTCTATGGGCTCGCATCCGAACTCCTGCCGCAGGAAATCCTGCATCGCGAGGTTTCCAGAGCGGATGCCCAGCGCGAGCTCGTCGGCCATGCGGCGAGGGCGCTCGGCATCGCCACCGAGAGTGATATTGCCGACTACTTCCGGTTCAAGAAGGTCAAGGTTTCCGATCTGCTTGGCGAACTCGAGTCAGAGGGCCTCGTTCGAAAGGTCTCGGTTGAAAGCTGGAAGCAGCCTGCCTGGATCCACACCGAAGCGCGAATCCCGCGCAGGATCGAAGCGGTAGCTTTTCTCTCGCCGTTCGACCCCGTGGTTTGGGAACGCAAGCGAGCCCTGCGGCTCTTCGACTTCCACTATCGGATCGAGATCTACACTCCCGCGCCAAAGCGAATCTTCGGCTACTACAGCCTGCCGATCCTCGTCGACGACAAGATCGTCGGCCGAATCGACCTAAAGAGCGACCGCCAGGCGAGAACCCTCCGCGTCCAGTCCGCCTGGACAGAGGACCACGCCGACCCCAATGCCATCGCCGAGCGCATCGCCCCGCTACTGGAGCGCACAGCCGCCTGGCAGGGCCACGAATCGGTCTCTGTCGCCAATTGGGGCGACCTGACACCCGCGATTGCCGCTGAACTCAGGCTGCCGCTGCTTCCGAGAAGTTAAGGCGCGTCGAAAGGCGACATTGCGGGAATCCGCCTAGAACTTGGTGGCGTTTTCGCGCAGGCGCTGGACGCGGTCGAAGATCGGCGGGTGGGTGCCGAAGAGACGGTCCATGACGCCGGGCTTTGAGGGGTCGGCGAACCACATGTGGGCCATGCTCGAGTTTTGCTTGCGCGTGGGCCTGCCGTACTGGCCGAGCTTCTCGAGGGCGCTTGCGAGCCCCTCTGGGTTTCGAGTGGTCATGGCGCCGGTCGCATCCGCGAGGTACTCGCGCTGCCTCGAAATCGCCGCCTGAATAAGGGAAGCAACCAGCGGCGAAATGACGAGCGCCGCGATTCCCACGATCATGAGGATCGGGTTGCCGCCCGCGCTGTTATTGCGGCCGCGACCGCCACTGAACCAGGTCATCCGAATCAAAATGTCGGCGAGCATGCCGATCGCAACGACCATCGCGAAGACGATCGTGTTCAACCGGATGTCGAAGTTCTCGACGTGCCCCATCTCGTGGGCCATGACTCCCTCGAGTTCGTTGTCGTCCATCATCGCGAGCAGCCCGGTCGTCGCAGCCACCGAAGCGCTGTCCGGTTTCATTCCGGTCGCGAACGCGTTCGGTGCTTCATCGTCGATAATATAGACCTTGGGCATCGGCAGACCTTTGGTAATTGCGAGGTTCTCAACGATTCGATACAGGCGCGGGTCATCCGACTTCTCTATTTGCCTCGCCCCGCTCATTGCGAGCGCCTCGCCGCTGCCGGCGAAGTACTGAATCAGCACGTAGATTCCGGTGCCGATCACGGTTGCAATCGTGATCGTCCAGTTGCCCGTTCCGAGCGGGTCGCCCCAAATGAGGTTCGCGACAAAGCCAAGCACCGCAATAAGCGCAACGAACATCAAAATGATGAAAACGCTGTTGCGCTTATTGCGCGCTATCGCCCTATACATTCACCCGCGCTGCTACGAGCTCTAGAACTGAACCCTAGGCGGCTCGGCGATTGCTGCCGAGTCGGAGACCTCGAAGAACTCGCGCTCCTTGAAGCCCAGTCCGCGCACGAACAGGGTGTTCGGGAACACCTTGATCTTGGTGTTTAGTTCGCGCACCCCGCCGTTGTAGAACCGGCGAGAAGCCTGGATCTTGTCTTCGGTGTCGACCAGTTCTCCCTGAAGCTGCAGGTAGTTCTGGCTCGCCTGGAGCTGCGGGTAGGCCTCAGCCACGGCGAAGATGCTCTTCAAAGCGGCCTGAAGGTGATTCTCAGCGGCTGCCGCCTCTTTGGGAGAACTCGCATTGAGCGACTCTGCGCGTGCTTTGGTGACCTCTTCAAAGACGCTCTTTTCGTGAGCCGCGTAACCCTTGACCGCTTCAATGAGGTTGGGGATAAGGTCCGCTCTCCGCTTGAGCTGAACCGTGATGTCACTCCAGGCCTCGTCAACGCGAACGTTGAGCTTGACCAGTCCGTTATAGGTCGCCCAAAGGTAGATGCCGATTACTACGACAATCAGGACGATGATGCCGATAAGGATGAGCAATGAATCCATCGACCAACGACTCCTTCTGATTCGGGTGGAATTTTCTACATTCCGCGCCGCCCACCGATTGCGCGCAGCATTGGGTCAACTATAACGAACGAGCGCTCAGCCTCCGCTGAGAGAACGCCCAGCTTTTGGCCTTGTTCGCTCAGGGATTAGCGGGAGAAATCGAGGCCAAACAGCACGATTGGCCTCGAAAAACTCCGGTCTACTTGCGGGCTGCGAGGACGCTCTGCAGCCAGTGGTAGGAATCCTTCGGGGTGCGCTCGAGGGTGTCGAAGTCGACGTGAACCAGCCCGAATCGCTGGCTGAAGCCCGCAGCCCACTCCCAGTTGTCGATTAGCGACCAAATGTAGAAGCCCCTGACTTCGATTCCGGGTGCGCCGTTGAAGGCGATTGCGAGGTGCTCTGCGAGGTAGTCGATTCGGCGATCGTCGTGGAAGCGGCCATTGGCCGAGCGGGCATCCGGATAGCTAACTCCGCCCTCGGTTATATAGATCGGGGGCATTGCCTCGCCGTAGCGCTCCGACATTTCGTTGAGCGCGACCGACAGGTACTCGGGGGCGATCGGCCAGCCGAAGCCGGTCTTGGCGAACTCCGGGAACGGCTCTAGCGAGAACGGAACCTTCTTGATGACCTCGGACTCGCCGTCCGGGGTGTTCGGGATTTCGGGTGAGCCGGCTTTGATTCGAGTGGGCATGTAGTAGTTCATGCCGTAGAAATCGAGCGGCTGATGGATGATTTTGAGGTCTTCCGAGTCGACTTCCCTCAGGGAGCGCAAGACTCTTCCAGCCCCGAACGGCGCCTTCGGGTACTCACCGAGCAGCACCGGGTCGGCGAAGATCCGGTTCGCAATGACGTCAAACACGCTCGCGAAGTACTTGTCGGTGAGCTTGTCTCTCGCGGGCACGACCGGCGAGTGGACATTGGTGATACCGACTCCGCCGCTCACCCCCACGCTGCGCAGCGCCATGACGGCGTATCCGTGGCCGAGGAGCTGGTTGTGCGCCGCGGGAAGCGCGTCAAACAGCAATTCTTCGCCGGGAGCGTGGATGCCGAGGCCGTAGCCGTTGAGGGTCACGGTAGTGGGCTCGTTGATAGTTACCCACTTCTCCACCCGGTCGCCGAGGGCCCTGCCGGCGATCTCCGCAAAGTCGCCGAGACGCTTGGCGGTATCCCGATTGAGCCAGCCGCCCGCCTGCTGCAGCTCCTCCGGAGTCTCCCAGTGGTAGAGAGTAACCATCGGCCGGATGCCCACCGCAAGCAGGGAATCCAGCAGCCGATCGTAGAACTCGAGCCCGTCCTGGTTCGCCGGCCCCTTGCCGCCTGGCTGGATTCGCGGCCAGGAAACCGAGAGCCGGTACGAGTCGACGCCGAGCTCCTTGAGCAGGGCGATATCCTCGGGATAGCGGTGGAAGTGGTCTGCGGCAATCCTCGCGGTGCTGCCGTCGGCGATTCGCCCAGGCTTCGCCATGAAGGTGTC
This sequence comes from Homoserinimonas sp., assembly GCA_023957835.1. Classification (GTDB taxonomy): domain Bacteria; phylum Actinomycetota; class Actinomycetes; order Actinomycetales; family Microbacteriaceae; genus Terrimesophilobacter. The sequence continues at coordinate 249,763 of JAMLGP010000001.1, read as the reverse complement.
CCAGGTGGAAGCCGTGCGGCCGCCTTCCTCGACCGCTCCCGCAATCTGGAACGCGGAAGTTGAAACTCCCATCGTGAAGCCCTTCGGAATTCGGGCCGCGAAGCTTTCCGGCTCGAGGTCTTCGTCTCCGAGAAAGGTTCTGGTCATTTGCCGAGCACTCGATCGAGGTAGGGGTTGGCGAACACCCGGTCCGGGTCAAGCCGGTCGCGCACCTTGAGAAAGTCGGAGAACTTCGGGTAGAGGGCGGAGAGCGACGCCGCGTCCTGGAAGTGGATCTTTCCCCAGTGCGGGCGGCCATCGAAGCCTCGCATGATGGCTTCTACCGCCTTGAAGTATTCGAGGTGGTTTTCTCGCCAGTAGCGGTGCACCGCGATGTAGCCGCTGTCGCGGCCGTAGGCGGTCGAGAGCCAAAGGTCGTCTTTGGCCGCTGCGCGCACCTCGATAGGGAACGAGATTCGCCAGTTGCGATCTGCAATGAGCTTCTTGATAGCGCGCACCGCATCCGGAATTGCCGCCCGCGGGATCGCGTACTCCATCTCGCGGAATCTCACCGTTCGGCGGGTAGTGAACACCGAAGTGGAAACGTCGGTGAATTCGCGGTCGCCGGTGATTTTGGTTGCCAGTCGGTTGATTCCCGGGATTGCGCCCGGAGCGAGCTTTCCGAATCGGCAGATGACTTCGAACAGACTGTTCGAAACGGCAACGTCATCGACCCAGCGCCGCATTTTGCCGAGCGGGTGCAATTGCGCATCGGCCGGCAGTCTCGTGTTGGTCTTGGTGAGCACGGTCTCGGTGTGCGGGAACCAGTAGAACTCGAAGTGGTCCGCGGCATCCACCCGCTGCTCGAAGCCGTCAAGTACGGAATCCAGTTCCTCAGGCTGTTCGAGAGCGTGCATTGCGAAGGTGGGCACGCACTGGATCGTCAGATCGACGAGGATGCCGAGCGCGCCAAGGCCCAGTCGAACCGCTGGCAGCAAGTCGGCATTCTCGTTCTCGCCGACCTTCAGAATCGAGCCGTCTGCGGTGACCAGGGTCGCACCGACGATTTGCGCGGAGATTCCGCGGAACTTGCCGCCTGTGCCGTGCGTGCCGGTGGAGGTCGCGCCGGAGATCGTCTGGCGGTCGATGTCGCCGAGGTTTTCCATGGCGAGCCCGTGCTGGCTTAGGAGCGCAGGTAACTGGTAGAGGTTGGTGCCCGCGCCGATCGTCACTCGCCTGCGTTTCTGGTCGACTTCGAGTACCCCGTCGATTCCGCTAGGGTCGAGCTGCAGGCCGGGAGCGACCGCGATGGCGGTGAAGCTGTGGCCGGCGCCAATCGCCTTCACCGGCAGTTCGCGTTCCCTCGCGAATCGAATCGACTGCTGGACCTCATCGATGCTCGAGGGTCTTGACAGGAATGCGGGCTCTGCGCTCTCGACCCTGGCCCAGTTCTGCCAGCGTGCGCCCTTGACGGGTGCGAAGGTAGATTCGGTCACAGCCACGCCTTCCCTTCGCCTCGGTAGGTCGGGAGCATCTCCACTATTTTCTCCCCCTCTACTATGGCAACTTCGTTTAGATGCTCGGCGAATTCTCCCGACTTGGTGTGGCGGAACCAAACCCTGTCTCCCACTTTCAGTCCTTTGGCCCCGGTCAGCGGAGTTTGCACTTCGCCAGCCATTTCGCGCGGCGTGAGCTTTAGGCCCTGCGGCGACACCGGCAGGGGCTGGCGGTCGGCACCGGTAGGGCCGGATGCGATCCAGCCTCCACCGAGCACGGTGGCGATCTCCGGCCGGGGCTTTCGAACGACCGAGAGCGCGAAGGCGGCCGCCGGAGCGGGCTTGAATCGGGTGTAGTGGTCGAACAAGTGCGGACCGAACAGGCCGCTGCCGGCTGCGATCTCGGTTACGGAATCCTCGGCTCCGGTGGTCTCAATCGACCCGGTGCCTCCGCCGTTCACGAACTCGAGCTTCGCGATTTCGCTGACAGCCCTTACAACTTCCGCTCGTCGGCCAGCGATCTCGGCCGCAGACTTACCCTGCATCCAGCGCACGACCGCGCCGAATAGCGGCTTGCCCTGCGGCCGATCAACTGTGCCTGCGATTTGCGCCTCGTAGCCCATTAACCCCACGAGTCGAAAGCCCGGTCGCCGGTCGATTTCGCGGGCGAGGCTGACAGCCTGCCCCACTGAATGCACCGGCGAGCGCCAGGCGCCGGTGTGGCCGAGCAGCCGCGAATCCCAGGACGCGTCCAGTTCGAGGCAGACCCGGATCTCGGAGCGCCTTCCCGGCGGCACTGCGGCGTCGATGAGGTCGAGCTGCTCGACCGAGTCGACCATTACGGCGACCTTCGCGGCGAGGTCGGGGTTGGTGCCGAGCCGCGCGAAGGCCGCGCGATCTGCGCTGGGGTAGCCGACCACGACATCCGAAATCCACTCGGCGAGCCAGAGAGCTTCAGGCAGGGTGTAGGCGAGCACGCCGTGGTAGCCGGGGAGCGCTTCGACCGCCCTGATCAGTTCGCGAACCCGTAGCGACTTGGAGGCGACTCTGATCGTCTTGTCGCTTCCGCTCGCCGGAATTCTTCGCCGCAGGTAGTCGGCGTTGAACGCGAGCGCATCCTTGCTGATTACCCCGAACGGAGTCTCGAGAGCCCCGGTTGCCGTCTCGAGTCTCGGCCAGTACTCGCCCGGCCGATCCCAGTCCTGCAGTCCGCCTGATGCAAGTTTCATAACCACTTACTTGACCGCCCGAATTGGAATAACCGCGAGTCCGCCGACGAGGGCGCAGATCGCGGAAATCAGGAAGAGCCCCTGGAAGCCGACGAGGGCTGCAACGATGAACGCTCCGAATAGCGGCGCGATTGCCTGCGGGACCGCGGTTGCGATGTTCATGATTCCGAGGTCCTTGCCACGTGCGACTGCGAACGGAAGCACCTGGGTTGCCAGGGCCTGATCGACCGAGAGGAAGCAGCCGTAGCCGAGACCGAGGAGCCCGGCGGCGATCATCGCTACGTCGAAACTCGGAATGAAGGCCAGCAGCAGGGCGGCGATTGCCTGAAGGGCGGATGCCCCGAAGACGAACATCTTGCGCTTTCCGAGCCGATCGGAGAGCCGGCCGAGAATGAGCGAAGCCAGCACTACGAAGACCATGTAGATGAGGGTCAGGGTGAGCAGGGCATCCTCAGCGGGATCTCCTTCTTTGAAACCGAGTCCGTCTTCGAGAAAGTACAGCAGCAGCGTCGTGCCGAAGGCGTTGCCGAAGTTGACCAGGATGCGGCTTAGCAGAGTCCAGCCGAAGTCGGGGAACAGTTTCGGGCTGATCCAGAACCCTGCGATTAGGGCGCGGAGGGTGAAGGGCGGGCGGTCTGCGGGAGAGAGCACTGCGTCCGGAGTCCAGATCACGAACGGGATTACCAGGGCCACGAGGAGCACGGCCATTACGGTGTAGCCGAGGAATTGCCCGAGGCTCAGGGTGATTACGAGCAGCAGCCCCGCAATCGTTCCGACCGCCTGGGGTGCCGAAAGCCAGCCGGAAACGAAGCCGCGCTGATTGACCGGTACCTGGTCGGAAATCGTCGCGGTGAGAGCGGCGGTGAGCATGCAGAAGCCGATGATCGCTAGCGACCAGAAGACGCCGACGCCGAGCATTGTGGTCTGGAGTCCGAGCACGAGGAGCGCGACCGCGAAAAGCAGCGCGCCGCTGAGAATCCACGGCCGGCGGCGGCCGAAGCGGCTCGTGGTGCGGTCGGAGAGTGCGCCGGTCAGCGGGTAGGAGATGAGGGCGCAGACCCCGGCTATTCCGGAGATGATCCCGAAGGCGACTACCTTGTCGACCCAGTGGTCTCCCTGAACGTGCACTTCGATTTGCTGCGGAAGCAGCAACTGGATCGGGGTGAGCTGCGCCATCCAGATTCCGAACCACGCGGTCGCGAAGAGCGCGATCCAGCCGGCGGAGACGAGCTTGGTGGGTTCGGCGAGCGCCTCTGGTGCCTTGCGCGCCTCAGATTGAGTTTGGGTCATTGCTCGACTTTCTTCTCGTGCGGATTTTCGGGTTGGTTATAACTTTGTGCCGGGGACTGCTCGGCGAGGGTCGCGATCGAATCGGCCGCGAAATCCATGGTTCTGGCGGCTGCTGCGCCGTCGCGGGTTGCGAGCCAGGCCAACGTAAGCCCGCTGATGAAGTTCACGAGCAATTGAGCCACCTGCTCAATCGGGAGCTTCCACTTTATGTTCGTGGTCGTTTCAGCTGCGCTGAGCAGCGAGCTTGCGGTGCGCCAGTAGGTCGAATACTGGGACGGCGGCAGGTCCCGAAGCTCCTCGTTTCGAAGGGCGTAGTGCAGGAGCTCGAACATTGCCTGTTCGCGATTCGGATCCGCGACGAGCAGGTCGAAGTAAGCCTGCAGTCCTGCCCTTACCGATTCGCGGATGCTACGGCCCGCTTCGAGGGTCGCCGCGGCGGCCTCCCCCTCGCCCTCTACTACCGTGCCGATGAGTTCGCGGATGAGCTCGTCTCTCGAGCGGAAGGCGTAGTGGAAACTGGCGAGCGGCATCCCCGCTTCGGCGACTATCGCTCTCGTGGTCGCCTCGTGAACCCCGTCGCGTTCAATCACTCGCAGGGCGGCCTGAACCAGCGCCTTCCGGCGATCGGCAACTGCCAGTCGCGCCATGCGATTCTCACCTTCGGTTCTTCGACTTTGAAGTGGGTTGGTTGCGCTTGGTCAAGTGACTTGGACGCTTGACCCAGAGTGCTTGACTAAGAATCTTGACGGCAATCCCGACCGCTGTCAACTGCCAATTCGGCGATCCTCGCAGCAGGGGCCGGACCGAAGGATGCAGATGAGAGTGGCGAACTTAGGCAGCAGGAGAGACTGGCCAACTGTGCTGACCAACTGTGCTGGCCAACTGAGGACAGCCAACTCTGCCGGGCGCGACGTTCAGCCTGCGGCGTACTGCTTGCGGATGAGAGGCACGTGATCCGAGGCGGGCTCGCCGCTTAGCGCAACCGTCCAGTCCGGTCGCTCGCCGGTCAGCGCCCAGGCGGCCTGCACTGCAGCCCCGTTCGCTACGTACTCCCCCTGTTCCGGCACTGCGACAGGCAGATCGAAGACCTGAGCAGCGATCGCGCTCACTGCGCGGTTTTGGGCGGCTCCGCCGATCAGCAGAATCCGCCGACCGTCTATGCCGAGCGAGCGAACCGCGTCGAGGCCGTCTGCGAGTCCGCAGAGCATCCCTTCGATCGCGGCCCGCGCGAGGTTCGGCCTTGTCGTTGCGGCGAGGGTCATTCCGGAAAGCGTGGCTTTGGCATCCGGGAGGTTCGGCGTGCGCTCCCCTTCGAAGTACGGATGCAGCACCAGACCGCCGGCTCCAGGCTGTGCTTCAAGCGCGAGGCGACCGAGCTCTTCGTGGTCGACTCCGAGCAGGCCGGCGATTGCGGTGAGGGTCCTCGCGGCGTTAAGGGTTGCAACGAGCGGAAGGAATCCCCCCGCCGCGTCGGCAAATCCAGCGACAGTGCCGGTCGCATCTCGCACGGGGTCGGGGGTCACCGCGAACACCGTGCCGCTGGTTCCGAGAGAAACCACTACGTCTCCGCCCTTCGCGCCAAGGCCAAGAGCGGCCGCGGCATTGTCTCCCGCCCCGCAGGCAATGAGCAGCCCCTTGGCGGGAGTACCCGATTCGGCGTCGATCCGTCGCGACTCTCCCGGGCTCATGATCGTCGGCAAAATGACTGCGGATGCCGCTTCGGCATCGAGTCCAAGCGCGCGCCCAAGCAAATCCGGATCGTAGCTTCCGGCCGCCGGATCGAAATAACCCGTTCCGCTTGCCTCCGAGCGATCGGTAACCAGTTCCGCGAGTACCGGGCCGAACGTGCTTTCGCCGGCAGGACCGTACCCGCGCAGCCGCCAGGTGAGCCAGTCGTGCGGCAGCGCGACCGCAGCTACCCTGGCCGCGCCTTGCGGTTCAGCCTCCGCGAACCAGCGCAGCTTGGTGATCGTGAACGAAGCGACCGGCACCGAGCCCGTGCGCTCTGCGAATTCCTTCGCCCCGACTTCGGCAATCAAGTCAGTCGCGGCTCTTGCAGAGCGGGTGTCGTTCCAAAGCAGGGCGGGCCTGATCACGCTGCCTTGGACATCCAGAACCACCATTCCGTGCTGCTGCCCGCCGATTGAAATGGCGGCGACGTCTTCGATCCCTCCTGCATCAATAATCGCCGCCTGCAGCGCGAGCCACCAGACCTGAGGATCAACCTCGGTCCCCTCCGGGTGACCGGCCCTGCCCTCGCGTACCGTCGCTCCGGTCGAAAGATCGCGAATCACGACCTTGCAACTCTGGGTAGACGAATCCACCCCGGCAACGAGAGTCAACTCCGAGGCCTTCGAGCTTTACCGCGCACCAAGCAAGTGCTCGGTCGCGAGCTGCTGAAGCACGACGAAACCGAAGCCGCGACCGTTGAAGTAGGCAGCAGAATCGAATTCCTCGAAGGAACTCTTGTCCGCGAGGAGTCCTTCCCAGCCTTCTCCAGCGGAAAGAGTCTGCACCGATAGCTCCGTTACCTTCGCGGCCTCGAGAGCAGCCTTGACTTCCGGATCGGCGCGGAAGGCCGCAGCCCGTTCCTTGAGCAGCAAATAGTTGCTCATATTGGCTGCGGCAGAGGCCCAAACCCCCGCAGAGTCCTCGGTGCGGGAAGGCTTGTAGTCGAAGTGCCTCGGCCCTTCATAAACCGGTCCGCCGCCGGGCCGGCCGTTTTCTAGCAGGTCGACGAGAGCGAAGGCGTTGAACAAATCGCCGTGTGCGAAGACCAGATCCTGGTCGTATTTGATTCCCCGCTGCCCGTTGAGATCGATGTGGAAGAGCTTGCCGTGGTAGAGCGCCTGAGCGATCCCGGCGGCGAAGTTGAGCCCGGCCATTTGCTCATGCCCAACCTCCGGGTTCAGCCCGACGAGTTCCGGCCGCTCGAGCGACTGGATGAAGGCAAGGGCGTGCCCGACCGTAGGCAGCAGAATGTCGCCGCGAGGTTCGTTTGGTTTTGGCTCGATCGCAAACCGGATGTCGTAGCCCTTGTCAGTGACATAGTCACCAAGCAGATTCACGGCCTCGCGATAGCGCTCGAGAGCAGCCCGGATGTCCTTGGCCGCGTCATACTCCGCACCCTCTCGACCTCCCCACATCACGAAGGTCTTTGCTCCGAGCTCAGCGGCGAGGTCGAGGTTCCGCAGCACCTTCCTTAGAGCGAACCGGCGCACAGAGCGGTCGTTTGAAGTGAAGCCGCCGTCCTTGAACACCGGCTGACTGAACAAGTTGGTGGTGATCATCGGAACTACCAGCCCGGTGTCGGTCAGTCCCTGCTTCAGGCGGTCGATTTGCCTGCGGCGTTCGGCATCCGTGGATCCGAAGGCGAACAAGTCATCATCGTGAAAGCTCAGCCCCCACGCGCCAAGTTCGGCGAGGTGCTCGAGGGCGTCAACAACATCCAGGTGGTCGCGGGTAGGGGTTCCGAACGGGTCAGCGCCGGAGTAGCCGATAGTCCAGAGGCCGAAGCTGAACTTATCCGCAGAGGTGGGTTTTCTGACTGTCATTTGAACTCCCGGTTTGGCCCGAATTGAAATGTTGTTACTCCCAACATAAGCGCTCAATTCTGAGAGTTCAAGATATTTGTCTCCAAGGGCAACAAATACAATTTTTCGAGAATCTTGCGGATAGGGTGATGGCGTGGATTCGAGCAAGACCAGGGTGCGAGGCATTGGCAATGACTCGCTTCGGCGGGAAAACCTTGCGACTGTGCTCAGGCTCGTTCACCGCTCCGGGTCCGCCGGCAGCTCTCGGTCGACCCTCACGGCGCGAACCGGACTGAACCGCTCTACGATCGCAGCCCTGGTTGCCGAGCTTGCCAGTCGGGGTCTGGTTGCAGAATCTGATCCCGCGATTCGCAGCAGCGTCGGCCGGCCCAGCCCGATAGTCGCGGTCACCCAGAAGGCCGTCGCGGTCGCGGTAAACCCCGAGATCGATTCGATTCGGCTGGCTCTCGTTGGACTCGGCGGCAGTGTGCTTGCCAGGCATCGCGTCGCTGCCACTGCAGACCTTTCAGCAAGTCAGGCGGTCGAACTCACCGCGACCGCCGTTCGGGTTCTGTTGCAAAAGCTGGGGCCCGAGCAGTGGATGGTCGGAGTCGGAGTGGCCGTGCCCGGACTGGTTCGAACCGAGGACGGGCTCGTGAGACTTGCTCCGCACTTCGGCTGGGTTGACGAGCCGTTTACCGCATTGCTTTCGAGTTCTCTCGACCTGCCGGTGAGCGCGGCAAATGACGCGACTCTTGGGGTGCTGGCCGAGGGTACCTTCGGTGCCGGCCGCGGAATAGGCGATCTGGTTTATCTAAACGGCGGTGCGAGCGGAATCGGCGGAGGGATTATCACCGGCGGCCTGCCCCTGAACGGAGCCGCAGGCTATGCCGGCGAACTTGGGCACACTCTCGTAAACAGCAATGGAGTGACCTGCCACTGCGGAGCCGCCGGTTGCCTCGAGACCGAAGTCAGGCGTGCACCGCTGCTTGAACTGCTCGGGCTGACCGATGAAGAGAGCGATGAACTGGGTTCGGCTCTGCTGGCCGCCTTCGAAGAGGTCTCAGGCTCGCAGCGCAGCTCGGAGATTCGCGCGGAAGTCGAACGGCAGCTCGGCTACCTCGGGATAGCCGTGCGCACTGCGATCAATACGCTAAACCCGCGCCTTATCGTCCTGGGCGGATTTCTTGCAGATCTCTACGCTGCCGACCCCGGCAAGCTCAACAACTCGCTGGCGGCCAGACCTCTCGCGGCCAGCGGAGAATCGGTGCAGGTGGTTCCGGCAGAACTCGGCAGCGACATCCTTATGGTCGGAGCCGCCGAACTGGCGTTCTCGGAATTGCTAGCCGACCCGGTCAAGTTTCAGGATGCGAGTTAGCCGCGGGAAAGTCGCTCGTGGCAATTCCACCCCGACTCGCCCGCGGCTGACCGCTCCGTAAGCTAGTCCTCGAAGTGCGCTAGCAGCGCAGCTCGAACGAACTTCGCGCCCTCGACTCCGCCGTAATTCGCAGCAAAGCGCTCGTCCGCGACATACATTTCGGCAAGTCCGGTTACGTAGCCCTTTAGGTCCCCGCCTGAAGCGGCGGGAGTTCCGGGGATTCCGCGAAGCCACTCGACGTGGCGCCGGGCGAGTTCCTGCGCGACCTCGGAGGTCGGCGACACGGAGCCGGATGCCTCGATCCAGTCGGACGTCAGGGAACTCGCCCTGGACATCCACTCCTTTCGATCGGCGTCGCTCATTCCGCGCCACCAGGCGTCGGAGCTTGAGTACGCGTCCTTGCCCCAGCGCTCCTCGACTTCATCCTTGTATTGAGTGTGATCGAAGCCGTCAAACATGTTTTCTGCCATTAGTTCTTCACCTCCCTTCAGTGCGCTAATGGTGTGCTCGACCGCGGCGATTTGCCGATCGAGCCGCTCCTGCTCCTGGCGCAGCAGCGCCAAATGGGTGGTCAGTGCTGAGGCCTCGTCGCTCTCGCGATCCAGGATTTCTGCGATTTGCGGCAGGCCCAGGCCGAGCTCACGCAGCAGGAGTACTCGCTGCAGCCGAACGAGCGCGACCTCGTCGTAATACCGATAGCCGTTGCCACCGATACGCGTCGGAGGCACGAGACCGAGATCGTCGTAATGGCGAAGGGTGCGGCTGGTAGTGCCCGCGATGCGCGCAATTTCCTGTATTGACCACTCCATGCCAACCACGCTAGAGGTTGACGCTACGTCAAGGTCAAGTTCAAGATTTTCTGAGCAAGATTCAAGAGTACGAACGGCCGAAGATCATCCTGTTCATTGAGTCGAATCAGGCACTATGCTTTCACCACTGCATCAGAGAGCAAGGCTCCAGGTGCGCAAAATTCAACCCGTTCGGAGTTTCAAGTGCGTGCCAGGACCTTGACTATTTTCGTAGCGCTATTCGCCGCTGCTTTGCTCACATTGCCGGCCTCTGTCTTTGCAGCCGACGGAGCATGGGACCCCGCAGTCACAATTGAAAGCACCTCCACGAGCATCATTGGGAACCCTCAAATCGCCAATGACGGTTCTAACCTCGTCGCGATTTGGTCCTCCAACACGGCGGGCGTCACTGTAATTGAATCGAGCCGCTCCGTAGATAAAGGGCTCACCTGGAGTGCACCGATTGAGATCTCGAGTACCCCTGAGTCCGCATTCGCCCCGAAACTCCTAACCGATGGCGACCACTTCTTTGCTACCTGGGGCAGTTTCGATTCCGGAACCGGCATCCAGCGGGTGCTCTTCTCCTCTTCGAGTGATGGTGGCGCCACCTGGGGCACTCCCGTTGAGGTGCCGTCATCCGGAGGGCTATTTACCAACCCCGGTATGGCGGTGAACAATCACACGGTCACCGTCGTTTGGAGTGCAGATGTTTCGCCGGCTATCTACATTTACGCCTCGACCTCGATCGACGACGGAATAACGTGGGGCAGCGCGAATGTCATCGGGATCTCGGTCCCGAACTACACGCAGCCACAAGTAGTGGACGACGGAGATACGATAACGGCGACCTGGTTCCAAACCAACGGCAGCGACAACCTGATCCAGGTCGCGAGTTCAACCGACAACGGAACAACCTGGGGTGCCCCTACTACTTTCACCGAAACCGGCAGTTCCACATTTCCGACGCTGACTGCCGGCGGCGGAGTGACAACAGTGGTCTGGGTCCACAGTGACGGCGTATCCAACTGGATCGAATCAGCATCGAGCTCTGACCAGGGTGCGACCTGGAACACTCCAGTCAATGTTTCCGCAACCGATCAGTCGGGATACTTCCCCTCGGCGGCAACCGATGGAAACACGATCACAGAAATCTGGTCCAGTAACGACGGCTCAATCAACCAGATCCTCGTCTCGCGCTCCTCCAATGGCGGCTCAATCTGGAGCGCTCCCACCGCGATCTCGAATCCCCTAACTAGTTCGTTCAATGCAGTCATTGCCAGCCACGGAAGCACTCTCGCGGCGGTTTGGCTTTACCACGACGGCCCGATTCAAGGGATTCAGGCCGCCTATTCGCTCGATTCGGGTGCAACCTGGAGTACCCCGGTCATTCTTTCTTCCGCAACTCCGGTCTCATACTCTCCGCAGGTAACTGTCAGTTCAACAATGATGTCGGCCGTCTGGGGAACCCAGAGCGCACCCGAGTTCGCGGTTGCTACTTCTTCACTCACATTTCCTCGACCAGCTATCGATCCCGGACTGGCAGACACCGGGCCGAATGGGATGCTCGAGATAGTCGCCCTAGGCCTCGCTCTCCTGCTCGTCGGCGCCCTGTTGTTCGCAGGCGCCTTGATGCGCACCGCGCGCCCACTGCCTGCTCGCCGCTAACCCGCCACTCACCACGAACCCGACGCCAACCCGCCACTCACCCGCCACCACTCACCACTCACCTATATCCCAGCGCCGCGGAGGTTTGTGAACTACGCGCAGGTTCCAGCATCCGCAACGTTGGCAACACACCGCGGCGTAGGAGAAAGAGGCATGCCCCCGGAGGGATTTGAACCGAATCCGCGCCAGCGGATTCAGATAGAGCGCGAGTCCCGAACGGGGCACTTGACAAAGTGCCCCCGAAGGGACTCGAACCCTTACTGTGACGATTTTAAGTCGTCTGCCTCTGCCGATTGGGCTACGGGGGCGCAGCCCCAAGCCTAGGCGCTCGCGGAACCCGTGTTAGTAACGCGGGCCAATAGTGCGGGCGCCGGTTCAGGCCTTGGGACGAGCAGCGAACTCCTCGAAGGAAGCTCGCGGAGTGACCCGGTCGGCTAAGGAGACGATGTCGCGGTGGACGAGGAAGTTCAGGATCCAGTTGCCGAAAACGCGAAGCTTGCGCTCCCACATCGGTACCGCGAGTCCGTGGTAGCCGCGGTGCATGAACCAGGCGATGAGTCCCTTGAACGCGATCCGGCCGGACTGGTAGACCCCGTGATACAGGCCGAGGCCGGCGACCGCGCCGAGGTTCTTGTGAACGTATTCGGCAGGTGCATCCCCGCGGATCGCTCCGGCAATGTTCTTCGCGAGCAGCTTGGCCTGCCGAACGGCGTGCTGTGCGTTCGGCACGCAGAAACCGCCGACTCCGCCGCCGGTGAGGTCCGGCACGGCGCAGGCGTCGCCAGCTCCCCAGGCGTTCTCGATGACGCCATCATCGTCGGTGACCCGCAGGTCTGCGCCGACGCGCAGGCGGCCCCTGGGGTCGAGCGGCAGGTCGGTGTTGCGCAACATGGGGTTAGCCATGACTCCCGCAGTCCACACGATCAGATCGGATTCGAACTTTTCGCCGTTGGACATCTCGACCTTGCCGCCGACAGCGGAAGTGAGCTGGGTCTCGAGGTGCACGACCGCGCCGCGCTCTGCGAGGTGGCGGAGCACCCAGTGGCTCGTCTTGAGCGAAACCTCGGGCATGATCCGATCCATCGCCTCAATTAGGTGGAAGTGGATGTCCTCGAAAGTGATCGACGGATAGTACTTGATGAGCTCGCTGGCCAGGCTGCGAAGCTCGCCGTAAATCTCGATGCCGGCGAATCCGCCGCCGACGACCGTGAATGTCAGCAGCCGGTCCCGCTCCTTGCCCGGAGGAAGATCCGCGGCCTTGTCGAAGTTGGTGAGAACCCGGTCGCGCACCTCGATCGCCTCTTCGATGTTCTTGAGGCCGATGGCGACATCCGCCACTCCGGGGATCGGGAAGGTGCGGGAAACGGCTCCCGCAGTGTAAACGAGCACGTCGTACTCAAGCTTCCACGGCTTTCCGATTGCCGGTTCGATTGTCGCGACCTTCTTCTTGTGGTCGATCGCGGTGACGCTCGCGGTGATCACCTCGGTGTTGCGCAAATGACGACGCTGGCTGACTACCGCATGGCGCGGTTCAACCGATCCGGCGGCCACCTCCGGCAGGAACGGCTGGTAGGTCATGTAGGGGCGCGGGTCGACGACGGTGACCTCGGCCTCCCCAGAACGCAACCACTTTTCGAGCTTCAAGGCAGTGTAAAAACCGGCGTATCCGCCGCCGACGATAAGGATTCTTGGCACCAGTCAAATCTACTACTTGCCGCGAGTGCTCCTGACCCGACTGAGCAGCCGCACGAGCCACACCATGAGCGCGATCCCGAAGACGAGAAACACCAGCAGCGGGATGCCGATGCTCCTAAGTTGCGCAAGGCTCGGCAGCAGAGTTCCGGTTGGGTTCAGCGGCTCGGCGTTGACTATCGGCTCTTCGGTCGGAGTCGGCTGGAGAGTACCGATCGGAGTCGGCTCCGCAGTAGATTCCGCGCGGCGATGCAGCTTGATCCAGTCCTCCAGCTGCTCCTGCGGGCTGCTGCTCACGGTTGGAACCTGGTTGGAAACTGCCGCGGCGGCATTGATGAGTCCGTAGCCGTAGATCGGACTGGGCACGGCAACGCCGGGGGATTTTGCGGTAGCGGTGATCCGGTTGATTACGTTCCCGGCGTCCAGATCCGGATGCGCGGCCCGCACGAGCGCGACGATTCCGGACACGATCGGGGTCGCCCCGCTGGTCCCTGCCCAGGAGTAATAGCCTCCGCCGGGCGCGGCGCCGACGAGGTTCTCGCTCGGAGCGCACACCGAAATAGTTATCCCCTGCGACGAAGCGTTCCAGCTTGCATTCCCCGATCGGTCCACCCCGCCGACCACGAGTACGCCCGGGATGGTGGCCGGGGCGCCGACTTCGGTGGTTCCGCTGCCGCGGTTGCCGGCGGCAGCAACAACCACTACGTCGTGCCGGAAGGCATAGAGGAAGGCGTCATCCCAGCTTTCGGGCCACTCGAGGCTATTGCGGGTAAGCGACATATTGATTACGTCGGCTCCGTTGTCGACCGCCCATTTGACCGCTTCGGCGATCTGGTCGTCGGAGTCGCGATTGCCGGTATCGAAGGAAATCGAAATCGAAAGTATCGAGGCAGCCGGCGCTGCGCCGATCACTCCCGAACTTCCACCGTGTCCGCGGCCGGCTGCGAGTGAGGCGACCATGGTTCCGTGTTCGCTGCTCTTGCTTACCGGCTTTTGCCCGTTGGAACTTCCGACTCCGGAAACATCCGTGCCGCCGATCACCGCACCGGTGAGATCGGGGTGGCTGCCGTCGACTCCCGTGTCGATGATCGCGATAGTGACTCCCGCGCCGCGGGTCACGTTCCAGGCGGCCTGAATTCCATATTGGCTGAGCCAGTACTCCCGAGCGCGAATCGAGTCTGCGGAGGCAGGCGCTGCTACGAGAGTGATCGAGGCGAAGACCCCGAGCACTGAGAGCACGGCTAGCCACTTCTTCAAGTGCGAGCCTCCGTTGGCTCGCCGCCGGTCCCGCGGGGCCGCGCGCCGCCGACCCCACTGGAACGCGCTACGCCCGAATCCGCCGCATCCCGGCACTCGCAAACCTCCGGAATCCAGTCCGCAGCTTCGAGTGCGAGATCGCCGATCGGATTAATTCCGGGGCCGACCGCGAGCGAGTGGGCGACAAGCGCATGCAGGCACTTGACCCTGCTCGGCATTCCTCCGGCAGAAATTCCGTCGAGTTCCGCAACGACCTCGATCTGATTGCGATCACTCAGGTACGACTCGTGCGCCCGCAAGTAGGCGGCTCTCAATTCCTCATCCGCCTCGAGCAGCGCACCGAGACGACTCATTTCCCCGTTCGCCTCAAGAGTCGACACCGCAGCGGTTGCCGCAGGATGGGTCAGATAGTAGAGCGTTGGAAAGGGGGTTCCGTCTTCAAGTCTCGGCGAGGTCGCGACCACGGTCGGCTCTCCGCAAACACACCTCGCCGCGATTCCGAGAACTCCGCGGGCGGGGCGGCCGAGCTGCCTGGAAACTGCGGCAATCTCGAGTTCGGTAGGAGGAGTGAACGGAGGCCTGGTCATCCGTCGCCGCCGATCACCGGAGCAACGATTTCGCCCGGCTTTTCCTGAGTGAGCCCTGCGGTCAGCACCGAAGAAAACAGCACGCCGATCCAGTCAACTTGAGTGGATTGAACGCTCGCGCTGATCGGCTGGCCGTCGACGGTCGTCGAAGTGTTGCCGTCGTCGATCACGAGATAGCTGTACTCGCCCGGGTAGACGTAGTTGAGCCGCTCCCTGGCCTGAGCCTCGATGTAGCTCGGGTCATCCCAGCGGGCGCGCTCGTCCTTGAGGTCCGCGAGATCGCTCTTCTGGTTCTCAACATCGGCCTGCAGGGCTGCTATTTGCTGCTGCTGTTCGAAGAAGATCTTGAGCGAAGGCGCGAGAACTACAACCATGAGCACGAGCACCGTGAGGATCGCGATTGTGAATCCGGACAAACGGATGCTCTGCAGCCAGTTCGCGCGCTCGCCCTGTTCAGGCAGGCGCACAGGCACCTGCTTCAAATCCCGCTTGCGAACCATGGGTAAAGCCTAGATTGGCAATCTGGCAGTTCCCGGTTGGCGCGAGCGATTGCACCGAAACTGAAACCGGAGTGTCAGTGCCGAACCGGGCGGACCCCTTAGCCCCTGAAGCTAGCCATGAAGCTAGCCTCTGAAGCTAACCTCTGAAGCTAACCCTTGAATCGCGGGAACGCAGAGTGGCCCGCGTAAACCGCGGCTTCGGAGAGTTCCTCTTCGATTCGCAGCAACTGGTTGTACTTGGCAACCCGCTCGCTTCTGGCCGGAGCTCCGGTCTTGATCTGGCCGGAGTCGGTTGCAACCGCAAGGTCTGCGATCGTGGTGTCTTCGGTTTCGCCCGAGCGATGCGAGAGCACGGTCGTGTAGCTGCTTCGCTGGGCGAGGGCCACGGCATCCAGAGTCTCGGTGAGCGTTCCGATCTGGTTCACCTTGACCAGAATCGAGTTGGCAGCCCCGGCCGCGATTCCCCTGGCGAGCCGCTTCGGGTTGGTGACGAAGAAATCGTCGCCGACGATCTGCACCTTCGAGCCGAGCTCGGCGGTCAAATTCCCCCAGCCGTCCCAGTCGTCCTCTGCGAGCGGATCCTCGATCGTCACGAGCGGGTAGGACTTCACGAGGTCCTCGTAGTACTCGAGCATGTGCTTTGCACTGACCTTCTTACCCTCGAAGTTGTACTTTCCGTCCTTGAAGAACTCGGTTGCTGCGACATCCAGCCCGAGAGCGAGGTCCTTGCCCGCCTTGAACCCGGCTTTGCCGATCGCCTCTACGAGCAGGTCGAGCGCGGCGCGATTTGACTTCAATTCCGGCGCGAATCCGCCCTCATCGCCAAGGCCCGTGCTGAGCCCCTTCGACTTCATTAAAGCCTTGAGCGCGTGATAGGTCTCGGCTCCCCAGCGCAGCGCTTCGGCGAAACTCGATGCTCCGATCGGCAAAATCATGAATTCCTGGATGTCCACATTGTTGTCGGCGTGCGCCCCGCCGTTGATGACATTGAGCATCGGCACCGGCAGAGTGTGGGCATTCGGTCCGCCGATGTAACGAAACAGTGGCAGGTCCGCGGAATCGGCGGCGGCCTTCGCGACCGCGAGCGAGACGCCCAGGATCGCATTCGCGCCAAGCTTCTTCTTGTTCTCGGTGCCGTCGAGCTCGATCATCGCCGCGTCGACGAGCCTCTGGTCGGTAGCGTCGAAACCTTCGATGGCCGGGCCGATTACGTCGACCACCGCGTCGACTGCCTTGAGTACGCCCTTGCCGCCGTAGCGCTTCGGATCGCCGTCGCGCAGTTCGTAGGCCTCGAAGGCTCCGGTGGATGCTCCGGATGGCACCGCCGCCCGCGAGACGGTGTCGTCATCGAGCAGTACCTCTACTTCGACCGTCGGGTTGCCCCTCGAGTCCAGAATTTCGCGTGCACCTACGGCTTCGATTAGCGCCATTTCAATCTCCTGATTGCAGATTCGGATTCGCCTGCAAGTCTACGGCTCGCGAAAGTGAGGCAGTCCAGGTGAGCGGCAAGGCAGGCGCGCGAAAGCAAAGTCGGGCAGCGCGGCTAGCGTGCCGGTTCGCAAAAGCGAGAGAGCTTACGACTGCGACTCTGCCAGCTCGCGGAACTCAAGCTGCGAAACTTCGGTTGCATCGCCGACGTGCGCGAAGCGGCGGTAGCCGTCGCGGGCGAGCGAATCCAGCAGCGCCTTCTGATTGCGGGGGGCGCGCTCGATCCGCACTCGGCAACCCTGGGCCGCGAGCTGCGCCTTGAGGCTGACTAGCCTGGCCGGGTCGACATCCGCTTCGTAAAGGAGGACCGCCGCTTCTGACGCCGAAGACTCGCCCAGTTCGACCAGATCGACGATCCGCTCGAAGCCGATCGAGAAGCCGGTCGCGGGAACTTCGGCTCCGAGGAACCGACCGATCATTCCGTCGTAACGGCCGCCGCCGCCGATCGAGTAGCCGGCGGTCGGGTGCATCGCCTCGAAGATCGCACCGGTGTAGTAGCCCATTCCGCGAACCAGGAACGGATCGAAGACGAGCGGGATGCCCTCGACCGCTTCGCCCGCGGCCCCGCCCCCGAGCGCCGATTCAACAATTCTGCCGAGCTCAATGAGGTCGCCAACCGCCGGCGACTCGAAGCCCTCCGGCAGCGCCTTGCGGATCTGCCTCTCGCCGTAAGGGTTGAATTCCATAGTCTGCGGGCGGCGCAGGAACTCGGCGAGAGCTGCGACTGCAGCAGGCGACTTCGAGACCGTTTCGAGTTCTGCGATCACTCCATCGGCGGCGATCTTGTCGAGCTTGTCGAGAGTGATCAGCACAGAATCGTGCTCTGCAGCCGGGAAGCCAAAGCCCTCGAGCATGCCAATCAGAATGCGCCGGTCGTTGATTCGAATCTGCACCCCGTCGAGCCCGAGAGCCTTGAAGGTGTCGAGCGAGGCAAGAACGAGCTCTGCTTCAGCGAGCACCGTCGGGTCGCCGATTATGTCGATATCGCACTGCACGAACTGGCGGTAGCGGCCCTTTTGCGGGCGCTCAGCCCGCCAGACCGGAGCAAGCTGGATAGAGCGGAAAACGCCGGGAAGCTCAGCACGGTGTGAGGCGTAGAACCTGCTCAGCGGCACGGTGAGGTCAAATCGAAGGCCGAGGTCTGTGAGGTCGATCGGGTCGCTCGCGGCCTGGAGGTCATCCCGAGTCAGCCCGCGCTTGAGAATGCCGAACGCGAGCTTCTCATTGTCACCGCCGAGCCCCGCGTGCAGCCGTTCGCTCTCTTCGGCGACCGGGGTTTCGATCTCGTCGAAGCCGTGCGCGCGATAGGTCTCGCGGATAATCGCAAGAACTCGCTCACGCTTCGCCTTGTCGGCGGGCAGGAAGTCGCGCATGCCGCGCGGGGGGTTTACTTGGGATGCCACCCCTAAATTGTGGCATCCAACCGGACGACCCAGGACTAATTCGGCTGCGCGCGGTCAGGTCCGGTCAGCAACGTGGGTTTCAATCCGGTGGCGATGCTCTGCCATGAATCGCTTGAGGGCTGCCGTGGTTGCCTCAACCTGGTCGTTCACAAGCAGGTCGTACTGCAGACCGTAGAAGGCGTCGACGACAATTCGCGCCTCGATTTCGGCTTCTGCCGGAGTCAGCCCGTAGGCCTGCAGCGCTTCTTTGCCAACCCGCAGCCAGGTCTCGTAGAACGTGCGGCCGAAACCGCCTACCTGCGGATCGAGTACCCCGAGCATCGCGGCCTCGAACTCGAGCCGCTGCAACTGGCGGTTCCGGGGCTCAAGGGTCCAGTTCCAGGAGATCTCGAGATTCTCGTAATAGGCGTCGATATTCCCGGCGTTGGAAAGCAACCGCTCTTCAATCGCTCGCTGTCTTGAAGTGATCGCGCTGATGATGTCGGCCACTAGCTCGGCGCGAGTGCCGAACTGGTAGACGAGCGTGAAAGTGCTCACACCGAGGGCGGTTGCGGCCGACCTGAAGGTCAGCTTCGAAAGCGGTTTGTCGATCAGGTAATCGAGAATCTGGCTAAGCAGTTCTGCTTTGCGACCCGGTTCGGCCCTTCGGCTCATGACATTAACATAACGGATGTTCGCAATTACGCTTGTTATGAATTACCCTTTAACCGTCGTCAGACCAGGGCTTTGCTCGAGTCGATCGAGCAGCCGACGACACTGACCTGCGAGAAGCTATTGGATCAGGGCTTCTCGCTTTCCGACCGAGAGCGCAGGGAAACTACTCGGTCGGGATCCGACCGAGTTGGCGCGCTTCGTCGCGCCCGGTCAGGAAGGCGGTGCCCATTCCGTTCGGGTCGGTATGGGCACCATTCTCTGCTTTCTGTGCTTTGCGGAGCGTGAGCTGGCGCGGCGGTTTCGCGGGTGCTGGTTTTGCACACACGGGTTTTGCGCGCGGGGTTTCGGGCGCAGTGCGGTCGGGGCGCTGGCCTGGCCGCGGGAGAACTGTTAGAGGGCCCCGCCTGCGGCGGCCGGGGCATCCGGATCAACCCCGCCGTCGCCAGTGCTCTCCCTCGCCAGATAGTTCTCAACGTCGAACAGGTTGTTGTCGGCGCGCTTGATTACGGTGAGCAGGGTCGACATCGAGGCAACCTCTTCGACCTGCTCCTTGAGGAACCAGAGCATGAACTGCTCGCCGAGCGCATCGTTTTCTGCGCGGGCGGCCGCAAACATGGCCTCGATCTGGCTCGTGACCCGCTTCTCCTGCTCGAGGGCCAGCGCAATCGGCTCGGTGTCGTTCTTGAAGTCGTTGATGACCGGCTCGACCCCCGGAATCGTGATGCCGAGGTCGCGGTCTAGCCGATACTGCACGAGCATCATGGCGTGGTTTCGCTCTTCGAGCGACTGGCGGTAGAAGTGGCGAGCCAATTGCGGCAGGTCGCGATTGTCGTACCAAACCGCGATCGCGCAGTATTGCTGGCTGGCCGAGAACTCGTTGCCGATTTGGGTGTTGAGCAGTTCATCAAAGCTGGACATGCTAAAACGCTAGTCGCCTCGCCTCCCGGTTACCAGACAGGCAAGGCTTGCCTGAGCTTTACGGCGTTTGGACAGCGCGTGCTAAGCAGCTTCGGCGACGCGAGCTACGCGGCTTCAGCGGCGCGGATCTGGGCGCGCAGGTCGCGGAGGGCGGAGCGGAGGGCGCGCTCTGGGTCGAGGCCGCGAGCGCGGGCGGAAGAGACGATGCCGAGGAGCAGGGAGCCGAGTTCGGCTTCGTTGGCGGGCGGGGCATCCGTTGGCATGGAAGTTGCACAGCCGACCTGGGTTCCCGCGAGCCCAGGACTCGCGCTGATACGCGGGGCATCCGCCGGCGTCTGACCATCAACGCTTACTCCCACCTTCTCCGCCCGGCCGAGGAGTTTTTCGGCGAGCGCGAGAGCGGGCATGGAGTTCGGGATGCCGTCGAGGACGCTCGAACGATTGGGCTTGTCTGCGGCCTTGAGCTGGTCCCAGACGGCGACCACGTCATCCGCCGACTGGATGTCGAGGGCCGTGCGGGCCTCGTCGTCGCCGAAAACGTGCGGATGCCGGCTGATCATTTTCGCGGTCATGTGGGCGGCGACATCCTCAATATCGAAGTTCTCGACCGGGGACTGCGAGGCGATGTCGGCGTGGAATACGACCTGGTAGAGCACGTCGCCGAGCTCCTCGAGCATGCCATCACGGTCGCCGGTCTCGATCGCCTCGGCGAGCTCGTAGCACTCCTCCACGAGGTAGCGCACGAGCGACTCGTGGGTCTGGTCGGCATCCCAGGCGCAGCCGCCGGGCGCCCGCAGCCGAGCCAGTACCTCTATCAGTTCGTCGAGTTTGGGATGCGCGCTGGCCATGCCCAATCCTCCCACCTGGGCGGGCCGCGCGATTGTGCTGAGAGAATGAGACGGTGCTGGCTGTCAATTGGTGGATGTCGCCCTGGCTCATCGGGGCCGCCCTGCTGGCAGTCCTCGCGGTCCTGGTAATTCGGGCGTTCATCCGCGACCGCCGCGAGTATGAGGTGTTCAAGCGGTTCCGCAGCACCGAGCGCCGGCAGAAAATGCTGCGCAAGTGGCTAATCGAGTCGATCTGCTACCTCGGCGGTTCTGCTGCACTCTTGCTGCTGCTCGGCTGGCAATTCATCCCACGGATACTCGCTCAGGTCGAGGAGTGGACGGCCATGGTCGCTCTGCGCAACCTGCTCGCCGAAGGCGGCGGCTTCGCGAATGGCCTGCTGATCGGAGCCACGATCGCCTTCTTCGCCGGCATGGTGGCCTCCGTGGTCTTCTCGAAACACGAGGGCGAAGTGCCGACAATCGGCGACATCCACGCCCTACTCCCCCGCAACCGCGCCGAAATCAAGTACGGCGTCGGCCTCTCAGTCAACGCCGGAATCGTCGAGGAGCTGCTGTTTCGCCTCGCCCTGCCAACCGCGATCTTCGCAATCAGCGGCAACGCCCTCGTAGCTGTAATCGCAAGCATTGTGATCTTCGGCGCCATGCACGGCTACCAGGGCATCGGCGGAATCATCGGCACCACCATCTTCGGCGCCATCATGATGTTCATCTTCCTGACCACCGGAACCATCCTCTGGCCGATCCTCCTGCACGCCGTCATCGACCTGCGCTCCCTCGTGCTCATCCCGATTGCGGTGTACAAGGTGCACAAGATTGCTGAAGGTGAGGAGAGGGTTGTGGAGGAATCGATTGAACCTGAGGCCGCCGAAGCTGCCGAGCCTACCGAGGTTGCAAAGTCTTTAGAAACAGATCAGTAACCGAAGCTCAGGCCATTGCAGGGGACAGGCTTGGCGGTTATTCTGGTCGGGCGCAGTGCAGTAGCGTCGCGAAGTGGACTCGGTAGCCTTCCGGACGGTCGGTGAGCCGAGTCTCACGTTTTTAGCGGTCAAGATCGCGGATGCGGGCGATTAACCCCGAGACTCGTTGCCGCCATATTCCCCCGCGTCCGTAACTCCAGGCGACTGCGTCCGCCGGCCACAACAGAGGCTCATCCTGGGCCCTCTCGTGGTCGTAGTGAATTTGTTCGCGCAGTCCTCGGGCTTCCAGAGACATCCGCAATTGGCGGCGATCAGCCTGGACGATTGAGTCGTCGCGCTCTTCACCTTCACGGATCGCGATACAGGAATCGAAGTAAATCAATCCCCGTCCTCGCGATCGGTGGCAATCTGACGCTCAATTTCCTCGATGGAACGTGTGGAATTTCGAGGTGGCGGGTTATTTGCGAGCCACTCGGACACGTCTGCGCCGCGGTAGGTCGGAATCTCGTCGTCGATCTCGAAGCCGACAGTCTTCGCGACCATGCCCGCGCCTCCCTCCAACAGATGCAACGATTGTGCGATCATAACTCGTCATTTCGGTTGCCAGCGTAGGCCCGAGTATTCCATGTCTGTTGCTCGCGACCGGATCAACTCAGGCGGGAAGGGAGAGTCGTCGCACAACCCGCGCTGTGGAGGAGAAGAGTCACCCTTCCCGAGCGCCTCAGGCTCCGCACGGAACCAGACGCGGTAGGCATCCGGTGACCGGCTAGTGCCTCAGCTGGCGATGGCCATCACCTGGGGTCGCGGCTTCTGCAGCTCGACCCACAGGTCGTAGCTCGTCTGCATCCCCAGCCAAAGCTCGGGGCTGGTGCCGAAGAGCAAACCGAGACGCACCGCCATGTCGGCACTGATCGAAGAGTGTCCGTTGCGGATACGCGAGAGCGTCGCGCGGGTTACCCCAAGACGGCGGGCGGCCTCGGCGATGCTTATACCTCCCAAATAGTCATCCAGCAGTAGCCCAGGATGCGGGGGGTTGTACATGCTCATGAGGTTTGCCTTTCTAGTGGTAGTCGAGATAGTCGAGCAGGTGAACGTCGCTTCCTTCGAAGCGGAACGTCAATCGCCGATTCCCACTCACCCAAATCGCGTAATGTCCGGCGACATCGCGCCCAGCGGCCGCGGTGCCAGTCAGCGCGTGCGGTTTCCATGACTGCGGGATGTCCTGGATCGTTCACGCGTTGTCCAGCACGGCGAGTTGCCTTTGTAGTTTCTTGGCGTGATCTGGTCGGATGCCAGCCTCACTTCCCGTGGTGAAGAACGTTTCGAGCCCCTTGAGCGGAAACGACTTGATCACACATAAACCGTATAGCATCACTATGCGTATAGCAACGATACACACCTTCAGAACCGGCATCGTCGCAGCCACCATGATTCACCGCTCAAAGTGATGGCAAATCACCTCAATTGGCGGCTACCTAATCGATGCGGGACCCGTCGCCGGCGTCGGCCACCTGGCCGTCTTCTTCGCCGTGATCCTCCTCACGACCGGCCTGCGCCTGGCCAAGCTCGTCCCGGTCTGGGTGCCGGTCGCAGCGATCGTTATGGTCGTCGCCAACTTCATCGGCGGCATCCCCGCCGGAGCAGTTCAGCTACTAGCTGCGATCGCGACCTTCGGGCCGATGGTGGTTCTGCTTATGCGAAAGAAGGATGCCGAAGCGGCGGCGGCGTAGTGGGTTGGGGTGGGTGCGGGCTTGTTACCTGCGCCCACCCACGCCTTCGAAAGAACCAGCTGCGGCGGTTCAGACTGCGATCACCGCGAGCCCGGTGGATGCCGCAGCAAGCCGATCATCGTTGGTCCAGAGTTCGTCGCAGCCAGATAGCTGAGCCGAGGCCAGGTGTAGAGTGTCCGGGGTGCGAATACCATGCCGGGCTCGCAATTCGGCAGCCCGCAAGTAGTGTTCGGTTTCGAGTGGAATCAAGCGAAACTGTTTGAACGCCCGAAGGTAGTAATCGTGGAGAGTAAGGTTCCCGCTTCGCAACGGACCAACCAGGCACTCGAGCACCACGAGCGGGCTGATCGCAATCACGGAGTCCGCGAAGTCCTTGGGCCGGCAGGGTATCGGGGCTATCGGGCTATTCCAAAATTAACGGATCAAGCAGCAAGGAGCCCGGAGAGCAGTCGACTGTGAAAGCTAGAAGCTGAGTCTCGCCTCGCAATACAATTGGTTGGGTCGGGGAAAGGATTCTTGCCTTGGGTGATTCGTTGGCAGTGACGCCTTCGGAGGATGCAGGACGCGACACCGCAAGTTGGTATCGCTTCCAGTATTCGATCACCGTGCTCGAGTGCATTCTGATCCTATCGGCCGGCAGCGGCAGCGTCGTCGTTGAGCATCACACGGACTACATCCGCCGAGGCGCACCACATGAACCCGATGAGCTTGTCTCGGTCAAGCACCGCACGAGCGACATGGGCGTTTGGAGCATCGCAACGCTGACGACCAAAGCCCTTGCAACGCTCTATAAGCGGTGGCGAGATCTGGGTGCCCGCGATCGGTGCACTGTCGTGACGAATGGGGGACTCAAGACTGGGGCGGGAGAACTACGGGAACTCTCTGAGGCGCTCGTGTTGTCGGACCAAACCCTCCTGCAGCCATTTGCGGAGCGGATGGCTGCACGTCTCAACGCGACGATCGCCGAGGCTGCCGAGTTTCTTCGCGTGCTGTCCGTCAAGACGGTCGGGGCGGATGAGACTGCCATTGGCGGTCATGTCATCACCTCCTATTGCCGTCCCACGCTTCTTAAACTCGGGGTCTCACCGCTGCACTCGCAGCGAGTCTTCGATGCGCTGTTTGCGCTCGTCTACGAGGCTGCATCCGGACTTAACGACGATGAGCCTGACACCTGGACTCCCACCGAAAGCTGGCCTGAGCAGCTTCTTGCAAGTCGCACGATCAGCTACACGGACTTGTGTGACGCTCTAGCCCACCTCGGTATCTCATTCGACGCGGTGGCCGCCGCCGCTCGACACACCAATACAACGCCGGGCACTGTCCTGGTTCGAAAGCTCAAGAGAGGCGGGCTCGGGCCGAGCGTAGAACAAGGGGCACCCGGACTTCGCGCCCGCTGGTATGCCCTCGAGAGCCAATATGGGGAAGACATTCCGATCGGCTCCGCAGACGAGATCCATCGTCTTCGGCGGATCGTGCTGAATAAGGCCATGCTGGCCGAATCCCAGGCGCGGACCACTGCCCAGTACGGACCGGCCATGCACATCGCACTCGACAGAGCACTCTCCGACGATCGTGTAAGGACAAATCTTCCCATCGACCAGATTGACCTCATGGGATGCGCCTACCAGCTCACCGACGAATGCCTGGTTTGGTGGTCAGAGCCGTTTGACCTACTCGCCGATGAAGGGGATGCAGATGAGTAGAACAACCATGCTCGATGCGCATCTGGCCAGAGTCCTGATCCTGCTGGCCGCGCTTGAACGCAGCAACCAGTCGACAACCGTGGCGAAGGTCTTATACCTCGACTTCCTTCTGCGCTACCCGGTCCTGCTGGAGAAGATCGCCAGGGCGATTGGCCTCGCAACCCTTGAAGCCATCTCAATAAGCGCGGGAGAGACGGAAGCGATCAGCTCCCATACGATGCGCTACAAGTTCAATCCTGATCAGCGGCGCTACACCGTCCTCCTAGGCGCGCTCGTTGGCATGCGGCTGGTGGTGGCCACTGATGACGGATTTCACGTCACCGAAACAGGCGATACCACACTGCACATCCTGACTTCCGACGCATCTTGGGCGTCGGTCCCAAATCGCGCAGAGGTCGTGGTGGAACTCGCGTCAGTGGTCAATGACATCGCCGGGACACTTCGCCAATATCTGCCCGACCACTTCGTGACAAACGAGGAGTTGCCCCGATGAGCACGCACTTTCGCCTACACGAACTAGAGCTTCACACATCGTCCGGAACTAGCAACTATGCGTTCACCGCCGGACTCAACATCGTGACCGGAAGCTACGGCACAGGCAAGAGCAGCATGTTCGAGTTGATCAAGTACGGGCTAGGGGCGACCTCGGCTGAAATCATGCCCGCCGTCGAAGCCAACCTAAAGCGTGTCACACTGCGACTCACAGTTGGACGCACCCGCCTTCAGATCGACCGTGACTTCCGACAGAACCGACTTCTCGCCACCTTTCTCAGCGGAACCCCTAAGACTGAAGAATGGTCGGTCACGCGAATCAAGACCGCACCGCTCGTATCAGATCGGTTGCTCCAACTTCTCGACATCCCGATCACACGCCTCGCCCGAAAGGGCTATGGCGGGACAAGCGTGGCAGTTTCGTTCTTCGACCTCTTCCGATACATGTATCTTCCCCAGGCAGACGTACCAAGATCCATTGCGGGCCACGCCGACCCGTTCCTCAATCCCAAGCGAAAGGCAGTGCTCGAGCTTGCCTACGGGCTAAGCGACGAACTGGTCACCCAACACGAGATCGAGATCGAGAATGTCCGCAGGGAGATCGTGACGGCGCAAACGGCAAACGGCGCCGTCAAGACATTCCTCGAGGCAAGTGGCGCACCTGATCGCGAAGAACTCCCGAGCCTAATGCAGGAGGCGCGGGTAGACCTCGCGACCGCCACTGATGGCCTCTCTTCGACCCGTCGAGCCGCTGCGGAGCGCTCTGCGCTCGACGATCAGCGGGACTTGCGTGAGCGCATCGCACGGCTGCGGTGGCGAGTAGCCTCAGTCGAAACGGAGGTAGCAGTTGCCCGGGCTGCAGTTGAGCGAGGAATCGGGTTGCTTGCCCAACTGGAAGTTGACGAACATCGCGCACACCAGCATGCGATTGCAACTACCGTTCTCTCGGAACTCGACTTCGAAATTTGCCCGCGTTGCCTGCAGGACTTGCCGAATCACGTCGATGCCGATGTCTGCACGCTCTGCGGGCAACAGCAGCATGTCTCAAACGTGACCGAGTTGAACCCCGAGGGCCGACTCAGCCAGCAGCGCATCGAAGTCGAAGCACTCGTGTCCACAGACCGTGGCCATCTTGAGTCATCCTTTTCTGCGCTCGATGAGTCTCGGCGAGAGCTGGCCGCCGCCGTCGACGACTTTGAGCGGCAACTCGACCCCGAGCTTCTGCTGCCATCCCTTGATGCAGTCGGGACGGCCGCGGCCGAGGTTGAGCGAGCACGATCCGGCGTCCGTGACCTCGAGCGCTTTAACGACCAATGGGATCTCTATGAACGAGGTATCGACGAGATTCGGGAACTCGAGACGCGGATCGGGCAACTTGAGGAGGAGGCTGCTGCCGCGCGCGCTGCCTTGAAGCAAAATGAGTTCAGAGTTGCGAGCTTGGGGGATCGTTTTGACGAGGAGATCAAGGGACTGGGATTCTCCGACTACCGAAGCGCAGGCGTAGACGAGCGGACCTATCTGCCCCATGTGAATGATGAACCGTTCGAGCGCTTGAGCGTGTCTGGGGCGCGAAAAGTTCTTGCGAATGACGCCTACTACATCGCCATGCTCGGCAACTCGCTCAGCGATCCAGCGATTCTGCTGCCAGGCTTCCTGATGCTCGACGGTCCGCGGACCAGCCTCGGCACTACCGCCGAAGACCTTGGTGCCGGGGAAAGGCTCTATTACCGCCTGTCACTGCTCGCAGAGGCATACCCGGACGCACAGATCATCATCGCGGATAACGGGCTGCCCGCATCCACAGCATTCGGCAACACCCGCCCCAACGTCATCGAGCTGTCTTACCAAACTCCATTGCTTAGGGACGTACCACACCCCGGTCCGGGAGTGCCAACAATTGGCCAACCGGCACCGATCTAAACTCTCACTCTTGAGATCCCAGGCGTCGAAAGTCCTATCAAGTCGGGCTGAGTGAATCTAGACCTGCTGCCCGTTGAGTCCAGCCTGAACGATATCCTGAACCTCGGAGGCGACGTGGCCAGGTTCTTTGGCACTCCCGATGGAGTGAAGGTAGGCGATCTATTCATCGATCGCCGAGAACTCCACGATGCCCATGTACATCGGCCTCTTCAGGCAGGGATATCTGGGGCAAAGCAGGAGGGCGCCGACTCGATCGTTGTCTCTGGCGGCTACGTCGACGACCAGGACTACGGCGACTACATCATCTACACGGGCCATGGAGGGCGCGACGCTGGCGCTACAAAGCAGACCAAAGACCAATCGATTGATGCGCCCGGTAATGCAGGGCTGATCACAAGCCAAGTCGAGGGGCTACCTGTCCGCGTAGTGCGTGGGGCTCACAGGTCGAATCCATATGCGCCGCCCGTTGGGTATCAGTACGCGGGACTATTTCTTGTCACCGACTGGTGGGTTGAGGAGGGAATTGAAGGATTTGAGATCGTGCGATTCCGTCTGGATAGGATCCCGGAACAGGCGCACCTTTGGACCAGGGAAGAACCCTCTCTTGACCCAGCTTTCGCCAGCAGCATTGTGTCCCGCCGCATCCGCGATTCCGAACTTTCACGCAAAGTGAAGTCGCTATACGAGCATCATTGTCAGCTCTGCGGTTCCACTATTCCGGGTATCGGTGGACGTTATTACTCCGAGGGTGCACATGTGAAACCTCTTGGCCGACCGCACTTAGGCGCGGATGCGCTGGACAACTTGCTCTGCCTCTGTCCGAACCACCACACGCAACTCGACATTGGCGGAATGGTGATTCTCGATGACTTCACTGCCGCGAAGACGAGCGATCTCAAGCCCATTGCCGAACTGAAATTTGTAAGAGATCACCGGCTTGACGTTGCGAACGTGCAATATCATCGCCGGCAGTGGGGATTCGTCTAAGAGTAAGTCCCCCGAAAAGGCCACAGCAGAGTTTTGCTCATTCGGCCAAAATTAGACCAGCGCGGCGGGCCGGAACCGTGCAGGTCGGGGGATCGAAGTGGCGGCAGGGCACTCCGCGGCGGGGGAAGCAGCGAGGTTGCGTGCGGAGGCGGAACAGGCCGAGTACGTTGCCCGGACCAAGCAGGAGATGGCGCGCAATTATGAGGCCGCTGCGAAATCTGAGCGATGGCTCGGTGCGCTGCTCAAGCCCCTGGCCGATCGTGGCTACACAATCCTTGAAGATCGCAAATGGCCAGGATCGAAGAAGGCCCAGGTCGACTTCGTGCTGATCGGGCCGAGTGGCATTTACATCGTCGACGCCAAGTCCTGGAAGGACGTGACGATCGAGAACGATCGCATCTACCAGGGACAGGATGACGTCACAGATCGATTCGACGGCCTCACTAGTCTCGGCAATCTCGTCGAAGAGGCTCTAGCCGACATTGGAATTGCACCAGGCGAGGTGCATCTGGTTGCGGTATTCACTAATCGACGAGGTCTTCGGGCGCGCGTCGGCGGAGTAGAAATCGTTGGGCGCGATGTCGCACTGCACCACCTGATTGGGTGCGGTGATCGACTCGACACCGACGTCATCCAGCGAGTCCGCACAGTGCTCGAAGAACTCCTCCCGCCATATGCCATGCCAGAAGGCCCGACCGAACTCACCCTGCCTGCGCCGGTCATCCCGATCACCGAACAGGAAGCGCTAATCAGCATTGAGGAAATCGAGAACGCGCTTTGGGCGAATGTTCTCGCGAAACCGGTCGAATCCTGGATGGCATACCTGCACCCGGACCAGGCCCGCCTCGCGCGGCGAACTTTCAATGGCCCATCCCGAATCCGCGGAGCGGTCGGCACCGGCAAGACCGTGGTTGCCCTGCACCGCGCCGCCTATATCGCCCGAACTCGGCCAGGAAAAGTGCTCGTCACAACATATGTTCGTACCCTGCCGAGCGTTCTTTCTGCACTCATGAATCAGATGAGCCCCGATATTGCGGACAGAATCGAGTTTCGCGGCATCCATGGTTTCGCAATTGACCTGCTGAAATCGCGAAATGTCACTTTTCGACTCGAGCCCGAGAAGGCGGACCGAGCGTTTCGATCCGCCTGGAGCTCGATGGGCAAGGAGAACCCGCTTGTCCAAATCGACGAGCGAATTAGTTACTGGAAAGAAGAGGTGCTGAGCGTCATCAAAGGGCGCGGGCTCACTCGCTTTGAGGACTATGTCCAGCTCCCACGAGCGGGGCGCAGCCGCAGACTCTCAAGCGAGAATCGGATTGCAGTTTGGAAGCTCCACACCGCCTACGACACCGAGTTGCGCAAGCTTGGAATCGTCGACTTCGAGGATGTAATCCTCCTCGCCGAGCAAAACCTGAGATCCACGCCACTCGAAGGCTACTGCGCGGTAATCGTTGACGAGGCGCAGGACATGAGCTGCGCCATGATCCGGATGCTGCATGCGATTGTTGGCGATCGCCCCGACGGTCTCAGCCTCGTCGGCGACGGGCAGCAGACCATTTACCCCGGTGGTTACAACCTTGCGGAGGCCGGAGTTTCGCTTCATGGCCGTGGAGTCATTCTCAACCGGAATTACCGCAACACCGCCGAAATTTTGGACTTTGCGTCCAGGCTGGTTGAGGGTGACGAGTACTTCGATATTGAGGGTGCACCCGCTCAGGGCGACGCGACAGTCGAGGTAATGCGGCACGGTCCAGAGCCCAAGGTGGGCAACTTCAAGTCGCGGGCCAAACATGACGACTCCGTTATGGAGCATGTGAAGTCGCTCATTGCGCAGGGGGTTGCGCTCGGCGATATCGGCATCCTCGCTCACACCAACCGGGCCGCCACCGAGGTCGGGAATCTGCTCACGAAGGCCGGGATCGCGTGGATTGAACTGCTTAAATATGATGGGATGCCGACCGACGCAATCAAGGTCGGCACAATCAAGCGAGCCAAAGGTCTCGAATTCAAGCAGGTGCTGGTGGTTCGAACTCCGTCGCGGCTGTTGCACGCCCTCCCCAATGACCCGGATGCTGAGGACGAGCGGCGAGAGCTCGACCGCCGCGAACTCTACGTCGCCATGACCCGCGCCCGCGATGGACTCTGGGTCGGGGTTGCTTAGGGGCTAGATCGCGCTTTGACTAGGGCTTTTCCGGTTCCCAAACTTGCACATCGGGGTCCCATTCACCGACGCTTGACCAAACAAGCACGGGATCCGCAAAACGCGCCAAAGCCTGTAGTACCTGCTCAAACTGCTCGGGCAGATCGTGTTCCCTACCTACACGTGTTCGCCACGCTCGCCACTTCGGCTGGGCATAATCGGGCATAGTTGCGAGAGTTGGTAGCAAGGGTGCGAGCTCGACGCGGCGATAAGCCGCTACCGACTCGAGAGACTCGCGCAATTCGACGGCATCAACCTTGTGAGAATGGGCAAGAGTGAAGACATCCGCGAAGTCTCGCCAACGCGTATTGGCCTCGCCGCGGTCAAGTGCGGTCACGATCTTCTCAGCGAAAATCATCGTTAACGGGTATCCGAGGAGAAAGAGGGGCGATTGACCAAGCGGGACGATACGAGGCAGTTCAACGAGTCGTGGCGTCGGCCAAACAGGGTCGCCGAAATTCACATCGATTCCGATCGTCAGGCGAGCGCGCCCGAGAGCACCAACCATGCGGACGCGTACCCCCGCGTACTCGTCAGCTTCCCCGTCCCGAATTACAGAGGCGTTGACACTACCAAGGTCGAAGACGACGCCGTCAGGAAGATCGATAGCCGCTATCTTGCGAATTCGACCGGCGACCTCGTCAACATCGCTTGTGAGGCCAGTTGCCTGGAGATCGATGTCCTTGGTGGGGCGACGTACAGCGAAGGCAGCGAGCAGAACGCCGCCCTTGAGGACAAAGTCGCCTCTGAATTCGGATGCTGCAAGGCGCGCCAGGAGCGCCTCGAGTACGTAGAGCGTTTGCAGTTCCTGGACATCAGCTCCGGTTTGGCGGGAAAGCCTCTGGATTGCAATAGTCACATCGCCAGCCGGGCTGCCGTGCTGGGGTTTGGGCGTCATAGGAGAATCTCCAGTGCGTTCCGCAGCGCGGGGAGCGTTTTGGGAAAGTGTCTCGCCGTGGCCAAGAGATCAGACGGGCTATTGCCACTTCTGCGAAGCCAGCGCTTGAGCGAGTCGATGGCGAGATCGCCGCCCCAGCTGTGCCTCAGGCGGAACAGGTCGATGATCGTGCGCTCTGCCGAATACAACCCAATCGACAAATCAGCAGGCAGCGTATACCTCGTGCGTCCGATGTCGAAAGTTCCAGGATCGAAACGGTGCCAGGCGATCGAGGCGATCGGGATCGTCAAAGGCTGGATGCCGCGCGGTATAGCAATGTCGCTTCGTGCCGGTATGTCATCAGTCAAGTCATGGATCGAGAGGGCGGTGAGGAGACAGAGGGTCGCCTCCGACCGCTTCGCAGCGATAGCCATCCACGCCGCCGTCGTGTCGTCTGCGACCCCTGCCCGCAGGAACAGTCCCGGCGCGATTCGCTCGTACTCACCACTATCGATTAGTTGGTCGAAACGATATCGAGTGAGCCCCCTCGAATTGAGAGCCTGATAGCTCAGCAGATCGGGTTGTGTCTCATTGGTCACACCCAACCCCATTTCGACAGGAACCATTACACATCGAGCATACCTGGTATGGTTTCTGTTGACCAGAGAAAATTAGCCAGGTTTTCACTCTTGGTCAGAGTCGCTCAAGTGTCGAATCGGCCCTTCGAGGCCGAGCCCCGCGATCGGGGTCAGTGTTCACGAGAGCGCACCCAGTGAGGCGTTGCTGCTGGCGGAACTTAGAGCGAGCACGGGACTTCGGATGCCGGACTGCTGCGTGTTTGTCGCCGCGCAGCAACAGGGCCTCCCGCTTGCGACTCTTGACAAGCAGCTAAGTCAGGTGGCGCGGTGGCTGGGTGTCGGAGTACTGAGCTAGTTTGCCGAACAGGGGGCCTACTCGTCCGCGTTGGTTTCGCTTAGCAGGGCCCTTGCCTCGTCGGTGGTGAGGTTCGCTATTACGGAGCGGGACATCCCGAGGTCTTTGACCAGGCGCGAAACGAGAGAGAGCGGCAGGGCGGAGTCGGGGATGCGGGTGGCGCCGCGGTAGGGGAGGGTGCCTCTTCTCACGCAGGCCCAGAACTCGGCGGGCGTGACGCGCAGCTGGTCGCGGAGGATATGCGACCACATGGTTGGGGAATAGGTCTGGCGGCCAGCCGGGTGGGAGATTCGGGTGCGCAGGATCTCGCCTTGCGGGGTCGTGAGCTTGAAGGTTTCGTGGTGCGTTACTGCGCGGCCACGGGCGTTGGCGACGAGCTGCCAACCCTCGGCGAGGCAGAATTTTCGGTGAAGCTCGCGGGTCGGAGCGGGGTGTTTAGACATCCTGATCGTTCAGGAGCCAAGCGCGAAGTTCGTCGTCACTCGAGACATTCACGAGCTGCACGAGCGCCCAATTGTCCACGTGGTTCGGCGCGGCGGCGAAATGCTCCTGCCACTCGGAAGCGTAGTCCCTGAGGTTTGCGATCAGATCGGCTATCGCGTCATCCAGCGACTGCGCCTCAGCCGCGAAAGGCGAATCGGGGATGACGATAACCCAGGCATTATCTTCCGCGACGACCATCGCCCTGGATGGCGTCGCTTTGGCCAGAAGTTCGCGGAAGCGGTCGCGGTCTGCCACGACTGTGGAGCGCGGGCCTCGTTTGATGCTGATCACAGACCCAGCCTCTGCCGAGTCGAGGATCTGCTTCAGCGACTTTCGGGCATCCGTGAAGGAGTCGTAGCTGGTTGGTGAGGTGGAGGACACAAAGTCAGTTTAGCCATCATGTACGTCGTGTACACGATGTACGTATTTTGCTTGCGAACTGCTACTGCGCGGGCGGGGCCGGTGGCGCTGCTGGGGCAGCCGGGGCCTGTTGGCCGTAGAACTCGCGCATGCCGCGGCGGACGGCGTGCCAGATGATCGCGTACTGGATCCAGATCGCTATCAGGATGAAGACCACCGAGGCGACCGCCCAGATGACGAAGAACAAAATGCCAAGGCCCCAGGGGAGCTGACTCATATCGATTTCCATGCTCCGACGCTATTAGAGAAGCGGCAAAAGGGGTAGAGGGGTTTGGCTCAAGTAAAATCAGCATCTCGCCTGGTAAGAGTTACTCTGCGACCAAGGGCGCCGGCTAGACGAGTCAGTGTCGAAGTTGTGGGGTTCCCCAGGCCGTTTTCAATCCGACTGATCTCGCTCTGCTGAACTCCAGTAATCTCCGACAACTTCTGTTGTGAAAGGTTGAGTTCCGCTCTTGCTTCCGCCAGCGCTGATCCCAACTCTGACTGCATCAAAGCCTCCAAGGCAAACGCGCCTGTCGCCGCCTCGAAAATGACGTGATCCTCCTCAGACCAGTCTTCTTTCGCCCCTGCGATGAGTTCACTAAGACTCTTAGTCATGATGCCTCCAAGGCCATGTGTCATATCACATAGTACCTTTCTTGTGTTCGCGCTTCCATTGCCTGTGCATCGCTCGCGCCCTGGCGATTTCTCGTTGCTGACGTTTGGCAGAAGCGTCCTTACCCTTGTCGTATCCGTGAAAGATCAGCACGACCTTGTCGCCATAGAAGGTGCAGAACAGTCTAATTAGAACCTTTCGGTCATCTCCGGGCCTTGACGCAGGGGTTCGAGGATGTGAAGAGAGAATCGCATTGAGCGATTTTGACACTCGAAATTCAAAGAGCCCATCACCTAGAGGCTTGCCCCAATCACTTGCACAGACGTCTGGGCCGAACACTTCCAGTACTTGCTGTATTGCCGCCGCCAGAACTGCTTGCTGATACCCGGGAAGGGATCGGAAGAATCTCTCAAATCGATCATCGAAGTATTCAGTCGTCCATTTTCCTTCAGTCAGATTCAGATCCACCCCGGATGTCTATCACGAACTCCTATTTACTAAACCGGCTCATCCACATAGGGATGGTGAAGTGCACGAATAGTGCATGTCGTCCGCTATTACAGATGAGATTGACGGTGCCAGCGCAAGCGGCAACTGCACGACTACCCCTCGCTCGGCGGGTAGATCGCGGTTAGGAACGCGCTTGCCCAGTCAATTAGGGCGGAATCTGTTTCGAGGTCGGGTAGGGGGAGCAAAATCGTGTGCGACTGGGAGATGTAGCGGGCGCCGCGATACAGTCGCTGCAGGCGCATCTGCACCGAGTCGGGCAGGGCGGGGCCGACGACGCGGACCTTTCCGGTGGTTGCGATCATCTCAGTCAATCCGGCGCGCTGGGCAAGACGGCGCAGTCTCGTGACCGCCACGAGGTTTTCGACCTCTGCGGGGGGCTTGCCGTAGCGGTCGGTGAGTTCCTCGACGACGGCGTCGATTCTGTCAGGTGCAGCGGATGCCGAACTCGCCGCAGAGAGCTTCTGGTAGGCCTCGAGGCGCAGCCGCTCGCTGTCGACGTAGTCCTCCGGAATGTGGGCGGCCACCGGCAACTCGAGCCGGAGTTCAGACGGGCCCTCCATCTCTTCGCCGCGGAAGTCGCTCACGGCCTCGCCGATCATCCGAAGATATAGGTCAAAACCGACGCCGGAGATGTGGCCAGACTGTTCTCCGCCGAGCAGGTTGCCGGCGCCTCGAATCTCGAGGTCCTTCAACGCAATCTGCATTCCGCCGCCGAGTTCGTTGTTGGCGGCGATCGTCGCGAGGCGGTCGTGCGCGGTCTCGGAGAGCGGTTTGTTTTCGTCGTACAAGAAGTAGGCAAAGGCGCGCTCCCGGCCGCGGCCGACCCTGCCTCGAATCTGGTGCAACTGGCTGAGCCCGTACTTGTCGGCTCGGTCGATGATGAGCGTGTTGGCGTTGGTGATGTCGATTCCGGTTTCGATGATCGTCGTCGATACGAGCACGTCGAACTTGCGCTCCCAAAAGTCGACCATGACCTGTTCGAGCACGCCCTCCGCCAACTGGCCGTGCGCGACCGCGATCCGCGCCTCTGGCACGAGTTCTGCAAGTTCTGCGGCGACCCGGTTGATACTCGAAACCCGATTGTGCACGAAAAACACCTGGCCTTCGCGCAGCAGCTCGCGCCGGATCGCGGCGGCAACCTGCTTCTGGCTGTACGGGCCGACGAAAGTCAGAATCGGGTGGCGGTCCTCCGGCGGGGTCGCAAGCGTCGACATTTCACGAATACCGGTCACCGCCATCTCAAGGGTTCGCGGAATCGGGGTCGCACTCATCGCGAGCACATCGACATTGGTTTTAAGCTTCTTGAGCGCCTCCTTGTGCTCGACCCCGAAGCGCTGCTCCTCGTCGACCACCACGAGCCCGAGGTCCTTGAAGCGGATGTCCTTGTTCAGCAGTCGGTGCGTCCCGATCACCATGTCCACGGTTCCATCGGCGAGCCCGGCGAGAGTTTCGCGCGCCTCTTTATCGGACTGGAACCTGCTGAGCGCCCTCAAGTGGATCGGGAAGCCGGCGTAACGTTCCGCGAAAGTTTCCATGTGCTGCCTGACCAGCAGCGTTGTGGGCACGAGCATTGCGACCTGCTTGCCGCCCTGAATCGCCTTGAAGGCGGCGCGAACTGCGATTTCGGTTTTGCCGTAGCCGACATCCCCCGCCAAAAGCCGGTCCATCGGAATCTGCCGCTCCATGTCGGCCTTGACCTCGTCGATGGTCGAGATCTGATCCGGGGTTTCGATGAACGGGAATGCCTCTTCGAGTTCGTGCTGCCACGGAGTGTCCGGCCCGAACGCGTGGCCCTTGCTCGCCATTCGCGCCGAGTAGAGCTTCACGAGTTCGACCGCGATGTCGCGCACCGCTCGCCGCGCCTTGCCCTTCGCGGCTGCCCAGTCGCTGCCGCCCATTCGGCTGAGCGCTGGAGCCTCGCCGCCGACATACCTGGTGAGCAAATCGAGTTGGTCGGTCGGAACGTAAAGCTTGTCGCCGGGGTAGCCGCGCTTGGCTGGCGCGTACTCGATGAGCAAATATTCTCGCGAAATCTTTGCATCGCCCGCCGCGCCGGAAAGTCGCCTGCTCGTGCTGCCGCCCGCGCTCACATCCCGCTGCACTAGCTCAATGAATCGGCCGATTCCGTGGGTCTCGTGCACGACGTAGTCGCCGGCCTTGAGCTGCAGCGGGTCGACCGGGTTCTTGCGGCGACTAGCGAGTTTCTTCACCTGGCGCTGCTCGTGGCCAGCGCTGCGGCCGAAGAACTCGGCTTCGCTGAACAGGGCGAACTTGTCTTCTGCGATCCTGAAGCCCGCCTCGACGGATGCCGCGGTCAGGTAGGCAACACCGGCTTCGGTTGATTCCGGCACGGCCTGCGCGACGCGGCCGGCGAGACCGCGCTCGGCAAGCACCGCGGCCGCCCGCTCCACAAGTCCGGCTCCAGCGGCGGTGATGACGACCGACCAGCCGTCCTTCAGCAGTTCCTCTACCTGGCCGAGGGCGCCATCCGGATTGCCGGAGAAGTTCGGCATGGCGGTGGCTTCTACTCTGATGTAGTTGTGGTCTTCCGCGGTGGAGCTAGAGGCGGAGACCATTTCTGGTCTCCGCGCGACCCCAGCGCCGGGGTCCGTCCCGGACCCCGGTAAGGCTTCCGCGTTCTCGTCGTCAATCTGCCCGCTATCGAACCCGCTAAGCGTCCACCAGTCCCTCTCCCCCGCGGCCGCACGAAGTTCGTTCACCGAGAGAAAATCGCCAACCTCGAGCTGCTGCTGGAAGCTAGCCGACAAGTCAACCGGAGCCTCCGCCCCCGCGGTCGCGGCGCTCCAGGCGGCAACCAGGAACTCGCGATTGGTCTCGCCGAGACTGACGGCTCTGGTCGCAACCCGTTCCGGTGAGACCACGGCGATTGCGGCATCCTTCGGCAGGTATTCGGTCACCGGAACGAAGCGATCGGCGAGCGCCGGCCCGAGCGACTCCATTCCCTCAACCGGGATCCCCTCTGCGATCTTCTCGAGCATGGCTCCGAGGTTCGGGAACTCGTGCCGCAACTCGCGGGCCCGCTGCCGCACCGATTCGGTCAGCAGCAGTTCCCTGCTCGGGGGCAGTTCGACTTCGGCAAGCGGCTCGCCGAACGAGCGCTGGTCGGTGACCGAGAACCCGCGCAGCTCCTCGATCTCGTCGCCGAAGAAGTCCGCGCGAATCGGGTGTTCTGCTGTCGGCGGGAAGACATCCAGAATTCCGCCGCGCACAGCGAACTCGCCTCGCCTGGTCACCATGTCGACCCGCTGGTAGGCCAGATCGACAAGCTCGCGGCCGAGTTCGCTCAAGTCGTGCCCGCGGGATCCTGTCTTTAGAGTCAGCAGTTCGGTATCGACCAGTCCCGCGGCGAGCGGCTGCAGGGCGGCCCGCACCGAAGCGACGACGATGATCGGCCGGGATCGGTCAGCCTCCCAACTCTTCAGGCGTCGGAGGGTGTGCAGCCGCGAGCCGACCGATTCGGAGCTCGGGCTCAGCCGCTCGTGCGGGAGCGTCTCCCAGGACGGAAAGTCGAGAATCTCGGCCTCGGGAACCAGGCTCGCGAGCGCCTCCCGAAGCAACTCGGAGTCCCTGCTGGTAGCGACAATCACGAACAGTGCGGATGCCCGCCCGGGTTCGAGCACAGCCCTGCGACCCAGCAAACCGGCAAGCAAAGGCGCCCGAAGTCCGTCGACAACGGAGAAGTCAAGGCTCCCCTTCGCCCCGCTTTCAACGGCTGCGGCAAAGCTCGAGGCGTGCAGAAGCCTGGCACTTAAGCCCTCGAGAGTCACCGAAGCAGTCTACTCGCCGGTGAATAGCGGGCGCGGGGGCGCCCAGCCGCCGCGCTTCCCGGACGTCTCAGATCCCGCCATCCGCAGCACTTCCCGGACGCCTCACGTCCCGGAGTCCGCGCTCTTTCCCACCACCTCACTCAGGCGAGTGAAACCGCTGCTGCGTGGCGACGAGACCGTCCTGCACGATTGCCTCCACGGCATCCGCCGCCGTTCCGAACACGAGCGGGAGTTGCTTCTTTTCGGCAGCACCGAAGTCGCGAAGCACGAAGTCTGCAGAATCCTGTCGACCTGGCGGGCGGCCGATTCCGACCCGCACCCGCACGAACTCGTTCGTTCCGAGGGCGGCGATTATGTCACGCAGTCCGTTGTGTCCGCCGTGCCCGCCGCCGAATTTGAGTCGAACCGTCTCGAACGGCAGATCGAGTTCGTCGTGAACGACAATGAGCCGTTCTGGTGGCAGCTTGAAGTACTTGAGCAGGTTCGCGACCGGGCCGCCGGAAGTATTCATGTAGCTGTTGGTACCGGCAAGCACAAGCCTGGTCGGGCCGAGCTTTACTTCGGCAACCATGGCGTTCGCCTTGTGGCGCTTGAACTTCGCCGAGTACCGCTCGCCGAGTTCGGCGACTACGCTCTCACCTGCGTTATGGCGATTCGCGGCGTAGCCGGGACCGGGGTTACCGAGCCCGACTACCACCCACGATTCGCTGGTCAAGATCCTGACTATTCGGCCGGTGCCT
This sequence comes from Homoserinimonas sp., assembly GCA_023957835.1. Taxonomy (GTDB): domain Bacteria; phylum Actinomycetota; class Actinomycetes; order Actinomycetales; family Microbacteriaceae; genus Terrimesophilobacter. Next base: position 210,763 of record JAMLGP010000001.1, on the reverse strand, counting down.
CAGCCGGAGCCTCTCCAGCAGCGGCCTCCGCGGATGGAGCAGCCTCGCCTTCTGCGGCCTCTGCGGCTTCGCCCTCGGTCTCGGTACTCACCGCAGCAGGAACGATGACATTGACGAGCATGAGGTCCGGGTCGTCCATGAGGGTCGCACCCTCAGGCAGTTCGACATCCTTGGCGTGAACCTGGGTGCCCTCTTCTGCGCCTTCAATGTTGACCGTAATCCGCTCCGGAATCTGGGTAGCCTCAACCTCGAGCTTGATAGTCGTGACATCCACCATTGCGATCGTGCCGCTGAAGGACTCGCCCTCAAGGTGCAGCGGAACCTCAACGTGAACCTTCTCGCCCTTCTTGACGATCACGAGATCGAGGTGCTCGATGATCTGGCGCACCGGATCCTTCTGCACGTCCTTGACGAGCACGAGCTGCTTCTTGCCCTCGATGTTGAGGTCGAGGATCGCGTTCGCCTTGCGCAGCAGCAGCGACACCTCGTGGCTCGGCACGCTAACGTGCTGCGGCTTTGTGCCGTGGCCGTAAATTACGGCCGGGATGCGGCCTGCCACCCGAAGGCGGCGCGCGTAGCCTTTTCCGAAGTTCTCTCGCAGCTCGGCAACGATATTGTTGTCGGCCGAGGCCTTCTTTTCGATCATTTCAATCTCCTTCGCAGGCTCTTGGCCCGCCTGTCTCATGTTTGTCAACTCGAACGCTTGCGCGTGAGGAAAGACTTGCGGTCCAGAAGACCTCGCCTGCTCACCGCGTCGATCACGGATGTCCGGGGCGGCTTTCGCCTGCACCTTTCGATCCCTCGCCGAAGTTCAATCCAAGAGTCTAGCGCAAGCGGATGAAGCCGAACTGCTCGTCCCCGACCGAGACCCTGCCGATGCAGGCTCGGCCGCGGTCCTGCCCCCAGCGGATGCCGGTTCGGCTGGTCGCGCCGCTACCGCCACCAGTCGTCGAAGCGCGATACCGGCAGGTGCCGCTTGTGCCTTGAGGCCAGGTACTTCGCCTCGATTCGCTCAGCAACTTCAGGAGCAACTTCGAGACCCTCAAGGTAATCGTCAATCTGCTGATAGCTCAGTCCCAGGTTCTCTTCGTCGGTCTGTCCCGGCCGATCGTCGAGCAGGTCCGCGGTCGGCGCCTTGGTGTAGAGCCGCTCAGGGGCTCCGAGCACCTCAAGCAGTGCGCGACCCTGGCGCTTGGTGAGGCCGGTTAGCGGCAGCACGTCTGCGCCACCGTCGCCGAACTTGGTGAAGAAGCCGGTGACCGCCTCCGCCGCGTGATCAGTGCCGACCACGAGCAGTGATCGCTGCCCGGCGAGGGCGTACTGAGCGATCATTCGCGAGCGCGCCTTTACGTTTCCCTTGGTGAAATCTTGCATTTCGTCGCCGAGTGCGTCTCGGTACTCGGCTTCGAAGCCGTCGACCGCACGCTGAATATTGAAGGTCACTGTGCGCTGAGGCTGAATGAATTCGAGGGCGAGCTGGGCATCCGCCTCGTCATGCTGCACGGCGTAGGGAAGTCGAACCGCAATGAACTCCGACTGAACGCCGTCGGCTGCAAGCTTCTCGGCCGCGAGCTCGCAAAGCCTCCCGGCAAGCGAAGAGTCCTGGCCGCCGCTGATTCCGAGCACGAACCCCTTCGCACCGGTTACACGCGCATACTCAGCCAGAAACTCAACCCGCGTCTCAACCTCGAGCGAAGGATCAATCGCAGCCGAAACGTTCAGCTCCCGAATGATCTGCTCCTGAAGCGCTCGCATGACGCCACCCTATAACGGAGTCCTCGAAGAGCGGTCTCGAGGCGGATGCTCTACTCGACCGCAACCTTGGCGATTCCCGCCAATTGGCGGTTTGCCTGGCGTTTATCTGGGGTATCTGGCGGTTCAGGCAGAAGATGACGGGCGGCGAGAATTGCCAAAGAGGGGTTCACCTCCTGCCAAACACATTCGGAGTCCACAATGCAAAACACAACATCGAGAAGGTTGCTCGGTACCATGGCGGTGCTGGGAACCTTCGCTCTACTCGCGGGGTGCTCGGCGCCTCCTGCCGATTCTCCATCCACCAAACCTGCCGAGAGCGATTTTCTGCCGTGCATGGTTTCTGACACCGGCGGATTCAACGACCACTCGTTCAACCAGAGCGCGTACGACGCAATTCAGGAGGCGGCAAAGGATCTCAACTCGAAGTTTATTGCGGTCGAATCCCATGCGGAAACTGACTACGAGTCAAACGTAAACGGCCTGGTTGATCAGGGCTGCAACCTGATCGTCACTGTCGGATTCCTCCTTGCCCCTGCCACAGTCAAGGCTGCCCTAGCAAACCCAGATGTCAACTTTGCGATCATCGACAACGATGCCGACCTCGACTTTGACGGAAAGCCGGATGCACCAAACATCAAGCCGATGCTCTTCGACGTCGCTCCCGCAACCTTCCTCGCAGGTTATGCGGCCGCGAGCTACACCAAAACAGGCGTTATCGGAACCTTCGCCGGAATGAACATCCCGCCTGTGACGATCTTCCTTGACGGCTTCGCCGAGGGGATCAAGTACTACAACTCGGTGAAAGGTACCGACGTGAAACTCCTCGGTTGGGATGAAGAGAAGCAGGATGGACTCGCAATCGGGTCCTTCGTTGCAGGGACCGAAGCGCTGACTGCCTCCCAGAACCTCATCGCCCAGGGCGCCGACATCATCGAATCCGGGGGCGGAACCACATTCATAAGCATCATTTCCGCCTTCCAGGATGCCGGAGTGGTTCCAGTGCTAATTGGAGGAGACTCAGACATGTACTTCGCAGACCCGGAGAATGCAGACACCTATCTCATCTCCGCGATGAAGGGCACGAAAGTCGCGACGGTCGACGTGATCGAGAAGACAGCGACGAGCGGCTTCGACAACACTCCCTACATTGGAACTCTCGCCAATGACGGAGTTGGAATTTCACCTTTCCACGACTTCGAATCGAAAGTCGATCCTTCACTGCAAGGAGAATTGGACGCGATCAAGCAGAAGATAATCAGCGGCGAGATCAAGGTGAATTCACCAAGTTCACCCAAATAGAGATTCCCACCCTGCGGTGCGGGAGGCCAGTCCGATTTCGCCTCCCGCGCCGCCTCCAACTTCCCGCCTAATTGCCCATACTCTGGAGTTCCCATGACCAAAGCGCGCAAACGCCCGCCATTCGACGTTGAACTCTCGGCCGTCTTGATGGCCCAGGGTGAGCAATTGCACTCTTCTATTACCTTCGACATCCTCGAAAAAATGCGAGCCGAGCAGGAATCTCCTCCTATCGAAGAGCAACTCGCGAATCGGCCTATCAGGCACTTCGAACGCACAGTTCCTGGGTCCGACGGCGCGCCAGATGTTCTGCTCTCGATCTTTCAGAGAACTGATCACAGCGAGGCTGGACCCGCCTTTTTCCACACTCACGGCGGCGGAATGATCATGGGCGATCGGTTCTACGGAATCGACGCGATGCTCGACTGGGTTGAAAATCTCGACGCGATTGGAATCAGTGTCGAATATCGACTGGCACCGGAGCATCCTGATCCCGCCCCAATCGAGGACAGTTTCGCAGGTCTGAAATGGGCGGCCGAGAACGCCGACGCCCTGCAGTTCGATCCAGAGCGGTTAATGCTTATCGGAGAAAGTGCCGGAGCAGGGCTTGCTGCCGGATTGGCATTGCTGGCCAGGGATCAAGGGGGGCCGAAGGTGTGCGGCCAGGTTCTTATTTACCCAATGCTCGACGACCGAAACGATACGGTCTCGAGCCACCAACTCATTGGCGAAGGTGTCTGGGACAGAATCAGCAACGACACCGCCTGGGACGCACTGCTCGGATCCAGAAGGTACACCGACGATGTCTCGATTTATGTTTCGCCTGCTCGAGCCAGGGATCTCTCGGGGCTGCCGCCTGCTTATATAGAGGTCGGCAGTGTGGACGTATTTCGAGATGAAGATGTCGCTTACGCTTCACAGATCTGGGCGGATGGAGGCTCTGCCGAGTTGCACGTCTGGCCCGGTGCTTTCCACGGTTATGACATGGCAGCCCCACTTTCCGCGATCACAATGATCTCGCGAGAAGCCCGTAATAGGTGGGTTGAGCGCACTCTCGGAGTGTGAATTCGGCTTTCTGGCGCACAATTGACTGAACGGGCGCAGCACTAAATCCGATTGAGGTGGCTTTCGAGAAATGCTTGAACTGGAAGGTAGGCTCACCGCGCTTGATCCTGAAGCCAGTGAAGGCCTCAAAGTCATCTCTTACTTCGATGCGTTAATTGAGGGGCACGCGAGCTTCGAAGTTCTGCTCCGTGGAGCGGCTACTCTCTGCGGTTGCGCGAGCGGAGTAACCTTCGCTGAAAAAGTGATTCGAGTGGACGAAAAGGGCGTTCGCACCCATTCGCCAACCGCTCCGGATCCCGGTGGCTGGCCGGAGCACCCGGTCGTCGGCGACGGTCGAGCCTGGATTGAGCGAACCGGTCCCGCGCACGCGAACGACGAAATAATCCTCGAACGGCTTTCTTTGGCTCTTAGCATCGCGATCGAAAGGTCCACTCCAGCCAGCGGCAGCAGAGCCGTTGATACGATCATCGACTCGACGGAAAGCCTCGAATCGCGAAGAGCCGCGAGCACTCGCCTTCAATTGGGGCCGGATGAAGCCTGTTTGGTAGTTGCCGAACCTGCCCGATCAGCGGGAGCTCACGGTCATTACACGGTAGTAGCAACTCCTGCGGGAACAGTTCGAGCTACGATCTTGCGCGCTACCGAAAGATTCGAACCTTCGGGCCCGGCAGGAATCGGTTATAGCTCAACTCCAGATACTCTCGATCAGTCCTGGGCATCCGCTCTTGCTTCACTTCGACTTACCAGCAGTCGAGAGCCAGTGCTCAAAGCGGAGGGCCTTGGAGGAATCACCCTGCTTGCGGAGATACCGGATTCAGTGATTAAGCTCAATCCCGACCTGCTTGCGGTGTCGCAGATTCTGAGCGACTCTCCTAAGTCTGTCGAAGTACTTGAGGCTATTGCCTTCAGCGATAGCCAGCGGGCAGCTGCAGCACAGTTGGGGCTACACCACTCCACTGTTCAATCGAAGGCTATCGACCTGTCTGAAAGGCTCGGTTTCGATCTGCCGGGAGCCCCGGGAAGGCAGCGACTCGCAATTGCTCTGTATCTCCACCGACTCTCAACCAACAGATTCATGTGAGTGCGGGTCGCCCGCGCAATGCGGGCCAGAACATGCAGCAATGCGGGCGATAGCCTTGGATCAGGCGAAGACTAAGGAGTTGCAACGTGCCAGCGAAGGCGAATATCGGGGTTGTGGGGCTGGCGGTCATGGGCTCGAACCTCGCCCGAAATCTTGCAAGCCGGGAGGGCAATTCGGTCGCGATCTACAACCGGTCCCCCGAACGCACCAGGGAGCTGACCGCCGCGCATCCCGAGGCTGGTTTCGTCGCTAGCGAGTCGATCGAGGACTTCGCCGCCTCGCTCAGCAAGCCGCGCACCGCGATCATCATGGTCAAGGCGGGGACGCCAACGGATGCCGTGATCGACCAGCTCGTCGCCGCATTCGAGCCGGGCGACATCATCGTCGACGGCGGCAACGCCCTGTTCACCGACACGATCCGGCGCGAGAAGGCCGTGCGCGAAACCGGAATCAACTTCGTCGGAGCCGGCATCTCTGGCGGAGAAGAAGGTGCCCTGCACGGACCGTCGATCATGCCCGGAGGCTCGGCCGAAGCCTGGGAAACCCTCGGTCCGATCCTGCGCTCGATTGCCGCCGTCGCAGAGGGGGAACCCTGCGTGACCCACGTCGGAACCGATGGCGCCGGCCACTTCGTCAAGATGATCCACAACGGCATCGAGTACGCGGACATGCAGCTCATCGCCGAGGCGTACGATCTGATTCGCCGCGGGACGGGCAAGTCGCCGGCCGAGATCGCCGACGTATTCGCCGAATGGAATAAAGGCGAACTGGAAAGCTACCTCATCGAGATCACCGCGGAAGTGCTGCGGCAAGTGGATGCCGAAACCGGCAAACCGCTCGTCGACGTGATCCTCGACCAGGCGGGGGCAAAGGGCACCGGAGCCTGGACGGTTCAGACCGCTCTCGACCTGGGCATTCCGGTTTCCGGAATCGCAGAGGCGGTGTTTGCCCGCTCGCTCTCGTCAAAGCCGGACCAGCGCAAGGCGGCCGCCGACCTGCCCGGCCCCGCCGCGACCTGGAAAGTCGAAGACGCTGAGAGCTTCATTGAGGATGTCCGGCTCGCCCTTTACGCCTCCAAGATCGTCGCCTACAGCCAGGGCTTCGACGAGATCGTCGCCGGGGCCACTGAATACGGCTGGGACATCAGGAAGGGCGAGATCGCGAAAATCTGGCGCGGCGGATGCATCATCCGGGCTCAGTTCCTCAACCGGATCACCGAGGCCTACGCGGCAGATCCGAACCTCGTTGCCCTGCTTACCGCTCCCTACTTTAGGGACGCGATAAGCCGCGCCCAGGACTCCTGGCGTCGGGTTGTGGTCGCCGCAGCCAGCGCCGGGATCCCCTCGCCTGCGTTCTCATCATCGCTCGCGTACTACGACGGGCTGCGCGCCGACCGCCTGCCCGCCGCGCTGGTTCAGGGTCAGCGGGACTTCTTCGGGGCGCACACCTACCGGCGCGTCGACAAGCCGGGAGTCTTCCATACCCTGTGGTCGGAGGACCGCAGAGAGGTCGAAATCGAAGCCGGGCACTGAGTCCGGCCAGAGTCCGGACCGCCTGAGCGACGCGGAATCAGTGCGCTTCGGTGAGTACTTCGAATAGCGAAGCGTCGAAGGGCTCGCCGTTGACCATTCGAACCACCCAGTCGCCGTCAACGTGTTCGATCATATTGACTGCGGTGTTGGCGATACTGCCGATCCGGTAGCCGGAGATTCTGCTGAGCATGTCACGGAACACCCCGCCGTGGGCGACGACGATGAGCGATCGGCTCTCGTCCTGCTTCCGCAGGTTCTCGAGCGCATTGAAGGCTCGCTCGAACACGAGGTGATTCGGTTCAGCCTCTGGAAAGTCCCACCTGGGGTGGAGTCGGTGAATCTCGTCGACATCCGATCCTTCCTTCGAACCGAAGTCGCGCTCAACGAGGTCTGCAATCGGATCCATTAGCGGCAACTCGAGCCCCTCGGCGATGATCCGGGCGGTGACTCTCGCGCGGGAGAGAGTGGAAGAAACCACTCCCGACCAGTCGAAGTCGAGGTCCAGCGCCCTGATCCGATCCACCGCTTCCGAGGCCTGGCGGAGGCCGGTTTGATTGAGCGGAATGTCGGTGCTGCCCTGAACGAGATTGCGCAAATTCCAGTCGGTCTCGCCGTGCCGGATGAGAGAAAAAGTGGTCATGTCTGATTTCGAGTCTAGCCGGGAAGTCAGGGCTTGAAGTCCGCCTCGGTCCGCGCCATCGGCTGCTTCGGCAACTGCACCGGCCCGGGATGAATGGGAGGATAGCCGGGTGAAATACAGCGAGGAATCGAGCGAAGAGCCGCTGTACAGCGCTCGGCGCAAGAGAGTTATGCGAGTGGTGGTTCTGATCGCCGTCGCTGCCATGCTGATTCCGCTGTTTGCCAATCTCTTCTCGGTGAGCGCGGCTTCTGCTGCCTCCTCCTGCGCCCGTGCGGTTCACTACGAGGTTCCGGATGCCACCGGCTCTTCCGCAAGATTCGAACTGTTCGGTCCGGGAGTCGTCGGCTGGGAGTGCTACGCAGTCGGCGGATTCAGTGCCGGGCGGCACGTGATTTCACTCGGCATAATCCCAGGGATGGTGGAACTGCCCAAGGGTGTCGACGCGTAGCAGAACGCTCCGAAAGCCCCGCCCGCTGGCGGTTTGCTTAGGCGGCGCCGTCGAACATAGACGTCACGGATCCGTCCTCGAAGACCTCGCGAATCGCGCGGGCGAGGATCGGGGCAATCGGCAGCACCGTGAGGCTCGTGAACCTCTTGGCTTCGGGCAGCGGCAGGGTGTCGGTCACGACGACCTGATCGATGAAGTCGGACTGCAGAATCTCAGGCGCAGGTTCAGAGAAGATCGCGTGGGTTGCCGCGACCACCACGCTGAGAGCCCCCGCGTTCTTGAGCGCCTCCGAAGCTTTCACGATCGTGCGGCCGGTGTCGATCATGTCGTCCACGATCAGGCACACCCGACCCTCAACCTCGCCGACGATGTCGTGAACTGTCACCTTGTTCGGCACGAGCGGATCGCGGCGTTTATGGATGATGGCCAGCGGCGAGCCGAGCCTGTCACTCCAGACATCCGCCACTCTCACCCGGCCCATATCGGGGGAAACCACGGTGAGGTTTGAAGTATCGAGGTTCTTTCGGAAGTGCTCAAGCAGCACCGGCATCGCGAACAGGTGGTCGACCGGTCCGTCGAAGAAACCCTGGATTTGCGCGGCGTGCAAGTCGACGCTCATGATCCGGTCGGCGCCGGCAGCCTTGAACAAGTCGGCCACCAGCCGTGCGGAGATTGGCTCGCGGCCGCGGCCTTTCTTGTCCTGGCGCGCGTAGGGGTAAAACGGGGCGACTACCGTAATTCTCTTGGCCGAGGCGCGCTTCAGGGCATCCACCATAATGAGCTGCTCCATGAGCCACTCGTTGATCGGATTGGTGTGCGACTGAACGACGAACGCGTCGCAACCGCGAACGCTTTCGTCATAGCGCGCGTAGAGCTCGCCGTTTGCGAAGGTTCTCGCGTCGGTTGGAACGAGTTCGCTGCCGAGTTCGTCTGCGATTTGCTTTGCGAGGTCAGGGTATCCGCGACCGGAAACAATCACCAGTCTTTTCTGGCCAGTGACTTTGATTCCGGACACTTTTCTCGCTTCCCGCTGGCTGCGCCAGCCCTAAGCCTGGTCCGTCTTTTCGGCCTCCGCCGCCGCTTCCGCGGCTGCAGTTCCCGGTCGATTCTCTGCGACCCAGCCCACCATATTCCGTTGTGGAGCAACACTGATTGCAAGGGCTCCCGGCGGCACATCCTTGCGAACCACTGTGCCTGCTCCGGTGTAGGCTCCGTCTCCGATTGTAACGGGAGCGGCGAATACGTTGTGCGAGCCGCTCCTTACGTGCGAGCCGACCTTAGTGCGATGCTTCTTCACTCCGTCGTAATTCGCGGTGATGGTGCCCGCCCCGATGTTCGACTGCACCCCGACCTCGGTGTCGCCGATGTAGCTCAGGTGCGGAACCTTGCTGCCGTAGCCGATCGTCGAGTTCTTGGTCTCAACGAAGGTGCCGATCTTGCCCTCGTCACCCAATACCGTGTTCGGCCTGAGGTAAGCCCAGGGACCGACGGATGCCCCCTTGCCGATCACCGCGAGCGTCCCGTCTGTACGCTTTACCGTGGCTCCTTCGCCGATTTCACAGTCGACGAGAGTCGTGTCAGGGCCGATCACCGCTCCGCGATCGATCTTGGTTGCACCTTTCAACTGGGTGCCCGGCAGGATTTCGACATCCTCCGCGATCACCACATCGGCGTCGATCCAGGTCGTAGCAGGATCCTGAATCGTGACTCCGGCAAGCTGGTGGCGACGGATGATCCGGGCATTCATTCTCGCCCCCACTTCCGCAAGCTGGGCGCGATCGTTGACTCCGGCAACGAGCCAGCTCTCCCTGACCGGAATCGCCTCCACCGGCTCGTTGTCGCCCTTGAGCAGTCCGATCACATCGGTCAGGTACTTCTCGCCCTGGGCATTCTTCGTCCCGATCTTCTGTAGTTCCGCGCGCAGTGCCGAGACTCTGAACACGTAACTGCCGGAGTTGATCTCGGTGATCTCGAGCTCCGGGCCGGCTGCGTCCTTTTGCTCGACGATCCGATCGAAGGAGCCGTCGCTTCCGCGGACGATTCGCCCGTATCCGTTCGCGTCGCCGATTACCGCCGACAGCACGGTCGCTGCGGAACCGCGTTCTCTGTGCGAGCGCAACAATTCCGTGAGTGTCTCGGCGTCCAGCATTGGCACATCGCCGCTAATAACGATTACGTCGCCGGAATAATCCTTCGGCAGGGCGGCGATCGCGACCTCTACGGCCCGGCCGGTGCCCGGGATCTCATCTTGATCGACGACGACTGTCTCCGGCAACAGCCGTGAGATTTCTTCTGCCACGGCATCCCGAGCGTGCCTCACCACCGTGAGCACTACAGAGGGTTCGAGCGATCTTGCGGTCGCGAGCACGTGGCCGAGCATTGAGAGGCCGGCTATCGGGTGCAGCACCTTGGGCCTGCTGGATCGCATTCGGGTGCCTTCTCCGGCTGCCAGAACGATCACCGCGAGGTTTTTGTCGACCATTGCTTTGCCTTCCCTCTTGCGCACCCGAGCTCCGCCCCCAGGATTCGAACCTGGACCTAACAGCTCCAAAGGCTGTCGTGCTGCCGTTACACCAAGGCGGATCGCGAATTGCGCCTCTCAAGTCTGCCAGACAGACGGGCCAGACAGATCAGGTGAAACTTGGAGTCTGTTCGGAATTCGACCTTGCAGTTCGTTCTGTGACGCGAGCCGCCGCTGCCGGGATAATGGAGTAATGCCGAGGCGAGACGAGGTTGACCGGATCGTTGAGGCGTGGGTGCGCGAAAGGCCCGATCTCAATTTCGAGCCGCTGCAGGTTTTGTCGAGAATCGGCAGGCTCTCAAGGCACCTAGATCGTGCCAGGCGGGATGCCTTCCAAAGTTCCGATCTCGACCCCTGGGAATTCGACGTGCTCTCCGCACTTCGCCGGGCCGGTACCCCCTACCAGCTCACCCCCAAGGCTCTGTTGCAGCAGACTCTCGTCTCCTCTGGCACCATGACCAACCGCATCGATCGGCTCGCCGAGCGCAGTCTCGTCAGCCGCCACTCCGACCCGAACGACGGCCGCGGAATCCTCGTCACCATGACCGAGCGCGGCCAGGAGCGAGTCGACTCCGCAATCACCATGCTGCTTCGCGCCGAAGCCGAGATTCTCAAGCGACTGCCGCCGCTTGACCGAGAGCGGCTTGCCGGGCTGCTGCGAAAACTCATCCTCGACTTCGACTGAGCGGGTAATGCCTGGCATCTAGGAATGCAGCCAACCACAGATTTCTGAAAACTTTTTTCTCCGATGACAGCGGAATCCACGATTTTCCAGAACTCGTACTATATTCGGGAAATCGAGAGTTTCCACTGACAGCGGAGAGCGATAATTCTCCGAAGCGAGGCCCTTGTAGTCCCAGGGGCAACCTCAAGGGCGAGCCAGCGGCTCGCGTCGTTCGCACCCTTATCGATTACCGGGGTCCGCTTACCATCTCCGACCTTCTCGGGTTGCCCGGCGTATCTACCGGTGCCACCTACCGAATTCGCGACTATCTCGTCGAGGAGGGGCTCCTTGACTGGCTTCCGAGTGCCACCTACCAGGTACCCGATTGGCAGAAGCTGTTGCGAGAATGGGCCGCTGACTATTCTGTACCTGCCGGCTCAACCCAAACATTTATTGCCCCGCGCGGCATCGATTCACTCCGGGCGAGGGCAGCGGGTGTTGAAGAATTCCGCTACGCATCGACCGGAAGCTTCGCTGCCGAGGAGTGGGCACCTTACGCACCTGCGAAGCTGGCACGAATATACGTAGAGGACATCGCAGCCGCAGAGAGCCATAATTATCGATCTGTCTGAGTGCAATACTTAATGGGGAATACCCCTAGGGGGTATTCCGTTTCAACGAGTAGTCGAGAGGTCAATCCCTTCATTTTTCAGGAGCAGGATCCAATGAGTAATCCCCACTACGATGGCGAGCAAGAGCACCACGCGCATCACGCGGGTAAACACCACGAACACGAAGTTCACAACGAGTCATCCGGTCATGATGCTCACGACACTCACGCTGGACATGAAAACCATGGCGGGCATGCGGTTCATGGTGACCATGCCGGGCAGTTCCGTCGGTTGTTCTGGATCATGCTTTCCTTCGCCATCCCCACGGTGGTCCTATCGGGGATGTTCTCAACGATCCTCGGCTATACCCTTCCCGATATTCCTTGTCTGACGTGGGTGTCGCCGATTCTGGGGACGATCATGTATATCTGGGGTGGCAAGCCGTTCCTCAGGGGCGCGGTGAGTGAGATCCGGGCTCGCAAGCCCGGGATGATGCTGCTGATCGGTCTCGCAATTACGGTCGCCTTCGTCGCCTCTTGGGGTGCGGCGCTCGGCATGCTGCATCACGAACTCGACTTCTGGTGGGAGTTGGCACTCCTTATCGTGATCATGCTGCTCGGTCACTGGATCGAAATGCGAGCCCTTGCCCAAACCACCTCGGCACTTGACTCTCTCGCAGCCCTTCTCCCAGACGAAGCCGAACGAATCAATGGTGATGTCGTTGTTACCGTCTCACCTTCAGATCTCGTCGTCGGCGACGTCGTTATCATCCGGCCCGGCGGGAGCGTTCCGGCAGATGGTCGCATCGTCGATGGACGAGCTTCGATGGATGAGTCGATGGTCACCGGTGAGTCCCGCACTGTCGGACGCGGCAGCGGTGATCACGTTACTGCAGGCACAGTCGCGACCGACTCTGGTATTCGCGTCGAGATCACGGCTATCGGTGATGACACGACGCTGGCAGGTATTCAACGACTCGTTTCAGAGGCGCAAAACTCGTCATCGCGCGCGCAGCGTCTTGCCGACACGGCTGCCGGATGGCTGTTCTGGTTTGCGTTCGGTGCCGCGATCATTACGGCGATCGTGTGGACTCTCGTTGGCCTGCCCAATGCGGCGGTGATTCGTACGATCACTGTGCTCGTGATCGCATGCCCGCACGCACTCGGGTTGGCCATTCCGTTGGTCGTTTCCATCGCCACTGAACGTGCGGCTCACGCGGGTGTGCTGGTCAAGGATCGCCTGGCGCTTGAGAGCATGCGCACCATCGACACAGTGCTCTTCGACAAGACGGGTACGCTCACTAAGGGCCAGCCGGTCGTCTCTAAAGTGTTCGCCGTCGACGGCTTCGACTCCGACCAGGTCTTGTCGCTTGCTGCTGCGGTCGAATCCGACAGTGAGCACCCGCTCGCGAAAGCCATCGTGCGCGCGGCGGATGACAGGCAACTTACTGTTCCACGCAGCACCGAGTTTACGTCTTCGCCTGCAGTGGGGGTGACGGCGACCATCGGCGGAAACATCGTGCGCGTTGGCGGACCCCATTTGCTCACAGAGGAGCACGCAGCTGAACTTGCGATTGCCGATGAGTGGCGTGCGGATGGCGCGATTATTCTGCACGTCCTTCAGGACGGCCGTGTCATCGGGGCGTTGAAGCTCGCCGATGAGGTGCGGCCAGAGTCGCGCGAGGCGGTCGACGCGTTGCATGCACTCGGCGTGCAGGTTGTAATGATTACGGGCGACGCGGATGCTGTTGCGCGGACTGTGGCGCAGGATCTTGGTATCGACCGGGTCTTTTCCGGAGTTCGCCCCGAAGACAAGGCTTTGAAGGTTCAGGAGCTGCAGGGTGAAAGACGGAAGGTCGCGGTGGTGGGCGACGGTGTCAACGACGCCCCCGCTCTCGCGCGAGCAGACGTCGGACTCGCCATTGGAGCGGGAACCGATGTCGCGATTGCTTCGGCGGGTGTCATTCTCGCCAGTGATGACCCTCGTTCGGTGCTCTCGGTAATGGAGTTGTCACGAGCCGCGTACGAAAAGATGAAGCAGAACCTGTGGTGGGCTGGGGGGTACAACCTCATCTCTGTGCCGCTGGCAGCTGGGGTGCTCGCCCCCATCGGTTTCATCTTGCCGATGTCGGTTGGGGCAATCCTGATGTCCCTCTCCACGATCGTCGTCGCCCTCAACGCACAGTTGCTACGCCGACTCAACCTTCATCCTGGCACGACAACCCGTGCCATTCTCAACCGATGACCTAAGCGCATTCGAAACCGGCATGACTGACGTGATCACGTCATCGTCGGCGGTGCGCATTTGGTCATTATGAGATGGTGGCGCACCATCGGTCGGAGTCGGAGTTCTACGCATGAGTCAAAGAGTGGGAGATCCCATGACGCCGTTCCCGCGGTGTTTTACGAGTCATTCAAGCATCTCGGACAGTTCAAGCCATCGCTCTTCGAGCCGCGATGCTTCGTTATCAGCGGCACGCAACTCGCTATTGAGTAGCGCCAGCCCCTCGTAGTCCCCCTGGTCGTAGCTAGCCATGCGTTCATGAATATCTGCGACGCGTTCGCTAATTCTCTCGAGCTTTCGCTCCGTGGCACTAAGTTCCTTGCGTGCCATATGTTGTTCGGCTCCGGTGAGATGAGACACTGCAAGCTTTTGATCAGTGCCCAAGCCGACTAATCGCTCGTTTTTCTGAGATGAAACATCCGGTTCTTGAAGTCGCAGATATTCATCGACTCCGCCGGGAAGATGACGCAAATGACCCTCAAGGATCGCGTATTGCTGGTCGGTCACGCGCTCGATCAGGTAGCGATCGTGGGAGACGACGATGAGCGTGCCTGCGAAGGAATCGAGCAAGTCCTCCATGGCGGCGAGCATGTCGGTGTCGAGGTCGTTTGTCGGTTCGTCGAGGATCAGCAGGTTCGGTTCGGAAAGCAAAATCAGCAGTAGCTGGAGTCTGCGCTTCTGGCCGCCGGAAAGATCCCTGACCGGGGTGGAGAGTTGCGCGCTGCTGAATCCGAGCCGCTCCAGCAGCTGGCCTGTGGTGACCTCCTTGCCGCCGACCCGGTAGCTCGACTTTTGGGCGGCGAGCACCTGGGCGACCCGGTCATCCAGAATCGCATCTAGCTCGGCGAGTCTCTGGTCGAGGATTGCGATCTGGACTGTCTTTCCGGTCTTGACCCTGCCGCTTTGCGGCTGGATCCGGCCCGCGATGAGGCCGAGCAGGGTCGATTTGCCCGCGCCGTTGCGGCCGAGAATTCCGGTGCGCTCGCCCGGAGCGATGCGCCAGGTGACTTCCTTAAGTACCGCCTGATCGCCGAAGCTCAGGCCCGCGTTTTCGAGGTCGACTACATCCTTGCCGAGCCGCTGCATCGCGAGCTTTTCGAGGCTCACCTTGTCCCGAACCGGAGGTTCGTTTTCGATCAGGGCGTTCGCGGCGTCGATCCGAAACTTAGGCTTGCTGATTCTTGCCGGGGCGCCGCGCCTGAGCCAGGCGAGTTCCTTTCGCAGCAGGTTCTGGCGCTTCGCCTCGCTTGCGGCCGCCATGCGGTCCCGCTCAACCCGCTGCAGAATGTAGGCCGCATAGCCGCCCTCGAACGGCTCGACGATTCGGTCGTGCACCTCCCAGGTGTTCTCGGAAACCTCATCCAGAAACCACCGGTCGTGGGTGACGACCACGAGCGCGCCATCCCCCTTCGACCAGCGCGACTTCAGGTGCGCGGCAAGCCAGGTGACCCCCTCAATGTCCAGGTGATTGGTCGGCTCGTCGAGCAGCAGCACATCCCACTCGCCGACGAGCAGTCGGGCCAGAGCGACCCTGCGCCGCTGCCCGCCGGAAAGCTCGCCGGCATCCGAATCCAGCTCTATTCCGCCGAGCAGGCCGGTTGCAACCGCGCGAGCCCTGGGGTCGGATGCCCAGGCGTGCTCCGGCAGATCGCCAAAGACTTCCTCGCGAACGCTCGCACCGAAACTGACCTCATCAGCCTGACTGAGCACCCCGAGCCGCAGCCCGCCCCTGCGGGTAACCCGACCAGAGTTCGGCTGGATCGTTCCAGCGAGCAGCCCGAGCAGCGAGGACTTGCCGTCGCCGTTGCGGCCGACGACGCCGATCCGGTCGCCTTCGCCCAGCCCCAGGGTGACTGAATCCAGAACCACGCGAGTGGGGAATTCGAGATGCACCGATTCGGCACCGAGCAAATGAGCCATCGCCTCAAGATTACGGGGATGCACAGGCGGTCGTTGCGGGGTCGGCTAATCAGCAGGGGGCGACGCGCGGGTCTACCGCACTCAAAAGTGGGCTTACGAAACCGCGAGGTCCCTGTGGCGGAAGCCGGCGAACCCGACTGCCAGAAAGAACAGCGTCACAAGGCTGATCCAGATCAATCCGGTCCAGTCGGCATCCACAGCCGAAACGGTGGGCACATGCCAGAACGGGCTGATTGCGAGGATCCAGTCCCACAGCTTGAAGGTCGGTCCGAGGATCGTGAGCACGAAGGCCGCGAGCACGCCGACCCAGGCCGCGATCGAAACCTTCGGCCGCGCCCCGACGATCGCGACCGATACAGCCGTGATCGTCCAGACCGCCGGCACAGTCGCAACCGCCTGCAGGAAGGTGTCGCCGAAGTCGACCCCGATATCCGCGCTCGAAGCGAGAGCGGCAATGAGCAGTCCGGCTATGAGCACGTAGATCGCAGGCATGAGCAGTGCCAGCAGCACGTTCGGCGCGTAGTATTTCGGCCGGCTGACCGCTTGCGCCAGCAGCGGCTCTACCCGGTCCTCCATTTCTTCGCTTCGAACCTTGATCATCGTCTGCACCCCGGGTACCGCTGCGATGATTCCGACGAGACCGAGGATGGTGAGGAGAAAGACCGAAGTGAGTGCTTCAGGGGTGGTTGCCCCGGCTGCCAGGATCGCGGCGACCGAGGAATCCTTGGCGAGGATGTCGTGCACCGAGGTCGCGAAATAGCCGTAGACAATCCCCAGCACTGCAAAGGCGATAGTCCAGGTGATGATTGGGCCGCGATTAATGCGCAGGGCCAGCGCCAGCACCGACCTGACCTTTCCGCTGGCAGGGCCCGGTCTGGGCGGAATGATCCCGAAGCCGAAGTCCCGCCGATACTGCAGGGCGAATGCGATGAGGATCGCGATTACCGTGAACGCGATAGCGTACAGGAGCGGCCACCAGTTGTCGCCGCTTGCGGGACGGGTTTCGGTCATCCAGCCGAGCGGGTTTGCCCACACGGTCCAGTCAGGAGCCTCTATCGAATACGCGAACCCGCGGGCCAGGAACAACGCACCGAGAATGCCTACAGCGATCGAGTTCGCGGCCCTTGCGCTGGAACCCAGTTGGGCGCAGATCGCGGCAACTCCCGCGAACATCCAGCCGGTCGCGGTGAAGGTTGCCGAGAGCAGGAACGAGTCCTCCCAGTTTCCACCGCAAAGCCCGGTTGAAACCGCCGAGACGATGCCGACCATCACAGAGCCAACGAGTGCGAAGCCGACCCCTGCGAGCAGTCGGCTGCCGCGGCCGAGCACACCGGAGGCGAGCAGTTCAGCCTGACCGGAGTCTTCCTGGCCTCGCGTGGTTCGGACCACCGCGAAGATCGAACCGAGGCCGGTCAGGAAGCCGCCCAGCGCGAGAGTCCGCCAGGCGTTGAAACCGTCGCTGGTTGTGAGTTCGAAGGCCGGTCCAAAAATCATCCCGAAGGCGGGGTTTGCGCCGATTGCCGTCGCCAAAGCTACTCGATCAGAAAGCTCAGGGAAAATCCACGGATAGACCAGGACCGAGGAAACCGAGAGCGCGGTTGCGATGAGCACCCAGGGGGCGAAGTTGCGTCCCTCGTGCCTGAGGATGGTCCTCAGCAGCTCCGGAGCGCCAGCAACGGCCGTGTTCATCAGGCGGCCGCTTCGCCTTCGTCGCCTTCGTAGAATCGCCGGAACAGAGATTCGAGTGACGGCGGTTCTACGGTTAGCGATTCGAGGCCGTAGCCGGTGAGAATCTTCATCGCCTCGCCGATCTTGTCGGCATCCGCGGTCGCCGTTAGCTTGCTGCCGTCGATTCGCACGTCATGCAGCGATTTCAACGCTCCCACCTCTGGCACGCGGGTGAAAGTCGCGTGGATGGTCGTGCGCGCCTTTCCGCGCAATTGGGCGAGGGTTCCGGTTTCGACGATCCGGCCGTCGCGGATTATTGACAGTCGGTCGGCGAGGCTCTCCACTTCGGCGAGGATGTGGCTTGAGAGCAGGAGCGAAACTCCGCGAGTTTTCGCCGCGCTGATCACGTCTGTGAACACCGCCTCCATGAGCGGGTCGAGACCGGATGTCGGCTCATCCAGAATCAGTAGCTCGGCATCTGAGGCAAGGGCTGCGACTATTGCGACCTTCTGCCGATTGCCCTTGGAGTACTGGCGGCCGCGCTTAGTCGGGTCGAGTTCGAAGCGCTCGATCAGCTCGGCCCGCCGCTTCTGGTCGAGGCCGCCGCGCAGCGAACCGAGCAGGTCGATCGCCTCTCCGCCGGTCATCCCCGGCCAGAGTGAAACATCGCCTGGAACGTAGGCGAGCCTGCGATGGAGGCTGACGACGTCCTTCCACGGGTCGCCATCCAGCACTCTGGCCGTTCCGCCGTCCGCCTTGAGCAGGCCGAGCAGCACGCGAATCGCGGTCGACTTGCCGGCGCCGTTCGGGCCGAGGAACCCGTGCACCTGACCGCGCTCGACGCTCAGATTGAGTTTGTCCAGGGCCTTGACCTTGCCGAACCACTTGTCAAGGTTTTCGATCTCGATCACATTGTCTGAACTCATGTGTTTCGACCTTTCGCAACTTCTGCTGAACTGCAAATCGATCAGTGTGCCCATGCTACAGGCGACTGGCCCCGCAGATCACGTCTGAACTCGCGCTCCGAGAGGTGCGGCAGCCCCTGCCGGCCGGCCCTCGAGACTCCGAGCTAGTCGCCTACGAGCCGTGCGCCGTGCACCGGAGCAGTCACCCGCACGGCGTTCATTCTGGCTGCGGAAAGGGCCACCTGCAGCTCAAGCGCTCCGTCGAGATCGGCGGCAAGAAACGCGATGGTCGGTCCCGAGCCCGAGACGATTCCGGCAATCGCGCCGTTTTCCTCGCCTAGCTCGAGAATGCCTGCCAGCTCCGGAGCGAGGTGCAGGGCCGCCGCCTGCAGGTCATTGTGCAGGCTCTCGCCGAGCAAGTGCGCATCCCCCGCCCGCAGCGCCTGAAGCACGTTCGCCTCAACCTGAGGCTGCGTTCGGGCCGGGGAAATATCCAGAACGTGCCTCTCCCTGTGACGGTCGAGTTCCTCATAGACGTCGGGGGTTCGAAGCACCTGATCGGAAATCACGAGCACCCAGTTGAACTGTCCCTTGGCTAGCGCCGCGCTCAACTGGTCGCCGCGACCGGTTCCGATTGCCGTGCCGCCGGTGAGCGCGAATGGAACATCTGGTCCGAGTCTGGCCGCGAGGTCGAGCAACTCTTCTTTGCTGAGCCCGGTCCCCCAGAGGGCGTCGCAGGCAACCAGAGTCGCGGCGGCATCCGCTGATCCGCCTCCCATTCCGCCGGCGACCGGAACGTTCTTCTCGATTTCGAGTTTGACGCCCTCGCGGTAGCCGGTCTTCCGGGCGAGCATGCTCGCGGCGCGAATCGCAAGATTGGAGCCGTCAGTGCGCAGTCCGGTGAGGTCCACCGAGCCGGTGAAACTCACCGAAAAGTCGCTCGCGTGGCTGGCTCGAACCTCCTCATAGAGGGAAACGGCCTGATACGCGGTGGCGATTTCGTGGTAGCCGTCGGCTCCGAGCGTTCCGACTTCAAGAAAGACGTTTATCTTTCCTGGAGCTCTCGCCTGAACCAATCGAGGCGACTCGGATGCCATGGCGCAACGCTACCCGTTTCGGGCCAACTCCAAAAACTGACGGATGTCGAGTTGCTCCCCGCGCAGAGTCGGATCGATTCCGGCGGCTTCGAATCGGGATTGCGCCGAGTCGCCGAGAGTTTCGGCCAGAGCCTGCCGCAGCATTTTCCTGCGCTGGGCGAAGGCCGCGTCTATCAGCCGGAAGGTGGCAATACGCTCTTTCTCGCTGCCGAGGGGCTCTGCGCGGCGCTCGAATCCGATGAGAATCGAGTCGACATTCGGGACCGGCCAGAAGACCTGCCTGCTGATGGAGCCTGCTTCACGCCAGTCTCCGTACCAGGCGGCCTTCGCGCTCGGCACTCCATAGACCCGCGAACCCGGCGGGGCGGTAATTCGCTTTCCCACTTCCGCCTGAACCATGACGAGCGCGCGGCTGATGCTCGGGAAGGTCGCGAGCAAGTGCAGGATCACCGGCACCGAAACGTTGTAGGGGAGGTTTGCGACCAGGTGGGTCGGCGAGCTCGGCAGGGTCTCAATCGCCAGCGCATCCGCTTCGATCACGGTGAGTCTTGCATCCGGCGCGAGAGCCGAGACCGTGAGCGGCAATTGGCTCGCAAGGCGCGAATCGATCTCGACGGCGGTGACTTCTGCGCCGGTTGAAACCAGGCCGAGGGTCAGTGAGCCGAGGCCGGGGCCGACTTCGAGTACCCGATCCCGGGGACTGATTTGGGCATCCCGAACGATTCGGCGAACAGTGTTGGCGTCGGTTACGAAGTTCTGGCCGAGCTTCTTGGTCGGCCGCAGCTCCAGCCGCTCAGCGAGCTCGCGGATTGCGGCCGGACTCAGATAGCCGGACTCAGCCATCCCCACCCGCAGTTTGCAGATCGGTCTCCCAGCTTCCGTAGACCCGCTCGGTGTTTGCCGCCAGTTGCGCGCAAAGTTCGGCAAGGTCCGCGCCGAGCACTTCCGCCATCGCCCGAACGGTCACCGGAATCAGGTAGGGCGAATTGGGCCTTCCGCGAAA
Organism: Homoserinimonas sp.; assembly: GCA_023957835.1. Lineage (GTDB taxonomy): Bacteria > Actinomycetota > Actinomycetes > Actinomycetales > Microbacteriaceae > Terrimesophilobacter. The sequence goes on along the minus strand of JAMLGP010000001.1, from coordinate 190,274 downwards.
AGGGGTCGGGGTCAGGAACGGAGCATCGGTCTCCACGAGAATCCGATCTCGAGGCGCAGCGACGAGGGCTTCCCGCAGGTTCGCCGCGTTCTTGAAGGTGACGGTTCCGGCGAAGGACAGATACCAGCCCTGATCGGCGCAGGCCCTGGCCATTTCGGCATCCCCGGAGAAGCAGTGGAAGACGGTCTTCTCCGGAGCACCCTGCTGCAGGAGGGTTTCGATTACCTCCTCGTGGGCGTTGCGATCGTGAATCTGCATTGCGATCCCGTGCCGCTTTGCAATGTCGATGTGCGCCTCGAAGGAGCGAAATTGCGCCGCGCGCCCGTCTTCGTCCGTGCGGAAAAAGTCGAGACCGGTTTCTCCCACCGCCCGCACCCTGGGCAGGGAAGCGAGTTCGTCGATTTCCGCGATCGCATCGTCCAGGGTGCCGGAGGCTTCGTAATTGGGAGCCTCGTTCGGGTGGATTGCCACCGCGGCAAGCAGTCTCGGCTCGGTCGCAGCAACCTCCGCCGACCAGCGCGAAGTTGCGAGGTCTCCGCCAACCTGAATGGCACCGCGAATCCCGACTGCCCCGGCCCGATCCAGGTGCTCCCGGTAGTCGAGCGGGTTTTCGCCGTCGGCAATCTCGAGGTGCGAATGGTTGTCGTACACCGGCACCGGCAGCGGCTCGGGAAGCGGCGGGTAACTCAGGTCGCGGGATTGTCCGTGCTCGGAGCGCACATCCCGCTGGCGAATGTAGTTCGACTCCGTCAAGCCTCGCCCTCGGCGCTTTCAATTCGCGGGAAAAGCGGCGGGATGCTCGTGACAACACTGCCCGGCTTCGACTGACCCCAGTTTCCGGCTTCCCTGATCGGCTGCTCCTGCACGGTCCCTGGAGCACCGAGCGCCGCCCAGAGTTTCGCTGTCGCCTTGGGAATCACCGGTGAAAGCAGCACCGCGAGCGCTCGCAGCCCTTCCGCAACGGTGTAGAGCACGGTGGCAAGTCGCGGTCTGGAGTCCTCCGACTTGGCGAGCGCCCACGGCTCGTTCTCTGTGATGTAGCCATTCAGCTCATCCACAATCGCCCAAATCGACTTGATCGCGTCGTGGATTTCGAGCTTTTCGATCGAGGCATCAGCCGAGCGGGCCGCCGAGGCGACCAGCCGCTGAATGGCCAGATCTGCATCCTGATATTCAGTCGGCTCGGGCACTTTTCCGGCAAAGTACTTTTCGATCATCGCAATCGTGCGCGAGGCGAGGTTTCCGAATCCGTTGGCGAGCTCGGACTGGTATCTGGCGGACATGTCCTCCCAGCTGAAGGAGCCGTCCTGGCCGAAATCGATCGCGCTCAGAAAGTAGTAGCGAAAAGCGTCTGAACCGAAGGTGTCGGTAATCTCGTTGGGCGCGATTCCGGTGAGCTTCGACTTCGACATCTTCTCGCCGCCGACGAGCAGCCAGCCGTGGGCGAAAACCTGATGAGGCACTTCGACCCCGGCAGCCATGAGCATCGCCGGCCAGATCACGGCGTGAAAGCGAAGGATGTCCTTGCCGACGATGTGGGTCGCCGGCCAGCGCCGCTCGAACTCGGCCTCGTCGACGCCGTAGCCGATCGCGGTCACATAGTTGAGCAGGGCGTCAACCCAGACGTAGATGATGTGACTTTCGTCCCACGGGACCTTGATCCCCCAGTCGAAGCTCGACCTGGAAATTGAAAGGTCCTTGAGCCCCCGCTTGACAAAGGAGACCACCTCGTTGCGGGCCGATTCCGGCTGCACGAAGTCCGGGTTGTCGGCGTACAACTTCAGCAGCTTCTTCTGGAACTCGCTGAGCTTGAAGAAGTAGTTCTGCTCCTTGAGCAATTCGAGCGGCTTGGAGTGGATTGCGCAAACCGGCACTCCCTCAAATTCGCCTGTTCCCATGACGATTTCGGATTCGGGCTTGAACTCTTCGCAGCCGACGCAGTAGAGCGCCTCGTACTCGCCCTGGTAGATGAAGCCGCGGTCGTGGATATCCGCGACGAACTGCCGTACCCTCTCTTCGTGCCTCGGCTGAGTCGTTCGAATGTAGTCGTCGTTGGCGACGTCCAGGGTCTTCAAAAGGGGAATCCAGGACTCGTTTACGAGCTTGTCGACCCACTCCTGAGGCCCAACTCCGTTGGCGGCCGCGGCCCGAAGCATTTTCTGGCCGTGCTCGTCGGTGCCGGTGAGCATCCAGGTGTCGTCCCCCGCCTGGCGGTGCCATCTCGCGAGAGTGTCGGCAGCTACGGTCGTGTAGCCGTGGCCGATGTGCGGAAGATCGCTCGGGTAATAGATCGGGGTGGTGATGTAGAAGGAGCGATCCGAGGGCATGCGCTCAATTCTATTCGCGACTATTCGCGTGAGAGCCGCTGTTACCGGCCCTCCAGCGCCGCCTGATACAGCTCCCGCCTGCTGTGGCCGGTCGATTCGGCTACTTCGGCCGCGGCATCCCTAAGGCTGGATCCGGCAGCCACCAGCGCTCTCACTTGAGCGGCCGCGTCTTCAAAGCCCACGAGCTTTGGAGCGGCGCCCTCGATCACTATGCAGATCTCCCCGCGTACCCCTTCGGCTGCCCACTTAGCGAGCTCGGCTGCGGTCCCCCTGCGCACTTCCTCGTGCAGCTTGGTCAACTCTCTTGCAACCGCCACCCGACGATCGGCCCCGAAGGCTTCGGCCGCGTCCTCGAGAGACTCTGCAAGCCGGTTTGGGGACTCGAAGAACACCATGGTGCGCTCCTCACCGGCGAGCTTAGAAAAGTAGGCTCTTCTGGATTTGCGCGGAATGAACCCTTCGAAGCTGAACCGATCGGTCGGCAGTCCCGATAGTGCGAGCGCGGTGAGTACCGCACTCGGCCCTGGCAGGGCGGTGACCGTGACTCCGCTTTCGATTGCAGCCTCCACCAGCCTGAACCCGGGGTCGCTGATTGCGGGCATTCCGGCATCGGTAATCACCAGCAAGTCCTCGTCCCGGCCAAGTTCGGCGATCGACCTGGCCTTTTCTACCTCGTTGTGTTCGTGCAGAGCCACGAGCTTCGGCTGGTTTTCGATCCCGAGGGCCTTCATGAGATGGATGGCGGTCCGAGTGTCTTCCGCCGCCACAACCTTTGCGTTCTCGAGGGCTTCAATCAGGCGTCGGCTGGCGTCGCCGAGGTTCCCGATCGGAGTCGCGGCCAGGATGATCACGGCTACATACTGCCATCTCCCCGTCGAGGACTCTGCTAACTTTCCTGCCAACTCTCCTGCTGCCAGGGCTTGAGAAGATTCCGGTCGGTTGAGTTGGTTAGCATTGCGGAGTGAGCGAGCGAGGCGACTTCGACGCGGTCGTAACTGGCGATTCTGCTCGCGATCTCACCGAAAATTCTGATCTGGCCCCGACCCGGAGCTACGAACCTGTCGGGTCGAAGCTCGACGACTGGTGGGCCCGAGTGCTCCGCACTCCGCTCCGGCGAAAACTTTGGGACTGGGCAGCCCCGACGGCGGTGATCCTGCTTGCGACCGTGCTCAGATTCTGGAACCTCACCCAGCCGCATTCGCTCGTCTTCGATGAGACCTACTACGTCAAGGACTCCTGGACCCTCATGCACCTGGGTTATGAAGCGCAGTGGCCTGCAGAATCGGACTCGTTCTTCAACTCGGGCGAAGTCAACGGCTATTCCGAAGCAGGCTCCTTCGTGGTCCACCCGCCGCTCGGCAAGTGGGTTATTTCGATCGGACTGGCAATTTTCGGGGCCGAGAACTCTCTCGGCTGGAGATTCAGCACTGCTGTCTTCGGCATCCTGCTGGTAGCGCTCACGATCGTGGTTGCCCGCCTGTTGTTCAAGTCGACAGTGATAGCGGCAATCGCAGGCGGATTGCTCGCGATCGACGGCAACGCGATCGTCATGTCGAGGGTTGCCCTGCTGGATGGAATCCTCACCGTATTCGTAATGCTCGGCTTCACCTTCCTGCTGCTGGACCGTCGACAATCCAAATTGCGGCTCCTGCTCTGGAAGAAACGGCGAGTCGAACAGGGCCGCACGACCGACTGGGGGCCCGCGCTTTGGTGGCGGCCCTGGCTATTCGCCATGGGCGTGAGTCTGGGCCTGGCCAGCGCCGTCAAATGGAACGGCATCTACTTCCTCGCGATTTTCGCCGTCTACTCTCTCGCAGTGGATGCCATGGCCAGGCGCAGAGAAGGAGTCACCTTCTTCGCTACCGGAACGATCGTGAAGCAGGGGCCGGTTTCATTCCTGCTGACTGTGCCGATCGCACTGATCGCCTACCTTTCAACCTGGGTCGGCTGGTTCGCAACCGACCGTGGCTACTACCGCCACTGGGCGGAACAGGCCGGAAACGCCTGGACCGGGGCGCTCTCCTGGGTGCCGCTGGAATGGCAAAGCTTCTGGCACTATCAGGCGAGCGCCTACGCTTACAACGTGGGACTGCACCAGGCCCACGGTTATCAGGCGAACCCGCTCACCTGGCTGCTAATGATTCGGCCGACCTCCATGTACTACCAGGGCAGCGACTTCGGCCAGAACGGCTGCGACTTCACTCGCTGCGGAGAATCGATCACCGGAATCGCAAACCCGTTCATCTGGTGGGGGGCGGTAGCTGCCGCTGTCTACCTCATCTACCGCCTGATCCGCTACCGCAACTGGCAGTCCGGGGCGATCCTCATCGGGATCGCCGCTGGCTATTTGCCCTGGCTGCTCTACCTGGATCGAACTGTCTTCCAGTTCTACACGATCGTCTTCGAGCCGTTCCTCGTTCTCGCACTCGCGTACGTGCTCGGGCTGATGCTGGGAAAGCGGACAGATGAATACTGGCGGAGGGTCGGCGGCATCCGACTGGTTGCCGTGATCCTGGGAATGATTGTGCTGGTCAGCGCCTTCTTCTACCCGCTATGGACCGGAATGCAAATGCCGCTTTGGTTCATTCAGCTTCACTATTGGCTGCCGACCTGGATTTAGGCTCGCGTCCGGCAACCGGATGATTTATCACGCTGGATGCCGATTTGGGTTTATCCTCGGATTCACCCCACCCGACAGAACCCGGCACCGCTGTGTCAAAGGAAGAAGGCGTCGTGAAAGCTCGCCGCACTTTGGCAGCCTCCGGCGTACTCGCTCTCGTCGTCCTGAGCTTCGGGGTTGGATTGCCGGCCGCCTTCGCTGCGCCGAACCCGCCATCGATAGATCAGACCTATCCGGATCCCTGGATCACCGCCGCTGATCAGCCTGCCGTCCAGGGAAGCATGGATCTGGGAATCGAGCAAATAAACGTCGAGTCCTCGACCGACGGCGTCAACTACTCCCCTTACTGCACGGTGCCAACCAATCCCCTCGCGACCGTCTGGTATTGCACGGCCCCGACGGGGACCCTCGCCCACGGACTCAACTACCTGAGGGCCACCGCGACCGATGCGGTGCCAGAGACTTCAGTTCCCGGCGCGCCGATCACCATCACGATCGTCAACCGGCCGACTATCGCCGCTCCAGCGGATGGCCTCTACACCAATGATTACCAGCCCACCTTCTCGGGGGCTTCGGACGGCACCTACTTCGACGTCTACACGGATGATTTCCTAATCCACTTCTGCGGCGGCACGGTTGTAAATCAGGCATGGAATTGCACTTCGGGGACGATTCCGGATGGCGACTATACCTACCTGGTCGAAACCACCTTCGGTGCGACCACAATTTTCTCGAGCACGAGAACCCTGCACATCGACACCGTTGCTCCTGCCGCACCGACGATCGACCCGATCGCAAACCCGGTAAACAGTTCTCCGCCGTTTCTGATTAGCGGTTCCGCCGAGGAAAATGCAACCGTTCAGGTTTACGCAGACGGACATCCCGTAGCCTGCCCGACGGGCCCGATCGACTACACGGGGTACTGGGCCTGCTCGCCGACCTTGAGTTTTCAGGATGACGCCCACACCCTGACTGCCACCCAAACCGACCTCGCGGGCAATGTTTCCGCGTTGAGCGCTCCGGTTCCATTGGTACTCAATGACACGACCCCTCCGGATTTTCCGACAGTCACCTCTCCTCACGACTCTGAATCGGGAGGTTCGGTCTTCGCCTCTAGAGCCGGCGCTCACCCGACAATTTCAGGGGTTGCCGAGACCGGTGCGACTCTCGAGGTATTCGACGGCGCTAATCCCCTCAGTTGCACACAGGCCGATCCCATTGGCGAACTGAACAGTTTCAATTGCACAATCGTCCAGTCGCTCGCACTCGGGGTGCACAACATCTACCTGCGCCAGACGGACGGCTGGGGCAATTCGAGCGGGCTGCCGTCAGCTCCGCAACTCGTGCTGACCGTCACTGCGCCACCGCCGGCTCCTCCGGCAAACCCTGGCAATCCCGCTCCGGCCAATCCTCCGCAGTCATTCCTGATCAATTGGTCACTCTCGTTCCAGACTGACAACCCGTTCCCATTCCCAGGCGACACAGTCAATTTCTCCGGAGGGGACCTCCCGCCCGGGTCCAGCGTCATTGCAGAGATTCACTCCGATCCGATTCTTCTTGGGACTACAGTCGTCGATGCCAACGGCAACTTCGCTCTCGCCGCGACGATCCCGGACTCCACGCCCGCTGGAGCGCACGAGTTCGTGGTGACGGTGACCGATCCCGAGCAGAATGCGCAGACCACGACGGTGCCGGTTACGGTCCAGCCGACGCCGCAGGCCGAAGAGCCTGAGACCCAGGATGACGCCTCACCCGGCGCGGACCAGAATCGGGCCGAGAACAACTCCGGCTCGGATCAGGACACGAAGCAACAGCGGAGGGCCCTTGCCGCGAAGGCGAATCGAAACGACCCCGCCGCACCCACTTCGTTTACCGGATCGCTTCCGAAATTCGCCGAGATTCTGAGCAGTCCGATTGTGCTGGCAGCAGGCGCCGGCAGCGGGATTGCACTGCTGTTCTTCGTGGCTCTTCCTGCCGAACTCGTGAATTCGAGCCTCGACGAAAACTACGAACGAGTCTTCGGTCGCTTTCGTCTGCCAAAAGTCGGCTGGATTGAGCGGCTCAAGAAGTGGTCGAAGAAGAAGCCGCTCATCGGCGGAATCATCCTCACGGTTCTCGCCTCGTTCATCCTGAGCTTTTCAGACCCTAGATTCGGGTTCGATCTCGCCTCGCTCAGGCTTTTCATTTCATGCGTCATTGCGACCTTCCTTCTCGGCTACCTGGCGAACCAGATCACCAGCAGGATTCTCAAGCGCAACTGGAACATCGTTTCCTCCATTCAGCTGCAGCCGTTCGGACTCATCATCGCCCTGCTCGGGGTCATCGTCTCGAGAGTTCTCGACTTCGCTCCGGGATTACTGATCGGCCTGATCCTCACCCTCGCCTTAGGCGGAAGAGTGAGCCGAAAGAGCGAAGTGAAGTACGTGCTCACCTGGGCCGGAGTGCAATTCGGGCTCTCGATCATCGGCTGGATCATCTACAATCTGGTCGCCGGCGCTATCGCCAGCGGCAGCTTCTTCGGCGCGCTATTTGACGACACTGTCGCCGCGATCGGCGCCGCCGGCCTCTCGAGCCTTGTGGTTGCGCTGCTGCCGATTACTTACTTTGACGGTCGCACTCTGTTCAAGTCCTCGAAACTTCGCTGGGCGATCGTCTACGGAGTGGTGCTGATCGCCTTCTTCGTGATCGTCGTCGGCAGCGGCGGACTTTGGGGGGACATCAACCAGCCGCTTTGGATCTGGATGATCGTGTTCGCGATCTTCAGCCTGGTCTGTCTCGCCATCTACTGGTGGTTCCGCACTCATCCTGAAGAAAAGCCCGAGCCGGTTAAGGCTGCCGCGCGAAAGAAGCCTGCAACAACGCCAGCAGGCAAAACCGCAACAGCAACCAAAGTTGCGAAGGCTACTAAAGTCGCTGCAATAGAGAAGACTCAATCAAAAGCCACTGCCGCGAAGGACACGTCGGCTAAGTCCAGGACCGCGACTCCGACAAAGGCTCCGATAAAGGCCAAAGCTCCCGCCGCAGCCAGGACTGCGACTCAGCCGAGCAAGTCCTCTAGCGCAGCGAGGTCGTCGACCGGCAAGCGGCAGACGAAGTCTTCGCAAAAGTAGGCGGTCGCGGGCTTCGAATTCGAGCCTCTCCCTTCGAACAGGCTGAACCCGTTTTCAACCCACTTTCCGGCCTGTTCATCCGTTACCGCGATCGAAGTGCAACCCGCCCGCTCGAACCTGCGGGAAAACTCGACAAGGCCACCAGCAGAGTCGACTTCGCTTCCCGAGTAGACGACCACGAGCTGCGAATTGCCTGCGGCGAGATCAGCAGCAAGCCGCAGGTTTCCCGCGAAGCCGAGCGGATGCTTCAGGGCGAACCCCGCATTCTGCTCCGCCTGGGCAATGGCCGCCTCCAAGAACCTGCGCTCAGCACCGAGAGCGTAGAGCAGCCTCGAAGTATCGGCCAGTGCCACCGGACCGGAAGGAAACGGCCCCTCGGTCGGATCGATTTCAGAGTTCAGGCCGAGTTTCGAAAGGGTCGAATCGGCTGAGCCGGCAGTCCGGAATCCGTCCTCTCCAAGGCAGGCGACCACAAGCTCGCGGGCCTGTACCGCCCACTTTGGTTCTCCGGTTGCAATGGCAAGCTGCACGAGACCGCGAGCGAGCAGACCGTAGTCCTCGAGCACTGCGGATGCCGCCGAGACCCGCCCGTTCAGGCTCGCCCTGGCGAGTGAGCCATCCGGTTGGCGCTGGTTCTCAAGTATCGAGCTCGCAAGCTCTTCCGCAAACTCCACCCAGCCGGGCCGATCGAGGGCAAATCCCGCGAGCGCAAGGGAATTTATGGCGAGGCCGTTCCAGCCGGTGAGAACTTTCGCGTCGAGCTCGGGAGGCGACTGCTTCGCTCGGGCTTCGGCATCCAGACTGTAGTAGTCCCCTTCGGTCAGGTAGCCGTCAACAATGCTCTCGCTGTTTTGGGCCGAGGCGAGGCCGCCCTCAACTTTGAGGATCTTCATGAGGAAGTCGGCGATTCCGGTTGCGACCTCCAGGGCGAGATCGCGATGCTTTTCCGAGACCAGCGCCAGTCGCGAATAGCTGCCCAGCAACTGGGCGTTGTCGTAGAGCATGCGCTCGAAATGCGGAACGCTCCAGTCGCGCTTAGTTGCATAACGAAAGAAGCCGCCCTCGATTTTGTCTCGGAGTTCCGACTGCGCCATTGCAACGAGTGCCCGCTCTGCGATTCCGAGCGCTTCGGCACTTCCCTCGGTAAGCAGAAAGTCGATTGCGGGGACCTGAGGAAACTTTGGCGCCGCGCCGAAGCCGCCGAACTCGGGATCTTCACTTTGACCAAGTCCTGCAATCACTGCTGCCAGTTCCGCGCTGCCCGGCAGCGAGCCGGCCCCAGCATTCGATTGACCTGCGATCGCATCTGCGATTGCGCCCGCGGTTTGCTCGACATCGCCTCTCTGCGACCCCCAGGCTTCAATCACGCGGCTGAGAATCTGACGGAAAGACGGATGCCCGGCCATGGCATCCGGCGGCCAGTAGGTCCCCGCGAAAAAGGCTTTGCCTTCCGGAGTGACGAACACGTTAAGCGGCCAGCCGAGGTTCTGCGAAAACGCGCTCGCCATGGTCATGTAGGTCGAGTCGACTTCCGGATGCTCCTCCCGATCCACCTTGATCGCCACGAAGTGCTCATTGAGCAGCTTTGCAATTCCCGGGTCGGAGAAACTCTCCCGCGCCATGACGTGGCACCAGTGGCAGGTTGCGTAACCAATCGAGACGAACACCGGAACCTGCCGTCGCTTCGCCTCTTCGAACGGAGCGAGCCCCCACGGCTGCCAGTCGACCGGATTTTCGGCGTGCTGCAGCAAATAAGGGCTGAGCGAACCAGCCAGAGCATTGGTCATGGTTCCACGCTACGCGCCAGAATTGAAACACACGGGGCTAACCTGAATCTGCAGGTGCTGCTTGAACGCAATCGGGATCGGAGGCAGCGGTTTGAAGTCGAAACCATCAGTCACCGGCAACATCGAACTCGAGCTGCCGGAATTCGATTCACCGCCGGATGACCCGATGCCCCTCATGGTCGAATGGGCAGATCGAGTCGTCAGACTCGGAGTACGCGAGCCCTACAACATCGCCATTGCTACCGCCGGCGAGACCGGGGAAATCACAAATCGCTTCGTACTGGCGAAGGTATTCGATCTTGACGGAGTCGAGTTCGCAACAAATTCAAGCAGCCTCAAGGGCCGCCAGCTCGCAGAAAACCCTCGGGCTGCGATCGTCGCCTACTGGCTTGAGACCAGGCAGCAATTGCGGCTGACCGGACCGGTTCGAATTGTCGAACCGGAAGAGTCGGACGAGATCTGGCGGGATCGGCCGCTCGCCTCGCAGGCGGGCTCTGCGGCGTCCAGGCAAAGCGAAACCCTCGAGGATGATGCCGCCTACCGCGCCGAAGCGGCCAGACTCGCGGAACCCGGAGTCCCGCTGCTGCGGCCAGAGGACTGGAACGGCTACCGGCTAACTCCTCAAACCGTCGAGTTCTGGCACGGCGGAGCCGATCGCATGCACCGCAGACTCCGCTACGAGCGCACCGAGACCGGCTGGGAGCACCGCAGACTCTACCCCTGAGGAGCAGCCAGACTGACCGGGTCGGCAACGGCGGGCATCCGACTAACCGGATGCCCGCACGCGCCTAATTGACCTCGCTCGGGTGGCTTCCCACTCGGCCTTCGCGTTCCAAAGCGGTGATCGAAGCCATCTCTGCTTCGGTCAGCTCGAAGTCGAAGACTTCGAAGTTCTCGACCATCCGCTCCTTGTGGTTGGTCTTGGGGAAGACGATGTACCCGTTTTGCAAGTGCCAGCGAATGACCGCCTGAGCCGGAGTCTTGCCGTGAGCTTTCGCTGCCGCGACAACTTCCGGCACCTCCAGCAGCGGGTATTTCGCCTGACCCAGCGGACCCCAGGATTCGATTGCAATGCCGTTCTCGCGGGCGAGTTTGACGGTTGCCGGCTGCTGATGGGCAGGATGAAGCTCGATCTGATTCACAGCAGGGACGACATCCGTCTCATCCAGAAGCCGCTGCAGGTAGGGAACGACAAAGTTTGCTACCCCAATGCTTCGAGTCAATCCCTGGCCACGAAGCTCGATGAGCGACTGCCAGGCCCGAACGTAGTGATCGTTGGCCGGTGCCGGCCAGTGGATCAAATAGAGGTCGACGTAGTCCAGCCCGAGCTTCTCAAGGCTTTCGGCCATGGCCGCCGGGGCATCTCCATGCCGATCGTTCCAGAGCTTGGTTGTTATAAACAGCTCTTCGCGCGGGATGCCGGAGGCTGCGATTGCTCGCCCGACCCCCTCCTCGTTGCGATAGATCGCCGCGGTGTCGATGTGCCGGTACCCGACTTCGAGCGCCTCGCTTACGATCTTCTCGGTCTGCTTCGGGTCTACTTTGAAGACGCCGAATCCGAGTTGTGGGATACTGCGGCCGTCGTTGAGTTCTACATGTTCCATGGCTTCAGCCTAGGCTTCCGGTCACGCTTCTGATTAGAAAGGAAGCAGCGAAGAGGTCAGAGTGAGGCTCGGATCAGTCAGGAAGATCATGAAGAAGCCGAGTGCTCCAGCCGAAAGTGAAAGGTCCTTCAGGAACTGGGTCTGATCTCCCTGCTTTGCCATCGGGTCCTTCAGCGTCCAGAAATTGTGCATGACGAACGCAGTGCCGAGCATCGTCACAACGATGAACAGAGATCCGATGTCGCCCCAAACTCCCAGAAGAATCGAGAGCGAGCCGATGAGCATTGCGAGTCCGCTCACGATAGTCGCGAGCTTGGGGAAGGGAACACCCTTCGACTTGGTGAAGCCGGCCATCATGTCAGCCTTTAGCAAGTGGCCGAGCCCGGAGGTCACGAACAGAATTACGAATGCGATTCGAGCAATGAGAAAGACAATGTCCACAGAGTTTTCCTTAGGTAGGGCCCACCGCATTGAGACGGCGCGCTGAAACTGAATATTGCTTCGTTTCTAAACCGAACTGTGCCGAGGTTTATTCCGAACTTCTGTCCCGGACTGCTCCCCAGGCGAGCTGAATTGCGCAATAGACGAGCAGAATCGCAAAAAGGATGCTGCCCAGAGCCGCAGGGACCGCCCAGGCCAGAGCAGCTCCGCCGATTGAGGCCGGAATCGAGACCACCCCGATGAGTGCCGAGGCTTTCAGATCCGTATGCCCTCTGCGGAAATTGGCAAGTGTTCCGGTGATTGCAGTTGGGATGATCATGAGCAGTGAAGTCCCCTTCGCAACCAGGTCGCCGAGTCCGAAAATGAGCATTAGCGCGGGTACGATGAAGACTCCGCCGCCAACCCCGAGCAGGCCCGAAATCACGCCGGTCACAAAACCGAGACCAATCAGGGCGACAATTGCCAGTACTGAATAGCTCAGCTCGGCAGAGCGGTCCGGAACCAGAAAGAACATTCGAACCGCGACCAGGACCAGAAATATCACGAAGATCCAGCGAAGCACCTTTTGCCTAATCCGGTGCAGCAGCCAGGTTCCAAGCAGCGAACCGAAGATTGCACCGGCTGCAAGCAGAAGCGCAGCAATCAGATCAACTGAACCGTGTGACGCGTAGGCCACCATTCCGGCGATCGCGGTGAGCAACACTGCGGCAAGCGAGGTCGCACTCGCCTGGCGGTGGTCGAACCCGGCGAAGCTGATCAGCAGCGGAACCAGAACGATTCCGCCGCCCACTCCGAAGAGTCCGGAAAAGAACCCAACGACTAGTCCGATCAGAACGAGCCGCAGAATCCGGTCCCGGCTCCAGGTCACGCTACGACTTTACCGGCACGTGCCTTTGCTTCGGCCCGTCATAGGCGGACAGCGGCCGGATCAAAGCGTTTGCGCCAAGCTGCTCCATAATGTGCGCGGTCCATCCGGTGATCCTGCTCATTACAAACAGCGGAGTGAACAGCTCGGTGTCGAAGCCCATGAGGTGATAAGCCGGGCCGGACGGGTAGTCGAGGTTCGGCTTGATCCCCTTCTTATTCTCCATCGCGACTTCGAGAGCGTCGTAGAGCTTTGCCATGTCCCGCCGGTCGTAGTAGTTGATCAGGGTTCCGAGGGCGGCCTTCATGGTTGGCACTCTCGAGTCGCCGTTCTTGTAGACCCGGTGGCCGAAGCCCATGATCTTCCTCTTGTCGGCGAGAGCGGCATCCAGCCAGGCATCGGCAAGGTCGGCACTTCCGATCTCATCGAGAATGTGCATTACCGCTTCGTTCGCTCCGCCGTGCAGCGGTCCCTTGAGGGCGCCAATTGCCGCGGTGACCGCCGAGTAGATGTCGGAGAGCGTGCTCGTGACTACTCGCGCGGTGAAGGTGGAGGCGTTGAAGGAGTGCTCCGCGTAGAGAATCATCGAAACGTCGAAAGCGTTCACTACCGGCAGATCCGGCACGTCCCCGAAGGTCATGTGCAGGAAGTTGGCCGAATAGGCGAGATCCTCCCGAGGTTCGATCAGCTCAAGTCCACGCTTGCGACGCTGGATGTAGGCCACGATCGAAGGCAACTGGGCATAGAGCTTGATCGCCTTGTTGAGGTTTGCGCCGCGGTCGTTGTCAGCGGCATCCGGGTCGCTCGCGCCAAGTACGCTTACGGCAGTGCGTACGACATCCATCGGGTGGGCACTAGTTGGCAGTTCGTCGATGACCTTCTTTACCCGCGGATTGAGGTCGCGAAGTGAGCGCTCGAATTTCTGGAACTCCTCAAGCTGCAGGTCGTTCGGCAGCTCGCCGTTCCACAACAGGTAGGCGACCTCCTCGAACTGGCACTTCTCGGCAAGTTCCGGCACCGGATAGCCGTAGTACATGAGAAAGTTCGTCGCCGGATTGACCTTCGAAATCGCCGTAGTGTCAACGACGACTCCTGCCAGCCCCTTGTGGATCTCAGGCTCGGGAGTGCCCTGGGATTGAGTGTTCTGTGTCTTTGCTTCTTCGGCCATTTCAGCTCCTGTTCGTTTCGAGCGTGAAGTTGAAGACACCGGAATCGAAGGTGTTGTAAGCCTCGTAATCCAGCAGTTCGTACAGTCTCGCGCGGGTTTGCATCTGACCTACCGTCGATTTCAGCGTACCCTCAGCAAGCAAAGTGTCCAGGCCCCGCTCTGCTGCCCCCATCGCAAGGCGCAGCAGGCTGACCGGGTAAATCACCAGGCTGATTCCGACTGACTCGAGCTCGGCCACGGTGAACAAGTCGCTCTTTCCGAACTCGGTCATGTTCGCCATTACCGGTACGTCGAGGGCCTTGACCATGGCTTCAAATTCGCTCAGGTCACGCATGGCCTCGGGGAAGATGAGGTCTGCTCCGGCATCCGCGAGCTGTTTCGCCCGGTCGATTGCAGAATCCAGACCCTCAAGAGCGCGGATGTCGGTGCGGGCGATTATGAGCAGATTCGGATCGCGCCTGGCCGTCGCGGCCGCGCGGATTCTCTTGACCGCGACATCCGTCTCCACGACAGCTTTTCCGTCGAGGTGACCGCAGCGCTTCGGGTTGACCTGATCTTCAATGTGAAGCCCGGCAACTCCCGCATTCTCAAGCTCCTGCACGGTGCGGGCGACGTTCATCGGCTCGCCGAAGCCCGTGTCGGCGTCCACAATCGCGGGCAGGTCGGTCATCCTCGTGATTTGCGCTGCCCGGCCGGCCACCTCGGAGAGAGTCGTGAGCCCGATGTCTGGCAGGCCGAGGTCGGCAGAGAGCACGGCTCCGGAAATATAGACCCCTTCAAAGCCCTTGTCCTCAATGAGCTTTGCACTGAGCGGGTTGAAGGCTCCCGGGAATCGAAGGAGCTTTCCACTTGCGAGGCCCTCGCGAAGGTTCTTTCGCTTGGCGGCGCCGGTTACTTCCGAATACAGCATTAGAACAGTCCTTTCGGTGTCGGTACCGAGGCGAGCAGTCCCGGTCGGGCGACGACGCTAAGCCCCAGAATCTCGTCTGCGGTCAATTCGGGCAGCCGCTGCACGAGGTTCAGGAATCTCTCGATTTCTTCCGCCTCGAGCACGTGCTCAGCGAGAGTGCGGAACTTCTCGACGTATTGCGCCCTGGCGAACGGCCTCGCGCCTAGCGGATGCGCGTCGGCCACCGCGATCTCGTCGACGAGCTTCGATCCGTCTTTCATGGTGATCTCAACTCGACCGCCGAACGCCTTCTCGGCAGGGTCGAGCGAGTGGTAGCGGCGGGTCCACTCCGGGTCTTCTTCGGTCGTGATCTTCTGCCAGAGCTTGACGGTGTCCGGCCTTGCCGCCCGCTCGGGAGCGTATGACTTCTCGTGGTTCCAGGTGCCGTCCTGCAGTGCGACCGCGAAAATGTAGGGAATCGAGTGGTCGAGGGTTTCGCGGCTCGCCTTCGGGTCGTACTTTTGCGGGTCATTAGCCCCCGAACCGATCACAAAATGAGTGTGGTGGCTCGTGTGGATGACGATCGACTCGATCTGGTCTGCGGCGCCTTCGGCTGCCAGCTCCGGGTGCTCGTTGTGCAGCTTTCGCGCGAGGTCAATCCAGGCCTGAGCCTGATACTCGGCCGAGTGCTCCTTGGTGTAGCTGTCGAGGATCGCGCGCTTTGCCTCGCCGGCCTCCGGCAGAGGAACGCTGTATTTTGCGTCCGGTCCATCCAGCAGCCAGGCGATTACGCCATCCTCTCCTTCATAAATCGGGGTCGGGCTGGTCTGGCCGCGCATTGCCCTGTCAACCGACTCGACCGCCATCTTTCCGGCGAAGGCCGGAGCGTGCGCCTTCCAGGTAGAGATCTCGCCCTTGCGGGACTGGCGGGTAGCTGTCGTGGTGTGCAGAGCCTGGCCGATCGCCTGAAAGATGGTCTCTGCATCGAGGCCGAGCAGGGTGCCGATTCCGGCGGCAGCCGAAGGACCGAGGTGGGCGACGTGGTCGATCTTGTGGGCGTGCAGGCTGATCGCCTTTGCAAGGTCGATCTGGATCTCGTAGCCGGTCACGATTCCGCGAACCAGATCCCGGCCATTGCGAGAGGCGTGCTGGGCGACCGCGAGGATCGGCGGGATGTTATCGCCGGGGTGCGAGTACTCCGCGGCCAGGAAGGTGTCGTGATAGTCGAGCTCGCGAACCGCCACTCCGTTCGCCCAGGCAGCCCACTCCGGGGTTACCCTGCGGTCCAGGCTCGGACCGAACACGGTTGCTCCCTGCCCGCCGGTCGAGGTCGGCTGGGAAAGAGCCTGCGACCTCGCGGCAACCACCGGACCTCGGGTCAGCGAAGCGGTGGCGACCGCCGCATTGTCAATGATCCGGTTGATGACCATATCGGTAACTTCCGGGGTGATTTCAACCGGATCGGTGGCCACTTCCGCGATCTTCCAGGCGAGCTGGTCTTCGCGGGCGAGGTTCTCTTCGCTCTTGTGGACTCGTACTTCGTGCTGTTTCATTGCTTCCCTTGCTTTGTTTCTGTCAGTTCCCTGCCGCCAGCGGCGCCTTCCAGTGCGTCTACGGATTCGAGGATGTTCCTAAGGCTCTTCTTCAAGTGGACAGAGGTCGCGTCTGCTGCGAGTTCGGAATCGCGGTCGATGATCGCCTCGACTATCGTCAGGTGCTCGGCCGCGGCATCCGAAAGTCTCTTGCGGTTGTCTCTCGCAAGCCCGCGCACTCGAGCCAGGTGCGGCCGCAGCTGCCTGATCGCGCCGAGCAGGAATCTGCTGCCGACCGACTCGTCCATGGCTGCATCGAGTCTGGCGACAAGCTCGTAATAGGAGGCGAGGTCGTCGCCGCGATCGATGAGCTCGGCCGCGTGCTCGAATTCTTCCTTCAAGCCGATGAAGAGATCGACGTTGCGTCGCGCCGCAACCAGTCTCGCAGCTTCGGTCTCTAGCACGATTCGCAGTTCGAACAGTTCGATGATCGTCTCTCGAGAAAGCTCGCTGACCACCAAGCCCCTGCCGGCCAGCGGGACCAGAAGCCCTTCGGCGGCAAGTCGAGAGAACGCCTCGCGAATAGGGGTACGCGAAACCTTCAGCCGCTCCGCCTGCTCCACCTCGGCAAAAACCGTGCCGGGCGGAGTGTGCCAGTGCAGGATGTCGTCCCGCAGCCGTGCATAAGCCCGATCGCTAGCCCGCATTCAATCCCCTTATTTGTATACATAAGGCTAGCAAACTTGCGCGAATTCCGGAAGACTCGGGGGCAGACGACCTCGAATGTATACAACTTTGGTTCTGCGGGCTGATCCGACTCGGTCAGGCGGAGCTAGGCGGCGCGGCGAACCAACTCGCGCAATTGCTTTTCGACGTCAGCATTTACAGCAACCACGGCAAATGCGACCGGCCAGATTGCCCCGTCGTCGAGTCGAGCATCCTCGCTGAATCCGACATGCCCGTAACGAGTTTTGAACTTCGCCGCGAATTGATAGAACACAATCGTCTTGCCTTCTCTTGCATAGGCGGGAAAGCCATACCAGGTCTTGGCTTCAAGCTGCGGCGCAACTTCGCGAACCACCTTATCGAGCAGTTCGGCGACTTCGCGATCAACTCCGGTCAGCCCGGCAATTGCATCCCGACAGGCTTGAGCTTCACGCTCGCGCTTCTCTGCCGCCTTCTCCTGCCTGCTGCCGGCGCGCAATTCCGCAGACCTCTGCTTGAGCGCAGCCCGCTCCTCCGCACTGAAGCCGTTACCCTTTTCAGCCACGATCTCTTCCTCGATTCTCTTTCGGATTCGCCAATCCTTGCACGGTCTCTATTTGCGATCCAACCTCTGGGCGTCCAGCGGGGAAGAGACGTAATGTGAAAAGCAAGGGCCGCGAGGGGTCACTTGATGCTGCTCCTGGGGTCCATGAAGCGCAGTTTCTGACCCCTCGCGGGGAAAATTGGCTGGAGTAGTGCGAAATGAGAATTGCAATTGCCGGGGCTACCGGAACGGTCGGGCGGCACGTATTGGCCGAAGCCCTGAAACGGGGCCACGAAGTAGTGGAAATCTCCCGATCGAAGGGGGTCGACGTCGCGAAACTCGAGGGGCTCGCCGATGCGCTGAAGGGCGTGGATGCGGTGATTGATGTGACCGGGCCGAGTTCGGCATCCGTCGCCAAGGCAATCGAATACTTCCGGACGAGCAGTTCGAATCTGCTGCAGGCTGGTAAACAGGCGGGCGTCCGGCACCACGTGACGCTGTCAATTGTCGGGATTGACAAGATTGCAAGCGGCTATTACGCGGCCAAACTTGCGCAGGAGGCAGTGGTCGAAAAGTCGGATGTCCCGTGGAGCATCCTGAGGGCCACCCAGTTCCACGAGTTCGCCTCCCAAATGGTCGGGCAACTGAGCTTCGGCCCATTCGCGATGGTTCCCAAAGCCAGAACCCAGCCGATCGCAGCGTCCGAAGTGGGCCAGGCGCTCATCGATCTTGCGGAGAAGGGGCCGGGCGGCAGAGTCCCCGATCTCGCCGGGCCCCAGATTGAGGACCTAGGTGACATGGCGAGGCGGTATCTAAAGGCAATCAACTCCAGCAAGAAGGTGTTCGCGGCAACCCTCCCCGGCAAGTTCTTCAAAGGGCTGCGTGACGGGCTGATCCTCCCGGAACCCGGCGCGACTCTGGGAAAGCAAACCTACGCCGAGTGGCTTGTGGGATTGCGGAACTGAGCCAAACCAAGACCGTGAGGGGTCAGTAACTGCTGCTCGCGGCACCTGGGGAGAGCAGTAAGTGACCCCTCGGGACCTAGACGGCACGTGCAAAGAGCGGTAGTCGACCCCTCACGCGGGGAATTAGGCTGGAGGGCTCATGTCCCAATTGCCTTCCGCGATCCGAATCGCCTATCCAGCCGAGCTGCCGGTAAGCCGGCAGCGCGAGGAGATAGCCGACGCCATCCGAGACCACCAGGTGGTAATCGTTGCCGGAGCAACCGGATCCGGTAAGACAACCCAGCTTCCGAAGATCTGCCTCGAGCTCGGCCGCCAGTCGATCGGCCACACCCAGCCGCGAAGGCTGGCCGCAAGAACCATTGCGGAGAGAATCGCGGAGGAACTCGGCACCGAGCTTGGCGGACTAGTCGGCTACCAGGTGCGGTTCACCTATCGGGTCAGTGCCGGCACGCGAATCAAACTCATGACCGACGGAATCCTGCTCAACGAACTGCATCGGGATCGGCTGCTCAGGCGCTACGACACGATCATCATCGACGAAGCCCACGAACGCAGCCTCAATGTGGATTTTCTGCTGGGCTACCTCAAACAACTGCTGCCGAAGAGGCCGGACCTCAAGGTCATAGTCACGAGCGCGACCATTGACCCGGAAAGTTTCGCCCGCCACTTCGCGGATTCCAGGGGCAATCCGGCACCGATTATCGAGGTTTCCGGTCGCACCTTTCCGGTTGAACTTCGCTATCGGCCGCCGGCTGCGAACGACGACGGAGAGTTTGATCCGCTCGATGGCGTCGCCTCCGCAATCGACGAACTCTCACACGAAGCACCCGGAGACGTCCTCGCGTTCTTCTCCGGCGAGGCCGAGATTCGGGATGCCGCATCCATGCTCGAAAGCCGAGGGCTCAAGGCGACAGAGATTCTGCCGCTATACGGCAGGCTCAGCGCCGCCGAGCAGCACAAGGTCTTCAGTAGCCGGCCGGCGGGAATCGCACGGCGAATCGTGCTTGCAACCAATGTGGCGGAGACGAGCCTCACCGTCCCGGGCATCCGCTATGTAGTCGACACCGGAACGGCGAGGATCAGCCGCTACAACTCGAGGTCGAAGTTTCAGCAACTGCCAATCGAGGCGATTTCGAAGGCGAGCGCGAATCAGCGCTCCGGTCGAGCCGGCCGGACGAGCGAAGGAATCGCGATTCGGCTCTATTCAGAGGAGGACTTCGAAGCCCGCGCCGAGTTCACCGAGCCGGAGATTCTGCGAACCAATCTGGCTTCGGTGATTCTGCAAATGGCAGCCCTCGGTCTCGGCGACATGTCCGAGTTCCCGTTCCTGCAGCCGCCGGATGCGAAGGGAGTGCGGGCTGGCCGCGAGCTGCTGCTCGAACTCGGCGCGATTGAGATTGCCGCCGCGTCGGGTTCAAAGTCCGGCCGCGGCCCGGCCAGCGGTGAAACCGAAGACCGCGGCAACTCGAAGGAACTGCGAATCACGAAAATCGGCCGCAAACTCGCTCTGCTACCGGTAGATCCGAGATACGGGCGGATGATCCTAGAAGCCGGCAGGCGCAACGTTGTCAAAGAGGTGCTCGCGATCGTTGCCGCCCTGAGCATCCAGGATCCTCGAGAGCGTCCGGCCGAAAAGCAGGCTCAGGCTGATCAGGCCCATGCCAAATTCGTCGACAAGTCGAGCGACTTCCTGACCCTGCTTAATCTTTGGCGCTACCTCAAGGAGCAGGAGAAGGCTCTTTCCGGCAACCAGTTCCGAAAACTCTGCCGCTCGGAGTTTCTGAACTATCTGCGGGTTCGGGAGTGGGCGGATGTCTACCGCCAGTTGCGCAGGTTCGCCAGCCAGCTCGACCTCAAGGTTGCCGGCGGAAAGATCGAATCGGTCGACGGCGAAGCCATTCACCGCTCGCTGCTGGCCGGGCTGCTCAGCCAGCTCGGCATCCGGGACGAACGCCCGACCCAGAAGGGCGCGGAAGGAAAGGTCGATCGTGCCAGAAGTCGCGGCGATTACCTTGGCTCTCGTCAGGTGCGGTTCTCGATTTTTCCGGGTTCGGCTCTGGCGAAAAAGAAGCCGTCCGAAATCATGAGCGCAGAGCTGGTCGAGACGTCGCGGGTTTTCGCAAGGACCAACGCCGCAATTGATCTCGCCTGGGCCGAGCCTCTGGCTGGCGATCAGGCTAAGCGCAGTTACAGCGAACCGCACTGGGAGAAGCGGCAGGGCTCGGCGGTCATTTTCGAGAAGGTCACCCTTTATGGCCTCCCGATCGTGGAGCGAAGGCGGATCCAGCTCTCTCGAATCGACCCGGCCCTGGCCCGCGAATTGTTCATTCGCAGCGCCCTGGTCGAGGGCGAGATCGACACTCGCGAGGGTGGTCGACCGCAAAAGCGCTTCGACTTTCTGAGGGCAAACATGAAGCTGCGCACGGAACTCGAATCACTTGAGGATCGCGCGAGAAGGCGCGGCTTCGCCGTAAGCGACGAGAGCATCTTCGACTTCTACGACCGCAGGCTGCCGGCTTCGGTCACCGATCAGCGCAGTTTCGAAGCCTGGTGGAAGGATGTCCGAGAGACCCAGCCGGGCCTGCTCGACATCCAGCGCTCCGATCTGGTGGACGCGGAAGAGCCGGCTGCCGCCGAGCAGGTGTCGGATGGCTTCCCAGACTCGTGGCGGCAGGGCGAGCAAACCTTCCGCCTGAGTTACCGATTCGAACCGGGCGCGGAGGATGACGGGGTAACCGTGGAGATTCCGCTCGCGCTGCTGCCGCGGGTCAGGCCGACCGGTTTCGACTGGCAGGTTCCGGGCCTTCGCGCAGAGCTGGTGGCCGCAATGCTCAAGTCCCTGCCGAAACCGATTCGTCGCCAGGTGGTGCCGGTTGCCGACTGGACCGAGAAGCTGCTCGCCGGAACCGCAGACACTCAGACTCCTCTGGTCGACTGGCTTTGCGAGCGTATTCGTGCGCTGACCTTCACCCCGACCACTCCAGAAGACTTCGACCTCGATCGAGTGCCCGAGCACCTCAAGGTGAGATTCGCCGCAATCGATGGCCGCGGAAAGCAGGTCGGCGCCTCGCGCGATCTGGCTCGGTTGCAGGAGAGCCTGAAGAAGCACACCGGCCGCTCGGTCGCCGAGGCCGTCGGTCGACTGCCGAACGCCATCGAGCGAGACGGGCTCACACAGTGGGACCTCGACGACCTGCCTGAGTTTCTCGATGTCAAGAGCCACGGAAACACCATCCGCGGGTTCCCGGCCCTGATTGACGCGGGCTCGAGCGTTTCGCTCAAACTGCTGCCCACGGCTGCCGAGCAGGCGATCGCACATCGGCACGGTACCGTGCGACTGCTTTGTCTCTCGGTGCCCTCCCCCGTTGCCTACATTCGAGAGCACCTGACCGACCCGGAGAAACTCGCACTCGCGCGCAGCCCATACCGTTCGGTCGGTGCACTGTTCGAAGATTGCTTTCTCGCCTGCGCGAGCGACGCGCTCGGCGAGCAGGTCATCCGCACAAAATCGCAGTTCGAGGCGATCCGCGAGCAGTTCTCTTCGAGAGTTCTGGATGCCCTGTTCAGCACGGTCTCGCTAGTCGCCAAGACGCTCGAGGCCGCGAGAGGCGCCGAGAAAGCGATCGAGTCGGCAACCAGCATCAACTTCATCTCGCCACTGACCGACGCCCGATCCCAACTGGAGGCGCTAGTCGTCGAAGGCTTCGTCTGCCGAACCGGCCTAACCCAACTCCGCCGTCTGCCGATCTATCTAGCCGGCATCACCCACCGCATCCAAAAACTCACCGAAGACCCCGGCAGAGACCGCACCCTGCAAACCCAAATAGAAACCGCAACCGCCCGCTACCAAAACGCAGGCGGCACCTTACCGTCTAGCCCCGACGCCAACCCAACTCTCATCCACGCCCGCTGGCTCCTCGAAGAACTCCGCATCTCCCTATTCGCCCAACACCTAACCACCGCCGAACCCGTCTCCCCCCAGCGCATCACAAAACTCCTAGCCACCCTCTAGCCGTTCGATGCCGTCAGGCCGCAACCGCGAAGCGCAGCAATCGGCGAGGATTTAGGTGGCTCGGGTGTGGCGGGCGTCTACGGGCGGAGCCGCCTAAATCCTCGTCGATTGCGTCCCTAGAGGACTTTGGACAGGAACGCCTGAGTCCGCTTGTGTTGCGGATTCGTCAGCACCTCGACCGGGTCGCCGGATTCGACGACGACTCCCCCGTCCATGAAGACGAGCGAGTCGGCGACTTCGCGCGCAAACCCCATTTCGTGCGTAACCACGATCATGGTCATCCCAGACTCGGCGAGCTTCTTCATGACGTCGAGCACTTCCCCGACGAGTTCGGGATCGAGCGCAGAGGTCGGTTCGTCGAAGAGCATGAGCTTCGGATCCATTGCAAGTGCTCGAGCGATCGCAACCCGCTGCTGCTGGCCGCCGGAAAGGTGCGCAGGGTAGGAGTCCGCCTTGTTGGCGAGCCCTACTCGAGCGAGCAGTTCCCTGGCACGGGTTTCGGCATCCGCCTTCTTCATTCCTTTGACCCGAATCGGGGCCTCGACGATGTTTTCGAGGGCCGTCATGTGCGGAAAGAGATTGAAGCGCTGGAACACCATGCCAATGTCCCGCCGCTGCCTAGCTGCCTCCTTCGGGTGGAGTTCGTAGAGCTTCTCACCGCGCTCCTCGTATCCGACGAGAACGCCGTCTACCTTGAGACGACCTGCGTCGACCCGCTCGAGGTGGTTGATGCAGCGCAGGAACGTTGACTTGCCGGATCCGCTCGGTCCGACGAGGCACAGCACTTCTCCGCGTTTTACGGTGAGTGAGATGCTCTTGAGCACTCGATTGGAGCCGAAGTTCTTGGAAACCCGGTCGGCCTGGACCATTGGGACATTGTTGTCCTGAACGGCGGTCATTTCGTGTGCTCCGAACCGTGTGCGTCGACGCGAACCGCGCCGGTAGCGACCTGAATTGCCCCGGTCTGGTCTGGGTCAATTCCGCCCTTCTTGTCTGTTCTGGCCTGACCGACCCCGCGTGAGAACCGCTTCTCGAGGAAGTACTGCCCAACCATGAGCACCGAAGTGAACGCCAGATACCAGGCGGAGGCAACGAGCAGCAGCGGAATCGGGTCGTAGATCTCGACCGAAATATCCCGTGCCCGACCGTAGAGGTCGAAGCTGAACGGCACCGCGGTTACAAGCGAAGTCGTCTTTAGCATTGAGATGACCTCGTTGCCGGTCGGCGGGATGATGATCCGCATGGCCTGCGGGATGATTACCCTGCGCATGGTCTGCATCCAGGACATGCCCAGAGCGGTTGCCGCCTCATCCTGCCCTTTATCTACCGAGAGGATGCCGGCCCGCACGATCTCCGCCATATAGGCAGCTTCATTGAGAGCGAGTCCGATTACCGAGAGCCAGAAGACGTCGATAAAGCCTTTGGACTCGATCGAAATCCAGGGCTGAGTGAACGGGATCCCGATGTCGATCGTCTGGTAGATGGTTGTAATCAGTCCCCAGAACACAAGCTGCACATACACCGGAGTGCCGCGGAATATCCAGAGGTAGAGCCAGGCGACCCCCTTAACCACCGGGTTGTCGGAGAGCCGCATTACCGCTATGGTGATTCCGAGCACGATCGCAATCGCCATTGAGTAGATCGTGAGCAGAAGGGTGAACCCTGCGGCCTGAGAGATTCGCTTGTCAAAAATGTATTTGCTGAAATTTCCCCAGCTATAGGCGGGGCGCTGAGCGGCGTCGATCAGGAAGATGGCGAGCGCCACTATCAGAATGATCGCGAAGATTATCCGCACAGGGTGCTTGAGCCGAATCGCTTTGATCGGCTCAGGTTCGTCTGCTGTCGGCGGCAGGGGATTACCTGCCGCCGACAGCTCGTCCTTTGACGATTTCACGATCAGCTATTGCCTGCGGCGTTGATCGTGATTGTCGAGATTCCGCCGTCTGCTACTCCCCACTTGTCGAGGATTGCCTTGTAGCTTCCGTCGTCGACCATCGACTGCAGAGCCGCCTGGATCGCCTTCACGAGCGGCGAACCCTTTGCGACTGCGATTCCGTAAGGAGCGTCCTCGAACGACTCGCCGGCGGCCTTGATCTTGTCGGAGAGCTTCGAGATCGCGTACAGCGTGATCGGGGTGTCTGCGCTCATCGCGTCGGCACGACCGTCGGTGATGGCGAGGGTTGCGTCATCCTGCTTGTCGAACTTCAGGATCGTGATCGGCGCCTTGCCAGCGTCGGTGCAGGCCTGGGATGCGGCTGGCAGTTCGTCGGTCTCCTCATAGGTGGTGGCCTGAACGGATACGGTCAGTCCGCAGGCGTTTGCCGGGTCGACGTTTCCATCGATCGGTTGCGCCCACATGACTCCGGCTACGAAGTAGTTCACGAAGTCAACCGAAGCCTCGCGCTCGACGTTGTCGGTGAAGGATGACACTCCAACATCGAAGGTGCCACCCTTGATGCTCGGAATGATCTTGTCAAAGCTCGCAATCTGGTATTCGGGGGTGAGTCCGAGCTTCGCGGCCATCGCATTTGCGAGTTCAACATCCCAGCCGACTGGGTTGCCTGCGTCGTCCTTGGACTCGTTCGGCGGGTAGGTCGGGTCGATACCGATGATTAGCTTGCCCGCCTGCTTGATGTTGTCTGGCAGCAGTGCGACTGCCGCCTCGTCTACTCCGACAGACGGAGTGTCACTAGAACTGCCACCCGGCGTAGTCGGCGTGCTGTTATCCACACAGCCGGTGAGCATGAGCCCTGCAACGGCCGCGATTGCCACGACCGGCAGCGTCAACTTCGTGCGCATTTGAATCCTTCTTCTCTTCCACAGTGAATTTGGTCCGGCGAGTCGGGGGCTTGGACACGTGCATCGAAAGTCTCTGGCCCTGCCGGTATCGGAAGCCTACTCCTGCAATTCGAGCCGATTCGGTGGTCTCAGCAACCATTCACTATCGAAAAGGTCACGATCCGAGAATTCGTCGCCTAAATCCGCGCGACTTTGGAGGTCTCGGGTGAATCGTCACCGGTCTACTCCCTGCGTCTGGCTCTAAACACGTCGAACAGCACTCTAAGCGTCAGCACTCCGGCGATTATCACAAGCAGGTAGCCGAAAATCTGGAACAGGGTGAGGGTTGGAGTGATCTGGGGACCGTTGCTGCTCACCAGAAGCATGGCGGCGACGACGCTAAAGGCGCTCGCGAGCACCGTGAGCGCGATCAGATTGACGACACTGCGAAGCAGGGTTCGATCTCGATGATCGGCAAACAGTCGAATGTTTACGTTCAGTCGCCCGTCGGCAAGATTCCCGGTGATCTTATCGACCCGACCCGGGATTCTGCGCAGCAGCGGAAGCACCGAAACCAGCTCATCCTTGATGCTCGTGTAGACCGCGCGCGGAGTGAAGCCGGAGGCGATTCTCTCCTGCGCGTATGCGGTGGCGGCCGGTAGGAATTCGAAGCCAGGTTCCAGGTGCCGGAGCGTGCCTTCTACTGTCGCTACGGCGCGGAAAGCGGTCCCGAGTTCTGCGGGAACGGCGATCTGGTTGCGACTTAGCAGCTGGATCATTTCGGTGACCACGGTCACATCCAGTACCGCCCCCGGACCCAGACGCGTGGCGAGAAAGACTCCGATCTGGCGGCGCAGAGAATGCTCGTCTATGTCTTCGGGCAGGTCGACGAAGCCGAGCAGGGCATCCGTGAATGACGCAGCGTCTGCACGGTAGAAGGCGATGAGGACTTCTCCGATTTGGGAGCGCAACTGCGAATCGAGTCGACCAACCGAACCGAAGTCGAGCAGTACCATTTCGTTGTTGGACTTGAGGATGATGTTTCCGGGGTGCAGGTCGGCGTGGAACACTCCGTCGTCGATTATCTGGGTGAGGGCCGAGCGCAGCAGCAGGTTGGCGAGCCGATTTCGAACCGCTTTGGTTCTGCGTTCGAGGGCACTCGAATCGCTCAGAGTGTCGCCTTCGATCAGTTCCATGGTGAGGATCTTGTCGGTGCAGTACTCCGGGTAATGCTTCGGGATGCCGAGCTGAGTCTCGCGAGGGTGCTTCGACTGGGCGGCGGCCATCGCCGCCATGTTCGCCGTCTCGACCCGAAAATCCAGTTCCGAACGCAGGCTGTCCACGAAGCCTCTGGCCAGGCCGAGCAGTCCGAAGTCGCGAGCCCACTGGGCGGTGTTATCGAGCCGAGTCGCAAGTCTTAGCGTTATATCAATGTCGCGCTCGACCAGCGGCACGATTCCGGGCCGCTGAACTTTGACGGCAACCTTTCGGCCGTCCTTTAGGGTTGCGCGGTGAACCTGTCCGATTGAAGCTGCCGCGATCGGCTCCTCTTCGAAATTGCTGAAGTGGTCCGAAATATGGCCGCCGAGCTCTTTCTCGATCGACTTCTGAACTTCGCTCCACAGCGCCGGAGTCACCTGTTCGCGCAGCTTGCCGAGTTCGGCCAGATATTCCGGTGGGAGGATGTCGCTTCGAGTCGAGAGCAATTGGCCGAGCTTGATGAATGCGCCACCGGCAGATTCAAGCGCACTCCTGAGCGCCTTGGCCTGCCGGGTGCGTTCGGCGCTGCCCTCACTTGAAGGGTCGGTATTCGGCCGGAAGGGGATCAGCTTGTTTCGCAGCGCAATCCGCGAAATCTGGGAATAGCGGCGAGCCCGTCGATACCATGCTGCAACCCCTCGCCAAACCTGATCCGGCCTGAGCACGGTTCCGGCTGGCACCAGGATTTCGGCTATCACCAGGAAGGCGATCGCGACGAAGAACACGACTCCGACCTGCAGCGGCAGCAGTGCAGCACTGTATTCGATCTTGTCCCAGACAAACTGCGACTCGAAGCCGATCTCGGCCCCTAGCCCGAGAATGCCGGCCAGCACCAGCCGAATCGTGCCGATCCGCACCCCGAGCACCCGGTTCGCGAAGCTGCCCAGGACGAACATGAAGACGATCGTCGCGGCGGTTATCAGGGCAA
Organism: Homoserinimonas sp.; assembly: GCA_023957835.1. Classification (GTDB taxonomy): domain Bacteria; phylum Actinomycetota; class Actinomycetes; order Actinomycetales; family Microbacteriaceae; genus Terrimesophilobacter. The sequence goes on along the minus strand of JAMLGP010000001.1, from coordinate 162,739 downwards.
TGTTCCAAACGATTGCAATCATGAGTCTTCCAATCAAGCCGGCCTGATCCGCCGCACCCGCCAGTTCCGTTTAGATCAATTAAAGCCGGTAGGCATCCGCTCGGGCTGCAATCCGCACTACCAGGACAATCATTCGATCCTCACGAATCTCATAAATGATTCGGTAAGGACCACGCCGCGCTCCCCAAAGCCCTTCAAGTTCTCTTTGCAGGGGCTTGCCGACTCTCCTGAGGTTGCGGGACAGATCACCGTAGACGAATTCGACAATCGCAGGGACAATCCGAGGCGGAATATTCTTCAGGTCTCGTTGGGCCGAGCTCGAGAACTCCACCTGAAACGGCTTGACGTCTTGGTACTCTGTCACTTTTCGGAGCGCAGGACGAGTCCGAGCTCGGAGAGGACTTGTTCCTTGCTGAAGGTCTTGCCCTCAGCAAGCTCCTTTCTTGCAGACTCTATGTCACTGAGGATTCCAGGCTGGGACAGCCAAAAGAGAGTCTCCTGAAGAGACTCCCACTCATCGGCGCCAATTAGAACAGCGGCCGGTGAACCATTCTTGGTAATCGTCACTTGCTCGCGCGTGAGGCTGACTGCGTCGACAAACTCATTGAGTTTGTCCTTGACCTTCGAGATCGGTAAAGTTTGCACGCCTCAATTGTAGGCCGAAATCAAGGCCTGCTGTAGGCCTGAATAAAGACTTTCTGAAGGTCACTTCAAGACCCAGAAGTTATGTCTAACCTGGCTGCCGACTGTCGCGCTTCTTCTGCGCAGAGGCAGAAGAAGCGCGGTCCCTTCGGGACAACGAAAGTCTCTCACTTCCAACCGCCAATCGTCGTTTGAGACCCAGATATGTTGGGAATCCCGTTCATCTCTCCCAACTAGACTTGCTTGCCGCCGCCGTTGGGTCCGACGTAGGTTGGGAATCCCGTTCATCTCTCCCAACTAGACTTGAGAGCGGACGTCTGCTACGACCTCCAAGGTTGGGAATCCCGTTCATCTCTCCCAACTAGACTTGGCAACGTCCAGCATCAGGTTTGAAGGATGTTGGGAATCCCGTTCATCTCTCCCAACTAGACTTGAGGTGGGCGTTGCCGCGTGGTACGCAAAGTTGGGAATCCCGTTCATCTCTCCCAACTAGACTTGCCGATCAAGACGGTAACGATCTCCTACAGTTGGGAATCCCGTTCATCTCTCCCAACTAGACTTGCTCGTCGCGGTCTCCGGTGGATATGTAAGTTGGGAATCCCGTTCATCTCTCCCAACTAGACTTGTCGTGTACGTCGATCAGATCCGATCACTGTTGGGAATCCCGTTCATCTCTCCCAACTAGACTTGTCCCGAACGCCACCACGCTCGACTCGTTGTTGGGAATCCCGTTCATCTCTCCCAACTAGACTTGTCATCGGCCACCGCCCAGCGCGGAGCCGGTTGGGAATCCCGTTCATCTCTCCCAACTAGACTTGGTTCCGAACATTTCTTGAAATTTCTTATGTTGGGAATCCCGTTCATCTCTCCCAACTAGACTTGTTCAAGTCTGACCTAACCAAAGTCGTCGGTTGGGAATCCCGTTCATCTCTCCCAACTAGACTTGGACGCCAACGATTGCCCCGATCACGCCGGTTGGGAATCCCGTTCATCTCTCCCAACTAGACTTGTGGACTGCCGTGTACCAGGCTCTCAGGTGTTGGGAATCCCGTTCATCTCTCCCAACTAGACTTGAGAGAGGCCTTGGATCCCTTGGAAATCAAGGGATCCGGCCTCTTTCGAGCGAGTGAAATTTGCTGTCGCGCGTACCTCAGGTCGACCAAACGGTTGGCTAGAAGAGCAAAAGTTGCTCAGGTGCCTCCTCCGGAGGAATGTACTTGTCTCCATAGAGGTGCCAACCCTTGGACCACTGACGATCCGATAGCTGAAGTATTCGGACGTAGCCCTCATCTGGAACAGTCGACTTAAGGTATTCAATTATCGGGAGCGTCGCTGTCGCGTTAATCATGTATCTGCAGTAGACCGAAAGCTGAACCCTCGAGAACCCTCGGTTCAATAGGAGCTTTCTGTAGGCATTCGCTTCACGCCTCTGCTCTTTTTCGAGCACAGGCAGGTCGAACATGACCAAGAGCCACACAGGATCAGCCATCCTCGCCCTCATCGAAGAGTTGATCTCCCGTGGACGGGCGCCAGGACGGAGGCGATAAGTTCTCCTTGTCCCCCTCCACATACATAGCCAGTTGGCTGGCGAAGTCCCGCATGGAAGTTGCGACTGATGCTCCCGTTCTGTCCATCGCTTCGGAGGTCACAGCTACCAGTCTTCGTTTAGCGTCTCTGTCATCGAGAGTCAGCTCCGGCGCCATGGTCGCAACGCAGAAGTCAACGGCCGGGCGAAACGGCTCGATGAGGTCGTCGGCTAGGACAAAAGTGTTCGAACGATTCCGGTGCCAGAGCCCGTAACTCGGCCAAAGGCCCGCGATACAAACCGCCTGAATTACAAAACCGCGAGCCACCGCATAGCCGTAGTTCAAGAGGGAATTTAGGCGATCTTCCCCGCCAGGTGTCCGAGAAAATTCAGTGCCCTCGAACAGACATTCCCAATAAACCCTGGCAGCCTGGGCCTCGCAATTGGCCGGATCCCCGGACCTGACTTCCTTGCGGATGTTTGCGAGTCGCACGGCCTCTCTAATCCCAAGAAACTCAAGATTCCGCTGCTGCCCAAGAATCTTGGCTTTGACAATTGCTTGCCAGGCGCTCTTGCGTCTTGGTTCACTCAGTTCAGCTTGAGCTCGATGCCTGCTGGCGATTCTCGAGTTGTCGCTCCAACCGTAGGCGACCAGATCGGGAACTCCCCGCCAATCGCAATTGAGAATGATCACCTGGTATCGAGCAAGCTTCGTCAATGCGCCACCACTAATCGTGGTCGTGCCCCCCATCAAAAGGACGGCGACGTCCTCAAGTGGCACGCGAGTGCCGCCGACTGCAACCCCGCCAGGCACGGAAGTTATCGCCCCGTCGAGGCGGGTTGCATCGATAACTTGACGCCCGGCCGTCATTCACATTTAGCTTCCGTAAACCGCCTCATAAGGGGTCCAAGAAGATGGCATCCCGGAAGTACCACTGAGCCGTTCCGAACCAAGGGCGGTTCGCCTAACCACACGAGTTGCCCTTGTTCTCCACAGAGTTGAAGCTGTAATCAGCATTCGATCCCCGATCACTTTTTTTGCTAGTGGAGAGACCTTCACTCGTTTGGATGCTGTGGGATCATCGTCTCGCTCAAGAATTCCTTCTCTTGAGAGGTGAATTGGCCCAAGAGTGAACTGCAAGTCACTCATCGCACCAAGTAGCTTCCAATGTGATTCTGGAAACTCACCCAGAAATCTCGCTGGTTCGCTGCTGCCCACCCACTCTCTTGGGTCGATTATGATTTCGTCTCCAATGACGAAGGTCCCCACGTGCTCTGCTACTCCTTCGTGGATCGCATTTCGCACTCCGTCACGAGTGCCATTCGCTCGACGCACCGCACGCGACGACGCCAATAGTGGCGCGGTCAATACATCCGCACCTACACCACCTTCAAGGTCGTACAGATCCGAAGCCCAAACCCTGATTATCCCTGCCTTCCAACCATCCTTCTTATCGGGCCACCGAAATAGCCGTACATGATGCATAGTCGGCCCAAGTTCTGCGGAAGCCGCGTTTGGTAAAGGCTGCCTAGCAGCTAAAGACGGGAACAAGTAGATGTCACCGCTTGCCTCGAGCTTCTGCCCATTCGGTAACACGATCGATCTAGTAGCGTCCTCGGGCTGGCTGTCGCTTGGGCGAGTAGTACCGGATACGGCTTCGTAAACCTTGTCGTCCACGATTCGAGCGCGCTCTTCACCAGTCCAGGCCTCCCCAAGACGTTTGCGAACGTGAGGGGACTTGCCGTCGAGGTGCAGAGCCGCGTGGTGCGCAGAGTAGCGAACTGGCTGCATGACAACCACCTCGTCCGCCTCAACCTTTTCGCGAATCAATTCTGAGAGGCGCTTCATCGATGCTTTCCATTGCGAGAACTTCTCGCGCGCAGCAGGCGTCGAACCTTCGTACTCGCGCCAACCTGTTTGCTCGCCTAGCGCGCGCTCGGCATTTCGCAAGTCATCCCGCTCGGCAAGTGTCCTTGCCACCGAAGGGTTCATCATCGCGACGACTGCTGCATCGATTGCATGGTGCCTGCGATCGAATCGGGTCTTGACATCGATCCCTTCGCGAAGCGCGATGATCTTGTCGACACCGCTTGAATGTCGTGCGGCGCTCACTATCTTTCCGGAATAAACCGGCACGTCCTGGCTTGGCAATTCAAGGCTCTCCATGACCCTTCGTCGAACCTCTACCGCGGCATAGGCTGTGCTTGCCAGCGCGCGCTCATCGATTGGTTCATCTTCTTCAGTTTGCTTGAGCCTTCGGATGGTTTCCTTCTTGAGCCGTTCAAGTTGCTTTCGATCGAGTTCAAATTGCAAATAGCTACGAACTCGCTCGATGGCGTCACTCAGGCTCACCCCCGGACGCTTTCCTGAAGCCGCAAATTGCGCAAATGGAAGCTTCCCTTTGGCCGCGTTGCAATCGCGGCATACGGCAACCAGATTCGCACGGGTGGAGTTCCCGCCGGAAGCTCGAGGAACGATGTGATCCATCTCCATCCCGGTCCAACCGGGGGTCGCGCCGCAATAGAGGCACTCGCTGTTCTGCCTCCTAAACGCCTGGAACTTGCGGATCATTCCGTCGTCGGCGTTTTCTGCGTTTGTGATGTATCCGGAGTTTGCAATGTCCTGCTTCGCGACTTCACGTGACTTACGATTCCGAATCATTTCCAGGGATGCCTCCTGTTTGGCTTGGAATCCAAGAAAGGCATCTCTCACGTGCTCAATCACAACTCGCGAAGGCTTCTTCCCCTGGCGCTCCAACCCAAGTAAATATCGCCTGATAATTGGGATAATCCGCTGAAGCGTTGGGTGATCCGATTGAGCGTCGAGATTCTCAGCAGTGGGCCCCTTGTTCGTTGCCTCCCCGAACAATCGATTTCTCACTGTGACATATGGGTCGCCACTTAACTCGATCTCGCGATTTAGCATCTCGAGTGCTTCGAGCGAGTGAGCTGAACGGCCGGATGCAAACTTCAGTTTCAAGAAGGAATCGAGCTCCTTCTCATTTAGATCCATGACAATCGACTCAAGTTGAGCAGCGATTTCCTCCGGAATCTCGGTCTCTGCCGGATCGGCAAAGTTCAGCAAGAATGACCGCCGAGATGCAGGCGCGGCTTCGATCCACCACTGACGAACCGGATGCTTGGCAGGGAGCGAATGCACCTGAAGGACAGAGTTGTTGATTGGAGCCAGTCCGCCGAGCTGTTCCTCGGGCTCGAAATGGACTAGCAGGTTCGGCTCAATCCCAAGAAACGATTCAGCTACATCCTGCCACCTGGGCTGCTCATCCTTCGAAGTGACGCTCATCAAGTGATCGACGATTAAATTCTGTTGCTCGGCCGTCAGGCGCTCGCGCTCGCGAGATCGAGGCGATGGTCGAACCGCAAGATTCGCGACCACTTGTCTTATCTTGAACTCTTGATGTTCAAGTGAAGAGACAGAGGCACGCTTCTTATTCTCAAAACCTGGCAACCAGTCGTTCCCAACTCTCTCAATTGGAACCTTTGGCTTCTCCTGGGCAAATGCACGTTTTGCGAAGAACTCAAACTCTTCTCTGGGTAGACCCTGAACACTGCAAATCTCTCGCCATTCGCGCACCACATCGACCCGCCGCTGAGTTCCGAGTAGATGCGGGCGGTCTGGGTCTGCGTTCTTCCTTGGGCGAAGCTGGAACTCATTTGACCAGCCATACCTCGCCAAGTCAGCTTGAAATCTTGGTTCGCTCAGGAATTCACCACCTAAACCCGCCTTCTCACGAGCAACTTCGACCGCGGTTTGAAACTCCTTACTCGGTTCTTCTTCGTTCCAATAGGACTCAAGCGAAACCCAGGCGTTAGCCCACCCACGATGATTGGACATGTGCCTGATTGCGAGTGATAACATCTCCCGCCGTCTCTGGTCGGATTCGATCGGGCCCGCCAGGAGTTCGCTTCTTGCCTCCCACGGCCCATAGGTCGTCGGGCTATCTCTAGGCGGCACTGGGTAGCCACGTTCTGCGAGACCCTGTTCCAACTTCAGTGCGCGTCGGCGACGATTTCTCAACAGTCTTCGCACTCTGCGTGCCACGCCGCCGGAGGCTTTTCGACTAACAGACGCAGTCTGCCCCGAAGCCATGCCATCTTTACCGCTGTCGTGCAATACGACCAGAAGATTTGGAATAGAAACTGGGAAGTTATTCTCATCAACTTCGATAGTCGCGAGACCAACTGAGTTCTGACCAACGTCAGTTCCAACGATGAATGTGGACATGAGCAATTCTTATCCCATACCACCGATATTCAGCAATAAAAACGGGAATGCCCTCCCGAAGGAGGGCGAGAAGTCAGTTCTGCAACCTTTCGGCCAGAACCTTATTGGGAATCCCGTACGAAACTAAAGTACACGATGCGGGTAGCGTCGCGAAAGTCCCCTTGGTAGGCAAACGACGCACTCCCGCTGAGGTCTAAACGTCCCGCCTTACTCCTTCTTCGTCCCGGTAACCGCCTTTGCGTTGGCCTCGTAGGAGGTGTTGGTCGACTCGAAGAAGTTGACGAGTTCGTAGGTGTCGTTGGCGGTGGCCATCCACTTGGCGGGGTTGGAGACCTTGTATTCGGCGTCGAAGCCGAGTTCTTCGAGGCGGCGGTCGGCCAGGTACTTGACGTACTGGTTGATGTAGCTCGCGTTGAGGCCGAGGATGCCGCCGGGGAGCAAGTCCTCGTTGTAGGCCTCTTCCATCTCCACCGCATCCAGAATCATCTGCTTGATCTCGGAGGCGAACTCGGGGGTTTGCAGTTCCGGGTTCTCATCGAGCACGGTCAGGATGAGGTTGATGCCGAACTTGAGGTGCAGGCTCTCGTCGCGAATGATCCAGTCCATTAGCGAACCGAAGTTGCGCAGGAGGTTGCGCTGCCTGAAGCTCAGGGCGACCATGAAGCCCGAGTAGAACCAGATCCCCTCGAGGATGATGTTGTAGGCGACGAGATTGCGAACGAAATCCTGCTTGCCCTCGGTCGTGGTGATATCGAGAGTGTCCTCGGTCATCCGGCGGATGTATTTGACCTGGAACTCCTCCTTGCGCGCCATCGAGGGTACGTCGACGTGGGAGTTGTAGGCCTCCTCGCGATCGATCGGGAAGGTCTCGAGCACGTACTCGAAGCTCATGCAGTGGTTGGCTTCCTCCCACATTTGCTTGGCGAGGTAGAGGTGCGCCTCTGCCGCGTTGAGGTACGGGTAGACCCCGAACGCGAGCGCCTTGTTGACGAGCAGCTCGTTCGGATTGAAGTAGCTCATGAGGAAGGTGATCGCATGGCGCTCCTCATCGGTCATCCGTTTGAAGTCTGCGATGTCCTGGTCGAGCTGGATTTCGTTCGGGAACCAGGTGTTTGCCACCGCCTGGTCATACAAATCCATTGCCCACTGGTACTTGACCGGCTTGAGCAGCAGCCCCTCCTGAACCCCGGTCCCCAGAATGCCAGCCATCGTCTACTTACCTTCCTTTTCACTAGTTACTTTGAGTCCGCCGAAGCCGCGCCTGGCCGGAATAGAAGCCGGCGCTACGGCCTCGACCGGCGCCTGCGCAGCTTTCGACGCCCCGAACCCGCGGCCCGCAGAATCGGCGATCTCCTCTGCCTTGTTGACCTTGACGGTCGACTGCTCGGCCTGGTGGCGCGGCTTCATGTGCAGGTAGTAGGTCGTCTTGACCCCTCGCTCCCACGCGCCGTAATAGATGTCCATCATCTCGCCGATGTCGCGAGTTTCGAGGTACATGTTGCGGCTGATCGCCTGGTCGATCCACTTCTGGGCGCGCGCCGCGACCTCGAGGAACGCGTAGGGAGAGAGCTGGAAGCTCGTCTTGTAAACCCGCTTGAGCTCTTCCGGAATCTCACTGATGATCTGGATGTCGCCCTGGCTGCGCAGGATCGACTCGCGCACCTTCTCCCAAAGCCCGAGGCGCTGCAGATCCGCCACGAGGTTGCGGTTGACTTCGAGGAACTTGCCGCTGGAAGTCGACCGGCTGAAGATTTGGGCGAACTGCGGGTCGAGACCGGGGGTAGTGCTCGCGACCAGGCCGATCGAGGCGGTCGGCGCAATCGCCATTAGGGTAGCGTTTCGCATTCCACCCCTGACCTTAGCCCGCATGCTGTCCCAATCCAGTCGGCTCTTGCGGTTGACCTTGATCTCGACGCCGCGGTCCTGCTCCGTGCGCGCGATGCTGTCCAGCGGAACCATTCCCTTCGACCAGCCGGAGCCCTCGAAGTTCGGGTAGGAACCGCGCTCCTTCGCGAGCTCGGTCGACTCGTCGATCGCCGCCCAGGAAACGTGCTCCATGATCTCGTCGATCAGGTCGTATGCTTCTTCGCTCTCGTAGCTAAGGCCGAGCCGCTCGACCACGTCAGTGAAGCCCATGACCCCAAGCCCGACTGCGCGGTTCTGCTGGTTGGAGAAGTCGGCCTCGGGCACGCTCGACTTGGTGATGTCGATGAGGTTGTCGAGCTGGCGAATGGCGACCCTCGCGGACTCTTCGATCTTCGCGAAGTCCATCCGGGCATCCGCCCCTCTGCCGATCAGGTGCTGCGAGAGGTTGATCGAAGCGAGGTTGCAGACCGAGACGTTCTTCTCGTCCTGCGGCAGGCAGATTTCGGTGCAAAGGTTCGAGAGGTGAATCGTGCCGGTGTTGTTGTTGAGGGCGCGGTTGTTGATCGTGTCCTTCCAGGTGAGCCACGGGTGGCTGGATGCCGAAAGCGAGATCAGGATCGCCTTGAACTGTTCGCGCGCCTTCATCTTCTTGAACATGTGCAGCCGGCCGGCATCCGCCTCAGCCGCGTAGTGGGCGTAGCGTTCAGAGAACGCCTTACCGTAAAGCTCGTTGAGGTCCTCGACCTCGAGCGGATCGAACAGGTACCAGTCGTCGTCGTTTTGCACCCGCTTCATGAACTCGTCGCTGATCCACACCGCGGTGTTTGCGGTACGGGTGCGGCGATACGGGTCGCCGGAGTTTTGGCGCAGGTCGATGAAGTCCTGGAAGTCGAGGTGCCAGTTCTCCATGTAGAAGCAGAGCGCTCCGAACTTCTTGCCGCCGCGGCTTACCGCGCGAAGCACAGAGTCGATCGTGTGCATGAACGGAATCGGGCCGGTGGATGTCGTGTTGTTGCTTCTGATCGGCGAGCCCTGGGCGCGCAGCTTTGTAACCGATAGGCCGATGCCGCCGGTGCCCTTTGTGAGCCACATGACGTCCCGCACGGTCTTGGCGATGTGCTCGATATCGTCCTGCATTTCCATGACGAAGCAATTGGCAAGCTGCGGGTAACTGGTTCCCGCGTTGACGAGGGTGGAGCCGGCGGCGAGATATTCGAGCTTCGACATCTTCTCGTAAAAGCGAAGTGCCTGCGTGGTGGGGTCTGCCTCGTTCAGGGCCAGTCCCATCGAGATGCGCATCCAGAAGTACTGCGGCACCTCAAGCGAGTCGCCGTTGCGGCCCTTGATTCCGTAGCGATTGTTTAGCGTCACAACGCCGATGTACTTGAACAGTTCATCGCGGTCGGGCTCGAGAGCGGCGGCAAGCCGGTCGAGGTCGAACATTTCGGTGAGCCTCGAATCGAGCAGTCCCTCTTCGACCCCGCGGCGAAGGTTGGGGGCGAAGTGCTCTACGTGCAGTCGGCGAAGTTCGTCATCGGTCTCGTAGTCGCCAAGCACCTTTTTGTAAATCGTCTTGAGCAGCAGTCTGGCTGCGACGATGTCGAACTGGGGGTCGTCCTTGACGTTCTGCAATGCGACCTGGATGACCGCCTCATCCAGTTGCTGGGTGGTAATCCCGTCAAAGAGCGTCAACTCGAGTTCGCTGGCGATCTGGGTCACCCAGGTGACCGATTCGTCGAGGCCCTTGCTTGCCTTTTCGATCGCGAGGTTGATCTTGTTGGCGTCGTATGGCTCTCGCGCCCCGTTGCGCTTGACGACGGTAATTCCCATTTTTGCTCCCATTTCTGCGTTCCCCGAGCTGTCCGAGACGATTTCGGACGAAAAAGCTGCCTATCGCCAACCCGCGGCTAAACCACTATATATCCGGGTTGTGGATTGGGCAGAACCCAAGATGTTGTGCGCGTGTCACGACCCAAAAAACACTCAGCGCGGCCCCGAAACGGCTCTGGATCAACTGCGAAACGACATCGGATCAACCGGTTGTCGACCCTGAGCCCAGTATCCGGGGTGCCTGAGACAGTGGAGTGAGGGTGCTGCCGGCAGTGGAGCGCGGGCGCCGCGAAGCGCCAATTCCGCAATCGCCCGCAGGTCAACCCTGCAGCCTGCCGCCGACTGGCCTACCACTTCCCGCCGATAGGATTGAACTCTCGTGGACAGCTACTGGAACCTCCTCAAAACGCGAGGAGTTGCGCGCATTATGTCCGCCCAGTTGCTGGCGAGGTTTCCGGGCGGAATGCTTTCGCTTGCCTTCCTGCTGCACATCGAGCGCATCCACCACTCCTACGGCGCGGCAGGTCTCGTCCTTGCCGCCATGAGCATCGGCCAGGCGATCGCAGGACCGCTGACCAGCCGCTGGATGGGCGTTTGGGGAATGCGCACCGTGCTGATTCTCACCGCGACGGTCTGCACAACGGCGCTCGGAGTAATCGCATTTGCCCCGAAACTGCCGATACCGGTCTACATGGCGATCGGCCTAATAGCCGGACTCAGCAATCCGCCGATCCAGCCGGCGGTCAGAACCATTTATCCCAAGCTCGTGAACTCGAAGCAGCTCACGCCGCTGTTCTCCCTGGATGCGTCAGCGCAGGAAGTGATCTGGGTAGTCGGTCCGGTAATCACGACCTTTGTCGCAACGCAAATCTCCCCGGTCGTCGCAATCGCCCTGGCGATGTGCTTCCTCGTCTTCGGCGGAATCTGGTTCATTACCTCGCCGGAAGTCGGTCGGGTTCGCATCCCACGGGCGAAGCGCAAAGTCGGTGCGGTGCTCGTGCGTCCTCCGGTAATGCTCGCTACCGTTTGCGGCTTCCTGCTCGTTGGCGCCTGCGCGGCGATCGAAGCCGGGGTTGTGGCGACCTTCGGCCACGACAGTCCGGATTCCGGTTTCGTGCTCGCAATCTTCTCGATCGGCTCGCTAATCGGCGGGCTGGCGTTTGGTCACTTCCCAATCGGGCCCTGGGCACTCGCGAGGCGCATGTTCATCATGTTCGTCGGGATGGCCCTCGCCGCCGCTTCGCTCAACTTCTGGTGGCTCGCAATCACCCTCGCCTTGTCCGGCATCGGAATTGCACCCGCCCTCGCAGTCATGTTTACGATCGTCTCCGCGAGCGTCAAGTTCAGCGAAACCGCAGAGGCCTACGGCTGGATCGGAACTGGCCAGCTCATCGGTGCCGCCCTCGGCTCGGCAGCGGCAGGTTTCATGATCGACAGCTTCGACGCGCACGGCGGCTTCTGGGTCGCAATCGCCTTCGCCCTCGTCGGCTTCATAATCCCGGTCATCTTCAAGCGAGCCCACCCCGACCTGCGCGGCAAGGATGTCAGCCCTCTACCCGACACCGAGCCGATTCAGTCGCTCCGGCAGGGTTGAGACGCAGGCCTTGCTGGGCTGGCCCAACTGGGCTGGCCCAACTGAGCTCGCCCTACTGAGCGCTCTCAACTGGGCTGGCCTTGCTGGGGAGCCGAGGCGGCATCCGGAAGAACTCAACCGATGCTGGTCGCGACGATTCGGGCCATCCGGTTTCGAATTACGTGGTCGTTGGCTTCAACCTTGTGCACCCTGACCCCGCGCATCTGACCCGCGATTCGAAGCCCGGCGTCGTGCATGAGGAACGGGTCGAGGCGGCCGTAGATGACTTCGACGGGAACCTTGACCCGAGCCAGATCGCTGATCGTAGTTTGGGATTCGATGAGGTTTCGAAGGGAAAGCGTGAATGCCCGCCAGTTGCGTTCGGAGACCTCGAGCACGTTCTTGATCGGCGACATTTTCGCGAGCACGTTCGCGTTCCGCATTGTGAATTCCTTGTTCTGTCGAAGATATTCGTAGGCCTTTAGATAGAGCCCCATTGTTGCTTTTTCCATCGGGTCCCCAAGCGCCTGGGGGGAAACATAGATCGGTGGGCTGACCAGGACGAGCTTCGACAGCAGCCTGGCTTTTTTCGCCGCAAACCTTGTCGCGATCAAACCGCCCATGGAATGCCCGACCAGAACAAACGGAGAAGTAAGGCCGAGGGCGTTGATCGTCCTTCGAAGTGCCGAGACATGCTCTTCAAGTGTGTACTCCGCGCCCTCAGGAGAAGGGGATTCGCCGAAGCCGAGCAGGTCGATAGCAATCACACGATGCCGATCCTGAATCATCGGCACGAGCTTCTCGAAAGTGACCGAAGAGGAGGCTATGCCGTGGATCATGATGACTGTCGGCCCCTCACCCTGATCCAGAGCGATGTGCAAGAGCGGGGGCTTGCTTCGAAGAAGTCCCATTCATCCAGTATCGCCCAGGCTTCGCTCGCATGGGCGAATCCGGCCATACCGTCGATCTGAGGGTGCGGCCGCAGGTCCGAGTTGACGAGTGAATTGTGACTTTCGTTGGGTTACATCTGCGGGACTTGCCGGATACATTTGCCGCATGAGGCGACTACTAATCACAGCAGCGCTGCTTTCAGGCGCAATCCTTCTGACCGGATGCACCGCCGGCAGTTCGGCAGATTCTGAAGCCCCCCAGTCTGGCGGGGCCCCCGGAGACAGCTCCTACCAGTACGGAAGTATCGACGGCATTCCCGGCCCGAATGAAGGTGTTCGGGAGGATGCCGGGTCCAAGGACGGCATGGACATTGCCGGCCCGCAGATCATCACCACCGTCCAGGTCACGGTGACGGTGGACTCGCCGGTCAAGGCCGCCGATGAAGCGGCCCGGATTACTCTCGCTTCCGGCGGAACCGTCGCCTACCGAGTGGAGAACGAGCCTTCAGGCAAGGATCTCGGCAGTGCGCAACTGACTTTGCGCATCCCTTCGGCAAAGCTCGCCGACACTCTCGAGAAGCTCAAAGATCTTGGCGTTGCACGCAACACCTCGATCAATTCGACGGATGTCACCCAGCAGTCCCAGGACATCGACGCCAGAATCAAGGCTCTCCAGACTTCGGTGGATCGGCTCCTGACGCTCATGGAGAAGGCAACTTCGACTCAGGACCTCATCACGATCGAGTCGGCTCTGTCACAGCGGCAGTCCGAGCTTGAGAGTCTCGAGACTCAGAAGCGCTACCTCGATGACCAGGTCGCACTTTCGACTGTGAGTCTTTACCTGATCTCTGAGCAGGACACTCCAAAGGAGAGGCCGGACAACTTCTGGACCGGGCTCGTTGCCGGCTGGACTTCTCTGGTCGCATTCCTGAGTACTTCGCTAATTGTGATCGGAGCAATGCTTCCGTGGCTCGCGCTGCTTGGGCTGATTGCGCTGATCGTGGTGGTCTGGGTGAGGCTCGCCATCAAGCGGTCGAACGCGAAGAAGAGCCAGTCGAACTCGCAGTAGAAACTGATAGCGGAGGCGGGACTACCCGCCATCCCACGCCGGGCGGGGAGGTTCTCCTCGCCCGGCTTTATCCCAGGGGCTTGTAGCCTTCGCTGGGTCCTGCTCGCCGGCAAGTTCGCGTAGGCGGCTGATGGTGTCGCGGGCCTCGTCGACGACATTGAGCAAAGCGGGAACGAGAGCTACGAGCCTTCCGATTCGCTCTGCGTCGCTCGATCCGTCGCCATCGAAGATGATTCCCATGGCGTTGTTGCGCAGCACCGCGGCACGCTCGAACGGGTCTCCTTCGAGTGCGGCGGCCTCAAGTGCGGCGCCTGCTCCCGCGCGGCCTTCGAGGTTTGCGGAGGTCAGGCGTTCGATCTCTTTGCCGAGGGAGTCGAGGCCGGGAGCGGCATCCGCTTCGCTGTTCACGCTTTCGATTATGCCCCGCGGGTTCGCGGTCCGGCCCCGGCACACCCGGCGAGCGTAACCTTGAATCATGCGCGAGAACCGTCGTGCCGAAACCAGAGAGAAGGTGGGAACCCTCCGCGCCTTCACTCGACCGTGGACGCTAATGCTGCTGTTCACCGGTGGCTTTCAGGTGGGCCGCGGGGCCCCGATCGACGGAGTCTTCTTTCTCGCAATCGCCGCGCTGCTGATTGTTGACGAGTTTCGGCCGATCACCCTGCCCATGCTCGCACTGCCGCGAAACGCGATTCTCGTCGGGATCGCCGCAGTGCTGGCGATTGCGATGATCCTGGCGCCCCGGCACGGGATCGTCGAAGGGGTCATCGTCAGCGGGATCGGGCTGACGGTGCTGCTCATCGCCTGGCCGAACCACGAGTCTGCGTCCAGCAGCGGGCTTTCGATCAGGCGGGCGGGCATCCTCTGGTCGGTAATCGCGCTCACCGCCTGCATTATCGAAGTCGTTTCGTTCCTGATAGGGGTTCCATCGGATGCCGCCCGCTACGCTCACCCGAGCGTGTCACTGCTGCTTGACCCGGCCCTAGACACGATCGAGGGCCGAGTCGTCTTCACCGTCCTTTGGCTCGTAGTCGGGATCGCGCTGATTCGCAGAGGGAAGCGCTAATGCCCCTCACCCGAATCCTCACAATCTGCGCTTACCTCGCGTGCGTGATCGCAGCGGTCGTCGTCGAGATTGCCGCCCGCAGAGATCCGGAGCGCATTGCCCCGATCGGTAACCTCATGGACAGAGTGATGGAAACCCGCTCGGCCAGGATCGGCATCCTCCTGTTCTGGTGGTGGCTCGGTTGGCATTTCCTCGTCGGCCAGACCGTTTGAACCTTGAAGTGGAAGCGTGCTCGCAGTAGCGAGTGCGATGCCGCAGGGAATACCTGGGCGACTCGCGGCGCTGTACTCGATGTGAAGCGCATTGGTTTTCTTTCTTTCGGGCACTGGCAGGCGATTCCGGGGTCGATTTCGCGGACTGGGCAGGATGCCCTGCTCCAGACGATCGATCTGGCGGTGGCGGCTGAGGAGATCGGCATTGACGGCGCCTATGTTCGCGTGCACCACTTCGCGCCGCAGCTCGCCTCGCCCTTCCCCCTGCTCGCCGCCATCGGCGCGAAGACGAAGCGAATCGAGATCGGCACAGCCGTCATCGACATGCGCTACGAGAACCCGTTCTACATGGCTGAGGATGCGGCATCCGCGGACTTGATCAGCGGCGGCCGGTTGCAGCTCGGTATCAGCCGCGGCTCACCCGAGCCCGCACTTCGCGGCTACGAGTCATTCGGGCACGTTCCCGCAGAAGGTGAGACGGATGCCGATCTGGCCCGCTCCCACGCCGAGCTTTTTCGCGCAGCAATCTCCGGTGCCGGAGTAGCCCAGGCCGATCCGAAGATGACCGGAATGGATGGAGCACTGGCGATCGAACCCCGCTCCCCCGGCCTGCCGGAGCGAATCTGGTGGGGTTCCGGAACCAGGGCGACCGCTATCTGGACCGCCGAGCAGGGCATGAACCTCATGAGCTCGACGCTGCTTACCGAAGACACGGGGGTCCCCTTCCACGAACTGCAGGCGGAGCAGATTGCCGGCTACCGGGAGGCGTGGAAGAAGGCCGGCCACAAGCGCGAGCCGCGGGTCTCGGTGAGCCGCAGCATCATCCCTCTGGTCAGCGACCTCGACCGTCGATACTTCGGAGCCAGAGGTGCTCACGACAGCCACGATCAGGTCGGCTACCTCGACGGCGGTCTTGCCCGCTTCGGTAAGAGCTACGTCGGCGAGCCGGAGCGGATCGTCGAGGAACTTCGCGAGGACACCGCGGTTGCGGCCGCCGACACCGTCCTGATTACAGTGCCGAACCAACTCGGCGTCGAATACAACTCGCGCCTGCTGGAGAACGTGAAGGCGATCGGCGCTGAACTCGGCTGGAACTGAGCACTTGCAACTTTAGTTGCAATAACGAGGGATTGCAACTAAAGTTGGAATGTGAGAATCGCGGCGAGTGCGCTGAAGCGCGGCTACACCGTGGAGCAGATCGAGCATGCCGTGGTTCACCACACCGATGAGTTCCGCGACCAGGGCGACCATGCGCTGGCAATGCTCATCGGGCCGACACAGTCCGGCGAACTCCTCGAAGTCGGGGTCGTATTCGCCGCTGATGGCATCACCATCGACGTCGTCGCACATGTGATGCCAGCCCGCCCCAAATACCTTCCATACAAGAAGAACCCAAGGTGATGAAGATGACGACAATGACCGACGAGCAACTTGAGGCGTACTTCGAGAATTTCGACTTCGAGAGCGCAACACGACATGGACGCAACCCCCTTCATGCACTTCACTGGGCGGCGCAATTCCGCGAATACATCGACGAGCAACTCTACGAAGTCGTAGTCGAGGCACGAGACGCCGGTGCGACCTGGACGCAGATCGGCGACGCTCTCGGGGTTAGCCACCAGGCGGCGATGAAGCGTTACAAGAAATCGGCGTGACTCGCTGTCATGACCTCCGCGCAAACACTCAGTGAGACCGATCGCCGGATCCTCGCGATTTGGGCAGCAGACTGCGCGGAGAGAGTATTGCCGCTATTCGAAGCAGAAGTAACTGATGATGGTCGCCCTCGGGATGCGATCACGCGAGCAAGAGCATTCGGCCGTGGCGAGCTCAGCGCAGCGGGAGAGATCCGGCGCCGATTCGAGGCCGGCCGTGCCGCGCAGGCGGTGAAGAGTGGCGCCGCAGTCGCAGCAGCGCGCGCAGCGGCACAAGCTTCCGGAGTCGCGCACATGGGCGCTCACGCACTTGGTGCAGCGGCGTATGCGGCAAAGGCGGCGAGTTTGTCGCGATCCGATAGTGACCTCGCGATTGACGAAGAGGTCGATTGGCAGGTCTCGCATATGAGTACGGATGTGCGCACGGCACTTCGCTTGCTGCCCTCGCTCGGAGAAGATTCGGCCGGCCCACTGGGAGCCGGGCTACTCGCATCCGGCGTGCTCGCCACAGTAATTCGAAAGATTCAGAAGGAACTCACCTGAAAATGCCCTCGGGAAAGGCGCATGGATCTGTGCTGGCATTAGATAATCCCCACGTGGCTTCCGGATTAGACGACGAAGCATCCGTGCGGGCTGGCGCCAGATTGCTTCCGTTCGTACTGAGATTTGTTGTCGTTGCACTTGCGAGCTTTCTATTGGGTGCGCTCACGGTGTTCGCACAGGGATGGCTGCCAGACGAGTGGCGATCGTTCGCGAACTCGGCAAGCGGATGGACCCTGCTCACGGCGCTCATGGCATTTGCCTCTCGAGCGAAACCTTCGGAAGCGTCCCTGCTGGGCGCACTCAGTTTCGTCATCCTCGTACTCGGCTACAGCGCCGGTGCGACCTGGATCGGCTTGCACTACAGCCCGCTCATATTCGTAGTAGTCGGTGTCGTAGTCGGGCCGTTCATTGGGCTGGCGGCCGCCTGGCTGCGCGATCACGGCTGGCGCGCCGCTGCCGCGACCGCTTTGCTGTCGGGCATCTTCGTCGGGGAGTCGGTATACGGACTGACGGTGGTCGCAGACACGACCGCGCCGCACTATTGGGTTGCGATCGGAGCGCTGGGGGTGGCTCTGCTCGCAGGAATGCTGGGCTGGCGAATTCGCGGCGGATGGCCCGTGACTATCGCCACCGTTGGCACAGCGCTAGTTGCCGCAGGATTCATCGCCGCATATACGCTGCTTGGCGTGCTTTGATTGTGGTCTGTAACCGTGAGTGAGAGAACCGACCGATGGATAGTCAGCCGAATCACGATGAGGTCCGCATGAGCGGGCACCCCGACTTCGTTGTTCGGCCGGCCGTAACTGCCGACGCCGACGGTATTACTACCGTTCACCTGCAGGGCTGGCGTGAGGCCTACTCAGAGTACATGCCGGAAAGCGTCTTCGAGGCACGGGAGTCGCGGCGCGAGCGGCGGGTCGAAGTCTGGATCGAGATTATCGAGGGGCGATCGCCTTTTGGCAAAGAGCGGGCGTATGTCGCTGAAATGGGCGGTCGCATAGTCGGCTGGGCAACCGCGAGCGGCGGTCTTGACGAAGACTCCCCATACCCGAACCAGCTCGACGGGCTCTACGTGCTCCAGGAGGCCCACGGCACCGGCGTCGGGAAGGCACTGCTGGAGGCGGCAGTCGGGACCGAATCCGGGGCCTTTTTGTGGGCAATAGACGCGCCCACCAGAGCGATCTCTTTCTACCGAAAGATGGGGTTCCTGCCCGATGGCACGAAGAAGCAGCTACTAATCGACGGTGCCGACCTAATGGAACAGCGACTCGTGCGGCATCCGGCTAGTTAGCGGGTCTGGTCGAAACTGCCGGTTGCAATTTAGGCTGTGGGGATGGATGAGCAGACCGCTACCGACTACAGCCTTGCTCTCCCCGGTGCCTGGCTCGATTGCCCATGGGGGCCAGGTTCCACCGTCATAAAGATTGGCGAAGGCAGGGGACGGATCTTCGTCCATCTGGTCGAGACGAGGCTTTCGGTGAAGTGCGGTCGCACTCGCGAGGAGGCGGATGAGTGGCTCGACCGCTATCCGGAACAGGCGAGAGTAATGCCTTACGATGGCCGCTTCGGCTGGAACAGCCTCGACTACACCATCCCGGAGCCGGAATTGATTGAGGCAATCCGGGACTCGTACCGATTTGCAGCAGCCGCCTTGCCAAAGTCGCAACGGCCGGATGGCTATGAAGCGATCTGAACTCGCCCAGGTCGGCGAAACACCGGAGGTGAAATGACTACGAGCGCCGCACAGGCCGCGGCATTCTTCAAAGAGGTCGCCGAGAGCAACTGCGTCTCTTCTGTCCGCGACGAAGGAGGCTTCCCTGCTCCCCTGACGGCCGAAGGTGTTCGGTCGATGCCGTTCTGGTCGAAGCGATCGCGAGCTGAGAAAGTCGTGGCTACGGTCGCGGCCTATTCCGGGATGACCGTGGTCGAGATCCCGCTCGCCGCGTTCCTGGAGCAATGGCTTCCGGGCCTCGCCGAGGATGGCCAGCTCATCGGAATCAATTGGTCCGGCCTGCGCGCGACAGGCTACGACCTGACTCCCGATGAAGTCACCTTGCGTCTGGGTATCACGCGGGCATCCGAATAGCGCACTCAAGTAACAGCCTTCGCGCTCACCCCTCCGCAATAATGGAGCGGTCGGGTGAAATCGGGGCTGCGAGAGCGGCCGATCCGGACATCCGTTCAATCAGTTCAATCCGTTCAAGGGAGAAAACAAATGGGAGTGCTGCTTCGCAAAGGACTGGCAGAGCTACTCGGAACACTGATCTTCGTCTTCTCGATCATCGGCGCACTCAACGCAGAGACCTACGCGCCGCTGGTAATCGGAATCGCGCTAATGGTCATGGTCTACGCGACCGGGCACATCTCGGGCGGGCACCTGAACCCCGCGGTTTCCTTCGGCGCGTATCTGCGGGGTGCGATCAACGCTAAGGAACTTCTCGTCTACATCGTGTCTCAGCTCATCGGTGGGGCCCTCGGCGCGTTCCTGAGCCTCGACCTGTGGAAGGCACCTGAAGGACCGATGCAACTGGATCTCGTTCCGGCCTTCGTCGCTGAACTGGTCTTCACCTTCGCGCTCGTGTTCGTTGTGCTCAACACCGCGACCTCAAAAGACCACCCGACCAACTCCTTCTACGGGCTGGCAATCGGAACCACCGTATTCGTCGGTGCGGCTACAGTTGGCGGAATCTCCGGCGGTAGCTTCAACCCGGCAGTTGCTTTCGGCCTTTCGATAAGCGGACAGTTCGACTGGGCGTTCTTCTGGCTCTACGTTCTGGCTCCGCTGGTTGGCGCCGCCATTGCAGCTCTCGCGTTCCGGGTGCTGAACCCGCACGACCTGGCGAAGGATGCTGCGAAGACCTCTTCAAAGAAGAAGTAACCTGCGAGCGGCCGGTTCCACGGGTTAGATTTGGCCAGTGGAACCGGTCGATCACGCTGTAGAGCTACTCACTGGTTCGAAGTTCGCAATCCTCACCGGAGCCGGCATCTCGACCGACTCGGGCATCCCGGACTATCGCGGTCCGGACTCTCCGCCGCGAAACCCCATGACCTTCCAGCAGTTCACCGGGTCGGAACAGATTCGCCGCCACTACTGGGCCCGCAACCACGTCGGCTACCGGCACATGCGAGAAGTGAATCCGAACGACGGTCACCGCGCGGTCGGCAGGCTCGAAGCCCGCGGCCTGGCTCTCGGGGTCATCACCCAGAACGTCGATCTGCTGCACGAGCGCGCCGGGTCGAACAACGTGATCGACCTGCACGGCCGCGGCGACACCGTGGTCTGCATGAATTGCGGCACCCGCTACCCCCGCGCCTACATCCAGTTGCGGCTCGACCTTGCGAATCCGAACTTCGACGTCGAGGTCGCGGATGTCGAAATCGCCCCGGATGCCGACGCCGTCCTCGAGCAAACCGAAAACTTCGTAGTCCCGCCCTGCGAAATCTGCGGCGGAATCCTCAAACCCTGGATCGTCTTCTTCGGCGAGAACGTGCCGCGCGAGCGAGTCGAGCGCTCCTACGCCATGGTCGATGAAGCGGATGCCCTGCTCGTCCTCGGTTCCTCCCTCGCCGTCGCGAGCGGCCTGCGCTTCGTAAACCACGCCGCCCGCGCCGGCAAGCCCGTCGTGATCGTCAACCGCGGCAGCACCCGCGGCGACGACCAGGCCACGCTCAAACTCGACGCCGGAACGACCGAGACCGCGCTCGCAATTGAGCGCGGCCTCGCAGCTCGGTAGCTCCAGAGATCCAGCGCAAAGTCCTAAGCACCTCGGAGAAGTTGTAGTCCCTCGATTTCGGTGACTACAGGCACGCCTAGTTCCCTTGCTCGTCGGCCCTTACCTGAGAGTGTGTACGGGTCGGCGGCAATAACGAGAGATGTCTTCCTAGAGACAGAAGATGTGATCACAAAACCTAGGTTTCTTATCTCTGCCTCAATTTCACTTCTCGGGCGAGACATGTCCCCCGTCAATACGATGTTGCTGCCTTTGGGAAACTGAATATTGCCTTGACCAGACTTACTCAAGAGCGCATTGGCAGTGGAATCACTGTCAATTCCAAGTAGAGAGGCAACTCTCTCAATATCATTGCGTTCCTCAAGAGTCAGCTTCCCGTCTGCCCAGGCCTCCTGAACAATTCGATCAAACAGACCTCGATGAAGAGAGCCGAGCGTAGCTGCCTCTATGCCGAGATTCGTAGCGCACGCTATGAGCTCATCAATCTCTTCTTCTGTAAGTATTCGATCGAGCATTGCCTCTTCAAGCTGAGTCGTATATTCAGATGTCGAACCGGTCGTGAGGTCTGATTTCCCGATTGCTGACACCACTTCTGAAATCGTGTGGGCCTGTCTTTCCGACGAGTCTTCCCCCCTGCGCTTCCCATCGACTTCGATCTGGACCCGCTCGGGCCAAACCGCTGACTCCGCACGATCTAACATCAGATCCCAATACTCGGCTCCCTTTGATGACTCGATGAATCTTGAAGTTATAAAGGCAGTCACCAGTGCATCACCTAATGCGGTGTGTGCAGCTCGAGATCCGACACCCGTTTGTTCGCACACTTCATCGACATCAATTCCAAGGAAGTGTCCGACGTCCACGAGTTTGAAGGATGGCAGATTGCGCGTTGCTAGCAGAGACCGAGCCGTACTCAACGTATCAATTGCAATGAACTCTGGAGGTTTATATCCGGCTGCCTGAAGTTCAGCTTCGAGGAATCGAAGGTCGAACGAGACGTTGTGGCCAACAATTACTCGACCGTCAAGAAAATCTATCAATGATGGTGCTATTTGCTCAAAGGTTGGCGCATCAAAGACATCTGACGGAGAAATACCGTGAATTCTCGTCGGCCCTACGTCTCTGAGCGGATTCACCAGTGTTTCAATGCCGCCATCTATACGTAGATCAGGTCCAAGATAAACCGCCCCAATCTCCACCACACGATCACCATTTCTTGGAGAGAAGCCAGTCGTTTCGAAATCAAGAACCGCATAGCCTCGTCGCATAATTTCCCCCAACCATTTTGGGTAAACATATTGCTGAGAATAGCGAGACGCAAGGGAGATAAATTGGATCTACACACTCGTGGTCGAACTTAAGGCAATTAAAGTTGAGCTCTTCAATTAGTTGCGGTAATGGTCGTCAACCGAGGCAGCACCCGCGGCGACGACCAGGCCACGCTCAAGATCGACGCCGGAACGACCGAGACCGCGCTCGCAATTGAGCGCGGCCTCGCGATGGATTAGCCGACTTCGGGGTCAGGCAACCGCAGCCGACTCAGCCGAAGCCGAAGCAGGAGCCGAAGCAGGAGCAGGAGCAGGAGCCGGAGCCGACACCGCCGCCTCCCCTCGAGAGTTCCGGAAGTGGCCGACGACCGAGAGCAGTAGGCCGACAACTGTCCAGCCGGCCAGGACCAGCCAGGGGAAGAGGACATCCGCGCTCGGGAAGTAGGAGAGGTTGCGAAGGAGGGTCGAAGCCGCTCCAGGCGGGAACCACTGGCCGACGTCTCCCCAAGGCTGCAGGATGAATTCCTTCGGGAACACGGCCGCAGAAATCGGGTTGGCGATCAGGAGGATCGTCACGGCACCGAGGGCAACCCCGGCACGGCCTAGCAGGCCTGCGAAGCCGGTGATCGCGCTGGCGATTGCTGCGAGCGCGAGTGCGAAGGCCGCAGAGTTCAGCAGGTAGTCGCCCTGCAGAGCGCCGAACCAGCCCTGAAGAATGGCAGGCAGGGTGAAGCCGCCGACCACCGCGTAGACGAGTACGGCAGAAACCCTGCGCAGCGCTCCGCCGATGACGATCGAGATCGCGATTCCGCCGATCATTCCGCCGAGCACGAGTGGGAAGAGCGCGGCCGCGAGCCCCGTGCCGCGCGGGTCTGTGTCGGCAAGCGGCACGACATCCGTCACCGGAACATCAATGTGCGGTGGCGCGGTCGGTGCCCCGGCCGCCTGAGCCGCTGCCGCCGCCTGCGCGTTGACGCCTTCCTCGAGGTTCGCGGCCACTGCGCTGAGCATTTGGGTAACAACAGTGCTCGCGGCCGAAGAAGTCAGAACCTCAGGGCTTTGTCCGAGCACGATCGCCCCGTAAACCTCGCGCGACTCAATCGCGTCAACCGCTGCCTCGCGACTGTCCAGCTGCTTGAAGGCAATCGCACCAGGCTGCATCTGCTCGACCGCCGCCTTGGCGCCATCGACCGCCTGGCTCGGACCGCTGATTGCGATCGGGAGATCCTTCGGCTCGGCGGTAACCGACGGCCAGGCGAAGGCGAGAACTATGACGGCTACGAGAGCCGCGAGGGCGATTCCTACTCCGACCACCATTCCAATCGGCGATCGATCGTTCTTGATTGAAAGCTGCGACATTTTCGTCTCCAGTTGAGTCTTGGATAGTACTGAGTCAAATTCAAATAAAACGAATGTTCGTTCTTTATTATCCTGCGCTCAACTCGTAGTCTTGTCAAGAAGATCCGAAAACTCTCTCAGGGGGATGCAAGTGCCGAAGGTTTCAGACGAACATCGAGCCGCCCGGCGCGAAGAGATCATTGTCGCCGCACTGCGGGTGTTCGCGGCCAAAGGCTTCCAGAACACCTCTATGGCAGACATAATCGCAGAATCCGGGATGTCCGCCGGCGCCATCTACAGCCACTTCAGCGGAAAGCGCGAACTCGTCGTCTCTGTTGCACTGCGCACGATGGAAGCTCGACTCTTCGAGCTGGCCATCAGCAGAAAGGGCGGCGATCCACTGTCTCCTGCGGAGATAATCACCGTCATTATCCGCGGAATGCGAAACGAGAAGTTCAGCCACTTCCTTCTGCAGATTTGGGCGGAGGCTGCGGTCTCCCCGGACTTCCTTGACATCATCGAGGAAGGAATCCGGCCGCTGCAGTCGACGATCCACGATCAACTCGTCGCCTGGGCAAAGGCCAACCCAAACCGGTCGGGTCCGAATCCGAGCGCCTGGGCAAATAATGTCACCCCGATACTCATGAGCATCGGCCAGGGGTTCATGGTCCAGCGAGTGCTAATCAAAGGGTTCGACGAAGAGGCGTACCTCGCCGCAATCCCGGAGGCGCTTGCTCACTAGGCTTGGGGCGTGACCGCCAGGAAACTGCTGCTCGACTGCGACCCGGGCCTGGATGACGCTCTCGCAATTCTGCTAGCCCACGGCGACCCGGGGCTGGAGTTGGTCGCGGTCACCGCAGTCGGCGGCAACGTGTCGCTTGAGACGACAACCCGAAATGCGCTCGATTTGCGCGAGTACCTCGGCTTCCCGCAAGTGCCGGTTGCCGCCGGAGCAGCCGGTCCACTCGTGCGGGAGGCCAGGAATGCCGCCGAGGTTCACGGCATCGGCGGGCTCGGTGACGTGGTGCTTCCGCGAGCGAGTCTCCCGCTCGACCCGCGCGGTGCTGTAGAGCTAATTGTCGAAACGATTGCGGCATCCCCCGGCCAGGTTCACCTGCTTGCGACCGGGCCGCTGACGAATATAGCGCTTGCACTCAGGGCCGAACCGCGAATCGCCCAGTGGGCGGCCTCGTTCACGATCATGGGCGGTTCGTTCACTCGCGGCAACACGACCCCGGCGGCCGAATTCAACATTTACGCCGACCCGGAGGCCGCCGCCGAAGTCTTCGCGGCCGGCTGGCAAGTGACCATGGTCGGACTCGACCTCACCCTGCAGGCACTCGTCGATGATCGAATCAAGGAACGGATGCTCGCCCTCGGCTCGCTCGGCCGCAACTTCGTGGTGCCGCTTTCGACATTCTGGAACGATCCGCAGGACCCGGACTGGGGCGGTCAGGCCGTACACGACGTGTGCGCTGTCGCCTTCCTTAGCCGACCCGACCTTTTCAGGAGCGTTCCTGCGCAAGTTGAGGTCGAAACCGAAGGCAAGTTCACCGCCGGGATGACCGTCACCGACTTTCGTTCGAGCGCCCCCAACGCGCTCGTCCCCGTGAAACTCGACGTGCGCGCATTTTGGGACTACGTGCTCGGCATCTACGGCTCTGTTTCGGATGCTCAGAACTAAAGGTTCCTTAATGATTGTCTTCGTTCTGGTGCGGTAAGTAGCCCTCCCGAAGGAGCGACGGATGTCAAGGACGTACTCCTGCCAGTCGCTGAATCAGCGGGGTTTTCCACAATTGAGTCCGACTAGCCAAACTCTCGGAGATTCTTCGGCAAACTGATTCCGATTAGTCAGTGCCCACCCGAGGGGAACGCTTGCTTCACTTACAGAGACGGACCTGTATTGGACATATACAATATTTGTATGGCATCTCAAACTTTCAACATCTCTCTTCCGAAGGAGCTTGTTGAACTCATCGACAAACAGGCGCGGACCGAATTCACTTCCAGAAGCGAATACATTCGACGTGCGGTTGTAAAGCAATTGAGATCAGAGCAGGCACTCCAGGTGATCCTGGACAACGCAAACGCCAAGGGCCGTGAACTTGGCTACACCTCGGAGCAGCAGGTCTACGACACGATCAGCAATTGAGCTGATGGAGTCACGAGTCGTAGTCGATTCCAACGTATGGATCTCAGCTCTCGTCTTTGGAGGCGCACCCAGAGCAGTATTCGAAACCGTACTTGAAGTGGGTATCCAAGTTGCAATGAGCGCGGAAATCATTGAAGAAATTCGGCGACTAGTCAGCGTCAAGTTCGCAACCTTCGGCGATGATCTGGAGGCAATGTTGACACTCTTCAGTGACTATATCCACTTTGTCCGACTCGGTCCACTGAGGCTAGAAGTCTCCAGAGATCCAGACGACGATCTTGTGCTTGAGACAGCAATTCGGCGAAGGCACCCATCATCGTTACTGGAGACAAGGATCTGCTCACACTTGGTGAGTATCAGGGTGTAAGGATGCTGAATCCAAGCAGCTGGTTGAAGTTCCGAGCAGATGCAGGGCAACATGAGTAACCCTCATTTTTGGTGGAGCTAAGGGGATTCGAACCCCTGACCTTCTCATTGCGAACGAGACGCGCTACCAACTGCGCCATAGCCCCAGGTTGCCTAGCAACGTTATCACGAGCGGCCGGATGGTTGGCAGTCGAGCCAGGCGGGAATCAGCCGGCGGCGCGGCGGCGGCGAAGGATCTCGTCCAGATCGGGGCCGGTACCGGTGGAGGGCTCGACGATGCCCATGCGGGCGTATCGGGATTCTGCAAGCGCCTGCTCGCGAGTACGCACCGGCACTGGATCGGATGCGGCGGGCCGGCTGTCAATTCGGGTCACCTCGCGCTCGGCCTGAGCCAGCCGCAGCGCGCGCTCCGCCTCTTCCGCGGCCTGAAGCAGCGCCACGTGCTCTGCCACTCTGCGCGGCTGGGCGGCGGACTCTTGGGCAACTTCGGACTCAACAAGATCGTCAACTTCTGCTTGCGACAAGTCCGTGTCCGACTCCCGCAAGTACAGCGGCCGCGGAACCGGAACCGGAGTCCAGGCCTGCCGCCTGGGTGCGGCGTAGTCCGCCTCATCGTAGATTCCACGTCCGACCGCCGGGGCGACAGCAACCGGCCTCAACTGTGCCCGCGCCCTGGCGACCGAGGCCGCCTGCTGAAGCAGGGCGAAGCATCCGATGACAATCAGCGCGGATGACACGAGCAGCAGCCAGGATCCCCCTGCCAAGACCGTCCAGACTCCGAATCCGGTGGCAACCAGTGCGGCCAGCAGCACGAGCGAAGTTATCGCACGGGATCGCCGCAGCCGCCTCGCGGCCTTTCGGGCATCCGCGATCGACGCGCCGATCGGGGTCGAGTAGTAACCCCGGGCGCCGGGGTCAACACTCATAGGGTTCGACCGGCGGTAGCGCGGTGCGGCCTGCATTCGCCTTAGAGCCTTTCGTTGTTCGGCGACGCTGCGCGCATCGACTGCAATCCGAACCGGCTCGGGGATCTCGGCGCTCTCGGCCATGATTCGCACCGTCTGCTGCAGCCGAACCGCATTGCGCTCAGTTGCCAGATACTCGCGCCGCCGGAACCAGGTTGGAACCAAGTACAGAAACCAAAGCACCGCGGAAAGCGCGATGATCACGCTCGATCCGATGCCGTCGATTCCCATGACCTCAACGTTAGGTAGCGGCACCCGCGCGGGCGCTCAGGCACGCCGAAACCGCCTGCTGCCTGGGGCGATTTGCCAGCCGACTATCGGCAAATAAAGCCGGCAAAAGCAGCGCTCTAGAGCAGCGGGACTCGCGCGGCCGCCCGAACGTCCTCCGGCACCTGACCGGCACCGGCAGGTACTTTGCCATCGAGCCAGCGCCTTAGTACGCCCATGGGCAGTTCCTCTGAAGTCAGCGCAAAACAGAAGTGGTCCCGCCAGTCTCCGTCGATGTGGATGAATCTCCTGCGCAGCCCTTCGAAACGAAAACCGAGCTTCTCAACGACCCGAAGCGAAGGAGCATTCTCGGGCCGAATGCAGATTTCCATTCGGTGCAGCCCGAGGTCGAAAAAACAGTAGTCGGTTGCAAGAGCGACCGAAGTTGGGGTCACTCCCTTGCCCGCGAACTCCTCGCCGACCCAATAGCCGATCGTCGCGCTTGCCATGCTCCCCCAGTGGATCGACGAGACATTCAACTGCCCGGCGATCTCGCCCTGGTACTCCATTACGAACGGCAACCCGTGACCGGCCTTGGCATTGGCAAGCAGTCCCCGGATGCTCGCCCTGACATCCCCGATCGGCGCACCTCCCGGCACAGTCGCCTCCCAGCGGCGAAGCCAGGAACGGTTCTCGCGAAGTTCCTTCTCGAGCGGTCTGGCATCCCTCACCCGGATGCTCCTGATAGTCACTGTTCCCTCGCTGAGGGTTGGAATTATCACAGTTTCAGTCCAGTCCAGCCGAGAACTCGCGCAGCCAGGGGCGAAGCTCGGGGCCGAGGTCCTCGCGCTCTACCGCGAGCTGCACGATCGCCTTAATGTAGTCGAGTCGATCACCGGTGTCATAGCGCCTGCCGCGGAAAATTACTCCGTATACTCCGCCTGCAAGTTCCGAATCGGCGGCCAGAGTCTGGAGCGCATCGGTGAGCTGTATTTCCCCGCCCTGGCCGGGACGCGTCGCTTCGAGCACCTCGAAGACTTCCGGTCGCAATACGTATCTGCCGATAATTGCAAGGTTTGAGGGCTCTGTTCCCGCTTCAGGTTTTTCAACCAGCCCGGTGACTCGAACCACGTCTTCCCTGTCGGTGGGTTCGACCGTCGCGATCCCGTACAGGTGGGCGTGGTCCGGGTCGACTTCCTGCAGCGCAATGACGGTCGCGTTCTTTTCCGACTGCACCTTGAGCATTGTGCGCAGCAGCGGATCGCGCTCGTCGATCAGGTCATCGCCTAGCAGTACAGCGAACGGCTGATCTCCTACGTGCATCTTCGCCTGAAGTACTGCGTGGCCAAGGCCCAGGGGATCGCCCTGCCGCAAATAGTGAACCTCGGCGAGATCCGAAGAGTAGGTGACTTTGTTGAGCCGATCGATATCGCCTCGACGCTGAAGGGCCTCTTCGAGTTCGCCGACTCGATCGAAGTGGTTTTCCAGAGCGCTCTTGTTTCGGCCGGTGATCATGAGCACGTCAATCAGCCCGGCAGCTACCGCTTCCTCAACCACGTACTGGATGGCCGGCTTGTCAACGACGGGAAGCATTTCTTTGGGCATCGCCTTGGTCGCCGGCAGGAATCTGGTCCCGAGCCCTGCCGCAGGAATGACCGCCTTGGTCACTACAGTTGCCATGCGCCAAGGTTACCTGCCTCGGCTTAGTAAACTTGAACCATGAGCGGCGACGAAAGCCTTCAGAAGCGCGCACTTCGCGCTGAACTTAGAAGGCGGCGCCACAATCTGACTTCCTCCGAGCGCGAAAACGCAACGGCTGGATTCACTGAGAATCTCGTGAACCTCGCAAGCGACCTGCGGGTCACGAGCCTCGCCGCCTATCTGCCCGCTCAGGACGAGCCGAACATCCGACCGTTTCTCGACTGGGCGGAGGACCAAAACATTCGGGTGCTGCTCCCGGTGAGCAGGGATGACGGCCTGCTCGACTGGGCGGTCTCAACTGACGGAGAACAGCAGGGACTGCACGGGATGCCCGAACCGGTCGGCGAATTGCTCGGCCCGATCGCAATCAACGACGTCGACCTGATCATCGCTCCGGCAGCGGCCGTAGACAAGACCGGAATGCGAATGGGCTGGGGGCGAGGGTACTTCGACCGCACTCTCGGTTCGATGGAACGCTGCCCACCGGTTTATGCTGTGGTTTTCGACAATGAACTCGTCGAGTCGGTCCCGACCGAGTTGCACGACAAGAAGGTCAACGGAGTGGTCACGCCGAGCGCAATCACCGCGCTCCCGTTGACAAACTGAGGAAACAATTTGCCCACCTATTCATATCGCTGTACCGAGTGCGGCCACGCCTTCGACATCCACCAGGAGTTCACGGATGCGAGCCTGACCGTTTGCCCAGATTGCGGCGGCGTGCTGCGCAAGGTTTTCAGCCCGGTCGGAATCTCCTTCAACGGCCCGGGCTTCTACCGAACCGACTCGAGGGCAAGTTCAGAGTCGAAGTCTGGAGCAAAGGCCGAGTCGCACTCGCACTCTCACTCGGACTCCGGTAGCGGGGCATCGTCAGGCAGTTCGGACTCGGGCAAGGCGAAGAGCGAATCCTCCGGCGGTTCCGGGAAGTCGCCAGAAAAGACAAGCTCGAAGAAGACCTCCGAATCCGCGGCAGCCCCCTCAAAGGCGGCTTCCTGACTCCCGGGCCGTTCGAAACCTAGCCCCAGTGCGGCGGCTTGTCTGCTTTCAGCCGATCGTCGTTTTCGACCTCTGACAACCTCGGCCCCGGCTGACCGGGAGTCGGGTCTGAACCCGGCGCGGCCTCGGTCTTAACTCGTCGATGCCGCCTGCGCCGCTTTCGCGGCTCTTCCGAATCTTCGGATAACTTGCGAGCCAAAACTATCTCTCGGTCTGCACCGGAATCGGCTCGGTAACAGGTTCGAGCGCTTGAGGTGCGGGAGCAGTGACTCCGAGAGTCGACGCAATCCGGTCGGCTACGCCGTCCGGGTCGCTGAACAGTTCGAAAGCGAAAATCCGCAGGTAGTGCCAGCCGAGGCGGCGGAATCGTTCGGGGCCGAGCCGCAGGGAGTCTCGCAGCGAACGACCCGTCAGATCGGCATCCGTCTCAATGGTCAGGCACATTCCTCCGTTAGCCGTAACCAGCCCGAGCTTGCCGCGGTGTCCGAGTGAAGTCCGAAGCCCCCTACGCTGCAACCTGGCCGCAAGATCCACGAGCATCGGGTCGCGGTCCTCCTGCAAGTCCTCCTGCTGCTGCCTGGCGGTGATGTCCTGAAGCAGCTCCGCAAGAGCGAGAGAACCGTGCTTCATTCTTCCCGGGTCCAGATCGGAGGACTCGAAACAGCTCACGATGACCATCGAGCGCCTTGCTCTCGTCATGGCAACTGCGAGCGCCCGCTCTCCTCCGGGTCGGCCAAGGTCGCCCAGATCGCTTAGTACTCGACCGTGCGGAGTACGACCATAGCCGATTGAAAAAATCGCCCGGTCGCGACTCTCGGCCTCTGCCTGCTGAATCGTGAACACTGCGAAGGGCTCCGCCCGATCCCCGAGCAGGAATTCCTGCAACTGCGGCCTTGAAGAAAGCGCCAGAAGCAGCGCCTGCTGAACTCGAACCGCGTGCACCGCGCTTGCGGTAATGACCATTAGAGATTCGCTCGGCCTCGTGGCCGCGTGGTCCAGAACGAGCCCAACAACATGATCCACCTCAGCGTCGACGCTCTCAATCGCACCGGAAGCTTCATCCGGAAGACCGGTGCCGCCTTCGACTCGATCCAGCCGGATGCTCGCGTGCCCGAGGAAACTCCCGGCCCAGGGCAGGGAATCGATCGCTCCCTCGTAGTAGCGTCGATTCACGAGTTCTGCGAGATCCTCGCCACCCGCCCGGTAGCTTCGGGTCAGTTTGAGCGTGGGTAACAGGGTACCCAGTTGCACGAGACCGGACTTCTCGTGCAGAGCCTTGAGTTCCGCTTCTGTTGGCTCGGCCGGCTGGTCGTGAGCTATTCCGATTGAGAACGAAGAAGGGGACTGCACCACCGGGTCTCCGAAGGCGACAATCTGCCGGCCGCGCCGGATTGCCGGAACGTTCTCGGCGATCGTGGTTGCTCCGGCATCCAGCAGGATTACCGTGTCGAACCTCATGCTGTCTGCAATCGACGGCACGTCGTAGGTGCTGGCGATCCAGACGGGGGCGAGGATGCGGGCAAGGTGCGGGGCCGATTCCTGAAGACGCTCAGAGTCAATTTGGCCGCTGCGCAGCATTGCCCTGAGCGCTTCGGCTTCCTCCGGCCAGTCGACCAGCCCGATACTCCACGACTCTGCCAGTTGCCAGCTCAGCAGAGACGCATTCCCTGAAGCGTGAGCCTCGTCGACCAGTCGGTAGTCTGCTTCCAGCCGAGACAGCACGTTCGTGTCCGCCCCCAGCAGCGCCTTATTGGATTCGAGCAGCAATTCGAGTGCCGATCTCCACCAAGCCAGTTCGAGTTCTGCAGTCACCGAACCGGCCGGAACGCGTCGATTGGCCAGATCAACCAGCAACGGCTCGAGCCCAAGTTCACGAAGGCTGGAAATGACAGCGGTCCGCTCCTGCAGGTTTTCCAGGGCTCCGGAGTTTGCCGCCAGCCCGGACATCCTGAGAGCCAGATCGTTCAGATTCAGGTTCAGCAGGCTCGACTCTGGCGTCAGGTTGCCAAGCGGCAGGTCGAGGAAACTCAGATCCTGAGCCACCTGCTGGAAGGCCACCTGCAGGTCGGCTACGCCCGTAGGAACCTGGGGTCGCACTCCTTCGGGAGCGATCGACTGCCAGGCCGCCCGCTGATCTCTGATCTGGCAAAGAGCCTCGTGCAGATCCGGAACCTGACCGCCAGGGCGGATGTATTCCTGTGCGAGCTTGCGGAGTCTTCTGCGATTCGCACTCGATAGCTTTGCGGCTTCCTTCTTCGGCCCGGTGGCCAGAATCATCTCATCGACCGGACGATCGAACACCGAGGGGTGGAACCGGTCGAGGGTGATCCTCAGGTCGTTCAGCAGGCGAAGTCTGAAACCGAGTTCGGCGATCGTGCTGTAGGCGCCTAGCTGACCCCCGGCCATCAATTCGTTCCCAAGCTGCACGAGCCTTGGCAGTTCTGCGAAATAAAGCTGCCTGGCGATTTCGTGAGCTCTCGCCGCGTGTTCTGTTGAATCGAAGTTTGCGCCGTACCAGGCAGAGTCTCCGGGACCGAACTCGAATTCTCCGAGTTCCGCAGCCTGGAGCAACACACCGGCCGCCGACTCTCGGCCTGCAGCGAGATTCAGCACCGCATCCCGGTCAAGCCTGGCGTTCGTGGCAGGCGGAGTCGGCAACAGCGCGAGTCTGGAAATCTCGCGCAGGCAGTCGAGCACGCTTGCACCGATCTCAGGATTTGGCTCCTCAACCGCGGTGCGGTAGTCCAGCAAAACCTTTCGAAGCCTCTCGAGCGCCTCGTCTACTTCGGCAAGTCTCGGGCCGACTGCTTTCTCGCTTCGGCTGATTGCGCGGATCAGGTCCTGTCTCAAGTCTCCGGGATTGACCGGAAGGCCGGCCAGCCCGATCGCCCTGAATCTCTTTACTACCTCGCTAAGAGTCGCCCTTCGCGGGCTTACGACGAGCACCCGTTTGTTCTGCCGAACCAGAGAGCCGATCGCGTTGACGACGGTTTGAGTCCCTCCGGTACCCGGCAGGGTTTCAACCGCTATCGAGTTTCCGGCGACCACATTCGCGATCACCTCTTCCTGCTCTTCGTCCGCGTCAAGCAGGAGGCTGTCGGTATCCGGAGCTCGCTGATCCGAGTCGGTCAGCGTCACTTCTTTGCGCGACTCCTCTACCGCCCACTTCGCACTCGGATTTCCTGCCAGTGCGTCCAGAATCGGGTGTTCGAGATTCTTGGAGTCCTCGAGCATCTCGGTTGCGACTTCTGCAAAAGAAGAAACCACCAGTTGCGGCTGGACGCCGAAACGACTCAGGTGTCCGGTCAATTCGCGAAGTCGGTCGATTACCTGATTTGGCTTGAATCCGCCGCCCTGCATGGCAAGTGCCGCGAAGCTCGCGGGGTCCAGGGCGATTCCGAAGTGCTGTTCAAGAGCTCTGCACAAAGCGGGATTAAGGCGGGCCTCACCTCGCAGCCGCAACTCGAAGTCTCGACCGTAGCGCCGAATTGCCAGGGGTCTAAGCAGGATTGGAGCCCGGTACGAGACTCCCCCGATTTCCCACTGAGCCATTCCGATCGCCAGGTGGGTGGAATCGATTCCTCTGGTCGCGGATAGTTCTGCTGCCTTCAGGCAGATCGCGAGGGCTGCCCGATTGGCGATGCGCAGCGAAGCGTCGTCTCTGATCAAACTGGAAAGCAAAGTCTTCTTGCCGGTAATGAACTGTGCGAGTCCGCCGGGGTGAGTAGTCGCGAGTTCAATTCCGGATTCCGGCTCATCGACAAAATGCAGCAGCGGGCTCGGACCGCCGAGTTCTGCGATCTCCTCCCGCCACGCGGCTCTCGCAGTATCGGCTCCATTTACAGGCGTAAACCGAGGGTCTCCAACGCTCAATACATGCGGAGCCGTGATCTGAGACTCCACCTGGACAGCGTCGAGCAGCGACTCCTCAGCCTCACCGAGGAAGTCGTCTTCGTGATTTCCGGCCCTCCACACGATGCCACCATAGGCGCAGAAGGCCGGAAATACGGGGAGGCGAGGCCGATTTTCCCAGCTTGGGCTCGAGGGATTCAACGGTCGATTCGACCGTAGACTAGCGCCCATGACTGGCCAATTTGCTTCAGCAGCCTGGACAGTGGCCATCGCCCTGTTCGTGACGTTCGTCGTGATCGTCGGCGGTGGCTTCTGGATGATTTCCAGGCGCAAGCAAACTGGCGGCTCCGGTACGGCTTCTGACCCTCAAAAGCGCGCAAACATCCTGCTCGTGCAGGTTGACGATCTGACTAAGGATGCCGAGAGCGAATACGACTTCGCCCTCGCCCAGTTCGGCGAGGCTCGCACCGCCGACTTCAGAAAAGCGCTCGACAACGCCAAAGCGAGCCTTAGCGAAGCATTCGGTCTGCAGCAAAAACTCGACGATGCCTACCCGGATACCGAAATCCAGAGACACGACTGGACCGGGCGAATCATCCACCTTTGCGAAACGACGAAGGCAGAACTCCAGACGCAGACTCAGGCCTTCACCAAATTGAGGAACCTCGAACAGGACGCTCCCGCAGACCTCAAGTCGGTCGAACAGGCTCTGGTGGAGTTTCGCAAGCGTGCAGGCACGGCTAAAGAAACCGCAAAGAAGCTGAAACTGCAGTTTTCAGATTCGGCAATCGCTTCGGTAGCCGACAATCTGGAACTCGCAGAAAAGGCCGCTGCGCAGGCAGAGAAGGGTGCTGCAGCCGCAGCGAAGCGACTGGCCGATCGCGGGGAAAACGGCGCCGAGACGGCATCTGACGACTCACAGTTGCAGACAGTTCCGGAGCTGATTCAGTCGGCCAGGAGCCAGTTGGCCAAGGCGGGTGATTTCCTTGCCGGAATCGAGCATCTTGATGCACAGCTGGAAGAGGCGGTCAAAACGGTCCGGTCCCTGCGCGACTCGACGAGAGCGAGCCTTGCAGAGGCAAAGGCCCTGCGCGACGCACCACCGGACGCGACGTCCAGCAGTCAGATCGCCGAGGCTATGAAGCAGGTCGAGCAGGCTTTGGCGACTGATCCAAAGGATTCTGATCCCCTTTCTACCCTCGAAACTCTCCGCCAGGCCAATGCGAGCCTCGACAGCAGCATGGCCGGGGCACGCAACCAGCAGCGCAGGCTCGAAGGAGCAAGAACCGCCCTGGTCGGTGCAATGGTTTCTGCCAAGAGCCAGCTTGCCGCGACGTCCGATTACATAAATGCCCGCCGAGGAGGAGTAGGCGCAGAGGCCAGAGTCCGCCTGGCCGAAGCAGACCGGCTCCTGAAAGTCGCAGAAGCAGAGTCCGACCCGGTCGCCGCCCTGGACATCGCCCGTAGGTCAGCAACCCTTTCCAGAGACGCGGATGCGCTTGCAAGATTCGACCTCATGAGACGCTGAGCCCTCGGCGCTGCCGCACGTTCGGTTGCGCTGGGAAAGTGCTGGGAACTGCTCTCAGGATTCGCCCTCCGAGCCCTCGCGGGTACGATGGAAGGCGGGTTTGCCTGGGGCGGGCACTAAAGCCGCAGGTGGAGAAGGGTTTTGAGAGTTTGAGTTTCAATAGTTCCCGCAGGCCGGTTGCAAAGGCCGCGGTGATTCTCGCATCCGGGGGACTGGTAGTTTCGCTGGCCATTCCGGCATACGCGCACAACAGTTCGAGCCTTTTAGCCGCGACCGAGATGACCCCCAGGAAAGTCTCGACTCAGACCTTCGAGACCGGAGTACTAAGCGCGGAACTGGCAGTCAGCAGAGACGGTTACAGTGCGACCAAACGAGCGACGGTAACCTATGCGGTCAACAAGTTCGTGACCCTCAACCCCCCTGCGCAGACTTATTCCGGTGAAGCGGTCATTGCCTACGGAATGCAGTTCGTCGGAGTCGTTCCATACGGTTACGGCAACTCCCCTACTACGAGCTTCAGTTGCGATGGCTTCACCCAGTACGTGCTAAAAGGCTTCGGAATTTACCTGCCGAGAACTGCGGATGCCCAGGCCAGATACGGCGTGAGGATAGATCCAAAGGATGCCCGGCCCGGCGACCTGCTCTGGTACCCGCACCAGCACATCGCCTTCTATGCCGGAAACGGAATGATGCTCGACTCGCCCAGGCCCGGCAGATACGTGGAGTTGCACCCGATCTGGGGCAACCCGATTTACCTGCGACTCGCCGGCAAATAGCACCTCTCCGGTCTAGCCTCAGGCCTTCGCGAATGCCGCGGAGATAACTTCGGCCAGTTCTTCCCGCTCCTCAAGAGGCAGGAAGCTGGCCGCCGCTGCATTGAGCTGGAATATCTCGAGATCACCCAGGTCGTAGCCGAAGGCTTCGCCAAGCAGCCCGAGTTCCCGGCTCACGCTCGTCTGGCTCATGAGTCGATTGTCAGGATTTACCGTGACGCGGAAGCCGAGCTGGTAGAGAAGATCGAAGGGGTGATCCGACATCCGATCCCCCCAGGCTGCGAATGCTCCGGTCTGAATATTCGAGGTGGGGCTCACTTCGAGGGCGATCTCGCGATCCTTTACCCACTCGGCAACCCGCCCAACCGTGACCATGCTGCTGCCGCCCTCAACCGGTCCGATTTCAATGTCTTCGGCGATTCGAACCCCGTGTCCGAGTCGGATCGCCCTGCCATCCAGCACGGCTCCCTTTATGCTCTCGAGTCCTGCTGCCTCTCCGGCATGGACAGTCACCGGGAAGAATTCGGATGCCAGATAGTCGAACGCGTCCTTCATCCGGCCCGCAGGGAACCCGTCTTCCGGACCGGCTATGTCGAACCCGACGGCCCCGTGATGGCGATGCCTCACCGCGAGCTTTGCGATCTCGAGTCCTCTGTCGTTCTGTCGCATCGCGCTGATCAGCTGCCCGACTCGGATTCGGCCGCCTTTGGCCGCCACCGAGGCTATGCCGTCTTCGAGTCCGCCCTGCACCGCCTCGACCGCTTCATCGAGGCTCAGTCCACGACTCAGGTGCTGCTCCGGCGCCCAGCGGATTTCCCCGTAGATGACTCCGTCGGCATGAAGATCCTCGACGAACTCCCTGGCCACCCGAGCGAGCCCGTCTTTGGTCTGCATGACCGAAATCGTGACCGCAAAGCGCTTGAGGTACTCAACGAGAGACCCGTTAGCCATTTCGGCTCCGAACCAGGCTCCAAGATCCGCGGCATTGTCCGCCGGCAGGTCGATGCCGAGCTCCGTTGCGATTTCGACGATCGTCTGCGGTCTCAGCCCGCCATCCAGATGGTCATGCAGCGAGACCTTGGGCAGTTCTCGCAGGTCTATCCCGCCGACGCTGAATTCTTCGTCAATGGGGACTGGCAGGGCATCGCCGGTTGCTGTGCCGTCCGGGATCGTATCGTTCTGCGCTGAATCACTCACCCGGCAAATCTACCTGCTGCCCGCGACTCAGTCACCAGCCGGCTGTTGGTCCTCTCCCGCGAGCCGCCTGCTGATTCGCTCCCCGGCCTCGAAGACTTCGGCGCTTACCTCTTCGATCTTGAGCTCGCTGTACGAAGTCGCGATGTAGGGGACGGTCAGCGCCGCGACCCTCTGACCCGAGCGATCAACTATCGGCACGACGAGATCTGTGATTCCGGGCTGCAGTGAGTCGTCTACCTGCAAAGGCAGCCTTGACTTCTCTCCGAGCAGGACGCGGCCAGCCGGAGTATCGAGCGGAAACTCAGCGCCGACTCTCACTCGAAAGCCGAAGGCGGCTGGGCTTTCCACCTGGGATACGACTCGAACCAGCGAGGCATCCAGAACGCTCAGATTGCAGGACTGGTGGGTTGATTCGGTGAGCTCTCGCATGACCGGCTCGGCGGCTGCGATGAGCCCGCGAAGCTTCGGCTGCCTGTTTGCGAGCTCCAGTAGCCGGGTTGAAAGCAGGTAGCCGCCCGAGGGCCGCTCCCGGACCACCCAGCCGCGCCGCTCGAGCCGCTGCAGCACTCGAAAAATCTGGCTCGGGGTTCGACTGGTCGCCGCAGCGATCTCAAGCTGGGTTAGCGGCGATCTCTGGTCTGATAGCAACTCGAGGATGTCGAGCGCCTTGTCGAGCGCCGGCACCGCATATTCGGGCCCCGAATCCGTCACTTGGAAGCTCCCATGGATTGGAGCATCCTCCTGGCGATCTTGCGGTTGATCTCGTCCGGCACCGGCTGCGCGCCTGCCGGCAGAGAATCCGCGGCCGTGGCCACTCGCTCAAGCGAGAGGGCCTGAAGAAGAAAGCCGAGGTCCATCGATTCGAGGGAGTTGCCCTTCGGTTCGCGACCGGCAAGGTTCATCATTCGGCCGTCCGCGATCAGGATCAGGTGCCTGCCGTCGGCAAAGTCCAGACGCTCTATAGCGTCGTCAAGCTGCGTCGTTTCGGATGTCGAAGAGCGAAGACTCGCAACATCGATCTCCCAGGGGAAGTGCCCGCAATTCGCAAGTACGGTACCGGACTCAAGCAGCGGGAAGATCTCGGCTCCGACCACGTTCGGCTGCCCCGTGGCCGTGATGATCACCTCAGCCCAGTTCGCAAGCTCCTCGATCGCTCCCACCCTGAAGCCGTCCATTGCGGCTCGGAAGGCGGCCAGTTCGTCGCTTTCTACGACGGCCACCTTGCCGCCGAGGGCTCTCAGGTAGTGGGCGACTCCGCTTCCGCACCAGCCATAGCCGACCACGACGAACCTGCGGCCGGGGACCATGAGGTTGGTGATTCGCATGAAGCTTTCCACCACAGATTGCCCAACCGCATGCCTGTTCTCGCCTATCGCCTTGAGGATGCTGTCATTGATCACGATCACCGGAAACGGAACTTTTCCGGCCAGTTCTGCGCGCAGTCTGAGTCCCCCCGAGGTCGTCTCTTCCGTTCCGCCGATGATTCCTTCTGCGCCAGAGGCGGCTACTCCTGCGGCAAGGTCCGCGCCGTTGTCGAGCAGAATCTGCGGCTTTGCAGCGAGGACCGATTCGAGATTGCGGTGGTGGTCGTCGAGGCTGTCGTCCCGGCTGCCGAAGATCGTCATCCCCTGAGTGCGCAGGTAGGCGACAACGTCATCCTGGGTTGATCCGTGGTTGCCTGTGGCTACCAGCTCAGCGCCGCCGGATGCGAGCGTCTCAAGCAGGACCGCTGTTTTGGGTTCGAGGTGCAGCGACATCCCGATCCTCAGCCCTGCGAACGGCAAGGTCTTCGAGAACTCTTCGCGAGTATCGGCGAGCAATCGCATTCTTGAGCGGATCCATTCGATCCGGCGCCGACCTTTTTCTGCCAACTCGTTCATATCTGGAGTCTACTCGAGAGTTTTCAAATATGAACTTTGATTTTATATGTGGTGAATCGACTGTGGAATTGGATTAGCATTCAAGAATGACCAGAAAGATCATCCTCGACTGCGACCCGGGACACGACGACGCGATCGCCATTCTGCTCGCCCACGGCAACCCCGAAATTGAGCTCGCCGCAATCACGACAGTCCACGGGAACCAGACCATCGAAAAGGTCACCAGGAACGCGCTTGCGGTAGCCACGGTTGCCGGCATCACCGGAGTGCCGATCGCCGCTGGTGCAAATCGGCCGCTGGTACGTGAGAGCGAAGTCGCAGAATCGATACACGGCGACTCCGGAATGGACGGCCCGACCCTGCCCGATCCGACCGTCGAACTCGATCCGCGGCACGCGGTGGACGTGATCATTGACACGATCATGCAAAGCGAGCCAGGCGAAATCACTCTCGTTCCCACCGGGGCCCTCACCAATATCGCCCTCGCGGTCCGCAAGGAGCCGGCGATCGTTTCCAGGGTTCGGGAAGTTGTGCTAATGGGCGGCGGCTACCACGTCGGCAACTGGAGTTCGACCGCAGAATTCAACATCGTCATCGATCCAGAAGCCGCGCACATCGTCTTCAATGAGCCATGGAAGCTCACCATGGTCGGCCTCGACCTGACCCACCAGGCACTCGCGACTCCGGATGTCGTAAAGGCAATCAGCGAAATCGACTCGGTCCCGGCGAAGTTCGTTCTCGACCTGCTCGAGTTCTTCACCGAGAGCTACCGCAAGGCTCAGGGTTTCGAGTTCCCTCCCGTACACGACCCGTGCGCGGTCGCGCTCGTGATTGATCCGTCAGTTATGAAAGTGGTCAGAGTACCGCTCGACATCGAGCTAACCGGCACTCTCACCCTCGGGATGACCGTTGCCGACTTCCGCTTCCCGGCTGGTGAAGACTGCACGACTCACGCTGCAACCGACCTCGACCATCCGAAGTTCTGGGGACTCGTCGTCGACGCCCTCAAACGGATCCCGTGAGCCTCAGTCGGTTCGGACGGGTTCGGTTCCTCGAATCGTTCAGACTGTAACCCGGTCAGCAATGAGCGGGGCAACTGCCACCTTCGCCCCTGCCTCCGCAATGCTGTAAGCGCCCTCAAGCGCCTCAAGCGCCCGATCGAACCGCGCCGGCTCGTCGGCACTTAGGGTGAACAGAACCTGGCCCTTCTTCACCGAATCGCCGGGCTTGGCCCTGAGGTCGATGCCGGCGGCATGCTGCACCGGATCCTCCTTGCGGGCGCGGCCCGCTCCGAGCCTCCAGGCGGCGATTCCAAAGGCGAGGGCGTCCTGCTTCTCTAATACTCCGTCCCGATCAGCGACGACGTCTCTGGTCTCCTTAGCTACCGGCAGCGGGGCGTCCGGGTCTCCGTCCTGGGCTTTGATCATCGCCCGCCAGGTGTCCATCGCCCGACCGCCGGAAAGCGCCTTCTCGACGTCAGCGTCCGGCTGGCCGCTTGCCGCGAGCATCTCCCTGGCCAGAGCGAGGGTCAGTTCAACCACGTCCGCAGGTCCTCCGCCAGCTAGCACTTCCACCGACTCGCGAACCTCGTTCGCGTTGCCGATCGCAAGGCCAAGCGGCACGTTCATATTGGTGAGGAGCGCGCTGGTTGCGACCCCGGCATCCGCCCCGAGAGCGACCATGGTCTCGGCCAGTTCACGCGCTCGCTCCTGGGTCTTCATAAAGGCGCCGGAGCCGAACTTCACGTCGAGCACGAGAACGCTCGTTCCTTCGGCGATCTTCTTGCTCATGATCGAGGAGGCAATGAGCGGAATCGACTCCACTGTGCCGGTTATGTCCCTAAGCGCGTAGAGCTTCTTGTCTGCCGGAGCCAGTCCCGAACCGGCAGCGCAAATTACCGCGCCAATCGAGTCGAGCTGGCTACGCATCTCTTCGTTGCTGAGCGC
This sequence comes from Homoserinimonas sp., assembly GCA_023957835.1. GTDB lineage: Bacteria > Actinomycetota > Actinomycetes > Actinomycetales > Microbacteriaceae > Terrimesophilobacter. The sequence goes on along the minus strand of JAMLGP010000001.1, from coordinate 121,728 downwards.
TGCCCGCCAGCCCGGAATGCTCTCGAGCTTGTCCAGAGTGCCTCCGGTGTGGCCGAGTCCGCGACCCGAAAGCTGCGGAACGGCAACCCCGAACGAGGCGACCAGTGGAGCCAGCGGCAGGGTGATCTTGTCGCCTACTCCGCCGGTCGAGTGCTTATCGGCGGTTTTTCGGCTTAGCCCCTCGAAACTCATTCGCTCGCCGGTGGCGATCATCGCCATTGTGAGATCGTGAACTTCGGCCCGATCCATTCCGTTGAGCAGAATCGCCATGGCCATGGCCGACATTTGCTCGTCGGCGACGTAGCCGCGAGTGTAGGCGTCGACCAGCCAGGAAATCTGCGCGGTGGACAGCCGCCCCTTGTCGCGCTTGGTCGTGATCAGGTCGACGGTGTCGAACGGTTCAACAGTGCTCATGCGCGGTATTCCTCCAAAGTGCGCGGTCCGAAAGCGTCGGGAATGACTTCATCGATCGTGCGGATGCCCGAAACAGTCTCAAGCAGCATCCCAGGAGCAGAGTGCTCAAACAGCAACTGTCGGCACCTGCCGCACGGCATGAGAGCGTTGCCGTGCCCGTCGACGCAGGTGAACGCAACCAGCTTGCCTCCACCGGTCATGTGCAGGGTTGAAACCAGGGCGCACTCTGCACACAGGGTCAGGCCGTAGGAGGCGTTCTCGACGTTGCAGCCCGAAATGACTCTCCCATCGTCAACCATCGCCGCGACCCCTACCGGAAAATTCGAGTACGGTACGTAAGCGTGCTTGAGAGCCTCTTTGGCGACATCCCGAAGTCCGTCCCAGTCCATTTCAGACATTCCAACTGCCCCTCTCTTCGAACCGCCCTCGACTAAGCGGGTTCTGTTTCCAATTTAGCCTCGTCAACCCCGACGAAGCCCGGCCGGCCGGCAAGTGCTCCGGCCGCGAGCATGGGAACCAGAGCGATGAACAGAACCAGCAAGGGGACCTGCCAGCCGCCCGTCCAGTCGCGCAAGGCACCGAGCACGAGAGGGCCTGCGGCTGCGAAGAGGTAGCCCCAGCTTTGGGCCATTCCGGAGAGCACGGTCGCCTGCTGGGCGTCTCTGGTTCTAAGCACAATGAAGGTGAGGCCAACACCCAGGCCCGCGCCCTGCGCCGCGCCCAGCAGCACCATCCAAAGTACGGTTGGCTCGGGCAGGAACAGCATCCCAGCGAAGGCTGCGAAATAGACGATGCAGGTTGCGATTGCGAAGCCAACCTGACTGCGCAGCTTGTCGAGAAACAGCGGGATTGCCAGCGAAGGCGCAATGCTGACGAGATTTACCAGGGACAGCATGAGCCCGGCGAATACCGGGTCATGTCCCTGGTCAATGAGGATGGTCGGAAGCCAGGCGGTTGTCGAGTAGAAGTTGAGCGACTGTAGTCCAAAGAAGGCTGTTACCAGCCAGGCAACCGGGTCCCTCGAAAGGCGGATTTTTCCGGATGCCGCGGGCGAGCCGGAAACCTTCGATTGGGCGAGGAACGGAACCCAGCAGGCCAGTCCGAAAATCGCAAATAGCCCCCAGGCGGCGAGAGCCTCATTCCACTCCCAGCCTGCGGCTTCGGCGATTGGCAGTGTGAGTCCGGCCGCGAGAGTTGCCCCCGCAGTGAGGCAGGCCGAAAACAGCCCGGACATCAGACCGAGTCGGTGCGAGAAATCTCGCTTAATGAGTCCTGGCAGCAGGATGTTCCCGATTGCGATTCCGGCGCCGATAAGTAGCGTGCCGCTGAAAAGGCCGGCCACTGTTGGAATCAGTCGCAGAGCGCTGCCGAGAATGACTGCGAGCAGAACCACAGCGAGGCTGCGCTCAAAGCCGATCCGCCTGGCGAGCGCCGGGGCGAGCGGTCCGAGCACGCCGAAGCAGAGCACTGGAAGGGTAACCAGGGCTCCCGCCAGCACCGAGCTGAGTTCGAGCCGAACAGTGAGCACATCGAAAACCGGGGCGACCGCGACTATCGCTGGTCTCAGATTGAGGCCGACGATCACGACCGCGATCGCGGCCCACAATCCGCTGCGCAACGGCACGGCCGTTGCTTTGGCTGAGTTCAATTCGGCTACTTGATATAGGGCTTGCCGTCAGCCGCAGGCGGCCTCGACATCCCGACGAGTCCGGCAACTGCGAAGATCGTCACGACGTAGGGGAGCATGAGCATGAACTGGCTGGGCACCGGGGATCCGATCACTCCGAGGACGCTTTGCAGGTTGGTTGCGAACCCGAAGAGCAGTCCGGCGAGGGTCGCCCGAATGGGATCCCAGCGGCCGAAGATGACCGCGGCCAGAGCGATGAAGCCGGCGCCCGCCGTCATTTCCTTGGTGAAAGATCCGACAGAGCCGAGAGTGAAGTATGCGCCTCCGAAGCCTGCGATCGCTCCGCCGAGGGAGACGTTCCAGAACCTCATGGCGTTGACCTTGATGCCCACGGTGTCGGCGGCGTGCGGGTGCTCACCAACCGACCGGGTACGCAGTCCCCAGCGAGTGCGGAACAGAGCGTAGGCGACCGCGGCGATCGTCAGATACATGATGTAGACGATGATCGTCTGGTTGAACAGCACCGGGCCGATGATCGGAATCTGACCGAGGATCGGGATGTCTATCCGGTCGAATCTCGGCGGGTTGTTCAGCAGGGTCTCGTTTGGTGAGAGCACCTTCGAGAACAGGAAGCCGGTGAGCCCGGCGACCAGCACGTTGAGCACAACGCCGACGATGATCTGATCGACGATGTACTTGATCGCAAATGCCGCGAGCACGAAGGAGACGAGCACTCCTGCAACCATCGCTGCCACAAGTCCGGCCAGCGGCTGCCTGGTTACGGATGCGACAAGCGCTGAGACGAAGGCACCGGCCAGCAATTGACCTTCGATTGCAATATTGACCACACCGGTCCGCTCGCAAATCACACCGCTAAGCGCTCCGAAAATCAGCGGAACACTCAGGCTCACGGCACCAATCAGAAGTCCCGGAATCGGGATCAGGGCACCGGCCGCAGCCCAGGTAAGGAAGGCGAAGAGGAAGATGATCGTGAAGATGATCGTCAGCCAAAGCGGCACCTTCGCGGCAACCTGAACCCGCCAGGCAGCCAGAGCTGCGAGGCCGACGAGTACTACTGCGAGAATCCAGCAGGTTAGATCTGAGGGAAGGTGCAGGTCCGGGATCTGAATCAGATCGTCGGGGGTGGAAATCCGAAAGTGCGTAGTTCCCGACCTGCCGAAAATGCCGAACAGGACGATCGCAATGACCGAGAAGATGCCGAGCGCTATCGGCGCCTTCCAGCTCTTTACTACGGTCTTTTCGAGGACGACCTTCGAGGTCCTTGTGGCTGGGGTTTCAGCTACCGTGCTCACTTGGTCACCACCGCTTTCTTGCCCTGAAGTTTCGCTATGTTCGCGGCTGCCAGTGGATTCGGTTTAGGCAGCCTGAATACTGCCCGAACCAGCGGTGGCGCGGCTATGAACAGGACGATCATCGACTGAACGACCAGAACGATGTCGATCGGAATTCCCTGCGAGGCCTGCATCGAGAACCCTCCGGCCTTGAAGGCTCCGAACAGCAGTCCCGCCGCGAAGACTCCCCAGGGTTTTGATCGACCGAGCAGCGCAACCGTGATCGCGTCGAATCCGATCCCGGCGTCGATTCCAGAGCTGAAACCGGTAGTTACCGTTCCGAGCACCTGGAAGACTCCGGCCAGGCCGACGAGGGCGCCGGAGAAGATCATGACGTAGAAATACATCCGGTTGACGTTCATTCCGGCGGTCTTGGCCGCATTCGGGTTGAATCCGACCGCACGGAACTGGAAGCCGAGAGTCGAGCGGTTCAAGAGCCACCAGACAAAGAACGTCGCACCGATGACGATGAAGAATCCAAAGTGCAGTTGGAAGTTCGGTCCGAAGAAGTTCGGCAGTATTGCGGTGTCCTTCATCGCGGGAGTCTTCGGGTTGTTTGAGCCGGGAGCCTGAAGCATCCCCGGGGTGCTCAGCATCCAGTAGACGAAGTAGAAGGCGACGTAGTTCAGCATGATCGTCGTGATCACCTCGTGTGCGCCGGTGCGAGCCTTCAGGAACCCAGCGAGCCCGCCCCACAGCCCACCTGCAGCAACGCCTGCGACGAGGGCGATCAGCAGGTGAAGTCCGTATGGCAGATCAAACGAGAACGCCACCCAGCCAGCCGCCGCAGCGCCGAACAGCATCTGGCCGCGGCCACCGATGTTGAACAGTCCGGCGCGGAAGCCCAGAGCCACTCCGAGTCCGGCAGCAATCAGCGGGGTTGCGAAGGTGAGCGTCTCTGCGAGCGGCTTGATTCCATTCACAAAACCCGGCCGGCGGAAGTTGTAAATGGAGCCCTGGAACAGAGAGGAATATGCGCCAGATACCGAGTCCCAAATTGCCTTGAGCATGTCGCCCGGCCTCGAGAAGAAGTATCCTGCGGTTTGCTGCACCTGGGTGTCGGTGGCCGCGATGAGGATTCCACCGATGATTATCGAGAGCACTATCGCCATCACCGACATGACTGCGCTGCCGGAGAGTATCTCCCGCACGGCGTTGCTCCAGCGACCGGATTGCGGTTCGACCGGTTCGGCAGCCTGAGTTTCTGCGGCCGAAGAAGCTGCGGGCTTCTTTTCGGGTTCAGCCTTGCTCACTTTGGAGTCCTTCCTGGTGGTCATGCCGCTTTGCCGCTTCCCCTGGGAGCCTCACCGGCCATCATCAGTCCGAGGACATCTCTCGGGGTGTCTCCGGGCACAATTCCTACGATTCCGCCGCGATACATGACGGCGATCCGATCGGCGAGAGCAACTACCTCGTCGAGTTCGGTCGATACCACGAGTACCGGCACTCCCGCATCTCGGGCTTCGACGATTCTGGTATGCACGAACTCAACCGATCCGACATCCAGTCCTCTGGTCGGCTGCGCTGCCACGAGCAAGTGCAATTCTCGGCTCAGCTCCCGCGCGAGAACCACCTTTTGCTGGTTTCCACCGGAAAGGTTCCCGGCGAGAGTGCCGATCCCCTGGGCGCGGATATCGAACTCCGAAAGCTTCTCGGTCGAGAAATCGGAGAGAGTTTGAAGCTGGATGCTGCCGAACTTCGCGAACGGTGCTCCGTTTGCTCGATCCAGCATGAGGTTCTCTGCGATTGAGAACTCGGAGACCAGGCCGTCTACGTTCCGGTCTTCCGGCACGAATCCAACCCCGGCATCCAGGATCTCACGAACGGTCCTGCCGACAAGCTGCCTGCCGTCGAGGCTGATGCCGCCTCGAACTCTCGGCTGAAGTCCCATGATCGCCTCGACGAGTTCCGTCTGGCCGTTGCCCTGAACGCCCGCTATGGCGACGATTTCGCCGGCTTTAACGTCGAAGCTGATGTTGTTGACGACCAGTTGGCCGATCGGGTCGATCACGCTCAGCTTCTCGACCACCAGGGCCGGGTCGCCGAGCTTCGCCTTGCCCTTCTCGATCGTGAGTTCGACGGCCCTGCCTACCATCATCGAGGCGAGCTCTTCATTGGAAGCGGTCGGCTTTGCTTCGCCGACGACCTTGCCAAGTCTCACAACTGTGATCCGGTCGGCGACTTCGCGAACCTCGCGCAGCTTGTGAGTAATGAAGACGATCGAAGTGCCGGTCTCCTTGAGCTGCTTCATGATTAGCATGAGCTCGTCGGTTTCCTGCGGGGTAAGCACGGCGGTCGGCTCGTCGAAGACGAGCACGTGCGCGTCTCTCGAGAGAGCCTTGATAATCTCAACCCGCTGTTGAACACCGACCGGCAGATCCTCGACCACGGCATCCGGATCAACGTCGAAGCCGAACCGATCTGAGATCTCGCGCACCTTCGCACGAGCCTTGGCAAGGTCAAGCGAGCCGCCGAAATGGGTTGGCTCGTGTCCGAGCATGACATTTTCGGCGACGGTGAAGACCGGGATGAGCATGAAGTGCTGGTGCACCATTCCGATTCCGGCGGCCATGGCATCGCCTGGCCCGGCGAAGTTCTGGACTTTGTCGTCCAGCAGGATCTCCCCCTCGTCGGCCTTGTAAATGCCGTAAAGAACGTTCATGAGGGTGGATTTGCCCGCTCCGTTTTCACCAAGCAGGCAGTGGATCTCACCGGGTTCTACGACTAGGTCGATGTGGTCATTTGCAACCAGCGTCCCGAATCTCTTCGTGATTCCACGCAACTCAAGCTTCATCGAATATCAGATCCTCTGCTTTCGGCAACTCTGCCGAAGTGTATTCCCTTGCGTTCGGGAAGACTACACGGATTCGGGGAGGCCAGCCACGCTGACCCCCCCGATTACCGTTATTTGCTCAAATGAGCAGTCGGCCCAGTTCCTACTTCGGCGAAGAAGGAGACTCGACCTTGACCTTGCCGCTGATGATGTCGGCCTTCAGGGCGTCAAGCTCTCCCTGCAGTCCCGGGTCCACCTTCGAAGCGAAGTCGTGGAACGGCGCGATCTCAACACCGCCGTTGGCAAGGGTGCCAACGTACTGTGCTGCGTCGAACTTGCCGTCAGCTGCGGTCATAACGACATCGTGCACACCAACTCGCATGTTCTTCATGATCGAGGTGAGCAGCATGTCGGCGACCGACGGGTCGGTCTGAGTGACGTCGGCGTCAACACCGATGAGGGCAATGTCCTTGCCGGTGTCGCGGATAGCCTCAGCACCCGACTTGTAGATCGGGCCACCGACGGGAAGCAGAACGTCCACGCCCTGGTCAAGCAGGTTCTTCGCGGTGCTCTTGGCGGTGTCGTTGGCGTCGAATCCACCGGTGAAGGCACCGGTCTGAGTTGCTACGTCCCAACCGAGGGCCTTGACGTTGGTGCCCTTGACCGAGTTGTAGTAGTTGACTCCGTCAACGAAGCCGTCCATGAAGATGGTTACCGGAGGAATCGGGATTCCACCGTAGGTTCCGACGATTCCGGTCTTCGAGTAGCTGGCTGCAGCGTATCCGGCGAGGAACGCGGCCTGAGCGGTGTCGAACACGATCGGCTTTACGTTCGGAAGGTCGATCGAGTTGTCGTCGACGATCGCGAAGTGAACGTCCGGGTTGGCCTCAGCTGCGGTCTTGGTCGCGTCCGCGAGCAGGAAGCCGACGGTCACGATGATCCCACAGTTCTGATCAATCAGGTTGTTGATGTTCGAGGCGTAGTCGGTCTCAGCCTGGGACTCAACTGCATTTGCCTTGACGCCCAGCTCCGTAGCTGCGTCATCAAGACCCTGCTTGCCAATCTCGTTGAACGAGTTGTCGTCGAATCCACCGGTGTCAGAAACCATGCAGGGAAGGAAGTTCTTCGCTGCCGGCGTTTTGTTGTCGTTTGACTCAGGCGCAGCGGCACAACCTGCCAGCAGAAGACTGCTGACACCGGCCAGCGCCAGACCGCTAAGAACGGTCTTGCGAGAGGTGATTCTCAAGGTATCCTCCAAGGTGCTGCCGCGACTCTTTCGTCGCGGCGATCTCCGTCAACATTACCTAAAGTTACGTCCTCGTTGACAAGCAATCCCGCCGTTCTCAGGCAATGGTTACCAACCTGCAACTGGTGCAAAACTTTGCAAAAGTGCCTGATCAGAGGATGTCGTTGCGGCCCGAGAGCTTCAGGGCATCGACTACCGACTTAACTCTCTGCGCATTTGCGCTGGTGGTCACCAAAAGCGCATCTGGAGTATCGACTACGACTATGTCGCTGACCCCGATGAGAGAGATCAGCCTGCCTGACTGGCTAACGACAACTCCGCTTGAAGCATCCGCCAGAACCCGTGCGTTCTCTCCAAGTATTGCCAGATCCGACTTCCGTCCGCCGGAGTGAAGCTTTGCGATCGCCGCAAAGTCGCCGAGGTCATCCCAGTCGAAGGCGCCGGGAACCACCGCGAGCTTTCCGGCTTCTGCAGCGGGTTCGGCAACCGAATAGTCGATCGCGATTTTTGCAAGCTTCGGCCACACCTTGTCGACCACGGCGCCGCGGCGCTCGGTATCCCAGGCTGAAGCCAGCTCCTGAAGGCCTGCGAGCAGTTCGGGCTGGGATTTGCCGAGTTGCTCGAGAAGGACATCCGCTCTCGAAATGAACATTCCGGCGTTCCACAGGTAGTTGCCGTCTGAGAGGTACTCTTTCGCGAGTTCAAGATTCGGCTTTTCTACGAATCGATCCGCGCTTACCGCGCTGGGTGCGCCTTCGATTTTCAGCTTGCCGTCTGCGTGGATGTAACCGAAACCGACTGCCGGCTCCGTCGGGGCAATTCCGATGGTCGCGATTAGCCCGGATTCGGCGGCTACTACCGCTTCGGAAACCGCACGGGCGAATCCCCTTTGATCGCCGATCACATGGTCTGCCGCGAAAGAGCCCACAATCACTCCGGGTTCGCGGTTTTCCAGGATTGCGGCGGCCAGCCCGATGGCGGCTGAAGAGTCCCTCGGTTCGCTCTCGAGAACCACATTGCGGTCTTCAAGTTCGGGAACCTGTGCTTCTACCGCGGCCCGGTGCGACCTGCCGGTAACGATCATGATTCGATCCGCTCCGGAGATCGGCTCGAGGCGCTCCCAGGTGGCTCGAAGCAGAGTTTTGCCGGAGCCGGTCAGGTCGTGCAGGAATTTCGGGGCATCCGCCCTTGAAAGCGGCCAGAGTCTCGAGCCGATCCCCCCAGCGGGAATGATGCTGTAAAGGCGGCTTTGGGCCGAAGAACGGTGGGCCATGGCGTTCAGACTAGCGAACCCGGGAATAGAGTGGCATTGTCGGCAGTGAACTCTACTGCTTTCACAAAGTCAACAAGATCTTCAGGAGGATGGGTCGTGCCTGACAAGTCGGCTGGAAGCGCTGTGGCTTCCCAACCGGAGAAGAAGTACCCGTTGCCCAGACTTGCGAAGCCGAAGGCTCTCGCCGGAACCGTCTATCGCGGCAACGTCGGAATGTGGTCCTGGGTGCTGCATCGCATCACCGGGGTCTCAATCTTCTTCTTCCTACTGGTTCACATCCTCGACAGCACCCTGCTGAGGGTGAGCCCGGAAGCCTACAACGCGGTAATTGGCACCTACAAGAACCCCCTGATGGGCCTTGGCGAAGTTGTGCTGGTTGCGGCGATCGGACTGCACGCGCTCAACGGATTGCGAGTCATCCTCGTCGACTTCTGGGCCTGGGGAACCAAACACCAGAAGCTCCTGCAGTGGATTGGGCTAGTGCTCTGGATCATTCTGCTGATCGGTTTCGTGCCCCGGCACCTCATGAATGTATTCGCGGAGTAATGCCATGACGACTCCCACCATCGAATCCCCTAAAGCGCCGGTGAGAACCCACCGCAGCCGGTTCAACCTCGAAGCCTTCGGCTGGGTCTTCATGCGCGCCAGCGGAATTGTGCTCGTCGTGCTGATCTTCGGCCACCTGTTCGTAAACCTCATGATCGGCGAAGGGGTCAAGGCCCTCGATTTCGCCTTCGTCGGAGGAAAGTTCTCCGACCCGTTCTGGATGGTCTGGGACACCCTGCTGCTCTGGCTCGCCCTGATTCACGGAGCCAACGGAATGCGAACGGTCATAAACGACTACGCGCACAACCGACTGGTCGGTGTGATTCTCAAGGGCTTCATTCTCGTCGCAACCATCGTTCTACTAGTGCTTGGAACCCTCGTGATCTACACCTTCGATCCCTGCCCGGCCGGTTCGCCCGCTGACCTTCTGCCTTCGTTCTGTGGGACGGTGGGCTAAATGGAGACCGAACAGGGCGAAATCATCGACGGAGTCCACTACCACAAGCATGATGTCGTAATCGTCGGCGCCGGAGGCGCGGGAATGCGCGCCGCGATCGAAGCGGGGCCGAAAGCCAGCACCGCTGTCATCTCGAAGCTCTATCCGACGAGATCTCACACCGGGGCCGCTCAGGGAGGAATGGCGGCGGCCCTCGCCAATGTCGAGGAAGACACCTGGGAGTGGCACACCTACGACACCGTCAAGGGCGGCGACTACCTGGTCGATCAGGATGCCGCGGAGATTCTCGCAAAAGAGGCAATCGACGCGGTCATCGACCTCGAAAACATGGGCCTGCCCTTCAACCGCACCCCGGATGGCCGAATCGATCAGCGCCGCTTCGGCGGCCACACCCGCGAGCACGGGAAGGCTCCCGTTCGCCGCGCCTGCTACGCAGCCGATCGCACCGGCCACATGATCCTGCAGACCCTCTACCAGAACTGCGTAAAGCTCGGAATTAATTTCTTCAACGAGTTCTACGTTCTCGACCTGCTCATGGTAGAGGTCAAGGGTGTTCAGCGGCCGGCCGGCGTCGTCGCCTACGAGCTGGCAACTGGTGATCTGCACGTCTTCCAGGGCAAGTCGATCATTTTCGCTACCGGAGGTTTCGGAAAGATCTACAAGACCACGTCAAATGCGCACACCCTAACCGGAGACGGGGTCGGGATCATCTGGCGCAAGGGACTGCCGCTTGAGGACATGGAATTCTTCCAGTTCCACCCGACCGGACTTGCCGGGCTCGGCATCCTGCTTTCTGAAGCAGCCCGCGGCGAGGGCGCGATCCTGCGCAATGCGGACGGCGAGCGCTTTATGGAGCGTTACGCGCCGACCATCAAGGACCTCGCACCGCGCGATATCGTCGCGAGGTCGATGGCGACCGAGATTCGGGAAGGTCGGGGAGCGGGACCTTACAAGGACTACGTCTACCTCGACATCACCCACCTTGAGCCGGCGGTAATCGACGCGAAGCTGCCTGACATTACCGAGTTCGCCCGAACCTATCTCGGAGTGGAGCCATACACCGAGCCGGTGCCGGTGCTGCCGACCGCCCACTACGCGATGGGCGGAATCCCGACCACGAACAACGCGGAAGTCCTGCGAACCAACACCGAGACCGTGCCGGGGCTTTATGCGGCCGGTGAGTGCGCCTGCGTGAGCGTTCACGGATCCAACCGGCTCGGCACCAACTCGCTGCTTGACATCAACGTCTTCGGAAAGCGGGCCGGCAATAACGCGGTCGCCTACGCGGAAAAAGCTGACTGGGTGCCGCTGCCGAAGGACCCGACCGCCGGAGTGCGCAAGCTCCTCGACCACGTTCGAGGCGGCGATGGCAGCGAGCGGATCGCCGTGATCCGCAGGGAACTGCAGGAGGCAATGGACCGCAACGCTCAGGTGTTCCGAACCGATGAATCGCTAAAGCAGGTGGGTGACCTGATCAAGACCCTGCGGGCGAGGTACCGGAATGTGCTGATTCAGGACAAGGGCAAGAGGTTCAATACCGACCTGCTCGAGGCGGTAGAACTCGGCTTCCTGCTCGACCTCGCAGAGGTCGTCGTCTATTCGGCTCGCAACCGCAAGGAGAGCCGCGGAGCGCACATGCGCGAGGACTACCCCAAGCGTGACGACAAGAACCTGATGGTGCACACCATGGCCTACCTCACCGGCGACGCGGAGTCGGCAGTCGCCTCCGATCACATCAAGCTCGACTGGAAACCAGTTGTAGTCACCAACTATCCGCCGACAGAGAGAAAGTACTGATGGCATCCGCAGTTGCGTCAAAGAGTGGCCCGATAGCGCACGGGGAGGTGCCAACCTTCCCGGTGACGGTCATCGTTCGACGATTCGACCCTGAGGTCGACTCCGAACCCCGCTGGGTCGACTACGACCTTCAAATGCACGGCACCGATCGGGTTCTGGATGCACTGCACAAGATCAAGTGGGAAATCGACGGCTCCCTCGCGTTCAGAAGGTCCTGCGCCCACGGAGTGTGCGGTTCGGACGCCATGAGAATCAACGGAAAGAACCGACTCGCCTGCAAGACCCTGCTTAAAGATCTGGATGTCTCCAAGCCGATCTACGTCGAGGCGCTAAAGGGCCTGCCGCTCGAGAAGGATCTCATTGTGGACATGGAGCCGTTCTTCGACAGTTACCGCGCTGTGCAGCCGTTCCTGATTGCCTCAAGCAAGCCGAAGGACGGCAAGGAGCGGCTGCAGAGCGCCGCGCAGCGGAAGATTTTCGACGAGACGACCAAGTGCATTCTTTGCGCGGCCTGCACCTCAAGTTGCCCGGTGTTTTGGACCGACGGCCAGTACTTCGGACCGGCCGCGATCGTCAACGCGCACCGCTTCATTTTCGACTCTCGCGACGAGGGCGCCCAGGTTCGAATGGACATCCTCAACGACCGCGAGGGAGTGTGGCGCTGCCGCACGACCTTCAACTGCACCGACGCCTGCCCTCGCGGCATCCAGGTCACGAAGGTGATCGGCGAAGTGAAGCAGGCGATCCTCCGGGGCAAGCCGTAACGGCACAGACCTGCTGTCCGCTCGTGCGGATAGGGTGACTTCATGCCCATTCGAATTGCGACCGTGAACGTCAACGGGGTCAGAGCCGCCTGGCGAAAGGGAATGGGCGACTGGCTCGAGGGCCGGGGCATCGACATTCTTGCCCTGCAGGAAGTCAGGGCCGAAACCTCAGATCTGGTCGGATTGCTCGGGCCCGACTGGCACGTACTCCACGACGCCGCCTCGGCTAAGGGACGGGCCGGAGTTGCCATCGCCAGCAGAATCCCGGCCATTGACCACAGGACCGAGTTCGGACCGGAGGACTTCGACAGCACCGGCCGCTGGCTCGAGGCAGACTTCGACCTCGCCGGTTCGTCGATCACAGTCGTGAGCACCTACGTGAACGCGGGCGAAGTTGGAACCCAAAAGCAAGTGGACAAATTCCGATTTCTGGATGCCATGCAGACCCGGTTGCCCGAGCTTGCCAGCTCAAGACAGCGCACCCTCGTTGTCGGCGACTTGAACGTCGGCCACCGAAAGCTGGATATCAGGAACTGGCGCGGCAACCAGAAATCTTCAGGGTTCCTGCCGGAGGAGCGAGCCTACTTCGACCGATTCCTCGGCTCGGAGGAAGACTCCGACTACAACGCGGGCGCCGGGCTCGGCTGGATCGATGTCGGCAGGCGCTGGGCAGGTGAAGTTGACGGACCCTACACCTGGTGGTCGCAGCGCGGCCAGGCCTTCGACAACGACACCGGCTGGAGAATCGACTATCACCTGGCGACCCCTGCCCTCGCCTCAGCGGTGAAGAACTACACGGTCGACCGGGCGGCCTCCTGGGACACCCGATGGTCGGATCACTCGCCGGTAGTGGTTGACTACGAGTTCTGACTCAGCCTCCGCGACCAAACCGCACATCCCAAACCAACTTCGCGCCTCAGGCAATCCTTAGGGCCCACGACTCTGAAAGAATTGACCAATGACGTCCAAGCCTAGATTGTTCTCCGGAATGCAGCCCTCTGCTCGCAGCCTCCACCTCGGAAACTTCGCCTCGGCTCTCACCCAGTGGAACCAGATGCAGAGCGAATACGACGCCTACTTCTGCATCGTCGATCTGCACGCTTTGACGGTGCCACAGGATCCTGAGCAGTTGCGGGAGAGCACGAGGCGCACCGCGGCCCAATACATCGCGGCCGGCATCGACCCGAAGGCTTCGACCCTGTTCGTGCAGTCGCACGTCGACGCGCACCCCAAGCTCGCCTGGATCCTGAACACGATCACCGGCTTTGGCGAAGCCAGCAGAATGACCCAGTTCAAGGACAAAGCCGCGAAACAGGGTAAGGACTCTGCTTCAGTCGGACTGTTCGCCTACCCGATGCTCATGGCTGCCGACATCCTTCTTTATCAGACCAGAGCCGTCCCGGTCGGTGACGACCAGAAGCAGCACGTGGAACTTACAAGGGATTTAGCCGAGAGATTCAATTCGCGCTTCGGCCGAACCTTCGAGGTGCCGGAGGTGATGACTCTCAAGGAGGGGGCCAGAATCTACGATCTGCAGGATCCGGCGAGCAAGATGAGCAAGTCCTCGACTTCGGATGCCGGAGTCGTCTGGATTCTGGATGACCCGGCTGTCACGGCGAAGAAGATTCGCTCAGCAGTAACCGACAACGATCGCGAGATCCGATTCGACCGGGCAAAAAAGCCGGGAGTCTCAAACCTGCTTTCAATCAACTCTGCGCTCAGCGGAAAGGGCATCTCCCAGCTCGAAGAGGAATATGCAGGCAAAGGTTACGGGGACCTGAAGGGCGAGCTCGCGGAGCTAGTGGTCGAAACACTCACGCCGATTCGCAACCGTACTCTCGAGCTGCTGGCTGATCCGGCGGAGCTTGATCGGGTGCTGGCCGGCAATGCGGATCGGGCTTCAGAAATCGCCGATGCGACCGTGCGCGACGCCTATGAGAAGGTCGGCCTGCTGCTAAAGCCCTGAAGTATTGAGGCCCTTAAAAAGCCCTAGGCGACGTAGCGGTAGAACTCGATCCCGAGGTTCTGAAATTCCGGGCTGTCTTTTGTGCCGACAGAATCGACCACGAACTCTGCTGAGGGGGCAACCGGCTTGATTTCTCCGGTTCTGCCTTCGTGGAGCGCGAGGTACTGGTCTTCATTGAGATCAACCGGGGTTCCGAGCGCCTCGGAGAAGTTGATTCTCGCCGCCCACTGCTTCCAGTCCGCGGAAACCCGCATCGGAATCGCCTCTGCGGCATCCCCGCTGCCGTAGCCGAGAGCGAGCCACTCCTCGCCAGCAAGGTCGAGATCTTCATCGGCGGCCTGTCGAAGTCCCGCGGCCAGCCATGCCGGAAGGGCGCCTGAGTAGAGATTGCCGAGGTCCCGCATCCAGTTCGAACCGAGGCTGAGCTTGTCGACGACGAGGCTCTGCCACAAATCCAGCCCTCGCAGGTACTGCCGCAGTTTTCTGGAGATCGGGAATACGTCGCCGTCGCTCTCGCCGGAAACAATCGACTCGTCGAACGGGCTTGCGGTATCGAGCTCCAGCAGCAGCGCTTCGGCATCCACTCCAGCCGCCCGGCAATACTCGCGCAACTGGCTGCGACCCTCTTCGTCGGCGGCGAGCGCGAACAGATACGCCATTACCCAGCCGGTAGTCGGCATTTGGTTGTAGGGCCGATGCATGAAAACCCGATCAACCGAATCGAAGTAGTCCGACTGGCGGCCGGGTCTCTTGGAGAGCATCGAGGAGACCGCATGGTGGGTAGCGTCGATATAGCAACTGGTGGAGTACCGGCCGTTAAACACCGGCAGGTCCTGCATTTGCCCGTCGTCCCTCGGCGGCTGGCGGAACCTCGCAAACGGCTTTCTGAAGTCCACCGTCCGATAGTCGGAATCGCTGCCGCCGGCGGCAAGGTCGACTTCTAGCAGCCTCGCTTCGCCGTCGATGAGCATCGCAACCGCCCCTGCTCCCTGAGTCGGCTCCCCCGTACTGCCTAAGGCGTACTCAGCAATATCGGAGCAAACCACTATCGCCTTTCGCCCCTTGCCGTCGGCGGACAAATAACGGATGGCGGCCTTGAGTCCATAAACTCCGGCAAGGCAGGCGTGCTTGAATTCCGGCACTTCGCAGTCCCGGGCAAGAGCGGGCCTGCCCATCGATTCGAGGGCGTCATCGACCATTCCCTTGACGATGATTGCGCCGGCGGAGTTGTCGCTCGAGGACTCAGTACCGAGGCCCAGCATGCCGACGGACTGCGGATCAACATCGAAGTCATTGATCAGTCGAAGTACGGCGGTCGCGGCCATGGTGTACATGCTCTGAGCCGGACCGCGCATCCGAAAACTGCGGCCGACGACGCTGCGGGTCTTCTCCCAGGATTCGTCATTCCAGGAGCACCAGTCCTGAAGCTGAACTCGATAGGGGGGAAGGTAAAGCGATAATCCGCTAATGCCTGGGCGCACTTCAATCCTCAGTTCTGTTCTGCGGGACTCCGAAGCCGATTCTATCAACCGGCCCCCGGCTAAACTGATGGCCGTAGAGTAGCGAACCAGCCGAGTGGAGCCGCAGCAGCCAAATGGGACGAACCGGTCAGGATGGGCTCACCGCGAGTGCAATCGCGCACAGCAATATCGCTCTCGCCAAGTATTGGGGAAAGCGCGATTCCAGGCTCAATATCCCCGCCGTCGGATCCATTTCGATAACTCTGGATGCTCTATCCACCGAAACCGCCGTCAGCTTCAGCCCGGATCTGCAAGCCGACGAACTCGTGCTGAACGGCGGTTCGGCTCCTGCGCAGAAGGCGAGCCGCGTTCTCGATCTGATCAGGGAGCGAGCCGGAATCGACCTCGCGGCGCGGGTAGTTTCAAACAATAACTTTCCGACCGGAGCCGGGCTCGCTTCTTCAGCCTCCGGTCTGGCTGCGCTGGCGGTTGCAGCGGCCGCGGCGGCCGGTCTCGAGTTGAGCAGCCGAGAGCTTTCCATAGCCGCCCGCCGCGGTTCTGCATCGGCCGCCAGATCGATCTTCGGCGGCTTCGCAGAATTGCACTCGGGCAGCGCCGCGGACGGCTCAGACTCGTTCGCGGAGCAACTCATGCCGGCCGAAGACTGGCCGCTGAGCGTAGTGGTGGCGATAACCCAGACCGAACCGAAGTCGGTTTCTTCAACTGAAGGAATGCTCTCCACGAGCGGGAGTTCGCCCTTTTACGACGCCTGGGTTGAGAGCGCACCGGCGGCTCTTGACGAACTGCGGGCAGCGGTTCTGGCCCGCGACCTCGAGAAGACCGGGGCGCTCACCGAGCGCAGCTGTCTGGCAATGCACTCCCTCATGTTCACGACTTCTCCCCCGCTCATCTATTGGAATCCGGCTACCGTTGCGGTAATTCGCCGGGTGACGGAGTTGCGTCGAGACGGAATCGAAGGCTACTTCACTATCGATGCGGGTCCGCAGGTGAAGATCATTTGCGAGCCGGACCGGGCCGAGCAAATTTCCGCCTCTGTTGCCGAGCTTCCGGGAGTCCTGCAGACGATCACGACTCGCCTGGGACCGGCGGCTCGATTGGTGCAAAGCCCGTGATCGAGGCTTCCGCTCCGGGAAAGCTCGTACTGCTGGGCGAATTTGCGGTCCTTGCCGGCGGAACGGCGCTCGCCGCCGCAGTTGACCGCAGAGTGCAGGTTTCACTTAACCCCTCGGACCGCTGGAGTGTACGGTCGGCTGGACCGGCGGAGTCTTCAGATGAGTTCGAGCCGCTCTCGAACACTTCCGCTTCGAGCCCAAAATTTGCACTGATCGAGTCCGTGCTTGAAGAGTTTCAGCGCTTTGTCGGCCGCGAGTTGCCTGCCCATTTGATCGAAATTGACAGCAGCGCACTTTACGATGCCGGGTCGAAGCTTGGCCTCGGTTCGAGCGCTGCGGCAGCGGCATCCCTGTTGCTTGCTCTGGACTGCGCCGCGAACCTCAAGCTCGATCCCGCCGTGCGATTCAGACTTGGCCATGCGGCGCATTCGAGGGCCCAGGGCGGAAGGGGAAGCGGCGTGGACGTGGCTGCGAGTACCTTCGGCGGATTGATCGGCTTTCGACAGCCCGAAGAGATCATTCCGCTCAACTGGCCGAACGGACTCGGTCTCATTGCGGTAAAAACCGGAGAGGGAAGCAGCACGGTCGGACACTTGTCCCGAATGGAGGCCTTCAGGAAGAGCAACCCGAAGCAGTTCGATCTCGAAATGGGCAGACTCGTCGAACTGTCCGAGCGGGTCCCGACAGACATACTGGATGCCGAACAGTTCATGGGGCTTGCCGACGACTACTTCCAGGCCCTTGCGGGCTTCGATCGCAAGGCTTCAATCGGAATTGTCACGAGCGAACATCTTCGACTTAGGGATATCGCCTCGAAATTCGGGGCGGTCTTCAAGACGAGCGGGGCCGGAGGTGGCGATCTGGGGCTCATCTTTGCCAAGCTTGAACTGTTGGATCAGGTCAGATCCGCAATTCAAGAGTCCGGAGTGGTTGTGGTTCCAGTCCCGATAAGCCCGAGCGGGGCGAGGATCGAAGCTGTATGACCGACTCCAGAATCCCGAAGTTCTATCAGCTCGGCGTAGAAGAGCGCCTAAAGGAGCTGCTCAAGCGGCAAATTATCAGCGCCGAAGACTACGAAGCTCTAAGCACCGGCTCCTATGTTCTTACGACCCTAAAGGCGGATCGGCTCACCGAAAATGTGGTGGGAGTCTTCTCGATGCCGCTGGGGCTCGGCCTGAACTTCACCGTCAACGGAATCGACCATGTGGTTCCTATGGTCGTAGAGGAGCCCTCGATAGTCGCGGCCGTTAGCTCCGCCGCCCTCATCGTCCGCAAGTCCGGAGGGTTCACAAGCACTTCGGATGACCCGCTGCTGATCGGGCAGGTTCAGGTTCTCGACGTGCCCGACCCTGCCGCGGCGAAGGAAGCCATCCTGCGCTCCAGGGATCAGATTCTCGCCCTAGCCAACCAGACCCACCCGAACATGGTCGCGAGGGGCGGCGGGGCGATCGAACTGGAGGTTCACCTTCGGGGTGCCACCAGATCCAATGGCGAGCTGCTCGTAGTCCACCTGATCGTCGACTCGCGGGATGCCATGGGGGCGAACCTCGTAAATACCATGTGCGAAGCGGTCGCGCCGCTGATTGCCGAGCTGAGCGGAGGTCGAGTCTTCCTGCGCATCCTCTCGAACCTCACCGACCGTGCAGTCGTTCGCTCCAGGGCGGTAATCCCGGTTGAACACCTGACCACAGAGCACTTTGACGGGGTCGCAGTACGCGACGGAATCATCCTCGCCGGCGAATTTGCCGAGCTTGACGTCTATCGAGCCACTACCCACAACAAGGGCATTATGAACGGCATCGACGCCGTGGCGATAGCGACCGGCAACGACTGGAGGGCGATCGAGGCCGCCGCCCATGCCTGGGCGGCCAGAAGCGGAAGCTACCAGCCGCTCACCCGATGGAGCGCGGATGCCGACGGCAATCTGGTCGGCGAAATCGAACTGCCGCTCAAAGTCGGCACCGTCGGCGGACAGGTCCAGTCGAATCCTGCAGTTCGCCTGTCGCAGGCCCTCATCGGAACCTCGAAGGCGAAGGAACTCGCCGAGATCCTGGCCGCAGTTGGTCTTGCGCAAAACCTGGCCGCACTCAAGGCGCTCTCGACCGAGGGAATCCAGCCCGGCCACATGCGACTGCACGCCCGCAGCGTTGCCGTGGCGGCCGGAGCCAGCGAAGAGGACTTTGAAGAAGTGGTCGAGCAGCTGGTTGCCAGCGGCGACATCAAAGTATGGAAGGCTCAGAAGATCATAGAAGCGATCAAGGGCGGCGCTACCGCCACAGGAACCATCGACCTCTCGCCGGTGCCGAAGCTCAAGCCCGCGCAGAGAGCCAATGTCGGCTACGGCAAGATCATCCTGCTCGGCGAACACTCGGTTGTTTACGGCTACCACGCCATCGCCGCCCCGCTAAACCTGTCAATTCGCGCCGAAGTGACCAGACCGTCGAAAGAGCGCGAGCTCATTATTTCGGGCTGGGACTCAGACCCCGCCGCCCACGATCCGGCCGGGGCAGAACTTGCCGCGAGGGTAGCAATACTGATCGCCAATCGGCTCGGACTCGGTGAGGAAAAGGCAAAGGTCGAGGTCTTTCCCGATCTGCCCAGAGCCAGCGGACTTGGAGCCTCTGCGGCGCTTGCGGTAGCCGTCATCCGGGCGCTCGCCCACAGCTACCATCTTGAATTGAGCGACCAGCAGGTTTCGGATCTCGCCTTCGAATGCGAGCAGGTGGTTCACGGGACTCCATCCGGGATCGACAACACTGTTGCCACCTTCGGCGAAACGATCCTGTTCAGACGGGCTGAAGGCGGAAACGAGATCGAGCACCTTTCGAGTTCAACGCCAATTCCAGTAGTCATAGGACTAACCGGGGTGCGCTCGCTTACCGCCGAGACGGTTGGCCGAGTACACGAAGGTTGGCAGAAGAACCCCGGTCACTATGACGCGATCTTCCAGGAGATCGACGGGCTGGTCATGACCGGGGTTGAAGCCTTCCGCTCCGGAGACCTCTCTGCGCTCGGCGAAGTCATGAACCTCAACCACGGGTTATTGAACGCGCTGCAGGTATCTAGCCCAGAGCTGGAAACACTCGTCGACCTCGCCCGCAGATCGGGTGCTCTCGGCGCGAAGCTCACCGGAGGTGGCGGAGGCGGCGCGATGATCGCAATCGCCGAACCTGACCGAATCCAGAATGTGGCGGCGACTCTGGATGCCGCCGGCTTCCAAACCTATCTGACCGAAATTCGAAACGGAACGAACGGTAGAGTGAAATCGTGAAGTTCAACTTCTCCAGAATCCTTTTGGCCCTGCTGTCGCTGGCTACCCTCGCCCTGGCAGGCGGCTGGGTGTGGGTCGTCTTCTTCAAGTCCTGAGGCGAATTGCCCGTACGGGCTGCGGCTGAGAGGATTTAGCCATGGACATCCTCTTCAGCATCCTGCTCATCCTGCACTTCATCGGTCTTGCCGCTCTGCTTGGCGGGGTTCTGGTTCAGGTCAAAGACACGATCGCCGGCAAAGGCAAAATCATTGCCGGAATGATTCACGGTGCACTCACCCAGTTGGTAACCGGCGTAGCGATGGTCGGAATCGCCGAAATGGGCGGCGGCCATGTAAACACGACCAAGATCGCCGTGAAGCTCGCGATCGTGCTCATTATCACCGTGCTCGTCTTCCTCTTCCGCAAGAAGACCGCTGTCGCCAGCTGGGTAATTTGGGGAATCGGGCTGCTTACTGTCGCGAACATCGTTATCGCGGTCGTCTGGCACTAGCCCGAACCGAGAGCGAGTCGCCGGAAGGCGGCTCGCTACTTGAGGAAGAGCGCCTTTAGTCTGCGCGTGGTGAGAGTCATTCCGAGGACGATCATCACTGCGAAGTAGAGCACGTGCCACGGGGTGGCTGCGTCGATTGCTCCGGTGGTGAAGCCGCGGATCAATTCGACTCCGTGCCAGAGCGGCATTGCCTGAATCACCCACTGCAGAGCCGTCGGGTAGACCGTGATCGGGAAGAACGTGGCCGAAAGCAGGAACATCGGCAGCATGATGAAGTTGATCCAGTCCATTTGCTGGAAGGTCTTCATGTAGCTCGTGATTCCCATTCCGAAGCTTGCGAATGCGAACGCGATCAGGAGCACGGATGGCAGGGCCAGTATCGCCATCCAGGAAAGATTCAGACCGAGCACCTGCATGACGATCATGAATCCGCACGCGTAAACGAAGCCGCGGGCGAGCGCGAGCATGATTTCGCCGAGCGCCACATCGAACGGGCCGAGCGAAGTCGCGAGCATTCCGTCGTAGAGTTTGCCGAAATTCATCTTGAAGAAGACGTTCCAGGTCGAGTCGAAAATTGCCCCGTTCATGGCCGCGACCGCCAGCAGTGCTGGCGCGATGTAGGCGGCATAGGGCACTGGCTGGCCGCCGGGGAGCTCTACCGTGCCAATGAAGCTGCCGAGGCCGATCCCCATGGCCAGCAGGTAGAAGACCGGCTCGAAGAATCCTGAAACGACGATTAGCCAGTTAGTACTCGCGGTTGCGAGAACCCCGCGCTGCATTACTGAGCGGGCATTTCCGGCATAGAGGGAAGGCAGCAGGAACGGTCTGCTGACCTTCGGAGTCTGTCTCGAATCCAGAGCGGTCATTTGTTGAGCCTCCGAACCGCGATTCGCCTCGCGAGCCACCAGCCGATTGCTGTGAGGGCAACGAGGTAGACGACGTGAGTAACCGTGAGCCAGATCGGCTCGGAGTAACCGTAGGCGAAGACCCTCGAGAGTTCGGTTCCGTGCCAAAGCGGCGAGATCCAGCCGATCCAGTGCAGCCAGACCGGCAGCGCCGTGAGCGGGAAGAAAGTTCCGGAGAACAGGGTCAGCGGAATCACTCCGAAGCGCATGATGTAGTTGAACTGGCCCTTGTCTTCTTCGAGTCGGCTCGCATAGGCCATGAGCATCGTGCCGAGGGCGGTTCCGGTTGCCACTGCGGCGAAAATCGATAGCCAGCCGAGGGGACTCGGGATCGCTCCGAACAGGAGCATGAACAGGTAATAGACGATGCTTTGCGCGACGAGGCGGAACAACACCGAATAGGTGACGCCATTGATGATCTGGCCACCTTCAAGCGGTGCGGAATTCATTCCGAAGAAAGTCGGATTCCACTTGAAGCCGAGCATGATCGGGTAGCTGAATTCTTCGGTGGCTGTGGTGAGCGCGGCGCTGCAAATCAGCGCGGGAGCGACAAAGACGAGGTAGCTGACCTTGTCGAGCCCCTGGCCCTGATCGGCGTCAACGAGAGTTGCAAGCCCGACCCCCATTGCGTACAGGTAAAGCAGCGGAGTTCCCACTCCGGTCGCAACCATGGTCTGAAGGTAAGTGCGCATTGAAAGCAGTCGATGTTCCGCCACATACCAGCCGCCGTACTTCCGGGGTTTGACGCCGGCGGCAAGAGCCTTAGCTTTGGCGGACTCGAGATCGGGGGTTTCGGTAGTTGACGCTGCAAGCTCGCTCATTCGATCAGCGACCTTCCGGTGAGTCTCAGGAAGACATCCTCAAGACTCGAACGCCGAACCAAAGAGGTAATCGGGTTGAGCCCGGTCTCTGTCACCTTCTGAAGGGTCGCCTCGCCGTTGTCACTGTAGATGAGCACGCGGTCCGGCAGTACCTCAATCCGCTCTCCCAGCCCCTCGACCTTCTTGGCGGCTGCGGCATTGTGCTCCGATCCGAAGCGAAGCTCAAGAACCTCGCGGGTGGAATACTTGCGAATCAGGGCCGCCGGCGAGCCTTCCGCCATGATCTTGCCCTTGTCGATAACGACCAGCCGATCGCAGAGCTGTTCTGCCTCATCCATGTAATGCGTTGTCAGGATCAGGGTCGTGCCCTGCTCCTTGAGCCGGAAAAGCCGGTCCCAGAGAATGTGCCGAGCCTGAGGGTCGAGTCCGGTCGTGGGTTCGTCCAGGAGCAGGATGCGGGGGTCGTTGATCAGCGCCCTGGCGATTGTGAGCCTGCGCTTCATTCCGCCGGAGAGGTCATCGATTCTCTCCTTCGCCTTCTCCTTCAATTGCGCGAATTCCAGCAACTCATCCGCCTTAGGGCCGAGATAGCTCCTGCTCAGGCCGAAGTAGCGGCCGTAGACGATCAAGTTGTCGCGCACCTTCAGCTCGGTGTCGAGATTGTCAGCCTGAGGAACTACGCCAAGTTGTGATCGAATCTCCGGACCGTAGTTGTTCGGGTCGAGGCCGACCACAGACAGGCTGCCGGAAGTCCTGGTTGAAACGGCACCGACCATGCGCATGGTGGTCGACTTGCCCGCGCCGTTTGGCCCAAGAAAGCCGAAGGATTCGCCCTGTGCGATTTCGAAGGAAATCCCGTCAACTGCGGCGAAATCCTTGTACTTCTTGGTCAGGGACTCGGCAGCTACTACAGGGCTCTTGGATGCAGACACGACAACCAAGATTACCTGCTGGAGTTCGTGAAAATTGCGGCCGGAATAAATACGTTACTTGTGCCATCTGGAAGACATTTGGGCCTAGTATCTCGATACTGCTTCCGACCAAGAGCAGTTCCCGACCAACAAGCAGTTCCCGACCAAAAGAGGATCAGATGCGCCACTCCAAAATGCTGGCAGCCGTAACGATCGCCGCGACCGCGGCATTGCTAACCGCTTGTCAACCAACCGCCACAACTCCGGACAAGTCGTCTTCGAGTTCACCGTCGCCGTCGCCGTCAACGTCCGACTCTCAGCCGGCCTACACCTTCCCAGCCCCGCCAGCAGATGCGGTGCTAACTCTGACGGGAATGGCAACCGCTGACAATGGAGCAGTTCTGGCTCTCTCGGTTACGGTGCACTCAAGCTGGACCTTCGACTCGACCGAAGCCGCGGCGGCAAACCAGGCGATCAGCGCCTGGTGCCAGGGTGAAGTGGACTCGTCGATGCTCGCGGACTTCAAGGCGAGCTTCACAACCGTGGATTACTCCGCAGTTCAGGTCGGAACTGCCGCCTGGCCCTCCGACCTGCCGATCGCACTCACCCCGTTCGGCCAGCCGCTCTACGTCGCTGCCACTGGTGACGTTGCGCAGCTGGAAATTCTTAGCCAGAACGCGTCGCCTGGCGACTACATTCCGCACTGCCTGCAGCAGCCCTTCCTGCAGGGTGTCGGAAGCGGCTCGACCTATGTTGCAATCAGCGGCGACTCGGTCGGCACCGGCAACACCCCGCCGCTGCAGGGTTGGGCCGGACTGAACTACGGCTTCAACACGGTAATCCCGGCCGGTACCCTCAAGGGTCAACCCTTTGCCGGGGTGCCAGCAGGACGGGCCACCCTCACCGAATGCAAGGCGACGATAACCTCACTCGGATCTTCAAGCGGCGCTCCGAGTGCGAACTGGAAAGAGAACTTCCAGGCTGGCGGATGCTCGGTCGGCGGCAGCTGATTACTTCGGCTGCATCCGAATAGCGCCGTCGAGGCGAATCACTTCGCCATTGAGCATTGAGTTCTCGACGATGTGTTTGACCAGAGCCGCATATTCCTCCGGTCTGCCCAGGCGGGAGGGATGCGGCACCTGATCAGCCAGAGAGTCGCGAGCGGCCTGAGGCAGCCCGGCCATCATCGGAGTGTCGAAGGTTCCCGGAGCAATCGTCATTACCCGAATTAGCCTGGCCGCGAACTCACGTGCGAGGGGAAGAGTCAGAGCCGCGACCGCGCCTTTCGATGCCGAATAGGCTGCCTGCCCGATCTGGCCGTCGAAAGCCGCGACGGAGGCGGTATTTACAATCACGCCTCGCTCGGCCTCGCCTCTGCCGGTGCCGCCTATCGGCTCGGTGGCAGCCATCGCCTCGGCGGCCAGCCGAACGACGTTGAAGGTTCCGATGAGGTTCACCTGAATCACCCGGCTGAAGCGCTCCAGCGGGAGTGGCCCCTCCTTGCCGAGAGCGCGCTCAGCGGTTGCGATTCCGGCGCAATTCACCGCGATCCTCAGCGGAGCTTTCGCCATTGCAATCGCCGCTCTGACCTGTGCTTCGTCAGTAACGTCGGTCGGAGCGAAGGTGACGTTCGGAATCTCTGCACCTTTGGAGCCCGGCAGGTCGGCAATGACCACTTCGGCCCCGGCTGCGGCGAGTGCCTGAGCGGTGGCAAGCCCGAGCCCCGAGGCGCCCCCGGTGACCAGAGCCGCGCATCCAGCAATCTGCATTTGAACTCCCTTCAGCTGCGGCTAGGAAAGCCGCTCGATAATTGTCGCGTTGGCCATTCCGCCGCCTTCACACATGGTCTGAAGTCCCCAGCGCGCGCCGGTCGACTCGAGTTGATTGACCAGGGTGGTCAGGAGCCTCGTGCCGGAAGAGCCGAGCGCGTGGCCGAGAGCAATCGCCCCGCCGCGCGGGTTGAGCTTCTCCGGGTCGACGTCGAGTTCCTTCTGCCAGGCGAGCGGAACCGAAGCGAACGCCTCGTTTACTTCGAACCAGTCGATGTCAGCGAGCCCCAGTCCGGCCCGCTCGAGTACCTTCCTTGTCGCGGGGATGATTCCGGTAAGCATGAAGATCGGGTCGCTGCCGGTCACGGCAAACGCGTGAAAGCGGGCGCGCGGTTTCAAGCCGAGGCTGGCGGCCTTCTCTGCGCTCATGATGAGGGCGGCAGAGGCGCCGTCTGTCAGCGGACTCGAATTGCCGGGGGTGATCCTCCAGTCAAGCTCCGGGAATCGGGCTGCGTATTCTTCTGTGCGGAAAGCTGCCGCGAGCCCGGAGAGTCCCTCGACCGTCGTGGATTCGCGAACGGTTTCATCAACCGTGAGCCCATCGATCGGAATGATTTCCTGCTCCTGGAATACTCCCCTTGCTTCCACCGACAGCCGGTGCGAGCGAGCGGCGAACTCATCCAGCACCTCACGACTCAAACCCCACTTGTTTGCAATCAGCTCGGCTGAGATGCCCTGATTTACCAGCCCCTCGGGGTACCTCGCCCGAAGCTTCGAGCCGTAGCGATCCATCCCCATGTTCGACGTCCCGAGGGGAATCCTGCTCATCGACTCGACTCCGCAGGCGATAGCTACGTCGTACTGCCCGCTCAGTACGCCCTGGGCTGCGAACATGGCCGCCTGCTGGCTCGAGCCGCACTGGCGGTCGACGGTAGTGCCCGGAATCGAGTCCGGGAACCCCGCTGCAAGCAGCGCGTTTCGGCCGACGTTGTAGGCCTGCTCTCCCACTTGAGACACGCAGCCCGCGATCACGTCATCGACTTCTGCCGGGTCAAGATCACTGCGCCTGACCAGTTGCTCAAGCACCTCGGCCAGCAGGTCTACCGGGTGGATGCCGGAGAGCGCCCCGCCCGGCTTGCCCTTTCCAGAGGGGGTGCGAATGACATCGACAATGACGGCTTCGCGCATGTTTACGGCTTCGGCGTCATCGTGTACTTGGTCGAGAGGTATTCGTGGATTCCCTCGAATCCGCCCTCCCGGCCGAGGCCGGAGAGCTTCACTCCGCCGAACGGCGCCGCCGCATTGGAGGCCACGCCGACATTGAGACCCATCATTCCGGTCTCAATCGAGTCGATCATCCGCTGCCCGCGAGCAAGATCCTGCGTGTACACGTAGCCGATAAGGCCAAAGTCGGTTGCGTTGGCGAGCTTCACCGCCTCGGCTTCCTCCTTGAAGGTTGTGATCGCAAGTACCGGACCGAAGATCTCCTCGGTGAGGATGTCGCTGCCGGGCTTGACGTCGCTGATCACGGTCGGCTCGTAGAAGGTTCCCTCGCCCTCGATCGCCGAACCGCCGGTGAGCAGTTTCGCGCCGCGGCCAACCGCGTCGTTCACGAGCGAACCGACCTTGTCGACAGCATCCTGATCAACCAGCGGGCCAATCGTTACTCCCTCTTCGGTCCCGCGGCCGACCTTGAATGCCTTGACTCGCTCGGCAACCTTCTTCGCAAACTCGTCCGCAACCGCCTCGTGGACGATGAACCGGTTACCGGCGGTGCAGGCCTGGCCGATGTTGCGGAACTTCGCAACCATCGCACCTTCAACCGCCTTGTCGAGATCCGCGTCGTCGAAGACTACGAACGGGGCGTTGCCGCCGAGCTCCATTGAGGTGCGAAGCACGCGGTCCGCCGCCTGCTTGAGCAGGGAGATTCCGACCGAGGTTGAGCCGGTGAAGCTGAGTTTGCGCAGCCTCGGGTCGGCAAAGATCGGCTTGGAAACCGAGCTCGAGGAGGAGCTCGTAATGACGTTCACAACTCCGGCAGGCAATCCGGCATCTTCAAGCAGCTTTGCGAAGGCCAAAGTGGTAAGCGGAGTGAGTGAAGCCGGCTTGACCACCGAAGTGCAGCCTGCAGCGAGCGCCGGACCGATCTTGCGGGTCGCCATTGCGAGCGGGAAGTTCCACGGGGTAATGAGGTAGCACGGGCCGACCGGGCGCTGGGTGACGATCATCATCCCGGTGCCTTCCGGGTTGGAGCCGTAACGGCCCTGAATGCGAACCGCTTCTTCGCTGAACCAGCGGAGGAACTCGTTGCCGTACTTGACTTCGGCCATCGCCTCGGAAAGCGGTTTGCCCATCTCGATGGTCATAAGCAGGGCGAAGTCTTCCGCCCGCTCTGCAAGCAGGTTGAATGCGCGGCGCAGCAGATCGCTTCTCTCTCGGGGCGCCGTTGCCGCCCAGGAATCCTGCGCGTCGGCCGCGGCATCCATCGCCTTCTGCGCATCGTCCGCAGTGCCGTCTGCAATGCTCTTGATCGTCTTGCCGGTGGCAGGGTCGTACACATCCAGCTTCTTGCCGCTGGAAGACTCCACCCACTTTCCGGCGATAAACAACTTGTCTGGTACCGAGGCCAGCAGTTGGGCCTCACGCTCCTGGGTCATCGGAAACTCCTCATTGGGTTGATTCCAGCGTAGTCATTCGGCGACCTTGCGGCACACGGAAAGGACGCACGGAAAGGGCACAGGAAACGGGTGCAGCATGCGGGTGCAAGAAAAGGAGGGGCCGACGTTCCCGTCGGCCCCTCCGGTTGACTGCTTCTAGTCTTCGCGATCCAGGAATTCGCGAATGCGCTCCTGCAGCGGCTCCTTGTCATAGCTGTTGACGAGGGCCCCGGCCATGCGCACCGGGTCGCCGAAGAAGAAGTACTCGTACAGCGCCTGTCTGGAAGAGAACCCGGTGATCGAGGCATCGTAGGCGAGGCGGAAGAGCTTCACCCTCTCCGGTCCGGTGAGCGACTTGCCCTGAAGGTAGAGCTCGATATCCGGCAGAGCATCCCCCGCGAGATCCGCTTCACTCGGCAGGGCCATGAGCCCGCTCGCGCAGAACATGCGAATAATCTGCGGGAAGCGCTGTGACACCTTCGGGTACCAGTTGCGGGCGGCATTGAGCGTCGGCCAGTGCGGGGTCATCATTCCCCACTCGTTCGGCTTGGCATCAACTTCCGCGGCCCGCATTAGTGCCTTGCCGATCTCCACGTCGACTACGAGCTCTGCCAGCGCCTCCTGAATGTGCAGGAAGCCGTCGATGCCGATAGCCTGGGCAATCTCGGTGGCGAGCCCCAGGAAGAACTGGCTCTTGGCGATCGTCCGAGTAACCACCTGCTGGGTCATTAGCGCGGTCGCGCCGGTGTCGGTGTAGAAGTTGTTACACAGTTCGGGATGTCCGAGCATGAAGATCCGCTCGTTCGGCACAAACACGTGGTCGAATACGACCACGGCATCCATCTCCTCGAACCTGCTCGCGAGCGGCTCATCGAAGTGCGATCCGCCGTTGTGCAGCGAACTGCGGCAAATGTAGCGAAGCCCCGGGGTGTCGTTCGCGATCGCAAAGGCGTACGAATACGGAGCGTCTTCCGGAGTCCCGCGAAGCACAGTCGAAGGGAAGACGAGCAACTCGTCGGCTATAGGGGCTACCGTTGCGAGCATCCGCGCTCCGTGAACGACAATTCCGTCTTCGCGCTCTTCGATGATTCTCGCGGCAAGCTGTCCGCCGAGCTGTTCACTGCCGCTCACCGAGCGGTTAACCTGCGGCGGAATGAGGGTGTGGGTCGCGAGCCAGTCGTTCTCCCTTGCCTTTTCGTAGTAGGCCTCGATCCTCTCGCCGAACACCGGATCGGCCTGTTCGAACCACTTCTTCGCTGTTGAAAGGGCGGTGAGGGAGGAGTTCATGTAGTCGCCGGTGCGACCGAGGAAGCCGTGCGAGTACTCTGCCCAGACCTGGATCCCCGCGCGCCGGCGCTCAAGGTCTTCGAGGGTTTTCGGCTGCAGGAAGGAGACGTTCACGGGGTCGCCGGTGGTAGGCGAAGTGTAGGTGAGCTTGTCCTTGAACTTGGGGTCGTGCTGCAGGTCGAACAGCTTCGCGTAGGTGCGGGCGACGTTCCTGAATGCCGGATGTTCTGCGATGTTCTCGCTCACGACCTCGCCGTCAATGTTGACGTGCGGTCGCATTGAGTTGATTCTGTCCAGATATTGCTGGCCTGTTCTGGCTCCCATTTGACTCCTTTGTCTTTCTCCGGAAGGTACCCGGACTGTTTATTCGGCTCGGGGTATCCGCCCGAATCTTGTTGCTAAATCAGCGCTTCGTGTCCGGCGAGGTAGTCCGGGATTGTTACGAACCTGCCGCCCACGAAACCAAGGGCGTCGCCGCGCCGATAGTCGAATTCCTGAACCTCGCCGAGGAACAGGGTGTGATCTCCGCCCTCGTAGTTCGCCCACGGAGTGCAGCAGAACCAGGCGAGAACCCCGCTCAATCGCGGGGCAGTCTCCTCTTCTACCCATTTGGGTTCCCGATTCGGGCGGCCGGAGAAGTGCCTTGCGACATCCTCCTGCTCCGCCCCGAGGATGTTCACCGTGAACGGCTTGTCGAACAGCTCATCGTGGGTTTTTGCCGACTTTGCGATGCTCACCAGTACCAGTGGCGGTTCCATAGACACCGAAGTGAATGAGTTCACTGTAATCGCGTGCCTGCCCGAGCTCGCCTCAAAACTCACCACCGCGACTCCGGTAGCAAACCGGCTGAAGCTCCCGCGAAGGTGAAGCTGCGGCGGCTGGTACAGCCGAGAGCCCGGCTCAAAGCCCTTTTGAACTCTCGATGCCATAGTTGTGCCTCCGCGGATTGGTGTTCTAATATCGAACGAACTGTTCTCTCTTCGAACAATAACTCTTCACAATAGCGAAAGACAAGCAGATTGCAATCAGCCTCGACGCACTCTCAGACCCTCTCAAGAGGGCTGCAGGTACTTGAGCTGCTCGCCGACGCCGCGACTCCGCCGAGCATCGCCGATCTGGCGAGCGCTCTCGGAGTCCATCGCTCAATCGCATATCGAATTCTGCGCACCCTTGAGGATCACGGCCTCGTGTTGCGAAACCCGGAAGGCGGAGTTCAGCTCGCTCCCCGGGTCGCAAGCCTCGCCCGCAACGTTGCAAGGGATTTGCAGTCCGCGGCATTGCCCTCGCTCACAGCGGTTGCAAATGACCTCGGGATGACCGCCTTCCTCGCAGTCCTGGATCGAGCCCAGGTGGTCACTTTGGTGAGCGTAGAACCGAGCCACGCCCACGCGAGCATCGCGCAGAGGCCGGGAACGAGCCACTCGATCTCCAGCGGAGCCCCCGGAATTGCGATCCAGTCGATACTGAGTCCGTTCCAGCTTCAGTCTCTCGGCCAGCCCTACCGCACCGAAGCCCTCGAGGTCGGGCTTCGCGGATTTGCAACCAGTCACGACGAAGTTATCCCCGGCCTGTCTTCTGTGGCCGTCCCGCTAAAGCTCAGAAACCAGCCCCCGGCGACCATCGCGGTCGTCTACGTGGCGAGCATCAGCCCGGTTGAGAAACTCGGAGCAAGGCTTTCCAGAGCAGCCGAGGAAATCAAGGGGGAAGTCCAGTGAAAGATTGGGCGAAAGCCGTCATTGACTCTCGCTTCAGCAATCTGCGAGAATCGTATATTATTTCATACACTCGAAAGGCGAGGTAGTGGAAGAGATAGAGAAGCTCCTCGGGATCACCCCCGGCAAGGTGATTGCCGTGCACTTGAACTATCCGAGCCGGGCCGCCCAGCGCGGTCGCACTCCCGCAGTTCCTGGCTACTTTCTCAAGCCGAGCTCTTCGCTCTCGACCTCCGGTTCGAACCTCGAGCGCCCTGCTGGCTGCGAACTGCTCGCCTTCGAGGGCGAGATCGCGCTGGTAATCGGCACCGCAGCGAGGCGAGTCGCTCCCGAGCAGGGCTGGGGCCACGTGTCGGCGGTAACAGCCAGCAATGACTTCGGCGTCTACGACCTTCGCTACGCGGACAAGGGTTCGAACCTTCGCTCAAAAGGCGCAGACGGATTCACCCCGGTTGGGCCCGCGCTCTTGCTGGCAGGCGAAATCGACCCGGAAAACCTGCGCATTCGCACCTGGGTCAACGGCGAACTCGTGCAGGATGACAACTCGTCGACCCTGCTGTTCAGCTTCGGCCAGCTCGTGGCGGACCTTTCTCAATTGCTCACTCTGGAGCCCGGGGACATCATCCTCACCGGCACCCCTGCAGGATCAACCGTCGTACAGCCGGGTGACACTGTCGAGGTTGAAGTCGAGGCGGGATCGCTGTCTACCGGCCGGCTGATCACGAAGATCACTCAGGGGACCGCGGAGTTCGGCGACTTCGGTGCAAAGCCGAAGACGGACCTCTTTCAGCGAGAAGAAGCTCTCGGCACCAGGCTCGACAACTCGCTGCCGGCAGAGCTCGTGGAGAAAATCAACTCGGTCGGAACCGCAACCCTCAGCTCCCAATTGCGAAAGCGCGGCCTGAACACAGTGAGCATCGACGGACTCACTTCGACCCAGCCGGGCAAGCGGCTCGTCGGCAGGGCGCGGACCCTGCGATTCATTCCGGGCCGGGAGGACCTGTTCGCCAGCCACGGCGGCGGCTACAACGCCCAAAAACGCGCCTTCGACGGACTGCGGGCCGGTGAAGTCCTCGTGGTGGATGCCCGGGGCGAGAAGGGCACCGGAACAGTTGGCGACATCCTCGCCCTTCGCGCACAAGTCAACGGCGCAGCCGGGATCGTAACCGATGGCGGGATCCGCGATCTCGAAGCCGTCACAGAGCTTGGAATCCCGACCTACCACGCGGGGCCGCATCCGGCGGTTCTCGGTCGCAGGCACGTTCCCTGGGCCATCGACGAAACGATCGCCTGCGGAGGCACCGCTGTGCAGCCGGGCGACATAATCGTGGGCGACGCAGACGGAGTGCTCGTCATTCCGCCGGCGCTGGTTGAGGAAGTGGTTGCCGACGCGATCGAGCAGGAGCGTCAGGAGCGCTTCATTGCAGAGCGGGTTGCCGCAGGCGAGAAAGTAGGCGGGCTCTACCCCATGGACGAGGAATGGAAGCAGAGGTATCAGGAATGGCTGAAGACGCAATGACCGAGGCTCTGCCGAGGAGTAAATCCCAGCTCGCATACTCTTACATTCGCGAGCGAATCGACGACGGCCGCTACAGCCCCGGATTTCGACTCGTCCTGCCGGCGATTGCCGGAGAGCTCGGAGTGAGCGCGGTTCCCGTGCGGGAAGCGATTCGACTGCTCGAAGCAGAGGGGCTCGTCGAGTTCGAACGCAATGTCGGCGCCCGGGTCGCAATGGCAAACCCTCGCGAATATGAAATCACGATGCAGACCCTGAGCCTGGTTGAAGGGTGGGCCACCGCGACCGCCGCCCCGCTGCTGACCAAAGAAGACATTGCCGCGGCCAGAAAAGTCAATGACGGGATGACCAAATCGCTTGAGCACTTCGACCCCGCCGCATTCACAGCTCAGAATCGCCAGTTCCACTCTGTGCTCTTCGAGAAGTGCCCTAACCCGCGCATTCGCGAACTGGTTGATCGCGACTGGGCGAGGCTCGGGGTGCTCCGCGAGTCGATCTTCAGCTTCGTTCCGGATCGGTCGAGGGACTCGGTGGCCGAGCACGAACACATCCTCCAGCTGATTGAGCAGGGTGCCGACCCGCTCGAAATTGAAATGGCCGCTCGCCAGCACCGGCTGACCACTCTGGATGCCTTCCTAAAACATGAGGCCCAGCGTCACGAGACTCAGCGACACGGGGCTCAGCCGCACCCTGCCCAGCGGTAAGGGGCCACCGAACCATCAGCCTGAAAACGAAGACAAAGAGATTTAGGGAAAAGCATGAAATTCAGAAGCAAGCCGAGCAGCATCCGAGGCTCGATCGCCCCGCTAATGACTCCTTTCACCGCCGAAGGCGAGCTCGACAAGGAGAGTCTGCGCAATCTGGTCGAGTGGCAGCTTGCCTCAGGCAGCCACGGCATTTCGATCGGCGGGTCCACCGGAGAGCCGAGCGCCCAGAAGATCAGCGAGCGGGCCGAGGCAATAAGGATCGTTTCTGAAGCGATAGGCGACCGGGTCCCTTTCATGCCGGGGACCGGCTCGGCGAAACTCGACGAGACTCTCGAGTTGACCGCGGCGGCGAGGGATGCCGGAGTCGACGCGGCCCTGATCATCACCCCCTACTACGCGAGGCCCACTCAGGAGGCGCTGTACCGCTGGTACCGCACGGTAGCCGAAGAGTTCCCCGACCTGCCGATCGTCGCCTATAACGTTCCGAGCAGAACCGCGGTCGACATCGCTCCAGAGACGGTAGAGCGGCTGTTCAAGGAAGTTGAAAACTTCGTCGGAGTCAAAGAAACCACCAAAGACTTCGAGCACTTCTCCAGAGTGCTGCACCTTTGCGGGCCAGAGCTGCTCGTCTGGTCCGGAATCGAACTGCTTTGCCTTCCGCTAATGGCTCTGGGAGGAGCGGGCTTCGTCAGCGCGACCGCCAATATTGCTCCCGCCGCCTCGGCTGAGATGTTCGAAGCCTGGGAGGCCGGGGACTTCGATCGGGCCAGGCGGATTCACTACGGACTGCATCCACTCGTCGACCTGCTTTTCGTCGAAACCAATCCGGCTCCCGGAAAGTGGGTACTTCAGGAGCGCGGCCTCATTCGAAGCGGCCACGTCCGCCCGCCGCTTATTGAGCCGACCGAGGCCGGGCTGGCCAAGATCAAGTCGCTGATGAATGCGGGGGCGGAGTACCTTACCGACGCTTCCGGATTCCAAATCGGTGACCGCAAATGAGTCACCACGTGCCGGCGGGGCTGCCGGAGAAGATTCGCCACTACATTGACGGCAAGTACGTCGACAGCATCGACGGAGCGACTTTCGAAGTCCTCGACCCGGTCTCCAACGAAACTTACGTTCTCGCGGCCGCAGGCAAGGCCAAGGACATCGACGCCGCGGTGGCTTCCGCCCGAACTGCGTTCACCGAAGGTCCCTGGCCGCGAATGAAGAATCGCGAGCGCGCGAAGATTTTGAACGCGATCGCAGATCAGGTTGCCTCCCGCGATCAGGAGTTAGCAGAGCTCGAAACCTTCGATACCGGACTGCCGATTACCCAGGCGCTCGGCCAGGCACAGCGGGCGGCAGAGAACTTCCGCTTCTTCGCCGACCTGATCGTTGCACAGAGGGATGACACCTATCAGGTCCCCGGGACCCAGCTCAACTATGTGCACCGCAAGCCGGTAGGGGTGGCCGGACTGATCACGCCGTGGAACACTCCTTTCATGCTCGAGAGCTGGAAACTCGCGCCCGCCCTCGCTTCCGGCTGCACCGTGGTGCTAAAGCCCGCAGAATTCACTCCGCTTTCTGCAAGCCTCTGGCCCGGAATCTTCGAAGCCGCCGGACTGCCTAAGGGAGTGTTCAATCTCGTCAACGGTCTCGGTGAGGAAGCTGGCGATGCCCTGGTCAAGCATCCTCAGGTCCCGCTTATTTCCTTCACCGGCGAGACCACGACCGGGCAGATAATCTTCGGCAACTCGGCAAAGAACCTCAAAGGGCTCTCGATGGAGCTCGGCGGAAAGTCCCCTGCGATCGTTTTCGCCGACGCGAACCTCGACGCCGCAATCGATTCGACACTGTTCGGCGTCTTCTCGCTCAACGGCGAGCGCTGCACCGCGGGAAGTCGCATTCTCGTGGAGCGCAGCATTTACGACGAGTTTGTTGAGAGGTACGCGGAGCGCGCGTCGCAGATAGTGGTCGGCGACCCGCACGATAAAGCGACGGAAGTTGGCGCACTTGTGCATCCGGAGCACTACGCGAAAGTCATGAGCTACGTCGAACTCGGCAAAACTGAGGGGCGACTGGTAGCAGGCGGCGGCCGGCCGGAACACCTGCCAGTCGGGAACTACGTCGCCCCAACGGTTTTCGCGGACGTTCCTAAGACGGCCCGGATTTTCCAGGAGGAAATCTTTGGCCCGGTCGTCTGCATCACCCCCTTCGACAGCGAAGAGGAAGCCCTTGATCTCGCGAACTCGGTCAAGTATGGACTGGCTGCCTACCTCTGGACGAACGACCTCGAGCGGGCGCACAACTTCGCCCACTCGATTGAAGCCGGAATGGTCTGGCTGAATTCGCACAACGTGCGCGACCTGCGTACTCCGTTCGGCGGAGTGAAGGCGAGCGGACTCGGCCAGGAGGGCGGCTACCGCTCCCTCGACTTCTATTCCGAACAGCAGGCCGTACACATTTCTCTCGGACCGGTGCACACCGCAAGGTTCGGAGCCGCAGGAACCAAATAACCGAATACCAAATCGACCCCGAGCCGAACACAATTCGGCAGGGGCACAAGAGAAGCGAGGAGTCAAAGATGACTGCACCATTCGACGTACTAAGAGTCGGCTACGCCGAACTGATAGTCACCGACCTCAAGGCCAGCCGCGCTTTCTACACGGATGTCCTGGGCCTTGTCGTGACCCATGAGGACGAGTCGAGCATCCACCTTCGAGGCTTCGAGGAATACCTCTATCACTCCCTCGTTTTGCGCAAGGGAAAAGTTGCCGCCCTTGGCGCTCTGGCCTACCGGGTTCGCTCGCAGGACGAAGTCAGGCTCGCCTCCGGCTACTTCAAGTCGCTCGACTGCCCGGTTGAGCAGCGCAAGGCGAATGCCACTCGCGGAATCGGCGAGGCCGTGAGGGTCGAGGATCCGCTCGGATTCCCGATCGAGTTCTTCTACGAAGCCGAGCACGTTGAGCGGTTCACCCAGCGATACGACCTGCACGGAGCCGGAGCGATCACGAGGCTCGACCACTTCAACATCATGACCCCGGACGTCCCTTCCGCTCAGAAGTACTACGAAGGACTCGGCTTCCGGGTTTCGGAGGACATCCGAGACAAGGAAGGCACGGTCTATGCGAGCTGGCTGTTCCGCAAGCCGACCGTCCACGACATCGCCCTCACCGGCGGCGACGGACCCCGGATGCACCACATCGCTTTCAATACCCACGAGCAGCACCACATCCTTTACATTTGCGACCGGCTGGGCGCGATGCGGCAGTCCGACCGGATTGAACGCGGTCCCGGCCGACACGGGGTCTCCAATGCCTTCTATCTCTACCTGCGCGACCCCGACGGGCATCGGATTGAGATTTACACTCAGGACTACTACACCGGCGACCCCGACAACCCGGTCATAACCTGGGATGTCCACGACAACCAGCGCAGAGACTGGTGGGGAAACCCGGTGGTTCCGAGCTGGTACAACGAGGGCTCAACGGTCCTGGGGCTGGATGGAGAACCGAAGCCGCTAGTGGCTCGCGAAGAAACCGCCGAAGCCGCAATCACAATCGGCGCAGACGGCTTCTCCTACACCCGCGAAGGCGAATCGATGCCCGAGTACAAGCTCGGGCATCAGGTCTGAATTCTTACAGCGAGTACAGATTCGCTTCATAGGCGACTCATAGGGTTTGCGTGGATTCTGGTTTGGCGGCGAAGGACGCCTCGACTTGAAGACCAGGAGCGAACCAAATTGACCGGATCAGATTCAGACAAACCCGGAGGCGCTGCGACCTTTGCGGGTCGACCCCTTCATCGCCCGGATGAGGAAATCATGGATCAGGGTCTGACCTTCGATGTCGCTACCCTGCTTTCCCGCAGGCGAGTACTTTCCATGATCGGCATAGGCGTAGTTACAGCGGGCCTGGCAGCCTGCGCTCCAGTGGCCTCAGGGGGGACCGGCTCCGCCTCGGGGAATTCGGACGGTGAAATCCCCGACGAGACCGCGGGCCCATACCCCGGCGATGGTTCTAACGGGCCGAATGCGCTCGTGGATTCCGGGATCGTGCGAAGCGACATCCGCTCGAGCATCGGCGGTACAGCTCTGGCCAGCGGAGTGCCGATTGCCCTGACGCTCAAGATTCTCGACATGCAGAAGAACAATGCTCCGTTCGAGTCGGTTGCGGTTTACGTGTGGCATTGCGACTCTGCCGGTCGCTATTCTATGTACTCATCCGGAGTCGAAAACGAAACCTATCTGCGGGGAGTGCAGGTCGCGGACGCAGACGGCGAAGTGCACTTCACTTCAATTTTTCCCGGATGCTATTCGGGCAGGTGGCCGCACATCCACTTCGAGGTTTATCCGGACTTGTCTTCGATTTCCGATTCAACTAAGGCGATCTCCACTTCTCAGCTTGCCATGCCTCAGGACGCAAGTGAAAAGGTCTATGCGCTGGCCGGCTACTCCGGTTCCAGCCAGAATCTCGCCGGAGTGAGCCTTACTTCTGACAATGTGTTTGGCAATGACGGCGGCGTCTCGCAACTCGCCACGGTTACAGGGAGCATTGAAGAAGGGTTTCAGGTCGAGCTTCGAGTTCCAATCGACACTGCTACCACCCCTGCGCTCGGAGATCGGCCTCCGAGCGGGGGGAAGCCCGGTAACCCGGGTGATCAGGGCGGCGGTCCACCTCCTGGCCGCTAACCCAGCGTGCGGCCGACGGGTGGAGCCTAGATGACTCCCTCGTCGGCCGCCTCGGCTGTCGCGTCTCCGGCAGGTCGCGGGTGTCTGGGCTTTGCTCCGGGTTCGGTCAGCAGAAACGCCAGCCCGAGGCAAACCACAGTGAGTCCGAGCAGGATTGCGAACGCCACCCTGAGTCCGGTCTGGTCGGCGATCCAGCCGAGCAGAGGCGTGAACAGGCCCCCCACTGTTACCGCGAGTCCGACAGTTACTCCGCTGGCAATTCCGATTCGATTCGGCAGGTAGTCCTGACCGAGGACCACGAAGACCGCAAACGGAATGAAGATAGCGACACCGAACAAAGCGGTGAAGACTATCGCAATCGTCCAGTCTGGTGCCAGAAAGAGACCGAGCAGCGCGGGTACGGCAATTGCGAAGCCGAAGCGGATCGAGCGCAGCCTCCCCCAGCGATCTGCGAGCCAGCCGCCGACGAGCGTTCCTCCGGCACCGGCGAACAGAAACAGGCTCAGCGCCATTCCGCCAAGAGCTTCATTCGTCCCGAAGTCGTGAATGAAATAGAGCGCAATGAAGGAAACTGCGCCGAAGAAGATTATCGATCGCGCGACGACCACCGAGGTGAGTCTGAGGAAGGCCGGCCAGTTATCCGGTCCCGGAACCGGCCTGGGCTTCCTGACTGCTCCTTTGGGTCCGTCAAGAACCATAGAAAGCTTCGTGGCCAGAAGCAGAGCCATCGCCGCGGCCGGAATCACGAGATAGATGGTTCCCTGAAGTCCCGCGATCAGAAGAATCGGAGTGGTAACCAGCGAACCGAGAGCGAATCCGGTGTTGCCGCCGAGCGCGAAAATGCTCATCGCCCGATTGCTGTTTCCGGCGGCAAGTCTGGCTGCCCTAGCTGCCTCGGGGTGGAAAGCGGAGATCCCGATTCCGGCTATAGCGATGAGCAGCCAGGTCGTCCAGTATTCAACCGAGAACGCAACGAAGCTCACCCCGAGGGCCGCTACGAGCATTCCGACCGGAATCATCCAGCGTCTTGGCTTTCGGTCTCCCCACCAGCCGAACACCGGCTGGGCCACCGAAGAGAGCAGGTTCGCGGCGAGGGTGAGGCCGGCGACCGCCGCATAACTGTAGTTGCGTTCCAGTACCAGAAACGGCAGGAGGGCGGGAATCGCCCCCTGATACAAGTCGTCAATCATGTGGGCGGATGCCATGAAGGCGATTCCGCGCCGGTTTACTTCTCTGATTTCGACTCCGCAATCTTCGCCCCGGCGTGGGCAAGCTCGGCCAGCGCGGCCTCGGAAGATTCCGGAGCCACCCCTGCAATCAGGTCGGTGAGCACGGTAACTTCCTGGCCGTGTTCTATTGCGCCGAGCGCCGATGCCCGCACGCAGTAGTCGGTCGCGATTCCCACCACGTCGACCGAGTCGATTCCGAGTTCCTGGAGCTTGTCTGCGACGCTTGAGCCGTCATCCGCCGTCCCCTCGAAGATCGAGTAGGCGGGAACTCCCTGGCCCTTGCGAATGTGGATGGTGTCTTCTGCGAGCTTGAGTGCCGGGTGGTATTCGGCACCCTCGGTGCCGGCGACGCAGTGAACCGGCCAGGTGCTTACGAAGTCTGGCTCGGCATCCAGAGCAAAATGCCCTCCGTTGTCATTGTCGCCATCGTGCCAGTCCCTGGAGGCGAAAACCTTATCGTAGCGCGAGGAATTCGCCTCGAGGTACTCGGTGATTCCCGCCGCCACGGCCGCCCCACCGTCAACCCCGAGAGCGCCGCCCTCTGTGAAATCGTTCTGGACGTCGATGATGAATAGCGCTCTGGTCATTCCAGCTCAGTTTCTCGAGTAGCTAATTATTCGAGAGATTGTTCCCGCAGCGGAACACCCCTGTAGTAACAGTATCGAGAGCATCCATCGCGGCTGGCTTCACCGGGCCCAGAGCATAGAAGGCGAACGACAGAACGGAGCCGTCCTCGGCATTGACCCAGCCGGACAGAGTGCGTGAGGTGGTGATCCAGCCGGTCTTGGCAACGACATTGCCTCTGGCCGCCGCGTTGGCACCTGCGAATCTGGAAGCCAGGCTGCCGGACTTGCCTGCGACCGGGAGTGCGTTCTTAATTACATCCAGCCCCTGACCACCGGTGTAGATCTTTGCCATCAACTCCGCGGCGAAAACCGGTGGAACCAGGTTCTGGTCGCTTAGACCGGAACCGTCGCGAATTGTGACTCCCGTCGGGTTCATTCCGTAAGAGGTCAGCGCTGCGGGAATAACTGAGGCCAGGGATGCGGCGGTTCCTCCACCGCCAGAATCCTTTGAAGCGACTCGCGCGATCATTTCAGCGAGAGTGTTGTCGGAATTCAGCAGCATCTGGCCGATCAGCACCTTGAGCGGCTGCGACTTGACCTGAGCCAGCATTGGTTTACCAGCGAGAGCCGAACCGGTGCTTACATCGACCGGATGGCCGAGATTCAGTGCAGCCACGAAAGCCGCACCCGCCCGACCGATCGGATCAGTACTACGCGGGCTTGTTTCCTTCTGCGGGTCCGCTCGATCCCCATCGACCATCAGGGCCGTGACTTCGGAATGGTAGCCGGTGGTCTGCTCGCTGCGGGCCCAAGTGGAATCCCACTTATCGGCGGGATTCCAGTAGGTGGCATCCAGAATCACACTCGTAATGTCTTTGCCCGGGTGGGCGGCATTCCAGGCAGTCAAAGTCTGGGCCGCCAGTTCGGAAATCTTGGGCGCCCCCGTGTAGACGCTTTCAACCCCGGCCGGCAATGCGCTCAGAGTCGGATCGCCTCCCCCTACAAGCACGATGCTGCCGGGGGTGCTCCCCTCGAAAACTCGAGTCGTCATCTGGTAATCAGCACCGAGAATCGCAAGTGCGGCCGTCGCTGTAAGAACTTTGAGTACGCTCGCGGGTGGTGCGGCCGTTGTGGCAGAACGATCAAACAATTGTTCGCCGGTTGTGACATTGATCACAGAGCCTTCAAAAGTCAGAAGCCTCGAATCCTTGGTCAGAGCGTCGATTGAGCAAGTTCTGAGCGCAGTTGCCGCCGGAATTTCGAGCGGTACCGCTCTTGGCGCGAACGAAGGAGTCACCGGACCGGATGCAACGGCTTTCCCTTTCGGGGAGCCCACTGCGGCCCCAGCAAACACAGCCCCGGTCCCGAGCAGCAGGAACGCGACTCCGAGCGCCGAAAACAGCCAGGCCTTCGGATGCCGCGCAAAGAAACCGGTCGGCTTCGCCGGCCGTGATCCGTCCGCAACACTGAGCACCTGAGTCTTGTCCTGCGCTCGAGCACGCGATCGGGACGTTTTGGCGCCACCGGACTTTCCGGCTTCCGCTTCGCGAGCAGCGCGACGGCTCATCGGTTGTTCGTCAGTCACTCGCCCATGATAACTGCCGCAACTGCGGGATCACCCCATGCGGCGGACCTTTGTCAACGAAGCGGAAGCTACTGGCTTCGTGACCTTGGCAAGAGTGCGCTCAGTCGATAAATCGGGTCGAGAGCGACCCAACGCAGCCAACAGAGCCGCCTGGGAGAATCGAACTCCCGACCTATTCATTACGAGTGAATCGCTCTACCGACTGAGCTAAGGCGGCGCATCCCGAAGGAGCAAAGCAAGCCTAACCGAAAGATCGGGCGGCTTTGCTCCTTCGTCTCATGCGTAGCTCAGCACATTGGATCTTTGGACGGGACCGTGCCGTTGATGAAGTAGTTATCGACCGCATCATCCACGCAGGAGTTCGACTTGTTGTACGCGGTGTGGCCCTCCCCCTGGTACGTGACCAGGTGTCCATTCTGGAGTTCGCCGGCAAGGTTGACCGCCCACTGGTAAGGAGTTGCCGGGTCGTTGGTTGTACCTATCACCAGAATCGGCCCGGAACCGGCAGCCGCGATGGGCCCGCGCTTTCCGGTCGGCTTGAACGGCCAGTCCACGCAGGAGGTTCCACCGTAGGACATCTGAGGTCCGAACACCGGAGCTTCCTTTGCCAGTTCGGAAGCCTCGGCGACGACCTGTTCGCGAGACGCCGCACCCGGATAGTCGAGGCAGTTTATTGCAATCATTGCTTCGGTCGAGTTGTCCGCGTAGGTGCCGTCTTCGCCTCGGCCATAGTAGATGTCTGCGAGATAGAAGGCGTAGTCGGCATTTCCTGCGAAAACATCGTTGAACAAGTCGCTAAGGTAGGGCCAGTTGTCCGCGCTGTAAAGCGGAAGAATGATCGCGGTGAACATTGTGTCGCTTCCCAGCAGGCGGCCATCCGACGCCCGGAGCGGCGAAGCATCCAATCGATCAAGCAATGTTCGGATGCGCTGCATGGCGCCGTCGACCGTGCCGCTGAACGGGCATCCACTCTGGTTCATGCAGTCCGCAAGGTATGCCCTGGCGGCGCTCTCAAATCCCTTGGCCTGAGTGACCGTCACATCGAAATCGCTCGTGGCCGGATCCAGCGCGCCGTCCAGAACCAGTCGACCGACCTTATCCGGGAAGATCTCAGCATAGGTTGCTCCGAGGAAAGTTCCATAGGAGTAGCCGAGATAGTTCAGCTTTGCATCGCCCAGGACCGCACGGAGCATGTCCATATCCCTGGCGGCGCTCTCGGTATCTACGAAGCCGAGCAGGTCGCCGGTGTATTTCAGGCAGTCGGCTCCGAACTTCTTGTATGACTCTTCAATATCAATGACCGTTTGCATCGGATCTGATTCGCCCGGAGTGATGTCGTAAAGGAATGAGTCCATTTGCGCCGGATCCTTGTAGCAGGAAACTGCGGAGGATCTGCCAACTCCTCGGGGATCAAATCCAATAATGTCGAAATTGGAAGCAAGCTTCGAGTCCACCGCGTAAGTAAGCGAATCGGCAATCATGTCATAGCCGGATCCGCCTGGCCCTCCCGGATTGACCAATAGCGAACCGAGTTTCTTTCCCGAAGCCTTTGCCCTGATTAGTGCGAGATCAATCTCGCCTTTCTCGGGATTGCTCCAATCCATGGGAGCCTTTGCGGTCGCGCAAAGAAAACTGCCATTGCAGTTTTTCCAATTGAGCACCTGGCTGTAATACGGCTCGATTGATGAATCGACGGTCTCACCGGTTGGGCTCGAAGTGTGAACCGGCTTTTCAGGCAGAAAGAAGTTCACGCACCCCGATAGTGAAACAACAAGGATCGCAGTGAGTGCGAGCAGAGATCCTCGGTAGGAAAAGAGCTTCAATTTGGTCCCCCTCCGGCAGAAGCCACAAGCATGGCCTCCAGTGCGAGTGCCGGCGCCACATTGCTGTCAATGCGGCGTCTGGCCGTTTGAATTGCTTCCAGTGTTGAGATAGTAGCCACAGTAGAGGCATTTGATGCGACAGTCCGCAGTTGGGTCACAATTTCGGAATTCACCAGCTCCGACTCTGATTCCAGTTGGATCATAAGGATGTCCCGGTACAGCGAAAGCAGATCCACCAGTACCCGATCAATCCCGTCTCTAAGGCTCCTGGTGGCTCTGCGCTTCTGATCTTCTTCAAGCTGCTTCAACTGCGCCCTCAGTGCACTCGGAACAGTTCCGCCGGGCTCAACCCCAAGGGAATGCAGGGCGGCTTCGCGTTCTTTCGACTCGCGTTCCTCATTCACCGCCTTTGCGTCTTCTCCCGCGATTTCCAACAGCGTCGCCGCCGCCATTACCGCATCTCCAACCGATTTCACGCCCAGCGCGATCTCGATGGTCTGCTGCCGTCTGCTCCTCGCTGATTCGCTCGTGGCAAGTCTTCTGGCCATTCCGATGTGGCTCTGGGCATGCCTTGCCGACTGTTCGGCGAGGCTGGCCGGCACGCCGTCCCGTTCCACGAGCAGTCTCGCGACTTCGGCTGTTTGCGGAATTTTGAGCCGCACGGTCCGAACCCTCGATCGAATCGTGGGGATCAGGTCCGCTTCGCTCGGCGCGCACAGGATCCAGATCGTGCGCGGAGGCGGCTCCTCGAGAGCCTTGAGAAGCACGTTCGAGGTGCGCTCGGTCATCCGATCCGCATCCTCGATCACGACCACTCGAAAGCGACTGACGGATGGCGAAAACTGGGAACTCGAAACCAGAGTTCGAACTTCGTCGATTCCGATTGTGACCTTCTCGGTACTTAGCACCGAGAGATCCG
This sequence comes from Homoserinimonas sp., assembly GCA_023957835.1. GTDB lineage: Bacteria > Actinomycetota > Actinomycetes > Actinomycetales > Microbacteriaceae > Terrimesophilobacter. The sequence goes on along the minus strand of JAMLGP010000001.1, from coordinate 78,080 downwards.
GGTGGGTCCTCGCCTCCACCTGGCTCTTCACGGACTCGTACCGGTCTCGCATTCCAGAACTAAGCAACTCGGCGGCAAAGGCAAATGCCAGATTTGACCTGCCGGAGCCGGGGGGGCCGGTAATGAGCCAGGAGTGGGTGAGGTTCGAATCGGCTGTAGCGGGATCCGCGGCCGCCTTCATGATCGCCACCGCTTCGGCCTGGCCGGTCAGTTCATCCCACACAGGCGCAAGCATAGGGTCAGCCAAGGATAGAAGCGACCCTCTCCTGAATTCGCTTTGCCAACTCTTCTACCGGGAGTGTGGCATCCAGAACCAGGAATCTCTCGGGCTCTGCCGCGGCAAGTTCAAGATAGGCGTTTCGAACTCTCGCATGGAATTCGAGTTGCTCAGCTTCAAGCCGATCGAATCGAGTTCTCGATCCTGGGAGTCTGGCAAGGCCCTCCTCCGGATCGATGTCTAGGAGGATCGTAAGGTCCGGCAGCAGGCCGTCAACAGCCCAAAGCGAGATCCGCCTGACCTCTTCAGCCCCGAGTTCCCGCCCTACTCCCTGGTAGGCAACCGAGGAGTCGAAATAGCGATCCTGAACGACGACCTCTCCACGCTCGAGAGCGGGCCTGACCTTGGTTGCGATGTGGTGGGCTCTGTCAGCGGCGTAAATGAGTGCTTCCGACTTCGCGGTTATGTAACCCCTGCTGTGCAGGACGATTTCTCGAAGCTCCTCGCCGAGTTCGGTGCCGCCGGGCTCGCGGGTGGTCAGAACCGTCCTGGCCTGTTGCTCGAGCCAACTGACCAGAGCCTCGAGTTGAGTGGATTTGCCAGAGCCATCTCCACCTTCGAGGGTGATGAACACTCCCCGTGCGGTCACTTCTTGGCCTTCGTCGATCGCGCTCCGGCCTTGCGGGCGGTCGAAGTTCGCTTCGCCGCAGTCTTCGGCCTCGGCTTAGCCGGCCCTTTCGCTCGCTTGTCGGCAAGTAATTGCACGGCGCGATCAAAGTCGATGTCCTCGAGGGACTCGCCTCTCGGGATCGTCGCGTTGGTGACTCCATCGGTCACATACGGACCGAATCGGCCGTCCTTGAGCTTGATCGGCTTTCCGCTCTCCGGGTCGGCATCGAACTCCTTGAGTGCGCTCGAAGCCTTTCGCGCTCCGTACTTCGGCTGGGCAAAGATCTCTAGAGCGCCGGCAAGATCGATGCTGAAGATCTGATCTTCATTCTCAAGCGATCGCGAGTCGGTTCCGCGCTTGAGATATGGTCCGTATCTTCCGTTCTGGGCGGTAATCGCCAGTCCCGACTCCGGATCCTCACCGACCGTGCGCGGCAGATCGAGCAGCCGAAGCGCGGTTTCCAGATCGACGGTTGCAGGATCCATTGTTGCAAAGAGGGATGCCGTGCGCGGTTTTGGCGCATCCGCCTTCTTCTTCGCCGCCTTCTTCGGCTTTGCCTCGACCGCTGCAGGCTCCGAATCGGCTGCCCCAGCTTCCTGGGCGACCAGGCTCGCCGTATCGGCCACCGCCTCAGATGCCGCCTCTGCCGCCGGCTCAACCGCTGCCGGGTCGACCTCGGTCACGTAGGGTCCGAATCGACCGGTCTTCGCTACGACAATCTTTCCATTTTCGGGGTTGATCCCGACCTCGCGATCGCTGGACGGCGGGGCATCGATGAGCTCTCGCACCTTCGCTGAGGTGAGCTCATCCGGCGCGAGCCCATCAGGAATATTCACTCGCCTGGGCTCTTCCGTGCCGTTTAGAACCTCGAGGTATGGGCCGAACTTGCCGATCCTCAGGGTCACTTCGTCATCCAGTTTGATCGAGTTGATCGACCTCGCGTCGATTTCGCCGAGGTTGTCGATCACATTTCTTAGACCCTTGTAGTTGGGGCCGCCGAAGTAGAAGCTCCGAAGCCAGTCGACTCGATTCTGCTGTCCGTCGGCGATCCGGTCGAGGTCGCCTTCCATTCCAGCGGTGAAGTCGTATTGAACCAGCTCAGTGAAATGGTCTTCGAGCAGGCGAACCACCGAGAACGCGATCCAGTTGGGCACGAGGGCGCTGCCTCGCGGAGTAACATAGCCGCGGTCGATGATCGTCGAGATGATCGCCGTGTAGGTGGACGGGCGGCCGATCCCGAGTTCTTCGAGGGTCTTGATCAGGCTGGCTTCGGTGTAGCGCGGGGGAGGCGTAGTCTCGTGTCCCTTCGGCTCGACTGCCGTTTGCCGAAGCTCCTGACCGACGTTAAGGGCCGGCAGCTTTGTCTCGCTCGGCTCGGTCGGTTCATTGCGCTCTTCATCGTGACCCTCTTCGTAGGCGGCGAGAAACCCGCGGAAGGTGATTACGGTTCCGCTCGCCGAGAACTCTGCAATGCCGGAGCTGGTCGGAGCAGAGATAGCGACCGTGGCGGTCGACCCTTTCGCATCAGCCATCTGGGAGGCGAGAGTTCGCTTCCAAATGAGGTTGTAGAGCTTCCAGTCGTTGCCTCGAAGCACTCCCTCAAGTTCGGTTGGAGTGCGGAAGACCTCACCGGATGGCCGAATAGCCTCGTGCGCTTCCTGCGCGTTCTTGCTGCGGCCGGCATAGACTCGCGGAGCCTCCGGAACCGAGTCGGGCCCGTAGAGCGACCTGGCCTGGCTTCTGGCGGCATTGATCGCCTGCTGGGAGAGTGCTGGCGAGTCGGTTCGCATATAGGTGATGTAGCCGTTCTCGTAGAGCCCCTGGGCAACGCTCATGGTTTGCCTTGCGGTGAACTTGAGCTTTCTGGCCGCCTCCTGCTGCAGGGTGGAGGTGGTAAATGGAGCGGCGGGCCTTCTCGTATACGGCTTGGACTCGACCGTCTCGACCTTGAATTCTGCGGTCGGCTCAGAAAGCTCCGCTGCGAGCTTCGTCGCCTCAGTTTCGCCCAGGGCTCGCGCGCCGATTTTGAGCCTGCCCTGATCGTCGTAGTCGCGACCGGTTGCAACCCGCTCGCCGTCGAGTCGGGCTAGTTTCGCCTCGAACTCCTGCGCACTGCCCTCGCCGGACTCCAGCTGCGGAGTGAGAGTTGCCAGCAGATCCCAATACTCGGCGCTAACAAAGGCGAGCCGCTCTCGCTCGCGATCCACCACGAGCCTGGTTGCCGCGGACTGCACTCTACCCGCCGAAAGCCCGGGTCCCACCTTGCGCCAAAGCACAGGCGAGACCTCGTAGCCGTAGAGCCGATCGAGGATGCGCCTGGTCTCCTGGGCATCCACAAGAGCCGTGTCTATGTCTCGGGTGTTTTGCTTCGCGTGCTCGATCGCGTCCTTGGTGATCTCGTGGAAGACCATTCGCCTAACCGGAACCTTCGGCTGAAGCACCTGGAGCAAGTGCCAGGCAATCGCCTCTCCCTCACGGTCTTCATCAGTGGCGAGATAGAGTTCGTCGGCCTCCTTGAGGGCGCGCTTAAGATCGCTTACGGTCTTGCGCTTTTGCTCGGAGACTACATAATAGGGCTCGAAGTCGTTTTCGATGTCTACCGAGAACTTTCCGAGAGAGCCCTTCTTGAGTTCCGGCGGCAGATTCTTGGGTTCGATCAGGTCGCGAATGTGGCCAACCGAGGCCTGAACTTCGAAACCCTCCCCGAGGTATTGAGCAATCGTCTTGGCTTTCGCCGGGGACTCGACGATGACCAGCTTCTTCTCGCCGGACACAACACTCCTTACTTATGCGCGCGCAACTGCACCTCGGGACACGATACACACGGAATCCAAGTTTTCCCGACATTCGCAGTATTGATTGTCTTCAGCCGGGCGGCCCAGCTGTGGCAACCGAAGAGATCCTGAACGCGCCGAATCGAACTTCGACTCTAACGGTCACAATAACGCCATCCGCCACGCAGTCAACCAAAGTCGCGCCATTGGCCGAGGCGATTTCGGCCGCCGCCTCACATGGAAAGCCGGGGCTCAACCCGATTGCAACGTCAGCCCCGGCAAGCGCAGAAGCGTCCGCAGCCAGTGCAGCTCTCGACTTCGCGAGCAGTCCGCCGCCCAAAGGAAGCAGCGCGAAAGTCAGCGCGACGACGAAGGCGACGATTCCGATAGCCAGCACAGTTCCAGACCCTCGCTGGTCACTTTTCAATTCGCAAGACTGCAACTCGTTGCCTCGGCTTCGAGCCCCGGAAATTGCAGTGGACCGGAGCCGACTGCAAGTTTTGCTGTGGCGCAGACCAGTTTGCCGCGCCTTGAGATTTCGAGGCGGACATCCGAGTATGCACCTCCAACTGGAATCGGGTCTCCTCTGGCGGAGGAGCGAGCAACAACTGCAGCCACCTCCTGCGCCTGAATTTGTCTCGCGATTGCTCCGAGCCCCAGCATGCAAAATGCCAGAACGATTACAACCGCAGGGATCACCAAAGCAAACTCGGCCGCTACCGTCCCTGATTGCCGGTCCAGGAGCCAGTAGCGGCTAGCCGCCAAAGCTCAGGGCCCTTTGAACCAGATCAAACAGCATTCCGCGAACTTCCGCACTGCGAAGAATTGCAACCAGCAGCCCGGCAAAAGCCACCGCGGCCATGGTCACAATCGCGTATTCGGCAGTTGATGCCCCCGCTTCACAATTGAGCCGCTCTCGAAATCGACGAATCACTTTTCCTCTCCTGTCTGCTCCTGTCCATCGCACTCCCAAAGGATGCCGCCAAACACCCCGACGCTGGCAGCGCGCCTGCTAGTTCGGGATCCGAAGAGCTCTAACGGAAGTTGTGGAGGACTTCCGAGTGAGTTCCAAACGAGCCCCCGACAGACAGCCGCCGAGGCTCGTTCACAGCCCGCCGAGTGCAGCCGGAACGATTGAGAGCATCAAGGGCGCAACCCCGAGGAGCAGGAAGGAAGGCAAAATGCACACCCCGAGCGGCAGAAGCAGCTTGACGCCCAGAGCACCCGCTGCTCGAGCAGACCGGGCTCTCAATTGCCTGCGGCTGAGCGTCGCCTCCGCTTTGAGCAGAGACGCAATCGGCACTCCGGCCCGAGCCGACAGGTTCAGAATCTCGAGTGTTGCCGAGTGGTCGACCTCCAGACCGAATCTCAAGGCGCCTGCTGCAACGACTTCCCTTGCACGGTCAATCGACACTCCTCCCGCGAGCGCAATCGAATAGAGCTCGAAGATCAGACCTGGATCCTCCGCAGAAACACCGGCACGCCGAATGAGTGCTTTGTTCCAATACACTGCCGTCGCCGCGAGCGAACCGCCGCAAAGCAGGCAGAGTCGTCCCAGATCGGTGCCGAAGAGCACTCCGAGCAGATCAAAACCGAGACCGAGTCCAAAGAGGATCCCGATCAGCGGGAGCACAAGCACTACTCGAGCGGTGGCTTTCGGGCCGGCGAGTGCAGTTTCGATTTCCCTTCCTGTCTCCGCTACAACCTGAAGCGAATCGGCGAAAGAGAGAAGAGTCCGACCCAGAGGCGAACCGGACTCCTCCGCAACCGACCAGACAGTGCCGAGCTGACGCCAAACCCGCAATAGTTCACCCGACGCTGCGCCCGCCTCTGCTGCCGAATTCAGCGCAGCTTCGAGAGCTCCGGTAACCGCCATCTCTTTAGATCGCGTCGCAGTTTCCAAAGCGAGCTCCCTGATTTGGATGCTTTCACCAGGATCGCGCGAAGCCGCAGCGAACCGGGGTGGGGAATCTTTGGGGTTGGCTTCGAGTGACTCGGCGGCGTGGGTCCAGACCGTCGCCGGATTGGCGCCGGAGAGCAGCAGCACTGCAAGCCGCTGAACCAGGCCCGCCATTTCATCCGCGGTCTCAGTCTTCAACAAGATCGTGCTTTCCAAGAGGAACGGTTTCGAGGCGACCTGCTCGATCGATTACAAACCTGCCGATAGAAACCAGTCCACGCGAGGGCCCCGTCCAGCCGACGTGCAGAATCGCATCGATCGCGCTAACGGCCTGTCTGGCAACGGCATCCACACCGAGTCCGGCGAGCGCGCCAAGAGCCTCCAGCCGAACTGGCACATCTTCAAGCGAGTTGGCGTGGAGGGTGCAGGCGCCTCCCTTGTGCCCGGTGTTGAGCGCAGCGAACAACTCCCGCACTTCAACCCCGCGACACTCGCCGAGAACGAGCCGATCCGGCCGCATTCTGAGGGCCTCTCGAACCAGCCTCGCGAGTCCGATCTCACCGATCCCCTCAAGGTTCGCCTGCCGAGCTTCAAGAGAAAGAAAGTGGGGGTGAGTAACCCGGAGCTCCGAAACGTCTTCTATCGCAATGATTCGGTCAGAGCCGGATGCCTCAGAAAGCAATGCCGAAAGCAGAGTCGTCTTGCCGCTTCCGGTAGCCCCAGTTATCAGCAGATTTCTTCGAAGTCGCACGAGATTGAGGATCCCGGCGAGCGAAAACCGTTCAAAGAATCCAAGCCGGTCCAGATCTGCAACACCGAGTCGCCTCGCTCCCGGAAGGCGAATAGAAATCTGAGTGCCGTGGGGACTGATTGGCGGAAGGACAGCATGCACCCGAATTCCGTCTCGAAGACGCACGTCAACGCAAGGCGATGCCTCGTCAATGTGCCTGCCGCCAAGAGAAATGAGATTGGTCGCGAGCTGCCGAGCTCTCACTTCGCCAAGTCTGAATTCCGATCGCAGCTCGACTCCGCCGCCCTGATCTGTCCACACCTCGCCGGGAGGTTTAACAAAGAGATCGGTGACCGACTGGTCGGCAACTAGCGGTGCAAGCTCGCCGAATTCGGGGAGAATCCTGGACTGCTCGGGTTCTCGCGGCATCCCCTCGGAAGTGGCAATGAACGGCTGCACTCGACTGGACACGCAACGAAAGCTATTCGCCGCACCCTGTTTCGGAGGCTCGATCGGCGAAAGCGTGACAATTCGCGCAGACGGAAATCAGTGGAGGAGTGCGCTGCTGAAGGCGCGTGCGAATCTTTTTCGCGCCAGACATGGAGGGGCGGCGCCACTTGGGGGAAAGGGCGCCGCCACCGCAACGGACTGATTGGGGGGATCGCTTGCCCGTTGCAGGTCAAAACTGATTTGACAAGCACAGTCTAAACCGCGGGAGTCAAGTTTGGGAGGTCTGTTTCGCATGCGAGTAGTGTCATTTCCTACGTGGACGTGCATTCCACGCACGAATATTGCGCAGGGAGAAAAATGACTGAGACCATCGACAGTTTGTTACAGGAAGACAGGCGGTTCGCACCCAGCCCTCAGTTCGCAGCCCGGGCGGTTGCAAAACCGGAACTCTACGAACAGGCGAAGCAGGATCGGCTCAAGTTCTGGGCCGACCAGGCGAAGGAGCTGCTCGACTGGGAGACGCCTTTCACCGAGACTCTGGACTGGAACAATCCCCCCTTCGCCAGATGGTTCGCAGACGGTCGGCTAAATGTCACCTACAACTGCCTCGATCGCCACGTTGAGGCGGGCCGCGGGGACCGAATCGCGATCCACTGGGAAGGCGAGCCTGGAGACTCCCGCAGCATCAGCTACGCAGACCTGACCGAGCAGGTCAAGAAGGCTGCGAACGCCCTAATTGGCCTCGGAGTCGGCAAGGGAGACCGGGTTGCGATCTATCTGCCGATGATCCCGGAAGCGGCGATCGCAATGCTCGCGGTGGCTCGAATCGGCGCAATCCACTCCGTGGTCTTCGGCGGATTCAGTGCCGAATCGCTGCGGTCGAGAATCGAAGACGCAGACGCAAAGCTCGTGATCACTGCCGATGGCGGATGGCGCAAGGGCAAGGTCTTCCCGCTTAAGTCCGCCGTCGACACGGCCCTGGCTGGCGAGACGAGCGTGGAGAACGTGCTCGTGGTCAGGCGCGGCGAAAACGAAGTCGACTGGACCAATGGCCGCGACCACTGGTGGCACGAGCTGGTGGATGCCGCTCCAGCCGAACATGAGGCGCAGGCGTTCGAGGCCGAGCATCCGCTCTTCATTCTTTACACCTCGGGAACCACCGGTAAGCCCAAGGGAATCCTGCACACTTCGGGCGGATACCTCACGCAGTGCGCTTTCACCCACAAGTACGTTTTCGACCTGCACCCCGAAACCGATGTCTTTTGGTGTACGGCGGATGTCGGCTGGGTCACCGGGCACAGTTACGTCGTCTACGGCCCGCTCGCAAACGGCACCACCCAGCTCATGTATGAGGGCACCCCTGACACCCCACACCCCGGCCGCTGGTGGGAACTCATCGAGAAGTACAAGGTCTCGATTCTCTACACCGCGCCGACCGCGATCCGGGCCTTCATGAAGACCGGCCGCGAATACCCGCAGAAGTTCGACCTCAGCTCGCTGCGAGTGCTCGGCTCGGTTGGCGAACCGATCAACCCCGAAGCCTGGATTTGGTATCGGGACATTATCGGCGGCGGCAAGACACCGGTGGTGGACACCTGGTGGCAGACCGAAACCGGCTCCATCATGGTCTCTGCTCTGCCGGGAATCACCGCGACCAAACCTGGTGCAGCCCAGGTGCCCCTGCCGGGAATCAGCGTCGATGTGCTCGACGAGAAGGGCAAGCACGTCGGCAGTGGAAACGGCGGACTGCTCGTGGTGACCGAGCCCTGGCCGTCGATGCTGCGCGGAATCTGGGGCGATCCGGAGCGCTACATCAAGACCTATTGGGAGAAGTTCGACTTCGAGGGTTCCCCCAATCGGCGGATGTACCTCGCCGGCGACGGCGCACGGCTCGATGAAGACGGAGACGTCTGGGTAATGGGCAGGGTCGATGACGTCATGAACGTCTCCGGCCACCGGCTATCGACCATGGAGATCGAATCGGCCCTGGTATCGCACCCGATCGTGGCCGAAGCCGCAGTCGTGGGCGCCAGTGACGACACTACCGGTCAGGCTGTGGTCGCCTTCGTGATCCTTCGGGCGAAGCAGGTCGAGGCGTACACCCCCGAGGAAGCAGTAGCGATCCTCAAGGTGCACGTCGCAGAGCAAATCGGCGCGATCGCTCGTCCGCGCGACATTCTGCTTGTGACAGAGCTGCCTAAGACCCGCTCAGGCAAGATCATGCGAAGGCTGCTTCGGGATGTCGCAGAGGGGCGCGAGATCGGCGACACGACGACTCTGGCCGACACTCAAGTGATGAGCGTCATTACGGAAAAACTCAAGTAGCCCCGCCCTGGTAGCCCGACCCTCGGCGGCGATTCAGGTCACCCGGCCGCGGTGCAAAAACCGGAATCAGGCGAATTCGAAGACGAACTCGACCTCAACCGGTGCGTCCAGCGGCAAGGCGGCAACGCCGACCGCGCTTCTGGCGTGCTGTCCGGCTTCGCCGAAAATCTCGCGCAGCAGCTCTGATGCGCCGTTGATCACCTGAGACTGACCGGTGAACGCCGGGTCCGAAGCCACGAAGCCGACTACCTTGACAACTTTCGTGATCCGGTCCAGAGAGCCGATCGCGCTCTTTGCCGCTGCGAGTCCGTTGAGTACGCAGGTTGCGGCGTATTTCCTGGCATCCTCCGCGCTGACCTCGGCCCCGACCTTTCCGGTGGCAGGAAGCTGACCGGCTACAGTCGGCAACTGCCCCGAGGTGTAGACGAGGTTTCCCGTTGTAATCGCGGGGATGTATGCGGCAACCGGCTTTGCGACATCCGGAATTACAAGTCCCAGTTCAGAAATGCGGTCGTCGAGTTTCGACATCAAGAGCTCCCATCGGATTCGTTTTCCTGCAGTTCTCGCTTCAAGTAGGCGACCAGACCGCCCTCAGGACTAGTTACTACCTGCACCAATTCCCAGCCCTGCTCCCCCCAATTGTTGAGGATCGCAGTCGTATTGTGGATTATCAGTGGCGTTGTCAGGTATTCCCAGCGCGTCATCACGGCTTCCATTCAGGTTCCTTTAGTGGTCCACCCGTTACTCTGTATCCTATGCCTCGCCAAACCTCGGGTCCTCTCGGCATGATCAGCGCCGCCGCGGGACTAGTCGGATTCAGTGTTGTAGCAGGGGTTCTGGTAACCGCTCTGGTTACTCCGACCCTTGCCCTGACCAGCATGGCCGCGAACTCCTCGATTGGAGTCTTCGAAGCACTGCCCGACTATCTCGAAATTGGCCAACTCACACAGCGCAACACCCTCTATGCCAAGAAAGGCGACGAATACGTTCCATTCGCCGAGGTCTTCAAGCAAAACCGCCAGGAAGTTTCGTGGGATCAGATCTCCCCCTGGATCAAGGATGCCGTTATCGCAGGTGAGGACCGGCGCTTCTATGACCACGGCGGAGTTGACCTTCAGGGAATCATTCGAGCAGCACTCAGCAACGTAGCCACCAATGACATTGCCAGTGGTGCCTCGACGATCACGATGCAGCTCATCAAGAACGTCAATATTCAGAATGCCCTCCACCTGCCGACAAAAGAAGAGCAACTCAAAGCACTGGGTGACGCTCAGGCGCAGACTCTGGACCGCAAGCTCAAGGAAGCGAAGCTCGCAATCGGTCTGGAGAAGAAGTACACCAAGAACCAGATTCTCCTCGCCTATTTGAATATTGTCGGCTTTGGCGGAAACACCTATGGCATCGAATCAGCCGCACAGCAATACCTGAGCAAGAGCGCTGCAGATGTCACGCTGGTTGAGGCCGCGAGTCTGGCCGCAATCGTCCAGTTGCCGAATGATCAAAACCTGGGCGATCCGAAACTGTACCCGGCGAACAAGGATCGGCGCGATTTCATTCTGGGCAACATGCTCGACCTGAAAATGATCACCGAGGCTCAGTACACCGAAGCGGTCAACACTCCGGTTGAGTCTTACGTCAAGATCACAAAGCCCACCAGCGGTTGTGCCAACGCATCGGCCGCCAAGACCTTCTGCGACTTCATCCTCAAGTCGGTAAAGGACTTCGAGATGCTCGGTGCCACTCCGGAAGAGCGCCAGGCCAACTGGGACCGCGGCGGTTACAGCGTCTACACCACGATTGACCTGGATGAGCAGGCTGTTGCAGAGAAGAACCTGCGCGCGCAGGCCCCGCCTACCGAGAAGCGCTTTAACCTTGGAGCGAGCGCTGCGTCAATTCAGGTGGGTACCGGTCGAATCCTGATCATGGCCCAGAACAAGTACTTTGACGACACGGGAGAAGGCGACCCACTTACTACCACGGCGGTCAATTTCAACACCGATCAGGCCTACGGCGGCTCCTTCGGGTTCCCGGTCGGATCTACCTACAAGATCTTCACAACTGCAGACTGGCTGATCAACGGCCACGGTCTCGGTGAAATCGTCAACGGTTCCAAGCACGATGCCAAGTACTTCCGGGCCGACTGTGTTGGCGGATACGTCTACAACCCGCCATACAGTCCGAGAAACGACGACTCGCAAACGGTAGGCCCGGTCAATATCATTCAGGCCCTGGCGCAGTCGATCAACGCCGCATTTATTTCAATGGCAGAACAGCTTGACCAGTGCGAAATCGCGAGCGTCGCGAAATCGATGGGTGCTCACAGGGCAGACGGACAACCGCTTCTGACTTCCCCCGCTGCAATTCTCGGCGTGAATGAAATCGCACCGCTGTCGATGGCGGCCGCGGCGGCAACGGTGGCAGGCAAGGGAATGTACTGCACCCCGATCGCCGTCGACAAGATCGTGGACACCAACGGAAACGACCTCGGCGGCCAGGACCCGCACTGTCACCAGGCCATCACGCCGGAAGTTGCGGCGGGAGTCGCCTATGCGATGCAGGCCGTTATGAACGGCGGTCTTGGAGTTGCCTCAAATCCGCACACGGGAGTTCCGCTGGCAGGCAAGACCGGTACCACGAGTGATTCGTGGCACACCTGGATGCTTTCAACCAGCACGAAGACATCCCTCGCGGTTTGGGTTGGAAACATCAAGGGGCACCAGGCTCTAAGACAGATCCAGATCGCCGGCGGTAATGCCGCCACAGCCAGGCACAGAATTGCGCGCGCCATTCTCTACTCGCTCACGAGGAAGTACGGCGGAGGCGCGTTCCCAACGCCGCCGGCAAACCTACTGAGCGGAGTCACGATTGCGATTCCCGATATGACCGGGAAGACTCCCGAAGAGGCAAAGGCGCTGCTTGAGAGCCTCGGCTTCACCTATGCAGATGGTGGCCCAACAGCGGGCGACGGACCGATCGGCACGGTTGCCAAGACCGATCCGGTCGCGGGGACTAAGGTCTCGAAGGGCTACCAGATCAAGGTATTCACGAGCGATGGAACCCTGTACGTGGAAATGCCGAACGACCTGATCGGTCAATCGCCATCGAATGCGAAGAACGAGCTACTGGCCCTTGGTTTCTTTGCAGGCAACATCAGCATCAACTGGGTGCTAACAGCGAATCCAGGCGAATACTGCAGGGTGACCGACACCAACCCGCCGGGCGGATCCGGCACTTCCAAGCAGGCTGCGGTCACGCTTTCAGTCGGCACGGACGTGGCAGGTTCACCACCACCGGGCTGTTTCCCTTGAGCAAAAAAAGCGCCGGCACCGCGGGACTGATCCTCTCAGCCCTAGGTGCCGCCGCTTTGGGCGCATTCGCCTGGGGAGCCCTCGTTGAGCGAAACCGCTTCACGGTTCGGCGAGAGAGCCTCCCGATTCTGGAACCGGGGTCTATGCCGATTCGCGTTCTGCATCTTTCAGACCTGCACCTGGCTTCCTGGCAGACCGGGAAGATCAATTGGCTCAAGTCTCTGGCTTCCGAACAGCCGGACCTCGTTGTCGTCACCGGCGACAGCCTCGGCCACGAGTCGGGAGTGGAAGCAGTGGTTTCAAGCCTGTCTGCTTTCGCCGGCATCCCGGGGGTATTCGTACACGGCTCCAACGACTATTTCGGACCAAGACTCAAGAACCCGTTCGGCTACTTCGGCAGCCAGGACAAGGAACCTGTGGATCCGGGCCGGCTTGACACGGATGCCCTCGAAACGTTCTTCGATTCGCTCGGCTGGGACAACATCAACAACTCCGTTCTCGCGCTCGAGCTAAACGGATCCAGACTCGAATTCCTCGGGGTGGATGACGCGCACCTGAATCAGGATCGACTGGACCTTCTTCCAGGACTGCTTGAAGAACTGCGCGAGGATCTCGGCTGGTATGACGATCACACCGGGCCCACTCCGGTCACGATTGGGGTTACCCACTCGCCATACCGAAGAGTGCTCAATTCTTTCGTAAACAACGGAGCTGAATTTATCTTCGCGGGGCACACCCACGGAGGTCAGGTTCGCGCCCCCTTTGTCGGCGCTCTGGTAACAAACTGCGATTTGCCGAGGTCGATGGCAAGCGGACTCCACCTGTGGAGGCATGCCCAGAAAGCCGCGTTCCTCGAGGTGTCTGCCGGAATCGGAACATCAATTTACGCGCCGGTAAGATTCCTCTGCAGGCCGGAAGCTGTGATGGTTACTCTAACCGGGGATGATTTCGGCTATTCTTGATCAGGTCCGGTTGAGCGCAGGCTCAATCTGGCATCGGGGTGTGGCGCAGTTTGGTAGCGCGCTTCGTTCGGGACGAAGAGGTCGTGGGTTCAAATCCCGCTACCCCGACCAATTGAAGTAGTTCGCAGGTTCAGATAATTCTGCCGCGCCTGCCTCCGGCAGCTACTAGCTGAAGTCGGGATCAGGGGCTGAGTTGTATGCGGTTGCCAAAGACTCGGTTAGAACGCGCCTGGTGCGGTTGAAGACTCCGCCGCTTTCCTGCAGGTAGCAATTGCCGCAAAGCGACTCGTAGACGATCTCGACCCCGTCTTCGATTGCGACCTGCTCACCGTCGAAAACGAACTCGCCGTCAACCTGGCGCGTGTTGAACACCGCCTTCTTTCCACAGCGGCAGATCGTCTTGAGTTCCTCAAGAGAGTGGGAAATCTCAAGCAACCGTCTGCTGCCCGGAAAGGCCACTGTCTGAAAGTCCGTGCGGATGCCATAGGCAAGTACCGGAATATTGTCGATGATCGCGATCCTCAGCAGGTCATCCACTTGCGACTCGGTCAGGAACTGGGCTTCGTCGACCAGCAGGCAACTGACCGCCTTGCCGGTTCGATCCTCGATCTTTCTGCGTTCGCGGGCGAATACCTCCCAAAGGTCTTCTTCGGCACCGACCACAAAGTCCACAGCTCTGCGTACGCCGAGTCGCGAAACGATGTCGGTGTCACCCTTCGTGTCGATCCTCGGCTTCATGAGCAGAACCTGCTGTTCGCGCTCTTCATAGTTGAATGCTGCCTGGAGCAAGTTCGTGCTCTTGCCGCTGTTCATCGCTCCGTAACGGAAGTAAAGCTTCGCCACTATTCCAGGTACCCGTCTTCTGCTGCTCTCAAGAGCAGGTCGTTTCTCTTGCTCGCGACCTTCCCGGCGCGAGCGTACTTTTGTCTGATTCGGCGCAGGAAAGTCTTTGCCGTCTCGAACTGCACATCCATCTTCTCAGCCACTTCCTGAGTTGACATTCCAGAAACGTAAAGAATCAGGGCCCTTTTTTCGCTTTGGCTTAGTTTCACCGACTTCGACTCCGGCGTTCCCGGAGCCGGAGACAGCCAGCCCTCCGGCGGCTCGCTAACGGCTGGCATTCCCATTACCGTTCTGGCTACCGCCATGACCTCCTGAAGCGGAAGAGATTTGGTAAGAAAAACTTCTGCCCCCGCTGCCAAAGCGCGATCCTTCGTGTCGCTCGTGTCGAAGCTGCTGAGCACGATCACCTTCATTCCGGCAGCCCTGCAGGTTCGAACCCTCGCCTCTATAGAAATAGACTCCTTGAGCTGAAAGTCCAGAAAGATCAGGTCGGTCGGGAATCTGTGGCTTTGAACCAGACCCAGCCAGGTTCTGGATGTCAGCACCAGATCGAAGTCAGGGGCGTTCACCGAAATCCAGCTGCCCATGCTGTCCAGCAGCAACTCGTGATCGTCCAGAATCGCCAGGCGCACCGGCTTAAGTTCGCGCAGATGCTCCGCCGACATTTGGCGGCCGGTTTCACCTCCGGACATAGCCGAATCCTATTCGCAGTGCCCTCTTGCTCGCCTTCACTTCAACATCCGAGAACAGGATCCGGATGACCGCGAGGTACGGCGCGAGCTGGAACCTAACCGCCTGCTCGGCACCGACTAGTTCCGCAGACATAGTTCCCCTGCACTCCCTGCCATCGACTGCAATACTGACTCTGAAAGAGCGACGCACGTATGCGGGGTCATGAATCACGGCATCTGCAAGGGCCCGAAGAGCAATCCGCTCGTCATTGCGCATCCAGGCCGCCGCCCCTTTGGGATCTGAAACGAGAGCATCCACCCGTTCCGGCGCTGCACCGAAATCCCGAACAGCCACTTCGAGCCAGGTGCGTTCGGCCTCTGCAACCATCACCTTTCTGATCTCGTCCGAAATGGCGGAGGCCCTTGCACGATCTTCAGGCCCGACAACCCCGCTCTCCGACAGGGCGTGCAAAAGAGGCAGCGCGGTCGACTCCAGGATTCTCAACCGCTCTTCCCGAACAGACTCAACTACCTCATCGCTAAGCTCGCCGGAAGTCTCTCTGAACGACTGATAGAGGGATCGGTTCCACTGCTTCAGATAGTCGACGAGTCGCCCGGAGAGCCGCGAAGAGGCAAAGCCGAGAGCCGCGACCGGTGCAAGCGCCGCGAGTGCAAAGATGGCAACCGGAACTTTCGATGACACTTGCGAAGCCTGAACCATTGCTACGAAAGCGAGCAGGAGCGCAGAAACGCTCGCGGCCGTCGAAATCTCCACCGCGGGTCGATACGGGCCAATTGCAAGAAGCAGCATGCCGAGAGTAACTGACGCAAAGTCTGCGTCAACTGTCTTATCCGTACCGAGCTGACTCAGGACCATAAGAATCAGAGCCGCAATTACGAAGAGATGCACGCAAACGTGGCCCAGCTTGGAGAAAGGGGCGAACTTCTGGCTGGACGCGAGAATTACGGTGAGGCTCGCGATAGCTGTCGCGACGAGAGCGAAGACAAGAAGAAGCGGCTGGGAGACTTCCGGAACCATTCGGATGGCTGCGATCAGACTGTACCCGAAGGCGCTCAATGAAAGGACCAGAACCAGGACTCGATCCCCGAGCGCCGAGATTGGGTCGAGCTGCTGCCGGGTCGGTTCCGGAAAGCGAGACTTTCGACTAAGGCCCATCTCAGATTCCGCTTCGATTCGGGTCATGATCGACTACATGCGGGTCAATTTCAGTCGCCTGGCACGGAACCACGATCATTATTGATGTCCCCGCCCCTGGCGACGACCAAATCCTTACGCTGCCGCCAACCTGCTGAATCCGCTTCTTCACCGAGCCCCTCAGTCCAAGACGATCGGGGCGAGTCTCGGTCTCATCAAATCCTTTGCCGTGATCGACGACCATGACGAGCGCTTCAGTTTCCGAACCGTAGATTCCGACTTCGGCTTCCAAAACTCCCGCGTGGCGGATCACATTTACAAGACACTGCTTAACCGCCTGGCTCAGCGCGACCTCGCACTCTCTGCTTAGCCGCTTTGCGACCGAAAAATCACCCGTGGTTCGAACGTCCAGTCCCATTGCGACGCATTCACGAATCGCGCCGGCAAGCGCACCATGCTGCCACGGAGGTGCCGAAGTCGAGATATTGCCCGTATCGAATTCAGTCAGCCAGTCGTCATTGATAATCGTGTCGATATCCTTGCGAAGCTCCGCTATCGCCTTCGGGCTCAATGCACCGTCCGGGGAATTTGAAATAGTCGCGAGGTGGTTGAGAACCGTATCGTGCATAATCGCGGCCGAGCGCGACTCAAGCCTGGACCTCAATTGAGCAATCTGGTCATTCTGAAGCGCCCTGTGCAGTCCCGGCTGCGCCGTGAAGTGAAGCCTGTGAACGTGGCTGATCAGCGGAATGACAATTAGAGTCGCAATCGAGATTAGAAAAATCTGTATATCAAGTGACGGAGAAAGCCCAAGTGCGATGCGGGCAGACTGTCTGGAGGACTCTGCCACCGCGAACCCGGCCAGTGTCCAGAGCAAAGCACCTACCAACCCTTTTGCGGGTCCCGCGACCATCAGAATCGCGACGGAGAAGGTGGTGAGAATCAGCAGTATCCCCGCCTCAAATTGCGCACCGTCGGTAAGCAGGATCCTGGTGGAAACGTGAATTCCAATCCCGCCAAGAAGCAGATAGCCGAGGGCCCAGAGAACAGATCTGTCGAAATCTGCGATGAAAAGCATTGCGAAGCTCGGCAGCATGACCACTGCGGCTATCCAAAGGTTTGAGTCCACATGGTGACCCTGCATCACCAGGATGGACATAATGCCAACTCCCAGGAGCGTGGCTCCGAAGGTGTGCTGTGCTGCGGTAAATGCCCTTCGGACGACAAGCGGAGCCAGGTGCGCAGGAAGACCGATGGACAATTTCGATTCCTCGCTCTAGCCAAATACGCATTCAAGTGCAGACAATGATCCGAGCCCTCCCCCTGGATTCATTAATGATTTTGAACCCTTCCGGGGACAATCGCATTAATTGTGCCCAGAATTGGGGAGCGAATTCAGGAAATCGCTAAGGTTTTCGCAGTGGATTCGAGCGTGCGCTTTACCAGTGTTTCGGAACTGGACAATTCCTTGCCAAAGGTCGGCACCATGGATTGCAGTTTTGCCGACCAACCGGCCGCCCGATCCGGGAAGCAGCGACCAAGCAGTTCGAGCATGATCGGGACCGCTGTCGAAGCTCCGGGTGATGCACCAAGCAGTCCGGCGATCGAACCGTCGGCGGAAGTAACCAGCTCGGTGCCGAACTGCAGTATGCCGCCCTTCTTCGGATCCTTCTTGATTACCTGAACCCTCTGGCCAGCCGTAATCATGCGCCAGTCCTTTGATCTGGCATCCGGAACAAACTCGCGCAGGGCGTCGAATTTCCGGCCCTTCGAAGCGAGCACCTGGCTTATCAGATACCAGACCAGATCAAGATTGTCTTTGGCGACCGCGAGCATCGGAATAATGTTCCCGAACCGAATCGAAGACGGCAGATCAAACCAGGAGCCGTTCTTGAGGAACTTCGGAGTAAAGCCGGCGTAGGGGCCGAACATGAGGCTCGGAGTTCCGTCCACAATTCGGGTATCGAGGTGCGGAACGGACATTGGCGGCGCCCCGACTGAGGCTTTGCCATAGACCTTTGCATGGTGTTTGGCTACGAGCTTCGGATCGTCTGTCCGCAGGAACTTGCCGCTTACCGGGAAGCCCCCGTATCCCTTGCTCTCCGGAATACCGGACTTCTGCAGGAGCCTTAGCGCGCCTCCGCCTGCTCCGACGAAGACGAACCGGGCAGTCATTCTCGACTTTGATTTGCCGATAGTGCGCTTTAGCCTGAGTGTCCAGTTCCCATCCGGGCTCCTCCGCAGTCCGACTACCTTTTCATCCGAACTGAGAACCGCGCCATTGGCAACCAGATTTTCAACCAGATCAGAAGTCAGATTTCCGAAGTCGACATCCGTGCCGGCATCCATTCGAGTTGCCGCGATCTTCTGGTTCTTTGGGCGTCCGGGCAAAAGCATTGGCGCCCACGAATAAATTACTGCGGGGTCCTCGCTGTATTCCATTTGGGAAAAGAGCGGATGCTTCTTGAGCGCCTCGAACCTGCGCTTTAGAAAAGCGACATTCTCCCCACCCCAGACAAAACTCATGTGCGGCACCTGATTGATGAATTTGCCCGGCTCGGGAAGCACCTTCTTGTTTACCAGGTAAGACCAGAACTGCCGCGATACCTGAAACTGCTCGTTGACCTTCACAGCACTGGAGATGTCAATCGAACCGTCCGGCATCTCCTTTGTGTAGTTGAGCTCGCAAAGAGCAGAGTGGCCGGTGCCCGCGTTATTCCAGGGATTCGAACTCTCCTGCGCCACCTCCGGCAGCGATTCGAAGATTCGAATCGTCCAGTCGGGTTCGAGCTCCTTGAGCAAAGTTCCAAGGGTTGCGCTCATGATTCCGCCGCCGATGAGAGCGACATCTACGGGTGCGGATTGGCTCACAATGCAAGTCTAGTATTCGTCAAACTCGGCGTGTTTCCAGTTGGCCGCCGCCTGGACGCCAGTCCGGACGGTTTCAGTTTCGAGAGCCCGCGGTCAATTTCGCGGCAAGCAGTTCTGCAATCTGCACGGCATTCAGGGCAGCTCCCTTGCGCAAATTGTCATTGCTGATGAACATGGCAAGGCCCCTGCCTTCACGTGCTCCCTCATCCCGCCGGATTCGACCGACGTAGCTCGGATCGGTTCCTGCGGCCTGCAGCGGAGTCGGGATGTCGCTGAGCTCCACCCCCGGAGCCGCCTCAAGCAGTTCCCGAGCCCGCTCGGGCGAAATCGGCCGTTCGAACTCTGCGTTTATCGAAAGCGAATGGCCCGAGAAAACCGGAACGCGAACGCAGGTGCCACTCACCAGCAAGTCCGGAATACCCAGGATTTTCCGACTCTCGTTCCGCAGTTTCTTTTCTTCATCGGTCTCGCCGAGGCCGTCATCGACCAGACTGCCGGCAACCGGAACCACGTCAAATGCGATAGTCCTCTGGAAGACTCTGGGCTCGGGAAAGTCGATCGCGGTCCCGTCATGAATCAACCGGCCGGCATCCTGCGCAACGGCGGCCTGAGCCTGAGTCAGCAATTCGGTTCCTCCGGCAAGGCCGGCACCCGAGACCGCCTGATAGGTGCTTACTACCAGTCGCTTCAGCCCCGCCTCGTCGTGCAGCACCTTCAGCACCGGCATGGCCGCCATGGTCGTGCAATTGGGGTTCGCGATGATCCCCTTGTGTGCGTCTTCCAGCGCCTCCGGGTTTACCTCGCTGACGACAAGCGGTACTTCCGGGTCCATTCTGAAAGCAGACGAGTTGTCGATGACTTTGACTCCTGCCGCGGCGAATCTGCCGGACTGTGCCCTGGAGGTCTCCGCCCCGGCAGAGAAGATAGCCACGTCAAGGCCGGTCGGATCTGCGGTGGCCGCATCCTCCACGACAATTTGGGCGCCTTTCCACGGCAGAGTGGTGCCCGCCGATCGCGCTGAGGCGAAATAGCGGATCTCCCGCACTGGAAAGTCCCGCTCCTCGAGCAGTCTTCGAACTACCGCGCCAACCTGGCCGGTTGCCCCGACTACCCCTATTGCAATTCCAGTCATCGGCCCGTTCCCGCGTGCACTACTGCGAGCTCTTCGCCGTCAAGGCCGAAGGCAGTGTGAATTGCCTTGACCGCATCCTCAACCAGATCCGCTCTGGTCACTACCGAAATTCGGATCTCGCTCGTTGAAATCATCTCGATGTTCACTCCCGCCTCGAACAGAGCTGTAAACAGCTTTGCCGAGATTCCTGAACTTGTCCTCATACCGGCGCCAACCAGCGCGAGTTTCGCAATCTGGTCGTCGAATTGAAGGGAGTCGAAGCCGATCTTCTCCTGCTCTGCAAGCAGGATCGCCATTACCTTCTCGCCGTCGGCTTTGGGCAGGGTGAAGGAAATGTCGGTCAATCCGGTTTCGGCAGCCGAGACGTTCTGGACGATCATGTCGATATTGGATTCGGCGGTTGCAACGAGAGTGAAGATCTCCGCCGCTTTTCCGGGGATGTCCGGGACGCCGACAATAGTGATCTTCGCTTCACCCAGATCGACTGCGATCCCGGAAATCATCGCTTCTTCCATGCTCTCCCCATCTCCCGGGTTGATGACCAATGTTCCCTCATTGTTGTTGAATGAGGATCTGACATGGATCGTCACCCCGTGCCTTCTCGCATATTCCACGGCGCGAATATAAAGTACTTTGGCTCCCGCTGCTGCAAGTTCGAGCATCTCCTCGCTCGTTATTCTGGATAGCTTGCGCGCAGACGGAACTATTCTCGGGTCGGCCGTGTAGACACCGTCGACGTCCGTGTAGATTTCACACACCTCTGCATTCAGAGCTGCTGCAAGTGCAACGGCGGTCGTGTCCGAGCCGCCCCTGCCGAGAGTCGTGATGTCGCCCGTGCCGCGGTTGAAGCCCTGGAATCCGGCCACGATCGCGACCGCCCCGGAGTCGATCGCTTCGCGAATTCTGGTCGGATTGACTTCGACGATTCTCGCGCTACCGTGCCTGGCATCCGTGGCCATTCCGGCCTGACTGCCGGTATAGGAGCGGGCCTCGAAGCCAAGTTCCTTGATCGCCATTGCCAGCAGTGACATTGAAATTCTCTCGCCTGCTGTCAGCAGCATGTCGAGCTCTCTGCCCGCAGGGAAGGGGACTACCTCTTTGGCAAGATCGACCAGTTCGTCTGTGGTATCGCCCATTGCGGAAACAACGACGACTACTTCATTGCCGGCACGACGAGTGTCGGCAATTCTCCTGGCGACTCGCCTGATGCTCTCAGCATCCGCAACGGATGACCCTCCGTACTTCTGCACGATAAGGGCCATGGTGCTCCGGAAAAATTTGGGTTGGGCTTTGAATTCTACCGGTCATCAACTGGGTACTACGCGGCGCCCCTCGAAAGCGCGTCCCAGTGTTACCTCGTCGGCATATTCAAGATCTCCGCCGACCGGCAGTCCCAGGGCCAGCCTTGTCACTTTGAGGTCCGGCTGCACGAGCAGCCTGCTCAGATAGCTGGCCGTGGCCTCGCCTTCAAGATTCGGATTGGTCGCAATGATGACCTCGGTAACGCTCGAGTCCGCGATCCGCTTCACGAGTTGCTTGATGCTCAGATTATCCGGTCCGACTCCGGCCATCGGATTGATGGCGCCGCCGAGCACGTGATAGAGGCCGTGGAATTCCCGAGTCCGCTCGATTGCCGCGACATCCTTGGCTTCCTCGACGACACAAATAGATGCCTGATTGCGCCGCGGATCGCGGCAGACGACGCAAAGCTCCTGATCGGTTACGTTCCCGCAGTTCTCGCAGAATCTGGCCTTGTCGCGAACCTCGCTTAGAACCTCGGCGAGCCTGGACACGTCAAAAGACTTGGTTTGCAGAATGTGGAACGCGATCCTCTGCGCAGACTTCGGCCCGATTCCGGGCAGTTTTCCCAACTCGTCAATCAAGTCCTGAACTATTCCCTCGTACACAGATCACGATTCCTTTGGGGTCGCTGGCAGCGACTCGGCTCGCGGCGAATCAATAGGGGTCGCCTTGAGGATTTCTCTAACGACTGCTTCACCGCGCCTTTGCTTTTGAGGCTTCTGCTCCTTCTGTACAGGCTCAGATTCGGTTGCCTCGGCCCGGACTGCAGTCGGTTCGGCTGGCGCGGCTTCAGCCTGTTCTGATTCTGCTCCGGATTCTGCCCGTATTGGTTCTGCCTCAGTTCCGGACGAATAGGGGCCAGCCGACTCAGGGCTGGCTGTGGATTCTGTGACCGGGTTGGAAGCTGGTTCGTTCGATTCCGTCTTTGCGGGCTGAGAAGGCTCCGGCCTTGCAGACCCGGAGGCATCGGCTCGGGCAATGAACTTGACTTTGACCCCGAGCAACTCCTGAATCGCCTGCCGGAGCAATTCGCTGACCCCTTCTCCGGGGCCCTGGGGCTTGCGGAATTCCTCGACGTCCTTCTGGCTGGGAAAGGTCAGAGCAAGCACGTCGTCCTTGAAGCCCATTGGGGTTGCGGTGAAGGCTACGGCCCAGGCCGCCCTCTTTCTTTTTCCGAGCAGGTCGAGGATTTCCGGCCAGGAGTCCTGAATCTGCCCGAAGCTCAAGGGTTTTGCCGGTTCGGCTGGCTTGGCTGGCTGAGCGGGTTTGGATGATTCGACCGGCTTGGTCGACTCGACCTGCTTAGCTGGTTCGGCTGGCTCGGTCGGTTTCGCCACTGTTGCCGGCGGCTCTCCCTCTTCCTGGGAAAGGCCGCTCGCCGCAGACTTGCTCGCCACAGGTTCGTTCGCCGCAGACTTGCTCGCCACAGGTTCGTTCGCCGCAGACTTGCTCGCCACAGGTTCGTTCGCCGCAGACTTGCTCGCCACAGGTTCGTTCGCCGCAGACTTGCTCGCCTCGGTATTGCTCGCAGCCGACCCGACTTCGGCCCCCGCTCCAAATCGCCGTTCAAGCCGCTCAAGCCTGGCAATGGTGCCGCCCTCGGATTCCTGGGACGCTGGAACGAGGATCCTGGCGATCATGAGTTCGAGCTGCAACCGGGGTGAAGTTGCCCCTGCCATTTCCGTCAGAGAATCGGCGACTATATCTGCGGCTCGGCTTAGATCCGCCTGACCGAATCTGGCGGACTCGCCTATCAGCTCTTCAAGCTCGGCCTCAGAAGTTCCCTTGAGTGCAGACCGAACCGAATCGACATCCGACCTGAAAGCACTCACCACAATCAGGTCTCTGAATCTTTGCAGCAGATCCTCAACGAATCGTCTCGGATCCTGGCCGGACTGGATTACCTTGTCGATGGCCGAGAATGCGAGGGCGGAATCCTGAACGGCCAAAGCGCCGACGACTTCGCCGAGCAGAGCCGAATGGGTATAGCCGAGCAGGGAAACGGCGCGCTCATACTCGATCCGCTCGCCCTCGGAGCCTGCGATCAGCTGATCCAGCAGCGAAAGGGTGTCACGAACTGAGCCGCCTCCCGCGCGAACCACGAGCGAGAGTACTCCAGGATCCGCCTGCACCTTCTCGCTCTCGCACAACTCCTGCACATATTCGAGCAGTTGCGCTGGCGGAACGAGCCTAAACGGATAGTGGTGGGTGCGCGATCGGATTGTGCCGATAACCTTCTCGGGTTCGGTCGTGGCAAAAACGAACTTCACGTGCTCCGGCGGCTCCTCGACGATCTTGAGCAGAGCATTGAAGCCCTGCGGAGTGACCATGTGAGCCTCATCCAGAATGAAGATCTTGTACCTGTCTCTGGCAGGTGCGAAGACTGCGCGCTCTCTGAGATCGCGGGCGTCATCCACGCCGTTGTGGCTCGCCGCATCGATCTCAACTACATCGAGCGAGCCGCCGCCGTCCCTCGAGAGCTCTATGCAGGAAGGGCACTTT
This sequence comes from Homoserinimonas sp., assembly GCA_023957835.1. Taxonomy (GTDB): domain Bacteria; phylum Actinomycetota; class Actinomycetes; order Actinomycetales; family Microbacteriaceae; genus Terrimesophilobacter. The sequence goes on along the minus strand of JAMLGP010000001.1, from coordinate 54,267 downwards.
CCGCAAGGGGTATCAGTCGGCCCCTCGGCGCAATTCAGGCACCTCGCGAGAATCCGGGCGCTCGTCGTCTTGCCGCAGCCGCGCGGCCCGCTGAACAAATACGCATGGTTCACCCTGTTGGTGCGCAATGCCGTCATTAGCGGCTCGGTCACCTGCGACTGGCCGATCAGTTCGGCGAAAGTCTCCGGCCGGTATCGGCGATAGAGGGCGGTGGCCATTACCCAATCGTACTTGGCACCGCCGCCTGAGGCCCGCCGCGATCCGGATGTCCGGATCCGGATGTCCCGATCCCGATCGCCTATCCCGTCCGTTCCACCAGTTCCAGGCTCTGTCTGGCGATCTCCAGTTCCTCGTCCGTCGGAACCACCAGCACCCGCACCTTCGAGTCGGAACCGGTAATGTCGGCCTCCTGGCCGGTTGCTTCGAGATTCCGCTCGGTGCTGATCGTCATCCCGAGCGCGTCGAGCCCCTCAAAGGAAAGCTCCCGCACTCGCGCACTGTGCTCTCCGACTCCACCGGTAAATACGACCGCGTCCGCTCCGCCGAGCTGGGCGAAGTAATTCCCGATGTAGGCTCGAATCCGGCGGCAATACACCTCAATTGCTAGCCGCGCAGCCTCGTCGCCGCCGTCTGCTGCGCCCTGGACATCGCGAATGTCATTGTGCCCGGCAAGGCCGAGCAGGCCGCTGCGGTGATTCAGCAGTTCGTCGAGTTCATCGGGACCAAGTCCCGCACTGCGCTGCAAATAAATCAGGATGCCCGGGTCTATATCACCGCCGCGGGTACCCATCATGAGCCCTTCGAGTGGCGTGAGTCCCATCGAAGTCTCAACCGACTCGCCTCCCCGCACAGCGCAGGCTGAAGCGCCGTTTCCCAGATGCAGGACTATGAGCTTCAACTCCTTGAGCGGCCTGCCGAGCGCCCGTGCGGCGGCTGCGCTCACGTATTCAAACGAGATTCCGTGGAAGCCGAACCTTCGGATTCCGTACCGTGCGGCAAGGTCGGCGTCGATCGCGTAGCTGCGTGCGGCAGGGGGAAGGCTCCTGTGGAATGCCGTGTCGAAGATCGCCACTTGCGGCACCCCAGGAAAGGTCACTCTCGCGGCGCGGATTCCGGCCAGATTCGGCGGATTGTGCAGCGGCGCGAGCGCCGAAAGCTCCTCGATCGCCTGCTCAACCTCGGCAGTAACCAGCGTCGGTTCAACTAGCCTCTCGCCCCCGTGTACCACCCGGTGCCCAACCACCGCGATTGGTTCGGTCAGATAAGGTTCGAGATCGCAAAGCATCTGCCGAAACGCCGCCTCGTGATCGGGCACCGCACTCTGGGCGGCGCCTGCGGGACCTGATTTGGAGTCTCCGCCCATGGACGCCCGCCAAACCCGAGATTCCAAATCAGCTCTCTCCGGCTCGGTCTTCGCGCCTACTGAGGATTCGGGCGGCAAAACGGAGCTTCGGGTGTGGCGGGCGTCTACGGGCGAAAGCTCCGCTTTGCCGCCCGATTCCGTTCTACGAGAATCCGTCCTGCCCGAATCCGTCCCCCCTTCACCGATGCGCTCAATAAGTCCGGAAGCAAGGGTTCGGCCCTCAGGCAGTTCGATCAACTGGTACTTGAGCGAGGACGACCCCGAGTTGATTACGAGGACCCGACTCAACGCTTCACCGACTGGGCCTGGATCGCAGTAATCGCGATCGTGTTTACTATGTCGTCGACGGTCGCACCGCGCGAAAGGTCGTTGACCGGCAGCCGCAGTCCCTGCATCACCGGGCCGATTGCGAGAGCTCCGGCACTGCGCTGCACCGCCTTGTAGGTGTTATTGCCGGTGTTCAGGTCCGGGAAGATGAACACCGTTGCAGAGCCGTCGACTTCGGAGTCTGGCAGCTTTGCCTTCGCTACTGCGGCATCCGCCGCCGCGTCATATTGAATCGGTCCGTCGACCGGGATTCCGTGCAGCCTGTTTCGAACCAGAGCAGTCGCCTTCTTGACCTTGTCGACTCCGGCTCCTGCACCAGAGTCGCCGGTCGAGTAGGAGAGCATGGCAATCCTCGGTTCGATTCCGAACTGGCTCGCAGTCTCCGATGCGGAAACAGCAATGTCCGCCAGTTGCTCGGCAGTCGGATCCGGGATGACCGCGCAATCCCCGTAAACAAGCACCCGATCGGCGAGCGCCATGAAGAAGACGCTCGAGACGATCGACACCCCCTCCTTTGTCTTGATGATCTCAAAGGCCGGACGCACAGTGTGCGCGGTCGTGTGAGCTGCACCGGAGACCATGCCATCCGCCATCCCCATGTGCACCATGAGGGTTCCGAAATATGAAGGGTCGGTCACGGTGTCTCTCGCCCGATCGAGAGTGACTCCCTTGTGCTCGCGCAGGCGGTGGTATTCCTCGGAGAACTTGAGTCGCAGCACGTCGTCGAAAGAACTGAGAACGGCAGCCTGCTGGATGTCCAGACCGAGCCCGATCGCCCGCGAGCGAACCTCGATCTCCTCACCGAGGATCGTCAAGTCGGCAATTCCCCGACTTAGTACCGTCGCAGCGGCGCGCAGAATGCGGTCGTCATCGCCTTCCGGCAGGACTATGTGCCTTCGATCCGATCGGGCGCGCTCAATGAGTCCGTATTCGAACATGAGCGGGGTCTGCACGGTCGGCTGCTGAATGTCCAGGAGCCCCAGCAATTCGGCCGCATCTACATTGACTTCGAAGAGCTGCCTTGCCGTGTCGAGCTTCCGCTGCGAATCCGCCGCGAGCCGTGGCCGGATTCGGGTAATTCGAACCGCCGTGTCGTAGCTGCCAAGTTCTGTAGTGATGATTGGCAGAGTCGATCTGAGCCCGTCAATCAGCCGGACTACCGGCTCTGGCAGTTCGAAGCCCCCGTTGAGCACAATGCCGGCGAGCGAAGGGAAGGTTCCGGATTCGTTGGCCATGAGCACGGCGAGCAGAACCTCGGTTCGATCCGCGGGAACGACGACGACTGATCCCTCGATGAGCCTGGGAAGAATGTTGTTCATTCCCATCGCGCCGACCACTACACCGAGCGCTTCGCGGTCAAGCAGCTCCGCGTCGCCTCTGAACAGGGCCCCGTCGGTAGCCTGCATGACCGACCGCATGGTCGGAGCAACGAGCACCGGATCCTCCGGAACCACCCAGACCGGGACTCCGGGTACTGCCTTCTGCAGAGAGGACTTGATTTGATCAGGCTGGCCGGGATCGACCCGATTCGCGATGACTGCAAGCAGGGTCGCGTGCTCCTGCACCAGCTCTGCCGTAGCCACCTCTGCCAGCTGGCTCATTGCTTCGGCGGTCCGCGCGAAAGCGGGGTCCGCCTGCCTGCCGCCGAGCACCAGAACCACCGGGCTTCCCAGGTTTGCCGCGACCTTGAGATTGAAGCTCAACTCGGTCGGCGAGCCGACATCCGTATAGTCGCTGCCGAGAATCACCACGGCATCCAGCCCGGCCTGCATCGAGTGATAGCGGTCAACGATTCGGCTTAGAGCGCCTTCAGGATCGTTGTGCACATCCTCGTAGCCAACTCCCACGCAGGCTTCGTAATCCAGTTCGGACTCGATCTGGGCGAGCATGAGCTCGAGAACATAGTCCTGCTCTCGATTTGAGCGGGCAACGGGCCTGAAGACTCCGACCTTCGCGGCAGAGCGAGCCAGGGTTTCGAGAATCCCGAGCGCAATGGTCGACTTGCCGGTTCCGCCTTCAGCAGAAGTGACGTAGATCGATCGAACCACGGTCCCAGCCTATTGGAGCGGCCCCTCGCGCACCCGTCAGAGCCCGGTTACCCTTGCTGCGTTTCCGCCCTGGGGGAATTGGCCTGGATGGCGCCGCACGAGGAGCCAGAGCAAGTCTATCGGCAAGACTCAGAGGCCGGAATGGGCGATCTTTTCTGTAGTGGTTTGCTCAGGCGGGTTCTTTTGAGCCGCCGACCACAGCATGAGTCCGGTCACCACGAGCCAGGCCGCCCCAGCGATCCAGGTGCAAATGACGCCCATGTCGTGCACCACCGGAAGACCGAGCAGTTCTCCGATGTGGATGCTCGCAACAGAGAACATTCCAAGCGGGAAGACCATGCTCCAAAGCTCTGTCTCGTAGCGGATCGGATAACGCTTGACCGCGTGCCGCCAGATGCCGAAGATCACCAGGATCGGAATCCACCAGACGCCGAATGCCCAAAGCATGAAGGTGAATCCGGAGATGAAATCATGGGTCGCCTTCATGATCGGCAGGTCGCCGAGAAGGCTCAAAATCGACCAGCCGGCGTAGACCGTTATTGCCGTTGCTCCCATGTAAACCCAGTAAGTCGGACGAACGCCGAACGCATCCTGAGTTGTCGTCATAAGTCTCAGGGTGATTATGACCGTGAGAATTATGTACAGAACCACGCCTATGCTCCACATTCCAACCGCGATGACCCCGAGCAGGTTGATGTTGAGTCCGTGGTCGATGATCCCGGTAACTACCGAAAGCGACTGGGTTGCAACCACCCAGATGAACCAGCTTCCGTTTGCCTTGGCTGCGGGCGGACCGTGATGCTGTGGGCCGAGCATCATCGCCGCTGCGATCCCGTAGGTCAACAGCAGCCAGAACGGAAAGCTCAGGCAAAGCAGGACGATCGTCACCAGCGGCGCAAACGAGAAGAAGAGCGCACCGACGACATTGAGCGCCGCGACAATCGTCGCGTAGCCAAAGGCGATTGCCGGGTTTCGCGAATCGGCGTGAACCAGATCCCAGTGCCGGATCATCCGCCAGCCGAGCGCAATCAGCAGGGCGATCAACCCGCCAACCGCTATCACCAGAAGCACCATCGTTATCGTCGACTGACCGACGAGCGAAAAAGCAGCGGCTACGATTCCGGTCGCCATGACAAAGGCAAACGCGCCCGGCGGAAGCTTCCTGACCGCAGTTGTAAGCCTTTCGGCGAGAGGGTATCCGGTGTCTTTTTCAGACTCGGTCAACTTCGCTGTTGCCATGCTGTCAGGTTACGGGTGAGCCTGCTCGGCTGTCACTCTAAACCTCCGTGAAAAATCGTCGCGACGGCCTCTCAAAGCATGAAGAGCAGGGGCTTTTCAAGGTTTGCCACGACATCCTTCAGGAATCCCGCAGCCACCGCTCCGTCCATCACTCGATGGTCGACGGTGAGCGTGACCTTTAGCTTTGGAACTTCCACGAGGCCGCCATTTCGCAGTACCGGAACCGGGCTTGCGGCGCCGACTGCGAGAATCCCCGCCTCGGGCGGGTTGAGCATCGCGGTGAACTGATCGATTCCGAACATTCCGAGGTTGGAAACGCTGAAGGTGCCTCCGCTCATCTCGTCGATGCCGAGCTTTCCGGCCCGAGCCTTCTCTGCAAGTGAAATCGTGTCTGAGGCGATCTGCGCGAGCGATTTGGAATCGGCATCCCTGATCACCGGGACCAGCAGGCCAGCATCGGTAGCGACCGCGATTCCGATATTGACGCTCGAGTGTCTCAGGATTACCGGCCCGGAGTCTTCTTCCACCCAGGAGGCGTTGGCTTCCGGATGCTGCCTGAGGGCCACTGCGACCGCCTTGACAATCAGGTCGTTGACGCTCGCCTTGATCCCCTGCCCAGCCAGGGCCTCGTTCAGGTCGGACCTGAAGCTAAGGAGCTTTTCGACATCGACCACGCTCGTGAGGAAGAAGTGCGGGACCGCCTGACTGACCGAGAGGCGTTTGGCAGCGACCGTGCGAATCTTGCCCGGTGCTACTCTTTCGCCATCGGCACTCGGCTGCGGTACGGCCTTTTGACCGGTCGAAGCCGCCGCGCCAGAGATTGCCGCCTCTACGTCTGCTCGAACGATTCGGCCCTGGGGGCCGCTGCCCTGAACGGCGCTGAGGTCGATTCCGCGCTCTTTGGCGATCTTGCGGGCAAGAGGAGAAGTCCGAAGCCTGGCGTCTGCGGGCAGAGAGGCTGTCGGTGCTTGAGCGGGAGCGGCAGGTGCTGCTGGTTCGGGTTTCAACGACTCCGCTGGTGCCTTGGCGGCCGGCTCCGGTGCTGCTGCAGGGGCCGCTGCCTCGGGGGCCGCTGTCGCAGGCGTCGCTGGAGCAGCCGGTGCGCTCGACTTTCCGCTTCCGTCTCCGATTACCGCGACGGGAGTTCCGATCGGGACTACCGTTCCGGCGGTTACCAACTGCTGCTCAAGCACTCCTGACTCGAAGGCCTCGAGGTCCATGGTCGCCTTGTCGGTTTCGATCTCGGCGAGCACATCCCCCTTCGACACCGGGTCGCCGACGTTCTTCAGCCACTTGGCGAGTTCGCCCTCTTCCATCGTGTCCGAAAGTCGAGGCATGACCACTTCAGACATTTCGCGCCCCTTCAGCTGTTCCAGTCGTGAACCCGGATGCCGCGAGCGTCTCCCGAATGACCTTCGCGAGCGCCGCTCCATCCGGCATTGCCGCGAGCTCGAGCGGTTTAGCGTATGGCAACGGAACTTCGGCAGCCGCAACTCTTCGAATCGGAGCGTCGAGCCAGTCGAATACCGCCTCGCCTAGAGTCGCAGAGATCTCCGCGCCTATCCCGTAGCTCAGCAAATCGTCTTCGAAGATCACTGCGCGGCTGGTCTTTCGAACTGAAGCACAGAAAGTGTCCCGATCCAGCGGGCGCAGACTGCACAGGTCGACAACCTCGATCGAAATCCCCTCGGCCGCGAACTGTTCTGCAACTTCAAGAGCGGTCACGACTCCGCGAGAGTAGCTGATTACGGTCAGATCGGTGCCGGGTCTGGCAATTTTCGCCTTGCCGATCTCTCCAACCTGCTCGCCATCCGGGACTTCTCCCTTGAGGTTGTAGAGCCCGAGGTTCTCAAGGAACAGCACCGGATCGTCATCCCGAATGGAGGCGGTCAGCAGCGCCTTGGCATCGGCCGGGTTTGACGGTGCCACTACCTTGAGCCCCGGAATGTGCGCGTACCAGACCTCGAGGTTCTGAGAGTGGGTGGCCGCTAGCTGCTGGCCTCCGCCGCCCGGTGTGCGAATCACGATCGGCACGCTCACTTCGCCGCCGAACATGGCGCGCATCTTGGCTGCGTGGTTGACGATCTGATCAATGGCGATGAGCGAGAAGTTGATGGTCATGATCTCGACCACCGGCCGAAGGCCGAGCATGGCAGAGCCGATGGCAACCCCGGTGAAGCCCTCTTCGGCAATCGGAGTATCAACGACTCTGCGAGCACCGAACTCTTTCAGCAGGCCGGCCGTGATCTTGTAGGAACCTTCGAAGACTCCGATCTCCTCGCCAATGAGGTAGACATTCTCGTCGCGCTTCAGCTCTGTCCTCAGAGTCTCGTTGAGAGCCTGACGATAGGTCATTTCACTCATGCCGACACCGCCACCGGGTCGCCGGGGAAGCTGTGCGGCATGTTTGCAACCGGGGTCGCGTAAATCCGCTCGAACAGCTCTGAGGGGGATGGATCGGGACTGGTTTCCGCGAAGCTCACGGCCGCGTCCACAATCTCGTCGACCTTCATGTGAATCGCGTCGACATCCTTTTCGGTCAGCGCCTTCGCCTTTAGCAGGCGATTCCTGAATGCAGGAACCGGGTCGTTGGCCTGAGCGAGCTCAACATCTTCCTTCGAACGGTATCTGGCCGGGTCAACAACGGAATGACCCTTCAGCCGGTAGCTCATTGCTTCGATAATGCTCGGCCTGCGCTTGACCCTCGCCTTTTCAAGCGCCTCGAGGGCCGCGTCCCGAACTGCGATCGGGTCGTCCCCGTCGATTCGCCTGCCTTCAATGCGGTAGGCGCTGCCGCGCTTGTACAGATCAGGCTCTGCAGAGGCGTTTTCAACGGTCGTGCCCATTCCGAGCCGGTTGTTCATGATTACGTAAACGATCGGCAGATCCCAAAGCCCCGCGAGGTTCAGCGATTCGTGGAAAGCGCCGATGTTGGTCGTCCCATCGCCGAGCAGGCACATGACCGCTTCCGAGTCCTTGCCGGCCTTGCTTCGGTACTGGATCGCGAAAGCCGCTCCGGTAGCTGGTGGAATCTGGCCGCCGACTATTCCGTAGCCGCCCATCATCCGCTTTGCCAGATCGAACATGTGCATCGAACCGCCTCGGCCGCCGACCACACCGGTGGACTTGCCGAACAACTCGGCCATCACGGCCCCCGGCTCCATTCCCCTGGCCAGCGCGTAGCCGTGGTCTCGGTAGGTCGTATACAAATAGTCGGTTGGCTTGAGTGCCGCAGTCAACCCGACCACAGTTGCTTCTTCACCCAGATTCAGGTGGCAGTAGCCGCCGATTCTGGCCTTTGCGTACATTTCGCCTGCGCGAAGTTCAAATTCGCGAATTAGAACCATCTGCTCGTAGAACTCGCGAAGCAGTTTGGCGGATTCGCCGGATTGCTTCGCGGTTGCCTTGGCTCTAGTCGGACTTTTTGTGTCCGTCATCAGGGCCTCACTTTCTTAGACCGCTCCATCAAAGCCTATTGCTTGTGAAGTAGCTCGGTGTCCCTCTTTTCATCGCGCGCGAACCCGCTCGCGTTGACACTGCCCCGGCTTCGGCGCACGATGGACAGTGAGTCTGCCTGACGCGCCGTTGCGTGAGGCGGCCGCGTCAAGGAGCAACAAATGAACAGTTTCGATGCCAGAAGCACTCTAGAGGTCGATGGCGAAAACTATGAAATCTTTCGACTGGACAAGATCCCGAACTCCCGAAGGCTCCCTTACAGCCTCAAGGTGCTGCTCGAAAATCTGCTCAGAAATGAAGACGGAAAGCTTGTAACCCGCGACCAGGTTGAAGCGGTCATCAACTGGGATCCGAAGGCCGATCACGGCGGCGAGATCCAGTACACCCCGGCGAGGGTGCTGCTGCAGGACTTCACCGGGGTTCCCTGCGTGGTCGATCTGGTCGCCATGAGAGATGCTATGGATGCCCTCGGCGGCGATCCGCAGAAAATCAACCCGCTGATTCCTTCCGAGCTCGTAATCGACCACTCGGTGATAGCGGATGCCTTCGGCACCCCAACCGCGTTCCACATCAACTCAGAGCTCGAGTTCCAGAGGAACAAGGAGCGCTATCAGCTCCTGCGCTGGGCGCAGCAGGCTTTCGATGACTTCGTGGTGGTTCCGCCGGACACTGGAATCTGCCACCAGGTGAACCTCGAATTCCTTTCCAGAGTCGTATTCACTCGAAAGCGCGGTGAGGTAACCCAGGCGTATTGCGACACCCTCGTCGGCACCGACTCGCATACTCCAATGGTCAACGGGCTCGGAGTGCTCGGCTGGGGGGTCGGCGGGATCGAAGCTGAGGCTGCCATGCTCGGCCAACCGATGAGTATGTTCGTTCCGCAGGTGCTCGGAGTCAAGCTCACCGGAAAGCTACCGGAAGGGACCACTGCAACCGACCTCGTGCTAACCGTGGCCAACCGGCTCCGCAAAGTCGGGGTGGTTGGAAAGTTCGTCGAGTTCTTCGGGCCGGGGGTGGCATCCATTCCTCTGGCCAACCGTGCGACTCTCGGAAACATGAGCCCGGAGTACGGCTCGACCTGCGCGATCTTCCCGATAGACGCCGAAACACTCAGCTATCTGCGACTCACCGGTCGCCCGGAGAAGCAAGTCCAGCTCGTTGAGCGCTACGCGAAGGAGCAGGGACTCTGGCACGATCCCGATCACGAGCCGGAGTATTCGCAGGTGCTGGATCTGGATCTGGCAACGGTTGAAGCGTCCATCGCCGGGCCGAAGCGTCCGCAGGACCGAATCCCGCTTCGCAAGGCACGAAAGGTGGTCAGTGCGATCCTCACCGAAGGCTCCCTCGCGCCCGAGATTCTCGAAGGGCTCGACGAGGCCTCTGCAGAGTCCTTCCCGGCGAGCGATCCGATCGCTCCCGGGAGCCTCCAGCCAAGCGCCCGTCCGATCGACCGCACCGTAAAGCAGGAAGAAATCCCCTGGCTCTCGGATCCGGTCACCGTGACCGTTGGCGACACCGAGACAACTCTCGACAACGGTCACGTCGTGATTGCAGCAATTACCTCCTGCACCAATACCTCAAATCCCGAGGTCATGATCGGTGCGGGACTCATGGCCAAGAAAGCGGTGGAACTCGGGCTTCGATCGAAGCCGTGGGTGAAGACTTCGCTCGCCCCTGGTTCCCGAGTAGTGACCGACTACTACGACAAGGCGGGGCTCACCCCTTACCTCAATGAGCTCGGCTTCGACCTCGTCGGCTACGGCTGCACCACCTGCATCGGCAACTCTGGACCGCTAATCCCGGAGATTCAGACGGCGGTTGATGACCACCACCTGAACGTTTCAGCGGTGCTCTCCGGCAACCGTAATTTCGAGGGTCGCATCCACCCGCAGACCCAAATGAACTTCCTCGCCTCTCCTCCGCTCGTGATCGCCTACGCGCTCGTCGGAACTCTCAACGCGGACCTGCTCACCGATCCGATCGGCAAAGGTAAGGACGGGCAGGATGTCTACCTGCGCGACATCTGGCCGAGCAGTGAGGAAGTCCAGGAGCTCGTCGGCAATGTAGTCGAGGCGGACATGTTCTCGAAAGGCTATGCAGACGTCTTCAAGGGAGACGACAACTGGAGGAGCCTCGAGATACCGAAAGCCAATCGCTTCGCATGGGACAACACTTCAACCTACGTGCGCCAGCCGCCGTACTTCCTTGGAATGGAACCGGAGCCGGCAGCCCTTGCCAATATCGAGAAGGCGAGGGTGCTCGCCCTGCTTGGGGACTCGGTTACCACCGACCACATTTCTCCAGCCGGAAGTATCAAGCGCGACTCGCCAGCCGGGTTGTGGCTGCAGGAGCAGGGGGTGATTCCGAAGGACTTCAACTCCTACGGATCCAGGCGAGGCAACCACGAAGTCATGATTCGCGGAACCTTTGCAAACATCCGCCTGCGCAACCAGCTCGTGCCGGGAGTCGAAGGTGGTTACACGCGGCACCTTCCAGATGGCGAGCAAATGACGATCTTCGATGCTGCAACCAGGTATCAGGAGGAAGGCGTTCCGCTCATTGTCATTGCGGGATCCGAGTACGGCTCGGGCTCCAGTCGTGACTGGGCAGCCAAGGGAACCCTGCTGCTTGGAATCAAGGCGGTAATAGCATCCTCGTTTGAGCGCATTCACCGATCGAACCTAATCGGCATGGGAGTCCTGCCTTTGCAGTTCCTTCCGGGAGATTCGGCAGAGAGCCTCGGTATCACCGGCGAGGAGAGCTTCTCGGTTCTCGGGCTGGAAGGCGCCGCGCAGATTCCAGAACGGCTGACAGTGGCGATCGATTCCGACTCCGGAAGCAGGCAGATCGAAGTTGCCTCCAGAATCGATACCCCGGCGGAAGCGGAGTACTACCGGAACGGCGGAATCCTGCAGTACGTGCTGCGGCAGCTTCTATCAAGCTGAAGTGAAAGGGAAATTCGACGCGATAGTGCTCGCCGGCGGCAAGTCGAGTCGACTGGGTTCGGTCGCCAAGACCGACCTGCGATTCAACGGTCTGAGCCTGCTGGAAAACACTCTCAAGGCTCTTTCCGGAGCCGACCGAGTCGTGGTGGTGGGTCCGGAAGACCTGCCGGTTCCGGAAAGAATCTTGCTGACCAGGGAGTCTCCGCCGTTCTCCGGTCCTGTGGCGGCGATAGTTGCCGGAGCACGATTGCTTGAGCGAGAAGACGGTTCTGAAATTGTCGTTATTCTCGCCTGCGATATGCCCCACCTGGCTCCGCTCATACCATTACTCACCGATCGACTTGGGCGGAGCTCTGGCGAGGAAGCCGTCGTTGCAGTCGACCCCGGCGGCCGCAGGCAGCACCTTGCCGGCGCCATTAGAGCGGAGGTGCTCAGCAAGAGAATCGCCGAGTTGCCGGATGGAGGACGGGACCTGCCGGTATCGCGAATCTACGCCGGGTTGCAGATTGGCGAACTGGAAATCTCAGGTTCTGAGACCGACGACGTTGACACCTGGGAAGACGCGGCAAGGCTGGGTGTGACAGACTCCGAATAGCCACTAGCTGGAGGTAGCCATGAACGATGACAACCGCGCATTACTTGAAGACTGGACGGCAAAGGTGCTCACCGCCCTTGAGCTTTCCGACTTCAGCCCCGACATCGATGCGGTGCTCAATCTCGCGGGCGACGCCGCCCGGTCGGTAGTCCGCCCGGCAGCACCACTCACCACCTTTCTCGCGGGCTTTGCCGCGGGCCGCGCAAGTTCCGCAGGTACGGATGCCGACACGGCAGTGAGGGAAGCGATAGCGGCAGCTACCACGCTCTGTTCAGCGGAGTAAGGCCGCCTAGAATTGAGACTGGCCTGCAGTCTGGAGGATCGACTTTGGCTGAACAGTCTCTGGCTACTCCCGAGATCGCCATGGAATCATCGCGACTGGCGCGCTACAGCCGCCAGCTCGCCCTGCCCGGATTCGACGAATCGACCCAGCTCAAGCTCGCCAACTCGAGAGTGCTCGTAATCGGCGCGGGCGGGCTCGGCAGCGCCGCTGTTCCCTACCTTGCCTCAACCGGGGTGGGAACCATAGGGATTCTGGATACCGACACGGTCGAGCTCTCGAACCTTCATCGCCAGGTCGTGCACGGAATGGAAGATCTCGGCAGATCGAAGCTTGATTCAATCGCCGACTCGGTAGCCCGAATTGATCCGGAAATTCAAGTAGTGAAGCACAACCTCAGGGTCGACTCGAGCAATGTGCTTGAATTGCTTAGCCAATACGATCTACTCGTCGACGGCAGCGACAACTTCCCGACGCGGTATCTGGCCAGTGATGCAGCGGAAATCAGCGGCAAGCCTCTCGTCTGGGGTGCGATCCTCCAGTACGGCGGCCAGGTCGGGGTCTCCTGGTCCGATCGGGGCCCGACCTATCGAGACCTGTTCCCTGTCCCGCCAGCCCCTGGCGACATCCCAAACTGTGCCGAGGGAGGCGTACTGCCGGGAGTTTGCGCTGTAATCGGTGCAATCATGAGCACAGAGGTCGTGAAGATTCTGAGCGGAGCCGGCGAGCCTCTGGTTGGCAGAGTGTGCACCTACGATGCTCTCACCGGTCGTTTCCGCGAGATCCCATTCCGGGCGAATCCGGCGGCGGAACCCGTTACCGAGCTCATAGACTACGAAGCATTTTGTGGAATTGAGAAGGAGACCGCCATCGTTGAGGAACTGAACCCTGCTGCGCTGAAGGAACTTCTGGATCGGGGAACCGAGTTGCAGCTGGTAGATATCCGCGAGCCTTTCGAGCGTGAAATCGTGCACCTGGACGACTCTGACTTCATCCCCATGGGGCAGTTGCCGTCCAGACTCTCGGAGTTGAGAAACGACGTGCCGGTGGTTCTCTATTGCCACCACGGAACCCGATCGGCTCGCGCTCTTGGCTTCCTGAGAGAGCGGGGAATGGCGAATGCAACGCATCTGGCCGGAGGAATCGACGCGTTCGCCCGGGAAATCGCTCCAGAACTGCAGCGGTACTAAGGGCCTGCCAGTGACCTTTGCGATCATTACCGACCAGCCGATCGAGACCGGGCCGATCGATGCGGCGGTGCAGTCTCGCTCCAGCGGCGCGGTGGTTACCTTCAATGGCGTAGTGCGCGACCACGATGGCGGCCGCGACATTCGGTCTCTCGACTACAAGTCGCATCCGGATGCCGAAAAGATTTTGCGAGAGTGCTGCGAGACGGTCGCCGCAGAGACCGGGCTGCTCGTCGCTGCCGCGCACCGCGTTGGCCACCTTGAGATCGGGGATGTAGCACTTTACGCCGCCGTATCTTCCGCTCACCGCGGCGAAGCTTTCGAGGCCTGCAAGCTCCTGGTTGATCGAATCAAATCGACCGTGCCGATCTGGAAGAAGCAGCACTTCCAGAATGGAGAATCGGAATGGGTTGGGCTTTGAAACCTCGCAATTTGGTACAGACTTTGAGTCATGGCTGAATCATTCCGCTGGCAGGACCCCTTTCTGCTCGACGACCAGTTGGCCGAAGAAGAGAAGCTGGTCAGAGACACCGCCGCCGACTTTGCATCCAGGGCACTGGCTCCAAGGGTTCTCGAGGCCTTTAGAAGCGAGCACACCGACCCGGCGATTTTCCGGGAAATGGGAGAACTCGGGTTGCTCGGAACCACCATTCCAGAGGAGTTCGGTGGCAGCGGCCTGAATCAGGTTTGCTACGGACTCGTCGCGAGAGAAATCGAGAGAGTCGATTCAGGTTATCGCTCGATGATGAGCGTTCAGTCCTCGCTAGTAATGCTGCCGATCTTCGAATTCGGAACTCAGGAATTGAAGGAGCGCCTGCTGCCCAAGCTCGCAACCGGTGAGTTGATTGGCTGCTTCGGGCTAACCGAACCGGACCACGGTTCCGATCCCGGATCGATGATTTCTACCGCCCGCAAAGTCGAAGGCGGCTACAGCCTGAGCGGAGCAAAAACCTGGATCACCAACAGCCCGATAGCGGATGTCTTCGTCGTCTGGGCGAAGGACGAGTCCGGCGACATCCGCGGCTTTGTCCTGGAGCGCGGAGCGAAGGGACTCGAAACTCCGGCTCTGCACGGAAAGGTGGGGCTGAGGGCGTCGGTAACCGGGCAGATTGTCATGGACGAGGTCTTTTGCCCCGAAGAGAACGCCTTCCCTGAAATCAGGGGGCTGCGCGGGCCATTCACCGCCTTGAATTCCGCGAGGTACGGAATCAGCTGGGGTGCACTGGGGGCGGCGGAAGACTGCTGGTTTACCGCGCGGCAGTACTGCCTCGACCGCAAGCAGTTCGGCCGGCCGCTGGCTGCAAACCAGTTGATTCAACTTAAGCTCGCGGATATGCAGACCGAGATTTCGCTCGGCCTCCAGGGCTGCCTGCGACTCGGAAGACTCAAGGACGAGGGCAAGGCCGCTCCGGAAATCACTTCGATCATGAAGCGCAACAACGCCGGCAAGGCGCTTGCAATCGCGAGAGCCGCCAGAGACATGCTCGGCGGCAATGGAATCAGCGACGAGTTCGGGATTGCACGTCACCTGGTCAATCTCGAAGTGGTCAACACCTACGAGGGCACGCACGATGTGCACGCCCTGATTCTCGGCCGGGCCCAGACCGGGATTCAGGCATTCAGCTGAGCTAGTCGGCCACTACCCGAACCTTCGAAACCGAAGGATCGTAGGCGCCACGAACGAAACCGCCAGGAGTAGCCGCAACGTGGCGAAGAAACTCGATCGTCTCCTTCGTGAATTCTTCTCCGGGGAGCGCGTTTGGTATTCCGGGTGGGTAGGCCGAGAGCGATTCAGAAGAGACCCGCCCCACCGCATCCGCGGCATCCACAACTTCGGTGGGAGAAAACCAGGCATGCCTTGGGGTGAGCTTTAGCTGTCCCGGCTGCGGTAATCCAATGGCATCCGCAGCGGAATAGGCCAGAGGACCAGCCGGTTCGATTGACCCCAGCGCTTCGAGAAAGCGTGGCCAGTCCGGCTCACGACCGGGCGGTACGAACGCCACTATGCAGGAGTGAGTGGAAATTTCCGGGTACATGGCTTTGGAAACCAGCAGATCGAGCACGGCGTTGCCATTCAGTCCGGCCTTTCGAACGTCGATTGAGACTCGAAGCGGGTCGGCGGCAACTATCTCTGGAAACTCCCAGCCGTCGCTGACAATCCCGAACCGGCCGTCTTCTCGAATCCGGGTGCGGAGGTCCTCAGCCGCGGCGATCGATTTTGCGATTCTCTCTTCGCCGTTTACGAGAGCTTCTCTCGCGAGGTCCAGAGAAGCCAGCAGCAGAGAACTCATGCTCGTCGACTGACTGACCATGAACGCCCGCTGCACGAGAGCTTCGAGCTCGTCCGCGAACGGACCGTCGGCAAGCTGAATCATTGCGGACTGGGTCAGACTGCCGCCGAACTTGTGAGTGCTTGAAACCACGAGATCAGCTCCGAGACTGATCGGATGCTGTGGCAATTCGGGATGAAAGCCGAAGTGGGCTCCCCAGGCGGCATCGACAAGCAGCGGTACTCCCGCAGAATGGCAGACCTCAACGAAACCGGCAATGTCCGCAACCGCCCCGAAGTAGCTTGGCGAAACGACATAGACTCCCTTGGTCTTCGGGTTCTCCTGCAGTTTGCGCCTTAGCTCGGCAACCGAGACTCCGTGCGCGATTCCGTACTCCTCATCGATTCGAGGCTGCAGAAAAACCGGGTGAATCCCGCTGAGAATCATTCCGTCAATGAAGCTCGAGTGGGCGCTGCGCTGGACCAACACCGGGTCGTCGGCGGATCGAAATCCGCCGAAAGCCAGTGCGCCGATCCGATTCGCCTGCGAGGCTCCGTTGGTCAGAAACCAGACTCGTCTCGCTCCCCAGGCCTCCGCAGCGAGCCGCTGCGCAGCCGCAAGCGGACTGTCCTTGCCGACGTCGAGCCCAGGCAGCAGCGGGGTGACATCCCGTTCGAGAATCTGCTCGCCGAAATATTCGGCCAGATACGGAACTGCGGCTTCATCCGCCCCGTGACCGGGAATGTTGAGTCTGATCGGATTGCGATCATTGAAATGCCTAAGTGCGTCCGCGTAGGGAGTAGGCATGCGCTTCAGCCTCCTGCAAATGGCGGAAGCACGTCTACCTTGCGGCTCAGGAGCACCGAATCTTCGCTGCTCACGACCTCGTCGACCAGGAAGGAACCGGAACTGACGACCTTTCGCATGCTGTCACCGTAGCGATCGATAAGCTCCCGCTTCAAGTCCCCCAAATTTGCCCCGTCGCCGAAGTCGATTTGCTCTTCTTCTCGCGAAGCAGCATCCACCGCGGCGGCAAAATACCTGACTGTCACCTGCACTCGATCGCTCCTAACCGCCGATATAAGACATTTCGATTCGCTTGCCGGTTTGCCTTGGCGTATTGGCCATTCGCAGCTCCGAATATCGATCAGTTCGAGAGTTCCAGATCCAGGCGAGTTTTGCCTCGAGTTCTTCGTCTGAGCATCCGCCCCGCATCATCTCACGCAGGTCATGGCCGCCGGTTGCGAACAGGCAGGTGTAAAGCTTGCCGTCGACCGAAATTCGCGCCCTCGTGCAACTGTGGCAGAACGACTGGGTGACGCTTGAGATCACTCCGATCTCACCGGCGCCATCCTTGTACTTCCACCTTCTGGATGTCTCACCCGAATAGTTCTCTTCGAGCGGCTCGATCGGAAAGACCTCGTTGATTCGAGCCAGCACCTCAGCGGAAGAGACCACTTGCCGCAGCTCCCAGCCATTGGTCGAGCCGACATCCATGAATTCGATGAAGCGCAGAATGTGGCCGGTTCCGCGGAAGTGCTCTGCCATTGCGACTATGTCGTTGTCATTGAGCCCGCGTTTGACCACCATGTTGATTTTGATCGGACCGAGTCCAACTTCCTGAGCCACGTCGATCGCGCTAAGCACTTTCGATACCGGGAAGCGCACATCGTTCATGGACTGGAACACTTCGTCATTGAGCGAATCGAGCGAGACGGTAACTCTCTTCAGACCGGCTTGCTTGAGGTCTGCCGCAAGGTGTCCGAGAGCCGATCCGTTCGTGGTCACCGCTATGTCAACTTCGCGACCGTCGGGGGTGCGAAGCTCCGAGAGCATGCTGACCAGCTCCGGCAGTCCCTTTCGAAGCAGCGGTTCGCCTCCGGTAAGCCGCAGCTTCTCTACTCCGTTTGCCACCGAGATTCGGGCCAGGCGGGTGATTTCCTCGAAACTAAGGAGTTCTTCCCTTGGCATGAACGCGTAATCGCGACCGAAGATTTCCTTCGGCATGCAATATACGCAGCGGAAGTTGCAGCGATCAGTTACTGAAAATCGAATGTCGCGCAGGGCCCTACCGCGAGTATCCAGCAGCGGGCTAACCCGCTCCTTTCGGCCGGGGCCGGTCGGTCTGAATTCGGACTCCGACTCAGATCGACTGCCGGTAGCCGAAGAACTCGTGGTCGTTGTTGTAACCACCGTGGCCGCCCCCGATCTCCTCGAAACTGGCGACAAACTCGACTCCCTTGATCCATTTGACCATCTTGAATCCGAGCTGAACTTCGTTCCGAAGACGCAGCGGCGCCCCGTGGCCGAACGAGAGGTCGTCGTCATTCATCTCGTAGGCGAGCATAGTCAGCGGATACTTCATTTGCTCGATCGGGTGCGCGTCGTAGTAGATGCCGCCATCGGGACCGGGAGCGTACGAATAGAAAACCGCCCATTTCGCCTCGGAAGTCGGTTTGACGAGTTTGAGGATCTCGGACATGGAGACTCCGCCCCACTTTGCAACTCCGGACCAGCCCTGAATGCAGAAGTGCTGGGTGATTTGCTCGTGGTGCGGCATTGCACGCAGTTCGGCAAGGCTCAGTTCCACCGGGTTCTCGACGAGTCCGTTGATCCGAAGCCGATAACTCGCGAAGTTGTCTGCCCTCAGCTTCTCGAACTCCTCGTCGCTCGGGTACTTTCCGTTGTGCCAGAAGTAAGGGGAGATGTCCTTCTCCGAGTACTGTCCAGGCTTCGCGTCCAGGTGCTCGAAGAGCTTCTGCGCCGGGCCGATCAGGGCGTAGCCGACCTTCTGCACCTTGCGCGGGAAGCGATAGGTGAGAGGAGTGGCCGCAACCCAGGCGACGATCATCACCACTAGCGAAGCGCTGAAGATCCAGAACCCGACCCAGCTGTCATCGTCCCGACCCGCGTACATGTGGTTGAGGTTGCGAAGCGCCCCGGTTGCGAACACCAGGGAAACGTGAACGACGATGAACATGACAAACCAGCAAAGCACTGCGAAGTGGAAGGATCTGGCCACTTGAATGCTGAAAATCGAACTGATCCAGCGGAACCTGGTTGACAGTGCCGGGGACATCCCGAGTCCGGTAATGAGCGCCAGTGGTGCCGCGATGAACACCGTTATGAAGTAGGCAACCAACTGCAGGCTGTTGTAGTTGACCCAGCCGTTGTCGAGCGGCCAGTCCAGCGAAAGATACTGGATAGCGACCGAAATGGAGTTCGGAATGACGTCCCAGCTCATCGGGACGAGCCTCATCCATTGCCCGGTGACGAAAATCAGGACGAAGAAGATGATTCCGTTCAGCAGCCAGAGGGTGTCAATTCCAAGGTGCCACCAGCGGGCAAGTCCGATCGAGTGCCTGCGTCCGGGGAGTCCGACCCCGTCCGGCAGAGTGATCGAGTCCATTTTCGCGGTGTACAGCGGATCCGCGGGAACCGGCTTCTGCATTCTGAACCAGTCCTTGCCCGGGGTCGAGTGCCTGGTCATATACAGCCGCGGGTGGTCGGCAAGAATGGTCACTCCCGACCGGATGATGAAGATCATGAGGAAGGCGTTCAGGAAGTGCTGCCAGGCGAGCCACGCCGGGAAGCCCACGGGTGCGCCCTCCGGCAAATCTGATTCACCGGGATACATGGCCATGAACTCCTGCACTGCCGGCAACTCTCGAATGCCCTTGGCAACGGCAACCCCCGCTACCAGTACCACGAGCCCGATCGGAATCAGCCACAGCAGGTTGAACCAGCGGTCGCGCCCAACCCGAATTCGAGGGGCTACCCCGTATTGAGCAGGAACGCCGCCAGCCCAATCCTCATCGACTACATCGCGCTCTTTCTTTACAAGTTCGGTGCGATAACTCTCGTGCACTGCTCCGGGTTTGTAGCCTTTGTCGGCGGCTGGAAAAAGCTGAGAATCTTTCGGAGAATGCTTCATACCTCTGAGAGTAGCCCGGGAAGGAGAGTCCCGCCATTCGGCCCAAAGTCGGTGACCAGGTCACTGGCATTCTCGGGTTGAATGACGTTGAATGGAGTCATGACCGGGCGTCAGCGAAGCAGCTTCAAGACTCTTTCTTCCTTAAGCCGAATCAACCTGCTCCGAGAATTGCAGGTTCACGGGCCGATGACCATTGGTGAGCTTTCCAAGGCGACCAGCCTTCACCACAACACGGCTAGAGAGCACATGCACCGACTGATCGATGCCGGTTTTGTAAGTTTTGAAAAGGTCTACAAGAACGCTAAGGGCAGGCCGCAGATTCGCTATCGCACGGCGACCGATCCCAGAGACCCTTCCAGTGGGGCCAGAGTTCGAGCGGCTGAAGATCGAACCAGAAAGCTCAATCAGTTTGTCGACCCTGGCTGCTGCTCCGACCCGAAGACTCCGACTCAAAAGCAACTCGATCTTCTCGACGATCACCTGGACCAGACCGGGTTCGATGCAGAGATCAAAATGGATGCCGGAAAGGTAGCCGTCCACAACTGCCCGTTCGGGGATCTGGCCAGAGACAATCCGCAGGTTTGCGAAGTTCATTTCACCCTCGTTAAAGAGACTCTCCAGCTCGGTCAGGGACCGGTGCGGGCCACGGAACTGCATAGATTCGAGACCCCGTCCGACTGCTCCATCGACCTCTCAACCGATTCACCTGTCGGAAAGGCGGAAAGGGCGCAGGAATACGTGAAGCAATGATTTTTCACGGTCTTGGGACCTTGCGTCTTCCCTAGTCATTGACAAGGCTCGTGATAAGGGCGCTACCGCGGCCGCGGGGCACCCCGAGCACCGTCAGGAGCCTTGCGTGACTATTCAAAAAGAGACCACCAAACCAGCCGGCACCGACGGGTTGCTGGCCGACAGTTTGCTTACCCTGGGGCGCTTCTTGCGGCCGGGCGAATTCTCAAAGGATCGCCGCTCGGTCTTCCTCAAAGGCGGTCGCGACGCCGACACCTTCTATCGCGATCGCTGGAGTCACGACAAGGAAGTCCGCTCCACCCACGGCGTCAACTGCACGGGCTCCTGCTCGTGGAAGGTCTACGTGAAAGACGGAATTATCACGTGGGAAACTCAGCAGACCGACTACCCGCTAATCGGCCCTGACTCCCCGGAGTATGAACCGCGGGGATGCCCGAGAGGGGCCTCTTTCAGCTGGTACACCTACTCGCCAACCCGGGTCCGCTACCCCTACGTGCGCGGAGTGCTGCTGAACGCCTACCGCGAGGCGAAGAAGCGCACTGGCGACCCGGTGCTCGCCTGGGCGGAAGTAACCGGCAATCCGGAAACTGCTCGTGCATACAAGGCCGCGAGAGGTAAAGGCGGGCTCGTTCGGGCGAGCTGGGAAGAGGCATCCGAAATTGTCGCCGCAGCCCACGTGCACACGATCAAGACCTACGGTCCGGACCGAATCGCCGGTTTCTCGCCCATTCCGGCTATGTCGATCATGTCTCACGGGGTCGGCACCCGCTTCGTGACCATGCTAGGCGGCGCGATGCTGAGCTTCTACGACTGGTATGCGGATCTGCCGGTTGCCTCGCCTCAGGTGTTTGGCGACCAGACCGATGTGCCGGAGTCAGCCGACTGGTGGAACTCCTCCTACCTAATGATGTGGGGATCAAACGTTCCGGTCACGAGGACTCCAGACGCCCACTTCATGGTCGAATCGAGATATCACGGCCAGAAGGTCATCGTCGTCTCCCCCGACTACGCCGACAACACGAAGTTCGCCGATGAGTGGCTCGCACCGCATCCCGGTACCGACGCGGCTCTGGCAATCGCAATGGGGCACGTGATCCTCAAGGAGTTCTTCATCGACCGGCGCACCGCGCGCTTCGTCGATTACATGAAGCGCTACAGCGACGCTCCCTACCTGGTTGAAATCACTAAAGAAGGAAAGTCGTACGTTCCCGGAAAGTTCCTCGGCGCCGATGCGCTCGGAGGCAAAGAAGCGAAAGTCGCTAACGCCGCCTTCAAGACTGTGCTTCTCGATCAGAATGGAAAGCCTTTCGTTCCAAACGGATCCCTCGGACACCGCTTCTCCGAAGAAGATCAGGGCAAGTGGAATCTGGACCTCGGCGACGTCGACCCCCTGCTTTCGATAGCGGATGCGAAGGACTGGGACAAGAAGTCAGTCGAGGTGGACCTCCCGCGCTTCGACCTCGAGCCGGAACCCGGCCACGAGCACATCGGAGCCGCGGGAACCATCAGCAGAGGCGTGCCGGTGCGCGAAATCAACGGTCGCCTGGTGACCACGGTCTTCGACCTGCTGCTCGCCCGCTACGGAGTCGGCCGCAAAGGGTTGCCCGGCGACTGGCCAACCGGGTACGACGACGCGAGCTCGCCCGGAACCCCCGCCTGGCAGGAAAGTCTCACAAGCGTTCCGGCCGCGGCCGCAGAACGAATCGGCCGCGAGTTCGCAAAGAACGCGGAAGACTCGGGCGGTCGTTCGATGATTCTCATGGGCGCAGGAACCAACCACTGGTTCCACTCAGACACGATCTACCGCACCTTCCTCGCGCTCACCACCATGACCGGCTGCCAGGGAGTGAACGGCGGAGGCTGGGCGCACTACGTCGGCCAGGAAAAGGTTCGCCCGATCACCGGCTGGGCCCAGTATGCATTCGGTCTCGACTGGGGTCGCCCGCCGCGGCAAATGATCGGTACCGCTTACTGGTACCTCGCCACCGACCAGTGGCGCTACGACGGACTCCCGGCGGACACTCTCGTCAGCCAGCAGGCGAAGGGGCTGTTCGAGGGCAGGACGACGGCGGACTGCCTCGTTGAGTCGGCAAAGCGCGGCTGGATGCCCAGCTTCCCGACCTTCAACCGCAACCCGCTCGACATTGTCGATCAGGCAGACAAGGCCGGAGTCGCTCCCGCGAAGTACGTGGTTGACCAATTGAAGAGCGGCGACCTCAAATTCGCCTGCGAGGATCCGGATGCCCCGGAGAACTTCCCGAGAGTGCTCAACATCTGGCGAGCAAACGTCATCGGCTCTTCCGGCAAGGGAAACGAGTACTTCCTGAAGCATCTGCTCGGAACCGACTCGGCCATCCGCGGCGAAGAGTCCGGCCCCGATCGGCGACCGAAATCAATGAAGTGGCACGAAGACGCTCCGGTAGGAAAGCTCGACCTCATGGTCACGAGCGACTTCAGAATGACGTCGACGACGACCTTCAGCGACGTCCTGCTGCCTCCGGCAACCTGGTACGAAAAGCACGACCTCTCCACCACTGACATGCACCCCTTCGTACACACCTTCAACCCGGCGATCACTCCGCCGTGGCAGGCGAAGACGGACTTCGACATCTTCCACACTCTTGCGAAGAAGATCTCGGAGTTCGCGGAAAAGCACCTGGGAGTCAGAAAGGATCTGGTCGCATCTCCGCTGCAGCACGACACCGCGGATGCCATGGCCTACCCGCACGGAACCGTCACAGACCAGACCGAGCTCATCCCCGGCGTGACCATGCCCAAGCTCGCGGTAGTCGAGAGAGACTACACGACATTTGCCGCGAGAATGGCCTCCCTTGGCCCTCTCACCACGGAACTGGGGATGGTAACAAAGGGCGTCAAGTTCAACCCCGACGTCGAAGTCGCCGACCTCGCGAAGAGGAACGGCGTGGTTGTGGACGGGCCGACCAAGGGTCGGCCGAAGCTCGACACCGACATCAAGGCCTGCGACATGATCCTCGCTCTTTCCGGTACGACTAACGGCCGGCTCGGAACTCAGGGCTTCAAGGTCATGGAGAAGCAGACCGGACAGCAGCTCGCCCAGCTCGCAGCCGACAATGAGGGACGCAAGTACACCTTCAAGGAAGTCTCCGGTTCGCCCATGCCGGTGCTCACCTCTCCAGAGTGGTCCGGCAGCGAGCACGGAGGCAGGCGGTACAGCGCATTCACAATCAATGTCGAACACCTGAAGCCCTGGCACACCCTTACCGGTCGCCAGCACTTCTATCTCGACCACGACTGGATGCTCGAACTCGGCGAGGCAATGCCGGTGTTCCGACCGCCGCTGGACATGCACCGGCTGTTCAACGATTCGATTCCAGGATCGACCGATTCGACCGGCGCCCCCGGATCGAAGGGCAAGGCAGAGGTGGCCGTTCGCTACCTGACTCCGCACTCGAAGTGGTCTATCCACTCCGAGTATCAGGACAACTTCTTCATGCTCACCCTCTCCAGAGGCGGCCCAACAATCTGGATGTCACCGCAGGACGCCGACAAGGTCAACGTTCGCGACAACGACTGGATTGAGGCCTACAACCGCAACGGAGTCGTGGTCGCCAGGGCGATCGTCTCGCACCGCATGCCGGAAGGCACCGTGTACATGTACCACGCGAAGGACCGCACGATAAATGTCCCGATTGCCGAGACATCCGGTCAGCGCGGCGGTACCAATAACTCACTAACTCGAATTCTGTTGAAGCCTTCGCACCTGATCGGCGGTTACGCCCAGTTGTCGTTCGCCTTCAACTACCTAGGACCAACCGGAAACCAACGCGACGAGGTCACAGTGATCCGCCGTCGCAGCCAGGAGGTGGAGTACTGATGCGCGTTATGGCCCAGATGTCGATGGTGATGAACCTCGACAAATGCATCGGATGCCACACCTGTTCGGTCACCTGCAAGCAGACCTGGACGAACCGTGAAGGCATGGAGTACGTCTGGTTCAACAACGTTGAAACCAGACCCGGCCTCGGCTACCCGCGCCAGTACGAGGATCAGGAGAAGTGGAACGGCGGCTGGACTCGCACCAAGCGTGGCCGGCTGAAGCTCAAGTCCGGCGGCCGGCTCAAGAAGCTCGCCTACATCTTCTCCAACCCGGATTTGCCGTCGATCGACGACTACTACGAGCCGTGGACCTACGACTACGACATGCTGACAAAGTCCCCTCAAACCAAGGTTGGACCGGTAGCCAGGCCGAAGTCGCTGCTCACGGGCGACAACATGGACATCAAGTGGTCGGGTAACTGGGACGACAACCTCGGCGGTTCGCTCGAGACCGCGCACGAGGACCCGATCCTCGCCCACATGAGCGATCACGTTCGGATGGAGTTCGAGAACACTTTCATGTTCTACCTCCCTCGCATTTGTGAGCACTGCCTCAACCCCTCCTGCGTCTCCGCCTGCCCCTCTGGCGCAATGTACAAGCGCGAGGAAGACGGAATCGTTCTGGTCGATCAGGACTCCTGCCGCGGCTGGAGAATGTGCGTTTCCTCCTGCCCGTACAAGAAGGTCTACTTCAACCACAAGACCAACAAGGCAGAGAAGTGCACGCTCTGCTACCCGCTTCTGGAGCAGGGCAAGCCGACCATTTGCTCCGAAACCTGTGTCGGCAGGCTGCGCTACCTCGGTCTCATGCTCTATGACGCAGATCGAGTGCTCGAGGCTGCCGCGGTGGAGGACGAGCACGAGCTGCTCGACGCTCAGCGCTCGGTCTTCCTCGACCCGTTCGACCCGGATGTGATTGCCGCAGCCAAAGCGGATGGCATCGCCGACGACTGGATCGAGGCCGCGCAGAACAGCCCGATCTACAAGCTCATCAGCGAATACAAAGTGGCGCTGCCGCTGCACCCGGAATACCGGACCATGCCGATGGTTTGGTACATCCCGCCGCTCTCTCCGGTTGTGGACATCGTCTCCAACACGGGAAATGACGGCGAGGATGTCCGCAACCTGTTCGCCGCAATCGACAAGCTGCGCATCCCGGTCGAGTACCTCGCAGGGCTCTTCACCGCCGGTGACACGGTTCCGATCGAGGACTCGCTTCGCAAGCTCGCGGCAATGCGCTCCTACATGCGAGACATCAATCTCGGCAACGACCCCCAGGAGCCGATCGCAAACGCGGTGGGAATGAGCGGTGCGGAAATCGAAGCCATGTACCGGCTGCTGGCGATCGCCAAGTACGAGGATCGCTACGTCATCCCCAAGGCTCACGTCGAGTCGGCTCGCGACCTCGAAGATTTCGCCTGCTCGCTCAATGTCGACGGCGGACCCGGAATGGGCGGCCCCGGCGAAACCGGCGGACTGCGCAAGACCGGAAGACGCGTTCCCGGCACTCCGGTCGCGGCCACCGTCGAGAGTTTCCACTCACTGAACAACCTGACCGGTACCGATGAGTCAGGAAACAAGCGAATGAACCTTCTCGAATGGGACGGCAAGGGAATCTCCAACGGAATGTTCCCGCCGCCAGCCACAGCCGGAGGTACCGCGTGAGCGCAGCGTTTCTTCCAAAAGCTTCCAGGTCCAGGTTCCTCGAACCTGTGGCGATGGAGGCAGAAGAGCGCACTCTCACCTGGATGGCGGCATCCCTGCTGCTTGACTACCCGACCGTCCAGCGACAGTCGCAGTTTGAGCGCATTCGAGAAGCCGTGCAGGGTCTTCCCGAAGTAATTCGGGACGACTTCCTGGGATTTCTGGATGCCGCAGACGCCATGCACGACGAGGAACTGGAAGCACACTTCACTTCGATCTTCGACCAGAAGCGAAAGTGCTGTCCGTATTTGAGCTACTACTCAAACGGAGACACCAGAAACCGCGGAATGGCTCTTGTCAGGTTTGTGGAAGCCTACCGGGATGCCGGCTGGGAGCCGGATCCGAACGAATTGCCGGACTACCTGCCGATGGTTCTCGAGTTCGCAGCGAAATCCGAGTCGCAAATCGGCCCGGAACTGCTCGCCGCTCATCAGGATGGGATCGAAGTCCTGCGCACAGCGCTGGAGAGCTTCGACAGTCCCTATGCGCAAGTCGTTGCCGCCGTCTGCCGGTCTCTGCCTCCTCTGGACGACGAAACCAGAGACCGCTATTTGAGCCTCGTGAATGAAGGTCCACCGACCGAACTCGTCGGCCTTTCATTCATCGGAAACCTGGCACCGTACTCTCCGCGCGGTGCCTCCAGTGAAGGAGTGAGGGTATGAACAACCTCGACGTATTGCTCTGGATTGCCTTCCCCTATGCCGCGGCAGCGAGCTTCATAGTCGGGCACATCCTGCGCTACCGCTATGACCAGTACGGCTGGACCTCCAGATCCTCCCAGCTCTACGAAAGCAAGCTGCTCAAGTGGGGCTCTCCGCTCTTTCACTACGGAATGCTCGCGGTTATCGCCGGTCACGTAATAGGCCTTCTGATCCCCAGAGAGTGGCTGGAATTCATCGGCATCAACGAGCACATCTATCACCTCGGCGCGACCTGGCTCGGAACGGCGGCGGCTGCGGTAACCGTAGTCGGGATGTTGATTCTGCTGGCCCGTCGCGGAGCGGTAAAGCGAGTGCTGAAAGTCACAAGCGCCATGGATGTCGTCATGTACATCTTCCTCGTGGCCACGATTGCCTTCGGCACGATCGCAGTGGTCCAGTTCCAGTTGCTTGGAGCCGGCTACGACTATCGCGGCAGTGTCTCCCCCTGGATTCGAAGCCTTTTCCTGATGCAGCCGGATGTTACACTCATGGCCGGCGTTCCCCTCGCCTTCCAGTTGCACGTGCTCACTGCTACTGCCCTGTTCGCCATCTGGCCGTTCACTCGCCTGGTACACGTGCTCTCCGCTCCGATCTGGTACCTCCTGCGGCCGTATGTCGTCTACCGCTCTAGAGACACCAAACTTGGAGCTCGCAAGCCTCGCCCAGGGTGGAACCGCAGCACCCTACCGGTAAAGGAAAAAGAACACTCAATGAAGTAGTTCAACTTAACGCACCAGTGTTGTTGCGCCGCCTCTCCCTAATAGCACCGATCGAGAAAGGCAGTAAGAATGGCAACAGAACCGGGTCGACTGTTGAAGGCCGACCTCTCCAACTGGAATCCGGAGAACGAGGCAACCTGGGATAGCGGACTGGCCTGGCGAACCCTGTGGGTCACTACCTACACGATGATCCTCGCCTTCGCCACCTGGTATCTGGTGAGCGCGATTGCTCCGAGGCTCAACGACATAGGGCACGTTCTCACAAAGGAGCAGCTCTACTGGCTGGTGGCCGTGCCAGGGCTCGCTGGTGGTGCGCTCCGACTGGTCTTCATGTTTCTGCCGCCGATCATGGGTTCGCGCACCCTCGTCGCGTTCAGCGGGGCGCTGCTGGTCCTGCCGCTCTTCGGCTGGACGATCGCCGCTCGCGACATCACTACTCCTTACTGGGTGCTGATTTCGCTCTCTCTCGCGGCGGGAGTCGGCGGCGGCAGCTTCTCCGGCCTCATGGCATCAACGAGCTACTTCTTCCCCAAGAGGCTCGCCGGAACCGCGTTAGGGCTTCAGGCGGGAATCGGAAACCTCGGCATCGGCCTCATGCAGTTGCTCGTCCCTTGGGTGGTCGGATTCGGTCTGTTCGGCACCGCGGTACTTACCCCGCAGAGCGACTCGGAGGGCAAGCTCGTCTGGCTGCACAACGGAGGTCTCGTGCTCATCCCGTGGGTGCTGCTCGCGGTAGCACTGGCGATTCTGGTCATTCGCCGGGTTCCGGTAAAGGCGAACTTCAAGGAACAGCTCGACATCTTCCGGCTCAAGCACACCTGGGTCATGACTGCCATCTACCTAATGTCCTTCGGAGCATTCAGCGGGCTGGCAGCCCAAACCGGACTGATCATCCTCAATGTCTACGGTAGTTTCCCGGATGCCCCGAACCCGCTCGCCTGGGCGTGGATCGGCCCGACTCTGGGCGCCATCGTGAGAGCGGCTGTGGGCCCGCTCTGCGACCGCTGGGGCGGGGCAATCTTCACCTTCATCGGAGGACTCGGGATGACGGCGGGGACCGTAATTACGATCTTCTTCCTTAGTCCGACTTCCGCAAGCGAATTCACCGGATTCTTCACCGGAATGGTCATCATCTTCTTCTTCTCTGGTTTCGCCAATGCGGGAACCTTCAAGCAGATGCCGATGATCTTCTCCCCTCGGCAGGCCGGCGGGGCGATCGGCTGGACGGCTGCAATCGGAGCATTCGGACCGTTCCTGGTCGGAATGGCGCTATCAGTCATGGCTCCGGTGGTGTTCTTCATCATTTGCGCCGTGTGGTGTGCGTTCTGCACCTGGCTAGCCTGGTGGTACTACGCGAGGCCGCACGCTGAAGTTCGAAGCTGAATCAACTCCTAAGTAGGTTTTCGGTTCCGGGGATCCAGTCCTCGGAACCGGAAACTTCAGTCAGGCCGAACAGTACCCGCCTAAGATCGAATCGTGGCGGTTTCCGATTTCGATGGCTTGTATCAGGAACTGCTGATTGAGCATTCGAAGCAGAGACACGGCTTCGGTCTGCAGCCGAACGCTTCCGCTGAAGTGCACAGCCTCAATCGCAGTTGCGGAGACGAGGTAACCCTCCGGCTGCACTTCGATGACGGCCAGGTGAAAGCCGTCAGCTGGGAGGGGCGAGGCTGTGCGATTTCTCAGGCTTCGGCATCCATTCTCAGCGACATAGTCAAAGGGCTCCCCGCAGAAGAATGCCGCGCCTGCATCGGCCAGTTCCGCTCGATGCTGCAGAACCGAAGCCCCGATTCCGAGCCCCCTGAAGATCTGGGAGACGCCGTCGCGCTCAAGGGTGTTGCTCTCTATCCGCCTCGAATCAAGTGCGCCATGCTCGCCTGGGTCGCCCTTGAAGACGCCCTGGACAAAGTCGAGGCCTGAGCGCCGGGCTCGCGGGCTCTAAGCGGCCGAAATGACGAGCGAAAACACCATGTAGCCAAATGGCCACACTCCGACCTTTCGCATTTGCGGTGCGGAATGGCCGGATCGGCTCGCCCAGAGGGGAATCTCGATCGGGGCGAAGCGATCCTTGGTGAGAATGTCCAGTCGACTGCCCGCCGGAAGTCCGGCTGCCACTTCGTCTGCCCTGATCAAGCCGACAGCGCAGGGAGTGCGCCGATTGTCGAGTATCAGAGCCTCTTCCAATTCAGGAGGTCTTCGACTCTGTCTGCAGATCTTCGATATTGCAGACGCCCTGCACCGGCGAGCACTGGCGGAACAGCGGGCAGGTGATGAAGACGACAACGAGTGCGACGATCGTGAGCACCTTGAGCGGGATCAGGATGCCGGGGAAGGTCAGCCACCAGCTGAACGGCAGCACCGTGAACACGCTCGCCATGATCAGTCCGGTAATGATGATCGTGGGAAGCGAGAACCGGACGACCCAGCGGAATCGATCCAGTTGCCTGGCTCCGGCCAGCACTGCCGTGACTTCCGGATGCTGCCTGCCGCTTGGCATTGCGACTCCGATGTTCCAAAGCGCGCCTCCGAGCCAGAGGGTGAAAGCGGTGAGGTGCAGGACTCGAATGAGACCGTTCCAGTCGGTCCCGGCATCCACTATCGCCCAGCTCACCAGGAGCACTCCCGCCAGAACTGCGGCGCCAAGTGCGATCGGGCGCCGACTTACACCGAAGAGCAGCAGAACCCCCAGCCCGGTGATAGCTGCGAGGATCGTATATCTGGCTGCCGGCAGGAAGTTCAGGTAGGAAACGAACCAGACTCCGACGGCGGAGACCAGCACGAGAACGCCGACGACTTTCGACACCTGATCAGCACGCTTGAGAGCTGTCGAGGTGAGGGCTCCAACCGCCTCTTCGTCGAGTCCCGTCTCGATTTCCTTCAGGTAGGCAAGCCGCCAGACGAGGAACCCGCCTGCAAGAGCGAGAGTCCACAGAGCGAACCAGCGCAGCCCGAGCTCCGGTGCGCTGAGCCCGAAACCGAGGCCGGTGAAGATTGCGCCGCCGAGGGAGGCGAGGCTGATCAGGGTAAAGGCGACTTTGGGAAGGAACGGAGTTTCTTCCTTGACGATGATCTGCAGGTTGGAAATTCGACCGAGTTCCTTGGGTGAGAGTTTGGCTGCGCTAATGGTGGGCAGGGGTGAAACAGGCTTTTCTCGAGTATCGGTCATGTTTTGATTCTAGCCTCGACTGCCGTTGTAAGGGTAGGCTAACCTTCTTCCATTTTGAGGCGGAATACAATCGAATCGTGGCCCTGGATGCGAGCAGAATTCGCGAAGATTTCCCGACCCTCAATCGCCTCGTCAACGGACATCCGCTCGTTTATCTGGATTCCGCAGCGACGAGCCTCAAGCCGCGAGCGGTAATCGACGCACTGCGAAACTTCTACGAGAACGAGAACTCGGCCGTGCACCGCGGTACGCACTTGCTTTCCGCCGAGGCAACCGAGAACTTCGAATCGGCTCGGGAGAAGGTTGCCGCTTTCGTTGGTGCGGCTGCGGAAGAAATCGTATGGACCGCCAATACGACAGCGGCCATAAACCTCATTGCCTACTCGATCTCGAACGCGAGCCTGGGCCGAGGCGGTCGGGAAACAGAAAGATTCCGGATCTCCCCCGGAGACGAAATCGTGGTGACCGAAATGGAGCACCACTCCAACCTCGTGCCCTGGCAGGAATTGTGCGCTCGAACCGGAGCGAAGCTAAGGTTCATTCCTTTCGACAGTCGGGGCGAACTGCAACTCGAAATTGCGCAGTCCCTAATCGGCGAAAGAACCAGAATTCTCGCCTTCAGCCAGGTCTCCAATGTTCTCGGAACGATTAGCCCGGTGACCGAACTCGCAAAGCTCGCGCACGGGGTCGGCGCTCTCGTGGTGCTGGATGCTGCCCAGTCGGTAACGCAGCTTCCGGTGAACTTTGCACAGCTCGGAGTCGACTTCGCCGCCTTCAGCGGCCACAAGCTCTTCGGGCCGACTGGGGTCGGAGTCCTCTATGGCCGAAAAGAACTGCTGGACGTGCTGCCGCCCTTCCTCACCGGCGGCTCGATGATCGCGGAAGTCACTCTCGATGGAAGCAGCTACCTTCCCTCCCCTGCGCGATTTGAGGCAGGAACCCCGCCGGTGGCCGAGGCGATAGCGCTCGCCACGGCGGTCGACTACCTGAGCAACCTTGGGATGGCTGCAGTGGCCGAACACGAAGCCGCCCTCGCGCAGCGACTCGTCGCGGGACTCGTCGAGATCCCCGGGGTCGAGGTTCTCGGGCCAGAGCCCGACAGGGCCCGCGCAGGTCTTGCGAGTTTCACCGTGGAAGGCGTCCACCCACATGACGTTGCCCAGTACCTCGACAATTGCGGAATTGCAATTCGGTCCGGCCACCACTGCGCCCAGCCCTTGCATCGTAAGCTCGGCATCGCCGCAAGCAGCAGGGCGAGTCTTTCGATCTTCTCCACCGAGGCTGAGGTCGAATCCCTGCTGGATGCCCTGGCCGGGGTTCGAAAGTACTTCAAGGTTTGAACGGGTGCTGAGCCTGACTGCCGGCTAGTCGTGGCTCGCAGGTTCCTCGGAGTCCCCGGCTGCCCGCCGCCCCAGCACGAAGAGCAGGTCGGACACGCGGTTCAGGTATTTCTGTACCGGGTCAGTCACCGTGTGACCGGCTTCCTTCGCCTGCACCACGTGGCGTTCAGCCCTTCTCACGATCGTTCTGGCGAGGTCGATCGCGGCTTCAAGCGCAGTGCTGCCGGGAACGAGAAAGACCGGCCTTAGCGGCTTTTCCGCGACGAGCGCATCGATCTCCCGCTCGACTTCGGGAGCGGCATCCTCGGTTACGAGCGAGATTCCAGCCTTTAGCCTTTTGCGATTCGCCGGGTTGGTCGCAAGGTCGGCAGCAACCACGAAGAGCTGCTTTTGAATTCGAAACAGCGACTGTGCGATCTGCTCGTCCGCGCAGGAAGCCCGCGCAACCCCGAGAGCGGACACCGCCTCGTCCAGGTCGCCAAGGGCATCCACGAGCACCCCCGCCTTCGGCACCCGGCCGCCGAAAAGCAGCGAAGTAGTGCCGTCATCGCCTTTTCGGGTATAAACACGGGCCATTCCCCTAGCATGGCATCTTCGCCGGGGATAGTCTGAACTCGTCACCAGCAGTTGGGGTGGTGCGTTTCTCGCGGAGGGGAAGCCGGTCCAAGTCCGGCGCTGACCCGCAACCGTGGGGTGGTCGAAAGACCGCCAAGCCGGGATACCTGCGCGAGAAGCGGCAATCGAATCTCGATCGTCGTGGTCTGCGAGCGGGAATCCGGGCCAGGCGCCTCGGCCGCCTTAGTCAGGATCCACTCGGGCCCTGATTCAAGGAAAGGCCCAAATGTCTATCTCTCTCCTATCTCGTGTGCGCGGCGTATCAGCCGCGAGCGCTTTCGCTTTGGTTGCTGGCGGAGTACTGCTTTGCGCTCCTGCCGCCAGCGCCGCGCAGTCCGGCCAGGCCTGCGAGCCCGGTCAGGGTGTAACCGTAATAGTCGACTTCACCGATCTCGGCGGCGACCTGCAGATCGGCTGCGCCAAGGGAGACCCTGCCAACGGCCGTGACGCTCTCGAAGCCGCAGGCTTCAAGCCGGTCGACTCGCAGCCCGGAATGATCTGCACCATCAACAGCCAGCCGGATCCCTGCTCGACCGAGTTCACGGGATCTTTCTGGTCCTACTGGCACGCTTCCGCTTCCGGAGACTGGCAGAGCTACATGGTGGGCGCCGACTCAAGCGACCCCGCGGTTGGCGAACTGGAAGGCTGGCGCTACAGCGACGGAACCGCGGGTCCGACGATTTCCCCGGCGGATGCCACTGCCGCCCTGCCTGCAGAAACCCCGACTCAGGACTCGGTCGATCAGCCGGTGACCACGACTGCATCATCCGGGGCCCTCGGAGACGTACTGCTGTACTCGACGATCGCCTTTGCGGTTGCCGTGATCGTGGTAATCGGCCTGCTCGTGCTCAGGTCGCGCAGGAAGAAGACCGAAGACTCAAGCAAGTCCGACCGGGGCTGAGTTTTGAGTCGCAGCGTGCATCCGCTGGCCTGGTGGGGCTGGGCGCTCGGGGTCGCAATCGCGACCAGCGCAGCGCCCGGCCTCGCCGAGACGGCGTTGCTCGCAATCGCTCTGATTTCGGTTGCACTGCTGCTTCGCGGGGATTCGCCCTTCGCCAGAGCCTTTGGAATGTACCTGATTCTCGCCGCGAGCATTGTCGCCCTGAGAGTCATATTCCACATTCTGGTCGGGCTCAAACCCTCTGGCCCGGTCTTGATTCCGCTGCCTAAGGTTCCGCTGCCGGACTGGGCTGGTGGAATCCAGATCCTCGGGCCGGTAACCACCACCGGCCTGCTTTCCGCCGTTACTGCGGGGGTCACCCTCGCAACCCTGCTGCTTTGCTTCGGCGCGGCGGTTGCCCTGACTGACCCGCGGCGCACACTGCGCAACCTCCCGGCATCGCTCTATCTGGTCGGGACTTCTTCGGTAATTGCGGTCACCCTCGCCCCGCAGCTCATCGACTCCTGGCGGAGGGTCCAGCGCGCTCAGGTCTTGCGCGGCACTGCGACCGGCAGGAAAGTGGCACTCCGCAGATCAGTAGCGCCGGTATTGCAGGACGCCCTTGAGCGTTCAGGCGCGATTGCGGCCTCGATGGACTCCAGGGGCTACGCGAGAATGCGCGGTGGCAGCGCTCCCCGCGTGACCGCTCTGCTGCTGCTGGCTCTCGCGACCGCGGCAATCGGAACCTACCTTCTGCTAACAGGTACCGAGCTGAAGTGGTTTGGAGTAGTTCTGCTTGCCGCTGCCACCGCTCTGGCAGTGACCGGAACAGTCCTCGCCGCGCGAGCGATCAAGGTAACCCGCTACCGGCCGGACCGCTGGCGGGCTTCTGATTCGCTCATCCTCGCGAGCGGACTGGGCTGTGCAGCGATAGCTGTTCTGTTTTCAATGGAGGCGGAGTCAAACAAAACGGATGTCGGCTCGCTGACAGTCCTTGTCGGCTTCTGCATGAGCGCAATCCTCGCAGCGGCTCCGATCCTGATAGTGAGGCCGAAGTGAGCGAGGGTTTGATCAGGTTTGAGGCGGTGACCTTCACGCATTCCGGGGCGCAGCGGCCGGTATTCACCAATTTGGATCTCGAAGTGCCAGAAGGCGAACTGTGTCTAGTTACCGGCGCTACCGGAACCGGAAAATCAACCCTGCTGCAGCTCGTGAACGGTCTGGCTCCGCACTTCACCGGCGGAACCCTCGAAGGCAAGGTGCTCGTCGGCGGCAGAGATACCAGGTTCAACCCTCCGAGGAGGCTCGCCGACCTCGTCGGCACCGTCGGCCAGGTACCGGCGGCTGGATTTGTGACCGATCGGGTCGATGAAGAGCTCGCCTACGTTCTCGAGCAATTGGGGACAGAAGAGGGCCTAATGCGCTCCCGGGTTGAAGAGACCATCGATCTGCTCGGCCTTGAAGAATTGCGCAATCGGCCGCTGCGGGAGCTTTCCGGAGGAGAGCAGCAGCGGGTCGCCATCGGCTCGGTGCTCGCCGCCCACCCGAAGATCCTCGTGCTGGATGAACCGACTTCCGCTCTCGATCCGATAGCGGCCGAAGAGGTGCTCGCCGCAATCGTGCGGCTGGTTCACGATCTTGGGATTACCGTACTGCTTGCCGAGCACCGGCTCGAGCGGGTCATCCAGTTCGCCGATTCGATCGTGCTGATCGAAGCGGACGGAACGGTCAGGCATTCGAGCCCGGGAGTGATTCTCGAATCCAGCCCAGTCGCTCCCCCGGTAATTCGCCTCGGCAGGCTCGCGGGCTGGGATCCGCTGCCGCTGTCGGTCAGGGATGCCCGGCGAAAGGCGGCACCGCTGCGGGAAAGACTGCAGGCGCCGACT
Organism: Homoserinimonas sp.; assembly: GCA_023957835.1. Taxonomy (GTDB): domain Bacteria; phylum Actinomycetota; class Actinomycetes; order Actinomycetales; family Microbacteriaceae; genus Terrimesophilobacter. Next base: position 19,004 of record JAMLGP010000001.1, on the reverse strand, counting down.
CCGAGCGCCAGAAAGCCGCAACCGCTATCCAGCCTTGAAGCGCGGGGGATCACCGTCAAGTACGGACCGCTGGTTGCCGTGAACAAAGTTGATCTTGATCTGCGGCGAAGCGAAATTGCGGCGGTCATGGGCCGAAACGGTTCCGGAAAGTCTTCGCTACTTTGGGCACTGCAGGGCAGCGGAGCCCTGGACTCCGGCACGGTTGAGGTGCTCTCCGAGACCGGTATCGCACTCAACCCCCGAGACCTTGCTCCCGCCGAAGCGGCGAAACTCGTTGCTCTTGTTCCCCAGGATGCGGGAGACCTGCTTTATCTCGACTCGGTCGCAGCTGAGTGCGCTGACTCCGACTCTGCTGCAGGCCGCGAGCAGGGAGACTCGAGAAAACTGCTCGACAAGCTGAGCCCGGGAATCGACCCCTCCAGCCATCCCCGCGACTTGTCGGAAGGCCAGCGACTGGCGCTGGTTCTGGCGATCCAGCTCGCCGGACGGCCGCGCGTGCTCCTGCTTGATGAGCCGACGAGGGGCCTCGACTATGACGCCAAAGCGAGGCTGGGGGCGGTACTGGCCGAACTGGCATCGGAAAAGGTTTCGGTGTTGCTCTCAAGCCACGACGTGGAATTCGTCGCGAGGGTTGCTGACCGGGTCCTGCTGCTGGCCGGAGGCGAATTGATCTCCGACGGGGAGGTCAGAAAGATTCTCACTTCAAGCTCGATGCTCGCTCCCCAGGTGTCCAAGATCCTCGCGCCGCTTCAGTTGCTTACCGTCGAGGAAGTCCAGTCCCAATTGGTGAAGTCGTGATTGGCGCGGTACCGCTCAGGGCCCGGGGAGCGGTGACCGTGATCCTGGCTTCTATCGTCGGGATGCTCGCCTTCACCTGGCCGCTCATAGTCGGCGGCGGTACTTTGCTGGAACACAATGCAAGCGCGCCGCTGCTGCTGGCTCTCGTCGTTGCGCTCGTGCTGATCGTGAGCCTGGTCGCGCTCGGCGAGGGTGGAGTCGATTCGAAGGCGCTGGCCATGCTCGGCCTGCTCGCGGCGGTCGGGGCCGTGCTTCGGCCGCTTTCGGCCGGCAGCGCAGGAATCGAGCTCGTGTTCCTGTTTCTGTTCTTCGGCGGGAGGGTATTCGGCGCGGGGTTCGGCTTCGCGCTCGGTTCGGTGACGATCTTCGTTTCGGCTTTGCTGACTGGCGGCTTTGGCCCCTGGCTGCCGTACCAGATGCTCGCCGCATCCTGGATCGGACTGGGGGCGGGGCTCCTGCCGAGAAGGCTGAGGGGATGGCTGGAATGCGCGATGCTCGCCAGTTACGCGGCCATCTGCGGCTTCGTCTACGGTCAGCTGCTGAATCTGTCATTCTGGCCGTTCACCCTCGGGCTCGATACCGAGCTGAGTCTTGTGGCCGGCGCCCCGATTCTGGAGAATCTGCACCGCTTTGCGATTTACAGTCTTGCAACCTCGCTCGGCTGGGATCTGCTGAGGGCAATCGTGCTTTGCGCCCTCGTAGCGGCGCTTGGCCCGCTGGTTCTTTCAAGCCTCAGGCGAACCGCCCGGCGGGCTGTCTGGGGGTCGGGGGACAATAGATTGAGTGTTGAAAAAGAGAAATTTGGCGCGGATCAATAAACACGCGACAAAATGTCGCAGCCCACTAGATATGGTGATTCAATAGTCTGACCGTCGCTACATCTAGGGGCGGTTTGAGGTCTCTGGGTTAGGGGAAAACGAATGAGCATGCAGCAGCGAACCGGCCGGGCGTCGTCTTCGAACGGTACCAAGGGCGGGCTGAGCATCAAGCGCCGATTCAGCACGGAGGGCGTGCACCCCTACGACGAAGTCGAGTGGGAAAAGCGGGACATCGAGCAAACCAACTGGAAGACCGGAGAAACCATCTTCTCCCAGCCGGGAGCTGAATTCCCCGTCTCCTGGTCGCTAAACGCCTCAACCATCGTCACCACCAAGTACTTCCGCGGGGCGGTCGGCACTGCGCAGCGCGAATCGAGCCTCCGCCAGCTAATCGATCGGGTTGTCAACAAATACGTCGCGGCAGGGCTCGAAAACGGTTATTTCGCAACCCCTAAGGACGCGGAAGTGTTCGGCGAAGAGCTCACCTGGCTGCTCCTGCACCAGGCATTCTCCTTCAATTCGCCGGTCTGGTTCAACGTCGGAACCGAATCTCCCCAGCAGGTGAGCGCGTGCTTCATCCTTTCGGTGGATGACACCATGGACTCAATCCTCAACTGGTACCGAGAAGAGGGAGTGATCTTCAAGGGCGGCTCGGGTTCGGGAGTCAATCTCTCACGCATCCGCTCCTCCGCCGAACTGCTTTCCTCCGGCGGAACCGCGAGCGGTCCGGTCTCGTTCATGCGCGGAGCCGATGCGAGCGCCGGCACCATCAAGTCGGGCGGGGCAACCAGGCGCGCGGCCAAGATGGTGGTTTTGGATGTCGCCCACCCGGACATCCGGGAATTCATCGAAACCAAGGTGCGCGAGGAAGACAAGATCAGGGTGCTTCGCGATGCCGGATTCGACATGGATCTGGGCGGAAAGGACATCGTCTCCGTCCAGTACCAGAACGCGAACAACTCAGTGCGAGTCAGCGACGAGTTCATGCAGGCGGCCGAGGCAGACGGCGACTTCAACCTCACGGCGCGCGCCGACGGCCGGACGATCGAGACCGTAAAGGCGAAGCAGTTGTTCCGCGAAATGGCTCAGGCGGCCTGGGCCTGCGCAGACCCCGGAATCCAGTACGACGACACGATCAACGACTGGCACACCAACCCGGAATCGGGCAGGATCAACGCCTCAAACCCGTGCTCGGAGTACATGTCGCTCGACAACTCCTCCTGCAACCTCGCTTCGCTCAACCTGCTCGCCTTCCTCAAGGAGGACGACAGCTTCGATGTTGACGGTTTTGTGGCCGCAGTCGAGCTCATCATCACAGCGATGGATATTTCGATTTGCTTTGCGGACTTCCCGACCGAGGCGATCGGGCGCAACACGCGCGATTACCGGCAGCTCGGAATCGGCTACGCGAACCTCGGAGCGCTGCTCATGGCCACCGGCCACGGTTACGACTCTGACGGCGGTCGCGCTCTGGCCGCTTCGATCACTTCACTAATGACCGGAACCTCGTACCGCCGCTCTGCGGAGCTCGCCGGAATCGTCGGCCCCTACGCCGGCTACGCCCGCAACGCGAGCGCACACGAGCGAGTAATGCGAAAGCACGAAGCCGCAAACGACAAACTCAAGACTCTCGGACAAATGGATGCCTCGATTAAGGATCGGGCAGCAAGGGAGTGGAAGAAGTCGATCGAGATCGGAGTGGAGAGCGGATGGCGCAACGCCCAGGCGAGCGTCCTCGCGCCGACCGGAACCATCGGCTTCATGATGGACTGCGACACGACCGGAATCGAGCCGGACTTCTCGCTGGTCAAGTTCAAGAAGCTCGTCGGCGGCAGCTCGCTGCAGATCGTGAACCAGACGATTCCGCGTGCGCTGCGCAGGCTCGGCTATGCGGAGGAGACCGTTGAGGCTATCGTCGCCCACATTTCCGAGCACGGCCACGTAATCGACGCTCCCGGCCTCAAGCTCGAGCACTACGAGATCTTCGACACCGCAATGGGCGCTCGCTCGATTGCACCGATGGGGCACGTGAGGATGATGGCCGCAGTGCAGCCGTTCCTTTCCGGAGCGATCTCCAAAACCGTGAATCTGCCTGAGACCGCCACCGTGGAAGACGTCGAAGAGGTCTACATGGAGGGCTGGAAGCTCGGACTCAAGGCGCTGGCCATTTACCGCGACAACTGCAAGGTAGGCCAGCCGCTTTCCGACGCGAAGGCAAAATCAAAGGAAGTCGAATCCACCCACCTGAGCACTCCGGTGCGAAAGCGCCTGCCGAAGTCGCGGCCGTCGGTCACCACTTCGTTCGAAGTTGCGGGCGCTCAGGGCTATTTGACTGCAGGCTCCTACCCGGACAACGGTCTCGGCGAGATCTTCCTGCGGCTCGGAAAGCAGGGCTCTACCCTCGCCGGAGTCATGGACGCGTTCTCGATTGCGGTCTCGATCGGACTGCAGTACGGAGTGCCGCTGACGAGCTTCGTCGAGAAGTTCACCAACTTGCGCTTTGAGCCTTCCGGAATGACCGACGACCCGGACATCCGGATTGCTCAATCGATGATGGACTACATCTTCCGCCGACTCGCCCTGGATTACCTGCCCTACGAGACTCGGGCGGCAATGGGGATCTTCACTACCGCGGAGCGGTCTGCGGCTCTGGATTCCGGCGGCTACCCGAGCAGCCAGGCATCGGAGGCGGAACAGTTCATTGAGGCGGAGGCTGAACCGGTGAGCGCTGCTCCTGTGGCACCAGCGGCGGCAAGCAAGCCGAAGGACGAAGAAGCCGCGGTCCACTCGAGCGCGCAATTGCTTGAAATGAAGCAAGGACTGGTTGCGGACGCTCCGCTTTGCCTCACCTGCGGAGTCAAGATGCGCCCGTCCGGATCCTGTTACGTCTGCGAGAGCTGCGGCAGCACGAGCGGCTGCAGCTAAGAGTCGATTCCCCTCGGGGTTACTCGAGGATCTGAGCGAGAAACTTGTTCCCGGTCTGCTCCGACGTCGGCTTCCACGGAGGCAGCTGGCAGTCCGGGCACCAGTGACCCGCTCTAAGCACGGTGTAGGCGGTTGTCTCGAATTCGTGTCCGGCCTGGCACTTCCAGAGCACCTTCGAATGGACCCGACCCTTTGAGAAGCTATTCGAGAGGCAATCTCCTCCCCGAAACTTCGCCGCCGAGCGCAGGTCGGCCAGCTCGAGTTGCGAGTCGGGTTTCGAAGAGTCGAAACCGTAGTCCAGCGCCACTGGAAGCCCTGGCTGCGGGATTGGTTCGCTCCAGTCAGGAATCTGCTCCCACGCTGTCTTTGATCCGAAGAAGGCTTCGACCTTTTCGGTCTGATCGGTTTCGATCCAGTGCAGCGGTCCTTCCGGTGCTCGCGCCATCCGCTTCATCACGAGGCCGCGAATCAGGCTGCGCGGAATGATCCGGCCGAGGCCGATGCGCAAATACCAGGGTGCGGATGCAGCCACCAGTGCTGCATATTCGTCCATTCCGTCCCGGCGAAAGTGCAGGACTTCCTCTAGTTCATCCGAGTCGAGATACCACTGGCAGTGGAAGTTGCGCAGCGCAAACCAGTTGCGTCTGGTTAGCTGCCTGACCGATCCCAGGTGAAGGACCCCGAAAGTCCGATCCATGTAGCTCAGATAGTCGACTCGGCAGGCCCGCCCGCCGCCGATGTTGTAGACGCGGCGCCAGAAGCTTTCCGGAACGCTCTCTTCGCAGGCATTGGCCATTAGCCGACCGGAATCGGCTGCTGTAACGAATTCGAACTGGGTGTTGAGCGGCTGGTGGAAGAAGATCGGATGCAGCAGGCTCAGCAGGTCCGGAATGCAAATGAAGGTCTGCCGCAGCGACACCCAGTGCTTGAGCCCCGACTCCAGAACGAGTCTTTCCGCCTCGATCTTGCTGATCGCGTAGTAGTCGAAAATTGACGGATGAATCGGGTCGCCGATTCTCCCCCAGTGCAAAGGAGGCAGCCTGCTGCCGGTCATTGCGACCGAGCCGATAGTGACAAGTTTCACGGCATCCGGCTCTGGCTGAGCCTTTGTTGCGCGCAGAATGTTCTGAATCGAGCCGACGTTGATCTCCTTTGCGGCAACCGGATCCCGGTCTGCTGCCGGAGAAATGAGGGCCGCCGTGTGCAGGATGATGTCCGCCCCGGTTACGCACTCAAGCACGGCTTCGTAGTCCCTCAGGTCTCCCCAGACGATCTTCAGGCCCGGCTCCTGGCCGAGTTTCTTCATCGCCTTGTGCGCAGCCGGAGTGTCGTGTGCAAGCAGGAAATGTCGAAGCGGTTTCGGCGCTCAAGCAATTCGCGCAAGGTGGCGAAACCAATTGAGCCGGTTGGACCGGTTAGAAATACAGTCCGCTTTGCCGTGAGCACATCAACTTCTAGAGATTGTTCAGCACATCCAGCTGCCACTGAGCGAGCACTGCGATCACGAGGTAGCAAACCAGGCTGAGTAGCGGCACCCAGGAAAAGAGCCTGTTCGAGAAGGAGCGCACCTGCGTCGGCAGAGGGAGGGCTGATCTGCCGAAGGTGTAAAGCACGACCAGAAAGAACAGCGGAATGGTCACAAGCCAGGTCACCATGCACCAGGGGCAGAGGACCCTGAGCGTGAAGATGCTCTCGGTGACAAACCAGGCAACCAGAGCGAAGGCGCCGGTGACCGCAAGACTGAACAGTGCCCAAAACCACCCTGCGAATTTGGCACCCGCCAGAATTGCTACTCCGACGACACCGACTGCCGGCCAGAAGATAAGTCCCAGTACCGGGTTGGGGAAGCCGAAGATTTGGCCCTGAACCGAGTTGAGGTTCGTGCTGCAGGCAACCAGAACGCTCAAATCGCAGTTCAGTGAAGTATTCGGATGCTCCAGAAGCTCAATCTTGTCCATCACAAGCGAGAAGGCGGCGTAAGTTCCAATCGCCGCGAAAACTATCAGGGAAATCGCAAGTCCCAGCGGGCGCGTCGCTCTGGCGGTCTCCACAGCTAAATTCTCTCATTGCCCCCGGATAGTTCGGTCCGGATAGACCGTGACAAATTCTCCGGCGACCGTGAGTTCTACCGATTGACCAATTTCCAGTCTGCGTTCAAGCAGTTCCCTCGCCGGGATCTCTACCGAAATCTGAGGCTGTGCTAATCGCAGTTTGACCCCGCCGGCTGCTGGCTCGATCGATGCGATTGCTCCGCTGAACTTCCGGCTCGATTTGCCTGGCAGGGCATCTTTCGCACCCTCAAGCCTCGCCGCGTTTTGCGGGAAGGACATCCAGCCTCTTCCGCCTGTTGACTCGTCGGAAAGCAGATTCAGTCCGGCAACCGATGCGGCAAAAGGTCGAACGGGCTTACCCAGAACTTGCGAAACGGGCCCAAAATCTGTGAGTCTTCCCTCTTCGAGAATTGCGACCTTATCGGCCATGACTATCGCATCCACCGCATCGTGAGTTACCAGGATCGAAGGCTTATTGAATTCCCGCAACTTCTGCCTGAGCAGAGTTCTCGCCGCAGAAGCCGTCTCCACATCCAGCGAGGCAAGCGGCTCATCCAGCAGGAGCACCTCCGGCTGGGCAGCCAGAGCTCTGGCGATTGCAACTCTTTGCTTCTGGCCGCCGGATAGCTGGTTCGGCTTCCGATCTTCCAGCCCCTCAAGGCCCACTTGGGTAAGCCAGTTAGCGGCGGTCTCCCTGCGTGCTGGCCCACGCTTGCTAATCCCGTAGGAGACGTTGGCGAGTGCGGTCAGGTGCGGAAAGAGCAGCGGCTCCTGACTGAGCAGGCCCACTTTTCGAAGCTGAGGAGAAAGGTGAACCCCGTCCTTTGCGCTCGCCAGAATCCGGCCATAGCAGCTGATCGATCCGGAATTTATTGGAAGAAGTCCGGCAATCGCCTGAAGCAGACTGGACTTTCCCGAGCCGTTCGGCCCCATCACGGCGAGCAATTCCCCTTCTTCAACCCTGATCGAGGTTTCGAGACTGAAGTCCCCCCTGCGCATTCCAAAATCCAGTTCGAGAGACACTACGAGTGCTCCTCAGTTCGCCAGCTTCGCATTAGCAGCAGCATCGCTATTGCGACCACGATCAGCAGCAGTGACAGGGCCACCGCTGTTGCCTCCCCCACACCTGCTCCGTTGAACGCCGTATAGATTGCCAGCGGCATTGTGCGGGTTACACCGGCGGCGTTTCCGGCAAAGAGCGCGGTCGCTCCAAACTCGCCGAGCGCTCTGGCAAAGCAAAGAACGATTCCGGAAATCAGACCGGGGAGGATTAGCGGAAGAGTGATCGTTCGAAGGATCCGCCAGCGGCTGGCCCCGAGGGTCGCTGCCACCGAGTCGAACCTGGTTCCTGCCGTCCGCAGAGAACCTTCAACCGAGATCACCAGGAACGGCATCGCCACGAAGGACTGCGCTATGACTACCGCAGTTGTCGTGAATGGGATGCGCAGGCCGAAGAACAGATCCAGATACTCGCCGATCAAACCGTTCCGACCCAACAGATACAGCAAAGCCATTCCGCCAACCAGCGGCGGCATAACCAGAGGCAGAGTTGTGAGGGTGCGCAGAATCCCAGCCGTGCGCTGTGATGATCTCGCAATCAACAGGGCAAGCGGAACTCCGACGATCACGCAAAGCAAGGTCGCAGTTGTTGCGGTTTGCAGGGAAAGCCCAAGCGCAGACAGCGCCTCAGGGGAGGTGATTGCAGCCGGAACCTGGGGCCAGTCGGCGCGAACCAGGAGCCCCAGGACCGGAAGCAACAGCAGGGCAAAGCCCAGCGCTGCAGGCAAGTACAGCGCTCGCGGGAGTCCCGCGGAACGGCTCGCCTTCTGCCACGCGGTCACGGGGCCATAAACCCGTACTTCGCCAGAATCGCCTGGCCCCTGGCGGACAGCACGAACTCGACAAATGCCTTCGCAACGTCTTTGTTGGCCGAGCCTTTCAGGGCAGCAATCGGATATGAGTTGGCCGCCCGTTCGGTTCCGGCAATGTCTACTCCGTCTACCGCGCCCGCGGCTGCCGTTACATCCGTTACGTAAACCAGGCCGGCATCCGCTTCACCCGCCTGCACCTTGGCGAGTACCGCCTTCACGTTTTGCTCTTCGCTTACCGGGGTCAGCAAAATTCCGTCAAGGCTCAGTATCGACTGCGAAGCCTTGCCACATGGAACTTCCGGGGCGCAAAGAACTACCTGTACTCCCGGCTTTGCCAGATCCGCCAGCCCGCTGATTCCCAGAGGGTTTCCCGGCTGAACCGCAATCTGGAGAACATTGACTGCGAAGATCGTCGAGGCGCCATCCACCTCGTCGGCGACCTTTTCCATGTTCGCCTCATCTGCAGAAGCGAAGACGTCGGCAGGGGCACCCTCGTTGATTTGGGTGGCCAGAGTGGATGACCCGTCGAAGGAAATCGGATTGATCGTCACCTGCGGGTTGGCCTTGTGAAACTCGTCAGCAAGTTCGGTGAAGGATGCTGTGAGCGAGGCCGCGGCGAAGACGGTGAGGCTGCCGGTAAGGGCAGATCCGGTCTCGACCGGAGCAGGCTTCTCGGTGGGGGTTGCGCAGCCGGCGAGAAGAATGGCCGCGCTCAGCAGGGCAATGGATGCCGGGACTGAGCGCATTGCGTCCGTGTGGTTGCGAAAATTCAATTCAGGACTCCTTAGGGGATTCGACAATGACCATGGTTGCTTTGATGACTGCGACTGCGAGAGAGCCGATCTCAAGCTTCAAATCGCGAACTGCTTCAGTCGACATGAGGGAGACGATCCGATAGCGGCCGCACTGCAGTTCGACCTGAGACATGACCTCGTCGGACTTAATCGCAGTTACGAGCCCCACCAGACGGTTCCTCGCACTGCTGCCAATGCTCTCGCCCAGTTCTGGAGCAGTGGCCTGACGTTTGGACCAGAGCGCGAGTTCGCCGCCTTCTATCGACTGGCGCCCCGCTTCATCCTTGCCGGCTTTCAATTCGCCGGCCGAAACCAGTCTGCGGACGGTGTCATCGCTCACACCCAATAGCTCTGCAGCCTCACTGATCCTAAAACTCGTCATAATATTGAGTATAGTTCCGCATTTGCGGAATGAATTACCAATTCCGGCCGCAACCATAAGCGCAACTTCAACTGGCTAGAGTTGGAAGCATGAAAGACTCCGTAGCCTCGCCGCGGAGTCTGAGCATCGAAGAGCACCGAAACCGAGTTCTTTCGGCTTTTGAATCCCTCGAAGTCCTGGAAGTTCCCCTTTCTGAGGCACTCGGGCGGACACTCGCTGGCGATCTGCCTGCAGCGGTAGACGTGCCCAATTTTGATAACTCGGCAATGGATGGTTACGCGGTGCGCCGAGAGGACCTGATCGGCGCGAGCGATGCTGCCCCTGTGAAACTCAGGGTCATCGAAGATTTGCCGGCAGGAACTTCGAAGACTCCGACTGTAGCTGCCGGTACAGCCGCGAGAATCATGACCGGAGCCCCAATTCCCGCCGGAGCCGACAGCGTTGTACCGGTCGAGGATACTGACCGCGGCACTGAGAACGTTGCCGTTAGAGTCGTCCCCGCCCCCGCGGCTCACATCAGACGGGCGGGTACCGATGTTCGAACCGGTGAACTGATTCTTTCGGCGGGGTCCCTGCTCGGCGCCCGGCAACTCTCCGCTGCCGCGGCCGGCGGCGCAGGAACCGTCAAAGTTCGACCGGCACCGCGAGTCGGCATCCTCTCCACCGGCAGCGAACTGAGGCCGCCCGGCTCTGCCCTCGAATTCGGCCAGATCCACGATTCGAATTCGACCCTGCTTGCTGGACTCGTCACAGAAGCCGGAGGGGAGCCGGTGCTGCTCGGTTCAACAGGAGACGATCCGGGCGAGTTCGTTGCAATGATCGAGCGAATCACCGGTGAGCTGGACCTGATTGTCACTTCTGGCGGAGTGAGTGTCGGAGCCTACGACGTGGTCAAGGCCGTGCTCGCTCCGATCGGGGTGTGGTTCGGTACCGTGCGGATGCAGCCCGGAAAGCCGCAGGGCTTCGGACTGCTCCCAAGCGGAACTCCGATCATTACCCTTCCCGGAAACCCGGTGAGCGTGTTCGTCTCCTTCGAAGCCTTTGTTCGCCCTGCTCTAATGAAGCTGCAGGGACGAGATGACCTGCTTAGGAGCGCAGTCCCGGCAATCGCGGCAGAGGCCTGGAAATCAATCCCTGGTCGGGTGCAGTTCATGCCGGTACGGATTCAGACTCGACCCGACGGACGCCCGGAGGTTCGCCCGGCAAGCAGCGGAGGCTCCGGATCCTTCCTGGTGGCAAATCTTGCAAAGGCACAGGGCCTTGCACTGGTTCCCGAAGAGCAACTTGAAGTACGCGAAGGAGACGAGGTGGAATTGTGGGTACTGCAATGAACGATCAGCCGTTCACTCATCTTGACAAGTCCGGCAAGGCTCGAATGGTGGATGTCACAGCCAAGACTCCGACCGTGCGGGAAGCGACGGCAGAGGGCTTCGTGACCTGCAATCCGGAACTCGTCGACATCCTGCGGAGCGGGACGGCCCCTAAGGGCGATGTGCTCGCTGTCGCCCGAATCGCGGGCATTCAGGCGGCGAAGCGAACCCCGGAACTGTTGCCTCTGGCTCACGTGATCGGAATTCACGGCGTGACCGTCGATCTTGAGATCACCGACTCCGGGGTTGCGATTACCGCCACGGTCAGGACTGCCGATCGAACCGGAGTCGAGATGGAGGCGCTCACTTCGGTGTCAGTCGCGGCTCTGGCGATAGTCGATATGGTCAAGGGAATTGACCGCACTGTCGAAATCGGCGGGATCAGGCTGCTGGCAAAGTCGGGAGGCCGCTCCGGGGACTGGAGAAGGCCCGTCTGATTTTCTCGGGCTCAGTTGTGGTCGCCGCCGGAGAGCTGGTCGAGCAGGTGCGACACCAGGGGAAGCAGCACCTCCAGCCCTTCCTCAACCGCCTTCACCGATCCAGGCAGATTTGCCACGAGGCTCTTCGGCGGATCACCGGCGACCCCAACCAGGCCCCTGCTTAGCACCGAGTAGCGATTCGGGCTTGAGCGGCGGAGTGCTTCAGAGACGCCCGGCAGCTCAAGAGCAAGCAGATCCCTCGTGCCTTCCGGGGTCCTGTCCCTTGGTGAGACGCCGGTACCGCCGCTGGTTATGATCAGTCTGACTCCGGCGTCGATCGCGAACCGAAGGGCTGCAGCTACGGTGTCCGCCCCATCCGGAATGACCGAATAGTCGACGTCGAATCCTGCCTCTTCAAGGAGGGCAACCGCCATGGGGCCCGAGGAGTCTTCGCGCTCGCCGCGAGCACTGCGATCTGAAACTGTGATTACGGCGGCTTTCTCACGGCTTTCGGACATAATCCAACCCTAGGCGAGGGTTAGGCTTGGAGCATGGCCGTTCAACCGATTCAGATTCAGACTTCCGCCTCCGCCGCGACCCACTCGACGAGCACGGGTTGCGCCTGCGGGCACGCGGACGAGAGCGAAATCGTCCTCGATACCCGCCAGATTCCGCATGCGATCAGGCACGCGACGATCTTCGGAGCGCTCGGCTCCCTGCAATCGGGAGTGAGCCTTGACCTGGTCGCCAATCACAACCCGCTGCCACTGCTTGCTCAATTGGGCGAGCGGATGCCGGATGCCTTCGAGGTCAGCTACCTCGAAGAGGGACCCGAGCTTTGGAAGCTGCGCTTCACTCGTAACTAGTGGCGCGGGAACAGGTAATCGCTCTGCGCCCGGTCAGTGCGCCTGTGGAGCGACCTGGAAAACGCCCATCGCGCCCTTTTCGGCATCCGACATTATGTGGGTGACGAAGGAATAGTTCCCGGCCTCGGGGAAGGTCAGTTCCACGAATCCTCCCTGAGCAGGTTGCAGCGACAGCGCCTGCGCACCGCCGGTTCCGGTCGAGCCGCCGTCCTTAAGCAGGTAGTCGCCTTCGGAAAAAACGGTGTCGAACTGCCCGCCGACTACGTGGAAGGAACTAGGACGATTCGGTCCGGCGTCCAGCACCCAGATTCGAACCCGCTCTCCCGCAGTCACCTTGATTGGCCGGTGCATGTACTGATCCGCGTAGCCGTTGAAGGTAACGAGGTCGGGGTTCTGGGTCGCGATTCTGGTCACATCCGTTACGCCACCCTGCGGGCCGAGGTAATACTCGGACTGGACGAGCAGGAACTCCTGATCGACCGCAGGGAGCCCAGGCGGATCGATAATCACCGCACCGAACATCCCGTTTGCAATGTGCATGGACATCGGTGCAGTGGAGCAGTGGTAGAGCCAAATTCCCGACTTCGTCGCGGTGAACGTGTAGGTGAGTTGTTCACCGGGCTGAATGGTTTTCATCGGCTCATCCGGGGCGAGCGACCCGGCATGGAAGTCTATCGAGTGGCCGATGGTTCCGTCATTCACGAGAGTGATTACGAACTTGTCGCCGACTTTGCCTCTGAGTGTTGGTCCGGGGGCCGTGCCGTTGTACGTCCAGAGGTCCTGACTGACCCCGGGAGCTACTTCGGTGTTCGTGTCTCCTACCGTAAAGGTGTAGTTGTGCACGGTTTCCGCTGGAGCCGGAGCCAGTGACGGGTCCCTTGCGACAAAACTGCTCGCCGGTTCCTTCGAGAGATCCAGGTCCTCTGCGGCTGAAGGCCCGGTTGCCTCGCTGCCATTGTGATCGCCGTGGTCACCGGGGGAAGCCGTTGGAGCAAGAGTCGGTCCGCCGATCATCTTGACCTTCATGACCATTCCGAGCAGCTTGTGACCGGCGATCGAACACCAGCCATCCAGATCTGAACTCACGATCTTGACCGTGACATCCGCTGATTCTGTCGGATTCAGCAATCCGGATGTCGCACCGTCTTCGAGGACCAGATCGTGTACCTGATCGTCCTTGTTTGTCACTTTGAGCACTAGCTTGTCGCCGGCAGGAACCTCAACTACGGCAGGATGGAACCTCATGTCCTTCATGGTCACTTCCACGACGGTCGTGTGACCGGTCGCCTGCACTGTCGGGGCAGCCGGGGTCAGATTAAGCCCGGCAGCAACCGGGTCCATGACTATGCCGATGGTCAGGGCTAGTACGACCGTTGAAACGGCTGCCGCGAGCGCTCCGCCTCGCTTAGCAATTAGAGTCGTGCCCTCCCCCGCCTCCGGTGTCTTTGCCGTGGACTTTGCCTCCACCGGTTTGCGGCTGACGACGGCCGCCCTAATTGCGAGAAATACGAACACGAGCAGGATCACGAATACCAGAAGCGCGTCGACGACCTTCACGTAGCTCGGAACCGGCAAGAGGTAGAGAGCTATGCCGAGATTGACTACTGCGACCCGATACAGGCTGCCCTTTTCCAGAATCGCAATCGTTCTGCGCGATTGCTCAGGGCCGCCGCCGAGAACCACCGGCAGCAGGTAACCGAGAGCTCCAAACAGAACCTGAGCCGCGAAGCCGACCGCGAACGGTCCGATGAGCTGGGCGAGACTCGCGTCCATGGCCGACCAGGTTGGGGCGACCGCGACCACGATCCCGAGAGCCACCGTACAGAACAGGAACCAGAAGTAGGCGGCAATCAGACTCCAGCTTGCGAAGTTCCACTGCTTTGATTTGCCGGCCACTTTTGTGCCGTCGACTGCGATCAGTACGGCTCCGATGAGATAAACGAGCACTCCGATTGCGAACAGCGGCCTGAAGTCTGCCAGAGTCGCGGCCCCGATCACCGCGAGGCCGGCGACGCACAGCCAAAGTGCGGTTCTGCCGATCCAGTCGACCTTTTCTGAAACCCTCGCATGCAGGACGGTGGGCCAGAGGATTACGAGAGTTCCGACCACGGTGAGCCCGACCCAGCCGAGCAGGTTGAAGGCGAGGTGGGCCGGATAGAGGCGGTCGTGGACGGCATCCGCAATTCCGGCGGACGACATGTAGACGCCAAGACCCACCCCGATCGCGAGCGCTATCGGCGCGGCTATGTAGTACCGAACGAGGGGAGCGAACCTCGCCGGAAGAGAACCTCGCGACTGGATGATCAGAACGGCGATGTGCGCAATCATTTCGAGCGCGATCACGATTCCGCCGGCGAGAACCAGCGGCCAGAAGCCCAGAATCATTCCTGCCACGACGCTCAGGGCGCCAGCAGTGTGGCCGAAAAGCCTTACTCCGTGGAAGGCGCGGCCCCCTGGTGCGGGTCGTCGCAGGAGCGTGTCAGCGAAGTGCTGACTCCAGATGAGAATCGCGGTGCTCACCGCGCCGAGCAGCAGAAGGTGGACCATTAGCCAGGAGCCCTGCGGGATGAACCTGTGGCTCACTACTGCGATTGCGGCCAGGACAAGCCAAGAGGCAACGATCGAGTTCATGACTATATACCAGCGTCTACGGTTCATGCTTCAGCTTTCCTGGTGGACTTTTCGGCTTTGGGGGCGGCAGGTTTCGATTGCTTTCTTGGAGGGCCCATAATCGCCGAAGTGACTGCGAGCACGGCAAATAGCAATACGGCGACCACATTCAGTGCTCCGCCCCATTGCAGCGCGGGAACGCTGCTCCAGGCATCCCCACCGAGCAGCCGCACGATGAGAGACGCGTGCAGCAGGGCAGCCGGAATGTACAGGAAGGGTCGGTATGGAAGCGGCTTTCGAAGCACCGCGGGCAGAATCACCGGAGCGTGCGCCATGATCATCGACATGACGAAGCCGAGGAAGATCGAGTGTAGCACCGCGTCATAGATTGGTCCGCTTGAGACTCCGCCGGCAATCAGCCAGATTCCAGTCGGCACAATGAGCCAGAAATAGCCTGCAAGCAGGCAGGCGGCCATGAACCTCGGCAGGCCGCTCGTGTTCACGAGCCTCGTCGCAACATCATAACGGAACAGCCAAATGACCAAAAGTCCGAGCCCGAAGCCCAGCAGCTGGTAGCCGGGGGTCGGCCAAAGCGGTGCCAGAGCGGTGAATGCGGTTAGGAATACTGCTACCGCAAGACCGAAGCGCTCCGAGCGGACATTGACAGCAGGAGAGACCCGAGCGAGCTCAAGCCGCTCGCCGACGATCGTGAGGATGAGGAAAACGGCCATTCCGGGGAAGATTCCGGAAATTCTGGTTCCGACAATCCAAAGCAGAGCTGCAACCAGTCCGGAAACTGCGCCAAGAGCCTGAATTGCGATCGCCGCAGCGGCAAGTCGCTTCCAGATCACCAAATAGATCAGGATGAGGCCGACAAAGCCGAGGGCAATCATCGACTTGCCGACTTCGATCGGCAGCTCGGTGAGCAGGGCGAGACTGCCAAGACCGAGCAGTGCCGGGGCGAAATAGCCCCACGGCCTTCGGGCCGCGACCGAGCGCTCGAGGACGATTAGCGTGCCGACGAATCCGAAGACCATTAGCGGAGCATGCAGGCTCGCGACCTTCGCAAAATTGAGTGGAGCCGACAGCCCCATGAGCAGTAGTGCAGCGTCCAGTCCCATGAGTAGTGACAAGCCACCCGGAATGAGAAAGAGCATACGCAGGCCAGTACGATCAAGAACCGGTCGATCGGATGACCCGGTTCCGATCCCCTGGCCGGTAGGCCTAAGGGGTGAGGTCACCCTTCAATCGTAGTCCGTCGCCTTCTGCTGAGGTTTAGCACAATCCCAGTTCCGATCAGGAGGATGCCAAGAATACCGATCGGGATCGACTCAGTACCGGTATCTGCCAGATCTGAATCACTAAGATCCGCCCATTGCGCAAAGTATTCTGTAGGATCATCCGCCGGTATGGCAGTACCTGCTGAAAGGACTGTTCCCGTCGCAGAATCCGAAGATCCGGAGGTGCCTGCCAGTCCCAATCCGCCGTCGGCCCCGGCAACAGAAACACTCCCTTGGCCAGTGAGCACGAGACTCGCACCTGCGTCAACGAGTAGGGCGTCTCCACTGGGACTCGCCGCATTAACAGTCAAAGAGTGTCCGGAGAGTTGGAGGACGAGAGTTCCATCACCGAGCACCAGGTCTGAATTCACAATGACAACCGCAGTCAGGATTGCCTCTACGCTGGCTTCGGAAGATGCGGTTGGGAATGCCGAAATGGCCCGAAAAGCTACCTGCGCTACCTGGATGGCAGAAGCAGGAAAATACCCCGGACAGGAGCTTCGCAAGGCGAAGACTCGAAAGAAGATTCTCGACGCTGCCAACGAAATCTTTGACAAGAACGGGTACGAGAAAACCAGCATTGAAGAAATCGCAAGAGAAGCCAGCGTCTCATCCCTACTTGGTGGACTTGCGTCTAGAACTGCCGTCGCCTTCCCCAGGTCCCCGTTTGAGGTCAGCCTCCGGGAAGCCGCTTAGCGGGCCACAAGCCCCCGCGGCTACCTGTCGTCGGGCCTACCAAGGGCCGAGAAGCCCACCAAGGGAAGCGAGGAAACACAAATGGCACTCATCAAACCCACCCCATCATCGGTCGTGGCGGGGCTGGTCCCGGCCACGGCGGACGCGGTGGCCGTCGGGGCTCTCTCATGTCCAGGAAGACCCCACGACGGGCCGCGAGCGGACGCTCGTGAGACACGTAGCAGGTGCGACCAGCCCACTTCCAACTGGATGGACCACAACGCTGGCCCACATGGGATATAATCCAGCCAACGATCAGTCATTCGGTACCTAATGGAGTATCGCTTGTGAATCGCGAAGTATCGCGACGCCGCACGGCGGTTCGCATGGCCGTCATCTTCTACAGTCACGACTGAGCCCACCTGAATGCCGCCTATTGAGTGCAAGGTGGAGTAGCAATGCGAAAGTTATACCTGATCTTGGCTTCGGTCGTGGCGGTCGCGGGGCTCGTGGTCGGCGTCGCCGCAGTTCACGCTTTGCGGTCAAGCGATGTAGCTGAGTCGCAATCCCGTGCGTCCGTGATTGACACCGAGCGCCTCAATGTGGCACTCGCGAGCCAAGGGAGTGTCGGGGATGCGCAGCTGTTGGACTGTACGCTCAGCGAAACGCTACCTAACTTCACCGTCGCGTGGGACGGTGGGCCGGGAGAGCGGATCTTCGGGGCCACCATCGACGGCAAGGTCCATAGAGTGCGGCCTGGTTCAAGCTACCGTGACAGCGTCGGTGGCGACGACACCGTGGAGCGAGAGAACCTCGCTTTCGAGGACAAGACGGCGAACTGGCGAACAGTCGTGTTGAGCGTCGAGGTTCTGAATGACTTCGATCCCAAGGCTGATATGCCCTCGGAGATCGAGATCGTGCTGTGGCTCGATGGAGCGACAGATCCGGAAGTGGTCCTCAAGGGATTTCAGGGGCAACGGATCTTCGCCGTCCTCGAAGATCCTGGCCGACTTGAACCATCGAGCGCTTACCCAGTCGCCCGGAATGGAGCCTTGATTGGCGTCGTTTCCGATGATGGGTCGCTGTCGCTTCCCGGACTTGACGTGTACGAAAACGTGTACATGGATGGTCTCACTACACTCTCCGCAATTGAGGCAGCTGCAGAAGCTCCCCCGACCGTGTTGCCTCTGTCGACGGAGAAGGGCTATTGGGAGCGAACCGACTGTTCGTAATATCTGTTCGGCGCTGAAGGCTGTGCTGCAGCTTCCCGCAGGGACGGGCGCTCCTGCTGGAGACCGGACATGGTGAGGGCCCACCGTCCGAGGGAGAACGCACCCGGACGGCAGGCCCCGAGGAGCACCGGACGACGATGGAGCGTCTGCACGGCGAGCTCAGGGACGTGCGGGGCGGTTGGAGGCCCTCGCCTCGATGCAGTTGTGACGGGAAGACCAGGCCAAGCGGATCACCGACGTGGCGGCGCTCGCGGAGCGGGCCCGTGGCCGTATGGCGAACGCCTAGGCGGCGATGCGCCGGGAGGTTGTGGAGCTTCTCGACGTGCGGGTGATCGTGTCGGACATCGTGCAGGGGCGACCCTAGGCGATCACCATTCACGGGGTGCTCGACCCGTCGATGTTCATGCCCGCCGATGCGGCAGAACGCAAGCCAGCCGATGAGGCAGGCTCACAACGAACCCTCTACGTTCGATTCGAATCCAAGGCATCAATGCTCCTTGCCTACTTTGACGACTGGATGGGGAATTCATTGACACGCTCACCCGCGGTCGCGTCTAGCAGCCCGAACTCGGAATAGGTGGGCGCATCCGTTTACGCTGAATCCGAAGCATCCCGTAAGATTCATTGAGGTCGCGGCCCTCCGCGGCTCGCCAGGAGGATTCGCCTAGTGGCCTATGGCGCACGCTTGGAAAGCGTGTTGGGTGAAAGCCCTCGGGGGTTCGAATCCCCCATCCTCCGCCAATTTCCACCCCATAGCCAGCGCCATCACCCGACACTGCTGACGCCGCGGAGTTTTGTTAACGCTGCGGTTCCTTTAGCGGCAGCGGCATTGACAAAACTCCGCGGCGTTGGATGGGAATGGGAAGGCGGCCCCCGGAATTACGGGGCCGCCGTCTGGATTATTAATTAGTTG